>NZ_CP123445.1:0-3595220 GCF_029866945.1 Halopseudomonas sp. SMJS2 | reverse complement strand
TAAATTCCCCCGACTTCAAGCCTGCGTGGCTCGAGTTGCTTGTTGAAAATGGTCCGTGGAACACCGGTCCGGTGAGCCGACGAAAACAGCCTGTATTCTAGCCTGTCCCCCCTCAGTTATCCACACACATGCTGGGTAACCAGGCGTGTCCATTCTCAAGCATAAAGGCTTCCAGAATGCCCTCAGGATCCTTCTGCCCTGTGATAGAACGCCGCCATTCGCGCCGCGTAAGCCTTGTGGACAATTGCTGTACCAGCCTGTTGGCAAGACCATCCGAACGGCGGGGATAAATCGGGCTGTGGATATCCATCATGCTTATCCACAGGAGGAGCACAAGCTCGCAGGGGCTCCGCTCACAATTTGCCCACCGGGTTTTCGATCGCCAGAACACTGGCTGGCTCAGGCCTGGCGTCGGTTATCCACAGAAAACCCGCTACCCATTAAGATCTACATAAACTATCTTTTAAAATTCTTTCTCTTTGTATTGTCTTGTATCGTGATTTATCTGCTGGGGGACAGAATTCAAATTGACCTCGCGGTCCTTCTTCTCTAGAATCTCCGATCCCTTGAAAGGGCTTAGCGGCTCTGTCGTGAATTACTCAGGTATCTGAAGATGAAAAGAACATTTCAACCCAGCGTTTTGAAGCGCAAGCGCAACCACGGTTTCCGTGCTCGTATGGCTACCAAGAACGGCCGTGCCGTTCTGGCTCGTCGTCGTGCCAAAGGCCGTCACAAGCTGTCAGCTTAAGACCGGAACTACAGGTGGATCTCGGATTCGGTCCTGAACACCGGCTATTGACGCCTGCTCAGTTCAAGAACGTATTCGATGGAGCCACCTGTAAGGCCTCTGGCCCCAATCTGTTGCTATTGGCCCGGCATAACAGCCAGGCACAGGCACGATTGGGGCTGGTCATTGCCAAGAAGAATGTCCGCCATGCGGTTGACCGGAACAAGGTCAAGCGTATTGCTCGTGAGTCCTTCAGACACCATCGTGCTGAGTTGGATCACCTGGATATCGTCGTCCTGGCCCGCAAGGGTCTGGGCGAGCTTGACAATGCCGCGTTGCATGTCCTGTTCCAGGACATGTGGCGCCGGCTGAGCAAGGCCGCTGACAAGTACAATCGCACCCGCAATTCCGGACCCCCATCATCCAATGCGTAGTATCGCGCTCGGACTGATCAAGGTTTACCGTTACGCTATCAGCCCGCTGATGGCCAGTCATTGTCGTTTCTACCCCTCCTGTTCCTGCTATGCCCAGGAAGCCATTGAACAACATGGTTTTCTCAAGGGCAGCCTGCTCAGTGCGCGACGCTTGTCCCGCTGTCATCCCTGGAACCCGGGTGGCTATGACCCTGTACCCCTACAGAACAACCGTTCTTCTCGGATGGCCAAATAAACCATGAACATGCAACGAAACATCCTCATAGCTGCCTTGCTCGTGATCACCTACCTCATGGTTCTGCAGTGGAACAATGATTACGGTCAGGGTGAACCGCTGCCGGCCAGCGAAACCGAGATGAGCATGGCGAATGGTGATTTGCCATCACTGCCCGCTAGCGAAGGCGCTGATGGTGATGTTCCACAGGCGGTCGAGCCGGTAACCGGCGACGTGCCGACCACGCCGGTACAGACTGCCACTACTCCTTCCGGCCTGATCAGTGTCCAGACGGATACCCTGAACGTCAGCATCAATCCGCTGGGTGGCGATATCGTCGCCCTGTCGTTGCCGGCCTACCCGACCCGCAAGGATCGTCCCGATCTGCCGTTCCAGCTGCTCGAGCAGAGCAACAGCCGTACCTATGTTGCGCAAAGTGGACTGGCCGGGCGTAACGGTCCGGATGCCCGCGCCAATGGTCGGCCGTTGTACAGCGTCGAACAAACCAGCTACCAGCTGGCCGAGGGCAGCGACAGCCTGACCGTTGATCTGCATTTCAGCGAGAACGATGTCAATTACATCAAGCGGTTCACCTTCAACCGGGGTGACTACCTGATCGACGTCGACTACCTGATCGACAACCAGAGCGACAGCACCTGGACCGGCAGCCTGTTCGGCCAGATCAAGCGTGACAGCAGCGGTGACCCATCCAGTTCCAGCGCTACTGGCATGGCCACCTTCCTGGGTGCCGCCTACTGGAGTTCGTCCAACTCCTACGAGAAACTCAAATTCGGCAAGATGGATGACAGCCGCCTGAAGGAAACCATCGAAGGTGGCTGGATCGCCTGGCTGCAGCACTATTTTGTCAGCGCCTGGATTCCGAATGCTGAACAGCAGCATGTCTATCAGACCCGCAAGGACAGCCAGGGCAACTACATCGTCGGTTTTGTCAGCCCGGCGGTGAACCTGTCTGCCGGTGAGCAGGCCACTATCAGTGCCGATTTCTATGCCGGTCCGAAGGATCAGGATCGCCTGAAGGAAATATCCCCTGGCCTGGAACTGACTGTCGACTACGGTTTCCTGTGGTTTATCGCCCAGCCGCTGTTCTGGGTACTGAGTCTGATTCACAGTATGGTCGGCAACTGGGGCTGGAGCATCATCCTGCTGACCGTCCTCATCAAGCTGGTATTTTTCCCGCTTTCTGCCACCAGCTACCGCTCCATGGCCAACATGCGTCGGGTTGCGCCCAAGCTGCAGGCGCTGCGCGAGCAGTTTGGCGACGACCGCCAGAAGATGTCCCAGGGCATGATGGAGCTGTACAAGAAGGAAAAGATCAATCCACTGGGTGGCTGCCTGCCGATCCTGGTACAGATGCCGGTGTTCATCGCCCTGTACTGGACCCTGATGGAAAGCGTCGAGATGCGCCAAGCCCCGTGGATTGGCTGGATTACCGACCTGTCGCTGAAGGATCCCTACTTCATCCTGCCGATCCTGATGGGCGTGAGCATGTTCATCCAGCAGCAGCTCAACCCGACTCCGCCGGACCCGATGCAGGCCAAGGTAATGAAGATGCTGCCGATCATCTTCACCTTCTTCTTCCTGTGGTTCCCGGCTGGTCTGGTGCTGTACTGGGTGGTCAACAACATCCTGTCGATCGCGCAACAGTGGTACATTACCCGGCAGATCGAAGGCGCCGCGGAGAAGGATTGATCTCCGCCGCCAGGCTACCCTCGCAAACGCCCCGATTTCGGGGCGTTTTGCTATCTCTTCTTTGACCAATCTACAGGAACGGATCATGAGCCGCCCTTATCACGCCGACACCATTGCTGCCATCGCCACCCCGCCAGGCCAGGGCGGAGTCGGTATTGTCCGGGTGTCCGGCGCGGCGGCGCTGGATATCGCTCGGCAGCTCGGCGGCCTGACGCCCACCCCGCGGCACGCCCATTACGGCCCGTTCCAGGACCAGGGTCTTACTCTGGATCATGGCCTTACCCTGTATTTTCCCGGCCCACATTCCTTTACCGGTGAAGATGTGCTGGAACTGCATGGGCATGGCGGTCCGGTGGTCATGGATATGCTGCTCAAGGCTTGCCTGCGACTGGGCGCGCGCCTGGCCCGGCCCGGTGAATTCAGCGAACGGGCCTTTCTCAACGACAAGCTCGATCTGGCCCAGGCTGAAGCCATCGCCGATCTGATCGAAGCCAGCTCCGAACAGGCGGCGCGCAATGCCGTGCAGTCACTGCAGGGTGCGTTTTCCCAGCGTGTGCATGGATTGACCGAAGCGCTGATCAGCCTGCGCATCTATGTCGAAGCGGCGATTGATTTCCCGGAAGAGGAGATCGACTTTCTTGCCGATGGCCACGTGCTTGGCCAGCTGCAGGCTGTCCAGGCGCAGTTGGCTCAGGTACACCGGGAAGCCGGGCAAGGCGCGCTGCTGCGCGACGGCATGACGGTGGTTATCGCCGGTCGGCCCAATGCCGGCAAGTCCAGCCTGCTCAATGCCCTGGCCGGCCGTGAAAGTGCCATCGTCACCGATATTGCCGGCACCACCCGGGATATCCTGCGCGAACATATCCACATCGATGGCATGCCGCTGCATATCATCGACACCGCCGGTCTGCGCGATACCGATGATGTGGTGGAGAAGATCGGCGTCGAACGCGCCATGGCCGCCATTGCCGATGCCGATCGCATCCTGCTGATGGTGGATGCCAGTCAGCCAGAGGCAAACGAGCCGGATCAGCTGTGGCCCGAGTTTCTCGATCAACGGCCCGATCCGGCGAAGATCACCCTCATCCACAACAAGATCGACCTTATCGGCGCGGCGGTTGGTCAGCAGACCGCCGCTGACGGCAGCGTCAGCCTGCACCTCAGCGCCCGCAGCGGCGCCGGTATTGATCTGCTGCGCGATCACCTGAAAGCCTGCATGGGTTATCAACAGACCGCGGAAAGCCTGTTCAGCGCCCGCCGCCGCCACCTGGAAGCGCTGGAAGAGGCTGCCAGTTACCTTGACCACGGCCACCGGCAATTGACCCTGATGGGCGCCGGGGAGCTGCTGGCCGAGGATCTGCGCATGGCGCAGCAGGCCCTGGGCAGCATTACCGGCGAATTCAGTGCGGATGACCTGTTGGGCAGGATCTTTTCCAGCTTCTGTATCGGCAAATAACTCGGCTGGTGAACGCGGGTCGATGGGCAATCAACCTGTCGGCCTCTCTTCGTTCAGCTGCGAATCGGGCTTGTGCTCTTCCTGACATGCGCCGAATTCTTCCCTCCCCGTGCGTGAAATCCCCCTCACTTGCTATCCGCGACGGCCGCTTTTCGCGCGCATAAGCCCTGTGTACAACTCACCCTCAGCCCTGCCCATAACCCTGTGCGTAAACCAGGGTCAAACCTGGCTGTGGATAACCGACTGGCTTATACACAGGATCTACCCCCATCCCGTCACGGGCTGTGCCCAGCCGGAGCACAGGGTTATGCTTTTGCCAATTTCATGATTCATAAGGAGTTTTATTAGATATCCACAGATAAACACGACACCATATACAGTATTAACATAAAGCTTTTTAAATATTTTCTATCTTTATTCTATGAATGACCTGCTTGCCAGGCGGCTCCGACAGGCTGTTCAAAAAATGTTCAGCTGCTGCTGCAATTTTTTCCCTCTGCGCCTATAATCAGCCCCTTTTCCCGACGTCCGGCTCAGCCCGGACAACGAGGTGCACGGTGGATTTTCCGGATCGTTTTGACGTGATTGTGATTGGTGGCGGCCATGCCGGTACCGAGGCAGCGTTGGCGGCTGCCCGCATGGGCGTGAAGACGTTGTTGCTCAGTCATAACGTCGAGACCCTGGGGCAAATGAGCTGCAACCCGGCCATTGGCGGTATCGGCAAGAGCCATCTGGTCAAGGAAATCGATGCGCTCGGTGGCGTGATGGCCAAGGCCACTGACCGGGCGGGCATCCAGTTCCGCGTGCTCAACAGCCGCAAGGGTCCTGCAGTGCGTGCCACCCGCGCGCAGGCTGACCGGGTGCTGTACAAGGCAGCAGTGCGCCATGCCCTGGAAAACCAGCCGAACCTGTGGATATTTCAGCAGGCCTGTGACGACCTGATTGTCGAACAGGACCAGGTACGCGGTGTGGTGACCCAGATGGGCCTGCGTTTTCTCGCTGATAACGTGGTGCTGACCGCCGGGACTTTTCTCGGTGGGCAGATCCATATCGGTCTGGATAATTATTCCGGCGGCCGTGCTGGTGATCCGCCGGCGATCGCGCTGGCCCGGCGGCTGCGTGAATTGCCGTTGCGGGTCGATCGTCTGAAGACCGGCACCCCGCCGCGGATCGACGGACGCAGTGTGGATTTCTCGAAGATGACCGCACAACCGGGCGATACACCGATCCCGGTGATGTCGTTTACCGGTAGCGCCGACGAGCATCCCGAGCAGGTCAACTGCTGGATTACCCACACCAACGAACGCACCCACGAGATCATCCGCAACAATCTCGACCGTTCACCCATGTACACCGGGGTGATCGAGGGTGTCGGTCCGCGTTACTGCCCATCGATCGAGGACAAGATCCATCGCTTTGCCGACAAGGATCAGCATCAGGTATTCATCGAGCCGGAAGGCCTGACCACCCACGAGCTGTATCCCAACGGCATTTCCACCTCGCTGCCCTTCGATGTGCAGTTGCAACTGGTGCGCTCGATCCGCGGTATGGAAAATGCCCATATCCTGCGTCCGGGTTACGCCATCGAATATGATTATTTCAATCCACAGGATCTGAAATACTCGCTGGAAACCAAGGTGATCGGCGGTCTGTTCTTTGCCGGTCAGATCAACGGCACCACCGGCTACGAAGAAGCGGCGGCCCAGGGCCTGTTGGCCGGACTGAACGCGGCCCGCCGCGCCCAGGATCAGGAAAGCTGGTGCCCGCGCCGGGATGAAGCCTACATCGGTGTGCTGGTGGATGACCTGATCACTATGGGTACCCGCGAGCCCTACCGCATGTTCACTTCCCGCGCCGAATACCGCCTGGTGCTGCGCGAGGACAATGCCGATCTGCGCCTGACCGAAAAGGGGCGCGAGCTGGGGCTGGTGGATGATGCCCGTTGGGCGGCCTTCAGCGCCAAGCGCGAAGCGATCGAGGCGGAGCAGAAGCGCTTGAGTTCCACCTGGGTGCAGCCGACCAGCGCTGTCGGCAAGGACTTTGCCGCGCATTTCAATACGCCGCTGACCCGGGAATACAACCTGTTGGATCTGCTGCGCCGGCCGGAAGTGGATTATCCCACCCTGACCCGCATCACCGGTGCCACGGACATCCCCACCGATGCCGCCGAGCAGGTGGAAATCCATGCCAAGTATGCCGGTTACATCGAGCGGCAGCAGGACGAGATCGACAAGCTGCGGCAGCATGAACAAACCCTGCTGCCGGCCGATCTGGATTACGCGACCCTGAATGGCCTGTCCAAGGAAATCAGCCAGAAGCTGGCGAGCATCCGTCCGCAGACCCTGGGCCAGGCATCGCGCATTCCCGGCGTCACTCCGGCGGCAGTCAGTCTGTTGCTGATCCATCTGAAAAAGCGCAATGCGCTGAACGACGGTACATTGGCCCGGGAGGCTTGAGCGGTATGGTTGATCACGCCAGGGAACTGGTTCGCGGTGCTGAACAGATGGGTCTGTCGCTGACCGAGCGGCAGGTTGAGTTACTGCTCGGCTACCTGACGTTACTGAACAAGTGGAACAAGGCCTACAACCTGACCGCGGTGCGCAACCCCGATGAAATGGTCAGTCGCCATCTGCTCGACAGTCTGAGTGTGCTGCCCTTCGTTAGCGCAGGACGCTGGCTGGATGTGGGCAGTGGCGGCGGCATGCCGGGGGTGATCCTGGCGATCATGCGGCCGGACAGCGAATTTACCCTGCTCGACAGCAACGGCAAGAAAACCCGCTTTCTGACCCAGGTGCAGCTTGAGCTCGGGCTGGGCAACATGCAGGTGGTCAACAACCGGGTAGAGGCTTTTACCCCGGATCAATTGTTTGACGGTATAGTGTCCAGGGCATTCAGCTCGCTGGCCGACTTCACCAACCTGACCCGCCATCTGAGTGGTCCCGAGACGCAGTGGCTGGCCATGAAGGGCCTGTATCCCGACTCCGAACTGCAGGCTCTGGATGCGGATTTCACCGTGACCCACAGTGAAGAATTGGCGGTACCCGGTTGCCAGGCCAGCCGGCATCTGCTGATACTGCGACGCACGGCACAAGGTTAAAACCCGAGAGGAGGTCCCAGTGGGCAAGGTACTGGCAATAGCCAACCAGAAAGGCGGCGTCGGCAAGACGACCACCACAGTGAATCTGGCCGCCTCGCTGGCAGCGACCAAGCGCAAGGTGCTGTTGATCGATCTCGACCCCCAGGGCAACGCGACCATGGGCAGTGGCATCGACAAGTCGCAACTGGATAACTCCGTCTATGAGCTGCTGACCGACCGTTGCACGCTGGCAGAGGCGCTGTGCCAGTCCGAGCATGGCGGCTATGACCTGCTGCCGGCCAATGGTGACCTGACGGCCGCGGAAGTCGAGTTGCTGGAATTCAAGATGAAGGAAAGTCGGCTGCGCTATGCGCTGGCCAACGTGCGCGACAAGTACGATTTCATCCTCATCGACTGCCCCCCGTCGCTGAACATGCTGACCATCAACGCACTGGTAGCCGCCGATGGGGTGATCATTCCCATGCAGTGCGAGTACTATGCGCTGGAAGGCCTGTCGGCGCTGGTCAATACCATCCAGCGTATCAGCGCGGTACTCAATCCGGCGCTGCAGATCGAAGGTCTGCTGCGCACCATGTATGATCCGCGCAACAGCCTGACCCGTGAGGTGTCAGAGCAGTTGAGCAGCCACTTCGGCGAACGTCTGTACCAGACGGTCATTCCGCGCAACGTGCGCCTGGCCGAAGCACCGAGTTACGGTATGCCGGTGCTGATGTATGACAAGCAGTCACGCGGCGCCGTGGCCTACCTGGCCCTGGCCGGTGAGTTGGTCAGGCGTACGCGCAAGGCGGCCAAACAGGCTGCGCCGGTAAACGATTAAACGAAAAAGGACAGGACGGCATGGCGGTCAAGAAACGCGGCTTGGGACGGGGACTGGATGCACTGCTGGGTCAGGCCAATCCCAACGAGAAGACCGAAGGCAGTCAGGATCAGCTGTTACGCGATCTGCCGGTCGACCTGATTCAGCGCGGCAAGTATCAGCCACGCCGCGACATGGACCCCCAGGCGCTCGAAGAGCTGGCCCAGTCGATCAAGGCCCAGGGCGTGATGCAACCGATCGTGGTGCGGCCCATTGCCGGTGATCGCTATGAAATCATTGCCGGTGAACGGCGCTGGCGGGCCACCCAGCAGGCTGGCCTGGACAGCATCCCCGCGGTAATCCGTGAAGTGCCCGATGAAGCGGCCATTGCCATGGCGCTGATCGAGAACATCCAGCGCGAGGATCTCAACCCCATCGAGGAAGCCATCGCCCTGCAGCGTCTGCAGCAGGAATTCGAGCTGACCCAGCAGCAGGTGGCCGATGCGGTAGGCAAATCCCGGGTCACCATCACCAACCTGTTGCGCCTGATGTCACTGCCCGATGACGTCAAACTGCTGCTCGAGCGCGGCGACATCGAAATGGGGCATGCCCGGGCGCTGCTCGGTCTACCGGCCGAACAACAGACCGAGGCCGCCCGCCAGGTAGTGGCACGGGGGCTGACCGTGCGCCAGACCGAAGCGCTGGTGCGCCAGTGGCTGAACCCACGTCGGGACGCCCAGGACATCCGCAGCAATCCGGACATCGATCGACTGCAACAGGATCTGGCGGAGCGAATCGGCGCCGAAGTGAAGATCCAGCATGGTGCCAAGGGCAAGGGCCGGCTGGTTATCAGTTACAACTCGCTGGATGAACTCGATGGCGTCCTCATGCACATTAAGTAACAACTGCAACATCGCAGCGCACTACGGAAATCAACCGCTGTAGTTGAATCGACTACGTAATCCACCTATACTCCTCGCGCTATTTTGGCTGGGCAAAAATGCACCAGTGTATTGCAGCAACAGCGGTTGACGTCGTCGGAAATACCAAGAGGGTCGGAATGGACGCAAGAACGCCCAACAAGTCCCCTTTTCACCGAACGCCCGCCTTCCCGGTTCTGATGCTGCAATTGATTGTGACCTTGGCAGTAGCGCTCGTCCTGTGGGGATTCCAGGGCTGGATAGCTGGCTACTCCGGTCTGTTGGGGGGATTGGTGGCATTGATTCCCAACGGCTATTTCGCCTTTCGGGTGTACCGCTACAGCGGAGCCCGGTCGGCCCGTGCCATTGTCGGAGAATTTTACTCCGGTGAGGCAGGCAAACTGATACTGACAGCCGTACTGTTCATTGCAGTCTGGCTTGGAGTGAAGCCCCTGGAGGTCGCAGCGGTATTTGGCGGCTATCTGGCGGTGCTGGTGGTAGGAGCCAGCGCACTTCTCATCGTCAAAGGCTTTCCAAAGCATTAGTGTCTGAGGCAAATATGGCAACCACATCAGCTGAATACATTCAGCACCACTTGCAGAACCTGACCTTCGGTAAGCTGCCGGCAGGTTATGAGCGGGCTGACGGCAGCATCGTCGAAGCAACCACCTGGACCCTGGCCAGGACCGGCACCGAAGCCGCCGACATGGGATTCATGGCGTTTCACCTGGATACCCTGGGCTGGTCCATCTTCATGGGGTTGATCTTCATCGGCCTGTTCCGGTTTGTTGCCCGTCGCGCCACCGTCGACACCCCCGGCGGTTTGCAGAATTTTGTCGAGATGATCGTCGACTTCGTGCAGGGTATCGTCAAGGACACCTTCCACGGCCGTAATCCGCTGATCGCCCCGCTGGCCCTGACCATTTTCGTCTGGGTGTTCCTGATGAACTCGCTGAAGTGGATCCCCGTGGACTACATCCCGGGTATCGGCATGGCGCTGGGCCTGGATTACTTCAAGATCGTTCCGACCACTGATCCCAATGGCACCTTCGGCATCTCCATCGCCGTGTTCGCGCTGATCATTTACTACAGCATCAAGATCAAGGGTGTGGGTGGTTTCACCAAGGAATTGACCCTGACCCCGTTCAATCACTGGGCGTTGATTCCCTTCAACCTGTTCCTTGAGGTGCTGGGTCTGCTGACCAAGCCCCTGAGTCTGGCACTGCGTCTGTTCGGCAACATGTATGCCGGTGAAGTAGTGTTCATCCTGATTGCACTTCTGCCCTTCTACGTGCAATGGGCGCTGAACGTGCCGTGGGCAATTTTCCACATTCTGGTTATTCCGCTGCAGGCCTTCATCTTCATGGTGCTGACTGTGGTGTATTTGAGTGCTGCCCATGAGGACCATCACTGAGCAGCCAGACCCGTGTTCAACCAACGATAAACTTGAACTTAAACTTTGATCTCTAGGAGTAATTATGGAACTCGTCATCATCGCTGCCTCTATCATGATCGGTCTGGGCGCCCTGGGTACCGGTATCGGTTTCGCCATCCTCGGTGGCAAACTGCTGGAATCCACTGCGCGTCAGCCTGAGCTGGGCCCGCAGCTGCAAACCAAGACCTTCCTGATGGCTGGTCTGCTCGACGCCGTGCCGATGATCGGTGTTGGTATCGCGATGTACCTGATCTTCGTTGTTGCACCTGGTGTTGCCGGTTAATCGACTGGTAACGATGAACGGCAGAACGCAGGTTCTGCCGTATCAGTGTTATCCCCAGGACTCAATGAAATAGCACGAGGTAAATCGCTGTGAATATTAATCTGACGCTGCTCGGTCAAACGATTGCCTTCGCTATTTTTGTCTGGTTTACCATGAAGTTCGTATGGCCGCCGATTACCCACGCCATGCAGGAACGCCAGAAAAAAATCGCCGAAGGCCTGGATGCGGCTGGCCGCGCCCAGCGCGACCTGGGTCTTGCCCAGGAAAAAGCCGCCCAGACCCTGCGTGAGACCAAGGAACAGTCTGCCCAGATCATCGAGCAGGCGAACAAGAGTGCCACCCTCATCGTTGAGGAAGCCCGCGAGCAGGCACGTTCCGAAGGTGAACGTCTGATTGCAGCTGCCAAGGCTGAAATCGAGCAGGAAATGAACCGCGCCAAGGACCAGCTCCGCGCCCAGGTTGCCGCACTGGCGATCAAGGGAGCCGAACAGGTTCTGGAATCCGAAGTAGATGCTTCGGCCCACAGTGAGCTGGTCAACAAACTGGCCTCACAACTCTAAGCGAGGCGAGCATGGCTACAATCACTACGCTAGCTCGGCCTTACGCAAAAGCGGCTTTCGAGTTTGCTTCTTCTGCTGCTGCGCTGGATGCCTGGTCAGGCATGCTGGCTCTGACAGCCGTCGTAGCCGCCGATCCGCTTTTTGTCGAGAGGATGCGCGACCCGGGGCTGACTCGGGAACGCAAGGCCGATGATCTGCTCATGGTGTGCGAAGGTCGTGTAACTGCCGAGTTCGGTAACTTTATCCGTACTCTGGCTGAGAACGACCGTCTGCCCCTGATCCCGGACATCGCCGAGCTTTTTGAGCAATACAAGGCGGAACACGATCGCAGCATCACAGTCGAGGTGGAATCCGCCTTCGAACTGACTGACGATCAACAGAAAACGCTGGCAACCGCTTTAACCAAGCGGTTAGACCGCACAGTAACTCCTCATGTGACCATCAACCCGTCCCTTATTGGCGGTGTGTTGATTCGTGCGGGTGACCTGGTCATCGACGGTTCGGTCCGCGGCAAGCTTGCAAAGCTGGCCGAGGCGTTGAAATCCTGATTTGAGGGACATGGCATGCAGCAACTGAATCCTTCCGAAATTAGCGAAATTATCAAGCAGCGCATCGAGAAACTCGATGTGAACTCACAGGCTCGCAATGTCGGTACTATCGTCAGCGTATCTGACGGTATCGTTCGCATTCACGGTCTGGCAGACGTGATGTACGGGGAAATGATCGAATTCCCCGGTGGTGTTTACGGTATGGCTCTGAACCTGGAGCAGGACTCCGTCGGCGCCGTTATCCTGGGTGGTTATCTGACCCTGGCCGAAGGTATGGAAGCCAAGTGCACCGGCCGCATCCTGGAAGTCCCGGTAGGTCCGGAACTGCTGGGTCGCGTGGTTGACGCACTGGGCAACCCGATCGATGGCAAAGGCCCGATCGACGCCAAACTGACTGACGCGGTAGAAAAGGTAGCGCCTGGCGTTATCTGGCGTAAGTCGGTAGACCAGCCGGTGCAGACTGGCTACAAATCGGTTGACGCAATGATCCCGATCGGCCGTGGCCAGCGTGAGCTGATCATCGGTGACCGCCAGATCGGTAAGACCGCCATGGCGATCGACGCGATCATCAACCAGAAAGACAGCGGCATCAAGTGCGTCTACGTCGCGGTTGGTCAGAAGCAGTCGACCATCGCCAACGTGGTGCGCAAGCTGGAAGAGCATGGCGCCCTGTCCAACACCATCATCGTTGCCGCCTCGGCTTCCGAATCCGCTGCCCTGCAATTCCTGGCACCGTATTCCGGTTGCACCATGGGCGAATTCTTCCGCGACCGCGGTGAAGATGCGCTGATCGTATTCGACGATCTGTCCAAGCAGGCTGTGGCCTACCGTCAGATCTCCCTGCTGCTGCGCCGTCCGCCGGGCCGTGAAGCCTACCCCGGTGACGTGTTCTATCTGCACAGCCGCCTGCTCGAGCGCGCATCCCGCGTGTCCGAAGAGTATGTCGAGAAGTTCACCAACGGTGAAGTGAAAGGCAAGACCGGTTCCCTGACCGCCCTGCCGATCATCGAAACCCAGGCTGGTGACGTATCCGCCTTCGTTCCGACCAACGTGATCTCCATCACCGACGGTCAGATCTTCCTGGAATCGGACCTGTTCAACTCCGGTATCCGCCCGGCGGTCAACGCTGGTGTGTCGGTATCCCGTGTTGGTGGTTCGGCGCAGACCAAGATCATCAAGAAGCTGTCCGGTGGTATTCGTACCGCGCTGGCCCAGTATCGTGAACTGGCAGCATTCGCCCAGTTCGCTTCCGATCTGGATGAAGCGACCCGCAAGCAGCTGGAGCATGGTCAGCGCGTTACCGAGCTGATGAAGCAGAAGCAGTACGCTCCGATGTCCGTCGGCGAAATGGCGATCAGCCTGTACGCTGCCGAGAAGGGCTTCCTGACCGACGTCGAAATCGCCAAGATCGGCGCGTTCGAAACGGCTCTGCTGGCCTGGTTCAAGCGTGAGAAGGCCGACCTGCTCGCCAAGATCAACGAGAAGGGCGACTACAACGACGAGATCGAAGCCGGTATCAAGTCTGGCATCGAGAACTTCAAGGCGACCCAAAGCTGGTAAGCCGAGGGCGGGATACGGCGATGCCGTGTCCCGCTTCGTGCGATACGGCCACGGGCTAACCTGAAAGGTGTGACATGGCAGGCGCAAAAGAGATTCGCGGTAAAATTTCGAGTATCAAAAGTACTCAGAAGATCACCAGCGCCATGGAAAAGGTGGCGGTCAGCAAAATGCGCAAGGCACAGCAGCGCATGGCGACCAGCCGTCCCTACGCTGAGCGGATTCGTCAGGTGATTGGCCATCTGGCCAACGCCAACCCCGAATATCGCCACCCCTTCATGCAGGAGCGTGAAGTCAAACGGGTTGGTTATATCGTGGTCAGCACGGATCGTGGTCTTTGCGGTGGTTTGAACACCAACCTGTTCAAGGCACTGGTAACAAACATGAAAGAGTGGCGTGACCGTAACGTCGAAACCGAGCTGTGCGTGATTGGCAGCAAGGGTGCTGCGTTTTTCCGCAGCTACGGTGGCAACGTTGTCGCGGCAATCAGCAACCTGGGTGAACAGCCGGCGTTGAACGACCTCATCGGCAGCGTCAAGGTCATGCTTGACGGCTACCATGAAGGGCGTATCGATCGTCTGTATCTGGTCTCCAACGAGTTCGTCAACACCATGGTGCAGAAGCCCAAGGTGGAGCAAATGATTCCTCTGGTGGCTTCGGATACCGAAGAGCTGCAGGAGCGTTGGGACTATGTATACGAGCCGGATGCCCAGGGATTGCTGGATGGCCTGTTGAAGCGGTACATCGAATCACAGGTCTATCAGGCTGTCGTCGAGAACAGTGCCAGCGAACAGGCGGCACGGATGATCGCGATGAAGAATGCGACTGACAATGCGGGCGATATCATCGACAGCCTGCAGCTGATCTACAACAAGGCACGTCAGGCCGCGATCACCCAGGAAATTTCGGAAATCGTCGGCGGCGCCGCCGCGGTATAAAGCGGCCGGTGAGACGAAACGGTTTCATACCACTTAGAGGAACCTACAATGAGTAGCGGACGTATCGTTCAAATCATCGGTGCCGTCATCGACGTGGAATTTCCGCGCGATCAGGTACCGAACGTATATGACGCGCTGAAAGTCATCGGCGCGGAAACCACCCTGGAAGTCCAGCAGCAGCTGGGTGACGGCATCGTCCGTTCCATTGCCATGGGTAGCACCGAAGGCCTCAAGCGTGGCCTGGATGTGAACAACACCGGCAGCGCGATTGCCGTACCGGTTGGTGTCGGCACGCTGGGCCGCATCATGAACGTACTGGGCGAGCCGATTGACGAAGCCGGCCCGGTCGAGCATGAAGAGAAGTGGGGTATCCACCGCGCCGCGCCGAGCTATGCCGACCAGGCTGGCGGCAGCGACCTGCTGGAAACCGGCATCAAGGTCATCGACCTGGTCTGCCCCTTCGCCAAAGGCGGCAAGGTTGGCCTGTTCGGTGGCGCCGGTGTAGGCAAGACCGTGAACATGATGGAGCTGATCAACAACATCGCCAAGGCGCACAGCGGTCTGTCCGTGTTCGCTGGTGTTGGTGAGCGTACTCGTGAAGGTAACGACTTCTACCACGAGATGAAGGACTCCAACGTTCTGGACAAGGTGGCAATGGTATACGGTCAGATGAACGAGCCGCCGGGTAACCGTCTGCGCGTCGCCCTGACCGGCCTGACCATGGCCGAGAAATTCCGTGAGGAAGGCAAGGACGTTCTGCTGTTCATCGACAACATCTACCGTTACACCCTGGCCGGTACCGAAGTATCCGCCCTGCTGGGTCGTATGCCGTCCGCGGTAGGTTATCAGCCGACGCTGGCTGAGGAGATGGGTGTTCTGCAGGAGCGCATCACCTCCACCAAGACCGGTTCCATCACTTCCATCCAGGCCGTTTACGTACCTGCTGATGACTTGACCGACCCGTCGCCTGCCACCACCTTTGCTCATCTTGACGCGACTGTGGTACTGAGCCGTGACATCGCTTCCCTGGGTATCTACCCTGCGGTAGACCCGCTGGACTCCACCAGCCGTTCGCTGGATCCGCTGGTCATCGGTCAGGAGCACTACGAAGTTACCCGTGGCGTTCAGTACGTTCTGCAGCGCTACAAGGAGCTGAAGGACATCATCGCGATCCTGGGTATGGACGAGTTGTCCGAGGAAGACAAGCAACTGGTAGCCCGCGCTCGTAAGATCCAGCGCTTCCTGTCGCAGCCCTTCCACGTAGCTGAAGTGTTCACTGGTGCGCCCGGCAAATACGTTTCCCTGAAAGAAACCATCCGTGGCTTCCAGGGCATTCTGAATGGTGACTACGATCACCTGCCGGAGCAGGCTTTCTACATGGTCGGTACCATCGACGAAGCGGTAGAGAAAGCGAAGAATATGTAATGGGCCGCGCCCGCTCTGGCGGGCGCAGAACCGAGGCAACTTGAATGGCTATGACAGTGCACTGCGATATCGTAAGCGCGGAAGAAGAGCTGTTTTCCGGCCTGGTCGAGATGGTCGTGGCACACGGCAACATGGGTGACGTCGGCGTTCTGCCGGGTCACACACCGTTGCTGACTGACCTCAAGCCAGGCCCGGTTCGGGTGATCAAGCAGGACAAGACCGAAGAGGTGTTCTATATCTCCGGTGGCTTCCTGGAAGTTCAGCCGAGCATGGTCAAGGTGCTCGCCGATACGGCCATCCGCGCCGGCGACATTGACGAAGCAGCTGCAGAGGAAGCGAAGAAGGCCGCAGAAAAGGCTCTCAACGAGAAAGGCGCCGAGTTCGACTACGGTTCGGCCTCCGCCCGTCTCGCCGAAGCCGCAGCCCAATTGCGTACCGTGCAGGAACTGCGCAAGAAGTACGGCTGACCAGCGGTCAAACGCTGAGTCCAGCTTCAAAAAAGGCAGCTTTGGCTGCCTTTTTTTTGGGCGCTCGGCAGGCTTGCGCCGCTGTGCCTACAGGCTACTGAACCGCAGCCGCTTTTACCGGTCAGATGACGCTGACCGCGGATGAATGGCAGCAGCGAACCAGAGCTACTGAGTAACTGATCGACTTGCGGCACTCTGCTGCCAGCTTCTATCATCCCAGCATCTTCAACTCGACCCAGGATCAGATCGATGAATCTGCACGTAGTCATTCTTGCCGCCGGCCAGGGCACCCGCATGCGTTCTTCTCTCCCCAAGGTGTTGCACCCGGTGGCAGGCAAGCCGATGCTCGAGCATGTAATCGATAGCGCCCGTGCGCTACTGCCGGAGGGCATTCATGTGGTCATCGGTCATGGCGCCCAACAGGTACGTGAGACGCTGGACGGCGCGGACCTCAATTGGGTATTGCAGACCGAACAGTTGGGCACCGGCCACGCCGTGGCCCAGGCGCTGCCACACATCGAGGGCGCGGATCAGGTGCTGGTGCTCTATGGCGACGTTCCGCTTATCCGGGTGGATACCCTGCGCGCACTGGTCGATCAGGCCGGCAGCCAGGCCCTGGGGCTGTTGACCGTGCTGATGCAGGACCCGACCGGCTACGGCCGCATCATTCGCAACGAGCACGGCCAGGCACAGGCCATCGTCGAGCAGAAGGATGCCTCGGCTGAGCAACTGCTGATCAACGAAGGCAACACCGGCATCATGGTCCTGCCGGGCAGCAAGGCCGCGGATTGGCTGTCCAGCCTGTCCAACAACAACGCCCAGGGCGAGTACTACCTGACCGATGTTGTGGCCCTGGCGGTAGCGGGCTCGATTCCGGTGGAAGTGGCCCAGGCCGCGGATGAGCTGGAGGTCATGGGTGCCAACAACCGTTTGCAGTTGTCGGTACTCGAGCGTGGCTGGCAGCAGCGCGAGGCCGAGCGGCTGATGACCCAGGGCGCCTCACTGGCGGACCCGGCGCGGCTGGATGTACGCGGCGATGTGACCATCGGTCGTGACATCAGCATCGACGTCAACGTGGTGCTGGAAGGTCGCGTGGTGATCGAAGATAACGTGATCATCGGGCCGCACTGCGTAATCCGCGATTCGGTGATCAAGAGCGGCACGGTGATCAAGGCCTTCAGTCATCTGGAAGGCGCCGAAGTCGGCGAGGATTGCGATGTCGGGCCCTATGCTCGCCTGCGTCCCGGTACCCTGCTGCACCGCGGTGCCAAGGTCGGCAACTTCGTCGAGACCAAGAAGGCCGTGGTGGGTGAAGGTTCGAAGATCAACCACCTGTCCTATGTCGGTGATGCCGAGGTGGGCAAGGGGGCGAATATCGGCGCCGGCACCATTACCTGCAACTACGACGGGGCCAACAAATCCGTCACGCGTATTGGCGATGGCGCCTTCATTGGCTCCAATACGGCGCTGGTGGCGCCGGTGACGGTGGGCAACCAGGCAACCACCGCAGCGGGCTCGACCATCACTCAGGATATTCCTGATGCCCAGCTGGGTGTGGCGCGGGGCCGCCAGCGCAATGTGGCGGGCTGGAAGCGCCCGGTCAAGGGCCAGTAGCAGGCAAACCCTGATCCTGTGGCCTATATTGGTTTAATGCCGATAGACACAGGAGATGACCGGATGTTTGCGCAATTTTCCGAAACCTTGGGGGCATTGCAACTGCCTCTGCGCGTGGTGGTGAAGGGCGGGCCGACACTGGATCTCGGTCCCGATCCCCGGGTCACGTTGTTGATCAATGATCTGGGATTGCTGCAGGAAATGCAGAATCCGACCTTGGACAAGCTGGGCGCGGCTTATATTGACCAGCGGCTGGATATCCAGGGCAACATCATGGATGTCATCGCCGTGGCGGACCGGCTGAGCAAGGGGCTGCTGGGCGACAACACCGAGCCGGCACCCGAGCGCACCGAACACGACAAGCAGATGGATGCCGAAGCCATCTCCTACCACTATGACCTGTCCAACGACTTCTATGCTCTGTGGCTGGATCCGCAGATGGTCTACTCCTGCGGTTATTTTCGTAATCCCGAAGACAGCCTGGCCACTGCCCAGACCCAGAAGCTCGATCACCTGTGCCGCAAATTGCGTCTCAAGCCCGGCGAACACTTGCTCGATGTGGGTTGCGGCTGGGGCGGTCTGGCTCGCCATGCGGCGCGTTATTATGATGTCCAGGTGCACGGCATTACCTTGAGCAAAGCCCAGCTGGCGTTGGCGCAGGCGCGCAGCGAGGCGGCGGGACTGACGGATCGGGTGACCTTGGAGTTGCGCGACTACCGGGACCTGACCGGTCGGGAGAATTACGACAAGATCGTCAGTGTCGGCATGTTCGAGCATGTCGGCCATGCCAACCTCGGCGCCTATTTCAAGATTCTGTTCGAGCAGGTCAAACCCGGCGGACTGGTGATGAACCACGGGATCACCGCCAAATACATCGATGGCCGTCAGGTTGGTCGCGGGGCAGGCAAGTTCATCGGCCGCTACGTCTTCCCCCATGGCGAGCTGCCACATCTGTCGATGGCGATCGCCAGTATGAGCGAGCAGGGTCTCGAGGTGCTGGATGTGGAAAGCCTGCGTCTGCACTATGCGCGCACCCTTGAGCACTGGAGCAGCAACCTGGAACACCATCTGGAGCAGGCTGGCCAACTGGTATCAGACAAGACCCTGCGTATCTGGCGTATCTATCTGGCCGGTTGTGCCTATGGCTTCAAGCGTAACTGGATGAATATTCACCAGATCCTGGCGGTCAAGCCGTTGGCGGACGGCACCCATCATGTACCCTGGACCCGTGAGGACCTGTATCGGTGAAAATGTACCGGAAACCGGTTCTCCGATAGCATCACGCTATCTCGGCCTGATAGATTGCATGATCCCGGACCGCTACGGAGATTGGTGTGTTATTGAAACTGCTGGATACTGATGATGTGGTTCTCGGCGAGCCGTTGCCATGGGATCTCCTGGATGCCGACGGCAAGGTACTGTTTCGCCGGACCCAGCGTATCGATAGCGGCCCGCTGTTGAATAATGGGGACGAGGTTTACCTGAACGCCGCCGGGGTGGAATACGCTCAGCTCGGTGAGGCGGACCGACTGTACCTGAGCAACATGGTGTACCAGAACATGCTCAAGGAGCATCCCTGATGGGCAGGCTGGGGCGCGGCTGGCTGCTGATGCTGGCTTTGTTTGCAGTATCCCCGGCGCAGGCGCAGACCATCCAGGCGATGCTGGGCGGCCATTCGTTTCAGCTGGAGCTGGTAGCCGACCCGGATAGCCGCCGCCAGGGTCTGATGGGGCGCACCGAACTTGCTGCCGGCGAGGGTATGCTGTTTGATTTCCCCGAGGGTACCCGGCCGGTGATCTGGATGCGCAACATGCAGATATCGCTGGACCTGTTATTTGTCGATGAGAACGCCCGGCTGGTACAGATATTTGCCGAGGTGCCGCCGTGCGCTGCGCCGCCCTGTGCGCTCTATCAGGCGGATCAGGCGCTGCGTTTCGTGATCGAGGTGCCGCCCGGAACGGCTGAGAAACTGGGCCTGGAAGTGGGTGACCGGCTGGACCTGGCGGATCACCAACTATCACCGCCCCCGCCCTATTGATCCTTATCTGAGTGGATTTCGGGCAGCTGCCATTGCCCGTCACTGAACTGCTCACAGTACGCCTTCAACACCGGTGCATCACCGGGTTCGCTGTAATAGTGAATGGATTGCCGATAGGCCACCCCCTCGCTTCGTGCGCCGGTACAGATGCCATATGCGCCCTCGGGGCAGGCATCTACAAACTGGATATCGAAGCTGCGCTCGGTGATCTGGGGCTGGCAGAAGCTGTCCTGGAACAGCTGCGGCGGGATATTGATGTTCTGTTGGCACAGGCGGATCGGCACCTGATCGTCATTGGATTCGATCAGGCAGGCGGCGGAGTGCGCTGCGGTGGTGATGAGCAGAAGCGTGAGAAAAAGCAGACAGCGGTTCATGGTGCCAGTCCTGGATGAAACGGCTACCTTAATGCCTCCGCACGATCGCCCGCAAGCGGGGGCACAGTGGTGTTCCACGTGGAACTAAAAGGAATATGGGAAGCGGGTTTTGATAACCGTTACTGTAAATAATGCACGTTGTCTCGGCGTGGCGGATCGTCCGGTCCAGGTCCTTCGCCGGGAAAGGGATGCGGAGCCAGTTCGATCTTCAGCAGCATCCCACCATGCATTTCAATAAAGCCGGGATAGCGCCGTTCGCCGGTCACGGTGAACTCGAAACCGTACCGGCGAATCAGTCCCGGCCGGCCATGACGCCCACGCCCAAGGCGCAGGCGATTGAGCGCAATGCTTTCGTCCAGCAGTTGCACATTGGTCCGTACGCAATGCTGACGTACCAGGCGTAGCGCCTGATCCCGCAATCCCAGGCCCCGCCAGATCCAGGCGCCGATGCCGGCAGCCAGCATCATCAGTGCTACATGCCCCAGATCGATCATGCCACGGGCTCCACGGCCAGTACGCGAATGCGATCCGCCTGTGGATAATGCCAGCGGACATTGATATCCCAGAAGCGTACCCCATACTCGCGGTCCGCATCCGGCCGCTGATAGGCGGGCTTGGGGTCCTGTGCCAGGCATTGTTCGATCAGTTCCTGAACCGGCTGCTGCAGGCGCTGCGCCTGCTCGCGGGCCTGCAGCAGGGCTGGTGCGGACCACTCCACCAGCAGCTGGGCCGGGGCGGATTCGGCCAGCGAATTGCGGGCGTCACCGAGGGCATCGGCATAGGGCACATAGGGTTTGATATCCAGGATCGGCGTGCCATCCAGCAGATCGATGCCGGACACCAACAGCCGTCCCGGCTCGATGCTTTCCAGCCTGACTACGGATTGACCGATGGGATTGGGTCTATGGGTGGAGCGGCTGGCAAATACCCCGATGCGCTTGTTGCCACCCAAGCGGGGCGGCCGCACCCGCACATGCTGTTCGCCCGAGGCGGCGGCATGGAACACGAACAGTAGCCAGAGGTGGCTGACACCTTCCAGTCCGGCTACTGCTTCGGGTTTGTCATAGGGCGCGAAGAGTTCGAGCATACCCCGCGCGGCGGGGGCCAACTGCGGTTGGCGGGGAATGGCGAACTTCTCGGCGAAACAGGAGTGCATAACACCAATCGGCTCGAAGCTATAGGACATCGTCAGTTCCGGATCAAGGGCGGTATTGCCTCAGGATTGTCCAGCAAAACGAAGTGGCTGCCGTCAGGCACTTCGATGATCTGCAGGTTTTCAGCCTGCCGGGCGCTGTCCAGCATGGCCTCGCTCTGCAAGACACGATCCCGGCCCGGTACCAGCACCGCGCCACGCCTGACGTGACGATAGATATCCGGCCCGGTGTTGGTCATCCAGTCAGCGATATCCCTGGTATTGGTCATCAACACCCGGCTGCGCCGTGGGTTGAACGGCATGGCCAGGATCAGCTCGCGCTTGAAGCTGTCATCCAGCGGCCCCCAGATGGGGCTGCGCAGAATCCCGGCTGGCTTGTGTTGCCATAGTAGATGAACCAGCGGCATCAGCCAATGGACTATTTTTGATGTCGGTTGGTAGAGCTGCCCCTGAGGCAGCACCGGCGCTTCCAGGATCACCTCGACCGGTTCGAATAGCTCAGGCCGCTGACGCGCGGCTTCCAGCACCACAGCGCCGCCGCGAGAATGTCCGTGTACGCGCACAGTGTTCGTGGTGACCAGATGCTCCAATGCCAGATTGAGCACCTGTGCATCACCAACGATGGTGCCGGTGGCCAGTGCGGGAGTGGCTTTCCACGGGGGTTGCTGGAACACCGGGGTCTGCAACGGCAGGTGATAGCCAGCGCTGGTGAGCATGATCAGCTCAATACTGGGGTCTTGGTAATAACGGGTGAAGTACAACGGGTTTTCCAGAAAGCCATGCATGACCACCACGGAAGATACCGGGTTCTGGCTACGGCGGCGGGCAATGAAGGCCTCACCGACGCGATAGATATCTGCCTCCATGGGCACTGCCTGCCGTTGCGGGACAGGCCGGTCGAGCAACCAGCTGTGGGTAAACCAACCTGCCAGCAATACCAGTATCACCACCCCTGTGAAAAGCCCCATCCTGCCTCCATTGCATGCTTAGCTGAGGGCCGTGAGCTTAACGGAATGCCCGTTCCAGAGCGCTCACCCGTGTGGGCGATAGCGCAAAGCCAGGGTTATCCGCCGGGGTAACTGACTACCTTATCGGCGCGCATCCGGTAACTGGCATCGGCTAATTCATTGCTGGTCTGGGCTACCTGCAAAGTGCCGGTAAGCAACAGCGGCTGGTAGATATCCCTGATGGCGAGACCGCTTGGGTACTCGACCAGAATGATCTGGTTCGGCGGCGGTGGCGGGACGTGAATGCAGGCGCCGGGATAGGGCACCAGGAAGAAACTGATGTAGCGGCCCTGCTCATCGGTTTCCAGCGGGACCGGGTAGCCGCCCAGCTCGATATGCTGACCGTCCATTTCCCCGACTACACGGGTGGAATACATCACTTCGGGCAGGTTGCGATCGGATGAGCGCAGACTGTTGGAGAAGTCGCCGGGAGCCTCAGTGCCCCAATCATGGCTGATCTCGGGCATGTCGAGCATGGCCTGATAGTCTTCCTCGGGCAGCAGGTCCAGCCAGTCCACGGTGCGTGGAGCAGCCATTGCCAGAATGGGGAAAAGCAACGCCAGGGTGATTAACAGATGCCGCATGAGGACCTCCCGATAACAGGCCCGGATCAATCGATCAGGGCCTGGACCTCGGCGATACGTGACTGCAACACGGCAGCATCGGTGCAGCGCAGGGTGGCATGACCGACCTTGCGTCCGGGCTTGAACTCTTTGCCATAGTGGTGCAGGTGGCAATCGGGAATGGCGGTGACCTTGGCCACTGCCGGTACCTCGCCGATGAAGTTGAGCATGGCGCTTTCACCCACCTTGGCGGTGGAACCCAACGGCAGGCCGGCAATGGCCCGCAGATGGTTCTCGAACTGACTGCACTCGGCCCCTTCGATAGTCCAGTGACCGGAGTTATGCACCCGCGGGGCGATCTCGTTGGCCTTCAGGCCACCATCCACCTCGAAGAACTCGAAGGCCAGCACGCCGACATAATTCAGCTTGTCCAGCACGCGCCCGGCGTAGTTCTCCGCCTGGGCCTGCAAGGGATGCTCGGTACTGGCGACCGACAGTCGCAGAATGCCTTGCTCGTGGGTGTTGTGCACCAGCGGGTAGCAGCGGGTATCGCCATCGCGGCTGCGCACGGCGACCAGCGAGACTTCACCGGTAAAAGGCACGAAGCCTTCCAGAATGCAGGGCACGCTGCCCAGTTCGGCGAAGGCGTCGATGACATCTTCCGGTTGGCGCAACAGTTTCTGACCCTTGCCGTCATACCCCAGGGTGCGGGTCTTCAGCACGGCGGGCAGGCCGATATTCTGCACAGCATTATTCAGATCAGCCTGGCACTGGATGTCGGCAAACTCGGGCGTGGGGATGCCCAGTTCCCGGAACATGGACTTCTCGAACCAGCGATCGCGGGCGATGCGCAGCGACTCTGCATTGGGGAATACCGGCACATGTTGCTCGAGAAAGGCCACGGTTTCCGCCGGCACGCTCTCGAACTCGAAGGTCACCACGTCGGCATCTTCGGCCAATTGGCGCAGCTGCTCGCGATCGTCATAGGCTGCGCAGAGATGCTCGCCCAGGGCAGCGGCGCAGGCGTCCGCTGCCGGGTCGAGAAAGGCGAACTGCTGACCCAGTGGCGTACCCGCCAGAGCCAGCATGCGTCCGAGTTGACCACCACCGATGATGCCGATTTTCATGATTGCTTCCTCAAGCCTGACGTGGGTCCGGATTATCCAGCACGGTATCGGTCTGCCGGCTACGGAAATCCTGCAAGGCCTGATGATATTGCGGATGGCGGCCACCCAGAATACTTGCTGACAGCAGCGCTGCGTTGACCGCCCCGGCCTTGCCGATGGCCAAAGTAGCCACGGGCACGCCAGCCGGCATCTGCACGATCGATAGCAGTGAGTCGACGCCCGATAGCATGGACGACTGCACCGGCACGCCGAGTACCGGCAGGTGAGTCTTGGCCGCACACATGCCAGGCAGGTGCGCAGCGCCACCCGCGCCGGCGATAATCACCTCGATGCCGCGCCCAGCGGCCTGCTCGGCATAGTCGAACAGCAGATCTGGGGTGCGGTGCGCAGATACCACCTTCACTTCGTAGGGGATACCCAGCTGCTCCAGCATGTCTGCCGTGTGGCTCATGGTAGACCAGTCGGACTTGGAGCCCATGATCACGCCAACCAGTGCGGTCATTGTCGTGCCTCTTGATGACGAAAAACAAAGCCACGCATAGGCGTGGCTCGAAAAGAATACAGGCCAGGTGGCCGTGATCCGCGATTATAACCCAAAGCGGGCGGCGGACCAGCCGACGTTCGTCAGTAACGCGGGCGTGGCGTCGCCATCGGCAGCGGACCATCACCGATCCGGCGGAACTCGCCTTTCTCGGTATCGTAGGCGCGGATCTGGCTAGTTTCGATATCGTACACCCAACCGTGGATAAACAGATCGCCGCGGGCCAGACGTGAAGCGACCGATGGATGGGTGGCAAGGTGACCGAGTTGGGCAACCACGTTCTCTTCGGTGAGGATACCGAGGGTAGTGTGATCGGCGCAGCCACAGTTTTCCTGCACTACGATCTTGGCCACTTCCGAATGCTGCAGCCAGGACTTTACCGTGGGCATGCCTTTCAGCTGCGCAGGGTCCAATACGGCCTTCATCGCGCCACAATCGGAATGGCCACAAATGATGATGTGCTTCACGCCCAGCGCTACTACCGCATATTCGATGGCCGTGGAGACGCCGCCCATCATCTGGCCGTAGGGGGGGACGACGTTGCCGACGTTGCGGGTGACGAACAGATCACCGGGCGAACTCTGGGTAATCAGTTCGGGCACTACACGTGAGTCGGCGCAGGTGATGAACATCGCCTTGGGGGTCTGCTCGAAAGCGAGTTTCCTGAACAGTTCTTCCTGCTGGGGGTATACCTCTTCATGGAAGTGCATGTAGCCGTCAATGATCTGTTGCAGGGCATTGTCATCATCAGCACTTTTCAGTTTTTTGTAGGGCATGGCTTACGCTCGCTGGTTCGGTATGAGCGGGGAGCCTGCCGGCCCCCCGCTATGCTCAGGCCTCGATCTCGATCAATATCTCACCTGGGTTGACGCGATCACCCTTGGCTACATGCACGGCCTTGACGGTGCCGTCGATTGCCGCCTGGATCTCGCTTTCCATCTTCATCGCTTCGCTGATGAGCACCGCCTGGCCGGCCTTGACCTTGTCGCCTTCGGCCACCAGCACATCGACCACATTGCCGGGCATACTGGTCGTGACGTGGCCGGGTTTGCTGGCGCGTTCGCGGCTCTTGCCGCCAGCGCCGCCGACGAATTGATTGAGCTCTTCGAGGACAACTTCTTCCGGCATGCCATCCACGCTCAGGTAGAAATGGCGAGTGCCGTCCCCTTTGACGCCCACACCGGTGATATCGATACGGTAACTTTCACCGTGAACGTCAATCATGAACTCGGTCGCCACGCCTTCGGCAGCGAGTGGTTTGCTGTCGCCATCCGGAATCGGCAGCAGCACCTCCGGTTCCAGGGTGCCGGCGGCGCGTTCTTCGAGAAACTTGCGACCGATATCGGGGAACATGGCGAAGGTCAGCACGTCTTCTTCGCTTTTCGCCAGATTGCCGATTTCATTGCGCAGGCGATCCATTTCCGGTTTCAGCAGATCCGCCGGGCGCACGTCGATCACGCTCTCGTCACCGATGGCGCGCACCTGCACATCCGGGTTGATGGTGCCGGGCGCCTGACCGTAGCGACCCTGCAGGTACAGTTTCACCTCGTTGGTAATGGTCTTGTAGCGCTCGCCGGCCAGCACGTTGAATACCGCCTGAGTGCCCACGATCTGCGATGTCGGTGTCACCAGTGGCGGATAACCGAGGTCGGCGCGCACCCGCGGGATTTCATCGAATACGTCCTGAATACGATTCAGCGCGCCCTGTTCCTTCAATTGGTTGGCCAGGTTGGACATCATGCCGCCCGGTACCTGGTTGATCTGCACCCGGGTATCCACACCGGTGAAGGGGCTTTCGAACTGGTGGTATTTCTTGCGTACTTCCATGAAGTACATGCTGATTTCCTGAATCAGCTCCAGATCCAGGCCGGTGTCATAGGGTGTGCCCTTGAGCGCCGCGACCATGGATTCGGTACCTGGATGGCTGGTACCCCAGGCCATGGAGCCGATGGCGGTATCGATATTGTCCGCACCGCACTCGATGGCCTTGAGCTGACACATGGCAGCCAGGCCGGCGGTGTCATGGGAATGAATGAACACCGGCAGGCTGGTAGCCGCTTTTAGCGCTTCGACCAGTTCGCCAGTGGCGAACGGGGTCAGCAGACCGGCCATGTCTTTCACCGCCAGGGAGTCAACACCCATGGCTTCCAGGGTCTTGGCCTGCTCGACGAACAGCTCAACCGTATGCACCGGGCTGGTGGTATAGCAGATGGTGCCCTGGGCATGCTTGCCCGCGGCCTTGACGGCGGAGATGGCGGTACGCAGGTTACGCACATCGTTCATCGCATCGAAGATGCGGAACACATCGATGCCATTGACCGCGGCCTTGGCGACGAAGGCGCGGACCACGTCATCGCTGTAGTGGCGGTAGCCGAGCAGGTTCTGACCGCGCAGCAGCATCTGCAAACGGGTATTGGGCAGCGCGGTGCGCAGCTGGCGCAGGCGTTCCCAAGGGTCTTCCTTGAGGAAGCGCACACAGGCGTCGAAGGTGGCGCCGCCCCAGACTTCCAGCGACCAGTAGCCTACCTGGTCCAGTTTCGGACAGATCGGCAGCATATCTTCGGTGCGCATGCGCGTGGCCAGCAGCGACTGGTGGGCATCGCGCAGAATGGTATCGGTAACGTTGATGCGTTTCTTGCTCATGGTGCATTCCTCATCGGCGGCAAGCGTCTGGCTTGCGGCACAAAATCAAAGTCCGGCGTAAGCGGCGATGGCGCCGGCGATGGCCAGGGCCAGGGCTTCGGGTTTGTTCTTGGTCGAGTAGTTGGTCAGCTCCGGATGGGTGTCGACAAAGCTGGTATTGAAGACGCCGCTGCGAAAATCCGGATTCTTGAGGATCTGTTGATAATACAGCTCGGTGGTCTTGACCCCATGCAGGTGCATGTCATCCAGTGCCCGGTAACCCCGGTCCATGGCGTCTTCCCAGTTATTCGCCCAGACGATCAGCTTCAGGCACATCGAATCGTAGTAGGGCGGAATGGTGTAACCGGTGTAGATCGCCGTATCCACCCGTACACCCGGGCCACCCGGTGCGTAATAGCGGGTGATCTTGCCGAAGGAGGGAAGAAAGTCGTTCTTCGGGTCCTCGGCGTTGATACGGAACTGGATGGCGTAGCCGCGGTGCTCGATATCTTCCTGCTTGACTGACAGGGGCAGGCCGGAGGCGATGCGGATCTGCTCGCGGACGATGTCGATCCCGGTGATCTGCTCGGTGATGGTGTGTTCCACCTGCACCCGGGTATTCATCTCCATGAAATAGACTTCATTGTCCGCCAGCAGAAATTCCACGGTACCGGCGTTCTCGTAACCCACTGCCTGGGCCGCACGCACGGCCAGGTCACCGATATAGGCGCGCTGCTCGGGCGTCAGCTGCGGGCTGGGGGCGATCTCGATCAGCTTCTGGTTGCGGCGCTGGATCGAGCAGTCACGTTCATACAGGTGCACGGTGTTGCCGAAACTGTCGGCCAGCACCTGGGCTTCGATGTGCTTGGGGTTGACGATGCATTTTTCCAGAAACACATCGGCGCTGCCGAAAGCCTTGGTCGCTTCGGATATCACCCGCGGCCAGGCCTGCTCCAGCTCTTCCTTGCTGTTGCAACGGCGGATGCCACGCCCGCCGCCACCCGAAGTGGCCTTGAGCATCACCGGATAGCCGACCCGGTCCGCCTCGCTCAGCGCTTCCTGCAAATCCTTCAGGTTGCCCTCGGTGCCCGGGGTTACCGGCACTCCAGCGGCAATCATGCTGCGCCGCGCTTCGGTCTTGTCACCCATGCGGGCGATCACCTCGGCCGAGGGACCGATAAATTTGATCCCCCGTTCGCTGCAAATGCGCGCCAGTTCGGCATTTTCCGACAGGAAGCCGTAGCCGGGGTGCAGTGCATCGCAGCCGGTCTCGACCGCCAGGTTGACCAGTTGCCGGGCGTTCAGGTAGCCGGCCAGGGGGTCGCTGCCGACATTATAGGACTCATCGGCGCGTTTGACATGCAGCGCATAGCGGTCCGCATCCGAATGGATGGCCACCGAGCGAATGCCCATTTCCGCGCAGGCGCGGACGATGCGGACAGCAATCTCGCCACGGTTGGCAATCAGGATTTTCTTGATCACATCCCTTTCCTCTGTTGGGTGATCGGGGGTGAACTCAACATACAACCGCAGCATGAATGATTAAAAATGAGTATTTGTTGGATTACTTATAAGTAATTACTAATATGTTGCCTATCCAACATCAGCGGAGAGGTTCGATGCGCAAAGAATTGCACCGGATGACACTGCGCCAACTCCAGGTATTCCGCAGTCTGTGTGCCACCTTGTCCTATAGCCGAACGGCCGAGGAGATGGCGCTGACCCAGCCGGCGGTGAGTCTGCAGATGCGCCAGCTGGAAGAGCTGGTCGGGCAGCCGCTGTTCGAATACGTGGGCCGCAAGCTCTATCTGACCGATGCCGCCACCATCCTGCTGGCCGCCAGCGGCGATATCTTCAATCGGCTGGAAATCCTCGACATGCAGCTGTCCGCACTGCAGGGCACCCTGCATGGCGAGTTGCGGCTGGCGGTGGCGAGCAGCATCCAGTATCTGACCCCGCACCTGCTGGCGGCCTTCCGCCAGCGTCACCCGGAGGTGAGCTTCCGGCTGGAAGTCAGCACCCGTGCGGAGGTGATTCGCCGTTTGCGTGACAACCTCGATGATGTGGTGCTGGTGGGGATGGTACCGGCGGATCGGGCGCTGGATTTCTTCCCGTTCCTGAACAACCCGGTGATCGCCGTGGCGGCGCCGGATCATCCGCTGGCCGCGCGGCAGCAGCTTGGCCTGGCCGAGCTGGAGTCGCAGATGGTACTGGTGCGCGAAATCGGCTCGGGGGTCCGCAAGGCCTGCGACGAGTTTTTCCAGCAGAAACGGGTGCATCTGCAGCGGGTAATGCAGATGGGCTCGGGGGAAACGGTGGTGCAATCGGCGATCGCCGGGCTGGGTATCGGCTTGGTCTCGGCGCATAGCGCCGCACCCTGGTTGCGTAATGGCCAATTGGCGCGCCTGGATTTCACCGACCTGCCACTGTTTCGCAGCTGGTGTGCAGTGCATGCCCGGGGTAAGCGCCTGAGTCCGGTGGCTGAAGCCTTCCTGGCCTTCTTGCGGGAGGAGCGGGCCTTGATCAAACAGCTGGCGGAGCCCTTTAGCTGATCGACCAGCGGTGGAAGCCGAAGGCTGACAGTATCGAGGCGGCATGCTTGAATGATTCAAAGCCTGTCCAGTAGCGGCTAAATGTCCAATAATGGCGCGCCTTGGCTGGAGAGTTGTTAATTCCGCCGAGGCACTGCCACTTCAAACACATAGATAGGAAACACGATAATGGGTCTGGTCCTGATTCTGATCGCACTGATTGTCTTTATCGTCCTGGCGACAACGCGATTCAAACTGCATCCCTTCCTGGCCCTGCTCGGAGCCGCGCTGTTGGCCGGCTTCGCCTACCAATTGCCGGTCCTGGAGATCGCCGGGCACATCACCCGCGGCTTCGGCGGCATACTCGGTTACATCGGTATCGTCATCGTGTTCGGCACCATCATCGGGGTGATCCTCGAGCGCAGCGGCGCCGCCATCACCATGGCGGAAACGGTGATTCGCTTGCTTGGAGAGCGTTTCCCGACGCTAACGGTATCGATCATCGGTTATCTGGTATCGATTCCCGTATTCTGTGACTCCGGCTACGTTATTCTCAACTCGTTGAAAAATGCCCTGGCCGCGCGGATGAAGGTATCGGTAGTGGCGATGAGTGTGGCCCTGGCCACCGGCCTGTACGCGACCCATACCTTCGTACCGCCCACCCCCGGCCCGATTGCTGCAGCCGGTAACCTGGGCCTGGAGTCCAACCTCGGGCTGGTGATCCTGGTCGGTCTGGTGGTGGCGTTCATCACTGCCATGGCCGGTATGCTGTGGGCCAATCGCTTTATCGGCAAGGACATCGAACTGGAAGACGATGGCGCGCCGATCATGGACAGCAACGATTACCAGGCGATGCGCGACAGCTACGGTGAACTGCCGAGCCCGGTCAAGGCCTTTGCTCCCATCTTCGTGCCGATTGCGCTGATCTGTCTGGGCACGGTGGTCAATCTGCCGGCCCGCCCGGTGGGCGAAGGCGTACTGTATACGCTGGTTACCTTCCTCGGTCAGCCGATTTTCGCGCTGGCGATTGGCCTGGCGCTGGCCTGTACCCTGCTGAAGTCGGATAACAAGCGTCAGGAGCTGCATGATCGTGTTACCGAGGGGTTGGTGGCTGCGGCCCCGATCCTGCTGATCACCGGTGCCGGTGGCGCCTTTGGTACCATGCTCAGCGCCACGCCGCTGGGGGATTATCTGGGCCAGACCCTGTCGTCCCTGGGTATCGGCCTGTTCATGCCGTTCCTGGTAGCCGCCGGTCTGAAGACCGCGCAGGGTTCCAGTACCGTTTCCCTGGTCACTACCTCGGCCTTGGTTGCGCCGCTGCTCGGGCAACTGGGGCTGGACAGCGAGATGGGCCGGGTACTGACGGTCATGGCGATCGGTGCCGGTGCGATGACCGTATCCCACGCCAATGACAGCTTCTTCTGGGTGGTTACCCAGTTCAGTCGCATGAAGGTAGCGACCGCTTACCAGGCGCAAACCATGGCCACGTTGATCCAGGGTATCGTCGGCATCATAACCGTGTGGCTGTTCAGCCTGGTGCTGCTGTGATGAAGCTGGTAATCGCTCCCGACTCGTTCAAGGAAAGCCTCAGCGCCGAGGATGTGGCCAGCGCCATTGCCCGGGGCTGGCAGACAGTCTACCCCGACGCGGATATCCGCCTGTGTCCCATGGCCGATGGCGGCGAAGGCACGGTGGATGCGGTATTGGCTGCCAGCGGGGGCGAGCGGCGCGAGCTGACTGTGCGCGGCCCGCTCGGCCAGCCGGTGCAGGCCCACTGGGGCTGGCTGGAAGATGGTCAGGCGGTGATCGAAATGGCGGCCGCCAGTGGCCTGCACTGGGTCGAACCGGCCCAGCGTGATGCCCGTATCACCACCAGCTACGGCACCGGTGAATTGATATTGGCGGCGCTGGATGCCGGTGCCCGGCGCATCATTCTGGGTATCGGCGGCAGCGCCACCAATGACGGCGGTGCCGGGGTCCTGCAGGCGTTGGGAGTACGGTTGCTGGATGCCGCTGGCGAGCCACTGGCACCAGGCGGCGCGGCGCTGATCGACCTGCAGCGCATCGAGCTGGATGGCCTGGATCCGCGTCTGGCGGCTGTCGAAGTACTGGTGGCCGCGGATGTGGATAACCCGCTGTGCGGCCCGCGCGGCGCTTCCCATGTATTCGGTCCGCAGAAGGGCGCCAATCCCGCGCAAGTGGAGCAACTGGACCGGGCGCTGGAGCATTATGCCGATGTCATGGCCGCTGCCCTGGGCGAGGATGTGCGCAACGTGCCGGGTGTTGGTGCGGCCGGCGGTCTGGGTTTTGCCGCCTGTGCGGTACTGGGTGCCGGCTTCCGGCCAGGCATTGAGCTGGTGGCGGAATTGTCGGGGCTGGCCGCGGCCATGCAGGGTGCTGATCTGGCCATTACCGGCGAAGGTCGGCTGGACGGCCAGAGTCTGCACGGCAAGACCCCAGTGGGTGTAGCGCGCGTTGCCCAGGCCGCCGGGGTACCGGTAATCGCGCTGGCCGGTAGCCTTGGTGAGGGTTATCAGCGGCTGTACGAAGCGGGCATCGATGCCGCCTTCAGCCTCACACCGGGTCCGATCAGCCTGGAGCAGGCCTGCCGCGATGCGGCGGCGGAACTGTCCGCACGGGCGACCGATCTGGCGCGCTTCTGGCAGTTGGCAGATAAAAAAGCCCGGCGCTGAGGCCGGGCAAGTGCTTGACGCAGAGCGTACCTGTCCTACATGCCCAACCATTCGGGCAGTGCCAGGGATATGAATGGCACGTAGGTAACCAATATCAGGAACACCAGCATCATCAGCAGCCACGGCGACACCGCCCTGATGGTGCGGGTCAGCGGCATGCCGGTAACCGCCGAGGTGACGAACAGGTTAAGCCCGGTCGGTGGCGTGATCAGGCCGATCTCCATGTTCACCACCATGATGATGCCTAGGTGGATCGGGTCGATGCCCAACTGTGTGGCGATCGGGAACAGGATCGGCGCCAGGATCAGGATGATCGCCGACGGTTCCATAAAGGTCCCCGCGACCAGCAGTACGATATTGACCACGATGAGGAACTCGATGGGGCTGAAGCCCTGTGCCACCACCCACGCGGTGATCGACTGCGGGATCTGCTCGGTGGTCAGTACGTGGGCGAAGAGCATGGCATTGGCGATGATGAACATCAGCACCACACTGAGCTTGGCGGCTTCGATCACCGTCCCGGGACACTGGCGGAAAGTCATGTCGCGATGGATAAAGATCGCCACGAAGGCTGCATAGATCGCTGCGACTGCGGCGGCCTCGGTGGGTGTGAACATGCCCGAGTAGATGCCCCCGAGGATGATCACGATCAACAGCAGGCCCCAGATGGCGCGACGGCCGGTGCGCAGCACTTCCTGGAAGGAGGCGCGCGGAAGCGCCGGCATGTCCTTGATGTGGGCAAGAATGTAGATGGCTGCCATCAGGAACAGGCCGAGTAGCAGGCCTGGCACCACACCGGCCATGAACAACTTGCCGACCGAGGTCTCGGTAGCAGTGGCATACACCACCATGACGATGGATGGCGGGATCAGGATGCCCAGGGTACCGGCGTTACAGACGATACCGGCGGCGAAGTCCTGCTTGTAGCCGGAGCGCACCATACCGGCGATGACGATGGAGCCCACGGCGGCCACGGTGGCCGGCGAGGAACCACTCAATGCGGCGAACAACATGCACGCCAGAATCGCGGCAATGGCCAGGCCGCCCTTGATGTGGCCGACACAGGCATTGGCAAAGTCGATCAGGCGATGGGCCACGCCGCCAGTGGTCATGAAGGCGCCCGCCAGGAGGAAGAACGGAATCGCCATCAGGGTGTAGTGTTCGCTGCTTTCGAACAGCTTGATGGCCAGCGAGCGCACCGAGTCGTTGCTGAACATCAGAATGGTCATGGCCCCGGACAGACCGAGGGAGATCGCCACCGGGATACCGATGAACATCAGCGCGAACAGGGCAAGGAACAGGAAGGCAATGGTCATTGTTTAGCCTCCTCGGCCGTGTTTGCTGTGGCGAGTTTCAGGGCATCCTCGGCTTCGCCGTGGCCGCCCAGGCCCAATTGCTGGTTGCGCAGGATGCGCACGAACACCTGAAGGAAGCGCAGGAACATGAGGCTGAAGCCGATGGGGACGATCATCACGATATGCCACTGCATGATGCCGAAGCGATCGAGGTCTTCGGCTCCGATGCCGGCGCGCAGCAGCGCGGCGACCCATTCCTCACTGGAGTAGGCCATCAACGCGCAATAGGCGAGACAGATGCCGACGGCAAGCAGGGCGACGCCCTTCTGCGCCCGCAGGCTGAAATTGCGTACCAGCAGATCGACACCGATGTGGGCGCCGATACGCACGCCCCAGGCCAGGCCGACGAAGATCAGCCAGCCGAACATGGCTTTGGACAGGGCGATGCTCCAGGTCATTTCCTGGGCCAGGAAGAGGATGCTATCGCCGATCGAGAACAATGCATCCTCGGCAAGGGGAATCGTATCGGCGAGTGAATAGAACACCGAATAGAGGTTGTTGAGTACCACGTAGAGGAAGGTGACCAGCGTCATTCCCGATAACAGGATGAACACCAGGGCCTCCTCCAAATGGTTCCAGGCACGAGCGACAGGGTTCATGCAGGGTCTCCGTCAGGGGAACGGTCAATGGGAGAGTGAGTAAGCCCCGGGTGGGGCTGCGGCGCTGCGTGCAGTGACGCAGCGCCGCCCGACCGGCTTCAGTCGGCCTGGTTGGACCGTCCAGCGGCCTGGATCAGCTCGGCGCCGATCTCGTCTTCGAACTTCTCCCACACCGGGCGCATGGCGTCGCGCCATTGTTCACGTTGCTCGGGGGTCAGGTTGATGATCTCGGTGGTGCCGGCATCGAGAATGCGCTGCTTGTCACGCTGGTTCAGCTCCTCGGCCTGTTTGTTCACCGCCACTGTGACTTCGGCGAGGATCGCGGTCAGTTCATTGCGGATATCTTCAGGCAGACCATCCCAGAACTTGGTGTTGGTAATCACCATGTAGTCCAGCACGCCGTGGTTGGACTCGGTGATGTATTCCTGCACTTCGTGCATCTTCTGGCTGTAGATGTTCGAGTAGGGGTTCTCGGCACCGTTGACCACACCGGTCTGCAGGCCCTGGTAGACCTCGGCGAAGCTCATCTTGCGCGGTGCGGCGCGCAACGCCTTGAACTGCTCGTCGAGCACGGCGGAAGCCTGCACGCGGAACTTCAGGCCACGGGCATCCTTGGGCTCATGCAGCGCCTTGTTGGCAGACAGCTGCTTCATGCCGTTGTGCCAGTAGCCGAGGCCGGTAATGCCCTTGTCCGCCATGGAGGTCAGCAGTGCCAGGCCTTCCGGGCTTTGCTGGAAGCGGTCGACGGCCTCGATGTCATCGAACAGGAACGGCAGGTCGAAGATCTGGATCTGCTTGGTGTAGTGCTCGAACTTGGCCAGCGACGGGGCGATGATGTGCACGTCGCCGAGCAGCAGCGCTTCCATTTCCTTGCCATCACCGAACAGCGAGGAGTTCGGGTAGACCTGAACGGTCACCTGACCGGGCAGGCGCTCTTCGACCAGCTTCTTGAACAGCAGTGCGCCTTGGCCTTTGGGGGTGTGCTCGGCAACCACGTGGGAGAACTTGATGGCGATCGGATCGGCCTGGACCAGGCCAGCCAGACTCAGCGTCAGGGCGCAAGCCAGCGCCTTGGCAGTCAGTTTGAACATGTGAGTGCTTCCTCTTGTTTTTAGTTTTACTGGTCAGGCGCCGTAGCACCGAACCGTTGAGGGCGAACGAGGTTGGTTCAGGCGCCCTGTCAAAGCTAAGAGCAAGGGCCATGCCAGTCTGCTATCAGTGGTGTGGGAAAGCTTGGTAGAAGGCCGCCAGACCAGATGGCATCAGGGCCTGGCGTGTTGCGAGGAGATTGCTCGGGGCGGCACCGGAGGCTGTGGAGCCCGGGCTGTTTGGCGGAAACCCGCCGGTCAGTCGAGGTCCTCTGGCGAGCTTCCGCCAACCGGTGTGAAGCTCAGCCCGTGCTTGCGCAGTTTGTCGTGCAGTGTTTTGCGCGGGATGCCGAGAGCCTCGGCGAGGCTGCGCAGGGAATTGTGTGGATGGTCCAGTTCGGCGGCGATCAGGGCGCGCTCGAAGGCCTCGACCTGCACGCCGAGGTTGCCACTGAGTGCGGCGCTGTCGGTCAGGCCCTCCTGACCCGGTTCCAGTTCAAGGTCCAGGCCCAGGGCGAAGCGTTCAGCGGCGTTCTGCAACTCGCGCACGTTGCCCGGCCAGGCATGACGTAGCAACATGGCGCGCTGGCCGGCCGGCAACTCGCGGGTGGGCAGGCCATGGCGGCTGCTGGCGCCCATGGCGAAATGCTGGAACAGCAGCAGCGGATCTTCGCCGCGCTCGCGCAGCGGTGGAATACGCAGGGGGGCGACGTTCAGCCGGTAATACAGGTCGGCGCGGAAGCGGCCCTGGTCGGCGGCCTGGCGCAAGTCTTCCTTGGTGGCGGCAATCACGCGGATATCCAGCGCGATCGACTGGTTACCGCCCAGGCGCTCGACCACCCGCTCCTGCAACAGGCGCAGCAGCTTGACCTGTACCTCCAGGCTCATGCTCTCGATCTCGTCGAGAAACAGGGTGCCGCCGTTGGCGAATTCGAACTTGCCGATACGGCGCCTCGAAGCGCCGGTAAAAGCCCCCGGCTCGTGACCGAACAGCTCGCTTTCCACCACCGACTCGGCCAGGGCGCCGGCATTGATGGCGACAAAGGGACCGTTACGGCGGCTGGACAGGTCATGCAGGGCACGGGCGACCACTTCCTTGCCGGTGCCAGTCTCGCCGAGGATCAGCACATCGCTGTTGATGCCGGCGAGGGCACCTATCTGTTCATGCAGGCGGCGCATGGCCGGTGACTGGCCGATCAGCCGGCCAGCCAGTTCCTGGCGGTCAGCCAGCGCCAGGCGCAGGCTGCGGTTGTCCAGCACCAGTTGGCGCACAGCCAGGGCACGGCGCACGCTGTCGAGCAGGGTGTCGTTGGCGAAGGGCTTTTCCAGAAAGTCGTAGGCACCGGCGCGCATGGCCTGGACCGCCAGGGGGACGTCGCCGTGGCCGGTGATCAGCAGCACTGGCAGTTCGGCGTCCTGCTCATGCAGCTGTTGCAGCAATTGCAGGCCGTCGAGGCCGGGCATGCGGATATCGCTGACCAGCACACCCGGCCAGTCATGCGGAATACGCGTAGCCAGGCCATTGGCGTCGCCAAGGCTGAGGACCTTGAGCCCGGCCAGGTCGAGGGTCTGGCTGAGCGCCTGGCGCAGATGGGCGTCATCGTCGATCAGCACCACCTGGATATGGTTACCGATACTGTTATCGCTGGTCATGATCAGAAATCCTCGGTGGGCTGGAGATTGACGCCCGGGCTGGCCAGGCGCAGGCGCAGGGTCAGCAGCGCGCCGCTGTCCGGATGATTGGCCAGCAGCAGTTCGCCGCCCAGGGCGCGCATCAGGGTATCGCAGATGGACAGGCCGAGGCCGAGGCCCTGGGCGCTGGTCTTGGTGGTGAAGAACGGCTCGCGGGCGTGTTCCAGGGCATCATCGGAAAAACCGGGGCCGTTGTCGCGCAGCAGCAGGTGGATGTACTCACCATGCTGCTCGGTGCTGATCCAGATGCGCCGCGGCGGGGCTTTCTCGCTCAAGGCGTCGAGGGCATTGGCGAGCAGGTTGCCGAGCACCTGGCGCAGACGTGTCTCGCCGGCCTGGACCCAGATGGTCGCCTCCGGCAGGTCACGGCTCAGCTCCACATCCAGCTCCCGGCGGCGCTTGGCCAGCAGCGCCATGGTGTCGTCCAGTGCCGGTTGCAGGGCGACCCGTGCCGGGGCATGGCGATCACGGCGGGCGAAGGCGCGCAGGTGGGCGATGATCGACGCCATGCGCCCGGTCAGCTCGCTGATCAAGCCGAGGTTGGTACGGGCATCATCGGTGCGCTGATGGTCGAGCAGGGTGGCGGCGTTCTCGGCATAGCTGCGGATCGCCGCCAGCGGCTGATTGAGTTCGTGGCTGATGCTGGCGCTCATGGTTCCCAATGCCGACAGCTTGCCGGCCTGCACCAGCTCGTCCTGGGCGCGCACCAATCCCTGCTGGGCCTGTTCGCGTTCCAGCACTTCCTGCTTGAGCCGGTCGTTGAGTTGCTCCAGGTCGAGCGTGCGTTCCAGGACACGTTGTTCCAGTTCGGCGCGGGCGCGGGCGTCCAGAGCGATGCGCTCGAGATAGTGGCGGCGGCGCAGTATCAACAGGCTGAACAGCAGCAGCAACACCAGCAGGGTGGCACCGCCCACCGCCAGGGCGGTGCGCACCGGGCGATCCAGCAGCAGTCGAGGCGCCATGATACTGACCGTCCACTCGGTTTCCGGCAGGTGACTGCTCTGCACCAGCCAGGCACCCGGATCGAACGGCAATGGTCGTGGCGACAGGGTCGGATAGGGCTGGTTGGCGGCAATATTGGCGCGTTCCTCGTCGCTCAACGGTCGGGTGGCATGGAATCTCCACTCGGGGCGCGAGGTGAGGATGACCACGCCATTGCTGTCGGTAACCATCAATTGCTCGGGGGTGTTGCCCCACAGGGTTTCGGTATGGTCGAGATCGACCTTGACCACCAGCACACCGATCTTGCGCTCCTGTTCATGCATGGCATAGGCGAAGTAGTAGCCGCGCTTGCCGGAGGTGGTGCCGAGGCCGAAGAACTGTCCCAGCTGGCCGGACAGAGCCTCGCGAAAGTACGGGCGGAAGTCGAAGTTGCCGCCGACGAAGCTATCGGGCTGGTCCCAGTTGGAGGCAGCCAGGGTATGGCCCTTGGGGTTCAGCAGGTAGATCACATCGGCACCGGTCTGCTCACGGATCTGCGCCAGCAACTGGTTGGCCTGCTGCAGGATCGCGGTATCGGTAGGGGCATGCATGGCGCTACGCAGATCCGGCAGGTCACCGAGGATCTGCGGCAATACCTCGAAGCGACGCAGGGTGCCGAGCAGGTTGGCGATGTACAGATCGAGGGTCTGGCGATTCTGTTCGATCAGTACGCCGCGGTAGTAGCGCTCGGCCAGATGCTGCACCGGCCATAACAGCGGCACCAGCAGCAGCGCCAGTAACGCCAAGCTGCGCCAGCGCGGGCGATGCGGGGTCCTGGTTGCCGGGGTATGCGAAGTCTGGTCCATCGCTGCATTATGCACGTTTGCAGCGCTGGTAAAGAGCCCCGCCCTGAAGTCAGGTCTGCGGTTTGGACGCTGGCGTCGAGCATCCGATGCAGGCGTCCGGTATCCGGATCAGAGCGTGGGCCGGGGCAGCACGCCGTGGTCATGATGGCTCATCAGTTCCGGAAAGTCGCGCAGTTGGGCATTCAATGCCTGGGCTTCGCGATAATCCTCGATCGCCCGGCGATAGGCCATACGCCGCTTGTCTTCCTGCCGTCGGCGCTCGTTGCGCACGCTCTTGACGGATTCACCTGCAAAGTCTGGAACGAAAGCCATGCTGTCGCCTCCCGGAGCATTGAACATGATATGGGCGAGCTCATCTTGCGACCTTCGGGATGACCGATTGATGACGGTTACGCTGCAATTTCGGGACAGCTGCCCGGCGGCAGCGAGCCCATGAAAGACCCGGCGCTGCGTCGCTCTGCCGCAGTGATGGAATAAATTATCAATTGCGACTGATTATCATCAATAGTATTGTCCTGCTGAACCGCCCATGTCGGGCCTTTCCAGGAGGATCAATCATGCAGACTTCATTTCGCCTATTCGCCGGGATCATCGCCCTCAGCCTGAGCGCGGCCGGCTGGGCCGGCGATTCGGCAACGCGTACCGCCCATGCCAAGGGTGAGCCCGCGGAAACCCTGCAGCAGGCGGTCACCAACATGCGCGAGTACAACGCGAAACTGGAAGCCTTGCTGGCGAAGGATGAGCTGACGGCGATGGACATGCATGAAGTACACATGCTGACCTATACCCTGGAAAATGCCCTGCAGAAAATCCAGGCGGACCTGGTGGAAACCGCCGAGGTGCTGGAAGAGGTGCATATCGCCTCGGAAACCGGCAAGCCCGAGGTCGTAAAGGAAAAGGGGCAGGTTTATCTGCAGGCGACCGGTACGCTGGTGCCGTAAGCAGAGCCCTTTAAGCCGTTGGCCGGGATGGACCCGGCCGGTCAGGGGCGGTGCCTGAGCTGTTGGCTCAGACCAGCACGCCCTGGCTGCGCAGATAATCGTCGTAGCTGCCGGAGAAGTCCTTGATGCCGGATTCCGACAGCTCGATGATGCGAGTGGCCAGCGAGCTGACGAATTCGCGGTCATGGCTGACGAAGATCAGCGTGCCGGGGAAGTTTTCCAACGCCAGGTTCAGCGCCTCGATGGATTCCATATCCAGGTGGTTGGTCGGCTCGTCCATGATCATCACGTTGGCCTTCTGCAGGATCAGCTTGCCGAACAGCATGCGGCCCTGCTCACCACCGGAAATCACCTTCACCGATTTCAGAATGTCGTCATTGGAAAACAGCATGCGCCCGAGTGTGCCGCGCACCAGCTGTTCGCCGCCCTGGGTCCACTGGGCCATCCAGTCGAACAGGGTGTAATCGTCGCGGAAGTCTTCCATGTGGTCCTGGGCGAAATAGCCCACATCGGCACTCTCGGCCCACTTCACTGCCCCTGCCTGGGGCGCCATTTCACCGACTAGGGTGCGCAGCAGCGTAGTCTTGCCGATCCCGTTGGGACCAATGATGGCGACCCGCTCACCGGCTTCGATCTGGAGGCTGAGGTTCTTGAACAGCGTCTCGCCATCAAAACCCTGGCTGACCTGTTCCAGGGTCACTGCCTGGCGATGCAGTTTCTTGTGTTGGTCGAAGCGGATGAACGGGCTGACCCGGCTCGACGGCTTGACCTCATCCAGCTGGATCTTGTCGATCTGCTTGGCGCGGCTGGTGGCCTGCTTGGCCTTGGAGGCGTTGGCCGAGAAACGGCTGACAAAGGTCTGCAGCTCGGCGATCTGCGCCTTCTTCTTGGCATTGTCCGACAGCAGGCGCTCGCGCGCCTGGGTGGCGGCGGTCATGTACTCATCGTAGTTGCCGGGGAACAGGCGCAGCTCGCCGTAATCCAGGTCCGCCATGTGCGTGCACACACTGTTGAGGAAGTGGCGGTCGTGGGAAATGATGATCATGGTGCTGCTGCGCGCCGTGAGAATGTCTTCCAGCCAGCGAATGGTGTTGATATCCAGGTGGTTGGTCGGCTCGTCCAGCAGCAGCACGTCGGGATCCGAGAACAGCGCCTGGGCCAGCAACACGCGCAGCTTCCAGCCGGGGGCGACTTCGCTCATCGGGCCGAAGTGCTGCTCCAGCGGAATACCCAGGCCCAGCAACAGCTCACCGGCGCGGGACTCGGCGGTATAGCCGTCCAGCTCGGCGAACTCGGTCTCCAGCTCGGCGACGGCCATGCCATCCGCTTCGCTCATTTCCGGCAGGGAATAGATGCGGTCGCGCTCGGCCTTCACTTTCCACAGCTGGGCATGACCCATGATCACCGTATCGATCACACTGTCGTTCTCATAGGCGAACTGGTCCTGACGCAGTTTGCCCAGACGCACATTCTGCTCCAGCATCACCTGGCCGCCGGAGGGCTCCAGATCACCGCCGAGGATCTTCATGAAGGTCGACTTGCCGCAACCATTGGCGCCGATCAGGCCGTAGCGGTTGCCATTGCCGAACTTGACGGAAACGTTTTCGAACAGCGGCTTGGCGCCGAACTGCATGGTGATGTTGGCGGTGGAGATCAAAGGTCAGTCCTGCGGGAAGAAAAAGAGTGGAATCCGCACCTGAAGAGCGGCGGCGCATTGTACTGGCTATGGCGAATGAGTAACAGCGGTGGGCGAAAGGCACGGATAGATGGTGCGATGCCGCTCAGACCCGGGTTCCGGTAGAAAGTGACCCATGACCATCGTGGAGGGTCTTATAATGGATATGAATATCTTTCAATAAACGACCAGATCGCCGGAGAACGCCCACAAAATATGAAAAAATTCATCAAAACCTTGCTTGCTGTCATGGTGTCTTTGGTCGTGATACTTGGCCTCTTTCTCTATTGGCCGCTGTACCAGCGCGCCGCACCACCGGCGGAGAACGAAGAGCCGGTGGACGTGGTGCTGATCGGTGGCGGCATCATGAGTGTGACCCTGGCGACCTATTTGCAGGAACTGGTGCCGGAATGGAATGTGCGCCTGTTTGAGCGCATGGACGCCGTGGCGCTGGAAAGCTCCAACGGCTGGAACAATGCCGGCACCGGCCACGTCGGTTTTGCCGAAATGAACTACACCCCCGAGCTGGAAGACGGCAGCATCGAAACCAGCCGGGCGGTTAACACGGCCGAGCAGTTCGAAATCTCACGCCAGTTCTGGGCTCATCAGGTCGAGCAGGGACGTCTGTCCACGCCTTCCGATTTCATTAACCCGACCCCGCACATGAGCTTCGTCTGGGGGGAAGACAACATCGAATTCCTGCGCAAGCGCCATGCGGCGATGATCAAGAATCCGTTGTTCTACGGCATGGAGTATTCTGAAGACCCTGAGCAGATCAGCCAGTGGGCGCCGCTGCTGATGGAGGGTCGCGACCTGACTCAGAAAGTGGCAGCGACCTATATGCCGCTGGGCACTGATGTCAATTTCGGGGTAATCACCAGCCAGCTGACTGAATCGCTGCAGCGTAACCCCAATTTCCATCTGGAATTGAGCCATGAAGTGCGTGGTCTGGATCAGAATGATGACAAGACCTGGAACGTCACCGTCCATGATCTCAAGGCTGACACGGAGCGCACCATCAAGTCGCGCTTCGTCTTCATCGGTGCCGGTGGAGCGGCATTGAAACTGTTGCAATTGTCCGGTATTCCCGAATCGCGCAACTATGGAGGTTTTCCGGTGGGTGGCCAGTTCCTGGCCTTCGAATCACCCGAAATCACCGCTCGTCATGAGGTGAAAGCCTACGGCAAGGCCGAAGCCGGTTCGCCGCCGATGTCAGTACCGCACCTGGACGCGCGCAAGCTGGATGGCAAGCCGGTGATGCTGTTCGGGCCATTCGCGCTGCAGAGCACCAAGTTTCTCAAGGACGGCTCCTGGTTTGACCTGTTCTCCTCGGTCAACCACAACAACTTCGCTGGCATGCTGAGTGTCGGCAGTCAGAATCTGGATCTGGTTAAATACCTGGTACAACAAGCCAGCCTGAGCGATGAGGATCGTCATGCCGAACTGCTCAAGTACTTCCCCGAAGCCAACCCGGAGGACTGGAAACTGGTCACCGCCGGACAGCGTGTGCAGATAATCAAGCTTGACCCCCAGAAAGGTGCGACCTTGCAGTTCGGCACCGAGGTGGTGAGTGACGCCGATGGCACCATCGCTGCCCTGCTGGGCGCCTCGCCAGGCGCATCCACCTCGCCGCCCATCATGCTGAACGTGCTGGCCAAGGTCTTCCCGGAGCAAATGGCCGCTGGCTGGGAAGCCCGCCTGAACGATATCATTCCCTCCTACGGGCGTACCCTCAATGACAGCCCGGCGCTGACCAATGAGATCCGCCGCCACACCAGCCAGGCTCTGCAACTGCCTCACGTGGAAGTGCCGGAGCAATCCGGGAACGCCCCTGCCCCTGTACCGGTGGAGACCACTGCGGCGGAAGAGGGCGACAATAGGGAATTTCAGGCGCTGTAACATCAGCAGACTGGCTGTCTCCGAAATCAGGTTAGACCCATCGGTATAACCTGATTCCGGGTTTGTCACTTCGGTACAGATTAAGAGATGAAGACCATGCAGAAAATCTGCCATCACGAGCTGCGCAACACCCTCCGCGCTTTGCTTGCCCGCCCCGCCTGTTTCCAGACCGCGTCGGTATTCGACCCGCTGTCGGCCCGTATCGCGGCTGATCTCGGTTTTGAGGTCGGTATTCTCGGCGGCTCGGTCGCATCCCTGCAGGTGCTGGCGGCGCCGGATATCGCGCTGATCACGCTCAGCGAGTTTGCCGAACAGGCTACCCGTATCGGCCGGGTGGCTCGGCTGCCGGTGATTGCCGACGCCGACCATGGTTACGGCAACGCCCTCAATGCCATGCGCACGGTGACCGAACTGGAGCGTGCCGGGGTGGCTGCATTGACCCTGGAAGATACGCTGCTGCCGGCCCAGTTCGGGCGTAAGTCGTACGATCTGATCAGCGTCGCGGAGGGTGTCGGTAAACTTGAGGCTGCTCGGGAAGCACGGAATGATGCTGCGCTGGCAATCATTGCGCGCACCCACGCCGGTGTGCAGTCGCTCACGGATGTCATACAGCGTACCCGCGCCTATCAGGACGCCGGTGCCGACGGTATCTGTCTGGTCGGGGTGGAAGACTTCACTCATCTGGAAGCCATCGCCGAAGGGTTGCGGGTGCCGCTGATGCTGGTGACCTATGGCAATCCGCAGCTGCGCGACGACGAGCGCCTGGCCGCGTTGGGTGTGCGCATTGTGGTAAATGGGCATGGCGCCTACTTCGCTGCGATCAAGGCAACCTACGACAGCCTGCGCGAGCAACGTGGCATTGCCTCTGGCAACGGCCTCACTGCCTCGGAACTGGCAAACCGATACACCAGCCCTGATGAATACCTCGCCTGGGCGGAGCAGTACATGGACGTAAAAGAGTAATCATCAGCACCGACAATTTCGCCGGTGTGATTCTGGGCAGCCCTTGGGTCTCCTCAAGGCGGTGCGCGTCCAAACGCCTCGGCCAGATAATCGATCATCACCCGCACCTTGGCGGGTGGTCGGCGATCCGGTGGGTAGAGTACGTGGATCCCACCGAGCTCCATCACCGGCTTGTCCAGTTCCAGCACCACCAGCTCACACCGGGCCAGCGCTTCGCCAACGATGAAATGCGGCTGATAGATAATCCCCTGGCCGGCTACGGCGGCGGCCAGTAGTGCATCACCGTTGTTGGCCAGAAGATTACCGCTGATCGGCACCCGCAGTTCGCCATGGGCGCCGAATGACCATTGCTTGCTGTCCTGCATGGCTGACAGGGTGTAGCTCAGGCAATTATGCTGAGCCAGCTCGCCGACGGTGCGGGGCACGCCGCGGCGATCCAGGTATTCCGGGGCGGCGCAGACCTGCATGCGGCTATCGCCCAGTTGGCGGCTTTGCAGCGGACTGTCGGCCAACCGCCCGATACGGATCGCCAGGTCCCAGTTACCGGCGATCAGATCCAGCTGGGCATCACTCAATCCCAACTCGACCCTGACCTCGGGGTGCCGACGGCTGAACTCCGGAATCAGCGGCGCCACAAAGCGACTGCCAAATGACAGGGGCACGTTCATGCGCAACAGGCCGGTGGCCTTGATCCGCTGCGAGGCGGCAGCCGCCTCGGCTTCATCGATCTCCGGCAGGATGCGCTGGCAGGCTTCCAGATAATTGCTGCCGGCCTCGGTCAAGCTCAGGCGCCTTGTCGTGCGATGGAACAGCTTCACTCCCAGCCGTGCTTCCAGCGCATTGACGTGCTTGCTGGCCATGGCCGGTGACATGCCGAGATGCCGGGCAGCGGCGGACAGGCTACCGGCACTGGCGGCACGGACGAAAACGCGCATGCTGGTAATACGATCCATCTTTCATTTCCTACTGTCAGTATCAAGTGTTAATGAATATTAGGCGGTTCTCTTACCTAAACGCATCAGCGAAACTATAGCCATACGAAATTGGAGGGTATTTTCATGAACGTCGAGCATGCCCGGCAGCCGGTGTTGTTCATCCCCCACGGTGGTGGCCCCTGTTTCTTCATGGAATGGGATCCAGCCGACACCTGGGTGGGTATGGGCAATTTTCTCAAACAGGTTGTCAGCTCCCTGCCGCAGCGGCCCTCGGCGATCGTCATGGTGTCTGCCCATTGGCGCGAACCGCAGTTCAGCGTTACCGGCCACGCCCGCCCGGAGTTGATCTACGATTACTACGGTTTTCCGGCGCACACCTACGAGTTGAGCTACCCGGCGCCAGGCCAGCCGCAGTTGGCCGAGCAGGTAGCCCAATTGCTCAATACGAAGGGGATACCGGCGCAGGTGGATGCCGAGCGCGGGTTTGACCATGGCATGTTCATTCCGCTGAAGCTCATGTTTCCGGGGGCGGATATTCCGGTGATCCAATTGTCCCTGCGCAGTGACCTGGACCCACAGGCACACCTGCAGGCGGGCCGGTCGCTGGCCGCGCTGCGGGATGACAATATCCTGATCGTCGGCAGCGGCATGAGTTTCCATAACATGCGCGCTTATGGTGACAGCCGCTTTTCCGCGGTTTCCGACGAATTTGACAGTTGGCTGACCCAGGCGGTGCAAAGTCCGGCGGCAGAGCGTGAGCAACTGTTGGAAAATTGGGCCAAGGCTCCCCATGCCTATCTGTGTCATCCCCAAGGCGCCGAGGAACATCTGATTCCCTTGATGGTCGCAGCTGGCGCTGGTGGTGAAGGCCCGGGGCAGAAAATATATTCAGAGCGGGTCATGCAGACCACCATTTCCGCATTCCGCTTCGGTTGATAGTTCGCGCTTGAACCGATTCGGCATTGCGGGTGGAAAGCGGTACCGTAGAGCCTTAGCGATGCTATCGACTGCACACATTCAGACACAAAAGCCGGAGCGCTTGATGATCTGCTTGTGCAAGCATTGGTGCCACAAATCGAATGGCAACAACCGTGATTGAAAAACTGATGGATTGTGAGATAGGAGCAGGACATGAAAGGTGATACCCAAGAACGCTATGGCAGCATTTCCCGGTTCTTTCACTGGGGGATGGGCTTGCTGATCATTTGGCAGCTACTGAAGTTCTTCGACCGCATCAGTGAGGGGGAACACTGGGTCGGCCAGACCCTGGTGCCATGGCACATCTCCATTGGCTCCTTGTTGCTGGTGTTGGTGGTGCTGCGCATCATCTGGGCCGCCAAACAGAAGAACAACCGCCCGGTACAGGACCCGGCTACCGCGTTGCTGGTCAAGGTCGGTCATGGATTGCTGTACGCCGGCATGCTGCTGATGCCGATTACCGGGCTGCTCTACATGATCGGCAACGGCTATGGCTGGGCTCCTTTCGGCATCCAGCTGATCGCCAGAGGTGACGAGATTCCCTGGATGGCCAGTATCGGCAGCCTGCACTCGCCCATCGCCTGGTTGCTGTTGATCATGATCGTCGGCCACGTCGGCATCGCCCTGCTGCACCACTTCGTCAAGAAGGATGGCGTGCTGCGGCGTATGATCTGATCCAGCGCTCTGCTATTGGCGTCCGCTCTTCAGCGGGCGCCAAGCAGCTTCTCAGTGATGACCTGCGGAGGTTTTATCTGCTTCGTTTGAACTGGATGAGGTGCGGGTTGCCAGGACCTGGTCAATGCGATAACTGTCCACATCCACCACCTCGAACGTATAGTCGCCCCAGATTACCCGGTCGGTGCGGCGTGGCACCCGACGTAGCATGGTCATCATGAAGCCGGCCAGCGTCTCGTAGCCTTCTTCCTGGGGAATGTCTTCGATTTCCAGCGCCCGGCGCACGTCCTGGATGGGCGTCACGCCATCGATCAGCCAGGAGTTATCATCCCGGCGCACGATCTGTTCCTCATACCACGGCGGCACCAGGTCGCCCATCACGATGCTCATCACATCGTTCACCGTGATCAGCCCGACCACCAGGCTGTACTCATTGACGATCAGCGCAAAATCCTCGCCGACCAGGCGAAACTGCTTGAGCAGCTCGGCGAGAGTCAACCGGTCCGGCACCACCAGCGGTTTGTGCAACAGCGCCGGATCGGCCAGAGAGATAGGCTCGTTGTGCAGCACGCGCTTGAACAGATCCTTCATCGACACATAGCCGATGATGTGATCGATATCGCCATCGCAGACCGGATAGCAGGAATGGGGCGTGTCGGCGATCCGCGAGCGGATCAGGGCATCGGAATCATCGATCAGGAAGTAGACAATCTCGTCACGATTGCTCATGGCGCTGGGCAGGGTGCGGGTATCCAGCTCGAAGATGTTCTCGATCGCCTGTTGTTCACCGGGCGCCAGTAACCCCGAGCGCGCACCGGCCTCGGTCAGCGCGAGGATATCCTCGGGCGTGACCTCATCATCGCGGCGGGCAGGCAGGCGCAGCAGTCTGATCAGGCCGTTGACCAGGCGCGAGTAGAACCATACCAAGGGCCGCAATAGCGTGTTCAGTGCGCGCATCGGACCGATGGAAAATATGGCCAGGGGCTCCGGCAATGCCATGGCTACTTGTTTGGGGATCAGATCGGTGACGACGATGAACAGCGAGGTCAGTACCAGGAACGATAAAGCGAACCCCAGCGTCGTTGCCAGCGGTGGCTCCAGCACCAGCAGCAACAGCTGGGTGAAGGCGGCCGTCAGAAACTCTTCACCGACGATACCGCCGAGAATCGCCAGCGCATTGATGGAAATCTGGACCACCGTCAGGTAATTGCCCGGATTCTGCTGTACCGCGATGACTTTCAGCGCCCCGGCATTGCCATTGTCGGCCATTCGCCGCAGCTTGAGTGGCCGCGCGGCGGCAAGAGAAATCTCGGCGATGGCGAGAAAGGCGCCGCCGACGATGATCAGGGCGAGTAACAGCAGGCTTTGGTTAACGCTCATGGGACATTCTGGCAATAGGGATAACGCTGGCAGAGTAGCATGTTGCGGGGCGGCAGGCTTGTGCGCTGCTGCGGATTGGCCGGCTGGCCGTCACCGTTGGGGGGTGGCTGATTGCCGGTTTCGGAACAATACTCAAGCCAAACCCCGCCCCGGCAGCGGCGCTGCCGATCCTGATGAGGATGTTGCCCTTGGCTTCCAGTCTGCTCGCATTGTTTGATGACATTGCCACCCTGCTCGATGATGTATCGGTCATGAGCAAGCTGGCGGCACGGAAAACCGCAGGGGTGCTGGGGGATGATCTGGCGCTCAATGCCCAGCAGGTGACCGGCGTCAGGGCGGATCGGGAATTGCCGGTGGTCTGGGCGGTGATGCGAGGCTCTTTTCGCAATAAATTCATCCTGGTACCGGGTGCGTTGTTGATCAGCGCCTTCATTCCCTGGCTGATCACGCCCTTGCTGATGTTGGGCGGTGCTTTCCTCTGTTATGAGGGGTTTGAGAAGCTGGCGCACCGGTTCTTCCATGACGACACTGAACGGCGCGCCCAGAAGCTCGAAGCATTGGCTGACCCCAACCGGGATATGGTCGCCTTTGAGAAGACCAAGATCAGGGGCGCCGTGCGCACCGACTTCATCCTCTCCGCCGAGATCATCGCCATCACCCTGGGTACGGTCGCGACAGCGACGTTCCTCACCCAGGTGCTGGTACTCAGTACCATTGCACTGGCGGTCACCGTGGGCGTCTACGGCCTGGTGGCCGGCATCGTCAAACTGGATGACGTGGGGCTGGCGCTGACCGAGCGCGGTAGCACGACATTGCAGAAAGTCGGCCACGGTCTGTTGTGGCTGGCGCCCTGGCTAATGAAAACCCTGTCGGTTGTGGGGACCGCGGCGATGTTCATGGTCGGCGGCGGCATTCTCACCCACGGCTTTCACGCCCTGGGTCACTGGATCGAAAATACCGCCGAGCATACGGTGGATTTGCCCTGGATCGGCTCGGTGCTCGGCGGAGTGTTGCCGACGCTGATGTCGGCGGGGGTAGGCATTCTGGCCGGGGCGGTGATTTTTGGTGTGATCATGCTGGGCGGCAAGCTATTCGATCGACGAGAGGCGCACTGAGCGGCGATGCCATCTCTCAGGACGCAAAACCCTGAACGACCGCCCGGCGGCTTTGTCCCATGCATAGAATCATCCCAAGGAGACGAGCATGAAATCGCAGAAATGGCTGATAATCGCCGCCGCATTGACCATTGGTACCGCTCACGCGGCGTCGCAGGAAGTGACCATCAACAAGGTCAGCGCCGACGGCAAGCAGGAATCCATCGGCACCATCGAGATCAGCGAGACGGATCACGGTCTGCTATTTACTCCCAAGCTGACATCCCTTGAACCCGGTGTGCACGGTTTCCATGTGCATGAGAACGGCAGCTGCGAAGCGGCGGAGAAGGACGGCCAGCCGACCGCAGCGCAGGCGGCGGGCGGTCATTACGATCCGCAGGATACCGGCAAACACCTTGGCCCCTATGCCGACGGTCATCTGGGCGACCTGCCGGCGCTCTATGTGAACAGCGACGGTACGGCGGACTATCCGGTGCTGGCGCCGCGCATCAAGAAGCTCGAGGAAATCGAGGGCCGCGCGCTGATGATCCACGCAGGTGGCGACAACCATGCAGATACCCCCGAGCCGCTGGGTGGCGGCGGAGCGCGCTCTGCCTGCGGGGTGATCTGATAGGGGTATGAACGAGGGGAGAAATCGCCATGCAGCTTGAAGGTTCCTGCCATTGTGGCGCGGTACGCTTCAGTCTGGACAGCGCCCAGCCTTATCCTTATCAGCGCTGTTATTGCTCGATCTGTCGCAAGACCCAGGGCGGTGGCGGCTACGCCATCAATCTGGGCGGCGACGCCCGTAGTCTGCAGGTCAGCGGGCGCGAATCGATTTCGGTGTACCACGCGCGGATCGAACAGCCCGACGGCAGTATCCAGACCAGCAGCGGCGAGCGGCACTTCTGCCGTGGATGCGGCAGCGGGCTCTGGTTGTACGACCCGCAGTGGCCGGAGCTGATTCACCCCTTCGCCTCCGCTATCGATACCGACCTGCCGGTGCCGCCGGAACATACCCACCTGATGCTCGGCTCCAAGGCCGGTTGGGTGGAAGTGCAGCTGGCGCCGGCGGATCAGCAGTTCGATGGTTATCCACAGGAGTCGCTGGCGGAGTGGCATGGGCGGCTGGGATTGGCTGGGGATAAGAAGTAGCTTTCTCCACAGGCAACCCGCTGCGCACCGCTTGGACAACTCATAAACCGCGGCCTTTTGGGAGCACCGAGCGCAGCTCGATGTGGATATTCCAGGCGCTCCCACAAAAGTCTGCTCCCGGCTCAGTGCACCACCAGCCGCTTCATCCAATCCAGCAATACCGTCGGCAACAGCTCCGGGCGTGGCAGCAGCGCATAATGCTGCGCGCCGAAAATGCGCGGCAGATAGGCCGGGGCCTGGCGATCGATGGTCAGGCAGAACGCCGAGATACCCTGCAATGTGGCTTCGGTGACGGCCTGGCGCATGTCCTCCACGCCATATTGGCCTTCATAGATATCCTTGTCGTTGGGCTTGCCGTCGGACAGCACCAGCAGCAGCCGGTGGCTGGCCGGCTGCTGCAACAGATCACGGCTGGCGTGACGGATGGCGGTGCCGGCGCGGGTGTAGTGTTCCGGCTCCAGTGAGCTGATGCGCAGTGCGACCTCGTTGCTGAAATTCTCATCAAAGCCTTTGATTTGCCGGACGATGACCGCATCGGGCCCCTCCCCGGAAAACGCCTGGATCGACCAGGGCTCGCCCATGCCGTCCAGCGCCACGCTGACCAATAGCAGGGCTTCGCGCTCCACGTCGATAATGCGCCGATTGGTTGAGACCCAGCTGTCGGTCGAGCCGCTGATATCGATCAACAAGGTGATGGCCAGGTTGCGTTCGGCGGTGCGGCGAGTCTGGTACAGGGCATCGGAGAGGCTGCCGCCGGCGCGGAAGTCGGCGTAGCTGTCGATATAGGCCTGCAGATCGATGTCGTCGCCATCCAGCTGTTTGCGCCGGGTGACACGCTGGGCGCTGAGCATCTCGAAACGGCGGCGAATATGATTGAGCAGGCTGCGGTGGGCGTCCAGGGTGTCATCCACCCATTGCTGGGAGCCGGGCAGGTTGGGCAGCACATGCAGGGTCGCGCCGGGCTGGCGGTAGGCCTGGATGCGGTAGTCCCATTCGGGGTAACGCAGACCTTGTTGCTCGCGGATGGCGGTCTTCAGCTGCATGGCGGTATTGGTGTCCGGCGGATCATCGGAGATCAAGACTTCCTTCGACCGGCCCGGTGTGGATACCAGTCGCGCTTCGGACAGCTCGGAGAGCATGTCGCCGTAGTCATCGGCGCTGATGTCCTCATCCTTGTCCACCGGTCGGTTGAGCCCGAACGGGTCTTCGGCGTGCTGATGGGGCTCGTCGGCTTGCACCATGAAGACCCCCGCATCGCTGTCGTCATCCTCATCTTCCTTCGCTTCGCGTACGTCGGGCCGGCGCAGCAGGTGTGAACTGCGGGTCGGCGCCGCGGTGGGCTGCGGCTCGGTTGGCGCGTCGCCAGGGGCTAGCTCGTTGCGCGCGCTGGATGCGGGCTGGCGCAACTCACCGGTCCACCAGTTTTTGAGCAGCGGCGCGTTGCCTCCGGCTCGATCTGCCGGTGACAGGCCGATGCTTGCCAGCAGCTCGGGCGCCAGGCGTACCGACGCCGTCGGCGACGGGCTGAGAGGGATGGCTGCGCAGGGCTGGCCGCAGGGCGTCTCCAGCAGTTGGCGCAGCAGTGCTTCCAGTGGCTGGCGCGGGCGCGAGAAGGTACTCAGTGGTGGTCGCGCTTGCAGAGCGTACTGGCGCAACCGGGTGACCGCGGCGATCATGCCGGGCAGGTGCGCAATCAGCTCGGCATCGGCGGCCCAGGCTTCCAGTAGCAGGTAAGCATCGGCCAGCAACGCCGGCCACGCCGGGTCCAGCAGCTCGGCACTCCTACGTTGGATACGTGCGGCCTGCTGCAAGGCCATGACCCGATAGAGTTCGTTGCCCTGAGCGATATTCTCGATACCGGAATCGGCGGGTAGCCATAACCGTTGGCCGTCAGTGGCGGGTATCGGTTGCTGCAGCCAGGGAGCCTGATTGCGGCGATAGATGCGCGATAACAGAGTGGGTCGTGCCGGCAACTGGGCGATACGGATCGGGTGGCTACGCCCGGTCAAGGCGGTGATCAGCAGGTCGAGGCGCGGCGCAATATCAACCAACAGTGCGGTGGGTGGAGCTTCGGGTGGCGGGCGATAACGCAGCCACAATCTGCGCGCATAGATGGTCGCGTGGCGTGCCGCGTCGCTGACCAGCTCTTCTGCTTCAGCCACGACAGTTCGCTCGCGGGTTAGACAAAGGTGGCATCAACCAGATCGCGAAGTGCGCCGACCATCGATGCTTCGTCCGACAGGGGGGAGACGATAGCGGCCTGACAGGCCTCGCGCACATCGATGCCGGACACGATCAACACCCCCGCGGCGATCAGCAACCGGGTGCTGGGCACCTCGGCCAGGCCGCGGTCGCGCAACTGGCGGATGCGCTCGGCCAGGGCCACCAGCCCCTTGGCGGTGGCCGGGTCGACGCCGCTTTCATGCTGGACGATACGCGCTTCCTGCTCGGGCGGCGGAAAATCCAGGTCCATGGCGACGAAACGCTGGCGAGTGCTGGGTTTCAGATCCTTGAGCATGCGCTGGTAGCCGGGGTTATAGGACACCACCAGCTGGAAGCCGGGCGCTGCCTGCAGGGTTTCGCCGGTCTTGTCGATCGGCAGGATGCGCCGGTGGTCGGTCAGGGCGTGCAGCACCACCACGGTGTCCTGCCGGGCTTCCACGACCTCATCCAGATAGCAGATGGCACCTTCGCGCACCGCCCGCGTCAGCGGTCCATCCTGCCAGACGGTACCGTTGTGCTGGATCAGGAAGCGGCCGATCAGATCGCTGGCCGCCAGGTCGTCGTGGCAGGGAATGGTGATCAGTGGCCGGCCCAGTTTCCAGGCCATGTGCTCGATAAAGCGGGTCTTGCCGCAACCGGTCGGCCCTTTGAGCATCACCGCCAGCCCCCGGGCATGGCATTGTTCGAACAGCGCCACCTCGTTGCCGGTCGGGTGATACCAGGGCGCCTCGCGGACATTGACCTGGCCGCGTACGGCTTCATCAACTGCCATCAAACATCCTCTCCCACATTAACATTGCACGGCACTATGGAATCGCCCACTCCTGCGTTCATCAGACCACGCGCCCAACGGCAACCTCGTTATCCCTCACCTCCGGCTCGGTAACCTCGAAGCGCGGTCGGTAGCGGAAGAAGTCGAAGATGAACAACCCGACCCCGGTGGCGAAGATGCTTCCGCAGATGATCAGCATGACGAAGTGGATCTGGATCTTCAGCTGCGCATCCAGATAACCCATGCCCATGATCCGCTCCAGGTACACCTGGCCGATGCCGGCGGTGGCAAAGGAGATGGTCATGCCGAACATGCCGCCCAGCTGCAACCAGAAGGACCAGTAGCCGATGCTGCTGCCCTTTTCCGGGCGGCCGTGGGTCAGCGATGGCAGGGCATAACTGATCATCGCCAGGGTGATCATCGCGTAGGCGCCGTAGAAGGCGGCATGGCCATGCATGGCGGTGATCAGGGTGCCGTGGGTCCACTTGTTGATGCTCGGCCAGGTATGGGCCAGCCCCAGCAGGCCCGCGCCGAACAGGGTGAAGATGGTGCTGCCCAAGGTCCAGTGCAGCGCCAGTACGTTGGGGTGCGATAGCCCCGCACGGCGCATGGCGCCATAGGCATACATCGCCATGCCGACGATCGCCAGCGGCTCCAGCGCGCTGAAGAAACCGCCGATCGGCAGCCAGTAATAGGGCACGCCCACCCAGTAATAGTGGTGCGCGGTACCCAGGATCCCGGCCAGGAAGACCAGCCCGACGATCACATACAACCACTTCTCCATGACCTCGCGGTCGGCACCGGACAGGCGGATCAGCAGGTAGGCGAGGAACGCGCCCATGATCATCATCCATACACCCTCTACCCACAGGTGGATGGTCCACCAGCGGTAGAAGATCGACACCGTGTAGTTCTCGTAGTGCAGCAGCGCCGGAACGAACAGCACGGCGGAGCTGACGATGCCGAGCAGCAGCACCCCCTCGGTGGTGGTGAAACGCCCGGATTTCCTGATCGTCATGCCGATGTTGTAGATGAAGATCAGCATGCACACCACGATGACCAGCTTGTGCGGCAGCGGCTGTTCCAGCAGCTTGTTGCCGGTGCCGTAGCGAAACAGGTAGCCGATGATCGCGGTCACGCCCATCAGCGTCCACAGGATCAATTGGATATAAGCCAGCTTGACGCTGTGCAACTCGGTGCGCGATTCATCGGGGATCAACCAGTAGGTCGCCCCCATGAATCCGGTCAGTACCCAGACGATCAGCAGGTTGGTGTGAATGACCTTGGTAACGTCAAAGGGCAGGATGTACAGCAGCGGGTCGGGTCCCAGGTACTTGGTGGCCGACAGCAGACCGAACACCAGTTGCAGGCCGAACAGCACCATGGCCACTGCGAAGTACCAATAGGCGACTGACTGTGACTTGTAGCGCATTGTTGTTCTCCGTCCGCAGGGGTCATTTGAGCGTGGCAAGGAAGGCAACCAGCTGCTCTATCTGTTCTTCGCTCAGGCTGTTGCCATAGGTATCGGGCATGAATGACACGCCGTTGGCCGAGTACATGCCGCCGGTGCTCAGATGTGCGCTGGGCTCGAGGATGGATTCGCGCAGATAACCCTCGATATCGCTGGCCTGGCCGCTGTAGTCGGCTTCGCCCACCAGCAACTCGGCGCGGGTGGCCACACCCGCCAGGCTGGGGCCGGCACCATCGGCACCGGGCGTCAGCGAGTGGCACGCCACGCAGCCGGGTACGGCGGTGCGGAACACGTTCTCACCCAGCGCGCGGATGTCATCATCGGCATCCACCGGACGCACTCCCACCGAGGTCGAGCCGCTCTGCACCTCAGCCGCCTGCCCGGCGCCCCCGGAGCCCGCCACCGCGGTGAAGCCGCCGGTGACCAGAATCGGCCGTGGCGGCCAGTCCTGGTTGTCGACGTTGGCGACCCAGTCGAGGAACTGGATCAGGTCGGTGATTTCTTCTTCGCTCAGGTTCTGCTGCGGCATCAGCCGCCGGTGGGTCTGTTCATCGTAGAACGCGCTGGGATCGCGCATGTAGGCCTGCAGATAGGCCTCGCCGCGGTGCTGGGTGATCTTGGTCAGATCCGGTGCGTAATAGGCACCTTCACCGAACAGGGTGTGGCAGTTGATGCAGTTGTACTTGTGCCACACATCCTTGCCGTGGGTCACCTGCGGGGTAATGGTGTCGGCATTGGTGAGTTCGGGAAACTGGCGATGACTGTCGAGTGTCAGCCCGAGGAACAGCACCGCGGCGGCGATGGTCGAGCCCCATGCAAAGATCCTGGCTTGCCTGTTGTTCATGATCGCGCCTCGTCAGACGTTGATACCCGTCCAGTGCAGGACGGTCATGGTGAAGGCATACAGAGCGGAAACCACCATCAGCGCGAGGACCACGAAACTCGCGATGCGCACGGGTTTGTAGAGATTCTTCAGTTGCATGCTGCCCCCGGGTACGTTGCCTTGTTGGGTCATTATTGAAAAATGTCCCTACAAGCATAGACGGTATTCCGGGGTTTGCAGCGCGGCGGGGTGCGGTATTCAGTCGCGGTAGAAAACCTGCACCAGATGCCAGCCGAACTGCGTCTTCACCGGGCCATGCACGACTTTCAGCGGCTTTTTGAAGATGATCTGATCGACAGCCCGCACCATCTGGCCGGGGCGCACTTCGCCAAGGTCGCCGCCGCGTTTCTTCGAGGGGCAGGTAGAGTGTTTTTTCGCCAGCACATCGAATGCCTCGCCGGCAGCGATACGCTGTTTCAGTTGTGCAGCTTCGGCTTCGGTCTTGACCAGAATATGGCGGGCCATGGCGACGGGCATGTGCGGCTCCTGATGAATAGGCAAGGCGGGCCATTATGCCTCACTCGGGCTCAAGACGGGTTGGCGGCAGGTATACGATAAAATCATTGATCGGTTGCATCAGCACGCTGTGCGGGTACTGCTGCTCGGCGACCGAAAGCAGCCCCATCCGGGTAAAGAGTTCAAAGCGCGCATTCACCAGGCGCCCGGGCTGCACTTGCAACTGATCGTGCCACACGCGATAGGCGCCGATATGGCCGTCCCGCCGGCGATGGAAGAAACCCACCAGCGGGTGGGTCAGGTAGACCAGTGCGGTCTCCGCATCGGCGAAGCCGGGGTAGTCGGCTTCCGGCACTTCCTGCTGGGTCAGGCTGAGTTCGACGCTGGCTCCGGCCGATGCGGTATGCAGGCGATAACGCTGGTAACGACTGCCGCTGGCATCGAGCGCGCAATCGAAACGTAGGGAGCCGTGATGCCAGGGCTGTTGCCAGACGTGCCGGGGTAGGGGCAGCGTCCAGGAATCCAGGGTGGTACCGAAGAACCAGACGGCACGCTCCCCGGTCAGGCGGTCGATGATATAGGTGCGATAGTCGGTCTGGCCCATGCGCAGGCGTGGGAAAGGATAAGCCGCCAGGGTGAAATCGACATTGACGAAGGGTACTGCAGAGACCAGCCCGCGTTCCTTGCCGTCGATTATTACGCTATCGAGCATGAAGCGGGGCGGTATCAGCTGGCGCAAACGGTCCGCCGCAACAGCGTAAGTCACAATGGCGAAATGCTGCAGGCGGCAGCGGACATTGATACCTGACACTGGCGGGCGAGGCACCAGATGATCAGCGAAGCGCAGCCGCTGCCAGGGTCGGGAATGAACGGGCGAGGCGTCATGCTCGGTGGGGTTCGGGCCACGAGAGACTTTGCGCATCGGCTCACTCCTGCGTATCGGTATTCCGTTGGCTGCCCTTGTTGGACAGCCGCAACCCGCGCAAGCTCCGCTTCACGCTTTTGAGGTGATTGACCAGCTCTGGTCCGCGGCGCATGGCCATACCCATGGCCAGTACATCGATCACCACCAGATGGGCGATACGGGATGACAGTGGGGTGTAGATATCGGTATCTTCAATGACATCGATGGGGATGTGAATGCGTGCCAGCTCGGCCAGCGGCGTGTGGCTGGGGCATAGACTGATCAAGGTGGCACCGGCCTCCACTACCAAGGTGGCCGAGTGCAGTAAATCCTTGGTGCGCCCGGTCTGGGAGATGGCCACGGCGACATCATAGGGGCCCAGCGTCACGGCGGACATGGCCTGCATGTGCGGGTCGGAATAGGCTGCGGTGGACACCTGCAGACGGAAGAACTTGTGCTGGGCATCACTGGCCACCGCACCGGAGGCGCCGAAGCCGTAGAACTCCACGCGGCGGGCGTCGGCCATGGCCAGAATGGCCTGTTCCATGGCATCGGCATCCAGACGTTCGCGCACATCCATCAAGGTTGCCAGGGTGGTATCGAAGATCTTGTGCGACAGCTCATCGACGCTGTCGTCCTCATTGATCGAGAACTGCCCGAAGCTGGCGCCCGCCGCGAGGCTCTGCGCCAGCTTGAGTTTCAGGTCCTGGAAACCGGTGCAACCGATGGCCCGGCAGAAGCGCACTATGGTGGGCTCGCTGACGCCTACTTCGCGGGCCAGGTCGGCCATGGACGAATGCATCACCTGGGCGGCGTTGGTGAGGACGTGGTCGGCGACCTTCAGCTCCGATTTTCGGAGAATCTGGCGGTTACCGGCAATGTGTTGGAGCAAGTTCACGTGAGCTTCATGATAGTCTGCGGTACGGGAGTCGTAGTGTCGTGTAGTTATACTACAAAAACCCTCCGGCCGCTTTTCCGAGGAGAACAATAGTGTCAGCGCGATATGGCAAAGCCTGCGACATCGTGGTATTCGGCGGCACCGGGGATCTGGCCATGCGCAAGCTGCTGCCGGCCCTGTTCTACCTGCATCGTGATCGTCATCTGCATCCCGATACCCGCATCCTGTCGCTGGCCCGCGCCCGGCATGAAGGGGACAGTTACCGGAAACTGGTGCGCCGGCATGTCAGCCAGCACGTGGCCAAGGCCGACTTCGATGAGGCCACCTGGGATGGGTTTGCCGAGCGTCTCGACTACCTGACCCTGGACGTCAGCCAGCGGGTTGAATTCGCCCGGCTGGCCCGGCATCTGGGCGAGCAGCCGGGCCGGGTGCGGGTGTTCTACCTGGCCACACTGCCCGACCTGTTCGCACCCACGGCCCTGCACCTGGAATCGGCCGGGCTGGTGAATGCCGAAGCCCGCATCGTGCTGGAAAAGCCCCTGGGCGACAGCCTCAAGACCGCCAACCAGATCAACGACCGGATCGGCAGCGTGTTCGACGAGTCACGGGTCTTTCGCATCGATCACTTTCTTGGCAAGGAAGCAGTGCAGAACCTGCTGGCGCTGCGCTTCGGCAATGCGCTGTTCGAGCCGCTGTGGCGCAATGGCCATATCGACCACGTGCAGATCAGCGTGCTGGAAACCGTCGGAGTGGAAAACCGCGGCGCCTACTACGATCATGCCGGCGCCATGCGCGACATGGTGCAAAACCATCTGCTGCAGCTGTTGTGCCTGGTGGCTATGGAAGCGCCGGTGCACTTCGAACCCGAAGCGGTGCGGAACGAAAAGCTCAAGATCCTCGAAGCCCTGCGGCCGATCACCGGTATGGATGTGCAGGATCAGACCGTGCGCGGTCAATACTCCAAGGGCAAGCGTGCCGGCGAACAGCTGCCGGCCTACTACTTCGAGAAAAGCGTCGACCACGACAGCAATACCGAAACCTATGTGGCGCTCAAGGCCGAAATTGATAACTGGCGCTGGGCCGGCGTGCCTTTCTATCTGCGCACCGGCAAATCCCTGGCGCAGCGCAAATCGGAAATTGTCATCCAGTTCAAATCGGTCCCGCACCGACTGTTTCCCGGCAACGACACCCCGGTGGGCAACCGCCTGGTGATTCGTCTGCAGCCCGATGAAAGCATCAGCCTGTCGCTGATGGCCAAGTCACCGGGGCGGGGCATGGCGTTGCAGGAAGTGGATCTTGACCTGCATTTCGACGAAGCCTTCCAACGTCGTCGCTGGGATGCCTACGAGCGACTGCTGCTGGACGTGATCCAGGGCGACGCCACCCTGTTCATGCGCCGTGACGAGATCGAGGCGGCATGGCGCTGGGTCGACCCGATCATTCGCGGCTGGCGCGAAGTCTACCGTTCGCCCAAGCGCTACGCCGCCGGCAGCTGGGGCCCGGAAGCCGCGGACAGCCTGCTGGAGCGCACCGGGCATGTCTGGTCTGATGAGCGCTAGGAAAGCGTTTCGCTGGGCTGGCTCGGGGTGTCCGCCTGAGACTGCTGCTGTTGCAGCAGCCGAGTGAAGGCATCGGTGGGCAGCGGTTTGCTGATCAGGTAACCCTGCACCTCATCACAGCCCTGGCTGCGTAGGAAGGCCAACTGGCTCTCCTGCTCCACACCTTCGGCCACCACGCTCATATGCATACTGTGGGCCATGGCGATAATAGCCCGGACAATGGCCGTATCGCCGGGCTGCTCGTCCAGTTCGCAGATAAAGGCCCGATCAATTTTCAAGCAGCGGATCGGGAAGCGCTTGAGGTAGGCCAGCGAGGAATAGCCGGTGCCGAAGTCATCCACCGCCAATTCCACCCCCAGCTGGCGCAGGGCCGCCAGGTTGTCTGCCACGCTATCGCTGTGTTCCAGCAACATGCTTTCGGTCAATTCGAGTTCCAGCAGGTGGCTGGGCAAACCGGTGTCCGTCAGGATGTCCGCAACCAGGGCGGCGAAGTGCGGCTGGCGTAGTTGCTGCACCGATAGATTCACCGCCACCCGCACGGCCAGGGGGCCTGTATGCAGCCACTGGCTGGCCTGGATACAGGCCCGGCGCAGTACCTTTTCGCCTAGTGGCAAGATCAATCCGGTTTCTTCGGCGATGGCGATGAACTCGCCGGGCAGCAGCATGCCGCGAGTGGGGTGCTGCCAGCGCACCAGCGCTTCGGCACTGTTGATACTGTTGGAAGCCAGATGCAGCTTGGGCTGGTAGTGCACCTGCAGCTGATCATCGGTCAGCGCCTTGCGCAGGTCGCTTTCCAGATGAAGACGGTCGGTGCTGCGCGTTGGTAACTGTGCTGAATAGAACTGGAAACCATTGCCGCCAAGATGCTTGGCATGCTGCATCGCCTGATTGGCCTGGTTGATCAGCTGCAGGCTGTTGCGCGCCTCGCCAGGGAACAGGCTGATGCCAATGGAAGCGGAAATGATCAGGTCGTTGTCACCGAGCCGGATCGGCTCGCCGAGTATCTGCAGCAACCGGCTCGCCAGCTGCTCCAGGGCATTGTCAGTCATATCTTGCTGCACAACGACGAACTCATCGGCTGAAAATCGCGCCAGAACGAGGGCATCGGACAGGGTCGCGCTCAGCCGGTCGGCCACCTGCCGCAACAGGGCGTCGGCCTGCGCATGGCCCAGGGTCTCATTGATGTTCTTGAAACGATCCAGGTCGATATGCAGCAGCGCCAGGCCTGTGCCTTGAGTACGGGCCTGACCCGTGGCCTCTGCCAGGGTCCGGGTGAATAGGCCGCGATTGGCCAGTTGGGTCAATGAATCATGGTTGGCCAGATAGCGCAGTTGTTCCTCGGTCTGGCGGTTAATGGTGCGGTCGGCGAAGAAGCCGACATAGTGGGTGATATCGCCAGCGCCGTTGCGTACCACGGTCAGTTGTAACCACTGCAGATAGCGTTCACCGCTGCGTCGCTGTTCTTGCACCTCGCCTTCCCAACGATCATGGCTGAGCAAGGTTGTGCGCATGCGCGCATAGGTGGCCAGCGTGTCAGGATTGGTGCTGGCGGAGGTGAGAGCCTTGCCGACCACGTCATTCGCGGCGTAACCGGTGATTACACTGAAGGCCTGATTCACCGCCAGGATGCGGCGCTGTGGGTCAAGTACGAAAATCCCATCCGACGTGGCCTCGAACACAGTGGCGGCCAAGCGCTCCTGCTCATGGTGCTGCCGGCGCGAGGTGATGTCGCGGCGGGTGCCGATCATGCGCAATGCGCGCCGGGCACTGTCGCGCTCGACGGCGCGGCCGTTATCCTCGACCCAGACCCAATGGCCAGCCTGGTGTTTCACCCGGTATTCCACGCAATAGGGTGTGGCGTGCTTGAAATGGGCAATCAACGCAGCGCGTACGCGCTCCACATCCTCTGGATGTACCCGCGGCTTGAGCCCGCCCTGCATGGTGAGGCGGGTATCCGGCAGGCCAAAAATTTCCTGCAGGTGGGAGTGGTGAACCTCATCGGTGCGCAGATCCCAGTCCCATAATCCCAGGGCGCTGGCCTCCAGTGCCATGCTCAGTCGCGCCTGGGTCTGCTGCAGCTCAGTGGTGCGTTGGGCGACGCGATGCTCCAGTGCGTCATGGCTGTTCCGCAATTGCTGTTCGGCCTGGCGGCGATGCTGGATTTCACCGGTCAGCTGGATGTTCAGCGCTTCGGCTTGTTGGTGGGCCTCATTCAGTCGGTGCAGCAGCGCCTCGTTATGGATGTCGCTTTGCAGGGAACGCCTGGCCGAGCGGTTGATGAACGCCGCTGCCAGCAACATGCAACAAAACAGCGTGGTTCCCATCAGACCCCAATACGGACTGGTGGGGTCGTCCTGCAGCAGAAGGAACAGGGTCGGCGGCAACCAACTGGGCAGGGCGAAGCTGAAAAAAGCACTGAAGCGGTGCGCGTAGATGATGCTGACGCAGAGGATCACGCCGGTGGTCACGGCGTAGGCTGCTGATTGCACGGCGAAGGTATCAACCGGCACCAGCAAGATATGCACCAGGCCCATGGCCAGCCCGGAGAAGGCATTGCCGAGATAGAACAACGCGGACCACCGCGGCCGCAGACGTTGCTCTGGCGAGCTGTGCCGGTAACAGCGCGCCACGCGAATTCGCAGCAGCGTCAGCATGCAGATCACCATCAGCCAGCCGAGCACCAGCGGCTGCGATCCATCCTGCCAGATCAATAGGCTGACAGCGCAGGCGGCCAGCATGACCAGCCATTGCGGCAGCCGGGCGCATTCGAACAAAAGATCAAGCTGGCGCAACTGTTGGCGAACAGCCGCCGTACTGAGGTCCTTTTCACTACCGGTCATGCTGGGGCGCATCCACGGCGCCGGGTCGGGTCTACTGTCATGACGCTTCCATGTGACTGCAATCCATTTGGCAAACCATACACCAGCGTATCCCATTCGGCACAGACCCCTTTGAGACAATTCGGACGATTACCCAAATGGCTCCGGCAGTCTTCCTTCCGACCCCGGCGCCGGCACGGTAGAATGCTGCGATGGATATCTCTCATTTGCTCAATTCTCTCAACGACGCCCAGCGCCAGGCCGTTACCGCCGCCACTGGTCAACAACTGGTGCTGGCGGGCGCCGGTTCCGGCAAGACCCGTGTGCTGGTACACCGTATCGCCTGGCTGGTGGAGGTCGAAAAGGCCTCGCCCTGGAGCATTCTGTCGGTCACCTTCACCAACAAAGCCGCGGCCGAGATGCGCCAGCGTATCGAGCAGCTGCTCGGCATATCGCCCCAGGGCATGTGGGTCGGCACCTTCCACGGGCTGGCGCACCGCCTGCTGCGCGCCCACTGGCGCGAGGCGGGGTTGGCCGAGCAGTTCCAGATTCTCGACAGCGATGACCAGCTGCGGGTGGTCAAGCGGGTGGTCCGCGAGCTGGGGCTGGATGAGAACCAGTGGGCGCCACGCCAGGCGCAATGGTGGATCAACGGGCAGAAGGACGAAGGCCTGCGTCCGCAGCATATCCAGGCTGCTGGCGACCTGTTTCTGACCACCATGCTGCGCATCTATACCGCCTATGAACAGGCCTGCGCCCGCGCCGGCGTGGTGGATTTTGCCGAATTGCTGCTGCGCTCACTGGAGCTGTGGCGCGACAATCAGGCGCTGCGCGAACAGTACCAGGCGCGCTTCCGACACATGCTGGTGGATGAATTCCAGGACACCAACGCCGTGCAATATGCCTGGCTGCGGCTGATCGCCGGCAACAATCCGAGCCTGATGGTGGTGGGTGACGACGACCAGTCGATCTATGGCTGGCGTGGCGCGCGGATCGAGAACATCCAGCAGTTCCAGCAGGATTACCCGACCGCCGAGCTGATCCGCCTGGAGCAGAACTACCGCTCCACCGCCACCATCCTCAAGGCCGCCAACGCGCTGATCACCAACAACGCCGGCCGCATGGGCAAGGAGTTGTGGACCGACGGCAACGACGGCGAGCCGATTTCCCTGTATGCCGGTTTCAACGAACAGGACGAAGCGCGGTTCATCGTCGACCGCATCAGCGAGGCCGTCAGCGAAGGCATGGCGCGCAGCGAGATCGCCATCCTGTACCGCTCCAACGCCCAGTCCCGGGTATTGGAAGAGGCCCTGCTGCGCGCTGCGATCCCCTATCGCATCTATGGCGGCCAGCGCTTCTTCGAGCGCGCCGAGATCAAGAACGCCATGGCCTACATGCGTCTGATTGCCAACCGCGGGGATGACGGTGCGCTGGAGCGCATCATCAATGTTCCCACCCGCGGCATCGGCGACAAGACCCTGGAAACCCTGCGCCAGCACGCCCGCCAGCAGGATGTATCGCTATGGCAGGCCGGCTGTGACCTGCTCGACAACAAGGGCCTGCCGGGGCGTGCCGCCAACGCGGTGCAGACCTTCATGCAGCTGATCGAACAACTGGCCGAACGTGTCGAAGGCGTGCCGCTGTACAGCATGGCCCAGCAGGTCATAGAACACAGCGGCCTGCTGGCCTTCCACGAAAAGGAAAAGGGCGAAAAGGCCCAGGCTCGGGTGGAAAACCTGGAAGAACTGGTCTCCGCCGCCCGCGCCTTCGAGAACGACATGGCCGACGAGGAAGAAGAGGGCGACACGCTGCTGGCCTTCCTCGCCCATGCCTCGCTGGAAGCCGGCGAAACCCAGGCCGATCGTTTCGAGGACAGCGTCCAGCTGATGACCCTGCACAGCGCCAAGGGCCTCGAGTTCCCGCTGGTGTTCCTCGCTGGTGTGGAGGAGGGGTTGTTTCCGCACAAGATGAGCCTGGAAGAGCCGGGCCGGCTGGAAGAGGAACGCCGCCTGGCCTATGTGGGCATCACCCGGGCGATGCAGCAACTGATCATCACCTGGGCAGAAACCCGCCGGCTGTACGGCAGCGAAACCTTCAACAAGGTCTCGCGCTTCGTCCGTGAAGTCCCCGCCGAGCTGATCCGTGAAGTACGCTTGGGCAATACGGTCAGCCGACCTTTCGGCCCCGGCAAGGGCAAGGGCAGCATGTTCACCCAGGAAGCCTCCGAGAGCACCGGCTTCGCCCTGGGCCAGCGGGTCATGCACTCGCTATTCGGCGAAGGCGTGGTCCTCAACTACGAAGGACATGGCGCCCAAGCGCGCATTCAGGTGAATTTCGACGATGAAGGCAGCAAATGGCTGATGGTGGCCTATGCCAAGCTGGAGGCGATTTGAACGGACGCTGGTCCGCCTGATGGCCCGTTGTAGTCTCGACCCCGGCTGACTCGCTCTTAGTCAGCTGGCGCCAATTCAGCGATCTGGCCGACCCTGCCCGCCAGCGCACCGGGAGTAATTCCCAACTGCTGGCGGAACGCCGCAATGAAGGCCGAGGTGGAATCGTAGCCGCAGGCGAGCGCCACGTCGGTCACGCTCTGGCCCTGATCCAGCAGCGGCAGGGCGTGCAACAGACGCAGGCGCTGATACCAGGCGCGAAAGCCGATGCCGGTCTCGCGCAGGAATATCCGCGACAGGGTCTTTTCCGATATACCCAACTCCCGGCTCCACTGCTGCAAGCTGACGCTATGCTCGGGGCTTTGATAGAGCTGCTCGCAGGGCGCCTGCAGCCGGGGATCGCCAGGCCAAGGCAGGAACAGGCCGGTGCGCGGGGCCACTCGCAGCTGATCGAGCAAGACATCCACTAAGCGAGCGTCCGCCCCATCGAGCGCATACTCGGCAGGCACCTGGCCGAAGGCGCTGATCAGCTCACGCAGCAGCGGAGTGATCTCCAATACCAGGCAGTGTTCTTCAGCCCAACCGACTACCTGGGGCTCCAGATACAGGCTGCGCATTTCGGTGCGCGGCGAACTGAGCACCGCATGTGGCATATCCGGCGGCACCAGGATCGCCCGCTGCGGCGGCGCGAGAAAGCGCCCGGTCTGGGTGTGCACCGAGAGCACGCCTTGGGTGGCATAGGACAATTGCGCCCAGGGGTGGCTGTGCCAGTCCGTGGCAGCCGGCCGCGCCAGTGATTCGACCCGTGCATACAACGGCCGGGGCAGGTGGGGGAGCTTTGGTACCGGACGATGTACGGGACTGCTTTGTCCGTTTCTCGACATTGATGGCCCTGATTGCGTTAGTCAGAAAGTCTGCCCGACAGTAGACTCATGCGTTCATCAGTGCAAGCCGTTCCGTTGCCCAGGAGATCGACGCCATGGCCCGTCCTCGTTTCATGCCCGACAACTTCACCCTCTGCCTGATCGCCGTAATGGCGGCAGCCAGTCTGCTGCCGGTACGTGATCACGTGGCCGTCGTATTTGGCTGGGTGACCAACCTGGCCATTGCCCTGCTGTTCTTCATGCATGGCGCCAAGTTGTCGCGTGAGGCCATCTGGGCCGGTGCCACCCATTGGCGCCTGCATCTGGTGGTATTTGGCTGCACCTTTGTGCTGTTCCCGCTGCTTGGCCTGGCGCTCAAGCCGGTGCTGGCGCCAATGATGGGCCATGAGCTGTATCTCGGCATGCTGTTTCTCTGCGCGCTGCCGGCGACCGTGCAGTCCGCCATCGCCTTCACCTCGCTGGCGCGGGGCAACGTCGCGGCGGCAGTGTGCAGCGCTGCGACGTCCAGCCTGCTGGGCATCTTCGTCACGCCGCTGCTGGTCATGCTGCTGATGGGGGCTGAGGCTGGCAGTGGCGATACGCTGGGAGCAATCGGCCAGATTACCGTGCAGTTGCTGCTACCCTTCATCGCTGGCCAGATTGCCCGCCGCTGGATCGGTCAGTGGATTGAACAGAACAAGATCTGGCTGAAGAACGTGGACCAGGGCTCCATCCTGCTGGTGGTTTATGGCGCATTCAGCGCAGCAGTAGTGGAGGGCTTGTGGCACAGTATCCCGCTGTTGCAACTGGGCGGGCTGGTGCTGGCCTGCTGCATCTTGCTGGCTCTGGTTCTGGTACTGGTTGAGCAGCTGGCCCGGCGCATGGGCTTCAATACCGAGGATCGCATTACCATCCTGTTCGCCGGCTCGAAAAAGAGCCTGGCCACTGGCGTGCCCATGGCCCAGGTCTTGTTCGCCGGCGGGAGTATGGGCGCGATGATCCTGCCGCTGATGATCTTTCACCAGATCCAGCTGATGGTCTGCGCGGTGCTGGCCGAGCGGTATGCGCGTCGCCCCGAGGAGCCTGAGGTGGCGGTGGAAAGTACATGAGGGCGATCATGACGCCCTATGATTCCTGAACCGGCGAGTCATCCGCGGTACTCTACTATTTGCCTATCGAATGGCTGGTACACTCTAGTGTTCCGTTAAGCCGGCTCGAGGGCTATGAATTGGTAAAGGCGAGTACTGAACTCCATCAACTCGATAGGTCATTGGTCTGGTCGGGCTTCAAGCAACTGGCGCCGATTTCCCTGTTCGTTATTGTCTTCGGCGCTGCTTTCGGTCTGGCTGCGGCGCAGGTCGGGTTGAGTGAGTCGACCATCATGGGCATGAGCACGCTGGTGTTTGCCGGCGCCTCGCAGTTTGCGGTGCTGGATCTGTGGGGCGCGGAGATGCCGCTGTTCACCATGATGCTCACGGTGTTCGCTATCAACGCCCGGCACCTGCTGATGGGAGCCACCTTATATCCCTGGTTGCGCCAACTGCCAGTGCCGCAGCGCTATGGCGTGATGTTGACTGCATCCGATGCCAACTGGGCCATGTCCATGCAGGCGTTCAATCGCGGCCAGCCGGGGTTGGGAGTGTTGTTGGGTGGTGGCCTGGCGCTTTGGTCGTTCTGGATAGTCGGCACCTGGCTTGGCATTCATTTCGGCAACGCGATCAGTGATCCGGCGAGCCTGGGGCTGGATATGGTCATGGGCTGCTTCCTGTTGGCAATGGTGGTGGGCGGCGAAAGGAACCTGCGGATGCTGGTCATCTGGAGCATCGCTGCCATCGCTTCACTGTTGGCGTATTGGTATCTGCCGGAAAACAGCCATGTTGTGGTGGGCGCGCTGGCGGGAGGCTTGGCAGGAATGATCCGTGGGGGCGGGAAATGCTGACCGTCAGCACGACAGGCAGCGGGGCAATGGTCATCGTTGTGGTCATGGCCGTGGTGACACTGGCAACCCGCTGGGGTGGGGTGTATGTCATGTCCTTCGTGCCCATCAGTGACCGGGTGACGCGGTTCATTGAGGCCATGTCTGGATCGGTACTGGTGGCACTGCTCGCGCCCATGGCGGTCAGTGGGGACAATGGTGCCCGGCTGGCGTTGCTGACCACCGCAACCCTGATGCTGTTGTTCCGGAAACCCTTGCCAGCCATCGCTGCTGGCATAGTGGCAGCGGCGTTGGTCAGGTATTTCTAGGGATTTGCCACCAATAAACTCTTCTAAATCAGTGAGATAACACCATGGCTTTCAATTTCACGCAGCTGCAGCAAGCCTGCCAGAGCGAGTGGGATGCCTACATCCAGCATGACTTCGTGCGGCAATTGGGTGACGGCACGCTGGCGGCGGATGCGTTTCGTCATTACCTGAAACAGGATTATCTGTTCCTTATCCAGTTCGCCCGCGCCTTCGCGCTGGCCGCCTACAAGAGCCCGACGCTGGAGGATCTGCGCCAGGCCAAGGCCGGGCTGGAAGCGATTGTGGATCTGGAACTGGGTCTGCACATCCAGTACTGCCGCGAATGGGGCATCTCGGAACAGGAACTGCAGGCACTGCCCGAAGCCCGCGCCACCATGGCCTACACCCGCTACGTGCTGGACACCGGTAACCGCGGTGACTTGCTCGACCTGCACGTGGCGCTGGCCCCCTGTCTGGTGGGCTACGGTCAGATCGCCCAGTGGCTGAACAGCCGCAGCGAAACCCTGCGCGGCGAGCAGAACCCCTACGACGCCTGGATCGCCATGTACGAAAGCGACGAATTCCAGAGCGCCACCGCAGCGGAAATCGACTGGCTGAACCGCGAGCTGGCCGACGTCTCGCCGCGTCGTTTCGAACAACTGGTGCGCATCTTCAGCGCCGCCACTCGCCTTGAAATCGATTTCTGGGACATGGGGCTGAATCAGCGCATGTAATCAGTATCTTTGCGCGAGCGGCCAGGGACGGCTGCTGCAGGCGCTCTCCTCGATAAACGGTGCCCTATCCGGGCGCTCAGCACATGACTTCCCGCGCAAAACCCGGATAATGGCGGCCTCTTCGCCCCGCCCACAACCCGGTAATCGCCCCCATGGAAATCAAGGTCAACTTTCTCGACAACCTTCGCCTCGAAGCGAAGTTCGATGACTTCACCGTGGTGGCCGATCAACCCATCCGCTACAAGGGTGATGGTTCGGCACCGGGGCCCTTTGATTACTTCCTGGCTTCATCGGCGCTGTGCGCGGCATATTTTGTGAAGCTGTACTGCAACACCCGCAATATTCCCACCGACAATATCCGCCTGTCGCAGAACAACATCGTCGACCCGGAGAACCGCTACAAGCAGATCTTCAAGATCCAGGTCGAGTTGCCCGCCGACATTTCCGCCAAGGACCGCCAGGGTATCCTGCGCTCCATCGAGCGGTGCACGGTGAAGAAAGTGGTGCAGACCGGGCCGGAGTTCGTGATTGAAGAAGTGGATAACTTGGATGCCGACGCCCAGGCGTTGTTGCTGCCGGCCACTGCAACGGACGAGGGCACCTGCATCCTGGGCAAGGATCTGCCGCTGGAGCAGACCATCGCCAACATGTCGGGCATCCTGGCCGGGCTGGGCATGAAGATCGAGATCGCCTCCTGGCGCAATATCGTGCCCAATGTCTGGTCGCTGCACGTGCGCGATGCGCAGTCGCCGATGTGCTTCACCAACGGCAAGGGCGCGACCAAGGAAGCGGCGCTGGCTTCGTCCCTGGGCGAATTCATCGAGCGGCTGAACTGCAACTTCTTCTACAACGACCAGTTCTGGGGCGAGGACATCGCCAATGCGGCCTTCGTGCATTACCCCAACGAACGCTGGTTCAAGCCCGGCCGCAAGGATGCGCTGCCGGCGGAGATCCTCGACGAATACTGCCTGGCGATCTACAACCCCGAGGGCGAGTTGCGCGGCTCGCACCTGTACGACACCAACTCCGGCAATACCGAGCGCGGCATCTGCTCCATTCCCTATGTGCGCCAGTCCGACGGCGAGGTGGTGTACTTCCCCTCCAACCTGATCGAGAACCTGTTCCTCAGCAACGGCATGAGCGCCGGCAACACCCTGGCCGAAGCGCAGGTGCAGTGCCTGTCGGAAATCTTCGAACGGGCGGTGAAACGCGAGATTCTGGAAGGTGAACTGGCCCTGCCGGACGTGCCGCAGGCGGTGCTGGCCAAGTACCCCGCGATCCTGGCCGGCATCCAGGGGCTGGAAGAGCAGGGCTTCCCGGTGCTGGTGAAGGACGCCTCGCTGGGCGGCCAGTTCCCGGTGATGTGTGTGACCCTGATGAACCCGCGCACTGGCGGCGTCTTCGCCTCCTTCGGCGCCCATCCGTGCCTTGAAGTCGCGTTGGAGCGCAGCCTGACCGAACTATTGCAGGGCCGCAGCTTTGAAGGCCTGAATGACCTGCCCCAGCCGACCTTCGAAAGCCAGGCGGTCACTGAGCCGAACAACTACGTCGAACACTTCATCGACTCCAGCGGCGTGGTCTCGTGGCGCTTCTTCAGCGCCAAGGCGGATTACGACTTCGTCGAATGGGATTTTTCCAGCCAGGGCGACAACGCCAACGCCGAGGAAGCCGCCACCCTGTTCGGCATCCTCGAAGACATGGGCAAGGAAGTGTACATGGCCGTCTTCGACGACCTGGGCGCCACCGCTTGCCGCATCCTGGTGCCGGGTTATTCGGAGGTGTATCCGGTCGATGACCTGATCTGGGATAACACCAACAAGGCGCTGCTGTTCCGCGAGGATATCCTCAACCTGCACCGCCTGGACGACGACAGCCTGCAGGCGCTGGTCGAGCGCCTGGAAGAGAGCGAGCTGGACGACTATACCGACATCACCACGCTGATCGGCATCGAGTTTGACGACAACACGGTCTGGGGCCAACTGACCATTCTGGAGCTGAAACTCCTCATTCATCTCGCCCTGCAGCAGTTCGAAGAAGCCAAGGAACTGACCGAAACCTTCCTGCAGTACAACGACAACACCGTCGAGCGCGGCCTGTTCTACCAGGCGCTGAACGTGGTGCTGGAAGTCGAACTGGACGACGAGCTGGAGCTGGACGACTACGAAACCAACTTCCGCCGGATGTTCGGTGACGAACGCATGGACGCGGTGATCGGCTCGATGGAGGGCAGCGTGCGCTTCCATGGTCTGACGCCGACGAACATGCAACTGGAAGGGCTGGACCGGCATCAACGGCTGATCGACAGCTTCAAGAAGCTGCATGCGGCGCGGGGCCGGGCGGCGGGACTGGCCGGGCAGTAACTTCCGGCTTCACCTGTACGCGACAAGCCGTTTACACTCGGGTAATCCTTCCTCTGGAGCATGCCCGTGACCGATACCACTCTGCCGCCCCTGTTGCTGGGCGCCAACAGCGAACAGCGCGTTGCCATCGAGCCGCGCATGGCCAATCGTCACGGCCTGATTGCCGGGGCCACCGGCACCGGCAAGACCATTACCCTGCAGGTGATGGCCCAGGCGTTTTCGGAGATGGGGGTGCCGGTGCTGGTGCCCGACATCAAGGGCGATTTTTCCGGAATTGCCAAGCCTGGCGTCATGAACGAGCGTCTGCAACAGCGGGCGGCACTGGTTGGCCTGGATGATCTGCAACCGAGCGGTGCGCCAACGGTATTCTGGGATGTCTACGGCGAACATGGCCACCCCCTGCGCCTGACCATGACCGACTTCGGCCCGATCATGCTGTCGCGCCTGCTGAACCTGAACGAGACCCAGACCGGCGTCTTGCAGATCGTGTTCAAGGTCGCGGACGACAACGGCTGGTTGCTGCTCGATCTCAAGGACCTGCGCGCCATGTTGGGTCACGTCAATGACAATCGGAGCGAGATCGGGCCCAAATACGGCAATGTTTCACCCGCTAGTATCGGCGCCATTCAACGGGCGCTGCTGAATCTGGACAGCCTGGGCGGCGATCAACTGTTCGGCGAGCCGGCGGTCACCCTCGATGACTTCATGCAGACCAACCAGCAAGGGCAGGGCGTCGTCAATATTCTGCATGCGGCGCGCCTGTACCGCGACAGCCCGCTGGCCTATTCCAGCATTCTGCTCTGGCTGTTATCCGAACTCTTCGAACAATTGCCGGAAGTCGGCGACGCCGACAAGCCCCGCTTTGTGCTGTTCTTCGATGAGGCGCACCTGCTGTTCAAGGACACGCCCAAAAGCCTGGTTGATCGCATCGAGCAGGTCGTGCGGCTGATCCGCTCCAAGGGCGTCGGGGTGTATTTCATTACCCAGAGCCCGCTGGATGTGCCTGAATCCATTCTCGGGCAGTTGGGCAACCGGGTGCAGCATGCCCTGCGCGCCTTCACCCCCAAGGATCAAAAAGCGGTGCGCACCGCCGCCCAGACCTTTCGCAGCAATCCAGGGCTGGATACCGAGGTCGTCATTACCGAACTGGGTGTGGGCGAAGCGCTGGTGTCGGTGCTCGATGCCAAGGGCGTGCCAACGCCAGTCCAGCGCGTGCTGATTCGTCCGCCCGCAAGCCAGATGGGGCCCATCAGCGACCCGGAGCGCAGCACCCTAGTGCAACGCTCGGTGCTGGCGGGTGTGTTTGACCAGATGCTGGACCGCGAATCGGCTTATGAGATCCTGCAACAGAACGCTGAACGGGCACTGTCGGAAGAAACCGTGGTTACCCGTCGCCAGTCCGAAGCCAAGCAAACCCGGCGCCCGGCCGCAGAGAAATCCGTTATGGGTGATCTCATCACGCAAGCCGGGCGCAGCGCCATGCGCGCCTTCGGCACGCAACTGGGCAGGCAGATCATGCGCGGGCTATTGGGTTCGTTGAAGGGGCGCTAGCTGCGCCCATTGTAGTCGCTGCCTGTAACCCGTATGTCGGCAAACCCGTGCATGCTGGTCTTTTCACTATCTGGAGGGCCGTAAGATGAGCGCCAAGAAACTACTGCTGCTGGCCGGTGACTTCACCGAGGATTATGAAACCATGGTGCCGTTCCAGGCACTGACCATGCTGGGTTATCAGGTGGACGCGGTATGCCCCGATAAGAAAGCGGGTGACACTGTGCGTACCGCCATTCATGACTTTGAAGGTGACCAGACCTATACGGAAAAGCCTGGGCATAACTTCGCGTTGACCTATGATTTCGACAAGGTAAAAGTCGAGGACTATGTCGGCCTGGTGATACCCGGCGGCAGGGCGCCAGAGTATCTGCGACTGAACCAGCGTGTAATCGACATTGTGCAGCAGTTCGACAAGGCCCAGAAGCCCATCGCCGCGGTATGCCATGGCGCGCAGCTGCTCGCAGCGGCAGGCGTGCTGCAGGGCCGGGAATGCAGTGCTTATCCAGCCTGCGGCCCAGACGTGAAACTGGCCGGCGGCACCTATATGGATATTCCGGTGGATCAGGCACACGTTCAGGGCAATCTGGTCACCGCCCCTGCCTGGCCAGCGCATCCCGCTTGGCTAGCCGCCTTCGTCAAACTGCTGGGCGCCCAGATAACTCTTTAAACCAAGTGGTGACAGCACCTGCCGCAGCGCGAGGCGCGGCAGATGCCCTTGTCGGTGATGCGAACCGTATCTGGCTAAGGGCGGCGAGCCGCAGCAATGATCAGGGTGCCAGGGGCAGCTGGCGCTTGTGCTCTGTCATGTCATACCGCTCGATGATCTTGCTGGCGACCGCATCATCAACGGTGCCTCCCAACAGGAAGGCATCGATCTGCTCATAGCTCAGCCCGTAGGCATCCTCATCCGGCTTGCCGGGCTGCAGCTCTTCGAGATCAGCAGTGGGTATCTTGCCGACCAACCCGGCCGGCGCACCCAGATCCGCAGCAATACGTCGTACCTGGCTCTTGACCAGTCCCGTTAGCGGAGCCAGATCACAGGCCCCGTCGCCAAACTTGGTGAAAAAGCCCATCACCGCTTCGGCTGCATGATCGGTACCGACCACCAGACCGTTAACGAAATTGGCCAGGGTATATTGCGCGACCATGCGGGTACGGGCCTTGACGTTGCCCTTGGCGAAATCGCGCTTGGCCGCTTCCGCGGGCTCGTCGGCAAAGTCGGTCATCATCGCATCCACCGAACCCTTGATATCCACCGTGCGAACCTGGTCCGGCTTGATGAAATCCAGCGCCGCCTGTGCATCATGTTCATCAAACTGCACACCATAGGGCAGGCGCATGGCATAGAAGGTCGCTTCATAGCCTTCCTGCCGCAGAGATTCGACAGCCAACTGGCACAATCTGCCCGCCGTGGTTGAATCCACGCCACCACTGATCCCCAACACCAGCGCCCGCGTACCGGAGCTACGAACCGTATTCTTGATGAAACCGATACGCCGCTCGATCTCCTGCTTGAGTTCAGCGGCTCCCTTGAGGTTCGGATTGACCTGCAACGCACTGCGAATATCGGCGGCCCGGGTTGATGCGGTGGTCATGCTTGTCTCCTTGGAATTCGGTACCGAAATGCTTAACGATCTAATAGTTCGACACGATAAACGAGGTTAGTGCTAACACCAAGATGGATCATCTGCTCGGCAACAACTATAGGTAGCATTCTGAGCAGCAGGGTTACCTGGCGCTTGCCAGAACCCATCATCATCCGGGGCTCATCAAGGCGTTTGGTCCATTGATGCCCGCATTGATGGTTCAGGAACAGAAACACGCGGTTGGTCTGCACAGCGCTGCTGCGCTCAGAGCCAGTTTATTTTGGAGGACATAGTCACACTCATGGTGTCACTTTCCCACAAAAAATAACTGCGCTAAACGCTGTACGAGTCGCCTGAGCGATGAACTGAGCTGTGGCGGTATGACGCCATCCCTGATGGCACGAAGCATAAAGCAGCGTGTCGGGTGTGTCCAAGACTCGGACTGCGGGACGCAGCGGTGGTCTTTATTGTAAGGAAGGTCTACTTTAAATACAGGCAGTAGGCCACTCTCAGGAGCTCATGGATGGCGCGTAGACGTACTTCAACTTTCGATGATCTGGTAATAATCTTTCCCGCTTGCCTTGGTGGGTCAGTCTGGGGATCGGTTTTTTCGCCTGGCTGATTCTGAACCCCATAGCCAACAGTCCTGTAGTTGTTCCCGCTGACGTCAAGCCCGGAGACATGTCGAGCGTGATGCTCAGCCAGCTGTGGCGCACCTCCGCCATGATTGGGCGATACCTCATTCCGCTTGTATGTCTGTTCGGCGTGATTGGTTCTATTGCCGGGCGTCAGCGTCGTAAAACACTGCTTAAAGACGTCAAAGCTGCCACCCAACCCGGCAAAACTATAGATGGCCTCAGTTGGCAGCAATTCGAACAACTGATCGGTGAAGGGTTTCGAGGTCAGGGTTACAGCGTCACCGAAACCGGCGGCAGCGGCCCAGACGGTGGCGTAGACCTGATCCTGCGCAAGGGTGGAGAAAAGTCTTTGGTGCAGTGCAAACACTGGCGCTCACTGAAGGTTGGTGTGCCGGTGGTGCGTGAGTTCTTCGGCGCGATGGCGGCAGAAGGGGCTGCAGGGGGATTCGTCGTCACTTCCGGCCAGTTCACCGACGCCGCAAAAACCTTTGCTGCCGGCCGCAACATTCAACTGATCGATGGAATTCGGCTCAAACAATGGCTTGCCCAGCATCGTGCCACGCCCCCAGAGTCCAAGCCTGCGGAGTCTGACCAACCAGCCCATCAACCGATACCTGAGAACCCAACGTGCCCGGTATGCAGCAGCACGATGATCAAACGACTGGCCAAGCGCGGTGCCAATGCAGGGAACGCTTTTTGGGGGTGCTCTAAGTATCCAGGGTGCCGTGGGGTCGTGAATGTTTGATTGAGAACCAAAAAGGATAAACGCATATGGAACGGCCAGATTACGTAATTCATGGAGATGTAGCTCGCTTAATACCGGTGGCAGCAGATACCAACCGCGAGCAAAGGGGCGGCCTCGATTCTGCTTGCCGCGTTGCGTGGGGTGTATGAGTTTCGGCAGGTAATGTTTGCTTCATAGGGGCATCGAGTCAGCGCTCGGGCTCGAATGGGAGCCTGGACTGAAGTCGCATTGGAATGCAATCTAGACATACCAAAGAAAGACCGCCCAGACGGCCTGGTGCAGTTGGTAACCGGCAGCAAACAATGGTCCGCATTGATCGTAGCAAAAGTCGGTAACAATGAAGTGGGTGAGGAGCAGTTGAAGCGTTATCTGCTGCAAGCCAAGAAAAATAAGATCGATGCGGTCATCACCATCACCAACCAGTTCGTTGCTCTGCCCAATCATCACCCCGTAAAGCTCCCTAAAACGCTATTGAAAGGCGTAGAGCTCTATCATTGGTCTTGGATGTACGCTGTGACGCAGGCAACATTGCTACTGGATTCGGGTGACATCACATCACCAGATCAACGATTTATCCTCGAAGAAGTGCTGCGCTATTTCAGCCATGACTCCAGCGGTGCAACGCGGTTTGGCAGCATGAACTGTGAATGGAAGGAAGTCGTTGCCAAGGTCAAAAGCGGAGCAGTGCTGGGCAAGACCACAGGGGGGGTAGAGAACACCGTTTCAAGTTGGCACCAGGAGCAACGTGATCTATGCCTTGTCATGAGTCGCCAGCTTGGTAGACAGGTAAAGCAAAAGATCAGCAAAGCCCACCGTAATGACCCCGTTCTTCGGCTCAAGGGCGACTGTGAGCTTTTAGCCAAGGAACACAAGCTAACCTGCTGTCTGGCTATACCTGATGCTGCGGCTGATCTCGACATAACTGCAGATTTAATTAAGCGCACTATAACCTGCTCTATGCGTCTAGTCGCACCGCAAGACAAGGTACGTAGTTCGGCTCGGATTAACTGGCTGATAAAGCAAGTCAACAAGGCTAATGCAGAGGGTTTTTACGTCAAAGCCATCCGCCCAGGCCGTGCTGAAGAAACGCAAGCACCACTGGGGAAACTACTTGCGGATGGGAACGCACTTGAAACGCTTTCGACCAATGTGGTGCCGAGCGTCTTCGAAGTATTTTATATGGCTGATTTAGGCTCGCGCTTCTCCGGTGCAAAGGTATTCATCGAGGAACTCGAAAAGGCTGTACCGCATTTTTATCAGGAAGTTGGACAGAAGCTCAGAGCCTGGGTGGCGCCACCGCCGAAATTGCAGAGGCGTGATCCCGTTGAGGTAATGGCGATTGAAGATAGCGAAGCGGCGGAGCAGGCGGCTGCCGAGTCCCCCGATGCTTGAAGGCATACGTAAACTCGTTTTCAGAAGCGGAGGTACCTCTGGCGGTTCGATGACGGTAATTAATGACCTGCACCGGACTTTTGAACCAACGACCGGACGAACACCGCCGGAATCTGCATCTGCCGCGGCTAAGGGCTTATTGCGTTATCGGATGAGTTTACGGTGATAGTGAGCGATCAACTGAAGATTCATGCAGACTCATTTGCTGGGTCGGCGCTAGTGGGGATTGAGGGAAGTGAGATTGCGCTACCTGAGCGGTTTGTGCCGGGTGGGTTGGTTAGGTGGCATCGGGAGAATGTGTTTCTTGGGTGAGCGTTGGGGGGCTGCTATCGGCCGATTCTGTTGAAAAAGTCGGCCATGGTTTCTACGGCAAAAAAGTACGCGCTTAAGTTTGAAATCTTTGCTTTGAACAGAAGATTTCGGGCTCAGATTTCGCATAGCTACGCGCAAAAAAGGGGTTTTTAACGGGCAGTATGCGGGCGACCTGGAAAAACCGACTTTTTCAACAGAATCGGCCAAAAGCAGTCATTCACTACTGGCTGCTTTCGACCCGGGCGTTGGACAAAGACGGCGGTAAGCACGCCTAATTCCACCTGGCCTGCTTCAGCGAAGCCGCTTCGACCTGCACGTGCACCAGCGGGTTACGAGCAGGCATCGAGCGTAATCCGCATCGTTTAACCGTTTCTGGCTTTACGGTCCTGATCAACAGCTTTCATGAGCCAAGACGGCAGTTCGCCCACCTCCTGTTCGTAAAGGTTTTCAGGAACATCCTTCCAGAATTCAATAGTAGCCTCGGAGAATTCTTGGACCTGAGCCTCTGTCACCTGCAAATGGCTGTGGTTCAGCCATTCGATCTCCGTAGCTGGCAGGTTGAACTTCGGATTGATGGGGGCAATCAGGTATTTCGGGAAATCACGCTTTAACTCAGCAAGGGATTTTCCATCCCCATGCTTGAAGACGTTGACGACACAGCGGCATTGATTCAGGACTGCCAAGTAGCTTTGGCCCTGTATCGGCCAGCCTAGACTCACTAGTAGTTCCATTATCTTCGGAAAGTCTGCCGCCCACACCGCCTCAACTGCACGGGAACCGAGCCCCCACCGACGCAGTTCATCTGTTATCCATTTTTTGAGATTCTTTTCCCAGGCATGGAACATCCCGGCCACGACGCTGAGGCTGGTTTGCTCCCGCATTTCATCCAATTGTCGATAGAACTCGATGGCAACGCCTTCGGCTTCCTCATAGATTGCGCCTTCATCATCCCGATCAGGGTCAAAAAGCTCGCTCCGACGCTCAAGCCATGCCTCTGCTGCCTTATCGGCATCTGCATTGATGTTGTCGAACTGGCTCATTAGGTCGGGTGTTGGCTTCGTTTACGTAGAAACGGTGCTGCTGGATCAGAAACTCCCTGTATGGCTTCCACATCTGTATGCGAACCTGGGGTTTGGACATTTCTACACCTCGCTGAAAGAGTAGACGGAGTCGCTCGCCGCTTCGGTGACTAGGGATTAATGAATTCTTGGTATGCACCCGATGCGTGGGGAGTTAAAGGCGGAGGTGGCGGAGCCTTTACTGATGGTCTATTTAACCTGGCCCTTGCCTTCTCCGCCTTGCGCTGCTCGCGCTTCTGAGCTTCCTCAAACTCTCGCATAGGGTGCGTTACGAAATGCTGCTTGTAGGTCTTCAATAAGCCTACGTCTTTACTGGCCACGGCTTGAGCAAGCACGTAGTCGGCGTCACGTATCTGGATATCGAGTTTCGGGTTCTTCGCCTGCGCGACATTGACCAGTGCGAGGGTAGCTTCAGAGAGCTTGCCGCTGGTCCATAGCTCGAATCGGTGAGCGGTGCTCGCCCATTCCGTATGTGTTTTTACGAATCCCCTGATTACTGGAATGCGCCTGCTTAGCCATTTCTCTACTTCGTCATCCCCCAACGTGCTAATCGGGTGTATGCCTTTGCATTCGATAAAAACGACTTCGTGATTAGACCGTTGCGCCAAAACGTCGATCTCGGCCTCCGCTCCGATGCTGTCTTTGACGATCCGGTTCATCTCTTGGGAATACCCTAGGAATGTGGACCTTGCGATTTGGGCGACTGCGAACTCGAATAAGCTGCCACGCAACGTTGATGCGGCGCCGTCAATCCGAGAGAGGTCGTTAAAGATCTTGTCCAGGGCATCCGAATTCTGGGTGAGCTTCGCTGTGTCGGTTAGCACCGTACAGAGACTTTTCAGCGCCTGCGCCACATCGCGACCAAAAAGACTTTCGGTAGTCGCCGGTATGATGCCTTTCTCCCTGAGGAGGTCGAATGCCTCATCGGAGTACCTTTCAGCGACGAATACCTGAAGGCATTTACCCACCTTCTTGAGGCTACGCAACGTGACGCATTTGTTTACGAAGCCTGCCAGTTGATCAACGCCAACGATGCCATTGAGCGCGAGATCGCAGACAAAGAAGCCTGGTTTCAAAGTGCCCTCAATATACTCTCGCATCGGAAACAGATAGGAAGGACCGGCTAAGTCCCAATTGAACGTTCCGACCTTAGGTAATGCTTCCAGGCCCTCATCTTCTCGCGTTTCCACGGTGTCGTAGCTGACCATCCCCAAATTTCGAGACCAGTCCCTGACCGCCAGCAGTGCCACCTTTTCAGCGATGAGACGACCTTTCATCTTCGCCCAAACAGATGGCACATCTAACATTTGTTGCTGATCGCATCTCACCACGCACAGTTCCCCACCTGGTACTAACACCTCCTTCACGAGGGTCGCTTTTATCAGTCTCTCCAGCAAACTTTCTGCGGAAATGTGCTTTTTCTGAGCAACGGGCGCGCCGCAGGCGATCAGAAAATGTGCTCGAGGCATCATGTTGCCCCGAAGCTCCAAAGCCTTTAACGCCGCAAAGTATGTGCTCCTTGTCTTCTTTAAAGCTGCCATCAGCTTGTCGAAGAAATATGGAGATCCATAATCTCCCTGAAGATAAATGAAGCGTGCCCGATGCGGGAAGATGATGTGGTTGAGCCGGTTCACGCCAAGGCTGCCCCGCTCGACCCGTTTCCGGGCTGCCTCAGCATTCAATCCATACTTTGTCTCAAGCAACTTGGATAAATCGCTGCTAAGCATGGGGCCATTTTGCTTCAGGAGGTCGGTAAGAGCAGTGTTGGTCATAGTCGTTTTCGCCTTGTGTCACACAGCGCTATTTATACTCCTTGTAAACAAGGTCCGATACCTTATTGGCGCCCGTTATACGACACAGGAAAATCGGGCCTTCCAAGCAGGCAAAACCGGTTTTTTGGGAAAAATGTCACAATGAGCGAAATCACCCTGCAATTTTCGCCGTAGCCAGTCAAGCCTTGCGGATCACATGGTTTGAATCGTCCCGAGTATTCTAGACACTCATAAACCACTGGCCAGCTTCGGCGAAGCCGCTTTTGCTAAGCGGACAGGTGGTCCTGAGGGGCTGCTTCTGGCCGTCAGCCGACGGTCGCAACCGTCAGGTTTCGACCAATAGCGCTCCGTCACAACCGACATGTTTTAGTCTGAAGTGGACCTGTTACAGCCTGGCAGTCGCATTCGGATCATTTAATGGCTGTTTTTTACCTAGCCAAGTGCTAAGTATTACCTTTAAGCTGCACGCTACTCCTCTGCCTCATCTTCTATGGGAGGCAGACTATCTAGACGGGCATCTAACTGGCCCCTTAGCATCACAGCGCTTGAAATGATTATTTCAAGCTTATTTTTTCGGTCCAAAAGAGCACGCCGCTGCTTAGCATTAGGTTCAGCCCCTTTCATCAAGTCGCTCCGTTCCTCAAGCAGCTTTATCAGAATAAAATCGACGCTATCATCGAGATCTGCTTCCTTTGCGATCTCGACCCACTCTCTCGATTGATCTATCGCCGTCTCTGCAGCAGCACTCAAGCAAAAATCGATTAGAACCTTCGAAGCTTGATCTAGACTGTTAGCTAAAAGAAGCCATTGTCGAGTTTCTTCGGACTCATCGCTTTTGTCATGTGGCATACGCGTTAGCGAACTATATCGAGCGAACTGATTTTCTGGGTCAAGACTAGTAAGAGTTCTCAAAATCGGCTCGAAACCGTCCAATGGTCGCCCGTTTATCGGCAGATCGGAACGATGCGCCCAGATTGCCAAAATAGCATCGCGTACACGCACCTGCTTTTCAATACGGTCATCACCTACAGCGTCATACGCCGCGTGCATGAGCTCGGCGACATGATGCGCCATCCAGCGAGCAAGTGTATCTACGGAATTGTCGAGGTCGAGTTCGGCAACCAGTTTTTTGCCAATAGCGAGGATCGCGTTATAGCCCTCGGATTTTTCCGTCACATGTGACAACAAAGATTCTGGTGCTTTGGGGAACGTCTTGGAGTTCATCCTCACCTCTATTTCCGTATTTTATATGAAGGGATCGCCGCCTAATCTCAACCTCAACTATTAAATCCATTTCTGTTGCACTTAGCAGCTCAGTAACAAATGAACTGGACGCCTCAAGCCTTCGCCCATTCGGCTGTTCCGAGCTATTTCTTTCCGCGTAGTGCCCCCATGCCTCCGACCGCAGTATGGTTTCCAGATTAAGGGAACCCACCCAGGTTCGGCGGTCCACATCTGTGGACAATCCCATTAAATCTACGATGAAAGGAGCGGGCTCCGGCGCAGGGAATCCTATACCACCAGCCCAACGGTCACTCGCGTCTATACCGTAATCTTCAGGACTGTCGACAACCCAACCTTTTAATTGAAAGTAACCCGAGTCAATTTGTAGGTCATCACCTGCAGGAGGAATTCGGTAGTCATGCGAGTCTGTCGTAGTCTGTAGCGCACGAAGAAGTGACAGGGAAGTGCTGCGAGATACTAAGGCAGTATGAATTGAAATGGATTCGTCCCTACCTGCGTCCAAGTTGGACCAGTGCCCCCAAACAGCCACAAAACCTGCTGTGGGATGAAGCGCTCGTTCAAAGTCTTCGCTCGAAATGGATCCTAGCCATTCCGCATTGTTCTCATCAGATAGTCTGGTTGAGCGGTCCAATGGCTGGGGATCGCGTCGATCTGCCAACCACCTACCATCTGAACGTGAAATGTCGTGACGTCTAATCCAGTCAGAGAACTGATCCTCTTCCCATTCGTTCGAGCTCTTGATCATAGGTTTTTCTGCGAGAAGCCGCCCTGCCGTGATCATCATTGCATGGTAGGAAAGATAGAACTCGTAGTCATCTACCCGCGGATAAGATCCATGGCTATGGTGCGTATCTTCATATTGATACAGACGTAGCTTGCTCCTTTCGTCTTCATCCCAACGATTCGATCCCGTGCTGCCTAGATCAACGCGAATCACCTTAATTGTTTCAAGTTCCACCTCGGCTTGTGACATGCCAAAGGTTTGTCCGAGCGATGCTAACCAATGCGGACCAAAATCAATTCCGAAAAAGTACCTGTCGTTCTCCGCCAGCTTGTCTGTGTGAGATTCAACTGCTTTTCGGGAAGCTCGCCTGCTTGGAAAATCACTCTCAATCGCTTCAAACGGTGAAACATTGATAGCGTTTAGTACCCGTAGTGTCTCAGGTGGAACATCGATAAGTCCCTGCCCACTGAGTGCTAATATGGCTCTCGCTGCGAACAAGCGAATAAGCACATGAGGCTGCTCAACGCTTGCATTCTTCAGCAAATAATCCAAGTGCGGAACGAGTGCTGCACCATGATCGAGCGATGCGCGGGCTAAGGCAATCAACAGCCATTGTTGGGCATGCAAATTATAGAAAACAAACCGGCCATCACCGAATGGGACCGTTGTATTTACCAGCGCATGGTTTATCAGCCCCTCAATGAGGCGTGTACGATCCAGCGCGCAAAGCGCAACTACAACATGCGCTGCATCCCACCGTATGGCCACTACCGGCGAGGCCAGCCCTGCCCAAATGTATCCAGCTAGAGCGTCTTCCACCGCAGATGGCGGAGCAAGCCCAAGCGTCCACTGGCCGTCTCCATCCTTGTCCTCCAGGAACATGTTAAATAAATCCAAACCATACGAGAGAACATCGAGCGCCTCATCTTCAGTCAATTTGGTTGACATCATTCCAGCTAGACTAAAAAGCCTGTCTGGCCCAGCAAGCTCAGTAGACTCGCTGACTCCAACAAGAACCTCGTCGAGCAATTCCTCTTCGCAAATGCCGGCAAGGTCACTCGCTATCTGGAACGGCAATACCTCAAAGTATCGGTTCCGCTTGATCTCCATACAAAATCGGCGACAGAAGCTCTTCAGCAGCACACCGAGAGATCTGCGGATACCAAGCCTAGACCTCCATCTAGGCGGAAAAGCTTCGAGAAAACTTCGAAGGTGGTGCAGATCAAACTCACTGACGCCCTCGAACGCACTAAAAAACTCGACTTCTCTCCCCACCTGAACTCGCTCAATCGCTTTGCTAAAAAACACGTTTGAGTAAAAAGGAGAGTCACCGGCTCTGAAGCGCTGATGAGCGGTGTGGATGCCTTCCGATGTTGATAGATCACATCCAGCAAACACTGAGTCCCAATTGTGTGGGTCTACAGCATCGGTGTCCCAACTCGAAATAGAGGTTTTCTTTTCCAATAATTCCTTGGCGTTACTCGTGCTTATACGTGATTCTAACCCCGGCAAATTCACACCAGCGGACGTAGCAAGCGACTTCAGTCGCCACCACTTCGCTGCGCTCTGTGTTCTGAGCGCCATGGAGCGGTAGATAAATTGAAACGCCTTAGCTTTGTAGATTGTGTCGCCGAAAGATGAAAGCGCAGTCTCGATAAGGTTGTCTTCATCCCAGTCTGCGTCGAAGCAGAGCAAAGGCAGGACATCCGGCGGAAGTATTTCTTCTCGCTCCTGGAGCGCCGCCATTATCAGGGTTAACACCCTACCGTCGTCCCCGAAACGCCGATCACGCCACCTGCTCATAATCGCCAGCGAGGAGGAGGGACAGAGCCCAACAAGAGCATTGACAGTCGCTCGCCATGCAAAGTGTTTATCGCGCGCTACATAGTCCCAAGTGACTTCTGCACAGCGCGAAAATTTATAAGCAACTTCGGGCGAAGACCTTCGAGGACTTGCTGCGCGATTCGCCAAATCAATAAGCGCATCCCAGCGAGCCAGGTTCTCATCGCCTATCTTGCTTGCGACCTCGACAGCCTTCTCAAAGTAGGCCTCCGCTTCAGACGGGCTGATAGCAAGAATGGATCTTGCTATCTCGACGTAACCCTCGGCCTTGCTCTGGGCATCGGATCGCTCGTCACTGAGCAGCGTAAACGAGATCTCAGCCATCTCAAACGCCAAGTCCTCTGCACCATTTACGCGTGAGCAAAGTTGACTTAGCCGGTTCAGTGTCGGGGTATAGAGCTGGCGCTTCAGCGACTTTGACCAATTCAGGATTTCCTGTATTGCCTGTTTGTCAGCCCCACCAGCATCTAGAAGTGTATCGATCCAAATGGCAGCAATCTCGTTTGCCGTATAGGACTCTTCGCGGTACCTGAAGCCCTCCGCCTTTTCAGAAGCGCTTCTGGATGCCCCAATTAATTGGGGCAGCTGCGCGACCGGCACTTGGCCGAGAAACACCCGCGCCCACAAATTGAACCATGGGAGCAAAGCTCCCATGTCCTCACGAAACTCTCTGAGTTCCTGCGACTCAGAGTGCTGTTTGGTCGCCAACAGCTCCTTCTGCAGCTCTGGGGTGGCAACATCCACGAGCTCTAAGGTTTTCCCAGACAGAGCTGCACGTAACACGTATGCGCGAATGTAGATCGGACGCTCCCTCATGTAACGGGAAGAAACCCCATGTGGAGGCGTCTGTGGGAGATAGTGCTGGAGAATCGCTAGACCTACTTGATGGTCGCAAAGACCATGGAGGTAGGCAGTCTCAACCATTGCCATGACAGCGCCGAGGGCCGGTTTGGATCCGGGGTTCGAACCCTTCACTTTGATCCGCGTAGAGGATAGAAGCTTGAATCCTCGCATCACCGCTTCCTTTGGAAGGAGGTGATGGATATTTCGCGCCTCTTCCACGATGGCAAGAACGAGCCCCAGATCATTACCAGCGGCGATTACTAATTGCGCCAGCTCGGGATATCGCCCGTGCTCCAAAAAACGTCGGGCCAAGATGAGTCCGGCGCTGTAGGAAAGGTCACGAGGCCTCCATCTCCTAAGGCTGCGCGCAGCTTCTTTAGCGCCTTGGATATTGAGTGTAGCCATAGCCGTCACAGCACGATCTTCGTGAGATACGTCCTCTCGAGCTCGCTCCTCTGGCGCCAACTTGTTCCAGTTCTGAAGCCACTCTTCTGCCATACGAAGCCGACTGCGAGCTTCGCCAATTAGCTCTGGATGCCCTGAAAGAACTGCGGACTCATAGACGTGATGAGAGCCAACCCAACCGGAACCAAATGTTCGGCGCGAGACGAGCTCTTGAACACCATTTTTATCCATGAATGCCGATGCTAGGTCGGCGTTATCCTGCAAAAGCCTGCGCTGTCGATCATTCCCAGCACTTTCGCCGCCAGCCTTGAGCGCAAGCTTGGCAGCATCTGAGTAGCGCTTGAGCCGCAAGCTAGCTTTAAATGCAAACTGAAGGCGTTGAAGTTCGACATCTCGCCGCTCTACCGGATTAGTATCGGGGAGCCCTTCGGAAGTAAGCGCAAGTTCAACCAGCTCAGAAAAATGGCCGGCTTCTAGCATCAATTGAGGCAACGCAGATGCCACATACACGTTGCCGGAGCTCAGCGCTTTTAAGCGCGTTATGAATCCCCCAATGTTATCGGCATCCGGCCGAAATCTCTTCCGAAACCAAGACTCTGCGGGCTCATCGTAAAATTGGATCGTATCCCCATTGACGAGGAGAGGACGTCCAAGATCCAGCGCGAAACTCGTAATCGCTGCTGGACTCACGTTGGACATTGATGCCAATACGGAAATCGGTATCAAAGGACGAAGTGCAGCGAGTCCCGCACAAATCAAATCAATTTGTGTGTGTGCCAATGGTCCAGCTGCATCTCGCAGTACGGCGATAGACCTTTCCAACATATCGTGGATCGTGCCCTCCACAGTTGTTGGGTTCGGCCCAAGAATGCGAAGAGTTTCAGGAAGAGAAGCCTCACTAGATAGCGCCAACGCTTGGACGCGGGGATTGTGCGAACTGAGCCGATGAAACTCATCAACATCGCGCTCGCTAGCATTCGGAAAATGTCGGCGCAAATGATCCTCCGTCTCGGCCCGAGTGAACGGACTCAACTCAAGCGACAACGAGCCTGGGGGAGGATCAAGCAGCGACTGTCGATAAGGACGACAAAGCGCGACGACATTTGCTCCTTCGGGCAATTTTTCGCGCAAAAGATCACGTACGAAGGAACGAGCCTCACCTATTTCCTCCGCTGCCATCTGCGCATTGTCCGCAGCATCCACCACGATACAAAGTACCGCGCTGGAATTTCGCGCACGCAACACAGCGATGGCTTGTGAAAGGCGATGAATGAACGCGCGCATGTAAGCTGATGCGTCGGCGTTTTGACTAGGAATGAGCGGGTGACAGAGTGCAAGGTTTGAGAGTTCGTTTACGATCTGAACCAAAGCCGTACGGTGGCGGTGGCGATATCCCGTCGCACTTCTGTATTGGCCGTTTCCGAAGCAGTCATAAAGGATGCTCACTGAATCAGAAGGTAAGCAGAGACCTATACGTGTAGAGAAAATCGACTTCCCAACGCCAGCGTCGGCATGAATGATCACTGGTCTCCCGGCCGCGCCAAGAATCGAGCTAATGAGTTCCGATTCTTGCGCACGAGGAAGAGCGTCGCTGATCTGCTGAATTAAACACGGTGCCGGGAATAGGTCGTTTTCGCTTGTCTGTAAGGCGCGAAGCACGTCGATTTTGCTTATTTTCGGATTGTCCGCATTTTCAGAAAGCGCTTTGCGTGAGACAAGCTCTTTGAGGCGCATCGGCGCATCAACGTCGAGACCCGGCAGGTATCCGGAGACTTCTTGAGAGAGGATGTTTCGCTGGTGCCAGTAATTGTCTTCACGCCCTTCAAGCTTGAGCATTGAACAAAAAGTCGCTAGCTCAAGACCGTCAAGAGAAGTGAATTTCTCTAGCTTAGTGAGGTTACCCGGATGACGAGGCTCCCGTTGCGCCGCCGCATCCTCAATCGCCTCGGTAAAATCCTTGCTGATCGGACGATTGGTTACAAACCAAAACTCCAGCTTTTGTGGGAGCGGTTCATTAGGGAGCTCCTGGCAAAGGTTTACATAGCGCTTGGCAAACCCTTTTATCGTTTTCTCTAATCCGCTCGGAGACCATGCCTCATGCTCGTGCAGCGTCGAATGTTTCAGCTGCATGTATCGAACAAGTGTTGCCTGCTCGATGGTTGCGCTACCAAAGTACTCCGCTATATCAATTATCTCTTCACCAGCCTCAACAGGGCCGGCATCTTGGAGCTCATCGGTCGACGCTCCTTCGATGGTGATTGCCACCAGCCCATGATGCGGCGTTAGCAGTTTAAGCGAGCGCCGAGCCGCCCATAGATAATGAAACTGATCACCATCACGACTTGCGCGAACGAGCATGCTGTCGGACATTCAAACCCTTCCTTGAATCGGAGCGCGGTACGCATCTGGATCAGGTTTGATCCAAGGCGCCGATCCTCCGTTTTGCCATACCGGGGCAGTAGGCACAAGTAGACAATCATCGCTCGACCTAGGTGCTGCCGCTTCAACTATTATGTTGCGAGAGCTAACTCGGTGCATTTTTGATAAGTGTCGGTTCAGGCCTACCAGCATTGAATGTAGAGGCATAAATGTAGTCAATCGCCCAGTTGCTCGGCATGCATCCGCGCACGTTGCAGCGTCGCCTGTTGGCCGAGGGCCTGAGTTTCAAGCCGTTGGTACTGGAAGTGAAAATGCAGCTCGCCAGGTGGCACCTCCATGCCTCTGCCATGGACCTCACACGCTTGGCGGATGCCCTGTGCTACAACGACCTGGCGGCCTTCTCCCGTGCGTTCAAAAACCACCACGGCGTGGCACCCTCGTTGTGGCGTGAGCAGCACCGAGTCACCGCCGGGTCCTCTTCCCACGAGGTATGCATCGAGCATTGACCAGACGACTCTTCTTTATCCCCAACCGGACTGTCGGGACAGGCCACTTCCGGTCGATACCGGCCCCACCGTTTATCCAAGAAACACATTCTCCCGATGCCACCTAAACAACCCACCATCAGGTATAAATCGCTCAGGCAACACAATCTCGCTCCCCTCAATCCCCACCAGCGTTGATCGAGCAAACAAATCAGTTCGATCCTTCAATTGATCGTTTACCATCACCGTACAGAAAAGGGGGCAGGTACATTTATGACAAAGTAGAAGAGTGCACCGCCAAATAGGAGTATCCCGCCGACGCCCCGCTGGACTCGGGAACGTGTTATTGCCTGCTGTATAGTCATCTGGTTTCCTTGTAACGCACCTTGAGTGATTGGGGCGACTCAGACCCCACTTGCGCTAATAACACTCAACAACCTCCCAACCTGAACCAAAACGCCTCGGCAGACGGACTAATCGGCGCAGTCGGCCGAGTGAGATGAATCTCCAGCGGGATATCCCAGCTATCGTCGAGCGCCCTGACCAGTCGTCCATCTGCCACTTCCTGTTCGGTGAGGCTCGCAGGTAACCACGCAACCCCCTTGCCCTCCAAAGCCATGGACATTAACACCGCTGCCAAATGGCTACTGAACCGTGGTTTCAGGTGAAGGTAATCCGCTTTGCCATGGAGCCGGTGAGCAACGATGCGGCCTAGTCCCGACTCATGGGTGTAAGCAAGGTAAGGCAAGGCCGCTGGTGATGTGCCGAAGTTGGCCGAAACGCACGCCAGCGGAACAAGCACATCTTCACCCACCTTCTTGCTGGTGAACTGATCAGGTGCCAGTAATGGCGGAACATCGGGGTGGCGGTGGGAGAGCATGAACTGAATCTGGCCGTGTATCAGCATCTGCTCACAAACAGCCATGCTGTCTGAATGCAGTTGTACCGCCTCGATTGGCGCCCCGTTTTCGGTGTTCCTGAGCCAGCTCGGGAAAAATGTAAACGACAGGGAGTGTGTCGCTGCAAAGTTCAGTGTTCTAGCGGTCATACCCGCTACTTCCTGAGCTTCAGTACGCATCCGATACAGGCGTCTCGCAGCCTCCTGAGCGCTTGGCAGAATCTGTCTTCCCGCTTCGGTCAGCGTCGCACCTTGATGAGTCCGGATGAACAGTTGTACCCCCATCCAATTCTCCAGGGAGCGCACTCTACGGCTAAATGCAGGCTGAGTTACGTGCCGTGCTTCAGCGGCGCGAACAAAACTGCCGTACTCCGCAAGGGCGGATAAGTCTTCTAGCCATACGAGTTCCACTGGCCATGCCTCCTGTGCATAGGGTGAAGCATTAATAGCATTGGGCAGGCTTCATCGCAAAGAATACTGTTGGGCCATCTACAACAGAGGAGCCCAGCATGCGCATCGTCGACATCCGTGAAAAAACAGTTTCCATTGCCTCGCCCATTGCCAACGCCTACATCGACTTCTCCAAGATGACCTGTTCGGTTGTCGCTGTTGTCACCGATGTGATCCGCGATGGCAAGCCTGTCATTGGTTACGGTTTCAACTCCAATGGCCGCTATGGGCAAGGCGCCCTCATGCGCGACCGTTTCCTGGCGCGTATCGCGGAAGCTGATCCAGAAACGCTCATCGATCATGAGAACAACAACCTGGACCCGTTCGCCATCTGGAAAACCCTGATGACCAACGAAAAGCCAGGTGGACATGGCGAGCGCTCTGTCGCAGTGGGCACCATCGACATGGCTGTATGGGATGCCGTGGCCAAAATTGCAGGCAAGCCCCTGTATCGTCTGTTGGCTGACCGTTACCGTAATGGCGTGGCCGATGACAAGGTCTGGGTCTACGCAGCGGGCGGCTACTACTACCCAGGCAAAGACCAATCCAAACTCAAGGCGGAAATGCAGAGCTATCTGGATCGTGGTTACGACGTCGTCAAAATGAAAATTGGTGCGGTGCCCCTGGATGAAGATATCCGTCGCATCGAAGCGGTACTTGAAGTGGTTGGTGACGGTCGTCGCCTCGCCGTCGATGCCAATGGCCGTTTCGACCTGCAGACAGGCATTGCCTACGCTGAGGCCATCAAAAAGTACAACCTGTTCTGGTACGAAGAGGTTGGCGACCCATTGGACTACGCACTGCAGGCCGAACTGGCGAATCACTATGAACTGCCGATGGCTACCGGCGAGAACCTGTTCTCCCACCAGGATGCTCGCAACTTGCTGCGCCACGGCGGTATGCGCCCCGATCGCGACTACCTACAGTTCGACTGTGCCTTGTCCTACGGCCTCGTGGAGTACATGCGCACCTTGAAGGTGATGGAAGAGATGGGTTGGTCGTCCCGTCGCGTAGTCCCCCACGGCGGTCACCAGATGTCCCTGAACATCGCAGCAGGTCTGCACCTGGGGGGTAACGAGTCGTACCCGGATGTATTCCAGCCCTTCGGCGGCTTCGCTGACGGCATCCGTGTAGAGAACAGCTATGTCGGCTTACCTGATATCCCCGGCGTCGGCTTCGAAGCCAAGTCCGCCTTGTATGCCGTCATGCGTGAGTTGGGCGAAGGCTGATCAGCTTCTGGCTGCGGTCATCTTGAAGGGGGCCGCAGCCCCAGGCGCGCAGATCGTTCAAAATTGTGCGTGGATTCAATATGAAAGATCGGCTATTACCCGCTGTACTTCCTTGAGCGCCACCTGAAGCACATCCAGCCCGACTGAGCCGAGCGCCAAGCGTATCGCATGGGGTACATGCTCGGACACGGCGAACGGCTCAGCCGTGGATACGGAGATATTGGAGCGCAACAGCGCCATGGCTACCTGATCGGCTCGTACCTCTTCCGGCATGGGCAGCCAGAGGAAATAGGACGCCGGATGGCCGAGATACTGAAGGCCGCTGAGCACCTTTCGGGCCAGCGCTTGCCGGCTCATTGCGTCGCGGCGCTTCTCCGTTTCCAGGCGCGCAACGGTCCCATCTTCGATCCATCCACAGGCAATGGCTGTCATGACGCCCGGCGTGTTCCAGGTGGTAGCCCTGATGGCGCGCTCGATCATGGGTACCCAGTGCGTAGGCGCGGTGACAAATCCGACACGAAGCCCGGTCGCCATGCTCTTGGAAAGCCCTGAGACGTATACCGTTATCTCTGGCGCAAGGAATGCCAGCGGAGCAGGCGGGTCTTCAGCAAGGAACGCATAGGCTGCATCCTCGATAATCAGCAGCCCGTGCTTGCGGGCAATCGAGACCAATTGCTCTCGCTGTTGCAGGCTCATCACCCAACCCAGCGGATTGTGCAGCGTTGGCATAGCGTACACGGCGCGCACACGTCTGCTCCGGCACAGGCGCTCCAGTGCGTCCAGATCAGGCCCCTGGTCTGACGCGGGAATGGGGGCCAGCTCCAATCGATGCGCCTCAGCGAGGACCTTGAACCCGGGATAGGTCAGCGTATCCACCGCGACCACATCACCCGGCTGCAGCAATGCCATGACCGTAGCGGCCAGACCATGCTGTGCCCCACTCACGATCAACACTTCACTGGCTTCAACCGACAGACCACGGCATGCCAGGTGGCGCGCCACAATGGCTCGTTCATGCTGGCGACCTGCATGGGGCTGGTAACGCAGCAGTGCCTCCAGATCGCCCGCAGATGCCAGTTGGCGCAGAGCCCCTCGCAGTAACTCTGCATGACCAGGGAGCGAAGGGTGATTGAAGTTGAGATCAGCCATGCCCGCAGCCGTCACCGGCTGGTCAATACCTAGACCGGGGGGCAGCGCTGTTTCTCTGACGAAGGTACCACGGCCGGTTTCCCCGCTGACCAAGCCCATCGCCTCCAACTCGGCATAGACCCGCGAAGCCGTGACCAGGGCAACCCCTTCCCTGGCCGCAAGCTGTCGATGGGTAGGCAAACGCGTGCCGGGTGACAAGGCGCCTGAACGGATATCGGCAGCGAAAGCATCCACCAGGTGTTTGTAGCGGGCGCGGGGCATATGGAAATGTATCCATGACAATAATTTGATTGTACTGATTATCAGCCATAGGATTTCCCCCTCGCAATCGGCTTTGCACAAGGAGAACCCACATGCACATCGCGATTCTGACCTTTCAGGGCTTCAACGAACTCGACTCCTTGATTGCATTGGGCGTCCTTAACCGAATCAAGCAGCCCGATTGGCGTGTCAGCCTGTGCTGCCCTGAGCCAGAGGTCACGTCCATGAATGGCGTCACGGTTCGAGCCCAGTCCTCACTTGAAGACGCTCGCTTGGCCGACGCCGTGATTGTCGGCAGCGGTATGCTGACACGCGAGATCGTCGATAGTCCTGAGCTGATGAGCCGTCTGACACTCGACCCAAATCGCCAACTGATTGCTGCCCAATGTTCCGGCACCTTGATCCTGGCCAAACTAGGCCTGCTTGGTAACGTGCCAGCTTGCACCGACCTGATCAGCAAACCATGGGTGCAGGAGGCTGGGGTGGACGTTCTGAATCAGCCTTTCTATGCCCGTGGCAACCTGGCGACGGCAGGCGGCTGTCTCGCCTCGTCCTATCTGGCAGCTTGGATCATTGCCCGTACCGAAGGGGTTGAAGCCGCTGCCTCGGCACTTCACTACGTTGCACCTGTCGGCGAGAAAGAAGCCTACGTTACCAACGCACTGCAGCACATTACGCCGTACCTCTCACAATGATGTCTGCATCGCTTTCCAGGCGATAACGAAACGGAGTCCCGCATATGCGCGCTTCAGGCCGGCGATCACCTGTTCGTGGTCCTTAGCCTGAAACGCGACCTTTTCGTCGATTCGGTCTTTTCCCAGGCGGTAGAGGCTGCCTGGGAGGGGTGCCCGCATCTGCCCCCCTGCTTGATCACGGCAAATAGCCGAGTAACCCCTGGCGCCAGTTCATGTCGTAATCCATCAACAAAAACTCTTCGCCTTCATTGGTGTATACCGGCCAAGCTATATCCGTTGTCGCGGGGCTGCCTGTCTTGGCGAACTGTGCCCACAACGCCATGCTGTCATTGGCAACCGATTGGTCCACTGGGCCCCAACCTGGCTGATTGTCGGCATAGTTATCCGGAGTAGCGTTGGGAAGACCAGTGAGTCCCAGTACATAGTGGCTGTAATAGGTGTCTGGATATCCGAATACCGAGGCCAAATCAATGCCGTGGTAAGCGCCGACTCCACGGTTGGCCCAGTTTTCCGGGACATGATCATAAACATAGGCATAAACATCGGAATCCTGAGAGCTCTTCAGAAAGGGCAGATACCATCTCATCCCGGGCGCCACGAACGTCGAGTCGTCCTGGGTCATCCCGAGCATGATCGGGACATCATTGTGAAAGCCGTTGTCGCGTATGTCAGATGTCACGTACCAGTTATCAACGTTCGGCTTGAAATAGTCGACGCCGAACGTGTTGGCCACGCTGGCCAGATCCATCCATGGCACTCCCCGCATGGCAGCGATCACGTTTTCCTCATTCTGCAGACCGAGCTTCTCTGATAGCGCGATGCCGCCAGCCTCTTCATCGGCAAGTGAGGCGTAAATGGGGCGAATCTTATCTTCCGGCGCAGGAGCGGCGCTCATGATGATCGCTTTGTGAAAGAGCCCTTCAGCCAACGGTGAGTTAAGCAGCGAAATGGTCTTCAAGCCGCCGCCGGACTGCCCGAAGACCGTTACATTGCCGGGGTCTCCACCGAATTGACCGATATTGTCGCGCACCCATTGCAACGCCGCGATCTGATCAATCTGGGAATAGTTACCAGACGACTGACGCTCCGATTCCGCAGTGAGCTCGGGGTGTGCCATGTAGCCGAAGGCACCCAGGCGATGGTTCACCGTGACGACGATCACCCCTTCACTGGGCAACGCACTATGGTTATAGGACAGACTGTTGGCGGTCAAAATCGCGTAGCCGCCTCCGTGTAGCCAAACCATGACAGGTAGCTTTTCCCCTTCGAACCCTTTGGGCACCACCACGTTCAGGTAAAGGCAGTCTTCGCTCATGCTGCCTTTGCCGTAAACCTCAAGATAGGAAGGCTGAGCGCATTGATCGGCCCAGTCTGTAGCCTCCCGTACGCCGTCCCAGCCGCTCAGGGTGACGGGAGGTTTCCAGCGCAGATCACCTACCGGCGGCTCTGCATACGGAATGCCGTACCAAGCCCATGCCTGCTCATCGACAGAGAATCCCGCGACCTCGCCATGCCTGGTGGCCACCGTCCGCCGTTCGCTTAATGAGCGCTCCAGATGCGCGCGAGAATCCGCAGCGCTGCGCAGCTTTCTTGGGCGGGGATCACTTTCGGTAAATACGGCCGGCTGTGCCGCGTTCAGCTCGGCGAGCAGAGATTGCACTGGCGCGCTACTGGCGAAGCTCGCCGGGTCCTGATCGAGCACAATGGAGTCGGCCCAGACCGACACTGCATCAGCTATCGCAGGCGAAATCTGAATACCGTTGTTGAGTTTGCGGTCTTGATCAAGACTCTGGAGCAGGACGAGCATATTCGTCACGAGATCGGAGCTGATGTCGGACCCATCGGCCAAACTCAGTGGGCTCATCCGCTCCTCAGCGCGGGCGCTTCCGAGCTGCAGATCGCCCAGATGGAAGCTGATGGTTTCTCCACTCCGGTAGCTGAATGATCCGTCCTGGTCGGTCGTACCTTGCTGAGTTTCCGTTCGGTAGGCCAGGCCTTCCACCGGGCTGTCGGTGAACACCCCGACCAGGACCGGACTGGGGGCATGATCTTCAGCAACGTCATCGTCGCTACTGCTGCCTCCGCCGAAGCAGCCGCTCAGACTAATTACTGCCAAAGCCCCAAACGTTATGAAGGAAAGAGATGAACTTGATTTTCGATACCGCTGGTCTTGCGTAGCCATACGACACCCTCAGTTGTTGTTGTAAGCCGGACTCGTACTTGTATGCCTAACTAAAAGATCATAGGCGGGCTCGCAACCAGCGCCAGCGCCGGGCAAGAGGCAGAAGGGGTCGTTGAACGAGTGCGTGACGAAACGGTAAATGCAGATAAAGCGCGACTGCGACTCATAGGTCACGTTTAGCCTATGGGGTATTGACCGGTCGTTGGGAACACGCGCGGAAGAACCAAAGCATCGAAGCGCCTGAATTTATTCAGGATGAGAGGAGCCCGCTATGGGGAAGTGGGGAAAGATGGCTAATGTCTGCCATTCGAAACTTGGGACACACCGCAGTATTGAACGAACGCCATAACCTGCATTAGATAAGCGGGTATTCATACCGTAAATACATTTGCCCAGTTCCCATAACTCGGCGGTCAGCAGTGCCAGGAATGTACCGGAGCTATCGCCGATTGCATTTTTCCATAGCTCTCACTGACCGAGAGCAGATCTCTGCCAACGGCTGCTCTTGGCCGGTTTCGGCCGTTCGTGACCTACTGCTGCCGGCCAAAGGCGCCCCCTCGTAAGAGGCCGATCTGCACGCGGTCAATCAGAGCGTGCTGGCCGAGTAGGTACTGGAGTACATCAAGTTGTTGTACCAGGTCGAGCTGGAAGCCAGCGAGCTCACGTCAGAGCAGCGCTGAATCATGAGGAATAAACATGCCAGGCCCGTTGCTGATGCACTGCATAAATGGATGTTGGCCCAGTGGGAAAAGGTGCCGAACGGAACAGATACTGCCAGGGCCTTGGATCAGACCCTGAAACGCTGGGCTCGAGTTTGCTTGCCGCCCTATGGAAACACCACTATTTCATGGCCTTCCTGCCAGGGTTGGAACTTGATCATGACGTGCTGAAAGACTGGGTGTTCCAGCCAATCCCTCAGCCATTGCTGTAGATTCGGATAGGGCAGGCTGTAAAACACCTCCTGATCTACATGGGCGAACTGGCGTACAAAAGGCATGATGCCGATATCAGCGATGCTGATATTGCTTCCCAGCAGATACTTGTTTTTAGCGAGCAACTGTTCTAACACCTGCAAGAACACCTCGCCCTGCTGCCGATACTCTGACTGGGTTAACTCTGGATGGCGATCGACGTATTTGTAGCGATCCAACCAATGTTTGAATTCGTTATCGTTCTGGTCGATCAGGGTATTAGCGCTTACTAAATCGATGTTCAATAGACCTTTTGGATCGTTCTGTCGCAGTGCCCATTCCACTATTTGCCTGCTTTCCTCGATAACGAGTCTCTCAGAGCTGTCATCCTCCGCAAGTTCCAGAACAGGAACAGTGCCTTTGGGGCTGATAGCCAGCATCTGCGCCGGCTTGTTTTTCAGTACTACTTCCCGCAATTCTACTTTCAGCTCGGCAAACAGGAGGCCGAGTCGGGCGCGCATTGCGTAAGGGCAGCGGCGGAAGGAGTACAAGCGAGGTAGTGAGCCGGACATAATGTACTTCCTAACTAACGCCGCCGGTGGACGCCGGGACTCCGTTGGTCATTTCGCTGCTCCCCGGCCTTCAGAAAGTTGGATCGGCACCGCCTTCGGCTCCCCGACCGCCCATTCATTGGGGAAGCGGCGGATTAATAATGTCAGACCAAACCCGACCGACAGCACCAGGAAGGTAAAACTGAAAGCCGCGGTGAAGCCGCCGGTATTTTCGATCAGCCAACCGCCGACGGCCGGCCCGAGGAATTGGCCGAATGCGAAGAACACGGTCGCAAAACTGAATGCGATAGGGATGTAGCGGGGGGCCACCTGGTCTGTCGCGCTGGTCTGGATCATCGCGAACAAGCCGTTGACCGAGGCGCCCATCACCAGGAAGTGCAAGAAGAAGTGGGGCAGGGTCTGCCCGGTAATGGGTAGCGCCACGGCTATGAGCACCAGGAACATGCACATGGCCAGTGCGTTACCCCGGCCCCAGCGGTCAGACAGCCATCCCCACAAGGGTCCGCCGGCGATGGACAGCAGGCCCATCATCGCCATAAACCGTCCTGCAATGGCTTCAGTGTGGCCGCTTTCGACCATGAAGCTGACCATGAACACCGTCTGGACGATATAACCCAGGCCGATGATGCCGTAGGTGGTGGCCACGATCAGTACCCGGGGGTTGCGGTAGATCCGCCACTTCACTTCCGACGGCAACTGGCCGGCAGCGCTGGTTGTGGCCTTGGGTGGATTGCGTACAAACAGACCGATCATGACGGTGACAAACAGGGCGGAGGCGGCAAACATGCCCCAGCTGACCCGCCAGCCCTGTTCGCCAAACACGTCGAACAGAATGGGCACGAGGACACCGGTCAGCAGGACACTGATGCCGACACCACTGGACATGTAGCCGATGACCAACCCGCGCTGCTCGGGAAACCAGGTCGCCAGCAGCGCCACCATTGGCGCGAACGCAAAGGCGGTACCAAACCCCAGTAACCCCATAAGAAACATCACCAGCCAGAAGTGGGTGGCGATAGCCAGGCCCAGGAACCCTACCGTGACCGTGAGCATGCCGAACATGACGGAGGCCTTCGCTCCCCAGCGGGCCGCAGCCAGGCCGCCGGCCAGGACAAAGCAGACGTAGCACAGGGCGGTAACCGTGCTGAGAATCCCGGCCTGCTGGTAGGACAGGCCAAGGTCCGCGCGCATCGCCGGCAGGATGATGCCGTAGGCCAGGCGGGCGAACCCGATCACCACGAGGGAGGTGAGGGTGCCGCACAGCACGGTCAGGATCATGTTAGGGCGATCGGCATTCTGGGACATGGTGTTCTCTTATTGTCTGACGCTTCGCAGCGGCTCAGGGTACCAGCTTTCCGCTATGGTGGCCGATTGAGACAAGCCCCAGCAAACCCTATATGAACCAGCTTCGCCCCTTCGCTGTCCATAATTGTGGCTGCGCTCCATTCAGCCTGACCCACGCTGCCCCCGGCGCGTGACTGGTGCTCAATAATAATGCTGGAGTCAAATTATGAGTCTGACACTGAAATCAGTATTGCTCGGAATGATGGTTCTGTTCATGGCCGGCTGTAACACCATGGAAGGCGCAGGCAGGGATATCCAGAGAGGCGGCGAGGCATTGGAAGATTCTGCCTCGGACAGGTAACACCAAAACACCAGGCCACTCGTTTGGGTGGCCGGTACTGAGTCATCCATAAACCTCCTGAATACCCCTTCAATCTCGTGTTTGCCCGAGCTACGTCGGCCCGCCTAAACTCAGTCGTTATTGTCAGAGGCACGCCCGTGGCGTGCTGCCAACTCGACTCGGTAGGTAGCCATGAAAACCAGAATCACAGAACTCTTCGGTATCGAGCATCCCATCATCCAGGGCGGCATGCACCACGTCGGTTATGCCGAACTTGCAGCGGCGGTAGCCAATGCCGGCGGGCTGGGCATGATCACTGCGCTGACTCAGCCGAACCCCGAAGCGCTGGCCGCGGAGATTCGCCGCTGCCGTGAGATGACCGACAAGGCATTCGGCGTCAACCTGACCTTTTTGCCATCGGTGAATCAGCCGGATTATCCTGGTTACATCAAGGCCATCATCGAAGGTGGCGTCAAGGTGGTGGAAACCGCCGGTAACAATCCACAGAAGTGGCTGCCGATCCTCAAGGAAAACGGCATCAAGGTTATCCACAAGTGCACCGCGGTGCGCCATGCGCTGAAGGCCGAGGCCATTGGCTGCGATGCGGTGAGTGTGGATGGTTTTGAATGCGGCGGGCATCCGGGTGAGGATGATATCCCCAACTTCATCCTGCTGCCGCGTGCTGCCGAAGAATTGAAAATCCCCTTTGTTGCTTCCGGCGGTATGGCCGATGGTCGTTCGCTGGCCGCTGCGCTGGCGCTGGGTGCCGACGGCATGAACATGGGTACGCGCTTTATCGCCACCCAGGAAGCACCGGTACACGAGAACGTGAAGCAGGCCATTGTGGCAGCCAGCGAGCTGGATACCCGGCTGGTCATGCGCCCGCTGCGCAATACCGAGCGGGTGATGAACAACGCTGCGGTCGAGCGCCTGCTTGAGAAAGAACAGCGCCTGGGCACCTCGATCAAGTTCGAGGATATTGTCGAGGAAGTGGCCGGCGTCTATCCGCGCATCATGAAGACCGGCGAAATGGATGCGGGCGCCTGGTCTTGCGGCATGGTGGCGGGGCTGATCCGCGATGTGCCGACGGTGCAGCAACTGGTCGACCGCATCATGGCCGAGGCCGAAGGCATTATTCGTGAGCGCCTCAGCGCCATGCTCAACGGTTGAGGAGACGACACATGAGTTTCGATACCCCGCTTTACCTGTGCGGCCCGCTGCGCGAGCCAAAACAGATGCTGGCTGATCAGCAATACAGTGGCCATACCTCTATCCATGATGACGATATGGCCGAAAAGCTCGGCTTCCGCGCTGGCCCTATCGAAGGGCCAACCCATTTCAGTCAGTTCACACCGCTGCTGGTGGAGATCTGGGGGCAGGACTGGTTCGAGCGCGGCTGTTTTTCGGCGCACTTCCAGAACATGGTGGTGGAGGGCGAGCAAGTACGCGCCTTTGTCGAGCGTCCGGCGCCGGGCGCGACCCGCGTACGTTGCTGGGCTGAGAAGGCCGATGGTACGCCGGTGCTGGAAGCCAGTGCGAGTATTGGTGATGCGGGCCCGAGCCTGCTGGATGAGCGTATGGCCAGGCTGCGCCCGCCGGAGCGGCTGGTGATTCTGGCCGATCTGCAGGTGGGTATGACCGGAGCAGAGGAAGAGCGGGTACGCATGGACGCCGATCAGCACATGGGTGAGCTGTATCCCTTTTCGCTGAACCAGAAGCTGGAGCGTATTACCGAAAATTCGCCCTGGTATTCACAGGCCGACGTGTCCCCCTGGGGCCGGCCGATCATTCCGTTGGAGATGGTCAGTGTGCTGGCGGAATACAGCAGCAAGCAGGCGGCTTTCCCGGTGCGCCAGCCGGTGATCGGCCTGTTCGCCGACCAGGAAATCCGCATGATCGACGGGCCGCTGTTGGTGGGCGAGGACTATCTGATCCGCCGGGAAGTAGTGGCGCTGTCGGAAAGCAAGCGTACTGAGTCGTACTGGGTGCGCTCACGCATCTATTCTGCCGACGGCAGCCAGCTGAAGGCAGAGATGCTGCTCAACCACGCCACGCTCAAGCATTCCTACGCGGATTATCCCCAGGCTTGAGGCCGCAGTAGTGCTTCAGGATCCGGCACCCGTTACCTGACGGGGCGCCGGCATCCTGTGAATGCTCTGCTCAGGAAGGAATAACCCGAGTTCGTCCCCGGTCATCGATGGCCACGAACACGAAGGTGGCCTCGGTCACCTTGCGGCTCTCTTCGTGAGTGTGGTCATCACTCCACACCTCCACCAGCACGGTGATCGAGCTGCGGCCGATATCCTGCACCTGGCAGTGAAACGCGAGTTGCGCGCCTACCGGTACCGGCACCATGAAGCCCATGCGGTCGATGGCAACGGTGGCTACCCGGCCGCGGGCGATACGTGAGGCGCTGCTGGTACCGGCCATATCCATCTGACCGACGAGCCATCCACCATAGATGTCGCCGAAGCTGTTGCAGTCGCGGGGCAATGCGGTGATTTTAAGTGCCAGTTCACCCCTGGGCACTGGGTTCTGATCGAGTTCTTGCATGAACTACTCTGGGAGATGTTGTCGTTATTGTGCCGCCGTGCCCGAGGAGGCGGGCGGTCCATTATCGCAGGGTGGGATACTACGGTGATCCGGGAATGCCCGCAAGGCGTGGGCTGATGGAGCTGTCAAGAATAGTAACGGGTTTTCCTAAACTGAAACATTCCTGAAATAAAGCGTCGACATAATGGCCCCTGTCCTGGAAAGGAGTTGTAAAAGCGGGCTTCTGGCGGATCCAAGGGAAAGTCGGAAAGTGCTGCTGACCAAAGTAGTTCACGCTATGTCTGAGGAGACTGGAATGAAACGTTTGATGAAATTTGCAGCAGTTGCCGTTTCCGGATGCGCCTTGTTGGCGAGCCCGGTGTTTGCTGAGCAGCTCAGCATCAATGGATCCACCACCGTTCTGCCGATCATGCAGGCCACCACTGAGGCGTACACCAAAGCCAACCCGGACACCACTTTCTCGGTTGCTGGTACCGGTTCCGGTAACGGTATCCGTGCGGTAATCGATGGCATGACCAACATCGGCATGTCCTCGCGCTGGATCAAGGACAGTGAAGTCCAGCAAGCCCATGAAAACGGTGTTTACGTCGTACCTTTCGCTGTTGCGGCCGACGGTATCGTTCCAGTTGTGCACCCGGAAAACCCGGTCAAGGAACTGACCTCTGAGCAACTGCGCGGCATCTATAACGGTTCGATCACCAACTGGAGCGAAGTGGGCGGTGAAGACAGTCGTATCGTATCCATCTCCCGCGATTCCTCTTCCGGCACTTACGGTGTCTGGGTTGACGTGGTATTGAAAGGTGACCGTGTAAGCCCTGCCACTCAGCTGCTGCCATCCAACGGTGCCATCTCGCAGGCTGTGACTACCAACCGCAATGCGATCGGTTATGTTGGTATCGGTTACCTGAACGACAAGCTGAAGCCGGTGACACTGGACGGTGTGGTACCGAGTCACGACACTGTGCGCGATGGTAGCTGGCCTGTTGCCCGCACCCTGTGGGTGTTCACCAACAACTGGCCGCAGGGCGACACCCTGAAGTTCATCAACTATGTATTGCACCCGGAGCAGGGTCAGAAAGCAGTTGAGTCCACCGGCTACGTGCCGCTGTACTAAGGGATAGGACTCAAGGGTCCATTCGTTTTACGGAAATACAGAACGCCAGGCTCAAGCCTGGCTTTCTGCCTTGGCTGAGGCCGCAATAGGTCGGCCGGCAAGCAGAGAGAAAACATGTCAACAGCATCGTCACTATCTACATTCAAGGCCCAGAGAAAGCCATTGATCAGCAGCCGCGCCATGGATCTGCTGGTTCATCTGTTCTTTCTGTTGGTCAGTGCCACCGGCGTGATCATTCTCGGCCTGATCCTTGTGTTTCTGGTCATGGAAGGGTTGCCGATCTTCGATAAAATCTCGGTCAGCGACTTCCTGTTTGGTTCAGCCTGGTATCCCACTTACGATCCGGCGGACTACGGCATTTTGCCAATGATTGCCGGCAGTGCCAGCGTGGTCGTGTTGTCTACATTGATTGCCGTGCCCCTGGGTGTCGGGACCGCCTTTTATCTGGCCGAGATCGCTTCGCCCGCCGTGCGCGGTGTGCTCAAGCCAGTGATCGAGCTGATCGAAGGCCTGCCGACCGTCGTGATCGGTTTTTTCGGCATGGTGGTGATTGCACCCTGGTTGCAGAACACGCTGAATCTCGATACCGGACTTAACATTTTCAACGCCTCTATCCTGTTAGCACTGATGGCGGTACCGACCATCGCCAGTATTGCCGAGGACGCTATCTACAGCGTACCCAAATCAATGAAGGATGGCGCTCTGGCGCTTGGCGCCACGCATTGGGAAACCATATGCGGCGTAGTGTTCCCTGCCTCCATCACCGGTATTGCTACAGCCGTGGTGCTGGGTATTGCACGGGTCATTGGCGAGACCATGGTGGTGCTGATGGTTGCCGGTGGTGCGGCGATGATTCCCGGGTCGATATTTGATCCGGTGCGTCCGATGCCGGCCAACATTGCTGCAGAGATGGGCAACGCGGCATTCCGCAGTGATCATTATCATGCGCTCTTCGCCATCGGTCTGGTGTTGTTCGTGATCACCTTCCTGTTCAACCTGCTGGCGTCCTACCTTGCCAACAAGTATCGCCGCGTAGGGGAGGCCATCTGATGATAGGCACAAATAGTCGTAATCGCCGCAGAAGAAACATCCAGAAAATAGCCTTCAGCATTCTGGGAGCCACCGCTGCTCTCAACCTGCTGGTGCTGGTCGGCTTTCTGCTGTTCATCGCCGTGCAGGGCGTGTCAGCCATCACCGTGTCGTTCCTGACCGAGATGCCGCGTAACGCCATGACCGAAGGTGGCATCCTGCCGACCATTCTGGGTACCGTGTATCTGAGTCTGGGCGCTATTCTGGTCGCATTTCCGATCGGAGTCGGTACTGCCATTTATCTGAACGAGTTCGCCAAGGACGGTTTCTGGGTCCGCATGATCCGTCAGGGCGTAGTCAACCTGGCGGGTGTGCCATCGGTAGTCTATGGCCTGTTCGGTCTGGCCTTCTTCGTCATCATCATGAAGATGGGTGTGAGTATTCTCGCAGGTGCCCTGACGCTGGCGGCATTCATTTTGCCACTGGTGATCGGCTCCGCCGAAGAGGCGCTGCGGGCGGTACCGAAGAACATGCGTCTGGCCTCGCTGGCGCTGGGTGCTACTCGCTGGCAGACCATTTATCGTGTGGTGCTGCCACCGGCATTGCCGAGCATGCTGACCGGCCTGATCCTGGGCATCAGCCGCGCAGCCGGTGAGACTGCACCCATCATGTTCACCGCGGCTGTGTTTTCAACGGCCAAGCTGCCGACGTCGATCTTCGACGAAGTCATGGCCATGCCTTACCACATCTATGTGCTGGCGACCGCAGGGACCAATATCGAGCAGACCCGTCACCTGCAGTATGGTACTGCCCTGCTGCTGTTGATGATTGTGGTGTGTCTCAACCTGATCGCTATTCTGCTGCGCAACAAGCTGCAGAAAAAATACAAGGCAACCTCCTGATTACTTTTCGGACGGCTTGGCGGCTGTTCGGTATTGGTTAACCGATATGGGGTACACCCAATGAATGTTGAATCGACAATGAATACGCAGGCAATACCACCACGAACGGATAAGATGACAGTTACTACTACTCAGGCACTGCCGGAGAATAGAGAGAGGCTGTTGATGGAAAATGAAACAACCAAGATTCAGGTTAATGATCTGAAGCTGTTCTACGGCGAAGCTCAGGCGCTCAAGGGTATTGACATGGTGATCCCCGAGCGCAAGGTGACGGCGTTCATTGGTCCGTCGGGGTGTGGCAAGTCCACATTGTTGCGCTGTTTCAACCGTATGAACGATCTTGTGGATATCTGCCAGATCACCGGTGAAATCATTATCGGTGGCAAGAATATCTATGATCGGGATGTGGATGTAGCCGAATTGCGCCGTAATGTCGGGATGGTGTTCCAGAAACCGAACCCCTTTCCCAAGACCATCTACGAGAACGTCGCCTATGGTCTGCATCTGCAGGGCGTGCGCTCCAAGCGGACGCTGGATGAGGTGGTGGAACAATCGCTGCGTGCTGCTGCTCTGTGGGACGAGGTCAAGGACCGGCTGCACAGCAATGCCTTTGGCATGTCTGGCGGTCAGCAGCAGCGTCTGGTGATTGCTCGCGCCATTGCCATCCAGCCGGAAATCCTGCTGCTGGACGAGCCGGCATCGGCGCTGGACCCGATTTCGACACTGAAGATCGAGGAACTGATCCACGAGCTGAAGGACAAGTACACCATCGTCATCGTTACCCACAACATGCAACAGGCGGCGCGCGTTTCCGATTACACCGCGTTCATGTATATGGGTGAGATGGTGGAGTACGGCGATACCAACACTCTGTTCACCAATCCTTCGAAGAAACAGACCGAAGATTACATCACCGGCCGCTACGGCTAGTCCGTGAGGAGAGTCGCCATGAATAAAGATATAGATAGCTTCACCCAGCACATTTCCCAGCAATTCAACGAAGAGCTGGAGTCGCTCCGCACCCGGCTGTTGGAAATGGGTGGGCTGGTGGAGAAGCAGGTACACGACGCCCTGACCGCGCTGATCGAAGCGGATGGCAAGCTCGCCGAGCACGTGCGTGTAAACGACCGGGTCATCAATGACATGGAGCGTATGATCGACGAAGATTGCATGCGCATTCTGGCCCGTCGGCAGCCTGCCGCCAGCGACCTGCGTCTGGTAGTGAATATCAGCAAGATCATTGTCGATCTGGAACGCATTGGTGATGAAGCCTCGAAAATCGCCCGTCGGGCGCTGCAACTGATTGAAGAAGGTCAGGCACCGCGTGGGTACGTGGAATGCCGTCACATCGGCTATCACGTACACAAGATGGTGCAGCAGTCGCTGGACTCCTTCGCCCGCTACGACAGCCAGCAGGCGCTGGAAGTGGCGCGCGAAGACAAGGTCGTCGACCGGGAATACAAGACCGCCATGCGCGAAATGGTCACCTACATGATGGAAGATCCGCGCTCGATAAGCCGCGTATTGAATATCCTCTGGGTACTGCGTTCGCTGGAGCGTGTCGGTGATCACGCCCGTAACGTCGCCGAACACGTGATCCACATGGTCGAAGGCACCAACGTACGGCACGTCGGCCTCAAGCGGATGGCCGAACAGGTGGAGGGCAGTGTCTCCACGGATAATGCTGCCGAGGATTGATCTCGGCAGTATTACCGCTGGCTGCGAATCTGCACCAGCCGCCCTGGATAATGGCGGATGTGCCAACGCTGTGATGCACCTCTCATCCAGACAGCAAGTGCCTTGACCTGCCTCGGCGCTTCGCTAGGATCATCGCTGCCTCAATCCACAGGATTTATCAGGAAAACAGGGACGGCGATGATCAAGATAGGCGTAGGCTCCAAGACCTCTACCGGCGGCACAGTGATCGAAGGCAATCCCGGCATCATGTTCGATGGCCTGATGGCCAGCTCGGTCGGCCATCAGGCAAGCTGCCCCGCCTGCCGCAAAGGCATCGGCCCCATCGTGGCTGTCGGACCCAGAACAGTAGTTCTGCCAGCGGGACCGGCGGCGCGGGCCGGCGACTACGTCGCCTGCGGCTGCCCGGCCGGTTCGAATACGCTGCTGGCTGACGGTACCGTGCATATTGGCAGTCGGGCGTAGCTGCCGACTGAGACGGCTGCGGTTCCCGCACAAACAAAAAGGGCCGAGTCAATCAGACTCAGCCCCTTGTCGGCGTGCTGTGCGGATGTCGCTTAGTTCAGCGAGAGAATCCAGTCGGCCAGCTTGCCGGCTTCTTCTTCGGTTACCTGGTTCGGCGGCATGGGGATCGGGCCCCAGATACCGCTGGAACCATTCTGGATGCTGGCCATGATGTGTTCCTTGCCATCGGCCTGCTCGCCGTATTTGGCGGCGACTTCCTTCATAGCCGGACCGACGAGCTTGGTATCAACGGTGTGGCAGGCGACACATACCTTACTCTGGAACAATTCTTCAGCGGCAGAGGCTGAGTGAGCAGCTGTCAGGGCGGCTGCGGCGACCAAGGGCAACAGATAGAACTTCATGATATATCCTCGAAGGCTAATATGGATGCAGCTCCTGCTTATGCGCGTCAGTCTCTGCGGCAGGTATGTGTCTAAAATGGCTTAGATAACGGGTTATTTCAAGTAGTCAGATTGCCGCAGGTGGATTTGGTTGGACGCGGGGCGCATGTTTGGGTATTTTGCGGTACATAAATTCAATGTGTATCCGAACGATCTATTTATGCTGGATTGATCGCGCGGCCGCGTCATTTATCTGATATCTCAGGAGAGTAAATGGAAATCACGTCCTACAGCAACAACTGGAGCTATCCCACCAACGTTCGTGTCGGCGCTGGGCGTATTCGTGAACTGGCCAAATGTTGCGGGCAGTTGGGGATGAAGGCGCCGTTGCTGATCACTGACCCGGGTCTGGCCGCGCTGCCGATTGTCGAGCAGGCTTTGCAGGTATGCCGTGAAGCCGGACTGGAAATCGGTCTGTTCAGCGCGATCAAAGGCAACCCCACCGGCGGCAACGTGGCCGATGGCATCGCTGCGCTCAAGGCGGGCAATCATGACGGCGTGATCGCCTTCGGCGGTGGCTCGGCCATCGATGCGGCCAAGGCGGTGGCATTGGTGGGCAGACAGAACTGCTCTCTGTGGGAAGCGCGTAACCCGGCCACTATCGATGCCAGCCTGATGCTGCCGGTCGTCGCGGTCCCGACTACGGCGGGTACCGGCTCCGAGGTGGGTAATGCCTCGGTCATTACCGATGAGGAGAATCATGCCAAGCGCATTATCTTCCATCCCAAGATGACCCCGGCGATCGTCATTCTGGACCCTGAGCTGACCCTGGGCTTGCCCGCGAAGCTGACTGCGGCTACCGGGATGGACGCTCTGGCACATAACCTGGAGGCCTTCCTCGCGCCGACGTTCCATCCGATGGCTGAAGGCATCGCGTTGGAAGGCATGCGCCTGGTCAAGGAATACCTGCCGCGCGCTGTACGCAACGGCAATGACATCGATGCGCGGCTGCAGATGCTGGTAGCGTCGAGCATGGGTGCAACTGCTTTCCAGCGCGGCCTGGGCGCGATTCACGCGGTGTCCCATAGCATCGGCGCGTTGTATGACTCGCATCATGGTCTGCTCAATGCCATCGTCATGCCCTATGTCATGCAGGCCAACCGCTCGGTGATCGAGCCGGAGATGGCCCGTGCTGCCCGCTACCTGGGCCTGCCCCATGCGGACTTCAATGGCATGCTGGATTGGGTACTGGATTTGCGCGCCGAATTGGGCCTGCCGCATACCCTGGCCGAGATCGGTGTGGATGATTCCAAGGCCGAGCTGATCGGCGAAATGTCGATCAAGGACGTCACTGCTCGCACCAATGCGCGTCAGTTGACCGCCGCTGAATACCAACAGCTGTTCCTCAATGCTCTGACCGGCAAGCTCTGAGTCGACTCACCGCTACGCCACGTCGAGTCTGACGTGGCGTCAGCGGACGTTCTTGCTGCCTTCAGCTGCCTTCTGCTGTCTCACGCCGCCGCCCTTTGCTGGGTATTTGCCATCACTCTGGGGTAAGCTGTGGCGGTAACTGACAGAGAGAATCTCAATGGCGAGTGTATCCGTTCTGGTTGTGGATGATGCCCCCTTTATCCGTGACCTGATCAAGAAAGCCCTGCGCAGTCATTTCCCGGGTCTGCAGATCGAAGAGGCGGTGAATGGCAGCAAGGCACGTCAGCTGCTTGCCCGAACCTCATTCGACCTGATCCTGTGCGACTGGGAAATGCCAGAGCTGAGCGGCCTGGAATTGCTGCAGTGGTTTCGCACCCAATCCGGTCAGGAGAAGACGCCTTTCATCATGGTGACCAGCCGGGGTGACCGCGACAATGTAGTCGAGGCCATCAAGGCGGGTGTCAGCGACTATGTTGGTAAGCCGTTCAGCAACGAACAGCTGATTTCCAAGGTGCGCAAGGCCTTGCAGCGGGCTGGCAAGCTGCAGCAGTTGCGTGCCCGTCCCGTTGCCACCGGCGGACACGCCCAGGAGACCATCACCAGCCTGCTGGGCTCGCGCCCGGCGCCTGTCCCACCCACAACCCCGAAGCCGGCCGTGCCGGTGGATAACCGGACAGCAGCACGCTCAACGGCTCGGGCGCAACTGCGCGTGGCTGGTCAGCAGTTCGCCTGTGTCATCCGGAGCCTTAGCCTGCGCGATGCACGGTTGGTGGTGCGCCGGGGTGAGCAATTGCCGGCAGTGTTCGACAGCGCGGTGCTGGATCTGGAGCAGGAAGGTGGGCAGGGCGTGGCCCGTATCAACGGCTACGTGCATACCCTGGCGGCACTGGAGGATCGCATGGATTGCGAGTGGGTGCTGGTGACGCTGAAATTCGTCGACCAGGACCCGGCCAAGCTGGAGTGGTTGTCGATGCTGATTGCCGAGGGCGGTCACTGAGCCGTCAACGACGGCTCATTCTTCAGATAAGCCGTTCGGCCGGGAATACGCAGGTAAAGCTGCTGCCCTTGCCGGGTGTGCTGCTGATCTGCAGCTCGCCGTGATGGCGCATCAGCACGTGTTTGACGATAGCCAGTCCGAGGCCGGTGCCGCCGGTAGTGCTGTTGCGGCTGGAGTCGACACGGTAGAAGCGCTCGGTCAGCCGATGCAGGTGTTCGGCGGCGATTCCCGGCCCGTTATCCGTTACGCTCAGGCGCGCGCGCGGTCATCCTGCACCCAGGTGATCTGAATCTCACCGCCATCCTGGGTATATTTCACTGCGTTGTACACCAGGTTGGAGATGGCACTGCGCAACTCCGACTCCCATCCCATGATGCGGGCCTGGGTGGCGCAGTCGATGGAAATGCTGTGCTGCCGTTCTCCGGACACGGCGAGGGCGTCCTTGCGGATGCCGGGCAGCATGAGAGCGATATCGACCGGTTTTTCCTCGGCGCGGGCCTCTGAGGTCTCTAGGCGCGAGAGCATCAACAGGTCGTTGAGCAGGCTCTGCATGCGCCGGGCCTGCTGCTGCATCTGGTGCAGCGGCCGCATCCAGCGCGGATTGCTGCCGTCATCGCTATCGATCATGGTTTCCAGATAACCGACTACCACGGTCAGCGGAGTGCGCAGCTCGTGGGATACGTTGGCGACGAAATCCTTGCGCATTTGCTCCAGGTTATGCAGCCGGGTAACGTCGCGGACCAGCAACAGCCGCTCGCCATTGCCGTAGCGGGTGATGTTGTACTGCAGCCAGGTGTTGATATTCAGCGGAGAGGGAATATCCAGCGGCTCGCGGTAATTGCCGTGGTCGAAATAGTGGACGAAACGCGGATCGCGCAGCAGGTTATGCACATGCTGTCCGCTGTCGTCGGGCGCGCGCAGGCCGAGCAGGCTTTCGGCGGCGTGATTCCACCACTCGAGATGACCATCCTTGTCGATCATGACCACGGCATCGCTCAGTGCTGCGGTGGATGCCTGGATGCGTTCAATGACCGTCTGCATGCGCCCACGCATGCGCTTGTCGCGGCGCTGCATGCGGTAGATGCCATCGAAAATCTCGCCCCAGATGCCGGAGGCTTCCGGTGGCGGCTCACCCGGGTGCGTTTGCAACCAGTGCTGAAAACGTTGCAGTTGGCGTAGCATCCAACCTAGATAGATGGCCAGCCCGATGACCAGAGCCCAGGCAGGTTGTCCCACCAGCAGGCCGATCAGCAGGCAGCCCAGCAGCAGCCAGAACAGTCTGCCTGAGATTGCGCGGAACCAGTTGTTTTCCACTGGTATTATCCTGGATCAGATGGGTAGACACTGCCGCAATGCAGCGCCTCAGCCCTTGGTGGAAAAACGGTAACCCGTGCCGCGCACAGTCTGCACCAAACCTTCATAGGCGGAACCCAGAGCCTTGCGCAGACGACGAATGTGCACATCCACGGTACGCTCTTCGACATAGACATTGCCGCCCCAGACCTGGTCCAGCAACTGGCCGCGGGTATAGGCGCGTTCCTGGTGGGTCATGAAGAACTGCAGCAGTCGGTACTCGGTCGGGCCGATTTCCGCTGGTGCGCCGTCAATGGTGACGCGATGGCTAATCGGATCCAGGTGCAGACCATTCACTTCGATGGGGGCTTCCTCGTCCACCGGACCGGCGCGGCGTAGTACAGCCTTGAGGCGGGCAACCAGCTCCCGGGGTGAGAACGGCTTGGTGATGTAATCATCAGCACCGACTTCCAGCCCCTGGATCTTGTTGTCTTCCTCACCCTTGGCGGTGAGCATGATAATGGGAATGTCGCTGGTCAACTCGTCGCGCTTGAGGCGTCTTGCCAGCTCGATGCCGGTCGTGCCCGGTAGCATCCAGTCCAGCAGGATCAGGTCCGGTTTGGCATCTATGATGGCAGCATGGGCCTGTTGCGTATTCTCTGCTTCAAGGCAGCGGTATCCGGCCATCTCCAGCGCAACGGCAATCATTTCCCGGATAGGGGCTTCGTCGTCTACGATCAGTATGGTCTTGTCTGCCATGGTACTCCGTCCAGTTGCAGTGTCTGACATACACCGATTAGATAACAAGAATATTGCAGTTGTGTGACCGCTGACCATTTAACCCAGGCGGTAGTCCAGCACCAGGCCGGCAAATACCAGCAGTCCGCTCCAGTGGTTGGACAGGAATGCGGCCAGGCACGCCTGTGGTTCACGGTCGCGAATCAACCAGTGTTGCCAGCCGAAGCTCAACAACATGGCTACCAACCCCAGGTAGTAAAAGGCGCCCAGCTCAAAGCGGCTGCCGACCAGCAGCAGGCACAGCAATGTCAGCCCCTGCAGCAGCGCGATAATCAACTTGTCGGCTTCGCCGAATACGATGGCGGTGGATTTGACGCCGATGACCAGATCATCGGGGCGGTCACACATGGCGTACTCGGTGTCATAAGCCACAGTCCACAGCAGATTGGCGATGTAGAGCAGCCACAGCGCCACCGGCAGTTCGCCGGTCTGTGCAGCGAAGGCCATGGGGATGGCCATGGAGTAGGCGGCGCCCAGCACCACCTGGGGATAGAAGGTGAAGCGTTTGCAAAAGGGGTAAACGGTTGCCAGTGCCAGTGCCACCAGTGACAACTTGAAGGTCAGCAGATTGGTGAACAGCAGCAAAGAGGCACTCAGCGCCACCAGAATGGCGAAGACCAGCAGGGTTTCCCGGGGGCTGACCTTGCCGGTGGCCAGAGGCCGGTTGCGGGTGCGGGTGACATGACCGTCGACCTTGCGATCGGCGAAGTCGTTGATGGCGCAGCCAGCTGCCCGCATCAACACCACACCGGTGACAAACACTGCCAGCAACAGCAGATCCGGAACGCCGCCTGCGGCCAGCCACAGCGCGCACAGCGTGGGCCACAGCAGCAGATAGATACCGATGGGGCGGTCCAGCCGCATGAGCTGGATGAAGTCGATGGCGCGAGGATGGAGGCGCGACAGGGGTTTGATCAACAGGCCAGACACAATAGTCTCCGAAACGGTGATGGACTCAGGCGGCCGGAGGCCAGCCGGGGAGAAAAACCTCGCATACCAACAGCTGCAGTCGCTCGCTGGCGAACAACGAGCGCCGAGCCCAGCAACCAGGCTGCTGCCGATCCACTGGCAACCAACGGGCCGGGTAGCGGCTGATCTCGATCGGCTCGCGGCGGATCCGCGGATCATTGAACAACAGCTCGCCGAGGCTGCGACTGCCCAGGTTTTCCAGATGCACGCCAGCGGCGTTGAAAGCCTGCAAATCGGCTACCGTGCGGGCAAATACCCGGGGCGCTCCCGCCGTGTGCAGCAGGACTTCGCGGACCCATACCGGATGGGCCTCAGCCAATCCGAGCGCTGCGGCTTCATCTGCGCGCGCCGGTTGCTGCTGCTCGGCCAGTACTTCGACCCGGAAATCATCATTGCCGGCCGCCATCAGCCGCCGGGTCAGTGACCCCGTGTCGCGGAGCCAATCGAGCAAAACGCTGTCGGAAATATCGGAATGATCGGTTACCAGTTGCCAGTCGGGAATACTCACGGATCTCACTGTCGCTGCGGGTGTCTGGTGCAGAGGGTATCATGACTTGGCGGTTATTCACCCGCCCTGGCGCAGCGGTTGGCCGGCGTCAGAGCTTTGCGGTAGTCTCGGAAGCCGATTTTACAGCGCACTATTCAGGAATCATTGATGAAAAAATGGCAATGCATCGTATGTGGGTTCATCTATGACGAGGCGGAAGGATGGCCGGATGACGGCATCGCGCCAGGGACTCGCTGGGAAGACGTACCGGCTGATTGGCAATGCCCGGATTGCGGAGTCGGCAAGGAAGACTTCGAGATGATCGCTATCGGTTGATCATTATGGCAATGAGACAGTTTTGCCTTTTTCCGGGAAATCAGCGATAACTCTCACTGTCAGCCCGGTTTCTGGCTGGCGCAGGCGCCCGAGTCGTGCCATGCTGGGCAGGCTTTGACAGCCTTGAGCCAGGAGCGGCGGGGCGGTCGCCAAGCATCGTTGCAGCAGGCAGCGAAAAACAAAAACAACACATAGTGAGGCTCTATATGCGTAAACCGGAACTCGCAGCGGCTATTGCCGACAAGGCTGACCTGAGCAAGGACCAGGCAAACCGCGCGCTCAACGCGATTCTCGATGAAATCACCCAGGCCCTGAGCCGCAAGGATACGGTTACCCTCGTCGGGTTCGGAACCTTCTTGCAGCGGCATCGTGGTGCCCGGACCGGCAAAAACCCGCAAACCGGTGAGCCTGTTCAGATCAAGGCCAGCAACACCGTGTCCTTCAAGCCCGGCAAGGGATTGAAAGATTCCGTCAATTGAACGGAAAGGCCGGGGGCTGTATAGCCCCCGGTAGCTGATTCAGCGATCTTTCAGCGATTCCAGCCCAGCTGGTACTCATTCACCAGCTTGCGTAGCGCATCGCGCGCGTCCAGTACCTTGTCCACCGCCTTGTCCGCTTGTTCACGGGTCAGCTCCAGACGCTCCAGCAGCAGCTCGGGGATAACCATCTCCGGCCCGCCACCCAGTTCCCGCTCACGCAGCAGCGCCAGGCTGAGATAAACCAGGTTGGCGTATTGATAATGCTCACCGGCGTAATGCGGATCATGCTGATGGCGGATGGCGCTGGAAATTTCCGCCGGCATGTCCCAGTAGCGCATCAGCCAGCTACCGATCTGATCCCGGTTGACGCCGAGCAGATGCTGGTCCACCAGGTGGGCCGGCACATGCGGGTTGGCTTCCACATGACGACAGATCAGGTTGAAGTAGGGCGGGAAGATATAAGCCAGCAGCAGATAACCGAAGTTATGCAGCAGCCCGGCCAGATAATTCAGGCCCAGCTCGGGGCGATGTTCACGCGGCATCGCCCTGGCCAGCCCTTCGATCGCCGCGGCGGTATAGATGGCTTGTTCCCAGTAGGGCGTGCTGCACTCGGGCGCATCCTTGGGTAGGCTGAACGTCTTGCCCAGGGACAGGCCCACCGCAAGATTGATCACCAGGTCAAAGCCCAGCACACGGGTGATGGCATCTTCCACCGAGCGAATCTTGCCCGGTGCGGCATAGAATGAAGAGGAAGCCCAACTGACCACCTGGGCAGCCAGGCTGGGGTCGGTTTCCACCACATCGGTGAGCTGCTCGACGGTGGCATCGGGGTTCACCCGCAGTTTCATGATCTGCTGGGCGGTGTTGGGCAGCGGCGGAATCTCGATGGTCTCTTCCAGACGCTGGCGCATGCGCAGGGCGGTGAAGTTCTTCACCGCCAGGTTGATGTCGTGCCGGTCCTGTTCGGCATCTTCAGCGGTACATTCGATGGTGCTCAGCGGGACGGCGAAGGCGGCGGCGGTGGCGGTTGCCGCCAGGCTGGCCAATGCGCTCTGCTCAAGTTCCAGACACCAACCGGACAGGCCGCTGGGCATCCACACCTGGGCGTGGGCCAGCAGCTGTTGCTCGATGAGACAGGGTGAATCCACCAACACCGGCAAGCCCGGCAACTGCGCCAGCTGGTAGCGTTGCAGGAGCGCCTGCAGCTGCTGATCGCGCACCGGCTGCAGTTCCCGACCGGTCACCCGTGTCAGTTCCCGCAGGTCCAGCAGATGGTCAGCGGGAAACAGCGTCAACAACATGCCATCGGCGTCGCTGAGCAGGCACACCCGAATCTGCTGGCACAGCGGGCCGGCTGCGCCCTGGGGCCGCAGCCGGTAGGTAATCTGCTGTCGCTGCAGCTGCTTTTCCAGCAGGTCGGGCAAGCTGGCGCTGGCTGACGGCATGGCTGCGTGATCGGTCATCAGAAAGTTCCTTGTCTGGACAATCGGAATGGCTTGATTGAAGTGATCTTAGGGGGTGTCCACGTAGCATCGCAAGCTGGGGCCCTAGGCGTCACACTTGAGCGAACTGTTGTGCATCAGCCAGCCAGCGATCAATAACCAGATCGACCCGCTGCGGGTGCTGCCGGGTAAAGACCACTGCGGCTTCCTGTATTTGTGGGAGCAGATCGGCATCGCGGACCAGATCAGCGACGCGGAACTGTACCAGGCCGGTCTGGCGTGTGCCGAGCACTTCGCCGGGGCCGCGCAGTTCCAGATCCTTTTCGGCGATGACAAAGCCATCCGAGCTTTCCCGCATGATCCCCAGGCGTTCGCGGCCCAGTGCCGACAGCGGGGCGTGATACAGCAGGACGCAGTGACTGGCAGTGTTGCCGCGGCCGACCCGGCCGCGCAGCTGGTGCAGTTGCGCCAGGCCGAGGCGCTCGGGGTTTTCAATGATCATCAGGCTGGCATTGGGCACATCCACGCCGACCTCGATCACGGTGGTGGCGACCAGCAGGTGCAGGTCGCCATCCTTGAACGCCTGCATGATCTCGGCCTTTTCCGTTGCCTTCATACGCCCATGAATGAGACCGATCGACAGGTCCGGCAACTGTTCGCACAACGCTTGCCACGTCACTTCGGCGGCCTGGGCCTGCAGCTGCTCGGACTCCTCGATCAACGTGCAGACCCAATAGGCCTGGCGGCCCTCGGCGCAACCGGCGCGCACCCGTTCGACCACCGCATCGCGTCGGCTGTCGGACACCAGCACGGTATTGATCGGGGTGCGCCCCGGCGGCAGCTCATCGAGAATCGAGGTATCCAGATCAGCATAGGCGCTCATCGCCAGGGTGCGCGGGATGGGGGTGGCGGTCATGATCAGCTGATGCGGGGAGAAGCGTCCAGCCGCGCCCTTGTCACGCAGGGCCAGCCGCTGTTGCACACCAAAGCGGTGTTGCTCGTCGATGATCGCCAGCCCCAGGTTGTGAAACTGCACTTCGGCCTGGAACAGCGCATGGGTGCCGACCACCATGGCAGCATCACCCGTCGCGATCATCTGCAGCTGATTGCTGCGGGCCTTGCCCTTGAGCTTGCCGGCCATCCAGGCGACGGAAATGCCCAGCGGCGCGAACCAACGTTGGAAGTTGTTGAAATGCTGCTCGGCAAGGATCTCGGTTGGCGCCATCAGGGCCACCTGCCAACCGGCTTCCAGCGCCTGCAATGCCGCCAGCGCCGCGACGACGGTCTTGCCGGCACCCACATCGCCCTGGACCAGGCGCAGCATGGGCTGGGGTTGGCGCAGGTCAGCGCGGACTTCCTCCGCTACTCGCTGCTGGGCGCCAGTCAGCGGAAAGCCCAACTGGCTGATGAAGGTCTGCGCCAGTTCGCCGGGGGCCTGCATTACCGGTGCCCGATGGGCACGCACCTCGGCGCGCAGCTTGAGCATGGTCAACTGGTGGGCCAGCAGCTCCTCGAAGGCCAGCCGATGCTGGGCCCAATGGCGACCATCTTCCAGTGCCTGCAAGTCGACATCGGGCGGCGGTCGGTGCAGCGTGTGGATGGCCTCGCGCAGGGGCGGCAGCTGATACTGCTCGGTGAGTTCGGGGGCCAGCAGGTCAGGCAGGCTGTTGCCTTGATCCAGCCAGGCGAGGGCAGCATCAGTGAGGCTGCGCAAACGCTGCTGCGACAGGCCTTCGGTCGCCGGGTAGATAGGCGTCAGGGTGGTGGCCACCGGCGCTGCCTGCTGGCTGTCCAGGTTTTGCATTTCCGGATGGTAGATCTCCAGCCCGGAGGCGCCGGGGCGCACCTCACCGTAGCAGCGCCAGCGGCTGCCGCGCTGCAGGTTGGACTTCAGTGCGGCGGAAAAATAATAGAAACGCAGGCTCAAGGTGCCGCTGCCATCCTGGATGCGGCACAACAGGCTGCGACGTCGCCCCATCACCACCTCTGCCCCCAGCACGACACCTTCAATGACCGCGTCCATGCCTGGGCGCAGAGCACCGATTGGCGTGATGCGGGTGCGGTCCTGATAGCGCAGCGGCAGATGAAACAGCACATCCTGCACGCTGCTCAGACCGAGACGGTCCAGCTTGTCCGCCAGCGCCGGGCCGATACCCTTGAACACCGTCAGCGGTGTGCGTTCCAGCTGCAACGTCATGGTGTCATCAAGCCCGGCGCTTATCGGCGGGGTCGCCAACCGAGCACAGGCGAATCGAGTCGCTGAGAATTTCCACTGCCCGTGGGCGTGGGAAGCTGGCGCGCCAGGCAATCGCCACGGTGCGGAAGGGGACCGGCGAACTGAATGGTTTGGTCAGCAGTAGATCGGAGCTGTAGTAACGATCATCGGCGGCCGACATCGGCAGCACCGTCATGCCCATGCCCGAGGCAACCATGTGGCGGATGGTTTCTAGGGAGCTGGATTCGATGGTGGTGTGCTTGAGCTGTTCATCGCTGCGGCGGGTGGTGGGGCAGGCTTCCAGGACCTGATCACGGAAGCAGTGACCTTCGCCGAGCAGCAGCAGGCGATCATCATCCAGGTCATCCAGCGACACGTAGTCGCGCTTGGCCCAGGCGTGATCGGCCGGGATCAACAGGCTGAAGGGTTCGTCATACAGCGGCTTGGTCAGAATATCCGGCTCGCTGAATGGCAACGCGATGATGATCGCGTCGAGCTCCCCATTGCGCAGCTTGTCGCGCAGGATGTGGGTGTAGTTCTCCTCGATGTACAACGGCATTTCCGGGGCCACCCGGTGCAGCTGTGGAATCAGGTGCGGGAAAAGATACGGCCCGATGGTATAGATGGCGCCGACCTTGAGCGGGGCCGACAGCTGATTCTTGCCGGCGCTGGCCAGTTCGCGGATGGCCATTGCCTCTTCCAGTACCCGCTGGGCCTGGGCGACGATCTTCTCACCCACGGGGGTGACCCGCACGGCACTCTTGGTGCGTTCGAAGAGCATGATGCCCAGCTCTTCCTCCAGTTTCTTGACGCCGACACTGAGCGTCGGCTGGGAAACATGGCAGCGCTCGGCGGCATGGCCGAAATGCTGTTCCTGGGCCAGAGTGACGATGTAACGGAGTTCGGTCAGGGTCATGTCGTATACTGCTCGCGGAGATTTTCAGCAAGCATAGCGGGTTGATCGATAGAGGAAAACAATCAGCATGAAACATGTAGTTATTGCCGGCTGCGGTGATGTGGGAACGGCGCTTGCCGAGCGTCTGTTGCAGCGCGGTTGGCAGGTCAGTGGACTGCGCCGCGACCCCTCGGCTTTACCCGGGGATATTGGCCGGATCGCTGCTGACCTGACCCAGCCGCAGAAGCCGGCTGACTGGCCGGAGCGGGTCGACTATGTGGTTTACTGTCCGGCCGCCGGGCGGCGTGATCCCGACTTGTACCAACAGCTCTATATCGATGGGCTGCAGCATGTTCTGGGCTGGCTGAAGGACAGTCGGCATAAGCTGCGTCACCTGCTGCAGGTGTCCAGTACGGCGGTCTATGCCCAGAGCGAGGGTGAATGGGTAACCGAGAACAGCCCGGCGCTGGCCCAGTCAGCAACCGCATCCTTGTTGATCCAGGCCGAGGACGTGGCGCTGCGCAGCGGCGTCCCGGCATCGGTGGTGCGTCTGGCTGGTATCTACGGGCCTGGGCGCACGCGACTGATCGAACAGGTGCGCAGCGGATTGCATGTGCCGGAAACGCCGGTGCAATACACCAATCGCATCCATCGGGATGATGCCGCTACGTTATTGGAATGCCTGTTACTGGCTGCTGACCAGGGCGAGTTGCTGGCGCCCTGCTATCTGGGCGTAGACGATGAGCCGGCGCCCTTGCACGACGTGGCGCAGTGGCTGGCAGAGCAGGTGGGTGTGGAACTGCTGGCCGAAGGGCCTACGGCCAATCGGGTTGGCAGCAAGCGCTGCAGTAATGCGCTGGCGCGGGAGATGGGGTGGGAGCCGGTGTATCCCAGCTACCGGGAGGGTTACTCGAGCATGCTCGAGTAACCTCAGCGGCAAACGTCCAGCTATGGGTGTACCTGTGGGGCGGGCCCGGTAGGAGCTCCACGGGACACCACGGCGATCGCTTAGCCGACGACCAGGATACCGTCCATCTCTACCGGCACACCCTTGGGCAGCGCAGCGATGCCGATGGCGGCGCGGGCCGGATAGGGCTGTTCGAAGTAGCGGCCCATGATTTCGTTGACGGTACCGAAGTTGGCCAGGTCGGTCAGGTAGATGTTCAGCTTGACGATGTCCTGCAGCTTGCCGCCAGCCGCTTCAGCTACCAGTGCCAGGTTGTCGAATACGCGGCAGACCTGGGCCTCGAAGCCTTCAACCACTTCCATGGTTTGCGGGTCCAGCGGGATCTGGCCGGACAGGTAAACGGTGTTGCCGACCTTGATGGCCTGGGAGTAGGTGCCGATGGCGGCGGGAGCGTGTTCGCTGGTGATGACTTGCTTGTTCATGAAGGTCTCCATCTGGATTCAGTTTTTAAGGCGGGTAATCCGTAGCACGCCTTGCAGCGCACGGATCCGCTTGATCAATTGGGAAAGGTGCAGCCGGCCGCGCACGCGCAGCACCAGTTGCACCACGCTGATGCGACCATCGCGTTCGTCCACGCTGATTTTGTCGATACTCGCATCGGCTACGGTGATGCTGGTAGCGAGCTGGGCAATAATGCCGCGCTGATGCTCCAGTTCCACGCGCAGCTCCACGGTGAATTCGCCACTGACATTCTTATCCCAGGTCAGTTGCAGAATCTTTTCATTATTGTCGTGGTGTTCCGCCAGGTTCTTGCAGTTTTCCTGGTGAATGACCATGCCCTTGCCGGTAGTGAGGAAGCCGACAATGGGATCGCCCGGAATAGGATTACAGCAACGCGCAAAACTGACCACCAGCCCTTCGGTACCGCGAATGGCCAGGGGTTTCTCTTCGCTGCGGGGTTGCTGGATAACGGCGTCGCTGCGCGTTGCCTCGGCCTCGGCCGCGGTATCGCCTGCCAGCAGGCGGCGTGCAGTCACATAGGCCATGCGATTGCCCAGCCCGATGTCCGCCAGCAGATCTTCCAGCGTCTCCATGCGGCAGTCAGCCAGCACGCGCTTGATCTGCCGCTCGGGAATTTGCTCCAGACTGGTATCGAAGCTCGCCAGCACCTTGTCCAGCAGCCGCTCGCCCAGCGCAATGGATTCGGAGTGGCGCTGGTGTTTGAGTACATGACGGATATTGCTGCGCGCCTTGCCGGTGATCACGAAGTTCAACCACGCCGGGTTGGGCCGGGCGCCTGGGGCGGTGATGATTTCCACGGTCTGGCCGCTTTCCAGTGGCTCGGACAGCGGCGCCAGGCGGCGATTGATACGGCAGGCGATACAGCTGTTGCCCACATCGGTATGCACGGCGTAGGCGAAGTCGACCGGTGTGGAGCCCTTGGGCAGTTCCATGATCCGGCCCTTGGGCGTGAAGATGTAGACCTCATCGGGGAACAGGTCGATCTTGACGTTCTCGATGAACTCCAGCGAATTACCCGCGCGTTGCTGCAGTTCGAGTACACCCTTGAGCCACTGACGGGTGCGCGCATGGTTGCCGTTGATCACCTCGTCCTTGGACTTGTACACCCAGTGTGCGGCGATACCGTTATTGGCCAGCTCTTCCATCTCTTCGGTGCGGATCTGGATCTCGATCGGTACGCCATGCATACCGAACAGGGTGGTATGCAGGGACTGATAGCCGTTGGCTTTGGGAATCGCGATGTAGTCCTTGAAGCGGCCAGGGAAGGGCTTGTACAGGCTGTGCACGGCGCCCAGCACGCGATAGCAGGTATCGGCCTTGTCGACGATGATCCGGAAGGCGTAGACATCCATGATCTCGTTGAACGCTTTACGCTTCTCGCGCATCTTCTGGTAAATACCGTACAGATGCTTCTCGCGGCCCAGCACCTTGCCTTGCAGCCCCTCGCGCTCGAGACAGGCTTCCAGGGAGTCGAGGATCTTGTTCAGCAGCTCCTTGCGGTTGCCACGGGCGTCACGCACAGCCTGGGCGATCATCCGCGAGCGCATCGGATACATGGCGCTGAAGCCCAGGTCTTCGAACTCGGTGCTGAGACTGTGCATGCCCAGGCGGTTGGCGATGGGCGCGTAGATTTCCAGGGTTTCCCGGGCGATGCGGCGGCGTTTTTCCGGCTTCAGGGCGCCGAGGGTGCGCATGTTGTGCAGGCGGTCAGCGAGCTTGACCAGAATGACCCGGATATCGCGGGCCATGGCCAGGGCCATTTTCTGGAAGTTCTCAGCCTGGGCCTCGGCCTTGGTCTCGAAGGTCATCTGGGTCAGCTTGCTGACGCCGTCGACCAGCTCCGCCACGGTATCACCGAACTGCGCGGTGAGGGCTTCCTTGGGGATGCCGGTATCCTCGATCACATCATGCAGCATGGCGGCCATCAGGCTCTGATGGTCCATGTGCATATCAGCAAGGATGTTGGCTACCGCCAGCGGATGGGTGACGTAGGGCTCGCCGCTGCGGCGGGTCTGGCCGTCATGGGCCTGCTCCGCATAGAAATAGGCGCGGCGTACCAGGTTGACCTGATCGGGTTCGAGGTAGTCATCCAGCCGATCGGCAAAGACTTCTATACCGGACATGCAACTCTCCTGCACCCTGCTGTCAGAGCAGTTTGAACGAGGTCGCATGGCCATCGCAACCGCTTACTCCGGCAGTTCGGTTTCCAGCGAGTACAGCGGCTCCTGCTGTTCACGCAGAGCTTCTTCGGCCATGATCGCGTCGGTGATCAGGCCTTCGGCGATTTCACGCAAAGCCACGACGGTGGGCTTGTCATTTTCCCAGGCAACCTTGGGTTCCTTGCCGCCAGTAGCGATCTGACGCGAACGCTTGGTGGCCAGCATGACCAGCTCAAAGCGGTTGTCTACATTTTCCAGGCAGTCTTCAACAGTGACGCGGGCCATGGTGTACTCCGAACGGCAGAAAAAAGAAAATCGGGAAGCGCTTGGTAAAAACGCGGGACCGAACAGTTTACCGGTTAACCAGTCAGTCTGACAACAGGCCGGTAAGAAGGTGCCGGTGCAGATCCTGCTGGTGGGCGAGGGTCAGACGTCCGCTGCGCAGGATTGCTTTGAGGTCATCCAGGGCGGTATGGAAGTCATCGTTGATGACAATGAAGTCATATTCCACGTAATGACTCATTTCTTCCACCGCCTGCGCCATGCGTCCGGCGATCACGTCGTCGCTATCCTGCCCGCGATTGCTCAGGCGATCCTGCAGGGCGGAGCTGCTTGGCGGCAGGATGAAGATCGAGCGGGCCTGGGGCAGCGCCCGCCGCACCTGCTGGGCACCCTGCCAGTCAATTTCCAGAATCAGATCATGACCTTCGGCCAGAGTCTGTTCCACCGTGCTCTGGGAGGTGCCATACAGATTGCCGAAGACTTCTGCATGTTCGAGAAAATCACCCTGGCCCACCTGTTCGAGGAAGCGTTCGCGGCTGGTGAAGTGATAATTCACGCCATCCACTTCGCCAGGGCGCATCGCCCGGGTGGTATGGGATACCGACACCCGCAGACTGTCGATCTGCTCGATCAAGGCCTCGACCAGGCTGGTCTTGCCCGCACCGGACGGGGCGGAAACGATATAAAGAGTACCGGTGGCTTGGCTCATGGCAGGTTCCTGACGGGATCAACGAAGTGGCGGGATTATAAAGGCATTGGCCGGCGCCGTCATTTCGGTATGGCCGGTTAGGTGCGACCGGCGAGGTGCGGCCGACTAGTGCCGGCCATGAATATCAGCTACGTGCGGTCCGGCTCTCGGGCGAGGCATCCTCGAAGCGATCGACCTGGCGCAGCGTGCGGAATGCCGCGGCCCAGCCGGCCACCACGCCCAGGGTGCAGAAGGCACCGATCAAGGCGGCCGGTACCGCGCCGAACCAGGCCGCGCTGGTGCCGGCGCGGAAATTGCCCAGTTCGTTGGACGAGCCGATAAACAACATGTTGACCGCATTGACCCGGCCACGCATGGCATCGGGCGTGGAGAACTGGATCAGCGCCGAGCGGATATACACGCTGACCATGTCTGCGGCGCCGGCTATCAGCAGCGCAACGAAGGACAGCCAGAACAGCGTCGACAGCGCGAACACCAGATTGGCCACACCGAAGATCGCTACCGCGATAAACATGGTGCGCCCGACATTGCTGTTGAATGGCCTGGCGCTCAGGTACAGGCCCACGCAGATTTCACCCACGGCCATGGCGCTGCGCAGAATGCCCAGGCCCTCGGGGCCGACGTGCAACACATCGCTGGCATAGATCGGCAGCAGAGCGACCACACCGCCCAGCAGCACGGCGAACAAATCCAGGGAAATGGTGCCGAGAATGATCGGCCGGGTGCGAATGAAATGCAGCCCGGCGGTAAAGCGCTGCCAGCCGGAGGTTTCGGTAATCTGCATGGCTTCGGCATAGAGCACCGGTACGCGGCTGAGCAGCAACAACCCGCCGGCAAAGCACACCAGGCAGATCGCATAGGTCAGCTCACCGCCGCCGACGGCGTAGAGCACGCCCCCCAACACCGGACCGAGGATGGTCGCGGTACGCATGATGGTGCTGTTGGCGGCGATCGCCTGGGCCAACTGATCCCGCGGCACGATTTGCGGCAACAGGCTTTGTAGGGCCGGCCCGATGAACGCCCGCGAGCAGCCGTACAGTACCAGCGCACCATAGAACCAGCCCGGCTCATGCTCGCCACGTGCGGTCAGCCACAGCAGGATGCCACTGCAGCCCGCCGCGCCAGCCCAAGAGAGAGCGAGAATCAGTTTGCGGCTGTAGCGATCGATCAGGTCGCCCGCAGGCATCAGCAGAAACAGCATCGGCAAAAACTGCGCCAGCCCGACCCATGCCAGCGACAACGGATCACCGGTAATTTCGTAGATCTGCCAAGCGACCACAATGGCCTGGATCTGCATGGCAAATACCGCCAGCAGGCGGGCGATGACGAAGGGCATGAAGCCCGGCTGACGGTAGACGTTCAAGCGGGAAGCGGAGAGAGCCAAGGTGACATCTTCGGTGCGGGATGGATGAGCAGCACATGATAGCAGCGGACGCCCATGGCGTCAGCGCGGGCGGGCAGAGGGGAAATCATGAGCATCAACTGGAGCATGCTGATCATTGGTGGCCTGTTCGAGACCGGCTTCGCCGTCAGTCTTGGCAAGCGCAGCAGGCCAGCGGCAAGTCTCTCTCATTCCTGAAGCGGGAGCACATGCTGTACGGGCAGTTTTTCTAACCAAGCTTGAGCTTCCTGGCAGAACGCTGCCCTCTCGGCCACTTTGCTTTTCCTTAGTTACCGTTATCAGGATTATGGATTCTCCTTGTACTGAGGCTGAACATAGCCTGACATGACGTGGAGTGAATAGAAAAGTCGACAACAACAATACTGGTCGCTGTAGCGGTCTGAGGCTTCACTATGATTCTGACTGACCTGCCTGAACACAACCTGAAGCGCTTTGGCGAATACCCGTTCCTGTACTTCAATGGTCAGGCCTTGAGCAATCGCTATCTTCTGGGCACGGCTAATCGCATGGCGGCGGGGCTCCAGGCGCAGGGCGTCAAGCCTGGTGATCGGGTCATTGTCTGCATGGCGAACTCGCCAGAGGTTTTTATCGCCTACCAGGCAGTCATGCGCGCCGGTGCGATTGTGCTGCCGGTGATGCACGTGCTCCACCCCAAGGAAATCAGATTTATCGCGAGCGCGTCCGAGGCCTGCGCGATCATTACCAGTGCCTCGGCGCTGCCCAATGTGCAGCAAGCGGTAGAGGGCCTTGCAGTGCAGCCGCTACTGCTGGTTGCTGGGCTGGATGCGGCGAATGCCGGCTTGGTGAGTGAGCGGACTATGGACCTTCAGACGCTGGTGGAACTGGCGCCAGAGCTGGTTCAAAAACCCGATCTGCAACCGGACGATACGGCGGTGATTCTGTTTACCTCCGGCACAACAGGCCAGCCCAAAGGCGTCATGCTCACTCACCGTAACCTCTACAGCAATGCCGCTGCGGCGGCGGCTCTGGCTGAACAGTCCGGCGAGCCGGCTGGCGTTACCCTGGGTGTACTGCCGTTGGCGCATATCTATGGTTTTACCACTGCCAATACGTTGTTTCTGCGAGGGGGGACGATCGTCGTGCTGGCGAAGTTCAGTGTCCCCGAAGCCTGTCAGGCGATTCAGGAACACAGGATCCGCCGCTTCAGCGCCGTGCCGGCCATGATTCAGGCACTGATGGCCGATCCCGCGACGGATAACTACGACCTTTCGAGCCTGGAGATAGTGGGGTCCGGCTCCGCTCCCATGCCAGTAGCCTTGATAGCCGCGGTTAAACAGCGGTTTGGTGTCGATGTGTACGAAGGTTACGGCTTGTCCGAGGCCGCTCCGACAGTATCAGCGCACCGTACCGGTGAGCCGCTCAAGCCTGGATCGGTGGGGCGCGCTTTCCCGGGCGTCGAGCTACGCATCGCTGATGAGGCCGGGCAGCCTCTGCCCGTAGGAGAGATCGGCGAATTACTGGTGCGCGGCGAAAATATCACACCTGGGTACTACCAAAACGAGGCAGCAACCAGAGCTGCGATTCAGAACGGCTGGCTCCATACTGGTGATGTTGGACGCCTTGATGAAGACGGCTATCTCTATATCGTCGACCGCAAGAAGGATCTGATTCTGCGGGGCGGCTTCAATATTTATCCCCGCGATCTGGAGGAGCTGATTATTGCTCATCCAAGCGTGGCGGAAGTAGCGGTGGTGGGCGTGCCGTCGGAACGCATGGGTGAGGAGGTAATCGCCGTGGTTGTACCTGTCCCGGGTGCCATGGTGACTGAAGCCGAATTGCTGGACTACTGCCACGAGCACTTGGCGAAATATAAAACGCCGTGCGGCATCGTTTTCGTTGAGGCGCTACCTCGCAGTGGTGTGGGCAAAATACTGAAGAAATCCCTGCGTGAACAGATAGCCACAATGGCCGCGGAGCAAGGCCTGATCTAGGGCTACGCCAGAATCCCCGATGACCGAAAGAGCACAAGCTTTGCTTGACCTGATGCCCCTTTCGATCTTAGCCTGACAAGTGTCAGCCAGATTGAAAGTGGGGCAAGAAGCCCGCCAAGGACGGCCTGTTCCATACGCTACCCCCTGGGTCGTGAAAATAATAAAACCGGAGAAGATCCACATGAAAACCACGTTTCTCAAAGGTATCCTGAGCTCAGGCATATCGATCGCAGCCGTCCTTGCAATAAGCAGTGCCAGTCTGGCGAATGCGGCGGAATACAAAATGCCGCGCCTGCTGGCGATAGGTACATCCGGTACCTCCAGCGGTAGCTTTGCCTCGACCAATGGCTGGGGCCCGGTTTTTCAGAAAGAGACTGGCTCGAACGTCCGTATAGTCCCGGTGGATAACGAAGCCCAGCGCTACCGGCGGTTGACTGATCGCAGGGATCTGAGCATCAGTTCGGTGTCATCTGCGGAAATGCGCTTTCAGATCGAAGGCATTGGGGCCTATGCCAGCATGAAGCCGGTGGCCCAGCGCGTGATCTGGCACCATAACGACACGCCGTGGGGGTTTGTCGTTGCGGGTAGCTCTAACCTGCATACCATGGATGATCTGAAAAAAGGCAAGATCTCCGTCGCGCAGGGTGAATTCTCGCCTCCCATGGTAGTCGCTGTAACGAAAGCACTCCCTGCCTACCTGGACATGACGGATGAAGAGGTCTCTGAGAGATTCTCCTACGTGTCTGCAAGCAGCTACGCCCAGAGCTGTCGTTCTGTTGTGGAAGGCCGGGCTGACGTCGCCTATTGCGCGCCCACCAGTTCCATCCTCTCGGAAATGGAAGGCGCCCCCGGAGGAATTCGCTGGCTGCCGATGGACAGGGACAACAAGGAAGCGTGGGACCGGTTCCTGGAGCACCGCACGATGGTTGTGCCCACCACCATCAATCTGGGGGTTTCAACGGCAAGAGGTGTCGATGGTCTGGCGTCCAACTTCCTGTATGCCGTTCCGGCGGATGCCGATGAAGAGTTCGCTTACAACATGGCCAAGTGGCTCCATCAGTCCTTTGACAAGTACAAGAACACGCACCCTTTATCCTCTCGTATGGATCTGGCCGTTTTCCGGGAATACCTGGATCGCTCACCGCTGCCGGTTCATGAAGGCACCATCCGCTACCTGAAAGAAGTTGGCGCCTGGACCGCCGAAGACGATCAATGGAATCAGGCCGCAATCGAGAAGATGGATCTCTGGAACAAGGCACGCCAGGCGGCGCTGGATGAAGCAAGGGAGCGTCGGATCCCGGCGAGTCATAACAACGAAGAGTTCATGGCAATCATGAACGAGCATACGAAAGGGCTGGAGCATTTCCGCACCCGCCTCTAAGCAGCAGGGCGTGGCCGGGCCACGCCTCACAACATTCCCTTATCTTCGGAAGAAAACTCATGAAGTCTGATGCCGTCGCTCCTGAAAGTGTTGAGCATAGTTCTGAGGTAACTCGGCTTGGCGACGCGAACTCGTGGCAGAGTATCGTTTTTGTCACACTCTGTGTCTGTGGGCTGCTAGCGGGTATTGCCTATATTTTCGGGCTCACATTTGCCGGTCATCGGTTGCTCGAAGGAGAGTACTACTGGATCTTTATCGGCCTCTTCGCAGCGGCAGCGTTTATAGCGCTGCCCGGGAAGTCCGGCCAGTACAAGGTGCCATTCTATGATTTGATCGCGGCCGTGCTGGTAGTGGGCGTGAGTTTCTACTTTGCCGCCAATGCCTGGGATATGGCTCAGGCAGGGTGGAGCAACCTGTACATGGGCATTGTGGTCTGGCTGCTGATGATGGAGCTTGCCCGGCGCAGCGGTGGAGTGCCTTTCCTGCTGGTGGTTGTGCTCATTGGGCTGTATCCCCTGATTGCGGACTATTTCCCGGGCTTGTTCATGGGCCTCCCCTATCAGTTCGAGCACATGATTGACGCCCATATCTTCCGCACCGAAGGCATGATGGGCATCACTACCAAGATTGTCGCTGAGATTATCCTGGGGTTTCTGGTGTTCGCCGGCATCTTGCTGGCCACGGGCGCGGGCGACTTCTTTATTGACCTGGCCAACGCCAGTTTCGGGCGCTACCGCGGCGGCCCCGCCAAAGTGGCTGTGGTCGCCAGTGCTTTCATGGGAAGTCTCTCCGGTTCCATTTTCTCCAATATCGCCGGGACGGGCTCGATCACCATTCCGACGATGAAGAAGGCTGGGTATCCCGCGCATTACGCTGGAGCGATTGAGGCCTGCGCATCGACCGGTGGCGTGGTAATGCCGCCAGTCATGGGGGCGATCGCCTTCGTCATGGCGATCACCATTGGGGTGGATTACGCGGTCATCATGATTGCTGCGATCCTGCCGTCGCTGCTCTTCTACTTCGGCCTGATCTTGCAGGTGGATGCCTACGCCGCCCGCACCGGTATGAAGGGCATGGCCAAAGAGGACATTCCGTCGGCGCGCAAGGTTTTGCTGCGCGGGTGGCCGTTCCTGTTGGTGATGGTATTCCTCATCTGGGGTCTGCTGTATATGCGGTGGGAATACTATACGCCCTGGTATGCCTGCATCCTGATGATTGGCCTGTCCTTCCTGCGTAAAGAGACACGCCTGACGCCAAAGCGGCTATACAGTGCGATACGGCAGATTGGCGTATTGATCACCCAGACTGCCGCGATCATCTTGCCCATTGCCTTTGTCGTCAGTGCCTTGACCATTACGGGCGTGACCGGGTCACTGACCTCCGGTCTGGTGGGGCTCGGTGGCGATAACGTTTTCCTGGTCATTCTCTTCGGTATCGCGGCCTGTTTCATCATGGGCATGGCCGGCCTCGCTATCGTCGCCTATATCTTCCTGGCGGTGACACTGGCTCCAGCGATCATTGAAGTTGGCGGGCTGAATACCATCGCCGTGCATTTCTTCATCGTGTATTACGCAATGCTGTCGGTGATCACACCGCCTGTCGGCGCTGCGGCGTTCCTGGCTGGCACGATGGCTGGGGCGAAGCCGATGAAAACCTCGTTCACAGCCATGCGTCTCGGGGTGGTTATCTACTTTATCCCGCTGTTCTTCCTGTTCCAGCCTGCTCTGGTGCTGCAGGGAGACCTGACGCCGCTGTTGTACGTTCTGCCATCAATCATTGCCGGTATCATGCTGATTTCTGGCGGTCTTGAGGGCTACTTGCTGGGTGCGGGTCTGGTGAAACCGTGGCAGCGGTTGCCGCTGATTGTCGCCGGCTTTGTCTTCAGCTTCCCGGGAGTGATAACGACTATTGTCGGCGGCCTGGCATCGGCCCTGCTGGTAGCGATCATTTGGCGCCAGAATCGGCTGAGCCCGAGTCTGGCCTGACCGGCGTATCTGGCCAGGCAATCCGGAGGCAGAGATTCTTGATGGCTCCGGATTGCGGCCAGCTTACGCTGGCTGAACCGGTAGGAGGGGCTTGGCTAGCGCTGGTGTTCGGAGAGTTTTTCGATCATGGCAGTGACACCTGCCGCAATCGTGTCAACGATGACGTCGTCGTCAATGTCCTGATGCAACCAGTCGCGCAGGGGACCGAAGCCGGCAAGGTACATGATCAGGTTGGCAATGATGTCGGCTCTTGGGTCATTCTCCGCAAGATCCGCTCGTTCCCGCAGCTCCATCGCCATTTCCTGAATCACGAGTTGGTCACGGGCGCGCATGGCAGCGCGGTCGTCCTTCTGCAAATGAGGAACCGCACGGTAAGCGAGTATCGTACCCTTGCGTTTTGTCGTCCAGGATTCACGCAGATACAGGCGCAGGCAGTCCTCCAGCGAGGCCTCGGGGTCCTGTTTCAGTAGTTCATGCAGATTGGGCACCCCGGACCGAAACCAGAGCTTGTTCAGTAGGCGCCGAAGAATGTCGTTCTTGTTGGCGATGTAGTCATAGATGCTCGCCTGGTTGACGCCCGAGAGCGCGCAGATATCACGGATCGTTGTTGAGGCAAATCCCTTCTGCAAAAAGAGTTCAAGCGCCGCGTCGCATATCTGGTCCCGACGTTGTTCGGCAAGGGATGAGTCCTGAATACCTACGAGTCTGGCTTCGAACAGCGGATCCGGAGCATGTTCCGCTGACCCCGAACTGTTTTTATTATCGGACATTATTTAATCCATTACGGAAAGGTTCTGATACGTATCAGTATTGCGCTGCAGCGGTGGGGGACTGACAGGCAATAATGACAATCCTGATGCCTGTCAGTTTATCCGTCATGTTGGGCATGTGCCAGCGACGTTCGGCACAGACTTTGCCCACAACTTTGGAGAAATGGCCGCTAATGCCGCGCTACCCGTTTTTGACGGGCGCGCTGTCCGTTAGTCTTTCGACGGAGCGTAACGGCGGTTGAGTTTACGCATTCCGCCAATCCAGCGGTCGTAGTTCTCCACCTTGTTACGCATGTAACCAAGTACCTCTGGGTGGGGCAGGATCAGGAAGGTTTCTTCTTCGATTGCCTTGAGGCAGGCTTCTGCCACCGGTTCAGGCTCGAGCAGGCCGTCGATGCTGGCAACGCTGTCTTCTTTACCTTGGGTCATTGCGGTTCGCACAGCCTGGGGGCACAGCACAGAGACCTTGATCCCATCGTCACCATAGGTGAGCGCCAGCCATTCGGCGAAACCAACCGCGGCATGCTTGGTTACTGCGTAGGGAGCGGAGCCGACCTGCGAAAGCAGGCCCGCGGCGGAAGCCGTATTGAGCAAATAACCGCCGCCGCGTGCTTTCATGCGGGGCGCGAGATGTCGTGCGGCATAGATATGGGACATGACGTTGATGTCCCAAATACGCTGCCAATCATCGTTGGGAACTTCCGGACCGCCCCGCAGCAAGATGCCCGCGTTGGAGCAGAACAGGTCGATAGGACCTTCCTGCGTCTCGACGTCATCAATCAGTGCCTTTATCTCCTGCTCGGAGGCGACGTTGACCTGCCGGGCTATGCCGTCAACGGCTTCGGCGGTAGCGGCTGCTCCCGCACCATCAATATCTGCACAAATGATGCGCTTGGCTCCGGCCTCGTGGAAACGCAGAGCCAGGGCCCGGCCAATACCACCAGCCGCGCCGGTAACGACGACAATACGACCTCTTATATCCATGGTTGATAATCCTGTTATTTGATTTGTTTGTCGAAATGGATTGGCCGCTGAAGCGAGCCTTGTCCGCCTGTCCGGCGTGCTCGCAACAGACGGTGGGCTATCTGGCTGGTCGGCGGCCGCTCCGATTTCTCTCAGAATTAGCCGAGATTTTCGACGCGTTTCACCTCAGCCCGTGCAACAACATTATGATGCACCTCGTCTGGTCCATCGGCCAGCCGCAGGGTGCGCTGCTTCATATACATTTCGGTCAGTGGTGACCACTGGCTCACGCCTGTTGCGCCGTGAATCTGAATGGCCTCGTCGATGATTTTGCAGCATTTCTCCGGGACCATCGCCTTGGCCATGGAGACCCAGATACGGGCTTCTTTGTTGCCCAGCACATCCATGGCTTTTGCTGCCTTCAGGACCATAAGGCGCATCGCCTCGATCTCGATTCTGGCCCGGGAAACGGTCTCCATGTTCTTGCCGAGATCGATAATGCGTTTGCCGAAAGCCTCGCGCGAGATACCGCGTTCCAGAGTCAGGTCCAGCGCCTTTTCGGCGGCACCGATGGAGCGCATGCAGTGGTGGATGCGACCTGGCCCCAGGCGGACCTGAGATATCTCGAAACCCCGGCCCTCACCCCACAGAATGTTCTCTTTGGGCACCCTGACATTGTCTAGTTTGATGTGCATATGGCCGTGGGGAGCGTCGTCATGGCCGAACACGTTCATGGGCCCCAGTATCTGGACGCCAGGGGTATCCATGGGCACCAGGATCTGCGACTGTTGCCGGAACGCCTCTGCGTCTGGGCTGGTCTTGACCATGCAGATCATTATCTTGCAGCGCGGATCGCCTGCCCCGGAAATATAGTACTTGTCGCCATTGATGACCCACTCATCGCCCTCTAATACAGCGGTGGTGCCAATATTGCGCGCATCGGACGATGCTACATCCGGCTCGGTCATCGCAAAGCAGGAACGGATCTCGCCAGCCAGTAGCGGCTTCAGCCATTTTTCCTTTTGCTCCGGGGTCCCGACCCGCTCCAGGACTTCCATATTGCCGGTATCGGGCGCAGAGCAGTTCAGCGTCTGGGAAGCCAGAGGGTTCTTACCCAGCTCGAACGCGATATAGGCATAGTCGAGGTTGGATAGCCCTTCACCGGTTTCCGCATTAGGCAGAAAGAAATTCCAGAGCCCGGCGGCCTTTGCCTTGGCCTTGGCACCTTCGATCAACTCCAACTGTCCCGGCACATAACTGAAACGATCTGCCCGACCTTCGCCCAGCCGATCGTATTCTTCCAGTATCGGATCCACGTTCTCGCGCACATGCTTGATTACAGCTTCAAGCAGCGGCTTGGCCTTCTCTGATATGGCGAGGTTATTGAGGTCATCACGGTTATTGTCATTATTCACGTGCAGTTCTCCTTGGGATATCGGTAGCACGGCTTTGGTTCGGGGCCGATGGGAATCGACTCATTCAGATATGGTTCCGCCGGCAATGGGAGGGGGTACAGGTTTAGCCGGAGAGAAGAGCTCATCTTGCTTTCCTGACAGCTGTCAGCTTCACGCTACGATTGATGCCGGGGAGGTGTCAAGGCAGGTGGCTATAAGGAAGGGAGCTGGCCTGGAGAAGTTTCAGGAAAGGGAAGGGGGTGATCGGAGCAAACGTCGGCCTGGCCTGGTGTTGCGGGGTCATTACCAGGATGTATCTAGTGATATCACCCTTTTCGAGGGCATCAGGTCAGGCCGCTTGGCTCACTCGATATTCTGAACCTGCTCTCTCATCTGCTCGATATACACCTTCAGATCCACCGCTGCCTGGGTGCTGCGGGCGTCGATGGCCTTGGAGCCCAGGGTGTTGGCTTCGCGGTTGAATTCCTGCATCAGGAAGTCCAGGCGGCGGCCGATGGCGGCCTTGCTGTCGAGTACATGGCGGGTTTCGTTGATGTGGGTGTCGATGCGGTCGAGCTCTTCGGCGACGTCGATCTTCTGCGCCAGTATCACCAGCTCCTGTTCGATGCGGGTGCTGTCCAATTCCAGCTTGGCTTCATTGAAGCGATCGATCAGCTTCTGGCGGTGGGCGGCGAGTAGGGTGGGCATCATCTCGCGTAGGGTAATGACCCGTTCGGCCATGCTGTCGAGGCGGCTTTCGATCAGCTCGCGCAGTTCGGCGCCTTCGCGGGCGCGGTGCGCTTTGAGTTCTTCCAGCGCCTGATTGAACAACTGGTCGGCCTGCGCCTTGAGGTCTACCTGGTCACGGCCCTCGCCACCGAGCACGCCTGGCCAGGACAGCAGTTCCAGCGGGTTGATGGGCGCCGGATTGTCCAGTTGCTTGCCGATGCGCCCGGCAGCCTCGATCAGTTGATCAAGCAGGGGCTGGTTGAGGCTCAGGTCGGGTGCGGCGTCTGTGGCCGGGTTGAAGCGCAGGGTGCATTCCACTTTGCCGCGGGCGATGTGTTTGCGCAGGCGTTCGCGCAGCGGGCCTTCCAGATCGCGAAAGGCGTCGGGCAGGCGCAGGGTGGATTCCAGGTAGCGATGATTCACCGAACGCAACTCCCAGGCCAGATTCCCCTGATCGGTGCTGAGTTCGCTGCGGGCGAAGGCCGTCATGCTGAATACCATGGGTCCACTCCAATTTGTCTATTTATTGCTCGGCGGCGGGCATTGTACTCCGCCAGTCGGCTCGGGGGTACAGGCTGCTGTTGTACCGCCGGGCAGGCTCCGTATAATCGCCGCTCACACATGCAGTAAGGAATTGAACAGATGATACGACCCAGCGGCCGCGCGGCAGACCAGATGCGTCAGGTAACCCTGACCCGCCATTACACCAAGCATGCCGAAGGTTCGGTGCTGGTTGAGTTCGGCGATACCAAGGTGATCTGTACGGCCAGCGTGGAAGGCGGCGTGCCGCGTTTTCTGCGCGGCACCGGCCAGGGGTGGATCACTGCTGAATACGGCATGTTGCCGCGAGCGACCGGTGAGCGCATGCAACGGGAGGCGAGCAAGGGCAAACAGGGTGGGCGGACCCTGGAGATCCAGCGGCTGATAGGACGTTCGCTGCGCGCGGCGGTGGATTTGAAGGCGCTGGGTGAAAACACCATTTATATCGATTGTGACGTGATCCAGGCCGACGGTGGCACCCGCACTGCGTCCATTACCGGAGCCTGCGTGGCGCTGGTCGATGCGCTGCGGTCAATGAAGCAGCGTGGCGCAATCAAGAAGGTACCTTCGGTGCAGATGATCGCGGCGATTTCGGTGGGTATCTACCAGGGCTCGCCGGTACTGGATCTGGACTACCCGGAAGATTCCGCAGCCGATACCGATCTGAACGTGGTCATGACCGATAAAGGCGGCTTTATCGAGGTGCAGGGTACTGCCGAGGCGGCGCCGTTCACGCCCCAGGAGCTGACTGCCATGCTGGAGCTGGCCACCGCGGGCATCAACGACCTCTTCGCGGCGCAGCTGGTAGCGTTGGCGGACTGATTCTTGACCGGCGTTAAGACAGTCTTGTGGTGTTCGACTATCCTGACGCTAAGCATGATACCCATCAATACTATGAGGAGCCGCGAGCATGATTGATGATGAGTCGCGCATCGAGACGCTGGAACCGGATAAGGATGCTCGCCTGTGGGCGATGATTGCGCATCTGGCCGGGTTTCTCGGTTATTTCCTTCCGGTAATCGGCAGCCTGATCGGCCCGCTGATCATCTGGCAGATGAAGAAGGAGCTGCATCCCTTTGTCGATGACCAGGGCAAGGAGGCGCTCAATTTCCAGATTACGGTCGCCATCGCGGTGCTGGTCTGCCTGCTGCTGATGATCGTGGCGATCGGCTTTCTGCTGATCTGGGTGGTGGGGATCGGTGCGATCGTGCTGATGATCATCGCCGCGATCAAGGCCAACGAAGGTACGGCCTATCGTTATCCGTTCTGCCTGCGCTTGATCAAGTAAGGCCTGGCCGGCCACCGCCCGGTGGTCGGCTTTTCCAGTGTTATCCGATTCCCTCGATTCTTGCGGCGCTTGCTGATCGCGCCGGCCCGATCTTGCTGAACGAGCCGGGCGTGGCAGGGCGGATCAGGGGGTAGCGGCGACCGCGGTGGCGTTCGCTTCGCTGTCCAGCACCATGGTTTCAATATCCTCGATCACCTGCAATGCAGCCAGCGGGCCGCCAGTGGAGGTCCACACGGAACCGTCGACGGCGCTGTACTGATTGGCCTTGACCGATTCCATTTGCAGGAACATGGGGGTTTGCTCCGCCTGACGCATGGCGTTTACCGCATCGCCAGTGGTGGCCAGGGTGCCGACGACCAGCCAATCCGCGTCCAGCATGGCCAGTGATTCCAGGCTCAGCGACATGGAGTGGGTGGTGCCCGGCTCCTGCTGATGAGCCGGGCGCACCAGACCCAGGTCATGGGCAACGGTACTGGCGAAGGAATCCTTGAGCATGTAGGCCGGCCCTTTGGGGTTCCAGCGTGCAATGCTGATCGTTTCGCCCTGATGCTCGCTGAGCTTGTCGCGGCCCTCGGCGGCGCGGGCCTTGTAGCGCTCAAGCAGTTGCTGGCCTTCGGCTTCTCGGTTGAGGATATTGGCGACGCGCAGCGTGGCGTCCATCCAGTATTCTCCCAGCGCATAGGACACGGCGGTCGGTGCGATTTCATTGAGAATCGCCAGCTGCTCGGGTTTCTGCGGGCCGGTGAGGATCAGGTCCGGCTGCAGCTCCAGCAGGGCTTCCAGGTTGGGATCGTTGAGGAGGCCGACCGAGCGGGTCTGCGCCGGTACCTTGCCTTCCAGATAGCGTGGTGGCGACGCCTGGCCACGGCCATCGGTGGTGCCCACCGGGGTGATACCCAGAGCCAGCGCGGTATCGAGGTCCAGTTCACTGAGGGTCACGATACGCTTGGGCTCGGCGGGGACCGTTAATTGGTTGCCCTGGGCGTCTTCGACCTGACGGGTCTCGGCCAAGGCACCGACGCTGGCCAGCCCGGCCAGCAGCAGCGCCAGGGCGCTGCGATAGATTGATGTGGTCATGGGAATGTCCTGTGACGGGGAAAGTGAGGGGATGATATCACTTGTTGATATTAATAACGATTCTCATTAAAGGGTCAAATTGTCTCACCCACGTCAGGACGTCCGCCGACGCGGTACGATCACCGGCGCACCGTCATCCGGCGCGGCGAGAATATCCACATTGGTGTTGTACAGCCGATCCACCAATGCCTTTGTGATGACCTCCCGCGCAGGACCCATGGCGGCGACCCGCCCTTCATCAAGGGCGATCAGCTCATCGCAGTAGCGCGCCGCCATGCCCAGGTCATGGATCACGATCAGTACCGTGCGGTTCTCGGTGGTGATGTGGCGGATCGACTCCATCACTTCGGTCTGCAGGCCGATATCCAGCGCGCTGGTGGGCTCGTCCAGCAGGATCAGGTTGGTATTCTGCGCCAGGATCATGCCCAGCCAGGCGCGCTGGGCCTGGCCGCCGGACAGGGAAGAGGCAATGCGCTGCCATAAAGGCTCCAGCTGCATGATGTCCCGGGCGCGGGCCACCTGCCGGGCATCCTCTGCGCTCCATTGGTTGAACCACCCCTGATGCGGGTGGCGACCGTACTGCACCAGTTGCTCTACCCGTATACCCTCGGCCATTACCGGCCGCTGGGGCAGGAATGCCAGTTGCCGGGCCAGTGCCTTGGTGGAGAAACTGGCCAGCGCCTGGCCCTGGATATCCACCTCGCCTTGCTGCAGCGGCAGTTGTCCCGCCAGCAATTTGAGCAGGGTGGATTTGCCACTGCCATTTGGCCCGACGATGCCAATCAGCTTGCCCCGGGGCAGGCTGAAAGATACATCGTGCAGAACCGGTTTCTGGTGATAGCCAAATTGCAGATTGCGTACTTGCAGAACTGTCATCAGTCGGACCACTGTCTGTCTTTGATCAGGAGGAAGAGCAGCAGGAAGCCGCCCAGGATGCGGGTCATGATGCCGGTCGGAATTTCATTGGGCTGGGCCAGCACCCGTACCAGAATGTCGCTGCCCATGAGCATTACGGCGCCGCACAGCGCCGCCAGCCAGATCGGCGCCAGATTATCGCGGGTAAGCCAGGAGGCCAGGATGGGCGCGGCCATCGCCACGAAGATTACCGGCCCGCCGATCGCGGTGCCCAGCGAGGCCACCAGGATCGCCAGCCCGAGTATGCCCAGCTGTACCAGCGGCACGTTCACGCCCAGATTACGCGCCGTGGCGTCGCCGAAGCGCAGCAGCGCCAGCGGTCGGTTGATCAGTGCCATGAGCGGGCACAGCGCCAGCAGAATCAGGGTGATGGGCTGGGTGGTCTGGTAGCTGACATGGGCGAAGTGCCCCATGGTCCATAGATAGACGCTGCCCAGGTGAGTCAGGGGCTGGGTGGACATAGCGAACTCGCCGACGGCATTGAACAGCTCGGAAATCGCGATGCCAATGATGATGAACAGATAGCCCTGCTCCCCCGGCCGACGGCACAGTACGAACAGCGCCACCGCGGCCAATGCCGCACCCAGCGGCGATGCCCACCAAGGCCAGCTGCCCAGGGTGAGATAGAGAGCGAATACGATGACTGCCAGCGAAGCGCCCTCGTTGACCCCAACCATGTCCGGGGTCGCCAGCCGGTTGCGCACCAGCGTCTGGATCAGGCTGCCGGCCATACCCATCGCCAGCCCGGCCACTACCACCCCGGTGACCCGTGGCAGGCGGATCTTGTACACCATGATCTCATGCAGCTTGCTGCCCTGACCGCTCAGGGTGGCAATGACCTCGCGCATGCTCATGTCTGCCGAGCCGATACTCACCGACAGGACGAATAACAACAGCAGGGTGACCAGCATCAGCAAGGTCATCAGCCAGGTGCGGCGGTGCAGCAGCACGGTGGCCTTGCCCAGCTGCAGACGCCATACGCCGGAAGGGATGCTTGTGTTCATCGTCACCTCACCGTCAACAGCGAGCGGAAGCCGCCGCGCAACACAATGGCAATCAGCACCGGCGCGCCGATCACCGCCAACAGCGTACCCACCGGCATCTCGAAGGGCTGGATCACCCAGCGCGCCAGGATGTCGGCGGCCAGCAGGAACAACATGCCGAACAGGGCGGAAAATACCATCTGGGTGATCAGTTTCACCGGTTCCACCAGGCGCGCGCAGTAGGCCGCCAGGAAGCCGACGAAGCCGATCGGGCCGGCCAGGGAAATAGCGCAGGCGGTGAACAGAGTGGACGCCACCAGCACGCCGATGCGCACCCGGGTGGTATGGATGCCCAACGCCTTGGCCTGCGAGTCGCCCATTTGCATCAAGGTCAGTTGCCGACAGAGCATGGCCGCCAGACCCAGTGCGACGAGGACGACGGGGGTGATGATGCGCACTGCATCCAGCTCGGAGGCGGATAGCGAGCCCAGGTTCCAGAAGCGGAATTGCTCCAGCGCCGTCTGGTTGGCCAGCAGCAGATAGTTCGACAGCCCGCCGAAAACCGCGCTGAGCGCCACTCCGGCGAGGATCAGTTTCAGTGGACTGGCCTGCCCCAACATCAACCCGATGCCCAACACCACCAGGTTGCCGAGCAGTGCGCCGGCGCTTGACCACACCAGATAGCCCTGGGTCGATTCGACTCCGAAATAGATCAGCCCGATCACCAGCCCCATGACCGCTCCGGCGTTGACCCCCAACAGACCCGGCTCGGCCAGGGGGTTGCGCGTGGCACTCTGCAGCAGGCTGGCTGCTACCGCCAGGCTACCCCCCACCAACAGTGCGGCCAGGGTACGCGGCATGCGCAGGGTATGGATAATCATTGCCAGTTTGTCATCGGCGAGCAGGGCGGCGTCGCCACGGAAATAGCCGAATACCTGCGCGGCGCCATACACGCCCGCGCCGGTGGCCATGGACAGCATGAGCAGAGCGGTGAGTAGGGCGGCACCGGTTGCCAGCAGCGCCCACTGGTGTGTGGGCAGATTGATTGCAGTTTTTACCATTGTCCTGATCGATGCATTCTCAACCACACCGGCAAGGCTGCTGCGGCCCGTTCATGGATGGATAGTGACGCGGTCTGACGGTGCCTGACTGCTGCACTGAAAGAGAGTGAGGTCCACGGGGGCTGCGGCAAGAGTCGCTGACTCGTTGCTGCCAATGGTGAGGTTTTTATGATAATGGGAAGTAATATCAATCGCATCATACGCCTATGCGTAGCGGCTGTCGCCCCTTTGAAGGCGCTGCCCGGGCGGCAATCTGTCGCGCCCGGCATCAGATCGGGAGGAGTGGGGTCAGCGCAGGCGCAGCGGCAGGCGAGCGTAACCGCTCGAAGGGTAGGTTGCCAGCACTGCGGATTGCCCGGCGACCAGGCTGAGTTCACGGCTGTGCTGTAACAGGCTGCGCATGATGATGACCAGCTCCATGCGGGCCAGCGGCGCGCCGGGGCACACATGTATGCCTGCGCCATACAGCAGGTTCAGCGACGGGTCGCGGTCCAGGGAAAAGCGTTCCGGCTGGGTGAACACGGCAGGGTCTCGGTTGGCGGCGATCCAGTTGATGGTGATGGCTTGCTTTGCCTCGATGTGTTGGCCGTCAAACTCAACCGGACAAGTGGTGCGCCGGCGGTTATCGACCAGCGGGCCGTGCAGGCGCAGGATCTCATCGTTGGCCTGCCACAACAGTTCGGGGTTGTCGCGCAGTTGCTGCTGGACCTCGGGATGCACAGCCAGAAACTGCGCCAGGATACCGACCGAGGCGGCGATGGTACCGACTTCGCCGACCGTCCAGTTGCGCAGGATGCTGACAATTTCCTGATCGCTCAGCGGCCGGCCATCGATCTGCTCTTGCATCAGCGCGGTGGTGACATCGTCATCGGCTTCGCTGCCAGCCTGGCGGCGCATGCTCAGCAGATTCGCGATCAGTGCATCGAACTCCTGCGCCAGTTCTTCCAGTGCCGCACGGTCACGAGCCAGGGTGGCCCGGGCGTTGCGGGTAGCCCAACTGAGCAGCGGGTCCTGCAGGTTCAGCGGCCAGCCCATGAAGGCGCACTGAATGCGCAGGGCGAAGGGCTGGGCGAAGCCAGCCATCACCTCGATGTGGTCCTGGTGCAGGACGCTGGTCGCCAGGTCCTCGGCGATCGCCCGGCAAATGGGCTCGAACTCGGCCATGCGTTCGGCGTTGAAGTAGGGCTCGATGATTTTCCGATAGGCTGTATGTTCCGGCGGGTCCATGCCGTTGGGTACGGACACGTGACGCGATACCCGGTTGCTGAAGCTGACATGATCGAGCAGAACGCGGCTGACATCGGCATGGCGAAACAGGCTCCAGCCCGCATAGTCGCTGTGAGCGACGGGGCAGTGCTCGCGCATGGCGTCATAGGCGGCGCGCTGGTCACGCAGAACGCTATCGGACCGGGGGTCCCAATCCTGCTTCAACGATTCGGACATACGACAATTCCTGTGAAATGCAAGACAGCCGCACAGGGCAGCCAGATGCATTCATATAAGGGGAAGTGGTAATAAGCCGGATTGAGTTTAGCGCGAGCGAAATGATCAGTAATTGATCAATATCAAGAACGGCAGGCAGGGGAAACGGGCGCCGAGACAGCGCCCGCCAGCGATCAGATGCTCAGCACCCAATCGTAGTCGATGATGACCGGAGCATGCTCCGAGAAGCGCACCTTGCGCGGAATTGCCGCATGCTTCACGAAACGGCGCAGGCCGGGGGTCAGGATCTGGTAGTCCATGCGCAGGCCGAGATTCAGGTCCTGGGCCTGTTCGCTATCCGGCCACCAGCTGTACAGATCGGACTCGCGGGTGACTTCGCGCAGGGCATCGACATAGCCCAGGGTGCCGAAGATTTCATCCATCCAGGCCCGCTCCGGCGCCATGAAGCCAGGCTGGTGCTGACAGTCGCGCCAGTTCTTCACGTCCAGTTTCAGATGTGCGGTGTGCAGCGAGCTGCAATAGATGAACTCGCGGCGCTTGCGGCGCTGCTTGGTCAGGTAGGTGGTGAAGTCATTCATGAACTTGAATTTCTGGTTCAGACTGGCATCCCCGTCCCGGCCCGACGGCAGCAGCAGGCAACCGATGCTGACCTTGTCGAAATCCGCCTGGATATAGCGCCCGTAACGATCGGCCAGCTCGAAGCCGAGCCCCATGATGATCGCCTTGGGTGCGGTCTTGGTATAAATGGCTACGCCGCCCTGGCTGGGCACTTCCGCTTCGAAGCAATATTGCCAGTAGCCTTCAAGCCAATAGGGGTCCTGTTCCAGCTCGGGAGCGGTGACGCGTATGTCCTGAAGGCAGATGACGTCCGCATCCTGCGTGCGCAGCCAGTCAAACAGACCCCGGGCCGCAGCGGCCTCGACACCGTTGACATTAAGACTGATTATTCGCATACATGGCTCCCTCAAATTCGTGCGTGTATGATACCCGAGCTGAAAGGAATTTTGTTATAGATGAGGGTAATAGAATAGATGCATGAGTATCAGTGGGAATTTATTCGGTTTGCGCTGGATCGCAATGTTTTGCGCTTCGGTGAATTTACCCTCAAGTCCGGACGCCAGAGCCCTTACTTCTTCAATGCCGGCTTGTTCAATACTGGCAGTTCGCTGGCCCGGTTGGGGCGCTACTATGCCCAGGCGCTGATCCACAATGGTCCGAAGGAGTTCGACATGATCTTCGGGCCGGCCTACAAGGGTATTCCGCTGGCGGCGGCTACGGCCGTTTCCCTGGCTGACAGCTTTGATATCGATCTGCCATACTGTTTCAATCGCAAGGAAGCCAAGGACCACGGTGAAGGTGGTTCTCTGGTGGGCGCGCCGCTGCAGGGTCGGGTGGTAATCGTCGATGATGTCATCACCGCCGGGACCGCGATCCGCGAGGTCATGCAGATTATCCAGGCGGCAGGCGCCGAGCCGGCCGCGGTGATGGTAGCGCTGGATCGCCAGGAGCGGGGCCAGGGCGAGCTGTCAGCTATTCAGGAAGTCGAGCGTGATTTCGGCATCCCGGTGGTGAGCATCGTGTCGCTGACCCAGATTCTTGCGTTTCTTGAAGACGACGCGCAATTGCGCAAATACCTGCCTGCAGTGCAGGCGTATCGCGAGCAGTACGGCATCTGAACGGAGGCCGTCAACCAAGCCAGGACAGGGTGGTCCAGTTATGCAGAAAAGGATTGGGTATCGAGCTATGGCCGTGGTTCTCGGCAGTATTGCGCTTGCCGCCGAGGCCCAGTCCGCCGACCTGTATCGCTACGTCAATGACAAGGGCATCACGGTGCTGGACCGCAGCGTGCCGCCCCAGCATGTCAGTCGCGGTTATGAGGTGCTCGATGGCGATGGCCGGGTAAAGCAGGTGGTGCCGGCGGCGCTCACGCCCGAGGAACGGGAGGCGGCGCGGGCCGCCGAGCGCGAGCAGCAGCAGCGCCGCAGCGCCGACGAGACCCTGCTGCGGTTGTATTCCAGTGTGGAAGACCTCGACCGTGCCTACAGTCGCCAGGTCCAGCAGATCGAGAACCTGATTGCCACTTCCGAAACGGGCATTCTCACCCTGAACAACCAGCGCGAAGACTTGCTGAGCCGGGCGGCGGTGCAGGAGCGGGCTGGTCGCAAGGTAGACCCGCAGATTCTCCGGGAGTTGGCGGAAGTAGAAGCGGAGCAGCAGCGCCTGCAGCGGCTGATCAATAACAACCGTCAGGATATCGCGACGGTCAATGACACCTTCGCCAATCGCCGTCAGCGGTTGCAGTTGTTGCTGGCAGACTGAGGCGATTCAGCGCTTCAAGCTGCCAGCGCAAGTTATAGCTGAACGCTGGTTTTCTCGAAGGCAGCGATGGCCTCGCGGAACGCTTGCGGGATGGCTTGCGGCCGCCGGGTTGTCATATCCGCATGCACGTAGACGATTTCCCCGGTTACCAGCAGTTGCTGTTCGCGGTAGATACCGATGGCGAACTGCATGCTGCTGTTGCCCAGCCGGGCGATACGCACATGAATCTGCAACACATCGTCGAAGCAGGCTGGCGCCTGATACTCCAGCAAGGTCCGTACGGCAAAGAAGTCGCTGCCGCTGACACCGGTGTCAGGGTGCACCTCCCGCAGAGCACGGAAATACTCGGTAATGCCCACATCGGCATAGGTCAGATAATGACCATTGAACACGATGCCCTGGGGGTCGGCTTCGGCCCAGCGCACGCGCAGCGGGCAGCTGAACCGGAAGTCGCTCTGCTGCATGTGGTTCACTCCGGCTGCTGATTGGTGATCAGAGTGCCAACACCGGTGTCGGTGAAGACTTCCAGCAGTACCGCATTGGGTACCCGGCCATCGACGATGATGGCGCTGCCAACCCCGCCCTGCACCGCATCCAGTGCGCAGCGGATCTTCGGCAACATGCCGCCGTAGATGGTGCCATCGGCGATCAGCTCGTCGACCTGTGCGGTGGTCAGGCCGGTCAGCACCTTGCCTGTCTTGTCCATCAGCCCGGCAATATTGGTCAGCAGCATCAGCTTCTCGGCGCCCAGCGCCTCGGCCACCTTGCCGGCGACCAGGTCAGCGTTGATGTTGTAGGAGGTGCCGTCGGCACCGACGCCGATGGGCGCGATCACCGGAATGTAGTCATCGGAAATCAGTCGGTTGATCAGCTTCACATTGACCTCGCTGACTTCACCGACCTGCCCCACATCGATGATCTCCGGCTTGTCCATGCCCGGGGTGCGGCGGGTGACCTTGAGCTTGCGCGCGCGAATCAGGTTGGCATCCTTGCCGGTCAGGCCGAGCGCCTGGCCGCCATGCTGGTTGATCAGGTTGACGATATTCTTGTTCACCTGGCCGCCGAGAACCATTTCCACCACATCCATGGTCGCGCCGTCGGTCACGCGCATGCCTTCGATGAACTCGCTGGTGATGTTCAGGCGCTTGAGCAGGTCACCGATCTGTGGACCACCGCCATGCACTACCACCGGATTGATGCCAACGGTCTTCATCAGCACGATATCCTTGGCGAAGCTGGCCTGCAGCTCTTCGCTCTCCATGGCGTTGCCGCCGTACTTGATGACGATGGTCTTGCCGGTGAAGCGCTGGATATAGGGCAGAGCCTCGGTCAGGATCATGGATACCTGGGTAGCGGCGTCACGGTTCAACATGGTGGTTCTCTTCTCCTGATCGGAATCGTCAGCGCCGGGGCAACCCCGGCTGTGGATATTACAGATTGTTCAATGTCAGGTCGGGCGCGACGCGGGTCAGCTGCTCGCGGAATCGCTGGCGGATGCGCTCCAGCCCACCGGCGTCTTCGGCCTCGAACCGCAGCACCAGCACCGGGGTGGTATTGGACGCCCGTACCAGGCCCCAGCCATCAGGGTAGTCCACGCGCAGCCCGTCGATCGTGGTGACGCGGGCCTGCTCGCCCCATTCGGCAGTGTTTTCCAGGTCGTTCATCAACGCGAACTTGCGCTTTTCGCCAACCTCGACATGCAGCTCTGGTGTGCTCAGGCCGGTCGGGTAGCGGTCGAACATCGCGTTGATCTGCTCGCGATCCTGAGTCAGCATCGAGACCAGTTCCAGCAGTCGGCAGGCGCTGTACAGACCGTCATCGAAGCCGTACCAGCGTTCCTGGAAGAACACATGGCCGCTCATCTCGCCACCGAGCAGGGCCTGGGTTTCCTGCATCTTGACCTTGATCAGTGAGTGGCCGGATTTCCACATCACCGGGCGACCACCCAGGCGGCTGATCAACTGTGGTAGCTGGCGGGTGCATTTCACGTCAAATACGATATCGGCACCGGGGTTGCGAGTCACTATATCCTCGGCAAACAACATCAGCAGCCGGTCGGCGCAGATGATTTCGCCATTGGCCATTACCACGCCCAGGCGGTCGGCATCGCCATCGAAGGCCAGCCCCAGGTCGGCGTTGTGTTGTTTGACGATCAATTGCAGGTCGCGCAGGTTCTCGGGTTTGCCCGGGTCTGGATGATGGTTGGGGAAGTTGCCATCGACCTCGCAGTACAGCGCCACCACCTCGCAGCCAAGCTGCTCCAGCAGGTTCTGGGCAATCACTCCGCCCACGCCATTGCCGCAATCAACCACCACTTTAAGTGGGCGGGCCAGCAGTACGTCGTCGACGATGCGATGGGTATAGGAGTCCAGGATGTCCAGCGGCTGGCATTCGCCATTGCCCTCATGCAGGAGGTTCTGCTCCAGCCGCTGGCGCAGCGCACTGATACGCTCGCCAGACAGGGTCTGACCGGCAATGACGATCTTCAATCCATTGTAGTCCGGCGGATTGTGACTGCCGGTGAGCATCACTCCCGAAGTGGCCTCGGTGGTGTGGGTGGCGTAGTAGAGCACCGGAGTCGGCACCATGCCCAGATCGACCACCTGACAGCCACAGTCGGTCAGACCGCGGATCAGTTGTTCCAGCAACTCCGGGCCGGACAGCCGACCATCACGGGCCACGGCAACCCGGGGTTGGCCGGCATCCAGCGATTCGCTGCCGATCGCCCGTCCCAGCCAATAGACGTACTCGGCGCTCAGGGTGCGGCCGACTACACCGCGGATGTCATAGGCGCGGAAGATTTCTGCCGGCAGGGAAGGCGCGCCGGCCATCGGCTCGTCGGGCAGGTCATCGAGAATATCGATATCCAGTACATCTTCCAGCGGCGGCAGGGGCGCGGCGGCGGAATCGGCAACGGGTGGCGTTGGCCGTACCGGTTGACTGGCAGCAGGCGCTACCGGTGCCTGCCTGCCGCGGCTGACCAGCTGCATGATGCTCTGCGCCAGAGGCTCCAGCGGGCCCAGCCGCAAGCCAGCGGCCTTGTGGCCCTGGGTCAGTTGCTCGAGGGTCTGGGCATCGGCGGCCAGTGCCTGGTTCCAGCTGCGTTGCAGCAACAGCAGGCTGGCCAGGGCGCCGGCCAGCGCCAGCAGCACTGCGGCGAGCAGTACCAGCGGATTGGGTGCCCCTGCGCCCATGGCGCTCCCGGCCTGGAATTCCAGGCGCCAGGCGGGATTGTCAGTAGCCAGGCTGAGAACGTCGCCATGGCCGCTACCGGCCTGATACAGCGGTTGTGCCGGCCCAGCCGGGAATTGCTGGATCAGCGCGACCTTGCCGGCATCCTGGGGCAGCTGCGGCAATGCCGCAGTCAGGCGCTGCAACTCGAATACTACCAACAGGGTGCCGGCAATCGGCGCTGTGGGCGCGGTGCGCAGCGGTTCAACCAGATACAGCCGCCAGTGCTCGCCGACCTTGTGCGCTTCGGCCGGGACCGGCAGGCCACGTTCGGCGCGGCGGATCATGTCCAGCGCCGCAAAGCTCAGCGGCGCCTGCGCATCATTGATGTGACGTGCAGCGCCGGGACGGTGCAGGTAGGTTGCCAACTGGTGAACCAGTGTGCCTGCGGGACGGAGGCTGCCCTGCTGCTGCAGAAGGGCCTGCAGCTGGGGATTGGCGGCAGCCCGGGCCACATCCGTATCGAGCTGCGCCAGCGCGCGATTGAGCGCGCTCTGCTGCTGAATGGCATAGGCCTGACTGAGGTCGCTGCGATAGCTGTCCGCCGCCGGGGCGAACAGCAGCAGCCACAGCAGCGTCAGCGCGGCGGCCAGGCTGGCGAGCATCACCAGCAGCGGTGCCAGGGTGCCCGGTACGGTGCTGGGCTGTCGGGTCATGGATGGTTTCGTCAGTTTCATCTTTGTGTATTGCCTCCCTGCAAATCAAAGAAATCAGTGGCTGCCGGTGTGTCCGAACCCACCTGCGCCGCGCTGGCTGTCGTCGAATTCGCTGACGATCTCCAGCTGCGCCTGGACCACCGGGACCAGTACCAGCTGGGCGATGCGTTCGCCCGGCTCGATGGTGAAAGCCTGCTGCCCGCGGTTCCAGCAGGACACCATCAGCTCGCCCTGGTAATCCGAATCGATCAATCCGACCAGGTTGCCCAGCACAATGCCATGTTTATGGCCCAGCCCCGAGCGTGGCAGGATCATCGCCGCCAGCCCGGGATCGGCGATGTGGATGGCCATGCCGCTGGGCAGCAGCGTGGTCTGGCCAGGCTCCAGCGTCAGCGGCGCGTCGATCATGGCCCGCAGATCCAGCCCGGCGGAGCCTGTGGTGGCGTAGGTGGGCAGCGGCCATTGTTGGCCGAGGCGGGGGTCGAGAATGCGGACTTGCAGGGCGTGCATGGTGTTTCCTCAGGCTGAAGTAGTCAGGCGATCGGCAATGACAGCGATGAGCTGGCGGGCCAGCTTGTGCTTGCTGGCGCGGGGCAGCGGCTGTGGAGCCAGGCTGCGGTCGATCAGGGTGACGGCGTTGTCATCGGCATTGAAGCCGATCCCCGGCTGGCTGACATCATTGGCAACGATCAGGTCCAGGTTCTTGCGGGTGAGCTTGTCACTGGCATAACCGAGCACATCATCGGTCTCGGCGGCGAAGCCGACACAGAAGCCGGGGCGCTGGGCATGGCCGGCGAGGGTCGCCAGGATATCCGGGTTGCGTATCAGGGTCAGGGTCAGGCCGGCGTCGCTGTCGGTTTCTTTCTTCAATTTGCCCGGAGCACAACTGGCGGGCCGGTAATCCGCCACCGCCGCCGAGGCAATGAACAGATCGGCGGGCAGGGCGGCTTCGCAGGCAGCCAGCATCTCGGCGGCGCTGGTCACATCCACCCGGTCGACCCGGGGCGGGGTTGGCAGGTTGACCGGGCCGGCCACCAGAGTAACCCGGGCACCGGCCTCGGCGGCTGCCTCGGCCAGGGCAAAGCCCATCTTGCCGGAGCTGTGATTGGACAGGTAGCGGACCGGGTCGATCGCCTCGCGGGTCGGGCCGGCGTTGATCAGCACATGGCGGCCGGTCAGCAGCCCGCGCTCGAAGCATTCGGCGCAGCGCGCGGCGATCTCGGTGGGTTCGAGCATGCGGCCGGGGCCGATATCGCCGCAGGCCTGCTCGCCGGCAGCGGGGCCGTAGACCTTGATGTCGCGCTGCAACAGCGTTTGCAGGTTGGCCTGGGTCGCCGGGTCGCGCCACATGGCCTGGTTCATGGCCGGCGCCAGGGCGATCGGGGCATCGGTGGCCAATACCAGGGTAGTCAGCAGATCATCGCCGCGACCAGTGGCCAGCCGTGCCATCAGGTCGGCGGTGGCCGGCGCGATCAGCACCAGATCCGCCCAGCGCGCCAGTTCGATATGCCCCATGGCTGCTTCCGCCGCGGGGTCCAGCAGGTCGCCATGTACCGGGTTGCCGGACAGCGCCTGCAGGGTCAGGGGCGTGATGAACTCGTGGGCAGCGCGGGTCATCACCACACGCACATCGGCCCCGGCGTCCTTCAACCGGCGCACCAGCTCGGCGCTTTTATAGGCAGCGATCCCGCCGCTGATTCCCAGTACCACCTGCTTGTTCAACAACCGCTGCATCATCGACTCCAGAGTGCCTGGCAAATGGCGCTAACGATACCATATGGCGACCCTGTCACGCGCTCCCCCTGCGCGACTCGACCATCGATGCGAGCCCACCCTATACTCGGGGTTTTGCCAGCACGAAAAGGGCAGTACGTGCATTGATGAACGCAAGGAGTGCATGTCATGCCCATTACCGATTGGCCGGAGGCTGAACGCCCCCGGGAGAAACTGTTGCTGCAAGGGGCTGCTGCCCTATCCGATGCCGAGCTGCTGGCGATCTTCCTGCGCACGGGCCTGCCGGGGCGCAGCGCCGTGGATCTGGCCCGCGATCTGCTGCAGGGCTTTGGCAGCCTGCGTGCCCTGCTGCACGCCGAGCAGCAGGACTTTTGTCGCCATCGGGGTTTGGGTCCGGCCAAGTTCGTGCAGTTGCAAGCCGTCATGGAAATGGCCCGGCGGCATCTGTTCGAGGACCTGAAGCGCGGCGATGCGCTGACCTCGCCCGGTGCGGTGCGCAACTTTCTGCGCAGCAAGTTGATGGCGCTGCCCCACGAGGTCTTTGCCTGCCTGTATCTCGACAATCAGCATCGGGTGATTGCCTTCGAGGAGCTGTTTCGCGGCACCCTGGACAGTGCCAGTGTCTATCCCCGTGAGGTGATCAAGCGCGCCTTGTCACACAATGCCGCAGCGCTGATCCTGACCCACAACCATCCGTCGGGAGTGGCCGAGCCGAGCCAGGCCGACCTGCTGCTGACCCGGCGGCTGAAGGAGTCGCTGGCGCTGGTGGATATCCGCGTGCTTGACCATTTGGTGGTGGGTGATGGTGACCCGGTGTCCTTTGCCGAACGCGGGCTTTTATGAGGCGGTTACATCAAAAATCATTGCCTGGGGTGGCACATTTTGGTATAAAGCTCCGCTCTTCTCGGGGCTGCACCTGTAATCCATACATTACAGTGAAGCGTGATGGGTTGCCCCGGCTGGACAACAGATTCTTATTTTGACTTCCAACCAGTTCGGGTTGGGCAAGTGGTTGGAGAGGGTTAACCATGTCTCGAGTATGTCAAGTGACCGGCAAAGGCCCGGTGACTGGGAACAATGTTTCCCACGCTAACAACAGAACCAAGCGTCGTTTTCTGCCTAACCTGCAGTACCATCGTTTCTGGGTAGAATCCGAAAAGCGTTTTGTCCGTCTGCGCACGTCCGCCAAGGGCATGCGTATCATCGACAAGCGTGGTATTGACGCCGTTCTGGCTGAAATCCGCGGTCGCGGCATTAAAGTTTAAGGAGCAGCACCATGCGTGAATTGATTCGTCTGATCTCCTCTGCCGGTACTGGTCATTTCTACACTACCGACAAGAACAAGCGTACTACTCCCGACAAGATCGAAATCAAGAAATTCGATCCGGTTGTACGCAAGCACGTGATGTACAAGGAAGGCAAGATCAAATAAGATCCGCCTGACTGACAAGAAACCCGCTTCGGCGGGTTTTTTGTTGCCTGTAATCTAGCGCTCCCCACCCACCGCAAAGTTGGGCATGCTGTTCACGGGCTGGGCGAATTCGAAGGGAATGGACACGGTGTTCAGACCGACGTTCTTCTGCACCACGAAGTGCAAATGCGGGCCGGTGCTGTTGCCGGTATTACCGGACAGCGCCAGCAGCTCGCCGGCGCGCACCCGCTGACCTTCCCGCACATTGACCGACCCCTGTTTCAGGTGCAGATAGACGCCCATGGTGCCGTCGTCATGCAGCAGCCGGACGAAATTGCCGGCCGGGTTGGTGCCGCGGCCGCTTTGCTGGTTCTCGGTCTTGACCACCAGTCCGCCGCGGGCGGCGACGATGGGTGTGCCGACTGGCATGGCGATGTCCACCGCGTAGCGCCCTTTCGGACCGGTATGACTGTAGCGTCCACCCGGGCCCTGGGTCATGCGGAAGGGGCCGCCGCGCCAGGGCAGTGGGTAGGCGAGCGGGCTGGGTTTGGCGCGGGGGTCGCCCAGCGCGTAACGCAACTTGTGCTGGTAGCGCGGGGTGCCGGTGCCAGTCGGAGCCAGGGTCAGCAGACGGATATTGCCGCGCGGCGGCAGAACCCAGCGCACTGGCGCGTCGGGTGCGCCCAGCACATGTTCGGCAGCGATGATGGACAGTTCGATTTCGACCGGCACGTACAGGTCATTGTTGACTACCAGCGTATCGCCGCCGGCATGCTTGCGCGTGGTGACATACACCTGACGGTCATTGTCCTCGACCATCCGGTCGCGGAACACGAACACCTGGGCGCCCTGCACACGCTGATCGGTGTAGGTAACGACGCCGTTCGCGTCGGTGTACTTGTAGATGGTGGAGCCAAGCAGGGCTGGGCTGGCCAGCAGCAGGACAGCCCCCAGAAAAAAGGTACGCATCCGTTGCAACCGTCAATCATGATCGAGCGCCAAGGATAAACCGTGACGCGCGCGAAAGCGACCCGCGCAAATAGGTTAGGGCGCGCGAGCCGCTACGTTCGTCGGAAGCCTGCCGTTACTGGGCAGGCGTCACTCGCCAGATGATATTGGCCAGGTCATCCGCCACGATCAGCGCACCCTCGGGATCAACGGTCACGCCTACTGGCCGGCCACGGGTCTTGCCATCGGCCGTACGGAAGTCATAGACGAAATCGACCGGCGGGCCAGACGGCCGACCATTACTGAACGGCACGAAGATCACCTTGTAACCGACCGGGTTCTTGCGGTTCCAGCTGCCATGCTCGCCGATAAATACGCCGTCGGCATATTCAGCGCCCATCGCCGGGCTGGAGAAATCCAGGCCCAGTGCTGCCACGTGGGAACCCAGGGCGTAATCCGGCACGATTGCCGAGGCGACCTTCTCCGGATCCCCCGGTTTTACGCGAGGATCCACATTCTGGCCCCAGTAGCTGTAGGGCCAGCCGTAGAAGCCGCCTTCCTGAACGGAGGTGAGATAGTCGGGCACCAAGTCCGGGCCCATCTCGTCGCGCTCGTTCACCACCGACCAGAGCACGCCGGTACCCGGTTGCACGGCTAACGCCGTGGGGTTGCGCAGGCCGGTGGCATAGGGCTTGTGCATCCCCGTTTCGGCATCGATCTGCCAAACCTCGGCGCGGTTCACTTCCGCCGCCATGCCCCGTTCGGTGATGTTGCTGTTGGAACCAATGCCCACATAGAGGAAGCGCCCATCCTCACTGGCAGTCATGGCCTTGGTCCAGTGGTGGTTGATCGCAGACGGCAGGTCGGTGATTTTTTCCGGCGGCCCGCTGGCCCGGGTCTGACCTTCCTCGTAGTCGAAGCGCACCAGGGCATCCTGATTGGCGACGTACAGATTGTTATCCACCAACGCCAGCCCGTAGGGCGCATTGAGATCTTCAGCGAATACCGTCTGCTCCTCATAGGTTCCATCGCCATTGGCATCGCGCAGGAGAGTCAGACGATTACCGCTTTCCACCTGGGTATTGCCTTGGGCCTTGATGTAGCCGGCGATCACGTCCTTGGGTTTCAGCGCTTGGGCGTTACCGCCGCGGCCTTCAGCCACCAGGATGTCGCCATTGGGTAATACCAGTGTCTGGCGTGGAATCTTCAGGTCGGTGGCAATGGCCGTGACGGTATAGCCTTCAGGCACGGTGGGAACCTGGTCGCCCCATTCGGTCGGCTCGGCAATGGTCATGTCGGGGAGCAGGCCGCGCTGGGCTTTGGGTAACTCATCGACCGTGCCGTATGTCTGCTGCTGATCGCCCTCATTGCCACCACAGGCGCTGAGCAGAATTGCCAGGGTGCAGAGCGGGAAAACCGGGGACAGGTTGAAATACTTCATGCGTCACCCCCATGTGCAGTGGCCAGCCCGAACCAGGCGGCGGCACAGGCCAATAGTGTGACCACCACCGAGAGTACCAGGCCCATCGGCATGCTCGCCCAGGCGTCTTTGGCATGAATCAGCGCGTTGATGAAGCCGACAATCCAGGTGACCACGAGCAGCAACAATGACAACAGGGCGTGACGATGACGGCCATCGGCCCGGAACAATCCGATGATCCCGCACAGAATAGCCAGGCCGGCAAAGACCAGACCGCCGGCGATCAGCCAGGAGGAGAAGTTATTCCACTGTATGTGGTGGCTCGACGAATAGGCTATGTCGCTCAGAAGAGCGCCTAGAAACAGGGGAATGGGTCCGGCGAGTAGTATCGCGTGCAGGGGGTGGGGAGCATACAGATAGGTTCGGTCGACAGTAGCCATCGGGAGGGGTTCCTCTTCGTTGAGCGAGCGAAATCCGGTCGCCGAGTCCCGCTCTGGAATCGGGGAAATCGGAGGCATACTGCCGGAGTATAGTTCACCCGTCTGCGCTGGCTAGCGAAGCGGTTCGATCCATACGGGCGCCCCTGCCAGGCGCCCGGATCGGAAAATGCTGGTCAGGCCGGGACTGCCGGCTGCAGTGAATAGGTGCGCAATTGCGCGGCGAAGTCGCGCAACGCCTTGATGCCCGTGGCCTCGGCCTGGATGCACCAGTCGCTCAGGGCCTGCAGCATCTCATGGCCGTTGCTGCTGGTGCGGGTCCAGATCTGTTGCAATGCCAGGCGCTTTTCATAGATGATGCGTAACGACTGGCTCTGCTCCAGAATGGTCTGGATCTTCGCTTCCTGCTGCGGTTCGAGCAGGCTGGTTTCGCGACTGAGCAGGCGCTTGGCCCGGCGGAACAGATGCCGCACAGACTCATCCACCCGCTGCATCTCCTGCTGCGCCAGGGGCTTGATCACCTGCTTGCGGTACTGCGCCATGATCTGGAAGCGGTTATTGAGAATGGCCATGGCGGTGTCCATATCCATGGTTTGCTTGCCTTCGATGCGGTGGGCAATCGGCGCGGTGCGCCGTACGGTGGCCAGGCCCAGCGCACTAAAGAGGCGAATCCATAGCCAGCCCATATCGAACTCCCATTTCTTTACCGACAGCTTGGCCGAGTTGGGATAGGTATGGTGGTTGTTATGCAGCTCCTCACCGCCAATCAGGATGCCCCAGGGCAGAATGTTGGTCGCCGCATCCTTGCATTCGAAATTACGATAGCCCACCGCATGGCCCAGGCCATTGACCACCCCGGCGGCCAGCAGCGGAATCCAGATCATCTGCACGGCCCAGACGGTCAGACCGAGCACGCCGAACAGTGCCAGATCGATCACCAGCATGCTGATGATCCCGGCATTGCGAAAGCGCCCGTACAGATTGCGTTCGATCCAGTCGTCAGGGCAGTTCTTGCCATAGATCCGCAGCGTGTCCTCGTTCTTCGCTTCCTCCATGTAGAGTTCGGCGCCCTTGCGCAGCACCGTCGATAGGCCTTTCTGCACCGGGCTATGAGGGTCGTCCGGCGTCTCGCATTTGGCGTGGTGCTTGCGGTGGATGGCGGTCCACTCCCGGGTATTCATGCTGGTCGTCAGCCATAGCCAGAAGCGGAAGAAATGTTTCAGCGCCGGATGCAGTTCCAGCGAGCGATGCGCCGAATAGCGATGCAGGTAGACCGTCACGCTGACGATGGTGATATGCGTCAGCACCAGGATGATTGCCAGCAGCTGCCAGCCGGAGGGATCGAGCAAACCGTTGTACCACATGAACCGAAACCTCTTTGGAAGACGAAGGGGAGCAGGTTTCCCATCGCCTGAGTATGAATGAGCTGATTCAAACTGACATGACCGCAGGTCGATTGGAAGAAGGTGGTGAAGGGCAATTGCTACGGGATTTTTCCGTGCCGGCTCTCGGCGGGAGGCGCGCTGCGCTGCAATTCGTTGACGAGGTTTAAATATGTCTATATGTTTGGACTCATGGAAATAAAAAGTGCCATTGACAGTTTCGCCGCGCTCTCCCAGGAAACACGCCTGGAGGCATTCCGGCTGCTCGTACGCCATGAGCCAGAGGGGCTTGCGGCGGGTGAAATCGCCCGCCAGCTGGCGGTGCCGCACAACACCATGTCGGCACATCTTGCGGTGCTGGCGCGTGCGGGTTGGGTTTCCTCGCGTCGACAGAGCCGCTCGATCATCTATCGCGCGGATCTTGCTCACATGCAGGACGTGCTCCGGTTTCTGGTGCGCGATTGCTGCGGCGGTCACCCGGAGATCTGCGAGCCATCGCTGACGCTGCCAGGCGCCTGTTCCACCATCAATGCAGAGAGAAAGACTTCATGAAACCGTTGATCTACCACAACCCCAACTGTGGGACATCGCGTAATACGCTGGCGATGCTTGAAGCATCCGGCGAGACGCCGGAGGTGATTGAATACCTGGTCACGCCACCGTCACGGCAACGCCTGATCGAGCTGATCTCCATGATGGGCATCACGCCGCGCGAGCTGCTGCGCCACAAGGGGACGCCTTATGACGAGCTGAATCTTGGCGACCCCGCCCTGACTGACGACCAACTGGTCGATGCCATGATGGAGCATCCGATCCTGATCAATCGTCCCATCGTCGTCACCGACCGGGGCGCGCGTCTGTGCCGCCCATCGGAGCGGGTACTTGACCTGCTGGCCAACCCGGTAGCGCTCTTCACCAAGGAAGATGGTGAAATCATTCGCTACGCCGGAGGCGCGCAATGAGCGAGTCAGTCGCCGCTGACCTGCCCAATATCGATCCGGAGCAGCTGCAGCCGATAGATGTCGGCGCCCTGGTCGGCCCGGATGCGCCCCGGCATCCCCCCAGAATCCTCATTCTCTATGGCTCGCTGCGCGCGGTTTCCTTCTCGCGTCTGCTCTCCGAGGAAGCGGCCAGATTGTTGCGTTGGTATGGCTGTGACGTGCGCACGTTCAATCCGTCCGGCCTGCCCCTGCCTGATGATGCCGAGGCGGATCATCCCAAGGTCAGGGAGCTGCGCGATCTGGCGGAGTGGTCCGAAGGCATGCTCTGGGTGAGTCCGGAGCGGCATGGCGCGATGACCGGCATCATGAAGGCGCAGATCGACTGGATTCCCCTGGCGTTGGGTGGTGTTCGGCCCACCCAGGGAAAGACGCTGGCCATCATGGAAGTGTCTGGCGGGAGCCAGAGCTTCAATGCAGTCAATCAGCTGCGGATCCTCGGCAGATGGATGCGGATGGTCACCATCCCCAACCAGTCCTCCGTACCGAAGGCGTTTACCGAATTCGATGCAGCCGGACGCATGAAGCCGTCGCCACTCTATATGCGTGTCGTCGATGTCTGTGAGGAACTGGTGAAGTTCACCTGGCTGGTGCGCGGACGCTCCAGTTACCTTACCGACCGCTATTCGGAGCGTGTCGAAAGCGCCGAAGCGGTATCCCGACGCGTTAACCAGAACACCCTCTGAGCAGACCGATTCAATGCTGGCATTCGCTATCTTCGTCGTCACCCTGATCCTGGTGATCTGGCAGCCCAAGGGGCTGGGTATTGGTTGGAGCGCCCTGGCCGGTGCGCTGGTAGCGCTGGTAGCCGGCGTGGTGCACTGGTCGGATCTCGGCGTGGTGTGGGACATCGTCTGGGACGCGACCTTCACCTTTGTCGCGCTGATCATCATCTCGCTGATTCTGGATGAGGCGGGCTTCTTTACCTGGGCGGCGTTGCACGTGGCCCGCTGGGGCAATGGTCGCGGACATCTGCTGTTTCCGCTGATCGTGGTGCTGGGCGCGGTCATGGCGGCGTTCTTTGCCAATGATGGCGCGGCGCTGCTGCTGACCCCCATCGTGGTTGCCATTCTGCTGCGGCTGAATTTTTCACCGCCGGCGGCCCTGGCGTTCATCATCGCCACCGGCTTCGTGGCTGACACCGCCAGTCTGCCACTGGTCATCTCCAACCTGGTGAATATCGTCAGCGCCAACTATTTTGATATCGGCTTCGACCGCTATGCCGCCGTCATGGTGCCGGTCAACCTGGTCTCGCTGGCAGCGACCCTGGTCGCGCTCTGGTTCGCCTTCGGCCGGCGGATCCCGCTGCGCTACTCGATTGCCGAACTCGACCCGCCGCGCTCGGCGATCAGAGACCCGCTGATATTCCGCGCCACCTTCCCGCTGCTGGCGCTGCTGTTGCTCGCCTACTTCATCACCGCGCCGCTGGGAGTACCCATCTCCCTGGTTACTGGCACCGCGGCAGTGCTGCTGATGGCCATCGCTGGGCGCTGGTGGCGGCTCGGGCGCGGCGCGGTGGTGCCGGTAACAGCCGCCTTGCGGGGGGCGCCCTGGCAGATAGTGCTGTTTTCGATCGGTATGTATCTGGTGGTCTATGGCCTGGGCAACGCCGGGCTGACGAGCTACGGGGCCCGGGCGCTGGAATGGCTGGCACAACAGGGCCAGTTCACCGCTACCGTCGGCACCGGCTTTCTCTCGGCGTTGGTTGCATCGCTCATGAACAACATGCCTTCGACCCTGATCGGTGCGCTGGCCATCGACCAGGCCCAGGTACCGGCAGCCACCCGGGAGCTGATGATCTATGCCAACGTCATCGGCAATGATCTGGGGCCGAAATTCACCCCGATAGGCAGCCTGGCGACGCTGTTATGGCTGCATGTGCTGGCAGGCAAGGGTTACCGGATCGGCTGGGGCCAGTACATGAAAATCGGCCTGTTGATCACGCCGCCAGTGCTGCTGGCCACGCTGGTAGCGTTGGCGCTCTGGTTACCACTGCTGCCGCCTGGGTACTGAAGGTCGCCGGACAGTTAGCCCCAACGCCTCACCTGGTCATGAATGTGGCTTTTCGTCGCGCTAGGAAAACGTTCCAGAATATGGATAATGCGTGACCATCCCGTTACAACGGTCATCGGCCGGTGATGGGTCCAACACTAAATACAACAGCATCTATGGCATCCAAATGACTAAATACAAACTGAGCGCCATCGCACTGGCTCTGATGACCTCCGCTCCCGCACTGGCTGCCAGCCAGGCGGACTCCAATGGTTTTGTTGAAGACAGCAGTCTTGATCTGTTCTTGCGCAACGCTTATATGAACCGTGACTACCGCGACGGTGACGATGACAAGGCCGAGTGGGGTCAGGGCGCAGTGTTGACCTTCAACTCTGGCTTTACCCAGGGCGCTGTGGGTTTTGGTGTGGACGCCTTTGGTATGTACGGACTGCGTCTGGATAGCGGCAATGGTCGTGCTGGCGCCGGCGGTATCGATTTCTTCATGATCGACAACAATGGTGATGTTGAGCGTGACATGGCCCATGCCGGTGCTGCGGTCAAGGCGCGTTTCTCCAAGACCGTCCTGGCCTATGGTGACCAGCGTCCGTCGCTGCCGGTACTGAGTCACGATGACTCCCGTCTGCTGCCGGAAGCCTATACCGGTACCATGATCACCTCCAACGAGATTGATGGCCTGACCGTACATGCCGGTCGTTTCCATGCTCAACATCGCAAAAGCGATGAGGGTCGCGACAGCGGCGGGCTGAACTCCATCGAAGTACTGGGTGGTAGCTACCAGTTCAACGACAATGTCCGCGCTGCGCTGTACGCCTCTGATGTTGAAGATGTGCTCAAGCGTCAGTATGCCAACCTGAACTACATTCGTCCGCTGAACAGCGGCGATACGCTGACCATGGGCTTCAGCGGCTACCGCACCAAGCAGGACAAGGACTGGGATGGCAGGGGTGATCGCAACAACCTGTGGAGCCTGTCCGCCAACTACGCCACTGGCCCACATGATTTCACTCTGGCCTACCAGCGCAGCAGCGGTGACACCGGTTACAACTATGGCTTCTACCAGAATCAAGATGCTGTAGGCGATGGCGGCACCACCATCTGGGTGGCCAACTCCTTCTGGTCCGACTTTAACGGGGAAGACGAGCGTTCCTGGCAACTGGGCTATGGTCTGGACTTTACTCAGTTTGGTATTCCGGGTCTGAGCTATAACTTCGCTTATGTTCGCGGTACTGATATCACTGTCCGTGATTCTGTGACCAATGCTCGCGTAGATAACAATGCTAGCGAGCGTGAAATATTCAACCAGTTCAAATATGTTGTTCAGAGCGGTGCTGCCAAGGACCTCAGCGTTCGCCTGCGCAGTTCGGTATTGCGTGCGTCGAATAGTTACGTCCAAGATGGCAACGAAGTGCGCATCTTCGTCGACTTCCCGATGAACATCTTCTAAGCAGCTGTGCCCTTCTGGCGCGGTACAGAGACCAATTCGCCTTTGTACCGCGCCACACCCCACCTCTCAATCCAGACCAGAACCCGCTGGTGGCAGATTCCTGAACGCCGCCAAGGCCCGTGCTCGGCTGTCCGCCAGATCGATGATCGGAGCAGGGTAGTCGCACATCGTCCGGGAGAAGGGCGACGGGTCATGAATGTCACGCCGATCCAGCTCGCGTAACTCCGGTAGCCAGTACTTTATAAAGCGCCCCTGTGGGTCGAAGCGCTGGGATTGAGTGATCGGATTGAACAGGCGAAACCAGGGCACCGCGTCGGTTCCGGTGGAGGCGCTCCATTGCCAACCGCCATTGTTCGCCGCCAGATCACCATCGATCAGGTGCCGCATGAAATAGCGCTCGCCTTCGCGCCAGTCGATCAACAGATTCTTGCTCAGGAACATGGCCACCACCATGCGCAGGCGATTGTGCATCCAGCCGGTAGCCAGCAGTTGGCGCATGGCTGCGTCGATCAACGGAAAACCGGTGCGCCCCTGCTGCCACGCCATCAGCTCATCCGGTGCGTCGCGCCAGGGCACTGCTTCGGTATGCGGACGGAACGCTCGATGACGGGATACCCGCGGGAAGCCGACCAGAATGTGCTTGTAAAACTCCCGCCACAGCAGCTCATCGACCCAGGTGGTCACGCCGACGTTGCCGCTGTCGAACTCACCCTGATTGGACATCAGCGCGGCATGCAGACATTGGCGCGGCGAGAGCACCCCGGTGGTCAGATAAGGCGAGAGCTGGCTGGTACCGGGCTCGGCCGGGAGGTCGCGGCGCTCGGCATAATCGTGCAGATGATCCTCGGCAAACAGCTCAAGGCGCTGCCGCGCTACCGCTTCGCCTGCGGGCCACAGGGCGCGCAATGATTCGTCCGCAAAAGCATAGCCGGCCACGCTGGTGGGTAGTGGGTCGCTGTCGATAGTCAGGGCGGGTTGGGATTGCGGCCGGGGCAGGCAGCGGGGCGGCGCCAGCCGCAGCTGCTGCAGGCAGGCCTTGCGGAACTGGCTGAAGACCTTGAAATAGCCACCCGAGCGCGTCAGCAGAGTGCCCGGGCGAAACAGCAGTTGATCAAGACAGGCTCGAAACCTGGTCCCCTGTTCGGCCAGCCGCCTGGCCACGGCCTCATCCCGCGCGGCTTCATCGACGCCATACTCCTCATTGGCGTGTACCTGCTCGATACGGTATTGGCCACAGAGTTGGGCCAGCACCTCCGGCGCCGACGCCCAGTGGTCTGCGGTACGGATCAACAGCGGAACCTTCAGTTGCTGGAGTTCGGCGGCCAGCGCCTGCAGGTTGCTCAGCCGAAAGTCGACCTTGGCTGGCGCGTCATCATGGGCCTGCCACTGGGCGGGGCTGAGCAGGAACAGGGCGATGGTCGGCCCTTGTTCCAGTGCAGCGGTCAGGGCGGTGTTGTCGTGCACCCGCAGGTCATTGCGAAACCAGATCAGTTGCATGGGAGATTCCGTTACGTGAAGGGCTCTTTGTTCAAAGGTCATCGAGATAGGGCTGCAGATAGACCTGCCGGGACAGATACGGGTTGGGATGTTCGCGCAGATGCTGTCGGAGCAATCCCAGAGGTTCAGTCAGAGAAGCGGCTCCGTGACGATACGCCAGGATGCTGCGTGCCAACCGCTGCCGTTGGGTGCCGTCCAGCTGACGGGTGAAATAGCCGCTCAGGTGCATCAGCACATTGCAATGCAGCCCCGGCGTTGGCGGCGTGCGCAACGCTTCCATCAGTGCGTGGAAATAGTCATTGGCAAAGGGCTGCAGCGGCTGGTCTGCGCTCTGACCGAGCTGGCGACCGAGTGCGCGGTAGGCGCGGGGCGAACAGGCCATGAGCTGGTATTTGTAGCGGGAGTGGAAATCCACCAGTGCGCTGCGCGACAGCCCCGCGGCGTGCAATGCCTGCCACGCCGCATGGGCGTGGACCCGCATGAGAAAATGCACCAGCTGCGCCGGATCGGCCAATGCGCCGGCTGTTTCGATGGGCAGGTCGGGCCGCGCCAAGGCCAATGTAGTGGCGTCGATCCCATCACTGGTGTGGTTGTCCGGCGACACGATGAGCCCGTTGATTGCCGACAGGCACGCTTGCAACTGGAGCTGCGGCACCAGCTCCAGCTGCTTTTCCAGTATTTTGCAGAGGGAAGCATCCGGCAGACCGATGATACCCACCTTGACGGCAACAGACTCAGGCACGACAGTCTCACTCATTGTCCAAGAGCGTCAGAATGACAGCAGAGGCAGGGATCGACAATTGCCTTGCCGGCGTGCATTGTGTCCGCCCGCAGGACTGGGGCAACACTTTTTTCTCATATGCCGGGAGGTGACATGTCTATCGGGGTAATCCTGTCGGTGTCGGCATCGGTGCTATTCGGGGGGCTGTATTACTTCTCCACCCTGCTGATGCCCCTCGACGGCGAGCAGATCTTCGGCTGGCGGATGTTGCTGACCTTTCCCTTCGTCACCCTGTTCATGTTGCTGGCCGGTTACTGGCCGCTGGCGCGGGAGTTGGCGAGGCGGATACGGCGGCGCCCGGTGCTGATTCTGGTGCAATTGCTGAGCGCCCTGCTGGTTGGCCTCCAGCTGTGGATATTCATGTGGGCTCCGGTCAATGGTCGGGCGCTGGAAGTATCGCTGGGGTATTTCCTGCTACCACTGAGCATGGTGGCGGCGGGGTATCTGGTCTTCCGCGAGCATCCCTCGCGCCTGCAGAAACTGGCCATCGTCTTCGCCGTACTGGGTGTCGGCCATGCATTGCTGCAGGCCGGTAACATTGCCTGGGAGACGCTGCTGGTGGCCGTGGGTTACCCTGCCTACTTCGTGCTGCGCCGGTTGACGGGCACCGATAACCTCGGCGGTTTCTGGTTCGACATGCTGTTGCTGCTGCCGGTCGCCGGCTGGTTCGCCTGGGCCGGTGGAACGGCGCCCTCGCTGTTCAGCGAGTTTCCTCGGCTGTATCCGCTGGTGGGGTTGCTCGGCGCCTTCAGCGCTCTGGCGCTGGTGACCTACATTCTCGCCAGCCGGCTGCTGACCTTTACCCTGTTCGGCCTGCTTGGCTACGTCGAGCCGGTGTTGCTGGTACTGGTGGCACTGTTGCTGGGCGAGAGCATTGCACCGAATGAATGGCTCACCTATGGGGCAATCTGGATAGCCGTGGGCGTGCTGGTGTTCGAGGGGCTGCGCCACGTGCAGCGCAACCGCAGGGCCCTGCGCCAAACCGCGGCCGGGAACAGCGAGCCGCGTTGAGGCAACCTTGCCGCTGCGAAACCTGACCTATACTGCTGACGAGCGCATTCGCGCCGTCAGCGTCGCCGCCCTACCCGGGCGGTAGCGGGGAGACCGGTCACAAGCCGGCCGTCCACAATGGTCAGGAGGATAGCCATGCCCTTATCCGTACCCATTCCCTATACCCGTTATCTTGATGATCACGGCCAGCCATCAGGTGAACTACCCGGCTGGGTCGATGATCCCCAACTGCTGCTCGACTTTCATCGTCAGATGACCCTGGTCCGTGCCTTCGATCAGAAATGCGTCGCTCTGCAGCGCACTGGCCAGATCGGCACCTATGCCTCGACCCTCGGTCAGGAAGCCATTGGCACTGCGCTGGGGCGGGCGATGACCGAGGCCGATGTGCTGATTCCCTATTACCGCGACACCGCCACGCAGCTGCAGCGTGGGGTTGCGATGCAGGACATCCTGGCGTACTGGGGCGGTGATGAGCGCGGCAGCGCCTGGACCGCACCCGGGGCGCTGGAAGACTTCCCCATCTGTGTACCGATTGCGACTCAGGCCTGCCATGCCTGCGGGGTGGCCTCGGCCTTCCGTATCCGCCAGCAACCACGGGTGGCGGTGACCACCTGCGGCGATGGTGCGACCAGCAAGGGCGATTTTCTGGAAAGCCTGAACCTGGCCGGTGTCTGGCAGTTGCCCGTGGTGTTCGTGGTGAACAACAACCAGTGGGCGATCTCGGTGCCGCGCAGCCTGCAGTCCGCTGCGCCGACGCTGGCGCACAAGGCATTGGCGGCAGGCATTCCCGGTGAGCAGGTGGATGGCAATGACGTGCTGGCCGTGTATGACCGCATCAGTATCGCCATCGAGCGCGCCCGGGCGGGCAAGGGGCCGACGCTGGTGGAGTGCGTAACCTACCGGCTGGGCGACCACACCACCTCGGATGATGCCAGCCGCTACCGCGACGCCGATGAGCTGAGCGAGGCCTGGAAGCACGAGCCGGTCGGTCGCCTGCAGCGCTTTCTGCATGGCGAGGGCCTGTGGGACGAGGAGAAGGAGCAGCAACTGCAGCGGGACCTCGGCGAGCGGATCAATGCCGCCGTGGAGGCGTTCCGCAGTTTGCCTGAGGCTGATCCGGGCGCCGCCTTTGACCACCTGTTTGCCGAGTTGCCGGAGCGCTACCGGCAACAGCGCGATGAATTGCTGATTCGGGCAGCTGCCCTGGGAGGGTCGGCCCATGACTGAACGCAAACCTGTCTGCATGGTGGAGGCGATCAACCTGGCGCTGCACCGGGCCATGGCTGACGATCCGGATGTGGTGGTGCTGGGGGAGGATGTCGGCCCCAATGGCGGTGTATTCCGCGCCACGGTCGGTCTGCATGAGCGCTTCGGCTTTCGCCGGGTGATGGATACGCCGCTGGCCGAAACGCTGATCACCGGCATTGCCGTGGGCATGGCCGCACAGGGGCTCAAACCCGTGGCGGAAATCCAGTTCATGGGTTTTATCTACGCAGGCATGGAACATCTGGTTTCCCACGCCAGCCGCCTGCGCAGCCGCACCCGCGGCCGGTTGAGTTGCCCGATGGTCATGCGCACGCCCCACGGCGGCGGTATCCATGCACCGGAACATCACGGTGAAAGTACCGAAGCGCTGCTGGCGCACGTTCCCGGCTTGCGCGTAGTGGTGCCCTCATCGCCACGGCGGGCCTATGGTCTGCTGCTGGCTGCCATTGCCGATCCGGACCCGGTGATCTTTCTTGAGCCGTCGCGGCTGTACCGCTCGGTGCAGCAAGTGGTGGAGGACGATGGCCAGGCGTTGCCGCTGGACACCTGCTTTACCCTGCGCGAGGGCAAGGATCTGACCCTGGTCAGCTGGGGCGCAGCGCTGAAGGAAACCCTGGAAGCGGCCAGTCGGCTGGCCGAGGAGGGCATCGATTGCGAAGTGATCGACGTGGCCACGCTCAAACCATTGGACGGCGACACCATCCTCGCCTCGGTCGGCAAGACCGGGCGCTGCGTCATCGTGCATGAGGCGGCGCGCAGTTACGGGCCCGGCGCGGAAATCGCCGCGCTGGTGCAGGAGCAGCTGTTCTACAGCCTGCATGCGCCGGTGCAGCGGGTCACCGGGTTCGATTGCGTGATTCCCTATGCCCGGCAGGAAATGGCCTACCTGCCGGATGTGGACAGTATCTGTGAGGCCGGCCGTCAGACCATGCGGGGAAATGATCAATGAAACAGTTCAAATTGCCGGATCTGGGTGAGGGCCTGCAGGAGGCGGAAATTGTCGAATGGCACGTCAAGGCCGGGGATGAGGTGGCGGTGGATCAACTGCTGGTCTCGGTGGAAACCGCCAAGGCCATCGTCGAGGTGCCATCGCCCCAGGCCGGGGTGATCAGCCGTTGTTTCGGTGCGTCGGGTGATCTGCTGCATGTGGGCGAGCCGTTGGTGGAATTCGAAGGCGAGGGCGAGGACAGCGGTACCGTGGTCGGTAACCTGGGCCATGCCAGTGGCACCAGCGATCTGGCGGCGGACGATTTCATCATCGGCGCTGCGCCCTCCAGCCGCGATGCCCGCCCGTTGCCGGTAATGCCGGCAGCTCGCGAGCTGGCCAGGCGCCTCGGTGTGGAGCTGGGCCAGCTCGAAGGCAGCGGGCCTGGCGGGCTGGTCACGGTGGCCGATGTCCAGGCCGCCGACACCCAGCCCACAGCGGGCGAAGCGCTACGCAGCGTGCGCCGGACCATGGCCAAGAATATGTCCCGCGCCCATGCCGAAGTGGTCCCGGTTACCATCGTTGAGGATGCCGATCTGCATCAATGGGACGCTGGCGCGCGTGACCCGATGGTGCGCCTGGCACGGGCCATTGCCCGTGCCTGCCAGGCAGAGCCGGCGCTGAATGTCGGCTTCGACGGCGCGCGCCTGAGCATTACCCGTCATCAGCACATCGACCTCGGTGTGGCAGTGGATACCCCGGACGGGCTGTTCGTGCCGGTGTTGCGTGATGTTGGCAACCGTGACGCGGAGGACTTGCGTCAGGGGTTGGCGCGGCTGCGCGCGGACGTGCTGAACCGCTCGATTCCGCCGCGCGAACTGATGGGCGCGACCATCACCCTGTCCAATTACGGCACCCTGTTCGGCCGTTATGCCAGCCCGGTGATCATGCCGCCGCAGGTGGCGATCATCGGTGCCGGGGTGATCAGGGAGCAGGCCGTGGCCCACCAGGGGCAGGTGGCGGTGCACCCGATCCTGCCGGTATCACTGACGGTGGATCATCGCGCGGTTACCGGTGGCGAAGCGGCGCGTTTTCTCAAGGCGCTGGTGGAGGATCTGCAGGCGGCCGAATGACCGCCTCGTCAGAGCGCATGGATGCGATCGCGCCCGGACGCCTTGGCGTGATACATGCGCTGGTCGGCCAGCTCCAGCAACTGCTGGGGCAAGTCGATGTGGTCGAAATAGCGCTCGGCCAGACCGATACTGGCGGTCAGCGGCAGGCCGTCCGGTCGTTGGCCCAGCCCGCTGCTGCGTAGTCGCTCCATGGCCTGGCGGGCACGGGTCATATCGGTATCGGGCATGATCAGCAGAAATTCCTCGCCGCCCCAGCGTACCAGGCTGTCTGAGCTGCGCATGCAGTTCTGGATGTGCTGGCTGGCGCTGCGTAACGCCTGATCGCCCATGGCATGACCGAAAAGGTCGTTGATTTCCTTGAAACGGTCCAGGTCGATGAAGGCCAGAGACAGGGCGCTGTTGTTGCGCTGGCTGGTGTGCCACTGCATCTGCAGGATTTCCTCGCCACTGCCACGACTGAACACGCCGGTCAGGTCATCCCGGATTGCCTGGCGCAGCAGGGCCATCATGAACGCCAGCTGGCTCATGCAGGCCAGCCCGGTGACACCGGCAATCAGGATCAGCAGCCAGAAAGCGCCGACGAAGGAGGGCCAGTTCAAGGTTGACCAGTTCAGATAACCGGCGATGCCCTGGGCCAGTAACAGCACCATGGCGACCAGCAGGTTCTCCAGCAACGTCAGTGGGAACAGCGCCAGACCAGCCATCAGCACAAAGGGCAGAAAGGCGTAACCGGCGGCGACCGCCGCGGGCATATCCACCAGTTGGTAGTGCGCCAGCAAGGTGTGTGAGCTGATATAGAACAGCGTCGGAATGGCGAACAGGATGAACATGGCCAGATAAGCATCGGCCATCCGGCCCCGCTCACGGTAGAACAGCAGCAGGCAGAAGAACGCCACGCACACCAGCAATCGCAACGCCAACAATTGACCCCACAGGGGATTGGGGAAGGCGAGCACATCGACGATGCCCCATAGCGGTGTGAGCAGCGCGAACAACAACGCGAACAGGCGTACCCGGTCCACGATCAGGTGCGCCCGCTGGCGGCTGACCAGCAGCGGGTGGCGGAGCGGCGTCAGTAGTTTCACGCGCTCATGGGGCTCCAGCTCGGCAGGAAGAAGGGAGCTGAGTCGCTGGCAGAACAGGTCAACGAGGGCAGACATGGGGACTCGTTTGATGTTGTTATGATGGCATGGGGCCAGATTAGCCTGGGGCTTCTTACCAGCAACTGATGCAGATCAAACAATCCGGAAAAATTGACCGCGCCCAAGGAATGGACTTACGGATTCATCTACACTGGCATGGCCCGGTCACGCATGACCGCCGCTCGGCTGATTATCTCGAACGCAGACTCACCGGGCTTTCATTGACGAGAAAGGAACTGCTGCTGGTGCGCAAACGGCTGACGACATCCTGTATCTGGCTTGGCCTGTTTGCCATGTTGATGATTCATGTCGGCCCGCTGTATTCCGCGCTGCAAATGGCCCAGGCCAGCGTGGCGCCGCAGGAGCAGCATGTTCATGCGGGCCATGGCGAGCCGGATGCCGGCGGCCATGGCCACCACCGGCAGAGTCCCGGCGAGCCAGCCTGGCTAGCCGCTCTGGAGCTGTGTGGCTACTGCGAGCTGCTGACCCTCAACCCGCCGCTGAGCCTGTCCGTCGACCTTGTTCTGCCCCGGCATGAACCGGAGCGGTTTGCGTCACTGCCTACCGCCCCGTTGTTGCCGATGCTGCGACATGGTGGCAGTCATGCCCGGGCCCCACCTGGCTATTTTCACAGCTGAACGCCGTTGCCGCGCGCTGTCGCGGCGCTGTTGAATATTGAAGTGGAAATTGCCATGTCCCGAAATATGTGTGACCGGCAGGCGCGTGCGCGTCTGCCCGGAATCTTTGCCGTGCAACCCGCGCGCCTGCATTGGCAGGCCGCCCATGCGGCGCTGCTCGTACTGCTCGCCGGTGGCGCCCTGGCCGACGAACATCATCACGCGCACTCACTGGAGCACCTGTCGCTGCCGCCTCGGGTGATCACCGCCGTGCAGCAGGATTCACCACTGACCATCATCACCAACCCCAAGGAAGCGCGTCAGCCGATCCCGGCGAGCGACGGCGCCGACTACCTGAAGACCATTCCCGGTTTCTCGGCCGTCCGCAGCGGTGGCAGCAACAGTGATCCGGTATTGCGTGGCATGTTCGGATCGCGGCTGAAGCTGCTGACCAACGGCGGCGAGATGCTCGGTGCCTGCCCTTCGCGCATGGACGCCCCGTCTTCCTACATCGCGCCGCAGAACTTCGATCAGCTGACCGTGATCAAGGGACCACAGACCGTGGCCTGGGGACCGGGCGCGTCAGCCGGCACCATTCTGTTTGATCGCCTGCCGGAAAGCTTCGATGAGCCGGGCAGCCGGCTGGATGCCACCGTGGTAGGCGGCTCCAATACCCGCCGCGATATGCAAGTGGACGGTGCCATCGGCAGCCGCGACGGCTACCTGCGGCTGAGCGGTAACCGTTCCCGGTCCGGGGACTACAAGGACGGTAATGGCGATCGTGTGCCGTCGCGCTGGAACAAATGGAACACCGACCTGGCCCTGGGCTGGACACCGGATGACGATACCCTGCTGGAGCTGAGCGTTGGTGCCGGTGATGGCGAGGCGCGCTACGCTGGGCGCGGCATGGATGGCTCGCAGTTCGAGCGGGAGAGTCTGGGTCTGCGCTTCGAAAGGCAATTCCACGGCGGTGCGCTGCAGGAGCTGGAAGCGCGGGTGTATTACAACTATGCCGACCATGTAATGGACAACTACAATCTGCGGGTGCCCTCGGGCATGATGATGCCGCACCCGATGGCGTCCAATGTCGACCGCCGCACCCTGGGCATGCGGCTGGCCTCGATCTGGGTCTGGGATGACCTGGAGTTGCTGGCCGGTGCCGACGCCCAGCGCAACACCCATCGCACCCGCAACGGCATGGGCATCGACACCTATCGTCAGCAGCCATGGGTCAAGGACGCCAGCTTCAGCCAGATTGGCCTGTTCTCCGAGCTGACCTGGTCCCGGCAGGATGATCAGCGGCTGATCGGCGGTATGCGGTTGGATCAGCACCACGTTGAGGACTCCCGGGCCACTGTCAGCGGTGGCATGCACGGCGGCGGGCACGCCATGCCCAACCCTACTGCCGGCGATACCCGCCGGGAAACTTTGCCCAGTGCTTTCCTGCGCCTGGAGCAGGATCTGTCCAGCCTGCCGGCCACCGCCTATGTGGGCATTGGCCATGTGCAGCGCTTCCCGGATTATTGGGAGCTGTTCTCGCCCAACCAATCGCTTGGTGCGGTCAACGCCTTTGACGGTATTGATCCCGAGCGCACCACGCAGCTGGATGTCGGACTGCAATACAAGCGCGAGGGGATGGAGGCCTGGATCTCCGGTTATGCCGGGGTGGTTGATGACTTTATCCTGTTTGATTACACCGGCATGGGCAGTAACGCGGAAAATATCGATGCCCAGATCATGGGTGCCGAAACGGGTGTTGCGCTGGATATAACGGATAACTGGCAAGCGGAAACCAGCCTGGCCTGGGCCTGGGGGCGCAATCGCAGCGACGGCGAAGCCCTGCCGCAGATGCCGCCACTGGATGCACGCGTCAATCTGACCTATGCCCGGGACAACTGGAGTGCTGGTGCCCTGTGGCGGGTGGTGGCGGCGCAGAGCCGCACTGCTGATGGCAAGGGTAACGTCACCAGTCGCGACTTTGGTGATTCGTCCGGTTTCGGCGTGTTGTCGATCAACGCGGCCTATCGCTTCAGTGCTGAAATAACGGGCAGTGTCGGGGTAGATAACCTGCTGGACAAGGCTTACGCCGAACATCTCAATCTGGCTGGCAACGGCAGTTTCGGCTTCCCGGCCGATACCCGGATCAACGAGCCGGGTCGGACGCTGTGGGCGAAGCTGGATTTCAGCTTCTGAGGTAACTCTGAGGGGCTGCCTGCAGCCCCTTATGTCGGACACTCCACAACCCTGGGAGGGACGAGCACCAGCTCGTCCATGGTGCTGGCGGGCGGTTTTGTGCGTGCCGGCTGGCTCCTTTCATCGAGTCCGATCGCGGCCCGTGGGCTCGACGTTCCCAGGAGCTCGACCCGTCCAGGTCAGTAGAACACCACCAACAACGCTGCACCCAGGATCAGCCGGTAGATCACGAACGGCTGCATGCCGATGCGCTTGATGAATACCAGGAAGTAGTGGATACAGAGGAAAGCGCTGATCGCCGAGACCAGGACGCCCAGGGCCATGGCCCCCCATTCCACCGGCACCTGGGCTTCGACCAGATCCTTGGTCTTGAGCAGGCAGGCCAGCAGGATCACGGGGATCGACAGCAGGAAGGAGAAGCGCGAGGCTGCTTCCCGGTTCAACCCCATCATCAATGCTGCGGTAATGGTGATGCCGGCCCGCGAGGTGCCGGGAAACAGTGCCAGCGCCTGGGCGCAGCCAATGATCAGCACATCCTTCCAGGTCATCTGACTCTCGGTGCGGCTGCCCCGAAAACGCCAGTCGGCCCAGCCCAGCAGCAGGCCGAAGAAAACCAGCCCCAAAGCCAGATAGAAAGGAGAGCGCAGGTATAGCTCAATGTCATCTTTGAACGCCAGCCCAGCGAGCCCCACTGGAATAGTGGCAAACAGCACCCCCCAGGCCAGCCGCGCATCATCATTGGGCTTGCGAGTCACCAGCGACTGCGTCCAACTGGTAGTCATGCCGATCAGGTCGCGGCGAAAATACAGCAGCACCGCAAACAGGCTGCCGAAGTGCAATGCCACGTCGAACGCCAGCCCCTGATCCGGCCAGCCGGTAAGGACCGGGACCAGGATCAGGTGGGCAGAGCTGGATACAGGTAGAAACTCAGTGAGACCCTGGAGCAGGGCGAGAACGACAACTTGCAACCAATCCATAGCGGATACGCGCTCCTGATATGAAGAGTGAGGTTCAGTGGAGCGCGCCAGTAAACCATGATCGGAACGCCAGCGCGAGTGTCTTGCTTAGCCGTTATTGCTCCGGTAGATAGCGGAGCAGCAACGCCATACTCACATCCAGCCCGAGTGGTTTCGGAATGCGTACGATATGCCCGGTACCCGGCGCCACGTCCGCTGGTTCCCCGCGTCGATCCAGCAGCGAATTCAAAGTGAAGCTATGATTACCCGAAGGCGTCATTAGTTCCAGGCGGTCGCCGACGGCAAAGCGGTTTTTCACCTCGATGCTCAGCCATTCGCCCAGATCTTCCAGCACTTCGCCGACAAACTGATGGCGCGACATGCGCGAGTTGCCCTGCTCGTAGTTCTGGTACACCCCCGGTGGGTGGCGGCGATAGAAACCTTCGGTGTAGCCACGGTTGGCCAGGCTTTCCAGATCATCCATCAGCGCCATGTCGAAGGGGCGACCTGCCACCGCATCATCGATTGCCTGGCGATAGGTCTGCACGGTACGCGCAACATAGAAGTGCGACTTGGTACGGCCTTCGATCTTCAGCGAGTGCATCCCCATATCGACGAAGCGCTGCACATGCTGCACCGCGCGCAGATCTTTGGAATTCATGATGTAGGTGCCGTGCTCATCCTCCTCGATGGCCATCTGTTCGTCCGGCTTGTCGCTCTGGTTGAGCAGATACACCGGCTGCGGCTGCACCTCCTGTGGCTCCCTGGCCGGAGCGACAGCCTCGACATTGCCCTCGGCCGTTTCCTGCGCTGGCTGCAGGTCGTATTTCCAGCGGCAGGCATTGGTACAGGCGCCCTGGTTGGCATCGCGGTGATTGAAATAGCCGGATAGCAGGCAGCGCCCGGAATAGGCGATGCACAGCGCACCGTGCACGAATACCTCCAGCTCCATGTCCGAACAGTGCTGACGGATCTGCTCCAGCTCATCCAGTGACAGCTCGCGGGACAGAATCACCCGCTCCAGCCCCTGCTGCTGCCAGAACTTCACCGTCGCCCAGTTGGTGGCATTGGCCTGCACCGACAGGTGCACCGGCATCTGCGGCCAGCGTTCACGCACCAGCATGATCAGCCCGGGATCGGACATGATCAGCGCATCCGGGCCCATGGCGATGATCTCTTGCAGATCCCGGACATAGGTGGTCACCTTGCTGTTGTGCGCGGCGATATTGCTCGCCAGATAGAATTTCTTGCCCTGGGCATGCGCCTCGGCAATCGCCTCGGCGAGCACGGCCGGGTTGTGGAAATCGTTTTCACGTACACGCAGGCTGTAACGCGGCTGACCGGCATAGACCGCATCGGCGCCATAGGCGAAGGCGTAACGCATGGCCTTGAGGGTGCCGGCCGGGGCCAGCAGTTCAGGGGCGTGGGGCATGGGATGATCCTGTTTACAAGACAAGAGGGGCGGGGAGCATATCCTCATGGCTTGAGTGGGACATTGATCAGGATCAGGAATGGGGCGATGGTCAAAAAACAAAACCCCCAACTCTTCCGAGCCGGGGGCTTGTTGTCTACTGCCTAGCTTGCCGCAGGTTTACACCTTGCTGGCCATCTCCGGCACCGCTTCAAACAGGTCAGCAACCAGACCGTAGTCCGCGACCTGGAAGATCGGCGCTTCCTCGTCCTTGTTGATCGCAACAATGACTTTGGAGTCCTTCATACCGGCCAGATGCTGGATCGCGCCGGAGATACCGACGGCGATGTACAGGCTCGGAGCAACGATCTTGCCGGTCTGACCGACCTGCATGTCGTTCGGTACAAAGCCGGCGTCAACGGCGGCGCGCGAGGCACCGACAGCGGCGCCCAGCTTGTCGGCCAGGCCGTACAGCAGCTGGAAGTTGTCGCCGTTCTGCATGCCACGACCACCGGAAACGACGATCTTGGCACCCGCCAGTTCGGGGCGGTCGGACTTGGCCAGCTCTTCGCCAACGAAGGCGGAGGTGCCGGCGTCCTGGGCCGAAGCAACGGCTTCTACCGCCGCACTGCCACCTTCAGCAGCAACCGGGTCGAAACCGGTGGCGCGCACGGTGATGACCTTGATCGCCGCGTCGGACTTGACGGTGGCGATGGCGTTACCGGCGTAGATCGGGCGCTTGAAGGTATCGGCGCTTTCTACCGCGATGATCTCGGAGATCTGATCAACGTCCAGCAGCGCGGCAACGCGCGGCAGGTAGTTCTTGCCGTTGGTGCTGGCCGGGGCCAGGACGTGGCTGTAACCCTTGCCCAGTTCGGCGATCAGCAGGGAGATGTTCTCCGGCAGCTGGTGCGCATAGGCAGCGTTGTCGGCCAGCAGGACCTTGGAGACGCCTGCGACTTTGGCAGCGGCGTCGGCCACTGCGGCGCAACCGGCGCCGGCAACCAGTACGTCAATGTCACCACCGATGGCAGCGGCAGCAGCCACGGTGTTCAGGGTGGCGGCATTCAGTTCGGCGTTGTTGTGTTCAGCAATAACCAGAATCGTCATGTCAGATCACCTTGGCTTCGTTCTTCAGTTTGTCGACCAGCTCGTCAACGCTCTTGACCTTGATGCCAGCGCTGCGGGCAGCCGGGGCTTCGACCTTGACGGTGCTCAGGGTGGAGGCGGTGCTGACACCCAGCTCGTCGGGCTTGAGCACGTCCAGCGGCTTCTTCTTGGCCTTCATGATGTTCGGCAGAGAAGCGTAGCGCGGCTCGTTCAGGCGCAGGTCGGTGGTGACGATGGCCGGCAGTTTCAGGTCAACGGTCTGCAGACCGCCGTCGATTTCACGGGTGACCTTGACGCGCTCACCGTCGACATTCACGGCCGAGGCGAAGGTGCCCTGGGCGTAACCGGACAGCGCAGCCAGCATCTGGCCGGTCTGGTTGTTGTCGGAATCGATGGCCTGCTTGCCGAGGATGACCAGCTGCGGCTGTTCCTTGTCGACGACCGCCTTGAGCAGCTTGGCGATAGCCAGGGAGTTCAGTTCGTCAGCGGACTCGACCAGGATGGCGCGGTCGGCGCCCAGTGCCAGGGCGGTACGCAGCTGCTCCTGGGCAGCGGTCGGGCCGACGGTGACGGCGACGATTTCGGTCGCCACGCCTTTTTCCTTCAGGCGTACCGCTTCTTCCACGGCGATTTCGCAGAAGGGGTTCATGGACATCTTGACGTTGGCCAGATCAACACCGCTGTTGTCCGCCTTGACGCGAACCTTGACGTTGTAGTCAACCACGCGCTTTACGGCGACGAGGATTTTCATGGACGTTAGTCCTCCGCAAGTCTGTGAAACGCCCGTCGGGGCGTGTGACATTAAAAAGGGGCCTTAGCATACCGGGCAGTTTTCGTGTCCGATAGTACCCAGGCCGCCTGATTGAAATGAATTGGCCGGAAAAACAGGACAAATTCCTGTTTTTCCGGCCTCAAGGTTGCCTCAGGCAACAACCAGCTGGTTGGAGTAGGCTTCCAGGTGATGATCGTCATCACCGAACTGGTGGCTGATCATGACCAGACGCTTGGCGTAGTGGGCGCCGTTATATTCCCAGGTCATGGCGATACCGCCATGCAGCTGGATGCACTGCTCGGCCACATAACGAGCGGCACGGTTGACGATGAACTTGGCGGCGGACAGCTTGGCGCTGCGCTCCTCGCTGTCCTTGTCGTCAGCCAGACAGGCGGCCAGGATGGCCATGGAGGTGCCGCGCTCCAGTTCGCTGATCATGTCGACCATGCGGTGCTGCAGTACCTGGAACTTGCCGATCGGCACGCCGAACTGCTTGCGGGTCTTCAGGTACTCCAGGGTCAGGTCGCAAGCGGTACGCATGGCGCCGACCGCTTCGCCACACAGGGCGGCGATGGCGCGGCCGCTCTGATAGCGAATGGCGTCATAGGCATCGCCAGCGGTGCCCAGCAGCTCACCCTTGGCGTTATCAAGGAACAGCTCGCAGCCCTTGCGGCCATCCACGGTAGCGTAGACGCGGCGGCTGACACCTTCGGCGTTCGGGTCGATGATGAACAGGCTGATGCCCTGCTGATCACGTACATCACCCGCAGTACGGGCCGAGACCAGGATCTTGCCGGCGGTATGGCCGCCGATCACCACGCCTTTGCGGCCGCTCAGCAGCCACTCGCTGCCGGACTGCCGGGCGGTGGTCTGCACGTCATACAGGTTGTAATGGCTGCTCGGCTCTTCCAGAGCGACGCTGGCCTGCAGTTCGCCGCTGGCGATGGCGCCCAGCAGTTCTTCCTTCTGCTGCTCGTTGCCCAGCTGGCCGATCAGGCCACCCGCCAGTACTACCGACTCCATGTAGGGTTCCAGGCAGATACCGCGGCCCAGCTGTTCCATGATCAGCATGGTTTCCACGCCGCCGCCGCCAAAACCGCCCAGCTCTTCGGCGAAGGGGATAGCGGTCAGACCCAGCTCGCCCAGCTGCTGCCAGAACTCGGTGCTGAAACCGGCGTCGCTGGCGCTGAACTCGAGGCGCTTTTCAAAGGTGTAAACGTCGCGAACCAGACGGGCCGCGGTGTCCTGGAGCATCTGCTGCTCTTCGGTCAATTTGAAGTCCATGATCGGCGCTCCTTAGAGTTCGAGAATCATTTTCGAGACGATGTTCTTCTGGATCTCGTTGGATCCGCCGAAGATCGACAGTTTGCGCATGTTGAAGTAGGTCGAGGCTGGGGCAGCGGCATAGTCGTCGACGAGGAATTCGCCGTCGTAGTCCAGCTCCAGCTCTTCCGGCAGGAAGGGCAGGGCATATGGCCCCAGCGCCTTGCGCATCAGATGCGTGATGGCCTGGCGGATCTCGGTGCCCTGAACCTTGAGGATCGAGCTTTCCGCACCCGGTACACCGCCTTCGGAGGCAGCGGCGACGATGCGCAGGGTACTCACTTCAGCCGCCATCAGCGACATTTCCACTTCAGCGATCTGCGCACGGAACAGGGTGTCTTCAAGCAGCGACTTGCCGCCCTTTTCCTGTTTGGCGGCAATCTTCTTCAGGTGGCTCAAGGCCGCCTTGGAGGCGCCGATGCCGGCCAGGCCGGTACGCTCGTGGGTCAGCAGGTACTTGGCGCAGGTCCAGCCCTTGTTCTCTTCACCGACCAGGTTTTCCACCGGTACGCGAACGTCATCGAAGAACACTTCGTTGACTTCATGGTCGCCGTCCAGGGTGATGATCGGGCGCACGGTGATACCCGGGGTCGCCATGTCGATCAGCAGGAAGGAGATGCCGCGCTGCTGCTGGGCTTCCGGGTCGGTACGCACCAGACAGAAGATCATGTTGGCGTGCTGGCCCAGGGTGGTCCAGGTCTTCTGACCGTTGACGACGTAATGGTCGCCATCGCGCACGGCGCGGGTCTTCAGCGAGGCGAGGTCGGAACCGGCGCCTGGCTCGGAGTAGCCCTGGCACCACCAGTCCTCACCGGACAGGATGCGTGGCAGGTACTGCTGCTTCTGTGCTTCGGTACCGAACTTGATGATCACCGGAGCGACCATGGCGACGCCGAAGGGAATGGTGCGCGGCGCGCCGGCGGCAGAGGTTTCTTCATCAAAGATGTGTTTCTCTACCGGGCCCCAGTCGGTGCCGCCGTGCTCGACCGGCCAGCCTGGCGCGTACCAGCCCTTGCGGGACAGGATCTGCTGCCAGCGCTCGTGGTCAGCCTTGGTCAGGTGCTTGCCGAGCTTTACCTTGCGGGAGATATCGGCTGGCAGCTCCTGCTTGAGGAATGCACGCACTTCATCACGGAAGGCGATTTGTTCAGCTGTGTAATGGATTTCCATGTTGGGTCCTCGTTGTTATTCAGCTGCGGACACCCGTCGGGTGCCCGCAGAAAAGTCTCAGAGATCGGCGAACTTGCGACCTTCTTTGGCCAATTTTTCCAGCAGCGGCGCTGGCTTCCACCAGGCGCCGAGCTGCTCGTGGAATTCGCAGATGCGAGCATAGACACGATCCAGACCGACGGCGTCAGCATAGAACATGGGGCCGCCCTGATGCGCCGGGAAGCCGTAGCCGTTGATGTAGATGACGTCGATATCGCTGGCGCGCTGGGCAACACCTTCTTCCAGGATCTTCGCCCCTTCGTTGATCAAGGCGTACATGGTGCGCTCGATGATGTAGTCATCGGACAGCTCGCGACGCTCGACGCCCTGCTCTTTGGAAGCGGCCGCCAAAATGGCCGGCAGCTCGGGGTTCGGCAGCGGGGTACGCGAACCCTTCTCATAGACATAGAAGCCCTTGCCGGTCTTCTGGCCGAGCATGCCAGCCTCGGCCATCTTGTCGAGGATGGTTGGCAGCTTGAATTCGGCGGGCAGGGTCTGGCGCTGACGGGTACGGATGGCCAGACCGATATCCAGACCGGACAGGTCGCGCATGGCGAACGCGCCCATGGCCATGCCGAATTTACGGAGCGCAGCGTCCACCTGTTCTGGTGTGGCGCCTTCTTCGAGCAGGAACTCGGATTCGCGACCGTACTGGAATACCATGCGGTTGCCGACGAAGCCGTCGCACACGCCCACGGGCACGGCCACTTTCTTCAACTTCTTGCCAATCGCCATGGCGGTGGCCAGCACTTCGTCGCTGGTCTTCTCGCCGCGCACCACTTCCAGCAGACGCATGACGTTGGCCGGGCTGAAGAAGTGCAGGCCGACGACGTCTTCGGGGCGCTTGGTGAACTGGGCGATCTGGTTCAAATCCAGTGAGGAGGTGTTGCTGGCCAGAATGGCGCCGGGCTTGCAGTTGGCATCCAGGGCTTCGAAGACCTTCTGCTTGACGCCCATTTCCTCGAATACCGCCTCGACCACCACGTCCACATCAGCCAGGTCGGCATAGTCGGTCACGCCGCTGATCAGGGTCATGCGCTTTTCGAGCGCCGCTTCAGTCAGGCTGCCGCGCTTGACGCTCATGCCGTAGGTATCGCGAGCACGCTGGATCGCCTTGTCCCGAGCGTCTTCGCTGATTTCCAGAATTTTCACCGGGATACCGGCATTGGCGAAGCACATGGCGATGCCGACACCCATGGTGCCGCCACCGATTACCGCGGCGGAGTTGAACTCACGCACCGGGGTGTCCTTCGGCAGGCCGTCAACCTTGGAGGCCAGACGCTCGGTGAAGAATGCATGCACCAGCGCAGCACGCTGCGGGGAGACCAGGCATTCAGCGAACAGCTCGCGCTCGCGCTTGAGACCTTCGGTCAGCGGCAGGGTAAAGGCGGCTTCGACGGCGGAGACGCAGCGCTGCGGGGAGAACAGGCCAGGCGCTTTCTTTTCCAGCTCGGCGCGCTTGGCAGCGACCAGCGCCGCATTGTCGACGCCTTCCAGCTTGTCGGTGCGCTCGCCGGTGCGGCGCGGACCCTTGCCATCGGCGATCAGCTTGTTGGCAAAGGCCAGGCCTGCGGCCAGCAGCTCGCCGTCGAACACTTCATCGACCACACCCAGCTGATTGGCTTCGGTAGCGCTGATCGGCGCGCCGCTGACGATCATGTCCAGAGCCTTCTCGACACCTACCACGCGGGGCAGACGCTGGGTGCCGCCGGCGCCGGGCAGCAGGCCCAGTTTGACTTCCGGCAGGCCGACCTTGGCGTCCTTGCGAGCGATGCGGTAATGGCAGCTCAGCGCCACTTCCAGACCACCACCCAGGGCGGTGCCATGGATCACGGCGACGCTCGGCTTGCTGCCGGCCTCGATGCCATTGACCACGTCAGGCAGGCTGGGCGACTGTGGCGGCTTGCCGAATTCCTTGATGTCGGCGCCGGCGATGAAGGTGTTGCCTTCACAGACCAGTACGATGGCCTTGACCTCAGGGTCGGCCTCAGCGGCCTTGAAGCTGTTCTCCAGCCCCTGACGCACTGCCACGCCCAGAGCGTTGACCGGCGGATTGTTGACTCTGACAACGGCAACGGCGCCTTGCCGCTCCAGTGTGACCACGTCCGACATGATGAATCTCCTGTGAGTCGATCAGATGCGTTTCATTGTGCGGAATAATGAAACCATGTTTCGCATGGCAAAATACAAAACTTGCAGAGCGTTGTCGATGCCCGTTGGAAAATGGTGCGACATAAGGCGCGTTGATGGTTATACGCCGAGGCGTTCAATATCCCGGGCGAGGATCGCCAACTGGTGCGCCAACTGGTTCTTCACTTTCTCTTCGGACACCAGGTAGGTCGGTGCACCGCAGGTCAATGCCATCAGCGTACCGTCCTGCAGATGCAAGGCCACGCCAGCGGCATTCACATTGCGATCCCAGTCACCGAGGGACAGGCAGAAACCATATTTTTCGTAGTCGCGGAAGGATTCTTCCAGCTGTTGTTTGAGCTCCGGCCAGGTGTCCGGATGGCGTTCGGCCAGGGAGCTCATCACGTGCCGGCGTTCCTCTTCCTTCATCGCGGCCAGGTAGGCACGACCGGCGGCGGTGGTAGCCAGCGGCAGACGCACACCGACATCCATGCGCAGCGACGTGATTTCGGCGGGACGGCAATTCTCCACATAGATCATCGACAGACGATCGCGGCAGGTCAGGCCCACGGAGGTGTTGGTGTTGCGCGCGAATTCATCGAGGTAGGGCTTGGCCAGCTGGCGTACCCGCAGGTTCGAGACATAGGCATAACCCAGCGCCAGCACACCGGAGTCCAATTGGTACTTCTCCAGCTGTGGCGAGTAGGCCAGATAGCCGAGCTTGGTCAGCGTATAGGTCATGCGCGACACAGTGGGTTTGGGTAGCCCGGTGATCCGGGAAATATCCTGGTTGCCCAGGACCACCGAGCCCTGACTGAAAGCGCGCAACACATCAAGCCCACGTGAGAGTGCCTCGACGAATTTGCGGTCCTTGGTTGGGTTGGGTGTTGCCTGATCGTCATTCATAAAGCATTCATACCTTGATGGAAGGGCATCCTTGCGTAGCGACCGCTGCCGCGCAGACGATGCCGGGCTACTCTTTTCATGCGGGCGGAACCAACGGAAATGTCCTGCACAGCAATTTTGTTTTGATTTGTACCGATGATTGCACAGCCGCGACAGATAGAATAGCATCTTTTGGTATTCTATTCCGCACTGCAAAATAATAGTCCAAAAAAGAGGTTCAGATGTCCACACCAGAATCCTGCGTTGTCGCCGGCCGGCTGGCCGAACTCGGTCATACCAATCTGTATGATCTGCTGAAGCAGGCGAGTCATGTTTACGGCGACAAGACCGCCTTCTCCTGCGGTGCGGATTCGGTCAATTTCACGGAGTTGCGAGACAAGTCGGACAGCTTTGCTCGCTACCTGCGCCATGAACTCGGATTGCAGCCCGGCGACCGCCTGGCCATCCAACTGCCCAACCTGCTGCAGTATGTGGTCACCATCTTCGGTGCGCTCAAGGCCGGTCTGGTCATCGTCAACACCAACCCCCAGTACACTGTGCCGGAAACCCGCCATCAGTTTACCGACTCCGGCGCCCGGGCAGTGGTGGTACTCGACAAGCTGGTGCCGCTGGTGCGGGCTGTGCAAGGCGAGACCGCCATCGAGCGATTGATTGTCACTAGCGTAGACGATTGGAGCAACCCCCAGGTAGCTAGCGACGAGGCCGACGTGACCCGCTTCATGGCGGCATTGACCAAGGGCAAGGCGCTGCCGGAAGTCGACCCGCAGCGCGGGCTGGAAGACCTCGCGGTGCTGCAGTACACCGGCGGCACCACCGGCGTGTCCAAGGGCGCCATGCTGACCCATAACAATCTGCTGTGCAACGTACTGCAGGCGGTCAGCATCCTCAGCCCCGGTGAGTTGGAATACGGTAACGAAGTTCGCGTCTCACCGCTGCCGCTGTACCATATCTTCGCCTTCACGGCGAACTGCCTAGCCTCGGTATTCACCGGCTTCAACAGCGTGCTGATCACCAACCCGCGTGACCTGGACAATATGATTGCTGATCTGCAGCGCCACCGCATCACGCTGCTGACCGGTATCAACTCCCTGTTCGTCTCCCTGATGGCGCACCCGCAATTCGACAGCATCGATTTCAGCCAGGTGAAGTGGGTCAACTCCGGTGGAGCCCCGCTGAACCTGGCGGTCGCCAAGCGCTGGTACGAGCGTACCGGCAGCGTCATCCGTGAAGGCTTCGGCATGACCGAGACCTCGCCGGTGGTAATTGCCGCTACCGCTACCACTCCTTATAAGGAAGGCTATATCGGTCAGGCAATCATCGATACCCAGCTGAAGATCGTCGACGATGCAGGTAACGAGTTGCCGACCGGCGAGCCGGGCGAACTGCTGGTGCGTGGACCGCAGGTAATGAAAGGCTATTGGCAGCGCCCTGAAGCCACCGCTGAAACCTTCACTGCCGACGGCTGGTTGAAAACCGGCGATATCGGCGTCATCGATGAGGATGGTTTCCTCAAGCTGGTCGATCGCAAGAAGGACATGATTCTGGTCTCGGGTTTCAACGTCTACCCCAATGACATCGAGGACGCGGTCATGCGCCACCCGGGCATCCGCGAGTGTGTAGCGGTGGGTATTCCTGATGAGCGCAAAGGCGAGGCCATCAAGCTCTATGTCAGCCTGCATGACCAGAACCTGACCGAAGCCGATATCGTTGCCCATTGCCGCGAACAGCTGACCGGCTACAAGGTGCCGAGCTTCGTCGAGATCCGTGACGATCTGCCCAAGTCCACTGTCGGTAAACTGCTGCGCCGGGTACTGCGTGATGAGGCGAGGGCAGAGGTAGCAGAGGTAAGTGCATGAGCCTGTCGCTGAGCATCGCCGATGGCGTGGCGGAGATCGCGCTCGACGATGGCAAGGTCAATGCACTGTCCGAACAGATGCTGGAAAGTCTGCTGGAGGCCATTGCCGAAGCCGCCAAGGCTGATGCTGCGCTGCTTATCTATGGCCGGGCCGGCTGTTTCAGTGGCGGCTACGATCGCAAGCTGATCGCCGCCGGTGGCCCAGCCTGCGATGCCATGCGCGCCGCGGGTGATCGCCTGACCCTGGCCCTGCTGGATTATCCGGCACCGGTGGTCATCGCCAGCACCGGCCATGCGATGGCCAAGGCAGCGTTCATGCTGCTGCTGGCTGACTATCGCATCGGTGCAGCAGGCGCGTTCAGTATCAGTCTGAATGAAGTGGCCATCGGCATGACCATGCCCGATGCCGCCATGCCCCAGGCCCGCGCGCGGCTGGCGCCGAGCTGGCTCAATCGCTGCGCCCTGCAGGCCCAGACACTGGACCCGGAGCAGGCGCTGGAAGCGGGTTTTTATGATGAACTGGCAACCGGCGGTGATCTGCTGGAGCGCGCCCGTGACAAGGCCCGGCAGTTGGCGGCGCTGCATCGCCAGGCCTACCGGGAAACCCGTCTGCTGCTCAATGCGCCATTAAGGGCGGAAGTGGTAGCGGCGCTGGCGGCGTCCTGATCCTTCGGTCGCCGGGCGGCACAGGCGTAGCGCAGGTGCGCTACACCCGGGAATCAGGTTTTGCGCCGCGGCTGACGGTGACGCTGCGGCCCGTCTTTCGGGTTGTCGAGCACCTGCTCGACAACCTGGGCTGACGCTAACAGCGAGCCAGCCCATCAAGGTCACTCCTTGAAATACACCGACTGGGTGCTGGTCAGCAGCAGCAGGCCATCTTCCGACCACAAATGGGCAACCTGATCCGCGTAGTTGTTATGCAGTCGCGAAGCCTGCGCGCGACCTAGCAGGAAACCGCTGCCTACCTTTTCCAACTCGTCGCTGGTGGCATGGAAATAGTGCGTCATGGACACGGTACCTGATGGCGTAAAACTCTTGCGCAACAGGAAGATGCGCGGGGCGAACACATCCCCCATCGCCGTCAGCGAAGTGAAATCCAGCGGCCGTTCCACCGCGTCGCGTACCCACAACAGCGATTCGGTATCGAGCGGCTGTCCTTCTGCGCGACCCATCAACGGAATACCGTGCACAAAGCGGAAATCGTATTGCTTGAACCAATTACGAATGCTGATATCCATGCGCTGCAGCGAGGCTGGTGCCGGCGCTGGTGGAGCGCTCAGTTGCTGCTCCGTCAGCGTGTCACGGCGAATGGCAAAAAAAGCCGTGGCACTGGTGACCACCTCGCCATTCTGTTTCTGCAGCAGTAACCAGTGTTGGGTCGAGCGGTTGGTGCGCAGTGGCGTGGCTTCCACCTCGAATTCGCCATCGCCTACCGGCCCGGCGAAGTTGACGGTCAGGGAGACCGGATCGCCCAGCCGCTGGGGATGTTGCAATACCGCCTGCAGCAGGGTAGCGGCAGTGGTCCCGCCAAACGGGCCGACCATATTCTGGAAGGCTTCGCTGGTCTTGCCCTGGTACAGATTGTCGGAGCGGGGTGTCAGGGCAATGGCCTGATCGAAGGCGTGGTTGTTGCTCATTAGTGATTATCCATTGGCAGGCTTGCTGAGTGCTCATCCTAGGCATGCAGGGAGAGGGCGGCAAGCTGATATGACGGCATGAATTCGCCGTCATACATGAGCTGCTTTTCGCTCCTGTAAATGCCGATTCAGCCGCGCCGGGCTTGGGTTGGCAGCTGCTCCCCGGTGGGAGCAGCTTCTGCAGCGGGTTACAGTTTTACGTTCATGGTGATGCGAGCGGTGAATACCTGCTGGTCCTGCTCATCAAATACGGTCACGGATACCAGCTTGTCACCGGCGGTGCTCCAGTCCACGTCGCTACCATCGGGGGCTGTCAGGCAGAGCCAGTACGCCGCCTACGGTCTATCGGGAAATGCTGGCGGAGGCCGCCTGGCGTTCAGTCAGCAACTGAACGGGTCTCCATTGGACACCCGCTCAATCGATCAGCCGCGCTGGTAGGTGCCGACCAGGCGGTTCATCGCCAGAGTGTGCGGCTCGACCTTGGCCAGCAGTTGCCACAGATCCAGGCCTGCTGACAGATCCGGCTCGGCATCCAGAGCCAGTACCCAGAAGTAGTATTTATGCTGACCATGGCCTTCCGGGGGCATCGGGCCGCCGTAGCCAGTCTTGCCGAAGTTATTCTGCCCCTGGGTGTAATCCCCACAGCCTTCGGCCAGGCTGGTGACCTCACCGGGAATGTTGTACAGCACCCAATGCACGAAGCCGTAGGTGCCGTTGGCGGAGACTAGCGGTGCGTCCGGGTCATGGCAGATCACTGCAAAGCTTTTGGTGCCGGCCGGCGCATTGCTCCAGCTCAGTGCCGGAGAGATATCTTCCCCTTCACCGGTATGCCGGGTGGGAATGGCGCCATCGGCAGTGAAGGCGCTGCTGGTCAGTTGCAGATCGAGATTCAAGGCAAAACCCATGGTGTTCTCCTTTTATATGCAGAGGTGGGCGATCACGGATCAGCGGATCAAGGTGCTCAGCAGCCAGAGGCCGAGCAGCAGCCAGATCACACCGGCAACGATCCGTTTCTTGATGAACGAGCTGACCCCAAGATAGATGAGAAAGAGTCCGAGCACGACAAAGGCGATGCTGAGGATACTGCTATCGATGCCCAGGGCGCGGGAAAAGCCATTGACGAAGGCGGTGCTGGCACCGCTGAGCATATCGAATACCCAGGCCAGGCCGTCGACTATCAACCTGACCAGGGTGCCGAAGGCCTGGCCCAGCCATTCGAAGGGGTTGGTATTTACATACATCGGAAAGCTTCCGGTTCGATGGGATCGATACCATAGCAGAGATCGGGACAAGGCCAGAAGTTCCAGCGCCGGTTTTCAATGCCGGATGCTTCCCTGTCCGCCAGGCTCCCCTCTCCCGCGAGGAGGGAGGGGAGCAGTGGAACTTACACCCGCTCGATTACTGCCGCCACGCCCTGACCCAGCCCGATACACAGGCTGACCAGCGCATAGCGCTTGCCGGTACGCTCCAGCTGACGCAGTGCAGTCAGGGTCAGACGTGCACCGGAGGCACCCAGTGGGTGACCGACGGCGATGGCGCCGCCGTTGGGGTTCAGGCGCGGATCATCGAAGGCGATGCCCAGCTGTTTGGCGCAGCCCAGTACCTGGGAGGCGAAGGCTTCGTTGATTTCGATCACGTCCATGTCGTCCAGTGTCAGGCCAGCACGGCTCAGCGCTTTCTTGCAGGCTTCAACCGGACCCAGACCCATGACCCGCGGCGCGACGCCGGAAACAGCACCGGCGAGAATGCGGGCGCGGGGCTTGATGCCGTACTTCTGGCCAATGGCTTCGCTGCCGATGATCAGCGCCGCGGCGCCGTCGTTTACGCCCGAGGCGTTACCGGCAGTGACCACGCCGCCCTCGGACAGCGGGCGCAGGCTGGACAATGCGGCCATGTCGCTGGATGGGCGCGGATGCTCGTCCTGATCGACCACCTTGTTCGGCTTCTTGCGGCCCTGGGGCACTTCGATGGGGTGGATTTCCTCGGCAAAGAAGCCTTCGGCACGGGCTTTCTCGTACAGGGCCTGGCTGCGAGCGGCGTAGGTGTCGGCTTCTTCGCGGGTAATACCCAGATCGGCGGCGACGTTATCGGCGGTCTGCGGCATGGTGTCATCACCGTACTGCTTCTCTACCTTGGGGTTGGGAAAGCGTGCGCCGATGGTGCTGTCGAAGGCACGGAACTCGCGGGCGTAGGGGCTTTCGCTCTTGGCGATGACGAAGGGCGCACGGCTCATGCTCTCGGCACCACCGGCAACAAACAGGTCACCCTCGCCAGCTTTGACGGCACGGGCGGCATCCAGGATGGCAGCCAGACCGGAGCCGCACAGGCGGTTTACGGTAACGCCAGCCACTTCCTGCGGCAGACCGGCCAACAGGCCGGCATGGCGCGCCAGGTTACGGGCATCTTCCCCGGCCTGGTTGGTATTGCCCATGACCACATCTTCGTAGTCCTGACCGTCGAAGGGGTTGCGGGCAACCACGGCGCGGATCACCTCGGCCAGCAGGTCGTCCGGGCGTACCGGGGCCAGCGCGCCGGCGTGGCGACCGAAGGGGGAACGCAAACCATCATAGATATAAGCAGTCATCGGATTACTCCTGGAAATCGGGGGTGGTCAGGGGCAGGTCAAGCTGAACGCGCCGGCGCAGCCAGGGGCTGGGACGATAGCGCGGCTCGCCATAGACCGCCTGCATGTTGTTCAGCACAGTCAGAATCGCCTGCTTGCCGTAGCGCTCGCCAAAGGCCAGCGGGCCTTGCGGATAGCCCAGGGCGAGTTGAATGGCGCGGTCCAGTGTATCGGGGGTGGCGATACCCTTCTGGGCAATCTCGGTTCCCAGATTCACCACACTGGCGATCAGCCGCTGGATAACGAAGCCGGGAGAGTCATTGATCACTTCCACCGGTACGCCATCGGCAGCCAGTGCCTGACGGGCCTGGGCAACCACATTGGCGTCCGCCGCGGGCTGGCGCATCAGAGTGCGACGCTTGTCCCAGTTGGCGAAGCTGTCCAGCGCCAGGGTACGGGCAGCGGGCAGTTGCTGGCGGGTCAGGGCAGCGGTGCAGTCTTCGCCCAGCGGGGTGACCAGGCAGATGGCTTCGGCGGAGGGCCGCTCGCCGTTTTCCAGCGTAGCGCCGGCGGTTTGCAGCACGGCGGCCACCTGGCTGCGCAGACCCTGGTCGTCGCTCTGCAACCAGAACGGCCGGTTGATCAGTACGGTTTCGGTAGCCGGCTCGGCCTGCTCGATCTTCTGCCCGCCTTCATAACGGTAGAAGCCCTGACCGGTCTTGCGGCCCAGCAGGCCGGCGGCGACGCGCTGACCGGCAATGAACGACGGTGTATAGCGCGGATCATGGTAGAACTGCTCGTACACCGACTCCATCACCGCGTGGGAGACATCCAGCCCGGTCAGGTCGAACAGCTCGAACGGTCCCATGCGAAAGCCCGGGCCGTCACGCAGGATGCGGTCGATCTGCTGGGGTGTGGCAACACCTTCGCTGAGCATGCGCAGGGCTTCGGTGCCGAAGGCGCGGCCGGCATGGTTGACCAGGAAGCCGGGGGTGTCCGGGGTGATCGCCGGGAAGTGACCGGCCTTATCCGCCAGCTCGACCAGCCCCTGAATGTAGCGCTCGTCAGTGCGTGAACCGCGTACCACCTCGACGATCTTCATCAGCGGCACGGGGTTGAAGAAATGGAAGCCGGCGACGCGCTCCGGACGCTGGCAACCAGCGGCGATACGGGTAACCGACAGGGAAGAGGTATTGGTCGCCAGCAGACAATCTTCGCTGACAATGGCTTCCAGGTCGGTGAACAGTTTCTGCTTCACTTCGAGGATTTCGACGATGGCCTCGATGACCAGGTCGCAGTCCTTGAGCTGCTCAAGTTGCGCGGCGGGCTGCATGCGCGTGTTGATCGCATCGAAATCCGCCTCGCTGAGCTTGCCCTTGGCGACCTGGCGCTGCAGCAGGTTGCGGTTGAAGCTGAGGGCATCTTCGATGGCTTCGGCGCGGGTATCGTACAGCAACACCTGTTGACCACTGCTGGCGAACAGCTGGGCGATACCACGGCCCATCGCGCCGGCACCGATAACACCAATCCGGTTGAACATACTCAGGCTCCTCAGTTACTCTGTTCCGCTATGCGGAACCGTATTTCGTTTAAAAGTGGGATGAGATTAAATCCTGCGCTCCTCGAGTGCAAGCCGGGCCGCCGTTATGACCACATATAAGGCGGCTATCACAGCGGTTACGTCCGGGTTGCGCCATGGCATACTGCTCAACCTTCAGACGCGCCGATGCGCTGCCGTGACATTCGCAATCAGGATCATCTATGAGTGAAGACCAGAATCTGACCGTACAGCGTACGGTGACCGGTTTTTTTCAGGAGTTGGGTGGTGAGCTGCTGGAATACAGCGACAACCGTGCGGTGGTAGGCCTGACCCTCGAAAAGCGACATCTGAACAACGCCAGCAATCTGCATGGTGGCATTACTGCCAGCCTGTTGGATATTGCCATGGGGCTGTGTGGCACCTATGCGGCCGATCCGGATGAGCGCCGGGTGGCTATCACCCTGTCGATGAACGTCAATTTCAGCGCCACCGCCGATGAGGGTGCGCGGGTGCGGGCGGTCGCTACCTGCCGCAAGGCCGGCCACAAGATCTTCATGGCCAGTTGTGATCTGCTCGATGCGAACGATAACCTGCTGGCCTTTGGTGAAGGTGTATTCAAGAAGGGTGCGCTGCGCAGAGACTTGCCATGAGCGCGCTGCTGTTGCCGCTGGGCGTCGGTCTGGAACTGATCGCGCTGGCCGGGCAGTGGCCGCAACTGAGCTGGTTCGCCGCCGCAGCGCTGGCAGGCTATTTCACCATTCACTTCCGGCGCCTGTTGCCCTATCCAAGGATTCTCGGGTTGCTCACCGTCGGCATGCTGCTGGCGGTGGCCGTGCTGGGGCAAGGCGATCAGGCTCTGTGGGGCCGATTGGCATCGTCGGGTGCCTATTACGCTAGCTTCCTCGGCGCGTTGGGGTTGATGCAGCTGCTGGCCAAGCGCTTGCCACACCTGCGCGAGCTGCACAAGGCGCTGCTGGCCGGGCCGGCGATCTGGCTGTATCCGCGCTACGTGCTGACGTCCGGCAGCATCGGCTCGATTCTCAACTTCGGCATGATGAGCTTGTTGTGCGGCACGCTCGATCAGCACCTGCGGCAATATTCTCTGAGTAATGAGCAGCGCCGTGAGGGGCTGCGTGCGGTCCTGGTTACCACCCTGCGCGGTTTTGCCCTGGTACCGCTGGTAGCGCCGACCAGTGTGACCATCGCCATGATCACACGGGAAATGCCGCAGCTGTCCTGGGCCACCATGGTGCCCTATGGCCTGCTAGCGGCGTTGCTGCTGTTGATGGTTGGCTGGCGTCGGGAGACCCGTGGGCTATTGCAGCTGCGGGAGAATATTGGTGACAGCAGTCGCGCCGCGGGCATGGGTGCGCTGTTGATGGGTAGTCTGCTTGGGCTGACTGCCATTGGGGTGCTGGCCTGGTTGACAGTGTTGACCCCCTCCCAGGCGGCGATGATCCTGATTCCGGTGGGTATTGCCTGCTACCTGTTGTGGTGCGAACGCTCGCCACGGCGAGTATTGAGTGAGATCAGTGACAATCTGATCACCATGCACAACGAGATGTTCATTTTCGGCTGCGCCGCGCTGATGGGCGGGGCGCTGGGGGCGATTGCGCCGCTGGAGGAGCTGGCGCTCTGGCTGGCCCAGGAGCCGAAATACAATATGCTGCTGGCCGTGGGCAGTCTGTTCGGCATCATCCTGCTGGCAATGGCTGGGGTGGCGCCGATCGTCTCCTTATCCCTGCTGGTCGGCCTGTTGGCCGAGCTGGCACGACTGGGCGTGCCGATCATGACCCCGGCATTGGGTTTGATGTGCGGCTTCTCGATTGCCATGATCTTCTCGCCGTTCGGCCCCTCGACGCTGATCCTGGCGCGTTACACCGGTGAGAATCCGCTGCGGGTGGCGTTCGTTTGGAATGGCCGCTTTGTCATCAGTGCATTGCCGCTGTTGTTGCTGTTATTGTTCATCGTCCATTGGCTGCAATCCTGACACCATGCCCGAATTACCCGAAGTCGAAACCACCCGCCGCGGTATTGCCCCCCATCTGGAGGGCCACCGCGTGACCCGGCTGATCGTCCGGGACCCACGTCTGCGCTGGCCGATTCCCGAGGATCTGGCGATCCAGGTCGAGAACCAGGCCTTCACCGCTGTGCGCCGGCGCGCCAAGTATCTGCTGATGGACATCGGCGGCGGCACGCTGATCAGTCATCTGGGCATGTCCGGCAACCTGCGGCTGGTGCCGGCCGAGACGCCAGTGCTCAAGCATGAGCATGTGGATATCGAGCTGGATTCCGGCCTGACGCTGCGCTACACCGACCCGCGTCGCTTCGGCGCCATGCTCTGGCAGCGCGCCGGTGAAGTCCATCCCTTGCTCGCTCGCCTCGGACCCGAGCCGCTGTCAGCTGAGTTCGACGGTGAGCGGCTGTATGAGTTGTCGCGTAAGCGCAGCATGGCGGTCAAGCCGTTCATCATGGATAACGCGGTGGTCGTGGGAGTGGGCAATATCTACGCCACCGAGGCGCTGTTCGCCGCTGGCATCGACCCGCGCCGCGAGGCCGGGCGTATCAGCCGTGCCCGCTATCAGGCGCTGGCCGAGGAGATCAAGAAAGTGCTGGCGCGGGCCATCGAGAGTGGCGGCACCACGCTGCGCGATTTCATCGGCGGCGATGGCAAGCCGGGCTATTTCAAACAGGAACTGTTCGTCTACGGACGTGCCGGGCAGCTGTGCAAGGTCTGCGGCACGACCTTGTCGGAGTGTCGGCTGGGCCAACGCAGCACGGTGTTCTGCCGACGCTGTCAGAGCTGAGCAGGGCCGTTTTGCCGACCGGGTTGGCAAATTTCAACGGCCGCATTCCGCAATAGCGCGAATATGCCTACAATGAAGTCGGTTGCAGGTTCCCGGGAAGGGGGCCGCACCACGACTTGAACGCCTATCGGGCCACAAACCAGGGATTACTATCATGCGCCTGTTACGTCACACCACCGCTCTGCTCGCCGGTCTGCTACTTGCCGGCAATGTCATGGCCACCGAAGCCAATTATGGCTACCAGGAACACGTCGAGAACCCCGGCATCTTCGCCATGGTCGGTGATCTGATCATCGCCCGGCCGATCGGGGCCGCCATCACGGCGGTCGGGGCCGCAGCCTTTGTCATCAGCCTGCCGTTCACCGCCCTGGCCGGTAACACCGCCGAAGCTGGGCAGGAACTGGTGGTGCGTCCCGGCAAGGAAACCTTCATGCGTTGCCTGGGTTGCACCAAGAGCGGCTATGGCCGCAAACAGCAGGATGAGAGCCTCTAACGAGGCACTCGCCTCGGGGCAATGCTGGTCGCGAGGCCACCAGGTGCCACGTGCAGATAATCTTCAAGGCGTGACGGGTAGGCTACAACACACGCTGGCTTCGCCTTCGCCGCGGGGATCGCTGGCGGCGCTGATCTCGTTGCGGCGCTTGTCCCACAACAGCGCCTGCATGTCGCCATAGTCTCGACCGACCGGCTTGATGCTGTGGCCCATGGCTTCCAGCGCTTTCTGCTGCTCAACAGTGAAGGTGTTGTCCTCGACCTGGATATGGTCCGGCAGATACTGATGATGGAAGCGCGGGCGGCTGACCCATTCCTGCACTGGCCGGCCATCCATCGCCTGCAGCGTGCCGAGCATTACCATGCTGATGATGCGACTGCCGCCGGGGGTGCCGAGTACCGCCAGTTGGTCCGCATTTTCCAGCATGGTCGGGGTCATGCTCGACAGTGGGCGCTTGCCCGGGGCGATGGCATTGGCCTCGCTGCCGGCCAGCCCGTAGCTATTGCTGCCGTCCGGGTCGGCGGCAAAGTCATCCATCTCGTTATTCAAGAGCACGCCGGTGCCCGGCACGGTGAAGGCTGCGCCGAAGGGCAGGTTGACGCTCAGGGTCGCGGCCACCGCATTGCCCTGACGGTCGATCAGCGAGAAGTGGGTGGTATTGGTGCCTTCCTGAATGCCCTTGGGCTCACCCAGCTCGAGACTAGGCGTGGCGCGCTCGGGATCGATGCCGGTTGCCAGTTGGCGGGCATGTGCCGGTGACAGCAGCCGCTCGGTCGGTACGCTGACAAAATCGCTGTCACCCAGCAGCAGGGCGCGGTCGCGATAGGTGCGTCGCATCAATTCGACCAGATTGTGGGTCCATTGAACGGAGCCGGGCGTGGCGGTGGGCAGATGGTCGAGGCCTTGCAGAATGCCGGCCAGGGTGATGCCGCCGGCCGAGGGTAGCGGTGCGCTGATTACCTCGAAACCGCGGCTGGTAAAGCGAACGGGCTGGCGCTCGATGACCCGGTAACTATCCAGATCGGTCTGTTGCCAGATACCGCCGGCGGCTTGCACGCCGGCAATCAACTGCTCGGCCACTGGCCCACTATAGAAACCGGCATGGCCCTGCGACGCCAGGGCGCGCAGGGTGGCTGCGAGCTCGGGTTGGCGGATCAGCGCGTCGGCGGCGGGAATATCATTGTCCTGCAGGAAGATGCGGGCGGTTTCGGCATCCTGTTGCATGGCCTTCAACCGGAAGCCGGCCAACTGCCGGTAGCTCGGGCCGGGAGCGAAGCCCTGCTCGGCGGCGGCAATCGCTGGCGCCAGACTCTGTTCCAGCGTCAATTGGCCATAGCGCTCGGCCAGATGGACCAAGGCTGCGGGCAGACCGGGAATCCCTGCGGCCAGCGGTCCATTGATTACCCGCTGCAACTGGCGATCATTTTCCTGATCCAGGTACATGTCGCGGTTGGCCGCCTGGGGCGCGGTTTCCCGGGCATCGAGAAACTGATAGCGGGGCCCGGTCTCGCTGGCCTCGCGCAGGAGGAAGAAGCCGCCACCACCGATACCGGAACCGTAGGGCTCGACCACCGCCAGCGTGGCGGCCACAGCGATGGCGGCATCGAAGGCGTTGCCGCCCTGGTCGAGAATCCGGTGACCGGCTTCGGTAGCGGTCGGGTGGGCGCTGGCTACTGCTTGCTGGTCGGGTGCAGGTGCTGCCTGAACCGCAAGGCTGAGCAGCAGCGGCAGGACCAGCAAGGATCGCAGCAGAGTCATTCGGCGCTGGTGAGCAGCTGATATTTTGCCATCAGTTGCTCTTTGCTTTCGACCCGGTTGGGGTCAAGGGGGATGCAGTCGACCGGGCAGACCTGCTGGCACTGGGGCTCGTCGAAATGGCCGACGCATTCGGTGCACAGACCGGGGTCGATGACATAGATTTCCTCGCCCTGAGAGATGGCCCCGTTGGGGCACTCGGGTTCGCAGACGTCGCAATTGATGCAGTCGTCGGTAATGATCAGGGCCATCGGCTACTCCGCGAAGCGCTCGGTTCAGCCGTTGAAGCGTTTGAGCAGGGCTTCATGTACTACCGGATGAACGAATTTGGTGACATCGCCACCCAGGGAAGCAATTTCCCGCACCAGGGTGGACGAGATATAAGAATACTTCTCCGAGGGCGTAAGGAACAGACTTTCTACCTCGGGTGCCAGCTGACGGTTCATGTTGGCCAGTTGAAATTCGTATTCGAAATCGGAAACCGCACGCAGGCCGCGCAGCAGGACATTGGCGCCGATATCACGGGCAAAGTGCGCCAGCAGCGTGGAAAACCCCACCACTTCTACGTTGGGAAGATCCTTGAGCACTTCGCGGGCCAATTCCACTCGTTGCTCGAGCGAGAAGGCCGGGTTCTTCTTCGGGCTCGCGGCTACCGCCACCACCACTCGATCGAACAGCTTGGAGGCGCGGCCGACCAGGTCGGTATGGCCCATGGTGATGGGGTCAAACGTGCCGGGATAGAGAACAGTATTCATTGGCTTTATCCTGCCTGTGGGTTCCGGAGGGGCGATGGTAGCGTAATGACCCGGTTGCGGCCAAATCGAGAATGCCCGCGATGTTGGTGCTCCGTGCATGATGAGACTGACCGGCCGGGCTGTGACGACGCGTTGCAAGTACGTCCATGTAAGCTCCGTGTCGCCATCCTTGGCGACACAGGGTCGTTTCAACCCTGCCGGTCAGTCCCATCTGCAACGTCAGCGCTAGCTGACTTGCCGCACCAGGTGGGACGGTTTTACCCCTCGCGCTGCCACAGGCTATACCACACCTGTCCGGCTTTCTTCTCCCGATGCAGATGCCAGTTTGCCGGGAAGGGCAAGCGGCCGGGGGCGGTTTCACTTTCGGTGTAGATAAGCGCATCGGGCGCCAGCCAGCCGTTGGTTTCCAGGGCGGTGCAGGCGGGGATGAGCAGGTCCTGGTGAAATGGCGGATCGAGGAAGACCAGATCGAAGGGCGATTCGGCCGCGCCGGCGACCAGCGTCAGGGCATCTTGCTGGCGCACCTCACCGCGGTCGCACTGCAGGGTCTGTAGATGACCGCGCAGGGTGGCGACCACGTCACGGCTCATGTCGCAAGCCAGGGCGTGGGCGGCGCCACGGGACAGCGCCTCCAGCGTCAGCGCGCCGCTGCCGGCGAACAGGTCGAGGCAGCGGCTGCCTTCGATGTGCATGCTCAGCCAGTTGAACAGGGTTTCACGCACCCGGTCGGGGGTGGGGCGCAGGCCCGGTTGTTCGGTGAAGCTGAAACGTCGGCTGCGCCACTCTCCAGCAATGATGCGCAGTTGGCCTTCGCGGGCCTTGGGCTGTTTCATAGCTCTGGCTCCGGGGCGTTATGGGTTTCAGCTTCAGGCTCGGCGGCTTCCGGCTCCGCAGGTGCTGTTTCCTGGATGACCATGGCCGGTCCGACGGTGATCACCAGTCGCTGCTCGGGATCGAAATGCCGAGCGAAGGCGGCGCGAATGTCTTCGGTGGTCAGCGCCTGCACCTGATCGAGGAACAGCTGCAGGTGGTTGAGCGGCAGTTCATAGAAGCCAATCATGCCGAGCTGGGCGACGATCGAGGCGTTGTTGGCGGTACTCAGCGGGAATTCGCCATTGATCTGCCGTTTGGTGCGGGTCAATTCGGCTTCGGTCGGGCCCTCGCTGATGAAAGCATCGAGGCTCTGGTGGATGACCTCCAGCGCCAGGTCGACCTGATCGGCACGGGTCTGCATGCTGACCATGACCGGGCCGGTGGCCTGCATCGGGATCAGCCGGCTGCTCACCGAATAGGACAGCCCGCGGCTTTCGCGGATCTCCTGCATCAGCCGGGAGCCGAAGCCCGAGCCGCCCAGAATCTGGTTGCCGACATAGAGCGCGGCGTAATCGGGGTCATGACGGCTGATGCCGTGCTGGCCGACCAGGATATGGGTCTGCTGGCCGTTGAAGTCGATATGACGATGGCTGGAAGCGATTGGCTCGGGCTCAGCAATGACCGGCGCGGCAGGGCCCTGGGGCAGGGCGTCGGCCAGGCGTTGGGCCAGACGTTCGGCGCGTTCCCGGTTGATATCGCCGACCAGGGCGATGACCGCGTTGCCCGCGGTGTAGTACTGGCTATGGAACTGGCGCAGGGACTCCGGCGTCATGCTCTGCAGGCTGTCGGCCTGGCCTTCGGGCAGGCTGCCGTAGGGATGGTCCGGATACAGGTCGGTCCAGAAGGCTTCGCTGGCCAGTGCCGCCGGACGTTGCAGGCGGAACTGCAGACTGGCCAGGAGCTGATTGCGCAAACGCTCGAAGGCATCCTGCGGGAAACTGGGGCGGGCGATCACCTCGGCAAACAGGGCCAGCGCCGGATCGAGCTTGTCGGTGGCGGTCAGGGTGCGCAGGCCGGTCAGGGCCATGTCCCGGTGTGAGCTATTGGAGAACTGCGCGCCGAGGCGTTCGAAGCCGGCGGCGATGCTGCCGGCGTCCATGTCGCCGGTGCCTTCGTTGAGCATGGCATTGGTCATGGTCGCCAGCCCGGGCAGGCCGCTGTCGCGACTGGCGCCAGCGGCGAACAGCAGTTGCATGTCGAGCATGGGCAGCTCTTCAGCCTGCATGAAGTACACCCGGGTGCCCTGCTCGGTGGTCCAGTGCTGCAGATCGAGATTGCGGCGCGCCGGTGGCTGGTCAAGGTCAACCTGCTGCAGCGAGTGCAGCTCCGGCAGCAGCTCGGCGACCACGGTATCAGGCTCGGCCTCGATCTGCGCCGGGTCGACCGGCTGTGCGGTGGCTTCCTCGGGCGTAGCGGGAGGCGTCTGCGGGGCGTCGTCGCGCAGCAGGAGAAAGCTCAGCACGATGGCCGCCAGGATGGCCAGCAACAGCAGGACCAGCGGGCGGCGGTTGTGGGTATCAGCAGCCATCAGCGCTTCTCCTCGGTGGCAACAGGCAGGATATGGGCGCGGGTCAGGCGTTCGGGCACCAGATAACGCCGCGCCACTTCGCTGATCTGTTCGGGGGTAATGGCTTCCAGGGCAGCGATATCTTCATCCAGCAGCGTCCAGGGCAGGCCGATACTTTCCAGCATGCCGATCTGGTTGGCTTGATGACTGATGCTGTCCTGGGCGTACACCAATTCGGCTGTCATCTGCGCCTGCACCCGGTTCAGCTCTTCCTGGCTGGGTGGCGTCTGCTTGAGTTCATCGATCTGCTGCCAGAGCGCCTGCTCCAGTTGTTCGAGGTCAACGTCGCGGGACTGGTTGGGCAGCCCCGATAGCAGAAATAGCGTATCGCCGCGGACGAAGCCGTCATAGCTGGCCGAGGCCGAGGTGGCGATGGCCTGGTCGCGCTCCAGGTGGCTGGGCAGGCGGGCGCTGTAGCCGCCATCGAGAACTGCTTCGAGCAGCCGCAGGGCGTGCGCTTCCCAGGTGTGCTCGGCGGTGCTCAGGCCGGGCACGTTGAAGCCGAGCAGCAGGCTGGGCATCTGCACCGGCAGGTGCAGGGTGAGGCTGCGCTCGCTGCCGCCGGGCAACTCCAGCGGCGGCTTCGGCGGGGTCGTGGGCGCATCGGCCAGCGGGCCGAAATAGCGCTCGGCGAGTTCGCGCACCTCATCCACCTGCACGTCGCCGACGATTACCAGAATGGCGTTGCTGGGTTGATAGTGCTGGCGGTACCACGCGCGCAGATCGTCCACGGTGAGGCGATCCAGGTCATGCATCCAGCCGATCACCGGCTGGGCATAGGGGCTGGCCATGTAGGCCTGGGTCAGGAAGCGTTCATAGGCCAGGCTGTTGGGGTTGTCGTCGACGCGCAGGCGGCGTTCTTCCTTGATGACTTCCATCTCGCGCAGGAACTCGTCTTCCGGCAGGGTCAGACCGTGCATGCGCTCGGCTTCCAGTTCCAGGGCGATGGCCAGCTGGTCACGACTGAGGATCTGGTAATAGGCGGTGTAATCGCGACCGGTAAAGGCATTCTCCTGGGCGCCGAGGCTACTCAGCAGGCGCGAGGCCTGGCCCGGAGCCAAGCGCTCGCTGCCCTTGAACATCATGTGCTCCAGGGCATGGGACATACCCGTACGCCCGGGCGGCTCGTAGCTGCTGCCGACCCGGTACCACAGCTGCGAAACCACCACAGGGGCGCGGTGATCTTCCCGAACGATGACCTTGAGGCCGTTGTCCAGGCTGAATTCGTGGGTGGGTTGCCGGGTCTCGGTGGCCTGGAGCCCCCCGGTCAGGCCGCAGAGCAGCAGGAAAAGGGTAAGCAGCAGTGTGGATCGCGCCATGTGCATGTGATGTCCTGTGATTACCGCCTATGACGGAAGTGGGGTAGGATAACCCAACCTTCAATGCGCAGGCCAAGTGCCGGCGCCAGACTCAGATAGTGATCATCAATGTTTGGTTCCAAAGACAAGCCAGAACACCCTGAACAGGGCCCCGAAAGCGGCGATAACGGCAAGGGCGGCAAGAAAGGCCTGTTCGGCTGGATGCGGCGCAAGGGCGACGAGCCGGCCGCGCCAGTTGCCCCGCCGCAGCAGACGCCGGTTGATACTCCGGCCGCCGAAGTCGAGCCGGTGATTGCCGCAGCGGAAGTCGAGCCGGTCACCGCGCCGACCCCAGCAACGGAGCCCAGCGCACCCGCTGCTGCGCCGGCCCCCAGCCACGATCAGGCTGCCCGTGAGGCTGCAGCCGAGCTGTTTTCCGGCCTTGCCGAACAGCCGGCCGACGCCGCGCCCGCGCCGCAGCCCCAGGAGCCCAAGGGCTTCTTCGCCCGCATGCGCGCCGGCCTGTCGAAGACCAGCGCCAACCTCGGCGAGGGCATGGCCAACCTGTTTCTTGGCGAAAAGGAAATCGATGACGAACTGCTGGAGGAGATGGAAACCCGTCTGCTGATGGCCGATGTCGGCATCGAGGCGACCACCCTGATCATGGAGTCGCTGCAGCAACGGGTTCGCCGCCGCGAACTGTCCAATCGCAACGCGCTGTACAAGGCGTTGCAGAATGAACTGGAAGGCCTGCTGGCGCATGTCGCCAAGCCAATGGTGGTCGATAGCGAGAAGCGCCCCTATGTGATCCTGGTGGTGGGCGTCAACGGTGTGGGCAAGACCACCACCATCGGCAAGCTGGCCAAGCGTCTGCAGGGCGAAGGCAAACAGGTGATGCTGGCCGCCGGTGATACTTTCCGCGCGGCGGCCGTCGAGCAGTTGCAGGTATGGGGCGAGCGCAACAATATTCCGGTGGTTGCCCAGCACACGGGCGCCGATTCCGCATCGGTGGTGTTCGATGCGCTGCAGGCGGCCAAATCCCGCGGTGTGGATGTGTTGATCGCCGATACCGCCGGACGGCTGCACAACAAGGACAACCTCATGGACGAGCTGAAGAAGGTCAAGCGCGTGCTGGCCAAGCTCGATGCCGAGGCGCCCCATGAAGTGCTGCTGGTGCTGGATGCCGGTACCGGCCAGAATGCCATCAGCCAGACCAAGCTGTTCGATCAGGCGGTCGGTCTGACCGGGCTGGCACTAACCAAGCTTGATGGAACCGCCAAGGGCGGGGTGATCTTCGCCCTGGCCAAGCAGTTCGGCCTGCCGATCCGCTTTATCGGTGTCGGCGAGCAGATCGATGATCTGCGGCCGTTCACCGCGCCGGAATTCGTCAAGGCTCTGTTTGGGCGCGAATAATCGATGATCCGTTTCGAGCAGGTCTGCAAACGTTATCCCAACGGTCATCAGGGGCTGGATCACCTGAGCTTTCACATCCGCACCGGGGAGATGGTCTTCATCACTGGCCATTCCGGCGCGGGCAAGAGCACCCTGCTGAAACTCATCATGTGTATGGAGCGCCCCAGCTCGGGGCAGGTGTTCGTCGGTGGGCAGAACCTGCGGGATCTGGGCAGCCACGACATTCCCTATCTGCGCCGCCAGGTCGGGGTGGTATTCCAGAACCATCAGCTGCTGTTTGACCGTACCGTGTTCGACAACGTGGCGTTGCCGCTGATCATCAACGGCACCCCACGGGATGAGGTCGGCCGCCGGGTGCGCGCTGCGCTGGACAAGGTCGGGCTGCTGAAGAAGGAAAGCATGTATCCGATCGCGCTGTCCGGTGGCGAGCAGCAGCGGGTCGGCATTGCCCGGGCGGTGGTGCACAAGCCCGCGCTGCTGCTGGCCGACGAGCCGACTGGTAACCTGGACCCTGAGCTGTCGGCGGAGATCATGGGATTGTTCGAGGATTTCAACCGGGTCGGGGTGACGGTGATCATTGCCAGTCACGACTTGCCGCTGATCGCCGAGCTCGATCATCGCATGCTGACACTCAGCGAAGGCCGGCTGCTGGCCGATGGGGAATAACATGGCGAACCAACCGCGGCCAGCCGACAAGACCGACAAACGCCCGCCGAAATCCGGTAGCGGCGCAGCCCGTTCCCGACGGGACTGGCGCCATCCGCTGCGCAGCTGGGCCGGCAGCCACCGCGACAGTGCCCGCCTGGCCTTGCGCCGCATTGGCGAACACCCGGTCAGCACCGTGATGATTGTGCTGGTCATGACCATCGTACTGGCGTTGCCGATGGGGCTGGCCGTGCTGATCGATCAGGTCGAGCGGCTGGGTATCGATTGGCAGCGTGCCGCCCAGCTGTCGGTCTATCTGCAACAGGACGTCAAACCTGACGCGGCGCAGACAGTGCAGCAGGACATCGCGGCGATGGACGACGTGGCTGAGGTGCAGCTGCTGGATCGGGAATTGGCACTGGCGGAATTTCAGCAGCATTCCGGGCTGGGTGATGCGTTGCAGCAGCTGGCCTATAACCCCTTGCCCGACGTTATCCTGGTCATGCCCCGGGATATCGATGGCGGTGCTGCCGCGCTGGAGCCGCTGCGTGAACGACTGGCGCAACTGCCCGGTGTGGATCAAGTGCAGATCGACATGCTCTGGGTCGAGCGCCTGACCGCTATCCTGAGCATGGTTGAACGTTTTACCGGCGCTCTGGCGCTGCTCCTGGTACTGACACTGCTGCTGGTGATGGCCAATACCATCCGCCTGGCCATCGAAAGCCGGCGCAACGAAATTCTGGTGATCAAGCTGGTCGGCGGAACCGACGCCTTCGTCCGCCGGCCGTTTCTCTATCTGGGGATGCTCTATGGCCTGCTGGCGGGGATACTGGCCTGGTTGCTGTTGGGGGTTGGGCTGGCCTGGCTCAACGGCACGGTGCGTGAGCTGGCGGCGCTCTACCAGAGCGATTTCGAACTGACCGGGATGCCGCTGCAGGATGGGCTGGTGCTGCTGGGCGGCGCCATATTGCTGGGTCTGGCGGGCGCCTGGCTGGCCGTCGGTCGGCATATCCGTGAAATCGAACCCCAGTAACAGCTTATGTCTATTTCTTTGTAAATGATTGATTTTAAAGACCTATTACCTGTATTTCGGAACTTCGGCAGGCATTCCATGTCTGAGTTGGCAGTGATACACTGACTCGTCTTTTTGGGCCTGCGATAGATTGCAGGCCAGCGCCGCCACTGACGCGGCGCAGAGTTTCCCCAATATTCTTGGAGTTCACGCACATATGAGCACTGCTTTGCAGCCCGTACATAACCTGATTCCAGGTGCCAACCTGGAGGCCTATGTTCAGACCGTAAGCAGCATTCCGATCCTCAGCGTCGAAGAAGAGCGCGAGCTGGCTGATCGTCTGTTCTACCAGCAGGACCTGGAGGCTGCCCGACAACTGGTCATGTCCCACCTGCGGTTTGTCGTGCATATCGCTCGCAGCTATTCCGGCTATGGCCTGGCCCAGGCTGACCTGGTGCAGGAAGGCAATGTCGGTCTGATGAAGGCGGTCAAGCGCTTCAACCCGGAAATGGGTGTGCGCCTGGTGTCTTTTGCTGTGCACTGGATCCGCGCCGAGATCCATGAGTTCATCCTGCGCAACTGGCGCATCGTCAAGGTGGCCACCACCAAGGCGCAGCGCAAGCTGTTCTTCAACCTGCGCAGCGCCAAGAAGAAGCTGGCCTGGCTGTCCCATGACGAAGTCAACGCCGTAGCGCAGGACCTCGGTGTGGCCGCGAGGGAAGTGCGCGAAATGGAAAGCCGCCTGTATGGTCAGGATCTCGGTTTCGATGGCGCCCAGGATGATGATGACGACACCGCCTATGCGCCGGTGCACTATCTGGAAGACAAGCGTTACGATCCCGCTACCCAACTGGAAAGCGCGGACTGGAGCGATAGCTCCAGCCATCAGTTGCAGGAAGGTCTGGCCCAGCTGGACGAGCGCAGCCGCGATATTCTCTTCCAGCGCTGGCTGGCCGAGGAGAAGGCCACCCTGCACGAACTGGCGGCCAAGTACCAAGTCTCGGCGGAGCGCATCCGGCAGTTGGAAAAGAACGCCATGAACAAATTGAAGAAGCATATCAGCGTAGATGGCGCCGCCTGATATCCGGCACTGAATCAAAAGGGCATCCGCAGGATGCCCTTTTGCATTGTGCGCCCCTTGAATAATCAGAGAGACAGATCAATGAACGCACGCACCGGGCTGAGAGTAGGCACCTGGCTGGGAGTGATTCTGCTGTGCTTCTTTGCCTTCGGCAAATGGCTGGGCGGGCAGGACGGGGATCGCCCGGAGCAACTGGCCTGGAAGCAGACCTACCAGGAGAACCTGTGGGCGCCGGTGCAGCAGCGGACCCTGACGCTGGCGGGCGTGGAGCGGGTGCTCGGTGAAGGCAGCTTGTGGATGATCAGCGCCGATGGTGAGCCTCGGCTGGTCAGCCGCCATCAGCTGGAGTCCGATGATCGGCAATGGCGGGTGCAGGCAGTGATCGGCCTGGATGAACAGCAGACCGCCAGCCTGGTCGAGGCGCAGGCCTGGCAGCCGGGCTCCCCTGACCAGGCGGTAAGCCCGGCGGTAGGCCAGGCGTTGGCTGCCTACCTGGTGGAACGGATCAGCATGATTCCCGATCAGCCGCTGACCCTGGGGCACATCGAGGGCACCTTCGGTCCGGTCGAGGTGCGCATGCCGGTCAGCGAGGGAGAAGCCTGGATCTACCCGCGTCAGGGCGTGGTGGTGGCTGTCAGCGATGGGCAGGCGCATTCGATCATGTTCGGTCTGCACGAGGAGCTCTGAGCCAGGCCAGCCGGTGCTGTGGCGGCTGCGGCGCACAGTCGCAGCCCGGCCCGAGTGCCATGCAAAGCCCCTTGCCGTACACTTCACGTATATCCCGTGATGATGGCGAGAGACCCTAGTGACGCAGAAAATCAGCTTCAACCGGACCCTGATCGAGAAATACGACCGGCCGGGCCCGCGTTATACCTCCTATCCGACCGCGCCGCAGTTTCATCAGGCTTTCGCCATGGATGACTATCAGGCAGCCGCCAAGGCCAGCAACGCTGCTGCCGAGCCCAAGTGCCTGTCGGTATATATCCACATCCCGTTCTGCAAGAGTCTCTGTTACTACTGCGCCTGCAACAAGATCATCACCCACAAGACCGAGCGGGCGGTGGAGTATCTGCAATACCTCAAGCGCGAAATCGCCATGCAGGCGGCGCTGTTCGACAAGTCTCGCAAACTGACCCAGTTGCACCTGGGCGGCGGCACACCGACCTACCTGACCAGCGAGCAGCTGGAAGACCTGATGAACACGCTGCGCACATCCTTCAACCTGGATGACAGCGATGATCACGAGTTCTCCCTGGAAGTCGATCCGCGCACCGTCGCGCCTGTGCAGATCCATCAGCTGCGCGCTCTGGGCTTCAATCGCCTGAGCTTCGGTGTGCAGGATTTCGATGAGGCCGTGCAGGCCGCCGTCAATCGCCTGCAGAGCGAGGAGCAGACCCGCGAGCTGGTTCAGGCCGCCCGCGAGGCGCAGTTCAAGTCGGTCAGTGTCGACCTGATCTACGGCCTGCCGCTGCAGACGATCCAGAGCTTCGACGTCACCCTGAGCAAGATCATCGACATGCGTCCCGACCGCATCGCAGCCTACAGCTACGCGCACCTGCCCGAGCTGGTGCGGGCGCAGCGGCTGATCCGCCCGCAGGACATGCCGCCACCGGAGCGCAAGCTGGAGCTGCTGGAGCTGACCATCGAGCGGCTGACGTCCGCCGGCTATATCTACATCGGCATGGACCATTTCGCCCTGCCCGACGACGAACTGGCACTGGCCCGCGAGAACGGCACCCTGCAACGCAACTTCCAGGGTTATTCGACCCACGCCGACTGCGACCTGATCGGCATTGGCGTGTCTTCCATCGGCAAGGTCGGTGACACCTACAGCCAGAGCGTCAAGGAGCTGTCCCAGTACTATGCACGGCTGGACAGCGGCATGCTGCCGATTCACCGGGGTTACAACCTGAGTGAGGATGACGTGCTGCGCCGCGAGGTGATTCTCGACCTGATGTGCCAAGGGCGCATCGACTTCTGCAAGTTCGAAGATCACTACGGCATCGACTTCAAGAGCTACTTCGCCGACGCGCTGGACCAGTTGGCCGAGCCGGTGGCCGACGGGCTGGTGGCAATCAAAGACAACGAACTGCTGCTATTGCCCGAGGGTCAATTGATGTTGCGCAACGTGGCAATGGCCTTCGACGCTTATCTGGGTGCGGCGCAGAAAGGTAATTTTTCTCGTACGGTGTGACTGGAACCGGGGGGCTCAACGTGCGTGCTTGAGGCTTTCCACCGCCAATTCCAGCGCCTTGTACATGTCCAGCCTGGCCGAGTGGCCGATGTCCGGGTCCTGCAGGTTGTTACCGCGCTCCGACGGCAGGATCGGGGCGGTCAGGTCGTCGGCTTCCATGGGCTCGAAGTCGCTCTCCCCGCCGATGGTCATGGCGCTGCGGCGCAGCAGCATGCGTAGCTGATCGGGCTGCAGCTCGGGGTTGATCGAGAGCATGGCGGCGATGGTTCCGGCTACCAGCGGGGTAGCGTAGGAGGTGCCGCAGTGAACCGGTCCGTCCTGTTCGCGGAGCGGGGATGAACCGGCCGTGCAGGCGGCGGCGGTGATATCGACGCGCATGTCGGAATTGGAAGCCTGGCGCCGGGTGGCATAGTGGGGGTCGTCAAGATCAACATCCTTGCTGCTGCGCTGATGTCCGCCCACCACGAACAGCTGGTCGGTGATGAAGGAGGAGGGCAGGCGATAGTCATCACGGCTGGAGAAAGAGGCGCCGTTGCCGGCCGAGTTCACCACCACGACATCGGGATGCTCGCGGCGCAGCCACAGGAAGAATTCTTCCAGCAGCTCTTCATAACCGCTCATGGCGATACCGGAACGCAACAGCGAATCCACCGGGTCGCCATGGATGTCACGGGCGCCGATCCGATGCATGCCCCAGCTCCAGTTGAGTACTCTGGCGCCGTCTTCGACGAGGTTTACCGAAGTGGCGACATTGGCGGTGATGCCGGCATCCGAGCCGCGATCGACAATCACATCGAAGCCGGGCCCAACTTCATCCAGCCCGCGCAGAAAACCATTGCTGCCACCATTGCCCCAGCCCGCTGCGAGAACGCCAGTGACGGTGGTGCCGTGGCCATCTGCGGTTGCGGCGTCGCGGCCATACACGCAGGTGCGGCTGGCCTTACTGCGGCAGTCACCGAGATAATCGGCGAAGTCCGGCGTGTCGAAATCCACATCCCGCTCGATCACGCCAATGCGCACGGGGTGCGTTTCAATATGATCCGAGGGTTTCTTCAGCCGCCGCTGATAGAAGTTCAGCGCATCCAGAAAACGGTTGGATGACCACTCCTCACGCGGGTCCATCGGTGGGTTGGCCGCGTCCTGCTCTTGCCCGACTGATTCTTCCGCACCGGATTCCTCGATCACCACAGCATCCACCCCAACTTCATTGCCGATGCGCAGCACCGCGGCGTCGCGCTGTTCCAGGTTGTCGACGGGCAGGCGCAACTGATAGAGATTGAGAGGCGGAATCGCGCCAACCACCTCGGCGTCGTAACGCTCGGCCAGTCGCCGGGCTTCCGTCGGCGCGTCATGGCTTTCTTCGATGATCACGCTGATCAGGTCCAGATAGGTGGTCAAGCCGTCCTGGTTCCTCGCCACCGCCTGTTGATCAGCGGCGAGCACATGGCTGGAGCCCAGACTCAGCCATATGGGATTGCTGGCCTGGCCCCGCTGCTCGACCCATAGCGGGCCGCTTTTGCTACTGGCAGCGTCGATTTGCAGCTGTATCTGCCCGTCGCCCTGCCTGATCTGATCCGAGGGCAGGGCGTTGCCGTTGTGCTGGATCTGTAACGGGGTTTGCTGAAGTCCGGCGATCTGCAGACAGAACGTCAGCTGGTGCGTCTCCAGTAGATCGCCGCAGCGCTGCAGCTGGGTTATACGCAGCGGTGCAGCGGCTGCGGCGTTAATAGATACGCATGACAATGCCATGACCAGCCCGGACACAACTGCTCGAAACTTCCTCATCCACATCCCCGAAACGTCATCTGAGACTATGTGGAATCAGACCGGTAAAGCGGTAATTGTTTCAGAAGATTTCATGTAGAATGGTTCTCATTTGGCTTCGTGTTTGCCATCATGACACCGACCATGCCCATTGCTGCGCGTATTCTTGCGGTTGAAGGAGATTCGCTGCTCGCCCGCGAATTGCAGACCCACCTGCAACGGCGCGGCCATTGCGTCACGCTCAGCGTAGGCAATAACGGTCTTTTGCTGGCCGAGCACGGGAATTTCGATCTGATCCTGCTGGCAATTCTTGGAACCGACGGCCTGGGTATGCTGGAGCAACTGCGTCGTCGCAGCCATGTCCCGGTGTTATTGATGTCGGCGCTGGGTGACGAGCAGCATCGCATCGCAGGGTTCAGCCTGGGGGCGGACGACTACCTACCGAAGCCTTTCAGCATTACCGAGCTCTGCGTGCGGGTCACCGCGATCCTCCGGCGGGTGGCCTATGAGCGCAAGACGTCGCTGCCCAGCGAGTCCGGTGAGTTGGTTTTTGACGAGACGAACACTGATGTCAGTCTGGCCGATAGCCCCGCTGGGTTGACCGCCAGCGAGTATCGCGTACTGGAACTGCTCTGGCAGCACCTCAACGAGGTGTTAAGCAAACCCTTCCTGTATCAACAGGCTCTGCGCCGCGGCTATGCCCGGCATGATCGCAGCCTGGACATGCATATCAGCCATATCCGCCGCAAACTGCAGGCTATCGGTTATCGCGCCGCACGACTGGAAACAGTATGGGGGCAGGGGTACATGCTGGTTGGCCTGCAGGAGCCGTTGTCTGAAAGTGTATAGATTGTAAATTGCGTTTACTCCCAAATAGTAATGTATATCATTTGCGTCGGTTCATCGGATAACCGGTGGGTCATACGGCTTCATCCGCCAGCTCAGCGCGGGAAGACCGCCGCGCCTGAGCAGGCGCTGCCATAACCAAGCCAATCGCAAAGAAGCCTCGGCAACCCAGGGTTGTCAGAGGTTCGCTAAATCATTCCGAGTTGTTTGGAGATAAATGCATGTCACGCCATATGCGTCAGTTTGCTTCAAGTTCGCAGCCCCACTTCAAGAGAGCCCTGTTGGCAGTCACCATGGCCTCACTGGCTTGCTCGGCGGTAGCGGAAGAGGCATTGGACCTGGGACAGGTGGTGGTGACCGCCTCCGGTTTTGAGCAGAACCTCCGGGATGCTCCTGCGTCCATCTCGGTCATCTCCGCGGAAGAGCTGAAGAAGAAATCCTATACCGATATCACCGATGCGCTGAAGAATGTCGCCGGCGTGCAGATTGCCGGGGGCGGCGTCGAGCAGTCGATCATGATGCGCGGCATGACCTCGGCCTATACCCTGTTTCTGATCGATGGTCGCCCGGCCCAGGGCAACGATGCCTTCGCCCAGCGCGGCTCCCAGGCAGGCACGCCGATCAACTTCCTGCCGCCAATCGAGGCCATCGAGCGGATTGAAGTGATCCGCGGCCCGGCATCGGCGTTGTACGGTTCCGATGCCATGGGCGGTGTGATCAACATCATCACCAAGAAGGTCGGCAATAAATTCAGTGGCAGCATCACCAGTGAATACATCACCCCGCACAGCTCCAACAAGCTGAATGAGGACACCTTCCAGACCAGCGCCTATCTGAACATGCCGCTGATCGAAGATGTCCTGGGCCTGCAGCTGACCGGTGCTTTCCACAATCAGGAAGAAAGTAATTTCGTCGGCGGCAGCGACAGCGCTGCGTCTGACCCGGAATACGACAAGCGTAATGTGGGCGGCAAACTGTCCTGGAACCTCAACGAAGCCAACGCGCTGACCTTCGGCCACACCTATACCAAGCAGGAGCGCTGGCATAACGCCGGCAAGAGCCTGGCCGCTGACGGCGAGGCCCAATATAGCGAGTCCATCAAGAAGAACTACTTCCTGCAGCACGAAGGCAAGTACGGCAACGTCTTCTCCAACTCCTACATCAACTACGATCATTCGGAAAACCCGACCACGGTCAACGAAACGACTGGCAACGGTGTCGAGTTCGAAGTGGTTACCGCCAACACCCAGGCCAGTTGGTTCCTTGGCGCGCACACCCTGACCGGCGGTCTGACCCACAAGTACGAGAAACTGGAAGACGGCAGCAATGGCCTGCGCGAGCCGGTCGTGCCTGATGCCAACGCGCTGGTTGAAATGGACCGTTACCAGAACTCCATCTTCCTGGAAGATAACTGGAGCCTGACAGACAATCTGATCCTCACCTTGAGCGGCCGCTACGATGACAACCAGGTGTTCGGTGGCGAGTTCAGTCCCAAGGTGTATGCGGTCTATCACCTGAACGACAACTTCACCCTGAAGGGCGGGGTGACCTCGGGCTACAAGGCGCCGGACCTGCGCTCCGCTGCCACCGACTACGGCTCCACCTCCAGGGGTGGCGTGATCATCGGCAACCCGGAACTGGTCCCGGAAACCAGCCTGAACCGCGAGATCGGCATCAACTACGAGAATTTCGAGCTTGGCCTCAGCAGCTCGCTGACTGCCTATGTGATCGACTACGAAGACAAGATCAACCGTACCGGCCGGGTATGTGAGCAGAACGCACCTTGCTTCTACAAGGGCAAGGAATATCCCGCTCACCCCTTCGGCTATACCTCCTATGAAAACGTCGACAAGGCCGAGCTGCGCGGGATCGAGTTCACCCTGGACTATGATGTCCTCGACAACCTGACCTACCGCCACAGCTACACCTGGACCGATACCGAACAGAAGTCCGGCGAGTACAAGGGCGAGCCGCTGAACGACGTCGCCAAACACATGTTCAACGCCTCGCTGGACTGGGAAGTGACCGAGCGCTTGAATCTCTGGACCCAGGTCAACTACCGGGGTGAGACCTCCGGCCGGTGGCAGACAGGTACCAGTGGCTCCAGCACCAATGGCATCAAGTATCCATCCTATACCTTCGCCGACATGGGACTGGTGTTCCGGCCGCAGGATGGTCTGAGCTTGAAGGCCGGTGTATACAACGTCACCAACAAGAAGGTATCCACGGATGACGACTATGCCTACAACCTGGATGGCAGAAGATTCATCGTCGGGCTGACCAAGAGCTTCTGAGTCTATCCAACGAGCATCACCGCCTCCGCCGGTTCAATGCTGTCGGGGGCGGTGGCATTGCTGCAGGCTGGAGAGCAAGTACGTGAATGAAGAAACGGCGGGCTATGTTCAGGACGTGGCCTACCCGGTGCACTTTCACCGGGAGATCCAGCCGCTCTGGCTGACCACGCTGCAGGAGTTTGGCGACAAACTGTAAGCGGATCAGCGGGCGGGGGCTTCAATCCGAGCTTGGGTGTTCCACCACAATGAGTTCCCCAAGCTCGAACCCTTCGGCTGTTGCCCGCTCCTTGAACGCCTCCAGCTGTGCAGCGCTGACCTGGGGCGTTCTGGACAGGAACCACAGATAGTTGCGGTTATAACCGGAGATATACGCGTTGGCGTAGTCGTCATCCAACGCGAACACCACATAGGAACTGTAGAAGGGGCCGAAGAACGAGACCTTCAGGTGGGCGACGTCACTGTCACCGGCAGGCACCGCGCGGCCTTCAGCCTCCTTCCATTCGCCTTTGGCCTGGTTATAGCCCCGGTTGATCACCTTGATGCTGCCGTCTTCATTGAGCGTATATTCGGCGGTGACCTGGCTCAGGCCCTCCTCGAAGGAGTGATCGAGCCGGGCAATCTCGTACCAGGTGCCCAGATAACGTTCCGGGTCAAAGCCGGTGACCGGTTCGATGCCCTTGGGTACGCCGGTGCAACCGGCGAGCAGGACCAGGGCGGCAAAGACGATGCTGAGCAGTTTCATCGTTGAATCCTTAAGTAGCAGAGTCCTTGAACGATAGCAGAGCGCGGCAGAGGAGCACGGCGCAGTCGGCCGGGGAGGAGGGGCCGCTCAGGAGCGCGGCTGCCAGGTCATATCGCCACGCGTGATGGCCAGCAGTTGGCGGTGGAGTTCCTCCGCCGCGGTGGCCGGCAGACGCAGGTGCAACTGCACGCCACTCCCATGCCGCACCTCCAACAGCTCGCCTTCAAGCTGCGCCAACAGATGGCGGGCGGAGCTTTCATGGGCGTAGGGTAGCTCGCAGAGCACCAGCAGGGTGGGAATGTGAGCAACCTTCTCGGCTTGCTGCAGCGCCTGGGCGACCGCGTCGGTATAGGCGCGCATCAGCCCGCCAGCGCCCAGCTTGATACCACCGTAGTAACGCACCACGGTCGCCAGCACGCCATCGAGCTGCTGGTGACGCAGCACTTCCAGCATCGGCCGTCCGGCGGTGCCGGAGGGTTCGCCATCATCCACTGCCGCACTGTGCCCGCCGGCAAGCAGTGCCCAGCAGACATGTGTGCTGTCAGGATGCTCAGCGCGCAAGGCGTTCACCCGAACCTGGGCGCTGGCGCGATCGGCTATCGGTTCGACACAGGCGATAAACCGGCTTTTGCGGATTTCCAGGGTGATATTGACGGGGCGGGCAAGGCTGAACATGGCGACGACAGGTTGAGGGCGAACGGGGGAGTATACGTCAGGAGAGAAAAGAGGTCGCAGGCGAGACCTCTTCAACGCAAAACACCTGACCGAAAGGTCAGGTGTTCACTTGAGGCGCACCTCAGCTTACAAGAGCTTTATTACGCTTCCGGCTTCGCATAACCGCCGGCGACATTGCGTTTGCTATGGTGCATCACCAGCCCGATAAAGCAGATCACTCCAACCACGATGCCTATCGCCTTGCTGTATTCCGCGGGGAGATTGAAACCGATACCGGCCGTTGCAATATAAGCAACGGTAATGGCGGTACCGATCACCGCTGGAATACTGGCGATCCAATGGAATGTGCCTCTATCCAGCAGATACTTGGTTGCCAGCCACAATACGCTGGTCGACAGCAGCATGTTGGAGAAGGCGAAGTAGCGCCAGATCAACGAGAAGTCCAGGAAGGTCATCAGATAGGCCACGCCCAGTATCGGCGCCGCCAGAGCCAGTCGGCGTGTGGCGGACTGGGAAATGTTGAATGCATCGGTAACCGTCAGGCGCAGCGAGCGGAAGGCGGTGTCACCGGAGGTGATCGGAAAGATCGCCACCGCCAGGATGGCCATTACCCCACCGAAGATACCCAGGTAACTGGTGGCAATGTGGTTCACTACCAGGCCCGGTCCACCCAGATCCAGCATGGCCTTGAGCTCGGGATAGCCGCCCGGGAAGGTGGCGATACCGGCCGTCGCCCAGACGCAGGCAACGATGCCTTCGCACATCATCGCGCCGTAGAACACCGGGCGGGCATATTTCTCGTTGGTCAGGCAGCGCGCGATCATCGGCGACTGGGTGGAGTGGAAACCACTGATCGCACCGCAGGTGATGGTCAGGAATAGCAGCGGCCAGACCGGCAACCCATCGGGGTTGGGCGTCAGGAAGTCATGATGCTCATGGCTATCGAAGAACGCGAAAATGTCGGTGACCTGCGGCAGGTGGGGTGCTTCCAGCAGTACTGAAATAGCCACCAGGGAAGTCATCACGATCATCAGCAGACCGAACACTGGATAGAGTTTGGTGATGATTTTGTCGATGGGCAGCAGGGTGGCGAAGAAATAATACGCCAGGATCACCAGTACCCAGAAGGTATTGCCCGCCAGGAAAGTGCCTTCGAAGTAGGAGAGATTACTCAGCAGCCCTGCCGGGCTCATGATGAAGACAACCCCCACGAAGAACAGCAGCATGCAAGTGAAGATCAGCATGACGCCCTTGAAGATCACGTTGTAATAGTGACCGGCAATCTCGGGCAGGCTCTTGCCGTCTTCTTTCAGGCTCATAACGCCGGAGAAATAGTCATGTACCGCGCCGCCCACCACGTTACCGATCACGATCCACACCAGGGCGATCGGGCCATACATGGCGCCCAGGATAGGGCCGAAAATAGGTCCGATCCCCGCGATATTCAGAAATTGGATGAGAAATGCCCGGATCGGGCTGATGGCAACATAGTCAACGCCATCATCGAGGCGCGCTTGCGGCGTCTTGATGGCAGGGTCGATCCCGGCCTGTTTTTCTACAAAAGGGCTGTAGAACTTATAGCCCAGTAGCAATATGGCAAGACTGGCAAAGAAAAGAAGCATTTATTACGTTCCTCGTTATTTATTCTGGAGACACGACAACTGTCCCCTTCTTGAGCCGGAGCCGATCTGGAAAAAGCCCGGCAACTTAACAGAGGCGATTTGTCACTGCCTACTAGCCTATGGTCGCAGGCGTGTCCCTTCAGGAGTCTTGCTGAGGCGTGCGTGGCGGTTTTCAGCGTCTAGCTGCTACCAGCCAGCGCAACCAGGCGGGCCTCCAGGCCAGCGTCTGGGCTACGCAGAAGCCGGCCGCACTCAGCAGCTGTACCCAAATAAGTGTGCCGAAGGCCGCACCTTCGGTGCGAAGCAGCAGTACCAGGCTGATCAGCAACAACAGCGTGGCGACTGATTTGCGTCCCCGGCATTTACCGGGAGGGCGGGCGTCGGGGGCAATGGTCTTCAGATGCTGCGGCTGGCTGAGTGCAAGCTGGGCGAAGGCCAGGTAGGCGAGGGCAAAAGCCAGGAAGGTGGGGATCAGCTCAGGCATTGCGAGGCACTCGGTCATCCTGATGTGTCGCCTGTTTGAGCTGCGCGAGCCTGATGCGCTTTGCGCTGATCAGGCAGCAGGTCGACATACCTTTCGAGATCGCTGCCGAATATGTGCCGGCCGCTTCGGAGATCAGCACCGCAAGCTTGAGTAACATCGCTCTGCAGGCGACCCCGATCAATGCTGCGTTTGACAACATCATCCCCCGCAATAAAAGCATGTTGTTGCTCAAGCAGCAGGCCCAGGTATTGGCACAGAAGCTGGTGCCGGTGCTGGTGTACGGGGAGACCGGTACGGGCAAGGAGCTCTTCGCCAGGGCGATTCACAACGCAGGCCCGCGATCCGATAAGCCTTTTGTTGCCATTAACTGCGGAGCGATTCCGGCCGAGCTGATCGACTCCACCCTGTTCGGGCACAAAAAGGGTGCCTTTACCGGTGCCATCGCAGATCGGCTGGGGGTATTTCAGCAGGCGGACGGCGGCACGCTGTTCCTTGATGAGTTTGGTGAGCTGACAGCCGACGTACAGGTGCGACTGCTCAGGGTATTGCAGGAGGGGGTTTGCACACCGGTGGGTGGTGCGGGAGAGCAGCGTGTCGATGTGCGGCTTATAGCGGCTACCCACCGTAACCTGATAACAGATGTTGCCGAGGGACGCTTCCGTGAGGATCTGTTCTACCGGGTGGCTGTTGGGGTTCTGCACCTGCCACCATTACGGCGGCGGGAGGGCGACTTGCTGCTGTTGTGCGACGCATTGTTGGCCACCTTAGGTAAGCAGGATGCCGCCCTGGATGGTAAGAAAATACCCCCTGATGCAAAAAATCTTATTCTTAGCCATACATGGTCCGGAAATGTGAGGGAGCTGCAGGCGACCTTGGTAAGGGCTGCACTTTGGTGTCAGGGTGATACTATCGAGCAGAAGGATATGGCTGGAGCGCTGTTCGAAATACCGGCCAGAACAGACCACTCTGCTATCGTGGATTTATCGCAAGGTGTTGATATACAAAGGTTACTTTGCATGTTTGTGCGGCCTTATCTGCAGCAGGCGCTTGCCCAGACAGCAGGCAACAAGACCCGCGCTGCCAAGCTATTGGGTCTGAAAAGTCAGCAAACGCTGAGTAACTGGATGGAAACATACGACATTGACACTAGTGTTGGCACGATCTTCGCTATTCATTCAGCATGGACAAAATAACGTATATGACGAGGTCATCGACAAAGCCAAGCCGGCCTGTGAGAAGTCCAGGAATCATGTTGCAGACCATTTTGCTGATGTCAGTAAAATGGTCGAGGTCTGCGTGGATGGCAAGTAATGCCTGCTTACGTTATGACGGATGCTGTGTCCGCTGCTGAAGCGATCAATCGAGGGAAGGGCCATGTCTGATCAGGAATCACCAAAAACAAAAATCCACGCCACCCTGGTGGAGAAAATCAACTTCGCCTGCCACCAAAGCGCCTTCGCCGTCTTACGTGAATTGCAGATCGAGAACCTCGACAGCGAACAAGATTTATCCGACCTGTCGATTGTGTTGGAAGCCTCTCCGGCGTTTCTGAAGCAGAAGACTTGGACAGTGGATTGGCTGGCAGCGGGCGGGTTGCTGAGCATGAAGGATCGCGATCTGGAACTGGACGGTGGCTTCCTGTTCGGGTTGACGGAGTCCATGCGCGGTACGGTGACGATTCGGGTTTGTCAGGGTGGCGAGACCTTGACTGAGCAGGTGATCAACGTCGAACTGTTGGCCTGCAACGAGTGGGGTGGGGCAGGTTATATGCCGGAATTATTGGCTGCGTTCTGCACGCCTAATGATCCGGCGGTGGACAGGCTGCTGGGCCAGGCCAGTCAGATTCTGCGCAAGGCCGGCAAGCTAGCTGGGATTGATGGCTATACCACCAACAGTCGCGAGCGCGTGTGGTTGCTGGCCTCTGCCATTTACTCCGCAATAGTCAGAATGCAGCTTGGTTATGCGCTGCCACCGGCCAGCTTTGAAACCAATGGACAGAAGATTCGCCTGCCGAGCCAGATTGAAAGTGCCAAGGTGGCGACCTGCCTGGATACCACACTGCTGTTTGCCGCCGCTCTGGAGCAGGCGCGGCTCAACCCGATGATTGTTATCACTGAGGGACATGCGCTGGTGGGGCTGTGGCTGGAGCAGGAGGATCTTTCCAGCGTGGTGGTGGATGAGGCCGAGATTCTGCGTCAGCGGATTCCCCTCAAGGAGCTGATCCTGATCGAAACCACGCTGATGACCCAGCACCCCGCCGTGCCGTTTTCCAGAGCCGTGAAGGAGGGTGCTAAACAGGTGGCTCTGGATAAAGATCATGAGTTTGTCGCTGCCGTTGATATTCGCCGGGCGCGAGGGCATCGGATTAACCCCATCAGCCTGAAGTCGCAGGCGGACAATACTATTGCCACGGGCAGCATCGGTGAGCTGGTGGAGCCGGGGTTGGAAGATGCGCCTGTCCTGCCTTCCAACACGGTGATCGTGGAAGCGGATCCTCCCGAGGAAACCCCGGGTGGACGTCTGGATCGCTGGCAGCGTAAGTTGCTGGATCTGTCCGCGCGCAATCCCCTGCTCAACCATAAATCGAGCAAAAGCAGTCTTGCCATGGTGTGTGGCGATCCCGGCGCCCTGGAAGATGTATTGGCTACCGGAGCGCGGATATCCATCGCTCCTTTCCCCCGGCTGCAGACCCAGGATCAGGATGAAGAGATTTATCGGCAGCGCACCGGTGGTGATCTGAAGGAGGAATACGCTCGCGACGCCCTGACCAAGAAGCAGGTGCTGGTGGAGCTGAGTCAGGAAGAGCTCGACAAGCGGGCGGTGGAAATCTACCGCCGGGCGCAAACCTCGCTGAAGGAGGGCGGCTCCAACACGCTATTTCTGGCAGTGGGCTTTTTGCTATGGAAGCAGAAGGACAAAGATAACCGGCGTTATCGTGCCCCGTTGATCTTGTTGCCAGTGGCGCTGGAGCGAAAGTCCGTCCGCAGCGGGGTGAAGATGATCGCCAATGATGACGAGCCCCGTTTCAATACCACCCTGCTGGAGATGCTGAAGAAGGATTTCGGTATCGAGATCCACGGCCTTGGTGGCGCTCTGCCCGAGGACGAGAGTGGTGTGGACGTGGCAGCCATCTGGAACCGGGTGCGTCATGCCATCAAGGACGTGCCTGGGTTCGAGGTAGTCGAAGATGTGGTGCTGGGCCATTTTTCCTTTGCCAAGTACCTGATGTGGAAGGATCTGGTGGATCGCTCTGCGGAGCTGAAAGAAAGTCCGGTAGTGAAACACCTGCTGGATACGCCCAGAGAACCCTACGACAGCGATATCCGTTTTGTGGAGCCTGGGGATATTGACAGGGAATACACCCCAGCAGATTTGTTGGCACCGCTGCCGGCAGATTCCGCCCAGATGGCGGCTATCGCCACGGCAGACCGGGGCAAGGACTTTGTGATTATAGGCCCGCCGGGAACCGGTAAGAGCCAGACCATCGGCAACCTGATTGCCCATATGCTTGGCAAAGGCAAAAGGGTGTTGTTCGTCTCGGAGAAAACCGCTGCACTGGAAGTCGTGTACCGCCGTCTGCGGGATATCGGTTTGGGCCAGTTTTGCCTGCAGTTGCATTCCAACAAGGCGAAGAAGGCGGATGTGCTGGATCAGTTACGGACATCCTGGAACAGCGCTTCTCAATCCCAGGTAAGTCAGTGGCAGGTCGAGGCTGAGCGCCTGAAAGCACTGCGTGACCGTTTGAATCGGGTGGTCAATATTCTGCACCAAGCTCGCCGTAATGGACTCACCGCTCACTATGCCATCGGCATAAAGGTGCGTGACGGGGATCTGGCGGCCAAGGCCAAACTGAGTTGGCCCAACTCGGATTATCACGACGACAAGCAATTGCAGCAGTTGCGGGAAATGGCTGCGTTGTTGAGCGTGCAGGCCAGGGCGGTGGGCACGCTTGTCGATCATCCTTGCAAGCCGTAACCCAATACGAATGGAGTTCGCAATGGCAGGGCGAGCTGGTGCGGGTTGCCGGTAGCTTGAAAGCCGAGGCGGAGCGCCTGGACGGTAGTCTGGCGGCCCTTGAAAAAACGTTGGGTGCTGAACTGGGCGTTATGTCCTTACCCAAACTGGCTGCGGTAGCGGAATTTGGGCAGGTGATGCTGGATGCCTACCGTACCCAGGCGTCCTTTGCGCTGGAGCCGGACGCGACAGACCGGTTGGAGGCGCTGGAGGATGCAGTCACCCGCTTGAAGCACTACATCGCTACTCAGGCGAAGTTGAGCTGTCAGTATGCGCCGCTGGCCTGGAAGACGCTGGATGCTGATGAGCTGGGCAGTGCCTGGGCCCAAGCCAATGAAACCTGGTGGCCGAAATCTTTTTTTGCCAAGCGCAAAGTGTTGAAGCAAATGAGGGTAGGCGGTGCTCAGTCTGAGCCAGACCCGAGTAATGATATCCCTGTGCTGCGTGAGCTGCGTGAAGTTGGCGGCCATATTGATCGGCTTGATGGAGTGTTACAGGGCCTGCGAGACTGGAAATCTTACGACTCCGACCCGCAAGCCATGGCTTCGTTGCAATCGTTGGGTTCTCGTGCACGTGTGGCCGTCAGTAAGCTGGCGGAAGATGCGGAGTCCCTGGCGGCGCTGCGAGGGAAGATCCGGACACTGCTCTACGATGCCAATGATTTGTTGGCACCGGAGGCACCGGTTGGTCGGGCGATTGTCCAGTTTTTGGGCACACTGTCCGACTTCAATAGTATTCGCGCACAGTTTGAAAGCCTGACTGGCTCCACCCTCGAAGGTCGGTTGCCCAGAGAGGCGAATGTGTTGGAATCGATACCGTCGCTGTGTCAGAGCATCGTTGATCATCATATCGCTCTGCGGGACTGGTGTGCCTGGGTACGGCGGCGCTCCGAGGCGATGGATCTGCAACTGGGCCCCTTGGTGCAGGCTATCGAAAGCGGCGACGTTCAGCCGGATGAGGTGGCGGAAGCATTTGAGGCCGCTTATTGCACCTGGTGGTCCGCTGCCCTGATTGACGAGGACGAGGTACTGAGAACCTTTTCTTCCCCCGAGCATGAAGCGGCCATTCATAGTTTCCGGGAGCTGGATAGCCAATTCAGCGAGCTGACCGCGAAATATATTGCAGCCAAACTGGCCGGACAGATTCCGGACGAAGAAGACATCAAGCGCAATTCCTCGTGGGGGGGATTACGCCGCGAACTGCAGAAAAAATCCCGCCACAAGCCGGTGCGAGAAATGATGGAGGACATGCCGGACGTGATCACTTCTCTGGCTCCGTGCTTGATGATGTCGCCTCTGTCCATCGCCCAGTTCTTGCCTGCGGGGCAGGCCTTGTTTGATGTGGTGATCTTCGACGAAGCATCGCAGATTACCGTTTGGGATGCGGTGGGCTCTCTGGCGCGGGGCAAGCAGGTCATTGTGGTGGGTGATCCGAAGCAGATGCCTCCGACCAATTTCTTTGCCCGTTCCGATGATGACCCGGATGGCGATATTGATGAAGAGGGTGATCTGGAGAGCATTCTGGATGAGTTGATCGGCGCCAGTATTCCGCAGCGTGTGCTCAACCTGCATTACCGCTCACGGCGCGAGAGCCTGATTGCGTTCTCCAACAGCCGCTACTACGACAGCTCTCTGGTCACCTTCCCGGCACCGGTGCACCCGGACAAGGGGGTGTCGCTGGTGCGACCAGAGGGCTTTTATGCCCGTGGCAAGGCGCGCCATAACCAGGGCGAAGCAAAAGCCATCGTGGCGGAGATCGTGCGGCGGCTTGCTTCCGAGGATCAGGTGGTACGCCAACAGTCCATCGGGGTGGTGACCTTCAATACGGAACAGCAAAGTCTGATTGAGGATCTGCTGGACAAGGCCCGCTCGGACGATCCGTCTATTGAGTGGGCATTCTCGGAAGAGGTCACGTTAGAACCGGTGTTTGTGAAGAATCTGGAGACGGTGCAGGGGGACGAGCGCGATGTGATCCTGTTCAGCATTACCTACGGCCCGGATGAAGCGGGTCACGTTACCATGAACTTTGGCCCGCTCAACCGTACTGGTGGCGAACGCCGCCTGAACGTGGCCATGACCCGCGCCCGTTCCGAGATGGTAGTGTTCTCCACCATGCCGCCGGAGCGTATCGATCTGGCCAGAACGCAGGCCCGAGCCGTGGCCGATCTCAAGCACTTCTTGGAATACGCTGAGCGCGGTGCTTCCGCACTAGGGGCGGCGGTGCATGGCTCCATGGGTGACTTTGAGTCCCCGTTTGAGGTGGCAGTGGCGCGCGGGCTGCAAGAGAAGGGCTGGATTGTTCATCCGCAGATTGGCGTATCGGCTTATCGGGTCGATATGGGGATCGTGCATCCCGACAAGCCCGGGGTCTACCTGGCTGGAATCGAATGTGACGGCGCCATGTATCACAGTTCAGCCTATGCGCGCGAACGCGACAAGATACGCCAAGGCGTGCTGGAGGGCTTGGGCTGGACTCTATTCAGGGTGTGGTCTACGGACTGGTGGACGAATCGCAATAAAGCGCTGGATGGACTCCATAATGCCCTTTGCGAGTATCTTGAAAAGAAGCAGCAGGCCGAAAGCATGCGTATTGTTGAAGGCGCAGATTCACCGGGCTCTCTACAAGATACAGTTGCCGAACCTACTCAAGTAAACATAGAGCCAGATCCTGAGCCCGAGAGTAGGTAATAAAATTGAATTGGGGGTGGTGAAAGACTACCCCTTGGAGCATGAACAAAGGGGCGAAGCATCATGTGGATGCTGGTAGTCACCTTCATTCTGGAAGAAATGGCGCACCCGACAGGATTCGAACCTGTGACCCCTGCCTTCGGAGGGTCATTTGGCTCCCTTGTAGATCAAGGGTTTGCGTTGATAATCAACGGCTTACCGTCCCGTTGTATCCGCACGGACATAGCCGTATAGTGATTTTTGCACCCACACTGCACCCATGGGGACGGGATGAAAGCAAAACTCACCGCGCGCTTACTGAATTCGCTGGAGGTTACAGGCACTGAATACGAGGTTCATGATACCACCGTGCCGGGCCTGTTCGTTCGTGTCACAGCCAAGGGCGCAAAGTCCTATGTGGTGTCCTGGGCGCGTGGTCGGAAAAAGACGCTGGGGCGCGTGGGTGTCCTGACGCTGGCTCAAGCGCAAGCGGAAGCGCTCCAGTATCTCAACGAGGCCCGACAACATGGCGAGCCGCTGGCAGTGTCCCAGGGCCGCCGCAGCGCCGCTATTCCGACCCTTGACCACTTCCTGGCGGATACCTTCGAGCCCTGGGCACTGGTGCATCACAAGGACGGCGCAAACGGCTGTAGCGCGATCAGGGCCAGCTATGCCGACCTGCTGCATTTGCGATTGGATGAGCTGAACGCCAAGCGTCTCGATAAGCTGCGCTCTGACTGGCTGGCTGCCGACCTGAAGCCTTCCACGGTGAACCGCAACGTCACCCGGTTGCGCGGCCTGCTGTCCAGGGCGGTGGAGTGGGGCGTATTGACCGAGCACCCGCTGGCCAAGCTCAAACAGCTGCGCGTCGATAAACGGGGCCGGGTGCGTTACCTGCTGCCTGATGAGGATAAATCGCTTCGGTTTGCCCTGGATGCCCGAGAAGAAAAGATCAGGGCCGACCGGGACAACGGCAACGAATGGCGCAAGGCCCGGAAGAAGCCACTGCTGCGGGATCTGCGAGAGTGCGCGTATGCCGACCACCTGAAACCGCTGGTGCTGGTGGCGATCAATACCGGCCTGCGCCGTGGCGAGCTGTTCAACCTGCGCTGGGCTGACGTGGATCTGGTGCAGAAGGTGCTCACCGTGGAAGGCGACGGGGCGAAGTCGGGCCAGACTCGACACATACCGCTGAACCGTGAGGCCCTGGCGGCGCTGAAGGCGTGGAAGAAACAATCCCGCAAGACCGGCTATGTGTTCCCCGGCAAGGGCGGCCAGCGGCTGGATAATGTCAATTCCGCCTGGGCTGCGTTGCTGAAGGATGCGGGCATCGAGGCGTTCCGGTGGCATGACCTGCGTCACACCTTCGCGTCACGCTTGGCAATGGCTGGCGTACCGCTGAACACTATCCGCGAGCTGATGGGGCACTCTGATATTCAGATGACGCTGCGATATGCTCACCTGGCCCCTGACGTGAAGGCTCAGGCGGTGGAGCTGATCTAGAAGTCCGGGACAAAAGGGTCGACAGTTTTACTGTCCCGCTTGTCTGCGGCGTACTCGAGCAGGTCTTCCCAGTGAAGCCTCAGCATCCCCCTATCCAAGCGACCTATGCCACCAATCTCCCAGTCTGTCTGGAGTGTAGTGGCCTCCTTAGCGTGGAAAACCGGCGAGGATTTGATTATTTCCCAGATCCGCTGCTCCTCATAGGTAAGCAGTGTGGGAAGCCGATAGCACATATTGATGAAACGCTCGCTTTCATCCGATGACCAAACATCGCTGAAAACTGCCCCCAGCGAATAGTTGTGCATCTCGCCATCATCGAAGTAAGGCGTATCAAGATCAGAAGCAACATCCTCGACTGCGGCTTCAATCACACCGGTGATGGACTGCCGGCGCACCCTTGAGATGAGCTCGATCAGCAGTTTGTATTTTGGATCGAGCCGCAAAGTAAGAGTCTCGGTTTTCCTTGCGCCTTGATTTGGCCTGTTTTTCGCCATTTCGCTATCCCTTTCTCAGATTCTCAGTTTCGTTGATTCCAGATGGTATCGGGTATTGCAACTTGAGTCCATGTGTCCGTGTGTGTCCGTGCAATGCAGTTGACGTGCAGCAATCTGTTGGCTACAGTTCGCTCACTTGGCCCTTTCCTGTCTGCCAAGAGGAGAAATTTTATGAACGTAGCGAAGCTACCCGCCTTGTCTGTCGGCATCGAAGAGGCTGTCCGTATGACCGGGCTGTCCCGTACTACGATTTATGAAGCCATCGCCACTGGCGACTTGGTTGCGTTTAAGTCCGGCCGCCGTCGCCTGTTCTTGGTAAAGGAGCTGCGAGTCTGGCTGAACCGCTTGGCAAAGGAGGGCGCACGGTGAGCAATCTGACCATCAAGCTCGATCCGGCAGACGTGAGGCTGGTGAAGAAAGTCAATGAGGCTTGGCTGGCCTACAACGCTGCTCAGGATGGCACCCCGGAAGCGGACGAGCACCGCAAGCGCTGGGAGCAGGCGAAGACCCAGCTGGCGTTCCTGTTCATTGCAATAGTTCTGCGTGCGGAGGCGAGCAACCAATGACTATCCGACTGATCGACCGGGCCAGCCTGGTGCTGGGCACCCTTACCCTGCCGGCCACCACCAAACTGATTGATCTTGAACCCTTGAAGAAGCTGGGCGCTGCCCGTGTGGAGGTGTGTGGTGGTTGAGAACCAATTGACGAGAGTCGCGCTTCATCATGGTGATCGGCTGTTCAGCGCTGGGCTTGCGCTGGAAACCCTGGGCGATTTGCTTGGCTTGGGCCCATCGGATCCAGACCTCACAAGCGATGAATTCACCGGCTTGCTTCACGCCGTGAAGGCCATCGGCGGGTTCGTCTACGCAGCTGGTAGCGAGCTCTACGACGTTGCCAAGAACGAAGAAGCCCAAGACAAAAAGCGAGGTAAAAAATCATGACCCTGAAAACACAACCTATGCTCACCCATTTGACCAGCGATGGCCATCTGTTCGAGGTCATCAAGGATGTTGACGGGATTATCGCCCTGGAGGTCGCCGGAGATCTCGCCGAGGGGGTCGGCCAGATCCTGGAGCGATTCTATGACGCTGTGAATGATGGCGACTCGATATACACCAGCGAGCTGCAGGCACTAAGAGTGATGGCTGAGATGTCCGGCGCACTGATTTCATCGGTAAGACTGGGAGCGGAGCGGGGGAACAGCCATGCGCAATAAAGCAGAGAAGCCCGAAGCGGGGCTGCAACCCCGCCAGGGCCAAAATGTCATGGGCATGACAAGCACGATTCTGGCACACCCTGACCCCTTCGTCGACCATTCCAGCGAGGCCCAGGCGGCCCGCCTGCTGGAAGCGCTGCGACAGGGCCCGGTATCCACGGTGGATGCTGCCCGGTCGCTGGATATCATTCATCCGCCATCGACGGTCCGATATCTGCGGGGCCGCGGCTACGTGATCGCCACTGAATGGACCCATCTGTCCACCGGCCCGGGCCGCCCGAAACACCGCGTTGGGCTGTACGTCCTGATCGAAGAAGCGGCATAGGTCGAACCCCCTTGGATAGCATCCTGCAAAAACTGCTGAGGCGTGGTGACAGTGTGGCCATTGAGCGTGGCCGCCTTGTCATCCGCCCGGCCAGTGGCCTGCCGGTACCGGAGCAGTGGTTAGCTGATAACCGCCTGCGCCTGTGCCGGGAGGTGCTGGTGCTGGCCGGCTTGGATGCGTTCGAGTATGTGGGCTATGACACCGGCCACTATGGCAAATCCAGAGCCGGGGGCGTGACCCTGCACTTCGTCTCGGTGGTTACCGGCGAAGCTGTTTACACGATCTTCAACGCGGAGCTGAAGCGGGTGAAAGATAGCCCAGGCGGCAAGACGGGCGCATTGCTGCCCAAGGGTGAATTCCGAGTGGGTAAGCGTAGCGCGTTCTACAAGTTCTGGCTGGGTACCGGCCTGGCTGTCCCTGATCGTCTGCAGCGGTTCTGCCGGCGTATGGGCACCCTGCGCCCCATCCTATTTGATGGCGACCTGCAGGGCGAGCGCCTGAATGCGAGCACTCTGACCCCAATTGAGATCCCAGCGGACTTGATCAGGGTGGCCGTAAGTGGACACAAACCAGACACAAGCAAGACACAAACTGGACACACAGTAGACACAAACACCAGACACAGCCGAATGCGGCAAAGCCAGGCATCACAAGGCATACAGCCGATTTCAACTACGTGCGTTTCAAACCACGGTAATACGGTAATAAGGGAGGACGGTTACACGGTAGATGTTCCTGTACTCAATACATCACCAGAAGACCAGAGCGTGGATGACTGGCTGAAGGAATACGACCAGGCCAGTAGTTGGAACTGATACGGCAAACCACACTGTAAACGGCGCGCGGTCGAAAACGGCGCAATCGACGCACACCAGACCCCGGCACCCGCTGGGGTTTTTAATGCCCCAAATCTGGGGCATCCCTGCGTGCGCGGGTGCGAAGGGCTGCCCCAATCTGGGGTAGCCTTGCCCACAGAGCCATCCCTGAACTACCGGGATTCCGGGAGTTTGGCCTTTCCCACCATTGGTGGCATACCTCGGTTCAACCTTGACAGACACTAGACAAATTCTAGACAGGCTCTAGACGGATCCGGGACGCGCTTGACCTCCCGATTGGGCTGCAGCCTGCATAAATCCAGGTATTTAACCGTGCTACCCCGTTGCGTGAGGGATGTGATCGTCAAGAATTTACAGACCCTTTTCGCGCAGATTCTTCGCGCATTACGCCCGTGCGCGAAACACCCCATGCAATCGCCATTGAACACGATGGCAGGGCTTTGAAAAACAACCCCATGTAATACCTGAATCTCGGACAGACCCCAGACGGATTTGCGCGCCGGCTGGCCGAGACTCTTGACAGGTTTTGACGGATCAGGCGCCAGGGTGATGCGTGCATATTGGCTTCCAGCTAGGTACGACGATGGTTTGAGTGGTTCGCTGAAGCGAGCGCAGCAGGTACCCCGTCAAGAATTTGCACCTGGCGTGAGAGCTGAGCCTGACAGCAGGTAAGAACAGGCTGCCGCCCAGCGTGTCGAGAATGACACTCCGAGTCGCAGCCGACACTAATCGCGCCGTATCAGTTTGGATTCCCTATGATTACTGAAACGAATGTGCCTGGCTCGACTCTCTAATAACCCCACCGCCTTGCTATCCGTTGTGTACCACCTGAAGTGCACCCATAAAACACTGGACATAAAACCAGATAAGGCCTAATCTAGCATTGCGATGTTATAAAGTTACAAGAGGGTTTCTTGTCATGACTATGAAAGCTGTTCGCGGCAAGCAGGCCAGGCCGACCCGCAGCGAGATTGCAGCCTATTACGAATTGCTTCGCAGCAAGGCCCAAAAAGGAGACGTGCAGGCAAGCGCTGCATTGATCGCGCTGGCGGAAAACAAATACACACCGATTACGGCATGAGGGGTAAGTATGAGAATTGATCAGGCAAACGGCACGCTCCAGCGCATCGGCGGTGCAACCGTGTATCTCAACAATTTCACAGATTACAGCGGCCAGAACCTGCCGAACACCAAATGGCCGCTGTGGCCCAACGTACGGAACCTGTCAAACTTCCAAGCAGCTTTACTGGAGCAGCACGCCCGGGCCCTGCCGGCCCTGCAAAAGATCCGAGAAAATGCGGATCTGACATCCGAGGCAAAAACCCGCCAGTCACGCGAGGTCTTCAACGAGTTTGCGCTGGTGGTTAAATCCGGGTTTCCATCGGTAACCGAATGCGCGGCAAACCTGGCCACCTACGCGCAACGGAATCTCCGACCCGTCCAGGATATCGAACCGACAGACGCTGCCAGCGCTGCCCTGGACGCTGAATGCCGTGCGTATGCTTTCAAGCTGAAACCCGAGGGTCGTGCCGAGCTTGTGGGAGATATCCACCAGGGGATTGAGCAACGCATTGCCGCAGCTATCCTCCGGGGGCCGGCCCGGTTGAGTGGGTTCACTCGCAATCAACTGATCGCCCTCGGCGCTGCGGGTATCGCCGCCAATTACCCTGATGCAGTGATGACCCTGGGTAAGCTCGCCTGCAGTATGCGCGACCTGCACTACATGACCCAAACCCTGGGGCACGACGTGGTTAGTGCCGGAGCGTCCACCCAAAAAGACCAGCTCTCCAAAGAGGTCGGCTCCTGGGGTACGACCAATGAAGGCCTTAACGCTCTGATCGAATGGTTGAAACCCATTCCGCTGGAGCTGCCCAGAAAGAATGCTCCCGGTGAAGTCGGAAAGGCTCGGGACAATGTTGAGGCCGATTGAGCGGGGCATTGAAGCCTATCGGCAACTCCAGGGTCTGCCGCCGCTGTACCACGTCCGGCTGAAGCACCAGGGCCGGACGCTGGCGGTACTCTCTGGCAAGTCCGAGATCGAGGCATACCGGCGTGCGGAAAGGCTGGCTGATGAGCTGCTGAGCGGACGGGAGGGAGTGAGGATTGAGCCAGCCTGACCGTCTGAGAAACAAAGATTAGAGGAAGATATGAAAAAAGAAGATTTTTATACCGTCCCGAAAGCCAATGCCGGCATCAAGCTGCCGCTCCTCAAAGAGGATGGCTCTGAATCAGGGCAGTGGCTGCTGGTGCGGGGCACCGACTCCGATGCTTTTCGCAAGTCCAGCTTTGAATCATCCCAAGCAGTCAGCAAGCTGCCGGAAGACATGGGCGACTGGGAGCGCTCAAGAGCCATCGACGAAGTGATCCTGAATGACCTCGTCTCACTGGTTGCCGGGTGGTCATTCAAGGACCCATGCACTCCTGAATCTGTACGTTTGCTTCTCAAGAACGCTCCACAAATCGCCGTAGCAATTGATCAGATCGCTGCCGACCGCTCGAAGTTCTACGGTGGCAAACCCGCCAAGTAACCCCGAACCCCTGATGGAGCGTAGTGATGGCTGAATATGCGAAGTTAGTGATTGCGGTTGACTCCACTCAGGCAAAGCGGTCAACCGATGATCTGCGCCGGCTCGCAGATGAATCAAGAAAAGCCGAAGGTGCGGCGGGAGGCCTAGCTTCCGCACTTCGCCCCCTTGCTGGGATATTTGCCACCCTCAAAGTTGCCGATGTAGTCAAAGAGACCACCACGCTAGCCTCACGTTATGGAGAGCTGGGGATTGTGATGGAAGTGGTGGGTCGAAACGCTGGGTACAGCCGGCTCGAGCTTGATGCGCTTGAGGATGGACTCAAGCGCACCGGGATTTCCGCTATCGAGTCGCGGAACAACATTGCCCGGATGATCGCGGCGAACATTGACCTCGCGAAAGCCACCGAGCTGGCCCGACTCGCGCAAGATGCTGCAGTTATCGGAGGTCTCAATTCTTCCGATGCGTTTCAGCGCCTGGTAATGGGCATTCAGACTGCTCAGGTCGAGACGCTACGCACCATCGGTCTGAACGTAAACTTCCAGAAAAGTTACGTCGACTTGGCGAAGCAGCTTGATAAGTCTGTAGATGAGCTTGATGAGTACGAGAAAACCCAAGCCAGAACGAATGCGGTTATGGACGCTGCGCCAAATATTGCGGGAGCTTATGAAGCGGCAATGGAAAATGCGGGCAAGGCGTTCCGCTCATCGACGCGCTATCTCCAAGATCTACTGGTTAAGCTAGGGGAGAGCAATCAGCCGGCATTTGGCAAGGGGGTTGAACTCTATACCAGCGCTTTGAAAGCCCTCGACGAAAATGTTGAGGGCGTAGTTCAGGTACTGGAAACCGGCCTGTATGTCGCCCTGGCGCGGGGCGCTACTGCGATAACAACCAGCACCACAGCAATGGTGCTGCAGGCTGCCCAGCAAGCCAAATCGAACCAGCTGACCGCCCAGGCTGCTGCGTTTGAGGTCCGTAAAGCCGAGGCTGCCAAGGTCAGTGCGCTGGCGGAGCTGAACAAAGCGCGAGCAACCGAAGCGGCTGCACTGGCCACCTTGGCGCAGAACAGGGCGGAGCAGCAGCGCTTTGCCCTGCAGGTCGCGCTCGCCAAAGGCACAGCTGAATACGCTGCGCTGAGCAGTGGACTGGCTACAGTGAACCGCAACCTGGCGGCGTCCGAACAAGCAGTCGCGGCGGCAACCAGTGCGCGCACCGCAGCAACGGCAGCTGCTGCCGGAGCTGCTGCCACACTGAGCAAGGCCTCGGCTGCGGCCGCTGCTGCAAACACCGCTGCCGCCGCATCCAGTGCCACCCTTGCGGGCGCTATGCGGGTCGTAACAGGCGTGGGCGGTCGTCTCCTAGGGCTGCTCGGCGGCCCGGTCGGCGTGCTCTTTACCGTGGGTGCGGTGGCCTTGTCGTTCGTGGACTTTTCGAGCAAGGCCGACAGCGCCAAGCGCTCAACCGACGGGCTGAATGACAGCCTGGCCCGGCTGCGTACCACGGCCGAAATAGCGGAGCAGAGATTCGCCGGTGCAACCGCAAACATCGGCCGGATGAACAAGGCTGAAGTAGAGCAGGTCGCTGAGCGACTGCAATTGGTAATGCGCCGGGAAGAGCAGGACCTCAAGCGTTTCCAGCGTCTGTATGAAGCCGGCAATAAGGGCATTACCCGCGGCCTCATTCAGCAGAAAGAAGACAACATCGCCGCCATCAAAGAGCAGCTCGAAGTCCTCGGAGCCGCGTCCGCCGAGCAGGAGAATGCAAGCACCAAGGAAGGCGAGGCGTACATCAAGCGTCTGACCGAGCAGCGCGCACTGCTCGGAACGGTCACTGAAGAAGAGAAAATCCGCGCTCAGATCCGCGAGGGCCTGATCAAGGTCAGCCCGGCAGAGCAGGAGCGTTTGCTGATCTTGGCGCGTGAGATTGATGCGCAGCGGGCTCTGGAAGAAGGGGATGATCGCAGGAAGCGGTCACTGGAGTCACTCAACTCCAGCTATCAGTCAATTGCCGCCAATCTTCATCGTGAGCTGAGCCTGCATGAAGACGCGGGCGAGGTGGCAAAGCTTCGCTATGAGATCGAAAACGGAAATCTCCAGGGGCTCGCCAGCAAGCAGATCCTGTACCTCGAAGGGCTGGCCCGCGAACTGGACGCAAAGCGCGACCTGACCGAGCAGGAGCAGCGCAGGATTGAGATTCTTCGCGAATCAGGCCAGATTCGTGCGGCAAATGACGCCCAATTTGAACTGGAGTATGCAGCCAAAATCGCTGAATACGAGAGACAGGGTAATCAGGAAGCTCTGCAGAGACTGGAAACGCTCAGGCGCATTCGTGATATTCAGCTTGCTGCTGATCAGGCGCCCGGCACGGTGGAAGGGGTTTCGCAAGCACCGCGCGGGCAGGGCATTGATGCAATGTTTGGTGGCGCCACCGGGGAGCTACTCAAGCTGCAAGAGCAAGCTGCCGAGCTGGAGGCCTGGCGTCAAACCGAGCTGGAGAAGCAGCAGGGCTTTCTTGAGGCGAAAGCGATCAATGAAGAGGTCTACGCCGAGCGCGTCCGCAACATCCACCAACAGCATCAGGCCGAGCTATCCAATCTGGAGCAGGCCCGAACCCAGGTATCGCTGGCAGCGTCTGAGCAGATGTTCGGTAGCCTTGCCAGTATGGCTGCTACCTTCGCCGGAGAGCAGTCTGGCATCTACCGGGCCATGTTCGCAGTTCAGAAAGCGGCAGCTATTGCTCAGTCCATCATTGCCATTCAGCAAGGTATCGCGATGGCCGCGGCCAACCCATGGCCAATGAATATCGGGGCCATGGCGTCGGTAGCAGCTGCCACAGCCGGTATCGTGAGCAATATTTCATCTGTCAACTTTGCCGGTGCGTTCGACAAGGGCGGCACCATCCCTTCGGGTCAGTGGGGAATCGTCGGTGAATACGGCCCGGAGATTGTGCGCGGGCCGGCAATGGTTACCAGTAGAACGGACACTGCAAGGGCGTTGTCCGGTAACTCAACAAGAGGCGGAGGAGGCGCTGCGCCGATCATTAATATCAGCGCTCCAGTTACAGTCGAGGCGCAGCCAGGAGCCAGTGCGGAGGATGCCCAGCAATATGGCAGAGAGCTTGCGAGTGCAATGACCGCCAACTTCTTGCACAACGTGGAGAGGGAGTCCCGCCAGGGCGGCCTGCTGTGGAATCTATATGGAGGAGGCCGGTGAGTAACCTGCTGGTAGAGATCACAGATGAAGAGCGCAAAGAGCTGGCCGGCGCGTTGGGAGGGTTTATCTACACTTTTTTCCTGGGCAAAGAGTCGGTTCCGGCGACGGCCGGCAACCGAAGGGCGGCAGAAAAAACGAGCCAGGTGATAGGGCGGGCTGTCGCTGCAGTAACTCATACGGGCAAGATCGATGGTGATTATCTCATGCTTTCTCGCCGTTTCGAGGTCGCCTTTGGCGAAGCTGCAATTGAGGCCGCCGATACCGTGATCAAAAAATGGATAAGGCCTGTTCAGACCGAAGATGGCGGGCAATGATTGCGCGAAAGGCCGGGCTGTTCGCTCCGTGCAAATAAAGTATAGATGAGCTGATACAGGCAGATTTAAGCAAATATTGCTTGATTGATATTTATGTAACGCTTAAAGTGATACGCATTAAGTGCGACACCCAAAGTGTAACAGTGGAGATCGAGCCATGTTTGTCAGAGCCTACCTTCGAGCGTCAACCAGTGAGCAGGATGCCAGCCGCGCCCGTGCCGCCCTTGAGCAGTTCGCGGAGAGCCATGGCCAGCGCATTGCTTGCGAATACCTGGAGAACGAGAGCGGAGCCAAGGCCGACCGTCCCGAGCTGCTGCGCCTGCTGAAGGACGCAAAAAAGGGTGACGTGCTGCTGGTGGAATCCATCGACCGCCTTTCGCGCTTGCCGACCGAGGATTGGGCAAAGCTCCGAGGCGCTATCGACTCAAAGGGGCTGCGCATCGTTGCGCTGGACCTGCCCACCAGTCACCAAGGCATTACAACCGCCGCCGGCGATGAGTTCACCAATCGAATGCTGGGCGCCATAAATTCGATGTTGGTGGATATGATGGCGGCGATTGCTCGCAAGGATTACGAGCAGCGCCGAGAGCGCCAAGCCCAGGGCATTGAGAAGGCCAAGGCCGAGGGCCGCTATAAGGGCCGGCCGGTGGATGAGGATTTGCATAAGCGGGTCCGCGAGCTCCTGGGTGCCGGCCTGGGTATTCGCGCCACCGCCAGGCACGCAGGCTGTTCAACCACCACCGTTTTGAAGATCCGTGACCAGGTGGCGTGACACCCGCAGGCACAAAAAAGCCCCTTCATGCTGAGCGCTGGAGGGGCTTTTCTATGTTGGCTTGCACCCATCCTGCACCCATGGGGTTTGCAGCGTCTGGCGTGAAAGCCCGTAAGTGCTTGATTCGTATGGCGCACCCGACAGGATTCGAACCTGTGACCCCTGCCTTCGGAGGGCAGTACTCTATCCAGCTGAGCTACGGGTGCGTAAGCGCGGCCATGATACGCATAGATAAGGCATTCGTCCATGGTTTCGGTACAATACCGGCCGTGTCGCCGAGCCCCGCCCAGGTGCGGCGGCTTGTCGCTGCACGCGGTTGCTGTTTTGCTGCTTATGGGTTTACCGGTATACTTGCGCAATTGTCCGGGCACTGTACTTGGGCTCATACCTATAGCCATGATGAGGATGTATAAGTGACGATCTTGAAAAAATATCTGGCTGCGTCCGCCGCCATGCTTGCCCTGGTTGCCGGCAACTCTTTTGCGGCCACTGACGAGGCCATTGCTGAGCGCATCAAGCCTTACGGTACTGTGTGCGTGACCGGTGATGAGTGCGCGAACGAAGTCGCCGCTGCACCTGCTGCTGCGGCCGGTGGCGATGCGGCTGCCGGCGGTGGTTCTCAGGGTGAGGCGCTGTTCAGTGCCAAGGCCTGTGTCGCGTGCCACAGCGTCGACAACAAGCTGGTAGGTCCGGCACTCAAGGAAGTGGCGGCCAAGTACGCGGGTGATGCGGACCATATCATCGCCAGCATCAAGAACGGTTCCAGCGGTAACTGGGGTCCGATCCCGATGCCGCCGAATGCGGTCAATGATGAAGAAGCCGCTGCGCTGGCTGAGTGGATTCTGTCCCTCAACTGAGTCGAGCTGTGCTTTGAGAAAAACCACCCATTGCGGTGGTTTTTCTGTTTCTGGCGGCTGGATTATGGGGCAGATGCTATGGGGCGGGCTTGCCCGCGAGTTTAACGCCCGAGCATGCTGCGGATGTCCGCCAGGGCGGTATTGCCACGGGCCTGTTTCTTTTCCACCGGGACGTCCTCGGTGCCTTCCCATTCCAGATCATCTGGCGGTAGCTCATCGAGAAAGCGGCTGGGCAGGCAGTCGATGATTTCGCCGAACTGACGGCGGCGGGCGGCGAAGGTGAAGGTCAGGTTGCGCTTGGCGCGGGTGATGGCCACGTAGGCCAGCCGGCGTTCTTCGTCCACGCTGTCGGCTTCGATGCTGGAGCGGTGCGGGAGGATCTCTTCTTCCATGCCGAGCACATAGACGTGTGGGTATTCCAGGCCCTTGGAGGCGTGCATGGTCATGAGCTGCACGCGATCGGCGTCCTCTTCCTCTTCCTGGCGTTCGAGCATGTCGCGCAGCACCAGTTTGGCGATGGCATCCTCGAAGGTGGTTTCGCCGGTTTCATCACGATCCATGGTGGTTTTCAGCGAGTCCAGCAAGAACCAGACGTTGCCCATGCGTTTGGCAGCGATCTCGTCGCTGGAGCAGTTCTGCCGTATCCAGTTCTCATAGTCCAGATCCATCACCATGCTGCGCAGGGCGGCGATGGGCTCGTTCTGGGCGCACTGCTGGCGGACCTTTTCCAGCCAGTGGCCGAAGCGCTGCAGGCGTTCGCAGTAACGCGGTTCCATATGCTCGGCCAGGCCCATTTCGGTGCAGGCGGCGAACAGGCTGATCTCGCGCTGGTTGGCGTAGGTGCCGAGCTTTTCCAGGGTCGCCGGGCCGATTTCCCGGCGCGGTACGTTGATCACCCGCAGCAGGGCGTTGTCGTCATCCGGGTTGACCAGCAGGCGGAAGTAGGACATCACGTCCTTGACCTCCTGGCGGCTGAAGAAACTGGTACCACCCGACAGGTGATAGGGAATCTGATGGTGCTGCAGCTTGAGTTCGATCAGCCGGGACTGGTGGTTGCCCCGGTAGAGGATGGCAATGTCCTTCCATGGAATCCGCTGCTTGAGATGCAGATTCTGGATATCAGTGGCCACCCGCTCGGCCTCGGCATCCTCGTTGCGGCAGCGGATCACCCGGATCGGATCGCCATAGCCCAGCTCGCTCCACAGTTGTTTCTCGAACACATGCGGGTTATTGGCAATCAGGGTGTTGGCGGCCTTGAGGATGCGGCTGGTGGAGCGGTAGTTCTGCTCCAGCATGACGACCTTCAGCGCCGGGAAATCCTCTTTCAGCTGGGCGAGGTTTTCCGGGCGAGCGCCGCGCCAGGCATAGATCGACTGGTCATCATCCCCCACCACGGTGAAGCGCGCCTGGCTGCCCACCAGCATCTTCACCAGCAGGTACTGGCTGGCGTTGGTGTCCTGATACTCGTCAACCAGCATGTAGCGGATGCGAAACTGCCACTTTTCCAGCACGTCAGGGTGGTCGCGGAACAGCAACACCGGGATCAGGATCAGGTCGTCGAAATCTACAGCGTTGTAGGCTTTCAGCGTGCGGTTGTAGTGCATGTAGACGCTGGCAGCGGTCTGCTGTTGCGGCGTCTTGGCATGCTCCAGCGCTTCTTCGGGGGTGATCAGGTCATTCTTCCAGGCGGAGATCTGCGCCTGGATGCCCTCGACGCCGTCGTCCGCGCCGTAGTCCTTGTGCATCAGGTCATTGATCAGCGCCTGGGCATCATTCTGGTCGAAGATCGAAAAGCCGGGCTTGTAGCCCAGGCGCTTGTGCTCCTTGCGAATGATGTTCAGGCCAAGATTATGAAAGGTCGATACCGTCAGGCCCCGCCCCTCGGCGCCGCGCAGCAGTGAGCCGACGCGCTCCTTCATTTCCCGGGCGGCCTTGTTGGTAAAGGTGACCGCGACGATATTCTGCGCGCGCAGGCCACATTCCTTGATCAGGTAGGCGATCTTGCGGGTAATCACGCTGGTCTTGCCGCTTCCGGCGCCGGCCAGCACGAGCATGGGGCCACCGATATAGTGGACTGCTTCCTGTTGACGGGGATTGAGTTGCGACACATTGACCTCACGCAAAACCGGGTGCGCGATTCTAGCATAGGGTATGCTACTGACCGGGCCGGAAACGCTCGACATGATAATGGCCAAAAGCTAGTCTGAGGCAGGCTTTGTTTTTTCCAGGTCTGAGACGAGGTGAACTTGCTGTCTGTGGAAAGGCCGCTACAACGGATTGTGTTGCTGGAAGACAATGGCGCCGCTGCGAAACAGCTGTCCATTCGTCTGGCGGTAGACGGCGTTCCTTCGGTCGTTGTTGCCCGGAACTGGCAACAGGCGATGGACCTGCTGGTGCCCGACCTGGAGTCAGTGATACTGGCCCGCGAGACCTTCCTTCCCATCCCTCAATGCAGTGTTCCGGTGATTCTGTTGACGCACGGGACTGCCGATGCTTTGCCCGTTGGCGTGGTGGATAGCATTTCGGATCAGGCCAGCGACGGCGAACTGTTCCGCTGTCTGCGTTATGCTGGCGAACGAGCCGCCCTGCAGGTAGCACTCACCCGTGCCGCCAGTGATGATCCGCTGACCGGCTGTTGCAACCGGCAGGTGCTGCAGGATCGTCTCAAACAGGGCATGTGTCGCGCGACGCGCACCAACCAGCCCCTGGCCGTATTGTCGTTGGATCTGGACAATTTCAGCCATGTTAATGACAGCCTCGGTCATGTGGCCGGCGACGCCATCATCCGCGAGGTAGCCGATCGGCTGCGACATCTCCTGCGTTCCACCGATACGGTTGGACGCATGGGCGGTGATGAATTCACCGTCATCCTCGAAGATTACGACTCTCACGCCAACCTCATGCATGTGATGAAAAAGGTTATCGACGGGCTGGCCGAGCCGTACCGGGTGGATGAGGAAAGCCTGCTGCTGGGCTGCAGTATCGGTATCGCGACCTTCCCCGAAGGGGGGCAGACAGTCGATGATCTGCTGTTGCGTGCTGGCCTGGCCATGCAGCAGGCCAAGGCGCAGAGTGGCTGTCATTTCCATTTCTATGATGAACGCATCAATCTGCAGGCGTCCCGCCAGATCGAATTCGAGGGGGAGCTGCGGCGGGCGTTGCGCAATAACGAACTGGAGCTGCATTATCAGCCGCGCGTTGAGCTCAGCAGTGGCAGGATCGTTGGGGTGGAAGGGCTGATTCGCTGGCGCCATCCCGAACGGGGGTTGCTGGGGCCCAACGAGTTCATCCCACTGGCCGAGGAGAACGGCCTGATCGTGCCGATGGGTTATTGGGTCATCGCCCGCGCCTGCCATGACCTGAGCATCCTCCAGCGGCAAGGGATAGATCTGCACGTGGCGGTCAATATGTCCTTCCGGCAGTTTCTCGACGGGCGCCTGCTGGCGACCATCGAGCGGCTGGTTGCCAAGACCGGTATCGATCCGCGCAAGCTAGAGTTCGAGCTGACGGAAACCGCCGTCATGCAGCGCCCTGAGCAAGTGCAGCAGGCCATGGTGGGCATGACCGGACTAGGCGTTCGTTTCTCGCTGGATGATTTCGGCACCGGCTTTTCCTCCTTCGTACACCTGCACCGCTTGCCGATCAATCTGCTCAAGCTCGATCGCAGCTTCGTTCGCGGCACCGCCGAGCGCCCGGCAGACCGGCAACTGGTCGCAGCGATGATCGATATGGGCCACAGCCTGGGTTTGCAGGTGGTGGCCGAAGGGGTGGAAGAACGGGTACAAATGGAAATCCTGCGGGGGATGGGGTGCGACCAGATCCAGGGTTTCTTCATCAGTCCGGCATTGCCCTTTGACGAACTGTGTTATTTCGCCGATGCCTATAGTATGGGCCGGGATAACGTGCTGAGCGGCACGCCTCAGTGCTCCCCTGCTAGCTGAGTGGCAGGCGATCCAGCGGCTGGCGATCCAGTTGCCGATACTGCAATGCCTCGGCCAGGTGCGGCCGCCCGATCATGGGCTGCTGTTCGAGATCGGCCAAGGTGCGTGCGACCTTCAGGACGCGATGGCTGGCCCGCCGCGATAATCCCAGCTGCGCCACCGCCTTTTCCAGCCAGCTCGCGTCGGCCGTTGGCAGCGCGCAATGCTGGCGCACATCGGACAGATCCAGATAGGCATTCAGGCAGCCCTGACGGTCGAGCTGACGTTGACGGGCGGCAGCGACTGCAGCGCCAGCCTCGGCGCTGTCGGGTTTGCCGACGGTCTGCCCGGTGAGACTGAACGCCTCGTTGTGCATGGCCAGATGCAGATCGATACGATCCAGCAGCGGGCCGGACAGTTTGCTGCGGTAACGTTCCACCTGTTCCGGTGAACAGCGGCAGCGCCCGGACGGGTCGCCCTGATAACCGCAGGGGCACGGATTCATCGCGGCGATCAGCTGAAACCGCGCAGGAAAGGTCAGTTGTTCGCGGGCCCGGGCGATATGGATCTCGCCCGACTCCATCGGCTCGCGCAGCATCTCCAGCACCTTGCGATCAAACTCCGGCAGTTCATCGAGAAACAGCACGCCGTGATGCGCCTGGCTGATCTCCCCTGGCCGAGGTTGACTGCCGCCGCCCACCAGCGCCGCGGCGGATGCCCCATGGTGGGGCGCGCGGAACGGGCGGGTCGGCCAATGCTGCAACATGCCGCGTCCGCAGACGGACTGGATCGCCGCCACTTCCAGCGCTTGCTCTTCCTCCAGCGCCGGCAGGATACCGGGCAGGCGGCTGGCGAGTAATGTTTTGCCGGTACCCGGTGGGCCGAACAGCAACAGATTATGGGAACCGGCGGCGGCCACGATCAGCGCGCGCTTGGCCTGGGCCTGTCCCTGCACGTCGCGCAGATCGGGCAGGTTGCCGGCCGGTGGTGGCCGTGAGCCGGCCGCCACCGCTGGCAATAGCTGCTCGCCGCGCAGATGCTCGCATAGCTCCAGCAGATGTTCGGCGGCGATGATCTCCACCCCCTGCACCAGCGCCGCCTCGGCCGCATTGGCGCGGGGCAGCAGCAGGGTGCGCTGGTTATCCCGGCAGGCCAGAGCGGCAGGCAACACGCCCTGGACCGGGCGCAGCTCGCCGGAGAGGGCCAGCTCGCCCAACACTTCGCAGCGTTCCAGGCTGGCGGGAGGTATCTGGCCACTGGCGGCCAGTAATCCAAGGGCGATAGCGAGATCGAAGCGCCCGCCTTCCTTCGGCAGGTCGGCCGGCGCCAGGTTGATGGTGATGCGCTTGAGGCTGGGAAATTCCAGCCGGGCATTCTGCAGGGCGCTGCGCACCCGGTCCTTGCTTTCCCGTACGGCGGTTTCCGGCAGTCCGACCAGCGTCAGGCTCGGCATGCCGTTAGCCAGATGTACTTCCACCATCACCGGTGGCGCCTGGATACCCAGCTTGGCGCGGCTGTGGACAATCGCCAGGGACATGATCACTCCTTGATCGCCTCCACCCGGGAGGCTGCGACGGCGGTGCCGTCAGGGTTGCTGTTCCAGCTCCGCCACCCGCTTCTCCAGCGCTTCCAGGCGTTCCCGGGTGCGCAGCAGAACGGTCTGCTGGGTATCGAATTCCTCCCGGCTCACCACATCCAGCTTGGCCAGTGCGCTTTGCAGCATGGCCTTGAGCTGGCGCTCGACTTCGGCGGTGGGCCGTGTTCCATCGCTCATCAGCAGTTTTGCTGCCTGATTGCCGACGGTATCAAACAAGACTTTATGCAGCATATGCGTTCCGTTTCCGGTAATTGAAAGGGGCCGGCCGCGGCCGGTCTGGCTGTGCGAGTCTAACATCCGCCGCCCCACGCCCCAAAACGGCACCCGCTGCGCTGCCCGACTCTGGCGCATTGACGCGACTGCAGCGCACCACGCTGGTGCGGCTACGGCCGCCATCATTGCCATTCTCATCCCGGAATTTATTCAACCACTTGAAAATAAAAGATATTTCAAAGATGGCAGGGTTTCTGCAAAGAGCCAGAGTATCCGGATCACCCGCGGAACCGAATAGCGCAGTGCCGAAAATGTGATCCGGTGCACGATGCGGTGGGCAACTGCATCAGGCCGCGCGGGGCGGTGTGCTGCGGGTTTTCTGCACGCATCCGTGCAAAGTCCGATTTTAAAAGGCTTTAACTCGGCATAGACTTGTCCTGTCCCCCAGGGCAGTCCATCTAACGGGAGTATCAACATGAAATTAGTAACGGCTGTAATCAAGCCATTCAAGCTGGACGACGTTCGGGAATCGCTTTCCGAGATCGGCGTTCAGGGCATTACCGTCACCGAAGTAAAAGGATTTGGTCGGCAGAAGGGCCATACCGAGCTGTATCGGGGTGCTGAATACGTGGTGGACTTCCTGCCCAAGGTCAAGATCGAAGTGGCCATCGGCGACGACATGCTCGACCGCGTCATCGAAGCCATCACCAAGGCGGCCAACACCGGCAAGATCGGCGACGGCAAGATCTTCGTTGTGGCGCTGGAGCAGGCCATCCGCATCAGGACAGGCGAGACCGGCACCGACGCTATCTAACGCGTCGCTGCATTCGCTTACAAAGTAATAAAGCCTATCTGGGGGGCTTGATTATGGAAGACATCGTACAACTGAAGTACGCGCTTGATACGTTCTATTTTCTGATGTGTGCCGTGCTGGTAATGTGGATGGCCTGCGGTTTTGCCATGCTCGAGGCCGGCCTGGTGCGCACCAAGAGTACAACCGAGATTCTTGCCAAGAACATCGCACTGTTCGCCATCGCGTCGATCATGTACCTGCTGGTCGGCTACTACATCATGTACTCATCCACGGGGCCGATCTTTCCAAGCCTGGGCATGCTGATTGGGCAGGAAAACACCCTTGATGCAGTCATGGCCGGAGGGGACGACGCGCCGTATTATTCCAGCCGCGCCGATTTCTTCTTCCAGATCGTCTTTGCCGGGGCTTGCATGTCCATCGTCTCGGGCGCCGTCGCCGAGCGTATGCGTTTGTGGGCATTCCTGCTGTTCGCGGTGATCATGACCGGCTTCATCTATCCCATTCAGGGCGCCTGGAGCTGGGGTGGCGGCTGGTTGAGCGAGATGGGCTACTCCGATTACGCAGGCTCTGGCATCGTGCACATGGCAGGTGCTGCCGCAGCGCTGGCCGGGGTCATCCTGCTGGGGCCGCGCAAGGGCAAATACGGCCCGAACGGCCAGATCAATGCCATTCCGGGGTGTAACCTGGCCCTGTCCACCCTGGGTATCTTCATCCTGTGGATGGGCTGGTTCGGCTTCAACGGCGGCTCCGAGCTGAAGATTTCCGACATCGAGTCGGCCAATAATGTGGCCCAGGTGATGGTCAATACCAACCTGGCGGCAGCGGGTGGGCTGATCGCCGCGATGATCGTGTCGCGCCTGCTGTTTGGCAAGACTGACCTGACCATGCTGCTCAACGGTGCGCTCGCGGGGCTGGTGTCCATCACCGCCGATCCGTTGTCGCCCACGGCCTTCGGCGCCCTGCTGGTCGGTGCGGTGGGTGGTGTGATCGTGGTCTTCAGCGTACTGGCGCTGGATCGGGTGAAAATCGACGATCCGGCCGGTGCCATCTCCGCCCACGGCTCGGCTGGTATCTGGGGCGTGCTGGCGGTACCGCTGAGCAATGCCGAGGCGACCTTCGGTGGGCAACTGCTGGGCGTGATCGCCATCTTCGCCTGGGTGTTTCTCGCCAGCCTGATTATCTGGAGCGTTATCAAGGCGGTGATCGGCATCCGGATCTCCGAGGCGGAAGAATACGAAGGTGTGGATATCTCCGAATGCGGGATGGAAGCCTACCCCGAGTTCACCGGCAACAAGTGATGGCTGATGGCAGACAGGGCGCATATGCGCCCTGTCTGCGTTTTTACCTGGGCAAAAACTGCAAAACTTGCCGGCTCCGACAGAGTCACAAGTTGTGAACGCATCATTCGCCAAGGGAGATTTGCATGAAAGCCGAGACGTTCGATTATCTGCTGGAATGGACCAGCGATCTGCACACCATCATTGCTGACTGTCTGGAACAGGCCATCACCCCTGATACCGACCAGCGCAGCCGGTGGTTGATGGAATACGTGGCCGGCCATGAGCGTGATATCGCCAGGAAGGTGGATCAGTTCCGGGCGCAGGCCAGCGAGGCGGAAAGCCGGACCTGGTTGTATGAGCATATCGGCGAAGACCTGCCGCCAAGAGCCAGGTGGGAACTGAGCTTCGTCGGTAAGGATTTCAATGAAATCAATGAACAGCTGTTCGAGCTGCATGGTCAGCTGATCGAAGTGTACACCTCGATGACCGGTCGCGCGGCGATCCCGGCGGCGGCTGAACTGATGCGCAACATGTTGGCGCTGGAGGAGGGGGAAACCCGCCGCCTGGCCGAGCAATGCGGGCGCCTGCAGGACCTCTGATCCACGGGCCGAGCCCCTGCCGGGCCGGCAACATCATCTCGATGAGGCAAATTTTTTTCCTTACCCTCTGTTCAAATCCCTCTGTTGCGCTATATATAGCCAAGTTTCAAGCGGAGGAACGCCATGAGTGAAGACGATATCGAAGATGATGACCTGCAGGAAGAAGAGGTGGACAACAGTGATGTTGATGAAACCGATGCCATGGAGAGCGATGATGAGCCCGCGGTAAAACCGCGCAAGAAGTCGGCCAATCAGGAAGACCCCCTGGAAGGGTTGTCCCTGGAAGCCAAGGCTCGGGAGCGTGAAATGCTGGCGCGGCAGATGGAGGAGTTCCTTGCACGCGGCGGCAAGGTTCAGGAAGTCGACAACAACGCACTGGGTGATCCGCCGAAAAAGCCAGAAGGGAAGTACGGCAGCCGGCCGATCTGACGTATCGCGGTATTGACGAGCCCGTCGGTCGCCGCGGGCTCGTTGTATTTCCATCGGGCGCTGACGCTCAGCCCCGATAATTGCGCAGCCAGTCGGGAATCTCGCTCAGGCAGCGCACCTCGCCATGGGGGCGTTCCGCCTCCGCCCACTCCAACCCCAGACGGTTGAACCACAGGGTGTGCAACCCCGCTTCACGGGCACCCTGAATGTCATCGATCGGGTGATCACCGATATGCAAGGCCTGATGCGGCTCCACCCCGGCGCGCTCCAGCGCGGCGAGAAAGGGCGCGGGGTCGGGTTTGCTCAGACCAATCTCGTCGGCGGAAACGATGATCTTGAAATACTTTTCCAGCCCCAGCCGACGCACGTCGGCATTGCCATTGGAAATGGTCGCCAGCTGATAATGCCGCGCCAGCTCTTCCAGCAGCGGCTCACAGTGGGGAAAGAAGGTCAGCGCATGGCGCGCTTCGAGAAACACCTCGAAGCCGGCCAGCGACAGCTCCGCCGCCTGCTCGGCGGTATAACCAGCCTTGCGCAGCCCATGTTCCAGCACGGCGATGCGTAGCGCGGTGACGCGGTGGCGCAGCGCGGGGTCGCCAGCCAGCACCTCATGGCGCAGAGCCTGTCGGGCTTCCCGGTCCAGCCGCTGGGTGAACAGGGGAGCGTGCCGGTCCAGCCACTCCAGCAGCGTCTGCTCGGCAGCCGCGACCACCGACTCGGTCTCCCACAGGGTGTTGTCCAGATCAAAGGTCAGCAATTGAAACATGATAAGCAATCCGTTCAGTCTTCAGACTTGCGTCTGGCACGGGGGTGAGCGCTGTCATACACCTCGGCCAGATGCTGGAAATTCAGATGAGTGTACACCTGGGTGGTGCTGATATCGGTATGGCCCAGCAGCTCCTGAACCGCGCGCAGATCGCCTGATGACTCCAGCAGATGGCTGGCAAAGGAATGCCGGAGCATATGCGGATGCAGATGTTGGCCGATATGCTCGACCCCGTAACGCCGCACCCGCAACTGGATAGCCCGTGGCGTCAGCCGCCGGCCCTGCATGCCAACGAACACCGGCTGGCTGGTGTCCGCCACTACCGGCCGTACCTTGAACCAGCTGCGCAAAGCTTGGCGTGCCATACGGCCCACCGGCAGCACCCGGGTCTTGTTGCCCTTGCCGATGACCCGGACTTCGCCGGCATCGATATCCAGCCGGCCCATGTCCAGGCTGGCCAGTTCCGACAGGCGCAGACCAGAGGAATAGAAGAGTTCGAGCATGGCGTGGTCGCGGATCGTCAGCCAGTCTTCTTCCTCGCCGGTATCGAGCAGCTGTGCCGCCAGGTCGGCGTCCAGGGTGCGCGGTAGCTTGCGGGGGGACTTGGGCGGGCGCAGGTCCAGCGCCGGGTTGTGCCGGCAACGCCGTTCGCGCAACAGGTAGCGATACAGGCTGCGCACCGCGCTCAGCTCGCGTTGCAGGCTGCGACCGGACAATCCGGCTTGATGCCGGCTTGCGATATAGAGCCGCAGCAGGGCGCTGTCCACCGCGTTCCAATCGCTGACCTGGCGCTCGGCCAGAAACCGGCACAGGCTGTCCAGATCACGGCGATAGGCCTCCAGCGTGCGAGGCGACAGCTGCCGCTCGCTGCGCAGATGCCCGAGGAACGCCTCCAGCTCCGTCAGCAGCGGCGCGCTGCTCACTACAGGCTCCGCGGCTCGCTGCTCAGCGGTCGCTGGCGCAGCAGCACCCGGGCCAGGGCGTCGGCGATATAACCGAGAAACAGGGTGCCGGTGGCGCTCTTGTATTGCTGCGGGTCGCGGCTGCCCAGCGCCAGCACGCCATGCAGCCCTTGATGCTGAATCGGTGCCAGAGCGGTGGAGGCGACTTCCTCGCCCTGGGGACCGAACAGGAAGGTCAGCTCATGGCTGCGCAGCACTCCGGTGAGGGTCTTGCCGCTGTCCAGCAGATGGCCGATGGCCTCGCGGGCTTCGCTGTGCGTGGTGTAGCGGGCGTTGCCGATGCGTGGTGTCTCGCTGAACAGGATAAGGGCGACGAAGGGCACCTGGAAATCATCACGCAGACTGTCTTCGATGGTGGCGATCACCTCTTCCACGTCTGGCGATTCCAGCAGGTTGAGAATCAGCCGGCGGCTTTTCTCGAACAGCCGGTCGTTTTCCCGGGCCACATCCATCAATTGGCCGAGCCGATGGCGCACGTCGATATTGCGTTCGCGTAGCAGCTTGACCTGCCGCTCCACCAGCGATACAGCCTGACCTGACTGATGCGGAATGAGCAGCTCGGGCAGCAGCTCGTCATGCTCGACAAAAAATGCCGGATGGCGACGCAGATAATCGGCCACAACGGTGGCATCCAGTTCGGTGGCTGGCGGCTGGCTGGTTGTACTCATATGCGTATCTGTCCTTCGTAGACCCGGGCGGCGGGTCCGGTCATCATTACCGGCTGGCCGGGGCCGGCCCATTCGATTTTCAGGTTGCCGCCTGGCAGGCGTATGGTCACCGGGGATTTCAGATGCCCGAGCCGGATGCCCGCCACCGCAGCCGCACAGGCACCGGTGCCGCAAGCCTGGGTCTCGCCGGCGCCGCGCTCATGGACGCGCAGCCGCGCCTGATGCTGATCCACCAGTTGCATGAAACCGGCATTGACCCGGTTGGCGAAGCGCGGATGATGCTCGATCAGCGGGCCGATGTCAGCCACCGGATAGTGGTCGAGGTCATCCACCAGGGTCACGCAATGGGGATTGCCCATGGATAGCGCGGCCACTTCCAGCGTCTGGCCATTGACCTCCAGCGGGTAGCTCACGGCTTCATGGTCGGCGGCAAAGGGGATCTGCGCCGGGGTGAAGCGCGGCGCGCCCATGTCCACCGTGACCTGGCCGTCACGGCGAACATTCAGGGTGATCAGGCCGCCCGCTGTTCCCACGCGGATTTCCGATTTGGCGGTCAGGCGCTTGTCCTGCACGAAGCGGGCGAAACAGCGCGCGCCGTTGCCGCACTGCTCCACTTCGCTGCCATCGGCATTGAAGATGCGATAGCGGAAATCCACATCGGGATGGCCCGGCGGTTCCACCACCAGCAACTGATCGAAGCCGATGCCGGTGTGCCGATCGCTCCACTGGCGGATCAGTTTCGGCGACAACTGGGCGTGCTGGGTCACCAGGTCGATGACCATGAAATCATTGCCCAGGCCGTGCATCTTGGTGAATCGCAGCAGCATGTCAGGCCTCGGGCAGCAGTGACTCGCCGGCGAACAGCTCGCTGACCGTCTCCCGGCGGCGAATCAGATGTGTTGCCGTACCGTCCACCATCACCTCGACCGCACGGGGGCGGGTGTTGTAGTTCGAGCTCATGACGAAGCCGTAGGCACCGGCCGAACGCACCGCCAGCAGGTCACCCTCGGCCAAGGCCAGTTCCCGGTCCTTGCCGAGGAAGTCGCCGGTTTCGCAGACCGGGCCGACCAGATCCCAGGGCTTGGCCGCCACGTCGGTGCGTGGACGCACGGCATCGATGCCCATCCAGGCGCTGTACAGAGCCGGGCGGATCAGGTCATTCATGGCCGCGTCGATGATGGCGAAGTTCTTGTGCTCGGTCGGCTTCAACAGGTTGACCTGGGTCAGCAGCAGGCCGGCATTGGCAACGATCGAACGGCCCGGTTCGAACAGCAGGGTCAAATCGCGCCCAGCCACTTTCTCCCGCACCTTGGCCAGATACTCACCCGGCGTGGGTGGGGTTTCGTCGTCGTAGGTCACGCCCAGCCCGCCACCCAGATCCAGATGGTGGACCTGGATACCCTCGGCAGCCAGTTGATCGACCAGCAGCAACATGCGATCCAGGGCATCGATCAGCGGGGTGTCATCGGTCAGTTGGGAGCCGATATGGCAATCCGCACCCTGCACGTCCAGATTGGGCAGAGCTGCAGCCCGGCGGTATACCGCGAGCGCTGAGGCAATATCGATCCCGAACTTGTTTTCCTTGAGGCCGGTAGAGATGTAGGGGTGGGTCATGGCATCCACATCGGGGTTGACCCGCAGGGATACCGGCGCCTGCACGCCCAGCTCGGCAGCGACCTTCTGCAGGCGCTCCAGCTCGGCGGTGGATTCCACGTTGAAGCACTTGATGCCGACTTGCAGCGCGCGGCGCATCTCGTCCTCGGTCTTGCCCAGGCCGGAGAACACCACCCGCGCCGGATCACCACCGGCGGCCAATACCCGCTCCAGCTCGCCGCCGGACACGATATCGAAGCCGGCACCCAGGCGAGCCAGCAGGTTCAGCACTGCCAGGTTGGAATTGGCCTTTACCGCGAAGCAGACCAGGTGGGGCTGGCCGGCCAGGGCCGAATCCCAGGCCAGGAAGGCCTGCTCGATGGCGCGGCGCGAATAGACGTAGCAGGGCGTGCCATACTGCTCGGCGATGGCGGACAGGGCAACGGCTTCGGCGTGCAGTTCGCCGTTCTGGTATTCAAATTCACTCATGAAGTATTTCAGTTTCCGGTAGGTTGCTGGGTCATTTCTTCCCGGGCCGGATCAACCGGCTGGCCGGCTGGCTCTTCGGGCATGTATAGCGGGCCTTTCTGGCCACAGCCGGCGAGGATCAGAAGCATGAAGAATGCCGCAATGGATTGTTTCATGGTGGAATCCTGGTTGATAAACGGACAATATCCGGCAGTATACCCAGCCCGGGAGTCCGGCGCACCCGCCGCAGAAGCAGGAAAGGAAGGCAATGCAAGAATTGAATGAAAGCGAATTCCACCGTCAGGTTGATCTGATTCAGGACCGTATCGAGCAGGCGCTGGACGCTGCCGACTTGGATCTGGACATGGAACAGACCGAAGGGTCACTGATATTGATGCTGGCCGCCGGCCCGCGGCTGGTCATCGGCCGACAGCCGGCTTCGCGCGAGCTATGGGTGGCGACCCCGGATGGCACCTTGCACTTTGGCTATCAGCCGGCGCACGGATGGATCCATGACAGCGACGGTGAAGCACTCGGTATCGTGCTGGCGCAGGTGCTGGGAGATCTGTCGGGAGATGAGGTGGAGCTGGATCTGGACGAGTAAGATGAGCCATCGCCGCTCCTCATGCCGAGCGGCGATCCATCGAGATATCGCTGACTTATTTCGCGCGCAGTATGGTCATCAGCGCCTGGGCATGTTCCGCCGCTTCCAGCCCGAGACTGGTCAGATAGCCGCCATCATCCATCGTGGTAAGCCCCCGCCGATACAACCGTGCGGCCGTCTCCACCGTAGTGGCCGACGCCTCCCGCTGATGTACCTTGAGCCCCGCCTGGGTATTGGCGAGATCGTATTGGACCAGCAGATTGATATCGTCGATTTCTTCGGAAGTCAGTGACATGGGCAGTACCTTTTCTGATAGACGGTAAACTACACCTGCAGTCTAGCCAGCGCGGAACGCGGTAGCAATGCGGCTATCGGCTCTGGTGAAATTCATGGCTGTGATGGACTGGACGTGCCCCGGGTTCCTGATCAACACTGGCATCTTTCAAAAACAAGATGGATAGAACGACGATGCTCAGACTTCACGGATTTGCAGTCAGCAATTACTTCAATATGGCCAAACTGGCGCTGCTGGAAAAAGGCGCAGATTTCGAAATCAACACCGTCCACAGCAGCCAGGATGCCGAGTTTCTGGCCAAGAGCCCGCGCGGCAAGGTGCCTTTTCTGGAAACCGAGCAGGGTTTCATCAGCGAAACCAACGTCATCCTGGAATATATCGAAGAGACCCAGGGCGGCAAGGCGCTGCTACCAAGCGTTCCCTTCGCTCGGGCGACCGTCAGGGCGCTGGCCAAGGAAATCGAACTGTATATCGAGCTGCCGGCGCGCAGCTGCTACCCGGAGGTATTCTTCGGTGGCAAGGTGGAACAGAGCGTGAAAGACAAGGCCAAGGCCGATCTGCAGGCCGGCGTCGCCACCCTGCGTCGCCATGGCAGTTTCGCGCCCTATGTGGCGGGTAGCGAAATGACCATCGCCGATATCCTGTTCCTCTACAGCATCGACCTGGCGCAGATCGTCGGCAAGAAACTGTTCGGCATCGATCTGTTGGGTGACTGGCCAGAGGCCCAGGCCTTGCTGGAGCTGCTCAACCAGAACCCCCATGTTCAGAGCATCGCTGCGGACAAGAACGCCGAAATGGCCGCCTTTATTGCCGCCATGGCCGGTCAGCGCAAGTAAGGTCTGATTGCGCGCGTATCTGGGAGAGCTGTCGAGCTGGTGCTCGACAATCCCAGGGCGGGCCATGACTGGAGTGAACTCCTGGGAGATTCGAGCGCCAGCTCGTATCTTGCTGGCGGTTGCCGCGGTGCTAGGCTGACAGGAGTCTCTGCCCCGCCTATGGCGGAGGCTGTCGCGCAGCCCCCCGTGTTATGCACCTGAGCCCGATTATTTCGGGTATTGGCCGGCCTGTGTGGGAGCGGCCTTGGTCGCGAAGGGGCTGCTGCTGACCCTGTTCGCGGCCAAGGCCGTTCCTACAATGAGCCTGCTCAGTCGAGCATGTCGGAAAAACGCGCATCCTGCTTGAACACCAGCGGCTGGCTGAAACCGGGAATGCGCATCTGCTCGGTGCTGATCTGAATATCGCTCTCGTCGATCATGTCCTTGCCGAAGTTGTAGATCACATCCAGCTGACCCAGCAATGCCCGCTGCCCATAAGCGGCGGCAACCTTGCGCACTTCCTCGCGGCGGGTTTCATAATCGGCAAAGCGCTCGGCGCCGTAACGCTTGCGCAGCATGCGCTCGACCGGCTGGGGGCCCAGCACTACCGCACTGGAGTTGTTGCCGCCAAAACCCTTGGAATTGATGAAGCACACTTCCAGCGGATTATCGGCGCGTGATACATCGGTGGTGCTGAAGCGCAGGTGCTGCTGGTGGACATCCGCGGCGATGCTGTCGATGGTCTTGATGCCGGGAATGATCTGGTACTTGAAGGTGCCCAGGGCCGAGGCCAACTGGTCGGCGCTGGCGCTGGCCAGAGAATGGCCAACAAAGGCCTTGACCGCCGCCACGGGCAGTTCTTCGATACCGAAGGCGGCTGCCACCTCATCGATCAGCTGTGACTCGGTGACCCGATTGGCCGGGGTGCTGGAGCCGTGGGCATGTACGAAGCTGCGCTGGCGGACCCGCTCCGGGCCGAGAATCTGCATGGCGCTGTGGACGGACTTGGCCATGGTCAGATAGTTGCCCGGGCCGGGAGCGGAAATGGACTTCTTGAACCCATCGGCGCCGACAAACACATCCGGCACCGCCCCATGGATATCGGCACCCAGCTCCAGCGCCAGTTCATCGTCCATGAGCATGAAGAACTGCCCCGACTCGGCCAGGGTGAAGCCGCAGTTCTGGCTGAACGGACGGCTGGCCCGGCGGAAGTCCACCTCATCCCGACCTTCGATATTGCGCAGGCCTTCTTCGGTGGCCAGGGCGCTCATGGCGCCGTAGCCCTCGATGCATTCCTGGGTGATGGGCGCTTCGCTGCTGCCGACCAGCACCACACGGGCGCGGCCGCTGCCGATCATCTCGATGCCTTTCTGCAGGTTGTACAGGAAGCTGGCGCAGGCGCCGGTAATGGCGCCGGTGGTGCCGACGCTGCCCAGTACATAGGCGTTGATGAAATCCGCCGGCATGCTGTTCAGCCCCAGGGCCAGTTGCTTGGCGCTGACCCGGTGGCCTTTCAGGCGCGACTGCATCATGCCGCCGAAGCTGAACTCATCCAGCTGGCTCATGATGCTGCTGGCGAACACAGCGACTTGGTCGGGCTCGACATGCTCGAGAATGTGCTGCCAGGCCAGGCCGGTGGAATGCAGGGCATCTGCCGCCGCAACGATGGCCATCTGCAGGCCGCGGGGGTGGAAGCGTGAATTGTACTGTTCGCCCGGCTCAAACCCGGTGGGCAGTTGGCCGGCGGATTTGACCGCCAGGGGCCGATAGCTGTCGACCTTGAGCTCACAATTGCCGGCGATGGTGACACGGGCTTCGCCGTTATCCAGCACCTCCGCGGTCCAGCCCGCAGGCAACGGCTCTGGCAATTGCTTGGCCAGGGTAATGAACGAGAGGGGTTGATCCGCTTCCAGGCCGACCGGCAGCGCCTTGTGCCAATGGGCTGCGTCCACGTCCAGGTGACGCTTTTCTATGCGGCGTACCAGAGTGCCATCGAGAATCTGTTGCCCGAAGCGCTGCTCGATGTCCGCTGGCGTGAGAATCTGCCCCGCGTCATCCAGGTAACGATCATTCTCTGCGCGTACCAGCCCCATCAGCACGGCCAACCCCGCCAGGGTTTCCTGACGCTCGGCGGCGGGCAGTGATTCGATCACGGTGCGCCGAAAGCCATGGTGAAACGAGCTGCGGCCGGCGGCGTTGTAACCACCGAAGCCGACAATGACCGGTAAACGCGACATCAAGCAAGACTCCTCGCTGTTTCGCTGCGTGGCTCCGGTACGTAGCGACCGGAGCGGGCTGACATCCTGACGGATACTCGAGAGTATCGTCCAAAGACCAGCAGGCATCGAATTGGGTTTGATTGCATAGGCAGACGAGGAATGTAACCCGATGGTCACGTTTAGACTAGGGTGTTTCTCAAACAGCGGTGGCCGAATCGCTGTCAGGATGCGGGGGATGGCCGCAACCTATTCCTTTTCCCTGTCACAGGCAAATATCTGTTCCAGGGGCGGCAGCGGGGTTTCGCCGGTCAATGGCATGTCGGCATCGGTCTGCAGGTGGAAGTTCTCCAGCGGCGCGCTGTCGCGATCATCATGCTCGAACACCGGTGGGCTGAAGACATAGGCAATCAGCAGGCGCGTCAGAGCTTCCAGGCTGTCGCGGTGGGTGCGCTCGTAGCCATGGGTCGCGTCTGTGCCGAAGGCGATCAATGCCACCCGGGTGTCGTTGCCGGCGCGGACCGCCGATTCGGCGTCGCTGTGGTAGTAACGGAAAATATCGCGCTGCACCGGAATCTCGTCCCGCGCGCAAAGGTTCAGCAGGTGTCGGCTCAGATGATAATCGTAGGGCCCGCTGGAATCCTGCATGCACAGGGTCACGGCATGCTCGGTGGACGCCTGCCCGGGAGCCACCGGCGCGATATCCACGCCCACAAATTCGCTGACATCCCAGGGCAATGCGCCTGCCGCGCCGGAGCCGGTTTCCTCGGTGATGGTGAACAGAGGGTGGCAGTCCAGGGGCAGGGCCTGGCCACTGTCGACAATATACTTGATGGCCGTGAGCAGGGCAGCGGCGCCGGCCTTGTTGTCCAGATGGCGTGCGCTGATGAAGCCGTTGTCGGTGAACTCCTGTAACGGGTCGAAGGCAACGAAATCACCGATGGCGATACCCTCGGCTTCGGTTTCGGCGCGGCTGGTGGTGCGAATGTCCAGGCGCAGCTCGATGGTGTCCCAGTTCACCGGCAGGGTGTCGACTTCGGTATTGAAGGCGTGCCCGGAAGCCATCAGTGGTAGTACGCTGCCCCGGAAACAGCCATGCTCGGCGAACAGGCTGACCCGGCTGCCCTCGGCGAAGCGGCTTGACCAGCAGCCGATGGGCGTGAGTTTCAGGCGGCCGTTGTCCTTGATTTCGCTGACCATGGCGCCCACGGTATCCAGGTGGCTGGCAATGGCGCGGTCGGGTGTGCGCTGGCGGCCCTTGAGCGTGGCGCGGATAGTGCCGCGCCGGGTCAATTCATAGGGCACGCCCATGGCGTCGAGATGTTCGGCGACATAGCGCACGATGCCGTCGGTGAAACCGGTCGGGCAGGGAATGGCGAGCATTTCCAGTAGCACCTGCCGCAGATATTGCATGTCGGGTCCGGGGCTGGGTTGCATGAGTCCTCCATCAGGTTGACGAACCGGGCTGACTGAGCGGAAACAGCATGTCGATGAAGCACTCTGCTGTAGGGCGGGGCTCGTGGTTGGCCAGCCCCGGGCGCTCATTGGCCTCGATGATGACGTAATCGGGTTGGTCGACGGCGGGGACCAGCAGGTCCATGCCGACCATGGGAATGTCCAGCGCGCGGGCGGCGGTGATGGCGCACTCGCGCAAGGTGGGGTGCAGTTCATCGGTGACATCCACCAGGGTGCCGCCGGTGTGCAGGTTGGCGGTGCGGCGTACCTGCAGATGCTGGTCGGCGGGCAAGACGCTGTCCAGGGTGAAGCCGGCCGCTGCCACGGTGCGGCAGGTCTCGTCGTCCAGCGGGATGCGGCTTTCGCCATCGGTGCTGGCCTGCCGGCGGCGGCTCTGCTTTTCGATCAGTTCGCGAACGGTCTTGCGGCCGTCGCCGCAGATCTGCGCCGGCTTGCGGATGGCGGCGGCGACCACCTGAAAGTTGATCACCACGATGCGCAGGTCGTCGCCTTCGTGGAAGCTCTCCAGCAGCACGCGGCTGTCGAAACGGCGGGCCGCTTCGATGGCCTGCTCCAGGGTCTGCGGGTCACGGATATTGACCGCCACGCCATTGCCCTGCTCGCCGTTGTCAGGCTTGACCACCAGCGCGCCATGCTCGGCGAGGAAGGCGGCGTTGGCCTCCGGGTCGGCGGCAAGACGGTAGGCGGGTGTGTTCAGCCCGTGGCGCTGCAAACAGTGATGAGTAAGCTGCTTCTGTTGACACAGGGTCATGCTGACAGCGCTGGTCAGATCGCTGAGCGACTCGCGGCAACGGATGCTGCGCCCGCCTTGGGTCAGGGTGAACAAACCGGCTTCGGCATCGTTGACGGTGACCTCGATGCCTCTACGACGGGCCGCCCGGGTGATGATGCGGGCGTAGGGGTTAAGTCCTTCATCCTGCTCCGGGCCGAGAAACAGCGGCTGATTGATGCTGTTCTTGCGTTTGATGGTGAAGGTGCGCAGCTGGCGGAAGCCGAGCTTGTGATACAGCGCCTTGGCCTGGGTATTGTCATGTAGCACCGACAGGTCCAGATAGGCGCTGCCCCGGCTCATGAAATACTCCACCAGGTGCCGCACCAGCATTTCACCGACGCCGAAGCGCTGGGTCTTGCTGTCCGCTGCCAGGCACCAGAGGCTGGAACCCTTGTCGGGATCGTCATAGGCGCGGGCATGGTTCAGGCCCATTACCGTGCCGATGATCTCGCCGCTGTCGGCATCCTCGGCAAGCCAGAAATCCGGCCCACCGGATTTTCGTGGCGTCAGGCGCTGCGGATTGACCTGGACCATGCCATTGGACAGATACAGGGTATTGATTGCCTGCCAATCCGCATCGCATTGCGGGCGGCGGATGTGAAAGCCGCGCATGCCGTTGTGCGCCGGGCGGTAGTTGCTGAACCACAGGCGCAGGGTGTCGGAAGGATCAAGGAACAGTTGCTGCGGCGCGAAGGACAGCACCACATGAGGGTCGGCAACATAGAGTGCGATATCGCGCTCGCCGGGCGTTTCCTGCAGCAGCGTGTCGGCTAGCCGCTGTGGGTCCTTGAAGGTATGCCCGATCAGCAAGCGACCCCAGCCACAATCGAGGGTGACGTCGCGCAACTCTTCGGCAGGGGGTTGGCCCTGCTGGGCATGACCGGCCTGCAGCCGCTCCCAGGTGGGCGTCTGGCCGCGCTTGAGGCGTTGTTGTTCGGGTGGCATCGGTCGACTCATGGTCACACCCCTTGGGCGTCGAGCCACAGGTCCAGCACCGCCAACTGCCACAGCTTGGAGCCGCGCAGGGGGGTGATGTGATCCATGGGATTGCGCAGCAATGTATCGATGTAGGCTTCATTGAACAGCCCGCGTTCCCGGGCGCGGCGGCTGGTGAGGCTGTCGCGGACCCAATCCAGGGTGCTGCCCTGCAGGTATTTCAGTCCCGGCACCGGGAAGTAGCCCTTGGGCCGGTCGATCACCGCGGCGGGAATGATCTTGCGCGCTGCTTCCTTGAGTACGTATTTGCCATCGCCGGGCAGCTTGAAGCGCCCCGGGATGCGTGCGGCCAACTCCACCAGCTCATGGTCGAGAAAGGGCACCCGTGCTTCCAGGCCCCAGGCCATGGTCATGTTGTCGACCCGTTTGACCGGATCTTCCACCAGCATCACGGTGCTGTCCAAGCGCAGTGCCTTGTCCAGGCCCTGCGCGGCGCCGGGACGGGCGAAGTGATCGCGGATGAAATCGCCGGCATGGTCCTGCTGGACCCAGGCAGGCTGGACAGTGTCGCGGTACTCGTTGAAGTCCCGGTCCATGAACGCCTGCTGGTAGGCGGCGACCGGATCGGCGGCCTGATCGACCTGGGGATACCAGTGATAGCCAGCGAAGATTTCGTCGGCGCCCTGACCGCTCTGCACCACCCGGCAGTGCTTGGAAACCTCACGGGACAGCAGGTAGAAGGCGATGCAGTCGTGGCTGACCATGGGTTCACTCATGGCCGTCAGTGCATCGGGCAGGCCGCTGAGGATCTCCTGCTCGGGAATCATCAGCTGATGATGGTCGGTGGCGTAATGCTCGGCGATCAGGTCGGAGTAGCGGAACTCGTTGCCCGCTTCGCCGTTGACGTCGGCGAAGCCGATTGAGAATGTCTGCAGGTCACGGCGCCGGAGTAGCGGAACTCGTTGCCCGCTTCGCCGTTGACGTCGGCGAAGCCGATTGAGAATGTCTGCAGGTCACGGGCGCCCGCCTCGTGCAGCAGGCCCACCAGCAGACTGGAATCCACCCCGCCAGAGAGCAGCACACCCACGTCCACCGCCGCGAGATTGCGCCGTTTGACTGCCGCACGCAGACTGTCAAGCACGCGGTCCTGCCAGGCTTCGAAGGGCAATTCCCGCTCATCGGCGCGCGCACCGTATTCCAGCGTCCACCAGCACTGTTGTTCGCGCTGGCCCTGGGCATCGATCCGCAGCCAGTGGCCGGGCGGCAGTTTCTGCACGCCGTTGAGGACGGTCAGCGGTGCTGGCACCACCGAATGGAAGGACAGATAGTGATTCAGCGCCACCGGGTTGATTGAGGTATCCAGATCACCGCCGCGCACCAGCGCCGGCAGGCTGGAGGCGAAGCGCAGGCGCTGGCTGGTCTCGGACAGATACAACGGCTTGATGCCCAGGCGATCACGGGCCAGAAACAGGCGCTGGGTATCGCGCTCCCAGATGGCCAGGGCGAACATGCCGTTGAAGCGCTCGAGCATCTTTTCGCCCCAGGCGTGATAGGCCTTGAGTACTACCTCGGTATCACCATCGGAAAAGAACCGGTAACCCATGATCTCCAGCTCGCCGCGCAGGGCTGGATAGTTGTAGATGGCACCGTTGAAGACCAGACTCAGACCCAGTTGCGGATCGGTCATGGGCTGACCGGAGGCTTCGGCCAGGTCCATGATCTTCAGTCGGCGATGGCCCAGGGCGACCGGGCCGGTGGACCAGATACCGGCGGCGTCCGGGCCACGGCTGACCATTTGTCCGGTCATTCGGGCCAGGGCAGTCAGGTCCGCCAACTGGCCATCAAAACGAAATTCTCCCGCCAATCCACACATCTACTACTCCTTGGTTTGGGGTGAGGTCGTCATGGCGACCTACAATGAAGATAGTTTGAAGTGGAAATTAATCTGCCGATTTTCCATTGCTCAATCCTTGGAAACCGCGGGCGCGGTTTGGTTTAAAGGTTTTTTGGCCAAAGGGAGCGGGGTCTGTGGCAGAATGCCCGCCCACCGAGGCCGTTTGTTTGCCGGGAGCGAAACCACATGATGCACGACTTGTATCTGGCCCTGCGGCGGCTGCAGCGCGCCACCGAGATTCACGCCAAGCGGCTGGGCCGCCACAGCGGCCTGACGCCTATCCAGCTGTTGATCCTGCACAGCATTCAGGCGATGGGTGAAGGCACGCTCGGCGCCCTGGCCAAACAGGTCAGCGTGTCCCAGGCGACACTCAGCACCATCATCGACCGCCTGGAAAACCGCGAGCTGCTCAAACGCGTACGCAGCCAGAGTGACAAGCGCAAGGTGCACCTGACCCTGACAGCCAAAGGCGAGGCGGCCATCCAGGCCGAACCGGCATTGCTGCCCAGCGCTTTTCTCGAGCGTTTCGGCAAGCTTGCCGACTGGGAGCAGCTGATGTTGCTGGCCAGCCTGCAGCGGGTGGCCGGGTTATTCGAGGAAGGCCAGCAATCTTCCCATGTGTTGATGGATGACGAGCCGCTGGTGTAGCGGGCTCGTTGTAATAGCGAGCATGAGCCTACCAACTGTCGAAGGGAATCTCATGAGTGTCGATATAGCTTTTTGCGGCGGGAGAGAGTGGTCTGTGCTGACCGCCTGACGTTCCGTCGTAAGGCCCCTCGGGATGAATGGAACCGGTGAATCGGCCGATTTCGACAGGTTCAAGGCAGTCCCCGCTCAACCATGCTTTGGCAATGCCGCCGGGAGCTAGTCCAACAGTGATAATGGCTCTGTAGTCCTGAATATACTGACCATCAAAATGGCAGAAGGTGGGATAGGTGGTGACCATTTCCTTTCGTATAGCCTCTGGTATATCGATCCGCACCCGGTAGGTCTGTGGCTCGGCCAATGATTGCCAACGTACAAACACAATTTCGGGTAGGTCGATACCGGTCATGGGGCGGGTAGCGCCGGCTCCTGGTCTGGCTGGCCAACCGCTCGGGTTGCCCCGATTATTGGGTGGGCTCTGGATGGACGCGAGACCGCCATGTACCCGGTAATAGCCCACTCCGCGCTGATCCAGCACATCGACGCTCTCGACCCAGACCTCCATATAGTTGGGTGCCAGCAGGCCGATTTCCCAGGTGCGGTAGGGCAGGTCCGGTGGCGGCGGATGCAGCGGATCCTGGACAGATTGGCTGGTGCAACCGGCCATGAGTATCAACAGACTGCAAGCCAGCAGAAAACGTCTCATACTGGATAGCCTCTCTGTGGCTGATCGCTATAAACCGCACGCTGATTCCCGCTGCGTGGTTTGTTCACCATAAAGCCATATGTCGATGTCCAGTTGGCCGAACTGTGGATGTAGCGACTGTGCAGAAAGCGTTTCTCCGCTTGACTCAGTTCTGCACTCTGACCGGTCATGGCAGAACTGATGACTTTATGGGCGATAGGTTGCAAGTCGGCGGGTATGTTCATTCGCCGATCCAATTCGTCGATTGCGCCAAGCGGGGCATTATGCTGGATTGCCTTGGCATGCATCACCCGCAACGCAACCCGCGACAGCTCGCCCCGCACCATCCGATCTAGCCCCAGAGCCAAGAGGACATCCCTGGCTTGCCGGTGCCCATTTTGGCTACCCGTCGAGGGCGGCAGGGCAATATTTTCATGAATGAACTTGCCCTCTCCGGGCAAACCTCTGGCGCGTAGTTCGCGCTCCTCCGCCTCTCTGGCCCGCCATTCCCGTGATTGTTCCACTTTGGCCCGATCGACGCTTTCCATCGAATAATACGCAGCGCGGCAGAGGCGCGGCCGTCCGATCAGTAGGCGCTCACGTAGCACGGCCGGATAGCCGCCACCGAGATTGGAATGTACTCCAGGCAACGCCAATTCTTCATGACTGGTATGCACCCGGTTGAGGCTGAAGTTATGCCGGTGCTCATCGGCCGCGGTCAGGTGAACCACCTTTCTGGCGCAGCCGGGCGGCAGGTGCAGATTGACGCCGGGGTTGTGGCTGTCTCCGACACTGAGATTGCCGCTCAAAGGGGCGGCAACCGCGGCGACGGTGTCGAACAGACCGATAAAGTTGATACTCACGTGGGTTGACCAGTCAAAGTCGGCAGCCATTGCTGGCAGTTCATGATTCAATTGGCTGGCCATTACACCACCTGAGGGCTTGAGTGCTTCGTTGGCAAAATGCCGTGCAGCGGCAGCCCCACGACTGAAACCGAAGATATCGAACTCGACTCTTTCGATAAGCAGTTGCGGATTCCCGTTCAGTAATCGGCGCAGCTTTGCCATTATCAGCGTAGGGCTTTCGCTGACACGAGCGACCACCCCCGTTCGGCCCTGTCCCATTGCCAACCCCGTGGTGGAATCTTCGCTGCCGCCAGTTGTACCTATTCCGTCGATATAGACTTTAAGGCTTGCTGCCTTGGTATTTTCTTCCACGAGGGCATCGGCCTGATCTTCATACAGGTCATACAACAGCGCCACGTTACTCAATTCATTGCCATAACTGCTGCCGGGCAACTGATCATAAAGCCCATCGCCATTGGTGTCCCGGTAATCATGGGTTTCGCACAGCTGACGGATATTACTCAGGGTCTGTTCATCGAATTCATGCAGATCCTGGCGACGGCACTCGGCGGTAAGGGCGGCGTTGCCCAGATTGTTGCCGGTGCCGTCGAAGAACATGCCCAGGCGCAGGGTGATGCGTTGCTTCATCGGCAGCTCGCGTTCTTCCTCCTCTTCTTCCTCTTCAAAGGAATGAGGCGGATTATCGCCAACCGCATTTTGTCGGAATTGCCCAGGCGTTGGCGCGCCGGTGCCAGGAGCTAATAGACTGGCGCCACTTGCTTTGGCAAGGGTCTGAGCCGATGCCGTGTTGCCCGAGCTGCCAGATCCGCTGCGAGATGCAGAGCCCGCGGCGCTACCGCTGCCGATAAACACCGTACCCTCTGCCAGCAGCGTATTTGATCCGGCCGGGCAACCGCAGGCTACATAATCCCCGGCACGGGCGGCAGGGCCGGCGGGCCGCATAATCGTTCGTGGGCCAACCGCAACAATGGGGCCGACACCCTTCTTGCATTTCGGGCAACTGGCCATGTGTCCCACCGAGCTCGCTACCAGACCATCGAACATGATGCCGGGATTACCTTCAATAACCGCCCCGCCGGTGGACGTCCTTGAGCCTATGCCTATCTTGATCATCACTGTCCCTGTGCCTTGGAAACCGGTTATGCCCCGGGAGCTGCAATGATCCCGATGAACCATCAGGAGGGTCAAAAGGTTTATCGTGTGGTTGGGAGGTGGGTCACAATGCGCCTTGTCTGAATTTCCTCGGCGACATAGCATGTTTGAAATATCAAACGCCGATATGGCAAAGCATGATGCCATTTCTGGACATGAGGACTCTCCATGGAATTGCACGCCCCCGAACTGTTCCGCCAGCAGGCTTTCATCAATGGCACCTGGTGCGAGGCCGAGCGCGGCCAGCGTACCGAGATTTTCAATCCTGCCACGGCCGAGCGGTTGGGCAGCGTGCCGGATATGGGTGCCGAGGAGACCCGCCGGGCCATTGCTGCGGCGCAGGCGGCGCAGCCGGCCTGGCGTCGGCGCACGGCCAAGGAGCGCGCGGGCGTTCTGCGTCGCTGGTTTGAGTTGATCATGCAGCATCAGGAAGACCTGGCGCGAATCATGACCGCGGAGCAGGGCAAGCCGCTGGCCGAGGCCCGGGGCGAGATTGCCTATGCCGCCTCCTTTATCGAATGGTTCGCCGAGGAAGCCAAGCGGGTCTACGGCGATCTGATCCCCGCTCATCAGAACGACAAGCGCATTCTGGTACAGAAGGAGCCGGTCGGTGTGACGGCAGCGATCACGCCGTGGAACTTCCCCTCGGCGATGATCACCCGCAAGGCCGGGCCGGCGCTGGCGGCGGGCTGCGCCATGGTGCTCAAGCCCGCGCCGCAGACGCCCTTCTCCGCATTGGCGTTGGTCGCCCTGGCTGAGCAGGCGGGTTTGCCGGCCGGCCTGCTCAGTGTGGTCACCGCTGGGGTGGATAATTCCCGGGACGTGGGGGCTGAGCTGTGCGCCAGCCCGGTGGTGCGCAAACTGTCGTTCACCGGTTCCACCGCCGTCGGCGTCCAGTTGATGCAGCAATGCGCGCCGAGCCTGAAGAAGTTGTCCCTGGAGCTGGGCGGCAATGCGCCCTTTATCGTCTTCGACGATGCCGATCTGGATGCGGCAGTGGAAGGCGCGATGATTTCCAAGTACCGCAACGCCGGTCAGACCTGCGTCTGCGCCAACCGCCTCTATGTGCAGGACGGGGTATACGACGCCTTCGCCGAGAAGCTCGCCGTGGCGGTGCGCCGGCTGGAGGTGGGCGATGGCATGCGCGAGGGTGTCACCACCGGCCCGCTGATCAATGCCGAGGCGGTGCAGAAGGTGCAGCGCCACGTTGCGGACGCGGTGGCGGGCGGTGCGTCCCTGCTCGCCGGTGGCCACCCCCATGCCCTGGGCGGCCTGTTTTTCGAGCCGACCATTCTCACCGAAGTGAACAGCAGCATGCTGATCGCCCGAGAGGAAACCTTCGGTCCGGTGGCGCCGCTGTTCCGTTTTACTGATGAAGCCGACGTGGTTCGCCAGGCCAACGATACCGAATACGGCCTGGCCGCTTACTTCTATGCTCGCGACCTGAGCCGGGTATTCCGCGTGGCCGAGGCGCTGGAGTACGGTATGGTCGGGGTGAATACCGGGCTCATCTCCACCGAAGTGGCGCCTTTCGGCGGCATGAAGGCTTCCGGGCTGGGCCGCGAAGGCTCGAAGTACGGCATGGATGAATATCTGGAAATCAAATATGTGTGCCTGGGCGGCATCTGACCCGCCGGCAGAGAGTGGAGGACAGCGACATGGCAGACAACAATGAGTCCCTCATGCAGCGGCGCGAGCAGGCGGTGCCCCGGGGCGTCGGACAGATTCACCCGGTATTTATCGAACATGCGGAAAACGCCACCATCGTCGATGTGGAGGGCCGCCAGTACATCGATTTTGCCGGTGGTATCGCCGTGCTCAATACCGGTCATCGCCACCCCAAGGTGATCGATGCGGTCAAGCGCCAGCTGGAGCTGTATACCCACACCTGTTTTCAGGTAGTGGCCTATGGGCCCTATGTCGAGCTGTGTGAACGCATCAATGCGTTGGTGCCCGGTGACTTCGCCAAGAAAACCCTGCTGGTCACTACCGGCTCCGAGGCGCTGGAAAATGCGGTGAAGATCGCCCGCGCCGCCACCGGGCGCGCCGGGGTGATTGCCTTTGCCGGCGGCTATCATGGCCGGACCATGATGACCCTGGCGATGACCGGCAAGGTCATGCCCTACGCCTCGGGCATGGGGCTGATGCCGGGTGGCGTGTTTCGCGCCCGCTTCCCCGATGCGCTGCACGGCGTCAGCGAGGACGATGCCATCGACAGCATCGAGCAGATCTTCAAGAACGATGCCGAACCCCGGGACATCGCGGCACTGGTAGTCGAGCCGGTGCAGGGCGAGGGTGGCTTCCGCATGGCTTCGCCGCAGTTCATGCAGCGCCTGCGGGCACTGTGCGACCTGCATGGCATCGTCCTGATTGCCGATGAAGTGCAGACCGGCGCTGGCCGTACCGGGAGCTTTTTCGCCATGGAGCAGATGGGCGTGACGGCGGACCTGACCACCTTCGCCAAATCGGTGGCCGGCGGCTTCCCATTGGCGGGTGTCTGCGGCCGCACCGAGCTGATGGATGCCATTGCTCCGGGCGGGTTGGGCGGTACCTATGCCGGCAACCCGGTATCCTGCGCCGCGGCGTTGGCCGTGCTGGATGTGTTCGAGGAAGAAAACCTGCTGGCGCGTGCCCGTACCCTGGGCGACATGTTGACCAGTCGGTTACGCCAACTGGCCGAGAGCGACAAGCGCATCGCCGAAGTACGTGGTCTCGGCGCCATGGTGGCCTTTGAATTGATGAAGCCGGACGGCGCACCTGATCCGGAGCTGGCCAGCCGGCTGGTAATGCGCGCGCGGGAGAAGCAGCTGTTGCTGCTGTCCTGCGGTCAGTACGCCAACGTGATTCGTATCCTGGTGCCGCTTACCGCGACGGATGGGGAAGTGGAAGAGGGGATGGCTATTATGGCCGGGTGTCTGGCTGCACTCTGAAGAGTGAAGCCACCTGCAAACGCTGATTGAATGGGGACGTGATGCAAGTATTCGATGTGGCCATCGTCGGCGCGGGACATGCGGGCGCTCAAGTCGCCAGCCTGTTGCGCCAACGGGGGTTCGCGGGAACGCTGGGGATACTGGGGGATGAACCGGAACTCCCCTACGAACGACCGCCCCTGTCCAAGGACTATCTTGCGGGGGAGAAGCCGTTCGAACGCCTGCTGTTGCGAGCGGAGGACTTCTGGCGCAACCATGATATCGAGCTATTGCGCGGCACTCGTATCGACAGAGTTGATGTCCAGGCACGGCGCCTGTATGCCGGCTCGGGTGAATGCTTCGGCTATGGCAATCTGATCTGGGCCGCTGGCGGCTCGCCGCGGCGTCTCACCTGTCCCGGCCACGAGCTGGCCGGCATTCATTATGTGCGGACCCGGCAGGACGTTGATCGGCTGCGGGCCGAGCTTGATCACACCCGGCAGGTGGTAGTCATCGGTGGCGGTTATATCGGTTTGGAGACGGCGGCGGTGCTGCAGCAACTCGGCCGGAGCGTGACCCTGCTGGAGGTGCAGAACCGGGTACTGGCGCGTGTCGCAGGCGAATCCCTGTCTCGCTTTTATGAAGCCGAGCATCGTGCCCGAGGTGTTGATGTACGGCTCAGTACCCGTGTCGACCGCATTATCGGTGAGGCTGGCAGGGTGATGGGTGTGGCTTTGGCGGATGGCCCTCTATTGCCCGCCGAGATGGTGGTCGTCGGTATTGGTATCGAGCCGTCAGTGGCCCCCCTGGCCGAGGCCGGGCTGACGCAGGCCGCTGGAGGTGTGCTGGTGGATGAGTATTGTCGCAGCAGTGCTGCGAATATTTTCGCCATCGGTGATTGCGCCGCCCACCGCAACTGCCATTCGGCGCTGGACGGTCCGATCCGCTTGGAGTCGGTGCAGAATGCCAATGACCAGGCGCGGGTCGTGGCCGATAGCCTGACAGGCAAGCCGCAGCCCTATACCGCGCTGCCCTGGTTCTGGTCGGATCAGTACGATCTGAAACTGCAAACGGTCGGGTTGTCAGCGGGACATGACCAGACGGTAATGCGGGGCGACCCGGCCAATCGCAGCTTTTCGCTGGTCTATCTACGTCAGGGGCGGGTGCTGGCAGTGGATAGCGTCAATCTGGCGCGGGACTTTGTCCAGGCCAAAGCGTTGGTGCAGGCTGGCGCGACTGTGGATGTCGAAGCACTGGCCGATGCGTCCACTTCGTTGCGAGCAGCGTTGAAGCCTGCCTGAGGCGGGCTTTGCCTCTCAGAACGTCGACAACCCCGCCGCCTCCATCAACCGATACAGCCCATAGCGGCCGACATTGTGATCGGCGAAAGCCTCGTAGGGCAGGCTGTATTCGATCCCATCCGCGTTATTCCACAGCGCCTCGAAGACGTTCCTCGCCCGCATCATGGTCGGGTCATCATGCCCGGCAACCAATTGCACATCGGTTTCCAGGTTCAGGCTATCCAGATTGCGTCGGGTGAAATTGGCCGAGCCGCTGATCAGCTCGCTGCTGCCATCGGCCCGATCCAGACGCAGCCATTTGCGGTGGCATTGCTCGCCGCTGGTGTTGCACCAGCGCACCGGAATGCCAGCGCGGTGCAGGTCCCAGCCGACCTGGCGGTTGGGGATGCCGTTCTTCTCGCGGCCGAACGCATCGCGGTTGGGGTCGAGCAGGGCGCGGACGATCACGCCCCGCTGGCGGGCGGCGATCAGTGCCTCGATCAGTGATCGGTGCGAAAGATAGAAGACTTCCATATCGAGTTGGTCGCCGGGCGCGGCGCTGTCGATCATCTGCAGCAATGCATCACGTACCGCACCTTCGGTGAGGACGCGCAGCCTGGCTTCCTCCGTTATGGGTGTCGCGGCTGGTGGCTGCGGCCAGTGGCGGGTATCGACACGCGCCAGCGCGGCCACGGCCTGTTCGGTCTGCAGCAGATCCAGCGCCGCCGGGCCGCTGAAACGCAGCGCCTGGTTGGAATGACGACTGCTGGCATCATGCGGGTTGGCCGAGGTGACCAGCGCCGACCAGCTGTCGCCGGCATCGACTACCAGGGTCTTGCGGTGATTGGCGCGGAAGTTGGCCAGGTGCAGATAGCTGCGCAGGGTAACCTTGCCATCACCCACCGGGTTGGGCAGCCAGCCGCCCTCGGTGCTGTTGCCGACGAAGCGGCAACACAGATTCCACAGGCCGGACCACAGGGGGTTGGAGGCGGGCAACTGCTCCAGCGGGGTCAGCACCACCCGCACGCCGGCCTGCTGCAGGGCTTGCAGTTGGCGGTTGTTCACTCCGCCATACAAGGTATTGAAGGGATCGGTGATCAGTATGACCTCAGGTGCGGTCCGCCGCTGCCGGGCAGCGATCAGCGCCTGGGTCAGTTCGGCAGACAGGGGACGGAAGCTGTTCTCGTCGGCAAACTCATTGAACAGGAACATATCCACGACCACCAGCCGCCGGGCGCCGTTGATCATCGCCAGCGCCTCGTCAAAGATCTGCTGTTGGCTGATCCGCTCGCCATCACCAGCCTGCCAGGTCTGATCCAGCAACAGTTGCACGTCGGTGGCGGGTCGCCAGGGCTGGCTGACCGCCAATCCTTCCGGCATGGGTCGGTTGGCCTCGAACAGGCCCATGCCGACCCACAACAGCAAGAACAGCAGAGCCAGTCGGCGCAACGGTCTGGGCCGCCGTTTGCGGCGATTGACCCGGCGGAGAATATCCATATACCTGCCTTCATGATCGGGTTGATCCCGCATGCTAACCTTGATGCCGGGTGCTTGTCTTGTGGAGGGGTGAATGCGCAAAGCCGTGGTCAGTGCCGGGGCAGTATTACTGGTGTTGCTGCTCGCCGCCGTGCTGACCGGCCAGTGGCTGCAGCGCACCCTCACGGCCGCCGGGCTCGAACAGTTGCACTGGCAGCAGTTACGCTGGACCGATGGCGCGCTGTGGTTGGGCGAGGCCAGCGGGGTACAGGTAACGGAGCAGGGTCGCCTGGGGTTCCGTCTGGATGGCATTCGCCTGCAGCCGGCCTGGCGCGATGGGCCGCGGATCGAGCAGTTGCTGATCGATGAACTGCAACTGGTCTGGCAGTCGGCGCAGCAGCTGCCGCAACGCGAGACCGAGACGCAGTGGCAGTTTCCCGACCTGGAGCAACTGGCCGGGCCGCTGTCCTGGCTGCCGCGGGAGTTGGCGGTGCGCAGCCTGCTGGTGCAACTGCCCTGTGAGGGCGAATGGTGCCGCTTGCAGGGCGAGCTGCAGGTAAGCGCCGAGCAGCAGCCCTTGGCAATTGCCGCCCAGTTGGCGCTCCAGGCTGATGAGCAGTACGTGCAGGGCCAGCTGCAGCTGCGCGAAGACGCCGGCGCCTACCTGTTGCAGGCCGAGCTGGAACTGCCGCAACCGCTGCCGCTGGCCGGGCTGGGGCAGCTCAGTGGCCATCTGCATATCGATCTGGAAAACCGCGGTGATCAATGGCTGTTGCATGCGGGGCAACTGGACGCGCGATTGGCGCGACCGGAGCTGCAGGCGCTGGCCAGCCTGCCGGCGGAGCTGCGGCCAGACGCCATTGCTCTGGAGGTCACGCCGCAGCCGGGCAGTCTGGCGAGCTGGCGGGATACGATTCCGCTGGCCATGCACATGGCGCTTGAGGGGGGCATTAGCGGGCAGTTGGATACCCAACTGGAGCTGAGCCGTCAGCCGCAGTGGCAGGCCCGGTTGGGGGACGGGCTCTTGCAATTGGATGCGTCAAGGCTGGCGATGGCCGGTCTGCAGGCGCGGACGGTGCGACTCGACTGGCCGTTTCTCGGACACATAAGCGAGCAGCAGTTAAATCTGCAGCTCGGCAAAGAGGCATTGGTAACGGCGCAGAGCCTGTCGCTGGCGGACGTTGGCCTGCAACTGGCGGGCTTGCGCGTGGAGGTTGGCGAGGCCAGTCTGAGTGCTCCGCTGGCAACGCCTGATCAGCTGCAACTGGACACGCCGCTGCGGATCGGTGCCACCCGGCTGGCGCATGCCGCGCTCAAACCCCAGGGCTGGAACCTGAACGGCAGACTCCAGCAATCACCGACCGGACTGACGTTGGATGGCAGCCTTGCCGCGCTCAGTGGGCTGAATGCCGACCTGCGAATGAACTGGCCCAACGGTCAGCCCTGGCAGCTGCAGGCGACCCTGCAGGAGATATTTCTACGCGCCGCCGATCCGCTGATGGGCACCTTCACTGACTGGCCGGCGCTGCTCAGTTTCTCCAGTGGGCGCATCACCGGTCAGCTGCAGGCGACCGGCCGAGACGGGCTGGATCGTCTCACCGGCCAACTGTCGTTGAGTGGCGGTCAGGGTATCTACGATCGCGCCAGCTTCACCGGGTTGTCATTGCCGCTGGAGATAATGCTACAGAACGAGCAGCTGCAGCTGGACACCGACGCATTGCGCATCACCAGTCTGGACCCTGGCCTGCCGCTGGGACCACTGCAGGCCAGCGGCCGTTATCGCGCCACGCTCAATGAACCGACCACAGGTGCGCTTGACCTGCGCAGCGCCAGCCTCGGTGTGCTGGATGGAAAGATAATACTGGAGCCGGCCACCCTGGATCTGGGGCAGGCACGGCAGACCTTGGTAGCAATGGTGGAAGGCGTCGAACTGGCCCGCCTTTTCGAGGTCTATCCCGCGGAAGGCTTGAGTGGGCAGGGCACGCTGGACGGGCGTTTCCCCATCAGTCTGGTGGACGGCAATCTGCTGATTGCCGATGGGCGGCTGCAGGCCCGCGAACCCGGTGTGCTGCGTTACCAGGCGGAACAATTACGCGAGCTGGCAGCCAGTAACCCCAACCTGGAACAGCTGGCCGTGGCGCTGGATAACTTTCAGTATCAGGTACTGGCCAGTGATCTGTCCTATGATGAGCAGGGCGTGCTGGTACTCGGTCTGCGGCTGGAAGGGAGCAACCCGGCATTTCAGCAGGGGCGGCCGGTTCACCTGAACATTCGCCTGGAAGAAGACATTCCGGCCCTGCTGACCAGTCTGCAGTTGACCGGGAAGGTGAACGAGGTCATTCGCAAGCGGGTTGAGCAGTTCTATTTGCAGCGACGCAGTCCATGACAGGAGAAGTAAATATGTATTGGCGTCTGACGATAACGGCGGTGATGGTCGGCATCCTGACCGCTTGTACGCCCAAGGTGCAGCTGGCCGCGCCCAGCGAACCGATCAACATCAACCTGAATGTGAAGATCCAGCACGAGATCTACATCAAGGTCGACAGGGAGCTGGACGAGCTGTTCAGTGAATCCAGCGGGCTGTTCTGAACAAGGAGAATGACATGCGTATGAGTATCCGATTGGGCGGACTGTTGCTGGCCCTGTTACTGAGTGCACCTGCGCTGGCACTGTCGCTGAACCAGGCGATGTCGGCCCTGCCGGCGGCCAAGGCGGCCGGTCAGCTGGGTGAACAGCCCGATGGTTATCTGGGCGTGGTGGCAGCCGGTGGCAACGCTGCCGAAATCGCTCAGCAGATCAACCAGGCCCGGCGCGATGAATACCAGCGCCTCGCCCGGGAAAACAACATCCAGCTACGAGATGTGGAGTCCATGGCCGGCAAGAAGGCGCTGGAGCGCACTCCCACCGGGCAGTACATCATGGTCAACGATGTGTGGATGAAGAAATAACGCTCAGTTCATCACCCGCAATCGTTCGGTCTCGGTGAACTGTTCCTGCAATAGGGCGTTCACCGCGGCCTGGCGGTCGGCTTCTGCCAACCCTGGCTGCGCCAGAATCGTCTCCCGCTCCGCATTGAAGGTGGCTATCCGCTGACGCCATTGGCTGCGCTGCTGGTCGAGCGCCTCCAGCCGGCCGGTGGCTTCTGGCCCGAGCAGTTCCATGCGCAGCTCACGAACCTGCCTTTCGTCGGCCCCGGCTTCGCGCAGTGCCAGCGTCTGTTGGCGTAGTTCCTGATGAATCTGCGGTACCAGCAGTTGCTGCATTTCCTCCGGCAGGCTTTCGCGCAAAGCTTCGATGGCCTGGGCCTTTTCCTGCTCATCCAGCGCGCTGTCGCGGCGGATGGCCAGCCGCTCCAGGGTGAAGTTGTTGTAGATCTCCTCACCGGCAAAGAACGCCTCATGTGCCTCGTGGCTGAACAGCGTAGCGCGCAGGCGTTGCACTGCCTGTTCCCGGGCGAACAGATCCGCCAGGCTGTCGGTGACCGGGAAACGGCTTTCCAGGTCGACAAGTTGCTGTTGATAGGCGAGGTAACTATCCAGTAGTTCCAGTGCCTGGCCTAGTGCCGGTTGCTGCAACTGTTGCGCGAGATAGTCGCGGATGCGCTGGTGCGTGACGGCGGGGGACTCCTCACCAATCAGGCTCAGGAAATAATCGAACAGATGGCGAATCTGGCTGCTGATCAGCAGATTGCCCCGGGCATCCACCTCCAACCGGCCATCCACCTCGGTGCCGCGAACGCTGGCTGGTAATGGGGCGGCGATGGTGTCGACAGCGGCGGGCAACTGCTGCGCCTCTGGCGTTGGGCTTGGCGTGGTGGGTGCGGCGCTGACCATGGGCGCGGTCGAGCGCGGGGCGGGCTGCCGGTCCGCGGTGAAATACCAGCCGAGCAGCAGGATGCTGCCCAGCAATGGCAGATAGATAACTGCTTTCATACGATGGCTACCGTCGGGCAAGGTGATACGGGCCCGTCGCGGGGCCCGTCATGATTACAGGCCGGCCTGTTTCAGCCGGTTGGCCTGTTGCCGGTACACCGTCACCGGGTCGGTTTCGAACAGGCTGGTCAGGCCCAGGATCTGGTTGACCTCGTCCAGGTGATTCATCCGGTAATTGTCGCGAATGACCATGCCCAGCCGCGAACTGCAGCGTCCGACCATGCCGTCATTAGCCTCTCCCTTGGGGAAGGTCTGCGCGGCCACGACCATCATCAGGTCAGACGGATCGAGCAGGTTGGTGGATGGGTTGGTGCCGCTCCAGGAGTAATAGCGCACGTTGTTGACCTGATAATCACCCTCGCCGCAGGCAGTGGTGGGAATGCCTTGGGGGAATTTGGCATTGAACCGCGCAGCGCCTGCCGAATGCAGCGATTCCAGCGAACCGAGAGAATTCATTGGCGTATCGATTGGGCTGCCAGAGAGGAAGTTGATCATCTTGCCCGCCGCATTCACCAGACCCGCGACAATGGCTTCGCCGGCCGAGCCTTCCGGCATCTCCCGCAGAAAATCAGCTAACGCCGAGCCCTTGTGCGGTGCGCCGATGCTGGTGACCGAGGCGACCAGATCAGGACGTACCGCGGCGACATAACGGATGGTCGGCCCGCCATGGCTGTGGCCGAACAGATTGACCTTGGACTTGCCGGAAATGGCGACGATTTCCTCGACCTGCTCCAGCAATTGCTCACCCCGGGCTTCGGAGGTGTCCAATTGGCTGACTTCGGTAATATAGACATCGGCGCCGTCCTTGCGCAGTGCCTGCGGGATGCCATACCAGTAATCGATACCCAGCATGCTGTCCCAGCCGAGCATGCCGTGGGCGAGCACGATGGGATATTGGGTCTTGGTGTAGTTGGAGGAGCTGAACCAGGATGCCTGGACCTGGCTGGTGACGCCCAGCGCGGCGACCAGGCCGACTGCCAATGAAAGGCGATTGTGTTTCATATGATTACCCTTGGCCGATTATTTTTATGCTTGTGGGCTCTGACTGCACAGGCGGTGAGGCCTGATAGAGACCGGCTGAGCATAGGTGTGTTGCGAGCGACCGACGAGTCGCGATAGCAGCGGACCTGCCGGGCGCGGGTTGACCACTGGGTCACCCGCTCTGGCGCTATCCTATTCACCAAATCTATCCGATGAGCGGTATGAAAAAGGCAAAGAGCCATCATTTGTGACAGGTGTCGCGATGCAGCGTGTGCCTTACCGCTTTCCCGCGTTGATCTGTTAGTCTGGCGCTTTGATGCCCGAGAGCGGGCCCCACAAGGATGAAGCGATGTTATTGAACAGCTTTCTCAATGGATATGCCTTCTGGCTTTTGCTCGGCTTTGCGCTGCTGATTTCCGAATTTTTCATTCCCGGCCTGGTGGCGGTCTTCTTCGGTGTGGGTGCGCTGGCGGTCGGACTGCTGACACTGATGGGGGTAATCGACAGTCTGGCGTTGCAGTTGCTGTGCTTCGGCGTCATCAGTCTGGTTGCCCTGTTCGGCTTGCGGCGTCACTGCACGCGTTGGCTACGCGGTGGCGTCGGCGGCCGGGCGAAAACGGACCTGGATGATGTTGGCGTGGTCGGCAGCCGGGTGTCCGTACTGACTGATTTCCTCGATGGCACTGGTGATGTGCAGCTCAATGGTGCCAAATGGGATGCCGAGTCCGATGAGCCCCTGCGCACCGGTGAAACTGCCTGGGTCATTGCCATCAATGGTATCGTGCTGCGCGTAAGCACCTCACGTCCCGACCGATCGATCTGAATTCACTTAAATAACTGGAGCAACGCGCAATGGAAATCGCAACAATGCTTTCACTGGCACTACTGGCGTTCATCGTCATTACCATCGCCAAGACGGCACAGATCGTGCCACAGCGTTCGGCCTATGTGGTTGAACGGCTGGGCAAATATGCGAAGACTCTGGAGGCGGGCTTTCATCTGCTGATCCCCTTCGTTGACCGCATCGCTTATAGGCACACCATGAAGGAAGAGGCCATCGATGTGGATCGCCAGGCCTGCGTCACCAAGGACAACATCCAGGTGGTGGTCAACGGTGTGATCTACCTGCAGGTGGTCGACCCCAAGGCCGCCAGCTATGGCATTGCCGATTATCGTTATGCCGCTACCCAGCTGGCGCAGACCACTCTGCGCTCGGTAGTCGGCAGGATCGACCTGGACAAGACCTTTGAAGAGCGTGAAGCAATCAATACGCAGGTGGTCGCTGCGCTGGATGAAGCGGCGCGGCCCTGGGGAGTGAAAGTGATGCGCTACGAGATCGCCGATATCGAGTTGCCGGCGACCATTCTCGATGCTCTGGAAAAGCAGATGCGTGCCGAACGGGAACGTCGTGCGGTGGTGGCTCAGTCCGAGGGTGAGCGCGAGGCCAAGATCAATGTCTCGGAAGGTATCAAGCAGGAAACCATCAACCTTTCCGAAGCGGACAAACAGCGCCAGATCAATGAAGCCGAGGGTAAGGCGCGGCAGATCGAACTGGTGGCCCAGGCCACGGCGGAAGGCCTGCGCCTGGTGGGCGATGCCATTACCACACCTGGCGGCAAGGACGCCGTGGCATTACGGGTAGCCGAGCAGTACGTGAACGAGTTCGGCAAGCTGGCCAAGACTAATAACACCATGATTCTGCCGGCGGAACTCAGTAATATCGGGTCTGCGGTGGCAGCGATTACCAAGACGCTGGATACGGTGAAGCAGTAGGCAAGAGGTGGCGACAGGGGCATCAGGCAGGCAACCGTGCGGTATGCGCCGCTAGTGTCATTCTGTCGTCATCGCGGTCTGCCATGCTTTGACGCAATGGTTGAATAGCACCCGCTAATGCAGTAAGTTAATTGTCATTCAATGGAGAAACCCATGTCAGTCAGCACATCCATTCAGCACCATCGCACCCCGGCAAATGCCGTGGCTGCTGCTGTCTGTGATGCAAGCTCGGGTGTTTCCACTTATTTTTATGGGTATTGGTTTAGCCAAGGGCTGGCCTGATACCAGGCGGCCCACTCCAGACGGGCCGCCCACCGCACTACTCAGCAACCCCCGGTCGGCCACCCGACCGGGGGTTTTGTTTTTTCGGCCAATAACGGCCAATGCATTGAGAGGATTCAGACATGAGCAATCACTTTACCTACTCCTACCGTTACTGCAGCTGGCGATTTAGTGGTCGCGCCCAGAATCCACAGACATTGCAACGACTAACACGATAGAGCGCTGCGCGGACTGAACCGCGCAGCTGAGGACAGCACTGATGAATTCTTCCGTATCCGCCCTGCAGCTTTCCGTTGTACCCAGCCCCGAGCAGGCCCAGAGCCTTATCCAGCATGCCCAGCGTCGCACCCGCCCGTTACCGAGCCCAGCGGTACTACGTCAGCGCTTGCCACTGAACGACCGGCAGGCCGAACAGGTTCAGACCCAGCGCCAGGCCATCCGCAATATTCTCAATGGCGACGACCAGCGCCTGCTGGTGGTGGTTGGACCGTGCTCGATTCATGATGCCGACGCGGCGCTGGAATATGCCCAGCGCCTGGCCGATCTGGCACCGCAGGTTGAGGACCAGATGTTGCTGGTGATGCGAGCCTATATCGAGAAGCCGCGTACCACGGTTGGCTGGAAAGGGCTGGTCTACGATCCACAATTGGATGGTAGCGGCGATATGGCGGCGGGGTTGGAGCTGTCGCGCCGGCTGATGTTGCAGATGATCGATCTGGGCCTGCCGTTGGCCAGTGAACTGCTACAGCCGCTGGTGGCGGGTTACATTGATGATCTGCTGGGCTGGGCGGCGATTGGTGCGCGCACCAGTGAGTCGCAGATTCACCGGGAACTGGTCAGCGGCCTGGATATGGCGGTGGGTTTCAAGAACGGCACGGACGGGAGCATGGGCATCGCCATCGATGCGATGCGTTCTGCAGCCCATGGGCATCAGCATTTCGGTATCGACGAGTTGGGTCGGCCATCACTGGTGGAAACGCTGGGCAACCCGGACACTCATCTGGTGCTGCGGGGCGGCAACCGGGGGCCGAATCATGATGCGATGAGCGTCGCCATGGCGCGGGCGGCCCTGGAAAGCGCCGGGCTGGAGCCGAGCATCATGGTCGACTGCAGTCACGCCAACAGCGGCAAGAACCCGCTACGCCAGCCGGCCGTGCTGGAAGATGTGATTGATCAGCGGCTGGCCGGTGATGCCAGTCTGCGGGCGGTAATGCTGGAAAGTCACTTGTTTGATGGCAATCAACCGCTGTCGGGTGAGCTGCGTTACGGTGTTTCGATTACCGATGGTTGCCTGGGGTGGGATGGGACCGAGCGGATGTTGCGCGGCGCTGCTGAACGGCTGCGGCGGGGTTGAGCGCTTCGGGGGCGCGCCCCCGAAGCGCAAACTCAGTAGTGATACCAGCGCAGCTGCAGCATCACTTCATTCTGTGGCGCGCTCCACTGGCTGAATTCACGCTGGGCGGTCAGCCGTAGCCCGAGGTTGCGGGCCAGCTCCAGCTGCTGGGTCAGCCCGAGACTGCGGCGCACTTCACCATTGTGGAAGTAGTCGGCCTGGGCTTCCAGCAGCAGGTTGCCGGCGCGATTGCGCCATAGCAGGCCGCTGTCAAAGCCGGCAGCCGGGCTCAGTATGGCGGCAAAATCCTGATGATGCTCGACGCGCAGCGTCATCAGGGCATAGCCCAAGACATTCTCAGTGAGAGCCCAGGTGGCGCCGGCACCCCCATTCAGATGACCGACCAGGCGCTGCTTGCCATCCTTGCCCGCGACTCGCTCCAGGCCGGTCTCGACCTGCCATGACCAGGGCTTGAGCAACTGATTGCGGGGCGTCAGCGAGCGGATGCTGACCAGCCCCAGTTCCTCCAGTTGCCAGTGATTGCCTTCATACTGACGTACACGTAACTTACCCAGTTCGATCTGCGCTCCCAGCGGGAAGCCTGCCAGATTGTCGTTCAGGTCATGGTAGGCCATGCGCAGCCCATACTCGGCGAAGCTACGATGGTCCTGACTGCCGAGTGCCAGTTGCCAGGTGCGCGATTCATGACCGTCCTCGGGCAGAGTCGGAGTAGCGATCTCCAGCCGCGGTGGTGGGTTCTGATTGATCGCCTGCAGCATGCGGAAACTGCGCGCCGCATTGCCGGCGTCGCGTTCCTGGCCGGCCGCCTGATACCGCAGCAGGCGGTAGGCGGTTTCCTGGATCAGCGCCTGACGCTCAGCGGGCAGGGTCTGGAACGCGGCATCCTCGAGCAGCCCGGTATCGGCAGCCAGCGCCTGGGCCCAGCTTACTTCCTTGGGCTGCAGCGGTGCAGCGCGGGCCAGCAGCTCCTTCTCTCGTGAGGGCCGGTAGTTGATATCTTGCACCAGACCGGCATCTTTCACCGCCCGCACCGTGTCGGCGGGAATGGCGGTCAGCGGAAACTGGTCGATCAGTTTCAGGCCCGGGCGGGCGATTTCCAGCAGTTCGAGCAGCCGATACGAGCAGTTTTCGTCGAAGAAGAAGTAGTCGAAGCGGATCTGCCGCAACTCCCAGACATGCTCGATCATGCGGCCGGTTTCCTCGGGTGTCAGATCGAGGCGGTATTCCCATAGGTCGCGGTTTTCCAGACTGCTGTATTCGCTGAGTTTCTCGCGGTAGGGCAGCAGCGCGAACTGGCCGGGGTAGCCGCCCGCGAGGCCCTTCCAGGCATAGAGAATACTATTGTCCATGCCCTCGACCATGGCGCCGAAATTCAGTGCATAGCTGAGCAGGGCGGTGCCGCTGCCCTCGTTGGCCGCTGAATCAATGCGTAGCAAGGTGTGCCCGAACATGGATGAGGGGCTGTTCAGGTAGGCATCGGGGAACACCAGCACCGTGGTGTGCGGGTCGATATCGGCATACCAGGCAGCGAACTCTGCACACTCCACGATGGGCAGGTCCTCCAGCGGTAATTGCTGTCGGAGCCAGCGGGTGCGCGAAGGGAAGCGGCATTGCGGGTGGGCATCTGCCAGCTCCGGGTCGGCATACAGAGCTTGCAGCGTGGCTTGCAGCTCCGCCAGCGGCGCGCGCTCACCGTCCACGGCCAAGAAAAAATCAGCATCATCGACATAGCTTTGCCAGCCGCCGAAGGTTTGCTGCTCGTAATGACCGAGCGAAATCCAATAGGGATCTTCCGCCAGAGTCTGCAGTGTGGCTGGGTCAGCTTGCGGGGCCGCCTGTACGGCAGTGCCGAGCAAGCTCAGCAACAGGGGAAACAAACGTATGGACATGCAGGACCGGAGTGGGCAGCGGCGATGTCAGCTGACACCGGGAGAAAGTATCCGTAGCCGGCGCAAGCACCGGCCCGGATGGTGATGCAGGGATCAGGCCTGGTCGGCGTACTTGGCCAGAACCGCGTCCTGCTTCATCACGGCCAGAGTCGCAGTGTGGACCTGTTCGGCGGTGACATCGGCGGAGCTGAAGATGTCATTGAAATGCTGGCTGGTCACGGCGGCGAAATGCGCGCGATCTTCGGCGGGCACACCCAGTACCACGGCGTAGGTGGTCAGAGCTTCGCCTTCGCCACGGGCCATGTCTTCGGACAGCTCGTTCATGATGCTGCTCAGAACGATCATCGATTTGCCGTTATAGGCCAGGGCGCCGCTGGTATCGCAACCGTTGGTACCCGAGGTCATGCCGAAGGTGGCGTTGCCGGAGGTGCCGTTGGTGATGGACGCAACCAGGTGGGACGGCAGGCCGCGCTGGCCTTCGAACAGCATGTTGCCCCAGCCGCAGCCCGGACCGCCCGGTGCGGTGGCGAAAGCGTTGAGCGAAGCAGCAGCAAGCAGGGAACCGAGCAGGATCCGTTTCATGACATTTTTCCGTTTGTATGAAGAAGTTTCAGAATCTAGCAACCCGCTTCGCTTATTGCAATTTGATTACTGATTTGGATGAGCGGGTTACCGCAGATTGAAGGCCGAAAGAATCAATCTGTGAGGTTCATCACAAATGCCTCGGCAATCTATGGCGGCGTATATATCTGCTGGATTGGCCTTTGCGCAAGCGTGTTATGGCGCTAGGTTTGGGGCTTCAATAATTACAATCAAGCCGAGGAGGCGTGTCATGAACGCGAGTGCGCAATTACGTTGGCTGGACTCCTACCCCCACAACATGCGCTGGGATGCCGAATTGCCGACAGGCCCGGTGTGGGCCTTGCTGGACCAGGCTGTTGCAGCCTTTGCCGAGCGTCCGGCGATCGACTTCCTCGGCCACAAGTTGACCTACCGACAGCTGGATGACCTGGTCAAGCGTGCCGCCTGCGGTCTGCAACGCCTGGGTGTCGGCCCGGGTGTGCATGTAGGCTTGTATCTGCCCAATTGCCCACACTACTTCATCGCGTTCCTCGGTGTGCTGCGTGCCGGTGGCACGGTCGTCAACTATTCACCGCTGGATGCCGAGCGTACGCTGGCGCACAAGATTGAAGACAGCCAGACCGATTTCATGCTGACTCTGGACCTGGCCGCTCTATATCCGAAAATGGCCGGCCTGGTGCACAGCAGCCGTCTTCAGGGTTTGATTGTCGGCCAGCTGACGGAATTCTGTGGGCCGGTCAGCGCGGCGCAAGCCGGCCAGTTAGGCCCGGCGACGACGGTTGCATGGGACGCCAGCACCAGATCCTTTGCCAGCCTGCTGGAGAACGATGGTAACTTCGTCGCCCACCCACTGGCTGATCCTGCGACGACCCTGGCGGTACTGCAATATACCGGCGGTACCACCGGCGCGCCCAAGGGTGCCATGCTCACCCATGCCAATCTCACCGCCAGTTGCTCCCAGTTGCAGGCGATCCTGGACGAATCGCTGCAGGTGGGGCAGGAGCGGGTCCTGGCGGTGCTGCCGCCGTTTCACATCTACGCGTTGATGATCAATATGCTGTTCAGCATACGCATGGCCGCGGAGGTCTATCTGCACCCGCGCTTCGATGCCGAGACGGTGTTGCGGGAGATTCATGACAACCGCATCACTACCTTCCCTGGTGTGCCAACCATGTTCATCGGCCTGCTAGCCCACCCGCTGACCGCGCAGCTGGACCTGACCTCGCTCAAGCTGTGCAACTCTGGTGGCGCACCGTTGCCGCTGGAGGTGCAGCAGCGATACTCGGACGTGGCCGGCTGCGCCCTGCGCGAAGGTTGGGGGATGACCGAGACCACCACCACCGGCACCTTCACGCCCAAGGACGCCGAGCCGCGCCCCGGCTCTTGCGGCATGCCGGTGCCGGGCTCGACCATCCGCATTGCGCCGTTGGATGGCTCGGCCGGCAGTCTGGCGCCGGGGGAGCGCGGTGAAGTATGCATCGCGGGCCCGAATGTCACCGCGGGTTACTGGAAGCGCGCTGACGCTACCGCCGAGGCGATGACCGAGGACGGCTTCCTGCGCACCGGGGACGTCGGCTATATGGATGAGCAGGGCTGGCTGTACATCGTCGATCGTACCAAGGACATGATCCTGTGCAGTGGCTACAACGTTTATCCGCGGGTGATCGAGGAAGCGATCTACGAGCATCCGTCGGTCGAGGAGGTCTCCGTGATCGGTATCGATGACATCTATCGCGGCCAGGCACCCAAGGCCTTTATCAAGCTCAAGGCTGGCGCCCAGCCCTTTGATTTCGCCCAGTTGCAGGCCTTCCTGGAACCGCGCCTGGGCAAGCATGAGCGTCTGGCAGCGATGGAAATCCGTGATGCGCTGCCGCGCACGCCGGTGGGCAAGCTGTCGAAGAAGGAACTGGTTGATGAGGAGCGGGCCAGAGCGGCGACGGCCTGAATCCAGCGGGTTCGACTATCTGGTGCGGGCAAACACTGGCGGTTGTGCGCAGGTTTCTACGCACCAGGGGTAGCCACGGGGCTACCGGGCAAGCATTATTCGCCCAATCCAATAATAATCGGACCGCACCATGGCAGTATCCGAACACTCCTCTCGCAAATGGCGCTGGCTGGCATTGGCTGTCGCCGTGTTGCTGCTGGCGTTGGCAAGCTACTTTGCCAGCCAGTATCGTCCCGCCAAGCCAGCCGCGGCCGTCCCGGTTGAAACGCCTGCACCGCCAGTGGTCCGCAACCAGACGCCGGCAGACTTCATCGGCAGCGCCAGCTGTGCCGGCTGCCACTCCGAGCAGCATCAGGCCTGGCAGGAATCCCAGCATGCCCATGCCATGGCCCATGCCAGTGCCGAGACGGTGTTGGCGGACTTCAATGACAGCCGCTTCGAGCATGCCGGCACCGTTTCGCGTTTCCAGCAGCGCGACGGGCGTTACTTCGTCACCACCGACGGTGCCGACGGACAGTTGACCGAATACGAGGTGTTGTACACCTTCGGTCTGGACCCACTGCAGCAGTACCTGATCGATCTGGGCGGTGGCCGCCTGCAGGCCCTGTCTATCGCCTGGGATACCCGGCCGCACGCAGCGGGAGGCCAGCGCTGGTTCCATCTGTATCCGGACGAGCAGGTGCGGCATGACAGCCCCTTGCACTGGACTGGCCCGGCGCAGAACTGGAATTTCATGTGCGCCGACTGCCACGTTACCGATTACCGCAAGGGCTTCGACGCGCAGACGCAGAGCTTCGCCGCCGAATGGTCGGAGCTGGGGGTGGGCTGTGAAGCATGTCATGGGCCTGGTAGTCGGCATCTGCAATGGACCCAGGGGCAGGAATGGCCAGACAAGGGGCTGACACTGTTGCTGGATGAGCGCCAGGACATGCACTGGCTGCATGAACTGGGGCGGGTAACGGCGCGGCGCAGCGTGCCGCTGAGCACGGACAAGGAACAGCAGGTGTGCGCCCAATGCCACTCGTTGCGCAGTGCTACCGCCGAGGGGTATCACGCCGGCCTGCCATTGCTGGATTTCTACCGCCCCGAACTGCTCAGCGATCCGCTGTACTTTGCCGATGGCCAGCAGCGCGAGGAAGTATTCATCAGCGGCAGCTTCGCCCAGAGCCGCATGCATGCCGCCGGCGTTACCTGCAGTGATTGTCATCAGCCGCACAGCCAGGCGCTGCGTGCCGAGGGTAATGCACTGTGCAGCAGCTGCCACCTGCCGACAGAGTTCGATCGGCCCACGCATCATTACCATGCTGCCGATTCGAGTGGCGCCCAGTGTGTCAGCTGTCATATGCCGGAGCGTACCTATATGGTCATCGACCCGCGCCGCGATCACAACATTGCCGTACCGCGCCCCGACCTGGCCCGACAACTGGGTACCCCAGACGCCTGCACCGGGTGCCATACCGACCGCGAGCCGGACTGGGCCGCGCAGCAGATTGCCGGCTGGTTCCCGGAGGGCCGCTGGCAACAGGCATCCCCTGCGACCACCATCGCCGCCGCCGATCAGGGACTGCCGGCCGCGCAACAGGACCTCGCGACCCTGGTCAACGATCCGCAACTGGCGCCGATAGTGCGCGGCAGCGCGGCGCAGCGGCTGCAACCGCAGCTCGGTCAGGTCCAGCAGCAGGCTGTGGCCAAGGGGTTACAAGACCCCGATCCGTTGGTACGCCTGGGCAGCATCCGTGCGCTGGGGGATAGCCCTGCGGCGCTGCGTCGGCACTACCTGGCGCCGCTGCTGGCCGACCCGCTGCGTAGCCTGCGCTCGCTGGCTGCCAGTCAGCTGGTGGATGTCGATCTGCCGCCTGCCATACAGCCGGCTTTCGAGCGCGCGCTGCGCGAATATGAAGAAGAGCTGGCGTTGCATGCCGAACGCTCCAGCCACCTTGGCCAACTGGCCCTGCTGCGTTTGCGGCAGGGGCGCGCGGGAGAGGCGGAGGAGGCCTGGAGTCAGGCGATCAAAGCTGCACCGCTGGACGCGGCAAACTACCTGAACCTGGCTGATTTGTACCGCTCGCAGGGGCGGGAGAAAACCACGGAGCGGCTTTTGCGCGAGGCGCTGGTGATACTGCCAGCCGAAGGCATGCTGCATTATGCGCTGGGGCTGTCACTGGTGCGTCAGCAACAGCGTGAAGCGGCGCTGGAACATCTGCGACGCGCCTGGGTGCTGCAGCCTGACGAACCGCGTACCGGCTACGTGTTAGCGGTGGCGGTGGAGCCGTCAGCGCCGGAGGAGGCGTTGACCATCCTGCGTCAAGCCGGCCGACTGCATCCCACTGACCGCGACGTGCTATGGGCGGGAGCCAGCTTCAGCTTCCGGCATGGTCAACCGGGGCTGGCCCGAGAGTTCGTTGATGCGTTGCTCGAGCGCGATCCGGGCGACCAGCAGGCGTTGGAACTGGCGCGCCGCCTGCCGGACGCTGCTACGGACAGGTAAACCTCGTCCTACACCTGGAACCGGCTCACCAGCACCTGCAATTCATTACCCAGCCGCGCCAGTTCGATACTGGAGGCGGCGGTCTGATCGCTACCGGTCGCGCTCTGCTCGGCCACGTCGCGCACGTTGACCACGCTGCGGCTGATCTCTTCGGCTACCGCGCTCTGCTGTTCGGCCGCCGCGGCGATCTGCTGGTTCATCGACTGGATGTTGGACACACTCTCGGTAATGCTGCTCAGCGCTGCGCCCGCGGTGCGGGTCAGCTCCACGCTGTTGCCGGCCAGGGTGTGGCTGCTGCTCAGTCGGCTGGCGACCTGTTGGGTGCCGCTGTGTACGGCAGCTACCAGAGCTTCGATTTCTTCGGTGGATTGCTGGGTGCGCTGGGCCAGGGAGCGCACTTCATCAGCAACCACCGCAAAACCGCGCCCTGCTTCCCCGGCGCGGGCGGCTTCGATAGCGGCGTTCAAAGCCAGTAGATTGGTCTGATCGGCTACTGCCCTGATCACATCCATCACCGTACCGATCTTGCTGCTTTCCTGCTTCAGCAGCTCCATAGCCTCGGTGGAGCGGGTAACTTCTTCGGCGAGGCGTTCGATCTGGCTGATGGCTTCGTTCACCACCGTGTCGCCGTTGCGGGCTTCGCCATTGGCGCTGGTGGCCGCCAGTGAGGCCTGCTCGGCGTTACGCGCTACGTCATGGACGGTGGCCGACATTTCCTGCATGGCGGTTGCCACCTGGTCAGTCTCTTCCTTCTGGCTGTTGATGCCGACGCGGGTCTGCTCGGTGACGGCGGACAGCTCCTCGGCAGCGCTGGCAATCTGCGTGACGCTTTCATGAATCCGGCCGATCAGCTCGCGCAGGCTGTCTGCCATGCGTTGCACGCCCCGTTGCAGTTCACCGAACTCATCGCGGCGGGTTACGGCGTGGTTATGGGTCAGATCGCCATCGGCAATGCGCTGCAAGGTCTGGCGGGTTTCTCTCAGCGGGCCAGTAATCTGACGGGTGATCAGCAGGGCGCTCAGACCGCCGATCAGCAGGGCCAGTACAGCCATGGTGACCTGCAATACGCGGGCGGAGGTTGCCTGCCGATCGCCACGCTCCAGCTGTGTCTGTCGCAGCTGCTCGGTGATGCGCATGATATCGGCGCCCTGCACGGCATTTTCCTGGCGAGCCTGGACGATCTGGCTGGTGCCGGCCTCGTAACGTTGATGCTGAGCCAGGTAGTCACCCAGTATCTGTTGCGCCCGACTCAGCAGATCCTGTTGGCCCCCGAGCAGCAATCGATCGAGTTGCTCCAGGTCGCTGGTGGCGGCTGTCACGGCAAGGTTGAACGCCTGCTCTGCCTCGGCGCCGCCTTCGGCCCTGAGTATCAGGCTATCGAAGCGTACTTGCAGAAAGCTGGTGGCAAAAGCGTCAACGGCCTGCATCAGCTGCGCATCTTCATTGCGGTTGGCCTGGTTCTGCATTGTCGCCAGCACTTCGGCCATCTGGCTGGCCTGTTGATTCATCGCCTGCAGAGCGGCGTTGCGGCTGGCAAAGGCGGCTCGCATGCTATTCAGCGAGATCTGATAGGCATCGATGATGCCCGGCAGGGGCTGCGCGGTATTGCGGTCCTCGGCATGGGTCAGTTCGTTGGCCAGATGGCGTTGCTCTGCCCCAAATGCATCCAGTTGGTCTTGCACCTGATTGGCGATCGTCTCGTCGCCGTTCGCCGCCAGGTACTGCATGCGCATGATGCGCAGTTTGCTCAAGGTGTTTTCCAGCCTGGCGACCTCGCCCGCCTGGTTGCCATCTTCGATCAGGATGCCCAGGCTGCGCCAGCCGATCACTGAAAGGATCAGGGTAAACAGCAGAACCAGGCCGAAGCCCATGCCAAGTTTCAGGTTGACACTGAGGTTGTCAAACCAGCTTTTCATTGATGTTGCTCTCCGGTGTGTGAAAAAGGGTATAGCTGGTTATTGTTGTTATGGGTGAGCTCCGGCTCATGCATGCAACCGGGCGGCCAACTGATTCAGTTCGGTTGATAGCTCATGCAGCGCTGCGCTGGCGTGGGCAGTGTGATCAACTTCTTCCTGATTGGTAGCGGCAATCTGGGTGATTTCGGTGATGTTGCGCGAGATGTCCTCCGACACGCTGGTCTGCTCCTCGGCGGCGGTGGCGATCTGCCGGTTCATGTCGCGGATGGACTCGACCGCCAGGGCGATCTGTTGCAGGCTATCGCCGGCCAGGGTGACTTGCTGCATGCTGGTGTCGCTGCGGCTCCTGCCTGCTTCGATAGCCCGGCCAGCTTCCTCGGCACCGTTCTGCACGCTGTTGATGATGGTCTGGATTTCCGTGGTGGACTCACTGGTGCGCTTGGCCAGGGTGCGCACTTCATCAGCAACGACGGCAAAACCGCGCCCGGCCTCGCCAGCGCGGGCGGCTTCGATGGCGGCGTTCAAAGCCAGCAGGTTGGTTTGCTCGGCAATGCTCTGGATCACCTCCAGCACCTTGCCGATGCGCAGGCTATCGTTTTCCAGTTGGTGAACCACCTCGGCAGTGCGTTGGATCTCCCGCAGCAGTGCCTGCATGGAATCGATGGTCTCGGTCATCACCACGCGGCCATTGCGGGCATTATCGTCGGCGGCATCCGCGGCGCTGGAGGCATCGGCTGCGTAGCGGGCGACCTCTGCGCTGGTGGCGGACATTTCCTGGATCGCAGCCGCGACCTGGTCAGTGCGGGAGAATTGTTCCCGGCTGCCCTGGGCCATACGGGTGGCGACGGTATTCAGCCCGCCGCTGGCGCGGTCGAGTTCGGTGGTGCCATGGCGCAAACCTTCCGCCGTTTCGGCGAGGAAGCCGCGCAGTTGATTGGCGGCCCGGGCCAGCACCCCCAGTTCGTCCTGGCGTTGGCTGCTGATCTGCTCGCCGAAGCGGCCTTGGCTCAGTTGTTCGACCTGTCGGATCAGGTGAGTGATGGGATTGATCAACTGGGTGCTGATCAGCCAGCTGGCCAGACCGCCGATCAAAAGCGTCGCGGCGACCATGATCAATATCGACAGCCAGACGGTACGTAGGGTGGCCGCGCGGATACGCTCGATCTCGCTGGCGGCATGCTGGTTGATGCCCGCCACCAGTTGCTCCAGCTGATCGCTGGTATCGCGGTCGATACCGCGGACCAGATTGTCGCCGGCCACCGGGTCGCGACCGGCGGCCAGAAACCGCTCCAGGCCGTCACGGTAATCTGCACCCAGCGCCAGGTGCCCTTTCTTCAAAGAAGACACCCGCTCATGGAAGGCCGACGACAGCTCCAACTCGAGGATCTGTCCCAATAGGCGTTGCACCTGCTTTTCGCTGTGCTGGAACTGTTGCCAATAGCGGTCCAGGTCGGCTTGCTTGCCGCCGCGCAGCAGTACGTTCTTCCATTCCTGGACCTGGGTCTTGAATGTCAGGTTGGTCTCGTTGATCAGCCCGGCGGTGGCCTGGGGGCCTTCCATCAACAATCGGTAGTTGCGCAGCTCCTGGACCAGCGAGAACACGCTGACCAGGGCTACAGCTAGCATCAGCAACAGGCTGCCGATGATCAGCGCCAGGCTCTGCCGGCGCAGGGAGGACTTGAGTACCATCAGTAAATCCCATCGAAAAAGAGGAACGACAACGCCCCGGAGAGGCACACGGGTGTGGATGGGCGTTGGAGGAATATTGTTGATCTGCGGGTTGTGTCGGCTGGCGACCGCCAGAACTTTAACTCATACTGCGCCTTTCTTATCGACTGGAATGTAAACAGACATGCTGCTTGCCATTGCCGCCATCATTGTTGGTCTTGTTGTGCTGGTCTGGAGTGCCGATCGCTTCGTTGAAGGCGCCTCCGCGGCCGCCGTACACGGGGGCATGCCGCCGTTGCTGATCGGCATGCTGATCATCGGCTTTGGTACCTCTGCCCCCGAGCTGTCGGTCTCGGCATTGTCGTCATTGCAAGGCAATTCAGGCATTGCGCTGGGGAACGCCTGGGGTTCGAACATCACCAATATTGCCTTGATCATCGGGTTGGTTGCGCTGATCAGTCCGATTTCCGTCCACGGGCAGGTAGTGCGGCGCGAGCTGCCCATTCTGTTGGGCATCACCGCACTGGCCGGATGGCAGGTGTATGACGGTGACCTCAGCCGTGTCGATGGTATCGTGCTGCTGGTGGTCTTCGCCCTGTTGTTGGCGCTCTCGATTCGCGATGGTATGCGCAGCCGGGACGATGTGGTTGCCGATGAAATCCGCAAACAATACCTGGCCGATACCATGCCCCTGGGCAAAGCAATCATGTGGCTGGTATTGGGGCTGATACTCTTGATCGTCAGCTCACGTCTGCTGGTCTGGGGCTCGGTGTTCATCGCCAGCGACTTGGGTATCAATGACATGATCATCGGCCTGACCATTGTTGCGATAGGTACCTCGTTGCCTGAGCTGGCATCCTCGCTGGCTGCCATCCGCAAGAACGAACATGACCTGGCGCTGGGTAACATCATCGGTTCGGGGTTATTCAACACGCTCGGGGTGGTCGGCCTCGCCGCGGTGATCAATCCATTGGTCGCGCCGCCGGAGGCCTTGACACGTGACTGGGCGTTGATGGCAGGCCTGACCGTAGCCCTGTTGTTGATGTGCATTGCCTGGCGTGGCCGACCCGGGCGGATCAATAGAGTGGAAGGCGCAGGCCTGCTGACGGTCTTCTGTGGTTACACCGGCCTGCTGGTATGGACCGCCATGGCTGCCGCCGCCTGAAGCGGCCAGCGGTTGGCCGGTTCAGCGTTCCTGCGCCAGTCAGCCGCTGCGTGTATGATATGTGCAACGAAGACGAGAACCACCCGATACCATGAATGAAGCTCTGCGCGAGACCCCGCAACACAAACCCCGCCCGATGATCGACCTGCTGGTCAGCATCGTGATCCCCTCGGTGATCCTGATGAAGTTCAGCGGCGAGGCGCACTTTGGTCCGCATCAGGCGCTGATCCTGGCGCTGGCCTTTCCACTGGGTTGGGGGTTGTTCGAGCTGATCCGCTACCGCAAGTACAACTTCATTGCGGTGCTGGGCGTAATCAGCGTCTTTCTCACCGGCGGCATCGGTCTGCTGGAACTCGACCCGCAGTGGCTGGCCATCAAGGAAGCAGCTGTGCCCGGCGTTATCGGCTTGGCGGTGCTGTTTTCCACCCGCACCCGTTATCCGCTGATCCGCACCCTGCTGTACAACGACAAGGTGCTGAATGTGCAGCGCGTCGATGAACGTCTGCAGGAGCGCGGGCTGCATGAAATATTCGAACAGCGCTTGCTCAAGGCTACCTATTTCCTGGCCGGGACCTTCTTCTTTTCCTCGGTCATGAACTACATCGTTGCCAAGTGGATAGTGGTCAGCCCGGCCGGCACTGAGGCATTCAATGCCGAGCTGGGTCGCATGACCCTGGTCAGCTACCCGATGATCGCCATTCCTTCGATGATCATGATGATGGGCATCCTGTTCTACCTGTGGCGGACCATCCATGGTCTGACCGGGCTGAAAATGGAAGAAATCATGGCGGTGAGCCAGGCGGACAAGAAGTAGCATCCAGCTGTTTGCTGGATTGCTATAGCGCCTCCAGCGCCGCGCGCAGGTTATCCACCGTGCGCTCGCGGTTATGCAGCTTGTCCAGGCCGAACAGGCCGATGCGGAAGGTCTTGAAGCTGGTGGGTTCATCGCACATCAGCGGCACGCCGCTGGCGGTCTGCAAGCCCTGGCTGATGAAACCGCTGCCGTTGTGAATGCGGTCGTCGGCGGTATAGCAGACCACCACACCGGCTGCTTCGAAACCGTCCGCCGCCACGCTGATAAAACCTTTTTCTCTCAACAGTGCGCGTACGGCCTGGCCGAGCTCCAGTTGCTCCTGTTTTACCCGCGCAAAACCGTAATCACGCGTCTCCAGCATGGTGTCGCGAAAGCGTTGCAATGCGTCGGTCGGCAACGTTGCATGGTAGGCATGACCGCCATTCTCGTAGGCCTGCATGATCTGCAGCCATTTTTTCAGGTCTCCGGCAAAGCTATTGCTGGTGGTCTGCTCGATGCGCACCAGGGCGCGTTCGCTGAACATGACCAGCGCGCAGCAGGGCGATGAACTCCAGCCTTTCTGCGGCGCGCTGATCAGCACATCAACGCCACAGGCCTGCATATCCACCCAGAGGGTGCCGGAAGCCACGCAATCGAGCACGAACAGGCCGCCAACCTCATGGACCGCCGCTGCGACGGCTTGCAGATAATGGTCCGGGAGGAGCATGCCCGAAGCGGTTTCCACATGGGGTGCGAATACCAGGTCGGGTCTGCTTTCGCGAATGGCTGCGACCACTTCCTCGATTGGTGCCGGGGCGAAGGGGGCCTGATCGCCGCTGCGGATCTGGCGTGCCTTGAGTACGATTTCCTCGGCGGGCAACTCGGTTGCGCTGAAAATCTGTGACCAGCGATAACTGAACCAGCCGTTGCGCAGCACCATGCAGCGTTTGCCCCGGGCGAATTGCCGGGCTACCGCCTCCATACCATAGGTCCCGCCACCGGGCACCAGGGCTACGCCTTGCGCACTGTAGACGTCTTTCAAGTTGGACGAGATATCACGCATCACCTGTTGGAAGGCTGCCGACATGTGATTGAGCGAGCGATCGGTGAATACCACTGAGTATTCAAGCAAGCCGTCGGGATCGACAGCGGGAACCAGGCTGGACACGGGCAATCTCCTTACAGAGTAGGGTGGGCCGGTGTGATGCCGGCCCGTTCTGAAACCCTATCCCAATACCGGGCGATTGCAAGTACGGCTTATTGCCGTGTCAGGTGGAAGAAGAAGTCGGTGGGCTTGCCCTTGATGTCGCCCAGACCGATGACCACGTTCTCGTTGACCTTGCGGAAATAATCCATGATCGGCTGGCTGTCGTAGATCAGCGCGGCAGACGCCTTGCCATCGAACACCACCTGGCGCATTTGCGCAGCGCCGAGGCGGTCGTAGGTGACGACCTCGCCGTCGGCATTGGTCACCAGTAGCGGCTCCACATCCGTGGGAGAAGTGAAACGCTTGCCGTACCAGTTGATCGGGTCCGGCTCGGCACCGCCGTCGAACTTGCCGCCCTTCCAGGTGCCGACCATGAAGTCGGTATCCACCGGTTCGAGCTGTTTGAACAGGGGCAGCAGAGTCTCCGCCGAATAGGCTTCACCGCTGGCGATCATCTCCAGCCACTGTTGTTCTGCATCCGCGGCCAGGCTGTGGCCGGTAAGCAGGGTAGTCAGGCCGAGGGCGGCCAGTGTTGCAGTCATTGTTCGCATGTCATTCATCCCTAGGGTGTGTGGTGTAATGCGAACAGTCGGGTCAACCAGTGCACAGACTCCAACAAGCGTCCCTGGCAGCATCGATATCGGCATCGCTCAGGCTGATATGGCCATCGCGCTCGGCCTTGATCAGATTGACGAAGGCGCCCCATACCAGCGTCATCAGTACCTCGGCCCGCAGATCAGCGCGGAATATGCCGCGTTTCTGCAATGCCCGGTACTGCGCCAGGATAGGTGCCAGCGCCTCATGCTCCAATTGCCGGCTGGCCTCATCGAGGTAGGGCCGATGGTCCTGCAGTTCCATGAAGCGGTAGGCGTGCGGCGCTTCACGGGTAAACAGCACCATGCGGCGCCAGACCTCATCGAATAGCTCCCGGGTCGGGCGCTGCAGATCGAGATCGCCATACAGGCGCTGGTTTATCGCTATCTTCTGCTCGCGGAACAGCTCGTTGACCAGCAGTTCCTTGCTCTCGAAGTAGCGATAGATAGTGCCCGTGCCGACATTGGCCTGTTGCGCCACTACCGGCATGGGCACGCCATTGACGCCCCCCTCGGCGAACACCTTGAGTGCCGCCTGCAGGATGGCGCTGCGCTTGTCCTTGATCCGCGGCCGAGCCGCTCTGGCCGGGGCCTGTGCCTTGTTGTTGGCGGTTTTGGAATGATTATTCATCGCTGCATTCTAACCGCTTCCGACTGTTCGTACAGCGTTCAGGTGTAAAAAGTCTGGTATGGCTGGAAGATGCAGATGTTGGTGCCGCCCATGGTGTTGCCATCGGTCAGCTCGGTGAAGTAGGTGAACGCCGTGTTCTGCTTCAGCGCATTGCCGATCACCAGATGATTGCGGTTCTTGCCGGCGTCCGGATTGGTGAAGCGCTCGAGGAATATATTGTCCCACCAGTACAGGTTCTGTGGATCGAACTCCTTGCTGTTGGCCGCCTTGCAGATACGGAATACGTACCAGGCGTCCTCGCCGGTCAGCTCCTTGAACGAGGCGCAGTCAATGGCGACCTTTTCCAGTGATGTCCCGGCGGGCAGTTTTTCGCCCTGGCCGGGGCTATAGCTGGCCTTGAGCGTATCGCGGTGCTTGAGATAGGCCACCATCAGCCGATCGGAAGGCTCGTTGTTCTGCAGCCGGGAAATACTCTTGACCGACCCGTCCTTGCACTTGACCTCGATGGTGTACTCGCCGGGCGTCATGAAGCCGGTGGCCAGGTTCACCATGTACCAGTGCGCATTGGTGGTGCGGTCGAAGATGTGGCCGTTGAGGTTGGTGATGGTGAATGGCTGGTTGGCTACCTCTACCACATAGCCGTCGGGGCCGCGGGCGGTGATGCTGTCGATCAACTCGTGAACCGGCGCGCCATTGGTTGGATGAAAGGCGATCAGGAACTTGTGCTGCTCCTTGGGCAGCCCGGTGTTCTCGAAATCCATATATACGTTGCACGCCATCAGATCGTAGATTTCAACGTTACCCTGACTCATGGTGGTAATTCTCCTGATGTTGTTTTGTACTTGAATGAATGTTCATTCAGTTTTCAGAGAATAACCTTGCTGGAGTCGTTTGCCAAGGCCGCTCCCACAAAATGGACTACATGGTCTGTGCGCGCTGCCGCCGGCTTAGCCGGCCAGTTCGTCATCCGGCGGCAGCATCCGACTGCGTTTGTCGGCACGACGGGCGATGAACCAGATCAGCAGGGTCAGGAGCGACACGGCGAACAGGATCACGCTGGCAACAGCATTGATCTCCGGTTTCACACCCAGGCGTACGGCGGAGAAGATTTCCATTGGCAGCGTGGTCGAACCGGGGCCGGAGACAAAACTGGCCAGGACCAGATCGTCCAGCGACAGGGTGAAAGCCAGCAGCCAGCCGGCGAGGATCGAGGGTGCGATCATCGGCACGGTGATCTGCAGAAAGGTCTTCCATGGTGGGGCGCCCAGGTCCAGCGCGGCCTCTTCGATGGATTGGTCCAGCTCGCCGAGGCGACTGCTCACGACAATCACGACGTAGGCCACCGAGAAGGTAGTGTGGGCAATCCAGATGGTCAGCATGCCGCGGTCGAACAGCACGCCGAACAGCGATTCCAGGATCTGCGCCAGCGCCACGAACAGCAGCAACAGGGACAACCCGGTAATCACCTCGGGCATTACCAGCGGCGCGGTGACCATCCCGGAAAACAGCGTTCGCCCGCGAAAGCGCTGGAAGCGACTCATGGCGAAAGCCGCCAGGGTACCCAGCGCTACCGCTGCGGTCGCCGTGTAAAAGGCGATCTGCAGGCTGCGTTTGACGGCGCTCACCAGCTGGGAGTTATCCAGCAGGCCGACGTACCAATGCATCGACCAGCCGCCCCACACCGTCACCAGCCGCGAGGCGTTGAACGAATAGATGACCAGAATGATCATCGGCAGGTAGATGAACACCAGACCCAGCCACAGCACGACGCTGGAAAAGTCGGGACGCCTCATGCTTTTTTCTCCAATTCCCGGGCCTGGTTGTAATGGAACAAGGTGATCGGAATCAGCAGGATCGCCAGCATCACGATCGCCAGCGCCGAAGCCACCGGCCAGTCACGGTTGTTGAAGAACTCCTGCCACAGTACCTTGCCGATCATCAGGGTTTCCGGCCCGCCGAGCAGCTCGGGAATGACAAACTCACCGACCACCGGGATGAATACCAGCATGGAGCCGGCGATGATGCCTGAGCGGGACAGCGGCACGGTTACCTTCCAGAACGCCTTGATGCGACTGGCACCCAGGTCGGTCGCGGCCTCGATCAGCGTCTCGTCGTGCTTGACCAGATTGGCATACAGCGGCAGCACCATGAACGGCAGGTAGGCGTAGACCACGCCGATATAGACTGCGGTATTGGTGTTGAGAATCTGCAATGGCGCGTCGATCAGGCCGATACTCTGCAAGACCGAATTGAGCAGGCCGTTGCTGCTGAGAATCCCCATCCAGGCATAGACCCGAATCAGGATGGCGGTCCAGGTCGGCATCATGATCAGCAGCAGATAGATCAGTTGCCGCTCACGGGGCGCCCGGGCGATGGCATAGGCCATCGGGTAGCCAAGCGCCAGGCAGACCAGCGTCGCCACCAGGGCGATCTTCAGCGAGCCGAGATAAGCGGCAAAATACAGGCTGTCCTGGGTCAGGAAGATGTAGTTGCCCATATTCAGGACAACCGTCAGCGCCTGGTTGGCATACTGGAAGATCGCTTCGTAGGGCGGGATGGCAATCGCCGCCTGGGAGAAGCTGATCTTCAGTACGATGACAAAGGGCAGCAGGAAGAACAGGAACATCCACAGGTAGGGGATGCTGATGACCAGCGCCTTGCCGCTGGGCAGCCGCAGGTGCTTTCTCATGACGGCAACACCACACCGCCGTCGTCATCCCAGCTTACATAGACCTTGTCTTCCCAGGTCGGGCGTGGCAACCGGCGCTCGGAGTTGGCGAAGAACGCCTGCACCATCTTGCCGCTGTCGAGCTTGATGTAATACACCGAATGGCCACCCAGGTAGGCGATATCATGCACCTCGCCGTGAGCCCAGTTGTATTCCTGTTCCGGCTGTTCGGTCGAAACAAAGACCTTTTCCGGCCGCAGGGCGTAGATGGCACTCTTGTCCTGGGCACGGGTGGTGATGCCGTGGCCGACATAGATGTTCCGGTCCAGTTGCGGACAGTGGATCATCGCGTGGTCTTCCATGTCGGCGGTGATCTCGCCCTCGAAGATGTTCACGCTGCCGACGAATTCGGCCACATGTCGGCTCACTGGACTTTCATAGATGTCCACCGGGGTGCCGACCTGGACAATCCAGCCCTGGTCCATGATGGCGATGCGCTGGGCCATGGTCATGGCCTCTTCCTGATCGTGGGTGACCATGATGCAGGTCACGCCGACGCGCTCAATAATTTCCACCAGTTCCAGCTGCATCTGCGAACGCAGTTTCTTGTCCAGCGCGCCCATGGGCTCATCCAGCAAGAGCAGTTTCGGCCGCTTGGCCAGCGACCGGGCCAGGGCCACGCGCTGACGCTGGCCGCCGGACAGCTGATGGGGTTTGCGCTTGGCATACTTGCCCATATGCACCAGCTTGAGCATTTCAGCCACGCGCTCGTTGATTTCCGTCTTGCTCAACTTGTCCTGCTTCAAGCCGAAGGCGATGTTCTGCTCCACGGTCATGTGTGGAAACAGCGCATAGGATTGGAACATCATGTTGATCGGCCGCTTGTGCGGTGGCAGGTCGGTGATGTTCTGGCCATCGAGCAGTACCCGGCCTTCGCTGGGCTTTTCGAAGCCGGCGAGAATCCGCAGCAGGGTAGACTTACCCGAGCCGGAACCGCCCAGCAGGGCGAAGATCTCGCCCCGGTTGATGGTGAGGGTCACGTCATCCACGGCCAGGGCATCATCGAACTGTTTGCTGATGCGCTCGATCTTGACGAACTCGACCGGCTCGGCCTTGGCCATGGCCTGTTTCATGGCCCCTGCGGCACCCACCATATAGCTCTCCTGTCAGTTGGGGCCGCAACAGCGGCCCCGGGAAGGTTCAACGCCCTGACTTGATCCGGTTCCAGGCGCGGGTAATGATCCGTTGAGATGACAGCGGGCGCGGTTTGGCCACAAACAATTTGGCCATGACTTCCTCGGTGGGATAGATCGCCGGGTCGTTCAGCACGTCCGGGTCAACGAATTCATTGGCCGCCAGGTTGGGGTTGGCATAGGCCACATAGTCGGTAATCGGCGCGACTACTTCCGGGCGCAGGATATAGTTGATGAAGGTATGCGCGTTGTCGGCATTCGGCGCACCTTTGGGGATGGCCATCATGTCGAACCACAGCTGGGTACCTTCCTTGGGAATGCTGTAGCCGATATTCACTCCGTTATCCGCTTCCTCGGCCCGGGCTGCGGCCTGGAATACATCCCCGGAAAAGCCGACAGCAACGCAGGTCTCGCCATTGGCCAGGTCCGAGATATAGCGTGAGGAGTGGAAGTAGGTCACATGCCCACGCACGCTCATCAGCAGCTCTTCGGCCTTTTTCAGGTCGTCAGCATCATTGCTGTTGGGGTCCAGACCCAGGTATTGCAGGGTGGAGGTCAGCATGTCGTCACCGGAGTCGAGCATGGAAATGCCGCAACTGGCCAGTTTGGCGGCAACCTCCGGATTGAAGACCAGGTCCCAGGTGTCGAGCGGGGCGTCCTCACCGAGGATGGCCTGGACCTTGTCGATGTTGTAGCCGATACCGTTGGTGCCCCACATATAGGGAATCGAGTACTGGCTGCCCGGGTCGATGCTGTCCATCTGGTCCATCAGCGCCGGGTTGAGGTTTTTCATGTTCGGCAGTTTGCTGTGGTCCAGCGGCTGGTATACACCTGCCTCGATCTGCTTGGTCAGGAAATGATTGGACGGCACGACTATATCGAAGCCGGAGCGGCCAGTGAGCAGCTTGGCATCCAGCACCTCGTTGGAGTCGTATACGTCATAGGTCACCTTGATGCCAGTTTCCTTCTCGAAGTTGGCGATGGTGTCCTCGGCGATGTAGTCGGACCAGTTGTAGATCTTCAACTCGCCGTTGGCATACGCTGCGCTGGTGAACAACCCGGTAACGGCCATGGCCAGCAATGTCTTGCGCATTGTAAGTTTCATGTCTTCTCCTGTTGCAGACGCTGCCCATGTCGAGGCGGCCTGCTGCTTCTGGTTTGGCCGGTAACGCCAGCCGTTAGCGGTTGATCTGTCACCGCCCGGAGCGGTTCTGGGCGGCTATTCCATGTCTTTTCTGCCCGACGTTGCCGTCGGCGTGGCTAGTGTATGCAAGCGCGCGGCAGGCGGATAGACCCCGCGCGGCATTGTGCCAGTTTTTGCCGTTTACACCCCTAGCTCAGCTGCTCCGCAACCATGTTCAGGCTGCGCCAGGCCTTCTCGAACAGCTCGTCAATCTCCTCCGGTTGAATCACCAGCGGTGGCGACATGATCATGCTGTCACCCACTGCCCGCATTACCAGGCCATTGCTGATGCACAGATCCCGGCACAGGCTGCCGGCGGCACCCTTGCCGGGAAAGCGTTCCCGGCTGGCCTTGTCGCTGACCAGTTCGAAGGCGCCGAGCATGCCGACACCGCGCACCTGGCCGACCAGCGGATGCTCGGCCAGCGCGGCAATCTTGCGCTGCAGGTAGGGCGCTGCCTCGTTACGAGCATAGTCGACGATCTGTTCATCGCGCAGGATTCGCAGGTTCTCCAGGCCCAACGCCGCTGCCACCGGGTGGCCGGAATAGGTATAGCCATGGAAGAACTCGCCGCCGTCGGCGATCAGGCTGGAAGCGACCCGGTCACCGACGATCACCCCGCCCATGGGCAGGTAGCCGGAGGTCATCCCCTTGGCGATTGGCATCAGGTCAGGCTGCAGGTCATAGTACTGGCTGCCGAACCACTCGCCGGTGCGACCGAAGCCGCAGATCACCTCATCGACCACCAGCAGGATGCCGTACTGCTCGACGATGCGCTTGATCTCCGGCCAGTAGGTGGCGGGCGGCACGATGACCCCGCCAGCGCCCTGGATGGGCTCGGCAATGAAGGCGGCCACCTTGTCGGTACCGACCTGGAGAATTTTCTCTTCGAGTTGCCGGGCTGCCCACAGGCCGAACTCGTCCTCGTGCATGTCGCCGCCTTCGCCGTACCAGTACGGCTGGGCGATATGCACTATGCCGGGGATGGGTAAGTCGCCCTGTTCGTGCATTGGTGCCATGCCGCCCAGGCTGGCGCCGGCCACCGTGGAGCCGTGATAGCCATTGATGCGGCCAATGATGGTCTTGCGCTCTGGCTGGCCCTGCAGATCCCAGTAACGTCTTACCATGCGCACCACGGTGTCGTTGGCTTCGGAGCCCGAGCCAGTGAAGAACACGTGATTCATGTGCGCCGGCGCCTGCTCGGCAATGGCGCTGGCCAGTTGCACCGCTGGCGGATGGGTACATTGGAAAAAGCTGTTGTAGTAGGGCAGCTCACACATCTGCCGATAGGCGGCGTCGGCCAGCTCGGTGCGGCCATAGCCGATGTTGACGCACCAGAGGCCGGCCATGCCATCGAGCAGGCGATTGCCATCGCTGTCCCAGAGATAGACGCCCGAGGCCCGCTCGATGATGCGTGTGCCGCGGACGCCCAGGTCCTTGTGATCGCTGAAGGGATGCAGATGGTGGGCTGCATCCAGTGCGCGCAGTTCAGCGGTAGTCAGTTTGCCTGCTGTCGTCATTGCCGGTACTCCTGTGATCCACTGCCTGACCGGGGAGCGCGCCGCCGGTCGCTATACGCTCAGCAAGAGAAACTCCCGTTCCCACGAGCTGATGACGCGTTTGTAGTTTTCGTTCTCCACCCGTTTGACCGCGATATAACCGCGGCAGAATTTTTCGCCGAGGATGGACTGCACATCGGTGCACTGCTCCATGCGCTCCAGTGCCGATTCCAGGGAGAAGGGCAGGCGCAGGTTGCGACGCTCATAGGCCCGGCCCTGCACCGGTGCGGTCGGCTCGATGTGGTTGACCATGCCCAGATAGCCGCACAACAGGCTGGCAGCGATGGCGATATAGGGATTGGCATCGGCCCCCGGCAGGCGGTTTTCCAGACGCATGTTCTGCGGTGTGGAGTCGGGCACGCGCAGGCCCGCGGTACGATTCTCCACGCCCCATTCGACGTTGACCGGAGCCGAGGTGTCCGGCAGGAAGCGGCGGAACGAGTTGACGTTCGGCGCGAACAGCGGCAGCACTTCGGGAATGTAGCGCTGCATGCCACCGATGTAATGCAGGAACAGCTGACTCATGCTGCCATCGGCATTGGCGAAGATATTCTCGCCGGTTTTCGCATCGATGATGCTCTGGTGCAGGTGCATGGCGCTGCCGGGCTCGTTGGTGATGGGCTTGGCCATGAAGGTGGCAGTCACATCGTGTTTCAACGCCGCCTCGCGCATGGTGCGCTTGAACACCAGCACCTGGTCGGCCAGGTGCAGCGGGTCGCCATGTCGGAAGTTGATTTCCATCTGCGCGGTGCCTTCCTCGTGGATCAGCGTATCCAGATCCAGGCCCTGGGCCTCGCACCAGTCATACATATCCTCGAACAGCGGGTCGAATTCGTTGGCGGCGTCGATCGAGAACGACTGACGACCGGTCTCCTGGCGCCCGGAGCGACCGACCGGTGGCTGCAACGGCAGGTCCGGGTCCTCGTTGCGCTTGGTCAGATAGAACTCCATCTCCGGCGCCACCAGCGGTTTCCAACCCTTGTCGGCATACAACCGCAGGATCTTCTTCAACATGTTGCGCGGCGACATCTCGATCGGCTCGCCGTGCTTGTCGTAAACGTCATGAATGATTTGCGCGGTGGGCTCGATGGCCCAGGGCACCAGATAGATGCCTTCGTCATCCGGCTTGCAGATCATGTCGATATCCGCCGGGTCGAGCAGATCGTAGTAGACATCGTCTTCCACGTAATCGCCGGTGACCGACTGCAGCAGAATGCTCTCGGGCAGGCGCATGCCCTTTTCCGACATGAACTTGGCAGTCGGCGCGATCTTGCCCCGGGCGATGCCGGTGAGGTCGCTGACCATGCATTCGACCTCGGTGATTCTGTGTTCCCTGAGAAAAGCTTCAATCTTGTTCATACAGTCCTCTTGGGCCGGGCGGCTCGGGCCCGGCAGGCGTCGCCAAACGCCTTGAATATACGTCTATAGAACGGGTTTTCCATTACCTTCCATTCTGGATGCCACTGTACGCCGAGGGCAAAGGTGGTGGCTGCGGTAACGGAAAAAGCCTCGATAAGTCCGTCGGGCGCCGTTGCTTCAGGCTGCAGGCCGGGGGCCAGACGGTCCACACCCTGGGTATGCAGGGAGTTGACCTGTGCCGAGCTGCAGCCAGCAATGCGATCAAGCAGGCCTCCCGGTTCGATGCGCACCTCGTGGGCGGGACCATACTGCACATCGACTGGCTGCTCGGTATCTTCCCGGTGTTCAATAAAACCGGGCACCTCATGCAGGCGCTGGTGCAGACTGCCACCGAAGACCACATTCATTTCCTGGAAACCCCGGCACAACCCCAGCACCGGAATATCGCGCTCGACTGCCAGACGGATCAACGGCAGGGTGGTGGCATCGCGTTGCGGGTCATGCTGGGTACCCGGAGCGCTGGCCGGGCCGGCATAGTGCTGGGGCTCGACATTCGAGGGCGAGCCGGTGAACAGCAGGCCGTCGAAGGTATCGAGCAACTGGTCGATCAATAGCTCATCGCCCAGGGCTGGAATCAGCAGGGGCAGGCCACCGGCAGCGTCCAGCGCCGCACGAATGTATTTCTCGCCGGCCATATGAAAGGGGTGCGGGCCGAAGTGGGTGGTGCAGCAGGATATGCCGATCAATGGCTTGCGGTTAGCGGACATGATAACGCCTGTGCGGCTCACGACTCTGAAGGGTTGTTGTTCAATTTTTCATACAATAGCAACAAAAAATACTAACCACAAAATGATGATGTTCTGCTGACAAGCGCGGACAAAAGTCGGCCCGCAGGTCTCCGATATGGATCGTAAAGGGTGCAGCCATGCCTCATTTCGGGGCGGTCGGGGTTCTATTGACTCACTGGAGCCTTTCGGATTTACTCTCAACTCAAGAGTCATGGTTGATATATTTTACAAATAACAGGTGGCCATCATGTCCTTTCAAGCCGATGTCACGGGCGTCGGTACCGAGCCCGCCGAGGTCATCGCCCTTGACGCTGGGAACATCGTTCCGGCCTCGGTGCAGGAAGCCGAAGCCTTTCTCGAGGCGTATCCGGAAGTCCATTTCATCGATCTGTTGATTGCCGACATGAACGGCATCGTACGTGGCAAGCGGATCGACCGCTCGGCCCTGGTCAAGGCCTTCGAGCGCGGTATTGCCTTGCCAGCCTCGGTATTCGCCCTGAACATCCAGGGCACCACCGTCGAGGAAACCGGTCTCGGTGTGGAAATCGGCGATGCCGACCGCATCTGCCTGCCGATCCCCGGCACCCTCTGCATCGAGCCCTGGCAGAAGCGCCCGACCGGGCAACTGCTGATGACCATGTACGAGCTGGATCGCAAGACGCCGTTCTTCGCCGACCCGCGGTACGTGTTGCAACGAGTGGTGGAGCGCTTCACTGAGCTGGGCGTAAAACCGGTTTCGGCCTTCGAACTGGAATTTTTCCTGATCGATCAGGAAAATATTACCGGCCGGCCGCAGCCGCCGCGCTCGCCGATCTCCGGCAAACGCCCCAATTCGGTGCAGGTCTACTCCATGGACGACCTGGACGAATACGCGGAGTTTCTCGAGGACGTCATCGAGGCTGCCCACGAGCAGGGCATCCCCGCTGACGCCATCGTCGCCGAATCGGCCCCCGGCCAGTTTGAAGTCAACCTCCATCACGTCGATTGCCCGGTCAAGGCCTGTGACTACAGCGTGCTGCTTAAACGGGTGATCAAGAGCGTGGCCTACGACCACGAGATGGACACCACCTTCATGGCCAAGCCCTACCACGACCAGGCAGGCAACGGCATGCACGTGCATATCAGCCTGGAGCGCGACGGACGCAACCTGTTCGCCCCGGATGCCGACGGCAACCTGTCCGATTACCTGCGCTGGGCCATCGGCGGCCTGCTAGAAACCCTGCCGCAATACATGGCCTTCCTGTGTCCCAACGTCAACTCCTATCGCCGCTTCAGCCCGAGCTTCTTCGTGCCCTGCGCCCCGACCTGGGGTATCGACAACCGCACCGTGGCGGTCCGGGTACCGGGCGGCGAGCCGGACGCCATGCGCATCGAACACCGCCTCGGCGGCGCCGATGCCAACCCCTACCTGCTGATGGCAGCGCTGCTGTCGGCCATCCACCACGGCATCAGCAACCGCATCGAGCCGCCGGCAATGACCGAAGGCAATGCCTATGAACAGCATGAGCAATCGCTGCCGACCAACCTGCGCGACGCCCTGCGTGAGCTGGAAGGCTCCGAGGTGATGAAGGAATACATCGGCGAGGAATATCTCGACGTCTTCGTGCTGTGCAAGGAAAGCGAGCTGGAGGAGTTCGAGAAGACCATCTCGGATCTGGAATACATGTGGTACCTGCACACCGTATAGCGGGCGCCAGTAACCGAGTCAGGCATGGTTGAGATCGGGCCGGTTGTTTACCCCGGCGCCGAGCAGGCCGCCATCTTCGGCCGGCCTGCTCGGCGGCTGTTCGTGAGATGAAATCAAGTCATTGATGATGCTGTCGCGTTTACCTGATTGTTGAAGGTGCGCCGATAGCTGGACGGTGACGTGCCCAGCTGCGCCGCGAACTGCTGCCGGAGCGCCAGCGGCGTACCGAAACCCACCGCCGAGGTAATGCGCTCGATCGACAGATCGGTGGTCTCCAGCAATTGCTGAGCTCTGGCCACCCGTTCAGCATTCAGCCATTTGGTGACGGTAGTACCGGTGGCCTCCCGGAAACGCCGGGTAAAGGTGCGCCGGCTCATTTTTGCCACCTCGGCGAGGGCGTCGAGTGACAGCGGTTGCGCCAGGTTCGCCCGTGCCCACTCCAGTACGCCGGGCAGGCGGTCATCGTTGGCACAGCGTGGCACCGGCCGCTCGATGTATTGCGCCTGGCCGCCGGCCCGGTGCGGCGGGGTGACCAGCAGCCGGGCGACATGGTTGGCCGCCTCGGAACCATGGCGCTCGCGCAGCAGGTGCAGACAGCAATCGATGGCCGCGACCGTGCCGGCAGAGGTAACAATATTGCTGTCGGCAACATAGAGCACGTCGGGCCGGAACAGGGTGCGCGGGAAGCGCTTGGCAAACATCTCGCGCGCGGCCCAGTGAGTAGTAGCTTCGCGGCCATCCAGCAAGCCCGCATGGCCCAGCGCAAAGGCACCCAGGCACAGGCCCACGATCAATTTGCCCTGCTCGTGGGCCTGTTGCAGTGCTGCTGTCAGCTCGGGAGAGGTGAGCTCCCCGGGATCACTCCAGGCCGGCACGATGATGATATCGGCCTTTGCCATGGCATCGAGACCGTGGGGCACATCGATCATCACACCCTGATCACTCCGTATCCGGCCCGGATTCTGCGTGCAATACAGCACCTCATAGCGAGCAGGAGCGATCCCTTCATCCGCACCGAAGACCATGCCGGGGACGGAAAGGTGGAATAGACTGACCCCGTCAAAGGCCAGTACGACTACACTGATGTCGGACATGGAATTACCTCTCGAGCGAAGTAGCAGCGGGTGGAAAACGGGTTGCCCAAATTTATCCTATATAGGGTATCGGGTCAAAGCGGCTATTTTGGATGGCAGCTGCAGGGGTGGCCCATTTATATCGAATATTGTCATATAGGCCACTTTTTTTGATTGCTGAGGGAGCCGACAATGGCAGCACCTTCACTGGCTATCCCTGGAGAAACACATGACCATGAAAACCCTTGCCAGCTCGCTCGCTGTGGCCCTGAGCCTGAGCATCGCTGCGACATTTGCCCATGCACAACCTGCTACTTCTGCTACCAGCGCATCCACTACTACCGCGGCTGTGCAGTTGCAGCAGATCCGCAATGCCACGGTGAAGATCACCTACGGCGACACCACCTTCCTGATCGACCCGATGCTATCGAAAAAAGGCACCTATCCGGGGTTTGAAGACACCTATCGCAGCAACCTGCGCAACCCGCTGGTAGACCTGCCCATGTCCGAGAAGGACGTTATTGCAGACGTCGACGCAGTGATCATCACCCATACCCATCTTGATCATTGGGACGATGCTGCCCAGCAGTTGCTGCCGAAGGATATCCCGCTGTTTGTGCAGAACCTGGCTGATGCATTGATGATCCGTGGACAGGGTTTTACCAATGTTCGCATCCTTTCCAAGGCCGAGTTCGAGGGCGTGACCCTGAGCCAGATTGGTGGCCAGCACGGCACTGACGAAATGTATGCCTCGGCGGAAGTGGCAACTTTCCTCGGTGAGGCGATGGGGGTGGTATTCCAGTCGCCAAGCCATGACACGCTGTATCTGGTAGGTGACACCGTCTGGCGCGATGAAGTGGATATGGCGCTTGCAGACTACGCCCCGCAGATCGTCCTGATCAACGCAGGCTATGCAATGATGAATGGTTTTGATGGCTCGATCATCATGGGCAAGGAAGATGTACTGCGGGCGGCCAAGACAGCGCCGGATGCCACCATCGTTGCCACGCACATGGACGCCATCAACCACATGGCTCTGACGCGCGAAGAGCTGAAGGCATACGTGCAGGAAAAGGGTATCGCGGATCGCGTTGAAATTCCGGAAGATGGCGCGACGCTCAACTTCTGAGATTGTAATAGCGATATCAAGCCAGGCTGCTGTCAAAAGCAGCCTGGCTTTTTTGTGCCTGGGCTCCGGTGATTCAGTGACAAAGGGGAACCGTCCTTTCGAACGCGGCGCATCATGAATATGACTAAAGACGTAGTGAAATCATTTCATTGTTACTAAAGCAAGGGCACAGCATAAGATATGTCCCAACGATAGGAAGTATAAAGATTACTGCGAGAAAAAAGCCAGAGATCTGGTTTGTCTCGAAAATCAGGGTTTCAGATTACCATGTGTAAAGAGTTTGCATTTACTGTTAAAAGCGTTTGTTTCGATGAGAACTACCAGCCCTCAGCCAATACGCGTGCCACAACCAATTTTGCTAATTTGGCTAGAGGGGAGAGTCGCCAAGAGAATTTGCGTAACACCTTGAACATGATTGACAATCGTTTTAATGCGCTGGCGCATTGGGATAATCCCAAAGGCGACCGTTATACTGTCGAGCTTGAAATTATCTCTGTCGAGATGAATGTTGATGCTGAAAACAGTGGTGATGCGCTCCCGTTGATTGAGATATTGAAGGCGAGTATTGTTGATCGGAAAACTGACGAGCGCATTGATGGTGTTGTAGGGAATAATTTCTCCTCGTACGTGCGAGATTATGACTTCAGTGTGCTTTTGCAGGAGCACAATAAGAGTCGGTCCGCATTTAGTACGCCAGATGACTTTGGCGATTTGCATGGCAAACTGTTCCAGTGTTTCGTTAACTCAAATGCGTACAAAGAGAATTTTAGCAAGCCACCGGTTATATGCCTAAGTGTTTCGAGTAGCAAGACCTACCATCGGACTGAAAATCAGCACCCTGTATTGGGCGTGGAGTATCAACAAGATGAATACTCGTTAACTGACGAGTACTTCAAGAAAATGGGGTTGAAGGTTCGCTATTTCATGCCCCCAAATAGTGTTGCGCCTTTGGCTTTCTATTTTTCTGGTGATTTGCTTGTTGATTACACCAATCTTGAGCTTATCAGTACCATCAGCACGATGGATACTTTCCAAAAGATCTACCGGCCTGAGATATATAATGCGAACTCTGCAGCGGGAAAATCCTATCAACCCCGTTTGGATAACCAGGATTATTCGTTAACGCGAATTGTTTATGACCGAGAGGAGCGCAGCCGACTGGCTATTGAGCAGGGAAGGTTTGTTGAGGAGCACTTCATCAAGCCGCACCGGGCTGTTCTTGAGCAGTGGTCCGCTAATTACGCTCTTTGACTAATCAACAACAAAGGTCATCTATTATGAAAAAATTGTTGCCCACATCAACGGCTGGCAGCTTACCCAAACCCTCTTGGTTGGCACAACCTGAAACACTTTGGTCTCCTTGGAAATTGCACGAGGAAGGATTGGTTGAGGGGAAACGAGATGCTTTACGTGTGTCGTTGCAAGAACAGCAGCAAGCAGGTATTGATATTGTCAGTGATGGTGAGCAAACGCGCCAGCATTTCGTCACTACCTTTATTGAGCACCTCAGTGGCGTTGATTTTGAAAAACGTGAAACCGTTAGAATTCGTGATCGCTATGATGCGAGCGTACCGACGGTCGTGGGTGCTGTTACGCGGCAAAAGCCGGTTTTTGTTGAAGATGCCAGGTTCTTGCGTCAGCAAACCAAGCAACCCATAAAATGGGCTCTGCCAGGCCCCATGACTATGATCGATACGCTGTATGACAATCATTATAAAAGCCGCGAAAAACTGGCTTGGGAGTTTGCCAGGATTCTCAATCAAGAAGCCAGAGAATTAGAGGCCGCGGGTGTTGACATTATCCAGTTTGATGAGCCCGCATTTAATGTTTTCTTTGATGAGGTGAATGATTGGGGTATTGCCACTCTGGAAAGGGCGATTGAAGGCCTTCAATGTGAAACGGCTGTGCATATTTGCTACGGCTATGGCATCCAGGCCAATACAGACTGGAAAAAGACCCTGGGGTCAGAGTGGCGACAATATGAAGAGGCTTTTCCCAAGCTGCAAAAGTCCAGTATCGATATAGTCTCACTGGAATGTCACAACTCTCATGTTCCGATGGACCTCATTGAGCTCATTCGAGGCAAGAAAGTCATGGTAGGGGCCATTGATGTGGCAAACCATGCGATTGAAACACCAGAAGACGTTGCCAGTACCCTGCGCAAAGCGCTTCAGTTTGTAGATGCCGACAAGCTCTATCCTTGCACCAACTGCGGCATGGCGCCATTACCTCGGCGAGTGGCAAGAGGCAAGCTGAATGCGTTAAGCGCAGGTGCGGACATCGTCCGAAGAGAGCTCTCGAGCCAGGGCTGAACTGACGTTGGAATGGGGGCGGGGAGGTTGTCTCGGTAACTTGAAAGTTACCGAGCTACGTCAAGCCTTCCTCAACACCTTCGAGCTACACCCGATATTCAGGACCTACTATGTCGCTTCCCTGTACAGCTATCGAGCCATTGCGCTTTCGCAAAGCGCTCGGGCATTACGCATCCGGTATCACGGTGATCACATCACACATTGATGGCGAGCCGGTTGGCTTCACTTGCCAGTCATTTTATAGCGTGTCGATGAGTCCGCCGCTGGTGTCATTCAGCGTTAAATCCAGCTCGTACAGCTATCCTGGAATGCGCCAGGCCGGTCGATTCGCAGTCAATATCCTGTCAGGTGAACAGGTCAATATTTCTAACCAGTTCGCTCGGCAAGGCACGGACAAGTGGCACGGAATCAAATGGCGGGCATCGCCGCTGGGGAATCCGATCATTGCCGACAGCCTGGACTGGCTTGATTGCGAAATTCACGCTGAACATGCCGCAGGTGATCACCTGATCGTGATTGGTGAAGTGAAAGCGTTAAACCTGCAAGAAGCTGCTGCTGCGCAGCCACTACTGTATTTCAAAGGACAATATTGCAACCTCACCGCGCACGGCGCGGTTTGAGGGTTCAGTGCTCGGGCTTTTCGTGTTTGGCAAAGTGGCAGGTCTTACGCCACGTCAGTTAGCGATGGCTGGAGCGGTATGCCGCTTTGCAGATGGATGTGCACTGGTTGCTCGGGGAGGCGTGTCGTCGCTGTGTATACAGACTGTAGACACAAATCTGATTGAACGAGTAGGCGCCATCAACCGACTGTATGAGGCGCTGAACCGCTCATCAGGTTCCTTGGTAGGTCACCCTGCGATCGGATGCCGTATCATGGCTGGAAAACGGATTCAGAGTTCCCCTGCACTGGAGAAATTGCTATCAGCAAACAGGCCACACGTCGCGAGCGACGCAGCTGGTGGCAACGCCTGAGCCACTGGCGTGAAGACCGACAGTTGCGCCGGCTGGCCGTATCCGCCGAGCAATGGCAGCAGGCGTTGGGCGACTGGGCGGTTTACCGGCGTTACTCACCGGAGCAGCAGCGCCGTATTCAGGAACTGGCGCTGCGCCTGCTGCTGCGCAAGCACCTGGTGGCGGTCAACGGCGCCGAGCTGGATGATCACCTGCGTCTGCGCATCGCCGGGATGGCCGTGGTGCCGGTACTGGAATTGGGGCTGGACTGGTACGACCGTTGGCAGACCCTGATCCTCTACGACGGGCCTTTCGTCGCCGAGCACAGCTGGGAGGATGAATATGGAATCGTCCATCAGGAAGTCAGTGAGCGTAGTGGCGAAGCCTGGGAGCGCGGCCCGGTGGTGTTGTCGCTGGAGGATGTCTGTCACTCGGGGCAGGGCGATGGTTACAACGTAGTCATCCACGAACTGGCGCATACCCTGGATATGCGCGACGCCAGCGCCAATGGCGCGCCGCCGCTGCATCCCGGCATGGATGCGGCGGCCTGGCAGCATGATTTTGCCGCGGCCTGGAATGATCTGGCGCGTAGGGCCGACAACGACGAGCCGTTGCCGGTGGATGACTACGCACTGGAAGACCCGGCGGAATTCTTCGCCGTGCTGTCGGAAACCTTCTTCGAATTACCCGAATCACTGCAGACAGCCTGGCCTGCGGTGTATCGACACCTGACGGGTTTCTACCGTCAGGATCCGCTGTCCTCAAGACCGTAGGTCTGCAATCGGTCGATCAGAGCTCGGATCACCTTCGGCAAAGCCTCCAGATCCCGTAACAGAATGCTGCGTTCACGCACGCGCCAGGGCTCATTCAGCTCGATCACCGCGAGGTTCATGGTGCGCTGGTGACGGCGGGCGGCAGAATCCGGCATCACCGCCAGACCGACCCCGGATTCGACCAGCCGGCACATGGCCTCGAAGCTGTAGACCTTGATGCGCATGTTCAGACTGTTGCCGTTCTCGGCGACCTGCTCCTGCAGAAATCGCAGCAGGGTGGTGCCTTCATGCAGGCCGATATGGGGATAGCCCGCGGTTTCCGCCAGCCTGATGCTTTGGCGCCCGGCCAGCGGGTGATCTTTGGGGGTGACCAGCACCAGCCGGTCGGTGCTGAAGTGAATCACTTGCAGGTTCTCGGCTTTGACCGGCCCGGCGATGATGCCCAGGTCGGTGGAACCATCCAATACGCCACGCACGATATCCCGGCTCAGGCGTTCCTGCAGGTCCACCGTTACACCCGGGCGCTCAGCCAGAAAGTCGCCGAGAATCTCTGGCAGGAACTCCGTGGCCGCAGTGGTGTTGGCGAAGATTCGGATATGCCCGGCGGCGTCGGTGCCATATTCGGTGAATTCGCTTTTCAAGTAATCCACCTGACGCATGATCAACCGCGCATGCTGCAGAAACAGCTGGCCGGCCGGGGTCAGTTCCACGCCGCGACTGTCGCGGTAGAGCAGGCGGTTGCCGACCTCGGTTTCCAGACTCTTGATGCGGGCGCTGGCGGCGGCGGGTGAGATGAACGCCTTGCGTGCGCCCTGAGTCAGGCTGGGCGACTCGGCGATATGAATGAATAGACGAAGGTCTGATAAATCGAAATGCATGCTGCGCTGTATCCCGCGAAAAAGCTGACGTGCGGCCTTGGCGTTAAGTAAAACCGAACGCCCCCTTCCCGAAATGTAGATTCACAGATCGGTAGCCCCTTGGCAATGATATTGAAAAATACCAGCAAGCCATGGGATTCAACCGATGAGCGAATCAGTATTATCCGCCTGGATCGGACGCAGCGAAGAAGTTCATGATCACCTCAGCCTGACCCTGCTTCAGCGCATCGCCGCCACCCTGGGCGAGCCGGCGCCACAGGCCGGTGATGCCTTGCCACCGCTGTGGCAGTGGTGCTTTTTCCAACCGGCGGTAGCGGAAGCCGGGCTCGGCGGCGACGGTCACCCAGCCCGTGGCGGTTTCCTGCCGCCGGCGGACAACCGCAATCGCATGTGGGCCGGCGGGCGTATCGAGTTTCACCAGCCGCTCCGGGCCGGGGCTGATGCCAAACGCATCTCCACCATTCTCAAGGTTGAAGAGAAGCACGGCCGCACCGGTGCGCTGCTGTTCGTCACCGTCCAGCACGATTATCTGCAGGAAGGTGAACTGGCGCTCCGCGAGGAACAGGATATCGTCTACCGCGAGCCCAGCCCACCAAAACTGGCCACTGGCGCAGCACTGCCCGAGGGTGATTGGCGGGAGCCGGTCACACCCAGCCCAACCCTGCTGTTCCGTTATTCCGCCGTCACCTTCAACGGTCACCGTATCCATTACGACTGGCCCTATGTCACCGAGACCGAAGGTTATCCGGGTTTGGTGGTGCACGGGCCGCTGATCGCCACGCTGAATCTGCGGGCCTTCTGTCGGGCCAACCCGCAGGCGCGCCTGCGTCGTTTCGCCTATCGCGGTGTTCGGCCGCTGATTGCGCCGCAGAACTTTGTCGTGGGCGGTCGCCGCACCGACACCGGCGAGGCCGAGCTGTGGGCAGGCAATAGCGACGGCATCGCCCAACAAGCCGAAGTGCAATTCGACTGACTCTCCATCGACAGAATCCGACGCCTGCGGCAGCCATGGCGCGCCGGGGCCGACCCTGAACCAGAGGAACCGAGATGAATCCGTACCTGAACGAAGAATACAACGCCATCCGTGAAGGCGTGCGCGCCCTGTGCGCCGAGTTTGACGGCGAATACTGGCGCAAGATCGACGAAGCCAAGGGTTTCCCCGAGGCGTTCGTCACGGCGCTGACCCAGGCCGGTTGGCTGTCGGCGATGATTCCCGAGGAGTACGGCGGTTCGGGGCTGGGACTGGCTGAGGCGTCGATCATTCTGGAAGAGGTCAACCGCTGCGGTGGCAACTCCGGCACCGTGCACGGGCAGATGTACAACATGTTCACCCTGCTGCGTAACGGCAGCGAAGAGCAGAAGAGCTTCTACCTACCCAAGCTGGCCAGTGGCGAACTGCGCCTGCAATCCATGGGGGTGACCGAGCCAACCACCGGCACCGATACCACCAAGATCAAGACCACCGCGGTGAAGAAGGGTGACAAGTATGTGATCAACGGCCAGAAGGTGTGGATCTCGCGCATTCAGCATTCCGACCTGATGATCCTGCTGGCGCGGACCACACCGCTGGCCGAGGTGCAGAAGAAGGCCGACGGCATGTCGATCTTCCTGGTCGACCTGCGTGAAGCCGTCGGTAACGGCATGACCGTGCAGCCGATCGCCAACATGGTCAACCACGAAACCAACGAGCTGTTCTTCGACAACCTGGAAATCCCCGAGTCGAGCCTGATCGGCGAAGAGGGCAAGGGCTTTCGCTACATCCTCGATGGCCTGAATGCCGAGCGCACGCTGATCGCCGCCGAATGTATCGGTGATGGGCACTGGTTCACCCAGAAATCCGCTGAATATGCCCGCGATCGCGTGGTGTTCGGCCGGCCGATTGGCCAGAACCAGGGCGTGCAGTTCCCGATTGCCGAGGCGCATATCGAGATCGAAGCGGCGGATCTGATGCGCTGGCGCGCCTGTGAGGAATACGACGCCGGGCGTAACGCTGGCGCGGCGGCCAACATGGCCAAGTACCTGGCGGCCAAGGCGTCCTGGGAGGCGGCCAACGCCTGCTTGCAGACCCACGGCGGCTTCGGTTTCGCCAACGAATACGACGTCGAGCGCAAATTCCGCGAGACCCGGCTGTACCAGGTGGCGCCGATCTCCACCAACCTGATCCTGTCCTACGTGTCCGAGCACATCCTCGGCCTACCGCGCAGTTTCTGAGCGCCACTGGATAAGCAAAGGAAAACAACATGAGTCAGCACACCCAGGCGCTTACCGAATTTCTCGCGGGGCTAAGTTACGAGCAACTGCCTGAAGCGGTCATCAGTCGTACCGAGGACCTGTTCCTCGATTGGCTGGCTTCGGCCCTGGCCAGTCAGGGTGCCCACCCGATTCCGCTGTTCGAGCGCTATGCGCAGAAGATGGGACCGGCCAGCGGGCCGGCGCAGATCCTGGTCAATGGCCAGTCCAGCTCGGCCTATTTCGCTGCGCTGGTCAATGCCGCCAGTTCGCATCTGGTCGAGCAGGATGATCTGCACAACAGCTCGGTGTTGCACCCGGCCACGGTGGTATTCCCCGCCGCGCTGGCCGCCGCCCAGGACCTGGGCAAGAGTGGTCGTGACCTGATTCTGGCCTCGGTGGCCGGCTATGAGGCGGGCATCCGCATCGGTGAGTTTCTCGGTCGCTCGCATTACCGCATCTTCCATACCACGGCGACCGTCGGCACCCTGGCCGCCGCCGTCGCGGTGGGCAAGTTGCTGGACTTCGACCAGCAGCAGTTCACTCATCTGCTGGGCAGCGCCGGCACCCAGGCTGCTGGACTGTGGGAGTTCCTGCGTGACGCCGCCGACTCCAAGCAGTTGCATACCGCCAAGGCTGCTGCTGATGGCTTGCTGGCAGCCTACCTGACCGCAGATGGCCTGACCGGGGCTCAGAATATTCTCGAAGGCGAGCAGGGCATGGCGGCTGGCATGTCCAGCGATGCTGATCCGAGCAAGTTGTCCGACCGGCTGGGCAGTCGCTGGGCGTTGCCGGAAACCTCGTTCAAGTTCCATGCCTCCTGCCGGCATACCCACCCAGCGGCCGATGCGCTGCTGGACCTGATGCAGCGCGAGCAGCTGCAGGCCGACGACATCGCCAGCGTGGTTACCCGTGTACACCAGGGCGCCATCGATGTACTCGGCCGGGTTGTGGCGCCGCAGAGCGTACACCAGGCGAAGTTCTCCATGGGCACCGTGCTGGGGTTAGTCGCCCTCTATGGCAAGGCCGGTTTGCCGGAATTCCATGAGCATGCGCTGGTCGATCCGCGCATTGGCGTCTTCCGCGAGAAAGTCAGCATGCAGTTGGACCCTGAAGTCGATGGCGCCTACCCGCAGCGCTGGCTGGGCCGAGTCGAGGTCACCACCGGCGACGGCCGCACGCTGCACGGCAGCATCGATGAACCCAAGGGCGATCCGGGCAACACCCTGAGCCGAGCCGAGCTGGAGGACAAGTTCCGCCGCCTGGTGGCCTTCTCCGGCGCCTGCAATGCCGACCAAGCCGAAGCACTGGTGGCCCGGGTGTGGGCACTGCGTGAGCAGACGGATATGAGCCAGGTCAGCCTGGTTGGAGGGAAAGCTCATGAGTGAGCAGAACCACAAACCCCGTCCCCTGGATGGGATTACCGTGATCAGTCTGGAACATGCCATTGCCGCGCCGTTCTGTACTCGGCAATTGGCCGATCTTGGTGCGCGGGTGATCAAGGTCGAGCGCCCTGGCTCCGGTGACTTCGCCCGGGGTTACGACGAGCGTGTCGATGGTCTGGCCTCGCACTTCGTCTGGACCAACCGCTCCAAGGAAAGCTTGACCCTGAATGCCAAGCAGCCTGGCGCCGACAAGGTGCTGGAGCAACTGCTGGCCAAGGCCGACGTGCTGGTGCAGAACCTGGCGCCCGGCGCTGCGGCGCGCATGGGGCTCTCCTTTGAGGCGTTGCACGAGCGCTTTCCGCAGTTGATCGTTTGCGATATTTCCGGCTACGGCGAAGGTGGCCCCTACGAACAGAAGAAGGCCTATGACCTGCTGATCCAGAGCGAGGGCGGCTTTCTCTCGGTCACCGGCGGCCCGGGTGACGACCAGATGGCCAAGGCCGGTTGCTCCATCGCGGATATTGCCGCCGGCATGTATGCCTACACCGGGGTGCTGTCGGCGCTGATGCTGCGAGACAAGACCGGCATCGGCAGCCGTATCGATGTATCCATGCTGGAAAGCCTGGTCGAATGGATGGGCTTTCCGATGTACTACGCCTACCAGGGAGCGACGCCGCCGCCCCGTGCCGGCGCGGCCCACGCCACCATCTACCCGTACGGCCCGTTCCCCACCGGTGATGGCGGTACCGTGATGCTCGGCCTGCAGAATGAACGCGAGTGGGTGTCTTTCTGCGGCAAGGTGCTGCTGCAGCCGGCACTGGCCGCCGATGAGCGCTTCTCGGCCAACTCCCGGCGCTCGGAGAACCGCGCCGAATTGCGGGCCATCATCGTCGAGGCATTCGGCAAGCTGACCGCCGATGAGGTGATTGCACGACTCGATGCGGCGCCCATCGCCAACGCCCATGTCAACGACATGGCCGGCGTCTGGGCTCACCCGCAGCTCAAGGCGCGTCAGCGCTGGAGCGAGGTGGGAAGCCCGGCGGGCTCGTTGCCGGCCTTGCTGCCGCCAGGGCGTAACGCTGCCTTCGAACCGCGGATGGACGCGGTGCCTTCGCTCGGTGAGCATACCGACAGCCTGCTCGCCGAGCTGGGCTACGCCGCGGCGGATATCGCACAGTTGCGGCAGCAGGGGGCGGTATGAATACGACCATCATCCGCACGGCGCTGTTCGTACCGGCGACCCGCCCCGATCGCATTCCCAAGGCGTTGGCCAGTGGCGCCGACCGGGTCATCGTCGACCTCGAGGACGCCGTGGCGGAGAACCTCAAGGCCGAAGCGCGGGCCAATCTGGATACCTTTCTGACCGAGAATCCCCAGGCCCGGATACTGGTGCGCATCAATGCTCCCCGGCATCCGCAGCAGGAGGCGGATCTGGAACTGTGCCGGCGGCATGCCGGTGTGGTGGGCGTCTTGCTGCCCAAGGTAGAAAGTGCCGAGCAGGTGACGCTGGCTGCTGCCAGTGGCCGCTCCGTCTGGCCAATCATCGAAAGCGCGTTGGGGCTGCAAGCGCTGCCTGCCATTGCCCAGGCAGAAGGCGTCGAGCGCCTCAGCTTCGGCGCGCTGGATCTGGGGCTGGCTCTGGGTCTGACCAGCGGCGCCGCCGCAGCCGGGCGGATGCTCGACCAGGCGCGTTACGCCATCCTGCTGAACAGCGTGGTGGCTGGGCTGGCATCGCCACTGGATAGCGTCTTCCCCGACATCAACAACCCCGACGGTCTGTCCCAGATGGCCGCCGATGCCCGGGATATGGGCTTCGGTGGAATGCTGTGCATCCACCCCGGCCAGGTGCAGGTTGTGCATGACACCCTGATGCCGAGCGCCGAAGAGTTGAGCTGGGCGCAGCGGGTCGTGACCGCCGGCGCTGCTGGTGATGGTGTGTTCGTGGTCGATGGACAGATGGTCGATGCGCCAGTGATCGGCCACGCCAGGCGCGTGCTCCAGCGTGCCGGCCAACCGCCGGGCTGAGCCTCGCGGCCGACCCAGACAAAAACAAACACGATAACAACAAGAGGTAATGACCCCATGTTCAAACACCTGATCAAGGCACTGATCTGTACCCTGCCGTTGTTGGCAGGCCTGGCCCAGGCGAGCGAGCCGGTGATCATCAAGTTCGCCCATGTGGTGGCAGACAACACGCCCAAGGGGCAGGGCGCCCTGCTGTTCAAGAAATTGGCCGAGGAGCGCCTGCCGGGTCGGGTCGAGGTACAGGTCTATCCCAACTCGTCCCTGTTCGGTGATGGCAAGGAGATGGACGCGCTGATGCTCGGCGATGTGCATATGCTGGCGCCGTCGCTGTCCAAGTTCGAGCACTACGCCAAGCCACTGCAGGTCTATGACCTGCCGTTCCTGTTCGATGACATGGCGGCGGTGGACCGTTTCCAGCAGAGCGAACGCGGTCAGGAGTTGCTCCAGTCGATGCTGCACAAGAACATTCTCGGTCTGGCCTACTGGCACAACGGCATGCGCCAGATGTCCGCCAACAAGCCTCTGCGCGAGCCGCGCGATGCCCGCGGATTGAAATTCCGGGTGCAGGCGTCGGCGGTGCTGGACGAGCAATTCAAGGCGCTGCGCGCCATTCCCCGCAAGATGAGTTTTGCCGAGGTCTACCAGGGATTGCAGACCGGTGTGGTCAATGGCACCGAGAACACCTGGTCCAACTATGAAAGCCAGAAGGTACATGAAGTCCAGAAGTACATGACCGCCTCCGATCATGGCCTGATCGATTATATGGTGATTGCCAATGCGCGATTCTGGAATGGCTTGCCCGAGGACATCCGCAGCGAACTGGAAGATATCCTGGCGGAAGTCAGCGTCGAAGTGAATCGCCAGGCCGAGGAGCTCAACGCCAGTGCCCGCGCCCGAATTGCTGAATCCGGAGCCACTGAGATCATCACCCTTACCCCTGAACAGCGCGCCGAATGGCGCGAGGCGATGCGTCCGGTATGGCAGAAGTTCGCCGACCAGATTGGCGCGGACCTGATTGCTGCAGCCGAAGCCAGCAACCAGCAGCCCGTGAACTGACCTGCCTTGTCGCAGCTGGTAATGCCGGTTGCGGCGCTATCCGTTTTCTAATTTCCGGAGAATCCACCATGCATGCTCTGCGTCTTGCCTGGGATCATTTCGAGGAGGGCGTCATCGTCTTTCTGCTGACAGCGATGACCCTGGTGACCTTTGTCTACGTCATCATCAACAATCTCTACAACCCGTTCTTCCTGCTGGGCGACTTTTTCGAAATACGCGGTGCTGCAGGCATCAGCGCGTTTTTCTTTGCCATCGGGGATTTCATCATCTACCTGGCCCAGGAAATGACCTGGGGTAATGCGCTGAGCAAGGCGCTGTTCGCCTGGTTGATCTTCTTCGGCCTGGCTTACGGTGTGCGTACCGCAGGGCATATTGGGGTCGACGCTCTGGTGCGTTTGACCAGCCAGCGCATCCAATGGGGCATCGGCATCCTCGCATGCATGATCTGTCTGGGTTATGCGGGCTTGCTCAGCGTTGCCAGTTTCGAGTGGGTCGTGGCTCTGTTCGGCAACGCCATCTACGCCGATGACCTGGATCAGTTCGGTATCCGCAAATGGCATGTCGCACTGATCGTACCGCTGGGTTTTACCATGATGTTCATCCGCTTCGCGGAAATTCTGATTCGTATCCTCCGCCACCAGCAGACCGGCCTTGGGCTGGCTGACGAGGCGGCAGAAGCCGCCAAGCTGGCCGACAGTGAGGATCGCCGCCCATGACTATTCCTTTCCTGTTCCTGGCTCTGTTCGTCCTGATGTTCCTGGGCGTGCCGATCGCCGTGTCCCTCGGCGTCGCCGGCTCGCTCACCATCATCCTGTTCAGTCCCGATTCGGTGAGCGGGTTGGCGGTCAAGCTGTTCGAGACCTCCGAGCACTACACTCTGCTGGCCATTCCCTTTTTCCTGCTGGCGGGCGCCTTCATGACCACCGGTGGCGTGGCGCGGCGGCTGATCGACTTCGCCAATGCCAGCGTCGGGCACATTCGTGGCGGCTTGGCGATCGGCGCGGTGATGGCCTGCATGCTATTTGCCGCGCTGTCCGGTTCCTCGCCGGCGACGGTAGCGGCGGTGGGCTCCATCGCCATTGCCGGTATGGTGCGCTCGGGTTATCCCAAGGCGTTCGGTGCCGGCATCGTCTGTAACGCCGGTACTTTGGGTATTCTGATCCCGCCATCGATCGTCATGGTGGTTTATGCCGCTGCCACCGAGCAATCGGTGGGTAAACTGTTCATGGCCGGAGTGGTTCCCGGCCTGATGCTGGGCGTGGCCTTGATGGCGGCGATCTATATCATCGCGGTGAAAAAGAACCTGCCGGCAATGCCCCGGGCATCAGTGCGCCAATGGCTGTCGGCCGCGCACAAGGCGCTATGGGGCCTGCTGCTGATGGTGATCATCCTGGGCGGCATCTACTCCGGCATGTTCACGCCCACCGAAGCAGCGGCTGTAGCAGCGGTTTATGCCTGGTTTGTCGCGGTATTCGTTTATAAAGACATGACCCTGCGCGAATGCCCCAAGGTGATCCTGGAGTCGGGCAAGCTGAGCATCATGCTGATGTTCATCATCGCCAACGCCATGCTGTTCGCCCACGTCCTGACCACCGAGCAGATCCCCCAGGCCATCACCGCCTGGGTAACGGCGATGGAACTGTCGCCGTGGATGTTCCTGCTGGCGGTGAATATCATGCTACTGATTGCCGGTGCCTTCATGGAGCCGTCGGCGATCATCCTGATCCTCGCGCCGATCCTGTTCCCGATTGCCATACAACTGGGCATCGATCCCATCCACCTGGGCATCATCATGGTGGTGAACATGGAGATCGGACTGATTACCCCGCCGGTGGGCCTGAACCTGTTCGTCACCTCGGCGGTGACCGGTATGCCGGTGGGCTGGGTGATTCGCGCGGCGATGCCGTGGCTGATGTTGCTGCTGTTCTTCCTGGCCATCATCACCTACGTGCCGGCGATCTCTCTGGCGCTACCGGAGTGGCTGGGGATGTGAGTCTATAGTTGGTAATGTTCCTAGGTTGATGCATTTCACATTATTGTCTATCTATTGTAGAGCCGGGGAATTTCCCCGGCCCGCTTATTACAACAACAATGAGGCAGACAATGACGCGAATCCCACTTTCCAGTCGGGCAGCCCGCCTGACAACAATGCCCCTCATATGCACATTCGCCATGACGCTGGCGGGCTGTTTTGATGGCGGTGGTAGCAGCAAGGGGCCCGGCACGCATACCGGTACCTTCGTTGACAGCCCCGTCGCCGGCCTGCGCTACCAGACCGATAGCCAGGAGGGCACGACGGACGAGCAGGGCAGCTTTGCCTATCGCGGCGGCGAAACCGTTGCTTTCCATCTCGGTGATCTCAAGCTCGGCGAAGCTGAGGGCGCTGAAATACTAACGCCGCTGGATCTGGTTGCGGGTGCCGAAGAGCACACCGATGATGCGGTAACCAATATCGCCGTGCTGCTGCAGACCCTCGATCAGGACGGTAATACCAGCAATGGCATTACCATTACACCGGAGATTGCCGAGCAGGTTTCGGTCTACGCCGACCGACTGGTCTTCGACATGGATTACACGGCATTCGCCGCCTCGCTGACCGACCTGCTGGATGATCTGAACAATGCCGAGCCGCCGGTATTCACCGATACTTTCCCCGGGCCGCGAGCGGTAGTTGCCGCAGCCGATGCGCAGGAACACTTGGCCCGCGCGCTGGCACCGCAGAAGATCATCGATACCGAATACGGCAAGCTGTCCGGCTTCCAGCATGATGACGGTACCTGGGCCTGGTATGGCGTGCCTTACGCCAAGCCGCCGGTGGGCGATCTGCGCTGGCAGCCACCGGTCAAACCGGACGCCTGGGAGGGCGTGCGCTGGGCTACTGGCTGGGCTGATCAGTCGGCGCAGAACCCGGCCTATGTGGCCTTTGGCGAAGGTGGCATGAGCGAGGACAGTCTGTATCTCAACGTCACCGTGCCGGATGGCGTTGACGGCGAGAAGTTGCCAGTGATGGTCTGGTTCCATGGCGGCGGCTTCGCCATCCTTACCGGCAACACCAAGGCGTTCAACAATACCTCCTTGCCCAAGGAAGGCGTGGTCGTGGTCACGGTCAACCATCGCCTCGGGCCGTTGGGCTATATGGCGCATCCCGCTCTGACCGCCGAATCGCCGAACGAGACCTCGGGCAACTACGGCCAGTTGGATCTGATCGCCGCGCTGGAATGGGTGCGGGATAACATCGAAGCCTTTGGTGGCGATCCGGATAACGTCACCATCTTTGGTGAGTCCGGCGGCGGCGGCAAGGTGCTGTCGCTGATCAATTCCCCCATGGCCAGCGGCCTGTTCCACAAGGCCATTGTACAGAGCGGCATGGCCGGCCCGGATGACCAGTTGATGCCGGTTGAGAATCTGCTGGCGGCCGAGGAGCAGGACGGTATCGCCGTCGCCGAGGCGCTGGGTGTGCAGAATGCTGAAGACGTGGCCGCCGCTTTGCGAGCAGTTCCCTGGCCACAGCTGGTTGCTGCCGCGGACGGCTCCGGACGGGTGTTTTCTCCAAACGTGGATGGCGTGTACATGCTCGATGGCATCCGCGACAGCTTCGAGGCTGGGCGGCACAACGACGTACCGATCATCGCTGGTGCCAACGAAGGCGATACTCCTGGCCTGATTGATGGGCTCAAGTGGTACATGCCGTGGATGGCCGATAATAACGAGGCGGACACCTTCGTCTACGTGTTCGATCACCTGCCGGATAACTGGTCCAGCCAGGGCGCGCTGGCCTACCACGGTGCTGAGCTGGTGTACGTGTTCGACTACCCCGGCAGTTTCCTCTCCCACTACCTGCTGGGGCTGACCGGCCTGCAGGACCCGGTCGGCGGCGATACCCCAACGCCGCAGGGCTTTGCCATGAACCACCCGGGCTGGAACCCGAACGACGTGGCCGTCACCGACAATATGCGCGCCATGTGGGCCAACTTCGCCCGTAGTGGTAATCCCTCCATCGAAGGCTTTGATTGGCCAGCCTACACTTCGGGAAATGACACTTACGTGCGTATTGCTCAGAGTCTGACCGTTGAGACTGGACTAGACGAGGCCTTTCCTGCCTCGGATTAACTTATCGTTTGCGATCGCGTAATAACTCTAACGCCGTATCAGTCCCGATGATGCGGCGTTTTTGCTTTCATTTCTTATTGCACTGAACTATTTCACATTGCATTGCCTTCTTCACTGTCGCTTCGATCTCTGATTGCTGAAATGGCCCTTATAAGGGCCTGGAGCCGTTTCCTTAAACTTGGCAACCATATTGCATCGTTAATGGGACAACAATAACCAGGCGCCCACGGCAACAGGCCAGAGCGCTAAGGAAAGAGATGCCATGACGTACCGTATCAAGGTCATTATCCCGATCCCCATGGACCAGGCTGGTGCAATGAATCGTGCTTCGCAGTTACCGGAAAGCTTGATCCTGCCTGGTTTTCATCCAGAGTTTGTTCCTGTTGCGCGAGGTGCATCGCTGGCAGATAGCGCCTATGACGTCCTGCTGATGGACTTCTCTGTGGTTGAGGCGGGGCTACGTGCCCAGGAAGAAGGTTATAGTGCGGTCTGTATAGATACCGTTAGTGATTCCGGGCTGGCGGCCCTGCGTTCGCGCCTGGATATTCCGGTGGTTGCGCCAGGCATGTCGGCTTTCTACATGGCTTGCATGCTGGGCAAGAAGTTCAGCGTCATCACCATGTGGGATGAGTGGTTTCCCCTCTACGAAAAAACCCTGACCGAATACCGCTTGTGGGATCGTGTGGCATCGCTACGCTCAATCAATACCCGTCCGGACCTCAAGGAACTGCTCGGCGGCAAGGAAGAAGTGGTGTTTGCCAAGCTGGAGGCTGAGGCGCACAAGGCCATGACGGAAGATGGTGCCGATGTCATTGTTCTTGGCTCGACCACGATGCATCAATCCCACGCTTACCTGACTGAGCGGCTGCCGATTCCGGTAATCAATCCCGGACAGATCTCCTACAAGCTCTGTGAGCTGATGTTGAGCCTGGGGCTGACGCACAGTCGCAAAGCCTACCCCGCGCCGGAAAACCCGAATGACGCGGCCTATCACGCGTTCGTTAACTGACAATAATAATCTGGAGAGAGATATGACTCGTTTGACCCGTGAACAATTAACTGAGCTGGCGATCACTTCATACTTCGGTAACGTTGATAAGAAGAACATGCAACAAGTGCTGGACTGCTGCCATGAGGACGTCGAGTTCACCATTCAGACCGATAACCTTACCCATAGCGGCCATACCGGTGTTCGCAAGATGTTCGAGAATCTGTTTTCCGGTTATGAAGAGATCTGGCACGGCGACTTCGAAGTTGCTGTAGATGACGTTGCCCAAACGGTCTGTGCTCGATTCAACGTGTATCTGAAGGACGCGCAGGGTAATGAAACTCGCTTACGTAACTGCAACTTCTGGTATGTCGAAGAAGGTAAGTTTCGCCGGGTGTTTGTGTTCATGAGTGGTGAGAACGTACTGCGCTGATTACAAGATATACGAGCGGGCCGCTTGGAGAGGGCAGCGATTGCTCTTGAATTCAGGCGACCCCCTGCCTGATGCAAAAAAATAACAAAGGATAAGGCAAAGATGATCCAACCCAGACAGCCAGGGGAGCTACGCTATCCCTCGATTTTCTCTCCCTTGCAGATCGGTAATATCACAGTGCGCAACCGCTTGATGCAGACTGCGCATGCCAAGGGCTTCGCTTCCGGCGATGGCCTGACCAACGACCGTGACATTCATTACCAGGCCGAGCGCGCCAAGGGCGGTATAGGTCTGATCGTCACTGGTGCACGCCATGTCCATCCACAATCCACTGGACCTAACCGTTCGCTGGCACGGGGAAATCGCCCGGAAATGATTGAGCGTGATGCGGAAATGGTACGTGCCGTACACGCCTTTGGTGGGCGCATTTTCGCTCAATTGATCCACTTTGGACCACAAGGGCGCAGTGGTGCCCTCGACGATTACCGTCTGCTCGTTGGGCCTTCTACCATGAAATCACCGGCATACAATGAGTGGGCGAAGGAAATCACCAAGGCCGAGATGGATGAGGTCTCGGATTACTTCGCCTTGACCGCTTGCAACGCAAAGGCTGCAGGCTTCGATGGCGTCGAGCTGCACTATTCTCACGGCTATCTACATCAGCAGTTTCTGTCATTTGTGTATAACAAACGCACCGATGAGTATGGCGGCAGCCTGGACAACATAGTGCGCTTTCCGATCGAGACCATGCGCCGGGTGCGTGAAGCGGTTGGGCCTGATTTTGTCGTTGGTATCCGCGTTTCACTGGATGAGTGCACGGTCGACGGTATGCAGGCTGATACTGCTATCGATATGACCCGCAAGATGGTGGAGACCGGGCTGATCGACTACGTCAGTGCCACGGCCGGTACCTATGCGGCGCATGCGGATCAGATTCCGCCGGGCGACTATCCAGAGAATTGGCTGGTGGAGGATGGCGCCCGGCTGCGTGCGGCGCTCCGCAAGGTCAGCGATATTCCGGTGTTCATTGTTGGGCATATCGTTGACCCGGCCAAGGCCGAGGCACTGGTTGCCGAAGGCGCCACCGATATGGTGGCCATGACCCGTAGCCAGATCGCTGATCCGGAGTTCTGCAACAAGCTGCTCGAAGGTCGCGACGACGAGATCACCCACTGTATTCGCTGCAACCAGGCCTGCATTGCCAGGCTGATGGCGGGCAATGCCATTTCCTGTGTGGTCAATCCGGCTGCTGGACGCGAGCAACGCTTCGGGCTGCACACCCTGCAGGCAGCCGAGCGACCCGCGAACTGGCTGGTGGTTGGTGGTGGCCCGGCGGGCATGAAAGCGGCATTAACCCTGCGCCAGCGCGGCCACCAGGTCACGCTGGTGGAGCGGGGCGGGCAGCTGGGCGGGCAGACGTTGTTGGCTGCGCAATTGCCACGTCGGCAGAAGTTCGGCTTCATTGCACGCGATCTTGAACGTCAGTTGCGCAAGGCCGGTGTGGAAATTTGCCTGGATACCGCGCTGGATGCCGACGCTATTATGGCGCGGGCGGCCGATGGCGTGATTCTGGCTACTGGCTCGATACCCTTGAAGACGGCATTCACATCCACCCGTCCTGCGGTTGATCGGGTGCCGGGCACTGAGCAGGACAATGTGCTCAGCGTGATCGAGGTATTGCATACACCGGAGCGGGTCGGCAAGCGTGTGGTGCTGTTCGACGAGGACGGCAGTCGCTATGCCCTGGGTGCGGCGGAGTTCCTGCTTGACCGTGGGCATGAAGTCCATCTGGTCAGCCGTTTTACTGCATTGGCCCCGAACCTCGCGCTCACCCTGGATCTGCCGGTGAACTATCGCCACGTATTCGGCAAGGGCTTGCACTACACCCTCAATAGCTGGGTGCGGCGCATCGATGGCGAGCGCGCCCAGCTGCTCAACCTGTTTACCGATGAGGACAGCGCAGTACTGGAGGCGGATAGCTTTGTCATCGCTGCCGGGCACCAGCCGGATGATGCGCTCTATCGCCAGTTGCAGGGGCATGTCGCTCGGCTGTACTGCATTGGTGATGCCAACCTGCCGCGCCCCCTGCAGGACAGTATCTACGAGGGCATGCTCGCCGGCCGTGAACTGCTGGACGACCCGGCGCGCTTCATAGAACAAGGTGAGTTGGAGGGCTTCGGTGCCGACTGGCACGCTGCCATGGGCGCCCCTCAAGTCTGATACCTATAACAAGATAACGGACCAGCGCCGGAGCGCTGGTTCCGGAGGAAGAATCCGATGACCGTTGAGCGCTATCCTCATTTGTTCTCGCCGCTGAAAATCGGCAACATCACGCTGCGTAACCGCATCATGCAGTCCGCGCACGCCATGGCCTTCAATTCACCCGAAGGCTTGACCACTGACCGCGATGTTTACTACCACGCGGCCCGTGCCAAGGGCGGCATTGGCCTGATGATCACCGGCAACCGGCTGATCCATCCCACCTCCAACACATTCTGTCGCGGTTATTCGTATGGCTACCGTCCCGAGATGGTCGAGCGTGACCGTGCGCTGACCGATGTGGTGCATGGTTTTGGCTCGCATATCTTTGCGCAGCTCAACCACTTCGGGGTCATGGGCGAGACTCATGCGATGGACGATTACCGTGTGCTGTGGTCGGCATCCAACATCAAGTCGCCGGTGTTTGGTGAAATGGCCAAGGCCATGGAGCGTAGCGACATGGATGAAGTGGTCGAGGGTTGGGTGGTGTCGGCCGAGTATTCGAAACAGGCAGGCTTTGACGGGGTCGAGGTACATCTGGCGCACAGCTATCTGCTGCACCAGTTCATTTCACCTCTCTTCAACAAGCGCGACGATGAATACGGCGGCAGTTTCGAGAACCGGATGCGCTTTCCGCTCGAAGTGATACGTGCCGTGCGTGAGCGGGTAGGGCCGGACTATGTAGTTGGGATTCGTCTGTCCATGGACGAGATGGTACCTGGCGGCATGGAAATCGAGGACTGGATTGAAGTCGCCCGTACGGTCGAGGCTACCGGTGATATCGACTACATCATGGCCACGGCGGGCGTGTACCAGTCGGCTACCTACATCATGCCTCCCTACGATGTACCCAATGGTTGGCTGGCCGATCCGGTGGCGCGGCTCAAGCGAGCATTGCAGATCCCGGTGTTCTGTGTGTCCGGGATCGGCAGCGCCGGTGAAGCTGAGACGATACTGGCCCGCGGTGGGGCTGACATGGTCGCCATGACCCGCGCACAAATCGCCGACCCGGAGTTTGCCATCAAGACGGCCGAAGGCCGGGAAGACGAAATCTATCACTGTCTGCGCTGCAACCAGGGCTGCGTCTCGCGGCTATTCCATGGCACCTCCATGACCTGTCAGATCAACCCGGCGACGGGCCGCGAGGAAGTTTTTGGCCCGCAGACGCTGGAACTGGCACCGGTCAGCAAACACTGGGTCGTGGTTGGTGGGGGGCCGGCTGGCATGAAGGCCGCCGAAGGACTAGCCAAGCGCGGGCATCAGGTGACCTTGCTGGAGAAAGGATCTGAGTTGGGTGGTCAGGTCAACCACATAGTTCGCCTGCCGCGCCGGGATTCCTTCGCCTGGATTACCGAAGATCTGAAGGTGCATATGGCCAAGCACGGTGTTCAGGTCAAGCTCAACTGTGAGGCTGGCGTTGAGATGATCCGGGCGCTGAACCCCGATGGGGTTATCGTCGCTACCGGCTCCTTGCCTGACCGCAGCGGCTACTCCGATATCAACCCACTGGTAGACAAGGTGCCTGGGTTGGACAGCGACCGGGTACTTACCGCGCTGGATGTGCTGGCGCATCCAGAAAGGGTCGGGAAACGGGTTTTGGTGCTGGATGAAGAGGGTAACCGCTATTCTGCGGGTATTACCGAACTGTTGGTGGATAACGGCCATGAGGTGCATGTGCTGACGCGCTGGAATGCGCTCTTCCATCGTCTGGCTACTACTCTGGACCAGCCCATAGTGTATGCCAATCTTTTCAGTCAGGGTTTGACCTACACCCTGAACGCTTGGGTCAGCGAGGTGCGTGGCAGCGATGTTGTCACGTTCAATCTATATACCGGTGACGAGGAAGTGCTGTCGGGCTTCGATAATATTGTATTGGCTGTGCGCCACCTGCCTGAAGACAGCCTTTATCACCAACTGAAGGATGTTTTGCCGAACGTGCATCGGGTTGGTGATGCTGTTGTTCCGCGTAAGACAGATCATGCAGTTTTTGAAGGATTTCTGGCGGGTCGAGAGATCTTCGATAACTGGAAACGCTATATCGAGCCGGGCTCTATAGAACAATTCAGTGGCCCGATGGAGATGGCTCGCCTCATCTAAAAACTGCTCCGCCAGTAGGCGTTGCCGGCACCTTCGGGTGCCGGCTTTTTTTTGCCTGTATATCTCTCCGTCGGGGGATAAGGCGCTCCATTAATGGCTCCTTTATGTAGGAAGAGTGATGGCCGTCGCCGGTGCTTATTTCAATCTGAAACCGGCATTTCAATTTGCGCAGAGAGTACGGCTGGTTGTGCCGTTCTTGTGTTCTTTTTATTTATTAAATCGTTATTAATCAGCTGGTTATGGATTTATGTGGTGAATTGGCAAGGTACTTGCTAAATGGTTATGTAGAACTCAATAAATATAAAGAGAAAAGCATGAGCAAACCGCTAGAGGGGATTCGCATCCTCGATCTGACGCATATGTTATCCGGGCCCTACGCCGGAATGCTTCTGGCAGACCTTGGGGCTGAGACCATCAAAATTGAGCCTCTTGCGGGTGAGGGCACGCGGTCATTATTAGCCAATGATCCAAGGCACTCTTTTAAAGGTATGGGGGCCTACTTCCTTACGCTTAATCGTAACAAGCAGAGTGTATGTGTCGATTTAAAAAACGAGCAGGGACTAGCAGTTTTTCACGATCTGGTACGTAACGCCGATGTGGTATTGGATAACTTCAGCGCCGGTGTGCCCAGGAAGTTGAAGATCGACTTTGAACATCTCAAACAGATCAATCCACGCATCATTACTTGCTCCGTGTCCGGGTTTGGACAGGATGGACCAAACTATCTGCGGCCCGCCTTTGACCAGGTCGTTCAAGGCATAGGCGGCGGCATGTCGATCACCGGGTTGGATGCGAAAACGCCCATGCGCGCCGGTATTCCTATAGGGGATCTGGGCGGTGGCATGTTTGCTGTCATGGGTGTATTGGCTGCGTTGCAGGCACGGCACAGCAAGGGCCATGGCCAGCATGTGGACATCAGCATGCTCGATTGCCAGGTCAGCATGCTGAATTATATGGCGACCATGCACCTGCTCAGTGGCGAGAATCCTGAGCCCTTGGGTAATGGCCATTTTGTTCATGTGCCCTACAACACCTACGCCACCTCTGATGGCTTCATTGTTATCGCCGTCATCTTCGATAGCTTCTGGGACAACCTGGTAGGACTGCTGGATGTCGAGGAGCTCAAGGATCCCAAGTACAAGACTCAGCCGGTGCGTCTGGCAAACAAGACGCTGATCGACGGGATTCTGGATGAAGTCCTGCAGGCCAACACCACCGCCTATTGGGTTGAACAGTTAACTGCGGTACGGGTGCCCTGTGGCCCGGTCAATCGCTTCAGTGACGCGCTGGCCGATCCCCAGGTGCGCCATCGCCAGATGGTGGTGGATATACCCCACCCGTTAGGCGGTAGCGTTGAGGTGCCCGGCAACCCGATCAAACTCAGTGCCGATAATGCCGACACCTATACCGCCCCCCCCTTGCTGGGAGAGCACACCGATAGGGTGCTGCAGCAGGTTCTTGGTTATGACGCAGCGCGGATTGCCGAACTGAAACAGCAGAAGGTGGTGGGCTAACCATGAGAGATTTCGTCAAGATCAACGAGGTTGGCCCCCGTGACGGATTGCAGAGTCAGGGTCAGACGCTGAGTCTGGAGCAACGGCTGCACATGATTAAAGCGTTGGTGCAGGCGGGTATCCGCGCAATTGAAATGGGTAGTTTCGTATCCCCCAGAGCTGTCCCGCAAATGGCCGGCACTGGTGAATTGTTTGCGCGTCTACCGATGCTGAGTGAGGTCGACTACTCGGCGCTGATCCCCAACCTGAAGGGGTATCAATTGGCACGTGAAGCTGGCGTGGGCTCGGTTGCCGTTGTGCTGTCCGCGACCGAAACCATGAACCAGCGCAATATCAACATGAGTTTGACTGAAGCGACCGCAGTCAGTGCGGAGCTGATGCAGCGAGCGAAGGCTGATGGGCTGCAGGCGCGGGCCTATGTTGCTGTCGCTTTTGAATGTCCCTTTGAAGGTGTCACGTCGCCAGAGGTAGTGCAGCAACTTACCCATCAGATGCTGGATGCAGGTGCGGACACAGTCATTATTGCCGACACCATAGGCGCGGCTAATCCGCTCGGTGTGCAGCGGGTTTTGCAGCCGCTGGCGCAATGGTGCGAAACGGATCAGATCTCCTGCCACTTCCACGATACCCGAGGCATGGCTCTGGCCAACGTGTTGGCGGCGCTGCAGTGCGGTGTGCGCGAGTTTGATAGCTCCATTGGGGGGCTGGGTGGCTGCCCATTTTCCCCAGGGGCGACCGGCAACCTGGCGACCGAGGACCTGGTGTTGATGCTGGATGCGATAGGCTATCGCACTGGTATTGAGCCGCTGGCGCTGGTTCAAGCAGTGCAGCAGGTGCAACAGCTGACCGGCGGCCAACTGGGTGGCCACTCTTTCCGTTGGCTTGAGCGCCAGTGGCACAAGCAGCAGGAGGCTCGCAATGTTTAGTTTTCTTGGAGGGTGGTTGGCGCGCCTGGCGCCTTGGATGGTGATCGGCGGGCTGGCATACGCTGCTGTATTCATCAAACCCTCGGTCGATCCGGTACCGCTGGATCAGCCGCTACTTGAAACTCGGGATGCTTTCTTTGACGGCGCCGTACTGGGCCAGAACATCTGGATCGTAGGCCAGAACGGCGCCCTGCTAACCAGCGAGAATGCAGGGCAAAGCTGGATCCGCGAAGAGCTGCCACAGCGCAGCAACTTGCAGTCCATTGCCGTGTCGCCCATGGGCCAGAAGGTGGTGGTGGGGAATCAGGGGCAGGTCTGGACTCGGATAGTGGATGGTCCGTGGGAGCATCGCGAACTGCAGGTCTCAGAACTGGCCGGCAAGCTCCAGAGCGTCAAGTTCATTGACGGCGAGTTCTGGGTAGTGGGTGAGATGGGGGCGCTGTTTCGCGGCTCAGCCGATGCCAGCGACTGGCAGGCGTTGGGACTGGGTGAAGACATCAACCTGAATGCCATTAGCGCGGGCGCGGATGACGATCTGTGGATCGCGGCCGAGTTCGGTCGCCTGTTGCGCAGCAAAGATCATGGCCACAGCTGGAGTGCTCAGGAACTGGGCAGCGAAAGCCTGCGGGCCGTGTACTTTCACGGTGCTACTGGCATGGCAGTGGGTAACCGCGGCCAGGCCTTCATCAGTCATGACGGTGGTGATAGCTGGAACATGATCCCGGCCTTTACCGATGAGCACTTGTTCGATGTGGTGGAACGCAATGGCCAGTGGCTGGTCACCGGCGCGCGGGGAGCCTTGTTCAGGAGCAGCAACCCGCAACGTCAGTGGCAGGCCTGGGCACCGGAAGGGCTGGATATGAGCTACCACAACCGCCTGCTGGCCACCGCCGATGGCGTCGTGCTGATCGGGCAGCAGCTTGGGTTGCTGCATGGGGACCAACTGCAAATCTGGCCCGGAGAGCAATAGTCATGAATTATTTTACAACTCGCACAGCACGCTTGAGTGCCTGGGCCATACGTCATCGCCTTGCGGTGTTGGTCGTTGTAAGCATCATCACTCTGGGTTTTGCAATGACCCTGAGCGGTCTGGATATCCGCACGCAATTCAGTGACATGGTTCCCCATGATCACCCTTATGTAAAAGTGCACCAGAAATATCAGGACAGTTTCGCCGCGAGTAACCGGGTCACTATCCTGGTCAAGGCCAAGGAAGGCGACATCTTCCGTCAGGAGGTGCTCGGGGAGATCCAGCGCATTACCGTTGGTCTGCAGCAGGTGCAAGGCGTCAACCCCATGCAGATCACCTCGTTGGCCTCGAAGAAGCTCAAGCGCGTCAACGCCTCCAGTGAGGGCATTGAAACCCGTCCGCTGATGTGGCCCGATCTGCCGCAAACCGCAGAACAGATGCGTGATCTGCGTCAGGCGGTGCTGAACAATCCGCTGGTGTATGGCTTGTTTGTCGATCGGGATCTGAGCTCTGCGCTGATTCAGGTGGATTTCTACGATCACCTGGTGGACTACAGCACCATCTTTCCACAGATCCAGGGGCTGCTGGATGCGTCGCCAGTGGCTGATAAGGTGAGCCTGCACCTGGTGGGTGAGCCGATCCTGTATGGCTGGGTGTCGCACTATCTGGACGAGACGGTCAGCATCGCCGTTCTGTCGCTGGTGGCCATGCTGTTGCTGTTGTTCGTATTCGCCCGCACCTGGCGCGGCACTCTGCTGCCACTGATCGCCGGTGTTGTTGCGGCGATCTGGGCGCTGGGTATCGGTACCTTGTTGGGTTACAACTTCGACCCGTTGGTTATCGTCGTTGCTTTCATCATCACGCTCGAGCCTTCTCCCATTCGGTGCAGATGATCACCCGGTTCGATGATCTGATACACAATGGTGAGCTGGATGCGCGCAAGGCATCCGAGCAGACCATGCGTGAGCTGTTCCGTCCCAGCATGCTGGGTTTGTATGCCGATGCTGGCGCCATTCTCTGCGTGATCATCACGCCCATCCCGCTGTTGCATAAGGTTGCCATCGTTGGCGCCATCTGGGTGATGAGTATTACCGTCTCGGCGGTGTTTCTCACGCCGGTACTGCTGTCATATATCCGCCGCCCGCAGGGCTACGCACACCCCTTCAACCTCGATGGGTTCATGCGAATCATCCTGTCTGGCGCCAAGTGGGTAGTGCGCACCCGCACGCGGTATTGGGTAGGGCCGGTCACGCTGGTGCTACTGGCTGGTTTCATGTTCGAGGCCACCAAAGTCAACGTGGGTGATGCCAGCGATGGCTCGCCAATCCTCTGGCAGAACTCGCAGTTCAACCGCGACAGTGCCCTGATCAACCAGCTGTATCCCGGCTCCGAGCAGATGTTCGTGGTGCTTGAAGGGGGCGAGCTGGATGCTATGAAGCGACCGGAAGTACTGGACTGGATGCTGCGCTTTTCCCGCTATATGGAACGTCAGCCAGAAATCGGCGGTGCGGTCTCGCTGGCGGATATCGTTATCGACATTCGGCGCAATCTCTACGAGGGCAACCCCCGCTACGGCGAACTCGGTGCCAGCAGCATGGAGAATGGCGAACTGATCAGCTTCTACATGCAGGGAGCGGATCCGGATGACCTGAACCAGTTTGTCGATGTGGTGTTCAACAATGCCTCGGTCACCCTGTTCTTCCGTGACCACAAGGGCGACACCCTGCGCAAGGCGACCCATTATGCCAACCAGTTCATCGCTGAAAACCCGCTAGAAGGGGTCGAAATCAAACTGTTCGGTGGTGTACTCGGGATCATCGCCGCGGTCAACGAGATTCTGCTGAATGACCAGATCGCGGCAACAGCGCTGGCCTTCCTGGTGGTGGTGCTCTGTTGCCTGGTGGTGTATCGATCATCGGTCAGCGGGATCTTTTTCATCATTCCGGTCTTGATCTCCAACGTGGTGACTTTCGCCTTCATGGCCTGGCAGGGGATCGGTATGAGCATCAGCACCCTGCCGGTAGTGGCGCTGGGTATCGGTTTGGGGGTGGATTATGCCTTCTATATCGTTGACTCGATGAAGGAGTACCTGGAGAAATATCCTGAAGCGGATCACCTTGATGCCGTACTGCAGTCCCTTGGATCGGCTGGCCGTGGGGTGGTGCTGACCGCCTTTACCCTGGCCGCCGGCGTACTCTTCTGGTCCTTTTCATCACTGCGTTTTCAGGCGGAGATGGGCATGTTGATTGGCCTGTGGCTGGCCGTATCAGCATTGACCTCCCTCTTCGTCATGCCTTCGCTTGCGCTGGTGTTCAAACCCAGTTTCATTTTTGGCGCCAGCCAGTCGAACCACGCCCCATCAGAGGGCAACCTCACCAACCTGAATACATCGGGAAATGAATATGAGCGCGTATAAAAAAACAAGATCGAGCGCCATGCGAACCTCTCTAGCCTGTGCGGTATTGGCAGCAAGTCTGGGAGCGCATGATCTAGCCAGAGCTGAAGGCGGCTTTTTCGACGACTGGGAGGTCAGCGGGTATATTCGTGAGCACCTCTCGTGGAACCTTGAAAACCCCTACGTCATGGACACGCGGGATCCAAATGGGTTGGTTGGAGCGGAACGCCGGCGCAACTATCGCTATGACCTGTCCATGGCTCGCACCACTCTCAAGCTCAGTATGTACAAGGATCTTGGCAGCTCGCAGCTGTTCATCTCGGGCCGCGCTGCCCGGGAAATCGAGACCGACTACCTGAAGGATCTGCAGCGCGCGATGGACCGTAACGCGGCATCGGACCTGTTCAGTAACCGCACCAAGTCCAGTGTGAATCTGATGGACGATGTCTACAACACAGAAGAGATTCGGGAGTTCTGGTGGCAAACCGATGTCCGGCCGAGTACCTCGCTGAAGATAGGCAAGCAGCAGGTGGTCTGGGGGGAAACCGACTTCTTCCAGTCACTGGACGTCATCCACGGTTATGACAACCGTATCCGTTCCTTCCTGGAGCCGGAAAATGAGGACTCCCGCAAGCCGCTGTGGATGGTCAACGTGGTCGAGCGTTTCGATAGCCTGAACGGCAGTCTGCAGGTGCTGTATATCCCCGGGCGCATGAACCGGGCGCGCGACCGCGGCAACAGCTTCGACCTTGAAGGGGGGCGCTGGGCTAATAACCCGAACAAGGGCATCACCTTTGAAGCTGCACCGTTCGGCGCGGACGTGCCGTACAACTTCAAGCATAAAGACGCTGATATGGACGATCCATCCTATGGCCTGCGCTGGAAGAGCATGATTGGGGAGTGGGAATACTCGTTGGGCTGGTTCCATGGCCCATCGCTGAACCCGGTCATCAACCCCAATCCGAACAACCCGTTGGGCGTAGGTGACGCTGCCAGTGGTCGTCCCTTCGAAGGCGCCTACAAGGGCGATTATCGTTCCGATCCCAACTCCACGGCGGGCGAACTGATCTTCCCGTTTGTGGATGTCTTCGGTATCACCGCCAATCGATATGTGGAGTCGGTTGACGCTGTGTTTTCGGCCGAGGTCTCCTACATCCCCGACTCGCCTTACAACGTAGGTATTCAGGCGGGTGAAGTCGGCGGTTGTGCTTTCTTCCCCGGCTTCTGCGGCATTGTCGAGAAGGATGTGCTCAAGACCATGTTGCGGATGGATAAGCAGCTGAGCTTGCAGCGCTATCTCAAGACCAGTCGCCCTTCGTTCTTCTCGGTGCAGCTGTTTAACACCTGGATCACTAATTACGACCGTGACGATGAGGTTGTCAATTCGGCCGGTTTCAGTGGTCGCACCAAAGAACACTCCACTATTGCTACCGCCATTCTGGCTACCAACTACGACAACGACCGGATTAACCCTTCGCTGGCGCTGGGTACTGACCTGAGCTACGGCGGTAGTTTTGTGATTCCAAGTGTCGAGTTTGCTTATGGCAATAACTGGAGGATACGTGCCGAAGCAGACATCTTCTTCGAGGACAAGAAGCAGGATCGAGCGCTACAGGGCTTCAATAACACCAATATGTTCGGTTATTTCGCAGGCAATGACCAACTGTCGCTGCGGATAACTTACCAGTTCTGAACAGGAGACAATAATAATGAGAACTACCATGTATCGACTGACGGGCGCGTTGGCGCTGACGTTTGCCGCGTCTCTGGTCGCCCAGGCAGCGGAACTGGCTCCAGGGACAGTGATCAGTAAAGAGAACCTTGAGCAACACCTTGAAGACAGCTTCGAAGGTCACAGTATTGACAGCCTGCTGACCGAACGGATGAAGCTGCTGATTCAGGACGAAGGCTTGAAGTTGCCGCTAAAGGCTTCCGAACCTGTTGTTCTGGGCAAGGACTATATGGAAGCAACCAAGGCTAACGCGGGCAAGGCGATGTATAACCCTGATACCCGAACGGTCGAGGGCTGGGTTGCAGGTATACCCTTTCCCGAGGTCAGTGAGGATGATCCGGATGCGGCAGCCAAACTGATCTGGAACCATCATTACGCTCAGCCGGTGAAGAACTTCCAGGATTATCCGAACTTCGGTTATCTGTTTCTCAACGATAAGGTCGGGTTGGAGCGACGCCAGCAATGGGCATTCAAGCGTTACTTCCTGAAAGGGCGTCTTGGTACTGACCAAGTGGTTGAGGGCGACGGCAGTATCCTGACCAAAACGCTCCTGTATGCCACCTATCCCAATGATATCCGTGGTTTGGGCTTGTTCACCATCCGTTATGACTCGCCCAAACTGGAAGACTCATGGGCCTATGTCAGATCGGTACGGCGCACCCGTCGTCTATCTGGTGGTACCTGGATGGATCCGATTGGTGGAACTGACCAGCTCAACGACGATATCGAGATATTCAACGCCCACCCTACCTGGTACCCCGAATACAAGTTGTTAGGTAAGCGCTGGATTCTGGCTGTAGCCAATTCCACTGGAAAAACATGGGATATGGAAGCGTCCGGTAACGCTGAGTTTCCTGTTGTTGATCTGGAGAACTGGCCGCACTGGAACCCCAACGACCAGTGGGAGCCTCGCGAAGTTTGGGTAGTGGAGGCGACTACTCCGCCGGAGCATCCATACAGCAAGAAAGTCATGTACATGGACGTGGAGTTTCCGCGCTTCTATCAAGCTGAAGCTTATGACCGCCAAGGTCAGTTCTGGAAGTGGATGAACTATCACCTCAAGACTATCGCGACAGAAGATGGTGATGTCGGGATGGTTTCGGCTGCCGGTTTCACTATCGACTACCAGCGGCGCCATGGTACGGCCTTCGTTCTGGGTGGCCCGCGACTTAACACGCCCGGTACCACTGCAGATGATATTGCTCTACGCGAGCTGGAGAGGGCTGCACGCTAACCTGTCCGCCGGGGTGCCAGCGCCCCGGCTTCCATAGCGCGACATAATTCCAATAACAGTGCTGGAGGCAACATGAGTTTTCGTTTGGGTGCAGACGTAGGCGGTACCTTCACCGACCTGCTGCTTATAAATGATGCAACCGGCGCCAGTTTTACCGCTAAGGTTCCTTCCACACCGCACAACCCCTCGATTGCGGTGCTCCAGGGAATAGAAAAACTGTGTCGGATCTCTGGCGTACAGCCATCGGAGATCCACTCGGTCATGCACGGTACGACCGTCGCCACTAATGCCATCCTGACCCGTCGTGGCGCCAAGGTTGGTCTGGTTACCACCAAGGGCTACAAACAGGTTTTGCATATAGCCCGTTCCTTTGTGCCGGGCGGCTTGGGTGGTTGGGTAACCTTCAATAAAGGAGAGTTGCTGGCACCGCTCGAATGGACGGTGGAGGCCGACGAGCGTATCGATGCTCAAGGTAATGTGGTGCGCGAGCTCAACCGCGATGCAATGATCAACGAGCTGGAGCGGCTAAAGAAGACCGGTATCGAAGCGTTGACCATCAGTCTGGTGAACGCCTATGCCAGTGACACGCACGAGCGGGCCATCCATGAACTGGCACAACAAGTCATGCCAGGGATTCCGGTTTCGCTGTCCTCCGAAGTAGTTCCGGAAATGCAGGAGTATGAGCGTACCGAAACCACGGTCGTCAACAGCTATGTGCGCCCACAGGTTGCGGCTTATATGGAGCATTTGCAGAGCGAGTTGGTCACGCGCCTGCGGCCGGATGTGAAGCTGTCTATCCTGCGTTCCGATGGTGGTTTGGCTACCAGCCAATCAGCTGCCGCGACGCCTGTGAACATGTTGCTGTCTGGGCCCGCTGGCGGTGTTGCAGGGGCTATCTGGTTCTGCTCGCGGGGTGGATTCGATAAGGTGCTTACCTTTGACGTAGGCGGCACCTCCACGGACGTGGCGCTAATTGACAATAATCAGGCGCGCATTCGCCGGGAGACGCGGGTCGGGGACGTATCGGTGCGCGCTCCGTCGGTGGATGTACGCACAGTAGGTGCAGGCGGCGGCTCCATTGCTACGGTACCAGAGTTGACCAGAGCATTGCGCGTCGGGCCGGAAAGCGCCGGGGCGGTGCCAGGGCCGGCCGCTTATGATCGGGGTGGTGATGAAGCTACGGTGACTGATGCCAACGTGGTGTTGGGCTATCTACCGGCCGAGCAGAAGCTGGGAGGAGACTTCCAGCCCCGCAAGGATCTGGCTGTTGCTGCGGTTCAGAAGATCGCTGATGCCATGGGTGTATCACTGCACGACGCAGCAGAGGGTATTGTGCGGATTGCCACCGAGCATATGTACGGGGCGTTGCGTCTGATCAGCGTTGAGCAAGGCTACGACCCTCGCGACTTCGCGCTCTGTGGTTTTGGCGGTGCCGGGCCACTGCATGCCAACGCTATGGGCATTTTGATGAACTCCTGGCCGGTCATCGTGCCGCCAGCGCCGGGGGTCTTGTGTGCTTACGGTGATGCCACTACGCGGGTCAAGGATGAAGCTTCTCGTTCGCTGGTCAAGCGCATCAGTGATCTTGAGAAAGAAGAAGTACTGCAAACCCTGCAGCAACTGGGCGATACCGTGCGTGGTTCGCTGGCTTTACAGGGCGTAGCAGCCGAGCTGCAGCAGCTGACTTGGCAGGTAGATGTGCGGTATCAGGGGCAGGCGCTGCTCTTGACCTTGGATATTGATCTCCAGGCGCTGCAGGAACAAGGACTGGAGGCGATCTCCACAGCCTTCGATGCAGAGCACGAACAACTGTTCACCTTTTCCATGAGCGAGGCGCATGAGTTAGTCAACTTGCGAGCCATTGCACGCTCGCCACGTCCGGATATCACCGAGCGGGTATTTGAAACCGAGGGTGTGAATCTGCAAGACGCCGTGATCGGTACGTCGCCCATCTATGTTTCCGGTGCGGAACATCAGGCCACCCTGTACGAACGTCAGCGTCTGGCACCCGGGCTGGTTGTACCCGGCCCCGCAATCGTCATGGAGATGGACTCTACTACGGTTGTCTTCCCGGATTATGAAGCTGCTGTCGATCACGTCGGCAACCTATTGATTCGCCCCCAGGGTCAGGAGTAACAACATGGTTGCGAAAATAAAACAGACAAATAACACCGCATTCCAGCGCATCGATGTGGACAACATCACCATTGATATCGTTGAGAATGCGCTGGCCAACGCCCGTAAGGAAATGGATGCTGTGCTCTTCCGGACCGCCATGAGCCCTGGTATCCGCGAGCAGGGTGATGCCTTCCCGATGATTGCTACCTCTGAAGGCAAGATGATTGTCGGTCAGTTCGGCTCCTTTATCACCGGCTTCCTTAATAGTTACGAAGGGGAGATAGAAGAAGGTGACGTTTTCCTTACCAATGATCCCTACCTATGCAACGGAGCGGTGAGCCATTTGCCCGACTGGCTGGTGCTCATGCCGATTTTCAAGGATGGCCGGATCATCAACTATGCCGCCATGTTTGGGCATATGTCTGATGTGGGTGGCAAAGTCCCTGGCAGCCTGCCGACCGATGCCAGCACCATCTGGGAAGAAGGCATCCGTATTCCTCCGGTCAAGCTGTATCGCCGTGGGGAAATGAACAACGATATGCTTGAGGTCATCCTGCATAACGTACGCATGCCCCGTTGGAACCGTTCTGATCTGAATGCGATCGTGGCTGCTTGCCGTACCGCCAGCAGGCGGTGCGTGGAGCTGGCTGAACGCTTCGGTGATGATGCTTTCTATAGCGCTCAACAGGAAATGCTCGATCGTACCTACCGCGCCATGCGTGAAGTCATTACCCGGGTGGTACCGGAGCAGCGTCAGGAATTTGAAGATTACATTTGTGACGATGGCGCCGGACTGGGCCCTTACACGCTGCGCTGTGCGCTATGGCGCGAAGGGGACAAGGCCATTTTTGACTTCGAGGGCACCGACCCTCAGGCACCTTCTTCGGTCAATTTCTATGTCAACGAAGAGATGTTCAAGATCTTCTTTGGCGCCCTGACCATCAGCTTGTATGACCCGGCCATTCTGCTCAACGACGGCTTCTATGACCTGGTAGAGGTGCGTATTCCTCAGGGCTCGATTCTCAAGCCGAACTTCCCGGCAGCATTGTCTTGCCGTACGCATTTGCTTGGGCGGATTTTTGACATGATGGGTGGGCTGCTTGGCCAGGGAACACCAGATGCCATGAATGCGGCTGGCTTCTCCGACTCACCGCATTTCATGTACTCCGGTTATGACCAGAAAGGCGAATGGTTCCAACTCTTCCAGATTGGCTTTGGTGGTATTCCCGGTCGGCCAGTAGGCGATGGGCCGGATGGCCATTCCTTGTGGCCCGGTTTTACCAACGTACCCAATGAGTATGTTGAGGCCTACTTCCCGCTGCGTATCGAAACCTACGAAACGTTGGCAGATTCCGGCGGTGCAGGTCTGCACCGCGGCGGTAACGGTTTGCGGGTCGCCTATCGCTTGCTGGTTGATGGAGATGTTTCCATCCACGACGATCGGTGGCTGACTTACCCCTGGGGCGTGAATGGCGGGGCGCCGGGGGAGCGCAGTCGCAAGGAGCTGATTCGGGCTGATGGCAGTCGGCAGATACTGCCAGCCAAGTGCGACAACATCCAGGTCAAGGCTGGCGATTTGCTGTTGTTTGATACCTGGGGTGGCGGTGGTTGGGGTGACCCTCTGGGGCGTGATCCTGCACTGGTATTGCGTGATGTGGGTAAGGGGCTGGTCACCGCCGAAGGCGCACGCCGTTACGGTGTGGTGATCCATGACGGCGTAGTAGACGCGCAGGCCACCGCCGGGCTACGTGAGCAAATGGCTGCCGAGCGCGGAGAGCTTCAGCTGTTTGATCGTGGCGGTACGCTGGATGAACTCAAGGCCCGCTGCCTTGAAGAAACCGGTTTGCCAGCGCCGGTTACTCCATCGTGGAATTGAGGTGAAGCATGACTCTGGATTCCCGTACTCTGGCTCCAGCCCAGCGCTATGCGCTGGTGCTGGTCGACCTGGCCATAGGTTTTACTGACCCCGAGCATAGCCCGTTGGCCAGCTCCTGTGATGCGGTGGTAGCAGCAAATGCCCAGTTGCTGGAGGCGTTCCGTCAGCGCGGCTGGCCGGTGTTCTTCACGACAGTAGCCTATGACAGCCCGGATCAGGCCCGTGTGTTCCGTGAAAAACTGCCTGTTCTGAATGTTCTGAAGGCCGACTCCACGCTGGTAAAAATCGATCCGCGGCTTGAGCCTCGAGTGGGAGAGCCGGTGATTGTGAAATTCTGGGCTAGTGCTTTTTTTGGCACCAACCTGGCGGAATTGATTCGCCAGACTGGAGCCGATGGCGTAATGATTACCGGTCTGACGACCAGCGGGTGCGTTCGTGCTACCGCTGTGGACGCGTTGCAGCATGACTTTCGGGTGTTGATTCCCGAGCAGGCGACCGGGGATCGTGATACGCAAGCGCATGCCGCCAACCTCAGGGACTTGAAGATCAAGTATGCGGACGTTCGCTCGGTGGAGGAATGCCTTGCGCTGCTTGGTTAGCGTGTCGCTGCTCGGTTTGAGCGCCTGCGCCTCTTATCCGAGCGGCGAGGTACAGCCCGAGGTGACCCGACAGTCACCGCTCTGTGAGCAGTACGTGGCCGCCTGGGTGGGACACTTCAAGGCGAATGTTGCACGCCTTGATGGCGCGCAACGGGAGGTTTCTGGCGCGGAGCTGGATCGCAGCAGACAAGCATTGGAGGCGGCTGATGTGAATGAGCAGAGCTGCCAGCGCCCTTTATGCATTATCCAACCGCAAGCGAGAGGGCGGTTGGATAGTTACTGCGGCTATCGAGTAGCCAGCGGTACAACTGAAGAGCTATATCGCTGGGTACCCTGGACGCCACATCGCCGCTGAACGTGCGCGGTATCGTTGATAATTGACTGTCTCGAGGTACATATGGGGGCACATACGCTCTATGACAAACTCTGGGAGCGGCACCGGGTCGCTGACATGCCAGATGGATCTACGCTTCTGTACATCGACCGTCACCTGTTGCATGAGGTGACTTCACCCCAGGCATTTTCCAACTTACGTCTGGCTGGTCGTCTACCCTGGCGACTCGATACCAGCCTGGCGACGCCGGATCACAACGTGCCGACGCTCAGCCGCGAGCAGGGCATTGGCGGTGTAGCTGACCCTATTGCCCGGCGGCAAATCGCGACATTGGAGGACAATAGTCGGGAGTTTGCTATCCCGCTGTTTGCGCTGGAGGACGCGCGACAGGGGATTGTCCATATCGTCGGACCGGAGCAGGGTTTTACGCTGCCCGGTGTAACCCTTGTGTGCGGTGATTCCCACACCGCCACCCACGGCGCTCTCGCGGCACTGGCCCATGGGATCGGTAGCAGCGAGGTTGAACATGTGCTGGCGACCCAGACGCTGCGCAGCCGCAAGCTGAAGAATTTCCGTATTCAGGTGAACGGCAAGCTGGCGCCAGGCATTACCGCCAAGGATCTGGCCCTGTACATCATCGGCCGCATCGGCGCCGCTGGTGGTAGCGGCCATGCACTGGAATTCAGCGGTACAGCGATCAGTGCTCTGAGCATGGAAGGACGCATGACGCTGTGCAACATGAGCATCGAGGCTGGTGCGCGCGTGGGACTAATCGCTTACGACGAGGTCACCGAGCGGTACGTCAGCGGCCGCCCCATGGCGCCCACCGGCGACGCCTGGCAAGCGGCGATAGAGGTCTGGCGGAGCACACTGCATTCCGATGCGGATGCGAAGTTTGACAAGGTTTTTGAACTCGACGCTGAAGATGTCGAGCCTCAGGTCACCTGGGGCACTTCGCCAGATATGGTGGCGTCGATTGATGGCCTGATTCCCGACGATAGTCAGGCTCGTGACGCGCTGCAACGGCTGGATTGGAAGCGCGCCCGCAGTTACATGGGAGTGAAATCGCAGCAGCCGCTGGCCGGGCTACCGGTGGATCGAGTGTTTATCGGTTCCTGTACCAATGCGCGCATTGAGGATCTACGCGCTGCGGCCGCCGTTTTGCGTGATCGCCGAGTACATGGCCGCGTTCGTCAGGCGCTAGTGGTACCTGGCTCTGGACTGGTACGCCTGCAGGCAGAGCGGGAAGGGCTGGATCGCATCTTCAAGGCAGCTGGGTTTGAATGGCGAGCGCCGGGCTGCTCCATGTGTCTGGGCATGAATGCGGACCGATTGAATCCAGGCGAGCGCTGCGCCGCGACTTCCAATCGTAACTTTGAAGGACGCCAGGGCAAGGGTGGACGTACCCATTTGATGTCCCCGGCTATGGCCGCTGCTGCGGCAGTGGCTGGGGAACTGGTTGATTTCAGGAGCCTTTGAAATATGCAGCCTTTGATCACGCATTCGGGAATTCTTATTCCGCTGAACCGGGCCAACATTGATACCGATATGTTGCTACCCAAGCAATACCTGAAGAGTCTGGACTCTCACGGCTTCGGCAATTTTCTATTCGACGACGAGCGTTATCTCGATCCGGGAGAGATTGATACCCCGCTTTCATCGCGGCGGGAAAACCCTGATTTCATTCTTAACCGGGAGCCTTATCGGCGTGGTAGTGTGGTGCTTGCCCAAGCCAATTTCGGCTGCGGCTCCAGTCGTGAACATGCCGTATGGGCCCTGCGGGATTTTGGTGTGCGGGTCATTATCGCTCCCAGCTTCGGCGATATATTCGACAATAACTGTTTCAATAATGGTGTGCTGCCGCTGAGGTTACCGCAGGCCGAGGTCGATCAGTTGTTCGACCTGGCGCAGGCCGAGATCGGCCTGCAAGTGCAGGTAAATTTGACCGACAGAATGTTGCGAGTCGGTACCCTCAACTGGGTCTTCGAGCTGGAGGAGGGCCGTCGTCAGCGTTTGCTCAGCGGGTTGGATGAGATTGGCGAGACCCTGCAGTACGCGGAACAGATAAAAACATATGAGGCCATAAGGCAGCGCGAAGAACCCTGGGTTTTTCGTTCCTGAGCTCCCACTGCCCCGATAACAATAAAAGAGGTCAGAGCGTGGAATTTGCCAATGCGGAACTTGACCGGGTCAGGGTGTGCCTGATCGGTAACTCGAAGCTGAGCCGGCTGGTGCATAGCCTCATACCTGAGTTTGAGGCGGTCGCCAGCATCACCATCATTGATAACATTTTCAATGACGCGGTGCGCTCAGCACGGGATTTGATCGAGCGTCAGGCGGTAGATGTATTTATCAGCGCTGGCGCCAATGCCTTCTATCTGAACGATACCTTGCCGATGCCGGTATTGGCGTTGAAGGTAGAGCAAACGGATCTGGTCCAGGCGGTTATTACCGCCCGGCGAATCTCCTCCCGCATTCTGTTGCTCACTTACGAGCGGCAGGAGACCAATCTTGAATTGCTTGGTCTGTTCGACGGTCTTGAACTGTCACATCACACCTACAGTACCGCCGAACACGCCAAGGAAGTTTTCCACAACCTGCGCGACCAGGGGTTTGGTGTGGTGATCGGCTCCAGCTACGCCTGTGATCTGGCCCGGCAGTGGGGGTTGGAATCAGTCCTGCTGTACTCCCGGGAGTCCTGCCGTAACCTGATACGCAAGGCGATACGCCATGCCGGGGAGCACAAGCGTCAGCAACAGCAGCATGCTCTGGTGCAGTTCCTCATGGATCAGACGTCCAACGCGCAGATATTGACCAACCGCGAGGGTGGGATTGTGTCGTGGAACGCAGGCGCCAGCAGCCTGCTACCCTCACTCCATCGTCGGCGCCGGCTGGATGGCCTGTTTGATGCCCGGGTGCTCGAGGCCGAGAGCATCAGTGCAGAGGGTCTGCTGCTTGGCGAGCGACTATGCAACCTGAGCAAGCAGTCGTTTGATGTCGGTGGCGAGCGGGTTGGCTATCTTTATCATGTAGTGCCAAGCCCGGTGGCCGTATCGAATGGTGACAATCGCCGACTGGTCTATCAGTCTGGCCGCATGGCGGATGTGCAGAATCAGCTACTGGTATACGGCGCCACACCGGGCACGGTGTTGATTCGCGGTGAAACAGGTACCGGCAAGGAGCTTGCTGCTCGACAGGCGCATCAGGCCAGTGCTAATGCGAAAGGGCCCTTTATCGCCATTAACTGCGCGGCTATTCCTGCGGAACTGTTTGAGTCCGAGCTGTTCGGCTACGCCGATGGGGCTTTTACCAGCGCCAAGAGTGGCGGCAAGTCGGGTCTGCTGGAGGCTGCAAACGGTGGCACCTTTTTCATGGACGAGATCAACTCGTTGCCGCTGTCCCAGCAAGCCAAGCTGCTCCGGGTGCTACAGGAGCGAGAGATCTCACCTGTTGGCTCCCGCCGGCCCATTGCCCTGAATATCAAGTTTGTTGCAGCCGCCAACGTGGACTTGATGGAAGAAGTGCGAGCCGGTCGTTTCCGTGAAGATCTGTACTACCGGATCAGTACCTTTCAGGTACACATGCCGCCCTTACGCGAGCGCCCGGAAGATATTCCTGTGCTGACCGAGTTTCTCATGCGCAACGAGTCGCTGCGCTACGGCATTGAGGTGGCGCTGGAGGATCTGGTCAAGGGGATTACCCCGATTTTCCGACGCTACCGCTGGCCCGGCAACGTCCGTGAGCTGGAGAACTACGTTGAGCGTCTGATTGTCTCGCTCAAGCTGTATGGTAACTGGGAGTTGCTGGTTGAATCACTGCCCAGGGTTCTTCCCGAACTATACGAGCAGCCAACAATTGAGCCGCGTGGTGGGCATTTGCATAACATCGAGCAGGAGGAGATCGTCAAGGCGTTGCAGATGTTCGGTGGCAATAAGGCCCAGGCGGCTGAGTACCTTGGTATCAGCCAGACAACGCTATGGCGGCGCCTCAAGCGTATCCGCGGAGGAGAAGATGAACTGTAACGCGACACTGGATGCCAGGCCTGTCAGCTTTTACCTGCTCCGCGCATGGCGACGGCTTCAATCTCGAACATCAGTTGCGGCAGGGCCAGCGCTTTTACCTCAACAATACTATCCGCCGGGTAGGGTTGGCTGAAGTAGCGGTGGCGCAGCTCAACCACCTCGCCGAAGTACTGCATGTTGGTCATGAATATGGTGACTTTCACTACGTCCTGCAGCCCGGAACCAGCCGCCTGCAGAATGGCCTGCAGATTATTGAAAGCGGTCTCGGCTTGTAATCGAAAGTCATCCTCTCCGACGATATTTCCCTGAGCATCTAAAGCGGCTTGGCCGGACACAAAAATCCATTCACCCGCAGCGATGGCCTGAGACAAGGCGAATGGCTCGAACGGATCGGGTTGGGTATATATACGTTGCATTACAGAACTCCTAGGTAAAAGACATAGTGCAGCCAGCAAGAAGCGCGCCAGTTGGCTGGTTTCCCTGTACCCGGCATCGCTGCGCGTTTGGCTGCTGCCGAGCAAGGTTTGCTCTCTGCAATATGCACGAAACGCCTTCATCCTGAACGGATGTCGGATCCAGCTGCCATTCGCCGGGCCCTGATATTGGCGGGACAGCGCCGCAAAGGTGGTTTGGCACCCATATTGCTGACACCCAGGCAATAAGCGGTTTCAATGGAGAAGACGGTATGAGTCGGTTATGGGTTATGGCGGCGTTACCGCCATTGGTTTGGGGCAGTACCTATCTGGTCACCACCGAATGGCTGCCACCGGATCGACCGCTGACGGCTGCGGTTTTGCGCATCCTGCCTATAGGACTGCTTATGGTGCTGATCACCCGCTATATACCGTCGCGGGATGATTGGCTCAGATTGGTGGTAGTAAGTGCACTCTGCATGTCGTTGTTGCATTGGCCGCTGTTTGTCAGCGCCTATCGCTTGCCTGGGGGGTTGGCTGCCTTGCTGATCTGTACCCAGCCTTTGTTGGTGGTAGGTTTTGGTTGGCTGCTGTTCCGTCAACGTACCGGTCTGCAGATGATCCTTGGGGTGCTGCTGGGGCTGCTGGGCGTGGCCATGGTGCTGGTCTCTCCCAGCCGCCTGGTCTGGGATGGTATCGGCGTCCTGGCGGCGACAGTGGCGGCGTTCAGCATGGCGCTAGGCACGTTGTTGGTCAAACGCTGGCAACTGCCCATCCCGCTGCTGGCTTTTACCGGGTGGCAATTGCTGCTCGGGGGACTGCTGCTGTTGCCCTTTATGCTGTGGTTTGAGGGGCTGCCGCCGTCCCTGAGTTCCGGCGAGGTGGGAGGCTACCTCTATCTGGCATTGCTGGGCACGGGGGCGCCCTATCTGCTGTGGTTTCGTGCTTTGCGTGGCCTGGATCCGGTGTTTCTTTCCATCCTCTTGTTGCTCAGCCCTCTGTCGGCATTGGCATTGGGTTACTGGTTTCTGGATCAGGGCCTGACCGGCTGGCAGTGGGCCGGTGCCGCCTGTGTGTTTGCCGGCATCATTCTCAGTCAGTGGCGTTTCAGAGCTCGATGACAGCGCCAAGGGGCGATGGAGAGTTGCATGGGTTATGCTCTGATACATTATCCACCTGCCGGAGAACCGCCATGCCCCGCCTCGTTACCGTCGCCGCCACCCAGATGAGTTGCAGCTGGGATCGCCAGGCCAATATTGCCAAAGCCGAACAACTGGTACGGCAGGCCGCTGCCAAGGGCGCGCAGATCATTCTGATTCAGGAGCTGTTCGAAACCCCGTATTTTTGCCAGAAGCCCAATCCTGAATACCTGCAGCTGGCCACCTCGGTTGAAGACAATCCTGCCATTGCGCATTTCAGCAAGCTGGCGAAGGAGCTCGAGGTGGTATTGCCGATCAGCTTCTTCGAGTTGTCTGGCCGGGCGCGCTTCAACAGCGTTGTCATTATTGATGCCGACGGACGCAATCTGGGTGTGTACCGCAAAAGTCATATTCCGGATGGCCCCGGCTATCACGAAAAGTACTATTTCAACCCCGGTGATACTGGTTTCAAGGTCTGGAAGACCCGCTTTGCCACTATCGGTGTGGGTATCTGCTGGGATCAGTGGTTCCCGGAAAGCGCCCGGGCCATGGCCTTGCAAGGCGCGGAAATCCTGTTCTATCCCACCGCCATCGGCAGTGAGCCGCATGACTCCTCCATTACCTCGAAGGATCATTGGCAGCGGGTGCAACAGGGCCACGCCGGGGCCAATCTGATGCCATTGGTGGCGAGCAACCGGGTTGGGCTGGAAGAGCAGGACGGCTATGACATCACCTTCTACGGCGCCTCCTTCATCGCCAACCAGTTCGGCGAGAAGGTGCAGGAAGCCAATGACAGCGACGAAACCGTGCTGGTGCAGCAATTCGATCTGGACCAGCTGGAGCATATCCGCGCCGCCTGGGGTGTGTTCCGTGACCGCCGGCCGAATCTGTATGGTCCGCTGAAAACCCTGGATGGTTCGCTGGAGTCCTGATTCATGTACACCTTGCACAGTACGCCCCGCGCCGACGGTTACGCCATGCCCGCCGAGTGGGGACCGCACAGTCAGACCTGGATGCTCTGGCCGGAACGCCCGGACAACTGGCGGCTCGGAGCCAAACCAGCCCAGGCCGCCTTTGCCGAGGTGGCGCGCGCGATTGCCAGCTTCGAGCCGGTCACGGTCGGCGTATCTGCCGCGCAATATGCCAACGCCAGTCTGCAGCTGGATCACCCGGCCATTCGGGTAGTGGAAATCAGCAGCGATGATGCCTGGGTGCGTGATACCGGCCCGACCTTCGTTACCAATGGCCAGGGCGGGGTGCGCGGTGTCGACTGGGTGTTCAATGCCTGGGGCGGCTTCGATGGCGGCTTGTACTGGCCGTGGAACCGGGACGATCAGGTGGCCGACAAGATTCTCGGCCTGGAGCGCTGCCCGCGTTATCGTACCGACGGCTTCGTACTGGAGGGCGGGGCGATTCATGTGGACGGCGAGGGCACCCTGATCACCACCGAGGAATGCCTGCTCAATGCCAATCGCAACCCGCACCTGCAACGCCATGAGGTCGAGCGGATGTTGATGGATTATCTGGGCATCGAGCGGGTCATCTGGTTGCCGGAGGGGTTATACAACGACGAAACCGACGGCCATGTGGACAACTTCTGCTGTTTCGTGCGCCCCGGTGAGGTCTTGTTGGCCTGGACCGATGATCCGACTGACCCCAACCATGTCCGATGCCAGGCAGCATTGCGCGTATTGGAGAGCAGCCGGGATGCACAGGGGCGGGAACTGACAGTACATCGGATGCCGATTCCCGGGCCGATTCACGCCACCACGGCGGAATGCGCAGGGGTGGATCAGGTACCAGGCAGTCAGCCGCGTTCGCCCAGCGTTCGCCTGGCCGGTTCCTACATCAACTTCCTGATCGTCAACGGTGGTGTTGTCGCGCCTGCATTTGATGATCCGCAGGACGCCCAGGCGCAGGCCATACTTGAATCCCTGTTTCCCGAGCGCCGGGTGGTGATGGTGCCCGGACGTGAGATTCTCCTGGGTGGCGGCAATATTCATTGCATTACCCAGCAACAGCCCGCCGCCTGAATATTCCGCTGCCCATTCCCTGGGATACGTTTTATAGTCTCTGCTCTGCGCCCGGCAATGCTTTGATTGTCGGGCGTTTTTTCGTCAATGAGCTGAAACTGAGGATGCTCTATGCCGTTTACACACCGTGCTCTCGCCCTGCCGCTGGCGGGCCTTGCGATCCTGTTGTCTGGCTGTAAAGAACCGACCGCCTCGACGGCTACTCCGGTCGTGAGCGAAGTGCCCGCGACCCTGACTGGCGAGCTGTCCAGCCAGAGCCCGATCAATTTGAACGATGGCTCGCGTACGCAGAGCTTCGACCTGCAGTTGCAGGGTGGCAGCCTGTACCGAGTGGAAAGCAGCGGTGCGCTGAACCAGCCGGTGTTGTTGCTGTTGTCAGAGCAGGGCGAGCTGGTCAGCGGCCCGCGGAACGAGAGCCTGTTTCTGCAGCCGGAGAAGGATGGTCGCTACCGCCTGGCGGTCAGCGGCCGAAGTGCCAGCGATTATGGCCCTTTCCGTGTCGAGCTGAGCACCGGTGAACTCACCAACGACGGTGAGCTGCAGCCGGAGGCGGATATCCTGGGGCGGCTGCGGGCCGGCAGTTCGAACAACGGCAATCACTATAGTCTGCAGGTGGCAGAAAAAGGCCTGTATGAGCTGGTCATGCGCTCAGCCGAATTCGATACCGTGTTGAAGTTGCGGGGCAATGGCATCAACCGGACGGATGACGATAGCGCTGGCGGCACCGATTCCCGGATGCTGACCATGCTGCCCGAAGGCAGTTATCAGCTGATAGCCAGCGGCATCGATACCAGTGTCGAAGGGGTCTACAGCCTGAGCTTCAAACGCTGGGAGATGCCCGAAGGAGTCACCCTCGGTGATGGCGATGAGCTGCGCCTGGGCGTCGATGCCACTGGCATGCTGACCGGGCATCCGCAGACCTACCGGCTGACCATTGAACAGTCTGGCTTGCTGCAGGTGAGCATGCAGTCGGATGATATCGATAGCCTGCTGGAGCTGTCTGGCCTGGGCGTCAACGCGCGTGATGATGACAGCGGTGGCGGCCATGATGCGCTGCTGAGCGTGGTGGTCGAGCCGGGTACCTACCGTATCAATGCCGCTCAGCATGGCAACGGTGAAGGCGTATTCACCTTGCGTACGGAGCTGACCGAAGTGGCGCAGCTGGATGGTCGCATCGCACCGGGCGAAACCCGCGTGGGGCGCCTGAGCGAGGGGCAGCCGACGACCGTCGCTTTGCCAATCGAGCAACCCGGACGCTACCGGATTACCCTGCGCTCATCGGACTTTGACGCAATGCTGGGTTTGCAGGGACAGGGGCTGGAAGAGCAGGATGATGACAGCGCCGGAGGCACCAATGCCCAGCTGGAGCTGTATCTGGGAGCGGGTGAGTATCAGTTGATCAACAGTACCTACGGCGACCAGGGCACCGGCAACTTTGTGCTGTCGGTCAGCGCAGCACTCTGAATGAAAGGGCACCCCCCTGCGGTCAGTATCGCCGCCGGGGGAGGCCCTCCACGGAGGGACTCGTTCAGCTGTCGCCCAGCAACTCGCGACCACGCTGTACGGCCGCTCTGACCTGGGCCGGCGCGGTGCCGCCGATATGGTCGCGGGCATTCACCGAGCCTTCCAGAGTCAGCACCTCGAACACATCCTGCCCGATCTGGTCGCTGAAGCGGCGCAGTTCGTCCAGGCTCATCTCTGCCAGATCCTTGCCGCTGTCCACCCCGTATTTCACCGCATGGCCGACAATCTCATGGCAGTCGCGGAAGGGCAGGCCCTTGCGTACCAGATAGTCAGCCAGGTCGGTGGCGGTGGAGAAGCCGCGGCGGGCCGCTTCGCGCATCACGTCCACGCGGGGCCGAATCGCCGGGATCATGTCGGCAAAGGCGCGCAGGCTGTCACGCAGGGTGTCGGCAGCGTCGAACAGCGGCTCCTTGTCTTCCTGATTGTCCTTGTTGTACGCCAGCGGCTGGCTCTTCATCAGGGTCAGCAGGCCCATCAGGTGGCCGTAAACGCGGCCGGACTTGCCACGTACCAACTCGGGTACATCGGGGTTTTTCTTCTGCGGCATGATCGAGGAGCCGGTGCAGAAGCGGTCAGGCAACTCGATGAAGTTGAACTGGGCACTGGTCCACAGTACCAACTCTTCGGAGAAGCGCGACAGGTGCATCATGGCCAGCGCGGCGGCGGCGCAGAATTCGATAGCGAAATCGCGGTCGGACACGCCATCCAGCGAGTTACCGGACACCGCATCAAAACCCAGCAGCTCGCAGGTCAGCTGGCGATCGATCGGGTAGGTGGTGCCGGCGAGGGCAGCGCTGCCCAGCGGCATGCGGTTGACCCGCTTGCGGCAATCGAGCAGACGTTCGCGGTCGCGGCAGAGCATCTCGAACCAGGCCAGCAAATGATGCCCGAAGGTGACCGGCTGGGCGGTTTGCAGGTGGGTAAAGCCGGGCATGATCACCTCGGCGTGCTGCTCGGCCTGTTGCAGCAGACCGCGTTGCAGGCGCTCCAGTTCGGCGACGATGATGTCGATCTCTTCGCGCAGCCACAGGCGGATATCGGTGGCGACCTGATCATTGCGCGAGCGGCCGGTGTGCAGCTTCTTGCCGGTGATGCCGACGCGCTCGGTCAGCCGTGCCTCGATGTTCATGTGCACATCTTCCAGATCCACCCGCCAATCGAACTGTCCGGCCTCGATTTCGCCCTGGATCGCACGCAGCCCGTCGATGATGCTGTCGCGTTCGCTGTCGCTGAGCACGCCAACCTTCGCCAACATGGTGGCATGGGCAATGGAGCCCTGGATGTCATGCTTGTACAGGCGCTTGTCGAAATCGACCGAGGCAGTGAAACGGGCGACGAAGGCGTCCACCGGTTCGCTGAAACGGCCGCCCCAGGATTGGTTGGTAGTCTGATCTTGGCTCATGGGTCGGATGGTTCCGCTGCAGAATTGGAAAGAAGACGCATAGGATATCATTTGTACTTGCACCATGGCGCCCGGCTGGCGGAGACTGCGCGGATGAAGAATGGATTCTGGACATTATTGAGCAAGCCCCAGGCAGGGGAGGATTTCTTTCTCCCCGACCTGTGCTCATCGGTAGCGGTGTTCACCCTGGTGGTGCTGGCAGAGCTCATGGTTCTGGTGTGGGTGTTGGCGCAGCCAGCCACGGCAGGTTTCGACTGGTTGCAGCTGGCGATGGCATCGTTATTCGTACAATGGATAGTGCTGCTGTCCGCGGCGCTGTTATGCCGCCTGCGGCCGTGGATGCGCCGTCGCCCCTTGGGCTTGGCGATCGCCTGTTGCTATACGGTGGTGGTTGGGCTGGCGCTGCTGTTCACCGTGGTGGCCGACTGGGTGCTCTATCAGGGGATGGTCGGTGTGCCGCCGTTGCATGGCGATCAATTGCTGCGCCATGGGCTGATTGCGCTGATCATGACCAGCATGCTGCTGCGCTATTTCTATCTGCAGCAGCAATGGCAGCTGCACAATCAGGCTGCCCTGCAGGCGCGCCTGCAATCGCTGCAATCGCGTATCCGGCCCCACTTTCTGTTCAACAGCCTCAACAGCATCGTCAGCCTGATCGGCAGCCAGCCGCACAAGGCAGAAACCGCCGTGCTTGATCTGTCCGATCTGTTCCGCGCCAACCTGGCCGACACCGAAGCGCTGGCAACCTGGGGGGAGGAATATCGCCTGTGTCGTGGTTATCTGCGCATCGAGCAGTACCGCCTGGGCGAACGCTTGCGCATCGACTGGCAAGTGAACGAGCTGCCGGAAAGCCTGCCGATGCCGCTGTTGACCCTGCAACCACTTCTGGAAAACGCCATTTTGCATGGCCTGCAGCCGAGCATCCAGGGTGGCGATATTATCGTCGCAGGGCACTATCGTGAGGGCTGCGTTGAACTGCTGGTATCCAACAGCTGTCCACAACAGTCAGAGCACCGGGGAGCCAGCATGGCGCTGAACAATATCCGCGCGCGCCTCGCCGCCTTGTTCGGGCCGGCCGCCCGAGTGGAGGCGTGGCAGGATGGGCCGCGCTACTTCAGCAGGCTGGTCTATCCTTGTAGGCAACCGTCCACTTAACAGGAAGTCATTCAGGCATGAAAGTACTTATCGCCGATGATGAACCTCTTGCCCGAGAGCGCCTGGCCAGACAGGTCTCGGCCTTGCCGGGTTACACCGCCTTGCCGGAGATGGCGAGCAACGGGCACGAGGTGCTGGAACTGGTTGAGAAACTGCATCCCGATATTGTCCTGCTGGATATCCGCATGCCCGGCATGGATGGCCTGCAGGCCGCGGCGCGGCTGTGCGGGCTGACCGATGCGCCGGCGGTGGTGTTCTGCACCGCCCACGGTGAATACGCGCTGGAAGCCTTCGCCGTCAGCGCCGTCGGTTACCTGCTCAAGCCGGTGCGCAGCGAGGATCTGGCCGATGCGCTGGGCAAGGCGCAGAAACTCAACCGTCTGCAGCTGGCGAGCCTGGGTAAGGCCGGTATCGCCAGCGAGACGCAGCAGGCGCGCAGCCATATCAGCGCCCGCACGCGCAAGGGTGTGGAGCTGGTGCCGATCGAGGATGTGCTGTATTTCGTGGCCGACCACAAATACGTGACCCTGCGCCACAGCGAGGGCGAGCTGCTGCTGGACGAGCCGCTGAAGGCGCTCGAGGATGAGTTCGGCAACCACTTCGTGCGCATCCACCGCAATGCGCTGGTGGCCCGCAATCGCATCGGCCGGCTGCAACGCAGCTCCATGGGACATTTTCATCTGCACCTCAAGGGGCTGCCGGATGAAACCTTGACGGTCAGTCGCCGTCACGTACCGGGATTGCGCAAGCTGATGGAAGAATTGTGACGGGCCTGCGTCACTACCCCGCGTGGATGATGGACGGGGCATCGCGTATCATGCCTGTTGGTAGACAGCGAGAATCCCATGAGTCGACATCTGCGAATCGCCACCCGCAAGAGCGCCCTGGCCCTGTGGCAGGCCGAGTATGTGAAGGCGCGTCTTGAACAGTTGCATCCCGGGCTGACCGTCAGCCTGGTCCCCATGGTCAGTCGCGGCGACAAGCTGCTGGACTCCCCGCTGGCCAAGATTGGCGGCAAGGGCCTGTTCGTCAAGGAGCTGGAGACGGCACTGCTGGCGAACGAGGCCGACCTGGCCGTGCACTCCATGAAGGACGTGCCCATGCAGTTTCCCGAAGGGCTGGGGCTGTACGTCATTTGCGAGCGGGAAGACCCGCGCGACGCCTTTGTTTCCAATACCTACGAATCCATCGACGCACTGCCCCAGGGCAGCGTGGTCGGCACGTCCAGCCTGCGTCGCCAGGCCCAGGTGATGGCCCGGCGCCCGGATCTGCAGATCCGCTTTCTGCGTGGCAACGTCAACACCCGCCTGGCCAAGCTGGATGCCGGCGAATACGACGCCATCATCCTCGCCGCGGCCGGGCTCAAGCGGCTGGGTTTCGATGCGCGCATCCGCAGCTGCATCCCGCCGGAGTTGAGCCTGCCCGCCGGCGGCCAGGGCGCCGTGGGTATCGAATGCCGCAGCGACGACACCGAACTGCAAGCATTGCTGGTACCGATGAATGATCTCGACAGCGCCCTGCGGGTGCGCGCCGAGCGAGCGCTGAACAACCATCTGAACGGCGGTTGCCAGGTGCCGATCGCCTGTTATGCCGAGCGCGCCAATGGCGAAATCTGGCTGCGTGGACTGGTGGGTGATCCGAACGGCGAGCGCCTGTTGACCGCCGAAGCCCGTGGTCCAGAGGCCGAACCCGAGCAGTTGGGCGTGGCGGTAGCGGAAGACTTGCTGCGCCAGGGCGCGCAGGAGATTCTGGATGCGGTCTACCGGGAGGCGGACGGGCAGTGAGCGCAGCGCTGCTGCTGACCCGCTCGGATAGCGACAATCGCCGCCTCGCCGGGCGTCTGCAGGCACAGGGCGTTACCACCGTCAGCCTGCCACTGCTGCAGATCGATCCGCAGGCGGAAACCGGCGCCCAGCGCAGCCTGATGCTGGAACTGGACCGCTACCACGCGGTGATGGTGGTCAGCCCGGTCGCAGCGCGGCTGGGATTGGAGCGAATGGATGCGCTGTGGCCGCAACCGCCAGCCGCCATCGAGTGGTTTGCGGTGGGCGCGGGAACCGCGGCGGTGCTGGAAGATTACGGCCTGCCGGTGCAAATCCCGCTGGATGGCCAGGACAGTGAAGCGCTGCTGCGTCTGCCGGCCTGGCAGCGATTGTTGAGTCTGCCGGATCTGCGTGTGCTGATCTGGCGCGGGGTAGGCGGGCGTGAGCATCTGGCGGCAACCATCCGTGACGCAGGTGGCCGGGTGGATCTGCTGGAGCTTTACGAGCGCAACATGCCAGCGACGCTGGCGCAGGATCTTGCCGTGGCGGCCGAGCAGGGCGCGAGGGCAATAGTGATACTCAGTGGTCAGGCGCTGCAGCATTGGCAGCGCGCGGCCGGAACGACATGGGAACAGCAGCGCCATTGGCGATGCTGGGTACCGGGAGCGCGGGTGGCCAGACTGGCCCGCGAGCTGGGCTGTACAGATGTTATCGTTTGCCAAGGGGCAGATGATGACAGTGTATTGGCAGCTGTGACGGCGCATCCGCTCACGCCATAAGGGGAAACGCGTGGAACCGACTAAAGACAATAATCAGGGCACCGGCGAACCTGCCACCGACACTACCGTGACGCCGCCGGTACAAACGAGCGCCGGCACATCGGACAAGCGCGACCAGGTGACCGGCAGCGGAGCGACGCCACCGCCGACCTCGCCGCGTTCGCGAGACAAGCATGGCTCGGGCAAAGGTGGTGGGCGCGGTGTGTCCATACTCGCGCTGCTGGTGGGCCTGGCTGCCCTGGGCCTGTCCGGCTGGCAGTGGTATCAGACCCAGCAGCTGGCGCAGGGCCAACAGCAGCAGTTGAATAACCAGCTTACCGAGTTGCGCAATACCCAGCGCCAGGATCAGCGCAGCGCTGAACAGCGGCTGGCCGGGCTGCCGACGAGCGAGGAGTGGCAACAGCTGCGGCGTCTGACGGCAGACATGCAGCGCAGCCAGCAGGCCCTCAATCAACGGCTGGATACGTTGCAGGGTGATGCCCGGGCGGATTGGAAGCTGGCCGAGGCTGAGTATCTGCTGCGCCTGGCCTCCCTGCGGCTGCTGGCGGCCCAGGACGTGACCTCGGCGCGACAGTTGCTGGAAGCGGTGGATCATATCCTGCAGGCCCAGCCCGATAGCGGCGTGTTTGCCGTGCGCGAACAATTGGCCCGCTACCAGACCGAACTGGAGGCACTGCCGGTGGTGGACCGCTCCGGTTTATATCTCAAGCTGGCGGCGCTGCACGACCAGGTGGCCAATCTGACCGCGTTGCCGGTGCCGGTATTCGATCCTGATGAGGTGACGCCCGAAGAGGAGTTCGAGGATCGCCTGGCCCGCCGCACCCGCGGTGAACGCATGCTGATGCGCCTGGAGCGCTATGTGCGGGTCGACTTCCAGCGCGGCAAGGTCATCACCCCGCTGCTTGACGAAGCGGAGATGCAGCGTATCCGCCGCACCCTGCAACTGACGCTGGAGCAAGCTCAGTGGGCAGTGCTGCGCGGCGAGGGCGATATCTACCGCGACAGCCTGGAACACGCCAGCGGCATGCTGGAGCAGTTCTTCGAACTGGACAACCCGCAGGTGCGGGCGATGCAGAACCGGCTGCAGCAACTGGCCGAGCAGCGCATCACCATCATCGCGCCGGATCTGGCGCCGCTGCAGCAGGGTCTGGCGGCTTATATCCAGAGCCGCAATGCGCCCGCCAGCAGGGGAGAAAGCGCTGATGAGTAAAAGCTACATCGCCGTGCTGGTAGTGGTGCTGATCGCCGCCCTGCTGGGTATGGCGGTTGCCGAGGACCCAGGCTATCTGCTGATTGCCTGGCGCAACATGTCCATCGAGACCAGCATCTGGGTCGGCCTGGCCTTCGTGCTGGCGCTGTGGCTGCTGCTGGCGCTGCTGCGCGCATTGGTGCGGCTGATCAACGCCTCCAGTCGCCGGGTCAATCCCTGGTCCCGGCGCAACCGCAGTCGCCGTGCCAGCCAGGTGACTACCCGTGGGCTGCTGGAGTTTGCCGAAGGCCACTGGTCCAACAGTCTGCGGCTGTTGCGCCGCGCCGCGCCGCATGCCGAACAGCCATTGATCAATTATCTGGCGGCGGCACGCGCGGCCCACGAGCTGGAAGATTACCGCGAAGCCGATAACCTGCTGCGCGAAGCCTATGAGACCACCCCCAACGCCGATGTCGCCATTGCCGTCACCCAGGCGCAACTGCAGATGGCGCGCGGTCAGCTGGAGCAGGCGTTGGCAACCCTGACCCGGGTCCGCAAGGAGCATCCCAAGCATCTGTATGCGCTGAAACTGATGGGCCAGTTGTATCTGCGCCTGGAAGACTGGGAGCGGCTGGAACAGCTGCTGCCGGAACTACGTCGGCACCAGCTATACGGTGAGGCGGATCAGCAGGCATTGGAGCGTCAGGTCTACATCGCCCTGCTGAGCCAGGCCGGGCAGCGTGGCCAGCGGCTGCCCGACGGGGAAGCCAACCCGGTCAGCAGTGTCTGGGAGCGTTTGCCCAAACCGCACCGGCAGGATGTGGCGCTGATCGAGACCTATTGCTTGCAGCTGCGTGCTTCCGGGGCTGAGGTGCATGCGGAAAAGACCCTGCGCGAAGCGCTGACGCACAGCTACAACGATCGTCTGGTGCATATCTACGGCCTGGTACGCGGTGCCGACCCGGCGCGCCAGCTGGCTGCCGCAGAGCAATGGTTGCCGGATCATCCCCATGACGCCACCCTGCTACTGGCGCTGGGGCGGTTGTCGTTGCGTAACAGCTTGTGGGGCAAGGCGCGGGAGTATCTGGAAGCCAGCTTCGCCAGCCGCCGGGATATTCAGACCTGCGCCGAGCTGGTCAGGCTGCTGGAGCACATGGGTGAGCACCAGGCCAGCCAGCAGATGCTGCGTCAGGGGTTTGCGCTGATGGTGAATGATCTGCCAGAACTGCCGCAGCCGGGGAAAGCGCTGTTGTAACGGAGTGCTTCTTGTGGGAGCGGCCTTGGCCGCGAAGCTTTTCGGTCTTGCCTTCCCTGGCCGAAAAGCTGCCGGCGAGTTAGTTCGGCTCTACCGGCAACGCCTCGCGCGGGGCATAGGCAAACACATCCGAATGGATCTGCTGCTCCACTGCCCCAGCAGCCAGCAGAGCATCCAGCGTGCCGTAGACCATTGCTGGCGAGCCGCACAGGAAGAACTCGTAACCCCCCAGCTCGGCCAGATCCTCACATACTGCCTCGGGCAGCATGCCCTGGCGACCGCTCCAGTCCGGTGCATCGCTGACTACTTTGTGCAGATAGACATTGGCTTGCTGCTGCCAATGATCCCAATGCGGCGCCTGGTAGAAGTCCTCGGGCTGGCGGACTCCCCAGTACAAGTGAATCGGCTGGATGAAGCCTTGCTGTAGGCAGTATTGGGTCAGGCTCTGTATCTGCGCCAGACCGGTACCGGCGGCAATCAGCACCAGCGGGCGCTGTGGCAGGCGCGGCAGGCAGCTGTCACCCAAGGGCGCCTTGATGCGGGCGATGCCCTGCTGACGGATATGCTCCACCAGCGTGACGGTATTCTGCTCACGAACCAGAATATGCAATTCCAGCAGCCGTTCTTCATGGGGCGCCGAGGCGATGGAGAAGGCCGATAGCTCGCCATCGAAGCGCTCCAGCAGCAGATACTGCCCGGCATGGTAGCGCAGGGGCTTGCCGGCCGGTGTGCGCAGCAGCAGCCGGCAGACATCGCCGCCCAGATCCTGGATATCCAGCACCTGACAGGCCAGGCTGCGCAGCGGCAGCTCGTCCGGCGCGAGGACGTTGTCCCACTGTACGACGCAATCTTCCAGCGGCTCGGCAATGCAGGTGAACAGCTCGCCACCGCGGCGCTCGGTGCCGTGTTGCAGTACCCGGCCGCTGATCAGGTTGGCGGTGCAGATATGGCAATTGCCGTTGCGACAGCTCTGCGGTGCATCGAAGCCCAGGCGGCGGGCGGCATCGATGATGCGCTCGCCGGGCAACAGCTCGATTACATGCCCCGAAGGCTGAAGAGTCACTTTCATCAATCTATTCCCAATTCCGACCAGATGGCATCGATCCGCTGCTTCACGGCCGGGTCCTGGGTGATCGCCGTGCCCCATTCGCGGGTGGTTTCGCCATGCCACTTGTTGGTGGCATCCAGGCCCATCTTGCTGCCCAGGCCGGAGACCGGCGAGGCGAAGTCGAGGTAATCGATCGGTGTGTTGTCGATCATCACGGTATCGCGCTTGGGGTCCATGCGGGTGGTGATAGCCCAGATCACGTCATTCCAGTCGCGCACATTGATATCATCGTCCACCACGATGACGAACTTGGTGTACATGAACTGGCGCAGGAAGCTCCACACGCCGAGCATCACCCGCTTGGCATGGCCAGGGTACTGCTTCTTCATGGACACTACCGCCATGCGGTAGGAGCAGCCCTCGGGCGGCAGGTAGAAGTCGGTGATCTCCGGAAACTGTTTTTGCAGGATCGGTACGAACACCTCGTTCAGCGCCACGCCCAGCACTGCCGGTTCATCTGGCGGCCGGCCGGTGTAGGTACTGTGATAGATCGGTTTTTCCCGCTGGGTGATGCGCTCCACGGTAAACACCGGGAAACTGTCCACCTCGTTGTAGTAACCGGTGTGATCCCCAAAGGGGCCTTCGTCGGCCATCTCGCCGGGGTGAATCACCCCTTCGAGCACGATTTCCGCACCGGCCGGTACCTGCAGCTCGGAGCCACGGCACTTGACCAGTTCGGTACGCTGACCGCGCAGCAGGCCGGCAAAGGCATATTCGGACAAGGTATCAGGCACCGGCGTCACCGCCCCGAGGATGGTCGCCGGGTCGGCGCCCAGCGCTACCGCTACCGGGAAGGGCTCGCCGGGGTGCTTCTCGCACCACTCGCGAAAGTCCAGCGCGCCGCCCCGATGGCTCAGCCAGCGCATGATTACCTTGTTGCGGCCGATCACCTGCTGGCGATAGATGCCCAGGTTCTGTCGATCCTTGTTCGGCCCGCGGGTAACCACCAGCCCCCAGGTGATCAGCGGACCGGCATCGCCGGGCCAGCAGGTCTGCACTGGGATCTGCGACAGGTCCACGTCATCGCCTTCGATCACGGTGGCCTGGCAGGGCGCGTCGCGTACCACCTTGGGCGCCATGGAGATGACCTTCTTCACCAGCGGCAGCTTGGACCAGGCGTCCTTCAGCCCCTTCGGCGGATCGGGTTCCTTGAGGTAGGCCAGCAGTTTACCGATCTCCCGCAGCTCGCTGACGTCATTGGCGCCCATGCCCAGTGCCACCCGCCCGGGGGTGCCGAAAAGGTTGCCGAGCACCGGCATGTCGAAACCGGTGGGGTTTTCGAACAGCAGCGCCGGGCCGCCCTTGCGCAGGGTACGGTCGCAGACTTCGGTCATTTCCAGGATGGGGGAGACGGGTGTCTGGATGCGCTTCAGTTCACCGCGCTGTTCCAGGCCCTTGATGAAATCACGAAGATCGGAATATTGCATGGCAGCTTCAAGCCTCAAGCTTCAAGCGGCGAGCTGATGGATACCCAGCCGCCGCCCGTGAATGGGGTGTGGAGTGCGGCATCCGACTGCTGGGTGCTGCAGGCAGTGGAACTACGGCAAGCCTGCGAGGCCGGCTTGCCGTTTGCAACGTGCCGCTTCCAGCCGGGTCAGTTCTTGCTGCGCTTCATCGACAGGAAGAATTCGTCGTTGGTCTTGGTATCTTTCAGGCGGTCGAGCAGGAATTCAATAGCAGCGATTTCATCCATGGAGTGCAAGATCTTGCGCAGAATCCACATGCGCTGCAGCTCGTCTTCGCTGGTCAGCAATTCTTCGCGACGGGTGCCGGAGCGGTTGATGTTGATGGCAGGGAAGACACGCTTCTCGGCAATCTTGCGATCCAGGTGGATCTCCATGTTGCCGGTGCCCTTGAATTCCTCGTAGATCACTTCATCCATCTTCGAGCCGGTATCGACCAGTGCGGTGGCGATAATGGTCAGGCTACCGCCTTCCTCGATGTTCCGCGCAGCGCCAAAGAAACGCTTGGGCTTTTCCAGGGCGTGGGCATCGACACCACCGGTCAGCACCTTGCCGGAGCTGGGGATGACGGTGTTGTAGGCACGAGCCAGGCGGGTAATGGAGTCGAGCAGGATGATCACGTCTTTCTTGTGCTCAACCAGGCGCTTGGCCTTCTCGATCACCATCTCGGCGACCTGTACGTGACGGCTCGGCGGCTCATCGAAGGTCGAGGCAACCACTTCACCGCGTACGGTGCGCTGCATTTCGGTCACTTCTTCCGGGCGCTCATCGATCAACAGGACGATCAGGTGGCACTCGGGATTATTACGGGCAATGTTCGAGGCGATGTTCTGCAACATCAAGGTCTTACCGGCCTTCGGCGGTGCTACCAGCAGACCGCGCTGACCCTTGCCGATCGGGGCGCACAGATCAATGATCCGCGCCATCAGGTCTTCGGTGGAACCGTTGCCGGCTTCCATCTTCAGACGATCATCAGGGAACAGGGGGGTCAGGTTTTCGAACAGGATCTTGTTCTTGGTGTTTTCCGGGCGGTCGAAGTTGATCGAGTCGACCTTCAACAGCGCAAAGTAGCGCTCACCATCCTTCGGTGGGCGGATCTTGCCGGAAATGGAATCGCCGGTGCGCAAGTTGAAACGGCGAATCTGGCTGGGCGACACGTAGATGTCATCGGGGCCGGCCAGGTACGACGAATCGGCTGAGCGCAGAAAACCGAAACCATCCTGCAGAATTTCCAGCACGCCGTCGCCGTGGATGTCTTCGCCGCTCTTGGCATGCTTCTTCAGAATGCCGAAGATCACATCCTGTTTGCGCGATCGGCCCATGTTTTCCAGGCCCATCTGGTCGGCGATTTCCAGCAGTTCGGGTATAGGTTTTTGCTTGAGTTCAGTCAGGTTCATAGGTTCGGTGAGTTGTGGCGTCTTTCGGCAGGACGGGGTTAGTAAACAGCCGCCATATGGGATGGGGCGATGAATTTGGCAAGTAGGGAAGCCAATTGCCGCAGGGTGCGACAGGGAGTTGGAATGCAAATCTAGCACCGCTGCGCGGTGACGTCTATAACCAGGGGAAAGAAAAATGCATCCCCGGTAGACCGGGGATGCCGGGTAGCTCAGATATTGCTGTCGAGGAAAGCGGCCAGTTGGGACTTGGACAGGGCGCCCACCTTGGTGGCTTCCACATTGCCGTCCTTGAACAGCATGAGTGTGGGAATACCGCGTACGCCATATTTCGGCGGGGTATTGGCGTTCTCATCGATATTCAGCTTGCAGATCTTGAGCTTGCCTTCGTAGTCCCGGGCGATATCGTCCAGAACGGGGGCAATCATCTTGCACGGACCACACCATTCAGCCCAATAATCAACCAGAACGGGGCCGTCGGCCTTCAGCACTTCGGCTTCGAAGCTGCCGTCGGTGACGTGCACGATCAAATCACTCATGAGTTTCTCCAGGGAAAGGTTCGCTAGGTGCAATGCAAAGGATGATAGCATCACCCTGCGCAACTGTGAAACGCGTGGTCGCCTCCGCGTGATCACCACCATGTTGTCGCAGCATGCGGACATACCAGCGATTGGCAGGTAAAATTCTCCCTACGACATACAGGGGATATGCATGGCGCAGACAGAGCTCGGGGATTTTCCGCTGGTAGCGACCATTGATCTGGGGTCCAACAGCTTCCATATGGTGCTGGCGAGGGTGGACCACGGCGAGATACGAATACTCGAACGGCTCGGCGAGAAGGTGCAACTCGGGGCCGGCCTGGATGAGCAGGGCATTCTGAACGAAGAAGCCATGCAGCGCGGACTGGATTGTCTGCGCCGCTTTGCCCAGTTGATCAATGGGCTGCCGGCCGGTGCGGTGCGTATCGTCGCGACCAATACCTTGCGGGTGGCGCGCAACCGTGATGTTTTCATCAACCGGGTGAAGGACGTACTCGGGCACCGGGTGGATGTTATTTCCGGGCGCGAAGAAGCCCGACTGATCTATCTCGGTGTGGCTCATACGCTGGCCGACGATGCGGGCAAGCGACTGGTGGTGGATATCGGCGGGGGCAGTACCGAATTCATTGTCGGCGAGCGCTTCGAATCGATATTGCGTGAAAGCCTCCATATAGGGTGCGTTTCCTTCGGCCAGCAATTCTTTGCCGATGGGCGTATTTCTCCCGCCCGCTATGCCCGGGCATATACCGCCGCGCGACTTGAACTCATGCCGATCGAGCAGAGCATCCAGCGCCTGGGCTGGCAGGAAGCGGTGGGCGCCTCCGGCACCATCCGCGCCATCGGCCAGTGCCTGCGTGGCGGTGGCCTGACCGACGGCGAGGTGACCCGCGAGGGGCTGCAGTGGCTCAAGCGTAAGGTGCTCAAGGCCAGTCAGGTGGACAAGCTGGACCTGCCCGGTCTCAAGGCTGACCGGCGCCCCATCCTGCCCTCGGGACTGGCGATCCTCGAAGCCCTGTTCGACGCCCTGGATGTGCAGTGCATGGAGCATTCCGAAGGCGCGCTGCGCGAAGGCGTGCTGTACGAGATATTCGGCCGGCGGGAACATGAGGACGTACGCGAGCGGACCTTGACCGCCCTGGTCGAGCGCTGTCATGTGGATACTGAACAGGCAGCCCGGGTTGAGAGCAAGGCGCTGAGTCTGCTTGGCAAAGTAGCCGAATCCTGGGGTCTGACCGACAGCAAGCATGCCGACCTGCTGCGTTGGGCGGCGCGGGTGCACGAGGTGGGCATGGACATTGCCCACAGCCAGTACCACAAGCATGGCGCCTACCTGATCGAACACGCTGACCTGCCCGGTTTCTCGCGACAGGAACAGTTGCACATGTCCCTGTTGGTGCGCGGCCACCGGCGCAACCTGCCAGGCGAGGACCGCATGACCGAGTTGGGTGAGGAAGGCCCGCCACTGCGGCGTCTGTGCATGCTGCTGCGGCTGGCAATCCTCTATCACCATATTCGCGGGTATCAGGAAATGCCGGAGCTGGAGGTGACCGCCAGAGCCAAGCAGCTGACCTTGCGCTTCCCGGCGGGCTGGCTGAAGGCCAACCCGCTCACCCAGGCCGACTTCGCTCAGGAAGCGCGGTACTGGGCGAAGATCGGTTATACGCTGACGGTACGCTGAGGCGAGTTGGCCAGCTTCTCCAGCAGCGTGCTTTGCGCGCTGCGGGACAGCTGGTTTCCGGTCGGAGTGCAGCGGGTGTAGCTGCCGTCGGGCTGCAGTATCCAGGCATGGGTGTTATCAGCCAGATGCACTTGCAACTCCTGCCGGGCGCGGGTGATCAGCTTCTTGCCTTCCAGCGGGAAGCAGGTTTCCACCCGGTGGTCCAGGTTGCGCTCCATCATGTCGGCACTCGACATCCACACCTGCTCGTTGCCCTCTCCGAGGAAATAATAAACCCGGCTGTGCTCCAGGAAGCGGCCGATGATCGAGCGTACGCTGATGTTATGTGAGACCCCGGGAATGCCCGGGCGCAGGCAGCACATGCCACGAATGATCAGCTCGATCTTCACTCCAGCCTGCGATGCCTTGTATAGCGCCTTGATCACCTTGGCATCGGTCAGGGCGTTGGCCTTGATGATGATGTGCGCCGGTTTGCCGGCCTGAACTGCCAGCGCCTCACGATTGATCAACTCCAGCAGGCGCTTCTTCAGGGTGAAGGGTGCCTGGAGCAATTTCTTCATGCGCAGCGCCTTACCCATGCCAATCAGCTGGTTGAACAGCTTGTGCACGTCCTCGGTCATCGCCAGATCCGAGGTCAGGATGCTGTAGTCGGTGTACAGACGTGCATTGCCGGCGTGGTAGTTACCGGTGCCCATGTGCACATAGCGGCGCAGGTCCTTGTCCTCACGGCGCAGGATCAACATCATCTTGGCGTGGGTCTTAAAACCGACCACGCCGTAGATAACCACCGCGCCGGCCTGCTGCAGGCGGCTGGCCAGTTGCAGGTTGGACTCTTCATCGAAACGCGCCCGCAGCTCGATCACCACGGTGACTTCCTTGCCGTTGCGCGCGGCCTCGACCAGCGCGTTGACGATCTCCGAGTTGGCACCGGTGCGGTACAGCGTCTGCTTGATCGCCAGCACGTTGGGGTCCTGGGCGGCCTGACGCAGCAGATCCACCACCGGGCTGAAGGATTCGTAGGGGTGCAGCAGCAGGATGTCCTGCTTGCGAATGGCCTGGAACAGGTTGTCGGCACTGGACAGCAGCTTGGGGATGCCCGGGCTGAACGGCGGAAATTGCAGTTCGGGATGGCTGTCCATGCCGGTGATCGAGAACAGACGGGTCAGGTTGACCGGGCCGTTGACCTCGTAGAGTTCCGATTCGCTGAGGCCGAACTGCTTGAGTAGAAAGTCCGACAGCGGCTTGGGACAGTTGTCGGCTACCTCCAGGCGCACTGCATCGCCATAGCGGCGCGACAGCAGCTCGCCGCGCAGGGCGCGGGCCAGGTCATCCACTTCGTCGGGATCGACGATCAGATCGGCGTTGCGGGTCAGACGGAACTGGTAGCAACCGCGCACCTTCATACCGGGGAACAGATCATCGGCATGGGCGTGAATCATCGACGACAGGAACACGAAGTTGTCGCCGTCCTCGCAGAGCTCATCGGGGACGCGGATCAGGCGCGGCAGTGAGCGCGGTGCCGGGATGATCGCCAGACCGGAATCACGGCCAAAGGCATCGATGCCCTCCAGCTGGACGATGAAGTTCAGGCTCTTGTTCACCAGCAGCGGGAAAGGATGTGTCGGATCCAGTCCGATAGGGCTGATGATCGGTACGATCTCATCACGGAAAAAGCGGCGCACCCAGAGCGTCTGCTTGGGTGTCCACTGGCGCCGCCGGATAAAGCGGATCTTCTGCCGGGCCAGCTCTGGCAGCAGAATATCGTTGAGTATCGAATACTGGCGGGTGACCTCCTGGTGCGCGATCTCACTGATCTTGCTCAGCACCTGCTGCGGCTGCAGCCCGTCGGGGCCAGTCTGCTCGCGGGCGAAGGTGATCTGTTTCTTCAGGCCGGCGACGCGGATCTCGAAGAACTCATCCAGGTTGCTGGAGAAGATCAACAGGAACTTGAGCCGCTCCAGCAACGGGTAGGATTCATCCAGCGCCTGTTCCAGCACCCGGATGTTGAATTGCAGTTGGGACAACTCGCGATGAATATACAGCTCGGGTATATTGATATCCGCGGCTGGCACGGTCTCTTCCACCGGCTCCGGTGGGGCGATGGTAGCCGGCACTGCGGCTGGACGGCGGGCCGCGGTGATCGGGGTAGGCTCCCCGGCGGTGGATTCGATCGGCAATTCGGTCTCGTTGGTGTCCCGCATGATGTCCTCTACAGATTATTTCTGCCCGCGCAGTTGTTGCGCAGCATATTTTGCGTAATAGGTGAGAATGGCATCGGCGCCGGCGCGCTTGATAACGGTCAGCGATTCCATGATGACCGCCTCGCTGAGCCAGCCGTTGGCGATTGCGGCCTGATGCATCGCATATTCACCGCTGACCTGGTAGACGAAGGTCGGCACCTGATGCGCATCCTTGACCCGGCGAACGATATCCAGATAGGGCATGCCCGGCTTGACCATGACCATATCGGCACCCTCGGCCAGGTCCTGGCCCACCTCATGCAATGCCTCGTCGCTGTTGGCCGGGTCCATCTGGTAGGTAGCCTTATCCGCCTTGCCCAGATTGCTGGCCGAGCCTACCGCATCGCGGAACGGACCATAATAGGCGCTCGCATACTTGGCTGAATAGGCCAGGATGCGCGTGTTGATCTGACCGGCTGTTTCCAGCGCTTCACGAATCGCGCGGATACGCCCGTCCATCATGTCCGAAGGTGCGACGATGTCGGCACCAGCCTCGGCATGGGACAACGCTTGCTTGACCAGCGCCTCGACGGTGATGTCGTTCAGCACGTAACCCTGTTCATCGATGATGCCGTCCTGGCCATGGGTGGTGAAGGGATCAAGGGCGACGTCGGTGATTACGCCCAGTTCCGGGAACTGCTGTTTCAGCGCTCGGGTGGCGCGCTGGGCCAGTCCTTCCGGGTTCCACGCCTCGGCAGCGTCCAGCGATTTGGCCGAGGTGGGGGTCACCGGGAACAGTGCCACCGCCGGGATCCCCAGGTCGACCAGCTCGGCAGCCTCTTCCAGCAACAGGTCGATCGATAGCCGCTCGACACCCGGCATGGAGGCCACTGGCTCGCGCTGACCGGCGCCCTCGAGCACGAACACCGGGTAGATCAGGTCATCGGTGCTCAGCCGGGTTTCGCGCATCAGGCGGCGGGAAAAGGCATCCTTGCGCGAGCGGCGCATGCGGGACAACGGAAAGGGACGATTGACGGGCTGGTTCACTGTAACTCCCAAGGTGTCGGAACACCGGTCTGATGAGTGACTTGGAAGACCGGGACGGGCGGACCTGGGCGGGTGCGGTAGATCCAGCCCGATGAATGCTCAGGCCTTCCTTATACGTCGAGATTATGACGGAATTGGGACAGTAAACGTAGGGCCATCTTGTCGCGCTGAGGGGCATCGGCTTCGGTGCACACTTCGACTCGGTTGCGACCCAGCGCTTTGGCCCGGTACAACGCCGCGTCGGCTGCCGCCACCAGTGCCGTGTAATCGTGGCCCTGCAGATCGGTGCCGGCCACGCCGAGACTGATACTGAGCATCACCGGCTGATCGGAAATATGATCGCTGTGGTTGTTGACCGCCAGGCGGATACGCTCGGCCACATCGGCCGCCGTTTTGGCGTTCAGTCCGGGGAGCAACACCACGAACTCCTCGCCACCGAAACGGCCCAGCAGATCATTGCTGCGCATGTGCAGACGGATGCGCGTCACCAGGTGGCAGAGCACTGCGTCGCCGGTCTGGTGGCCGAACTCGTCATTGATGCGCTTGAAATGATCGGCGTCGATCATGATCAGGGTGGCCGGCTGACCCTGTTGGCGCAACACATCGAGCCGGCATTGCGCCTGATCGTGCATACTGCGGCGGTTCAACGTGCCGGTCAGCGCATCGTGCTCGGACAGTTGCTGCAGCGCCATGATGGTGCGGTAGTGCGTCATGAGGATGAAGCCGCCGGCCATGCCGATCTGTCCCACCATGACACCCAGCAGGGTCACCGGCTGGATGATCTCGTCGCTGACATCGATTTGCAGCAGCGGGCCGAGCAAGCCGGTGGCGGCGCGCGCCAGCAGGCCGAGACCGCTCAACAGCATGATGCCGCCGGTGAACCAGTAAGCCCGGCGCAGCGGTGTGGCCGCCGCCACCAGCAGCTCGCGCGCTGACAGCAGACAGAGCCCGCCCAGGCAGAGGCCGGTGGCTGTCAGCCGGGCGGCAACACTGTCGTGCACGTAGTGGAAGTATCCGAGTACCAGCACCATCAGCAGTGCCAACAGGATCGGCCCGGCCTGGGGCTGGCTCAAGCCTTTGAACGCACGCACGCCAAGCCAGATCACCCCCAAACCCAACACCATCAAGCCGGCAGCCAGGATCTGCGAAATATTGTGGTGCAGCAAACCTTGGCCGATGTCCAGCACCAACCCCATGGTCAGGGCCAGGTTGCCCAGCGCCCAGTGCCGTAATCCTTGTCCACTACCGGAATGCCAGGCGGCCATGATCAGCACCAGGGTCATTACCAGCGTGACCAGCACCAACGCCAGAGCCAGGGAAAATGTGTTCATGTCGGTTTGCATAAAGCGGGATGATCCTTGTCCGCGATGCGGACCGTCCCAATCCGGAGGTTATCCTGCGTGAACTACGCAGATTAATGTGCCCCGGGAATAGGTTAAAGTGCGACCTTCGCAGGATGTGCGTAGGTTGGCAGAACCGGAATAGCTATACGCCACTATTCATCCTCGGTTCGGAGTATAGGCAGCGATGAGAGGGTTGCATGGTTTTTTTGCGACGGGGACTGCTGGCAGTCTTGGGAATGACCTGGGCGGCGGCTCTGGTCTGGGCCTGGTGGTGGTTCGACGGTTATCACAATCGTACTTTTGAAAGGCCGGCGCATTTTGCCGCGGCGCAGGTGAGTCCGCCCTTTGCTCCGGGGCGGATCCAGGTGATGCATGTATGGCAGGCTGGGTGTCCCTGCAATGCCGGGCATGAGGCCTATATTGCGGACATGACTCGACGGTTCAGTGCCCAAGGGGTGCGTTTTGTCCGCAGCGGCAGTCGGGCGGCAGTTGAGGGCGTGCTGGCTGGGTTGCCGTTCTGGCCGATGCCAGAGGGCTGGTCCGATTGGCCGGGTGGCCCGGCGCTGGCGATCTGGGATGCCGAGGGCAAGCTGGCCTATGTCGGCCCCTATAGCGATGGCACCAGCTGCAACAGCGACAGCAGTTTCGTCGAGCCGGTAATACGGGCGCTGCTGCAAGGGCGGTCGGTGAATATCACCCAGCAGGATACGGTGGCTTGTCTGTGTGAATTGAAAGAGTAGGGCGGGGCGCTACTTGCCCAGCCCCTTGGCCAGCAACCGGTCCAGGGCATTGGCGAAGGATTGCTTGTCCTTGTCGCTGAACGGGGCTGGCCCGCCACGACCGGCCAGGCCGGCGCCGCGTAGCTCATCCATCAGGTTGCGCACGGCGAGGCGTTCGCCGATGCTGCTCTGGTCATAGATTTCGCCGCGCGGATTGATTGCGGTGATGCCGCGGCTGACCAAGCCATCAGCCAGGGGAATGTCAGCGGTAACCACCAAGTCCCCGGGCTCGGCATGTTCGATGATATAAAGGTCGGCCACGTCGGCGCCGCCCGGCACCACCACCTGACGCACACCCGGCGCAGGCGCCAGGCCCAGCGCGCTATTGGCCACCAGTACCAGCTGCAGCTCCCGGCGCCGGGCTGCGCGCAGCATGACGTCGCGTACCGGGCGAGGGCAGGCGTCGGCATCGATCCACAGGGTCATGGTTGCTTGCTCATGATTCGGCCAACTCCGCCTGCAGCTGCTCCAGTGCTTCATGGGCATCGAGCCACTGCAGTTCCAGGTCGTCGATACGCTGGCGGCAGCCGGCCTGCTTCGCCAGCAGTTCCTTGAGTCGACCCCGGTGGGCATCGCTGTAGAGCTCGGTGTCGGCCAGTGCGGTTTCGATTTCCTGCATCTGCTGCTGGGCGGCTTCGAGCTGCTGCTCCAGCTTGTCGGCTGCCTTCTTCAGCGGTGCAAGGCGCTGGCGCTGCTCTGCCGCCAGCCGGCGTTGAACCTTGGCATCCACCTTGGGCGCAGCTTGCGATGCGTTATCGGCACCGGCTTGCGCCTGCTGCTGGCGGAACTGAGCAAGCCAGCGGGTGTAGCTGTCGAGGTCCTCGGCATAGGTTGTCAGTCGGCCGTCCGCCACCAGCCAGAGTTCATCCGTGGTGTCGCGGATCAGCGCCCGGTCGTGGGACACCAGCAACATGGCGCCCTCGAAATTCTGCAGCGCCACGGTCAGGGCATGGCGCATTTCCATGTCCAGGTGGTTGGTGGGCTCATCCAGCAACAACAGGTTGGGTTTCTGCCAGGCGATCAGCGCCAGGGCCAGCCGCGCTTTTTCACCGCCGGAGAAATGCAGCACGGGCTCCTCGGCGCGGCTGCCATGGAAGTCGAAACCGCCGAGAAAGTTGCGCAGCTCCTGTTCGCGCTGCTGCGGCGCGATGCGTGCCAGGTGCAGCAGCGGGCTGGCCTCCGGGTCGAGGCTGTCCAACTGATGCTGGGCGAAATAGCCAATAGCCAGGTGTTCGCCGGTCTTCAGCTCGCCGGCGATCAGCGGCAGGCTGCCTGCGAGGGTTTTGATCAGCGTCGATTTGCCGGCCCCGTTCGGGCCAAGGATGCCGATGCGCGCGCCTGGGGCCAACTGCAGCTTGACGTGCTGCAGAATGGCCGTGCCGGCGTAGCCCAGTGTGGCGTCGTGCAGATCCAGCAACGGATTGGATTGGCTGTCCGCCTCGCGGAAGCTGAAGTTGAAGGGCGAGTCGATGTGCGCCGGGCCGAGCAACTCCATCCGTTCCAATGCCTTGAGACGGCTTTGCGCCTGACGAGCCTTGGTCGCCTGGGCGCGGAACCGGGCGATGTATTTCTGCATATGTTCGCGCTGGGCCTGCTGCTTCTCGAAGGCCGCCTGTTGCTGGCTGAGACGTTCGGCACGGGTGCGCTCGAACTGGCTGTAGCCGCCTCGATAGAGCGTCAGCTTGCGTGACTCCACATGCACGATATGCTCGACCACTGCATCCAGGAAATCCCGGTCATGGGAGATCAGCAGCAGGGTGCCCTGATAGCTTTTCAGCCAATCTTCCAGCCAGAGAATGGCATCCAGATCCAGGTGGTTGGTCGGCTCATCAAGCAGCAGCAGGTCGGAGGGACACATCAGCGCCTGGGCCAGGTTCAAGCGCATCCGCCAGCCACCGGAGAAGTCCCCGACACGCGCCTCGCACTGTGCCGAGCTGAAGCCCAGCCCGGCGAGCAGCGTGCGTGCGCGGCTATCGGCGCTGAAGCCATCGTGGGCTTCCAGTTCGGCGTACAGGGTACCGAGGCGGGTGGGCTGCTGTTGCTGCTCGGCTTCAGCCAGTTGGCGCTGGATCGCCCGCAGGCGCTGGTCGCCATCAAGCACATAATCAACCGCCAGGCGGTCGAGGTTTTCGATCTCCTGACGCATATGGGAGATACGCCAGTCCGCCGGCAGCGAACAGTCGCCGGCGTCGGGCGTCAGTTCGCCACGCAGCAGAGCGAACAGGCTGGACTTGCCGGCTCCGTTGGTGCCGAGCAGGCCGGCTTTCTGGCCGGGGTGCAGGGTCAGGTTGGCGTTTTCCAGCAGCCGCAGCGGGCCGCGTTGCAGAGTCAGGGATTCGATCTTTATCATGGCGCGGAGTATATCAGTGTGCCGCGCACAGGAGAGGACTTCGATGGGCCGATTGTCGCTGACCGAATACGCGGGTCGACTGTACGTCCAGCCTGGCGTCGAGCCCCTGTTGCTGGAGCTGCAGGATGAGGATGGACAAGATGTATTGCTGCTATTGGTAGCCTGCTGGCTGGGCGCACGCGGGGTCCGTGCGGACGCGCCATTGTGGCAATCGCTGCGTGAGCGGCAGACGCCGTGGCGCGACCGGGTAATCGAGCCGCTGCGCCAGGTGCGACGTGCCTTGACCGGTGATGCCGGTGCCGCCACGTTGCGCTCCCAAGTGAAGGATTGCGAGCTGGCAGCGGAGTGGCAGCAACTGGCTCGACTGCAGCAGTGCTGCGAGCCGCTGGTGCCGGATGAGGTGCCGCCGGAACCGGCTATCCAGGCTCACTTGCTGCTGTGTGCGGGGACGGAACAGCAGGCACGACTGGATGCCCTGGCGGCGTTGGTGATATCGATGGAGAAGAATGCCGCCGCCGGTGGTTAACCGGCGGTGACACTGCATCGTTACTCGGCAGGGTCCGCAGCTGGCGCTGCAGCGGGCTTGCGGCGGGTGCGGCGCGGCGTCTGGCGGTTGCCGGAGCGGGGCGCGGGGGAGGGATTGTCGCGCTTTTCGATGGCCTGGGTGACCTGCAGGTCGATCCGATCCAGCCCCTTGGCCAGGCGCAGGGTCTGGCGCACGTCCTGTTGCAACTGGCGGATGTAGTCCTGGGCTTCGTCGCGGGATTGGCTCAGGGTCGCCATGGCCGTGGTCAATTCCTCGATCTTGGCGGTGACCTTTTCCACCGGCTTGTCGCCGTCCTGTTGGCGGGCTGCCAGTTTCTGCTGGGCTTCGGTGAGCTTCTCTTGCAACTTCACTTGTTCGCGGTCGAGCTTTTCCAGCGCCTTGTGGGCATCGGCCTCGGCCTGGGTGCAGGCTTCGGCCAGGTGCTCGTTCAGCGTGCGTGCCAATACCTGCAGCAGATGCAGCGGGGTTGGTACGCGGGCGGACTTCTGGTCTTCGGTTCTACCGGTCACGTATTACTCCATTGTCTCGGTGACGTGGGTGTTGCGATAGGCGGTGTGCAGCACTTCGATCAGGCAATCCTCCAATTCGAAACGCTCCAGCAGCAGGCCGCCCAATTTCATCAGACGTGAGTGCATGACGTCCACCTTGAGCGTGCGCTTGGTGTTGGCGCCATAATAGTCGTTGAATATGACAGCGAACTGGGTGATGGTCTCGATGCGCGGAATGACCTGACGGATCAGGCCCAGAGCGCGCTCGTCACCAGCCTCCTCGGCGCCGCGCACGAGTTGTTCATAAACGGCGAAATGGCCGGCTGATACATAGTCGACCAGACAGCTGCAAAAGTTATTGAGCAATTGCTGCGTGCTGATATCGGGATCCTGGCGGTCGCGCAGAGCAATGTAGTGCTCTACAAGCTTACTGCGCTCAGCCAGCCAGCGGTCGATGAGCTTGTCGACGCCACCCCAGCGTTCCTGGGCTGTTGTGCACCTTTCCAGCATGATCCACCTCGTCTTGCCTTGTGAGCCGGGATTGGGATTGCTGTTCCCGTGGAGCAACAGAATAGGCCAGTCCGTGCCGCGGTATCAAGACTTACGAGGTAGGGGGTAGGCCGTCAGTCCTGGCGGCGCAACAGTTGTACCAGACCGAACAGGCCCATGGTGATAAACACCAGCAATGTGCACTCGGCAATGCTCAGGCCGAGAAAGGTCCAGGTTACCTTGGCGCAATCGGCGGTGCCGCTGAATAACAGGGTGAGCATCTCTACCACCGGCAGCACATCGATCATGTAATCGAGGCTGGGCAGGCAGGACGGTAGTTGGTCGGCAGGCTGATGCTGCAGCCAGATCTGCCGGCTGGCGGTGGCACCACCGAATATCGCGAACAGCAGCACGCCTGCGGCATAGAAGCGGGTCGCCAGGCTGCGTTTGCGGTTGGCTCTGGGCTGCGGATTGTGCAGTACTGCGGCCAGGCAAAGCAGGCCGATCAGCAGGATTGCAAACCGCTGCACGATGCACAGCGGGCAGGGCAGCAGCCCCATGACGTATTCCATGTAGTACGCCGCCGCCAACAGCAGCACGCAGGCAATGAAGGCTAGCAGGTAGAGCGGGCGTGAAGCGGGCAAGGTCATGCGCACATCCATAGATGGGAGAAAGCGGCAGATACCTTAGATGATGGCAGGGTGGCTGACAAGGGGTGTCGCCGGCCGCGAGCGGGCCGGCGAGTGGACAATCAGGCCTCGGCTTCGGCTGCCTCGGCGACCCGACGCTGTTCGGATTGGGCGAACAGTGCATCGAAATTGACCGGGGCCAGCATCAGGGGAGGGAAGCTGCCACGCAGTACCAGGTTGTCGATCGCTTCGCGGGCATAGGGGAACAGGATGTTCGGGCAGAAGGCGCCGAGAGTATGGCGCATGCCAGCCTCATCCAGACCGTTGATGGCAAAGATGCCGGCCTGCTGTACTTCGGCGATGAAGGTAACGTCCTGTTCGCCGTTGGTAACGGTGACCGACAGGCTCAATACCACTTCGTGGATGCCATCCTGCAGCTCAGTGTGGCGGGTATTCAGGTCGAGGTTGACCTGGGGGTTCCACTGGCTCTGGAACACCGCCGGCGCCTTGGGCGACTCGAAGGAGAGGTCCTTGACGTAGATGCGCTGCAGATTGAACTGCACCTGAGGCTGGTTGCTCTGTGCGCCATTGGCGGTTGCGTTGTTCTGTTGTTCGTCAGCCATGTTCGGTCCTTGTTTTATTCCAGTGGTCTTGGGTAGGCAGTCAGCCCGCCAGCATTGTATCCAGTTTGCCTGAGCGTTCCAGCGCTACCAGCTCATCACACCCACCGACATGCGCGTCGTTGATCCAGATTTGCGGCACCGAGGTGCGGCCGGCCAGGCGCGCCATCTCGGCACGCACTGCGGGTTTGCCATCCACCCGGATCTCGTTGTAACTGACTCCCTTGCTGTCCAGCAACTGTTTGGCGCGGATGCAGAAAGGGCAGTAATTACTGCTGTAGATGGTGATATCAGTCATATCGTCAACTCTTTACCAGAGGCAGGTTGTCCGAACGCCAGCCACCCACGCCCTGTGCCAGGCGGTGCACATGGGTGTAGCCAGCGGCCTTGAGCTGCTTGGAAAGGGCGCCGGCATGCTGGCCGTTGGCGCATGCCAGGATGATCGGTTTGTCCTTGTGCTTCTCCAGTTCGACCATGCGTTTGGCGAAGCTATCCTGTGGAATGTTGATGGAATCGACGATATGACCGGCAGCGAAGTCTTTCTTCGACCGCACATCGACGACCAATGCATTCTCCCGGTTGATCAGCGCCGTGGCCTGCTGGGTGGTAATGGCTTTGCCCGCCTTGCGGCCTTCGGTGATGATCAACAGCGCAAGTACAACCAGAAAGGCGCTAGTCAGCCAATAATGGTTGCCTATGAATTCGATAAGGTGCTGTAGAAACTGCATGGATGTATGATTCCGGAACCGTTGAAGGCCGCCAGTATACACAGCCCGGTCGGGCGGCAGAACCTCCCGGTGTGCATGACACACCGCGGTCGGCCAAGTAAACTGGCGCCAGCGCGCCTGCCGGGGCTCGGCAGTGCACTCTCATGCCTCTTTCATACAGCGAGTCTAATCGGATGACAGCAACTCCCAAACCCGTGGTATTGATGATTCTGGATGGTTTTGGACACAGTGAATCACCTGAGTCCAATGCCATCATGGCCGCCAACACCCCTGTCTGGGATCGTCTATGGGCGAACGCTCCGCACACTCTGGTTTCCGGTTCGGGCATGGATGTCGGCCTGCCGGACGGGCAGATGGGCAACTCCGAGGTCGGTCACATGAATCTGGGCGCCGGCCGCGTGGTGTACCAGGATTTCACCCGGGTCACCAAGGCTATCGCCGACGGAGAATTCTTCGACAATCCAACCATCTGTCAGGCGGTGGACAAAGCGGTACAGGCCGGTCGCGCCGTGCATGTCATGGGGCTGCTGTCGCCGGGCGGGGTGCATAGCCATGAGGAGCAGCTGGTCGCCATGGTCGAGCTGGCTGCCCGTCGCGGTGCCGAGCAGATTCAGGTGCATGCCTTTCTCGATGGGCGCGATACGCCCCCGAAAAGCGCTGCGCCGTCGCTGGTCCTGCTCGAACAGGCCTACCAGCGTCTGGGCAAGGGCCGTACCGCAAGCCTGATCGGCCGCTATTTCGCCATGGACCGGGACAATCGCTGGGAGCGGGTCCAGGCTGCCTACAATCTGATTACCGAAGGTCAGGGTGAATTCCGCGCTGCCACCGCCGCCGCCGGCCTGGAAGCTGCCTATGAGCGCGGCGAGAGCGACGAGTTCGTCAAGGCGACGGTCATCGGCGAGCCGGTGCGAGTGGAGGATGGCGATGCAGTGATCTTCATGAACTTCCGCGCCGACCGCGCCCGTGAATTGACCCGGGCCTTCGTCCAGCCGGACTTTGATGGCTTCGCTCGCCAGCGCGCGCTGAACATGGCGGGCTACGTCATGCTCACCCAATATGCTGCTGACATTCCGGCGCCCTGCGCCTTCCCGCCATCCGCACTGACCAACGTGCTGGGTGAGTACCTGGCCAGCCAGGGCAAGACCCAGCTGCGCATTGCCGAGACCGAGAAGTACGCCCACGTTACCTTCTTCTTTTCCGGCGGCCGCGAAGAGCCGTTCGAGGGCGAAGAGCGCATCCTGATTCCATCGCCCAAGGTCGCTACCTATGACCTGCAACCGGAGATGAGCGCACCGGAAGTGACCGACCGCATCGTCGAAGCGATCGAACAGCAGCGTTATGACGCCATCATCGTCAACTACGCCAACGGCGACATGGTCGGCCATACCGGTGTATTCGAGGCAGCGGTCAAGGCGGTCGAGTGCCTGGATCATTGCATTGGCCGCATCGAGGCAGCACTGGCCAAGGTCGGTGGCGAAGCCCTGATCACCGCTGACCACGGCAACGTCGAACAGATGGCTGATGCCAGCACCGGCCAGGCTCACACCGCGCATACCTGCGAACCGGTTCCCTTCGTGTATGTTGGCCCGCGCCGGGTGAGCATGCGCGATGGCGGCATTCTCTCCGATGTGGCGCCCACGGTACTGACTCTGTTGGGGCTGCAACAGCCGGTGGAAATGACCGGCCGCTCCATCGTCAGTCTGCACAACTGAACGCCGCCATGGGCATGCGGTCATGGGCGGGATTATTGCTGTGCCTGATGCTGCTGCCGGCATTGCCTGCCGCGGCGCAGCCGGCTGATGCGGAAAAGGCCCGGGCGGAGTTGAAGCAGGCCGAGCAGGAAATCGTCCGGCTGAAGAAGCTGCTCGGCTCGATCAGGCAGGAAGCCTCCGGTCTGGAAAAGGAGCTGCAGAACAGCGAGAGCGAGATCGGCCGATTGCGCCGCGAGAGCGGCGAGCTGGAACAGCAGATTCGCGAAGGCGAAAGCCGGTTGCAGGATCTGCAGCAGCAGGCCGAGGCGTTGCAGGTGGCGCTCGAGGCCCAGCAGGACCAGATCGCCCGGCAGGTCCGGGCCGCCTACATGGCCGGGCAGCAGGATTATCTGAAGATGGTGCTCAATCAGGACGACCCCTCGCGGGTTGCCCGCATGCTGCGTTATTACGGCTATGTCAGCCGCGCGCGGGTCGAAGAGATCGAGCGCTACAGTGACACCATTGAGCAGATCCGCGAAGCCAGTGCGCAAATCGCCAGCCAGCAGACCGCGCTGCAGCAGGACCGTCAGGCCCTGGCAGCGCGCCAGGGTGAACTGGAAGCCGAGCGTGAAAAGCGTAGCCAGGTGCTTGCCGGGCTGCGTGAGCGCAGCCAGTCGCAGCAACAGCAGATTACCCGGCGCGAAAGCGAGCGGGCCGAACTGGCGGCCCTGATCAAGAAGCTCGATGAAGCCATCACCAGCATCCCGGCGCCGGCCGGTAGCCTGCCCTTCGCCCAGGCCAAGGGCAAGTTGCCGATGCCAGTGAGCGGGCCTATCCGGGCACGCTTCGGCAGCCAGCGGGGCGCCGATTCCCGGCTCAAGTGGGATGGTTTGTTGATCGGCGCCCGGGAAGGCGCGCAGGTGCACGCTGTGCATGGCGGGCGCGTGGTCTTTGCCGATTGGCTGCGCGGCTCCGGCCTGCTGCTCATTCTTGACCACGGCAACGGTTACCTGAGCCTGTACGGTCACAACCAGAGTCTGCTGCGGGATGTCGGCAGTTGGGTGCAGCCGGGCGAGGCCATTGCCACCGTCGGCAACAGCGGTGGGCTGGGCGAGGCAGCGCTGTATTTCTCCATCCGTCATCGCGGGCAGGCTCTGGATCCGGCTGCCTGGTGTATGCTTTCCAGTTGAGAACGCTTTGAAAAATCCCCTGGGCTCGGTCATGCTGCAGTGTCTCGCTGCGCTTTGCGGGGTGGTGGGGTTCGCTGAGTGACTTCGTGCGGCCGGAAGTCATCAGTTAAATTCCGGCCTGGCTGGAATCTTTTACGGATCCAACGTCTTGACTTGGAGAATTCGATGACCGCTGTGCAGAAAATGTCCATCGCTTGCGTGAGCTTCATGCTCGGCTTCATGCCCGTACAGGCTCAGGACAGGGAAGCTGCGGCCCCGCTTCCGCTCAATGAACTGCGCACCTTTACCGAGGTGCTGGAGCGAATTCGTACCTCCTATGTCGAGCCGGTGGACGATGCCACCTTATTGGAGAATGCCATCCGCGGGATGCTCGAAGGGCTGGACCCGCACTCGGCCTATCTCGAACCTGAAGCCTTCCAGGGGCTGCAGGACACCACCAGTGGTCAGTTCGGCGGGCTGGGTATCGAGGTGGGACAGGAAGATGGTTTCATCAAGGTCATCTCACCGATTGATGACACCCCGGCCTCCCGCGCTGGTATCGAGCCAGGCGACCTGATCGTCAAGATCGATGATCATCCGGTCAAGGGCATGAGCCTGGTGGACGCGGTCGACAGAATGCGCGGACCGGCTGGTTCAAAGATTACCCTGACCCTGGTACGTGGCGCCGGCCGGCCGTTCGATGTGCAACTGGAACGCGCGGTGATCAAGGTCAAGAGCTTGCGCACCGAAACGCTCGAGCCGGGCTATGCCTACCTGCGTATCACCCAGTTCCAGAACAATACGGGCGATGAGGTCCGGCGCAGTCTCAAGACCCTGACTGACAAGGGTGAGCTCAAGGGTATCGTGATGGATCTGCGCAATAATCCCGGTGGCGTGCTGCAATCCGCCGTGGAAGTGGCTGATGCCTTCCTCACCGAGGGGCTGATCGTCTACACCGAGGGCCGGTTGCCCAATACCGAGATGCGCTTCAATGCCTCCTCGGCCAACCCCGGCAAGGATATCCCCATGGTGGTGTTGATCAACGGCGGCTCGGCCTCGGCCTCGGAGATCGTCGCCGGCGCGCTGCAGGACCGTGGGCGGGCGGTGATCATGGGGACCGACAGCTTCGGCAAGGGTTCGGTGCAGACGGTATTGCCGCTGAACAATGATCGTGCACTGAAGCTGACCACAGCGCTCTATTTCACGCCCAATGGCCGGTCGATTCAGGCCCAGGGCATCGTGCCGGATATTCGCGTGGAGCGGGCGCAGCTGACCCGCAACGATGAAGAAGCCAGCTACCGCGAGGCGGATCTGCTCGGCCATCTGAATAATATCAATGGCGAAGAAACCCCGACCCTGCGTACACCCCCTACGGATGCCACGGCCGAGCGTGATGCTGACTACCAGTTGAATCAGGCCTTGAACCTGCTCAAGGGGCTGAATATTACCCGCCGTCGATGAGGCGCTTGCCCGGCCGGTGGCCCGCCGCGCGTCTATTGATGGCCGCATGGCTGACGCTGATGTTGGCCGCCTGCGGCGACTCGGATGAGCCGGAAGTTGCCGCCTCCGCTGAACCGCCGGCGGTGGAGGTGGCGGAGCCGGGTGCTGCGGTCATCCAGCAGGACGACGCCTATTACGACGAGCTGCGGGCGCGCTGGTTTGCGTTGGAGCATGCCGAGCGAAGTGCTGCAGCAAGCCCCGACTCCCGCAATGCTGATCCTGAGCAAGCACCGCTATCGGCGGAACCGGAGCCGGTTTCGGAACTGCCGGTGGCGGTCATCGAGCCGGAATCCACGCCTGCCATCGGGATCATCATCGACGATCTGGGGCACAGCCTGAGCCGCGGCCGGCGCATCATCGCCCTGCCGGCCCCGGTGGCACTGGCTATCCTGCCCCACACGCAGGCGGCCCAACTGCTGGCAAGTGAAGCTGCCGTCGCCGGCAAGACAGTGATACTCCATCAGCCCATGGAGAACGGCGCGGCGCTGGCGATTGGGCCAGGCGGTCTGTATGCCGATATGGACAGAGCCAAGCTGGAGCAAACCCTGCAGGCAAACCTCAACAACTTTGTGCCCATTCAGGGGGTCAACAACCATATGGGCAGCCGCCTGACCAGCGACCGTCAGGCGATGGACTGGGTGATGCAGGTGCTGGCTGCGCGCGGGCTGTTCTTTATCGACAGCCGCACCTCGGCGGCAACCCAGGCTGCCTTCGCTGCCGAGGCGGCGGGCGTGCGGCACCTGTCGCGGGACGTGTTTCTCGACAATGAGCGCACCTTTGAGGCCATCGACGCCGCTTTCCAGCACGCCCTGACGCTGGCACGCAAACAGGGTAGTGCGCTGATCATCGGGCACCCTTATCCGCAGACGCTGGAATATCTGGAGCAGCGGTTGCCTGAGCTGCAGCGTGAGGAGGGAGTAAAGGTGGTCAGTCTGGAGGCGTTGCTGGCGCGCAAGTACCGGAATTGATCTCGAATTGTGGGAGCGGCTGGGGTTACAGCCGCATCTCGATGCCGCGTTTGGCCATGTAGGCCTTGGCTTCGCCGACGGTGAACTCGCCGAAATGGAAGATGCTGGCGGCCAGTACCGCATCGGCGCCGCCGAGCAGGACGCCGTCGGCCAGGTGCTGCAGATTGCCGACGCCACCGGAGGCGATTACCGGCACATTGACCGCGTCACTGATGGCGCGGGTCACGCCCAGATCGTAGCCGCTCTTCACGCCGTCCTGATCCATACTGGTCAGCAGAATCTCACCGGCGCCCAGCGCCTCCATCTTCTTCGCCCACTCGACCGCATCCAGCCCGGTGGGCTTGCGGCCGCCGTGGGTGAAAATTTCCCAGCGTGCCGGCTCGCCGGGTGCGGACACCCGCTTGGCATCGATGGCGACGACGATGCACTGGGAGCCGAAGCGGTCGGCAGCCTCGCCGACGAACTCCGGCGTGAACACTGCGGCGGAGTTGATCGACACCTTGTCGGCGCCTGCATTGAGCAGGTTGCGGATATCCTGCACGGTGCGCACACCACCGCCCACGGTCAGCGGAATGAATACCTCGCTGGCCATGCGTTCGACGGTGTGCAGGGTGGTGTCGCGGCCTTCATGGGTGGCAGTGATGTCGAGGAAAGTGATTTCGTCGGCACCCTGTTCGTTATAGCGGCGGGCGATTTCCACCGGGTCGCCGGCGTCGCGGATATTCTCGAACTTCACGCCTTTGACGACGCGGCCATTCTCCACGTCGAGGCAGGGGATGATGCGTTTGGCGAGGCTCATGGGCGGCTCCAGATCAAGGGTAACAGCGAGTGCAATCTTCGCGGCGAGGCGCCGCTCCTACCGTGGAACGGCCTGGTCGCACAGCGCCTGGGCTTCAGCTACATCCAGGGTGCCTTCATAGATGGCACGGCCGGTGATGGCGCCAATGATGCCAGGGGCGTTGGCGTTCAGCAGGCTCTGGATATCGCCCAGGTTATGAATGCCGCCCGAGGCGATGACCGGGATCGAAGTGGCATTGGCCAGCGCTGCGGTGGCTTCGACGTTGCAGCCCTGCATCATGCCGTCCTTGGCGATGTCGGTATAGACGATCGCGGAGACACCATCTGCTTCAAAGCGCTTGGCCAGGTCGATTACCTGGACATTGCTGACTTCAGCCCAGCCGTCGGTGGCGACGAAGCCGTCCTTGGCGTCCAGGCCGACAATGACCTTGCCGGGAAAGGCGCGACAGGCTTCACCAACGAACTCCGGCTGCTTCACCGCCTTGGTACCGATGATCACGTAGCTGACCCCGGCGCGAACATAATGCTCGATGGTTTCCAGCGAACGGATGCCGCCGCCGATCTGGATCGGCAGGTCGGGATAACGTTTGGCAATGGCGGTGACCACCTCGCCATTGACCGGCTTGCCCTCGAAGGCGCCATTCAGGTCCACCAGATGCAACCGCCGGCAGCCGGCCTCGACCCACTTGGCCGCCATGGCCACGGGGTCATCGGAAAATACCGTGGCATCGTCCATCAGCCCTTGGCGCAGGCGCACGCAAGCGCCGTCCTTGAGATCGATAGCGGGGATAATCAGCATTGTCTTGTTCCTTTAACGGGTGTGCTTGCAGCCGGTTGTCGAGGGCTTGCAGCTCCGGTTTACCACCGCCCATCCCAGGCCAGAAAATTCTGCAGCAGCTGCAGGCCATTGGTATGGCTCTTTTCCGGGTGAAACTGGGTGGCGAATACATTGTCCTGGGCCAGTGCGGCGGCAAAATCCACGCCGTAGTGGCAACGCCCGGCCAATTGGCTGGTGCGCTCGGGGCTGGCGTAATAACTGTGCACGAAGTAGAAGCGCGCATCCTGTTCGATGCGGTGCCACAGCGGGTGGTCGGCGCTCTGCTTGACCTGGTTCCAGCCCATGTGCGGCACTTTCAGGCGCACATCGCCTTCACGCAGGTCGTCGCCGAAGTACTTCACCGTGCCGGGGAATAGCCCCAGTGCGTCGACGCCGCCATTTTCCTCGCTGCGCTGCAGCAGCATCTGCATACCGACGCAGATACCCAGCAGCGGCTTCTCGCTGGCCACCTGGCGCACTACCTGATCCAGCCCCAGCTGGCGCAGCTCATTGATACAGTCACGAATCGCGCCGACGCCGGGTAACACCACGCGGTCAGCGTCGAGAATCTGCTGCGCATCGCTGGTAACGATGATCTGACGGGCACCGACGTGCTCCAGCGCCTTGGCGACGGAATGCAGGTTGCCCATGCCGTAATCGATGACGGCTACCGAGCTCATCTACAGCGAACCCTTGGTCGAGGGAATGCGGTCGCCCATCCGTGGATCGATTTCGACGGCCATGCGCAGGGCGCGACCGAAGGCCTTGAACACGGTCTCGATCTGGTGGTGGGTATTGACGCCACGCAAGTTGTCGATGTGCAAGGTGACCAGCGCGTGGTTGACGAAGCCCTGGAAAAATTCCTGGAACAGATCCACATCGAACCGACCCACCACCGCGCGGGTGAAGGGCACATGCATCTGCAGACCGGGGCGGCCGGAAAAGTCCAGCGCCACGCGCGACAGCGCTTCGTCCATAGGCACATAGGAGTGGCCGTAGCGGCGCAGGCCCTTCTTGTCACCGACGGCCTTGGCAAAAGCCTGGCCGAGAGTGATGCCGACGTCTTCCACGGTATGGTGGTCGTCGATGTGAAGGTCACCACGACATTCGATGTGCATATCGATCAGGCCATGCCGGGCGACTTGGTCCAGCATGTGTTCGAGGAAGGGAACGCCGATATCAAAGTGGGCCTGGCCGGTACCGTCCAGGTTGATTTCCACTTTGATCTGCGTCTCTGACGTGTTGCGCTCGACACTCGCCCTGCGCTGCGTCATGGCAATTCTCCACAATATGTCATTCAAGGGCGGGCATTATACGTGCAGCCCGCGCTCGGGGGCTATAGAAGGGGGATGGTTCATCTTCCCATGCATCTGATCGCTCGGCAGAATGGGGCGAGATGACTGAGAGGGACAGGGTTTGGCGGATACCGAGATCATTGTGGTGGGAGCGGGGGTAGTTGGCCTGGCCGTTGCCCAGCGGCTGGCCGCGGCCGGGCGCGAGGTGCTGGTATTGGAGCAGGAAAACTGGCTCGGCCAGCATGCCTCCAGCCGCAACAGCGAGGTGGTTCACGCCGGGCTCTATTACCCGCCCGGCTCGCGCAAGGCGCTGCTGTGTCGGCAGGGCCAGGCCTTGCTGTACCGCTGGTGCGAAGAGCATCAGGTGCCGTGCCGGCGGATCGGCAAACTGCTGGTCGCCACCAGCCCCGATGAGCTGCCGGCCCTGGAGAAACTGCGGGCCAATGCCGCGGCCAATGGCGTCGAGCTGCAGCCGCTGAATGAACAACAGCTTCGCCGGCTGGAGCCAGAGTTGCGGGCGGTGGCCGGATTGCACTCGCCGACCACCGGTATCATCGATAGTCACGCCCTGATGCAGTCCTTCGAGGCGATGCTGCTCCACTACGGCGGGCAGCTGTGCTTGAACACCCGGGTGGAACATGTGCGCCGCGAACCGAGTCTACTGCGCGTGCACGGCGTCAGCGCAGGGGAGAGTTTCAGCGTCAGTTGCCGCTATCTGATCAATGCCGGAGGGCTGTTTGCCCAGCAGCTGGCCGGCAGAGTGGAGGGCTATGCGGCTGCTTCGATACCGCCGCTGTATCCTTGCCAGGGGCGCTATTACAGCTATGCCGGGCGCTCGCCGTTCCGGCATCTGATCTATCCCATGCCGGAGCCGGGCACCGCCGGGTTGGGCATCCATGCCACTCTGGACCTGCAGGGCCAGTTGCGCTTCGGCCCGGATGTTCGTTACACGGCGGCGCTGGATTACCAGGTCGACCCCGGGTTGGCCGATACTTTCGCCAGGGCAATACGGCGTTATTGGCCCGACTGCCGCAGCGAGCGCCTGCAGCCGGGTTATACCGGCGTGCGGGCCAAGCTCAGCGGGCCGGGTGAAGCGGCGGCGGACTTTCTGATTCACGGGCCTGACATCCACGGCATTGCTGGTTTCATCAGCCTGTTCGGCATCGAGTCGCCGGGGCTGACCGCCAGCCTGGCGCTGGCCGAAGAGGTGGCAACATCGCTGGACAAGCTTTAATGTTTCCAGATCACACGGAATTACGGGAGTAATCATGAAAAAACTAGCCAAGATCATCGGTCTGGTGGTGCTGGCCCTTGTCGTTCTGGGCGTCGGAGTGCTGTTCTTCCTGACCCGCATGTTCGATCCCAATGACTACAAGGAACAGATCCGCCAGGCTGCCCGGGAGCAGGCCAATGTCGAGCTGACCCTGGGCGGTGATATTGGTTGGTCGCTGTTTCCCTGGCTGGGCATCGAGCTCAAGCAGGTCGGGCTGGCGCCCGTCGAGCATCCGGAAAAGACCCTGGCCAGTATCGGCAGCATGGGGCTGGGTGTCGAAGTGCTGCCGCTGTTGCGCAAGCAGCTGCGAATGAGCGACGTGATTTTGGACAATATCAGCCTGAACCTGGAAATCGACGAAGACGGCGTGGCCAACTGGTCCAGCATCGGACCGCAGAGCGAGGCCGATGCCGGCGCGCAAGGGAATACCGGGGCGAGTGCCGAAGCCGAGGCTGAAGCCGAAGAACATGGTCGGTTGGATGTGGCAGTGGAAAGCGTGCGCATCACCAATGCCGATATCAGCTATACCGACCGCCGCACTGCCCAGCAGGTGTCGCTGGAAGACGTGAACCTGACCACTGGCGCGCTGATCGAGAACGAGCCCTTCGATGTGGCATTTCTCGGCCTGCTGGTCACCGGCCAACCGGCCATGCGCATGCGCATCGATCTGAACACCGTGGCCAGCTTCAATCTGGACAAAGAGCGGTACCAACTGGACGGCTTCGACCTGAAGCTGGATGCCAGCGGCGACCCCTTCGGCGGTCGTGCGGTGAATATGCAGCTGCAGGGGGACAGCGTGATCGACCTGCAACAGCAGGTGGCTGAGCTGAAGCAGTTGCGCCTGTCCCTGGCGGATCTGCGGGCGACCGGCCAGTTGACCGTCAGTCAGCTGGACAGTGAGCCGCAGCTGGCCGGTGTCATTAACGTGGCGGAATTCGACGCCCGTGCATTGGCCCATGCGCTGGGGCAGAGCCTGCCGGCCATGGCGCAGAACAATGCCCTGAGCAAGGTGGCACTGAATGCCGAGCTGGCCGGAAGCAGCAACAGCCTGATGCTGCAGAATCTCAAGCTGATCGTTGATGGCACCGAGCTGAACGGCAATCTGGGCCTTGCCGATTTCGAGCGCCAGGCCCTGCGCTTCGACCTGCGCGGCAACAGCCTGAACATCGATCATTACCTGCCACCGCCGGAAGACAAGCCGGCAGCGGCAGCGGGCGGCCAGGGCGGCAGTACCTCACGACAGCCACCGGAAGCCTGGAGCAATGACCCCGTGCTGCCATTGGAGACCCTGGCCGGGTTGAACGTGATCGGCAGCCTGGACCTGCAGCAGGTGCAGCTGACCGGCCAGACCATCAGCCCATTCAAGGCCGCAGTCGAGGTGGTGGACGGCAATGTGCGCCTCACGCAGTTCGAGGGTGGCGTGTTCGGCGGGCAGTTCGCCGCCACTGCAGCCATCAACACTACCCGCTCGCCGGCGACCCTGAGCCTCAACGGCAAGCTGGATGACATGGACTCGCTGGCGCTGCAGCGTGCCTACGAGATGGCCGAGCAGTTTCGCGGCGGCCTGGATCTGAACATGAACCTGACGACTCGCGGCAACAGCATGCGCCAGTGGATCAATGGACTGAACGGCGATGTGCGGTTTGATGTGGCTGACGGCGCGTTGCTCGGCGTCAATCTGGAGCAGAAGCTGTGTCAGGCCATCGCTCTGGCCAACCGCAAGCCGCTGAGCGCCGAGCATGGCGGCGCGGATACGCCGTTCACTCAGCTGGGCGGCAGCTTCAAGATCGTCAATGGCAACATCAACAATCGCGACCTGATCGCTGCTCTGCCGGGCATTGCAGCCAAGGGCAATGGCGATATCAATCTGCCGGAGCAGCGTCTGGACTATCGGCTTGGCTTGCTGCTCGATGGTGACAAGAGCGACATGCCCGACCCGGCCTGTCAGGTGAACGAGCGCTATGTCGGCATCGAATGGCCGATCCGTTGTGACGGCTATCTGCACAACGCTGCCAAGAGCTGCGGAGTGGATACCGAAGGCGTGACCCGGATCGCCGGTCAGTTGCTGCGCAACGAGGCCGAACGCAAGGTGCAGGACAAGGTTGGCGAGAAGTTGGAGGAAGAGTTCGGCGACAAGGCCCCGGCGGTGCGCGATGCGCTCAAGGGGCTGTTCGGCCGGTGAGTACTGACTCCTTCGCCAGCGCCGTGCTGGCCTGGTACGACCAGCATGGCCGCAAGGACCTGCCCTGGCAGCAGGATATGAATCCCTACCGCGTCTGGGTTTCGGAAATCATGCTGCAGCAGACCCAGGTTGCTACGGTGATTCCCTATTACCAGCGGTTCATGGACACACTGCCGGATGTTCATGCGCTGGCGGCGGCCGATCCGGACGAGGTACTGCATTTGTGGACCGGGCTTGGCTATTACAGCCGGGCGCGCAACCTGCACAAGACCGCGCAGATCGTCGTCAGTGAATATGCTGGCGTGTTTCCGGCCAGTATCGAAGGCCTGGAGGCGCTGCCGGGTATCGGCCGCTCCACTGCCGGTGCCATCGCCAGCCTGAGCATGGGGCTGCGCGCGGCAATCCTGGATGGCAACGTCAAACGGGTGCTGGCGCGTTATCACGCGGTCGAAGGCTGGCCCGGTGAGAAGGCGGTGCATGATCGGCTGTGGCAGATCGCCGAGGGCTATACGCCGCAGCAGCGCTTCGATCATTACACCCAGGCAATGATGGATCTGGGTGCGACCCTGTGCACGCGCAGCAAGCCGTCGTGCCTGCTGTGCCCGGTACAGGCGGGGTGCGCGGCGCGCATCCTGGGCACGCCCAGCGCCTATCCACATTCCAAGCCGCGCAAGGCGTTGCCGGTGCGCCAATGCGTGATGCCGCTGATGGTCAACCCGGAAGGGGACATCTGGCTGCAGCGGCGGCCTGACAGCGGCCTCTGGGGTGGGCTTTGGTGCCCGCCGCAGCTGGATGACCATCTGGCGCTGGAAGAGCTGCTCGAACGGCTGGGCTGGCCGGTGCAGGCGACCGAAACGCTGGCACCGCTGCGGCATACCTTCAGCCACTTTCATCTGGACATCCAGCCGCTGCTGGTGCGGGTCAGCCCGACACCGAGCGTGGCCGAAGCCGGGCAGGTCTGGTATAACCTGCGCCAACCTTCCCGCCTGGGGCTGGCCGCACCGGTCAGCAAGTTGCTCAAGCGGGCAGAACAGATTCTCGATTGCTGAGAGGAGAAGTCCATGTCACGCATGGTGTTGTGTCGCAAGTACAAGCAGGAACTGCCCGGCCTCGAACGGCCGCCATACCCCGGTCCGAAGGGGGACGCCATCTTCAAGGATGTCTCGAAGAAGGCCTGGGATGAGTGGCAGGCCCACCAGACCATGTTGATCAACGAGCGCCGTCTGAACATGATGGATGCCGAGGACCGCAAGTTCCTGCAGCAGGAAATGGACAAGTTCCTGGCCGGTGAGGAATACGCCCAGGCCGACGGTTACGTTCCACCCAGCGCCTGAAAATCCGGCCTTCCGCCTAAGCGGCTGAAAAAAGTGAAAATATCTTCAGCCGGTGCTTGACATGCAAGGCCTCGAATCGTTTAATAGCGCCCCGTTGCCCGGGTAGCTCAGTCGGTAGAGCAGGGGATTGAAAATCCCCGTGTCGGCGGTTCGATTCCGTCCCCGGGCACCACTATTTCAAGCCCGCTGGCTTACACCAGCGGGCTTTTTTATTGGCGTGTTGCGGTGACCGCCCAGTCAGGCCGGTCCGGACACCGTCCCTGTCAGCGGCCAGTCGGTCAGACGAGCTTCGTTGTCTGTCGAGATCTGGTCGGTGACATGCAATCGGGCAGAGCCGATGGTGTTGGTCGGGTCGGCATAACGGATTGTTGGTCGAACCCAACGGCTGTGCTAGCTTTGCCGAATTGCTTCAAAATGGATAACGATACGTGACACCCCCTGCTCTCGAAGTGCGCAACCTGCACAAGCGCTATGGTGACCTGGAGGTACTCAAGGGTGTGGATCTGGTCGCCCGCGACGGCGACGTGATCTCCATCCTCGGCTCGTCCGGCTCCGGCAAAAGCACCCTGCTGCGTTGCATCAACCTGCTGGAAAACCCCCATGCCGGCCAGATTCTGGTCGCCGGTGAGGAAATCAAACTCAAGTCCGGTCGCGATGGTGCCCTGGTCGCGGCCGATAGCGCCCAGATCAACCGCCTGCGGGCCCGGGTCGGCTTTGTCTTCCAGAATTTCAACCTCTGGCCGCACCTGAGCATTCTCGACAACATCATCGAGGCGCCGCGCCGGGTGCTGGGCCAGTCCAAGGTCGATGCCGTTGCCGCCGCCGAGGTATTTCTGGAGAAGGTCGGGATCGCCGACAAGCGCGATGCCTTCCCGGCCCAGCTGTCCGGAGGCCAGCAACAGCGCGCCGCTATCGCCCGCACCCTGGCCATGCAGCCACAGGTCATCCTGTTCGACGAACCCACCTCGGCCCTGGACCCGGAAATGGTCCAGGAGGTGCTGATGGTAATTCGGGCGCTGGCCGACGAAGGACGTACTATGCTGTTGGTTACCCACGAAATGGGCTTCGCCCGTCAGGTGTCCAGTCAGGTAGTATTTCTGCACCAGGGACAGGTGGAAGAGATTGGCACGCCGGAGCAGGTATTCGACAACCCCAACTCCGAGCGCTGCAAACAGTTCATGTCCAGCCACAAGAAGGAGCAGTATCGATGAAAAGCTACAAGGCAGTTCTCCTGGCGGCATTGACCGCCGTTCTCCTCGGCGGTCAGGCAGTTGCAGCGGATAAGCTGCGCATCGGCACCGAGGGAGCCTATCCTCCCTTCAACGAAATCGACAACACCGGCAAGGCCGTGGGTTTCGATCTGGATATCGCCCATGCCCTGTGCGAGAAGATGGGCGCCGAATGCAGCGTGGTTACCTCCGACTGGGATGGCATCATTCCGGCACTGAACACCCGTCGCTTCGACTTCCTGGTCGCGTCGATGTCGATCACCGAGGAGCGCCAGCGCGCGGTGGACTTCACTGACCCGTACTACACCAACAAGCTGCAGTTCGTCGCACCGAAGAACAGCGACTTCAAGGTGGACAAGGACTACCTGAAGGGCAAGACCATCGGCGCCCAGCGCGCGACCATCGCCGGGCAGTGGCTGGAAGAAGACATCGGTGATCTGGTCAACATCCGCCTGTACGACACCCAGGAGAACGCCTACCTCGATATGGCCTCCGGCCGCATCGATGGCGTACTTGCTGACGTCTTCGTCCAGTACGAGTGGCTGCAGAGCGACGCGGGTTCCGATTTCGAGTTCAAGGGTGACCCGGTATTCGATGATGACAAGATCGGTATTGCCGTGCGCAAGGGCGACCCGCTGCGCGAGCGTCTGAACAAGGCGCTGAAGGAAATCGTCGAAGACGGTACCTACGAGAAGATCAACGCCAAATACTTTCCCTTCAGCATTTACTGATGACTGACCGGGCCCTGCGGGGCCCGGTTGCGCTGACCAACTGACTCTGACCCTCATGCTCGATTTGCACGGATTCGGTCCAGCCCTGATTGAAGGGACCTGGATGACCATACGTTTGTCCCTGGCCTCGGTGGCCTTGGGGCTGCTGCTGGGCCTGCTGGGTGCCAGCGCCAAGATCTCCAACAGCGTCGCACTGCGCGGCGTCGGCGGCTTCTACACCTCGGTGGTGCGGGGCGTGCCGGAAACCCTCTGGGTGCTGATAGCCTATTACGGCACCACCTCGATCATGAACTGGTTGGGCAGTCATTTCGGCAACCCCTATCTGACGCTCAGCCCCTTCGCTGCGGGCACCATTGCCCTGGCGCTGTGCTTTGGTGCCTATGCCACCGAGGTCTTCCGCGGCGCGTTGCTGTCGATTCCGCCGGGCCAGCGTGAGGCCGGGCTGGCGTTGGGTATGTCGCGGCTGCGGATCTTCTGGCGCATCACCCTGCCGCAGCTGTGGCGCGTGGCTTTGCCGGGGCTCGGCAACCTGTATCTGATCCTGCTCAAGGATACGGCCTTGGTGTCGCTGATTTCCCTTGAAGAGATCATGCGCAAGGCGCAGGTGGCGGCCAACTCGACCAAGGAGCCTTTCACTTTCTATTTCATGGCGGCACTGATCTACCTCGGCCTGACCGTGATCATCATGGGGGCGCTGCACTGGTTTGAACACCGCGCCAACCGTGGCTACGTGAGGACCGAACTGTGAGCTGGGCCGAACGCTGGGAATTGATCGTCCGTTGGGCGCCGATGCTGTGGGACGGCACCCTGGTTACCCTGCAACTGGTCGGCATTGCCGTGCTGGTCGGGTTGTTCTTCGCCATTCCGCTGGGCCTGGGTCGAGCGTCGCGGCACTGGTACATCCGTGCGGTGCCCTACAGCTACATCTTCTTCTTCCGCGGTACGCCCCTGCTACTGCAGCTGTTTCTGGTGTATTACGGCCTGTCGCAATTTGAAGTGGTGCGTGACAGTGTTCTGTGGCCCTACCTGCGTGAGCCTTATTGGTGCGCGCTGATCACCATGACCCTGCATACCGCGGCCTATATTGCCGAGATCCTGCGGGGCGCGATCCAGGCGGTGCCGCCGGGTGAGGTGGAGGCGGCCCGGGCGCTAGGCATGTCCAAGCGCCAGGCGCTGCAGCACATCATCCTGCCGCGGGCGATCCGCATCGGCCTGCCGGCGTACGGCAACGAGGTCATCCTCATGCTCAAGGCCAGCGCCGTGGTGTATACCGTCACGTTGCTGGACATCATGGGCGTGGTGCGTACCCTGAACGCGCGCACCTACCAGTACGAGATGTTCTTCCTCATCGCCGGCTTGATCTACCTGGTCATCACCCTGCTATTTACCCAGCTGTTCAAGCTGGTCGAACGCTGGCTGAAAGTGGATGCCAGCCGCAACCGCTGAAGCGGGCATCGATTACGCTGCCCGTTTCGCCGAGCTGGACGCCTGGTTGCATGAACATCAGGCGCTCTGGCGCGGCAAACCCTTTACCACTCCAGTCTTGCCCTGGGAAGCCGAGTTGCCGGAACTGGCCGCCTGGCTCCGTGCACGCACTCTGGAACAAGCCGAGGCGGCGCACAATCACCCTCAGCTGTTGAACGCGCCCGAGCCATTTGCCAATCTGGCCCGGCAGGCGCGCGAGCTGACCCGTTTGCCGGACTGGAGCGGGGCAGGGCCGGCAGAGATTCCAGAGCGGCTGACGCGACATATTCCCGGACGCAAATGGCAGCAGATCACCCGGTTCGCGGATTGCACCACCCGCCAGTGGCAGCAGCCCACCGGCGAGTGGCTGGACTGGTGCGCCGGCAAGGGCCACCTGGGGCGCCTGCTGGCCTGGCAGGGTGGTCAGTCGCTGCTCTGCCTGGAGCGTGATGCCGCGCTCAACCGGGCAGGGGAAGTCCTGGGAGCAGAGGTCGGTATCAGCAGTCGTCATGTGGATGCCGATGTACTGACTCCAGCCGCCTGGCAACGACTGCAGCCGCAGCACAGCGTGGTGGCACTGCATGCCTGTGGGCAGTTGCACATGACCCTGCTACAGCAAGCCGCTGCCCAGGGCTGTGCACAAATAGCCATTTCGCCCTGCTGCTACAACCGTATTGAGGGCCGGGAATACCAACCGCTGTCGACCGCGGCTCGGTACGCCCAGCTGCGCCTGACACGGGACGATCTCGGTCTGCCCCTTCAGGAAAGCATCACCGCCGGCCAACGGGTGCGCCGTCTGCGCGATCAATCCATGGCCTGGCGACTGGCCTTCGACCTCTGGCAGCGCGAAACCCGCGGTGTCGATCACTATCTGCCCACCCCTTCGCGTCCGGAAAGCGCCCTGAGCCAAGGCATCGCCCATTTCTGCCGGGACCTGGCGGCACATCATCAGTTGCAGCTTCCAGATCCCGCGAGCTGGGAGCAGTTGGAGCGCCGAGGCTGGCAGCGCCTGGCCCAGGTGCGCAATCTGGAACTACTGCCCGGCCTGTTCCGCCGCCCGCTGGAAATCTGGCTGCTACTGGATCGTGCACTCTATCTCCAGGAGGCGGGTTACCAGGTTCGCCTTGGCCACTTCTGTGAATACCAGCTCACTCCGCGCAACCTGCTGCTGACCGCAGAAAAAATCCGCCCACAAAGCACACCCATGCTGTGAACGGGTTGCGCACAGAGTTATCCACAGGAATCGGTTGTTCACACTTATCCCCGACTGCTGTGCATAAAGATGTTGATGACCCCTTGGCAAGTGGTCGGGAACCTTCTGTGGCGCGGCCTCCAGAGATCAGGTCAAAAAATGTACAGCGTGAATAAGTTCATGCAAACAAGGAGTTAGGAGCGCAATGTCAAGTGAAGCGAGAGAAACAATTCACAAGTGACAGAAGGGCTTTTTGAGGCCGGAGAAAAAGAATTTCATGCCTCGCTTCCCCTCAGTGCTTTACAGAATTGCCCATCCCTATATAATGCGTGCCCATGCCGGTATAGCTCAGCTGGTAGAGCAACTGACTTGTAATCAGTAGGTCCCGAGTTCGACTCTTGTGCCGGCACCATACAAATCAAGAGGTTAGAGATTTTTCTGCCTCTTCGCTGCACAATCAGTCGTTCCTGGGGTACATTTTCGGTACAGTCCTACACTGGCCGAGTCAGGAGCGCACCCTTGGCAACAATCGTCAAAACCCCCTCTGGTACGTGGAAAGCGGTCATCCGAAAGACCGGCTGGCCTACGTCATCCAAAACCTTCCGTACTAAACGTGATGCTGAAGATTGGTCCCGCCGCATTGAGGATGAGATGGTGCGCGGGGTATTCATTCAGCGCAGCTCTTCAGAGCGCATGACGCTTGCGATGGCGTTGAATCGTTACCTCGCTGAAGTAAGTCCTACAAAAGCCCCCAAAACGCAGCAGAGCGAGGCTGGATCGGCTAAAGTCCTTGCCGCCAGGCTGGGGAAATATTCTCTTGCAGCTTTGACCCCAGATATATTGGCAAGCTATCGCGACTCGCGGCTCAGCGAACGTAGCCAGCGTGGGAATTTGCTAAGCGCAAACACCGTGAGATTGGAGCTTGCGTTGCTCAGTCACCTCTTCAATGTCGCGATCAAAGAATGGCGGATGGGGCTACCGTTTAACCCTGTTATGAATATCCGCAAGCCCAGTCCAGGGGAAGGTAGGGATCGCAGACTAGCTGCAGGGGAAGAGCGGCGGTTAATGGCGGCGGCTGCGAACCACAGTAACCCGATGCTCTCTTGGATCATCCGATTGGCCCTAGAAACGGGCATGCGCTCCTCAGAAATTACAGGACTCCGCCGACGTCAGATCGATCTTAAACGGCGTGTGGTACGTCTCGCCGATACAAAGAACGACAGCGCTCGTACGGTGCCCTTGACTCAGCAGGCAACGGATACTCTGAGACTGGCTTTGGATAATCCTGTGCGTCCTATCGACACCGACCTCGTGTTTTTTGGCGAGCCAGGGAAGGACGGCCGTCGCAGACCTTATGCATTCAACAAGATTTGGAACGAGCTAAAAAAAGAGCTTGGCATGTCGGATCTGCATTTTCATGACTTGCGGCATGAAGCTGTAAGCAGGTTGGTCGAGGGTGGTCTTTCAGACCAGGAGGTAGCCGCGATTAGCGGCCACAAATCCATGCAGATGCTCAAGCGGTACACGCATCTTCGAGCTGAAGACCTTGTAGACAAGCTCGACAAGCTGAAAAAGAACGCGGTATTTGATGATTAATCTCTATCGCTTCTGCGACCTTAATAGACTTCGCATCCTATTGATTTCACTAGGTTTTTGAATAAGCCGAAATAGTAAAAAGCCACGATGCCATATATTGGTCTTCGCGTGTTAGGTATCTTGGTAGTAGCCGATGATCTATTTTGGCCTTTTAAATCAATGGCTTAAATTTGATCTTTTGCTGCTTTCGTCAAAAACTACGCTCACTTACTCAAACACGGGTGGAACGTATCAATGACGACGGAAGAATACTTACTTCAACGCTATGGCCCATTGATGAGCCTGGTGGACATAGCAACATTATTGGATCGATCACCGGAAGGTGTGCGGGTTGCTCTGTATAGCGACACAGACGTGTCAAGGAAGCTGAAACCCACCATGCTGCGCGTAGGGCGTCGCGTCTATTTCCGCACACTCCAAGTTAACGACGCTTTGGCTCTTGAAGGCGCTGATGCTGATGGTGTGGGCGGCCAATGAGCATCAAGGCGATGAACTGGGCATGGGATCAAACGTTACCCCCCGGGTCAAAGCTGATCCTGATGTCGCTCGCCGATGCTGCAGACGAAGACGGCCTATGCTGGCCCCGCATACGTGTTATCGCCCAAAAATGCTGTATGTCCGAAAGGACGGTGCAGCGGACTTTGAAAGACTTGGAAGCAAAAGGTTACCTGCGGGTTGATCGGCGGTATCGAAGGGACGGGAGCCAATCGTCAAATGCCTACTACCTTCATCTATCTCAGCGCCCCGACAAATTGTCACCCCTATCCGACAAACCGACATCCCAGGGCGGCACAGGTGGCACCCCCCCGGTGACACCGACAACATCCCCCCATGACGAAACTATGTCATCCCTTGAACCACCAACGAATCTTAAAAAAGAATCACCACAACTACAGCGTTTCCATATGCACACGCCGCCCCCCTCGCCCGTTCCGGGCGGGGCAGAGAAAGGCGCCTACGGCGCATTGGTATGGCCAAGCAAGCTGCATGAGAGTGCGCGCCAAACCATCGCCATCATGCTCGAGGGGATACCGCGTGATCCCGCACAAACGTTACTGGACGAACTCGACGGCGTGATGGCGACGCGTAGCATTAAAACATCACCAGAGCGCTGGTTTCGCGCTGTCGCTGCGGCCTATCGCAAGGGCCAGTTTCAGCCAACAGCTGCGTTGAGCGTGCAGGCACGGCGATATAAGGAAACCCACAATAGGGACGCCCAGGGAGCCTCTTGTGGAGCACCAGTCGGTGCGAAGAGTAGCCGTCAGTACCTAACTCAGATCAATGAGTTACTGGGCAGAACGAGAGCTAGCGGCGAATGAGCTATGGGCGTCGCCAGAAAACGCTTCGATACAGCGATCTGGATAACTACTGTGACAGCTTGGAGCGTGACGGATGCGTTCAAGTGATTCTAGAAGCCAATCGGGAAAATGGCTTCGCTCTGTGGGTCGAGAACGCAGGAGATAGCCGACGGGTAGTTGATGGTGGCGGTCGACAAGTCTGGTTCAGAACGGTCGATCAAGCTCTGGACGAACTGATTAATATCCCGTATTTGAGCGAACGGTTCATCGTAGATAGGAAAGATTGGTAACGCTGACTTCAAAATTTCAGCGAAAGCTTTATTAACTGGGTATCGCCCATCTGCTTGACCGGCTACGCGCTGCGCCCGGTATGACTTGCTGGAACAGACAGCATGACCACACGGAAAGACGCGTTGTTTAATCGCCTTCAAGGTACGGTTCCGGATGGGGATCAAGACAGCTAACAACTGAATGGCCTTGGCTTTATGCCAGCCCGATGCCTTCCTGATTCAACAAGGAGTGGCAACTATGTCTACTATCAAAATTCTGGCCGTGGCCGGTGTATCCGCTTGGATGCTCTTCGGCAATCACGAAGCCCAGGCGCAAATTCCCGTTACCGACGGGGCTTCCATCGCGCAAAACATGGCGAATCAAATCCAGACCATTGCCCAATGGACGATGCAGATTGAGCACATGCTCAATCAAATAGAGCAGCTGGATAACCAAATTGAACAACTGGACCGTGAATATGAATCCATGACTGGTGGCCGTGGCCTTGGCACCATCATGAATGACCCGCGATACCGCGAATACCTTCCCACTGAATGGCAGGGCGTTTATGACACTGTGCGGAATGGTGGTTATGCCGGGCTGTCTGGCCGTGCCTATGAAATTCACAACGAGAACCAAGTTTTTGATGGCTGCGCCCATATACAGGTCAATGCCCAGCAGCTCGCATGTGAAGCTAGGGCAGTGAAAGGTGCCCAGGACAAAGCCTTCGCTCTGGACGCCTACGATGCCGCCCGCGACCGCCTGACCCAGATTGACCAGCTAATGGCACGCATCAACAGCACCCAAGACCCAAAAGACATTCAGGAACTGCAAGGTCGAATCGCGGCTGAACAGGCCATGATTGCCAATGAACAAACGAAATTGCAAATGTACGCGATGGTGGCCGAAGCCGAAGACCGGCTTCAAGAACAGCGCGAACAGGAAATGGTTATGGAGGAAGCGGCCAAGCGCGGCGGCCTCAACGTCGAGCCGATGAACTTTTCACTTCGTCGCTAAGGAGGCTGTCATGAATGCTTTTTTTGTTTTTACGCTTGTTCCTGTAACGCTCATAAGCGTTGGTCTCTATCGGTTTTGGAGTTGCGTTCACCAGCTCGGACAATCAAAAGAGTTGATGCGCTTTGCGCCACACATGATGGCCCTCGATGGGGTAACCATCTTCGCCGCTCTTACCACCCTCTATTTTGCCGCTCTAGGCTGGGGCTTCACTCTGCCGCTGTTCTTCCACGACGAACCTTTGGCTGATTGGGGATACGTCCTCATGGCGACGGCCTGCTGCCTCACTTGCATGGGGTTATCGTGGCAAAACGCAGGACGTCGCTTTGAAGCTGGCCCGTCCTGGGGCGGAATGCGTGAAAGTGCCGTTCGTACCTTGGTTGCGTTCCGCATTTTGGATGCGGTCGAAGTATCCCGCGCCATGAAAACCAGCGGATTTGTCATTGATTCCAATGCTTTGGAGGTGCGGAAATGAAGAGGATCATTCTTCCCTTGGTCATCGCTTCTACATTGGCAGGCTGCAAACAGGAACAGGCCGAAGTCGTCCAGTCCGTTGACTGGTACAAAGAAAACACTGTTGAGCGTGCTGAGCGCTTGGCGCAGTGCCGGGCCAACCCCGGCGAACTCGCTGACACGCCAAATTGCATCAATGCAGAACAAGCGGAAAGCCTCGCTGATACGTCTAAACGGGGCGGTCTCGACGTGCAGCCCATGTCCGATATCAAGCTTGGGAGGTAGCGGCCATGACAGCAAAAACCACTGTATTCCAGGGGATCGGTGCCACGCTGGATAATGCTACAGCCACCTTCGTGACGGATGTTGTGTCAGACACCATTGCAACAATTTACCCCTGGGCTATTGGCGGTCTCACCCTCTTTATTGTTCTCTACGGCTACATGCTGATGATGGGAAGAATACAAGATGCAGGCCCGAACGGGCTTATCATGACCGGCAAGGTCATCATCATCAGCCTTCTGGCACTTAATGCAGACATTTATCTAAATTGGGTGGTAAGTGGCTTACAAGGCGTTGAGGAGGGGCTTACATCGGCGTTTGGCGGTGGTGGCGGCGGTACCGTTTATGAAACATTGGATAGCAGCCTGAGCAAAGGATTGGAACTCATTCTCCAGGCTCGCGAAAAAGCCAGTGAAGCCAGTTGGCGGCAGATGGGGACAATCTTCGGGTGGTGGCTGATCGCCGTATTGATCGCCGTAGGGTTTGCTTTGGTCGTGGTCTTCGGCGGCATTGCCATATTATTGTCGACCGTCTACCTGAAAATCCTTTTCGCTATCGGTCCTTTGTTCATTTTGATGCTTATGTGGCCTGTCACGGCACGGTTCTTTGACCAATGGTTCGGCTTCGTCATTAACCACACAATAATTGTTGCACTGACAGCCGTTGTGTTGACCTTGGGGGTCAGCATCTATGACCATCAAATATCAAAGGTCGTGATGGATAGCGACCAGAACATGCTGGCCGTCGCTCTGGAGCTTCTGATCGTGGCTGCCATTCTGTACGCCTTGGTTAAAGGCGTGATGCCCATGGCGGCAGCGCTTGCTGGTGGCCTCACAATGGGCGTCATGACAGCACGAAACCTGAGCGGTGGCGTGAAGCAAACCGCTGATATTGCTAAAGGTGCCGGGAAAGGCTCCCTGGCAGCTGGAAAAGGCATGTACGGCGCAGGGCAATGGGCCGCCAACAAGCTCCGCCGGGGCAACAAGGTTGAGAATGGCGGATCAGCGGGTAGCGGTAGTGGCTCCGGTGACGGTGGCTGGCAACCTGCCTACCGTGATGCTGTCTTGGCTAATCTGAGAAGAGCACAAGGCAAACGATAGCTCATCAAATTCATACCACAGCCCCGTAGATGCGGGGCTTCTTTTTGGTGACGGCGAACCTTCCAGGTACGGCGGATTTTGTCACCATCTTCCTAGAGACTCGCACCGACCCATAAGAATAATAATCTTATTATTCTTCTTATTATTGTAAGCCCAGGCCACCTATCAGCGCGGAACGCGCCTTTCCCCCACAGCCGACAGGCCAAGGGCGGCGTGCATTCGGTCAGTTTTGCCAAGCCTATGATCTTGCTGCTGGCGACACCAAATGGATAGCAGGAATGTAGGCCAATGCAGAATCGGCGAGGCGCCGGATCTATGTGCTGCACAATACTGCGGGCATCACGGCCAAGATAGTTTCAGCGCTGATGTAAGACAATGCCAGCGCGCCATCAAACATGACCGATACCATTTGTCGCCCTACTTACTGCAAATCAAAACCTTGGTCACGACCAAGGAAATTTCGTCATGACGAAAAAATGGGGGAGTGCGTGGACTAGTGCAGGATAGGCTCGCGCCGGTTCTATGTGCTACACAACGTTTGGGTAGCAGGCCAAGACAGTTTCAGCGCACCATTAAACAGGGCCGACACCTGCGTCGCCTTACTTAACTGCAAATCAAAACCTTGGTCATGATCAAGGAGATTTTTCGTCATGACGAAAAGTGGGGGAGGGTGTGGGCTAATGCAGGATAGGCTAACGCCGGTGAAGTGTATTACACAATGCCCCAGGATGCTCCCTACCGGGGCGGCTTCATCGTATGCGTTGCGCGGCCTACACGTCGCCCCTCCTGCAAGACAGTTTCATCGCAACTGCCAAGCCCCGAGATGTGAAAAAAGCCTTGTTCATGACTAAGGAAGTTTCGTCATGACGAAAAAATGTTGAAGGGTGTGGGCTAATGCAGGATAGGCACTTGGTGCCGAGGTGTGCCACACAACGTTTATGAGTGGCCCACCCAATTTTTAGGCATTGATGCCGAAGAAAAAATAAGCGCCGCATACTGGTACGTACACGGCGCCGTCAGAGGGTTGGGTTCGGTTATAGCGTATTACAGCGCAGCAGCAACAGCTTGCTTCCAATCATTCTCCATCACCAACTGGAACTGGATTTGTTCATTCTGACCCGCAAGATCAAGCTGGCCAACGGTGGCGGCGTCAGCCGCATACTGGGTCAACAACTCGAACAGCTTACGCTTGTACTCAGTGTCATCGTTGCCTTTGAGGTGGTCGCCCTTGGTTTCCAACACCGAGAAACGGAACTTGCCATCCTCCGTGCCATGCACGCAGGCGAGAAGATCGGGATACACGCGATGTCGCTGCCAGCCTTGCAGGCCGTATGAGCGTTGGTTTACCGCGATACGGTGCCACCAGTACACGCATTGATGCTCATCCAGATACCAGGCCGTGTTCTTTTCCAGCTCGTTGAATTCCTTCTGATAGACCTTCTCGAACAGGCTTTTTTCCAGCGCCTCGCCGTTCTTGCGGTACAACAGCGGATCAATATCGGCCACGTCGATTTCCAGCGTTTCGGCAATTTTCCAGTTCAATGCCGGATCATTGGACGACACCAACCTCAATGTAATATCACCGCTCTCCAGCTTGGCGCGAAACAGCGCCTCGGCCATGGTATTCACCTGACGGCGAAGATCCGTCTTCATGACGTGTACCAGGTCGAGCCGGTTGATATAAATCTGTTCCTCACTGACTCCGCTGGCTCGCAGCGCATCCAGGGTCTCTTCCAGCAAACGCATGCCCTGCCATGGGTTGGGCACAACGTCCAATAACTGACGCACCAGATAGGGCGCATCCAGCCCCTCTTCCGGCAGGGCCTCAATTTCCTGATGATCAAGCTGGAAATCCTGTTGCCCGGACTCTTTGGACTTTTTATCCAAAACCGTCACGCGGGCCACTGTCCTTTGCAGCTTGTCGTCATCCATGACGGCCTTATCAGCGAGAAACTGCAACGCTTCCCAATCCAGGGTGCCCAACACATCGCGTTCGTAGTCCAGCGCACGATAGCCATCCGGGGCACTGCTATCCCGGTGCAAGACACGGGGTAGAAAGATAGGCGGCAATCCAGCGAACTTCTCATTTCGCTGTATCGTTTCCCGGCGCATATTACGGGCCTGGCCGCTGGCAGGATCTACAGCTTTGACGCTGGAAGCCAAGTCGGCCATACCTTCATCTTCAAGTCCCTTGCGCACCCCATCGACCGCCGCCGTCACATCCTGATCGAACGTGAAGACGTAACACTCGTCCAGCGCTTCCACACCGGTTGTCCGAGCGTGGGGCTGGCGCAGCACTCGCCCGATCATCTGGGTCAACGCAGTGGTGGCCGTAGTGCGTGACAAAATGGCCAGCACATAGGCAAAGGGACAGTCCCAGCCTTCGCGCAGGGCATCCTTAGTAATGATAAAGCGCACTGCCGAGGTGGGTGACAACAGGTCTTCGTCGGCCAGCTCGTCATCACTGGAGGTCTTGAGCCGGATATACTCTTCCTTCACTCCTAACTGGTCACGCAGATATTCACGGGCGTCCTCAGCGTGCACGAATCCGGCGTCGCGCTGCTCTTTACCGGTACGCTCCACCCGCACCAGTACAATAGGACGGATATAACGACCAGACTCGTTCTGGAAGGCCTGCGCCGCCGCTTCCAGTTCCTGCTGTTTGGCATGAGCCAGCGACAACGTGTGCCGCCAACCGCCCTTGCCTTCGTTGATGACATTAATCGGCAGCTTAATCATTTCCTCATCTTTGAGGTCTGTCCCAGGCACGTTGACCAGCACGTTCGACTGGTGCTTGCCGTTGGTATTGGGCGTTGCCGACAGTTCCAGAATGAAGCGCGGATTAAAACCGGCTAGGGTATCGCGGGCCGTATCGGAATAGGCCCTATGGCCCTCGTCAATCACCACCACCGGGCGTACCAGCCGCAACACATTGCCCAGACTCTGCTTGACCGACACCGTACCCGGCACCACGCCGTCGGCATAGCCGAGGTCGGCCAAGTCATTCTGGTCAAGGTTGGGCACTTGCTCCAGCAGCTGAACATTAGCCTCGTTATCGTCTTCCAGGGGGAAGAAAGAGGTGAAACGGCCACTGTCGCGGAACATCCGCAGCGTTTCCTTGGACTGGCGCGCCGCCGAAGGCAGCATCAGCAGCATCACGCACAACTGGCCTTCCACATCCTTACGGGTGAAGGCATCTCCCTTCTCAAGCAGCTTAACGCGGCCACCAGAAGCCCGCTCCAACATCTGCCGGTAGGGGTGTTCTCTGTTAGCCAGTTGCTTCCAGGTTTGCCGGTAAATCGCTTCTGAAGGCACCACCCACAACACCAAGCCAATTTGACGTTTGAAATAATCCGTCTGCACCCGTTCCAGAGAGGCCGTGGCCAGTAACGTCTTGCCACCACCGGTCGGCACCTTCAAGCAGATATTCGGGATCGACCCGCCCAGGCCATCGTGGCGTGACAGGTACTGAGCCACCACAGGCTTGCCATCGTGATAGAGGTAGGGCAACAAGCGTTCCGTATTGAGCTGCTCCCAGGCTTCCCGGCAGTAGTCGCCCAAGCTGGCCACCTTACCCTTGCTCTGCTGAAACTCGACAAAATCTTCGGCTTCTTCCCGCTTCTCAGCCAGCACCGTCAGATAGCGATCCAGCCGCTCAAGTACGCCCTGCTGGTATTCCTTCAGCTCCATGCTCAATCCCCCAGAATCCGATGTACGGCATAGGGCAACTGGCAGAACTCAATGCGCCGCGCCGTCAGCTCCTTCTGGCTCATGAACTTGGCCACCGCGAACACAATTGCTCGCTTGCCCTGCTTGTTACCAGCCTCAATCGCGGCCACCCGCTCGGCATTGAGCGCCGCGTCATTGGAGCGCAGCCACGCCTTGTCGGGCTGGTAGAACAGGTGGATGCGGAACAGGTCGGTTTCGCCGATCAGACCATCCGCCGCAGGCTTGCCCACCTTGTCCAAGGACTGGCCGGTAGCGGTGTAGAACACATAACGGGCCAGGGCTTCGAAACCTGGCATCCCTTCACCGGTCAGCAGGCTTTCAATATCAATGGGTTCGCCCAGAGTGCAGTAGGTGAAGCTGCCACCCAAACCCGGCGCGGTATCTTTCACCGCGCGCTCGCCCGTAACAGTCAGCACACCATCTTTAATCTGTTTTTTGATAGTGTCGTACTCGTGCCCGTGAAGATTCTCAATGGACGCGATGTGATCCATCACCTTTTTGCGCCGCTTCTCGTTGTTGAACGTAGTCCAGGTGATATTTTCCCGGTGCAGCTCTTCACGCTGGGTGCCGGTATAAGGGTAGCCATTGATGACTCGGCGAACCCGTTCGGCAGTGACGGAATCTGCATACTCTTCGCACTCAACAACAATAAAGCGTCGATTACCGTTATCTTTCTTGTTTGCTTCAAGAACGGCATGTGCGGTAGTCCCCGAACCCGCGAATGAGTCCAAAATAAGCGAGTCTCGGTCAGCTGCTATTTCCAGAACTCTTTCAATAAGCTGATATGGCTTTGGAGTTATAAAATCGCTCTCATCGCCCAGTATTGCGAGAAGCTGTTTTTTCGCATCTTGATTTCCCCTAACATCCTGATACGACCACCAAGTTCGGGCTAGCACTCCCTTATCTTCACCGTTATCCAAATATACTTTCTTGGTCGGCATGGCATCACCATTCTTCCCAAAATATATTTCACCTTGTTTTCGCTGTTCTTCAAAAGCTTTTTCAGGAAGAGCCCAATGTCTACCCTTAGCAGGGTAAACCACTCGACCAGAAGGAAGGGTTACTGGATAGCGATATTTTTCACGTCTTTCGTTGTTTTCTGTTCTGACATCCAGAGGATAAGTACGCCATGGCCCTTTAGGATCATTATCAGTATTCTTGAATCGCCCTTTCTGCTCCTCGTTTCGACTCAAATAATTCCAACCATAATCTATGAATTTTTGCGTCTTACTATAGGCAAGCACATAATCGTGGTCAGTGCTTATTACGCGACCATTACTTTTCGGAGTGTATGTCTTCTCCCATACGGAACAACATATAAAGTTATCCTCTCCGAAAATCTCATCGAATAGTGAGCGAGCCCTATGGATCTCGTTGTCATCCAGCGTCATCCAAATACTACCCTCCTCCGAGAGGAGTTCTCGAAGAAGGTTGATACGCGGCCACATCATGCACAACCACTTGTCATGCCTTTCTAGATCTTCCTTATCCACCGGATTAGCCGATTTCTTCAGCCACTCCTTCATCAAAGGTGAACGCACATTGTCGTTGTAGCACCAGCCCTCGTTGCCCGTGTTGTAGGGGGGGTCAATAAAGATGCAATCCACCTTGCCAGCGTGTGTAGGCAATAACGCTTTAAGCGCTTCCAGGTTGTCACCATGAATGATCAGGTTGTCATCGAGCGACGGCTGCTTGCCTTCAGCGGGCAACGACTTTTCAGGCACCACCTGCAATTCACGGAACGGCACCCCAAGATGATGGGAATAGACAAACTGCTTACCCTTGAACTCAAGCGTGGGCATTAAAAACTCCTGATCCAATAAAAGCACGCTGTGAGAGCGGGCATGTTCTGTTCTTTTTGGTGTTCAACCTTCAAGCGGCGGCCACTGCCGCGCCGTATGCACGACATTCAATATTCGCACCTGCGTTTCCACAATGTCATACACGACCATGTAGCTGCTATGAACGATCAATTCAAAAGTACCCGCGACTCTCCCGGACCGTCCCATTCTCGGGTAGTCCTGGAGCGCTGCGGTTCTTTCTGATATCAGGTCGTCAAGTGACAGGGCAGCAAGGGGGTTGTCTTCCTCGATGTAGTCGTAAATGTCTTCACGATCCCTGACGGCTTCTAGCGTCCATAGCAGCTCCATCATTCAGGAGCAGCCATGCGAGCGCGGGTTGCTGCGCGGCGAGCGGCAAAGCGGGCTTCGACATCAGACGCTGGAATCAGGTTACCCGCCTCCGCAGACGCCCGTGACTGCTCGACCTTCTTCGCCAGCCAAGTGTCGTATTGCTGGGTCTCTTCCTGCTGAGCCACGTAACTGCGCATGAAGTCGCGAAGAAGCTGGGCTCCGGTACGGTCATGGGCTTTGGCGGCGTTGGCAAATTCAGCCTTCAGGCCGTCATCGACTCGAAAAGTAAAAGTGGCATCACTCATGGCACCATCCTCATGTGTTACACGCAATGTGCAGTGTAGCACGACACCCTGAATGCCTCTACCAGGTTGATGCCCATACCAGCGGGTGATCTGCACCGCAATTTGCCATGGCCAGCGGTACAGTAGCGGTACATACATTAGTTTTGGCCATCTGCGCATAAGTACGCTAAACTACTGAAGTATAAGTACTTTCTACTTATTTTGATTACGGTTGTATACGCTTTATTTTCCTAGGTTTAGCGTTTCAGCCGCAAACTTGTAATCAGTAGGTCCCGAGTTCGACTCTTGGTGCCGGCACCATCATTGAAAAGGCTCGCAGAAATGCGGGCCTTTTTTGTTTTGGGCAGATTGGACATGAGGGTGGCGGTGAGGACCTGACACGCCATCAAGCAAGCGCCAGTTTGGCGATACCCGAGCCGCCTGGGATCGGGTCGATAATCTCTTGCGGCTTCTGTATAGTCAGCCCCTCTAGAATTTCGGAAGACAGTTTGAAGATGACTACCCAGCTTCACATTGAACGGCAGCTAACGCCGCCATAGCGCCCAGCCCCCTCCGCTGTAAGCGACCCTGGACAGTCCAGTGGTTTTGTCTCGCTGTGCATGAGAGCTCCGCTCCTACGCAGCATCTCTAATCTTTTTGAAAATGTCATGTCGATCCATTGCGTCCGGTTCAAGCCGTGCTGCGTCGCCGACTCATGCAGTTGAGAAATACAATGCTTCTATCACTGAAACAAGACTGGTTCTCCAATATCCGCGGGGACATTCTGGCGGGTCTCGTTGTTGCCCTTGCACTCATTCCTGAAGCAATCGCGTTTTCCATCATCGCTGGTGTCGACCCCAAGGTCGGGCTTTACGCCTCATTCTGTATCGCCGTGGTAATTGCCTTTGTGGGTGGGCGTCCCGGCATGATTTCGGCGGCGACCGGTGCTATGGCCTTGTTGATGGTGACCCTGGTAAAGAATCACGGCCTTGAGTATCTGCTTGCCGCAACCTTGCTGTGTGGCGTGCTGCAGATACTGGCTGGTTACCTGAAACTGGGTTCGTTGATGCGGTTTGTTTCGCGCTCGGTCGTTACCGGCTTTGTTAACGCCCTGGCGATCCTCATTTTCATGGCGCAATTGCCTGAGCTGACCGGCGTTACCTGGCATGTCTATGCGATGACCGCGGCCGGTCTGGGAATCATCTACCTTTTTCCTTATTTACCCCGAGTGGGCAAGCTGATTCCGTCTCCCTTGGTATGCATCCTGACACTTACCGCTGTGTCTCTTTACCTTGGGCTGGATATCCGTACGGTGGGTGACATGGGTGAGCTGCCGGATACTCTGCCGGTATTTCTCTGGCCGGATGTCCCGCTGACTTTCGAGACGCTGGCCATCATTTTTCCCTATTCCGCTGCGCTGGCGGTGGTTGGTCTGCTGGAGTCCATGATGACCGCAGCCATTGTCGATGACCTGACCGACACCACCAGTGACAAGAACCGTGAGTGCAAGGGCCAGGGCGTAGCCAATATCGCTTCCGGGCTCATTGGCGGTATGGCCGGTTGCGCCATGATTGGTCAGTCGGTGATCAACGTGAAGTCGGGCGGGCGCACACGATTGTCCTGCCTGGTGGCCGGCGCTGTGCTGTTGATTCTGGTGGTGTTTCTCAGCGACTGGGTCAGTCAGATTCCCATGGCTGCCCTGGTCGCTGTGATGATCATGGTCTCGATCGGCACCTTCAACTGGTCTTCCATCACGGACCTGAAGAAGTACCCGCTGTCGACCAATATCGTCATGCTGGTGACGGTCGCCGTGGTCGTAGTCACCCATAACCTTGCATTCGGTGTGCTGGCGGGCGTGCTGCTGGCTGCTTTGTTCTTCGCCAACAAGGTGGGGCACTATATGGAAATCACCTCGACGCAGGACAAAGAGGGGAAGCAGCGAATCTACCGAGTTGTGGGCCAGGTTTTCTTCAGTTCCTCGGATAAGTTCGTCTCCGCCTTCGACTTCAAGGAGGTGTTGGAGAAGGTCACTATCGATCTGAACAACGCCCATTTCTGGGATATCACTGCTGTTTCGTCACTCGATAAGGTCATTCTCAAATTCCGGCGTGAAGGGACGGAAGTAGAGGTGCTGGGACTCAACCAGGCAAGCGCGACCATCATTGACCGCTTTGGCGTCCATGACAAACCGGATGCTGTCGACAAGCTTATGGGCCACTGAGGAGGGTACTCGGAATGCAAGCCCAACCTTGATGCACTGATTTTCATCATGCTCCATTTCAACGCAAGCTCTCAGCCGCCAAGCCTCTAAATCAAGTCTTGGCGAGGCGGCACAGATATTGCTCCGTCCCTGTTGATCCATTCAATGAGGACGATCCATGCCTATTCGCAATCGTTTTACCCGCTTGCTCCCTTTCGCTCTGCTTCCTTTGGCTGTCGCCGTGCATGCCGATTCTCCAGAGCCATTCGCCATTCTCGAGCAGCTTTCCGACACCGCTACTCAACTGGAGCAGGGGGAATATGCCGGGAATTTCTACGTACCGTCTTCCTTGGATAACGTGATCTGGGGGTATCTCCCGAACCGCACCGCCAAGCCGGTATTGACTGTTCCATCCGGCAGCGTGGTCACCTTTGACACGGTGTCCCACGAAGGTCTGTTGGAAGATCAGGGTCGCGACCCTGCCGCGTATTTCGGGTCGCATGGCGTCAAGCACGAGCATGTTCTGGCCGAGGCTATCGCCTTGACCGCCTCGGACCGTGCCCATGATTTCAGCAAGGATGGCCCGCATGTGGTGACCGGCCCGGTTGCCATCGAAGGCGCCGAGCCGGGCGACGTGCTCAAGGTGGAGATCCTGGCGGTCGAGCCGCGCGTTCCCTATGGTGTCATTTCAAACCGGCACGGCAAGGGCGCGCTGCCGGGTGAGTATCCGAAGACCCCGGCTCAGGCTGATGCCAGTGCCGAGCATCCAGAGCGGTACGGTAATCTGTCGATATTCACACCCATTGAATGGAGTGAGAACGGATACGTCGGAGTGCTGGACGGCGGCGATGGCAGGAAGATCAAGTTTCCGCTGCAACCTTTCATGGGGATCATGGGGGTGGCCGCCGATACCGATGAACCCGTCCACTCCGTGCCCCCGGCCCACTACGGCGGTAACGTGGATGTAAACGACTTCGGTGCGGGTGCGACAGCCTATTACCCCGTTGCGGTTCCGGGTGCCCTGTTCTACACCGGTGACAGCCACTTCGTGCAAGGTGACGGCGAGGTCGCCTTGACCGCGCTGGAAGGCTCGGCGCGTGCCACCTTTCGTTTGACGCTGCTGAAGGGTGGGGCCAGTGACATCCCTGGCAAACAGCTCTCCCAGCCCATGGGTGAAACAGACGATTTCTGGATTACCCTGGGCCTGGACGAGGACCTGGACGAGGCAATGAAAAAGTCCACGCGTGAAGCTATCCGGTTCCTTGTCGAGCAGTACGGCGTGGACGAGACCGTCGCCTACGCCTATCTCAGCGCAGCGACTGACTTCCAGGTGTCCCAGGTAGTCGACAAGACCAAAGGCATCAATTCCATGATCCGCAAGGCGGACTTCAGTGAATTCCAGCCGTGACAGCCGTCGCTTTTTTCACAGCGAATCAAGAGCAACTTACACCTGATCCCGAGTCGAGGAGCAAAGCATGATTTCAAGCCGAGAAGAAGTGACCCGTATGATCCTCGCCAGCAAGGTCCGCAAAGGCCTGCAATGGCGGGAGGCAGCGGAGGTGGTAGGGCTATCCAAGGAGTTCGTGACCGCGGGTTGTCTGGGTCAGATGACCTTTGACAAGGCGCAGGCCGAGGCGCTGGGCCAGTTATTCGAGTTGCCTGACGAAGCCATAGCCTGGCTGCAGATCGTGCCGTACAAAGGGTCATTGCCCAGCGCGGTGCCCTCTGATCCGCTTATCTACCGCTGGTACGAGATCGTCAGCGTCTACGGCACTACCATCAAGGAGCTTATCCATGAGGAATTCGGTGATGGCATCATGAGCGCCATCGATTTCTCCATGGATATCCAGCGCCAGGCTGATCCGAAGGGGGACCGGGTCAACGTGGTACTGTCGGGCAAATTCCTGCCTTACAAGAGCTACTGAGTATAGCTTTCAGCAATCGGATGCTGCGGAAGAAAACTTAACGCAGCGTCCGGTGTCAGTTAACCACGACAGCGCAAGCTGTCCCTGATGAGGTTGTTTCCAACGCAATGAGTTTGAAAGGTATTTAATGCAATTAACTATCAAGGCACTCGTCCTGCTGGTGGTGCTGGCTGTGATATCCGGGTGCAGCAGCATGCCCGGGTCGGGTGCTGGCGGCAACTGGGTGGGGCATACAGAATCAGGTCAGGCGTCGTTCTATGCCGACCGCTACGAGAACCGGAAGACCGCCAGCGGCGAGCGCTACAAAGCCCGCCAGAACACGGCAGCACACCGGACACTGCCGTTCGGCTCACAGGTCAGGGTGACCAATGTGCGAAATGGTAGAAGCGTGGTGGTGCGCATTAACGACCGAGGGCCATTTGTCCGTGGTCGGGTTATCGATCTTTCTCGTTCGGCCTTTGCCAGTATCGGTGATACCTCCGCAGGCCTGCTGAAAGTCAGGATGGAGGTCATCAAGTAGTTCGGGTGGCCGCCTGAACATTGCTCTCTGCTCCGTCCAAGCGACGGGCATAGAGCACGCCCCAGATCATCCCCTATGCAGCAGCGGCCACCGAGCCCAGCAGTACACCCAGCTTGGCCGCGCGTGAAACCGACACTAGCCTGTCGCAGAACGCACAGTTTTCTGCACGGTATCGGCCAGGCGGCGCAGGCGCGGCAGATAATCATCCAGCAACACCTCAAGGGGTACCCGTGCGGCATTGGTACTGATATTGATGGCGCCGAGCAAATCACCATTGCTGGCGAACACCGGCGTCGCCACCGAGCGCAAGCCCAGGTCCAGTTCCTGGTCGACCAGGGAATAACCTCGCTCCCTGACCTGCGCTATCTCCGCGCGCAGCGCATCCATGTCGACCAGCGAATGGGGCGTGTGGGCGCGCAATTTCACCTGCTGCAACAGGCTATCAAGCTTCGCCTCCGGCAGTTGCGCGAGCAATACCCGGCCCATGGACGTATAGGCAGCGGGTAGTCGTGTACCGACCGACAGGCTGATTGCCATCAACCGGTGCGGTGCTGCCGAACGCACCACATACACCACATCGACCCCATCCAGCACGCTGAGCGAGGACGACTCGCCGATTTCGGCGGTGATGTCCTGTAGGTAGTGCTGGATGACGGCGCGGTACTGGTTGGACGCCTGGAAGGCATGCCCCAGCTCCAGAACCCGGGGGGTCAACTCGAAATCTCGAGCGCTGCGCCTGACGTAACCCAGGGCTTCCAGGGTCAGCAGAAAGCGCCGGGCCTTGGCCCGGTCCATATCGGTGCGGGTGGCCATCTCGGTGAGGGTCATGCGTGGATGCTCGGCATCGAAGGCGCTGAGTATCTGTAATCCCGACGCCAACGCAGCGACGTAATCCCGATCACCGGGTTGAAGTTTATTGTCCAGAGCCGTTCTCCCTGAGATGCATGACAGAGGCGATCTTAGCATTGTTCGCATGGCGAACATCAGCGCGTATTTCGATTAAGCCCAAAGCTGGTATTGACGGAAGGAAAGTAGTTGCGCCATGATGTTCGCATACAAAACAAAAGTTCGCCATACGAACTTGCCCAATTAATCTTAGTGGAGATATGTAATGGCTGAATTCCTCTCTCTCCAGGACGCGGTGAAAAAGCATATCCACGACGGGGATACCGTCGCGATGGAAGGCTTCACCCACCTGATTCCCTTCGCCGCGGGCCATGAAATCATCCGTCAGCAAAGACGCGAGCTGACCCTGATCCGCATGACTCCGGATCTGGTGTACGACCAGATGATCGGTGCCGGCTGTGCCAGCAAACTGATCTTCTCCTGGGGCGGCAATCCGGGTGTAGGCTCGCTACATCGCTTGCGCGATGCCGTCCAACAGAGCTGGCCGTGCGCTCTCGAGTTGGTCGAGCATAGCCACGCGGCCATGGCCAATGCTTACGAGGCTGGCGCCGCCGGGCTCCCGCTGGCGGTATTGCGCGGGTACATCGGCAGTGATCTGCCCAAGGTCAACGATCAGATCAAGTTCATCGAGTGCCCCTTTACCGGTGAGCGTCTGGCGGCGATCCCGTCGATCCGGCCGGATGTGACGGTCATTCACGCCCAACGTGCTGACCGCAAGGGCAACGTGCTGGTGGAAGGTATTGTCGGCGTGCAGAAAGAAGCGGTGCTGGCAGCCAAGCACAGCATCGTCACCGTTGAGGAAGTTGTGGACGACCTGGGCGCTTCGGTAAACGCCTGTGTCATTCCGTCCTGGGCTATCAGCGCCATCGCCGTAGCGGAAAAGGGCGCTGCGCCTTCCTATGCGCTGGGCTACTACGATCGCGATAACGCTTTCTACAAAGATTGGGATGCCATCGGCCGTGATCGCGAGCTGTTCCAGGCCTGGCTGAAAGACAACGTATTCGAGAATGGAGCGGCTTGAGATGACTAGCGAATTTACCTCCTCGGAAATGATGAGCGTCACTGCGGCGCGCGCACTGAACAACGACATGACCTGCTTCGTCGGTATCGGCCTGCCCAGTGAGGCAGCGAACCTGGCGCGTCTGACCCATGCGCCGGATATCACTCTGATCTACGAGTCCGGCACCTTGCAGACCAAGCCCGACGTGCTGCCGTTGTCCATTGGTGATGGCGAGCTGTGCTCATCGGCACTGACCACCGTCTCGGTACCCGAGATGTTCCGCTACTGGCTGCAGGGCGGGCACGTCAGCGTCGGCTTTCTCGGCACCGCGCAGATCGATCGTTATGCCAACCTGAACACCACCTTGATCGGCGATTACCGTGATCCCAAGGTACGCCTGCCCGGCGGTGGCGGCGCCCCGGAAATCGCCACCAATGCCAAAGAGGTGTTCATCACCGTCAAGCATTCCAAGCGTACCTTCGTGAAGGACATAGACTTCATCACCACTGTCGGCTTTGGCCGCGATGGCAAGGCGCGGGATAACGTGCCAAACATTGGCCGTGGCCCGACCGTGGTGATCACCGATCTGTGCATCCTTCGGCCCGATCCGCAGGACAAGGAGCTGGTCGTCACTTCCCTGCATCCGGGCGTGACCCGCGAGCAGGTGATCGAGGCCACCGGCTGGGAGATTCGTTTCGCCGATAGTCTGGAAAGCACCCCGCCGCCCAGCGAGCAGGAGCTGACCGTGCTGCGGGACCTGAAAGCGCGTACCGCGGCGCACCACGCCGGTCAATAAATCGAGGACTGTCATGAGCAACATCTATATTTGTCACCCCCGCCGTTCGGCCATCGGTCGCTTCGGCGGCACCCTGGCTAGCGTGCGCCCCGACGATCTGGCAGCACAGATCTTCCGTGCCGTGCTGGAGCAGGCGCCCGAGCTGGACCCGCAGGCCATCGATGAAGTCATCATGGGCTGTGCCAACCAGGCCGGTGAAGACAACCGCAACGTCGCCCGCATGTCCGCGTTGCTGGCCGGATTGCCGACCAGCGTACCGGGCACCACACTGAACCGCCTGTGCGGCTCGGGCATGGATGCGGTAGGCACCGCGTTCCGCGCCATCCGCGCCGGGGAAATGGATCTGGTGCTGGCCGGCGGCGTCGAGTCGATGTCCCGCGCGCCCTATGTCATGGGCAAGGCGGACAGCGCCTTTGGCCGCGGCCAGAAGATCGAAGACACCACCATTGGCTGGCGCTTCGTCAATCCGCTGATGAAAAAGCAGCACGGCATCGACTCCATGCCGGAAACCGCAGAAAACGTCGCTGAGCAGTTCGGGGTTTCCCGCGCCGACCAGGACCTGTTCGCCCTGCGCTCCCAGGAAAAGACCGCCCGCGCCCAGGCCGATGGCATCTTCGCCGAGGAAATCGTGCCGGTCAGCATCCCGCGCCGCAAGCAGGAGCCGCTGAGCTTTGACACCGACGAGCATCCGCGCGCCTCTACGCTGGACAAGCTGGCCGCACTGCCCGCGCCCTTCCGGGATAACGGCACGGTCACTGCCGGCAACGCCTCCGGCGTCAACGATGGCGCTGCCGCTATGCTGGTGGCCAGCGAAGCTGCGGTGCAGTCCTATGGCCTCAAGCCGGTGGCGAAGATCCTCGGCATGGCCACCGCCGGTGTCGAGCCGCGCATCATGGGCATTGGTCCGGTCCCGGCGACCCGTAAGTTGCTGGACAAGCACGGCCTGAAGATCGACGACATCGACGTTATCGAACTTAACGAAGCCTTCGCCGCTCAAGGCCTGGCGGTCATGCGCGAGCTGGGCATCGCCGACGACGACCCACGGGTCAACCCCAACGGCGGCGCCATCGCCCTGGGCCATCCGCTGGGCATGTCCGGCGCGCGGTTGCTGATGACGGCTGCATTCCAGCTGCAACGCACCGGTGGGCGTTATGCTATCTGCACCATGTGCGTGGGTGTGGGGCAGGGGATTGCGATGCTGATCGAACGGGCGTAATCCAGTCGATAGCGGGCCCCCACAAGGGGCTCCGCTGTCGGCATTTTAATGCCTATGATTGGCTGCCATGTATGATTAAAGGCATTAAAATGCCGTTTCTGCTTGTCCAAGACCTGATTTTAGGTATTATAATACCTATCAGGATTTCCGGAGGCAGGTCATGGATTCGAACAGGGTAACACTACAAACCCATCTCGACGGTCGCTGGCAGGACGCGATGGTCATCCGTTTCGACCAGCCGGAGCAGGGACTGGCCAGCGTCTGTTCAACAGAATATTTCAGCCATTATCTCGTTGAGCATCTGCACGCGCTGGATTCTGTCCTCCAACCATCGGTAAGTGCAGGGTACCCCCTGTCATGGGATATCCACCGCGGTATCGCTCCCGCATTTCTGCATGACATCATCCCCGCTGGCGCAGCCCGACGGCATATCCTCGCTCGCATGTCCGTACCTCTCGGTGCGGGAGAAGATTTCTTCCTGCTACAGCAATGCACAACCGCACCTATCGGTCATCTGCGCATCCTGGAAGGTGTTGAGCGCCTGTCATCCAGTCCGCTGATCGGGTTCTCCCGGGCTGAAGTCATTCGCCGCGACACCCTGTTTCTTGATCATGCCTATGACCATGGCGCTGCCGTGGGTGGAGCTTCGGGTGCCGGCGGTGAAGCGCCCAAACTGCTGCTGGCAGAAGATGTAAGCGGTGCCCTGTATCCGGATGCGTCGTTACCCGACGAACAGGCCCGGCACCACTGGTTCGTCAAGTTTCCACGGCATCCGGCGGCCGCGACGGATCGCAATATCCTGTTCAGCGAATATTGCTATTACCGAGCACTGGGGGCACTGGGGTTCAACACCATCGCAAGCGATGGACTGGCCTACGAAGAAGCGAACCGTCCCAGCCTGTGGATGCCCCGTTTTGATCGGCAAGTTGAGGGTGAAACCGTCAAGCGTCTTGCCGTTGAATCCATCTACTCACTGTGCGGTGTAACTCGGCCGGGTAGCCGAATGGACCATGTTGCTGTGGCCGAGCGTCTGGTCGAGGTGTGGGTGGCAGCGGGGCAGCAGGAGGGTATACCCGGCATGCTGCGTGAGTATCTGCGGCGCGATCTGATTAATCAGGTACTCGGCAATACTGACAATCATGGGCGCAACCTTGCTGTGCAACGAGAGGCGGACAGCATCAGCCTGGCCCCCATGTATGACATCGCACCCATGGTAATGGACCCCGCTGGTGTGGTGAGAACAACGCGGTGGCCGGATGGTATCGAGCAGCTTAATCAGGTGGATTGGCGCAGAGCCTGCCAACAGCTGGGGCGATGGGTTGATGGCGATGAGCTATTTGAGGGTTTGCGAGAGGATGCCGCAGCGTTGCTGGCCTTGCCCGACCTACTCAGTTCTCTACATCTACCCGAAGAAACCTGGAACGCTCCGTTGATACCACTCAGGCGCTTGCCGGCAACCTTGCAGAAATGGGGGTTGATATGAAAGAGCAGAGTCGTGCAGAGGTGTTCGATGATATCTGGCGCCAGCTCGACGAAGGCAGCATCAGTCTCGGCGAAACCGTCCGTCAGCTACGCACTCGCATTACAGGGCTCACCCAGGCGGATTTCGCCCGCATGTGCAATATTTCCCTGCGCACCCTGCGGCAGTTGGAGCAGGATAGCGGCAATCCGACGCTGGAGACCGTCAACAGTGTGTTACGGGCCTTTGGTATGCAGATGGGTGTGGTGCCGTTGCGGCGAAAATAATGGGCGGGTGCGTTACCTGAAGCACTTTGGCAGCGAACCAATGAGTGTCGATTTTGAGCTGCTGGATAATTGATAAGCCACATAAATACAGGGCCATGTGCCCTGTATTTATGTGGTACCAGAAAGACAAACTCCAGACTTTTAAATCACCTTCTTGAACAGCTCCACTATCTGCCGCGGACTCTCCACCGCCGGCACATGCCCAACCCCCTCCAACACCACCGGCTCCGCCGCACCCAATGCCTTGGCCAGTGCCTGCAATGATGCCGGCGGGGTGGCGATGTCGTCGCTGCCGGCAATGATCTGCAGCGGTACCTGCACATTGCTGAAGGCTTCGCTGTAGTTGCAGCGGCCGAGCATCAGGCATAGCAGGGCGTAGCTGCGGTTGTCGGTGCGGCCCAGCTGTATGCACCAACCCGGGACCAGCGCTGGCTGCTCATTGCAGATCTTCGGGCCGAACCAGCGTGGGACCAGATCCGGCGCCATGGTTTGCAGGCCTTTTTCCATGATCATGTCAGCGCGCTGGCGCCAGGCGTCGGGCGTGCCGATGACCGGGCCGGTATTGGTCAGGGTGGCGGACAGTAGCTTGTCAGCGTGCTGGCTCAGCAGTTGTTGGCCGATCACGCCGCCAATGGAGGTGCCGGCAAAGTGGAACTGCTCGGCACCGGCCAGGCCCGCCAGCATCAGTGCTTCCTGGGCCAGGTCTTCGGCTTCGATGGCATCGCGATCATCCGGCCAGGCGCTGCTGGCACCGTGGCCGGGCAAATCCCAGGTGAGAACACGAAAGCGGCCGAGCAGTTCGGGGAGCATGTCGTCCCAGATGCCCTGGGTCATGCCCAGCGGATGGGCGAGGACCAGCAGAGGGCTCTCGGGCTGGCCGAGCAGGCGGTAGCTGATGGTGCGGCCTTGGTGAGCGCAGAATGTCATGGTGAATATCCTGTCCGGTTGATGGATATGATGTTCGAATTACGAACTAAAGTTTTTAATGCGAACATCTTGCGGTCAGATGATTTGCTCCGTCAAGTGCAGCCGACCATTGTCCGCCGAAAGTCGAACTCTCGTTAGCGCGGCGACGTCTCCTCAGGGATAGCGGCCCGTGAGCCGGTTTTCCACCAGTTCCGCCAGAATGGTATTGGTCAATCGCATGATGGCGTTGGGGTTTTCTCCGTGACGACGGGAGGCGATGACCGGGACGGTGATGTTGTCATCAGCCAGCGGCATGTATTCCACATCTTCTCGCTGCAGGCGACGTACCTGTTCTGGTACCAAGGTGAACCCCATATCCGAGGCCACCAGCGATAGGGCGGTCTGCAGATCGTTGACCTGTTGGATGACATTGACCTTGAGGCCACGCCGCCGGAACAGGCCGTGCACCAGATCGGCGAAGTTGGGGCCGGTACTGGAAGGGAAGACGATCATGTTCATCTCCGCCAGTTCCTTCATAGTCGGGGGGCGGGCCGTCAGCGGGTGGGATACGGGTAAGGCGGCGATCAGCGGCTCGTCGAACAATTTTTCCTGATCCACTTCAGCATCTTCGATGCTGATGCGGCCAAAGCCGATATCGATCTTGCCCGCCTTCAAGGCATCGACCTGTTCCCGAGTCTTCAGCTCGTGCAGGACAATTTCCAGATTCTTGTTCTGCCGCAGGCGGCGGACCATCAGCGGCAGCTGACCATAGAACACCGACGGTACGAAGCCGATGGAGAATATAGTCTTGCGATGGGAGGCAATCCGACGGGTATCAGCGATGGTCGTCTCGACCTTGTCCAGAATCTGTTGGGCATGGGCGAGGAAGTAGGCGCCGCCCGATGTCAGCTCCAGCCCCCTGGCCTTGCGGATGAATAACTCCACGCCGATCTCTTCTTCGAGCTGCTTGATGGCTCTAGTCAGGGGGGGCTGGGCGATGAACAACTTTTCCGCGGCGCGGGTGAAATTGCGCTGTTCTGCCACTGCGACGAAATAACGCAGGTGTCTGAGTTCCATCCATACCTCCAGGGTATTGCTGCCTACTTATTCAATATTGGTTGGCATAGCTGAAACTTCGTACTGTTCGACTCACAGTCCTTTTGTCTCGCATTCGGAGTACACATGCCCGCCACCATTCAGTCCCTTGAAGCCGTTCTGGTCGACATTCCGACCATCCGGCCGCACAAGCTTTCAATGACCACCATGGGTGTACAGACCATGGTAATCGTGCGCATCAAGGACTCGGACGGCCTCGAAGGGTTGGGCGAGGCAACCACTATCGGCGGTCTGGCCTACGGCCCGGAAAGCCCCGAGAGCGTCAAACTTACCATCGACACCTATTTCAAGCCACAGCTGATCAATCAGCCAGCGGATAACATCAATACCCTACGGGTAATGCTGGATCGCTCCAGCCGCGGCAACAATCTGGCCAAGTCGGCGATCGAGACCGCCCTGCTGGACCTGCTCGGCAAGCGTCTGAACCGGCCCGTATCCGAGCTGTTGGGTGGCGCGATTCATCAGCACATTCCGGTGCTCTGGACTCTGGCCAGTGGCGATACCGCCCGGGACATCGATGAAGCCAGAACCCTGATGGCCGCCAAGCGCCACTGCGACTTCAAGTTGAAGATTGGTTCGCGCCCGGTAATGGATGACGTACGCCATGTGGCAGCGATCAAGGCTGCCGTCGGCGATGAAGCCAGTGTCCGGGTGGATGTGAACCAGGCCTGGGACGAAGCTACCGCCGCTAGGGGCATGGCCGAGCTGCAGGCAGCCGGTATAGATCTGGTCGAGCAGCCGACGCCGATGAAGGATTTCGCTGCCCTGGCCCGCCTGTCCGCCAAATTCCACATCCCGATTCTGGCCGACGAAGCCGTGGCCGACGCCACTGACATGTACAAGCTGGCCGCGGAAGGTTTCAGCGGTGCGGTGGCGATGAAGATCGCCAAGGCCGGTGGCCCGCTGCGGGTGCTGGAGCAGGCCGCAGTGGCCAAGGCAGCCGGTATCGGCCTGTACGGCGGCACCCTGCTCGAAGGCACCATCGGTACGGCAGCGTCGCTGCATGCCTGGTCGACGCTGGACACCCTGCACTGGGGCAGCGAGATGTTCGGCCCGCTGTTGATGAAGGATGACATTGTGGTTCAGCCGTTGAATTTCCATGACAACGGCGTGGATCTGCCCCGCGGTCCGGGACTGGGCGTCGAGATCGACGAAGACAAGCTGGCCGAATACCGCCGCAAATAACCGAGGAGAAGAACATGCTGTTCAAGGTCGAGATGAAGGTCAACATTCCCCACGACATGCCGGCGGAAGTGGCCAATGAAATCAAGGCGCGGGAAAAGGCCTACGCCCAGGATCTGCAGCGCCAGGGCAAGTGGCGCCATTTGTGGCGCGTGGCCGGTAGCTACGCCAACGTCAGTATTTTCGATGTGCAGGACAACGCTGAACTTCAGGATCTGATCAGTGGCCTGCCGTTGTTCCCCTATATGGACATCAGCGTGGCGCCCCTGTGCCGCCACCCGTCGTCGATCCACGAGGATGATCGCTGACAGGAAGCTGTGAAACAGGCGCCGTCAGGCAAGCAGGCGCCATTGAACAACATTGCCAACGCCCAAGCTGTGATCAGGCAATAAGAATAAATATGAGGACATAACCATGACAATCAAAACCACCCACACTGCCGAAGTACAAGAACTGCTGAACAAGGTTGCCGGCTTCCACGTCGAGGCCGGTAATGAGCGAGTGAAGAAGATCGTGCATCGCTTCATGAGCGACGTATTCCAACTGATTGAAGATTTCGATGTCACCCCGGAAGAGTTCTGGAGTGCCGTCTACTACGTCGGCGAGCTGGGCAAGAATGGCGAAGCTTCGCTGCTGGCGCCTGGCCTGGGTATGGACAAGTACCTGGATATCCGTATGGATGCCGAGGACGAAGCAGCTGGCCTGGCCGGCGGTACGCCGCGCACCATCGAAGGCCCGCTGTATGTCGCCGGTGCACCGCTGGCGGACGGCTTTGCCCGCATGGACGATGGCACAGACGAGACAGCTGAGCCCATGCTAATCAAAGGTCAGGTGACCGATGAGGATGGCAAGCCCCTGGCCAATGCCATCGTCGACATCTGGCATGCCGACTCCAAGGGTAACTACTCCTACTTCGACAAGTCGCAGAGCGATTACAACCTGCGTCGCCGGATCAGCACCGACGAGCATGGCCGCTATGTTGCCCGCTCGATCATTCCGTCTGGCTATGGCTGCCCGCCCGAGGGCTCGACCCAGGCGCTGCTGAACCAGCTGGGTCGCCATGGCCAGCGGCCGGCGCATATCCATTTCTTCATCTCGGCGCCCGGTCACAAGCACCTGACCACCCAGATCAACCTGGCCGGCGATGAGTTCACCTATGACGACTTCGCCTTCGCGACCCGCGACGAGCTGGTGGTCGAGGCACGCGCAGTCGAGCATTCCGCCGACGGCGAAAAGCATGGTGTCAGCGGGCCGATCACCGAAGTGGAATTCAATTTCCAACTGGTCTCCACCGACAAGGCCGAGCTGCAAGCCCGCCATGAGCGCAAGCGCGCTCTGGAAGATGCCGCGGTAGCCTGAACCACCCCAGCGCCAGCAAGCAGATATCGACCAGCCCGGTAACGGGCTGGTCCGGGGGCCTGTACCCCGATGCTGGCGACCAATAAAAGCATGAGGGAGTTACGCACATGACTCGTCAACTCGACCAACTCGAGAAAAAAATTCGCGGCGCGGTGGAAGTCGATCCAGCCAACGGCAATTACCGTTGCGATCGCAGCATCTTTACCGACCAGCAGCTGTTCGACCTGGAGATGAAATACATCTTCGAAGGCAACTGGGTATTCCTCGGCCACGAGAGCCAGGTGGAAAACCCCGGTGACTATTTTACCCTGACCCTGGGTCGTCAGCCGGTGGTCATCACCCGCACCAAGGAAGGCGAGCTGCAGGCGCTGCTCAATACCTGCTCGCATCGCGGCGCCACCCTGTGCCGCAAGAAGCGCGGTAACAAGGCCTCGTTCACCTGCCCCTTCCATGGCTGGACTTTCAAGAATGACGGCAAGTTGCTCAAGGCCCGCGACCAGAAAAAAGGCGGCTACCCGGAGAGCTTCAATACCGATGGCTCCCATGACCTCAAGCGCCTGCCGCGCTTCGAGAACTACCGGGGCTTTCTGTTCGGCAGTCTGAGTTCGGACGTGCTGCCGCTGGCCGAGTATCTGGGCGAGACCACCAAGGTTATCGACAACATCGTCGATCAGGCCGAAGACGGTCTGGAAGTGCTGCGTGGCACCTCGACCTACACCTACGAAGGCAACTGGAAGCTGACTGCCGAGAACGGCGCCGATGGTTATCACGTTGGCACCGTGCACTGGAACTACCTGTCGACCATGGGCCAGCGTGACTATGAGAAGGGCGGCACCGAGGCGGTGGACGCCAAGAGCTGGTCCAGTGAAGGCGGTTTCTATTCCTTCGAGAACGGTCACATGATGCTCTGGACCCGCCTGACCAATCCCCAGGTGCGCCCGGTGTACAAGCATCTGGAGCGTCTGCAGGGGAAGGTGGGCGAGGCGCGTGCCGATGTCATCGTCAACACCACCAAGAACCTGTGCATCTACCCGAACCTGTACCTGATGGACCAGTTCTCCACCCAGATTCGCGTGCTGCGCCCGATTTCGCTGAACAAGACCGAGATCACCATCTATTGCTGGGCACCGAAGAACGAGCCGGCGGACGAGCGTGCCAAGCGTATCCGCCAGTACGAGGACTTCTTCAACGTCAGCGGTATGGGTACACCGGATGATCTGGAAGAGTTCCGTGCCTGCCAGCAGGGTTACAACGCCGAAGGCCTGAAGTGGAACGACATGAGCCGCGGCGCGGCGCACTGGATCGAAGGCGCGGACGAAGGTGCCCAGCGCATCGATCTCCAGCCCACGCTCAGCGGCGCCAAGCCCGAGGATGAAGGCTTGTACGTGACGCATCACCAGCATTGGGTCGAGGAAATGTTGCGTGCCGTCGAGACCGAGCGCGCCCGTTTCGTTGCCCTTACCGCACAGGAGACTTCGGCATGAGCATGACCTTCGAACAGATCCAGGCCTTCATCAACCGCGAAGCGCGCCTGCTGGATGATCGCCAGTGGGATGAGTGGCTGACTTGCTACCACGAGGAAGCGGTGTACTGGATGCCCTGCTGGGATGATGAGGACACCCTCACCGAGAACCCGCAGACCGAGCTGTCGCTGATCTATTACCCCAGCCGCAAGGGCTTGGAAGATCGTGTCTATCGGATCAAGACCGAGCGCTCGGGTGCCACTTCCATGCCGGAGCCCCGCGTCACGCACTTGCGGACCAATCTGGAAATTCTGGAGCAGACTGACGGCCAGGTGAAGCTGCGCTTCAACTGGCAGACCAACAGCCATCGCTACCACACCACCCAGATGTTCTTCGGTACCGCCTTCTGCACCCTGGATGTCACCGGCGAGCAACCGGTGATCACCGAGAAGAAGGTCATTCTGAACAACGATTACATCAATCAGGTGATTGATATCTATCACCTGTGATTGATCGGACGCGCCGATCAGGAGTAACCGACATGAGCTACAACATCGCACTCAATTTCGAAGATGGCGTCACCCGTTTCATCAGCTGCAACGAGGGTGAAACCGTGCTGGATGCGGCTTACCGCAACCAGATCAACCTGCCGATGGACTGTTCCGATGGTGTCTGCGGCACCTGCAAGGGCAGCTGCCAGCAGGGCGTATATGACCTGGGCGAGGAGTATATCGAGGAAGCGCTGACCGAGGACGAAGCCGAGCAGGGGCTGATCCTGACCTGCCAGATGGTGCCCTCCAGCGATTGCGTGGTGAATATCCCGGCGGCTTCCACCCTGTGCAAGACCAGCATCATGGAAACCACTGGCACGGTGTCCGAGGTGAATCTGATTTCACCCACCAGCATCGAGCTGAAGGTCACCGCTGATACCGATATCGTCTTCTTGCCCGGCCAGTACGTGAATATCCAGGTGCCCGGCGGCAGCGAAACCCGCGCCTATTCCTTCAGCTCCGCCCCCGGCAGCCGGGAACTGAGCTTTCTGATCCGCAACGTACCGGGTGGCCTGATGAGCACCTGGCTGGTGGGCAGCGCGAAAACCGGCGATCAGGTCAAGCTGGCCGGCCCCATGGGGATCTTCTATCTGCGCGCGGTGGAGCGTCCGGTGGTGATGCTGGCTGGTGGTACCGGTCTGGCGCCGTTCCTGTCCATGCTCGAACAGCTCAAGGCCAATGGCAGCAGCCAGCCGGTCCATCTTATCTATGGTGTGACCAGTGATGAAGACCTGGTGTGTGTGCCGGCATTGCAGGCGTTTGCCGAGGCCATTGACGGCTTCACCTTTACTACTGTGGTCTCCAGCCCGGACAGCAGCCATCCAAACAAGGGTTACGTGACCAACCATATGGACGGTGCGCCGCTCAATGGCGGCGATGTCGACGTTTACCTGTGCGGGCCACCGGCGATGGTCGATGCGGTGCTGGGTTACTTCCGCGAGCAGAACATCGAGCCGAACTCCTTCCATTACGAACGCTTCACGCCCAGCGTAGCGGCGCAGGAGGTCGCATGAGCGCCCGCTTCACCGGCAAGGTGCTGGTAATCACCGGCGCCGCCCAGGGCATCGGCAAGCGGGTTGCCGAACTGGCCGGCGCGGAGGGCGCCCGGCTGGTACTGGTGGACATTGCCGATTACGTGCAGGGCGTGGCCGGCGAGCTGCGTGACCGGGGGATTGAGGCGCTGGCATTGCAGGCCGACCTGGAAACCTGGGAAGGAGCCGAGAGTGTCATGGCGCGGGCCCATCAGGAATATGGGCGGATCGATGTATTGATCAACAACGTCGGCGGCACCATCTGGGCCCAGCCCTTCGAGCATTACCAGCCCGAACAGATCCAGAAGGAAATCCAGCGCTCGCTGTTTCCAACCTTGTGGTGCTGTCGTGCGGTGCTGCCGTATATGGTGGCGCAGCAGCAAGGTGCCATCGTCAACGTATCATCGGTGGCCACCCGCGGGCTGATGCGCGTGCCCTATGGTGCGGCGAAAGCCGGCGTGAACGGGCTGACGGTGAACCTGGCGTTCGAATATGCCGAGCAGGGCATCCGCGTCAATGCCACCGCCCCGGGCGGCACCGAGGCGCCACCGCGACTGACGCCGCGCAATACCGAGGCGCAGGGCGAGCGGGAGCAAGGCTGGTACCAGACGCTGATCGCGCAGACCAACGACAGCAGCTTCATGCACCGCTACGGTACGCTGGACGAGCAGGCCGAGCCGATCCTGTTTCTGGCATCGGATGCGGCCAGCTATATCACAGGCACCATTCTGCCGGTGGCAGGTGGGGATCAGGGCTGACCAGCGGTCGGCCGATCAAGCTGGGTACTGGCGCCAGGCGCCTGCGAGATTCGAGCATCAGCTCGTACCTTGCTGGCGATGGCATCGGTGTTGTCTGATGGGAAAGCTGTCGAGCTGGTGCTCGACAATCCCAGGGGGCGAGCAGGCCGCACCCACAAGCCTGCTCCCTGTTATCTCAAATCGACCACGCCTCCAACTGCTCCCGCAGCGCCGGTGAAATCGGCACTGGCCGGTTGGTGGCGGGATCGATCACCACCATCACGCTGCGCGCACTGACCTGCACCGCATCCTTGTGCAGGGCGCAGCTGGTAAACAGGAAAGAGCTGTTGCCGATACGGCTGATGCCGGCGGCCAGTTCCAGCGGCGTCCAGCCGGCCTGGTAATGCTCGAAGCTGACATCCACCGACGCCACCAATACCCCCAGCCCGTCAAAGTCCAGCTGCCGCACGCCGGTCGAGCGGGCCTGCTCCATATACAGCGCCAGCGCCGACTCGCTGCGCTGGCTGTCCGCGTCCACATCGGCATAGCGCGGCGTAAGTTGCTGGCGAATGGCGAAGTTGTGCGCATGTTGCAGGTGGTCGCGGTAGTCCGCTGGTGCCAGCGGGCCGGCGCTACCATTGCTGGCAGCCGCCATGACGGTACGAATGTCCTCGGGCAGGGCGATCCGATGGCCATTCTCGAAAGCGGCCATTACCGATTCCTGAGTTCCCACCAGTGCTCCATCCTGATACAGCTCGCAGCGCAGGCGGAAACTGTCATCGTCGCAATCGGTCACGCTGATCCAGGCATTGATATCGCGGCCGTACCAGCTGACCTGGCGGTAATCGGTGATGGTGCGCAGCGGCCGCAGGCGTACGTCATCGGAAAACCAGGCGTCCTGGCCGAAACGGCTGACGTGGGCGAGCACGCGGGCTTCGAGGTGCAATTGATAGATACGGGAGTTGTTCACGTGCCGCCAGGTATCCAGATCGGTATAGCGGGGCGAGAAGCTGAAGCTCAGGGGTGATGTTGTCTTGTCTTGTTCGGTCATGGCGCAGGTGAATCCGTCGTATGGCTGTATAACCCGAGCATCCGGTTTTAAGGCGGCGGAAGCAATCTCATCACTGCGATAAATGCAGGTCGATCAGGAAAAATTCACCTGAACCCTGGCCCGCAGCGTCCGGTCACAGTCTCAGCAGCGCCTGGCCCCGGGCTGCGATCCGGGGCGGATACGGTCGAGCCGAGGAGGTGATTCCATGGGTACTACAGTCAGTGACTATTTCGTTGAGCGCCTGTACGACTGGGGCGTGCGGCGCATCTACGGTTATCCGGGCGATGGTATCAATGGCGTCATGGGGGCGCTGAACCGGGCCAATGGCAAGATCCGTTTCATCCAGGCCCGGCATGAGGAAATGGCTGCCTTCATGGCCTCGGCCGATGCCAAGTTCAGCGGCGGCCTGGGTGTCTGCCTGGCCACCTCGGGGCCGGGCGCCTCGCACCTGATCACCGGTCTGTACGATGCGCGCCTCGATCACATGCCGGTGCTGGCAATCGTCGGGCAGCAGGCGCGGACCAGTCTGGGCAGTCACTATCAGCAGGAGCTGGATCTGACGGCCATGTTCAAGGATGTGTCCGGCGCCTTCGTGCAGCAGGCCAGCGCGCCGGCACAGGTGCGGCATCTGGTGGACCGGGCCATTCGCACGGCCTACGGTGAGCGCCGGGTGGCGACCATCATCCTGCCCAATGATCTGCAGGACGAGGCATACAGCGAACCGGCCCATGCCCACGGCATGGTGCACTCGGGCATCGGTTACAGCCGGCCCAAGGTGGTGCCCTACCAGGAGGATCTGGAGCTGGCGGCCGAAGCGCTGAATGCCGGGCGCAAGGTCGCCATTCTGGTTGGTGCCGGCGCGCTCGGGGCCACGGATGAGGTGATCCAGGTAGCGGAGAAGCTGGGCGCCGGGGCGGCCAAGGCCCTGCTTGGCAAGGCGGTGCTGCCCGATGAGCTGCCGTGGGTGACCGGCTCCATCGGCCTGCTGGGAACCGAGCCCAGTTATAAGCTGATGACCGAGTGCGACACCTTGCTGATGATTGGCTCGGGCTTTCCCTATTCCGAATTTCTGCCCAAAGAAGGCCAGGCGCGGGGCGTACAGATCGATATCAAGGCCGACATGCTCAGCCTGCGCTATCCGATGGAGGTCAGCCTGCAGGGCGATGCCGCCGAGACGTTAAGGCTGTTGTTGCCGCTGCTCACCGACAAGGCCGACCGTAGCTGGCGCCGCAAGGTCGAGGCCTGGCGCGAGGATTGGGAAAAGACCCTGGAAGCCCGCGCCATGGTCGCCGCAGACCCGATCAATCCGCAACGGGTAGTGTTTGAGTTGTCGCCACGGCTGCCGGACCGGGCAGTAATCACTTGCGATTCCGGCTCCTGCGCCAACTGGTATGCGCGGGACCTGAAGATTCGCCGCGATATGCTGTGCTCGCTGTCCGGCGGGTTGGCGTCCATGGGCGCGGCGGTGCCCTACGCCATTGCTGCCAAGTTCGCCCATCCGGACCGGCCGGTGGTGGCGCTGGTCGGCGACGGGGCGATGCAGATGAACAACATGGCCGAGCTGATCACGGTTGCCAAATACTGGCGGGAATGGGGCAACGGCCAGTGGATCTGCGCGGTGTTCAACAACGAGGACCTCAACCAGGTGACCTGGGAGCAGCGGGCCATGCAAGGCGATCCGAAGTTCGAGGCGTCGCAGAATATCCCCAACGTGCCCTATCACCGCTTCGCCGAATCCATCGGCCTGAAAGGTATTTATGTTGACCGCGAAGACGCCGTGGCCGCAGCCTGGGAAGAGGCGTTGATGGCTGACCGGCCGGTCGTCATCGAATTCAAGACCGACCCGGATGTGCCGCCGCTGCCGCCGCACATCAAGCTGGAGCAGGCCAAGGCCTATGCCCAGACATTGCTGCAGGGCGACCCTGATCAACAGGGCATCATCAAGCAGTCGGCCAAGCAGGTATTGAGCCGTATGTTGCCCGGTAAAGCAAAGGACTGAACCGGCTCCAGGGTTACCAGTGAACTCTTCGCCCTCGCGGGAGATGCCGAAAGCGAGCTTTTGCCTGAACTGTCAGGCCACCGTCCGGGTCGAAAAATGACATACCTCGAATACGGAGTTCTCTATGCTCAAGTTTCTCGCCAGCACTGCAAGTATCATCTTTCTGGTTGGTCTGCTGGTCATCATCGGTCTGCTGATGCTGATTTTCTGACCCGTCCCAACCACCTGTCCCAGCGCAGGTTCACCCACAACGACAGGCCGATCACCGCGCCGCCCAGCAGCAGGCGCGGCAGGTCGGCTTGCTGATTCCAGATCACCAGATTGACTACCAGCCCGGCGGGAATCAAAGCGTTATTCATGATGCCCAGGGTGCCGGCATCCACCTGGGTGGCGCCGCGATTCCAGAAGAAGAACCCCAGCCCGGACGCGATCAGCCCCAGCCAGCCAAGTACGCTCCAGTGCAGCCACGTCTGCGGCAGCTGCTGGTGATCGCCGAGCAACAGCCAGGCCGGTAGCGCCAGCAGCAGGGCGCCGATGAAGAAGAAGCCGAAACCGTGCCACTGCTGGCGGCGGTCCATCTGGAAGTGATGCACCAGATGGGCGTATCCCACCTGGCCCAGGGCGAAGGCAAGGTTAGCCAGCTGCAATAATAGAAAGCCTTTCACATAATCATCGCTGATCCCGTCATAACGAATGATGCCCGCACCCACGACGGCGATCAGTGTGGCGACCACCGGGCCGACGCTGAAACGCCGCCGCAAGGCATTGTCCACCAGCGCCACATACAGCGGCGTGAAGATAGTGAACAGCAGCACCTCGGGTACCGTGAGCAACTCGAAGGACAGATACAGGCAGATATAGGTCAGGCCGAACTGCAGTGCGCCCACGGCGAGCAGGCCGGGAGCCGCGCCGCGGGGCAACCGCCACGGACGCAGCAGCGGCAGGAACAGCGCCCCGGCCAAGACGATGCGAGTCAGTACCGAGAAGTAACTGTCGACCTGCCCGGCCAGGTACGCGCCGATCAGGCTGAACGAGATGGCCCACAACAGGGTGACGGCGATGAGATAGAACATGGATTTCCTTGGGCAACAGCCCTTGGGCCAGGGCGGCGAAGGATGATAGCCAGCTTCGGGAAAGGAGTGCAATCTGCCGAGGGCTGTGGCAGATTTGTGCGGTTCGCCGCAGCGGCGAATCAATACCATTCACATGCAAGGACAACACGATGAACAAGGCAGGGATAGCAGCGGGCACGCTGGCGTTGTTGGTGGGCGCAGGGAGCGCCGGGGCCTGGTATACGGGCACGCGGTTGGAGGCGGTTCTGCAGGACTCTGTCCGCAAGGGCAACGAGCAACTGGCGGCGCAGTTTCCGGGTAGCGATATGGCCCTTGAGCTGGTTGAATTCAAGCGTGGCATCCTCTCCAGCGAAGCGCGTTATCGCCTGGCTCTGCCGGCGACTGACAGCGCCGAGCTGCCGGTCGAGCTGTTCATCAAGGATCGGATCGAGCACGGCCCCCTGCCGCTGTCGCGACTGGCTTCGCTGCGTTGGATGCCGGTGATGGCGGTCAGTCATGCCGAACTGGAGCCCAGCGATGCACTCGCCGGGTTGTTCGCCGCCAGCCGCGCCCAGGCCCCGGTGATGGTCAATAGCAGCATCGGTTACCGCAACGACATTACCGGCGATATCCGTATAGCACCGATGGTGGTTAATGAGGATGGCACCGAGCTGACGTTCTCCGGTCTGGATGCGGATTTTGCTACCGATACCCAGGGCAGCAAGGTGGTGATGACCGGTCGGGTCGACTCGCTGAAGATCCAGGGGCTGGCCCAGATCGACATGGTGGGTGGTGAGTTCGAATTGGATCGCCGCCGCGAGGGCGAATACGGCCTGTATCTGGGTGATGGTCGCCTGACCCTGGACAGCCTGGCCATGGAGGTCGCCGACGGACCCGTGATGGTACTGCAGGATATCGTACAGACCGACAGCACCACGCTGGGCACCGAGGGAGTAAAGGGCGCGCTCAACTACCAGGTGGGTGCGGTCAGCTACGGTGGTCAGTCGTTGGGTTCAGTGCGCATGGACTGGAGTCTCAGCCGGCTCGACCCGGCGGCGACCGCCGTGCTCGCCGGCATGTACAACACCCTGAGCATGGGCCTTGAGCCGAATGATCCGCAGGCGCTGGAGGAGCAGTTCACCACGGCGATGCAGCAGTTGCTGGAGCGCAAACCGAGGGTGGCGCTGGATAACCTGTCGATCCGGACGGCCAATGGCGAAAGCCGCTTCACCCTGGGGGTGGATCTGAGCCAGCCGGCGTCCTTCGATCTGCCGCCGGCCATGCTGGCGCAGCAGTTGATTGGTGGCCTGGACGCCAATCTGACGCTGTCCAAACCGATGCTGAGTGATATGGTGCGTTACAAGGCGCTGTTCCAGCCGGACGCGGACGCGGCTGCGGTGGAGCAGGAGGCGTTGATGTTGGCGGAGATGGCCGCAGGCATGGCGGAGATGATGCAGCTGGGTACGCTCGAGGGTGACAACATTCTGTCCAACCTGCGTTATGCCGACGGTCTCATCGACCTCAACGGCCAGAGTATTCCCCTTGAAGACTTCATCGGGATGCTGGCGATGCTGTCACCGGACACCAGTCTGGAAGCATTGAAATAACGCCCGGTATTGCCCGCCTTGGCAGTGTCATGGCGGGCAAGTAACATGTTCGGTCCAGCCTGCGACAGGCAGTCCGCAGGCGACCATCGAAGAGAGTTGCAATGACCCCTACTGATGAACTTCACCTCATGCTGGGCCTGTTGGTGATCGGCTTTCTGTTGCTGGGCACCGGGTTCAGCTTTCGCGACAAGGGTTGGGGGGTGGGGCTGATGCTGTTTGGCTCTGCCGTGTTGCTGGTGACAATAGGGACACGCATTCTGGAGGCGGTGTCGCTGAGCTGAACAGGCGACACCGGCGCTATCAACTGATCAGAAGTGCACCTTGACCAGCAGGTTGGTGACGTTCTGGTTGGTATCGAAAGCTGCGGTATTCTTGATACCGTACTTGTCTTTCCAGTAGCTGTACTCGATGCCGGTATACAGCTGTTTGGCCTTCCAGCCCAGCGCCTTGCCCAGATCATATTTGACCTGTGGATTGAAATGCAGGTTGGCGTGCTTGCCATCCCCATCGTTATCGACGATCCAGTCGATGTAGCCATCGATCAGGATATCCGACTTGCCGACCGGCAGGGTCACCGCCCAGACCGGGGTCACCTGCCAGGCGCCCCGCACGCCGTCCGGCGTATCGGAGTGACGGTAGTAGGTATTGAGCTGGAAGTAGTCGAAGCCGGGCAGGTCCAGGTCAAAGCCGGGTCCGAGCAGGTAGTTCTTGATGTCGCCACGGCCACGCTCGTAAGTACCAGCCAGCAGTACATCGGTGATCGGGCCGAATGCGAGCTGTTGTCCACTCAGCTTGCCGAATGACAGGCGCGGTGCGACTTCCCCATACCAGGTGCTGTTGTTGCCATTGGCATCCTTGGCCCCGTTGTAATGAATGCTGTCGACGAACAGGAACAGGTCGCCAAAACTCCAGCCGCTGGCATGCTCGAAGGTGACTGCTTGCTGGGTCTTGGGGTCGACCTCGAGATCATTGCCGTACAGGTAGGTCAGGCTGTTGTCTTGCCATTGCAAGGGGGAAGCGGCGGCAAGGCTGCTGGCGAGCGCCAGGGTGGTGGCCGCGATGCCGATGATCGGTTTGTGCATTGTGGATTCCGACTACTGGGTTGAGAAGCGCGCATATTAAAGCCTTTGCCGAAAAAGCCAAACGGCATCGCAATGCCGAGCGCGGATCTCTGGAACACCTTGGGCCATTGCCTGTCACAGACATTATGTCGCACGCCGCGTGATCCGCCTGATGGTATCGTGTTGCCTGTTACCCCTGTGGATATCGGTGCCGCCGGTTTTCTTTCTCCAGTCCAAGGAGTTGCACAGATGGAACTCGATCCGCTGCTGCTATCTCGCCTGCAATTTGCTTTCGTTGTCTGTTTTCATGCGATTTTTCCCGTGTTCACCATCGGTCTGGCGACCTTTATCGCCTTTCTTGAAGCCTTGGCATTCAAGACCGGCAATCCGTTATACACGCGGCTGTCGCGGTTCTGGATTCAGGTATTCGCGGTGGCCTTCGCCATGGGGGTGGTGTCGGGTATCGTCATGTCCTTCCAGTTCGGCACCAACTGGAGCAATTTTTCCTATGCGGCGGCCAACTTCATCGGACCCATGCTCAGCTACGAGGTGGTGACCGCATTCTTCCTGGAAGCGGCTTTTCTTGGGGTACTGCTGTTCGGGCGCAACAAGGTGCCGCCGGGGGTGCACCTGTTCGCCGCCTGTATGGTGGCATTGGGTACGATTATTTCCACCTTCTGGATTCTGGCGGCCAATAGCTGGATGCATACACCGGTCGGCACCGAGCTGACCGATGGCATGTTCGTGGTCGGCAGCTGGCGCGAAGCCATCTTCAATCCGTCCTTCCCGTACCGCTTCACGCATATGGTGCTGGCGTCGTTCCTGACCGGCTCATTCGTGGTGGCGGGCGTCAGCGCCTGGTACTTGCTGGTGGGGCGTGAGGTGGAGGCCAACCGCCGGGCATTGTCCATGTGCCTGTGGCTGATCCTGTTCCTGGCGCCGACCCAGGCAGTGGTCGGTGACTATCACGGTTTGAATACCCTTGAACACCAACCCACCAAGGTGGCGGCGATCGAGGGCAACTGGGAGACCACGCGCGGCATGCCGCTGCTGTTGTTTGCCATTCCCGATCAGGAGAACGAGACCAATCACTTCGAGATCGGCTTGCCGAAACTGGGTAGTTTGATCCTCACTCATGATCTGGACGGTGAGGTGCCGGGGCTCAAGGAAGTGGCGCCGGAGGAGCGGCCGCCGGTGTGGATCGTGTTCTGGGCGTTCCGCATCATGGTGGGTATCGGCTTGCTGATGATCGGCTGCGCGCTCGCCGGACTGTTTCTACGCGCCGGAGGGCGCTACTGGCGGCAACCGCAGTTTCTCAACGCCATGCGGCTGATGACCTTCGCGCCCTTCGCTGCGGTGCTGTGTGGCTGGATCGTCACGGAGGTAGGTCGCTTCCCCTGGGTGGTATATGGGCAGATGAGTCATGCGGAAGGGCTGACACCATCGCTGACCGGTGGAATGGTGCTCTTCACCCTGTTGGGCTACATCGCGGTCTATGCGGCGATCTTCAGCGCCGGTCTGTACTACCTGATGCTGGTATTGCGCGCCGGTCTGGAAAGTATCGACCAGGATGACGAGGAGGTACACGACATCGAGCGTCCGAAGCGGCCGCTGTCGGCGTCTCACGTCGGTATCGAAGAAGGAGGGCGCTGATATGCATGGCATTGATCTGACTATTATCTGGGCGGTGATCATCGCCTTCGGCATCATGATGTACGTGCTCATGGACGGTTTCGATCTGGGGGTGGGTATCCTGTTTCCCTTCGCCCCGGATGAGGACGCGCGGGACGTAATGATGAACTCGGTGGCTCCGGTCTGGGACGGCAACGAGACTTGGCTGATTCTCGGTGGGGCGGGGTTGCTGGCAGCCTTCCCGCTGGTTTACTCGGTATTGATGCCGGCGCTGTACATCGGTGTATTTTTGATGCTGGCCGGGCTGATCTTCCGCGGCGTGGCCTTCGAATTCCGCTTCAAGGCCGGCTCCCACCGCTACTTGTGGAACTGGGCATTTGCCGGCGGTTCCATGGTTGCGGCCTTTGCCCAGGGCGCGGTGGTGGGCGCCTATATCGAAGGCTTCAACACGCTGGATGGCCGTTACGTGGGCGGCGCGTTGGACTGGCTGACGCCCTTTACCGTATTGACCGGGCTGGGGCTGGTGGCCGGTTACGCGCTGCTGGGCAGCACCTGGCTGATCATGAAGACCGAGGGGCATATCCAGCAGTGGGTCTACCGGCTGGCGCCCTGGTTGCTGGCCGCCGTGCTGGCAGTCTTTGCGGTGGTCAGCGTGTGGACCCCAGCGGTGGACCCATCGGCTTTCGAGCGCTGGTTCAGCGTGATCCGGCTGATCTGGATCTTCCCCTTGTCGGCGTTGCTGTTTGCCTTGCTGGTGGTACGCGGCCTGCGTCGGCGCCAGCAGTCCATGCCCTTTGTCGCGACCATGGGCATGTTCGCCTTTACCTATCTCGGCCTGCTGGTGACCAAATGGCCCTATGTGGTGCCGCCCAACTACACACTGTGGGACGCCGCCGCTGCGCCGGGTTCGCAGCTGTTCCTGCTGATTGGCATGCTGTTCGTGATTCCGGTGATCCTGGCCTATACCGCCTGGACCTACTGGGTATTTCGCGGCAAGGTCAAGGTGGGTGAGGGTTACCACTGAGCAGCGCTGCGCCGGTGTCTGACCCTGCAGAGACTAAAAGCTGGCTCCGTTGGCTGCTGGCGCCGCAACAGCGCTTGCTGAATGCGGCGCTGGCGCTGGCCGTTGCGGCGGCCGGGTTGTTCATCCTGCAGAGCTGGTTGCTGGCCAGCCTGTTCAGCCACTGGCTGCTCGCCTGGCAGGCGGGCACCTTGGCCAGCTTCGATTTTTCCCTCTGGTGGCCGTGGCTGGTCGGGCTGCCGCTCTGCTTTCTCCTCCGCCCATGGCTGCAATACGGCCGCGAGCGCCTGTCGCAGCGGGCCAGTTTGCGGGTGCGCCAGGCGCTGCGCGAACAATTGCTGCAGCGGTTGGCGATGCTCGGGCCGGCGCGGCGTGGGCTCGGCGCCGATGCCGAGCTGGGCAGCCGTCTGCTGGAGCAGGTGGATGCGCTGGATGGCTATGTCAGCCGTTATCAGGTGCAGCGCCAATTGGTGGTCATCGTCCCGCTGCTGTTGTTATTGGCCACCGCCTGGCACAGTCTGCTGGCTGCCGCCTTGCTGCTGGCGACAGCGCCGTTGGTGCCGCTGTTCATGGTGCTGCTGGGCCAGGCGGCGGCGAACGCCAGCCAGCGCCAGTTCGTGGCGCTGGGACAGATGAGCGGGCGTTTTCTCGATCTGCTCCGTGGCATGGCGACCCTGCGCCATCTGCAGGCGCTGGATAGGGCGCAGCTGGCGGTAGAGCAGGCCGCCGAGGATTACCGCAGCCGCACCATGCGCGTGCTGCGCATGGCGTTCTTGTCCGGCGCAGTGCTGGAGCTGTTCGCCTCGATCGCCATCGCCATGGTGGCGCTCTATCTGGGCATGGGCCTGCTGGGCATGTTGCCATGGGCCCAGGGCGAGATTCCGGTGCCTTATCAGGGCGCCCTGTTTATCCTGCTGCTGGCGCCGGAGTTCTATGCACCGCTGCGGCAGCTGGGCAGCGATTACCATGCGCGAGCCGAAGCCGAGGGCGCGCTCGCCGAATTGCTGCCGTTGCTGAAGCTTGAGCTGTGGCAGCATCCGGGCACGGAGCCGTTGCAGCTCCAGCAGGCCCCGGTCATTGATTGTCGCGGCGTCGGTGTCGATCTGCCTGGCGCCGCAGCGCGCCTGCGCCCGCTGGATCTGCGTCTGGCCGCGGGTGAACGGGTCTGGTTGCGTGGGCCCAGTGGCAGTGGCAAATCGACCCTGCTGCATGTACTGCTGGGGTTTCTGCCCCATACCGGTGAGGTACTGATCGATGACCTGCCGCTGGATGTCGTGCGGCGCAGCGACTGGCATCGTCATGTGGGCTTTCTGGCCCAGCAACCGGAGCTGATTCCGGGCACGCTGGCAGACAATCTGCGCCTCGCGGCGCCCGGCGCCAGTGACCAACAGCTGATTGCGGCGTTGCAGGAGGTCGACCTGTGGCCCCTGCTGCGGCAATTGCCCCTGCAACTGGCAACGCCGCTGGGCGAGCGCGGGCTGGGGCTATCCGGTGGCCAGCTCAGCCGTCTGGCCCTGGCCCGGCTGTTATTGCGTGATACCTGGGTCTGGCTGCTGGATGAACCCCTGGCACATCTGGACCCGCAAACCGCCGAGCTGATCGGCAGGTTGCTGGAGCGGCTCAGCCGCGGCCGTACGGTTTTGCTGGTCAGTCATGAGACGGTGGGGCTGGACTGGCTGGATCGGCAGGTGGAATTGCAGGAAGGTGAACATGGCTGAACAGCATCAACCGGCGGTGCGCCTGCGCAGCCTGCTCAACAGTCGCCTGGGTGGTTGGTGGGTGGCTGGCGTGCTGGGTTTCATCACGCTGTTTTCCGCCATCGCGTTGCTGGCGGTATCCGGCTGGTTTATCAGCGCTGCGGCGCTGGCAGGCCTGGCGCTTGCCAGCGCCAGTGTCGGGCACGGCTTCGATATCTTCCGCCCAGCTGCGGTTATTCGTCTGCTGGCGCTGACCCGCACCGTAGGCCGCTATACTGAGCGGCTGGCGTCGCACCATGCTGCCCTGGGTCTGCTGCGGGACCTGCGCAGCCGTCTGTTCCGGCGAATCACCCAGGCTCGACGCCTGCCGCTGCGCACCCCGGGTGCCATGCACCGGCTGGTGGCGGATATCGATTTGCTGGATCAATTCCCCCTGCGCGTGGTGTTGCCCTGGGCCTGGGCCAGTCTGCTGCTGGGGTTGCTGTTGCTCTGGCTGGCGTTGCTGAGCCCGGGGTTGTTGCTAGTGACGTTGCCCGGGCTGCTGCTGGCTTGGCTGTCACCCTGGCTGGGATACTGGCAGGGCGGACGGCTGGCGCGTGAAGAGGTCGCCCATGCCGAGCAGCGGCGGGAATTTCTGCTCGATAGCCTGGAGCTGCTGACCCCGCTGTTGATCTGGCAACGCTGGGGTGAGCGCAGCGCCGCCTTTGCCGGGCAGGACCGCGCGCATCTGGACCGCCAGGACCGCCAGCAGCGGCTGAGCAGCCGCATCGCGCTGCTGCAGCAATGGGCGTTGGCCGCCAGCCTGTTGGCGCTGCTGTGGCAAGGCTGGCCGTTGAGCGGCGAGGCGGCAGTGTCGGTGCCGTTGTTGCTGGCGGTGATGCTGACATTGCTGGGGCTGAGTGAGGCGCTGCTGCCGCTGGCCGGCAGCTTCGTTGCCCTGGGCCTGAGCCAGGCGGCGCGGGATCGACTCAATAGTCTGGCCGGGGAGGCACCGCAGCAGGAGCCGTCACGTCCGCGCCCTGAAGGGCCGTGGAGGTTGCAACTGCATGCCGTTACCGCCCGCTGGCCCGGTGCGCTGAATGGCCCGGACAATATTCATTTGCAACTGGAACAGGGCGAGACGTTGCTGTTGCAGGGCCCGTCCGGTGGCGGCAAGTCCACCCTGCTGCAGCTACTGGCCGGCGAGCAACTGCCATCCAGCGGTGAGTGCCGGCTCAATGACCAGCCACTGCTGCATTGGGATGTGCGTCAAGTGATCGGCTACCTGCCGCAGGATATCGATATCTTCAACCTGTCACTGGCCGCCAACCTGCGCCTGGGTAACCCACAGGCCAGCGATGAGCAGTTGTGGCAGGCGCTGACGGACGTGGCGCTGGCGGATTGGGCCAGGGCACACCCGCAGCAATTGCAGCTGCAGCCCGGGGAACTGGGTTCGGCGGTGTCCGGCGGGCAGGCGCGGCGCATTGCCCTGGCGCGGTTGCTGCTGGCCGAGCGGCCGGTACTGCTGCTCGACGAACCCTTCGCCGGGCTGGATGCCACCACCCGTGAACAGGTGATGGCAGCGCTGGTGCGGCGCCAGGCGCAGGGCTTGCTGGTCATTGCCAGCCACCAGCCGATCATGGCTGATCGGCTACGGGTTCTGCCTGTTGGTGATGGCTGACCGCAGGAACTCTACCAAGTATCCACAAACGGCCGCATGCCGCGCTGCAGCGACTCCGGCGGCGCTGAACTCAACCCGCGCAGCAACCAGTCCCGGGTTTCCGCCGGGTCGATGACCGCGTCGATTTCCAGGAAGCTGGCCATGCTCAGGCCCTTGCCGCGGGCATACAGCTCGCCGACCAGCTTGTCGAACAACGCCTGCTGCGCTGCGGGATCGTCCAGCGCTGCCAGTTCCTTGGCAAAGCCCAACCGCACCGCGCCCTCCAGGCCCATGGCACCGAACTCGCTGCTCGGCCAGCCGATGGTGAACATGGGCGCGTGAAAGCTGCCGGCGGCCATGGCCTGGGCGCCGAGGCCGTAGCCCTTGCGCAGCACTACGGTGAAGAACGGAATAGTCAGGCTGGCGGCGGTGACGAACATCCGCGACACGTGGCGCACCGTGGCCTGCTGCTCCGCCTCCGGGCCGACCATGAAGCCGGGCGTGTCGCACAGCGATACCATCGGCAGTCCGTGCGCCTGGCACAACTGCATGAAGCGTGCGGCCTTGTCCCCGGCTTCCGCATCGATGGCGCCGCCCAGGTACATGGGGTTATTGGCGATCAGCCCGAAGGGCTTGCCGCCGACGCGGATCAGCGCGGTGATCATGCCCGGCGCGAACTGCCGACGCAGTTCCAGCACCGAGCCGGTATCGGCCAGCGCCTCGATGACCTGGCGGATGTCATAGACACGCAGGCGATTCTCGGGAATCAGGTGGCGCAGCCGCCGCTGGTCGGCGCAATCGTCCGCCGCCAGATCGCCCTGGAAATAGGACAGGTACTGCTTGGCGACCCGGGTCGCTTCGGCTTCGTCTTTCACCAGTACATCGATCACCCCGTTGGGCGCCTGCACGCTGGTTGGTCCCACCTGTTCCGGGGTATAGCTGCCAAGGCCCCCGCCCTCGATCATCGCCGGGCCAGCCATGCCGATAGTCGCGTTCTCGGTGGCGATGATCACATCGCAGCAACCGAGCAATGCGGCGTTACCGGCGAAGCAGCGCCCCGACACCACGCCAACCAGCGGTACCTGGCCGCTGAGCCGGGCCATGCGCATGAAGGTGGTGCAATCCAAGCCGGCCACGCCGACCTTGTCCACATCCCCCGGTCGGCCGCCACCGCCCTCGGTGAAGAACACCAGCGGCAACCGCCATTGCTCGGCGAGCTCCAGCATGCGGTCGGTCTTCTTGTGGTTCATTACGCCCTGGGTGCCAGCGAAGACCGTATAGTCGTAACTCATGGCCATGCAGCGGGCAGTTTCAGCGCCGAACAGTTCAGCGTTCACCGTGCCGATGCCGGCGATAAGACCGTCGGCGGGGCTCATCTTCAGCAGGTCTTCGTGGCTGCGGCGGGTGCGCTGGGCGGCCAGGGCGAAACCGCCATATTCCATGAAGCTGCCATCATCGAGCAGCTCGGCCAGGTTCTCACGGGCTGTGCGCTGACCGGTCTTGCGGCGCTTGGCAACCGCCTCGGGGCGCTCGGCATCGGTCAGTCCGGCGCGGCGCTCAAGAACCTCCTGCAGGTCGGCGCGGATATGCTGCAGATCGATCTGTTCTTCATTGAGCTGTTCCGCGCCTGCTGTGCCGGTCGGCTCGATAAACAGCAGCGGGTTGCCCGCAAACAGGTTGTCGCCGGGGCTGGCGGCCAGGGCGCGGATGATGCCGCTGCACTCGGCCTTGACCTCGAATTCCATCTTCATCGATTCCATCACCGCCAGCTGTTGGCCAGCGCTGACCTGTTCACCCGGCTGGACCGCCAGACTCACCAGCACACCCTGGACCGGCGCCTTCAGCGGCTCGCTGCCGGCCGGTGCGGCGGCTTTGGCTGGGCCAGACTGCCGCGCCTCGGCGTTGCCGTTGGCATGCAATTGGGGATGCGGTTGATCGGTGGTGCCAACCAACGCGGCGGCATTGGCTTCGATGAAGCCGGTGGTGACCTGGTTGCCCTGCACCTCGGGGTGCAGCAGCAGGTTCTGCAGAAAAGCCCGGTTGCTGTCCACGCCCTCCAGCCGGAACTCGCATAGCGCGCGGTAGGCGCGGCGCAGGACGCTGGGATAATCTCCCTCGCCCTGCACGATCAGCTTGGCCAGCAGTGAGTCGAAGGCCGGGTTGGTGGTGTAGCCGCTGTAACCGTAGCCATCGACGCGCACGCCATGACCACCGGGTGGCTCATAGGCCGTCAGGGTGCCGCCGCTGGGGGTGGCGCTGCCGTCGGGTTGCATGGTCTCCAGATTGATACGCAATTGCACCGCGTAGCCCCGCGGTGGCGCTATGCGCGATTGCTCCAGATTCAACTCGGCGAGGCTGGCGCCCGCGGCCAGACGAATCTGCAGTTGCGCCAGATCCAGCCCGGTCACCGCTTCGGTGACGGTGTGCTCGACCTGGATGCGCGGGTTGGCTTCCATGAACACGAAATCGCCGCTGTCCTCGTCCACCAGGAACTCGACGGTACACAGGCCGCGATAACCCACGGCGGCGGTCAGCGTCACGGCGGCGGCCAGCAGCCGCTCGCGCAGCAGCGGGTCGAGCCCCGGCGCGGGAGCTACTTCCAACAGTTTCTGATTGCGCCGTTGCAGGGTGCAGTCGCGCTCCCACAAATGACTGACCGCACGACCATCGCCGATAATCTGCACCTCGATATGCCGGGCGTGGCGGATCAGCCGTTCGATATAGAGGTCGCCATTGCCGAAGGCCGCGCGAGCCTCGGAGCTGCAGCGAGCGAAGGCCTGCTCCAGTTCTCCGATGGAGTGCACCGCGCGCATGCCACGCCCGCCACCGCCGGCGAGGGCCTTGAGCATGACCGCCGAGCCTGCCGGCTGCACGGCCATGAAGGCCTGCGCCTGCTCCAGACTGGTTGCCTGGTTGGTTCCCAGGACCAGCGGTACATCATGCTGGACTGCCAGGCGCCGGGCGCTGGCCTTGTCACCGAACAGGTCCAGCACCTCGGCATCCGGGCCAATAAAGGTAATGCCTGCCTCGGTGCAAGCGCGGGCGAAATCGGCATTCTCGCTGAGAAAGCCGTAGCCCGGATGGATGGCATCGCAGTCATGGTCCCGGGCGATATCGATCAGTTGCCGATGATCCAGATAGGCTGCGGCGCCCCGGCCGCGCAGCGCCACCGCGGTATCGGCCTTGCGTACATGCAGCGACTGGGCATCGTCTTCGGCATAGACCGCCAGGCTGGGGATATCCAGCTCGGCTGCGGCCCGGGCCAGGCGAATGGCGATTTCGCCGCGGTTGGCAATCAGCAGACGTTTGAAAGGCATCAGATCCATTCCTGTAGTTCGTTCTTCTTCACCTTGCCGGTGGCGGTCATGGGCAGGGTATCCACCAGCCGCACCTCTGGCACCTTGTACACGGCCATGGTCTGGCGGCACCAGTCGCGCAGTTGGTCAGCGGTCAGGCCACTGCCGGGCCGAGCGATGACAAAGGCCAGCGGCGTCTCGCCGCGCTGTTCGTCTGGTCGCCCGATCACCGCCGAAGCGAGAATGCCCGGATGCTGGCCGAGCATGGCTTCCAGCTCGCTGGGGAACACACTCATGCCATTGACCTTGAGCATCTCCTTGCGCCGACCCAGGTAACGGATAAAGCCCTGCTCGGTGATCACGCCGCTGTCACCGGTATGCAGCCAGCCATTGCGCAGGGCCTCGGCGCTGGCCTCGGGTTTATTCCAGTAGCCCTTGAACAAGGACGGAGAGCGCACGCACAGCTCGCCCTCGCTGCCCAGCGGCAGCAGCGTGCCGCTGTCGAAATCGCACACCTTGAACTCGGTGCCAGGCACCGGCAGGCCGACGAAGGTCGGTGCCGAGCGCAGATCGAAATCATCTTCCTGCAACCCGGCGGTAAAGGTGTCGCAGGTATGGGTTTCGGTCATGCCGAAGCTGGTCTCGAACAGGGTACAGCCGGTCAGCTCGCGCCAGCGGCGCCGGTACTCGGGGGTCAGCTTCTTGATGAAGGACACGCAGCTGGTGACTTCCAGCGAACTGAGATCGAACTCATGCCGCTGCGGGTGATCGAGGACTTCCGCCGCGCTGTCGACCAGCAGGCTGCCATGACTGACCTGGTAGTGCTGCACCGCGCCCATGAACGCCAGCGCATCCCAGCGCGCCAGCAACACCAGGGTAGTCCCGCCGAATACCGGGAACAGCAGCCCGGAGTTTTCTCCGGCAATCCAGAATTCGGGCATGAAGTTAAGGGTCACGCGCTCGCTATCCAGGCCCAGCGCGGCGGGCAGAAAGCTGGCGCAGGTATAGAGCATGTCGCCATGGGTGTGGATGCAGCCCTTGGGCAGGCCGGTGGTGCCGCCGGTGTAATTGAGCGCGGCGATATCGTCGAGTGCCGGTTCAGGCAGATCTGCTCTGCGCTCGGTGGCCGCCAGGGCTGGCAGCAGGTCGATACTGTCGGTAACGGCCAGTTTCGGCGTTTGCAGCAATTCAGGTATGGCGAAAGGCGGCTCGGCGGGACAGACTTCCGCCAGACTGGTGCTGATCAGCACGCGCAGCGCAGTTTCACCAGACGCGGTGCGCACCACTGGCAGCAATTGATCAAAGCACACCATGACGCTGGCACCGCAGTCCTTCAGTTGGTAGGCCAACTCTGTCGCCGTGGCCATGGGACTGACCGGAGCGTGAATGGCGCCGGCTTTGAGAATCCCGTAGAAGACGACATGCAGTTGCGGACAGTTGGGCATATATACGGCGACGCGATCCCCGGCTTGCACGCCCTGATCCAGCAGCAGTGCAGCGAAGCGGTCGCTTAGCTCATGCAGCTCGGCATAGCTGAGGTCATGACCATAGAAGCGTACGGCGGGCTTGTTCGGGGTCGCCTGCGCCCAGTGCTGCAGATAATGCGTAAGCGGGCGCTGACCCAGCGGGTACTGCGGTTCGCTGGCATGGCCGGCGGGCCAGGCCTGGCGCTGTAGGTCGCGAAGCTGCTCCAGATAGTCTCGCTCATGCATGATCGACACCTGCCTTGTTATTGTTGGTGGCAGGTCAGAGTAGAGCGGTTCGGCAGGAAAAGCAGCATGCTTGCCACGGCGAATGGCGGGGCAGTACCGGTGTTTATGGTGAGCGCTGGCATGACGCTGCGGGTTTTGGTGAGAGCGGCCTTGGCCGCTCTCATCAATAAGATGTGGTGCTGCCCTGCACCAGCGGTTAGAACAGTTCCAACGGGGTGATGCCACCGTCGCTGCTGAAGCCACCGGAGTCCAGCTCACTGGCTGGCGGCGGGACATCTTCTTCCTTGAATATTTCCAGGTAGGCGCCCGGGGTACCGGGCCGGGCGCTACGCCCGGTCAGCGGGTCGACTCGGGTGACGACCAGGCCTTCGGGTTGCTCCAGATCATGCTCGGGCTGGCGTTCCAGGGCGCCGGCCATGAATTCCATCCAGATGGGCAGTGCAGTGGTGCCACCGTATTCGCGCCGACCCAGGGTCGAGGGCTGATCAAAACCGACCCAGACAGTGGCTACATGATCGCCATTGAAGCCGGCGAACCAGCCATCCTTCTGCTCATTGGTGGTGCCGGTCTTGCCACCCAGGTCGCTGCGCTGCAGCGAACGGGCGCGGGAACCTGTGCCGCGGTTGATCACATCCTTGAGCATGCTGGTGAGCTGATAGGTGGTGCGCGGATCGATTACCTGTTCGGCCACGCGAGCCTCGGGCGGTACTTCACCTGGCGTCAAACCGATATAGGCATCAATGCGCTGCTGTTCGGAATCCACCGCCCGGGGAATGACTGCCGGACGGGCAAAGTCGATTACCTGATGTTCGGCACTTTCAATACGCTCGATCAGCCAGGGTTGGACTGCATGACCGCCATTGGCGAAGACGGCATAGCCGGTGGCAATCTGCAGCGGCGTGAGTTCCGGGGTGCCCAGCGAGGCGGACAGGTTGCGCGGCAGTTCTTCGCGGCTGAAACCGAAGCGCTCCATATAAGTCAGCGACTGGTCCACGCCGATGTCTTGCATCAGGCGAATTGAGACCAGATTGCGCGAGCGGTAGAAGGCCTCGCGCAGGCGGATCGGGCCGAGGAAGTCGCCGCTGGAATTGCGGGGCCGCCAATCGTCGCGCTGATTGCCGTCATTGAAGACCAGCGGGGCGTCATTGACCAGGCTGGCGGGAGTATAGCCATGGTCCAGCGCCGCGCTGTAGAGGAACGGCTTGAACGAAGAGCCCGGCTGGCGGCGCGCCTGGGTTACGCGGTTGTAATTGCTCTGCACGAAGGAAAAGCCGCCGGTCAGCGCCTGAATGGCACCGGTTTCCGGCGAGAGCACCACCAGGGCGCTCTGTGCCTGGGGTATCTGCGCCAGTTTGTACTGACCGTCCTGCTCGGCCGGCTGTACCCGAATAAGGTCGCCGCGCTGCAACACATCGGCCGGTTTGCTCGGGTTCGGTCCCATGCTGTTGGCGCTCAGGTAAGGACGGGCCCAGCGCATGGCTTCCCAGGCGATGGTGCCGCTGTCACCGTTACGTAGCAGGATGCTGACGGTGTCCGCGCCCACGTCGCTAACGATGGCCGGACGCAGCCCGCCCATGCTGCGGTGGGGCTTGAGCAGGTCGATCAGTTGTTCGGGAGTGGCATCGGGGTGGCGGGCTTCCGGGCCGCGGTAGCCATGGCGCTGATCATAGGTCATCAGGCCGGCGCGCAGGGATTGGTTGGCCAGCGTCTGCAAGTGACTGTCGACCGAGGTATAGACATGGTAGCCGTCGATGTAGGCCGCAGTGCCGAACCGCTCGAGCATCTCCAGTCGCGCCATCTCGGCGACATATGGCGCTTCCATCTCTGGGTTGGCGCCATGGTTGCGGGCGATGATGGGCGAGGCGACGGCCTCGTCATAGGCGGCCTGGTCGATGCTGCCCAGAAGCAGCATGCGCTGCAGGATCCAGTCGCGACGAATCCGGGCCCGCTCAGGATTGGCGACCGGATTGTATGCGGAGGGCGCCTTGGGCAGCCCGGCGATCATCGCCAGTTGCGCCAGCGGCAGCTCGGCGATGGGCTTGCCATAGTAGACGTGGGCGGCCGCCTCGATACCATAGGCGCGGTTGCCCAGGTAGATCTTGTTCACGTACAGCTCGAAGATCTCTTGCTTGCTGAGGTTGCGTTCGATCTGCAACGCCAGCAGAATCTCGTTCAACTTGCGTGAGAACACCCGGTCGCTGCTGAGGAAATAGTTCTTCGCCACCTGCATGGTAATAGTGCTACCGCCCGTCTGAATCTGCCCGGTGCTCAGCAGTTCGGAAGTGGCCCGCAGCAGACTCATGGGATCCACTCCATGGTGGTTGAGGAAGTTGTCATCCTCGGCGGCCAGAATGGCGTCGATAAATTCTTGGGGAATCTGCTCGAAACTGATCGGCAAGCGGCGCATCTCGCCAAATTCGGCGATCAGTTTGTGATCTGCGCTGTAAATGCGCAAAGGGGTTTGCAATTTGACATCACGCAGTGTATCTACGTCTGGTAATGTCGGGCTGAGATACAGGGCGACCCCGCTGATGACCAGTAGCGGTGCGCTCGCCACGGCGACCAGCAACCAGAAGAGAAAAATTATAAAACGCATGAGGGATTGAGCATTTCCCTGTCAAATGAAACGGTTGATATGAGATGGTGTTGAGAACGGGTTAACAGTCCGCATTATAAGCGAATTATTTTCCGTTTAGCCATTTGCGCTGGGACAAGGACTGTTATTTAATGCGGTAAAACATAAACCGCCCGTAAGTGGCGGATGCTGATAGGAAATTGGCTGTGCTAGGGCTATTCAAAAAAAAGGCGAATACGCTGCTGGGTATTGATATCAGTTCCACAACCGTGAAACTGCTTGAACTCAGCCGATCAGGGAACCGCTACAAGGTGGAGGCCTATGCGGTTGAACCGCTCCCACCCGGCGCTGTAGCGGAAAAAAACATCATCGAACTCGAAGGCGTGGGCCAGACCCTGGAAAAGGTGCTGGCCCGTTCGCGTTCCTCGCTGAAACAGTCGGCTGTCGCCGTGGCTGGCTCGGCGGTGATTACCAAACTCATCGAAATGGATGCCGGCCTCGATGACGACGAGATGGAAGAGCAGATCAAGCTTGAGGCGGATCAGTATATTCCGTACCCGCTTGACGAGGTCTCCATCGATTTCGAAGTGCAGGGCGTCTCGCCGCGCAGCCCCGAACGGGTCGAGGTATTGCTGGCGGCCTGTCGTCGGGAGAACGTCGATATCCGCGAAGCCGCACTGGCGCTGGCCGGGCTGGACGTCAAGGTCGTCGAGGTCGAGGCCTACGCCATGGAGCGGGCCTGCGAACTGGTAGTCGATCAGCTCGACGGCAATCCCGACGATCTGACCATTGCGGTGATCGACATCGGCGCCACCATGATGACCCTCAGCGTGCTGAGCCAGGGACGCACCATCTATACCCGGGAGCAGCTGTTCGGCGGCAAGCAACTGACCGACGAGATCCAGCGCCGTTATGGGCTGTCCCAGGAAGAGGCCGGCCGGGCCAAGAAGCAGGGCGGCTTGCCGGACGACTACGAGAGCGAGGTGCTTGAGCCGTTCAAGGATGCGGTGGCGCAGCAGGTGTCCCGCTCATTGCAGTTCTTCTTCGCCGGTGGTCAGTACCAGGATGTCGACTACATTCTGCTGGCCGGCGGGACTGCCTCGATTCCGGGACTGGATCAACTGATCCAGCAGAAACTCGGCACCACCACTCTGGTGGCCAACCCCTTTGCAAACATGACCCTGTCGAACAAGGTGAATGCGGTCGCGCTCAGCAATGACGCGCCGGCACTGATGATCGCCTGTGGCCTGGCAATGAGGAGTTTCGACTGATGGCTCGCATTAACCTGTTGCCCTGGCGCGAGCAGCTCAGGGAAGAGCGCAAGAAACAATTCATCAGCATTCTGGTGCTTATCGTACTGTTTGCCGGTCTGCTGGTCTTTCTCGGCGACCGCAACCTGAACGGCAAGATCGATCAGCAGAATGCTCGCAATGACTTCCTGCGCAAGGAAATCAGCCTGCTGGACGGGCGTATCAAGGAAATCGAACAACTGCAGGCTCGACGCACGCAACTGCTGGACCGGATGAAGATCATCCAGGACCTGCAGGGCAATCGTCCGATCATCGTGCGTGTGTTCGACGAAATGGCTCGCACGCTGCCGGATGGCGTGTACTTCACCTCGGTCAACATGAAGGGAGCGGTGATCGGCATCAAGGGTGGAGCGGAGTCGAACAGCCGGGTGTCCAATCTTATGCGACAGATGGATGCCTCCGACTGGCTGACTACGCCGAACCTGACCGCCGTGAAGGCGGTCACCCAGGGAGCATTGGATCAGGCCAACGTATTCGAGATGTCGGTCCGCCAGACCGAGCCGGGTGCGCCAGCCGCTGAGGGAGAACAGCAGCAATGAGTTTTGCTCAATCCATGGAAAGTCTGAAGAAGGTCGACATCAATGACCTCGACTTCAACAATATGGGCTCCTGGCCCGGTGCGTTGAAGGTGATCGTCGGCGCACTGGTATTCGCGGTGCTGCTGTTTCTCGGCTACCACTTCCATCTCAAGGACCTGCAGACCAATCTGGAGCGTACCGAGAGCGAAGAAGTGAAGTTGCGTAACGAATTCGCCGGAAAGTCGTTCAAGGCCGCCAACCTGGAAGCCTACAAGGAACAACTGGTCGAAATAGAGGAGCGTTTCGGCACTCTGCTCAAACAGTTGCCTAGCGACACCGAGGTGCCCGGTCTGCTGGAAGACATCACGCAGATGGGCCTGAACAGTGGCCTTGAGTTCGAATCCATCACCCTGCAGCCGGAAGTGGCCCAGCAGTTCTATATCGAACTGCCGATCAGTATCGTGGTGCAGGGCAATTACCATGATATCGCCACCTTCGTCAGTAGCGTCGCCGGCTTGCCGCGTATCGTGACCCTGCATGACTTCGATATCGCACCGGTCAGCGAGGGCAACCCCGATCTGTTGAAGATGAATATCCTGGCCAAGACCTACCGCTATCATGATACGGATGCGGGAGGTCAGCCATGAGCCTGTTCAAGCCGGTTTCCGGTCTGGCCATCCTCGGCGCGTTGCTGCTCGGCGGCTGTGGCGGCAATGACTTCAGTGATTTGCAGGTCTTCATGGAAGAGACCCGGGCGCGTCCGGCGGGCAAGATCGAGCCATTGCCCCGGTTCAAGCCCTATGAAGCCTTCACCTACAGTGCCTCCTCCCTGCGCAGTCCCTTCCAGCCTCCGGTGCGTATTGACCTGACGCAACGGCAGAAGGGCTCGCAGGACATCAAGCCGGACGAGAACCGGGTCCGGCAGTTCCTCGAAGGTTTCAATATCGAGGGGTTCGAGATGGTCGGCGTGCTCAGCAACAACCAGGGCATGCAGGCACTCATTCGTGGCGCGGGAAGCGTTCACAGGGTCAAGGTCGGTGATTATCTGGGCCGTAACCACGGCCGGGTTACCAGCATCGAGGAAGGTCGTGTCGATGTGGTCGAGATAGTACCGGATGGGGAAGGTGGTTGGTTGGAGCGGCCGCGCACACTCAGCTTGCCTGAGCGCGGATAAGGTCAACCAGGGAGAGATAACATGAACTGTAAACAGTCACGCGTGGAACGCAATCAAATGCCTCTAACCAGGAAGTTTTCATTCGCAGCCGTGCTTGCGCTGCTCAGTCCGCTGGCGCTTGCGGCCGACCTTGAACGTCTCGATGTGGCCTCGCTGCCTGGGGAACGGGTGGAACTCAAACTGTCCTTCGACGAGCCGGTGGCGGCCGCACCCAAAGGCTATACCATCGACCAGCCTGCCCGGATTGCCATCGACTTGCCGGGTGTCAAGAACAAGCTGGGCGAGCGTTCGCGGGAACTCGGGCTGGGCAATGCCCGCAGCCTGACCGTAGTGGAAGCCAACGACCGCACCCGCCTGATCATCAACCTGGCAGATCTGGCACCCTATACCACCCGGGTCGATGGCAACGATCTGTATATTCTGGTCGGCGCTGACAAGGCGCCCGGCTATGCTGCGGGGGCCACGCCGGCCGCCGCTCCGGCCCAGGCCGGTAACAGCAATTGGCGGAGCAATGAGCAGGCAGCGGTGAGCAGTCCTGCGGCGGCGACCAGTGGGCCGGCTATTCGCAGCCTGGACTTCCAGCGTGGCGAGCAGGGTGAGGGTAACGTCATCGTTGATCTGTCCGATCCGTCGATCCGCGTCGATGTGCAGGAGCAGGGCGGTCGCGTACGGTTGAACTTCCCCAATACCAGCCTGCCCGATGAGCTGCGGGTACGCTTGGATGTGAAGGACTTCGCCACCCCGGTCAATTTCGTCAATGCCAGCGCCTCCGGCAAGGACACCACCATTTCCATCGAGCCCACTGGTTTCTATGAGCACCTGGTCTATCAGGCTGACAGTCGGCTGATTGTCAGCTTCAAGCCCCTGAGCCAGACCGAGGTCGAGCAGCGCCGCGCCGATGCTTTCTCCTATACTGGCGAAAAACTGTCGCTCAACTTCCAGGACATCGAAGTGCGCTCGGTATTGCAGCTGATCGCCGATTTCACCGATCTCAATCTGGTGGCCAGTGATACCGTTCAGGGCAGCATCACCCTGCGACTGCAGAATGTGCCCTGGGATCAGGCGCTGGACCTGGTATTGAAGACCAAGGGCCTGGACAAGCGGCAGATCGGCAACGTGCTACTGGTCGCGCCGGCCGAAGAAATTGCTGCCCGCGAGCGTCAGGAACTGGAGTCGCAGAAGCAGATCGCCGAACTGGCGCCGCTGCGCCGTGAGCTGATTCAGGTCAACTACGCCAAGGCATCGGATATTGCCACCTTGTTCGCTTCCGTCACCGCTGGAGAGGGTGAACAGCGTGGTTCGATCACGGTAGATGATCGTACCAACAGCATCATCGCCCTGGAAACCCAGGCCAAGCTGGATGAGCTGCGCCGCATCGTGACCCAACTGGATATTCCGGTACGTCAGGTGATGATTGAGGCGCGCATCGTCGAGGCCAACGTCGGCTTCGACAAGGCGCTGGGTGTGCGTTGGGGTGGTAACGTGAATCTGGGTAGCCGGTTCAATGCCTATGGTAAGGATGGCAATATCGATGTTACTGACGATCCCTATCCTGTCACGGTAACCAATCCCGATGGCAGCACCCAGGAAGTTTCGCGAACACTGCCGGTTTCATCGGTATTCCGGAAATCCCGCTGAATACTCCCTTCGTCGATATGGGCGTGTTGGGTGCTACCTCGGGTATCGGTATCGGCTTCATCACCGACAACACCATTCTCGATTTGCAATTGTCGGCCATGGAAAGCACTGGTAATGGCGAGATTATTTCCCAGCCCAAGGTAGTTACCTCTGACAAGGAAACCGCCAAGATCCTCAAGGGCTCGGAGATCCCCTATCAGGAGGCCAGTTCCAGCGGCGCCACCACTACGGCCTTTGCCGAAGCGGTGCTGTCCCTGGAGGTAACGCCGCAGATCACGCCGGACAACCAGGTGATCATGGAAGTCATCGTGACCAAGGATGAGCCCGACTTCACCAGGGATGTAAATGGTGTGCCGACCATCCGCAAGAACGAAGTCAATGCCAAGATTCTGGTGGCTGATGGTGAAACCATCGTCATCGGTGGTGTATTCTCCAGTGAATCGCAGAAGAGTCAGGAGAAGGTGCCCTTCCTCGGAGACCTTCCAGTTATCGGCAGAGCCTTCCGGCGTGACGTGAGTTACGAAAGCAAAACCGAACTGCTGGTATTCCTGACTCCGCGCATTATCAACAATGGAGCTATCAGTCTTGCCAGGTAACAGTGTTGCGTAACGTCTTCCTCGTAGGCCCGATGGGGGCAGGAAAAAGTACCATCGGGCGCCTGCTCGCCAAAGAGCTCAGGTATCCCTTCAAGGATTCGGATCGGGAAATCGAGGCCAGAACCGGCGCCGATATTCCCTGGATCTTCGATGTGGAAGGGGAAGAGGGATTTCGCCAGCGTGAAGAAGCCATGATCGCCGAGTTGGTGCAGGAGCGAGGTATCGTTCTTGCCACTGGTGGTGGTGTTGTCATGCGCGAGGCCAATCGCCTGGCATTGGCGGCCAATGGTTTGGTGGTTTACCTGCGCACCAGCGTTGATCAGCAACTGCAACGCACCAGCAAGGATCGCCAGCGACCACTGCTGCAAACCGCTGACCCGGAAAAGGTCTTGCGCGAACTGATGGCCCGTCGTGATCCGTTGTACCGGGGAATCGCCCATCTCACCATCGATACCGATCAGCGCGGTCCCAAGGTGGTGGTCAACACGATCATGACGCAGTTGGAGCAGGAGCCGGAGTAGTACCAACAGCTCCAGTCATCCCCGCGTTGATGATAACTGCTTCTCATTGAAGGCTGCATGCGCAGATATCGGGACTGATGTATCCTTGCGGGTTTCAGGGCAACCGATCCTATGGGGAGTTTCATGCAGCAATTGACCGTTAATCTCGATGATCGTAGTTACCCCATTCATATCGGTAGTGGCCTGCTTGATCGCGTAGAGCTGCTGGCTCCGCATATTGCTGGCCGCCAGGTCTGTATCGTCACCGATGACACCGTCGCCCCGCTGTATCTCGAACGCCTGACCCGCACTCTGGCCGATTACGCGGTATTACCGGTGGTGCTGCCAACCGGCGAAGCCTTCAAGAACTGGGCGACCCTGCAACAGATCTTCGACGCTCTGCTCGCTGCCCGGCACGACCGCCGTACCACGCTCATTGCGCTGGGGGGTGGGGTAATCGGCGATATGACAGGCTTTGCTGCCGCCTGCTATCAGCGCGGCGTGGACTTTATCCAGATCCCCACCACCCTGCTGTCCCAGGTGGACTCCTCGGTGGGTGGCAAGACCGGTATCAATCACCCGGCCGGCAAGAACATGATCGGCGCCTTCTATCAGCCGAAGGCGGTGCTTATCGATACCGACAGTCTGCGCACCTTGCCGGAACGTGAGATCAGTGCCGGGCTGGCGGAGATTATCAAGTACGGCCTGATTCGCGACAGCGCCTTCCTCGACTGGCTGGAGCAGAACATACCGGCCCTGCGCACCCTGGATCCGCAATTGGTGACCGAAGCGATTGCCCGCTCCTGCGCGATCAAGGCAGAGGTGGTGGCGGCGGATGAGCGCGAAGGCGGTATCCGGGCCATTCTCAACCTGGGACATACTTTTGGTCATGCGATCGAAGCTCACCAGGGTTACGGGGCCTGGCTGCACGGCGAAGCGGTTGGCGCGGGCATGGTCATGGCGTTGCAGCTGTCGCGCAGGCTCGGCTGGCTGGCTGCAGAGGAAGAGCTGCGCTGCATTGAGCTGATTGCTGCCGCCGGGCTACCGGTCGCGCCGCCGGCCGATATGCGTGCAGAGGACTTCACGCGTCTCATGGCCGTGGACAAGAAAGTGCTGGATGGGCAATTGCGCCTGGTGCTGCTCAAGCGTCTGGGCGAGGCGGTGGTTACCGCGGATTTCGATAAGCAGGCCCTGCACGCCGTTCTGGCGGTGGCTGGCCGATGATTGATCAACCGGAAGAAGATATGAGCGACTTGAGCGCAACAGAGGATTTTCTCAGTCATTACCAGTTGCAGCATGATCCTTTCGCTGGGCGCACGCCGGGATTTCGCTTCTTCACACCCAAGCGCAAGCCGGTATTGGCACAGTTGCACCACATGGCGCATTTCTCCGAGCAGGTGCAAGTGGTGGTCGGTCCGGCTGGCGCCGGCAAGACGCTGCTGCGCCAGGCCTTGGTTGCCAGTTGCAACAAGGACAATGTGCAATGCATCGTCACCTCGGGGCGTGACTTTGCCGATGCGCCAGCGCTGACGCGTTTCCTCTGCCAGGCGCTGAACGTAGCGGATACCCGGGCGCTATGCGAGCGCGCGGAACAGCTGCATGCCACTGGTTTGCAGCTGTATCTGGTGGTGGATGATGCCGATAGTCTGGACAGCGAAGCAATTCAGTTGCTGGCCGATCTCAGTCAATCCGGCGGGCGAGCCGCGCCACGAGTCTTTCTATTTGCAGATGAAAGCATCGCCGACCTCCTGGCGACTGTGGATATGCCGGCGGATCGGGTCTGGCTGCAACTTGTCGAGCTGGCTCCCTTCGAGTTGGAGGAGACCCGCGATTATCTGGGACAGCGTCTGGAGACAGCGGGCCAGGGCATCGAGCTGCTGGATGACGAGCAGATTGCCCAGATCCATCAGCAAAGCGGCGGTTGGCCAGGAAACATCAACGAGGTCGCCAGACAGGTGATGATTGACGCGATCGAGCCGGCTCGGCCGATGCCGCCGCGCCGGGCCAAGGGCGCGGTGCTGCCGTTACGCTCGCTGGTCGCGCTGGTACTGGTGGGTATCGGAGTCGCCATCGCCTGGATGATGGGCGGTGATGAGCCGGAAGCCACCCGTACCGTCATCAACCTGCCCGATCAGGTTGCCACTGTGGATGTGAGCGGTGCAGAAGGTCCGGTATTGCAGATGCCCAGCGACAATGCTGCAGATCCGCTCGAGCGGATCCTGCAGGATCCGGATGCTGAGCCGGCAACCCCCGCCATTGCTAGCGGTAACGAGCCAACACTACCGCCGCCCAGCGTCGCCGATCCCAATGATCTGCCCGAGCCGATGGCCATGCCAGAGCCGACGCCCATCGAGGCGCCTGCGGTCGTTGCGGCGCCAGAGCCAGTGGCAGCGCCTGCGCCCCAGCCGCAATCTCAGCCTCGACCCCAGCCTGAATCGGCCGCGCCGACTGCGCCACCGACCACTACCTCTGCACCAGCCACCGGTGGATACCACGAGGCTGGCTGGTATCGTCAACGTGCGGCCAGCGAGTACAGCTTGCAGGTGCTGGGCAGCCGTTCGCGTCAGGCAGCACTGGACTTCATTAGAGCCCAATCAGGCGTAGCGGATCTGGGTTATTTCGAGACGGTGCATGAAGGCAAACCCTGGTTCGTCGTGACTCAAGGTGCCTATGCCGGCCGTACCCAGGCGCAACAGGGCGCGGCGAGGTTGCCCGAGTCTCTGCGCAAGCTCAATCCCTGGCCACGCAGCATGGGTAGCATCCAGCAGTCGCTACGCTGACAGCAACCCTGCATGGTGTGGTGCAACTACGCCACACCATGTGGAAGCGGCCCCGACCGCATCGGTTTACCGGCCTCCATCACTAGCCAGCCCGTTTCCAGCTGTAATCCGTTCCCTAGGCATTCCAGGCTCCGTTCGAGTGGCGCTTTGTCGTGTCGGCCCCGTCATTCTCGTTCGCGCCAAGCATGACGGGGCCAAGTGAGCGGCGTTGGGCTCCCAGTTGACACTTCAATTCGATCCTCTCCCGGCTTTCCCTGTACTGATATTGCCCTCTCATGGTGCAGGAAAGTTATTCCTTGCACTGCTTTGGTTCAAAATTCTCATGGTCATAAATAATGCATTCATTTTTACGACAGTTATATATGTTTTGCGGCAAAAATAATTGTAGGCCCCAGGTCGCCTGTGTACAATCGAGGTCTCCCTTGCAGCGTCCATCGGCTCTTTCTGTGGCTGATTAAGCTTGCAAGTGCCTGAAATTCAAGGAAATACGAGAGCGTGTCTATGAAAGCAGGTCTATATCAGCCTGAACAATTCAGGGATAACTGTGGCTTCGGTCTAATTGCTCATATGCAAGGCGAGGCCAGTCATCATTTGCTGAAAACCGCCATCGAAGCGCTGACCTGCATGACCCATCGCGGCGGCATCAACGCTGATGGCAAGACCGGCGACGGTTGCGGCTTGTTGCTGCAGATACCCGATCGTTTCATGCGCGCCATTGCCCAGGATGAGCTGGCGGTGAGCCTGCCGCAGCAGTATGCCGTGGGCATGGTATTCAGTGGCGCCAGTGAGCAAGCGCAACAGCGCGCGCACCAGGCCTTCGCCACCGCCTTGGCTGACCAGGAACTATTATCCCTGGGCTGGCGCCAGGTGCCGGTACAGCCGGACGTATTGGGTCCACTGGCGCTGAGCAGCCAACCCCATATCGAGCAACTATTCATTTCCGGCGAAGGGCTGGACGAGCAGCAGTTCGCGATCAAGCTGTTCTATGTCCGCCGCCGGGTGGAAATCGCTCTGCAGGATGATCCGGACTTCTATATCTGCAGTCTCTCGCCCAAGGTGATTTCCTATAAGGGCCTGATGATGCCCGCCGATCTGGACAAGTTCTTTCCCGAGCTTGGTGATCCGCGCATGGAAACTGCGATCAGCGTGTTCCACCAGCGCTTCTCGACCAATACGCTGCCGCGTTGGCCCTTGGCGCAGCCGTTCCGCCTGCTGGCGCATAACGGTGAAATCAACACCATCACTGCCAACCGCAACTGGGCCCATGCCCGGCGCAACAAGTTCACCAATGATCTGCTGCCCGATCTGGACAGCCTGGCACCGCTGGTGAATGTGACCGGCTCGGACTCGTCCAGCATGGACAACATGCTCGAGCTGCTGCTGGCCGGCGGCATGGACCTGTTCCGTGCCGTGCGCATGGTGGTACCGCCGGCCTGGCAGAACATGGAAACCATGGATGCCGACCTGCGCTCCTTCTATGAATACAACTCCATGCATATGGAGGCTTGGGACGGTCCGGCCGGTATCGTCTTGACCGAAGGGCGCTACGCGGTCTGTCTGCTCGACCGCAACGGCTTGCGCCCGGCGCGCTATGTCATCACTGCCAACGGCTACATCACCCTGGCCTCGGAAGTCGGCGTCTGGGACTACCGCCCGGAAGATGTCATCAGCAAGGGGCGGGTCGGCCCGGGGCAGATTCTGGCCGTGGATACCCGCACTGGTGAAGTGCTGCACACCGATGAGGTGGATAGCCGGTTGAAATCGCGGCACCCGTATCGCAAGTGGCTCAAGCAGCATGCCCTGCGTATCCAGGGTACGCTGGATGACCGGGATAACCGTGACGAATTCCTCGCATCCGAAGCCCTGCAGCAGTATATGAAGATGTTCCAGGTCACCTTTGAGGAACGTGATCAGGTATTGCGGCCGCTGAGTGAGAATGGCCAGGAAGCAGTTGGCTCCATGGGTGACGACACGCCCATGGCGGTGCTGTCGAGCCGGGTCCGTACGGTCTACGATTACTTCCGGCAACAGTTCGCCCAAGTCACCAACCCGGCCATCGATCCGCTGCGCGAAGCCGTGGTCATGTCGCTGGAAACCTGCCTGGGCGCTGAGCGTAACGTCTTCGAAGAGACCCCCGATCACGCCAACCGCGCCATCCTCAGCAGCCCGATCGTGTCGCCGGCTAAATGGCGCACCCTGATGAACCTTGAACGTCCGGGGTTCGCCCATCAGGTCATCGACCTCAACGTGGCTGCCGATGTGCCCTTGGGTGCCGCCGTAGCCGCCATCGCTGAGCAAGCTGAAGCTGCGGTACGTGCCGGCAAGACGTTGCTGGTGCTGAGCGACCGGGCAATCGAGCAGGGCAAGCTGCCGGTGCATGCGGCCCTGGCGGTCGGTGCGGTGCATCATCACCTGATCGCTGCCGGTTTGCGTTGCGACTGCAACATTCTGGTGGACACTGCTACCGCCCGCGATCCGCACCATTTCGCGGTGCTGATCGGTTTCGGGGCCTCGGCGGTCTATCCGTACCTGGCGTATGAGGTGCTGGCCGACCTGATTCGTACCGGTGAGGTCATCGGTGATCTCTATGAAGTCTTCAAAAGCTACCGCAAAGGCATTTCCAAGGGGCTGCTGAAAATCCTGTCGAAGATGGGTATTTCCACCGTCGCCTCCTACCGTGGTGCGCAACTGTTCGAAGCGGTCGGTCTGGCCGATGAGATTGTTGATCTTTGCTTCAAGGGCGTGCCCAGCCGGATCCAGGGCGCGCGTTTCAGCGATCTGCAGGCCGAGCAGGCATTGCTGGCCCGCGAAGCCTGGAACCCGCGCAAGACCATCCAGCAGGGCGGGTTGCTCAAGTTCGTTTTTGGCGGCGAGTACCATGCCTACAACCCGGACATCGTGCGGGCCTTGCAGGACGCGGTGCAGGGTGACAGCTACGACAAGTATCTGGAGTACGCCGCGCTGGTCAATCAGCGCCCGGTGTCGACGCTGCGGGATCTGCTGCAGCTGCGTGAGGATCAGACGCCCATTCCGCTATCCGAAGTCGAGCCGCTGGACTCCTTGTTCAAACGCTTCGACTCCGCGGGTATTTCCCTCGGCGCATTGTCGCCGGAAGCCCATGAGGCCATCGCCGAGGCGATGAACCGGCTGGGCGCCCGGTCCAACTCCGGCGAGGGCGGGGAGGACCCGGCACGCTACGGCAGCATCCGCACCTCGAAGATCAAGCAGATCGCCTCGGGTCGTTTCGGGGTGACGCCGGAATATCTGGTCAACGCCGAAGTGCTGCAGATCAAGCTGGCCCAGGGCGCCAAGCCGGGTGAGGGCGGGCAATTGCCCGGTGGCAAGGTCAACGAACTGATCGCGCGGCTGCGGTATGCGGTGCCCGGCGTGACCCTGATTTCACCGCCGCCGCACCATGACATCTACTCGATCGAGGATCTGGCGCAGCTGATCTTCGATCTCAAACAGGTCAATCCCCAGGCGCTGGTGTCAGTGAAGCTGGTCGCCGAGCCGGGTGTGGGCACCATCGCCGCGGGCGTGGCCAAGGCCTATGCTGATCTGATTACCATTTCCGGTTACGACGGCGGTACCGGCGCCTCGCCGCTGACCTCCATCAAATATGCCGGATCGCCCTGGGAGCTGGGCCTGTCCGAAGCCCACCAGACCCTGCGTGGCAACGACTTGCGTGGCAAGGTGCGGGTGCAGACCGATGGCGGTCTGAAGACCGGTCTGGACGTGATCAAGGCAGCGATTCTCGGCGCCGAGAGTTTCGGCTTCGGTACCGCGCCGATGATCGCCCTGGGTTGCAAATACCTGCGTATCTGCCACTTGAACAACTGCGCCACCGGCGTGGCTACGCAAAACAAGACCCTGCGTGATAACCACTACATCGGCACGGTGCAGATGGTGATGAACTTCTTCACCTACGTCGCCACCGAAACTCGCGAATGGATGGCCAAGCTGGGCGTGCGCCAGCTGCAGGACCTGATCGGCCGTACCGACTTGCTGGAAATTTTGCCCGGTGCGACCGGCAAGCAGCAGGGCCTGGATCTGCGCCCGCTGCTGCATAGCGACGCGGTACCGGCGGACAAGCCGCAGTATTGCCAGATCCAGGGCAACGCCCCCTTCGACAAGGGCCTGACTGCCGAGCGCATGGTGGATATGGCGCGTGCGGCCATTGAAGGTGCTACCGGCGGCGAGTACGAACTGACGTTGACCAACTGCGACCGCTCGATCGGTGCCCGGGTCTCCGGCGAGATTGCCCGGGTGCATGGCAACCAGGGCATGAGCAGCGCGCCCATCACCTTCCGTTTCAGCGGCACCGCGGGCCAGAGCTTCGGGGTGTGGAACGCCGGTGGCCTGCATATGTATCTGCAGGGCGATGCGAACGACTACGTCGGCAAGGGCATGACCGGCGGCAAGCTGGTGATCGTACCGCCGGCGGCCAGTACCTTCCGATCCGAGCAGAGTTCGATCATCGGTAACACCTGCCTGTACGGCGCTACCGGCGGCAAGCTGTTCGCTGCCGGCGTGGCCGGCGAGCGCTTCGCGGTGCGCAACTCGGGTTGCCATGCGGTGGTCGAGGGCACCGGGGATCATTGCTGCGAATACATGACCGGCGGCATGGTCTGCGTGCTCGGCAAGACCGGCTACAACTTCGGTGCCGGGATGACCGGTGGCTTCGCCTACGTGCTGGATATGGATAACAGCTTCTTCGACAAGCTCAACCACGAGCTGGTGGAGCTGCAGCGCATCAGCGGTGAAGCCATGGAGGCCTATCGCAGCCACCTGACCCAGGTGCTGACCGAGTACGTCGCGGAAACCGGCAGTGCCTGGGGTGCCGAGGTGCTGGAGGATCTGGACAACCACATCCGGCGGTTCTGGCTGGTCAAGCCGAAGGCAGCGAGCCTGCGCGCGCTGCTGCGGACCACCTTGGCCAACCCGCAGTAACTCCCGGCGGCGGGCCCGGTTGGGCTCGACCATGACAAGGAACATCAGGCAGCGACGGGCAAACCCACGGCGCTGCAGTAATGAGGTGCAACAATGGCAGACCGTCTGAATAACGACTTCCAGTTCATCGAAGTGGGCCGCAAGGACCCGAAGAAACGGCCGCTGCGCCACCGCAAGACGCGCTTTGTCGAGATCAACGAGGCGTACAAACCGCAGGAGGCGGCGGAGCAATCACATCGCTGCCTGGAGTGCGGCAACCCCTACTGCGAATGGAAGTGCCCGGTCCACAACTTCATCCCGAACTGGTTGAAGCTGGTAGCCGAGGGCAATATCATCGAGGCGGCGGAGCTCTCGCACCAGACCAATACCCTGCCAGAGGTGTGTGGCCGTGTCTGTCCGCAGGATCGGCTCTGCGAAGGTGCCTGCACCCTGAATGATGAGTTCGGCGCGGTGACCATCGGCTCGGTGGAGAAATACATCACCGACACTGCCTTCGCCATGGGCTGGCGCCCGGATATGTCCCAGGTGGTGCCGACCGGCAAGCGGGTGGCGATCATCGGTGCGGGCCCGGCGGGTCTCGGCTGCGCGGACGTGCTGGCGCGGGCCGGGGTCAGCCCGGTGGTATTCGACCGCAACCCGGAAATCGGCGGCTTGCTGACCTTTGGCATCCCCGAATTCAAGCTGGAAAAGACCGTGATGTCGCGCCGCCGCGAGGTGTTCGCCGGCATGGGCATCGAGTTCCGTCTGAATACCGAAGTCGGCAAGGACGTGACCATCGACCAGTTGCTGAGTGAATACGATGCGGTATTCATGGGTATGGGCACCTACACCTACATGAAAGGCGGCTTCCCCGGTGAGGACCTGCCGGGTGTGCATGACGCACTGGATTTCCTGGTGGCCAACGTCAATCGCAACCTGGGCTTCGAGAAGTCGGCTGACGATTTTGTCGATATGCACGGCAAGCGGGTGGTGGTGCTGGGCGGCGGCGATACTGCCATGGACTGCAACCGCACCTCGATTCGCCAGGGCGCCAGTTCGGTGACCTGTGCCTATCGCCGGGATGCGCAGAACATGCCGGGCTCGCGCAAGGAAGTGAAGAACGCCAAGGATGAAGGGGTGAAATTCCTGTTCAACCGCCAGCCGATCGCGATCGTCGGCGATGGCAAGGTCGAAGGCGTGAAGGTGGTGGAAACCCGCCTTGGCGCACCGGATGAGCGCGGCCGTCGTAGTCCTGAACCCATTCCCGGTTCCGAGCAGATCCTGCCGGCCGATGCGGTCATCATCGCCTTCGGCTTCCGCCCCAGCCCGGCACCCTGGTTTGCCGAGGTGCAGGTGCAGACCGACGATCAGGGCCGAGTCATCGCCCCCGAGCAGGCCCAATACAAATTCCAGACCAGCAACCCGAAGGTGTTTGCCGGCGGTGATATGGTGCGCGGCTCGGATCTGGTGGTCACCGCCATCTGGGAAGGGCGCCAGGCGGCTGAAGGGATTCTGGATTATCTCGAGGTTTGATGCCGGTTGGGGGCGCTTGCGGTTTGCGTTAGCGTTACTTGATGGTATTGGTGTCTGGGTTGACGGTCTGGCCTGCCTTCGCAGACACGCCGTGAACCCATCCCTGGGGGCTCGTTGATGCCATCCCTGGCATCAAACGGTCTGCGAAGGCAGGCCAGACCATCAACCCTGCGAGACATTGAGCCGCTGATGGATTAAACCCTAACGTTCTGCTCAGCCAAATTGGTGAGAGTTGTCTCACAGCCTCTGATTTTTATTGGTGTTTGGCCTCCGTCTCGCACGGAGATGACGGCAGCGGTTACCGGTCGGGCCAGCTCGACCGTCGGTTGCCAGGGATGGCAACCACGAGCCTACAGGGACGTATTCACGGCGTGTCGAGCAGGTCCGACCGGTAACCGCAGTCCCTGCACAATATCCAATATTTATAACCTCATCGAAACGAAGCCCCCGCGCCCCTTTGCCGCACCGCCCCTTATCTTCCCCGCGAGAACGGTTACAATGGCTGCATTTACGCCACTGGATACCGATTTCATGTCTGAATTGAAGAATGACCGTTTTCTGCGTGCGCTGCTGCGCCAGCCTGTTGATGTAACCCCGGTATGGATGATGCGCCAGGCAGGCCGCTACCTGCCCGAGTACCGCGCCTCCCGCGCCCGCGCCGGTGACTTCATGGGCTTGTGCATGAATCCCGAGATGGCCTGTGAAGTGACCCTGCAGCCGCTGGAACGCTATCCGCTGGACGCCGCCATCCTGTTTTCCGACATCCTGACCATCCCCGACGCCATGGGTCTGGGCCTGCACTTCGAGACCGGCGAAGGCCCGCGTTTTCGCAAGCGCATCGACACCCTCGCCGATATCGAAGCCCTGCCGATTCCCGATCCACGCCAGGACCTGGGCTATGTCATGGATGCGGTCAGCACCATCCGCCGCGAGCTCAATGGCCGGGTGCCGCTGATCGGTTTCTCTGGCAGTCCCTGGACCCTCGCCACCTACATGGTAGAAGGCGGCTCTTCCAAGGATTTCCGCAAGATCAAGGCGCTGATGTACGACCAGCCCGAGGCGGTGCACCTGCTGCTGGACAAGCTGGCGCAATCGGTCACCAGCTACCTGAACGAGCAGATCAAGTCAGGCGCCCAAGCGGTGCAGATCTTTGACACCTGGGGTGGCAACCTGTCGGCCGATGCCTATCAAACGTTTTCCCTGGCCTATATGCGCAAGATCGTCAGCGGTCTGATTCGTGAGCATGACGGGCGCCGCGTCCCGGTGATTGTATTCACCAAGAACGGCGGTCTGTGGCTGGAAAGCATTGCCGAGTGTGGCGCTGATGGTGTCGGTCTGGACTGGACCATGGATATCGGCGTGGCCCGTTCCCGGGTCGGCGCCAAAGTCGCGCTGCAGGGCAATATGGACCCCACCGTGCTGTATGCCAACCCGCAGGCGATCCGCAATGAAGTGGAACGGATTCTCGCCAGCTACGGCAAGGGCACCGGTCATGTGTTCAACCTCGGCCACGGCATTACCCCGGAAGTGGACCCGGCTCACGCTGGTGTGTTCATCGAGGCGGTGCATGAGCTGTCGGCCAAGTATCACGACCCGAAGGCAGTCTGAGGACTGAACAGTTATAGGGAGAAAACAATAATGAAGCTCGAAACTCTGGCAATACACGCCGGCTACAGCCCCGACCCGACTACCAAGTCGGTCGCGGTGCCGATCTACCAGACCACGTCCTACGCCTTCGACAGTACCCAGCATGGCGCTGACCTGTTCGATCTGAAGGTGCCCGGTAACATCTACACGCGGATCACCAATCCGACCAACGATGTACTTGAGCAGCGGATCGCGGCGCTGGAAGGGGGCGTAGGAGCCCTGGCGGTGGCATCGGGTATGGCCGCGATTACCTATGCGATCCAGACCATTGCCGGGGTGGGCGATAATATTGTTTCCACCGCCAAGCTATACGGCGGTACCTATAACCTGTTTGCCCACACCTTGCCGCGTCAGGGCATCGAGGTGCGTTTTGCCGCGCATAACGATATCGCCGCGATGGAAGCGTTGATCGACGAGAACACCAAGGCGGTGTTCTGCGAGTCGATCGGCAATCCCGCGGGCAATATCGTCGACCTGCAGGCGCTGGCCGACGCGGCGCACCGGCATGGCGTACCGCTGATCGTGGATAACACGGTAGCCACGCCGGTGTTGTGCCGGCCCTTCGAGCATGGCGCCGATATCATCGTGCATGCGCTGACCAAGTATATCGGCGGCCATGGCAATAGCCTGGGCGGCATGGTGGTGGATTCGGGCAAGTTTCCCTGGGCGGATAACAAGGAGCGTTTCCCGCTTCTGAATACGCCTGATCCTTCCTACCACGGCGTGGTTTACACCGAAGCCTTCGGTCCGGCGGCCTTTATCGGTCGTTGCCGGGTGGTGCCGCTGCGCAACATGGGCGCGGCGTTGTCGCCGTTCAATACCTTTCTGATCCTGCAGGGTCTGGAAACCTTGAGCCTGCGCATGGAGCGTCACTGCGAGAACGCGCAGAAGGTGGCCGAATACCTGCAGCAGCATCCGCAGGTAGCCTGGGTGAAATATGCGGGGCTCAAGGATAATCCTGAACATGATCTGGCCCAGCGCTACATGGGCGGTCAGCCGGCGGCGATCCTGTCCTTCGGGATCAAGGGTGGCCAGGAAGCCGGTGCGCGTTTCATCGATGCGCTGGAGTTGGTACTGCGGCTGGTGAATATCGGTGACGCCAAGTCGTTGGCCTGTCATCCGGCCTCGACCACGCACCGCCAGCTGGACGACGAGGAACTGGAGAAAGCGGGAGTGCCGCGAGACCTGATTCGGCTGTCGATCGGTATCGAGCATATCGACGATATTCTTGCGGACCTGGCGCAAGCGCTCGAAGCGGCGAAATGAGTCAATGCTGAAAACATTAAAGGCGGCCTTGGCCGCCTTTAATGTTTCTGTCAGGCCGGAAACAATGGCCAGATCAGCGGGATTACCAGCGTCGCCGCGGCCCACATGATCAGGTTCAGTGGCAGGCCGATCCGCACGAAGTCCATGAACCGGTAACCGCCGGCGCTGTAGACGAAGGTGTTGGTCTGGTAGCCGATCGGCGTGGCGAAGCTGGCACTGGCGGCGAGCATCACCGCCACCACGAACGGGCGCGGATCAGCGCCCAACTGGTAAGCCACGCCAATGGCGATGGGTGTCAGCAGCACGCCCACCGCATTGTTGCTGACAATCTCGGTGAGAATCGAGGTCAGCAGATAGATGAAAGACAGCATGAACAGCGGGCCGAGCAGCGGAGACAGGGTCATCACCTGACCGACGATGCCGTCCACCAGCCCGACCTTGTCCATGGCGATACTGATCGCCAGCATGCCGAAGATCAGTGCCAAGATCTTCCAGTCGATGGACTTGTAGGCATCCTCGACTTCCAGGCAGCCGGTGGCGACCACCACGGCGGCAGCGATGATCGCCAGTCCTTCGATCGACATCACCCCCAGCGCTGCCAGCACCATTACCGACAGCATGGCGACAATGGCAATTGGGGCCTTGTTGCGACGATAGGCGCGTTCTTGCACGGTATTCAGGCTGATCAGATCGCCGTTATCGGCGAATTTGCGGATCTGCGCCGGCGAGCCTTCGACCAGCATCACATCACCGAACTGCAACTCGAAGTCGTCGAGGTTGTCCTGGATGTGTTCGTCCTGCCGATGCACGGCCAGTACGTGGATCCCGTAACGGGCAGTCAGGTTGAGGTCGCGCATGGGCCGGTTGATGTAGCGTGAGCTGCGCGCCACCACGGCCTCGGCCAGTACCACATCGCGAGTGGAGATGGTTTCGAAACTCTGGTCGCGGTTGAATTCCAGTACGCCATTGTGCCGCAGCTCGACGAAGTCGCGCACATTGGCATGCAGTATCAAGCGGTCGCCAGCATTGAGCATGGTGGTGTTGAGCGGGGTGGTCAGCTCGTCGTCACCGCGAAACAGCTTCAAGACCTGAATGCCGCTATCGCCATTGAGCTGGGCTTCGGCGATGGTCTGGTTGATCACGGGTGAGTCCTGGGGCACCAGCAGTTCGGTCATGAAGGTGCGGCTGCGAGTTGGCCGCAGGCGGTCCGACAGGCTGTCGCGGTCTGGCAGCAGACGGTTGCCGAACAACATGATGAAGGCCAGGCCGATGGCTGACATGATCGCACCCGCCAGGGTGATCTCGAACATACCGAACGGCGCCAGCCCCTCCTGTCGGGCTACCCCGTCGACCAGTATGTTGGTGGAGGTACCGATCATGGTCATGGTGCCGCCGAGAATAGTGGCATAGGACAGTGGAATCAGAACCTTCGATGCCTTGCTGCCAACCCGGGCGGCGAGGGTGACCGCCACCGGCGTGAGAATCGCCACCACCGGCGTATTGTTGATGAAGGTCGACAACAGCATGGCGGTGACCAGCAGGGCGAACAGCATGCGCGTAGGGCTGGTACCGCCGATACGGGCAAGCACACTGCCCAGCTTGTCCACGCAGCCGGTGCGTTCGAGGGCGGCAGACAATACGAACATGCAGGCGATGGTGATCGGGGCGCTGTTGGACAGCACGCTGAGTACCTCTGTCGGCGTCAACAGGGTGGTGGCCAGCAGAATGGCGACGGCAATACCGACCACCACGTCGGGACTCAGCTTCTCGCGGACAAAGGCGTACATCACCCAGCACAACAGGGCGGCCACACCAAGCGTGGCCAGGGTATCCCAATTCATCGGTACCAAAATCTCGTGTGAGGTATCGGTCCCGCAACGGGAACCAGACTAGAGCCGCTACCCTAGTTGCCGCCGCTTAGTCTGTCCAAGACCTGATAATGATTTTGTTATTCCTTAAAGGTATAAGTGGTGCGGTTTTGCTGTGCAAGCCGCTACGAGCGTGGAAGACCGCTTTTCGGATTGTCGAGTAGTGCTCGACGATAAGGCAGGAAGGCTGCGATGCCGCAGGCGTAGCGCATGTGCGCTACACCCGAAAGGCAATACCGGATGGCGGACATCAGGACGAACAGCTGATCTCCAGCCGCCGCCCCCAATCCGGCGGTGGCGCAGTGTAGGCTTCCTGCCCCGGTTGCCGAGTAAATGGCTGGCGCAGGACCTGATGCAGGCGGCGGACTTCGCTGAAGTCATCCTGCTCGGCTGCCGTAATGGCCTGCTGCGCCAGATAATTACGCAGTACGTACACAGGATTGCAGTCCAGCCGGCCGGCCAAGGCGCTGGAGTCCGCGGCCTGTCGAGCCTGATGCTGCGTCAGCCAGCGGTCAAAAGCGTCGCGGTCGATGAACTGATCCCGTGCGCTGACATCATCCTCGGCCAACAGCCGCAGAGTGATGTGGTAATCACTGGCGCTGGTCTGCATCTGCTGTAGCAGTTGCTGCAACAACTCCTCATCCTCGGGCTGCTCGCCGGCCCAGCCCAGGCGCGCGCGCATCAGGCGCAGATATTCCGCCTGATAACGCGGCATCGCTGTCGCCAGTGCCGATTTCAGCGCTTCGACTTCGACATAGGGCGTTAACGCCTGGGCCAGACAGGCCAGGTTCCAGTGGGCAATGGCCGGCTGCCGATTGAAGGCATAACGACCCTCGTGATCGGAATGGTTGCAGATATGGCCAGCGTCATACTCGTCAAGGAAGGCGTAGGGGCCAAAATCGAATGTGATGCCGAGAATCGACATATTGTCGGTGTTCATCACGCCATGACAGAAACCATAAGCCTGCCAGCGGGCGACCATGTCCATGGTGCGCTGCAGAACCTGATTGAACATGTCCAGTACCGGGTCGGTGGCTTGCTGGGACGCTGGATAGCAGGTCTGCAGGGTGAAGTCGATGAGCTGGCGCAGTGCGTCATGCTGCCGGGTGTAGTAGAAGAACTCGAAATGCCCGAAGCGGATGTGTGACGGGGCCAGGCGCAGCAGCATGGCACCGCGCTCCTGCCGCTCACGATAGACCGGATCGTCACCCACGGTGACGCACAGCGCTCGGCTGCTGGGAATACCCAGCGCCGGCAGCGCCTCGGAGGCTAGGAATTCGCGGATCGACGAACGCAACACTGCGCGCCCGTCACCCATCCGCGAATAGGGCGTGCTGCCGGCACCCTTTAAATGCAGATCCCAATGCTCACCGCGGCCATTGACCACCTCGCCGAGCAACAAGCCACGACCATCCCCCAACTGCGGGTTGTACACGCCGAACTGGTGGCCGGAATAGACCATGGCCCGTGGCTCCGACGCACTCCACAGTTTGGCCCCGGAAAACAGTTCGGTGAATAGCTCAGAGTCCGCTTCGCTGGTGTCCAGGTCGATCAGTGCCATGGCATCGGCGCTGCTGACCACCAATCGTGGATTGCTCAACGGGTCGGGCACCACCTTGCTGGAGAAAGTGTCGCCGAGGTCGGCGAAGCGGTTGTCGAATTGCAGGTCGGCCAGCGTGGTCATAAGCACACCATCGGGATGGAAAGACCTCCATGCTGCCTGCCTTATGGCCCTGTATCAAGCGGTGTAATGGTGAGCCGTTTCCGTTGACCGTCCGGTCAGCGGGGCATAATGTCAAACGACTGTATGAATAATAAACAGCCCACCCGCTGCGTCATTTTCGGAGAAACCAATGCCCAGTTACAACGCTCCCTTGCGCGACATGCGCTTTGTCATGGATGAAGTATTCGATTTCGCTGCCGGTTATCAGACCCATGGCTTGACCGACGCCACGCCCGACCTGGTAGACGCCGTGCTCGAGGAAAGCGCCAAATTCGCCAGCGAAGTACTGGCCCCGCTGAACCGCACCGGTGATGAGGAAGGTTGCCATTTCGACAACGGCGTAGTCACCACGCCCAAGGGCTTCAAGGAAGCCTATCAGCAGTACGTGGACAACGGCTGGGCAGCCATGAGCGGCCCGGTAGAATTTGGCGGCCAGGGCCTGCCCGCCTCGCTGGGCCTGGTGGTCAACGAGATGACCGCCGCCGCCAACTATGCCTGGAACATGTATCCTGGCCTGACCCACGGCTGTGCCTCGGCCATCCGCGCCCATGGCAGCCAGGAGCAGAAAGAGCTGTACCTGAACAAACTGGTGCCCGGCCACTGGACCGGCACCATGTGCCTGACCGAGCCCCACTGCGGCACCGACCTGGGCCTGATCAAGACCCGCGCGGTGCCCCAGGCCGATGGTAGCTACTCGGTCACCGGCACCAAGATCTTCATCTCCTCCGGCGAGCACGACATGGCCGAGAACATCGTCCACCTGGTGTTGGCCAAGCTGCCCGATGCACCCGCCGGCACCAAGGGTATCTCGCTGTTCATCGTGCCCAAGTTCCTGCCTGACGCCAATGGCGAGAAGGGCGAGCGCAACGGCGTAGTCTGCGGCTCCATCGAACACAAGATGGGTATCAAGGCCTCGGCCACCTGCGTGATGAACTTCGACGGCGCCACCGGCTTTCTGATCGGTGAGGTCAACAAGGGCCTGAACTGCATGTTCACAATGATGAACGGCGCCCGCCTGGGTACCGGCATGCAAGGGCTGTGTCATGGCGAAGTGTCCTATCAGAACGCCGTTGCCTACGCCAAGGACCGTCTGCAGATGCGCTCGCTGTCCGGTCCGGCCGAACCGGAAAAGCCGGCAGACCCGATCATCGTGCACCCCGACGTTCGCCGCATGCTACTGACCATGAAAGCCTTCAACGAGGGCAATCGCGCGCTGGCTTATTACACTGCCCAGCTGCTGGACAACGCACATTACTCACAGGACGAGGCCGTACGCGCCAACGCCGAAGACCAGCTCGCGTTCCTGACGCCCATCTGCAAGGCCTTCATGACCGATACCGGCTTGGAAGTGACCCTGCTGGGCATGCAGGTATTCGGTGGCCACGGTTATATCCGTGAGTGGGGGCAGGAGCAGCAGGTTCGCGACTGCCGCATCGCACCGATCTACGAAGGCACCAATGGCATCCAGGCCCTGGACCTGCTGGGCCGCAAGGTGCTGATGAGCCAGGGCAAACTGCTGCGCGCCTTCTCCAAGGAAGTGCACCTGTTCTGCCAGGCCAACGAAGGCCATGCGCAGTTCGGCGAGTACTTCAACAAGCTCACCGCCCTGAATGCCCAGTGGGGCGAGCTGACCCAGAAGGTCGCGGTCAAATCCATGCAGAACAAGGAAGAAGTCGGCGCCGCTGCGATGGACTTCCTGATGTTCTCCGGCTACGTCATTCATGCCTTCTTCTGGCTGAAAATGGCCGTGGTCGCTCAGCAGAAACTGGAAGCCGGTAGCTCCGATGCTGCCTTCTATCAGGGCAAGCTGGCTACTCAGGAGTTCTACTTCAAGCGACTGTTGCCTCGGGCCCAGGCGCATGTGGAGGCCCTGGAAGCGGGTGCTGATGCTTTGATGCGGATGACTGCTGATCAGTTCTGAGTTCGGCCTTTTTTGGGGAGCGCGGTGTAGGGTTCTGGTGGGTATTACCCCACTTCAGAACTCGCACCCCGCCATCCCTGGCGCTCGTGTGCGTCCGTCCCTGGACGCACACGGTTCTGAAAAGGGGGAAGTACCCTGCGGCCTTGCACAAACTCTCCGCCCAAGAACATCCGCCCAAGCACAAAGCCAGCCAATTTAATAAATATGTGACCATATCAAAGGTGAAAGTCACAACAAGACGCTATCGTTTGAAATGGTCTCGGTCTACAATCAGCCAATCGACCCGGTTGAGCCGGCACACTGACTGAGGAGTTCCCATGGCCGAGTACCAAGCCCCCCTGCGTGACATCCGTTTCGTTCTCAATGAAACCTTTGCAGCCGACCAGCTGTGGCAGAGCCTGCCCGGCCTGAATGGCGCCATTGATGCCGATACTGCCGAAGCCATGCTCGAAGAAGCGGCCAAGATCACCTCCCAGACCATCGCCCCGCTGAACCGCAACGGTGATGAAGAAGGTGCCGTGTGGAACAACGGTGAAGTCACCACCCCAGCCGGCTTCAAGCAGGCTTACGCCACCTATGCCGAAGGCGGTTGGGTAGGGTTGGCTGGTAATCCCGAGTTCGGTGGACTGGGCATGCCCAAGACCCTCGGCGTCCAGGTTGAAGAGATGATCTACGGCGCCAATAGCAGCTTCGCGCTGTACATCGCCCTGACTGCCGGCAGCACCCTGGCGCTGGACGCCCATGGCAGCGAAGAACTCAAGCAGAAGTACCTGCCGAACATGTATGCCGGCACTTGGGCTGGCACCATGTGCCTGACCGAGCCCCATGCCGGTACTGACCTGGGTATCATCCGCACCAAGGCCGTACCCGAGGCCGATGGCAGCTACGCGGTGACCGGCACCAAGATCTTCATCACCGGCGGTGAACACGACCTCACCGAGAATATCATTCACCTGGTACTGGCCAAGCTGCCCGACGCACCGGCCGGCCCCAAGGGCATTTCCCTGTTCCTGGTGCCCAAGTTTCTGGTCAACGAGGACGGCAGCCTGGGTGAGCGCAATACCCTGAGCTGCGGCTCGATTGAACACAAGATGGGTATCAAGGGCTCGGCTACCTGCGTGATGAACTTCGATGGTGCCAAGGGCTATCTGATCGGTGAATTGAACAAGGGCCTGAATGCCATGTTCACCATGATGAACTACGAGCGCCTGTCCATCGGTATCCAGGGCATCGGTTGCGCCGAAGCGTCTTACCAGACGGCAGTCGCATACGCTCGCGAACGCATCCAGAGCCGCGCTCCGACCGGCGCGGTACAACCGGACAAGGCCGCCGACCCGATCATGGTGCATCCAGACGTGCGTCGCATGCTGTTGACCATGAAGGCGATGACCGAAGGTAGCCGTGCCTTCTCCACCTATGTTGGCATGCAGCTGGACATCAGCAAGTTCGCTGACGACGAGCAGATCAAGAAGAAAGGCGAAGACCTGGTGGCGCTGCTCACGCCGGTAGCCAAGGCCTTCTTTACCGACGTCGGCTTCGAAAGCTGCGTTCATGGTCAGCAGGTACTCGGTGGCCATGGCTATATCCGCGAGTGGGGCCAGGAACAACTGGTGCGGGATGTGCGTATCGCGCAGATCTACGAAGGGACCAACGGCATCCAGGCGCTGGACCTGATGGGGCGCAAGACAGTCGCCAACGGTGGTGCCTTCTTCAAGGTATTTGCCGATGAGATCGAAGCGTTCATCAGCGAAAACGATGCTGCCGAAATGGGTGAGTTTATCGAGCCCCTGCAGGCGGCACTGGAGAACCTCAAGGAGTTGACTGCCCAGGTCATCGATAACAGCAAAGCCAATCCCAACGAGATCGGCGCGGCTTCGGTGGAGTATCTGCACACCTTCGGCTACACGGCCTACGCCTACATGTGGGCGCGGATGGCCAAGGCGGCATTGACAGCGGAGCAGGGTGCTGACGGTTTCTATCAGGGCAAGCTGGCTACTGCGCGCTTCTATTTCAAGCGTCTGCTGCCGCGTATCCATTCGCTGAGCGCGTCGGTGCGCGCCGGTAGTGACGTGTTGTTCGAACTGGAATCGGCGCAATTCTGAGACGCTTCTTCCGTACGTAGGAAAACACTTACAAAACGTGGCGGTAATAGCCTATGGGCCGCCACCTGACACCTGCGTACTATTGGTTTCGCAAGGATGCACCGCAGGAAGCGAAGCAGTACAAAAGGGAGCAGGGATCGAGTTACAGGAAGTACCAGCGTTAAGGATGATGATCAGGACGTTATTCTGCGAAACCCCGCTTCGGCGGGGTTTTTTAATGGGCGTCTTCCAGCCATCCGGCCTTGCCGGATATCAGCCGTTCTCTGTCGACTCGTGCTCCGCCGATTCCACCTTGCGCTTGCGTAATTGCTGCAAGTCCGGCGCCTGCAATATCAGCAAGGCGCCGGCCCCGGCGACCATGCCCCAGAATGCCGATGCTATCCCCAGCAGCGACACCCCCGAAGCTGTGACCAGGAAAGTCACTAACGCCGCTTCCCGGTGGCGTTCCTCCTGCAGCGCACTGACCAGTCCGCTGCCAATGGTGTTGATCAGCGCGAAGCCGGCGATGGCCAGTACCAACTCCTTCGGAAATGCCAGAAACAGCGCGCCGATGCTGGCCCCGAAGATACCTGCCACCAGATAGAACAGACCGGACACTATCGCTGCGGTATAGCGCTTGGCGGGATCGTCATGGGCCTCGGGGCCGGTGCAGATGGCCGCGGTGATGGCGGCCAGATTCACGCCAAAGGCGCCGAACGGCGCCAATACAAAGGTCGCCAGTCCGGTCCAGCCGATCAGGGGCGAGGCGGGTGTCTGATAGCCTGCGGCCCGCATCACAGCTAGCCCCGGCAGATTCTGAGATGCCACGCAGACGGCGAACAGCGGCAACGCCACCCCCATCAAGGCCTGCACGCTGAATGCGGGTGTGACCCATTGCGGCGTAGTGACGGTGAAGCTCAAGGCGCTGAAGTCGAGCGAATCACTGGCCGCTGCCACAGCAATGCCCACCACCAGCGGCGCCATCACGGCATAACGAGGGATCAGGCGGCGGGCCAGCAGGTAGGTCAGCAACATCGGGAAGACCAGACTGAAAGCCGTGGCCAGCGCGGCGAAAGCTTCCATGCCGAAGCGCAGCAGTACCCCGGCCAGCATGCCCGCCGCAATCGCCGGTGGAATCCGCTGCATGATCCGCTCGAACCAGCCGAAGAAGCCGCACAGCGCCATCAGAAGTCCGCACAGGACGAACGCGCCGGTGGCTTCCTGCAAAGTGGCGCTGGAGGCGGCGGTCACCAGGACTGCAGCGCCCGGCGTCGACCAGGCGGTGACGACAGGCGCTTTAAAACGCCAGGAAAGATAGATGCCCGAAACCCCGATGCCCAGACACAGTGCAAGCATCCAGGAGCCGATTTGCGCAGGCGTGGCGCCTAGCTCGCTGGCAGCCTGGAATACCAGCGCGGCGGAGCTGGTGAAGCCCACCAGCACAGCGACGAAGCCGGCGCTGAAGGAAGAAACGGAAAGGTCTTTGAAAAAACTCATGGGCAACTCATCAGGTCATGCACAAGGGATAGCAGTCAGGGCTACGATCTTCACATAATTGGGCCCGCTCATGTTAGCGCCGGTTGCCTTGACGTGCTCGTGCTAGGATGAGCACGCCGCACGCGGGCGGATAACAGTTTTGAGTGGAGGGATCGTGTTCTCGCTGAAGCGTAAGGGTGATTATCGGCTACAGCTGACTCGCACATTGAAAAAGCCGGGCCGCTACGACGTCGAGCTATATCTATTCACGCCCCATGAAAATGACCTGTCCGCCTGGACGCTGGATGAGCGGCAGTTCTTCTTCAGCACGCTGTCACACCGCTTCGGTTTGCTCGGTTTGCCTGAAGAAGACCGGGTCAGCAAGACAGACGGATCTTTCGCGCTGTTATCCCCTCACTATGAAATCATGTTCGGCTCCTGGCTCTTTCAATATCGGGCCTCCATGGACCGGCTGCGACAGCAGATCCAAAATGCCGGTGTGACGGAAGAGCCGCTCAAGCGGGCGCTGCGACTGAGTCAGAACTTTGCCCAGCGTCTGCGCAGATCGACGCCGGAGCAGAGCAATCAGCGGCGCTACTTCCGGCAGCTGGATATCTACTTCTCCTGGCATGCAGAACAGTTCTTTCTCGAATGCATGACCCTGGAAGGCTACAGCGAGCTGGATGAAGAGCTCATCGCAGCCATCCAGGAGTTTTTGCAGCAGGAATACCGCCATCGCCGGGAGCGGGAATATCTGAGCGACTTCCACGGCTCCCCGACCCGGGTCTGGAATCGCATGAGTTTGTATCATCGTCTATTGGAATATCCGGTGCTGCTGCGTTCCAAGGTGACCGAGCTGGGGGAAGGTACCCGCAAGCTGGTCAAGGCGGCATCAACCATGCTGATCATGACGCTGTTCACGTACTTTCTGTTCAATGCGCGGGCGGGCAATCAGCACCTATCGATTGCGCTGCTGCTGGGTATCGCCTCGGTGTACGCCATACGCGACCTGTTGCGTGACGACATGATTACGGTCATCACCCGCTGGTTGCGTAAGGGCAAGCCGCGCTGGAAGATCCGCCTGCTGATGCCTTACACAAAAAGACTCATGGCTCAGCAGCGAGTATGGCTGGACTATCGCAAGCTCCCCAATTTGCCCCATGAGGTGCTGGAGCACTCCGGCAAATGGGCTACCAATGAAGAGCGGCAGATCATCTGTTACCGTTCGGTACTTTCGCTGGAAAAGGGGGCGCTGGAACGGGACAAGATCCAGGAGCGCCTCAGCCTGGATTGCGAAAAATTGTGCGAAATGATCCAGGCCACACGAAACCGGCTGTTCAGCTACGCTGACGATGAGCCCTTTGCTGCGATCCAGGCCCACCCCATCGAGAAACAGCACGACTACAATCTGTTGCTGGTGTACACCGAGCCGGGAACGGGGCATTCCACGGCCCAGCGCTGGCGTTTGCGCCTGGGGAGCGATGGTATAGTCCACTGCGAAAGCAAGAAGACGCACTGGCCCAGCGCCGAAGAGCAGCAGCGCAGAAGCGGGCTGCTGCGCTTGCGTGACCATCTACGTCGACATTGAATGCCGGGTGAATGTAACTTTACGAAGCGGCAAGTGACCAATGAATAATAATCCGGTTTGGTGTCGCAGGGAGACAACCGAGCCGGTTGAAACAAAGGGAGCGTCACGGAGAATGTTTGTGCTCGGGTTACCGCTACAGAAGAAAATTGCATGAGGATGGCAACGCCGCTATTGCGTGCTGCCATCATCTGCCTGGCTGTTTCCACCACGGCTTGCCGTGTGTCGCCGCCAGCGGAACCGGTGTTGCCGTTTACCCTGCCGGTTACCTTCGCCGCTGAGTCTTCCGGCGCCTTCGAGCCCGCCGAGCGTTGGTGGACGGAGTTTGATGACGAACGCCTGAACCATTTTGTCGATACGGCCCTGGTACGCAATCCCGGCCTCGCCCAGGCCATCGCCCGGGCACGCATCGCCGAAGCGCGGGTCAGGTCCACCGGCGCCGATGCGCTGCCCCAGGTCGGGATTGGCCTGAACAGCACGCGCCAACGCCAGAACCTGTCGGGCCTGGGATTATCGGATCTGGGTGACGATATGGCCATGCTCAGCAATAACCACAATGCGGCACTGGATATTAGCTGGGAGCTGGATCTGTGGGGCCGCCTGTCCGCTCTGAGCGCCTCGGCCCGAGCCGAATTTCTGGCCAGCGGCGAGCAGCTGCGTGCCATGCGTCAGTCGGTAGCAGCGCAGATCACGCAGCTGTATTTCGACATCACCCATGCCCGGGCACAGGTCGAACTATCGGAAGATACCGTCACTGCCTTGGAAGAAATGGCCCGGCAGATCAACAACCGGGTCCAGATTGGGATCGCCTCGCCAGCAGACGGCATGCTCGCCGACGCCAACCTCGGCTCGGCCCAGGCCGGGCTTGAACAGCGCCGTGAGGCGCTGGCCGTCAGCGTCCGGCAGCTGGAAATACTGATGGGAAACTACCCGGCCGGCAATCTGCAGACCAGCGCCACGCTGCCTGCTGTTTCGCCGCCACCCACCGCAGGTGTGCCCGCGCAGCTGCTGGTGCGGCGCCCGGATGTGCGCGCCGCGGAGCTGGCGCTGATCGGAGCGGGATACCAGCTGGGCGCGGCCAAGCGCTCCTTTCTGCCGTCCGTCTCACTGACGGGCTCGGGCGGCTACTCCAGCAGCGAGTTCTCCGACCTGTTCAGCAGCGGCAATCTGATCTGGTCGATTGGCGGGCGCATTGTGCAGCCGATATTCCAAGGCGGGCGCCTGGTTGCTCAAGTGGATATTGCCGAAGGCCAGCGCGACGAGACGCTGAACGCCTACATCGAAACGGCGCTCAATGCCCTGGCGGAAGTCGAAAGCCGCCTGGCGGTAGAAGGGCTGCTGGCACGCCGCGAGCAGGTGCTGGATGGGTCGGCCAGTGCGGCAGAGGAGGCGGTACGGGTGTCCTATAACCGCTATCTGCAAGGGATAGATCCGTTTCTCAACGTGCTGGAGAGTCAGCAACGCGCCCTCGATGGCCGCAGCGCCCATATCACCGCCCGCCATGCGCGGATAGAAAACCGCATCGCATTGCATCTGGCGCTGGGCGGCGGCTTCGAGTCCGGCTCGTCCACGGTGCTTGCGGTAACACCCGTCAGTGCCGGCAGCCTGTCCACTAATCCCAGAGAAGAGCCCAGATAATGTGCAAGAGTCGTATGAGCGCTGTTGGCGTGGTTTTGCTGTTCGGTTTGCTGGGGTGTGGTGGCACCGAGGAACCGGAGGCGCAGCAGAACGGCCAGTCCGCTACTGCGGGGCAACAGGGCGGTGAAGCGCAATTGGTTAGCGTCAAGGCGGTGCCGGTGGCACATCGCAATCTGCAGACGTGGGTCTACAGTCAGGGCACTGCCCGCTCGCGTCAGCGTGAATTTCTGACCTTTACCCAGCAAGGCATGGTCTCCCATGTTGATGAAGAACTGCGGGTCGGCAGTCCGGTGAAGGCCGGTCAATTGATCGCCCACCAGGCACCCGAGCGGGTGCAGGCTGACCTGCAGGCGGCCAGGGCGGCGCTGGCTGAAGCCGAGGCCAATCTGGAACTGGCCAAGGTAACTCGCCGGCGCTACGAAGCCCTGATCGAACAGCGCTCCGCGTCGCGACAGGAACTGGACCAAGCCGTGGTGCAGGTGGAGCAGGCCACGGCAGCACGGGACAACAGTCGTGCGCAGCTGGCGCAGGCGCAATTGACGGTGGACGAGTCGCGACTGGTGTCGCCCATCGACGGGGTGCTCGCGCGCCTCAATATCGAGAAGGGCCGTTATTTCATGCCCAGCGTGGTGCAAACCAACACCGAACAGAATGCCCTGCGCACGGTGCCTGCCCTGGTGATCGGCCCGAACCGTTTTGAAGTGCGGGTGGACCTGCCGTCCTATGACTTCCGGCAGGTCGAGAATAGCGCCCGGGCAGTGATTGGTGGTGAGCCGCCGAGAGACGGTCGCGATGTCGATCCATTGGTCGGGAATGATCGGGTGGCCGGCACGGTGCATGCGATCAGCCCTTCCCTGGACCCGGAAACCCGTACCTTCGAAGTGGTCGTGCATACCGAAGGCGACAACCCTGGCCTGCTGGACGGCGAGTTCGTCGCGGTTTGGATCGCGCTGCCGGTGCTGCAGGAGAGTTTGGCCGTGCCGCTGGAGGCGCTGCGCTTTCGCAACGATCAATCCTTCGTCTTTGTGGTGGAACGGGATAGTGGCCGGGTCAATGAACGCCGGGTCGAACTGGGCCAGCAGGCCGGCGCCTACCGGGCAGTCGTCGAGGGGATAGCAGAGGGCGAACTGGTGGTTACCGATGGGCGGGCGGCTCTCTACGATGGACAGCAGGTCCGGGTCCTGCAAGCAGACGGGGAGCGCGAATGAGCACCGCCAACAGTCCGGACGGTGCGCTCCCGGCGACCCCGCGGCAGGAAAGCGAAGAGGTACGCACAGCCCACCCGTTGGCGCGCTTCTTCTTCCTGCAACCGATCTTCGGCATTCTGTTACTGATCACATTGTTGCTCGGTGGGCTGATGGCCTATATGCAACTGGTCAAGGAGTCGCTGCCGGATCTGAATATCCCTCAGGCCACCATCACCACCACCTGGCCCGGCGCCGATCCCCGTACCATCGAGGAACAGGTCACTGACTTCATCGAGGACGAGGTCACTACTCTGGAGGGGGTGCGTAAAGTTGACAGCGCTTCCTACGATTCCTTCTCGGTCATATCCGTCGAATTCGACGCCTCGGCCGACCCCATCGATGCCATGACTCGGTTGCGGGCCGCGGTGGCTGACGCCGAGGCGGAACTGCCGGCAGACGTGGAGCGGCCGACGATCAAACAGGCCTCGGTCGATGATCGTCCGATTCTTACCTTCACCCTGCATGGTGAGGCGGGCTCTGCAACCATGAACCAGCAGGCCAGGCGCATTCGCGATGAGCTGGAGCGCGTGCCCGGCGTCAATGAAGTGAACATTGGCGGGGAGCGTGAGGAAATCGTTCAGATACTGCTGCGCCCTGAGCGGCTACTGGCGCTGGGGTTGTCGCCGTCAGCCGTGCGCAATGCGGTGCAGCAGGCCAACGTGGAGCAGCCATTCGGTGAGATCCGCAGCGATGATATCGGGGCCGTGGTGCGTCTGGAAGGGCGCTTCCATGATGTGGACGACCTGCGTGCGTTGCCGGTGGCGCGGCTCAGTGGCCCGGGCGCCGACCGCCCCGTACGTCTGGATGAAGTGGCCTCAGTGCGCCGCATGCAGGAAACCGAAACTTCCCGGGCTTTTTTCAGCGCAAACGGCGAAGAGTACGCCGCGTCCCTGGAGCTCTCGGTCCGCAAGACCCCCGGTGCTGACACCGTGAATCTGGTAGCGAATCTGCATGCCGCGTTGGAGCGGATGCAGGACGCAGGCGCCTGGCCTTCCGGTCTGGAATACAGCATCATCCAGGATGAGGCAAACCAGATCATGGAGTCGCTGGCCGAGGTGTTCTTCAGCGCCCTGCAGACCATGGCCGTGGTGTTCATCATCCTGTTGCTGACGATTGCCTGGCGCGAGGCAATCCTGGCCGGCCTGTCAGTGCCGGTGACCTTTGCCGGGGTGCTGCTGATCATCATGTTGATGGGCTATTCGCTCAACGAGCTGGTGGTCATCGGCATGGTGATCGCGCTGGTGATGATCGTCGACGTCTTCATCGTTCTGCTGGAAGGGCTGCACGACGAGATCTACAACGGCGGCAAGACCTTCGGCCAGGCCGTGCTGGCGACCGTCAAGCGCTACGCCTTGCCCGCCTTTGCCGCACAGTTGACGACCATCCTCGCGCTGGCGCCGCTGATGTCGATCAGCGGCACCGTGGGCGAATTCATCCGGGTGTTGCCGACCACCACGGTGGTCTGCCTGATCCTCTCTTTCATCGTTGCCATGTTGTGCACCTTGCCGCTGGCCCGCGCCTTGCTGGGTAGGCAGCGCAAAGCTGAAGACCCGCAGCGTCAGGGATTGTCCGACCGGATTACCCGGCGTGCCGTCGATGGGCTGGAGCAGTGGAACGCCCGCTGGGTCGTACGGCAGCGTCGGCAAGCCTGGCTGTGGTTGCTCGGCGCCATTGTGCTGTTCATTTTCTCCATGTGGGCCTTTACCCAGGCGCGGGTCGAACTCTTCCCCGCGACGGACGGCGAGCGCCTGGGTATCAACATCGAGCTGCCGCCCACGGTGCAGCTGGAAGCTTCCCAGGCGGTCGCCGATGACATTGGCGCTATCCTGCGCGACAAACCGTATTTCGAGAATGTGGTGAAGCTGGTGGGTCTCAAGAGTCCCTTCGCCGGCGGCTCGATGGCCTCCAACCTGCAACCCAGCGAAGCGGAGAATTTTATCGGCTTCTCCGCCACCTTCCGCCCACTGGAGGAACGCGACGCTCCGTCTTACGAGCTGGCCGATGAGTTGCGCCGCGAGCTGTCGGCCTATCTGAATGCGCATGTTGCCGCCGCGCAGTTGCTGGTTGTTCCGGAATCAAGTAGCCCCAGTGCGGGTGATCCCATCGAGATCCAGCTGATCGGTGCCGATATGGATGAACTGCTGCGCCTGTCCCGCGAGGTCCAGGCGCTGCTGGCCGATACCCAGGGCGTGGTGGATGTGCGCGATAACATCGGCATGCTCAAACCGCAACTGGCCCTGCAGCCCGACCGCGAAGCGGCCAACTTCTTCGGCATCGACCACGGTGATCTGGCTTCACAGCTGCGCATTGCCTTCAGTTCCGACGAAGTCGGTACCTTCGTCACCGCCGATGGTGACGACAACATCGATATCCGCCTGGGCACTGAATGGCCCAGCCGCCCGGGCGAGGCGGGCGGACCGCGCAGTACTGAAGAGCTCACGCGAGTACGTGCCTTCACCCAGGATGGCCGTTCCGTCGCCATGCAACAGCTACTCAACCCCACCCAGTCCGAAGCGGCTATCGCTATCTCTCACGTCGGTGGTGAGCGGGCGCTGACCGTCATGGCCAAGAACGAAGGGCGCACCGTGGGTGAAGTCTTTGCCGAAGTGCAGCCCCGGCTGGACGAGCTGCAGCAACAATGGCCCTCCGGCTACCGTGCCGTGATCGGCGGGGAAGCAGCGGATACCACCGAAACCTTCGCCTCGGCCCTGGTGGCGCTGGTCATTGCCGTGGTGCTGATTGTCGGTGTGCTGGTCATCCTGTTCAGCAGCTTCCGTCAGGCTTTCATCATCTTCGCGACCATGCCGCTGGCCGTCATTGGCTCAGCCCTCGGCTTCTGGGCCTTCGACATCACCTTCTCGTTCTTCGCCATGATCGGCTTGGTCTCGCTGATCGGGATCGCCATCAACAACGGCATCATCATGGTCGATACCATGAATAACTACCTGAAGGACGGCATGACCGTCCCCGAAGCCGCCGCGGCCGGCTCCGCCCGGCGTCTGCGACCGCTGCTCACCACGGCCATCACCACCATTGTCGGCCTGGTGCCGCTGGCGGTCAGTAGTGCCTTCTATCGACCACTGACGTTGGTGATTATTTTTGGACTGCTATCGGTGTCGGTGCTGGCGCTGTTCGTGGTACCGGCGCTGTATGTGCTATTGACCCCGGCGGATGCGGGTGAGGAGAAAGTGCTGGATTGAGTTGGGCGGGGGGCTGCTCGGTGGTTTACCTAAGCCGTGCCATTGTTTTAGTCGTCATGGATCTCTGTGCGACTGCATCAACAGCGCGGTCCACGGCTGTCTGAGAGCTGCCGCCTACGGGCGGCTGCTCTCAGACTCCAGTTACGCGTGCTCGACCTGGCGATGGGTATCCACGGCAACCATCTCGTGGCCGATCTGCTGGGCTGCTTGCAATATCTTCGTCGAGTCAGCGGTTTCACTGTCCAATAGCAGGTGCGAGCTCAACACCTTTGCGCCGCAATAATTGAAGATGCCATGGTCGATTTGTGTCTTCATGGCCGCTGCATAGCCATGCCGCTCGAAGGTCCCCGGATCGGCGCCGCCGATACCTACCAGGTGGACGTTCAGGTGCGCCAGCTTTTTAATCAGGGCGCCTCCCGGACTGAAATCGAAGGCCCAGCCGTTCGAGAACACCCGGTCTATCCATCCTTTCAAAAGCGCGGGCATGCTCCACCAGTAAACGGGATACACCAATACCAAGGCATCGGCGCGATCGATTCTGGTCTGCTCTGACTGCACATCGGCGGCAGGCGATGCTTGTGTGCGGTGTACAGTCAGGTCGGCTGCGGTGAAGCGAGGATCGAAGCCTTCCTGCGCCAGGTCGGCTATCTCGAACGTATGCTGTGGTTGTGCAGACGTAATGCCCTTGGCTATATGCGATGCGACGGCCTGAGTCAGCGACTCGAGCTCTGGGTGAGCGACTACGATGAGTGTATGCATGGCGAAACCTCTGTGAAAGTTTGAACCGCCAGCGTGGCGGCTATATACTTTTGGTAAGTTACGCCTATAAGTTACTAATGGTATATAGCGATGTCAATAACCAGCAAAGATCAAAAAGATGGATCGTCCAGGCCGCGCCGTCGGCTGACCCGGGAGGAGCGGCTACGCCAGTTGCTGGATGTGGCATGGCAACTGGTTAGCGACGAAGGCACTGACGCCCTGACGCTAGGCCGGCTCGCCGAGCAGGCCGGGGTGACTAAACCGGTGGTCTACGACCATTTCGCAACCCGTTCGGGGCTGCTCGCGGCTCTGTACAAGGATTTCGATCTGCGCCAGACGTCCATCATGGATGCTGCTATCCAGGCTAGCGATCCGACGCTCTTGGGCCGGGCCACGGTTGTGGCTTCGTCCTATATCGACTGTGTGCTGCTTCAAGGGCGGGAAATCCCCGGTGTGATTGCGGCGTTGGCGAGCACGCCAGAGCTGGAAAAAATCAAACGCGAATATGAAGCGGTTTTTCTGAACAAATGCCAGGAGCTATTTTCGCCATTCGCAGGTGGCGAGCTGAAGCTGGCCAGTCTGCACGGGATGTTGGGGGCGGCCGAAGCGCTTTCGGCGGCCGCTGTCTGCGGTGAGATTACAGCCGAGCAGGCCAAGGGTGAGCTGGTGGAGGTGATAACAGGGATGGTTGCCAGAAATGCGCGGGGGAGAGTGCCTGACCAGGTTTGAAACTCGATGCGGTGTCATCCATGATGACGCGGCTCGCTGGAACCTACTCCGCTTTACACCTTATCAGCACCGCGGCTCCAGAACCGGCGCGCGGCTGTGTTAAAGTACCGCCCGCGCTCCCCCTCCTGGAAATAATTCATGTCTACTTCTCCTCGGTACTCGCTGATTGCGGGACTTGCCTTGCTTATTGGTTTCAATCTCCGGCCGATCATGGCTGCCATCGGCCCGTTGCTGGAAATACTCCAACGGGATCTGGGCCTCAGCAGTACCCAGGCGGGGCTGTTGACGACATTGCCGGTCGTGCTGATGGGCGTATGCGCTCTTGCTGGTCCGTGGTTGCAGCGCTGGGTAGGGGAGGTGAGGGGAATAGCACTCGGCATGCTGTTGATCACCCTGGCCAGCGCCGCGAGATTCGTGATTGATTCAGGCAACTGGTTGATCGTCTCGGCAGCCGTTGCCGGCACTGGCATCGCCATGGTCCAGGCGCTGATGCCGGCCTGGCTGAAAAGAAACCATCCCGAGCGGGCAGGCTCGCTCATGGGGTTGTTCACCACCGGCATCATGGGTGGGGCGGTGATAGCCGCCGCCGGAGCGGCCCCGGCGGCGGCTGTCGGTGGCTGGCAGCTGGTGCTGGGCATCGCGCTGATTCCTGCCTTGCTGGCCCTGATCGCCTGGATACGCTACGCCGGCGGTCGCGAGCGTACAGCGGACCGTGTGGTGCTGCCCTACCGTAGCACCCGGGCCTGGTACCTGCTGGCCTTCTTCGGCATCGGCACCAGCGCATACACCCTGGCCCTTGCGTGGTTGCCAGCCTACTACATCGACCTGGGATTCACCTCGGTTCACGCGGGTTACCTGCTCGGTACATTGTCAGCCATGGAAGTCGTCGCCGGGCTGGCCGTATCAACCCTGGTGCACCGCTTCCCGGACCGCCGGCCGTTGCTGACCGTCGTCATCCTGTTTGTACTGGCGGGCCTGGGTTGTCTGATTCTGGCGCCCATATCGCTCATGCTGCCGGCCATTGTGCTGCTGGGCCTGGGCATCGGCGCACTCTTCCCGCTGTCTCTGATCGTCACCCTGGACCACGCGGATTCCCCAGCCCAGGCCGGCGCGTTGCTGGCTTTTGTGCAGGGTGGTGGTTATGCCATCGCAGCGTTGATGCCACTCTTGGCGGGCGTCATCAGAGACACCATGGCCTCGCTGGAATGGGCCTGGATCTGCATGGCGGTGGGTGCGCTGGTGGTGCTGGCGATGAGTTGGCGACTGGGAAAAGCGGAGGACGAGGCGGAGGCTGATGCTGTCGCTTCGTTGTAATTCACTGCAACGTCAAAATGGTGGGCCCAGTAGGACTTGAACCTACGACCAATCGATTATGAGTCGACTGCTCTGACCAACTGAGCTATAGGCCCACTTATTACAACAGTCGCGGATTATACGGACTGCGGTTGGCTCTGGCTAGGCTGCTGTGCGGCAGCGGGTGGGGGAGCCTGCAAGGCACCGGGGCACCTTGCAGGCAGGTGAGTTTACTCGCTGATATCGATGCTGGAAATGCGTTCAGCTTCGATCTGCTCTCTGGTAAAGGGCACCCGATGCCAGTTCTTGTCTGCATAGGCTTCGGTGTAGTCAGCGTAGTGCGGGCTGGCCGGGTCGGTGGACTGGGAATTGCTCAGGAAGGTATAGGCTCGTACCGGTTCACCTTCGGGGAAATCCACCACGTGCATATAGGTGTTACGCAGCACGGTAAAGTAGCCTTCCTCGCCCTCGCCACCATATTGGGGGATCTGCTTGCCCGGTTTGAGGAAGAACTGCACCTCACCCAACTTGGCGTTGAGCGGGATATTGGCATCCACCAGTTCCGCAACGGCGCTGGAAAATGCGCTACGAACGGCTTCCTGCACGCTGGTATTGCTACTCAGACCCGCTGGTGTATTGACCGGATCGGCTGCATCGAAGGGCGTGGCATACAGGCTCTGGCCTGGGGCCAGATCTATGTTCATCCAGAAGGCGGTCCAGATATGGGCGCCGACGGCATCGATCTCGCCGGTATTGTTCCAGCTGGCCAGGATCTGGCAGGCCTGCTGCTCGGTGTCGGGCGCACCGGCGTCGCAGACGCTGGCAAGCACTTCGTCCTTCAGCAGTTCAGCGCTATAGACCCGGCTGTTGAGCACGATATCGCGGATGTTCTCGCTGTTGGCCAAATGACCGTTCAAACCATCGGTACCGGCCAGCCGTTCCCTGACCAGGGTGTGACCCATGCGCGTGCGCAGGGTTTGCTGGTAGTTCTCGCGGCCGATGATGCCGTCGAAACCGGTCAGCGGTTGCTCGGGATTGCTCAGCCAGTAGCTGTCGTTCATGTTCGCCACATAGTCGTTGGTGAGCAGGCTGGGCAGCTTGCTGGGGCCGAAGGCGCCAGGCTGCCGCGAATCCCCATCCGTACGCCAATCACACTCGGTACGACTGCCATCCAGTAGCGGCAGGCCTGGTACCAACTGCAACACGATGGGTCCATAAGGCTGAGCCAGGCAGCCGGGCAGCATGCTGTCGGGTACGTTGGGCACAGCGGTGATGTCGGAATAGAGCGCACGATCATCGCCACGACCGATGGCCGTGGTGTTGACCCACGGAATGCCGACGTACTGTCTGGTTATGTCATAGAAATCGGTCAGCGACTCTGCCTGGTTCCAGGCGAAGAAGTTCTCGAAGGCTCGGGTGTTTTCGAGGTTGATATCGCGCAGGGTGAAGGCGGCCTGATCGCTCCAGCCCGGCAGGCCCATGCCTGCCAGGTTGATCATCGGACCGTAGGCCGAGCGATATAGCGTCCGTGAGGCGGGGGCCAGAGAGCCATCGGCTTGCTTGACCTGAACGGTGATCTCGGTGGCCTCCAGCGCTTTCTCCTGGCCATCCTGGATGTAGCGCGTGGGATCGCCGTTCGCCAGCTGTAACTGATAGAGCGTGAAGCGGTAGGCGGTGGAGACGGTATGCGCCCAGGCGATATTGTCGTTGAAGCCCATCTGGATCATGGGTGAGCCCATGATGGAGGCCCCGGAAATATCCAGTTTTCCAGGGATGGTCATGTGGATCTGATAGAAGCGGTCAATGCCCAGGTGAAACCAATGGGGGTTGGCAAACAGCAGGCTCTCACCGGATTCGGTAGTGTCGCTGCCAAAGGCGAAGGTATTGCTGCCGATCCCCTCCTTGCGGCCCAGCTTGAAGCGCTCCGGATCGATATTCAATTCCTGCGGTGCGCTGCGGCTGCGCATTGTGGCCGCGCCGATGGCTGGCGGCTGCGCGCTGGCGATTTCCTGTACCCAGTTGGCACTGCTGGCGGCCAGGTTCAGCCCAACGAGGCGACGCATGAGGTCGTCTTCGGTTACCGTCATCAGCCATTCCTGGTTGCGGCAATCGGCATGGCGACCGGCATGCCCGCCGTCTTGTATTTCGGTTACATAACGGTTGTAGCCTGCGGTAAAGCCGTGCAAAAGGTCACGGACATCCTCGGATTGCGCGTCCTTGAATTTCTCAACCTGTTGATCATCGACTACAAAGCGGAAAAAGAAATCCGCCTCCAGGTTGGGGGGTGAGCCGAAGGTGCTCATCAGCGAGGCGGGTTCATCTGGCCCGAAATAACGTGAGCGTTCGCCACGGAAGGTAAGGAAGGCATCGGCCAGCACACAGAGGTTATCCTCCGCGATGGCGTAACCGTGTCCGTATCCTGCGCCGGCGAAATTGTCGGCGGTGATATGGGGGATGCCGTAGGTGGTGCGTTCGATAGTGGCCTTGTAACTGGCTGGAGGGGGAGCATCGCTACCGCCGCCACTGCTACCGAACTTGCACGCACCCAGCATCAGAAAGGTGCTGATCAATCCTAGTTGAGCGAGACTTCTACGCTGCCTATATTGCTGCATGTTCCTTTCCTCTTATTATTATTCAAACACCCGTTTGGGTGATGCTGCCGAAGCAGAATAAGCGAGGATGGAAGCGCAGCATAGAGCGCAGCCGTAATTTCTTTGGCGGGGAAGTGAATGTTGGAAGCAGAAACGCCCGGCAAGCCGGGCGTTTCTATTGGTACTGCGGTGTGCTTACTCGTCGAGGAAGCTGCGCAGGTGATCGCTGCGGGTTGGATGACGCAGCTTGCGCAGGGCCTTGGCCTCGATCTGACGGATTCGCTCGCGGGTGACGTCGAACTGCTTGCCGACCTCTTCCAGCGTGTGGTCGGTGTTCATATCGATGCCGAAGCGCATGCGCAGTACCTTGGCTTCACGGGCGGTGAGGCCGGAAAGTACTTCGCGGGTCGCTTCCTTGAGGCTTTCCACGGTCGCTGAATCGATCGGCGATTCCATGGCGCCGTCCTCGATGAAATCACCCAGGTGCGAGTCTTCGTCGTCACCGATGGGGGTTTCCATGGAGATCGGCTCCTTGGCGATCTTCAATACCTTGCGGATCTTGTCCTCGGGCATTTCCATGCGCTCGCCCAGCTCTTCAGGGGTGGGCTCGCGGCCCATTTCCTGCAGCATCTGACGGGAGATGCGGTTGAGCTTGTTGATCGTCTCGATCATGTGCACCGGAATCCGGATGGTGCGCGCCTGGTCGGCGATCGAGCGGGTGATCGCCTGGCGAATCCACCAGGTGGCATAGGTCGAGAACTTGTAGCCGCGGCGGTATTCGAACTTGTCCACCGCCTTCATCAGGCCGATGTTGCCTTCCTGAATCAGGTCGAGGAACTGCAGGCCGCGGTTGGTGTACTTCTTGGCAATGGAGATCACCAGACGCAGGTTGGCCTCGACCATTTCTTTCTTGGCACGGCGGGCGCGGGCTTCACCGATCGACATGCGACGGTTGATGTCCTTGACGTCGGCGATGCTCAGCTGGGCGTCTTCTTCCAGTGCGACGAGTTTCTTCTGCGCACGGATGACGTCGGCCTTGACCGCTTCCAGCTCGGCAGCATAGCGCGGCTTGTCGGCCAGCAGGCTGTCGATCCAGGCTTCGTTGGTCTCGTTGCCGGGGAAGCTGCGCAGGAAATCGGCACGCGGCATACGCGCATCCCGCACGCACAGCTGCATGATGGCGCGTTCCTGGGCGCGGATGTTGTCCTGGGTGCTGCGCACGCGAACAACCAGCGCGTCATACTGCTTGGGTACCAGCTTGATCGGCATGAACAGCTGCGCCAGCGCTTCCAGCTCGGCAACGACTTCCGGGCTGTGGCGGTCGTGCTTCTTCAGTGCCTTGCGGACTTTCTGCAGTTGCTCGTTGACCGCGCCGAAACGCTGACGGGCAAGCTCCGGATCCGGGCCGCCATCACCTTCTTCGGCCTCGTCATCGTCGTCCTGCTCTTCGTCTTCTTCGTCTTCGTCGTCGGCCTTCTTGTCATTCTTCGGCTTGGCTGTCTCACCGGGAACGATGGCATTGTCGGTACCGGACATGCCGTCATCGTCAGGGTCGATATAACCACTGAAGATATCCGACAGGCGCCCGCCTTCTTCGGCGATGCGCTGGTATTCGCTGATGATGCCCTCGACGGTGCCGGGGAACATGGAGATGGCCGCCATCACCTCGCGGATGCCTTCCTCTATGCGTTTGGCGATTTCGATCTCGCCTTCGCGGGTCAGCAGCTCGACGGTACCCATTTCGCGCATGTACATGCGCACCGGGTCGGTGGTGCGGCCGATGTCGCTTTCAACGGCGGCCAGAGCGGCTGCGGCTTCTTCCGCGGCGGCTTCGTCGGCGTCATTATCGGCCAGTAGAAGAGCATCGGCATCGGGTGCAGTCTCGAAGACCGTGATTCCCATGTCGTTGATCATGCGAATGATGTCTTCAACCTGTTCTGGATCTGAGATATCCTCAGGCAGATGGTCGTTGACTTCCGCGTAGGTCAAGTAGCCTTGCTCGCGACCGCGGGCAATGAGCTCTTTGAGACGGGATTGCTGTTGCGCTTTTCCGGACATAACAACCCTATGTGGATGCCTTGGTGTGCAAAAAAGGAAGCTGCGGATTATACCCTGAAATCAGGGTGCCTTACCAGTTTGCCTGATTGTCAGTTCTCGGCAGTTGGTGTATGTCTTCTGCCCAGAAGCTCGCGCAGCTGCTGTTTTTCCTCGGCGATGAGTGGCGTGTGGGCCGACTTGTCGAGGAGGTGTTGGATCTGACGGTCGGTTTGTCTTGCCATCAGTGTAGTTATAGTGTCGAAAAACTGTTGTTCAAGGTTGGCACTGGCAATATTCAGTATCCATTCCTTCTCGGCCAGACGATTGAGCTGCTCGCCGAGCGCGGTGCCATGCCATCTTGCCAGCAGTTCGATGGTCGATAGCTGCGGATTCTTCTGCAGGGTGTCGATCAGTGCGATCAGCAGCTGGGCTTCTTCGTCATCCTCATTGGCCAATTGGCTCGCCTGCTTGGCCAGCCCTGCCAGGTGCGGGTGATGCAGCAGGGTGCGGGTCGCGCTCATGACGGGGCTTTCCACGCCGCTGGTGTCGCGCTGGCGTTGGGGTTGGCGGCGGTTGCGGCTGGGGCGCGTAACTGGCGAGCTGTCCCAGTCGGGAGTCTCGTCGTACTGGCGCTCATAGCCTTCCCAGGCATCGTAACCCGGTTCCATGGGCGGTGCGCTGGTCGGCTCGACCGGTGGCGCTGCGGGCAGGCTGTCCAGATCCATGCCGGTGCGCGCTTCCAGGGACTGGCGCAGCAGGCGGCGGAGCAGGCTGCCGGGTACTTGCTCGATCAGGGGGAGCGCCAGGGTTGCCAGATGGGCCTTGCCCTCCAGGCTGTCCGGCGGTGCCTCCTCGGCCAGATGGCGGAACAGGTAGTCGGTCAGCGGCTGGGCCTGCTGCACCATGCGGGCGCGGAAGGCATCGTGTCCTTCGCTGCGGATAAGGCTGTCCGGGTCCTGACCCTCGGGCAGGAACATGAAGCGCACATGGCGACCATCTTCCAGTGCCGGCAGACAGGATTGCAGAGCACGCCAGGCAGCCTGACGGCCGGCGTTATCGCCATCGAAGCAGAACACCACGCTGTTGACGATGCGAAACAAGCGCTTCAGATGCTCTTCGCTGGTCGCTGTGCCCAGGGTGGCGACGGCATTGGTCACGCCATGCTGCGCCAGAGCGATCACATCCATGTAGCCTTCCACGACCAGAATGTCGTCCAGTTGCCTGTTCTGCTTGCGCGCCTCGTACAGCCCATAGAGTTCGCGACCCTTGTGGAACACCGGGGTCTCGGGCGAGTTGAGGTACTTCGGCTTGTCGTCGCCCAGAACTCGGCCGCCGAAACCGATTACCCGCCCGCGGCTGTCGCGAATGGGGAAGGTGATGCGGTCGCGGAAGCGATCGTAGCGCTTGCCACTGTCGGGATTCTCCACCACCAGGCCGGCTTCGATCAGTACCTTTTCCTCGGTATTATCGGTGGCCAGGTGGCCCATCAGGTTGTTCCAGCCGGGCGGTGCAAAGCCGATATCGTACAGCTTGGCTATCTGGCCGGTGAGCCCGCGTTGCTGCAGGTAATCCACGGCGCGCTTGCGCTGGGCATGGTGGCGCAGCTGCTGGCGATAAAAGGCAGCGGCGTTCTCCAGTACCGGGTACAGCGGGCTGTCCTGGCGTGACGGGCGGTTGCCGCCGCGACGGTCGCTGCGCTCTTCGCGGGGTACCTCCACGCCAGCCTGGCGGGCGAGCTCTTCCACTGCCTGGGGAAAGTCCAGGCGTTCGAAGTCCATCAGAAAGCCGATGGCATTGCCCCCGGCGCCGCAGCCGAAGCAATAGTAGAACTGCTTGTCGGGGCTGACGCTGAACGAAGGCGACTTTTCGTTGTGGAAGGGGCACAGCGCAGAGTAGTTCTTGCCGGTCTTCTTGAGTTTCAGGCGCGAGCCGACCACTTCGACCACGTCGGTGCGTCCAAGAAGATCGTCAATGAAACCCTGCGGGATCAGCCCGGCCATGCATGCTGCCTTGCAAAAATGGAGTGGATATTCGGGGTTGGCCCTGAGTCTGCCACAACGGGAACAGGCGTTGGAGCAGGCGGCTATCGGGGCGTGATGATAGCACACGCAGGCAGCACAAAAATCCAGCCATTTCCAGTAATACCAGAAGGCCGGACCAGTGTGCGCTTATTACTTCTGTCCTTATGCCGTTGCGTGGTGCACGCTCGGCGGGCCTGGGATCAGGCCCTGCAGGACATTACAACTGAACTCAGTACAGACGCTCGCGGCGACGGTTTTCGCGCTGCAGCTTCTTGGCGTGACGCTTGACAGCAGCAGCTGCCTTACGCTTGCGCTCGGTAGTGGGCTTCTCGTAGAACTCGCGACGGCGGACTTCAGCCAGGACGCCAGCTTTTTCGCAGGAGCGCTTGAAACGACGCAGGGCCACGTCGAAGGGTTCGTTCTCTTTTACTTTGACGGCAGGCATTTCGTACCTTTCTCAAAAACTGTGGGTAATAGCCCTGACCGTGATCAGAGCGATTGCATTTCAAGGGGAGCGGATGTTACCGCCTTCGGAGAAGAAATGCAAAGGGAGGATGCGTTTGAGGAATCCTCCGCGGCGTGGCGGGGCGATGGTCAGGAAAGGCTGGTCTGAGTGAAGCATGGGCATTATCATGCACGCCTCTTTTCCAAGCTGACCGGCAAACCTGATTCCATGCGTGTTCTGGGTATTGAAACCTCCTGTGATGAAACCGGCGTTGCGCTGTACGACAGCGAGCGCGGCCTGCTGGCGGATGCGCTGTTCAGCCAGATCGACCTGCACCGCATCTATGGTGGCGTGGTGCCGGAGCTGGCGTCGCGGGATCATGTGAAGCGGCTGGTGCCACTGGTGCGTGAAGTGCTGGAGCGTGCCGGTGTGGCGGAGGGCGAAGTGGATGGTATCGCCTATACGGCCGGACCCGGACTGGTCGGTGCGCTGCTGGTCGGGGGTGCCTTCGCCCGAGCCTTGGCGTTCGCCTGGCAGGTACCGGCGCTGGGTGTACACCATATGGAAGGCCATCTGCTGGCGCCCATGCTGGAAGACCGACCACCGGAATTTCCCTTCGTTGCGCTGCTGGTGTCCGGCGGGCATACCCAACTGGTTCGGGTCGATGGCATCGGTCAGTATCAATTGCTGGGCGAATCTCTGGATGACGCGGCGGGCGAAGCATTCGACAAAACGGCCAAGCTCATGGGGCTGCGTTACCCGGGCGGCCCGGAAATCGCCCGCTTGGCCGAGCAGGGGCAGTCGGGTCGGTTCGTCTTTCCGCGACCGATGACCGATCGCCCCGGTCTGGATTTCAGTTTCAGTGGCCTCAAGACCTTCACCCTGAATACCTGGCAGCGCTGTGTCGCGGAGGGGGATGACGGGGAGCAAACCCGCAGTGATGTTGCTCTGGCCTTTGAGCAGGCGGTAGTCGAGACCCTGACCATCAAGTGCCGGCGCGCGCTCAAGGCCACCGGCCTGAAGCGGCTCGTGATCGCGGGGGGCGTCAGTGCCAATCGACGCCTGCGCGCCTCCCTTGAACAGATGGCCGGGGGACTGAAGGGTGAACTCTTTTATGCTCGCACGGAATTCTGCACCGATAACGGCGCGATGATCGCCTACGCCGGTTGCCAGCGCCTGATGGCCGGGCAACAGGATGGGGTGGGGCTGGAGGCACGTGCCCGCTGGCCGCTGGAGCAGTTGCCGTCTATCGTCAGTTGATCAGGACCTGAAACGGTTTTCGGTGCCGGCCAGCAGCCGATCGATGTTCAGCCGGTGGCGCAGCAGAATGATCAACACCATGAGGCTGACCGGTATCTGCAGCTCGGGGCTGTGCCAGGCCAGCCAGGGCAGCAGCACGACGCAGGCGACGAGCGAGGCGAGGGAGGCGATGCTGCGGATGGCAAAGGCACCAAGCCAGGCCAGCGCCGCCACAGCGGCTGCCGGCCATGACAGAAGTAGCAATACACCGGCGGCAGTGGCTACGCCCTTGCCGCCCTGGAATCGGTGATACAACGGCAGGATATGGCCGATCACTGCCGCGAGCCCCACCCAGGCCTGCTGGACCGGTTCCAGCCCTTCGTGCCGGGCCAGCCAGACAACCAGGGCGCCCTTGCCCATGTCGCCCAGCAGGGTGGCCAGGGCCAGCGGGCGATTGCCCAGGCGCAGCATGTTGCTGGCCCCCGGGTTGCGTGAGCCGAAACTGCGTGGATCAGGTTGATGGCGCAGGCGGGCAAGCAGCACAGCGAAGGAAATCGAGCCGAGCAGGTAGGCCACACACAGCAACAGATTGAATTCGATGGTCATGGTGCCCCTGGCCGGGTTGATCGAAAGGCCATTGTAGTCGACATGGGAGAAAACGGTGGATCAGGTGTTCATCAGGGGGTTGGAAGTCGAGACGGTGATCGGCGTCTACGATTGGGAGCGCGGCATCCGCCAGCGCCTGCTATTCGACCTGGACATGGCCTGGGATATCTGCGCGGCTGCCGCGCAGGATGATCTGAGTCTGACGCTGGATTACGCCGCGGTCAGCCAGCGCTTGCTGGCGTACGTGTCAGCGACCGACTTCGAACTGATCGAGTCGCTGGCCGAGCGGGTTGCCGCCCTGGTGATGAGCGAGTTCAGTGTGCCCTGGCTGCGGTTGACCGTCACCAAGCCCGGCGCAGTGAAGGAAGCTGCCGGCGGCGTCGGGGTGGTCATCGAACGTGGAACCCGCAGCGCATGACAGTCATCTACCTGGGCCTGGGCAGCAATACCGACCGCGAGCACCATCTGCGCCGCGGGCTGGATGCCCTGGAGCAGTTGTTGGGGCCGCTGGAACTGTCCCCGGTGTTTGAAAGCGATGCGGTGGGTATTCTTGGCACGCGTTTCTACAATCTGGTGGTCGGGGCGCAGTGCCAGCTGGATCTGGTTGACCTGAACGCTGCACTCAAGGCCATCGAGGCCGCTTGCGGCCGCCGCGAGCAGACCTCGCCGGCGAATTACCCTGGATATCGATATTCTGCTGTACGGTGAGCTGGTCGGGCGACACGACGGTGTGCTGCTGCCGCGCCCGGAGACCCGCCGCAATGCCTTTGTGCTCTGGCCCCTGGCATTGCTGGCTCCGGCGGTGGTGTTGCCAGGCAGTGATACAACCATCGCCACGTTGTGGAGCGAGTGGCGCGGCGAACAGAAGGTCTGGCCGGTGGCTTTCGAGTGGCACGGTCAGACGCTGACGCCTGCTTGGCTGCTGCGTCAGCAGCTGCCCTCTGCCGATCCTGCTCCCGGTAGCGGCGCGGCCTGAACCCTTGTGTCGAGATGGCACTCGACACTCCATAGACCGCTGCGCCGACGCGACTTGCCTTGTGTCAGGAATGCACGGAGTGGCTGCGGGGAGTGGTACGAGCTGGTGCTCGAACCTCCCAGAAGGTGATGGGCTGTCCCTGGGATCGTCGAGCATCAGCTCGATGAGCGTCTTGCCAGCAACTCCGACGCCGCCGTCCCAGCGTCAGCGGGCCGCTCGGCAATACTCCGCCAACAACCGCAGCCGCTCCTGTTCCAGCGCTGCACCCAGCTCCGCGCCCTTGAGTCCCTGTTCCAGTAATGTCCGGACATTAGCTGAGCGCGCCGCTTCGGCAGCACCCCGCAGGTAATCCGGCTGCGGGTATTCGCGCTGCGCCAATCCCGTACGACCACGGGCATCGGCCTCGCATGCACCGAGGAACTGCTCGAACCGCTCCGGCCGGCGATAGATGTCGAAGGCCTTGAACAGCTTGAGCAGGGTACCGGGCTTGAGTTCCAGGGCGCGGTGGCAGTGGGTATGGAATTCGCAGGTCAGCAGCGCCAGCTCCTGACAATCGCGCGGCGCCTTGCAGCGCTGGTTGACGGCCTTGACTGCCGCCAGCCCCGAGCTTTCATGCCCGTGGTGCTTGGGCCAGAACCGTTCCGGTGTGCGGCCCTTGCCCAGATCATGCAGCAGACAGGCCCAGCGCGCGGGCAACGGCAACGCCATCTCGGCGGCCTGGCGCAGTACCAGCAGCACATGCTCGCCAGTATCCACTTCGGGGTGATGCGCCTCGGGCTGTGGCACCCCGAACAGGCAATCCACCTCCGGCAGCAGCACGGCCAGTGCGCCACATTCGCGCAGTACGCGGATAAAGACATCGGGCCGGGTTTCCATCAGCGCACGGCTGATCTCTTTCCAGGTGCGCTCGGCGGTCAGTGCCTGCAACTCGCCGGATTCCGCGAGTTCGCGCATCAGTTGCAGGGTCTCGTCGGCAACGCGAAAACCCAGCGGCGTATAGCGTGCGGCGAAACGGGCCACTCGTAGCACCCGCAAAGGGTCTTCGGCAAAGGCGGGGGAGACATGGCGCAGCAGTCGAGCCTGCAGGTCCTGCTGGCCACCGTAGGGGTCGACGAGCCGGCCAGTGCTGTCCATGGCCATGGCATTGATGGTCAAATCCCGCCGCTGCAGGTCCTGCTCCAGGGTAATGTCAGGCGTGGCATGGAAGGTGAAGCCGCCATAGCCGCGGCCGCTTTTGCGCTCGGTACGCGCCAGCGCGTACTCTTCGCTGGTCTGTGGATGCAGGAACACCGGAAAGTCCTGGCCAACCGGGCGAAACCCGGCCGCGACCATCTGTTCGGGCGTGGCGCCGACCACGACCCAGTCATGTTCATGCCAGGGCACGCCCAGCAGCTGATCGCGGACCGCGCCGCCGACCAGGTAAGTAGTGAGATCTGTTTTCATGGCGCGACTCTAAGTCATTGTGCCCGGCAGGCCAAGACACCGCTGCCAGCAGCTGCGCTTCGAGGACTCAGGGGCCCGCCACCAACTGGCTGGCTCAGATAGGCGGAATATTCATGTCGAAGCGGGGAATGGCCTGCTCGCCACTGGCCGGGCGGGGCGGCATATGGGATTCGCTCTTGACGACATCGCCTTCCATGCTCAGCAGGTGGATGTCGAAACCCCACAGGCGATGCAGATGTTTCAGCATGCGTTCGGTGGTTTCACCCAGAGGCTTGCCTTCGTGTCGCTGGTGGCGCAGGGACAAGGAGCGGTCGCCACGGCGGTCAACCTCCCATACCTGGATATTCGGTTCGTTGTTGCCCAGGTTGTACTGCGCGGCCAGCAATTCACGAACCCGGCGGTAACCGGCATCATCATGAATCGCGGCCACCTCCAGATGGTCGTCCTTCTCGTCATCGATGATGGCGAACAGCTTGAGGTCGCGGATCACCTTGGGCGACAGGTATTGCAGGATGAAGCTTTCATCCTTGAAGGTGCGCATGGCGAACTTCAGGGTTTCCAGCCAGTCACTGCCGGCAATATCCGGGAACCAGTCACGATCCTCGGCAGTAGGGGTTTCGCAGATGCGGCGGATATCCTGCATCATGGCAAAACCGAGGGTATAGGGGTTGATGCCGCTGAACCACTGGCTGTCGAAGGGCGGCTGGTAGATGACGCTGGTGTGCGACTGCAGGAACTCCATCATGAAGCCATCGGTGACCTTGCCCTCGTCATACAGATGATTGAGCAGGGTGTAATGCCAAAACGTGGCCCAGCCCTCGTTCATTACCTGGGTCTGGCGCTGCGGGTAGAAGTACTGCGCTACCTTGCGCACGATGCGTACCACCTCGCGCTGCCAGGGTTCCAGCAGGGGCGCGTTCTTCTCGATGAAGTACAGCAGGTTCTCCTGCGGCTCGGCCGGATAGCGTGGCTCCTCATGCTGCTTGTTATTGGCATCGGGGCTGGTCGGAATGGTGCGCCACAGGTCGTTGACCTGGCGCTGCAGATATTCTTCGCGCTCCTGCTGGCGGCGGCGTTCCTCTGCGGCGGATACCGGGTAGGGGCGCTTGTAGCGGTCCACGCCGTAGTTCATCAGCGCATGGCATGAGTCGAGCAGGTTTTCCACGGCGTCGATGCCATGGCGCTCCTCGCACTGGCTGATGTACTGCTTGGCGAAGACCAGGTAATCGATGATCGAGCCGGCATCGGTCCAGCTGCGAAACAGGTAGTTGCCCTTGAAGAAGGAGTTATGGCCATAACAGGCGTGGGCGATCACCAAGGCCTGCATGGTCATGGTGTTCTCTTCCATCAGGTAGGCGATGCACGGGTCGGAGTTGATCACGATCTCGTAGGCCAGGCCCATCTGCCCGCGCTGGTAGTGCTTTTCGGTATGCAGGAAATGCTTGCCGTAGGACCAGTGGTGATAGCCCAGTGGCATGCCTACCGAAGCATAGGCATCCATCATCTGCTCGGCGGTGATCACTTCGATCTGGTTGGGATAGGTGTCCAGGCCGTAGATGTCATGGGCAATGCGGCCAATCTCGCGGTCATATTCGCGGATCAGCTCGAAGGTCCATTCCGATTCGGTGGAAATGGGCTGACGGGTCATGTGGCCATCCTCTTCTGGAACAGCTTGCGGAACACCGGATAGATATCCCCCGCATCCACGATCTGCTGTTGGGCGAAGCTGTCCGGGAAATGCTCGGCAACCTGTTCATATTCATACCACAGCGCCTGATGCTCGCGCGGGGTGATCTCCACATAGCAGTAGTACTGCATGGCCGGCATGAGCTGGCGGACCAGCAGTTCGCGGCAGATCGGCGAGTCATCGTTCCAGTTGTCGCCATCGGAGGCCTGGGCGCAGTAGATGTTCCACTCGGCGGGTGAATAGCGATCGGCGATGATCTGCTGCATCATCCGCAGGGCGCTGGAAACAATGGTGCCGCCGGTTTCCCGGGAGTAGAAGAATTCCTCCTCATCCACTTCCTTGGCGCTGGTGTGGTGGCGGATGAAGACCACCTCGATGCGCTCGTAGTTACGCTGCAGAAAGAGATAGAGCAGGATGTAGAAACGCTTGGCGATGTCCTTGGTGGCCTGGGTCATCGAGCCGGAGACATCCATCAGGCAGAACATCACTGCCCGTGAGCTGGGGTCGGGTTGCTTGACCAGCAGGTTGTAGCGCAGGTCGAAGGTATCGAGAAAAGGAACTCGGTCGATTCGGGCGCGCAGCTGTTCTATTTCCTCCTCCAGCGCTTTGATGTCCAGCAGGTTGTCCGGCTGCTGCTGGTGCAACAGCTCCAGCTCTTTGACCGCCTCGCGCAGCCGGGCGCGGCTGCCGCCGGACAGGGCGATCCGCCGGGCATGTGCCGAGCGCATGGAGCGGACAATATTGATGCGCGACGGATTACCCTGCTGGCTGATGCCGGCCCGCACCGTGCGGAAAGTGTCGGTACCGGTCAAGTGACGCTTGATCAGGTTGGGCAGGGCCAGATCCTCGAACATGAAGTCGAGGAACTCTTCCTGGGTGATCTGAAAGACGAAGTCATCTTCTCCTTCACCGGAATTGCCGGCCTGACTGCCACCTCCACCGCCGCCACCCCCGCTTTCGGGGCGGGCGATACGGTCGCCGGTAGAGAATTCGCGGTTGCCGGGAAAGACCCGGGTCTGCCGGCCTCCTGGACCGTGGTGGAAAATTGGTTCGTCGATATCCCGGCCGGGGATGCTGATCTGCTCCCCATGCTCGATATCAGTAATAGAGCGGCGGCCTACCGCCTCTTCCACTGCCTTCTTGATATGCGCCTTATAGCGGCGCAGAAAGCGTTGGCGGTTGACCGTGCTCTTGTTCTTGCCGTTCAGACGACGGTCGATCACATAACTCATAGGCCCCTCCGGGGTAGCTCGCGGCTGCCATTACTGCGCTTTGCGTACCCGCAGATACCATTCCGACAACAGGCGCACCTGCTTCTCGGTATACCCTCGTTCGACCATCCGGGTGACGAAGTCGTTGTGTTTTTTCTGATCCTCGGTGGATGCCTTGGCATTGAAACTGATGACCGGCAGCAGGTCCTCGGTATTGGAGAACATCTTCTTCTCGATCACGACGCGCAACTTCTCGTAGGACAGCCAACTGGGATTCTTGCCGTTGTTGTGGGCGCGGGCGCGCAGCACGAAGTTGACGATCTCGTTGCGGAAGTCCTTGGGATTACTGATGCCTGCGGGCTTCTCGATCTTCTCCAGCTCTTCGCTGAGAGCGGCGCGGTCGAGAATCTCGCCGGTATCCGGATCGCGGTATTCCTGATCCTGAATCCAGAAATCGGCATAGAGTACATAGCGGTCGAAGATGTTCTGACCGTATTCGCTGTAGGACTCAAGGTAGGCGGTCTGGATTTCCTTGCCGATGAATTCGACGTAGCGCGGTGCCAGGTATTCCTTGAGGAAGCGCAGGTAGCGCTCGCTGACCTCGGCCGGGAACTGCTCCTGTTCGATCTGCTGCTCCAGTACATACAACAGGTGCACCGGGTTGGCCGCCACCTCGGTATTGTCGTAGTTGAAGACCTTGGACAGGATCTTGAAGGCGAAGCGGGTGGACAACCCGGTCATGCCCTCGTCGACCCCGGCGGTGTCACGATACTCCTGGATCGATTTGGCCTTGGGATCGGTGTCCTTCAGGTTTTCGCCGTCATAGATGCGCATCTTCGAGTAGACGTTGGAGTTTTCCGGCTCCTTGAGCCGCGACAGGGCGCTGAACTGGGCCAGCATCTTCAGGGTATCGGGTGCGCAGTGGGCGCTGGCCAGCGAGCTGTTGGTCAACAGTTTCTGGTAGATCTGGATCTCATCGCTGACGCGCAGGCAGTAGGGCACCTTGACGATATAGATTCGGTCGATGAAAGCTTCGTTGTTCTTGTTATTGCGGAAGGTATGCCATTCCGATTCGTTGGAGTGGGCCAGGATCACGCCGTTGAAGGGAATGGCGCCGAGACCTTCGGTGCTGTTGTAGTTGCCTTCCTGGGTGGCCGTCAGTAACGGGTGCAGCACCTTGATCGGAGCCTTGAACATCTCGACGAATTCCATCAGGCCCTGGTTGGCCCGGCACAGGGCGCCGGAATAGCTGTAGGCATCCGGGTCATTCTGCGGAAACTCTTCCAGCTTGCGGATATCCACCTTGCCCACCAGCGCGGAGATGTCCTGGTTGTTCTCGTCACCCGGCTCGGTCTTGGCAATGGCAATCTGCTGCAGAATCGAGGGGTACAGCTTGACCACCCGGAACTGGCTGATATCGCCGTTGAATTCATGCAGGCGCTTGACCGCCCAGGGCGACATGATGCCATTCAGGTAACGCGACGGAATACCGAAGTCCTCTTCGAGGATATGGGCATCCTCGGCGGCATTGAACAGTCCCAGGGGCGACTCGAACACCGGTGAGCCCTTGATCGCGTAGAAGGGCACCTGTTGCATCAACGCCTTGAGCTTTTCTGCGATGGACGACTTACCGCCGCCAACCGGCCCGAGCAGATAAAGAATCTGTTTCTTTTCCTCCAGCCCCTGGGCGGCATGCTTGAAGAACGACACGATGTGCTCGATGGCGTCTTCCATGCCATGGAAATCGGCGAAGGCTGGATAGCGTTTGATCACCTTGTTGGAGAAAATCCGGGACAGCCGCGGGTCCATGGAGGTATCGATCAGCTCCGGCTCGCCAATGGCTGTTAGCAGGCGCTCGGCGCTGGAGGCGTAGGTCATGGGGTCCGACTTGCACAGATCCAGATAGTCCTGCAGGGACATTTCCTCCTGCTGGGTGGTCTCGAATCGATTCTGAAAATGGCTGAATATACTCATGACATGACCTCGCTGTTACTGAAAAAGAGGTTCGGGGCTTCCGAATCGGAGCCCATCTGCCACGCAGCGAAGGGCGAAGATGATGGCATGCGCAAATCCCCCGTTACCGCCTGTCAGACAAGGCCCGGGAAGTGGGTCGACGGCAGCTTGTGCTGCGGTACGACATGCTCCCCTTGTTATCAGAAGCCGGCAGACCGGCTTTACTTTAGGGAACCTCCGGGAAACGATTGCGCTCGGTCATCTTGCGTGGATATCGAACCGGGACTCGCCGTGTCGAATGCTCAATGACTACACTCGCTGCGCTTCTCAGAGACTCCTGGAATTGTTGCCTTGCTTTCAGGATAGTTGGTTTGTACGTGGGTGACAGAAGATGTGAGAAAAATTTTGCAGGCGCAGGGCTGGAATGGGATCAGCCGCGGCTGACGAGGGCGGGAAACTGTTGCTGCCACAGCTCGAAACCGCCATCCAGGCTGTACACCTGGCTGAAGCCGATGCCGGCCAGCCAGGCGGCGGCCTGTTGACTGGAATTGCCATGGTAGCAGCACACCACTAGCGGCTGCTGACGATCGGCGGTGGCGACAAATTGCTGGACGTTGTCGTTATCCAGGCGCTGGGCCCCACTGATATGCCCGGCGAGGTAGCTTTGCGGGTCGCGAATATCCACCACGCAGGCGTCGGCGTCCAGCAGTTGGGCTGCGGTATCGGGAGAAATACGCTGAAAGTCGCTCATGGCGGTGCTCCGTTGAAGTGATGGATCAAGGCTATGGCAGGCGCGGTGTGCAGGTCAATGGTCGCAGTCGCATTGGCGTTTCTCGCCGGTATCCACATTCATCAGCGTCAGGCTGTTGCCCCATACGCAGCCGGTATCCAGCGCATGGATGCCGGGCACCGTCACCTTGCCTTCCAACGCAGCCCAGTGGCCAAAGATGATGCCTATGGTGGGATCGCGGCGGGGCAGGGTGAACCAGGGGGCATACCCCTTCGGGGGCTGATCGGGGGTATCCTTGGACTTGAAGTCCAGGGTGCCATCAGCGCGGCAGAAGCGCATGCGGGTCAGGTAATTGGTGATCGCCCGCAGGCGCTTGACGCCATCCAGTTCTGGGCTCCAGCACGCCGGCTCGTTGCCGTACATCTGATCGAGAAACCAGGGCAGTTGCTGGTCGCAGCGCAGTACCGCCTCGACCTCGGCTGCCAGGACAAGCGTCTCCTGCGGGCTCCAGATCGGTGGTATGCCGGCGTGGGTCATGATCAGGCCCCGCTGGGTATCCATGTGGGCCAGGGGACGTTGGCGCAGGTTGTCTAGCAGCTTTTCCCGATCCGGCGCCTGCAGGATCGGCAGCAGGGTATCGGATTTGCGCAGGCGTTTGGCATCATAGGCCGCGGCCAGCAGGTGCAGGTCATGATTGCCCAGTACGCTGATGCAGGCGTTGCCCAGACTATCCAGGTACCGCAGGGTATCGAGGGAGGCCGGGCCGCGGTTGACCAGATCGCCAACACACCAGAGCGTATCGCGCGACGGTGTGAAGTCGACTTCCTGTAACAGGCATTGCAGCGGCTTGAGACAGCCCTGGATATCTCCCACAGCATAGACGGTCATGCGGTACCTCAGTTGAGCGCGTTGGGTCTGGCCAAACGGAAGACCGCGACCGGCGCGCGAAATTCCTCCCCATTTGCACTGCGCATGCCATAGCTGCCTTGCATGCTGCCCACCGGGGTTTCCAGCAGACAACCACTGGTATAGGTGTAGCTGGCACCGGGCTCGATCAGTGGCTGCTCGCCCACCACACCCGGGCCGCGGACTTCCTGGACCTTGCCGTTGCCGTCGGTGATGACCCAGTGGCGATCGAGCAGTTGGGCGGCGACCTGGCCGGCATTGCGGATGGTGATGGTATAGGCAAAGGCGAAGCGGTTTTGCGCCGGGTCGGACTGCTCGTTCAGATAGCGTGTCTGCGCCTCGACCAGAATGTTCTGTAGCCGGGAATCAGTCATGGTCACGCTGCTCGCGAGCCAGGCGGTTGGCCAGCCGCACAAAGCCGGCCAGGTCGATCTGTTCCGGCCGCAGGGTCGGATCGATACCTTCGGCGGCGATGGCATCGGCATCGAGCAGGCCCTTGAGCGTGTTGCGCATCGTCTTGCGCCGCTGATTGAAGGCTTCACGGACGATCAGCTCCAGGACCTTGGGATCATCAGCGGGATGCGGCAGCACGGCATGGGGCGTCAGGCGCACGATCGCCGAGTCGACCTTGGGCGGCGGATTGAAGGCGCCGGGACCCACATCGAACAGATGCTCTACCTGGCAATGGTACTGCACCATGATGCCCAGGCGGCCGTAATGATTCATGCCGGCGCCGGCAGCCAGGCGCTGCACCACTTCCTTCTGCAGCATGAAATGCATGTCGGCGATGCAGTCGGCCTGATTGAGCAGATGGAACATCAGCGGCGTGGAGATGTTGTACGGCAGGTTGCCGACCACCCGCAGTTTCTCACCCGGCTGGGCCAGGGAGCGGAAGTCGAACTTCAGCGCGTCGCCCTTGTGCAGGGTGAACTGCGGGCTGCCGCCGAAGCGGGCCTGCAGCAGCGGGTGCAGGTCATGGTCCAGCTCGACCACGTCGAGTCGGCCACCACTGGCGAGCAGACCTTCGGTCAGCGCACCCTGGCCCGGACCAATCTCGACCAGGTGCTGGCCTTCACGCGGGGCGATACCACGCAGGATACGATTGATCACGCCGTGATCATGCAGGAAGTTCTGACCGAAACGCTTGCGCGCCCGGTGTGGAGCAAATTCATTCATTGCCGGCCTCGGGCTTCGATCATGCTGATGGCGGTGTGCAGGGCGACCTTCAGGCTGCCAACGTCGACCTGTCCGGTGGCGGCCAGATCCAGCGCTGTGCCGTGATCGACCGAGGTGCGAATGATCGGCAGGCCCAGGGTGACGTTGACCGCCTGACCAAAGCCCTTGTGCTTGAGCACCGGCAGGCCCTGGTCGTGATACATCGCCAGCACCGCATCGGCCTGATCGAGATGTTTGGGGGTGAACAGGGTATCGGCGGGCAGTGGACCATCCAGCTGCATGCCTTCATCGCGCAGGCGCTCCAGCAGCGGGATGATGATGTCGATCTCCTCGCGGCCCAGGTGCCCGCCTTCGCCGGCGTGGGGGTTCAGACCGCACGCCAGGATGCGTGGCGCGGCGATGCCGAATTTGCTGCGCAGATCGTTGTGCAGGATGCGGATTACCCGTTCCAGCGCCTGCGGGGTAATGGCATCGGCTACCTCGCGCAGCGGCAGATGGGTGGTCGCCAGGGCCACGCGCAGGCCGGGGCAGGCCAGCATCATCACTACCTGCTCAGTGCCGGTCTGGTCAGCGAAGAACTCGGTGTGCCCGGAGAAGGGCACACCGGCATCGTTGATCACGCCTTTGTGCACCGGCGCTGTCACTACCGCGGCGAACTGCCCGTCGATACAGCCCTGGCCACCCAGACGCAGGGTTTCCAGCACGTAGCGGGCGTTGGCCGGGTTCAGTTTGCCGGGCTGGCAGCCAGCCGCCAGGGGTACTGGCAACACACGGAGCTGGCCGGCCTGCTGCGCAGCTGGTGGGCGTGTCGGGTCGTAGGCTTGCAGTTCTATGGCAAGGCCGAGCTGATGGGCACGCTCGGCAAGCAGGTCCGGATCGGCGATGACCACGCGCTCATGGGCACAGGGCTCACGGGCCAGCAGCAGACACAGATCGGGACCGATGCCGGCGGGTTCGCCGGCGGTCAGGGCAATGGCGGAAACAGTCACTTAGCTCTTGATCTCGACATAGGCTTCGTCACGAATCTCCAGCAGCCAGGTCTGCAGCTCCTCATCGAACTTGCGGTTCTGCAGCAGGTTGCGGGCTTGCTGCTCACGCATTTCATCGGTCATATCGACCTGCCGCTGACCTTCCACCTGCAGGATGTGCCAGCCGAACTGGCTCTGGAACGGCGCTGAGATCTGATTTTCCGGTGTTGAAGTCATGACCTCGCGGAACTCGGGGACCATGGCGTCGGCAGTCACCCAGCTGAGCGAGCCACCGTTGAGTGCCGAGCCCGGGTCTTCCGAGAAGGAGCGCGCCAGGGTGGCGAAGGATTCGCCGGCACGGATGCGCTCATACAGCCGCCCAATCAGCTGGGCGGCTTCTTCTTCGCTGCGGATTTCGCTGGGCTTGATCAGGATGTGGCGCACATTGAATTCGTCCACCAGCAGGTTGTCGCCGCCGCGCTTTTCCAGCAGCTTGAGAATGTGGTAACCAGCGGGGGAGCGCAGCGGTGCGGTAATCTCGCCAATCTCCAGATCGGCTACCGCATTGGCGAAGGTCGGAGGCAATTGGGCGGCCTTGCGCCAGCCCAGCTCACCGCCTTCCAGGGCGTGCTCACCACCGGAACGGCTGACCGCCAGGCGAGTGAAATCAGCGCCCTCGCTCAGTTCGCGGTGGATATCGCTGACAACCTCAGCTTGCTGGCGGGCCTCATCGCTGCTGGCGTTTTCCGACACCGGCAGCACGATCATGGCCAGGCGGTAATCGGCGGCGGTCTGATAGCGACCGACTTCGGAGTTGAGGAAGTTGCGCACTTCCTGATCACTGACCTGAATCCGCTCGGCCACCCGGCGCTGGCGCACCCGGTTGATGATCATTTCCCGGCGCACCTGTTCGCGTGCCTGGTTGTAGTTGATGCCGTCGCGATCGAGGGCGGCGCGAAACTGCTCCAGGGTTACCCCGTTGCGCTCGGCCAACTGCTGCATGGTCTGGTTGAGGCTGGCATCATCGATACGAATGCCGGCTCGCTCGCCCATCTGCAACTGGATGCTTTCCAGCACCAGACGGTCGATCACCTGGGTGCGCAGCACCTCTTCGGGAGGTAGTTCGGTACCCCTTTCGCTGAGTTGCTGACGGATGGTGTCCATCCGCTCTTCCACCTGGCTCTGCATGACCACGTCGTTATCGACGATGGCCGCGACCCGGTCCAATTCAACCATCTGGGCTTGCAGGCCAGTGCTGATCAGCAGACCGGCACACAGGCCGATGAGCTTGCGGTGTAGCTTAAAATGCATTGTTTTCACGCTCTCTGTAGCCATTGATGCTTTCTTCCAGAAGCGCATCCACTCCACTGCCGGCAACGTTGCCGAGGCCTTTGAAGACAATCTGGAGGAAAATGCCACGATCCGGTTCATCATTGCGGTTGGGGTTGAGACTCCTTTCATCGTAGTCGATCCAGTAACGATTGATCACCCGGAGTTTCCAGCAGCAGCTGTCGTACTCGAAGCCGCCGAATGCTTCCACGGTCCGGTTGCGGCCATAGTCGCGTTGCCAGCGGCCGATCAGGCTCCATTGTGGGGAAACTGGCCACATGAAGGACATGTCATGATGGTCGGTCTTGTAGTAGTTGCGGACATAGTTTGGCGTGCCCGGGACTCCGTAGTCCGGGTTGGTTGTCCATTGGCCTGTTTCTCGATCGAAACGCATGGTGTCGTTGCGGTAGCGATAGCCGACATTCAGGATCTTGCGCGGGTTGTCCTCCGGCTGGTAGTGCCACATGGCGCTGCCGCTACGAGTTTCGCTCTGGTCGGCATCCCAGTTGAATGATGAAGTAAAGCGCCAGTCCCGGTTGAAGCGGTACTGGTACACCATTGCTATCGGGGATTCCGATGATTGCGCACTTTCGCGGTCGCGGTAGTCGATTCCGCGCAGCTGCACCTTGCGGTCACGGAAATAGAAACTCTGGCCGATGCTGAACCGCTGGCGCTCGAAGCCATTCGCCTCGAGCCAGCGATTGGTCAGGCCCAGAGACACCTGGTTGGCATCACCAATCCGGTCTTTGCCCGAGAAGCGATTCTCCCGCCACAGCGAGGCATAGCCGAAGGCTGGCTCGCTTGAGTCGAAAATCGGAATGTTGTCCTGATCTTCTTCCGGCACGTGCAGATAGAACAGGCGGGGCTCAAGGGTCTGGGTATAACTTTGACCGAACAGCTCGGTGGGGCGATCGAAATACAGGCCGCTATCCACGCTGAAGATGGGCACGCTGCGGTCCTGATTGCTGTCGAAGCGCTCATAATAGACGCCATCTCTTTGGCCCAGGCTGGCTTGCCCCGCACTGTCCAGAGAAAGGTCGTAGCGGGTATAGGCATATTTCAATGAGGGGTGCACGAAGCCCCAATCCCAATCCAAGGGTAGGCTGATGCTTGGTTCAAGATGCAGGCGTTCGCCTTCCGCCCGAGTGAGGCCGGTCAGACGGTCATCGTACCAGCGATGTTCGGGCAGCCCGGTAATACCATCTTCATCAGTAAAATATCCATCCATCAGGTTGCGCTGAAAGCTGACGAATTCACTGCCGTAGCTGAAGCGCAGTCCGCCAGGCTGAAACGGTAGCGTGCCATTCAACGTGATTTGTGGAAGACGTTCATAAGGGGTGATGTCGGTTACCGTTGCTCTTTCATAGCCGTGCACATTGATAGCGGCCCGGAAACTATCGCCCTGCCAGCTCACCCCGGCACGTTGGTCGAGGAAGTTGCCTGTGTCGATGCCGAGGTAGGTATCAAGATCCTGAAAATAATAGGGATCGCTGATATCGGTATAGTCTACGCTGGCCTGCAGCCGGGGCGTGATGTTGCTGACATGTTGCCAGCTATACATCCAGCGTTGATCCCGATATTTGGATTGCTGCTCACGCTCATCCTCACTGTCATTCAGTACCGATGCGCCGAACTGCCCTTCGCTGGTTGGGGTCAGGTAGCGGAACTCGCCCTCCATCTGAAGCCCTCGATCGCTCATCAGCGTGGGATACAGGGTGGCGTCATAATTCGGCGCAAGGTTGAAATAATACGGCGTGGTCAGGTGTGAGCCGGAGCCGCTGCTATAAGACATGCTCGGCACCAGCAGACCGGACATCCTGCGGTCATCCAATGGGAAATAGATGTACGGGGTATAGAACACCGGTACATCCTTCACCTTCAGGGTCACATGCTTGGCTTCGCCCCAGCCTTTTTCCCGGTCCAGCTCGATATCATCACTGTGCAGGCTCCAGGCGTTGTTGCCTGGGGAGCAGGTGGTATAGCTGCCATCGGTCATGACGATGACGGCGTCGTCGCGGCGCATCAGCTTTTCGGCGCTGCCGCGGGCATTGGCGTCGTGGACGACATAGCGTACCTGCTCGATACGGGTTTCGCCGCTGTCGATCTGCATCTGTGCCCGGTCACCCAATACCAGGACACCCTGGTCGCGCAGACGCACGTCGCCGTTCAGGCGGACCAGATTGTTGCCCTGATCGAAGCTGGCTTCATTGGCCTGGGCCTGGAGTCGGCCCTGCTGCAGCAAGACGTCGCCCTGCAGGGTGCCGGTCTGGTTGCGTTGTTCGAAGCTGCTGGAGTCGGCGCTGGCATAGACCGGGAGCTGGTCGAAGGGGGTGTTGTCATCCCGACCGGCCCGCGGCGGCTCGATGTAGTCGCCACTGCAATAGGGGGCGATGGCAGCCTGCTGGGCTTCGGTCAACTGGTCGCGGGGTACCCAATCCAGTTCGCTGAAGTCCGCCGTCTGCGGGCTGGCGGCGGGCTGGCGGATTTCACTGACGGCGCGTTCGGGCTCCGGCTCTGCTTCGGTGGTACGTACCACCGGCGTGCCGGGCCGCGGCGGCAGGTCCGCGGTGGCTTCGAGTGGCACACATACCCAGCCACCGCCGGCGCTGTCGGCGCGGCATTCGACCTGGCTGACCGCCAGGCTGGTAGCGGGTTGGGCCAGCAGGAGTCCGCTGGCCAGCAGCAGGGAGAAGGAGGGGCGAAACGGTGGTTTTGGGTAGGCCATTTGTCGTTATCCGGGATTCAGTCGGGCGTGCAGGCTCGCGATGACTCGGAAGCGTCTCCCTTGTGCGAGGCAATTGCAACATGCATGCTGCGTCTGCTTATCGAGATCGTGGATAATAAAGCATTGTTAGGCGCCAGAGCCAGTGCGGAAGCAGGAGACCCCAAGGTGGATGCAAGACGAAGTTTGTTGGAGGCTTGGTTGCCCGCGGCGTTGGCCGAGGCGCACCAGCAGCAGGGCTGGGCTCAGGTCGGTGCCGGCGAGCTGCAACCGGCCAGTGCCGATGCCAGTTTTCGCCGTTATTTTCGCTGGAGCGATGGGGCGCACAGCCTGATCATCATGGACGCGCCGCCGGAGCAGGAAGACGTGCGGCCATTTATCCGGATCGCCGGTTTGCTGGCCGCCGCCGGTGTGAAGACACCCGCCATTCTCGCCGCCGACCCGCAACAGGGCTTTCTGCTGCTGGAGGATCTGGGCGCGCGCACCTATCTGCAGAGTATTCAGGCCGGGGTGAGTGATGCCGAACTGGAGCGGCTGTACGCCGGGGCCATCAGCACCCTGGTGCGCTGGCAGGCCAGCAGTCGGCCGGGTGAACTGCCCGAGTACGATGAAGGGGTATTGCGCCGTGAACTGGCGCTGTTTCCTGATTGGTTTGTCGCCCGACATCTGCAGCATGAGCTGAATGCCGAGCAGCGGGCGGACTGGGAAACCTTGTGCACTACATTGCTGGACAGCCATCTGGCCGAGAACAAGGTCTTCGTGCATCGGGACTACATGCCGCGCAACCTGATGACGGCCCCGGGCGAGCCTGGCGTGCTGGATTTTCAGGATGCGTTGTACGGGCCGGCCAGTTATGACGTGACCTCGCTGTTTGCCGATGCCTTCTTCAATCTGCCGCTGGCCGAGCGTGAGCGCTGGATCGGCCGCTACTGGGAACAGGCGCGCGCAGCAGGTATCGACTTGCCGGCGCACTTTGACACCTTTCTTGGTCAGTCCCGGCTGATGGGCGTGCAGCGTCACCTCAAGGTGCTGGGCATCTTCGCCCGCATCCGCTATCGCGATGGCAAGCCGCATTATCTGGAAGATGTACCGCGCTTCGTGCAATACCTGCGTGACGCCTGCGACAGCGATGCGCGGCTGGCTCCGCTGCGCCGCTTGCTGGACAGTCTGGAGTTGTAATAGATGAAAGCAATGATCCTGGCGGCGGGCAAGGGCGAGCGTATGCGCCCACTGACCCTGCATACTCCCAAGCCGTTGCTGCCGGTGGCCGGAAAACCGCTGATCCAGTGGCATATCGAAGCCTTGCAACGGGCCGGACTGGGCCAGCTGGTGATCAACCATGCCTGGTTGGGGGAGCAGCTTGAAACGGCCTTCGATGATGGTGCCGCCCACGGCGTGCGGATCAGTTGGTCGGCCGAGGAGCAACCGCTGGAAACCGCCGGCGGCATCCTGCGCGCCCTGCCGTTGCTGGGTGAAGAGCCTTTCGTGCTGGTCAATGGTGATATCTGGACCGATTTCGACTTTTCCCGGCTGCAGTTGCCAACTGGCAAGCTGGCGCATCTGGTCTTGGTGGATAACCCGCCCTTCAAAGCTCATGGCGACTTCCTGCTGCGCGAAGGGGCAATCGTCAATCCCGCGAACGAGGCCGAGCGCAGCGCAGCCCTGACCTACAGCGGCATAGCGGTATTGTCGCCACGGCTGTTCGCTGGCTTGGCCGAGGGCCCGCAACCGCTGGCGCCGCTGCTGCGGGCCGCTGCCGAGCAGGGGCTGGTCAGTGGCGAAGCCCATGCTGGCAGCTGGATCGATGTCGGCACGCCGGAGCGGTTGCAGCAGGCCGATCTGCGGGCGCGGGAGCGCTGATATGTTGTGGCCGATGACCGTAGTGGGTGTGCTGTTGGGAAGTGCCGTTGCCGGCGTGCCCGGCGGTATTCTCGGTGGGGTACTCGGCCATGCGCTGGACCGGCATTGGGGTTTGCGGCGCTGGTCCGAGTTGCCGGCGCAGCTGGGGCGGCGGCTGGGGCTGAGGCCGGAATTCCAGCAGGTGCTTTTTCTCTGTCTGGGGCGCATGGCCAAGGCCCATGGCAGGGTAACGCCCGAGCATCTGCAGTTGGCTCGGGAACTGATGCAGCAGTACCGCCTGGATGAGTCACAACGGTTGGCCGCCATGGCCGATTTCAACCGGGGCAAGTTGCCGGCCACCGCTATGGAGAGGCAGCTGCGCCGCTTGTGCCGTCAGCAGCCGGGGCGCAATGCCGAATTGCTCGATGGTTGCTGGCGCATGGCGCTGGTACAGGGGCAGCCGAGTACGGCCGCGCGCCAGTTGCTCGACCGCTGGGCCGTCATTGCCGGCCTGGGCAAGGCCGAGCAGCAGCGGATGCAACAGCGCCACCAGCGCCGCCGCCCGGGCAGTGCCGCCCCGGTCGCCGCCGGTGGTGGGCTGCAGCAGGCTGCGGCCGTGCTGTGTATTGAGCTCGACGCGGAACCGGCGCAGATCAAGCGCGCCTATCGCCGGCTGCTCAGCCGTCATCACCCGGATAAGCAACTGGCCGCTGGTGCGAATGAAGCTGAGTTGGCCGCAGCGGGTGAGCAAGTCCACCGGATTCAGCAGGCCTACGAGAAGATCCGGCGGTATCGCGGTTTCCGCTGACGGGCGCGCAGCCAGCGCATCCCCACGAGTGCTGCTCGAGAGGGTAGAATACCCGGGTTCCGATTATCCCAGAGGTCTGCCATGCCTGATTACGCGATAGCCCCGTCCATTCTCTCTGCCGACTTCGCCCGTCTCGGGGAAGATGTGGACCGGGTGCTGGCGGCGGGTGCCGACATTGTTCATTTCGATGTGATGGACAACCACTACGTACCCAACCTGACCATTGGCCCGATGGTCTGCACTGCGTTGCGCAAATACGGCGTTACCGCGCCCATTGACGTGCATCTGATGGTCCGCCCCGTCGACCGCATCATCGGTGATTTCCTCGAAGCCGGCGCGTCCTTCATCACCTTTCATCCGGAAGCCAGCGACCACGTTGATCGCTCCCTGCAACTGATCAAATCAGGTGGCGCCAAGGCCGGGCTGGTGTTCAACCCGGCAACCTCGCTGGACGCCTTGAAGTACGTGATGGACAAGGTCGACATGATCCTGCTGATGAGCGTCAACCCCGGTTTCGGTGGGCAGAAATTCATCCCCGGCACCCTCGACAAGCTGCGCGAGGCGCGGGCGCTGATCGACGCCAGCGGGCGGGATATCCGCCTGGAAGTCGATGGCGGCGTGAACGTGCAGAACATCCGGCAGGTAGCCGAAGCGGGCGCTGACACCTTTGTTGCCGGCTCGGCCATTTTCAATGCGCCGGATTACAAGACTGTGATCGATCAGATGCGCGCCGAACTGGCCCAGGTGAAGCGCTAGCATGAGCGAGCTGGAGCGGCTGTTCGACGGTGCCTTGCCACGCCTGGTGATGTTCGATCTGGACGGCACTCTGGTCGACTCGGTGCCGGATCTGGCGGCAGCGGTGGACCAGGTACTGGCCCTGCGCAATCGTCCGGCCGCCGGCGTCGCGCGGGTAAAGGACTGGGTTGGCAATGGTGCCCTGGTCTTGGTGCGCCGTGCCCTGGCCGACAGTATTGATCATGCGAACGTGGACGAGGCCGAGGCCCAGGCGGCGCTGGCCGATTTCATGCAGGCCTATTCCGGCGGCCATGACGCTACCACCGTCTACCCGGGCGTGTCGGCGCTGCTGGACTGGCTGCGGGCGCGGCAAGTGGCGTTGGCGGTGATCACCAATAAACCCGAACGCTTCGTTGCGCCGTTGCTGGAAGAGAAAGGGCTGGGCCGCTTCGACTGGATTATCGGTGGCGATACCCTGCCAGTGAAGAAGCCCGATCCGGCGGGGCTGCTACAGGTCATGTCCGCCGCTGGCGTGACCGCGCAGCAGAGCCTGTTCATCGGTGATTCGCGCAACGATGTACTGGCCGCTCGCGCCGCCGGCGTCAGGGTGGTCGCGGTCAGCTACGGTTACAACCATGGCCGGTCGGTTGCACTGGAGGAGCCGGACCTGCTGGTTGATTCGCTCGATGCGCTCATATAGTCTTGCAGCGTTACCTGTTCACCGAATCGATGGATCAGCCGTGTTTGTCAGCAACCGCATACTGATGGGAATGATGAAGGCGCTCGCCCGCTGGCGTTGGCGTCCCTGAACTTCTTTCGCCTGCCTTCTGCGCAGGCGCCCGGTTTGTGTGTGTGACATCTACCCGCCCATGAGGCTGATCATGACCCAAGACGAATTCCTCCGCCTGGCTGCCCAGGATTGCAACCGCGTACCCGTTGTGCGCGAGGTGCTGGCTGATATGGACACGCCGCTGTCCACCTATCTGAAACTGGCCGACGCGCCCTATTCCTATCTGCTCGAATCCGTACAGGGCGGTGAGAAGTGGGGCCGCTATTCGATTATTGGCTTGCCGGCGCGCACCTTGCTGAAGGTGCATGGCTACACCGCCAGCGTGCTGGTGGACGGTGTCGAAACCGAATCCCACCAGTGTGAGGATCCGCTGGCCTTCGTCGAAGAGTTCAAGGCGCGCTATCAGGTGCCAAGTATTCCCGGGCTGCCGCGCTTCAATGGCGGGCTGGTCGGTTATTTTGGCTACGACTGCGTGCGCTATGTGGAGCGCCGGCTTGGCGATTCGCCCAATCCCGATCCGCTGGGTAATCCGGACATACTATTGATGGTGTCCGATGAGGTAGTGGTATTCGACAACCTGGCTGGAAAACTGCACGTCATCGTATTGGCCGACACGGCAAACGACGATGCCTGGGAGCAGGCCAACCGCCGTCTGGATGGGCTGCTGGCGCAGCTGGCCGCACCCTTCACCCCGCGTCCCGGGCTTGATCTGGCTGCCGTCGCAGAGCGTGATCTGGAATACCGCGCGAGCTTCACCCGTGAGGATTACCAGAACGCGGTCGACACCATCAAGGATTACATCCTGGCTGGGGATTGCATGCAGGTGGTGCCATCCCAGCGCATGAGCATCGACTTCAAGGCGGCGCCGATTGACCTCTACCGCGCCCTGCGCAGCCAGAATCCAACGCCCTATCTGTACTTCTTCAACCTGGACGACTTCCATGTGGTCGGCAGTTCGCCCGAGGTGCTGGTGCGGGTGGAGGAGGGTGAGGTGACGGTGCGGCCGATCGCCGGTACCCGCCCGCGCGGAGCCACCGAAGAGGCTGACCTGGCGCTGGAGCAGGATCTGCTGTCCGACGCCAAGGAGCTGGCCGAGCATCTGATGCTGATCGACCTGGGGCGCAATGACGTGGGCCGGGTGGCTGCCATCGGCCAGGTGCAGGTGACCGAGAAGATGGTCATCGAGCGCTACTCCAATGTCATGCACATCGTTTCCAACGTCCGTGGCCGGTTGCGCCCCGAGTTGACCGCCATGGATGCCCTGCGTGCGATCCTGCCGGCGGGCACTTTGTCCGGTGCGCCGAAGATCCGCGCCATGGAAATCATTGACGAGCTGGAGCCGGTCAAGCGCGGCGTCTACGGTGGCGCGGTGGGTTACTGGGCATGGAATGGCAATATGGACACCGCGATCGCCATCCGCACCGCGGTGATCAAGCATGGTGAGCTGCATGTGCAGGCTGGCGGTGGCATCGTCGCCGACTCGGTGCCCGAGCTGGAATGGGAAGAAACCATCAACAAGCGTCGCGCGATGTTCCGCGCCGTGGCGCTGGCCGAACAATCGGCCGAGTGAGGAGCTGAGCATGTTATTGATGATCGACAACTACGACTCCTTCACCTGGAATGTGGTGCAGTACCTTGGTGAATTGGGTGCCGAGGTCAAGGTCGTGCGCAACGATGAGCTGAGCGTGGCGCAGATCGAGGCGTTGCAGCCTGAGCGCATCGTGATCTCGCCCGGCCCCTGCACGCCGAACGAAGCCGGTGTCTCGGTACCTGTTCTCCAGCACTTTGCCGGCAAGCTGCCGATTCTGGGCATCTGCCTGGGCCATCAGAGCATCGGCCAGGCCTTCGGCGGCGAGGTGGTACGCGCCCGTGAAGCCATGCATGGCAAGACCAGCCCGGTCTACCATCGGGGCGTGGGCGTATTCGCCGGGCTGGCCAATCCGTTGACCGTGACCCGCTACCATTCCCTGGTGGTGCAGCGTGATACCCTGCCCGATTGCCTGGAGATGACTGCCTGGACGCAACATGCGGACGGTACGGTGGACGAGATCATGGGGCTGCGCCATTGCCAGTACATGATCGAGGGGGTGCAATTTCATCCCGAGTCCATTCTCAGCGAACAGGGCCATGAACTGCTGGCCAACTTTCTCAAACAGCAGGGCGGAATGCGCAGCTGACGATTCAGGAGATTCTAACAATGGATATCACCACAGCGCTGGCCAGGGTTGTCGAACAGATCGACCTGTCCACCGAGGAAATGCAGGATGTCATGCGGCAGATCATGACCGGCCAGTGCACTGATGCGCAGATCGGCGGCATGCTGGTGGCCTTGCGCATGAAGAGTGAAAGCCTGGATGAAATCACCGGCGCGGCCCTGGCCATGCGTGAGCTGGCATCCAAGGTGGCGATTCCGGGTGATAACCTGGTCGATACCTGCGGTACCGGTGGTGATGGGGCAAACATTTTCAATGTGTCCTCGGCGGCGGCCTTTGTGGTGGCGGCCGCTGGCGGTCAGGTGGCCAAGCACGGCAACCGTGCGGTATCCGGCAAGAGCGGGAGCGCCGATCTGCTGGAGGCGGCGGGCATCAACCTGAACCTGACGCCGGAGCAGGTGGCGCGCTGTGTGGAGCATGTGGGCGTCGGCTTCATGTTTGCCCCGGCGCACCATGGGGCGATGAAGCATGCGGTCGGGCCGCGGCGCGAGCTGGGCATGCGCACCTTGTTCAATATGCTTGGGCCGATGACCAACCCGGCTGGGGTCAAGCATCAGGTGATCGGGGTGTTCAGCAAGGCGCTGTGCCGGCCGATGGCGGAGGTGATGGGTCGTCTGGGCAGCCAGCATGTACTGATCGTGCATTCGCGCGATGGTCTGGATGAGATCAGCCTGGCCTCGCCGACGCATATTGCCGAGCTGAAAGATGGCAAGGTCACTGAGTATGAGGTGAGCCCGGAGGATCTGGGTATCAAGAGTCGCAGCCTGATCGGGCTGACCGTGGAAGGCCCGGAGGCATCACTGAAGCTGATCCGTGATGCGCTGGGCAAGCGCGAGACCGAAGTCGGTGAGAAGGCGGCGGATATGATCATCCTGAATGCCGGTGCTGCGCTCTATGCAGCCGACGTGGCGAGTACCTTGAAAGAGGGTGTTGAGTTGGCCTCCGATGCACTCTATTCGGGCATGGCCCGGGAAAAGCTGGCCGAGCTGGCGTCCTTCACTGAAATCTTTCGCGAGGAGGCGCTGCAGAAATGAGCCTGCCGACCATTCTGGAAAATATCGTTGCGCGCAAGTATGAAGAAGTGAAGGAAAACCGTGCGCGCATTTCAGTGGACGAGCTGCAACGGCTGGCCACCCATGCTGATGCACCGCGCGGTTTTGCCCAGGCGCTGCGCCAGCGGGCGGCAGCGCAGCAGCCGGCGGTCATTGCCGAGGTGAAGAAGGCGTCGCCGAGCAAGGGGGTAATTCGCGAGAACTTCAACCCGGCGGAGATTGCGGTCAGTTACCAGCAGGGTGGTGCGGCTTGCCTGTCGGTGCTGACCGATATCGATTTCTTCCAGGGTAGTACGGAGTATCTGCAGCAGGCTCGTGCGGCCTGCGATCTGCCGGTTATCCGCAAGGATTTCATGGTCGACCCCTATCAGGTGGTCGAAGCCCGGGCGATGGGCGCTGATTGCATTCTGCTGATTGTGGCTTCGCTGGAAGATGGGCAGATGGCTGAGTTGAATGCCGCTGCGGTCGAGCTGGGGATGGATGTGCTGGTTGAGGTGCATGACGGTGCCGAGCTGGACCGGGCGCTGCAACTGGATACGCCGTTGGTAGGTATCAATAACCGTAATCTGCATACCTTCGAGGTGTCCCTGGATACCACCCTGCAATTGCTGAGCCGTGTGCCGGCGGATCGTCTGGCGGTTACCGAGAGTGGCATTCTCACTCGTGCCGATGTGGAGTTGATGCTGGCCAATGATGTTTATGGTTTCCTGGTGGGCGAGGCGTTTATGCGGGCGTCTGATCCGGGGGCTGAGTTGAAGCGGTTGTTTTTCTGATTGTTTGTAGTGGCTGGTGGTTGCGCTGTTGGCGCGTGCAACGCTGCGCGGGTGGTTAGCTCCTGCGCGGACCCGCTCTAGCCATCCATGGGCGCTCGTGTGGTGGCCTTCCCTGGCCGCCACAGGGGCTGGTCGGAGGCTAGCCTCCCCCGGGGTGGTTGTTAGAGAAATGCAGGTATTCAGAGACGTTGTATTCAAGACGTATCTATAAATCAGATATTTCCTACCCAATATTTCCCCTTTTTGTTTTCCTGTATCGATGTATGATCTTCGCATCATCGGTACCGGACGTATTCAAATGCAACTGAAAAACTCACAGCAACGCTACGGCCTGGTGGCCATCGTGTTGCATTGGCTGGTGGCTCTGGCAGTGATCGGGCTGGCCATACTCGGCTTGTGGATGACTGACCTGAGTTACTACAGTCCCTATTACCGCAGCGCTCCGTTCTGGCACAAGAGTATCGGCATCACCCTGGCCGCCGTGCTGGTGTTGCGGCTGCTATGGCGCTGGGGCAATCCGCGTCCGGCGCATCTGCCCAATCATAAGCGCTGGGAAATCAGCGTGGCGGGTGTGGTGCATGGGCTGCTATACCTGATGCTGTTGGTTATCGTGGTCAGTGGTTATCTGATTTCTACGGCCACGGGGCAAGGTATCAGTGTCTTTGGCTGGTTTGAGATACCGGCTTCGATAACCGGTCTGCCCAGTCAGGCTGACCGCGCCGGAGCAGTGCATTACTGGGTAGCGATAGCGGTACTGGGATTGGCGGCGTTGCATGCGTTGGGCGCCCTGAAACATCATTTTCTTGATCGTGACGATACATTGCGCCGCATGCTGGGCATGCGAGCGCGGTAATTGACGGATTCATAGGAGAAACAGGTATGAAAAAGATTTTTGCTGGGGTCGCTCTGGGTGGTTTGATGGCTCTGTCCGGCTCGCTGTACGCAGCTGACTACCAGATCGACAAGGAAGGCCAGCATGCCTTCATCAACTTCAAGACCGGGCACATGGGTTTCAGCATGTTGCATGGCCGCTTCAACGATTTTGATGGCACCTTCAGCTGGGATGCGGAAAATCCGGAAAACAGCAAGGTGAACGTCACCATCAATACCGCCAGTGTGGACTCCAACCATGCCGAGCGTGACAAGCATTTGCGCAGCGATGACTTCCTGAATGTGGCCAAGCATCCCCAGGCCACCTTTGTTTCCACTGGCGTGGAAGTGACAGGTGAGAACACCGCCAAGGTCACCGGTGACTTCACCTTCAACGGCGTGACCAAGCCGGTGGTGATCGACGCCCGCTTCGTTGGCGAAGGTGATGATCCCTGGGGCGGCTACCGTGCCGGTTTCGAGGGCACCACCAGCATCAAGCTGGCGGACTATGACGTGTCCATGGATTTGGGGCCGGCCTCTGCGGTGGTCGAGCTGGATCTGACGATTGAAGGCATCCGCCAGTAAGATCGGCGCGATACTGGAAAGCGAGCCTGCGGGCTCGCTTTTTTTTGTCTGTTCGATTGCGCTGGCCAGACGCTTCCGCTAGCATCGTAAACAATAACTATTCTTAATAATCGGGGATCCCTGATCAGTGCCGACAGTGCTTTGTGACTGTTGCGGGCGCGGCTTGTGGGTCTGCAAAAAGGAGTTGTCATGCTGTCAGGTCTGTCCCGTTTTGCTGCTGTTTCGAGCGTGTGTCTGGCTTTGGCCATGGGCGCTGGTGCGTCTGTTGCTCATGCCGAGAGCGTCGCCGTGACCCATTCCAGTGGCGAGACCCAGGTGCCAGTGCAGCCGCAGAAGGTGGTGGTACTCGACTGGTCAACGCTCGATACCCTGGCGCAGCTGGGCGTTACCGTCAGCGGCATTCCTTCTTCCAACCCGCCGGAAGTGCTCAAGCAGTATCGTGAGGGTGAATTCATTCGTGCTGGCAGTTTGTTCGAGCCGGACTTCGAGGTGCTGAAGAATGCCGAACCGGATCTGATCATTCTTGGGCGCCGGGCGCAGGGTAAGTACGCGGAAGTGTCCCGGTTCGGTACTACCATTGACCTGACCCCTGATCCGAACGATCTGCTGGGGAGTGTCGAGCGCAACACGCTGTTGCTGGGTGAGGTGTTCGGCAAGCAGGAGAAGGCTGCCGAGCTGGTTGCCGAGTTGAAGTCTTCCGTGGCGCAGCTGCGTAGCCTGACGGCGGAGCAGGGCGACGGTCTGCTGTTGCTCACCACCGGTGGCAAGATGGCCGCCTTCGGCAAGGGTACCCGCTTCGGTCTGATCCACGATGTGTTTGGTGTCGAGCAGGCGGTAGCTGATCTCAAGACCGGCCGCCATGGCCAGGCGGTGTCCTTCGAGTTTCTGCTGGAGGCTGACCCCGACTGGCTGTTCGTGATGGACCGTGATGCCGCGATCGGCCGCGAGGGTACTGCTGCGGCTGAGTTGATGGACAACGAACTGGTCGAGGCTACCACCGCCGGCAGCAAGGACCAGATCGTCTACCTGGACCCGGCCAGCTGGTATCTGCTGGATAACAGCGGTATCGGTGTGATGCAGAACAGTGTCGATGAACTGATTCAGGTATTCTCTGCGGCACGCTGAGTAGACGCCCTTTCGCTGTCCAGGCAGGATGCATGTCACATTCCCTTTCTTCATCTCCAGGGGCGCCCGATAGGGGCGTCCTCTGGTTGTTTCTGCTGCTCGCGCTGGTGGTGGTGCTCGGGCTATGCAGCCTGAACGTCGGCGCCAGCCGCATGAACCTGTTGAATGTCCTTACCGCCGACCCGGATGACCGGATCTCGAAGATCCTCTTCGTCAGTCGACTGCCTCGTACCATTGCGCTGATTCTTGCTGGTGCGGCGCTGGCTGTGGCTGGGGCGATTCTGCAGATGATGGCGCGCAACCGGTTGGTGGATACCTCGACTACCGGCCCCATGGCTGCAGCGGCGCTGGGTATGCTGGTGCTGGCCATCGTGCTGCCCCAAGGCTTGCCATTGTGGGGGCGGTTCCTGGTGGTGAGCGCTTTTGCGGCCGGCGGCATTCTGCTGTTTCTTGGTGTATTGCAGCGCATGCCGTTGCGCTCGGCGTTGATCGTTCCCCTGGTTGGACTGGTCATGGCTGGGGTGGTGCATGCAGCCAGCGGGTTGATTGCCCATCACTTCGATCTATCGCAATCGCTGCGCGCCTGGAACAGTGGCGACTTCTCGGCGATCTTGCGTGGACGCTACGAGTTGCTGTGGGTCGCCGCCGGGCTGACGGTGGCGGCGATGGTGCTGGCGGATCGTTTTACCGTGATCGGCATGGGCCGGGATTTTGCCACCAATATCGGCGTGAACTACGGACTGTTGATGGCCGCTGGCGTGGCACTAGTAGCGATGATCGTCGGTAGCGTGGTGGTAACCGCCGGGGTGATTCCCTTCATCGGGCTGGTGGCGCCGAACCTGGTGCGGTTGATTGCCGGGGACAATCTGCGCCGTGCGGTGCCGCTGATGGCGCTGCTGGGTGCGGCGTTGCTGCTGGCGGCGGATTTGCTGGGGCGGCTGCTGATCCATCCCTACGAAGTACCCTCGTCCAACCTGCTGTCGATCATCGGCTGCGTGATTTTCCTTGCCGTGCTGCTGCAGGGGAGGGCGAAATGGTCCTGAATCTGTGGCGTCGTCCGGGCACCCGGGTGCTGCTGTTGGGCGTGCTGGCGGCGCTGTGCGTGATTGGCTTCATGACGGTGAATGTGCAGACCGATTGGGACTTCATCCTCGAATACCGCGGTAATCGGCTGCTGGCGCTGCTGCTCACAGCCGTTGCCATCGGCGTGTCCACCGTGCTGTTCCAGACCATCACCCACAGCCGCCTGTTGACGCCATCGCTGATGGGCTTCGATGTGCTCTATGTGCTGGTCAATACCCTGACGCTGCTGGTGCTGGGCGGCGGTGCCCTGGCCGAGTGGGCGCCTGCTCTGCGCTTTGCGTTGCAGGTCGTGCTGATGGTGGCGTTGGCGCTGCTGCTGTTTCGCCTGCTGTTCTCCGGCTCGGTGCGCAGCCTGCATTTGATGATCCTGCTGGGTATGCTGGCCGGCATCCTGTTTCGTGAGTTGTCCGCACTGGGTGCGCGGGTGCTCGATCCGAGCGAGTTCGGCATCAGCACCGGCGTGGCGCAGGCCAGTTTCAGCCGGGTGAACACTGAACTGCTCGGCGCGGCGGCGATGGCTCTGGTGCTGGGTGGAATACTGCTGTGGCGCTGGTGGCGTTGTCTGGATGTGCTGAGTCTGGGCCGGGATATCGCCATCAACCTGGGCGTGGCCCACGGTCGGGTGGTGCTCGGCATCATGGCGGTGATCGCGGTATTGGTATCGGTAGCTACGGTGCTGGTCGGGCCGACGCTGTTCTTCGGCTTGCTGATCGCCAATCTGGCCTACTGGTTCACCGGTTCCCAGCGCCATTGCTGGACCCTGCCGGCCAGCGTGCTGGCGGGCATCATCTGCCTGGTCGGGGGCCAGCTATTGCTGGAGCACCTGCTGGCCTCAACCCTGCCGCTGGCACTGGTCATCGAGCTGGCCGGCGGCCTGCTGTTCATAGCGCTGCTGATGCGCGGAGTCAGACAATGATTGAAACCCGGGGTGTATCCAAACGCTATGGCGATGTGTTGGTCGTCGATGACGTCAGCCTGAGCATTCCCCGAGGTGGCTTCACCTCGATCATCGGCCCCAACGGTGCTGGCAAGTCGACACTGTTGTCGATGATCAGCCGGCTGACGCCGATGAGCGCTGGCTCTGTGCAGGTCGATGGCATGGATGTCACCCGCACACCGGGCAATGTGCTGGCACGCCGGCTGTCGATCCTGCGCCAGGACAATCAGACGTCCCTGCGCCTGACAGTGCGGGATCTGGTCGCCTTCGGGCGCTTTCCCCACTCCGGCGGCCGGCTGACCGCCGAGGATCTGCGCCATGTGGACGAGGCTATGGACTATCTACGGCTGGGCGACTACCGGGACCGGCCGATCGACGAGTTGTCCGGCGGTCAGCGCCAGCGTGCCTATGTGGCCATGGTCATGTGCCAGGATACCGAGTACGTGTTGCTCGACGAACCGCTGAACAACATCGATATGCGCTTTGCCGTGGACATGATGCAGCTGCTGCGCCGCGCAGCCGACGAGAAGGGCAAGACGGTGGTGGTGGTGCTGCACGACATCAATTTTGCCTCGTGCTATTCGGATCACATCATTGCCATGCGCCAGGGCCGGCCAGCCTATCAAGGGTCGCCGCAGGAGATTATCCGCGACGAGGTGCTGCGGGACCTCTATGAGATGGATATCCAGGTCCACGAGGTCAACGGCCAGCGGATCTGCACCTATTACCGCTGAGCTTGTGGAAGGGGGTCTACCAAGCCGGTCCGGGCGTTACGAGACGGTGCCGACCGCTTGCCCATACGCCTGTGCTTCACCGATCACCCAGTCCCTGAACCCCTGCAGCGTCGCTGATTCGGCCTTGCGCTCGGGGATCACCAGATAATAGGCGTTGCTGCTGTCGAAACTGTGCGGACTGGCCACCGCCAGTCGGCCGCTGGCCAGCTCGTCGCGAATCAGAAAGGGGGGAATCAGTGCCACGCCCAGCCCGTGCATGGCGGCCTGGGCCAGCATGGAAAACAATTCCAGGCGAGTACCATTCAGGTCGTGCTCCACGCGCAAGCCAGCGGCGGCGAACCACTGGCGCCAGGCATAGGGGCGAGTGGATTGCTGCAGCAATGGCAGCCGGCTGATCTGCTCTGCGGTCAGCTCGACCTGCTCGCCCAGTAATGCGGGGCTGCACACCGGTACTGGCGATTCGTTCATCAGAAAATGCACCTCGGTACCGGACCACTCCCCATCACCAAAATAGATCGCTGCGTCGAACTCGGTATCGGCGAACAGGAAGGGACGGGTACGGTTGGTCATATTGATGGTCACGTGCGGATGTCGCACAAGGTACCGGTTCAGGCGTGGCAGCAGCCACTGGGTGCCGAAGGTGGGTACCAACGCCAGTTCCAGGGTCGCGGTACCATGGTTGCCCATCACCGACAGGGTGTCCCGCTCCACCGCGTCCAGGCGATTGGCGATGCGCCGACTATAGGTTTCGCCGGCCTCGGTCAGGCGTACGCCCCGGCGGGTGCGGCGGAACAACTGGATATCGAGAAAGCTCTCCAGGTTGGCAATCTGACGGCAGACGGCGCTCTGGGTCAATGCCAGCTCTTCGGCGGCTTTGGTGAAGCTTTCGTGCCGGGCGGCAGACTCGAAACAGACCAGCGCCTGGGTCGGCGGTATCTTGCGACGCATGGGGGCTCCTGTGAAACGGCGGCAAACCATTCGTGCCGAGGGCAAGCTGGCCGGGCCGGCGACATGGGGCCTGTCGCGCTGCGCGAGATCGCTTGCACTCGGTAGCTTGGTGCTTGTGGTTGGTTGTTCGGAGTTCCAATCTAGCACAATGGGTTGAAAAAAACGCGCTTGCCCCGCCGCCCTCTGCGGACTAGCCTTGCTTACAGTTCACACAACAATCACCGATGGAGTATCCATGGCCAATAGCAAAGCAAGTTTCAACTGGACAGATCCGCTGTTGCTGGATCAGCAGCTCACCGAAGAAGAGCGCATGGTGCGGGACTCGGCAGCGCAGTATTGTCAGGACAAGCTGATGCCGCGGGTACTCAACTCGTTTCGCAACGAGGATACCGATGCCACCATCTTCCGCGAAATGGGCGAGTTGGGCTTGCTGGGTGCGACCATCCCTGCCGAATACGGTGGTAGCGGTCTGAACTACGTGTGCTACGGCCTGATTGCCCGTGAAGTGGAGCGTGTCGACTCCGGTTATCGCTCGATGATGAGTGTGCAGTCCTCGCTGGTGATGGTACCGATCAATGAGTTCGGCTCCGAGGAGCAGAAGCAGAAGTACCTGCCGAAACTGGCCAGCGGCGAATATATCGGCTGCTTCGGCCTTACCGAGCCTAACCACGGTTCCGATCCGGGTTCCATGGTCACCCGGGCGCGCAAGGTCGACGGCGGCTACCGTCTCAAGGGCGCCAAGATGTGGATCACCAACAGCCCGATCGCCGATGTGTTCGTGGTCTGGGCCAAGACCGAAGACGATGTCATCCGCGGCTTCATCCTCGAGAAAGGGTGGGAAGGTCTGAGTGCGCCGGCGATCAAGGGCAAGGTCGGCCTGCGTACTTCTATCACCGGTGAAATCGTGATGGACGATGTCTTCGTGCCGGAAGAGAACCTGCTGCCCGGCGTGACCGGCCTGCGTGGGCCCTTCACCTGCCTCAATTCAGCTCGCTATGGCATCGCCTGGGGCGCTTTGGGTGCGGCGGAGTTCTGCTGGCACACCGCGCGCCAGTACACCCTGGATCGCACACAGTTCGGCCGTCCGCTGGCCCAGACCCAGCTGGTACAGAAGAAGCTGGCAGACATGCAGACCGAGATCACCCTGGGTTTGCAAGGTTGCCTGCGGCTGGGCCGGATGAAGGATGAGGGCACCGCTGCGGTGGAGATTACCTCGATCATGAAGCGCAACTCCTGCGGCAAGTCGCTGGATATCGCCCGGGTGGCGCGGGACATGCTCGGTGGCAACGGTATCTCCGACGAGTACGGCGTGATCCGCCATGTGGTGAACCTGGAGGTAGTGAATACCTACGAAGGCACTCACGATGTGCACGCGCTGATTCTCGGCCGGGCGCAGACCGGATTGCAGGCATTCTTCTGAGGTTGATCGGTACCTTGGCAACGGCCCCGCGAGGGGCCGTTGTCGTTTCAGAGCGCGGTATTGACGGGGACCAACAGGACCGGTTGCTCACTTTCCCGAGCGACGCCCTCGGCGGTGCTGCCGATCATCAGGTCCTGAATCGGTGTGGTACCGCGTTTACCGAGGATGACCAGAGATACTCGCTCGGCGGCGGCGGCCTTGACTATTTCGCGTACGGCCGAGCCCTTCACCTGACGGGCGACCACCAGCTCATGGCGGCGGGTGAGGTCCTCGATCTGCTCGTTGATGACAGCGGTATTGTCTACCTCGTCGGTTTCCACCCAGAGTACCAGCCCGTGCCGACCGCCGGTGAGGAAGCGTTCGAACACACGCTGAGCGACCTGAGCTGGGCGCGAGCCGTCGGTTGCCAGCAGGACCGGGGCGCTGGGTTCCGTGACAGGGCCACTGGCCGGTAGGATCAGCAGCGGCAGGTGGGTAATGCGGGCCAGGTTCAGGGTGACATTGCCATAGAACAAGGCTCGTCCAGCGGAATGACTCTGGTTGAGAACGATGATGCCGTCGGCCTTGTGTCGGCGCGCGGCTTCGTGCAGTTCGCTGGCGGCGAAGCCGCTGCGCACTTCGTAATCTACCGTGATGCCAAACTCGCCGGAAAGCTGGCGCGCCAGGTCACCGAGATGGCTGGCGGCTGAGGCTGCACTGTCCTCCACGTGCATTCGCCGGGTGGTGTCCACCACATGCACCAGGGTGAGCCGCTGTACCGCAGTCAGCTGCAGCATTGGCGGTAGCCGCTCGCAGGTCTTCTGCCAGCTTTCCGAATAATCGAAAGCGAGAATACAATGATTGAGCATGGACATTCTCCCGTCGTGATATGGGTTCCAGTCTAGCCCACTGCCGACAGCCGTGACGGTGGGCAATCAAAAGGATAGCCGCTCCCGGGGGGGAACCGCGCCGCAATCCGGTTGGGTCCAGCGGGAGATCTCCTGCAGCTGGATGCTGACGGGGTTGCCCGCTGCGGCCTCGCTGATGTCTGCATCGAGCTGCACATTGCCACGTCCGAGAAAGGAGGAGCGGATCTCGTAACTACTGATGATTTCGAGATGGCCCCGCATGTCACCATCGAAGCCGTGTTCGGCCTGACAACGACCATGGATATTCAAGGTGGAGCGGTCCACCGGGTGCACTGTCAGCTCGCACTCGGGCACGTCGCGCTGAACCTCCTGCTGCAGGGTTTCCAGTCGGACCAGTTCCACTGCCTGCTGGGGAGTGAGGCACTCCATTTCGACGGCCGGATTGCTGCGACTGATGGCAGCTTCATCCAGCAGTGCCCGACGTTGGGCGGCGGTGTCTTGGGGTAACTTCTGCTGAGCCTCCTGCAGCGTCTGCAGGCGCTCCTCCTTGTCGATCAGGACGCGCTTTTCGATGCGCCACAGACCTGCCTCCGGCGTGGGACTCAATTCATAGGCGTGAGCGGACAGGGCGAGCGGAACCAGCAGCATGAGCGCGGATGGGGCGCCTTTCTTCATCGAAATCTCCTGTCAGATGAACGGTCCTTCATTTGGGATTAATCACTATAGCCGCTCCGGTGGAAATCGCCCGGGATTGAGGGGTTCAGTGTTTCTCGCGTCGTTTAGCTCGGCTGCGGCGTTGCTCCTCCTGTTGGCGTTCGGCCAGTACTTCACGTACGAAATCGATATGCTCGCTGGCATGACGCCGGGCATCCTCGGCGCGGCCCTCGATGATTGCTTCCAGCAACTCCTGGTGTTGGCGCATCAGCATGGTGCGGGTGCTCGGGCGCAGGGCATACATGCCACCAATGTTGGTCACCACGTTGCGCTTGAGTAGATCGAACAGACCACGAATGGTATGCAACAAGATGATGTTGTGACTGGCCTCGGCAATGGCCAGGTGAAAGCGCGCATCCGCGGCACCTTCCTCGGTCCGGCTGCCACCTTCCCGAGCGTAGCAGGCCTGCAGTACTTCGTAAGCCTCACGCAGATGCTGATGATCTACTTCGGTAGCGCGCAGCGCGGCGAAATAGGCGCAATCGGCTTCCAGCGTATGGCGAAACTCCAGCAGGTCCCGGTGGGCCTCGGGGCGACCTTCGAGCAGGTCGAGCAGCGGGTCGCTGAAGCTGGAGCCCAGGGACTCGGTGACATAATTGCCTCCCCCCTGACGGCTGACCAGCAGACCGCGGGCCGCCAGTTTCTGAATCGCCTCGCGCAAGGAAGGTCGGGAAACGCCGAACTGTTCAGCCAGTTGGCGTTCCGCTGGCAATCGTTCCCCCGGCTTCAATATGCCGTCGAGCATCATGGACTCCAGCTGTTCAACGATATTGTCTGACAGCCGGCGTTGTTGGATCTGGCCAACCTCCATCGTTCGCTCCTATTGGTCTGACCAATGATTCCAGAAGTATGCCGGCTAAACGCCGTCTCGAAAAGTTTTTCTCCGGTAATAAGACGAAGGTATAGGAAATTCTGTTTGACATGCTGGCGGTGCTTTTTTACGCTGATCGACACCGCCGGGTAATTGGTATGACCAATTTACCCGAAGCCTTTCCAATAACAATGACGGAATACTGTATGTCTTCTGCACTTCTCGCTGTGCTGGCCTTTGCCCCAATTCTCCTGGCCGGTGTCTTGCTTATCGGGCTGCGCTGGTCAGCCAGGACCGCGATGCCGGTGGTCTATGGTGCCACTGTGTTGATCGCGCTGTTCGGCTGGGATATGAGCTTCAACCGCGTGCTGTCTTCGAGCTTGCAGGGGCTAATCATTACCCTCAGCCTGTTGTGGATTATTTTCGGCGCCATTCTGCTGCTCAATACCCTTAAATATTCCGGTGGCATCGCCGCCATTCGTTCCGGATTCGCGGTTATCAGCCCCGACCCGCGCATTCAGGTGGTGATCATCTGCTGGCTATTTGGCTGCTTTATCGAGGGAGCTTCCGGCTTCGGTACACCGGCGGCGATAGTCGCACCTCTTCTGGTGGCGATGGGCTTTCCGGCAATGGCGGCGGTGTTGATGGGCATGTTGTTGCAGAGCACGCCGGTGTCCTTCGGTGCGGTGGGCACGCCGATTATTGTCGGGGTTACCGCCGGGGTAGATAACGTGGCGCTCGGCGAGGCGCTGGCGGTTCATGGCTACGCCTGGACCGATTACATGCAGTGGGTAGCGGTGAAGGTGGCCATTATCCATGCCATGGTGGGCGTTGTTATGCCGGCACTGATGGTGCTGATGCTGACCCGCTATTTCGGTCGGGACAAGAGCTGGAAGGCCGGCTGGGAGGCAGTGCCCTTTGCGCTTTTCGCCGGACTGGCCTTCGTGCTGCCCTATGTTTTGACCAGTATCTTTCTCGGGCCGGAATTCCCTTCGCTGCTGGGCGGGCTGGTAGGTCTGTCGATAGTGACCCTGGCTGCTCGGGCCGGCTTTCTGGTGCCGAAGAACCGCTGGCAGTTCGCCGACCGCAAGGACTGGCCGTTGAGCTGGATGGGCACCATCGAGATGCGTGCCGAGGACCTCGGCAACCGGCCGATGAGCAGCCTGCGGGCCTGGATTCCTTATGTGCTGGTGGGTATTTTGCTGGTGGTCAGCCGCGTGTTCCCGGAGGTGACCGCGGCGCTGAAGAGTGTTGCGCTCACCTTCACCGGCATTCTCGGTGAGGCGGGCATCAATGCCGGCCTCGATCCGTTGTACCTGCCGGGTGGTGTGCTGGTCGCGGTGGTGCTGGCAACCTTCTTCATTCACCGCATGCGTCTGAGTGAGCTCGGCCGGGCGGCGCGCGAATCCGGAGGTGTGTTGCTCAGCGCCGGCTTCGTGTTGCTGTTCACGGTGCCGATGGTGCGCATTCTGATCAACTCGGGGGTCAACGGCGCTGACCTGCCGAGCATGCCGGTTGCCCTGGCGCACTTTGTTGCCGATAACGTGGGTGGAATCTATCCGCTGTTCGCTCCGGCCATCGGTGCGCTGGGGGCGTTCCTGGCGGGTTCCAATACCGTGTCCAACATGATGTTCAGCCAGTTCCAATACGGCGTGGCCACCAATCTGGGGCTGTCCACGGTGCTGGTGATCGCTGCCCAGGCAGTGGGCGCCGCCGCCGGCAACATGGTGGCAATTCATAATGTGGTAGCCGCTTCGGCTACAGTGGGTATGCTGGGGCGTGAGGGCCTGACCCTGCGCAAGACCATCTGGCCGACACTCTATTACGTGACCCTGGCCGGCGTCCTTACCCTGATCGGCTGTTATGTACTGGGCCTGACCGACCCTGTGCCCCTGGGTTGATGGCGGCGCTCACCACTTACGATACAACATGGGATTAACACGATGATCATTTCTGCCTCTACCGATTACCGCGCCGCTGCTCAGCGCCGGCTGCCGCCCTTCCTGTTCCACTATCTCGATGGCGGCGCCTATGCCGAGCACACGCTCAAGCGCAACGTCGCGGACCTTGCCGACATCGCGTTGCGCCAACGGGTGCTGAAGAACATGTCCGAGCTGAGCCTGGAAACCCGGCTGTTCGATGAGACCCTGGCCATGCCGGTGGCATTGGCGCCGGTGGGCCTGGCCGGTATGTACGCTCGCCGGGGTGAAGTGCAGGCGGCGCAGGCAGCGGCAGCCAAGGGCATTCCCTTTACCTTGTCCACCGTGTCGGTATGTGCGATCGAGGAAGTGGCCCCGGCGATTGACCGTCCCATGTGGTTCCAGTTGTACGTGCTGCGCGACCGCGGCTTCATGAAGAACGCCCTGGAGCGAGCCAAGGCTGCAGGGGTAACCACCCTGGTATTCACCGTGGACATGCCGGTACCCGGCGCCCGCTACCGCGATGCCCATTCCGGCATGAGCGGTGCCAATGGTCCTATGCGCCGGGTGCTGCAGGCAATGACGCATCCGCGCTGGGCGCTGGATGTGGGCCTGCTGGGCCGCCCGCATGACCTGGGCAATATTTCTACCTATCGCGGCAACCCGACCGGGCTGGCCGACTATATCGGCTGGCTGGGTGCCAACTTCGATCCTTCGATCAGTTGGAAGGACCTGGAGTGGATCCGCGAGTTCTGGGACGGCCCCATGGTGATCAAGGGCATTCTCGACCCCCAGGATGCCAGGGATGCGGTGAGTTTCGGCGCCGACGGCATCGTGGTGTCCAACCACGGCGGCCGCCAACTGGATGGTGTGTTGTCCAGCGCTCGCGCGCTGCCGGCCATCGCCGATGCGGTCAAGGGACAGATCAAGATTCTCGCCGACTCCGGTATCCGCAGTGGGCTGGATGTGGTGCGTATGCTGGCTCTGGGTGCCGATTGCACCCTGATCGGTCGGGCCTTCATCTACGCTCTGGCGGTGCATGGCGGGGCGGGAGTGACCAATCTGCTGGAGTTGATCGAAAAGGAAATGCGGGTGGCCATGGTGCTGACTGGCGCCAAGTCGATCAGCGAGATCAGTCCCGAGCTGCTGGCGCGCGAGCTGGCGCACCTGACGCAATAACGACGGAGCGCCGATGAGCCTGCCCGCTGACTTTCTGACTGCCGTTCGCCAGTTGATTCCTGCTCAGCGGTTGTTCGACGATCCGCTGTCGACCCTGGCATTCGGGACCGATGCCAGTTTCTACCGATTGATTCCCCAGTTGGTGGTAAGGGTCGAGGCGGAGGGCGAGGTGGTTGCCCTGTTGCAGCTGGCCACGCGGTTTGACGTGCCGGTGACCTTCCGCGCTGCGGGTACCAGCCTGTCCGGGCAGGCGCTCAGCGACTCGGTATTGATTGTGCTCGGCGATCAGTGGAATGGCCGTGAGATTCTCGATGGCGGCGAGCGCATCCGCCTGCAGCCGGGCGTGATCGGAGCCAACGCCAATGCTGCGCTGGCACCGCTGCAGCGCAAGATCGGTCCTGATCCGGCATCGATCAATGCGGCGAAGATTGGCGGTATCCTCGCCAACAACTCCAGCGGCATGTGCTGCGGCACCGCCCAGAACAGCTACCATACGCTGGCCGGGCTGCGCCTGGTGCTGGCCGATGGCAGCGTGCTGGATACCGAGGATACAGCCAGCGTGGCCGCGTTTCGCCACAGCCATGCCGCGCTGCTGGAGCAACTGGCCGAACTGGGCCGGCAGACCCGTGCCGATACCGCGCTGGCCGAGCGCATTCGTCATAAATATCGACTGAAAAATACCACTGGGTTGTCGCTCAATGCGCTGGTGGATTTCGACGAGCCGCTGGAAATTCTCAGCCATCTCATGGTGGGCTCCGAGGGCACCCTGGGGTTCATCAGTTCGGTGACCTATCACACCGTGCCCGAGCATCCGCACAAGGCCACCGCGTTGTTGGTATTCCCCGATGTGGAGACCTGCTGCCGGGCGGTGCCGGTGCTCAAGCGCCAGCCAGTGGCTGCGGTGGAACTGCTCGATCGCCGCAGCCTGCGCTCGGTGCAGAATATGCAGGGCATGCCGGCCTGGGTACGCGAGCTGTCCGTCAATGCCTGTGCGCTGCTGGTGGAAACCCGAGCCGCCAGTCCCTCTCTACTGGACGAACAGATCGGCCAGATCTTGCACGCCCTTGCCGATTTTCCCCGGGAGAAGCAGGTCGATTTCAGTACCGATCCGCAGGTGTGCAACCAGCTATGGCGCATCCGCAAAGACACCTTCCCGGCGGTCGGCGCAGTGCGCCCGGTCGGGACCACGGTGATCATCGAGGATGTGACCTTCCCGGTCGAGGCGCTGGCCGAGGGCGTCAATCGCCTGCTCGAGCTGTTCGACCGTCACGGCTATACCGAGGCGATCATCTTCGGTCATGCGCTGGAGGGCAACCTGCATTTTGTCTTCACCCAGGGGTTCGACGATCCGGCTCAGGTGGCGCGATATGAAGCTTTCATGGGGGATGTGGCGCAACTGGTGGCGGTAGAATTCGGCGGCGCGCTGAAGGCCGAGCACGGCACCGGACGCAACATGGCGCCCTTTGTCGAGCTGGAGTGGGGCGCCGATGCCTATGCGTTGATGTGGCAAATCAAGCGGTTGCTCGATCCGACCGGCATTCTCAACCCTGACGTGGTCCTGTCCGAGAACCCGCGCATCCATCTGCAGAATCTCAAGCCGCTGCCGGCCGCCGACGCCATCGTCGACAAGTGCATCGAATGTGGTTTCTGCGAGCCGGTGTGTCCGTCCAACGGCCTGACCCTGACGCCGCGCCAGCGCATCGTTATCTGGCGCGACATTCAGGCGAAAAAGCGCGCGGGCATCGATACCCGTGAGCTGGAGCAAGCCTACCAACAGCAAGGCATCGACAGCTGCGCTGCCACCGGCCTATGCGCCCAGCGCTGCCCGGTCGGCATCAATACCGGCGACCTGGTGCGCCAACTGCGCACCGGGCAGGCGCGGCAGGTCGGGCGAGCCGACTGGCTGGCCGGGCATTTCGCTACTGCGCTCAAGGGCGCGCGGCTGACCTTGACTGCGGCGGGTACCGCGCGGCGGCTGCTCGGCACACCGCGATTGCAGCGCCTCAGCCGGAGCGCGCAGCGGTTGTCCGGCGGCCGCCTGCCGCAGTGGACGCCCGCCATGCCACAGGCAGTGAAGTGGGTCGATATCCCAGCGTCCATGGCCAGCGACAAGCCCCGGGTGGTTTACCTGCCGGCCTGCGTATCGCGGGTGATGGGGCCGGCAGCGGGCAGCGGCGAGCAGATGTCCCTGTTCGACAAGACCCGCGCGCTGTTGGCAAAGGCCGGCTTCGAGGTGATCCTGCCCGCCGGACTGGACGATCTCTGCTGCGGCCAGCCGTTCGCCTCCAAGGGTTACCCGGAGCAGGCCGAGCGCAAGCGTGGAGAGCTGCTGGCTGCCTTGATGCAGGCCAGCGAGCAGGGCCGCTATCCGGTCTACTGCGATACCAGTCCCTGCACCCTGCGGCTGCTGCAGGGCGAGCCGGATACGCGCCTGCAGTTGCATGACCCGGTGCGCTTCATCCGTGAGCATCTGCTTGACCGGCTGGAATTCCAGCCCGTCGATACCCCGGTGGCGGTGCACGTGACCTGCAGCACCCAGCATCTTGGCGAGGCCGACGCATTACTTGCCATCGCCCGCCGCTGCAGTACCCAGGTGGTGGTGCCCGAAGGCATCCACTGCTGCGGCTTCGCCGGCGACAAGGGCTTCACCCTGCCGCAGTTGAACAGCCATGCGCTGCGCACGCTCAAGAGCGCGGTAGGGAGTTGCGAACAGGGAGTATCCACCAGCCGGACCTGCGAGATCGGTCTGAGCAGCCACAGTGGCATTGATTATCAGGGGTTGGTGTATCTGGTGGATCGGGTGACGCGGGCGCGGACTCCGGCGGTGTGATGACCGCCTTGGCTAGCCTTCTTGCTCCTTGCTCCGGGTAATGCATTGCGTCAGCAGGTCTTCCAGCGCCGTTTGCAGCTCGTTCATGAACGCGTCGCAGTCTTCTCCCGGCTCCAGTGGATCGCCGACCACGGCATCGCAGTTGAAGGGCACTATCATCGACCCGCCTCTGGGTAATGCCTTGCCCAGACCGTGCAGGGCAACCGGTGTGACACGGGTGCCGGGCTGGCTGCGAGCCAGATGGTAGATGCCCTTGCGCAGGGGTTGCAGTTGCTCCGGATCGCCCCGGCTGCCTCGGGAACAGCAGCAGGATCTGATCATCGGCCAATGCCCGCTGACACAGTTCGAAGACCTTGTCCTTGCCTACCTCGCCCTGGCGATCCAGCGGAATGATGCCGATCAGGTTGAGCGATAGCCAGGCGGTGAAGCGATTGCGCAGGAAGTAGTCCGCCGCGGCCACCGGGCGCACACGATGCAAGGTGGCCAGTGGGTAGAGTGACATCAACACCAGCGTATCGAGATGGCTGTTGTGATTGGCGGCCAGGATGGCCGGTCCGTGAACGGGCAGTTTTTCCCGCTGCAGCAAGTTGAGCCCCAGCATCAGATACACCACCGGGCGGACGATCAACAGAAAGAACAATACTTTTGGCAGCGCTTTGATCATGGCTTCTAGCTCGCTCAATACGCTGTATATCGCAGGAAGTGGAAAAACAGCGGGGCGGTATACATCAGGCTGTCGATGCGATCGAGAATACCGCCATGCCCTGGAATCAACTGACCGGTGTCCTTGATCAGCAGATCACGCTTGACCGCTGAAATGGTGAGATCACCGACGAAACCCGCTATACCTATCAGTAACCCTGCAAGCAATCCCAGGGGCCAATGCAACGGAGTCAGCCACGGAGCCAACAGGCCGCCGAGCAGGGTGGTGGTGGCAATACCGCCAAGGAAACCTTCCCATGTCTTGTTCGGGCTGATGCCGGGGACGATCTTGCGGCGCCCGAGGGTCTTGCCCCAGATGTACTGGGCAACATCGTTGAACTGGGTGAGGAATACCAGGTACAGCACCAGGCCGACACCGCCGCCGGCCGGGTTGGTCTCTGCCGGCAGCATCAACAGATAGGCGACATGGCTGATCGCGAATACCGTTGTCATTACCGCCCATTGATAGGATGCCACTGCGCGAATGAAGCCCTTGGTCTCACCCAGCAGCAACAATCCGAAGGGTATCAGCAGGAAAAGATAAACCGGAATGAAGATGGTGAACATGCCGTACCAGTCGGTGGCGATCCAGTAGTAATGCACCGGCACCAGCAGATAGAGCGCCAGGATCAATCGCCGATCCGTCAGGCGCACCGGCAGAATCGAGAAGAACTCGCGCAGGGCGATGAAGCTGAGGATGGTGAAAAAGATCAGCGAGGCGGTATGACCGATGACCAGTGCAGTGAATACCACCAGCACCATGATCCACCAGGACCTGATCCGCTGCTGCAACTCGATATGGGTTCCAGCGGGCAAGCGGCTGACCAGCAGCCGCTGGATGATTGAAGCGAGCACCAGCAGCGCCAGCACCAGCACCATCGCGGTAAGCGTGTTGGGCGTCAGTTCCAGCATGAATGGCAGGCCGAGATCCATCTTCAAGCTCCGGTATTCAGTTGACGGTAGGCGCCGAATAGCCGGCGCAGGCAAGTCAAGGCGCTGCCGACGACCAGGACAATGAGGGCCAGCCACAGCAGCTCACCATGGCCATCCCAGAGGAACTGCAGTGCCGAAGCCAGGCAGGCCAGGGTGAGCAAGGCCATGCGTTGCTGCTTGGCCATCGGCCCGCGGAAGTCTGCCGGCAGCCCCAGTGAAGCGCCTAGCACGCGGATATAGGCTGTCAGCACTGCGAGCAATGCACCGAGCCATGCCAGCCAGATGGCGGAGGGGTATTCGGGTACGGCGAAGCCGCAGGCGACGATCAGCAGCGGGTCAGCGATGCGGTCGGGTACATCATTGAATAGTTCCCCGGCCGGAGTCTGCTTGCCGCCCTCCATCGCCACCATGCCATCGAACAGATTGCAGAGCAGGCGACATTGGATCATCAGCGCGGCGCATATCAAACTGACTACCTGGTAGGCATCGCCGGTATGCCCTGCGGCGACTAGCGCGACGGCCCCAGCGGCGGCAAATATCACACTGCATACAGAGATCTGATTCGGTGTCACGTTGCGCTGGCTGAGCCAGGCGGCGATGCGATTGACCGTCCTCTGGTCGCGGATCTTCAGTGGACGCCGATTACTGGCTTCGCTCATGGGCTGGGCTCGCTGGAGGGGGTGGGAGACGGAGATTGGTATGCCAGTCGCAGGGTCAGATAGATACAGAAAATGAGGGCGGTGCAACTGGGTGGGGCAATGGTGAGCCACAGGTTCGGTGTCTGGCTGAGCCAGTGAAGCAGATACAGCGCACTGGTGCTTACCGATACCACCAGCAGTGGGGGCAACGAGATTGCCAGTGGGCGAGACGAGATTCGGTGAAAGAGTCGTGTGACGATGGCAGCCATCAGCAGGGTGATGATGGCGCTGGCAGCGCCCTGCAGCAGGCCGGCCAATAATGCATGAGCAGGGTCACTGGTCTGGTTGGCCAGCCAGGCCCAACTGCCCCAGAGCAGGAACGCCAATCCGGCGGTAATCATGTTGTGCATGGTGGGCGTGACATCAGTCCGTGAGTCAGGCCGCAAGGATAGGCTGCGCCCGGCGGTGAGGCGAGCGAAGGATCTGCTTATTGTGGACTAGCTCACATTCCGGCAACGCAGCGGAGAGGGGTGATCAGGAATCCGGAACCGTGAATCGGCTCCGGACCTCGTCCTGATAGCTTGGGTCTCAGCTACCCAGCAGCGCCGGCTTTTCCCGCTGGCTGCGCTGGCGGTTTTCTTTGGGTGCATCCGGTACGGCGCGATTGCCCATAGCCTGCAGGCGACGTTCGCGGGCGACGGCATCTTCCGGCTCGGCAATACCCGGACGGGCCTGCTGCGGACGGCGCGGCTTGTTATTGCTACCGCCGTTGCTGCTGCGCGGCTTGTCATTACGACCGCCCTGGCCGCGGGGCTGTCCGCCAGCATTGTTGCTACGACGCTGGTTGCGGCCATTGGCCGGGGCGGCGCCACGTGGGCGCTCCGGACGGTCGCTGTTGAGCTCGGCCTGGGCCGGCGGGACAAAACCCTCCAGGCTGCCTTCCTCGAATTTCTGCCGCGTCAGGCGTTCGATGGCCTTGAGCAGCTTCTCCTCGTCGGGGCTGACCAGCGAGACTGCCTCGCCGCTGCGACCGGCACGGCCGGTACGGCCGATACGGTGCACGTAGTCTTCCGAGACGTTGGGCAACTCGAAGTTGACCACATGGGGCAACTGGTCGATATCCAGGCCGCGGGCGGCAATATCGGTGGCAACCAACACCCGGATCTTGTTGGCCTTGAAGTCGGCCAGTGCCTTGGTGCGTGCGCTCTGGCTCTTGTTGCCGTGAATGGCTGCAGCGGGCAGGCCATTCTTGTCCAGGTATTCGGCCAGGCGGTTGGCGCCGTGCTTGGTGCGGGTGAAGACCAGCACCTGTTCCCAGGCGCCCATGGTGATCAAATGAGCTACCAGCGCGCGCTTGTGACCGGCTTGCACGCGGTAGACGCGCTGCTCGATACGCTCGACGGTGGTGTTCAGCGGGGTGACCTGAATGCGCGCCGGGTTGTGCAGCAGGCGGTTGGTCAGCTCGGTGATTTCGGCCGAGAAGGTGGCGGAGAACAGCAGGTTCTGGCGCTTGGCCGGCAGCTTGGCGATGACCTTCTTCACGTCGTGAATGAAGCCCATGTCGAGCATGCGGTCGGCTTCGTCCAGGACAAAGAACTCGACGGCGGACAGATCGACCGCGCGCTGGCCGACCAGATCCAGCAGGCGACCGGGGCAGGCCACCAGGATATCCAGACCTGGGGCGATGGCCTTCATCTGCGGGTTGGCGCCGACACCGCCGAAGATGCAGGCGCTGTGCAGCTGCAGCTCGGTGGCGTAGGAGCGGATGTTGTCGTGCACCTGGGCTGCCAGTTCACGGGTCGGCGTCAATACCAACGCGCGGACCTTGCGCGGGACGCGCTTGTAGTCAGCGGGGCGCTGGCCGTTGGGGAACAGCAGTTCCAGAATCGGCAGTGAAAAACCGGCGGTCTTGCCGGTACCGGTCTGGGCGGCGACCATCAGGTCGCGGCCTTCCAGAACGGCCGGGATGGCCTGGGTCTGGACGGGAGTGGGGGTGGTATAACCAGTGGCAGCCACGGCGCGCACCAGCGCGTCGGACAGGCCGAGAGAGGCAAAGGACATTCAGATAAACCCTGTGATGGCCGTTTGCGAACAAGGACTGTCCGTGCGGCCGAAAATGAAGAGGCTGGAGTGTAACAGAAATGAACCAGTCTCGCAGAAAAAAGCTTCCCGGCGGTCGCCGGAGGCGCTGGAACAAGCCGGAGATATATCGCCCAGCGAGGCGGCCTGGAGCGGCGCTGGCCGAGGCCGAACGCAGCCCGCTTGGGAAACAACACCGTCCGACGGAGGGGCGGGTGCCATCCCGGCCAGGGGTGTTCCAGGCGGCCGGGATGGAACTCGACGCTCCAATAGCAGATATGGAGAGTGTGTTTCTATATCGGCTGTTGGGTTACAGATTATCCAGAATCGCCAGGCTTGGTTGCGCCTGATTCAGCGTATAGAAGTGCAGGCTCGGTGCGCCGCCGTCGAGCAGGCGTTGGCACATGTCGCTGATCACTTCAGTACCGAAGGCCGCAATACTGGCGCTGTCATCGCCGTAGGATTCCAGCTGCTTGCGGATCCAGCGCGGGATTTCCGCACCGCAGGCATCGGAGAAACGCGACAGGCTGGTGTAGTTGGTGATCGGCATGATGCCGGGCACGATCGGCAGATCCACACCGGCCTTGCGCACCTGGTCGACGAAATGGAAGTAGCAGTCGGCGTTGAAGAAATACTGGGTAATCGCGCTGTCGGCGCCGGCCTTGGCCTTGCGTACGAAGTTCTCCAGATCCGCTTCGAAATTGCGTGCCTGTGGGTGCGCCTCGGGGTAGGCGGCGACCTCGATGATGAAATGGTCACCGGTTTCCTCGCGGATGAACTCGACCAGCTCGTTGGCGTAGCGCAGCTCACCGGAGGCGCGGCCCATGCCGGAGGGCAGGTCGCCACGCAGCGCAACGATACGGCGGATGCCGGCTTCGCGGTATTCGGTAAGCAACTGACGCAGGTCTGCCTTGCTGTCGCCCACGCAGGACAGGTGTGGCGCGGTCGGGACCTTTACCTGCTGATCCAGCTGCAGCACGGTATTGATGGTGCGGTCGCGGGTGGAGCCACCGGCGCCGTAGGTCACCGAGAAGAACTCGGGTTGCTGGTCGGCCAGTACATGGGCCGCCGCGATCAGCTTCTCGTGACCGGCTTCGGTCTTGGTCGGGAAGAACTCGAAGCTGACGGGAATCTCTTTGCTGGTCGTCATGACTCGTCTCTTATCAAACTCATCTGGTAGGAGCCTCGCCTCGCTGCGATAGCGGATTGCCGATCGCAGCGAGGCGCAACGCCTGACTTGCCGCTGTGCTTAGTAGCGGTAGGTGTCCGGCTTGAACGGGCCGTTGACCGGTACGCCGATGTAATCGGCCTGGACCTGGGTCATCTGGGTGACCACACCGCCGAAGCCCTTGACCATCTCCAGTGCCACTTCCTCGTCCAGCTCCTTGGGCAGCACTTCCACGCGCAGCAGTTCGGCCTTGGCGCTGGCATCCAGGTTCGCGTAGCCCTGCTTGAACAGGTGGATCTGCGCCAGCACCTGGTTGGCGAAGGAGCCATCCATGATGCGGCTGGGGTGGCCGGTGGCGTTGCCCAGGTTGACCAGACGGCCTTCGGCCAGCAGGATCAGGTAGTCATCATTGGCCGGGTCGAAGTTGTCCTTGCCGGTGCGGTGGATCTTGTGCACCTGCGGCTTGACCTCTTCCCAGTGCCAGTTCTGGCGGGTGTAGGCGGTGTCGATCTCGTTGTCGAAGTGGCCGATGTTGCACACCACGGCACGCTTCTTCAGCGCCTTGAGCATATTGGCGTCACAGACATTGATGTTACCGGTGGTGGTGACGATCAGGTCGGTGTTACCCAGCAACTCGCGGTTGATGCAGGCTTCGGTACCATCGTTGATGCCGTTGATATAGGGCGACACCACTTCGTAACCATCCATGCACGCCTGCATGGCGCAGATCGGATCGGCCTCGGCGACGCGCACGATCATGCCTTCCTGGCGCAGGGACTGGGACGAGCCCTTGCCCACGTCGCCATAACCGATGACCAGTGCCTTCTTGCCGGACAGCAGGTGGTCGGTGGCGCGCTTGATGGCGTCGTTCAGGCTGTGACGGCAGCCGTACTTGTTGTCGTTCTTGCTCTTGGTGACCGAGTCGTTGACGTTGATCGCCGGTACCTTGAGCGTGCCCTTTTTCAGCATGTCGAGCAGGCGGTGCACGCCGGTGGTGGTTTCTTCGGTAACGCCGTGCACGCTTTCCAGCACCTGGGGGAATTTCTCGTGCAGGATCAGGGTCAGGTCGCCGCCGTCATCCAGCACCATGTTGGCATTCCACGGCTGGCCGTCCTTGAGGATGGTCTGCTCGATACACCATTCGTATTCTTCCTCGGTTTCACCCTTCCAGGCGAATACCGGTACGCCGGCTGCGGCAATGGCAGCGGCTGCGTGGTCCTGGGTGGAGAAAATATTGCACGAGGACCAGCGCACTTCGGCGCCCAGCTCGACCAGGGTCTCGATCAGCACCGCGGTCTGGATGGTCATGTGGATGCAGCCCAGGATGCGCGCGCCCTTGAGCGGCTGCTCACCGGCATACTTGCGACGCATGGCCATCAGCGCCGGCATCTCGGATTCAGCAATGATGATCTCGCGGCGGCCATAATCGGCCAGGCTGATATCAGCCACCTTGTAGTCGGTGAAATTGCTCTGGATAACTGCGCTCATACTTTTCTCCAATCAGTTTCAGGTGGAAGACGCGTTAAGATAGCGCCCTCAATGTTCCAAAGGGATGTCACGATGTTTGCTGTTCCAACCCCCAAAATTCTGTTGCTCGCTGCCCTCGGCCTGGCGCTGGCCGGCTGTGGTAACGAGACCGATCCCAACTCGCCGGAAGGCAAGCGCCAGGCGGCCTTCAAGGAATTTCTCAGTCACAGCGAGCCGATGGGTGGCATGCTGCGTGACCGTCTGCCCTTCGATGGCGACGCCTTCGCCGCCCATGCCCAGGCCCTGGCTGCCTCCGTCGAAGCGCCCTGGGCGCATTTCCCCGAACCGGGGGAAACCGAGCAGAAGCATGCTGCTCTGCCTGAGGTCTGGACTGACTCCGCAGGCTTTGCCCAGGCCATTGACCGCTATCGCGACGCAGTAGCCGAGCTGGCGGAGGTCACTGCGCAGGGCGTCGAAACGCCTGAGCAGGTGACCGAGGCCTTCAGCGCCGTGCAGCAGAGCTGCAAGGGCTGTCACGATAACTTCCGGCGTTAACTCCTGACGTTGACCTGCTGCGGTCAGACCTTCGCGTCAGCCCGCAGCGCCTCGGCCTTGTCCGTCTTCTCCCAGGGGAAGGCGGTGAAGGTGTCATTGCCCACCGTCATCTCGAACGGGTTGCGGCCGAAGTGGCCGTAGGCCGCAGTGGCGCGGTACATCGGGTGCAGCAGGTCGAGCATGCGAGTGATCGCATAGGGCCGCAGGTCGAAGTGCTCGCGCACCAGCTTGATGATCTGCTCATCGCTGATCTTGCCGGTACCGAAGGTATTGACCGAGACCGACGTCGGCTGCGCTACACCGATGGCGTAGGACACCTGGATCTCGCAGCGCTCGGCCAGGCCGGCAGCCACGATGTTCTTGGCCACATAACGACCGGCATAGGCGGCGCTGCGGTCAACCTTGGACGGGTCCTTGCCGGAGAAGGCGCCACCACCATGGCGGGCCATGCCGCCGTAGGTGTCGACGATGATCTTGCGGCCGGTCAGGCCACAGTCGCCCACCGGCCCGCCGATGACGAACTTGCCGGTCGGGTTGATGTGGTACTGGGTGTCGGCATGCAGCAGCTCGGCCGGAATCACGTGCTTGATGATGGTCTCCATCACCGCTTCGCGCAGGTCGGTCTGCTCGATTTCCGGATTGTGCTGGGTCGACAGCACGATGGCGTCGATGCCGACTACCTTGCCGTTGTCATAGCGGCAGGTGACCTGGGATTTGGCATCCGGGCGCAGCCAGTTCAGCGTACCGTTCTTGCGCACTTCGGCCTGGCGCTCGACCAGTCGGTGGGCGAAGGTGATCGGTGCGGGCATCAGCACATCGGTCTCGTTGCTGGCATAGCCGAACATCAGGCCCTGGTCGCCAGCACCCTGGTCTTCCGGCTTCTGCCGGTCGACGCCCTGGGCGATGTCGGGTGACTGCTTGCCGATGATGTTGATCACGCCACAGGTATCGGCGTCGTAACCGACCTCGGAGGAGGTGTAGCCGATATCCTTGATCACGCCGCGCACCAGATCTTCCAGGTCGACCCAGGCGCTGGTGGTGATTTCACCACCGACGATGGCAACCCCGGTTTTCACCATGGTTTCGCAGGCCACGCGGGCAAATTTGTCCTCGGCGAGAATGGCATCCAGCACAGCGTCGGAAATCTGGTCGGCCAGCTTGTCCGGATGGCCTTCGGAGACCGATTCGGAGGTGAAAATCGAGTATTCGCTCATGGTCACAGCCCTTTCGTTGACAGGGGGCGGGTAGCACGATGACGGATCATCGGGCACCCTTGGTAAATTGTTGCAGCTGAATCTGGAAGCCGTTGCGCAGCCCCAGGTACAGGCTGCTGCCGAGCTCCAGTCCGGCACTGCCAGCCCAGCGGGCCAGGTCGTCCTGATCGAAGCCCAGCCAGAGGTCGCCGCAGGTCTCCCGGACCCAGCTCTGGTCGTGACTGCACAGCTCGGTCAGCACCAGAGTGCCGCCGGGTTTGAGCAGGTCGGCAAAGCGCCGCAGCGCCTCGGCCGGTGCCGGCATATGGTGCAGCACCATATTGCATACCAGGCAATCGGCGGCCGGCAGTTCCTGCGGCAGTAACGCATCGGCCAGCAGGCAATCGACATTGTCCAGGCCCGCCTCGGCACATTGTTGGCGGGCTCGTTCCAGCATAGCCGGTGCATTGTCCAGTGCCAGCACCCGGCCGAAGCGGCTGGCCAGGTCCGGCAGGAAACCGCCTTCACCGGGCCCCACTTCGATGGCCAGTTCAGTGGCTGGCAGCACCAGACTATCGATCAGCCCCAACAGCGATTCGCGATACAGACCGAAATGCGCGATCAGGTCCTGCTGGGCCGGCGTACCATCGGCAAAGCGGGCGAAGAACTGTCGGGAGACCTCGCCACGTTGGCTATGCACTGCGGCAATCGCCTGGGTCAGCGCCGGCTCCAGGGGCAGTGCGTCCAGCCCGTTCAGCAACTGCTCGTGTAAATGTCGCCAATGGCTGGCAGCATCCGGCAGGCTGCGCCGATAGAAAATCGAGTTGCCTTCCCGGCGGGTACGCACCAGGCCGGCATTGGCCAGTACCTTCAAGTGATGGCTGATACCCGACTGGCGCATGCCGAAGATCTGGGCCAGCTCCAGTACGCCGAAGGAATCGCTGCGCAGCGCCCGCAGGATATCCAGCCGCAGCTGGTCACCGGCAGCCTTGCAGAAGGCGGCCAGTTGTTCGGTAGCTGTATCGTCGAGGGGCGCAAGCCGTACTGGTTCGTTCATGGTGGAGCAGTGTAGTGAAGCCCCCGGCTGATCGCAATATCTATATCAAATATTTTGATATAGATGCTCCAGCAGGGCCCATTCGTCTCGCAACAGCGGTGTTTGCACCACGGAGTCGGGGTTTTCATTGCCCGTTGCGGCAGTTTGGGCGAAAATGCCGGCCTTTATTTCCCGGCCAGCCGACCTTGATCCCGGTTCGCCCTCTGCCTTGAAATCACAGGAGTAGTTCATGCCCAGTCGTCGTGACCGAGCCAATGCCATTCGTGCCCTCAGCATGGATGCGGTGCAGAAAGCCAACAGCGGCCACCCGGGTGCGCCCATGGGGATGGCGGATATCGCCGAGGTGCTGTGGCGTGACTTCATGAAGCACAACCCGGCCAACCCGAACTGGGCCGACCGCGACCGCTTCGTGCTGTCCAACGGTCACGGCTCGATGCTGATCTACTCGCTGCTGCACCTGACTGGCTATGACCTGTCGATCGATGACCTGAAGAATTTCCGCCAATTGCACAGCAAGACGCCCGGTCATCCGGAGCTGGGCTATACGCCGGGTGTGGAAACCACTACCGGCCCGCTGGGCCAGGGCATCGCCAACGCGGTGGGTTTCGCTCTGGCGGAAAAGATCATGGCTGCCCAGTTCAACCGGCCCGGTCACAATATCGTCGATCACGACACCTACGTGTTCCTCGGTGATGGCTGCATGATGGAAGGCATCTCCCACGAAGTCTGCTCGCTGGCCGGTACCCTGGGCCTGAGCAAGCTGACCGCCTTCTATGATGACAACGGCATTTCCATCGATGGCGAAGTACACGGCTGGTTCACCGACGACACACCGCGCCGCTTCGAGTCCTACGGCTGGCAGGTGATCCGCAACGTCAACGGCCATGATGCCGACGAAATCAAGACCGCTATCGAGACCGCCCGCAAGAGCGACAAGCCGACCCTGATCTGCTGCAAGACCGTTATCGGCTTCGGCTCGCCGAACAAGCAGGGCAAGGAATCCTCCCACGGCGCGGCCCTGGGTGATGCGGAAATTGCCCTGACCCGCGAAGCGCTGGGCTGGAACCACGGCCCGTTCGAGATCCCCGCCGACATCTATGCCGAGTGGGATGCCAAGGACGCCGGTAACCAGGCCGAGCAGCAGTGGAATGAGAAATTTGCCGCCTACCAGGCCGAGTTCCCCGAACTGGCTGCCGAGTTCACCCGGCGCATGGCCGGCGAGCTGCCGGCGGACTTCGACGAAAAAGCTTCGGCCTACATCCGCGCCGTGGCCGAGAAGGGCGAGAACATCGCCAGTCGCAAGGCCAGTCAGAACTGCCTGAACGCTTTTGGCCCCATGCTGCCGGAACTGCTCGGCGGCTCGGCTGACCTGGCCGGCTCCAACCTGACTCTGTGGGATGGCTGCAAGCCGGTGGTCGAAGAGGACGCCTCGGGCAACTACATGTACTACGGCGTACGTGAATTCGGCATGGCAGCGATCATGAACGGCGTGGCGCTGCACGGTGGCCTGGTGCCCTATGGTGCGACCTTCCTGATGTTCATGGAATACGCGCGCAACGCGGTGCGCATGTCGGCATTGATGCGCCAGCGCGTCATCTATGTATTCACCCACGACTCCATCGGTCTGGGCGAAGATGGCCCAACCCACCAGCCGGTCGAGCAACTGACCAGCCTGCGCACCACGCCGAACCTGGATACCTGGCGTCCGGCCGATACCGTCGAGTCGGCGGTGGCCTGGAAGCATGCGCTGCAGCGCAACGACGGCCCCAGCGCGTTGATCTTCTCGCGCCAGAACCTGCCGTGCCATATCCGCGACAACGAAACCGAGGCGGCCATTGCACGCGGCGGTTACGTGCTCAAGGACTGTGCCGGCGAGCCGGAACTGATCCTGATTGCCACCGGCTCGGAAGTTGGCCTGGCTGTTCAGGTCTGGGAAAAGCTCACCGAGCAGGGCCGTCAGGTTCGCGTGGTGTCCATGCCTTGCACCAGCGTGTTTGATCAGCAGGACGCCGAGTATCGTCAGGCCGTACTGCCGCTGGAAGTAGGCGCACGCATCGCCATCGAGGCGGCCCACGCCGATTACTGGTACAAGTACGTTGGCCTGGATGGTCGCATCGTCGGCATGCACAGCTATGGCGAGTCGGCACCGGCGGGTGCGCTGTTCGAAGAGTTCGGCTTTACTGTCGACAACGTGCTGGCGGTGGCTGAAGAGCTGCTGGAAGATTGATCACAGCGGCAAGTGACCAGTGGCAGGTGACAAGTTGAAGGTACCCAGCTTGTCGCCTGCCGCTGGTGGCTTGCAGCTGCAACCGAGCTGCTGACCATGTCCTCGAGTCACCGTCCCCTGCGCATTGCCCTCAACGGTTACGGCCGTATCGGACGCTGTGTGCTGCGTGCACTGCATGAACGCGGTGGCAGCGATATGCAGATTGTCGCCCTGAACGATCTGGCCGACCAGGCCAGCATCGAGTACCTGACCCGTTTCGATTCCACCCACGGGCGCTTTCCCGGCGAGGTTCGGGTCGATGGGGATTGTCTGCATATCAATGGCCAGTGCGTGCAGGTGCTCTGTGCACCCCGCCCCGAGGATATCGACTGGCAGGCATTGGAGCTCGATCTGCTGCTGGAATGCTCGGGGCAATACACCTCCCGTGCCGACGCCGAACGATTCCTCCAGGCCGGCGCGCCGCGTGTCCTGTTCTCCCAGCCGATGGCCGGTGCCGGGGCAGTGGATACCACGCTGGTTTATGGCATCAACCACCAGACGCTGGATCCAGCCGCGCGGTTGGTCTCCAACGCCTCCTGCACCACCAACGCCAGCGTACCGGTGCTGCGGCTGCTCAACGAGTTGATCGGGCTGGAATATATTTCCATCACCACTATCCACTCGGCAATGAACGATCAGCCGGTGATCGACGCCTATCATCACACCGACCTGCGCCGTACGCGTTCGGCATTCCAGTCGGTGATTCCGGTTTCCACCGGGTTGGCCCGCGGAATAGAGCGGCTGTTGCCGGAGTTGGCCGGACGTGTTGAAGCCAAGGCGATCCGCGTGCCGACGGTCAACGTCTCGGCGCTGGATATCACTTTGCAGACCTCACGCGATACCAGTGCGGCGGAAGTGAACCGTCTGCTCAAATCCGCGTCAGAGTCTGAGTATCGCGGGCTGCTTGATTACACCGAACTGCAGCATGCCAGTTGCGATTTCAACCACGACCCGCATTCGGCGATCGTCGATGGCAGCCAGACCCGGGTGGCCGGGCCACGGCTGGTCAATCTGCTGGTGTGGTTCGACAACGAATGGGGATTTGCCAACCGGATGCTGGACGTGGCGGATTACTGGTTGCAGCTGGCCAACCGGAATAACTGATCAACATTATCGACAAGGAACTCTGCATGACCGTATTGACCATGAAAGAGCTGGATCTCAAGGGCCAGCGGGTATTGATCCGTGAAGACCTGAACGTGCCGGTCAAGGACGGCCAGGTCAAGAGTGATGCGCGCATTATTGCGGCCCTGCCGACCATCCGGCTGGCGCTGGAGAAAGGCGCGGCGGTAATGGTCTGCTCGCACCTGGGCGCCCGGAGGAGGGCGTGTTCAGCGAGACGGACAGCCTGGCACCGGTAGCCGATTACCTGAGCAAGGCGTTGGGCCGTGAAGTGCCGCTGGTACGTGACTATCTGGGCGGCGTCGCGGTGCAGCCGGGCGAGGTGGTGCTGCTGGAGAACGTCCGTTTCAATAACGGCGAGAAAAAGAATACCGATGAACTGGCGCAGCAGTATGCCGCGCTGTGCGATGTGTTCGTCATGGATGCCTTCGGTACCGCTCACCGGGCCCAGGGTTCCACCCATGGCGTGGCCAAGTTCGCCCAGGTTGCCTGTGCCGGCCCGCTGCTGGCCGCCGAGCTGGACGCGCTGGCCAAGGCGCTGGACAAGCCGGCCCAGCCCATGGCGGCCATCGTCGCCGGCTCCAAGGTATCCACCAAACTGGATGTGCTCAACGCCCTGGCGGACAAGTGCGACCAGCTGATCGTTGGCGGCGGCATCGCCAACACCTTCCTCGCTGCTGCCGGGTTGCCGGTGGGCAAGTCGCTGTATGAAGCCGACCTGGTGGACACGGCCAAGGCCATCGCCGCCAAGGTCAGCGTGCCGTTGCCGGTGGATGTAGTGGTCGCCAAGGCCTTTGCCGAAGACGCCGAAGCCACCGTCAAGCTGGTAGCCGAAGTTACCGAGGACGACATGATCCTGGATATCGGCCCGCAGACCGCCGCCCAGTTCGCCGAGCTGCTCAAGTCTTCCGGCACCATCCTGTGGAACGGCCCGGTCGGCGTGTTCGAGTTCGATCAGTTCGGTGAAGGTACCAAGGCGCTGGCGTTGGCCATTGCCGAAAGCCAGGCCTTCTCGATCGCCGGTGGTGGCGATACCCTGGCAGCGATCGACAAGTATGGCGTCGCCGAGCGCATTTCCTATATTTCCACCGGTGGTGGAGCTTTCCTCGAATTTGTCGAAGGCAAGGTGCTGCCCGCGGTCGAGATCCTGCAGCAGAGAGCGCGCTGAGCGCCGTAGCAAGCGTCAGTTTTTGCACGATAACAGGCGCTCGGCGACAGGCCGGGTGCCATGAGTTGAAGCCAGGTGAGTAAACTGTCAGCCTTGTCCGACTGTTTGCCGCTTACCGCTTTACCCAGACATCATTTACGGAGAGAAAGACCATGGCTTTGATCAGCATGCGCCAGTTGCTGGACCACGCCGCCGAGCACGGTTACGGCGTCCCGGCCTTCAACGTCAACAACCTGGAGCAGATGCGCGCCATCATGGAAGCGGCCGACAAGACCGACTCCCCGGTGATCGTGCAGGCCTCCGCCGGTGCCCGCAAATACGCCGGCGCGCCTTTCCTGCGCCACCTTATCCTCGCCGCTATCGAAGAGTTTCCGCACATTCCGGTGTGCATGCACCAGGATCACGGCACCAGCCCGGCGGTATGCCAGCGCTCCATTCAACTGGGCTTCTCCTCGGTGATGATGGATGGCTCCCTGGGTGAAGACGGCAAGACCCCGACCGACTATGACTACAACGTCGACGTGACCCGCCGTACCGTGGAAATGGCTCACGCCTGCGGTGTGTCGGTGGAAGGCGAGCTGGGTTGCCTGGGCAGCCTGGAAACCGGGCAGGCCGGAGAAGAGGACGGTATCGGCGCCGAAGGTACCCTGGATCACAGCCAGATGCTGACCGATCCCGAGGAAGCTGCCGATTTCGTCAAGCAGACCAAGGTGGATGCCCTGGCCATTGCCATCGGCACCAGCCACGGCGCCTACAAGTTCACCAAGCCGCCGACGGGCGACATCCTGGCGATCGATCGCATCAAGGAAATCCACAAGCGCATCCCCAATACCCACCTGGTGATGCATGGCTCCTCCTCGGTGCCGCAGGAGTGGCTGGCGATCATCAACGAGTACGGTGGCGACATCAAGGAAACCTACGGTGTGCCGGTCGAGGAAATCGTCGAGGGCATCAAGCACGGCGTGCGCAAGGTGAACATCGATACCGACCTGCGTCTGGCCTCCACCGGTGCCATGCGTCGTCATATGGCGCTGCATCCCAGCGAGTTCGATCCGCGCAAGTTCTTCGCTGAAACAGTCAAGGCCATGCGTGATGTCTGCATCGCCCGTTACGAAGCCTTCGGCACTGCCGGACATGCCTCCAGCATCAAGCCGATCAACCTGGAAACCATGTTCCAGCGCTACGCCAGCGGCGAGCTGGATCCCAAGGTCAACTGATCCGTACCGGCGCCGGACACCCGTCCGGCGCCCTCTTCGCGAGTCCGACACATGTATTCATCCGATGATGCGGCCGACGATGCTTTCGCCCATGAAAAACTGGTCGAGGCGATCGAGAATCAGCTGGCTGGAGGCGAACCACCGGCGGCCCAGGCCACATTGAACAAATTGACCCTGGTTGGCTATGAGCGCGAGGAGATCCTGAGCCTGATGGCCCAGGTGCTGGCGCATCACATCAACCTCATGCTGGAGCAGGATGCGCCCTTCGACCTGCAGGCCTACGAACAGTCCCTGCGCAACCTGCCGGATCTGCCCTGACAAGGAATAGACACAATGTCACCGGTTGCTGTACTGCGAATCATCGCTTTCTATCTGCTGGCCGTCCTGGTGGCGACCATTCTCGGCTGTCTGGTCCAGGCGCAGATTCAATTGGCGGGTATGCCGCCGACTGAGGTGCCGGTCAGCCTGACTGACCGACTGGCCAGCGTCTGGCCGGACCTGCTGGATTTCGTCAAGGCATTTGCCCTGCTGGTGGCGGTGGCATTTGTCTGCCTGCTGCCGGTGGCCGCTGGCCTGGCGCGCATCTTCCGGCCCTGGCGCTGGCTGCTGTTTGCTCTGGCTGGTGCTGGTGGCGTCTGGGCAGGTTTCAAGCTCAGCCAGCTGTCTCTGCCGGGCTTCATTGCCGTGCCTGAGCAGAGCTGGGGATTGGCCGCGCTGCTGGTCGCTGCGGCCATTGGCAGCTGGCTGTTTGGTCAGTTGACCCGTCCCAAAGCCAGACGCGGATTGCGCGTCCTGGGCTGAACCGCCGGGCGCCCCGAGTCTGCCTGGGACCATCCGCCTCACTTCGTGCACAGTCTCCTGGAAGGTCGATGGCGACCCCGTCGATCGCGACCCGGTCGAGTTCCATTTCGATCAGCGGCTCTGCCGGTAACTGATTTGTAGCGGATTGGTCTGTACCGGGTTTGGGGGCTGTGCGTGTCCGTGGCACCGTTGGTTGCCGGTGGCAGTGCTCAGATACATGGGGACACGTTCGGTGTCTGACGGCAGTGGGCAGGTAAGTCTGGGGCACGTTCGATGTCCGACGGCACTGGGCAGTTGCCCTTGGCGAACACGCACCCGTGCCGTCCGTGGCGCTCGTGTGCGGCCGTCCATGGCCGCACACGGTTCGCCAAAGGAAACTGCCCAGCACCGTCCTGTAACTTGGGTATGGCTGAGAGGAAAACCATCAGAACTGAGAGTGTTGGTTGCAACTATAGCTGTAGCTGTGACTCCAGGTGTGGTCCTCCTGGGAAACGTCGAGCACCAGCTCGATGAGCGCTCCATCCGGCCATCGCCCGACTGCCGCCGGACACGGCCCTACAGCAATCTTACCTTGAACCGCCGCCCCTTGATCTTGCCTTCCTCCAGCCGCTCCAGCGCGGTATTCGCCAGCTCCCAACGCACTGCTACCAGTGCCTGAAAGTCACTGATGCTGATCTTGCCGATGGCGTCGCCAGGCAGGCCGGCATCGCCAGTGAGTGCGCCAAGCAGATCGCCGGGGCGTACCTTGTCCTTGCGTCCGCCCGCTATCGCCAGGGTACGCATCGGCGCCAGCAGCGGCTTGTCGAGACGCTCGGGCAACTGATCCAGCTCACACCAGGGCAGGGGCTCACCGAGCTTCTGCTCGATACTGCGCGCTCGTCCCTGTTCCGCGGGCGCGACCAGGCTCAGGGCCAGACCGGGCTGGCCGGCACGGCCGCTGCGGCCAATGCGATGAGTATGCACGGCCGGGTCGGGTGACAGCTCGGCATTGATCACCGCGGCAACCCCTTCCACGTCGATCCCACGGGCTGCCACATCGGTAGCCACCAGCACGCTACAGCTCTGGTTGGCAAACAGCGCCAGCACCTGATCGCGTTCGCGCTGTTCCATGTCGCCATGCAGGGCCTGGGCGCTCACGCCATTGCTCGACAGCAATTGCTGCAACTGCTGACATTGCTGACGGGTATGGCAGAAGACGATGCAGGGCTGCGGCCGTTCATCGGCCAGCAGACGCAATACCGCCGGTAGCCGCTCCTCGGCGCTGACTTCATAGAAGCGCTGGCGGATCGGGTTGCGGACTTCAACGTCTTCGATTACCACCTGTTGTGGCTCGCGCAGAAAGCGTCCAGCCAGCTGTTCGATGCCTGGTGGATAGGTGGCGGAGAACAGCAGGGTCTGGCGCCGCTCGGGGGTAGCCTGGATGATCTCGCTGATACTGTCGATGAAGCCCATGTCGAGCATGCGGTCGGCTTCGTCCAGCACCAGGCAGTTGAGCTTGTCCAGACTCAGGGTGCCACGTTCCAGATGGTCCTTGACCCGTCCCGGCGTGCCAACGATCACATGGACACCTTGTTCCAGCGAGGCCGCCTGGGGGCCGAATGGCGTGCCGCCGCACAGGGTGATGATCTTGATGTTGGGAATGCCCCCCGCCAGCGTGCGCAGCGCCGTAGCGGTCTGTCCGGCGAGCTCCCGGGTCGGACTCAGCACCAATGCCTGGCAGCCGAAAAAAGCCGGATTGAGCGGTGCCAGCAGGCCGATGCCGAAGGCGGCGGTCTTGCCACTGCCGGTGCGCGAGCGGGCAATCAGATCCTGCCCCGCGAGAATGATCGGCAGTGCGGCAGATTGCACTGGCGTCATGCTCTGATAGCCCAGGCGGTCGATAGTGGCAAGCAGGGAAGGGGGCAGCGGGAGAGAGGAGAAAGCGCTTGTAGTCACGGTAGCGGCCTGCTGAGGATGGGCGCCACAGTGTAACAGAAGCAGGGGTACGCCCGGTCAGTTCCTGATTCGCGACTTGCGGAATCCGCCATGGGTGACGAAGGATCCGGTGTCGCCGAGTAACCAGAAGCGGGTTGCGCGATAACAGGCCTGCAGGCGCGAGACATGATAACTCCGCACTTTGTGATAGGCCCAGCTCCAGCTGCGTTTCGACTTACTCATATTCTACTGTTGCCGTTTTCATGATCGGCTGAGCCGATACCGGTGACAAAATGGCCTTGGCAGGCGGTGATGAAAAACGGATCATTCTCTTGCTCGGTAACATCCATATATAAGCCCTTCTTCCGTGCTCGTCGGCCTGCCACAGCCCTGACAATGGCGTTTGAGAGAATTCGGCGGCATTGGTTCCCGGTTTTATTCCGGGTTGGCGCAATTCGATATGGTGGCATTTTGCTCGGCGAGGCGCTCCGCCCCGTCTGATAACCAAGCAGGCCCAGCCGTTACGGCGCCTGACGGAATGATGCTGATATGGGCGGCAGGGTGCCATGGTTCCCGCTACTTATCTTCGTCAAATGTCGACCACATCAAGCTTTCGTCATCCGGGGTGGCCAAAGGATGTTCTCTCGTCATGGCACGACGTAGTATCGAGCGTCGTAAGACGGTAACCCGAATAGGGTATTGTCCGTGATGAAGCTCACGCTCTAGGGTGCGAGCAGGTCCTCAATCCAAAAGCTGCGCTGATGTCCGATTCCACTTCAGATTTTCTGGCTGCGGATGCCCATACCCAACGGCGAAATGCACCGCTGGCGCGGATGATGTATCGCCTGCTGTTCGCCGCGCTCAGCGGCTTTCTGCTCTGTGTGCCCTGGTTGAGTATCAACCTGTATTGGGTCGGCTGGTTTGCCTGGGTGCCTTTACTGTTTGCCCTGCGCGATACCCGCCCCATGATGGCGCTGTTGCTCGGCTGGCTGGCCGGTACTCTCTGTTTTGCCGGCGGCAGCTACTGGCTGGCCGGCTTCATGGTCAACCTCAAACAGATCAGCCCCCTGTCGAGCACGCTGCTGGCCTTGCTGTTCTGGTGCTATATCGGGCTGGTCATCGGTCTGGGTTGTGCTCTCTACCGCTGGCTGGTTCGGCGCCTGGATGGCTGGGATCTGCTCGTTTTTCCTGCCGTCATGGTCTCGGTAATGGCGCTCTACCCGATGCTGTTCAAGACCCATTTCGCCGATGGCCAGGTCAGTTTCCTGCCGGCTCTGCAGGCCATCGATATCACCGGTGCGCCGGGGCTGGATGCGATGATGATGCTGTTCAGCGTGCTGGTCTATCGCATGCTGACGCCGCGACGCTTGCCCCAGACGCCATACTCCCGGCTGGCCCAGGGGTTGGCTTGGGGGCTGTTGGCAGTGTGGCTGGGATATGGCTACATCAGCCTCTACGAGTGGGATAGGCGTATGCAGCAATGGGATACGCGGCGGATCGGGCTGGTACAACCCAACGATGCCATCACCCTGGATATTCCCGCGCCGGCGGTCGGCTTCACCCGGGAATCCCCGCCGGAAATGCTTGCCACCGAACGGCTGGTGGCGGCCGGCGCCCAATGGGTGGCCTGGCCCGAGGCGCGCTACAAGGGGTACTTCGATGATTACAGCGTACGTGACAGCTACGCCCGGGCGATTGCCCGGCACGGTGTGCCGCTGATCTTCCATGATGTCGAGCGGCGCTGGGTAGATGCCCAGCGCGTCAGCTTCAACACGGTAGCGTTACTGGACGGGCAGGGCGAGATGACGGCGCAATACCGCAAGATGTTGCGGATGCCGTTCGGTGAATATCTGCCCGAGCCCTGGTCGTGGCCGGTGCTCAAGGGGCTGGCCGATCTGGTATTCGGTGAGTTCCTGCGGCCGCTCGGTGCCGGCAGCGAGCACATCGCCTTTGATCTGAATGGTATGCGCGTGGTGCCGAAGGTTTGCTACGAGGCGGCCTTCCCCGGGTTTGTTGCCGACGCGATCAGTTCTGACGGGGCCGGCAAAATGCTGCTGTTCCTGTCCCAGGATAACTGGTTCGGCGAGACATCCCAGCCATTCCATCACGGCAACATGTCGATTCTGCGCGGGGTTGAGAACCGTGTGCCGATGGCGCATCTGATCAATAACGGGCCGTCGCTGGTGTCCGCGCCCAATGGCCGCCGGCTGGCCAGCAGCGTGGCTTTCAACCGGGCTGAGCTGCTGGCCGATGTGCCCTTTTCCGAGCAGGCCGGCGGCAGCTTCTACAGCCGCCACCCGCAGCTGTTCCTGAACCTGATCTATGGCGTGGTGATAATGTTGGTCATATCGGCGCTGTGGCGTGGTCGCTCGTGGGTCAGACGGCGAGGCCGGCGCTGTAGCCAGAAGACCAGGCCCACTGGAAATTGAAGCCGCCCAGGTGGCCACTGACATCCAGCACCTCACCTACGAAGTACAGCCCCGGGCAATCCCGGGCCTCCATGGTTTTCGAACTGACCGCCTCGGTGGCCACTCCGCCGAGGGTCACCTCGGCGGTGCGATAGCCTTCGGTCGCCGAGGGCTTCAACAGCCACTGGTGCAATTGGTCGGCCACGGTGCGCAGCTGCCGGTCGCTGTAATCGGCCAGCGGTCTGGCTGGTGCATCGGGCCACCATAGCTGTTGCAGTTCGGTCACCAGCGCCCGCCCCAACCGCTGGGCCAGCAACGTCTTCAACAACTGCTTGCCCTGTTGTTGTTTGGCCTCACGCAACCAGTGAAAGGCATCAAGGCCGGGCAGCAGATCGATGACCAGCGTGTCGCCGGGATGCCAGTAGCTGGATATTTGCAAGATCGCCGGCCCGCTGATACCCCGGTGAGTGAACAGCATGTTTTCGGTAAAGCTCTGGTCATTGCAGCTGGCGGTGACTTCAAGCGCCAGGCCGGACAGTCGTTCGCAGACGGCCTTCATGTTATCGCTGAACATGAACGGCACCAGGCCGGCGCGGCGCGGGACGAGCGGCAGCCCGAACTGGGTAGCGATATCGTAGCCCATGCCGCTGCCACCCAGGGTGGGGATGGACAGGGCGCCAGTGGCTACCACCAGTGACTGGCACTCCAGCCGGAGCGGCTGTTGGCCCTGTCGGCCGATGAGTCGGTAGCGCAGGTTATGCGATTCCAGCGGCTGCACTTCGGTGATGTCACAGTGGGTGTGGATCTCGACACCCGCTTGCTGGCACTCGTCGAGCAGCATGTCGAGAACCTCCCGCGCCGACTGGCGGCAGAACAGTTGGCTATGCCGGCGCTCCTCGTAGTCGATGCCGTGACGCTCCACCATGCCGATGAAATCCCATTGGGTGTAACGCTTCAGTGCGGCCTTGCAGAAGTGCGGGTTGGCCGAGAGGAAGTTATCCGCCTCGACCTGATAATTGGTGAAGTTGCACCGGCCACCACCGGACATCAAGATCTTCTTGCCGGGCTTGTTGGCCTTCTCCAGTACCAGCACTCGGCGTCCGCGCTGGGCGGCTATGGCGGCGCACATCAGACCTGAGGCGCCGGCGCCGAGAATGATCACGTCATGGGAGCTTGGGGATTGCACGAAGATCTGGCCTGCTCTGCTGGGGGAATGCGGCACCGGCACACGGTGGCGCTGCCGGCGCGCATGATAGCACGCCGCTTGAATGCAGCAGAGCGGCCGACTACAGCAGCGCCTTCTTTCTCCAGGCCGGTAACGGTCGGGTTCGGCTAGCCGGTGATATCGGCGTACCAGGCGCCGCGAAAGGTCGGCACCACCAGAAGGTTGAACTGGCGGAGGGGGACTGCAAGCGGGAGGGGGTAGGTTTCCACATGGTTGCGTTCTCTTCAGCGTTCTATGGTTTCCACCGGCATCACGATCAGATCGTAGAGCCGCCAATCCAGCGTGCAGGCCTGCTCTGCAATCTCCTGCACACGTCGCGCCACGTTGGTCTGACCGGGGGCCAGCACCACGAAGATCTCACCGCCGATGACATGGCCTTCCTCGCGCAGGCGGGAGACGACGTCCTTGATATCCGGCTCGCGCAACAGGCTTTCGGCGATCTTTTCCTCCAGCCCCAAGGGCTTGTCGCCCACGGTTTCGGTGGGGCGTTGATCCATCAGATTGAACATCGCTTTGCGCACATGGGTGACGCCATCCTTCAACACATCCAGTGAGATGACAGCGGCAGCGACCGCGTCGGCCCACCAGAAGCCCAAGCCGATACCGAGGATGCCGACGATGGCAGCCGCTGAGGTCATCCAGTCGGCCTTATTCATGTCGGCATCGGCATACAGGGTACTTTCATGCAGCGCCTTGGCCAGCGGCATCTTCATGTGGCCCAGAACCACCGGCGGAATCATCGCGTACACTAGGGCGGCGATCATGATCCAGCCGGCCCAGATCTCGTACGGCCAATCGAACAGTTGGAAGTGGCCGATGCTCGGGTGCTCGCGCTTGAGCAGAGAAGAAGCTGAATCCACCAGCATGAACAGGCCGAACATGACGATGGCCACCGCTGCTGCAAGGAAAGCCAGCAAAATGGCGCGGCTGTAACCATAGGGGTGCTTTTCATCCGGTGAGCGCTTGCGCACCCGCATCGCCAAGAGGAACACGGCTGGCGGCACAAAGGCCAGCAAGTCCTCGAATAGCGCCATCTTCATGGCCTGGGACGAGCCCATGGTCAGGTATACGGTGATGACGATGGTCAGTGAGAAGAACATGGAGATCCATTCCAGCCGAATGGTCCGGCGCAGCAGCCGTTCCTTGTCCGGGGGAAGGTCATAACCCTGGCGAACCTTCATGGCTGCGCCTCCTGCCACAGACGTGTGGCAAGTTGTTGCTGGTCACGATTGCGGAATAGAAAGCGCTCCAGTTCCATCAGCAGGGCGTTCTCGCCGGGAGGTGTCAGCAGCACATGCTTGTGCTTGAGCAATTCCAGGCTGGAACTTGCAAAACCCATCCCGCTGAGCCGCCACTGCGCGGTGGCGACCGGGTTGGGGCTATCTGCCAATGTCTCGCGTATCTCGCTGATGGCGTTGTGCTTGCGCAACTGGGGGGCCAGGTTGGTGTCTGGCAGTATCGCAATGGTCTGTCCATCAATCGCCGAGGGGGGCGTCCCCCGGCTGCCGATCAGCACCCGTTCGGTGTAATAGGGAAAGGTATTGCCGACCTCGGCCTTCCAGGGGTTGGCCGCGGTGAAGCCGCCAATCAGCAGGTCCAGCTCGAATGACTTCAGGGCCTCGATCTGTTCTTCCACGCCCCCGGTACGCCAGTCGACCGTCATGCCCAGTTCCCGGGCGAACTCCGTTATCAGCTGGCTTTCCAAGCCTGTGGGAGCTTCCGGATCGGTGATCTTGACCCAGGGTGGGTTGGCCACGACACCGACTTTCAGGGTGCCGCGCTCAATGGCGGTAGTCAGGGAATCACGCGGGTCGGCCGGCCAGTGGTCGCAACCTTGCAGCGTCAGGATCAGCAACATCAGGCCCAGCGGCAACGCGGATCTGATCAATCCAGCTAAAGGCATGATGAATCTCGGTGTTTGACAGGATGTTACAGAGTCAGACTTGGCCCGACGGCTTGGGTTCCAGTTTTATCTATCGGGGCTGCAGGGAAAAAACGGTCAAACTTCAGGATAAACTGGCGTAAAATCGGCTTTTTCTGAATTCGGGGTTGCACGATGGGACGCGCTTACCAAAACCGCAAAGAATCCATGGCCAAAACGGCCGATGCCAAAACCAAGGTCTACAGCAAATATGCCCGTGAGATCTATGTCTGCGCCAAGTCCGGCGGTGTCGATCCCAACGGCAATTTGAGCCTGCGCGGGCTGATTGACCGCGCCAAGAAGGACCAGGTACCGGGCCACGTTATCGACAAGGCCATCGACAAGGCCAAGGGCGGCGGCGGTGAAGATTTCGCCGTGGCACGTTATGAAGGTTTCGGGCCAGGCAACTGCATCGTCATTGTCGATTGCCTGACCGACAACCCCAACCGGACCATCGCTGACGTGCGCCATTGCTTCACCAAGACCAAGTGCAAGATGGGCACCCCCGGCAGCGTCAGCCACATGTTCGATCATTGCGCGATTCTGGCATTCAAGGGCGATGATGAGGAAGCCGTGCTCGAAGCCCTGATGATGGCGGACGTGGATGTGACCGATATCGAAAACGAGAGCGGTGTCATCACCGTGTTCACCCCGAACACCGAATATGCCAAGGCGCGTCAGGCGTTGACTGAGGCTCTGGGCGAGATCGATTTCGAGGTGGATGAGATCCAGTTCCTGCCGCAGACCTCGACAGCGATCAGCGAAGAGGATATGCCGATGTTCGAACGTTTCATCGACATGCTCAATGATGTCGAGGACGTGCAGAACATCTACCACAACGCCGAGGTGTGAGGCTCAATCGCTGCCGTGCAGCGGCAGCGACTGCCGTTCGTGCGCCAGAAAGCGTGCCTGCTCCACGGCGTAGTCCCAGCGCGTGACCTGGCACCAGCGCTGGCCATTGGTTGATCCATAGTCGATGAAGTTGACCGAATTGGGAATGCTGCCGCGCACCCGTTGCGACACCCCGGTGCCGGCCTGGAGCGACCAGGCCTGGCGCTGACCGCTGCCGGCCAGTGGCAACCGATAGGGCAGGTGAATGTGACCGGCCAGCAGCAGATCCATCCCCGCATCGACCCAGGCCGGTACCGCCTGTTCGCGACCGATCAGCAGGTTGGTCAGATCCGATGGCTGAATCGCACACACCGGATGATGCAGCATGACCACGCGCAATTGATCCGGCTTGGCCTGCTGCAGCCGCCGCGCTACCTGCTGGATCTGTTCTGCGGACACCTCGCCATTCTTGTGCCGCGCCGCGCGGGTGCTGTTGACGCCAATCACCAACACATCGTCCCGCACCAGCTCTGGCGCAAGTGATTCGCCGAACACCCTCCGATAGTTGCCATAGGGGTTCAGCAGCCGCAGCGGCAGGTTGAACAGCGGCAAGTCATGATTGCCGGGTATCGCCAGCACTGGCGCCGGCAGTTGATGGACGAAGGCGCCAGCGGCAGCGAACTGGCTGCGCCGCGCGCGCTGGGTGATATCGCCACTGAGCAGGCACAGACTCGGACGCTGCTCTTCGGCCAGTTGCAGCAGCGCCTGGACCACCCTCGGGTCTTCGGTGCCGAAATGCAGATCCGACAGATGCAGAATTCTACTCATGGATGGTCCGGTGGCGGAGCGGTACGGGGAATCATCAGCGGCAATGATCGGGCAGCGAGACTGAACTCAAGCGGCGTACGCATACGGAAGATTTCGCCATCCATGGCTACCTTGACCAGGCGGGGGCGCCAGCCGAGATGCACGGTCATCCGCTCGAAACCGATGCTGGAGACCTGCTCCGCTTCACCCATACGGCTCAGCAATCCCCGTAGCAACAGGCCATACAGCGCCAGGGTCCCAACTGGTCGCGAAGTCAGGGCCACCAGGTGATCGGCATCTTCCGGCAACTGCGGATCGACGCCGATATGCTCCAGCTGCAGGGGGTTGTTGCATACCACCAGAGTAGGCGTGCGCAGCTGCCGATGCCGGCCGGCATAATCCAGTTGGATATGCAGCTGTCGGTGCGCCCGGGTAAGGGTCACCAATGCCGACCACAGTGCTACCAGGCGGCTGCGGCCATAACGCTGCTTGTAGGCTTCGCGGTCCTCCAGCAGGCGGGGATATAATCCCAAGCTGGCATTGACCAGAAAGTAGCGGCCATTGAGTCGGCCGAGACTGACCTGTGCCAACCGCGCATCGAACAACTGCTGCAGTGCCTGTTTGAGATCCTGGGAAATACCATGGGCGCGGCCGAAGTAGTTGAATGTGCCCTGCGGCAATATGCCAAAAGGCACTTGCTGCCCGACCACCGCCTGGCAGACGGCGTGCAGGGTGCCGTCGCCACCCACGGCGACGACCGCTCCGGCCTGCTCCCGAGCCAAATGTACGGCCCGTTCGGCAGCCCGCTGCAACTCGCTGCCTCGCTCCACCAGCAGCAACTGGCAGCGGCGACCGGCCCGTTCGCAGGCCGCCTGAATGGTCGCCTGGATCTCGGTGCTGTCATGCTTGCCCGACCCGGCGTTCATCACCATGAACAGCGGCTCGCCACCGGTCAGTGATAACAGCGGCCGGCCCTGTTCAAGGCTCACGGGCGACACCTTCTGGCGGGCACCAATCAACGGAGCTGGCTATCTTTACTGCCGCGACGGTTGTAGCCACCGGCTTCTTGCAGCTCGCGGTCCCGGGCAGCCTGACATTCCACACACAGCTGTACTCCGGGCACCGCCTTACGGCGTGCCTCGGGAATGACCGCCTCGCATTCTTCGCAGTGGCTGCGGCTTTCGCCCGCCGGCAACCTGCTGCGTGCCCGCTCGACCGCGTCCTTGATGGTGTCATCGATCTGCTCCTGTACTGCACCGTCCTGCGCCCAGCCCGTTGCCATGTTCGCCTCCGGAGCTCATTGCCCATACATAGTCCGATAATACTCGTCTGCCATCCGGTCGGAATCGAATCGGGGCAGCACGTCGTGCATGCCTTGTTTGACCAGTGACAGCCAGTGTTCGTGCTGGTCGTAATACAACGGCCGGACCCGATGCTCAATGATGTTCATCAACTGAGAATAGTCCGCTGCGTCCTGCGCGGCGACATCCAATGTGGGATCGGCATCGGGGATCAGCAGGCAGTTGAGTCCGTCGCGGGCGAATTCAGGCACCCAGCCATCGCTGATCGACAAGTTCACCGCGCCATTCATTGCCGCGGTCATGCCGCTGGTGCCGGATGCTTCGCGCAACCGCTGGGGTGTGTTCAGCCATACGTCCGCGCCCTGTTTCAGCAGCCGTGACAGCTGGATTTCATAACCGGTCAGCACCGCGCAGCGCGCGGTCTTGTAGGACAGCCGTATCAGCCGATTGAACAGGTCGATGGCGGCTTGATCGAAGGGGAAGGGCTTGCCGGCCCAGATCAGCTGCACTGGACGGTCCTGCTGCTCGATCAATCGGCAAAAGCGGTAAACGTCATGCAGCAGCAGATCGGCCCGCTTGTAGGCGGCGAAGCGCCTGGCCCAGACAATGGTCAGCACCTCCGGGTCGAACAGCTTGCCGGTCTGGTCCGCCACCACCTGAAACAGCTGGCGCTTGAGCTCCCGTTTGCGATGGACCAGGGCGGCGTCATCATCCTGTTCCACTGCCTGGCGCAATGCCTGATCCTGCCAGAATCGCGCATTCTGGGCGTTGGTCACCGAGCTGATCGGGCGGATCCCCGGCTCGTTACCCCACATGCGATTGGCGACCTCCCCATGCAGCCGCGACACGCCATTGGCCCGGCCGGCCAGGCGCAGTGCTGCCAGCGTGTGACTGAAACGCGCGCCGCGCATGCCGGTCAGCTCGGCAACCTGCGCTTCGGACAGCTCGCCGAAGAACCCCATCTGCCGCAAAAAGTCCATGTCATGTTCGGGATTGCCGGCCTTCTCCGGAGTGTGGGTGGTGAAGACGATGCGGCGGCGCACTGCCTGGCTGTCCTGCAGCCGCGCCAGCAGGTGAAAGGCCAGTGGCAGACCATGGGATTCATTCAAATGGTGGATATCGGCGCCACCCAGCTGCTCAACCACCCGGGCGCCGCCCAGCCCCAGCACTATGCTCTGGGCGATGCGGGTCGATGGTTCGGTGTCATACAGGCGGTGGGTGATGGTCTGCGCGAGATAGTCGTTCTCGGGGATATCGGTGGTCAGCAGGTAGAGCGGGGCGGTGTTGAAGACCTCCGGCGGCAGCCGCAATGCCTTGACCCAGACCTGATGACCATTGACGGTGACCGGGACGCATATACCGGTCTCGACCAGGAACGGGTAATACTTCTTCTGGAACTGCACCCGCATGCTCTGATCATCATGGCGGACCTGGTCGTAGTAGCCGTTCTTCCACAGCATGCCGATGCCGATCAGGTTCTGCCGCAGGTCGAAGGCGCTGCGCATATGGGAGCCGGCCAGAAACCCCAGCCCGCCCGAATAGATTTTCAATGGCTGGTCGATGGCGTATTCCATGGAGAAATACGCCACGCGTTTGCGATATTGCGGGTCGGGCTCCCAGGGGAGCGGCCATGGCTGTGTCATCGAGAGGGCCCCATCGTGATCGCCGGCCGGGTTTCTTCACCAGACCCGCGCAACCCCCGGTTGCGATGATCATGCCATGCAGGCGCGCTCGACCTGGCCGGCAAACAGGCGCGCATCCGCCAACGCATGATGCGGCACTTCCAGCATGTCATCCCCGCTGATCGGGGCGGTGGCAATGGCGCGCATGCGCACATTCAAGGGTAGCCCATCGGCGCCCAGCAGCCAGTCCAGCAAAGGCCGATCCCAATGGGGCGAAGCGGTGAGAATTTCCACCGGAGCGATGGCGGCGAGGAAGGTGCGCAGGCGCTGGCGCGCCTTGCTGGTAGTCAGGCCGTGGGATAGCAGATCGAGCTTGGGCAGCACGGTATCCCGGACGAATCCCGAACAGTCATCCACCTCCCAGTTATCGATCAGCTCCAGGTACAGCTCGCGACCGTCATTGGTCACGAGCGCCAGGCTGATCAATCGCGCATGACTGGCGAGACTGGTGAACTCCATATCCAGATATGCTCTGAGCATATTCTTGTTCTCCCTGTAGGTGTCGCTGATGCGGCGCATTCAGCGAAGCTGACCCCCGAGAGCATCAATCATCTGAAACCCAAAGGCAATAGGCCACTCGTCGGGTTTGTTCACTGGCGAGATAGTTGGCGCGGTCGCCTCTATCACTCCGCCTCCGGCTGTTCACCGAAATGCGCCACCAGCTCGTCGTAACCGCCGATACGCTGGCTGTCGAGGAAGATCTGCGGGGTGGTATCGACCCCTTGTTCCTCCTTGAACAGTTGCTCCTCGGTGGCATCGGCGAACACATGTACCCGGTAGGGTACTCGATGCTTGTCCAGCAGTGCGGTGGCCTTGTCAGCAAAGGGGCAGCCTTCTTTCTGATAGACGTAATTCTGCGTGTCGTTCATCTCTGTTTCTCCACTGGTGATCCTGTACCTGTTGGACGGGCAGGGAGGGCAAAGATTCGGACTTTTATTGTCGCGGTGGCCCGCTCAGACGGCAGCCTGGCGCTGTTCGAAGGCCGTCATCACCTCCGCGACGATGCGCATCACGGCCAGGTTGGCTTCTTCCATCTCGCCGAGATGCTGCACGGCAGTCTCCAGCGAGCCCTCGTTGAAACAGCGCATGGCCGCGAGCCCCTCGCTGTGTACCGCGGTATGCGGCCGTTCGATCTCCCGGAAGTGCTGGAATTGCTGGATGCTCTGGCTGCCGTCGCCGTAGTACCACCTGCCGAAGCGGCATTCGCGCTCGCTGGGCAGAGCCGGCAAGGGCGCGCCGCGCTGGCCCAGCAGGTGGTTGTAGACCACGAACTTGAGTGACAGCTCATCCAGGTTGGCCAGTTCAACCCCGGCGCGGAAGGCCGAGGTCTCGATGCCGCGTTGCATTTCCCCAGCCAGACCGTGCAACACGTCCATGCCGGCCACGGCATCTTGGGTGGTGCGGCTGAAGTCCTCGGCCAGCGCGCCCTGGGACTGGATGTACTGCTGCACCGCGCCGGTGATGTGCTGCAGCTCATCGATCCGGGCGACGATGTCGCTGGTAGCCTGGGCAGTGCGCTCAGCCAAGTGGCGGATCTCGCTGGCCACCACAGCAAAACCGCGCCCGGCGTCACCGGCGCGGGCGGCTTCGATGGCGGCGTTGAGGGCGAGCAGATTGGTCTGGCTGGCGATGCCGCCGATGAGATCGACGATGCCGTTGATCTCCGCGGAGTGTTCGGACAGCGTCTCGACCTGGTTCGAGGCGCCGATCAGCCCGCTTTCCATGGCGGTCGCCTTGTGGCGCAGCTCATCGAAGCGCTGCTGGTTGCTCAGCGCGGCGCTGGCTACCTGGGCGGCATGCTCGCGGTCGCGATTGAGCTGACCGGCCAGATATTCGAAGGAGTCGCCGAGGTGGGTGACCGAGGTGCTGAAGCGGATAAGGTTGCCGGAGACGTGGCGGTAGTAGCGCAGCTGGCGCTGATCACCCTGCTCGCGCTCGGCCAGTTGCCGTTCCAGTTGGGCGATATGGCAGGCCTGTCTGGCCACTTCGGCTTCCAGCCGTTGCTTGTCCTGTTGCAGAGCCTGTACTTCGTCGTTCTTGCTGCGCCACCACATGGTCACCTCTGCCGATCGATTCCTTTCCTGCTATATCGGCCGAGGTAACCATGACATGAGCCATAGTGGCAATTTGTCGCGGCTCGCTGGTAGCCATTATTGCTGGCTCTTGAGCTTTTCCGCCTCCAGTGCCTGGGGACTGTTTTCGCCGTCGTTGACCGCCTTGCGGAAACCGCTGATGGCGCTGCCGACGTCGTTACCCAGCCCGCGCAGGCGCTTGGTGCCGAACAGCATGACCACGATCAGCAGAATGATCAGAAGTTGCCAGATACTGATGCCCATCATCTCGAGTTACTCCCCTTGCCCTGTTGGCCGGCCACGGTGGCCGGCGTGGTTGTCTTGCTTGGTCAATGCATGTCGCCTTGCATCATGTCACCCATATCGTGCATATCGCCCTGCTGCATCATGTCGTGGATATCACCATGTTGCGCCGCTGCGGCCTGCTGCAGAACGTCCTGATCGATCTCGTCGAAGTGCAGCACCGTGCCGTTGTGCTCCGCGGCCAATGCCTCGGCGGCAGCCTGGTCGGCGAAGGACGCGAGGGACGCACCCATGGCGCCCTTCAGTGGCGTGCCGGATACGTACCAGGCTTTCCGGGCGTCGATCAGATGGCCGTCGTCGGGCTGATCCCACTGACTCTGGCCCATGTCATGCACATAGAGTCGGGCATCCAGAATGCGGTTCTCCGGTTGCAGCCACCAGCTCAGCATTTCCGCAGTGGAGCAGAATTTCTTCACCTCATTGCGCTCCACTGCCTGGCCTTTGGGGCCGGGGAAGTCCGCGATGATCATCCCGCACACGTGGCACTCATCGGCCTCGTGAAAGGCGACCGGGTCCAGCTTCACCGGCGCCTCCTCCTGTTCACCGCAGGCGGTGAGGGTGAGCGCGAACAGCATCAGCAGAGCGGTGCGTAGGCCAGATTTGTAACTCATGTTCATGACAGTTTTCCTATTCTGGTTTTCTGATCAGGCGGCACGGCGCCGAAATGCAATATAGGCCAATAGCAGCGCCAGGCCGGCCCATGCCAGCAGGCACAGCCAGAGCAGGGCGCCACCGATGGGCAGATCCTCGCCCAGCGACAGTACGCCGATGGCATTGGCGCCGTCGAAGCCGGACAGGTTGATCAGCCGGTAGATGTCAGTCGGGTTGAGCAGCAACAGCCAGGGCAGCAGGTCGGGATTGAACTCGCCTTCGCTGAATACCAGCAGTGCCAGCAGCGCCAGATCGAACACCAGCACAAACAGAAACCACACGCCCAGGGCCATGCCGGCGGCGCTGGATTTCTCACTGACCATGCTGCTCAGCAGATAGGCCAGCGCCAGGAAGACCCAACCCAGCAGAGTCGAGGACAGCATGAAGCGGCCGAATGCCCAGACCAGCAGGCCGACCTCGATATCCTCGACCAGCAGGGCGATGGCCACCGCCGCGCAACCGAAACCGATCAGCACCGCCAGCGCCAGGATCAGGCCGTGGCCGACGAACTTGCCGAGCAGGATCTGGCCGCGGCCGATGGGGTAGGTCATCAGCAACATCAGGGTGCCGCCCTCGTCCTCGCCGACGATGGCGTCATAGGCCAACAGCAGGGCGATTAGCGGCATCAGAAAGGTCGCCAGGCTGGCCAGGCTGGCGATGGTCGCCGGGATCGAGGTAAAGCCCAACTGCCCCGAGGCCGCCGCGCCGAGCCAGGCGATGCCCACCGCCAGCGCCGCAAACAGCAGGCTGATCGCCAGCAACCAGCGGTTGCGCAGACCGTCGCTCAGTTCCTTGCGGGCAATATTCCAGATCTGATTCATGCCTTGCCCTCCGCGGCCTGCGCCTGCTTTGCACGGTCGGTGTAGTAACGGTACAGATCCTCCAGCGAGGGTTGGATGATCTCGATATCGCTGGGCTGGTCCTGCTCCAGCAATTGGCGCAGCAGGGCGATCTTGCCGCTGCTGCTGCCGACCAGCTCGATACTGTCGCTGCCCAGCGGCCGTGGGGTCTGGCCCTCTGCGCCCAGGCTCTGCAGTAATTGCTCCCGATGCTGCAGGCCGCTGGCGCGAATACGTGACGGCAGACCGGCTTCGCTGCGCAGGCTGGTCAGGGTGCCGCTGGCTTCCAGCTGACCACCGGCAAGGATGGCAGCGCGGTTGATGTGGGCTTCCACCCCTGGCAGCACGTGGGAGCAGAGCACCACGCTGGTGCCTTGCTGGCGCAGGGTATCGATGAGGATGTACAGATCCTGGGTGGCGATCGGGTCCAGCCCCACGGTGGGTTCATCGAGCAGCAGCAGCTGCGGGTTGCCGAGCAGTGCCTGGGCCAGTCCCAGACGCTGGCGCATCCCCTTGGAATAGGTCTTGACCCGTCGGTCGACGGCATGGGCCAGCCCGACCTGTTCCAGCAGATCATCGGCCTGCTGGCCGGCGGCGCCCTTGATGCGGGCGAAGTGATGCAGGGTCTCGCGGCCGGTCAGCTGCGGGTAGAACATCACGTTCTCCGGCAGATAACCAAGCTGGCGGCGGATGTCCGGGGTGTTCGGCGTGCCGCCCAGTACCTGCACCTGCCCCTCGGTGGGCGTAAGCAGGCCGAGGATGAGTTTCATGGTGGTGGTTTTGCCGGCGCCATTGTGCCCGAACAGGCCCAGCACTTCGCCCGGCGCCAGTTGCAGATCCAATTGGCGCAGCGCGGTCACCTTGCCGTAACGTTTGCTGACGCCGCGAATTTCAACCGCATTCATCAAGGGGATTCCTGTGTTCGTTGAGTCAGATGGGTGGTGGGCAACTGCATCAGCGGATGACTGTCCTGCACGCCCTGCATCTTGATGACCGGGAAGGCCCGCTGTACCCAGCGCAGCAACTGAATGGCCGGGCTGTTCATCAGCAGCCGCACCTGCGGGTACATCCACAGCAGGCGGTCGACGTTGTCGTTGGGCTCATAGGGTACGTCGCCCAGGCCGTCGTCGTTCCGGTCCCAACCCAGGTAATCGCTCCAGTAATTGCCGCGGCCCTCGACCGACCATTCCTGGGTGCGGGTGGCGACGTATTTGACCTGCTGTTCGTTACCGACAAAGGCATTGCTGCTGATCTTGTTGTTCTCCGATCCGGCGGTGAGGTGGATGCCCAGGTTGCTGCGTTCGAAGTGGTTGTTGTGGATGGTGTTGAACAGCGAGTTGTAGATGAACAGCGCCTTGCCTTCGCCGCCCTTGATCATGCTGTCGTCGCCGGTCTGGCCACGCTGGACGTTGGACACGACGTTGTTGCTGATCGTGGAATAGGTGATGAAGTTCATCAGGATGCCGTAGTTGCGGTCATCCTCGGAGCGGTTGTTCTCGACCGTCAGCATGCGGCTCTGCATCAGCGCGTAGCCAGTGCGGGTGCGGCGGGTGGTGTTGTCGATCACCCGGTTGCTTTGGGAGAACATGTAATGGATGCCGAAGCGCAGGTCCTCCATCAGGTTGCCCTGAATAAGGTTGTTGTTCGAGTTGCCCAGGTAGATGCCGTCGCGGGTGTTCAACACGCGATTGTCGATAACAGTGGCCTCGTTGGTATTGATCAGGTGGATACCGTTGCCACGATCCTGGGAGCGGAGCTCGGGATCGCCCTCGACCAGATTGCGCTCGACCCGCAGATTGCGCGTGCTATCCGACCAGATACCGAACCCCGGTCCGCGCAGATGGTTGTTGCGCAATACCACGTCATGGGCCGTCTGTTCGACGAAGATGGCCGCGTTCATGTCGGTCAGGTTGTGTCCCCAGTTGCGCAAATCGCAATTCTTGATGGTGACATCGCTCGCGCTGATGGTCAGGACGTTGCCCTGGCCTGCCGACTGGAGCACCGCGCCCTCGGCGCAGCGCAGGGTAATGGGCTGGTCGATGATGAACGGGCCGACATGGTCTCCTGCGGGGAGCACCCAGCCATCGGCGGCGGGTTGAAGTGGCAGGGCAGATAAGGGTTGAGGGGCGGCACGTACCGTCGTGCCGAGGCCGCACAACAATATGAATGCCGGGAGGCGCCAGCGTATGGCCTGATGCTCGAACAATGCTGTTTCCTTATGCCGCTTGGAATGCGCGCCCTTAGGCGGATCTTGCTTTTTCCGGGCCGGGCTTATGTGGGAGCGGCCTTGGCCGCGAACGGGCCTGACGAAAGGCTTCGCGGTCAAGACCGCTCCTACAACCGCTTTATGCTGATGCCCGGAGCGTCGATGGAGGCGCCGGGCAACGCATCACGTCGGCTCGACCAGCATGCGACCACACATTTCCATGTGCAGAGCATGGCAGAACCAGCTGCAGTAGTACCAATACACCCCGGCCTGGTCGGCGGTGAAGGTAATCGACGAGGTCTGTTGCGGGCTGATCTCCATGCTCACACCATGGTTGACCATGACGAAGCCGTGGGATACGTCCTCGATCTGGTCAATGTTGGTGATGATCACGGTGACTTCGTCGCCCTGCTTGACGGTGAACTCGTTGATACCGAAGGACGGTGCCATCGACACCATGTACACCCGGACCTTGTTGCCGTCGCGGATGATCTTGCTGTCGCTGGTCAGGTTGATGCCATCGGCCTCGGCCATCTTCACGGTATCGGCGAAGAAGGGGTCGTTGCGGTCCCAGATCTTCTTAGTGCGGATCTGATCGCGGCGCGCCATGATGCAGTCGTGCGGTTCGGCGAAGGTGGGGCCGTCATGCACCAGGATCATTTCCTCACCGGAGATGTCGATCAGCTGGTCATTCTCGGGATGCAGCGGGCCCGTTGGCAGGAAGCGGTCCTTGGAGAACTTGCTCAGGACCACCAGCCACTGGCCATCGGCTTCGGAGGTTTCGGTCAGTGATGCGTGGGTATGGCCCGGCTGATAATGCACATCCAGCTTCTGCTTGATGTAATTGACGCTCTCACCATTGTAGGCCTGGATCGCTTCTTCGATATTCCACTTGACCACCTGGCTGTCGATGAACAGGGTAGTGTAGCCGTTGCCGCGGCCGTCGAAGGTCGTGTGCAGCGGCCCCAGACCCAGTTCGGGCTCACCGACAATGACCTCGCGCGGATCTTCGAACTTGTTGGCAAACAGGTCAGGCAGCTTGTCGATGGCAATGATCGAGGCGGTGGGCGACAGCTTGCCGGCGGCGATGAAGTACTTGCCGTCAGGAGAGGTATTCAGGCCGTGGGGGTTCTTCGGTACTGGAATGTAGCGAGTGACCTTGCTGTCCTGGCCATCCTTCTTGCGGCCGTCGAGCACCGGCACCTCGGAGTCGCCCAAGGTGATGAAGTTGCCGGCCTTCAGTTCAGCTTCGATGGCCTCCACGTCGAATACCACCACCCAGTCGCGCTCATTGCGCATGGTGCCGCCCAGATCCAGCGCCTTTTCCGAGTTGTAGCAGGTGGAGGCGGCGAAACGACCGGTGTAATCGGCGTCGGTATTGTCGAGGTTGCCATCGACGATGACCTGCCAGGCCACTTCCATGGTTTCCGCGTCGATCGCGTTGTACATGGTGTAGCTGTTCTCGTCATCCATGGCGAAATTCTTGCCATCGTTCGGATGCGGGATGATGAACTCGGCGTTGCAGAACACGTACTTGGTGTGCGGCACCTTCTGCAGGCGCAGACCGTGGATGGCCTGCACGTTGGGCACGGTGGTGATCTTGTCCGTTTTCATGATGTCCAGACGGATACGCGCCACACGGCTGTTGGCCTTGTCGTTGATGAACAGGTATTTGCCGTCGTACTTGCCATCGGTCATGGACAGGTGCGGGTGGTGGCAGTCGCCATTGAGGAACTTCGCGCTGTCGCCCAATATGGCACGGCTCTCGTTGGTCAGACCCCAGCCGGTGGCGGAATCGACGTTGAATACCGGGATACGCATCAGCTCGCGCATGGAGGGCACACCGAAGACCCGCACTTCGCCCTGGTGACCGCCGGACCAGAAACCGTAGTAGGTATCCAGCTCGCCGGGGCCGACATGAATCTTGGCCTGCGCCTTCTTCTGGGCGTCACTGACCGCCTGGGCCCAGGTTTCGCGGCTCATCACCGCACCGCCGAAGGCCGTAGCCGCTACCGCCGCCCCGGTCATCGCGCTGGCGCCGAGGAAGCCGCGCCGGCTCAGTCCTTTGGATTCCGGGTTGGCCGGAAGGTTTTTGGGGTTGTCGCTCATGTTCAGCTCCTTATTGGGCCATCTTCGTTGACCTTGCGGGTCAGGGTTCGACTACTTGCACCACCGGAATCAACTGCTCGTCCGGCGCTTTCTTTCCACGTGTCTTGCGCTTGTTCTTGAGGATCAGCGGAGGACACTTGTTCTCGTTGTGATAGGTCATCTGACAATCGAGGCAGTAATGGCACTCGTTGTGGTTGATGTGTCCATCGGGGTGAATCGCCTGGATCTCACACTCCTTGGCGCACAGCTGGCAGGGGTTGCCGCACTCCTTGCGACGCTTGAGCCAGTCGAACAGGCGCACCCGGCTGGTGACCGACAGGGCCGCGCCCAGCGGGCAGATATAGCGGCAGAACACCTTGCGGGTGAAGATGTTGATCACCAGCAGAATCACCGCGTACAGCACGAACCACCATTGGCGATCGAACTTCAGGGTGATGGCGGTCTTGAAGGGCTCCACCTCGGCGGCCTTCTCGGCCATCATCATCGATTCCAGCGAGATGCCGAACAGCACCAGCAGGATGATGTACTTGATGGCCCACAGTCGTTCATGTACGGCAAAAGGCAGCTCGTACTGGGGAATCTTCAGTTTGCGGGCGATCTCGTTGATCAGCTCCTGCAATGCCCCGAAGGGGCACAACCAGCCGCAGAACACGCCGCGGCCCCACAGCAGGATGCTGGCGGCGGTGAAGGTCCAGATGATGAAGATCACCGGGTCGCTGAGGAACAGCTCCCAGCGGAAATCAGTGAACAGCGCATGGGCGAAGGTCAGCACGTTGACGATCGACAATTGCCCCAATGCATACCAGCCGATGAACACCACGGTGAAGGTGAGGTAACCGTGGCGCAACCAGCGCAGGAAATTCGGGTGCCGGGCGAAGTTGTCCTGGAAGAACAGGATGACGGTCAACAGCAGCAGGGCGGCCAGGATCACTCCGACCTGGAAACTCTTCTGATACCAGATGTTGACCCACACCGGGCGATTGGCTTCCTCGATGGCGCGCAGTTCCTCGGGCGTGGGCACTGGGCGCTCGATGTATTGCTCGGGCGTTTCATAGGGCAGCTCGAAGCTGACGAAGATGCTGTCCACCGGGCCGGTCTGGCGACGTACCAGCAGCTCCAGGGTCCAGGGCGTGCCGGGATCGAAGCCGGCATCTTCACGGAGGATGAAGATGGCCATTTCCTGGAATGGCGGGGCGCCCTCGGCCATCACGTCATACAGGCGGATATGGTCCAGGTCGCGGAAGCTGTGGATGTTGCCGAACTGACGAATCTGTACCCGGTCGAAGATGCCGCCGCGCACATAGCCCGAGCCCTTGAACGAATACTGGCCGCTGCCCAGCACCGCGAAGGCATGTTCGCCGGGCTTGAGATCGTCCATCAGGAAGCGATACTGGTTGTCGCCCAGCACGGCGCGGCCGATGGTCGGCGCGTTCAGCCAGGTGGTATACAGATCAATGAAGGTTTCCTCGCTGCGTTCCGCCGGAGCCTCGTCGACACCCTCGGCTTCAGTGCCCTGGAAGGCGCGGTTGATATCCGCGTTGCTCAACAGCAGTCGGCGGATCGAGCCGTCGCCGGTCAGCTCAGGCCAGCTGGCCTCCTGGTAGACATCCTCACGGACGGTCGCCGGCTTGCCGCGGGCGGTGAGATTGCCCTTGACCAGGCCCAGCGATGCGGCCACGTCATGCGCCGCGCGCATGACGATCTCGTTGACCACCATCACCGTCACCGTCGCGCCGGACACGGCATCGACGGTAATGGCGTTCTCATCCCTGGAGCGGCCAACCACCACCCGCTGGTCCGCCTTGACGCCGGCATACAGGGCAGTGAAATCATGCAGTTTCTGCTCGGGAATACCGATCAGCAGGATAGGTTCGTGGTGTTCCAGCACGTAGGCGTCCTGAATTACCCCGTCGGTGTCCATCAGCACCAGCATATTGATCGGCTTGCCGGAATAGGCAGGAATGTTGAGCACGTTGATGCTTTCGAAGGCGTAACCGTACACCGTGCCGACGGCATCGCTGAGCGTGCGCACCCCGTAGTCGCCTTCCGGTTCGGAAATGACGGTCGCCTGGGGGAAGAACTGTTCGATCCGTTGATCGATGAGGGATTGATCGGCGGCCAACACGGGTGCCAGTGACAGGGTCGCGAACAACAGGCCGATGGCCAGCATCCATCTGCTGAGAACCGCGGCAACTATCGACAACTTCATAGCAGTTCTTTCCATATCAAGAGTATTTTCATTCTAATAACCCCCAGTTAAAGAAGACTTGATCAGTATCAACATCCTGTCAAATACGGGGCAATTTTCTGATGAGTATCGCTATCACTTCCGGAGCCAGCGCGGCGATCGGGTCTGCCTGTGACTACCAGCCCGAGCCGCCGGACCAGCCGGTGCAGATTGCCGCGATCGATCTGCAGGGCACGGGCAGTCGCCGACAGGTTGCCGTGATTGTGGGTCAGTACGGTTTCGATGAGCTGGCGCTGATAGGCGTCTACCGCCTGGCGCAGCCCGTAATGCGGCAACTGTGCATTGGCGATCTGCGCGGCGACGCTGGCGGGAGCGACAACTGCGGCCAGATCCAGATCCGCCGCAGACAGCTGCAGCGGTAACGGCGCGCCCGCGCCCCTGGCCCGGGCTCGGAGAATGGCCCGACTGACCAGGTGCTCCAGCTCGCGCACATTGCCCGGCCAGTCATAGGCCAGCAGGGCGTCGCGAGCCGCCTGGCTCAACCCCAGCCCGGGAGCCTGGAGCCGGGTGCGGCCCTGTTCCAGAAAGTAGCCGGCCAGCAACAGCACATCGCCGTCGCGCTCACGCAGCGCGGGCACACGCAATGGATAGGCGCCGAGACGGTGGTACAGGTCGGCGCGAAAACGCCCGGCGCGCACTTCCTCTGCCAGATCCCGGTTGGTGGCGGCGATGATGCGCACGTCCACGTGCAGTTGCTGATCCGACCCCAGGCGCTGCAACTGGCCGTTCTGCAGTACCCGCAGCAGCTTGGCCTGCACGCTCAGCGGCAGTTCGCCGACCTCATCGAGAAACAGTGTGCCGCCATCGGCCAGCTCGAACTTGCCACCGCGGGTGCCGGTGGCGCCGGAGAATGCGCCGCGCACATGACCGAATAGCTCACTCTCGACCAGCGACTCGGGCAGCGCGGCGCAGTTGAGGCTGATTAACGGCTTGTTGCGGCGCTCGGATCGCTGATGGACCGCCTGGGCGACCAGCTCCTTGCCCACGCCCGTTTCGCCGCTGATCAATACCGAAAGATCACTTCTGGCTACAAGATCGATTTCTTTCAGCAGATGCCGGTGGGCCTGGCTGGCACCGATCAGCTCTCGGGAAGTAGCGCAGCTGGCGACCTGGCGCCAGGTTTCCGCGAGCTTTCGCCCATCCTCGGCCTGACGCGTCAGCCTGTTCATACGCTCGCACGCCTTGACCGTGGCTGCCGCCAGGCGGGTGAATGCTTCCAGGCTGGGAAGATCGATATGGCCAAAGCGGGCTGGGTCCAGCGAATCCAGGCTGAGCAGACCCCAGGGGCGGTCATCAATGGTCAGCGGGCAACCCAGGCAGTCATGGACCTGCAGGCGCCCCGGTGTCCCTTCGACCAGACCGTCATAGGGATCTGGCAGGTCGCAGTCAGCGGCAAAGCGGATGGCACCCCGGCTGCCCAGAACCTGCGCCAGCCGCGGATGCTCGCTCACCCGGAAGCGGCGGCCCAGGGTGTCCGGACTCAGTCCCAGCACTGCCACCGGCACTAGCAGATCACCGTCCAGACGCAACAGCGCCAGCGCATCGCACGGCAGACAGGCGCGCAGCGCCAGCAGCAGGCGCCGGTAGTGTTCGGCCTGGGGCAGATCCCGACTGAGATCATCCAGCAGCGGGAGAAGGGTGGTGAGCACGGGGCTGGGAGTCATGTCCTATCCACAACGCTTGGGTTTTCATTACCTGAAACACGGTTGTGAATATGACCACCCGCGGCGGACAAGTCCTTGATTTCGGTCAATTCCGGCGGTGGCACGCTTTGTGATAGGTGAACCGGGAGCTTTTACATCCCACAGGAGAATCCTATGAAATCCATCATCACCCTCGCACTGACCCTGGCGCTGACCACCGCCGGCCATCTTGCCCTGGCCGACGAGATCGTCGCCGAGACCACCGATACCACCGCCGGCGCGCCCTGGGAGTGAGCACCGGCCTCATGCTCGGCGGCGCCGCCGGTGGCCCGCTGGGTGCGCTAGTGGGGGCTGGCGTCGGGCTGTTCGTCGGTCAGGGCCTGCAGACCGCCAGCGGCCTGGAAGAAAGGGCCTATGCAGTGCGCGATGCCAATGGCGCGGAGCGGGTGGTCCGCTCGCCAGGCGCAGAATTCGCTATCGGCCAGCAGGTCGAGCGGCGCGGCGCCCGACTGCAGGCAGCCAGTCGCTAGAGGTTACCCAGGGGCGGGCGGCTGCGCCGGCGGGCGCGCCGCTCGGTCAGTTTCAGGGTCATGCGGGTCAGCAGGCAGCCGGCGTGGGGGTCGCCGTAATGGAACAGTGCCGTGGCCCGGCGGTGCGTGGGGCTGCAGGGCTCGTTGGCATGCAGGGTGCGGTAGCCCCAGAACAGATAGAGGTTGCCTGGCTGCAGGATCAACCGCAATGGCCGCGCCCAGCCGCGGGCGATGGCGGCGACCAGCAGCGCACGGCTCAGGCGATTCTGCAGCAGCGCCTTCTCCAGCAGGTTGAACGCGGCATTGGAGCGCACCGGCCGGATATTGGGAAACATCAGCAGATCGCCACATTGTTCCGCGTCCTGAGGAATCTCGATGGGCACCAGGGCGGTGACCAGAGTCGCATCGTAATGGAAGGCATTGGACTCGCGTCGGCCGGTCTGGCCTTGCACGCAGCGCAGCACCTGACGGATTACCGGATCATGGGCGGGCCGGGCGCAGCTCAGGCGATGGATGGAGTCGAGCAGCGCGCAGAACTCGGTGGATTCGGCCAGCAGACCCAGCAGGCTGCGTTCGACCGCCGAGCCGCCATGGTAGGCGAAATAGTTGCCATGGTGCTGCACTGCCTGGGTCGACAGCTCGCTGCGCAGGCGGGCCAGGTGCTCGGCATTGAGGTAGTCGGGGATGCAGGCGAAGCCCTGCCTGCGAATATCGGCAACCAGCCGGGCATGGGTAGCTGTATCGATGGATTTGAAGGTGGCAGTCAACCGTGGCACTCCTGCGAGGCTTCCTGGCAGTACAACGGGGAAGCGTTAAGGGGATGCCAGCAATACTCGAGAATGGCGCAATGCAAACAAGTATGGTTCTTATCTAAACAAAAACTCCTAACCTTTCACTCACGGAGCGCTTTACCACGCGGTATTCGAGCGTATAGCCGGAACCCGTCGTCCTTCGCCAAGGCGAAGGATCCATCGGCGACACCGGGGCCGGACCGCAAATTCGGGTCTCGGCCTCGGCTTCCTGCGTCGCTCTAATCCCGCCCCGTGTAGTCAAATTCGCCGAAAGTGACAACAAAGGCGGGCCGGGGACATCAGTTCTGCCCTTCGGTTTCGCGCACCCGGAACCAGGCGGCATACAGCGCGGGCAGAAACAGCAGCGTCAGCGCCGTGGCCACGGTCAGACCACCCATGATGGCCACTGCCATCGGCCCGAAAAACTCGCTGCGCGACAGCGGAATCATCGCCAGGATGGCCGCCAGCGCGGTCAATACGATGGGCCTGAAGCGGCGTACTGTGGCATCGATGACGGCATGCCAGCGGTCATGCCCGGCGGCGATATCCTGCTCGATCTGATCGACCAGGATGACCGAGTTGCGCATGATCATGCCGGACAGGGCAATGGTGCCGAGCATGGCGACGAAGCCGAAAGGTTCGCGGAAGGCCAGCAGGAACAGCGTCACACCGATCAGCCCCAGTGGTGCGGTGAGGAACACCATGACCGAGCGCGAGATACTGCGCAGTTGCAACATCAGCAGGGTCATCACCACCAGCAGAAACAGCGGTATGCCCGCGATGATCGACTTCTGCCCCCGCTGCGAGTCTTCTACGGTACCGCCCACTGCGAAGCGGTATCCGGCCGGCAATTCGGCTCGGATCGGGTCGAGGCTGGGCATGATCTGCTGTACCAGGGTGGCCGGCTGTTCGCTGCCATGGATGTCGCCCCTTACGGTCACCGTCGGCAGGCGATCGCGTCGCCAGATGACACCTTCCTCGAAGCCGTATTCCAGGGTCGCCACCTGCTCCAGCGCTACGCTGCGTCCATCGCCGGTGGGAATCGCCAGGCTGGGCAGGTGCTGTAGCGCCTCGCGTTCCTGAACGGTGCCGCGCAGGGCAATCTCGATCAGCTCGTCCCCCTCGCGGAACAGGCTCACGGTGGTACCTGTCAACTGGCTGGAGAGAAAGCCCGAGACGTCGCTGGTGCTCAGGCCCAGCGCCCGGGCGCGTTCCTGATCGATCTGCAGCAGCACCACTTTGCTGGGTGCCTCCCAGTTGAGATGGACGTTGGCCACCCCCGGATTCGCCCGCACCTTGGCAGCGACCTCTCGGGCGATGCGCCGCACTTCGTCGATGTGTTCACCGGATATGCGGAACTGGATCGGATAACCCACCGGCGGGCCGTTCTCCAGGCGAGAGACGCGCGCTCGCACTTCGGGAAACTCCTGATCCAGCAACGTCATCAGCCAGCTGCGCAACTGCTCGCGGTCTGCGATCGAGTGGGTCTTGATGACGAACTGGGTAAAGTTGGTCGCCGGCAATTGCTGATCCAGCGGCAGATAGAAGCGCGGCGAGCCGGTACCGACATAGGCCACGAAGTTGTCGATGCCGGGATGTTCGCGCAGGTGCTCTTCCAGGCGCTCGGCCTGGGCCTGGGTGGCCTTGAGCGATGCCCCCTCGGCCAGGGTGAGATCAACCATCAGTTCGGTGCGCGCCGAGGGCGGGAAGAACTGCTGCGGTACCAGGCGGAACAGCAGTATCGAGCCGATGAACAGCCCCAGGGTCACACCGATCACCAGCCAGCGGTGGACCACGCACCACTGCACCGTGCTGCGGACCCGTTGGTAGAAGCGGGTGGCGTAGGGGTCATGGCCGTCTGGGCTGCCGCCGTGTTTCTTGGCATGCAGTTTTGCCATGTCGGGCAGCAGGTTGTACCCCAGGTAGGGCACGAAGATGACCGCAGCGATCCAGGAAACCAGCAACGCGATAGTCACCACCTGGAAGATCGCCCGAGTATATTCACCGGTCCCCGAAGCAGCGGTGGCAATGGGCAGAAAGCCCGCAGCGGTGATCAGCGTGCCGGTGAGCATCGGGAACGCCGTGCTGGTCCAGGCGAAGCTGGCCGCCTTGAGGCGATCGAAACCCTGCTCCATCTTGATCACCATCATCTCCGCCGCGATGATGGCATCGTCCACCATCAGGCCCAGCGCCAGAACCAGGGCGCCCAGGGAAATCTTGTGCAGGCCGATGTTGAAGTAGTTCATCACCGTGAAGGTCATCGCCAGCACCAGCGGAATCGATAGCGCGACCACCAGGCCGGTGCGCAGACCGAGGGAGAAGAAGCTCACCAGCAACACGATGATGACCGCTTCGGCTAACACCTTGACGAACTCGCCGACGCTCTCGCGCACGGCCTCTGGCTGGTCGGATACCTTGTGCAATTGCAGGCCGACGGGCAGCGTCTGGCGCATGCGTTCGAATTCGGTTTCCAGGGTCTTGCCCAGCGCCAGGATGTCGCCACCGGGCTTCATCGAGACCGCCAGGCCCAGCGCGTCCTGCTCCATGTAGCGCATGCGTGGTGCCATGGGGTCATTGAACCCCCGGTGCACGTCGGCAATGTCATCGATCCGGAAGGTGCGGTCACCGATGCGAATGGGAAACTGGCGGATCTGCTCGACCGTCTCGAACTGTCCGGATACCCGCAGGCGCACCCGCTCATCGGCAGTCTCGAAGAAGCCCGCCTCGTGCAAGGTGTTCTGTTCTTCCAGCGCCTGCTGCACAGCGGCCAGCGGCAGGCCCAGAGTCGCCAGCTTGAGGTTGGACAGCTCGATCCAGATCTTCTCGTTCTGAACGCCGATCAGCTCCACCTTGCCCACATCCCTGACCCGCTGCAGCTGCAATTGCAGGCGTTCGGCATAATCCTTGAGCAGGGCGTAATCGAAACCGTCACCGGTCAGTGCATAGATATTGCCGAATGTCGTGCCGAACTCATCATTGAAGAAGGGGCCGACGACATCCGGTGGCAGGGTGTGGCGAATGTCGCCGATTTTCTTCCGCAGTTGATACCAGAGTTCGGGGATTTCCTTGGAGTCGAGCGTATCCAGCGCGACGAAGGTAAGGGTCGATTCGCCGGGCCGGGAATAGGACACCACCTGCTGGTAGGCACCGGTTTCCATGGCCTTCTGTTCGATCCGGTCGGAGACCTGGCGCGCCACTTCCTCGGCCGTCGCCCCTGGCCAATTGGTGCGTACCACCATGGCCTTGAAGGTGAAGGGCGGGTCCTCGCTCTGGCCCAGCTCACCGTAGGACAGGAACCCGGCCACCGACAGCACCAGCATGAAATACAGAACAATCTGGCGGTTGCGCAGTGCCCAGGCGGAAAGATTGAATGACATGTCTATTCTCCGGCGAGTGTCACGCTGCGATTCTGCCGATCCACCGGCTGCACCTGCTGGCCCTCGACCAGCATATGCACCCCGGCAGCGATGACCCAATCATCAGCCTGCAGCCCATCGAGAATGGTCGCGTGCTCCTGACCATAGTTGCCCATACGCACCGGCGTACGAACCACCGCATGGGTTTGCGGATCGACCACCCAGACAAAGCTCTCACCTTGCTCCGCGCTCACCGCAGACAGGGGGACTGCCAGCGGCACCTGATCGGACTGGCGGATAAAGACGCGGGCGCTCTGACCGACCTCGACTCGCTGCGCATCGGCGTTGAAGCTGACCCGGGCCGCAAAGGTGCGGGTCAGCGGATCGGCGGCCGGCGACAGCTCGCGGATGGTGCCGGCAAAACGGTCCTCGGGGCGGGACCACAGTTGTACGTCCACCGCCTGGCCAATGGCGATATGGCCAATGCTGCTTTCCGGCAGGCTGATCAGCGCCTCGCGCTCACCATCGGCCGCCAGCACGAAAACCTGCTGACCGGCGGCAACCACCTGCCCGACCTCGACCGCGCGCTGGGCGATAACGCCATCCTGTGGCGCCCGCAGCACACTGTAGGTGGCTTGGTTATCCGCCACATCGAACTCGGCCCGGGCCTGCTTTAGCCGCGCTGCGGCCGAGCGATAGGTATTGTCGGCATTATCATATTGCGAAGAGCTGATCATCTGGCGATCCAGCAGCGTGCGATAGCGGTCGCGCTCGGTCCTGGCCAAGTGCACATTGGCCTCGGCGGCTGCCACCTGCGCCCGCGCGGCTTCCAGCTGCAGGCGCACGTCCTCGGGATCGAGTTCGGCCAGCGGTTGATCCTTACGGACCCGATCACCCGCATCCACCATGCGCTTGGTGACCTTGCCCCCGATACGGAATGCCAGCTCCGGCTCGAAGCGCGCCCGTACTTCACCGGGATAACTCTGCACCTGCGCCTCGGCCGGTTGGGGGTGTACCACGACCGCCGGGCGGGGTGGCGTTTCGACGATTTCAGGCTCACGGCAGCCGCTCAGGGCGCTGGTGAGGACGAGAACGATAAAGCCGAGTAGGGCATGGCGGGACATGGGCGGCGACCTGTCACAGAGTTGGAATAATTGAACTGACAGGTATAGTATTAATACCAAACCCGCCAGTCCAGTATTTAAAGACATGTCTGAAAAAAAATTACGCCCCAGCGGTCCCGGCCGCCCGAAAGACCCGGCCAAGCGCCAAGCCATCCTGCACGCGGCCCAGGCGCTGTTTCTGCGCAACGGTTACGAGGGCACCAGCATGGAGGCCATCGCCGGGGAAGCGGAGGTCTCCAAACTCACCGTCTACAGCCATTTCAGCGACAAGGACACCCTGTACGCCGCAGCCATCCGCAATGTCTGTGAAAGCCAGATGCCGCAGCTGTTCTTCGAACATCCCGCCGAGACGGATATCCGCATCCTGTTACAGCGTATTGGCGATGCGTTCTGCCTGCTGATCAACGGTCCTGAGTCGCTGGCGCTGCATCGTCTGCTGGTGCGGATGGCCGGGCAGGATGCAAAGCTGGCGCAACTGTTCTACGAAGCCGGGCCGCAGCGGGTATGCGAAGGCATGGTGCAGGTGCTGCAACGGGCGGTGGGCCGTGGCGAGTTGGAGATCGAAACCCCGATCAATGCGGCGCGCCATTTCTTCTGTCTGCTCAAGGGCGATCACAACTTTCGCCTGCTGATCGGCCATGAGCAATCGATGAACGCGGTGGATCGTCAGCAGCATGTCGCCGAAGTGGTGGATATCTTTCTGCGTATCTATGGCACTCATTCCCGCTGACCGGTGAAGGGCGGCTGGTGGTGCGGGGCGCTTTGGGATATCCTCTGCGCCTTTTTCCCAGGGGGTATGACATGCTGGAAACCACTCTCACCCAGCTCGAACGACTGGTTACCGATCTGCTGGAGCAGAACCGCGCGCAGAACGAGAACATCGCTCGCCTCGAACAGGAGTTGCAGCAGGTCAAGGATGAGAACGACAGTCTGCAATTGGCAGCCATGGAGCAGGAAGAGCAATTGAGCTCCACGGTGGGTCGGCTGCAGGCCATTCTGCAGCGCAGTGGCGTCAGCGCTGAGGCATGAGCAACGTGCGGGTAGTCAGTTTTCTGGGGCAGGATTATTCGTTCCGCATCAGCGAGAGCGAGGAACTGCTGTTCCAGCAGGCCACTGAGCTGCTGCAGCAGAAATTGAACGAATCCCGCGAGCAGCGTGCCGGTAGCGATGCGCACCAATTGCTGGTGACCACGGCGCTGGCGCTGTGTGTTTCCCAGATCCAGCAGAACGAACAGCTGCAGCAGGCGGAGCACCGCCTGACTGCGCTGGTCGCCCAGTTTCAATCGGTGGACTGATCAGCTTCACCTTTCCCGCCTTCCCTGGTTTCCTTCCTTATCAACTAGTCGAGTCGGTAATTTCTGTCCTGCTTGATGAGTGAATATTCATTCTGTTTATGTGGGCTTGTGTGATCCGCTTCTCATATATGCTCCATGTCGAAACGGTAGGATGGAGTGTCTCGTCTGCTGTCTCGGATTGACAATGGTTGCCTCGCTCCAGAGGCGACCCCTGACAATAACTACAAAAACTGAAGGTATGTGATGAACAGGAACAAGAGGTCTCTGCCGTCTGCAAGCGGCTTGCGCATGTCGGCTATAGGTATCGCATCAGTCATGCTGGCGGGGTGTTTTTCCGGCTCGGGTAGTTCCGACTCCCGCTCCGATGAGCTGAGCGAAGGGGTTTTCATTGACAGCGCGGTGAGCGGACTGAGGTTCAGTACAGAGACTCAGCAGGGCAGGACCAGTGCCGAGGGCGCCTTCGTCTACCGCCCAGGAGAAAATATCGATTTTGCCGTGGGCGGTATCCAGCTGGGTTCGGCTGCCGGCCAGAGCGTCATTACCCCGATTAACCTGCTGCCCGACGCGGACCCAGCGGATGCCGCTGTGGTGAACATGGCCCGGCTGCTGCAGAGCCTGGATGCCGATGGCAACCTGGTCAATGGCATCCAGATCTCCGATGAGATCGACCAGCAGGTGACCGAGTATGCGCAGCAGCATCGCCTGGAGAACCTTGACTTCAGCGATGACGAAGCCTTCGAGCAAGCCGTGGCCGGTCTGCTGGACGAGCTCAACCAAGCGGGCGTCTTCGATGAGAACAGCCGTGCCGGTGAGCGTTCATTGCGCGCGCGGCTGCCGGCCTGGCAACATCTGCAGGACTCGTTGGCGCAGCTGGACGGCGCCGAGCTGCAACACGACCGGCTGCCAGTGCTGTTCATCCATGGCGGCGCAGGCTCGGCGTCGCAGTTCGAGTCCCAGGCCCAGCGCCTGCGCGCCAACGGTTACCCGTTGGCGCATATCGGGGTCTATGAATACAACACCGCTACGGGTCAGGACCCGTTCGATCCGGAGCAGGCGGCGGCCCGCAACGCCAGTATCAACCGCATCATCGACCAGCTATTGCTCGCCACAGGAGCGCAGCAGGTCAATCTGATTGGCCATTCCATGGGCACCCGGGTCAGCCTGGTGTATCTCTCCGAACCGGCCAATGCTGCCAAGGTAGCCCGCTATGTCAGTGTCGACGGTGCGGCGGTTGATCATCAGCCCGGCGACGTACCGACGCTGGCGTTGTGGGGGCAATATGTCGACCGTACCGTAGTGGGCGCGCAGAATGTCTATCCTGCGGCAGACGCCCCGGTAGGTCACATCGAGGTCGCCACGTCGGCGGAGTCGTTCGAGCGCATGTACCATTTCTTCAACGGTGAGGCGCCGGCCGAAACTGCCATTCCGCAGGCTGCAGGCCAACAGGTCTGGATCGCCGGCAAGACGCATATCTTCCCCGAGAATATCGGTGCAGAAGGCACCACCCTGGAAATCTACCAGACCGACCCGCATACCGGGGTACGGCTCAGTGACGTGCCGTTGCACACACAGCGAATCGGAGTCAGCGGTGATTGGGGACCGCTGCAGGTCGACCGGGACGCCGTTCTCGAATATGCCCTGCTGCATCCTGAACCAGGCAATGATCAATATTTCTACCGTGAGGGATACCCGCAGGACAGTTTCCTGGTGCGGCTGAATACCTCCCTGCCGGGAACCGGCGTTGGCCAGTATCTGCATCGCAGCGCGGCACATACCAATATCATCATCGGCCGGGACAAGGAGCTGTGGGGTGATCAGGGTGATGATAATGATCGCCTGACCGTCAATGGGACCGATGTGGTAACCGAGCTGACGGCACCCTTGCTGAAGCGATTGAGCAGCTTGTTCCTGCATGATCGCAACAGCGATCAGCGCAGCAACCTGGCGGAGCCTGATCAGCTGTTCCACCTTTTGCCCTTCATGTCCGGGCTGGACCTGTTCCTGCCGGCGTCATCGCATGCTGGCGAGATCATTGCGATCCGCTTGCAGCCGCGCGGTGGGGGCGAGGAGCAGGTAATCAACGTGCCGAACTGGCCGTCTGACAAGGTGCGTTCGGTATCGGTCCAGTTCAGGGATTATGCGACCGGAACCGCGCAGGATTAAGCGCCGTCTGTGAGCGACAATGGGGGCGTCATGATGACGCCCCTTTTTGCGTCAATGTTGTATCGGTCTCTGCCGACTCGGCATTCTTGCGGGTGCCGCGCAGGTTCATCAGAAACAGGCCGATCTGCAGCACGATCAGCGCCCAGGCATGGGTGTGCCAGCCCCAGATGATCCACAGCACATTACTGGCGATGAAACAGACGAAGCCGGCCAGGCGTTTCAGTCGTTGGCGTGATCCCACCAGCCAGGCCGCCACCAGGGTGACGACCATGGCTGGCCATTGCAGCAGATTGATCAGGGTATCGGTATCCATGCAGACTCAGACCCGGCCGGCACTTTCGCGTTCCGTACACGATCAGGCCGCGGAAACAAAAAAGCCCGGCAGGAAACCTGCCGGGCTCGGGGTGCTGCGGTTGTTTATCGTGCCAGCTTGGCCTTCAGCTCGCGGCGGCGGCGATGCAGGACCGGCTCGGTGTAACCGTTGGGCTGCTTGGTGCCTTGGAGGATGAGCTCCAGCGAGGCCTGGAAGGCGACGCTGTCATCGAAGTTGGGCGCCATCGGGCGGTAGGCTGGATCGCCGGCATTCTGCCGATCAACCACTTCGGCCATGCGCTGCATGCTATCGATCACCTGCTGCTCGGTGATGATGCCGTGGCGCAGCCAGTTGGCCAGCAGCTGGCTGGAGATACGCAGGGTCGCGCGGTCTTCCATCAGGCCGACATCATTGATATCCGGCACCTTGGAGCAACCAACGCCCTGGTCGATCCAGCGCACGACATAACCGAGAATGCCTTGAACGTTGTTGTCGATCTCGTTCTGCTTCTCTTCCGCGGTCCAGTTGGTGTCCTTGGCCAGCGGAATGGTGAGAATGTCGTCCACCGAGGCGAAGGTGCGCTTGGCCAGTTCCTGTTGGCGCTCGAACACGTTGACCTTGTGGTAGTGCAGGGCGTGTAGGGTGGCGGCGGTGGGCGAGGGCACCCAGGCGGTGTTGGCGCCGGCCATGGGGTGGCCGATCTTCTGCTCCAGCATGCCTGCCATCAGATCGGGCATGGCCCACATGCCCTTGCCGATCTGAGCGCGACCAGACAGGCCGCAGTTCAGACCATGATCGACGTTCCAGTCTTCATAGGCGCCGATCCACTTCTCGGCCTTCATGGCAGCCTTGCGCACCACCGGGCCGGCTTCCATGGAGGTGTGGATCTCGTCACCGGTACGGTCGAGGAAGCCGGTGTTGATGAACACCACGCGCTCGCTGGCAGCCTTGATGCAGGCTTTCAGGTTGACGGTGGTGCGGCGTTCCTCATCCATGATGCCCATTTTCAGGGTATTGCGCGCCATGCCGAGCAGGTCTTCCACGCGGTTGAACAGCTCGTTGGCGAAGGCGACTTCTTCCGGGCCGTGCATCTTTGGCTTGACGATATACATCGAGCCGGTGCGGCTGTTGGCGCGGCTGGTGTTGCCCTTGAGGTTGTGCTGGGCGATCAGTGCGGTGAACACGCAATCAAGGATGCCTTCCGGCGCTTCGAAGCCGTCCTTGTCGATGATCGCATCGTTGGTCATCAGGTGGCCGACGTTGCGGATGAACAGCATCGAGCGGCCATGCAGGGTCAGCTCGGAACCATCTGCCTGGGTGTAGACCCGGTCGGCGTTCATGGTGCGGGTAAAGGTGGAGCCCGCTTTGCTGACCTGCTCGGCCAGATCGCCCTTCATCAGACCCAGCCAGCTACCGTAGACCACGGTCTTGTCTTCGGCATCAACGGCGGCGGTGGAGTCTTCGCAGTCCATGATCGTGGTGATGGCGGCTTCCATCAGCACATCCTTCACGCCAGCCGCGTCGGTCTGGCCGATGGGGCTTTCGCGATCAATCTGGATTTCGAAATGCAGGCCGTTGTTCTTCAGCAGCACGGCGTGGGGAGTGGCGGCATTGCCCTGGAAGGCAACGAACTTATCGGCTTCCTTGAGACCGGTCTGGCTGCCGTCTTTCAAGGCAACGCGCAATTGACCCTGATCAATGGTATAAGCGGTGGCGTCTACATGGGAACCTTTGGCCAGCGGTGCTGCCTCATCAAGGAACGTGCGGGCAAAGGCAATGACCTTGTCGCCACGTACTTGATTGTAGCCGGGGCCTTTTTCGGCACCGTCGGCTTCGCTGATGGCATCGGTGCCATACAGGGCATCGTACAGCGAACCCCAGCGGGCGTTGGCGGCATTGATCGCGAAACGGGCATTCATGATCGGCACCACCAGCTGCGGGCCGGCCATGGTGGCGATTTCATTGTCGACGTTTTCGGTAGTGATCTTGAAATCGGCGGGTTCAGGCAACAGATAGCCGATGTCCTGGAGAAACGCCTTGTAGGCAGCGGCATCGTGGGGCTGGCCGGTACGCTCCTGGTGCCAGGCATCGAGAGTGGCCTGCAGCTCGTCACGCTTGGCCAGCAGGGCGCGGTTCTTGGGCGCCAGGTCATGGAGCAGTGCATCTACGCCGGCCCAGAACGCATCGGCCTGTACACCGGTGCCGGGAATGGCTTGTTCGTTGATGAAATCGAAAAGAACCTTGGCAACCTGGAGATCACCAACCTGGACGCGTTCAGTCATGAAAACCTCTCACTCTGCTGAGATACTGCGCGATAGCGCATAAGGACGTGGCATTTGGAAACGCAGCATGTTACATGATGATCGTTTGCAAATCATGCTCAAAACATGGAATTGTGTCGATATCAGACTAAAGCGGCAGAGATTTACCCGTCTGCTGCCTCAGGACAAGCCGGGATGTTAATGGATCAATCCTTTCTGGATGCGCTCGTCGAGCAGTTGCCCGAGCTGGAACCGGGTCAGCCCTTCAACCCGGCCGCCAGGCAGTATGCTGCCTATTACGGTATCGACTTCAGTGCCGAGGTGCAGCAACATCTGGGGCGCATCACCGTGGACGGCTTCGATGTCGCGGTGCAGGTTTGGCGGCCATCGGCGCCGTGCGGCACGCTGGTGCTGCTGCATGGCTATTACGACCATATGGGGCTGTACCGACACCTGATCCGCTGGGCGCTCGGGCAGCGGCTGGCGGTGTTGGCCTTCGATCTGCCGGGGCACGGCCTGTCGAGCGGCGAGCGGGCCAGCATCGATTGTTTTCTGCGTTATCAGCAAGTGCTGGACGGGGTTTTCGAGCAGGGGCGGTTGTGGAAGCTGCCAGCGCCCTGGCATTTCCTCGGACAGAGCACCGGCGGGGCGATTCTGATCGACCGGCTGCTGCATGGGCCGATGCCGGAGCAGTCGGGCCAGACCATTCTGATGGCCCCACTGGTGCGGCCACGCCAGTGGGGCGTTTCGCAATTCAGTCTCAAGCTGCTGGGCGGTTTCATCCAGCAGTTGGGGCGGCGCTTCAGCGACAACTCCACGGATGTGGATTTCCTCGAGTTCATTCGCCAGCATGATCCGCTGCAGGCGCAGGTGCTACCCGTCGCCTGGGTGCAGGCACTGGACAAGTGGATCCCGCGCATCGAGACGGCCACTCCGGCCTCCCATCGACCCTTGATCGTGCAGGGTCAGGCTGATGGGACGGTGGATTGGCAACACAACATCAAGGTCCTGCAGGACAAGTTCGACGCCCCGGAGCTGTTCTATCTGCCCGAGGCGCGTCATCACCTGGCCAATGAAAAGCCCAGGTATCGCCGGCAGTATCTCGACTGGCTGGGCGAGCGCCTGGGCCACTGAGCGGGAGCTGCATGGCAGCTCCCAATCCAACATCAGGGATTCAGGGCATCGCGCACGGCTTGCTCCGTGGCGCGGTAGAAGGCTTGCCCACCGGCAGACTCCGTCCATTGCACAAAGCGCGTCAGCTCATCGTCACTCAGATCGCGATAGACATAAGCCAGGGTATCCGGCAGGTTCGGGCGCATCTGTGAGCGCAGGCGATCACGGCTGTCGCTGCCGCCTTGCTGTGGAATCTTCATCAGCCCGCCGAGCAGATCATTGGCGCTCTGGGCCGCGAGGCCGGTCAACGCCATGGAAACTTCCACGCCCAACTCCAACGCGGGTAACCGGGTGGCCAATCGCTCGATCAGCGCTCGACGCTCAGGACTCAGCTGCTGGACTGGCAGGCCTTGCTGCATGGCTGCGACCGAGGCCGGTGCACTGGCCCGGGTTTCCGCTGAAACTATTTTGCTTCCCAGTGGACTGTTGAAGAAGGTCAGTGCCTGCTGGATGGCGGCCGGCTCCATGGCCAGGGCCAGCCGCGCCTGGGCGCGATCATGCATGCCCTGGGGTTCGAAGCGCTGGCTGCTGTTGCGTACCAGGGTTTCCTGTACTGCCGGCGGAAGTTGCCGGGCATAGCGCTGTTGCGCACTCTGCAGCGCCGCCTGGAAATGTTGTTGATGTTGCGCCATGCCGGAGCGTTGATACAGCTCGGCTGGGCTGGCGCTGGCATAACCGGCATACAGGCTGCCCAGCAGCATGGCAGCAAAAATGAACCACAGAGAAGACAGGGGGAAGGGGCGCATGGATCCTCGCAATCATGGAGTCAGGGAAGTATCGGGTGCTGTTACGCAAGAGGCGGTCCGTTTACACTATACGGCGCCCGGATCCCCGGGTCTTGTCCGCCGTGCCCCGTCCGTGGCAGGGCGATGCCGCTACCCGATTTGAGTATGAACAGGATGCCCGAGTTCCCTGCCACTGCGCCCGACCGTCTGGTCTGTGTGGCTGATAGCCTTGCTGTGCACGGTTGGTCGATAACCGAGAGCGCATTGCCCGCTGAGCTGCTCGGCGAGCTGGAGCGCAATTGCCGTTCCCTGTGGGCCAGCGAGGCGCTGCAGCCGGCGGCAGTGGGGCGGGCTGGGGAGCAGGTGGTGGTGCCGGAAATCCGCGGCGATCATATCCGCTGGTTGGACGACTGCCCGCCCAATCCTGCCGCCGCGGCCTATCTGCAGGCCATGGAGGACCTGCGCTGGGCGTTGAACCGGACACTGTTCCTCGGTCTGGACAATTTCGAGACGCATTATGCGCTCTATCCGCCCGGGGCCGGCTACCAGCGCCATGTGGACCGGTTCAAGGACAACCCGCTGCGCACCGTCTCGGTAGTTCTCTATCTCAACAGCCAGTGGCAACCGGGCGATGGCGGCGAGCTGCGGCTATATTTGCCCGACGGCGCGATGGATGTACCGCCACGGGCGGGAACCCTGGCAGTGTTCATGAGTGACAGCCTGCCCCATGAAGTACTCCAGGCGCAGCGTGACCGGGCCAGTCTGGTGGGTTGGTTCCGGCGGCGCCCGGACAATCCGTTGATGGTGTGAGCAGATATGCAGAAGATTCTCGTCAGCAGCTGCCTGCTGGGCCAGCCGGTCCGCTATGACGGCGGTGCCCACGGCCCCTATTCCCTGCTGCAGCAATGGCAGGCGCAGGGGCGGGTGGTTGCGCTGTGTCCGGAAGTGAGCGGTGGACTACCCACACCCAGGCCGCCAGCCGAAATTCCAGGCGGGCAGGGCGCGGCGGTACTGGATCGGTTGGTGCCGGTAGTGGATGTCGATGGGCGTGATGTCAGCGCCGCCTTCCTCGCCGGCGCTGCTGCCGCAGTGGAACTGGTCAGTCGTCACAATATCGCATTCGCTGTGCTCAAGGCCCGCAGCCCCTCCTGCGGCAACCATGAAACCTATGACGGCAGCTTCAGCGGCTCCCGCGTCGCCGGCGAGGGCGTCACCACGGCGGCTTTACGCCGCCACGGGGTGCAGGTGTTCAACGAGAGCGAGCTGGAGTCGCTGGCTGCGCTGCTGACGGATTGACGGGTGCAAAACGGTAGAACAGGTTTGGCTCGCTGACGATGTAGATGCGCCGCTGGCTGTCGACGGTCAACCCTTCCGCCTGGGGGACCGTCCGGCTCAGGCCGCTCATACCGCGCCATAATCCCAGCAGGCTGAGCGGCTGGCCGTCGGCGCTGTATTCCACCACCATGTGCGACTCGTCACTGAGCAGCAGCAACTGGCCGGTGAGGCTGTCTGCCGACAGCGAAGACAGGTCGCTCATGAACAGGTTGTCAGGCTGCAGCGATGGCTCCAGGTGGATGCTGATCGAGGCATCCTCCGGTTGCCCGACAAAGCCGGTGACGACGAATACCCGCATCGGGTCGCGTTCCTTGACCACCATCAGACGCTCGCGCTGGGCATCCCAGGACAGGCCTTCCAGGCCCTTATTGTCCGGCTCTTCGTCCAGGGCCACCGTCAGGCTGGGAGCGTCGGTCACGTCGAGTTCCACGGCATCGTCGGGGATCTCGATTTCCAGCAGTCGCCGCCGACGTTCCTCGGCAACCACATAGCGGTCGCCGGACACATGGGTGAGCCCTTCCATGTCCTCCACGCCCTTGATCAGGATGCTACGCAGAAGCTTGCCGTCCAGGCTCAGCTCGACGATCAGTGGCGTACCATTGAGCAAGCCGAACAGGGTATCGCTGTCGCTGTTGTAGGTCAGTGCGGAGAGGTCGTCCTCCAGCTCGGGAATGGGCAGCGCTTCGATATCGACCTTGTAACGGCCCAGGTCAAAGGCTTGTTCCGGCATCGGCTGACGATTGAGTTTCCAGCTTTGCCACAGCAGGACATCGAGATTATTGGAATGCAGGAAGGTGTAGCCTGCGACCATCAACAGCGTAATGGCGGCCAGCAGATAACGTTTCAAACGGCTGTTCCTTGAGGGAGGTGTAAAGCTGTCAAGACTGCCCGCTGACCGGGAAAGTTCCCGGTGCGGTCAGTGGCGGTCAGCCGATTACCCGGGTGGCCTGTTGCAGGGCTCCGGGAATCGCCAGCTCCAGTTCATCGCCGGCATTCAGCACGCCGACCCCGGCGGGGGTTCCGGTAATCACCACATCACCCGGCAGCAGAGTGAATACACCGGCGATATGCTGCAGCAGGGCAATGATCGGCGTGATCATGTCCGCGCTGTTGCCTTGCTGGCGCAGCTCGCCGTTGATCGTCAGTTGCAGTGGAATGGCATTCAGCGCCGGGGCCTGCTCGAGACGGACAAAGGGCGATAGCGGGCAGGCCGCATCAAACGCCTTGGCCCGTTCCCAGGGATGCCCCTTGGCCTTGAGCTGGTCCTGCAGCTCGCGCAAGGTCAGGTCCAGCGCCAGGCCGACACCGGCAATGGCGCCCGCGGCATCCGCCGGGCTGATGGTGCCGGATAGCGGGGTGCCGATCAGCAGGGCGATTTCGGTCTCGTAATGTACGGCGCCACGGCCGGTCGGCAGGCGGAAACCGTTGGCCAGCGGCACTACCGAGGTGGCCGGTTTGATGAACAGCAGCGGTTCGCTGGGAACCGGGTTGTTCAACTCCCGCGCATGCTCCGCATAGTTGCGGCCTACGCAAACCACCTTGCCCAGGGGTAAATCGATTGGCGTGCCGTCACTGAACTGATGCTGGTAGGTCATGGTTGCCTCTCAGTCTGGAAAGATCTTGCCCGGATTCATGATGCCGTTCGGATCGAATACCGCCTTGACTGCCTTCATCACGGCGATTTCCTCGGGGCTGCGGCTGTAGCCCAGGTAATCGCGTTTGGTCATGCCCATGCCGTGTTCGGCGGATATCGAACCGTTGTAGCGTTTGACGATATCGAATACCCATTGGTTGACGCTGGCACACTTGGCGAAGAATTCTTCCTTGGGCATGGCGTCGGGCTTGAGGATGTTCAGGTGCAGGTTGCCGTCGCCGATATGGCCAAACCAGACGATCTCGAAATCCGGGTAGTGTTCGCCGACAATGGCGTCGATATCCCGCAGAAACGCCGGTACCTGGCTGATGGTGACCGAGATGTCGTTCTTGTACGGGGTCCAGTGGGAGATGGTCTCGGAGATGAACTCGCGCAGCTTCCACAGGTTCTGCAGTTGCTGCTCGCTCTGACTCATCACGCCGTCCAACACCCAGCCCTGCTCTACGCAATGCTCGAAGGTTTCCAGCGCCTGGTTGGCGATATCTTCGCTCACGGCCTCGAATTCCAGCAGGGCATAGAAGGGGCAGTCGGTCGCGAAGGGCGCGGGCACGTCGCCGCGGGCCATGATCTTGCCCATGGCCTTGTCGGAAAAGAACTCGAAGGCCGTCAGATCCAGCTTGCCCTGGAAAGCATGCAGCACCGGCATGATCGAATCGAAATCCGGGGTGCCAAGCACCATGGCGGTGAGGTTTTTCGGTGCCCGCTCCAGGCGCATGGTCGCTTCGACGACGAAACCCAGGGTGCCCTCGGCGCCGATGAACAGCTGGCGCAGGTCGTAGCCGGTGGCGTTCTTCACCAGGCCCTTGTTCAATTCCAATAGTTCGCCGCTCCCGGTCACCACCTTCAGGCCGGCCACCCAATTGCGGGTCATGCCGTAGCGAATCACCTTGATGCCGCCAGCGTTGGTGCCGATGTTGCCACCGATCTGGCTGGAGCCGGCCGAGGCGAAGTCCACGGGATAGTACAGCCCCTGGTCTTCGGCGTACTGCTGCAGTTGGGCGGTAACCACGCCCGGCTGGCAGGTCACGGTGCGGTCATAGGGATTGAAGTCGAGGATCTGGTTCATGTAATCGAAGGACACCACGATCTCGCCATTGGCAGCCACGGCGGCGGCGGATAATCCGGTGCGGCCGCCGGAAGGTGTCAGCGCCAATTTGTGTTCATTGGCGAAGCGCACCACGGCCTGGACCTGCTCGGTGCTCTTGGGAAACACGATGGCCAGCGGCGCCGGCTCGAACTGCTTGGTCCAGTCCCGGCCCCAGGTGTCCAGCGACGCGCTGTCGGTGCGAACCTTGTCGGCATCGACCAACGTTTTCAGGGTTTCGATAATGGCTTCTGGGATCATGGCGGCTCTCAAACAAAATTCATGCGCTGCCTGAACACAATTCATGGGTCGCAGGCATCTGGAAAAGGGAGATTATGCTAGCATAAGCGGCTTCCGAAACAGGTCAGCGACGGAGAAAACGCCGAAAAACCTGCCGGACCATCATACATCAGCATTACGGGTAACTGACACATGGCTAAAACCTCGCTGGACAAAAGCAAGATCAAATTTCTGCTCCTCGAGGGTGTGCACCAGACTGCCGTCGACACTCTGCAGGCAGCCGGTTACACCAATATCGATTATCACACCGGCTCCCTCCCGGAAGAACAACTCAAGGAAGCGATCGCCGATGCGCATTTCATCGGTCTCCGTTCGCGCACCCAGCTGACCGCGGACGTGCTGGCGCATGCGCACAAGCTGGTCGCCATCGGTTGCTTCTGTATCGGTACCAACCAGGTTGACCTGGAAGCCGCCCGGGAGATGGGTGTCGCGGTGTTCAATGCGCCCTATTCCAACACCCGCTCTGTCGCCGAACTGGTGCTGGCCGAGGCCATCCTACTGCTGCGCGGTGTTCCCGAGAAGAACGCGGTGGCACACCGCGGCGGCTGGCTGAAAAGCGCCACCAACTCCTTCGAGATCCGCGGCAAGAAGCTGGGCATCATTGGTTACGGCTCCATCGGCACCCAGCTGTCGGTGCTGGCGGAAAACCTCGGTATGCAGGTGTACTTCTATGACGTGGTGACCAAGTTGCCGCTGGGCAATGCACAACAGGTCGGCTCGCTGACCGAGCTGCTGGGCATGGCTGACATCGTCACCCTGCATGTGCCGGAAACCGCTGCCACCAAGTGGATGATCGGCGAGAAGGAAATCCGTGCCATGAAGCAGGGCAGCTACCTGATCAACGCTGCCCGCGGCACTGTGGTCGATATCGAAGCACTGGCCGCCGCCCTGCGCGACAAGCATCTGCACGGCGCCGCCATCGACGTGTTCCCGGTCGAGCCGCGCTCCAACAATGATGAGTTCATCTCGCCGCTGCGTGAATTCGACAACTGCCTGCTGACCCCGCATGTCGGTGGTTCGACCATGGAAGCCCAGGCCAACATCGGTCTGGAAGTTGCCGAGAAACTGGTGCGCTACAGTGACAACGGCACATCCATCACCTCGGTCAACTTCCCCGAAGTGGCGTTGCCGTCGCATCCGGGCAAGCATCGTCTGCTGCACATCCACCAGAACATCCCCGGGGTGATGAGCGAGATCAACCAGGTGTTCGCCAGCAATGGCATCAACATCTCCGGTCAGTATCTGCAGACCAACGAGAAGGTCGGCTACGTGGTAATCGACGTTGACGCTGCCTACTCCGATCTGGCGCTGGAAAAGCTCAACGAAGTCAACGGCACCATCCGTTGCCGCGTGCTGTTCTGATGTCACGACGTGGCGGGGTTGCACTCCGCCACGTTGCCTTCAGGCATTTCGCACGCTGCGAGCAGGAGCGCCCCCGCGGCGCGATTTCCTGCGGTCACGCCAACCAATTCTGGCGCGTCTAGATTTCCCCCGCTTCTGTTCAGCTGAGGTTCAGCAAAGGTTCAGGTTGCGTTCAGCTGGCATTTGGCATGCTGTTTCCCGTTGTCATCAAGGAGACGCACCCAATGAAAACCACTCTGAAACTGCTTGCCGTTGGTACCACGCTGGCCTTTGCCAGTCTTCCCGCTCTGGCCCAGGATCGCTTCGTCGGCCTCACCTGGGGTGAGACCAGCAACAACATGGACCGCTCCAGCTCGCTGAAAGGCGAACCGGAAGCCCGTCGTCTGGACGATACCATCAACAACTCCGGTACCTGGGGTGTGCGCGCTGGTATCCAGGACGATACCGGTCGTATGTACCTGAGCTACGAGTATGTATCGGATACCTATTCCGGCAGCTACAAGATGCGTCAGCAGAATCTGCTTGGCAGCTATGATCTGTTCCTGCCGGTGGCGGATAACACCCGGCTGTTCGGCGGTGTCACTGCCGGTCTGGTCAAGCTGGAACAGGATTCCCCTGGCTATCACCGTGACAGCGACCTCGGCCTGGCCGGCGGTCTGCAGGTAGGCGTCCTGCATAGCCTGGCTCCGGAATTCTCGATCGAGGGCGGCTATCGCTACCTGCGCACCACCGCTGATGCCAGCCTGAATGCCCGTGACCGCAGCGTTGGCGGCTCATTTGACCTGAAAAGCTCGGATATGGCCTATCTCGGTTTAAACTACCACTTCTGATCCCGGCATGACTCCCAGCCCGCCCGGTCTCGCCAGGCGGGCTTTCATGGTAGCTGCCGGCTGGTTTTTCGGAGGATGGTATGAAACTCCTGTTGGTCGAAGACGAGGCGTTGCTGCGCCATCATCTGTCCACTCGCTTTGCCGAGGTCGGACATATCATCGATGCCGTGGACAGCGCCGAGGAAGGACTGTTCCAGGCCCAGCATTTCAATCACGACATCGCCATCGTCGACCTCGGCTTGCCCGGTATGAGCGGTCTGGATCTGATTCGCCAACTGCGCAGCATGGGCTGCACCTTTCCAATCCTGATTCTCACTGCGCGTGGCAACTGGCAGGACAAGGTCGAAGGCCTGACCTCAGGGGCGGACGATTATGTGGTCAAGCCATTTCAGTTCGAGGAGTTGGAGGCGCGCTTGAATGCACTGGTGCGGCGCTCGTCGGGCTTTGTCCAGGCGCAGATCCGCAGCGGCGAGCTGGTGCTGGACCTGCACCGCAAGCACGCCCTGGTCGGGGATGAACCGCTGCAGCTGACCGCCTTCGAGTACCGGATTCTCGAGTACCTGATGCGTCATCACCAGCAGGTGGTGGCCAAGGATCGCCTTATCGAGCAGCTGTATCCCGATGATGAAGAACGTGACCCCAACGTCATCGAAGTGCTGGTTGGACGCTTGCGCCGCAAGCTGGAAGCCGCCGGCGAGGTGCGACCGATCGAGACCGTACGGGGCCAGGGATATCTGTTCACCGGACAGTGCCAATGATCCGCTCGCTGCGCTCGCGGCTGGTATTCAGCGCGGCCGGCTTTGCCATGTTGTTCATGCTCGCATTGCTGCCGGTGTTGCAGAACGTCTTTGATCAAACCATGGAGCAGATCATTCAGCAGCGCTTGGCCGCCGATGCATCGACCCTGGTGAGCGCGGCCAGTGTGGTCAATGGCCAGCTGGTGATGCCCGAGCGCATGCCGGACGAAGAATTCAACCTGCCGGAAGCCAAGCTGCTGGGCTATGTGCATGACATGAACGGCAACCTGATCTGGCATTCGCGCTCCACCGAGGATGAGCAACTCAACTATTCCCCTCACTTCAGTGGTGGGCGCATCGACTTTCTGCGTATTCGTGACCGGAACCAGCAGGAATACTACGTCTATGACGTGGAGGTGCACCTGGCGGGAGATGATGAGTTGCCGCTGAGCTTCGTCACCATGTTGCCGAGCAGCGAGTTTGCCCCCATGCAGCGGGATTTTCGTAACCAGCTGCGCCTGTGGCTGGGTGGGGGCTTGCTGTTGCTGTTGCTGTTGCTATGGCTGGGTTTGACCTGGAGCCTGCGTTCATTCAAGGGGGTGCGCCGCGAACTCAATGAAATCGAGTCGGGCACCAGGGATGCCTTGAGTGACCAGCACCCCAGCGAGCTGGCCCGGTTGACGCGATCATTGAACCGTCTGCTCGATAGCGAGCGACTGCAGCGGGCACGTTACCGCGATTCTTTGGGCGATCTCGCGCATAGCCTGAAGACTCCTCTGGCAGTGTTGCAGACCGTGGCGGAGAACCTGCGCGTGCAGGCGCAGCAACAGGAACAGTCGCGGGTGTTGCAGGATCAGATCGAGCGGATGAGCCAGCAGATCGACTACCAATTGCAGCGCGCCAGCTTGCGGCGCAGTGGGCTGGTTCGGCATCGGGCGCACCTGGCGCCACTGGTGCAGCGGCTGAGTGCGGCCTTGAGCAAGGTTTACCGGGACAAGTTCGTTACGCTGGAATGCGTTATAGATTACGAGCTGCGCGTGCCGATGGAGGAGGGTGCCTTGCTCGAATTGCTCGGCAATCTGCTGGAAAATGCCTACCGGCTGTGTATCTCGCACATCCGCGTAAGCGCCTCGGTAACGAACGGGGTATGCGACCTGCTGGTCGAGGATGACGGGCCGGGCGTACCGGAAAGCCAGCGCCAGCGCATCATCGGCCGCGGTGAGCGGCTGGATACCACCCACCCCGGACAGGGAATCGGTTTGTCGGTGGTCAGGGATATCGTCGAAAGCTACAACGGCGAGTTGAGCCTGACAGATTCGCCACTGGGAGGCGCGGCATTTCGCATTCGTCTGAAGGGTGAGGGACGGGAATGAGCAGGGTAGGCATCCAGCGGAGCCATCGCGGCCAAGGCCGCTACCCCAGAACAACTACTCCCACGGAATAGCCGCATTTATCCGTCATGCCGGTAAGCGTCATGCGCTTATTTTTTCCGTGGGAGTGGACTGGCCCGCGAACGGATCAGCCAGCGCTGCGTTCCAGTCGTTGCACGCCCTTGGCAGTACCCAGCAGCAGAATATCCGCCGGCCGCGCAGCAAACAGCCCGTTGCAGACCACACCAACAATGGCGTTGAGCTGCTCTTCCAGTCCGCGTGGATCATGGATCTGCAGGTTATGCACATCGAGAATCACGTTGCCGTTGTCGGTTACCACGCCTTCGCGATAGGCCGGATCGCCGCCGAGCTTGACGATTTCCCGGGCCACGTAGCTGCGTGCCATGGGGATCACTTCCACCGGTAGTGGAAACTCTCCGAGAGTCGCGACCAGCTTGCTCTCATCGGCAATGCAGATGAAGGTGCGCGCCACGGCGGCGACGATCTTTTCGCGGGTCAGGGCGGCGCCGCCGCCCTTGATCAGTTCCAGATGCTTATTGGCCTCATCGGCTCCATCAACATAAAAATCCAGATTGGCCACGCTATTGAGGTCATATACCGGAATGCCATGTTGCTTCAGGCGCTCGGCGGTGGCCTGGGAGCTGGCCACGGCGCCATCGAAGCGGCCCTTGTGTCTGGCCAGCGCATCGATGAAGCAATTGGCGGTCGAGCCGGTGCCGACGCCGATGACACTCTGATCTTCCAGCTGGGGCAGCAGAATATCCACCGCGGCTTGCCCCACGGCCTGCTTGAGTTCGTCCTGGGTCATGCCGGTCACCTCTGTGCTTTGAATAAAGCAGCAATTATACGGCCCTGTCCGGACAGCGTGTAGTCGGATCGGGCCCGATTCGTTTAGACTGGCGCTTTTACCTCACCTATCACCAAGCCGAAACCCGATGCCTACCCTGGAAAGCTACGTCAAGAAGATCCTCTGCTCCCCCGTCTACGATGTCGCCGTCGAAACCCCCATTCACCGCGCGCCCTTCCTTTCCGAGCGGCTCGGCAATACCGTTCTGCTCAAGCGTGAAGACCTGCAGCCGGTGTTCTCCTTCAAGATTCGCGGCGCCTACAACAAGCTCAAGCAGTTGACCGATGAGCAGCGCGCCCGTGGAGTGGTTGCGGCGTCGGCGGGCAACCATGCCCAGGGCCTGGCTTTTGCGGCGCGGCACATGGGGGTGAAGGCAACCATCGTGATGCCCAAGACCACACCCGAGATCAAGGTCAAGGCGGTGCGGGCGCGGGGCGGCAAGGTGGTATTGCATGGCGATGCCTTCGACGAGGCGCTGGCCTATGCGCAGAAGCAGGTAGAAGAAAAGGGGTGGGTGTTCATTCATCCCTACGATGATCCTGACACCATTGCCGGACAGGGCACCGTGGCCATGGAGATTCTGCGTCAGCATCCCGGGCAGCTGGACGCCATCTTCGTGCCGGTTGGCGGCGGCGGCTTGATTGCCGGTATCGCCGCCTATGTGAAGTACCTGCGCCCGGAGATCAAGGTGATCGGTGTCGAACCGCAGGATTCCAACTGTTTGCAGGCTGCGCTGCAGCGGGGCAAGCGGGTGACGCTGAGCCAGGTCGGGCAGTTTGCCGATGGTGTGGCAGTGGCCCAGATCGGCAAGTACACCTTCGATATCTGCAAGAAGTATGTGGATGAGGTGATCACCGTGTCCTCCGACGAGATGTGCGCGGCCATCAAGGACATCTACGATGACACCCGCTCCATCTGCGAGCCGGCGGGCTGTCTCGGTGTGGCGGGTATCAAGAAGTACGTCGAGCGCGAAGGCTGCGCCGGCCAGGTGATGGTCGCCATCGACTCGGGTGCCAACATCAACTTCGACCGCCTGCGTCATGTTGCTGAGCGTGCCGAGATCGGCGAGCAGCGCGAAGCATTGCTGGCAGTGACCATCCCCGAGCGTCCGGGCAGCTTCAAGGCGTTCTGTCAGGCCATCGGCAAGCGCGCCATTACCGAATTCAACTATCGCTATCACGACCAGCAGCAAGCACACATCTTTGTCGGCGTGCAGACCCACCCTGAGCTGGATCCGCGTGAGGCGTTGGTGGCCGGGCTGATCGAGCGCGACTTCCCGGTGCTGGACCTGACCGACAACGAGCTGGCCAAGCTGCATATCCGGCACATGGTTGGCGGGCACTCGGTACAGGTGGAAGACGAGGTGGTGTACCGCTTCGAATTCCCCGAGCGCCCCGGCGCGCTATTCAACTTCCTCAACAAGTTGGGCGGCCGCTGGAACATCTCCATGTTCCACTACCGCAACCACGGTGCCGACTACGGGCGGGTGGTGGTCGGCCTGCAGGTACCCGAGGCTGAGCGGTCGAAGGTGCCGGCAGCGCTGGATGCCATCGGTTATCGTTATTGGGACGAGACTGACAACCCTGCGTACCAGCTCTATCTGGGCTAGGACCTGGTCCGCGGTGCTGGTTTGGCCAATGCATGGAGAAGCATGACGGTGCGGAACAGGGGATGAGGTGCCGGGGAGGTGCTGGTTGACAGGCTGTTCTGGATAGGGTATATCGGTGTCGCTCGATACGTCGGAATGTATTGTCTCGAAATGTGTTTGTGCGCCCGTATGCCGGACGCTCTGATGGACCAGACAAGGTAGTTGGCCAGTATTGGAGGGCAAGTAATGCGCCGTAAGCCGGATTTGATATGGATTCTCGTGTTGGTGTTTACCCTGGGGGTGGTGACCACGGGATACACCCAGAGCTACTTCGATCGCCCCGCTGTCCCGACCGGGATGGAATCTAACGCAACAGAATGATCTGCTGATCGCTGACGATGCCGTCCAGTGGGATATCCCAGCTGGCGGTAGGCAGCTGCGCGACTTTCTGACAATGATGGGCCAGGCCCAGCAGGCGAGGGCCGGTCCAGTGCTGGCGCCGCCGCCGGAAGGCGAAGGTGCGGTCATAGAAACCGCCGCCCATGCCGAGGCGGTTGCCGTTCTCATCGAAACCGACCAGGGGCATCAGGATCAGGTCCAGACGCCAGGGGCGCGCCTGCAGGCCGGGATCAATCAGCGGTTCGCGGATACCAAAGCGGTTGCTGACCCAGCGCTGTCCGGGCACCAGGCGCTGGAAATGCATGCGATCGGCTGGCCAGCCGGTGATCACCGGCAGATAGCAATGCTTACCCAGGCGGCGCGCATGGGCCATCAGCACCGAGGGATCGATTTCACCATCATTGGCCAGATAAAACGCGATATGTCGGCTGCGGCGAAATAGTGGATGTTGCGCCAGTTGCCGCCACAACTGCTGGCTGGCTTGATGTTGCTGCTGGGGGCTGAGGGAGCGTCGCGCGGCGCGCAGTTGCCGGCGCAGGGTGGAGCGGCTTTCGCCATTCATGAAAAGGGACCCCGGAATGCCGCTGTCGGGTTAGCCCTTGAACCCGAAAGTTCAAGGCGGAGGACATGGTACCGTTTTAGGCTTTCCGGCAAGCGGACATGCACACCGACGGCAACGCGTGCCCCCCTTCTACAGGAGTATCGGCTCAGGGACATCACCGACTGGCAAACATCCCAGGGATGTGACCGAGTATACAGAAAACTCACTGCTATTCCAGACCTCGGGCTGTCGGGGGCTATTCCTGGTGGCGCGCCAGAGCTTGATCGAGACGGTTGGTCAGCTCGGTTATCTGTTGCTGTTGATCGCTCATCAGGCGGCCCTTCTGCAGATTGCCGCTGAGCATTTCATGGCTGATGTTGAGGGCGGCCATGACTGCGATCCGTTCCAGTCCGACGACCTTGCCGCGATTGCGGATGTCGCGCATGGTGTTGTCCAGATGCCGGGCGGCTTCTTCCAGGTTGTAACGTTCTTCGGGGGGGCAGGCGACCTGGTATTCCTTGTCGAGAATGCGCAGGGTGACTGTCAGGGGTTGGTTCATGAATCGTGCTCCAGGGATTTCAGACGCAATATCATGGCTTCGACCTTCTGTCGGGCCAAATCGTTCTTCTCGATCAATTGCAATCGTTCGTCACGCCAGGAACGTTCCTGAGCCAGGAGCTGTTGGTTCTGCTGCTGCAGTCGATCACAGGTGGCAATCAACCGGTCAATTTTTTCAATCAGGTCGTTGATGTTGGAATCGTCCATTGTCGCCGTCAGTAGTCATCCCGCTGTTGCCGAACTATAGAGGGGGCAGGGAGGACGGTCAAACCCCGGATGCGGTAATCTGTCGACCGGTCGCTGGTTGTTCCCGGGGCGCTCGGGTCTGTAGGATATGCCAGTTGACTGGAACGCTTCCCAGCCCGATGTCCCCCCTTGTCCGAGAGGCCAGAAAACCATGGCTCTGATGCCCGCCGCTTTTGATTACGACCGAGTCGAGCAACTGTTCAACGAACAGTCTGCCGCCGGCTTCCCCGCTGAACTGCACGGCCACCTGGTTGGCCGGCTCGCCGCTGGTGCGCGGCTCGACCATGGAACCTGGCTGGAGGTGGCCCGCGAGGTCATCGATGGTCGTGGCAGCCTGTCCGAGGCCGACAAGGTGTTTCTGATCCAGCTGTACGATGCCAGCCTGGCGCAACTGGCCGGCAGTGGCTTTGACCTGACCCTGCTGTTGCCCGATGACGAAGCCGCCATCGATCGCCGCACGCTGTCCCTGGGGCAGTGGTGCGAAGGGTTTCTCGGCGGCTTCGGCCTGGTGGGGCGCAAGGGTGAGCTGAGCGAGGAAGCCAGCAGCGTGCTCGCTGACTTCGCCGCCATCGCCCAGGTTCAGACCGATCTGGAAGAGTCCGACGCCAACGAAGCCGATTTCATGGAAGTCATGGAATACGTTCGCATGGCGGTGCTGTTATTGTTCAGCGAATGCCAGCCGGCCGACCAGGCTCCGGACCAACCGCCCGCTTCACTGCACTGAGAGAAAATTCATGTACATCAGCAAGCAGGAATATGCCCGTCGCCGCAAGGCGCTGATGGCGCAGATGGAACCCGACAGCATCGCCATCCTGCCGGCCGCACCGGTCTATATCCGCAACCGCGATGTGGAGCATCAATACCGCCAGGACAGCGACTTTCAGTATCTGACCGGCTTTCCCGAACCCGAAGCGGTGGCAGTGTTGATCCCTGGCCGCGAGCATGGCGAATATGTGCTGTTCTGCCGGGAAAAAGACCCCGAGCGCGAGTTGTGGGATGGCTATCGTGCCGGTCAGGAAGGGGCGGTGGCGGACTTCGGCGCCGATGACGCCTTTCCGATCAGCGATGTGGATGACATCCTGCCCGGTCTGATCGAAGGCCGCGAGCGGGTCTACTACGCGATGGGTGCCAATCAGGAATTCGACATGCGCCTGACCGGCTGGATCAACACCATCCGCAGCAAGGCGCGGCTGGGTGCCGAGCCACCGAAGGAGTTCGTCGCCCTGGATCACCTGCTGCATGACATGCGCCTGTACAAGAGCGCCGCGGAACTGCGGGTCATGCAGGCCGCCGGGGATATCTCTGCCGAAGCGCACACCCGGGCCATGGAAGTCTGCCGTCCCGGTATGTATGAATACCAGCTGGAAGCCGAGCTGCAGCATACCTTCATGCGCCATGGCAGCCGATCGCCGGCCTATGCCTCGATCGTCGCTGCCGGGCGCAACGCCTGCATCCTGCATTACACCGAAAACACCAGCCAGATCCGTGATGGTGATCTGGTGCTGATCGATGCCGGTTGCGAGCTGGACTGCTATGCCAGCGACATCACGCGCACTTTTCCGGCCAATGGGCGCTTCAGCCCGGAACAGCGGGCCATCTACGACATCGTACTCAAGTCCCAGGCCGCTGCCTTTGCCGTCATCGGCCCAGGTCGCGACTGGAACGAGGCCCATGACGCCACCGTGCGGGTAATCACTGCCGGGTTGCTGGAACTGGGCCTGTTGCGCGGCGAGCTGGAAGAGTTGATTGTCAGTGGCGCCTACCGTCCGTTCTACATGCACCGTGCCGGTCACTGGCTGGGCATGGACGTGCACGATGTCGGTGAATACCGGGTCGGCGGCGAATGGCGGGTACTGGAGCCAGGCATGGTGATGACCGTCGAGCCGGGTATCTACATCGCGGTGGATAACATGGATGTGCCGGCCAAATGGCGCGGCATTGGTATCCGCATCGAAGATGATGTGGTGGTAACGCGGGACGGCCACGATGTGCTGACCGGCAATGTCCCCCGCGAGGCGGATGAGATCGAGGCGCTGATGGCCCGGGCCCGCGCTGCGATGGACCTGCCCGCGTGAGCACCAGCCTGAACATCGTCGGCGGCGGCATGGTCGGTGCCAGTCTGGCGTTGGGGTTGCAGGATTGCGCCCGCCAGGCCGGCTGGAAGATTCGCCTGATCGAGGCCCAGCCGCCGGTCAAGGGCGGCTGGCAGCCGAGTTACGACAACCGCTCCACGGCGTTGTCCCATGGCAGCCGCCGACTGTTCGAGCGCCTAGGGATCTGGTCCGACCTGGCCCGGCGCGCCGAGCCGATCCGCCAGATTCATGTCTCCGATCAGGGCAATCCCGGCTCGGCGCGCATGCACGCCGCGGATGAAGGCGTGCCGGCACTGGGCTATATCGTCGAGAATGCCTGGCTGGGCGAGGTGCTGCTCGGCTCGCTGGATCATCAGGCCATCGAATGGCTGGCTCCGGCGCGGGTGGCGCATGCCCGGCCGCAGCCGGGTGGTTATGCGCTGGATGTGCAGACGCCTGACGGGCAGCAGCAATTGTCCTCCGATCTGCTGATCATTGCCGATGGTGGACGCTCCGGTCTGCTCGATCAACTGGGCATCCGGCGCAAGGTCAATCCCTATCAGCAGGTCGCAGTGATTGCCAATATCACCTCCGCTGATGGTCACGGTGGGGTGGCCTACGAGCGTTTCACCGACAGTGGGCCGCTGGCGCTATTACCGCTTTCCGGCCAGCGCAGCGCATTGGTCTGGAGCCTGCCGGTGGATGTCGCCGACGCGGTCGCGGCGCTGCCCGACGAGGCGTTTCTGCAGCGTCTGCAGGCGGCCTTCGGTTTTCGCATGGGGGCGCTGACCAAGGTGGGTGAGCGGGCCAGCTATCCGCTGAACCTCATCGAGGCGGAAGAGCAGGTGCGCTCGCATCTGGTAGTGCTGGGTAACGCCGCGCACAGCCTGCATCCCATCGCCGGCCAGGGCTTCAACCTGTCCCTGCGCGACGCCATGGCGCTGGCCGATCACCTGCTGAAGGCTCAGCGCGACCAGCGCGACCCCGGCTCATTGGCAGTATTGCAGGGCTATGTCGATGCCCAGTTCGCCGACCAGGCCGCCACGGTTGCCTTCAGCCATTACCTGACCCAATTGTTCAGCAATCGTAACCCCGCACTGGTGACCGGCCGCAATGCCGGGTTGCTGGCGCTGGACTTGCTGCCACCGCTCAAGAGCCTGTTCGCCCGTCAGGGCATGGGGCTGCGCGGATGAGCAGTGATACTTCCGGAGGCGCCATGGCGCAGCAGTTCGATCTGATTGTTGTCGGCGCCGGTATGGTCGGCGCAACCCTGGCGCGGGCAATGGCCGACAGCTCTCTGCGTGTGGCGCTGCTGGATGCCACTCCGCTGGACCGGCCGGTGCCGGCCCGGGCGACCGAATCGGGGTACGATCCGCGGGTCAGTGCATTGAGCGCTGCTTCGGAAAATATTCTGACCAATCTCGGTGCCTGGCAGCATATCGCGCCAACGCTGCGCAGCCCCTACCGGCATATGTGCGTATGGGATGGCGAGGGCACCGGTGAGATCCGCTTCGATGCCGGTGCGCTGGGTGAAAACCGCCTCGGTCACATCATCGAAAACCGGCGGGTGCAGCAGGCCGTCCTGGACAGCCTGGCCGGCACCGGCGTGGCGCTGTTGGGTGGTCGCCGGGTAACCGATCTGATCCAGGGCGAGGCCGGCTGGCGCCTGGAGCTGGAGGGTGGCGAGGCGCTGATGGCGCCACTGATCGTCGCGGCCGACGGTGCCCGTTCCCGGCTGCGGGATCTGGCCGGTTTTGCCATGCGTGAGTGGGATTATCTGCACCATGCGGTGGTCACCACCATCCGCACCGAGCGGCATCACTGCGATACCGCCTGGCAATGCTTCCTGCCCACCGGCCCGCTGGCCTTGCTGCCGCTCAATGACCGCGAGGACGGCCATTACTGCTCCATCGTCTGGTCGCTGCTGCCGGAGGCGGCGCAGCGGATCATGGCGCTGGACGAGGCCGCGTTCGCCGGGGAGCTGGAACGGGCCTTCGAGGGGCGCCTGGGTCGCATTCTCCAGGCTGACCAGCGCCACTGCATCCCGCTGCGCCAGCGCCATGCCCGGCGCTACGTGAAGCCCGGGCTGGCGCTGATCGGCGACGCAGCGCACAGCATTCATCCACTGGCAGGGCAGGGGGTGAACCTGGGCCTGCTGGACGTCGCCGAACTGGCCGATGTGCTGGGTGCGGCACTGCGTCGCGGGGAAGATATTGCCAGCCTGCCGGTGCTGCAGCGATACGAGCGGCGACGCATGGCTGCCAATCTGTCGATGATGGCGGCCATGGAAGGCTTCGAGCGACTGTTCCATGCCGACGCCCTGCCGCTGCGCTGGTTGCGCAACACCGGCATGCAGTGGCTGGACGGGCAGGATGCGCTCAAGGCCGGTGTGATTCGACGCGCCATGGGGCTGGGCAGCAAGCTGCCGCCGCTGGCGCAGCCGCCGGAACTGCTCAACGAGGGCGTTATGCGCAGCTGATGTAGCGGTTTTTTCAGCTGCGCTCTGGATTGGAAGAATTAAACTCATTATCATCTGGATTCGCTTTTCGACCCAGAGGCTTGTCCGATGTCCTTTACCCGTAACCTCGTTGCCCTGACCCTGGCTGCTACCGCCTTCACCAGCGTTGCCCAAGCCAAGGAGCTGGTGGTGTATTCCTCCCGCCAGGATCACCTGATCAAACCGGTTTTCGATATGTATACCGAAAAGACCGGCGTCGAGATCAACTTCATTACCGATAGGGAAGCGCCGCTGATGGCGCGCCTGCGTGCCGAGGGTGCCAACACCCCGGCGGATATGTTCATGACCGTGGACGCGGGCAACCTGTGGCAAGCGGAAGAGCAGGGGCTGTTCCGGGCCGTTGACTCGGCGACCATCAAGGAAAATATCCCGGCGCACCTGCGCTCCAGTAACGATATGTGGACCGGCCTGTCCCTGCGCGCACGGACCATTGCCTACTCCACCGAGCGGGTCAAGCCGGAAGAGCTGAGCACCTACGAAGCCCTGGCCGACGACAGCTGGAAGGGCCGAGTCTGCCTGCGTACTTCCAAGAAGGTGTACAACCAGTCGCTGGTCGCCACCATGCTTGAGTCCATCGGTGAAGAAAAAACCACCGAGGTTATCCAGGGCTGGTTGGCCAATCTGGCCACCCCGGTATTCTCTGACGACACCGCGCTGCTGAAGGCCATCGATGCCGGCCAGTGCGACGTGGGCATTGTCAATTCCTACTACTTTGGTCGTCTGCACAAGGCCGAGCCCGATGTGAAGGTCAAGCTGTTCTGGCCGAACCAGGAAGACCGTGGTGTACACGTCAACATCTCCGGCGCCGGTGTGACCAAGCATGCCAAGCAGCCGGAAGAAGCCATCAAGCTGCTTGAGTGGATGACTACCGAAGAAGCCCAGCGGGTCTTCGCTGATGTGAACATGGAGTTCCCGGCCAACGCGTCGCTGGAGCCCTCCGCAGAAGTGGCAACCTGGGGTGACTTCAAGGCGGACAACGTCAATATCGAAGTAGCTGGTCGCCGCCAGCCCGAGGCCATCATGTTGATGGATCGTCTGGGCTGGAACTGATACGCAGCGCAGTGCCGCCGAGGTAAACCCGGCGGCCGCTTTTGCTTATATACTGCACGCCCGTCGGTCCCCCGACGGGCGTGTTCGTTTATTACTACAGGACGTTGTCAGTGCCTCTTCAATCCACTGCCAGGAAAACCCGCTGGCAACTTGTTGCCTATCTGTGCGCTGCGTTGGTGCTGATGCCGCTGCTGGTCCTGTTGATCAGCTGGCAGGACATCGATCAGCAGATCTGGGGTCACCTGCTGCAGACGCAGATGCTGCGGTTGATCAGCAATACCCTGTGGTTGATCGCCGGTGTTGCCGCAGGCGTCATCCTGCTGGGGGTGAGCCTGGCTTGGCTGACCAGCCTGTGCGATTTTCCCGGCCGGCGCTGGCTGGATTGGGCATTGATGCTGCCCTTTGCCGTACCTGCCTATGTACTGGCGTTCGTCATGGTCGGTCTGCTGGATTTCGCCGGGCCGTTGCAGAGTCTGCTGCGCGACTGGTTCGGCAATGATTTCCGGTTGCCGCCGATCCGTTCCACCGGCGGGGTGATCCTGACGCTGGTGCTGGTGTTTTACCCCTACGTCTACATGCTCGCGCGCAGCGCCTTCCTGGCCCAGGGCCGCGGCCTGATGGAGGCCTCACGGATTCTCGGACAAACGCCCTGGCAGGGCTTCTGGCGGGTGGCCATTCCCATGGCGCGGCCAGCCATCAGCGCTGGCACTGCCCTGGCGATAATGGAGACGCTGGCCGATTTCGGCGCGGTCTCGGTGTTCAACTACGACACCTTCACCACCGCCATCTACAAGACCTGGTACGGATTCTTCAGTCTGCAAAGCGCCACTCAGTTGGCCAGCCTGTTGTTGCTGTTCGTATTTCTGGCATTGTTTGCCGAGCGCCGTGCCCAGGGCCGCAACAAGCGCTTTCCAGCCAACGACAAGCCGCGCAAAGGTGCGCTTTACCGGCTCAAGGGGCCGCTGGCCTGGCTGGCCAGCGGCTATTGCCTGCTGGTGCTGGCAATCGCGTTCGTCATTCCGGTGGGGCAATTGCTGTTCTGGTTGCTGAGCAGCGGTATTGCCGATCTGGACAGCCGCTACTGGGGCTTGATTCGCAATACCCTGACGCTCGGCGGTATCGCCGCGGCGCTGACCGTCAGCGTGGCGATCCTGCTGGTGCTGGCCCAGCGTCTGCAGCCGATTCGCCGGGTGCGCAGCGCCGTCGCCCTGGCCAATCTCGGCTATGCCTTGCCCGGCTCGGTGTTGGCGGTGGGCATCATGTTCTTCTTCAGTTACCTGGATAACCATCTGGTGGTGCCGCTGCAAGCCTGGCTCGGTATGGCCAATCCTGCGCCGCTGCTGCTGGGTGGTCTGTTCGCGCTGCTGCTGGCCTACCTGATCCGCTTCATGGCCGTGGCCTACGGGCCGCTGGATACCTCGCTGGCGCGGATTCGGCCATCGCTGCCAGAGGCGGCCCAGAGTCTTGGTCAGCCCGGCTGGGTGGTGTTCTGGCGCATTTACGTGCCGCTGTTGTTGCCGGGCATTCTCAGCGCCGCGCTGTTGGTATTCGTCGATGTGCTCAAGGAAATGCCCGCCACCCTGCTGATGCGGCCGTTTGGCTGGGATACCCTGGCGGTGCGCATTCACGCGCTGACTACCGAAGGTGACTGGACCCGCGCCTCGCTGCCGGCATTGACCCTGGTGCTGGTTGGCCTGCTGCCGGTCATTGTGCTGATCAGGCGTTCCGGTCGCCACTGATCCGCTCCCAAAGCCGCATCATTGTGACTACAATCAGACACTGGTCTGATGACAACAAAGGAACAGCCATGGGTTCGCGCACGCCACTTTATGATCACCACCTGGCCGCTGGCGCCAGGATGGTCGACTTCGGCGGCTGGGACATGCCGCTGCACTACGGCTCCCAGATCGAGGAGCATCACCAGGTGCGTCGGGATGTGGGCATGTTCGACGTATCGCACATGGCGGTGGTGGATGTGGCCGGTGCTGATGCCAAGGCCTGGCTGCAGTACTTGCTGGCCAACGATGTGGCGCGCCTGAGCGAGACTGGCAAGGCGCTGTACACCGCCATGCTCAACGACAATGGTGGCATCCTCGACGATCTTATCGTCTACCGCACCGACGATGGCTACCGACTGGTACTCAACGCCGGCACCCGCGACAAGGATCTGGCCTGGATGCGCCAGCAGGTTGGCGAATTTGCGGTCACCATCACCGAACGCACTGAGTTGGCCATGCTTGCCGTGCAGGGGCCGCGCGCCCGTGAGCTGTGCGCCAGTGTGGTCAGCGACAGTCGCGCCGCACTTATCTCCATCCTCAAGCCCTTCGAGGGGCAGCCGGAAGGCACCTGGTTCCTGGCCCGCACCGGCTACACCGGTGAAGATGGTCTGGAAATCATGCTGCCAGCCGACGAGGCTCCCGATCTCTGGCAGGCATTGAACGACGCCGGCTGCAAGCCCTGCGGTCTGGGCGCCGCGACACCCTGCGGCTGGAGGCGGGCCTGAACCTGTACGGCGCCGACATCGACGAGCAGACCTCACCCTTGGCCGCCAACATGGGCTGGACCATTGCCTGGGAGCCCGCCGACCGTGACTTCATCGGCCGTCAGGCGCTGGAAGCGCAGCGCCAGGCCGGCGATCAGCCCAGGCAGGTGGGGTTGGTCCTGAATGAGCGCGCCGTATTGCGCGCCCACCAGACCGTCATTGTCGACGGAGTCGGGGCAGGTGAGATCACCAGCGGCAGTTTTTCCCCCACGCTTGGCTGCTCCATCGCCCTGGCGCGGGTGCCCGCGGCTACCGGTAACACAGCCAAGGTCGAGATTCGCGGCAAGCAGCTGGAAGTGCGGGTAATCCGCCCCGGCTTCGTGCGCAACGGCAAACAGATATTCGAATAACCTGACGATCCATCGAGGACAATTGAAATGAGCGATACCCCCAGCGAACTGCGTTACGCCAGCAGCCATGAATGGAGCCGCCAGGAAGCCGATGGCAGCATCACCGTGGGCATCACCAACCACGCCCAGGATGCCTTGGGCGACGTGGTTTTCGTCGAACTGCCGGAAGTCGGCCGCCAGCTCACCGCCGGTGAGGAATGCGCGGTGGTCGAGTCGGTCAAGGCCGCATCCGATATCTACGCCCCGGTGAGCGGCGAGGTGGTCGCGATCAACGAGGCACTGGCCGACACGCCGGAGCTGGTCAACGAAGACCCGTACGGCGCCGCCTGGTTCTTCCGCATCCAGCCCACCGATAGCAGCGAACTGGACAAGCTGCTGGACGCCGAAGGTTACCAGGCCAGTCTCTGAGGCGCTTTAACGCATAGCCCATGACACAAGAGGTCAGTATATGAGCCATACCCCGAGTCTCCGTGAACTGGAACAGCCTGACGCCTTTATTCGCCGCCATATCGGCCCGGATGCGGCGGAGCAGCAGAGCATGCTCGAGACCCTGGGGGTGGCGTCGCTGGCAGAGCTGATTGAACAGACCCTGCCGCAGAGTATCGCCATGGGCGGAGCGCTGGCGCTGGACGAGCTGCGCACCGAGACCCAGGTATTGGCGTACCTGAAGGGACTGGCCAGCCGCAACCAGATCTTCACCTCCTGTATTGGCATGGGTTATCACGACACCATCACCCCGCCGGTGGTTCTGCGCAACGTGCTGGAAAACCCCGGCTGGTATACCGCCTACACGCCCTACCAGCCGGAAATTTCCCAGGGCCGCCTGGAATCGCTGCTCAACTTCCAGCAGATGACCCTGGACCTGACCGGCATGGAGCTGGCCAACGCCTCCTTGCTCGACGAAGCCACTGCCGCCGCCGAGGCCATGACCCTGGCGCGGCGGGTGGCCAAGAGCAAGAGCAACCTGTTCTTCATCGATGAGGATTGCCACCCACAGACCATTTCGGTGGTACGCACCCGCGCCGAAGCCTTCGGATTCGAGCTGCTGGTCGACTCGGTCGATGCGCTGGCGCAGCATCAGGTCTTCGGGGCGGTGTTCCAGTACACCACTACCTGGGGCGAAATCCGCGATCTGGCGCCACTGATTGCGCAGGTGCAGGCGCAGCAGGGGCTGGCCTGCGTGGCGGCGGACCCGCTGAGTCTGGTGCTGCTGACGCCGCCCGGCGAACTGGGCGCCGATGTGGTGTTCGGCTCCTCCCAGCGCTTCGGCGTACCCATGGGCTATGGCGGCCCCCATGCTGCCTTCTTCGCCACCCGGGATGCCTACAAGCGGGCCATGCCGGGGCGCATCATCGGCGTATCGGTGGATACCCGCGGTAACCGGGCGCTGCGTATGGCGCTGCAGACCCGCGAGCAGCATATCCGCCGGGAAAAGGCCAACTCCAACATCTGTACCGCTCAGGTATTGCTGGCCAATATCGCCAGTTTCTATGCGGTCTACCATGGCCCGGAAGGGCTGCAGATGATTGCCCGCCGGGTGCATCGGCTGACCGCCATGCTCGCCGCCGGGCTTGAGCGGGGCGGCATTAACCGCAGCAATCATCGATTCTTCGATACCCTGACGCTGAACGTGCCGGGGCAGGCGAATACCATTGTCGGCCGCGCGCGCAGCCAGGGCATCAACCTGCGGCTGATCGACGCTGACCATCTGGGCATCAGCCTGGACGAAACCACCACGGCAGAGACGGTTGAAGCGCTGCTGCGCTGTTTTGTCGGCGACGGCCATAACCAGGATCTTGCCGAGCTGGATCGGTCGGTAGCCGGCCAGGAATCGGGCATACCCGATCAGTTCCTGCGTCGGTCGGCGATTCTGACGCACCCGGTATTCCACCGGCACCGCTCGGAAACCGCCATGCTGCGCTACATCAAGTCCCTGGAGAACAAGGACCTGGCGCTGAACCACGCAATGATTCCGCTGGGCTCCTGCACCATGAAGCTGAATGCCACCAGCGAGATGATTCCCATCACCTGGCCGGAATTCGCTCGCATGCATCCCTTTGCGCCGCTGGCCCAGGCGGCTGGCTACAAGGCCATGATCGACGAGCTGGAAGCCATGCTGCGAGCGATCACCGGCTTCGATGCCATCAGCATGCAACCCAACTCCGGCGCCCAGGGCGAATATGCCGGGCTGCTGGCGATCCGCAAATACCATGAGGAAACGGGTAACGGACACCGTGATGTCTGCTTGATCCCGACCTCGGCCCACGGCACCAACCCGGCCTCGGCGATGATGGCGGGCATGCGCGTGGTGCTGGTGGCCTGCGACGAGCAGGGCAACGTCAATATCGACGATCTGCGCAGCAAGGCTGTGGAGCACACCGCGGACCTGTCCTGCCTGATGATCACCTATCCCTCGACCCACGGCGTGTATGAAGAGGGCATCCGCGAGATCTGCGACATCGTCCATCAGCATGGCGGTCAGGTATACATGGACGGCGCCAACCTCAATGCCCTGGTCGGCTTGGCGCAGCCGGCGGATTTTGGTGCCGATGTCTCGCACATGAATCTGCACAAGACCTTCTGCATTCCCCATGGCGGCGGTGGGCCGGGTATGGGGCCGATCGGCGTCAAGGCGCATCTGGCGCCGTATCTTGCCAATCATATGGTGGTGCCATTGGACGGGCCGAACCCGGAAAACGACGCGGTCAGTGCCGCGCCCTGGGGCAGCGCGAGCATTCTGCCGATCAGCTGGACCTACATCGCACTGATGGGTGCCAGCGGGCTGCGGCAGGCCACCGAGGTGGCGATTCTCAACGCCAACTACATCGCCCGGCGCCTGGGTGAAGCCTACCCGGTGCTCTACAGCGGGCGTAACGGCCGGGTCGCCCATGAGTGCATCATCGATATCCGGCCGATCAAGGCGGCCTCGGGCGTCACCGAGGAAGACATTGCCAAGCGCCTGATGGACTTCGGTTTCCACGCGCCGACCATGTCCTTCCCGGTGCCCGGCACGCTGATGATCGAGCCGACCGAAAGTGAATCCAGGGCCGAACTGGACCGCTTCATCGATGCCATGCTGACCATTCGCAGCGAAATCGCGCGGGTCGAGCAGGGCCAGTGGAGTGCCGAGGACAACCCGCTGCACAACGCGCCGCACACCCTGGCGGATATCACTGGTGACTGGCAGCGCAGCTATTCCCGGCAGGAAGCGGTGTTCCCCCTGGATTGGGTGGCCCATAACAAGTTCTGGCCGGCGGTGAACCGCATCGACAACGTCTACGGTGACCGCAACCTGTTCTGTGCCTGTCCGCCGCTGGAGGCTTGGGCCGACGACGCGCAGTAGGGCGGCCGGGGCGCCGGCCATTGTGGTATTTTAGCGGGCCGGCCGCTGCCGCTTGTATCTCAGGCGTCTGGCTGTGCGTCAATTGAACCACCGCCCGATGGAAGTAAGCCATGAGTGAAGAAGCCCTATCCGCTGTCGAACTCCAGGAAGCCGTTACCGAGGCGCTGGGCAAGGGCAAGCTCAAGCGTGTGCGGCGCATCCTGCGTGATTTGACCGCCCAGGAAGCCGTCGACCTGCTGCAGCAGCTGGATGAACAGCAGCAACAGCTGGTCTGGAACCAGATCGGCGACGAGGCCGAGCAGGAGATTCTCCTGCTGCTCGATCCTGCGCTGGCCGAACACCTGCTGCTGCACAGCAATGACAATCCCGACACCCTGGAGCCGGAGGCGGATGAGGCCGAGGAGGTCAGTCCGATCGCCCAGGTGCGTGAAGCACTGGAAGGGGGGCGGTTCAAGCGGGCGCTGAAGATCCTCGGCAAACTGCATCCTGCGCAGGCAGCCGGTCTGCTGGAAGCCTTGCCGCCCAGCGAACGCAGCAGTATCTGGTCGCGGCTGGACAGCGCCCGGGCCGGACGCATTCTGGTGCACCTGCGCGAGGAAGTGGGTGCGGGCCTGGCCATGGAAATGGCCGATGGTGAATTGCTTGATGCCGCCCGGCAACTCGACCTCGATGACCTGGTGGACCTGATCCAGGCGCTGCCTTTCGGCCCCGGTCGGCAGCTGCTGCTGTCGATGGACGTGAAGAAGCGCCAGCAACTGGCGGACATGCTGTCCTACCCGGAAGAATCCGCCGGTGGCCTGATGAACATCGACCACATCTCGGTGCGTGCGGATGTACGGGTGGGGTCGGTATTGCGTTATCTGCGTCTGCTTGAAGACCTGCCCGACCACACCGACAAGCTGATGGTGGTCGACCGTGAGAACCACTATCTCGGCGTACTACGCCTCAGCCGGCTGGTCACCAGCATGGCCGATGAGCTGGTCAGTGAGGTAATGGACAGCGAGTTCAAGGCGCTGGACGTGCTCACCAGCAGTCAGGAAGTGGCGCGCCAGTTCGAGGATCTGGACATGCTCTCGGCGGCGGTGACCAGCGAGGATGGCGTCCTGCTCGGGCGCATCACGGTGGATGATGTGATGGATAGCATCCGCGAGGATTCCGAGCGGGCCATCATGGGCATGGCCGGTCTGGATGACGAGGCGGATATGTTCGCCCCGGTCCTGACCAGTACTCGCCGCCGCTCGGTCTGGCTGGGCTGTAACCTGATCACCGCCTTTCTCGCGGCCTCGGTAATCGGCCAGTTCCAGGGAGCGCTGGAACAGATAGTCGCGTTGGCGGTATTGATGCCGGTGGTGGCCAGCATGGGCGGGATTGCCGGTAGTCAGACCCTGACGTTGGTAATTCGCGGTCTGGCCCTCGGCCAGGTTGATACCGGTAATCTCAAGGTGCTGTTGGGCAAGGAGCTGGGGATAGGCACGCTCAATGGGCTGCTCTGGGCCGTGCTGGTGGCAGGGGTGGCGATACTCTGGTTCGGCAGCCTGGGTATCGGTTGGGTGATCGGTCTGGCAATCCTGATCAACCTGGTCTGCGCGGTACTCGCCGGGCTGCTGATTCCATTGATCCTGCGACGTTTCGGCATTGATCCGGCGCTGGCTGGCAGCATGGTACTGATGGCGGTCACCGACGTAGTCGGCTTCTCCTCCTTCCTCGGGCTGGCGACGGTATTTTTGCTGTAACCAAGCCCCATGCCCTGGTCATTCATGGCGAGCCATTGCATGGGCGCTAGTATCGGACCCTGCCGTTTCCTCCAGCTCGACCATCAGGTCATCGGCGAGGTTTTCCAGATCGGCGCGCAGCGCGTCGATATCGGTCTGGGGCAGCACGCCCAGGCGGATAGTGGCGCGAAACAGCAGATCGGCGGTCATGGGCGCCGGCTCACGGCAGGTGTCCAGTTGTTCCACATTGACGCCATGCCGCGCCAGGATCGCAGAAACCTCGTGGACGATACCGGGGCGGTCATTGCCTACCAGGTTGAGCATCAGCGTCCCCAGGGGTAGCTCCTCCCCCTGACCGCTGGCTGCCAGCTGGATATTGATGCCGGCGCTGCTCATGTTCTCCAGTTCCACCCGCAAGGCTTCGACCTCGCCGGCGGGCACATCCACCCGCAGGATGCCGGCAAATTGCCCGGCCATCCGCGCCATACGGCTGTCCAGCCAGTTGCCGCCATGTCGGTTGATGGCCTGGGCCAGGCTTTCCACCAGCCCGGGCTTGTCGACGGAAATCACGGTGAGAATCAGCGGAATGGTCATGGCATGCTCCTGGCTATCAGTGTGAGGGGGCCGGACTGTTCAGTGTAGCCGGCTCTGGTGATTCTTTAGGTCGAGATTGATCAGTACCTTTCAGCCATCCGCAATAGAGAACCCGCAGGCATCCGGCCTGGCTCCTGTATACTGCCGTCCCGGCGGAATGTTCCAGCCAGCCATATCCAGGAGTTAGTGATGAGTCTGCCCAGCCTGCGCCTCAAGTCCAACAGTGATCGCCGCATCAAGGGCGGCCATCTGTGGGTATTCAGCAATGAAGTCGATATTGCCCAGACTCCGCTCACCGCCCTGGAAGCAGGCCAGGAGGTTCAGCTGGAGACGGCCTCGGGCAAGCTGCTGGGATTGGCTACCGTCAGTCCGGACAATCTGATCTGTGCCCGCCTGCATAGCCGCGATGCCGCCCACGGGCTGGACAAGTCGCTGCTGGTGCACCGGTTGAAAGTCGCCCTGAGCTTGCGTGAGAAGCTGTTCGACAAGCCCTTCTACCGACTGGTGTACGGTGAGTCCGACTTGTTGCCGGGAGTGGTTGTGGACCGTTTCGGCGACTACCTGGTGGTGCAGATCACCACGCCAGGCATGGAGCGCGTACGCAGCGAGATCATCGACGCTCTGGTGCAGGTATTGAAGCCGGCGGGTATCCTGTTCAAGAACGACGGGGCGGCGCGCAAGGCGGAGAAACTGGCTTCCTATGTGGAAGTGGCCTTCGGCGAAGTGCCCGAGCGGGTAGCGCTGGAAGAGAATGGCGTGCGCTTCGAGGCACCGGTACACACCGGGCAGAAGACCGGCTGGTTCTACGATCACCGCATGAACCGTGCGCGCCTGGCGCCTTACGTCCAGGGCAAGCGAGTGCTGGATCTGTACAGCTACATTGGCGGTTGGGGCGTGCAGGCAGCGGTTTTCGGCGCCAGCGAAGTCATGTGCGTGGACAGCTCGGCGGCGGCGCTGGATCTGGTCGAACACAACGCGGCGCTGAACGGCGTGGCGGATAAGATGGCGGTGGTCGAAGGTGACGTGATGGACGCGCTGCGCGAACTCAAGGGCGCGGGCGAGAAGTTCGATGTGGTGATTGCCGATCCGCCGGCCTTCATCAAGAAGCGCAAGGATATCCGCAACGGCGAGAATGCCTATCGCCGCCTCAATGAACAGGCCATGCGCCTGTTGAATAGGGACGGCATCCTGGTGTCGGCATCCTGCTCCATGCACCTGGCCGAAAACAGCCTGCGCGATATCCTGCTGGCCGCCAGCCGGCATCTGGATCGTCATCTGGTGATCGCCGAGCGCGGCTTCCAGGGCGCCGATCATCCGCTGCATCCGGCCATTCCGGAAACCGGCTACATCAAGAGCTACTTCTGCCGGGTATTGCCGGTCTGATGGAAGGCAGCGCGCCCCGTTGAACTGAGATTCTTATGAATAAAGGCTCCGGCAGAATAGATTGCCGGGGCCTTTTTGTTTTGCGGGAGCTGGATCAGTCGCGCAGGCTGATGATCGACCAGCCGTGCTGCTCGGCATGGGCACGCAGCACATCGTCTGGATCGACGGCGACCGGGTTGTCGACCATCGATAGCAGCGGCAGATCGTTGCGCGAGTCGCTGTAGAACCAGGCGTCCGCGAGATCGTTGCCGGTCTCTTCGAGCCAACGCTCCAGGCGGGTGATCTTGCCCTCGCGGAAGCAGGGAATATCGCAGGAGCGACCAGTATAGCGGCCATCGATTTCCTCGCATTCGGAGGCCAGCATGATATCGATGCCGTAGCGGCGACCGATGGGGCCGGCGACGAAGCGGTTGGTCGCGGTGATGATCATGGTGGTATCACCGGCCTGCTCGTGGCGGGCAATCAACTCCAGCGCCTTGGGCAGGACGAAGGGCTCGATCTTTTCCTGCATGAACTGGGTGTGCCACTGCTCCAGCTGCTCGCGGCTGTGCCGGCCCAGAGGTTCAAGGCAGAAGTCGAGGTAGTCGGTAACGTCGAGTTTGCCATCCAGGTAATCATTGAAGAACTTGGTATTGAGTGCGCCGTATGTCTGCGCATCGACGATATTGTGCGCAACGACGAATTCCCCCCAGGCGTTGTCACTGTCGGTGCCCAGCAGGGTATTGTCGAGGTCGAAGATGGCCAGTGCCACGGAATGCTCCTGTCGTTGGATGTAGCGAAGCTGCAAGGATAATTCAGGCGCGGGAGAAATGCTTGGTCCAGGCGGCATTTATGCAATTGCTGGGGTGCGCGTCTTTATGGAACAATGCATGGGAAAACAGATAAGGATACCGGCAGTGATCGACTCCGACGGCTTTCGTCCCAATGTAGGCATCATCCTGACCAATGGGTTGGGTCAGGTGCTATGGGCCAGGCGTATCGGTCAGGAGGCCTGGCAGTTTCCGCAGGGCGGTATCCAGCGCAATGAAAGTCCCGAGCAGGCACTGTATCGGGAGCTGCATGAAGAAGTCGGCTTGCTGCCGGAGGATGTGGAAATCCTCGCCTGCACCCGTGGCTGGCTGCGCTATCGTCTGCCGCAACGGCTGATTCGCAGCCACTCCCAGCCGGTCTGTGTCGGCCAGAAGCAGAAGTGGTTCCTGCTGCGGCTGGCCTGCGAGGATGAGCGGGTCTGCATGACCAGGACCCCCAAGCCCGAGTTTGATGGCTGGCGCTGGGTCAGCTACTGGTATCCGCTGGGTCAGGTGGTGGCCTTCAAGCGGGACGTGTATCGCCGGGCCATGAAGGAGCTGGCACCGCGTCTGCCGCTGAGTGAGCTGACCGGATGTTGAATATGCTCAATACGCTTCGGCGTATCGTCCAGGAAGTCAATTCGGCCAAGGACCTGGCGTCTGCATTGAAAATCATCGTCCGCCGCGTGCGCGAGGCGATGGAAACCCATGTCTGTTCCGTCTATCTGCTCAATCCCGATACCGATCGCTATGAATTGATGGCCACCGAGGGCCTGAACCAGGACGCGGTCGGGGTGGTGAGCCTGGGCAGCAATGAAGGCCTGATCGGCTATGTCGGTATTCGCGAGGAGCCAGTCAACCTCGAGGACGCCGCCGCCCACCCGCGATTCCGCTACTTCGCCGAGACCGGCGAGGAGCGCTATGCCTCCTTCCTCGGCGTGCCCATCATCCACCACCGTCGGGTCATGGGTGTACTGGTGATCCAGCAGAAAGAGCGCCGTCAGTTCGACGAGGTGGAAGAGTCCTTCCTGGTGACCATGAGCGCCCAGCTCGCTGGCGTCATCGCCCATGCCGAGGCGACCGGAGCGATGCGCGGTTTGGGCTGGAGTGGCGAGGTGATTCAGGACACCCGCTTTGATGCGGTGCCCGGCGCGCCAGGTATTGCCATGGGCCGTGCGGTGGTGATGCTGCCGCCCGCTGATCTCAAGGCCGTACCGGACAAGGAAATCAAGGATATCGATGCTGAAATCGCCTTGTATCGCAAGGCGGTGGAGGCGGTGCGGGTCGATATCAAGCGGCTGTCGGCAAAGCTGTCTGCACAGCTGCGCCCCGAAGAGCTGGCGCTGTTTGATGTCTACCTGATGATGTTGGACGACTCATCCCTGGGTAATGAAATCATCAAGGGCATTCGCGAAGGGCAGTGGGCCCAGGGTGCCCTGCGCGATGTCATCAACGCCCATGTGGCGCGTTTCGAGTTGATGGATGATCCCTATCTGCAGGAGCGGGCGTCGGATATCAAGGATCTTGGTCGCCGGCTGCTGGCCTGCCTGCAGGAAGCCGGGCGCCAGCGACTGGTGTTTCCGAAGCGGACCATTCTGGTCGCCGAGGAGCTGACACCGGCGATGCTCGGCGAGGTACCCAAGGATCGACTGGTCGGGCTGGTCTCGGTATTGGGCTCGGGCAGCTCCCATGTGGCCATCCTGGCGCGGGCCATGGGCATCCCCACCGTCATGGGCGCGGTGGACCTGCCGTACCTGCGCATGGACAAGCTGGAACTGATCGTCGACGGCAACGCCGGTGAGGTCTACTCCAACCCTTCCCAGGAGCTGCGGCGGCACTACCGCGAGCTGATCCGCGAGGAAATGGAACTGTCCCATGGGCTGGAGAAACTGCGTGCCGAGCCTTGCATTACCCTGGACGGCCATCGCGTACCGCTGTGGGTGAACACCGGTCTGTTCGCCGATATCGCCCGGTCGCTGGATCGCGGCGCCGAGGGGGTGGGGCTGTACCGTACCGAAGTGCCCTTCATGATCCAGGACCGCTTCCCCAGCGAGAAAGAGCAGCAGGCAACCTATCGGGAGCAGTTGCAGGCCTTTCATCCGTTGCCGGTGACCATGCGCACCCTGGATGTAGGAGGCGACAAGGCGCTGAGCTACTTCCCGATCAAGGAAGACAACCCTTTCCTTGGTTGGCGTGGCATTCGCGTCACCCTGGATCATCCGGAAATCTTTCTGGTGCAGATTCGCGCCATGCTCAAGGCCAGCGAGGGTCTGGATAATCTGCGCATAATGCTACCGATGATCAGCAGCGTCTATGAGGTAGAGGACGCGCTGCACCTGATCCACCGCGCCTATAGCGAAGTGCTGGATGAGGGCGTCAAGGTGCCCATGCCCCCGGTAGGGGTGATGATCGAAGTGCCGGCGGCGGTCTATCAGGCGCGGGAATTGGTACAACTGGTGGACTTCCTGTCGGTCGGCACCAACGATCTGACCCAGTATCTGCTGGCAGTGGACCGTAACAATCCGCGGGTGGCGGACCTGTACCATTCGCTGCACCCAGCGGTGCTGCAGGCACTGCAGATCGTATCCCGCGCCTGCCGGGAGGCCGGCAAGCCGATGAGCGTGTGTGGGGAAATGGCCGGTGATCCCGCCGCGGCGGTGCTTTTGCTGGCCATGGGCTGCGATATGCTGTCGATGAACGCCACCAACCTGCCGCGGGTCAAATGGCTGCTGCGCCAGATCAGCCTGAGCGATGCCCAGGCCTTGCTGGACGTAGCGCTGCAGCAGGACAACGCCTACCTGGTGCAGAGCATCCTGCACCTGGCTTTGCGTAACATGGGGCTGGGCAAGGTGTTGATGCCGGTGCGTTGAGCACCGGTTACCTTAGAGCTTCCAGCCCGATTCACCCAGGTCCGCACCTGCCGGACCGAAGCTCCGCTCCACGAAGGTGATGCTGCCATCGGCCTCGATAGTCAGCAGACTGCTGGCACGCGTGCCGTAGTCGGCGCCAAGGATAAAGGTCGCCGACAATCGGCGTTCCCATTCCAAACTGACGCCGCTGTCGGGCAACTGCCCATCCGGGTATTCCTGCGTGTCGCTGAGCAGCGCCAGCAAGCTGTTGCTGTCGCCATCGAGATTGGCTTCCAGTCCATGGCGCAGGCTCTGCAGCTTCGGCCAGGGGCTGTTCAGCGAGGCATTGGAGAGCCCATAGAGACCGGGCGCCAGCGCGCTCGCCGACCCTTCCTGACTGTTGAGATGCCAGAGCTGCTCGGGTGTACCGACCAGCAGATTGAAGCCGGCGTAATCATCCAGATCGCCGGCCAGGCTCTGCAGATAATCGCCCGGACTCATGTCCCCGGTCAGATAATCGAGCACCAGGCTGCCCCGTGAGCGCGGGCCGGGCCCGGCCTGGGGCGAGCGGATATTGGTCAGCGCGGCGAAGCGGCCGCCGCGGGTCACGCCGAGCCAGGTGCCTCCGGCCTGCAGATCCTTGCCCGCCAGCAGCTCTGGGTGGCCTTCCTCGTTCCAGAACGTGGCGGCCCGCGTGGGCCGGGGATGGAATTCGTCGCGGTTGCCGAGCAACACCAACGGTCGGCCCGACAACTGCCAGGCGAAAGCGATCAGACACATGGTCGACTCCTGATGGTTCAGCGTTTTCCTTGGTCCAGTGTACCGGCTCGCACATGGGGGCGTCTCCTGCGATCCGGGGCAGCGGGCGGGGGCGGTTTTCGTTACACTAGCGGATTGTGCCGCCGCCCCAAAGCGCGGCGTATCCTGGGGAGCAATGATGGAGTTTGTCATATATCTGGTACTGGGCGCCTGTGCCGGGGTATTGGCCGGTTTGTTCGGCGTCGGCGGCGGCATGATCATCGTCCCGGTACTGGTCTACAGTTTCGCCCTGCAGGGCTTCGCTCCCGAGGTGCTGACCCATATGGCCGTGGGTACGTCCCTGGCGACTATTGCCTTCACCTCGGTCAATTCAGTGCGGGCGCACCACAAGCTGGGCGCGGTGCGCTGGCCATTGTTCCTCTGGTTGGCGCTGGGCATCGTCTTCGGCGCCGTGCTGGGCGCGCTGACCGCCTCGGCCATCACCGGCCCGCTGCTGCAGAAGATCATTGGTGTATTCGCTATCTGCGTGGCCATCCAGATGGCATTCGAACTCAAGCCGAAGGCCGCCCTCGGCGAGCCGGGCAAACCGGCGCTGACCATCGCCGGCGGCGTGATCGGCTGGGCCTCGAGTATTTTCGGTATCGGCGGCGGTTCGCTGACCGTGCCGTTCCTGGTCTGGCGCAGCGTACCCATGCAGCAGGCGGTGGCTACCTCGGCGGCCTGCGGCATGCCGATTGCCCTGGCGGGCGCCGCGAGCTTCATCTGGACCGGCTGGTCGGCCACGCCCTTGCCGGAATGGAGCCTGGGGTATGTCTACCTGCCGGCACTGGTCGGCATCGCGGCGACCAGTATATTCTTTGCCGGATACGGTGCACGTCTGGCCCACCGGCTGTCACAACGCCTGCTCAAGCGACTCTTTGCCCTGTTGCTGGTAGCCGTAGGCATCAATTTTCTGCTCTGACCTGGGGAATCCCATGCTGACTTATCCGCAGATCGATCCGGTTGCCCTGTCCCTGGGGCCGCTGCAGATCCATTGGTACGGCCTGATGTATCTGGTTGGTATCGGTGGCGCCTGGTATCTGGCCAGCCGCCGCCTCAAGCGCTTCGACCCGAATTGGACCGGGGACACCCTGTCCGATCTGGTGTTCTGGGTGGCGCTCGGGGTGATCGCCGGGGGGCGCCTGGGGTATGTACTGTTCTACGATCTGGCTGCGTATCTGAATGACCCCTCGCTGGTGCTGCAGATCTGGAAGGGCGGCATGTCTTTCCATGGCGGTCTGGTCGGGGTGCTGTTGGCGGTGCTGTGGTTTTCCCATCGTCACCACAAGAGCTTCTTCCAGTTGATGGACTTCATTGCGCCGCTGGTGCCTATCGGTCTGGGCGCGGGGCGCATCGGCAACTTCATCAATGCCGAGCTGTGGGGCAGGGCGACGGATGTGCCCTGGGCCATGGTGTTTCCCACCGACCCGGCGCAACTGGCGCGGCACCCGTCTCAGCTGTACCAGTTCGCCCTGGAAGGCGTGGCGCTGTTCACCATCTTGTGGATCTACTCGCGCAAGCCGCGCCCGACCATGGCGGTCAGCGGCTTGTTCGGCATCTGCTACGGCGTGTTTCGCTTCATCGTCGAATTTGTTCGTGAGCCGGATGCCCACCTCGGCTATCTGGCCTTTGGCTGGCTGACCATGGGTCAGCTGCTGTGTATACCCATGATTCTGGCCGGCGCCGCCCTGATGTGGTGGGCCTACCGCAAAGAGGATGCAAGGCATGAAACAGTATCTTGAGCTGATGCGCCGGGTGCGCGAAACCGGCACCTTCAAGAGCGATCGTACCGGCACGGGCACCTGGAGCGTGTTCGGCCATCAGATGCGCTTTGATCTGGCCGACGGCTTTCCCATGGTGACCACCAAGAAATGCCATCTGAAATCCATCGTGCATGAACTGTTGTGGTTCCTGCAGGGCGATACCAATATCCGCTACCTGAAGGAAAATGGCGTCTCCATCTGGGACGAATGGGCCGATGAAAACGGTGATCTGGGACCGGTCTACGGCTACCAGTGGCGTAGCTGGCCGGCGCCCAACGGCGAGTCGATCGACCAGATCAGCAAGCTGATCCAGATGATCAAGACCAACCCCGATTCCCGCCGGCTGATCGTCTCGGCCTGGAATCCGGCGCTGGTGGATGAGATGGCGCTGCCGCCGTGCCATGCGCTGTTCCAGTTCTACGTGGCCGACGGCAAGCTCAGTTGTCAGTTATATCAGCGCTCGGCGGACATCTTCCTCGGCGTACCCTTCAATATCGCCAGCTACGCTTTGTTGACCCTGATGGTGGCACAGGTCTGCGATCTGCAGCCCGGTGAGTTCATCTGGACCGGCGGCGACTGCCATCTGTATGCCAACCATATCGAGCAGACGGATCTGCAGTTGAGCCGCGAGCCCTATCCATTGCCGACGATGCGACTCAACCCCGAGGTCAAGGACCTGTTTGCCTTCAGCTTCGATGACTTCACCCTGGAAGGCTATCAATCCCATCCGCACATCAAGGCGCCCGTGGCGGTGTGATGCCGGGGCGGGTGGCACCTGTCATCGTATTGCAACAATTTCGTCATATGCTTAATCGGCTTATATATGGAAATGGGGAGCGGCAATGCGCAGGGTCATCTTCAACCAGAAGGGCGGTGTCGGCAAATCCAGCATTGCCTGCAACCTGGCGGCGATCAGCGCCGCCCAGGGCTATCGAACACTGCTTATTGACCTAGATGCCCAGGCCAACTCCAGCCAGTACCTGACGGGGCTGACCGGCGCTGACATTCCCACCGGCATTGCCGAGTTCTTTCACCTGATCCTCTCCTCGGGCATTGCCGCGAAGAAAGCCAGACCGCAGATCCTGGCAACCGCCTATCCCAATCTGCATTTGATTACCGCATCACCGGAACTGGCAGACCTGCAGCCCAAGCTGGAGGCCAAACACAAGATCAACAAGCTCAACCGGCTGCTGGACAAGCTCGACGGTGACTACGAGCGTATCTATATCGATACCCCGCCAGCGCTGAACTTCTACTCCATCTCGGCGTTGATCGCCGCCGACCGTTGCCTGGTCCCGTTCGACTGCGACAGTTTCTCCCGCCAGGCGCTATATGCCCTGCTGGAAGAAATTGACGATATCCGCGACGATCATAATGAGCGCCTGGAGGTTGAGGGTATTATCGTCAACCAATTCCAGCCGCGGGCGGCATTGCCACAACAGATGGTTGCCGAGCTACTGGAAGAAGGTCTGCCGATTCTGCCGGTATACCTGTCTAGTTCGGTGAAGATGCGCGAATCGCACCAGGCCTGCTTGCCGCTGGTGCACCTGGACCCCAGGCACAAGTTGACCCAGCAGTTCGTCGCCTTGCATGACCATCTGGAAGCAGCCAGCTGACATTGCCGCCCGGGACGCGGAAAGGTATTCTGCGCCGATGAAAAACCATCTTCCGCTTTCCCTGATTGCCGCCTGCGCACATGATCGTGTAATCGGGCTGGACAACCGCATGCCCTGGCATCTGCCAGCGGACCTCAAACACTTCAAGCAGACCACCCTGGGCAAACCCATCATCATGGGTCGCAAGACCTGGGATTCTCTGGGGCGGCCCTTGCCGGGCCGGCTCAATCTGGTAATCAGCCGTCAGGCCGGTCTGCAGCTCGAGGGCGCGGAGGTGTTCGCCAGTCTGGCCGCTGCCATCGCCCGGGCCGATCAGTGGGCGCGGGAGCAAGGTGTGGATGAAATCATGTTGATTGGTGGGGGCCAGCTCTATGCCGAGGCGTTACCACTGGCCGCACGTATCTACCTGACCCGGATCGACCTGACGGTGGCGGGGGATGCGTTCTTTCCGGAATTCACTGGTTGGCAATTGGTTGAGAGTGAAGCCCACGCCGCTGGGGAAACCACACCCGCTTTCCGCTTCGAAACCTGGGTCCCCTCGACCAGCGACTGATCGCTTGCCTGCAAGGCTCGCGCTGTCGCTGGATTGTCTATGCTGATGGCAGGTGTCATACATACGGAGTAATGCTGATGAAGAAGACTTTACTGGTAGCCCTGTTGCTGTCCTTGCCGGTTCACGCAGGTACCCCGGCGGCGGGTCACGAAACCTGTGCCGACAAGGAACAGCGCATCATGGAGCGCCTGCAGCGGGCTGAAGCCGCGAATAATCAGGGGCAGGTGCGGGGCCTGAATAAAGCGCTGAAGGAAGTGCGCGACCATTGCACCGAGGAAGGGCTGGCTGCCGAGCGAAAACAGCGTATCGCCGAAAGTGAGGCGGAGGTGGCGGAGCGCCGGGAAGATCTGGCCGAAGCCATCCGCGACGGGGATAAGGACAAGATCGAAAAGCGTGAGGGCAAACTGACCGAAGCGCTGCAGGAACTGAACGAAGCCCGGGCGGAGTAAACGTACTCCCGCCGGGATTCGCTCAGCGTCTTCCAGTGATCAGTCTTCCAGCATCGCCTTGTTACGCACCGCGCCTTTGTCGGCACTGGTAGCGAGCAGGGCGTAGGCCTTGAGCGCTGTGGTCACCTTGCGTGGACGGGTTTCCACGGGCTTCCAGCCCTTCTTGTCCTGTTCGATACGGCGATGTGACAGTTCCTCATCGCTCACCAGCAGATTGATGGTGCGGTTGGGAATATCGATAAGGACCTTGTCGCCGTCGCGTACCAGCCCGATGGCGCCACCCGCCGCGGCTTCCGGCGAGGCATGGCCGATGGACAGGCCGGAGGTACCGCCGGAGAAGCGACCGTCGGTCAGCAAGGCGCATTCCTTGCCCAGGCCCTTGGATTTCAGGTAACTGGTCGGGTAAAGCATTTCCTGCATGCCCGGGCCGCCCTTGGGGCCTTCGTAACGGATGATGACGATATCGCCGGCTTTCACCTCATCGGCGAGAATACCGCGTACCGCGCTGTCCTGACTCTCGAAGATCTTCGCACGCCCTTCGAACACCAGAATCGATTCGTCGACGCCAGCGGTCTTCACCACGCAGCCATCCAGCGCGATGTTGCCATACAGTACGGCCAGACCACCTTCCTGGGAATAGGCATGCTCGACCGAGCGGATGCAGCCGTTTTCCCGGTCATCATCCAGGCTCGGCCAGCGGGTGTTCTGGCTGAAGGCGGTCTGGGTCGGAATGCCGGCCGGACCCGCTTTGAAGAACTCATGCACTTCTGCATCGCTGGTCTGGGTGATATCCCACTGGGCGATAGCCTCGGCCATGCTCGGGCTGTGAACGGTGGGTACTTCGGTGTGCAGCAGACCGCCGCGGGCCAGCGCGCCGAGAATGGAGAACACGCCACCGGCGCGGTGTACATCTTCCATGTGATATTTCTGGATGTTCGGCGCTACCTTGCACAGCTGCGGCACCTTGCGCGACAGGGCATCGATATCACGCAGGTCGAAATCAACCTCGCCCTCCTGGGCTGCGGCCAGCAGGTGCAGGATGGTATTGGTCGAGCCGCCCATGGCGATATCCAGGGTCATGGCATTCTCGAACGCCTTGATATTGGCAACATTGCGCGGCAGAACAGATTCATCATTGTCCTGGTAGTAGCGTTTGCACAGCTCCACCGCCAGGCGGCCGGCGCGCAGGAACAGCTGCTCGCGGTCGGCATGGGTAGCCAGCATCGAGCCGTTGCCGGGCAGCGACAGCCCGAGGGCTTCTGTCAGACAGTTCATCGAGTTGGCGGTGAACATGCCTGAGCAACTGCCGCAGGTCGGGCAGGCGCTGCGCTCGTATTCGGCGACCTTCTCGTCGGAGGCACTGTCATCGGCGGCTACCACCATGGCATCGACCAGATCCAGGCCATGACTGGCCAACTTGGTCTTGCCGGCTTCCATCGGGCCACCGGAGACGAACACCACGGGGATGTTCAGGCGCAGGGCGGCCATCAGCATGCCGGGGGTGATCTTGTCGCAGTTGGAGATGCAGACGATGGCATCAGCGCAATGCGCATTGACCATGTATTCCACCGAGTCGGCGATGATCTCGCGGCTGGGCAGGGAGTACAGCATGCCGTCATGGCCCATGGCGATACCGTCGTCCACCGCGATGGTATTGAATTCCTTGGCTACACCACCGGTCTTCTCGATCTCGCGAGCGACCAACTGACCCATGTCCTTCAGATGCACGTGCCCGGGCACGAACTGGGTGAAGGAGTTGGCGATGGCGATGATCGGCTTCTTGAAGTCTTCATCTTTCATACCGGTAGCGCGCCACAGGGCGCGGGCACCGGCCATGTTGCGACCGTGGGTGGACGTCTTGGAACGATAATCAGGCATGTGATGTTGTCTCGTTATACGGTGATGCAGGATGCGCCTAGCATATCAATTTGCCGTCGCCCCTGCAGCCCCGCCCGCCAGGCGGAGCCCTGGGGACGTCGAGCGCCAGCTCGATGAGCGGGGCCGGTCGGGAGCGCGTAATCTGCAGGTACACAAGGTACGAGCCGATGTTCGGACCGCCCGGGTGTTACAGGCTCTTCTCGAATACCTTCGAATTGCGCTGATAGTTGTACAGCGACGCGCGCTGCTGGGGCAGGCGTGCCACCGAGCTGGGCTCAAAGCCGCGTTCGCGGAACCAGTGTGCGGTACGGGTGGTGAGCACGAACAGCGTGGTCAGCGACCGCGCCCGGGCCTGGGTCTCGATATGTTCGAGCAACTGATCACCCCGCCCGCCATGGCGGTAGTCCGGGTGAATGGCGACGCAGGCCAGTTCGGCGCTGTGTTCATCCAGCGGGTACAGGGCGGCGCAACCAATGATGGTGCCGTCGCGCTCGACCAGAGTGAACTGGTTGATCTCGGTCTCCAGCACCTCGCGGGAGCGGCGCACCAGAACGCCGGCTTCTTCCAGCGGGTGCAGCAATTCCAGCAGGCCGGCCACATCCTCGATGGTTGCGGTACGGATTTTCTCGAACGGCTCCTGGGTGACCAGGGTGCCACCGCCGTCACGGGTGAACAGCTCGGTGAGCATGGCGCCATCTTCGGCATAACTGATGATATGGCTACGCCGCAGGCCAGCGTTGCAGGCCTTGCAGGCAGCCGTCAGCAACGAGCCCGGTAGGCTGTTGCCGAGCGCCGCCAGTAATGACTGGGCGCGGCTGGGCTTGAGTTCACGCAGCAGCCGCCCTTCGGCATCGAAAATGCCGGTATCGGGGCCGAACAGAATGAGCTTGTCAGCCTCCAGGGCACTGGCGGCGCTGGTGGCCACGTCCTCGCAGGCCAGATTGAATACTTCGCCGGTCGGTGAATAGCCAATGGAGGACAGCAGCACGATGGATTCGTCGTCCAGATGGCGGCTGATCGCCTTGCGATCGATCCGGCGTACTTCGCCGGTATGGTGCAGGTCCACACCGTCAATCACGCCGATCGGCTTGGCGGTGACGAAGTTGCCACTGACCACGCGCAGGCGACTACCCTGACCGGCAAGCGTGCACAGTCGAGCCTCGATGGCGATGCGCAGGCTGCCCACGGCGTCCATCACGCAGCCCAGGGTGTCGCTGTCGGTGATCCGCAGATCCTGGTGATAGCGTGAACTGAGTCCCCGCGCGCCAAGCCGGTCCTCGATCTGGGGGCGTGAACCGTGCACCAGCACCAGCCGCACCCCAAGACTGTTGAGCAGCATGATGTCGTTGACTATGTTGTTGAAGTTCGGGTGCGCGATGGCCTCACCCGGCAACAACACGACGAAGGTGCGATCGCGGTGGGTGTTGATGTAGGGTGTGGAGTGGCGGAACCATTTGACGTAATCGGACATGCGACTGTTCCGTGAAAAACGCCAGTTTGAGATATTCAGCCCTGCTCTTCAATAGCGCGGGGCCGGAATTGCCGTTGCGAATGGAATGCGGGCAAGATGTCGGGGCTCAGCCCCTACCTGACAGTGAGACAAAAGAGAGAAAGCCGTGCATCCAGGTACCGAAAAATTCATCGTTGTGCAGACCCCCGAAGAGGCTGTCGACCAGCTGTCCGCTCTGTACGAGCAGGCGGTAGGCGCATTGAGCCGTTCATTGAAAGAGTATCTGCGGGACCGCACCCGGCCGACCGCGGAGCAGCTGCGGTTGTTCCGCTATCCCGAGCTGCGCCTGACCTGGACCGGCAGCGATCCGGCGCCGACCAGCGTCCGTGCCTGGGCCAAGGTGCAGGTGCCGGGCACCTACAGCGCGACCATCACCCACCCCAAGGCCTTTCGCAGTTATTTGTTGCAGCAACTGCGCCCGCTGACCAGCGAGTTCAACGTGCAGTTGGAAGTAGGCGTCAGTCTGCAGGCGATTCCCTATCCCTATGTGGTAGAGCAGGGCGATGAGTTGGCCGGCTCGGGTGTGACGGCCGCCGAGCTGGCTCGGGTATTTCCCAGTACCGACCTGGCTGCCGCCACCGATGGCATCGCTGATGGTCTGGTCGACTGGGAGCGGAGCGATCCGCTGCCACTGGCGCTGTTCGACGCGGCGCGGACAGATTTCTCCCTGCGCCGGCTGGTGCATTACACGGGCAGCGACTGGCGTGACGTGCAGCCCTGGATTCTGCTGACCAACTACCACCGCTATGTGGATCAGTTCATCCGCCACGGGCTGGATATGCTGCTCGCCGACTCGCGGTTCTGTCGTATGGTGCTGCCGGGTAACGTAGTGGTCGAACGCGGCATGGCCGAAGGGGAAATGCAGTCGGTACTCGACAGCGTGGTCTGGCACAAATACCAGATGCCCGCCTATCACCTGCAAGCAGCCGATGGGGACGGCATTACGCTGGTCAATATTGGTGTCGGCCCGTCCAACGCCAAGAACATCACCGACCATTTGGCGGTGCTGCGTCCGCATTGCTGGCTGATGATCGGCCATTGCGGGGGGCTGCGCCAATCGCAGACCATTGGCGACTATGTACTGGCCCACGCCTATATGCGCCGCGACGGTATTCTCGACCGGGTGTTGCCGCCGAACATACCGCTGCCAGCGCTGGCCGAGGTGCAGCAGGCCCTGCAGGATGCCGCCGCGCAGGTCACCGGTGACAAGGGCGATGCGCTGAAACGGCGCCTGCGCACTGGCACCATCCTCACCTATGACGACCGTAACTGGGAATTGCGCTGGGCCCAGGAGCGCCCACTGATCAATCTGTCCCGCGCTGTTGCCGTGGACATGGAAAGCGGCACCATCGCCGCCCAGGGCTACCGTCTGCGGGTGCCCTACGGCACGCTGCTGTGCGTCTCGGACAAGCCATTGCACAGCGAACTCAAGCTTCCCGGCGCCGCCGGCGCCTTCTACGAGCGCGCCGTCACCCAGCACCTGCACATCGGCATCGCCGCGCTGGATCTGCTGCGTGGCCAACTGCACAGCCTGCATTCGCGCAAGCTGCGCAGTTTTGATGAGCCGTTGTTTCGGTAGGTAAGGGTTCCCCTCTCTCTTGAGGGAGAGGGTCGGGGCGCGGCGAGGGAGAGGGAAAGCTGCCTACAGACAAAACCGTCCAATCAACTGCTTCAACAACTCCACCGTCGGTGCGATCCGGTCCATCGCCAGGAACTCATCCGGCTGATGCGCCTGGGCGATGTCACCGGGGCCGAGGATGATGGTCTGCAGGCCGAGCTGGTTCAGGTAGGGGCCTTCAGTGGCAAAGGCGACACTGCCAGCGCTGTAGCCGGTGAGTTGCTCACAGGCGCGGACGATCTCGGCAGTGGCGGGCGTGTCCATCGGCGGGACGCCGGGAAACAGCGGCTGGTAATCGATCTGCACCTGGTGGGCTTCGGCGACGGTCTTCAGGCGCTGATCGATGGTGGCGCGCAAGGCATCCGGGTCCATGCCGGGCAGCGGGCGCAGGTCGAACTCCAGGGCGCAGCGGCCACAGATGCGGTTGGGATTGTCACCACCGTGAATGCAACCCAGATTCAGGGTCGGCGTGGGTACGCTGAACAGCGGGTTGGTCCACTGTTGCTGCCAGCTGCTGCGCAGTGCCAGCAACTCGTTGATCACCTGATGCATGGCCTCGATGGCATTGCGTCCCAAAGATGGATCGGAGGAATGCCCGGCCTGGCCGATGATATCCACGCGCTCCATCAGTATGCCCTTGTGCACGCGGATCGGTTTCAGCCCGGTTGGCTCGCCGATCAGTGCGTGGCGGGCGCCGAGCAGGTCATCCGCCACCAGCGCCTGGGCCCCACCCATGGCGCTTTCCTCGTCGGCGGTGGCCAGGATGATCAAGGGGCGTTGCAGCGGCTGCTCCAGCAGCGAACGAACCGCCTCGATAATCAGCGGGAAAAAACCTTTCATGTCACAGCTGCCCAGCCCGTACCAGCGTCCGTCCGCTTCGGTCAGGGCAAAGGGATCATACTGCCAGCGCTCGGGATTGCAGGGCACGGTGTCGGTATGCCCGGCCAGCACCAGTCCGCCCGGCCCGCTACCCAGACTGGCGATCAGGTTGGCCTTGTCCGGCGCGCCGGCGACTGGCTGAATGGTGCACTCGAAGCCAAGCTCGCTCAGCCAGTCGCTGAGCAGATGGATCACCGCCAGGTTGGACTGGTCATGTTCTGGCTGGGTGCAACTGATGGAGGGGGTTTGCAGCAGGGCGGCAAATTGCGCCTTGAGCGAGGGGAGGGGCATGACAGACTCCTGGCTGACGTCAGCTGAATGGACAGCTTACGTCAGCCAGGCAGGGGCGTCAGCTGAAAATGGCCGAGAAGATCAGGAAGTAAATGATCGACAGAATAGCCCCGGCAGGCAGGGTCACGACCCAAGAGGTAAAGATGGTGCCGATCACACGCAGGTTGAGGGCGGCGATACCGCGCGCCATGCCAACCCCGAGAATCGCACCGACCAGGGTGTGGGTAGTTGATACCGGCAGGCCGAGGCCGGAAGCGCCGACGACGGTGGAGGCCGCGGCCAGTTCGGCGGCAAACCCGCGGCTGGGTGTCAGCTCGGTGATGTGCCTGCCGATGGTGGCGATCACCCGGTAGCCGTAGGTCGCCAGACCCACCACGATGCCGAGCGCACCCAACAACAGCACCCAGCCGGGCACAGTCGATTGCGCATGAATCTCACCCGATTGCAGCACGCCAGCAATGGCGGCCAGCGGACCTACGGCATTGGCCACGTCATTGGAGCCGTGGGCGAAAGCCATGGCGCAGGCGGTGAAGATCATCAGGATGGCGAAGACCCGCTCAACGCTGTTGAGGTGGGACTTGCCGGAAGACTCATCCTTGATACGGCTCATCAGCGCCACACCGATAACGGTGACCATGACACCCGACAGTACTGCCAGGCCAAAGCTCTCCAGGACCGAGAGGTTCAGACCGACATGCTTGAGGCCCTTGGTCAGGGTCATCATCGCGATGATGAAGCCCACCGCGAACATGTAAAGCGGGATATAGCGCTTGGCGTTGGCGAATGGTTCGTCGGTATCCAGGATCAGCTTATGCACGGTGACGAAGATCATGAAGGAGATGCTACCGGCCAGCAGCGGGGAAATAATCCAGCTGGATACGATAGGCACTACCCCAGCCCAGTGTACCGCTTCCACGGACACACCCACCGCCGCAAAGCCAATCACCGCGCCGATGATTGAGTGGGTGGTGGAGACCGGCCAGCCCTTGAGGGAGGCAATCAGCAGCCAGGTGCCGGCGGCCAGCAGGGCGGCCAGCATGCCGAAGATCATCTGGTCCGGCGTAATCATTGAGGAATCGACAATACCGCTGCGAATCGTCTGGGTAACCGAGCCGCCAGCCAGATAGGCTCCCAGGAACTCGAAGACCATGGCAATGATGATGGCCTGCTTGATCGTCAGGGCGCGGGAGCCCACCGAGGTGCCCATGGCATTGGCCACGTCGTTGGCGCCCACGCCCCAAGCCATGAAAAAGCCGAATAGACAGGCCAGCACCAGCAAAATGGTGCCATATTCTGCGATAAGAGTCATAAGAGAAGCTCTGTTGGATGTTGACAGATGATGGCCCGTCAACGGGCCATGAGGATTTCCAGGCGATTGCCTACACGTTCGGCCCGGTCAGCCACATCACCGATCCATTCGATGATCTGGTAGGTGAACATGACGTCGACAGGGGGTAATACGGACTCGCGTTTATACAGCTCGGCCCGCAATTTGATCTGCATTTCATCCGTGTCATGCTCGATGTGCTCCAGCTCGGTGATCAGCTTCTCCATGAGCTTCCTCTCGCGGCCGGCGAAACTGGTTTCCATCAGGTCGCTCAACTCCTCCATGGCCCGCAGGGCCTGGGTGGCGGCTTCGACGGAACGTTCGACGAAGCGACGGAACTGCGGCTGCACCTCGGGATGAATCTTCATCTTGCGGCCCAGCATCAAACCGGCCACATCCTTGGCGCGGTTGGCGACTTTGTCCTGTACACTCAGCAACTCCAGCAGATCCGAGCGCGGAACCGAGAGAAACAGGCTGTTGGGCAGATGAACCCGGACATCCTTCTTCATCTGGTCGGCTTCTCGCTCCAGCTCGCAGATCTTTTGCTGGACGCGCTCTGCTTCGACCCAGTCTTCCGCCATCAGGGCATCGACGAAGGGGATAAGACAGGACGCGCACTCATGTGCCTTCACCATGTGCCGTTGCATCGGGCCGATGGGTGAACGACCGAACAGATTCATGAAAGGATTGTTGGGCATGGGAAAACTCCGAGGCATGTCTGGGAGCGGATTATAATCATGGCAGAGCAAGTGGTCACCCAATTGACACATATTTGCCGCAATTAGCCTCCCAGCGGTCACAAGGCAACATCTTCAGAGACAGAGTATGGCTCAGGAAACAGAAATCAAACTGCGCATCAGTCCCGACGCGCTGTCGGCGCTGCGCAATCATCCCCTGTTGCAGGAACGTCTGCAGGGCGAATGGACCACCAGTACCCTGTACAACCAGTACTATGACACCGCCAGCCGGGAGCTGGCGGCAGCGCGTGTGGCGTTGCGGGTGCGCCGTGATGGCGAGCAGTTTATCCAGACCTTGAAAAGCAGCGGCCAGAGTGTTGCCGGGTTGTCCGAGCGCAGCGAATGGGACTGGACCGTGGGGGCAGCGGCGCTTGACCTGACTCTGCTCGATGACAGCTGCTGGCCGGCCAGTCTCGCCCCGCTGGACAAGCTGAATCTGCTACCGGTATTCACTACCGACTTCAAGCGCACCAAGGCCATGCTGCACTGGGAGCGTGACGGTGAAAGCGTGGAGGTGGAAGCCGCGCTGGATCAGGGTATGGTCATCGCGGACGGTCGTGAAGAGCCGATCTGCGAGCTGGAACTGGAGCTGCGCAGCGGCCCGGCGGCGGCACTGCTGGAGCTGGCCGCTGCCCTGGCGGAGGATATCGCCCTGATGCCTTGCGATATCAGCAAGGCCGAGCGCGGTTACCGACTGTTTGACCCGGCCAGCTACGACCTGCGACTCGATGCCCATGACTGGTCGGCCGATACCCCGGTAGACCAGGTAATCGCCGTTGCCGGCTGGCAGTTGCTTGGACACACTCAGCGGCTGGCTGAGCAGTACCGGTTCAGTGGTCAATGGAAGCTGTTCCGTGAATTGCTGACCAACCTGACCAGTCTGCGCGCCTTCTTTGGTGTATTCGATCTGGCGCTGCCACGCAGCACGGCTCAGCCCTTCACGCCGGCATTGGATCAGCTCATCAGCCATTGGCGGCCCCTGGTTCTGTCGGGCTGGGCAGATGACGAGGATGGCCGCAATGCACGGGAGCAGGCGCCCCAGGCATTCGAGCAGGCGGTGGCCGATCCTCAGTGGGGGCAGTTGTTCATCGGTCTGGCCCTGTGGCTGCACACCGCCGGGTGGAAGACCAACCGCCCGCCGCGTGGTGAGCGGGTCGGCGACCTGGCGCTGCCGCGCTGGCTGTTGGCGGCGGTGGCGCGGGAGATTCAGGAGTTGCGCGTACCGCATCACAATGACCCGGATTCGGATGTCAGCGAGTGGATGGATCAACAGCCGCGGCTGAATCGGCTGCACTTTCTGCTGGCGCACTTTCGTGATCAACTGGAGACGCCGGAGCCGGATCGGCTGTTCGGTGAACTGAACAAGTTGCAGGCGTTGCTGGAGCAATACCCGCTGGTCGATGAGGAACTACGCCCGGCGCTACTTACGGCTCTGCGCAAGCAGGGGCAGCGGCTGCGCAAACTGAATGCCTGGCGCGAGCTCAATAGCTGAGACGGTACCGGCAACGATAGAACGACAGGGAGATGAACAGGGATGATGCATCTGGCCGATCTGGCAATCCCCGGTAGCGATCGACTGCTGGATCTGACGGATATTCTCAAGGCGCTGGCGGCGCAGGGGCGGTTGGGGCTGGACAGCGCCGAGCACCTGAGCAGCCTGCGCCGGGCGGCAACCGGCGACACTGCCCGGCTGCACCCGCTGGAGTTCATCGCCAGCCAGGCGCCGGATGACCTGCTGCGCCCCGGCAAACCGCTGGATCTGGATTCGCTGACTCGCTGGCTGGCCGGCGAATCGGGCCAAGCCTTCTATCGCATCGATCCGTTGAAGATCAATGTCTCGGCCGTCACCCCGCTGATGTCCTTTGCCTTCGCCCGGCGCCACGGCATTCTCGCCGTGGACATCAACGAGCGGGAGGTCACCGTGGCCAGCGCCCAGCCGTTCATGCGCGGCTGGGAAGCGGATCTGGTACATGTCCTCAAGCGCGATATCCGTCGGGTGGTCGCCAGCCCGGCGGATATCCAGCGCTATTCAGCGGAATTCTATCGGTTGGCCCGCTCGGTCCACGGTGCCAATGCCACCGATCAGAAGAACAGCTCGATCGGCAACTTCGAGCAGCTGCTCAATCTGGGCAACATGAGCCAGGAGCCGGACGCCAACGACGCCCACGTGGTCAACATCGTCGACTGGCTGTTCCAGTACGCCTTCGAGCAGCGGGCCAGTGATATCCATATCGAGCCGCGCCGCGAGAACGGCAGCGTGCGGCTGCGCATCGATGGTGTGCTGCATACGGTCTATCAGTTTCCGCTGCAGGTCGCGGTAGCGGTGGTCAGCCGGCTGAAAACCCTGGGCCGGATGAACGTGGCGGAGAAGCGCAAGCCGCAGGACGGCCGGGTCAAGACCAAGTCACCCCAGGGCAACGAGATTGAACTGCGACTGTCCACCCTGCCAACCGCCTTCGGCGAGAAGATGGTGATGCGTATCTTCGATCCCGACGTGCTGCTGCGCAGTTTCGATCAGTTGGGTTTTTCCGCCGAGGACCAGCGCCGTTGGCAGGGCATGGTGCAACAGCCCAACGGCATCGTGCTGGTCACCGGCCCGACCGGGTCGGGCAAGACCACCACGCTGTACACCACCCTCAAGCAGCTGGCCACGCCGGAGGTGAATGTCTGCACCATCGAAGATCCGATCGAGATGGTCGAGGACAGCTTCAACCAGATGCAGGTGCAGCACAACATCGAGCTGACCTTTGCCAGCGGTATACGGGCACTGATGCGCCAGGACCCGGACATCATCATGATTGGCGAGATCCGTGATCTGGAGACCGCGGAAATGGCGATCCAGGCGGCGCTGACCGGTCACCTGGTGTTGTCCACCCTGCATACCAACGATGCGCCCAGCTCGGTGAGCCGGCTGGTCGAGCTGGGTGTGCCGGCCTACCTGATCAAGGCCACGGTGCTGGGGGTCATGGCCCAGCGGCTGGTGCGTACGCTGTGTCCGCATTGCAAGGAGCCGGTGGAGATCGACGAGACGGATTGGCAGGAACTGACCAAACCCTGGAACTCGCCATTGCCGACCCGGGCGCATCGGCCCGTGGGCTGCCCGGAATGCCGGGAAACCGGCTATCGTGGACGGGCCGGGGTATATGAGCTGATGCCGCTGACCGATAGCCTCAAACCCCTGGTGCAGACCGACATCGACCTCAACGCCCTGCGCCGCCAGGCCTACCGGGAGGGTATGCACAGCCTGCGTCTGTCGGGAGCGCAGAAAGTGGCGGCGGGGCTGACCACCATCGAAGAGGTGCTGCGGGTAACGCCCACCAGTCAGCAGGGGTAGGTTTTGTGCAAGCCCTGCCGGTAAGCACAGGCACTCCTCCGCCTTGCCGGACACGCCTTTCATTTCACATTCCGCTAAGATGCGCGTTCTGCCGTTCAGGAACCCCCTCATGAATTACCGTCACAGCTTCCACGCCGGCAACCATGCCGATGTCCTCAAACATGCCATTCTGCTGCGCATGGTCACCCTGATGCAGCGCAAAGACGCGCCGTTGTGCTATCTGGACAGCCACGCCGGGACGGCGTTGTACGATCTGCAGGGCGAAGCGGCGGAGCGTACCGGGGAATATCGCGATGGCATCGGCCGGCTGTGGGCACAGGATGACCTGCCCGGGCTGCTCGCCGATTACCGGGATGCCGTAGCGCAGCACAATCCAGACGGTGAGCTGCGTTTGTACCCGGGTTCACCGCAGTTGGTAGCCGATACCTTGCGCGAGCACGACCGGATGATCCTCAGTGAGCTGCATCCCGAGGATGCCCAGACCCTGAAGGCGCACTTCGCCGAGGAGCCGCGTATCGCAGTGCACCAGCGTGACGGTTACGAATTGGCCAAGGCTTTCCTGCCGGTGGCGGAGAAACGTGCGCTGTGGCTGCTCGACCCGCCCTTCGAGAAAGGCGATGACCTGCAGCGCTGTCTGCAAGCCATGGAGCAGGGCATCCAGCGCATGCGCCAGACGGTCATCGCGCTCTGGTATCCGATCAAGGACCAGCGCCTGTTACGTGACTTCTATCGGCAGATCGGCACCGCTCAGTTGCCCAAGGTGTTGCGGGTCGAGCTCAATGTGCGGCCCGCCGACACCTCCCTGGGGCTCAACGGCTCGGGATTGATGCTGGTCAACCCGCCCTGGCCGCTATGGGAGGAGCTGGAGCAGGTGCTGCCGCAGATGGCAGGTCAGTTCGCCCAGTCCGGCGCCGGTGACTGGCGCATGGATTGGCTGGTTGGCGAACCCTGAGCGTCTGATAGCGAAACCGTAAAAAAGGGGGAACAAGCCGCCGGGCCCCGGGTCAAGTATTGTGTCGGTGTGCTGAACATCGACTTATCCGAAGCTATCAAGGAGCACACGAATATGACTGCTGTTGACAAAAACGGACCCGTTTCAAATCAGGACCAGGTCAGCAAGAAACAGGAAATCGACTCCGGCAAGGAAGCGGTAGCAGCCGCTTACAGCAAGCTGATGGAAGCCAAGGAACACTTCAAGCATGCCGCCGAATCCGCCGGGATGGATTGGAAGCATGATGCTGAAGGTCAGCTCATGAAAGGCAAGGACAAGGCCGGTGAGCTATGCGATCACGCCAACAGTTACCTTCATGACAAGCCGCTGGCTACCTTGGGTATCGCCTTCGCAGCGGGCTTTCTCGTATCCCAGATGATGTCCAGAAAATGACGGGCACTCCCGGAGAGAACCGTCCGGAAAGCGGCGATGCCGGGGGGCAGGAGCAGCCCCGGCAGCCGCTCAAGGATGAACTGAAATCCTCTCTGGCGTGGCTGGAACACGCGGCCCTGGCGGGTGGCGATCTGGTTCGGCTGGCGGCGCTCGAATTACGGCTTGCTGCTGCTGATTCGGGCAAGCTGGTGGGGCTGGCGTTGGCCATGGTGCCCTTGCTGTTGCTTGCCTGGATCGGGCTGTCCGTGTTGCTGGGCTGGCTGGTGTTCGCCTGGAGTGGCTCGGTCGCCTGGGGGATAGTAATGTTCATCATCGTGCAGCTGGTGGCCTTGGGGATCATGGCGATCAATTGCAAGAAGTACTCGAAGAGCCTGTCATTTCCAGCGACCAGCCGACAGCTGAAAACACTGAAGGAGGAAGCCAGTGGACCGCAAGAAGCTGATAAGTCAGATTCAAGAACTGGATGAGCAGCTCGCCGTCGAGTTCAGCCTGCTCAAGCTGGATGCCCGGGAACGACGCGCAGCCATACGGCGCATTTCACCGCTATGGTGGGTGGCCGGCTCGGCAGTGGCGGGGTTGATCCTTGGCAAGCTGGCGGCGGGCCACGGTGGCCCGATGGCGGTGGCGCGACAGGGCATGAACATATTCCGCTTCGCCAGTCTGGTGATGCCGGGCATGGCCATTGCAGCCAGTCCTACGCTGGAAGACACACCCTGATATTCTGAGGTTCCGTGCTGCGGCGCCGATTCAGGCGCCGCCGTGTGGAATCGATGATCGTGCTGCCCGATAATCTCAGACGTTCCGCGCCTGCTCGTCTTCGTCGAAGTCCTCTTCCATCAGCGCGTCCTGGACATCCGGATCGGCTGTGGCGGGCGCGGTCTGTAGCCCCGCGCGTTTGCTGCGCAGCTTGCCGAACAGACTGGTGAGAGAGGCGTGCAGTTTTTCGACGGCACCGTCGACGGCGAGGTTTATCGAGTCGGCCTTGTGGCTGACCGAAATGGGCTGTTGCCCCTTTGGCCGCGCCTCGATCTGGCAGCGCTTGTCATGGGCGCCGGCCTTTTCGCCGTTCTCATCGTTGATATGCACCACAATGCGGGTCAAGTTTTCATCAAAGCGCCCCAGCTTGCTGGTTACGCTGTCCGTTACCCATTCCACCAACCGGGCGCTGCCTTCGGTATGGTTGTCACAATGAACTTGAATTTGCATAAGCCTGTTCCTCTTCATTGACTCGGATATCCGCAAGAGCTGCATGGCGGCAAGTCCAGACTACGCCATCTGATCGAGCTTTTGGCAAAATCCTGCAGGCTTTTTCATTGGAGCGGCGCCTGGATGATGGTGCCCACGGGTCGTGGTGTTACTCATCATCCGGGAATTGGTAGGCATCAGTCGAACTGGCGCCGTTGCGTGCATTGCGCGCGCGCAGGTTGCGATACACCGCGGCGCGCATCAGCAGCATCGAGGTGACCGGCGCGGTGAGCAGTACGAAGGCGGTGATCAGCAGTTCATGAACGACCGGCCGTTCCTCGGTGCCACTGAAGTAGAGCATGGAGGCGATCAGGAAGCAGCCGGTCCCCACGGTAATGAACACCGCCGGGCCATGGATCCGCTGAAAGAAATTCGGCAGGCGCAGCAATCCCAGGGCGCCGATAAGGGTGATCAGTCCGCCGAGGACTAGCAGCAGTGCCACGGGTATCGCTAGCCAGGGGCTCAGATCGGTCATGGAGGCGGTCAGTAATTCGCTCACTCGATGATCTCCCCGCGAATGAGGAACTTGGCCAGGGCGATAGACGACACGAAGCCGAGCAGCGCGATCACCAGTGCCGCCTCGAAATACACCATGCTGGAAAAGCGGATACCCAGCAGCAGAATAAACAGCATGGCGGCCATCCACAGCGAATCCAGGGCCAGGATCCGGTCCTGCGCCGTGGGCCCGAGCAGCAGCCGAATGGCGCAGAACGCCAGGGCCAGCATGACGCACAACTGAGCAAAGCCGAGAGCCAGGGCGAGAACGACGGTCATGGCGCCTCCTGTTCAAAAATATCGATCAAGGGCTTTTCCAGGCGGGTCTTGATCATGTTCACCCACCAATGGGCATCATGCAGATCGAATACATGCAACGCCAGGTCGTTGCTGCCCGGAATGATCTCCACCCAGACCGTACCCGGTGTGGAGTTGATGATGCACGCCAGCACCGCCAGGCCATGGGGGTCACGCAGGTCGAGCGGGATGCGGATGAACTGGGAATTGAGCCGGCCGCCCCCGAACACGATCAGCGTGCAGACGTTGAAGCAGGACCGGAATATTTCAATCAGGGCATAGATGATGAGGCGGATGATGGTGAAGGGGCGGGAAATCCGCACCGGTGTCGGCCGCAGCGGTGCGACCAGCAACGGCACGGCTATCGCCAGGATGGCACCGAGCAGCAGGTGCGCCGGCTCGATGCTCTGGTTGAGCATCAGCCAGAGCAGCAGCAGAAAGGCTGACAGCAGGGGCGAGGGCAGCCAGCGTTTCATGGTGTGGCTCCTTCGTTGATGACGACGCCAGGTACCGCTGTGATGGACATGACGCGGTCGATATACAGGCTCGGCTGGTGCAGCGCGCTGGCGGTACGGTCGAGATAGGCGCTGACCGGGCCAGCCAGCACGGTCATGGAGATACAGAGTGCCAGCAAAAGGGATACCGGCATGGCCTCGGTCAATTGCAGGCGCGGTGCGGTGGCGTCGGTGGACCAGAAGGTGCGCACACCGAAACGCATCAGCGAAATAATGGCGGCCAGGCCGGACAGAATGATCAGGGCCAGCATGGTCCAGGCCAGCGGGCCGGCGGTGTACAGATTATCGATGAACATGCCGGCTGGGTTGAGCAATGCATGGAACAGGGTGAACTTGGCGACGAAGCCGGATAGGGGTGGCAGACCGGCGATGATCAGTGCACAGGCAACGAAGGCCAACCCGAGAAAGGCCATGGCCGCTGGAATGATCACCCCCGCGGATTCTTCCGGGTCATTGTCGATGGCGAAGGCCTCCATGGTCAGCGCCAGCATCGCCGCACTGGGTTTGCGGATGCGTTCGATCAGCTCGATCAACAGCATGAAGGCGGCCACTGCCAGGGTCGAGCTGAGCAAATAGAACAGCGCGGCGCTGACCACCTGTTGCTCGCCGTAGCCCACCGCGGCCAGCAGCGTGCCGGAGGAAATGATCGCGCTGAAGCCGGCCATGCGGCCCAGTTCCTGGCTACCCAGCAGACCGATGGTACCGAACGCCAGGGTGAGCAAGCCGGCGACCACCAGCGCTGTGCCGGAAATGGCCTGCAGCGAGGTCTCCTGGTCGGCAAAGACCAGCAGCCACAGGCGCAGCAGCACATAGACGCCAACCTTGGTCATCAACACCAGCATGGCGCCCACTGGCGGAGCGGCGGCCGCATAGGTGGTCGGCAGCCAGAAACCCAGTGGCCACATGGCGCTCTTGGTGAGGAAGGCAATGGCCAGGATCGCTGCTCCCACTTCCAGCAATAGTCGTTCGCTGTCATCCATACTGGCGGCGCGCACCGCCAGATCGGCCATGTTCAGCGTGCCGGCGGCAGCGTAAATGAGAGCGACGCCGATCAGGAAGAATGACGAGGCGAGCAGGTTGATGACCACGTACTGCATGCTGGCGCGGATGCGGTTGGGTTGCAGGCCGAGCAGCAGCAGGCCGTAGGATGCCGCCAGCATGATCTCGAAGAACACGAACAGATTGAACAGGTCGCCAGTGATGAACGCGCCGTTGATCCCTGCCAGCAGGAACTGGAACAGTGAATGGAAATGCACACCGGAGCGGCTCCAGCGTCGATAGGAGAACACCAGTGCCGCCGTGGCGATCACTGCGCACAGCGTCAGCATCAGTGCCGCCAGCCGGTCCACCACCAGCACGATACCGAAGGGTGCTACCCAGTTGGCGGCCAGATAGGCGCCCACACCATTCGGCCAGACCTCGCTGTCGGTCAGCCAGAACAGGGCGATGGCGGTTACCAGCAGAGCCAGGGTGCCGGTCAGGTTGATGGCGAACTTCAATTGCTGGCGACGGCCGTTGAGCAAGACCAACAGTGCGGCGAACAGCAATGGCAGCAGTATGGGCAACAGAATCAATTGGTCGGCCCAGAACCTCATTGGCGCGGTTCCTTACCATCCACATGGTCGGTACCGGTCAGGCCGCGCGAAGTCAGCAACAGCACCAGATAGAGGGCCGAGGTGGCGAAGCCGATGACGATGGCGGTAAGCACCAATGCCTGGGTGACCGGATCGGCGAACATGCCGACTTCGACCGGGCTGTCCAGGGTCAGCGGTGGCTTGTTGATCGACAGCCGGCCCATGATGAAGATGAACATATTGACCGCATAGGAAATCAGCAGCAGGCCAATGATGACCTGGAAGGTCCGCGGCCGGAGGATCAGCCAGACCCCGGAGGCAAACATGACGCCGATGGCGATGGCAATGACGGCTTCCATCAGTGTTTCTCCTTGTCAGTGGAATCGGCAACGTCAGCAGCAGACAGCGGCAGACGGTGACTGCGGATCGATTGGTGGGCCAGGGCCACCAGGATCAGCATGGTGGAGCCGACGACGACGCAGAACACGCCGAGATCAAAAAAGAAGGCGCTAGGCAGATGCAATGCACCTAGTACCGGCAGGTCAATATGCGCGGTATGAGTGGTCAGGAACGGGTAGCCCAGCAGCAATGCGCCCAGCCCGGTAAGTACCGCCAGGATCAACCCCAGGGCCAGCCAGCGGTGCGGTTGCAGGTGCAGGCGCGACTCGACCCAGAGGGTGCCGGCCAGCATGTACTGCAGAATGATCGCCACCGCGAAGATCAACCCGGCGACAAAGCCGCCGCCGGGCAGGTTGTGTCCACGCATGAAAAAGTAGACGGCGCACACCAGGATGATCGGCAGCAGCAGGCGCAGATAGATGCCCGGCACCATGAGATATCCGCTTTGCGCCTGTTCGGCCGGTGGCTGCTGGGCCGCTGGGTCGACGAAATTGGTCTGCTGGGGCGGCAGCGACATGCTTTCCGCCGCAGGGCGGAACCGCCGCAGCAGACCGTAGACCGTCAGCGCCACGATGCTCAGTACGGCGATCTCGCCCAGGGTATCGAAGCTGCGGAAATCTACCAATAACACATTGACCACGTTGCTGCCGCCGCCTTCTAACAATGCCCGTTCCAGGAAGAAACTGCCGATACCACTGCCGGCGGGCAGCATCAATACCAGGTAGCTGATGGCCGCCATGCCCAGGCCGGCCAGTGCCGCGACGATGAAATCACGCATGCGTCGTGCCCGGGCCCGGCGGTTTTCCTTCCGATCCTGCTCGGTCGACAGAATGCGCGGCGGCAGCCAGCGCAGGCCCAGCAGAATGAGGATGGTGGTCACGGTTTCCACCATCAGCTGGGTCAGGGCCAGGTCCGGCGCGGACAACCAGAGGAACGTCAGGCACACCACCAGGCCGGCTCCGCCGACCAGGCTCAGGGAGGCCAGGCGATGATACTTGGCCTGCCAGGCGGCGGCGACAGCGCAGCCGCCACCGATGATCCAGAGCAGGGTGAAGGGCAGGTGCGGATCGCTCGGTTGCAGGGCCGACCAGACCTGGGGCGCGGTCGCGGCGGCAGCAACGGCCGCGCCCAGACCCACCAGTATCATCAGTAGCAGCTGAGGTTGCAGGCGCCGGGTGCCGAGCAGTTTCTCCAGCCGCGAGGCACTGCTGCGTAACTCCAGCATGGTGCTTTCATAGGCCTGCTTGCCATTGAAGCGGTACAGCAGCGGCACCTGGTCACGATAGGTGAGATTGAACCGGGTGCGCAGGATGACGTACAGCAGCACTCCGCCACCCAGGGCGACAAAGCTCATCAACAGAGGGATATTGAAGCCATGCCACAGTGCCAGGCTGTAATACGGCGTTTTCTCTCCGAGAACGGCTTCCACGCCGTTGTGCAGCAGCGGGCCGACGCTCAGGCTGGGCACAATGCCGACAATCAGGCAGAACAACACCAGCACTTCCACCGGAAAGCGCATCCAGCGCGGCGGCTCGTGGGGCGTTTTCGGCAGGTCGGTGGCCGGCCTGCCGAAGAAGACATAGATAAAGCGCAGCGAGTAGGCCACGCTGAATACACCCATGGTGACTGCGGCCAGCGGCATCCACCAGTTGCTGGCGCTGCCCACCAGCAGCGCCTCGGCAAAGAACATTTCCTTGGACAGGAAGCCATTGAGGAACGGCACCCCGGCCATGGCCGCCGAGGCGACGATCGCCAGGGTCGCGGTTTGCGGCATCATCCGGTACAGGCCGCGCAGTTTGCGCATGTCACGGGTGCCGCTCTCATGGTCGATGATGCCCACCGCCATGAACAGCGAGGCCTTGAAGGTGGCATGGTTCATGGTGTGGAAGATGGCGGCGACCATTGCCAGCGGCGTGCCGATGCCGAGCAGGGCGGTGATCAGACCCAGATGACTGATCGTGGAATAGGCCAACAGACCCTTGAGATCATGCTGGAAGATCGCGATGAAGGAGCCGATCAGCAGGGTGCAGACCCCAGCGCCGCCGATGATCCAGGTCCATTCCGGCGTGCCGGACAGCACCGGCCACAGGCGCATGAGCAGGAAGATACCGGCCTTGACCATGGTCGCCGAGTGCAGATAGGCCGATACCGGCGTCGGCGCGGCCATGGCATGGGGCAGCCAGAAGTGGAAGGGGAACTGGGCGCTCTTGGTCAAGGCGCCCAGTGCGATCAGGATCAGCGTGGGCAGGTACCACGCGTGCTCGCGCAGGGTTTCGCCTGAGGCCAGCACCACATCGAGATCGTAGCTGCCGATGATATGACCAAGCATCAGCACCCCGGCCAGCAGGCACAGGCCGCCGGTGGCGGTCACGGTGAACGCCATGCGCGCACCGCGCCGGGCCTCGGCCCGGTGGTGCCAGTAGCCGATCAGCAGGAAGGACGACAGACTGGTCAACTCCCAGAACAGCACCAATTGCACCAGGTTTCCCGACAGCACTATGCCGAGCATCGAGCCCATGAAGGCCAGCAGGAAGGAGAAAAAGCGCGGTACCGGATCTTCCGGTGACATGTAGTAGCGGGCATAGACCACCACCAGCAGGAAGATACCGATGATCAACATGCTGAACAGCCAGGCCAGGCCATCCATGCGCAGGACCAGATTCAGCCCGTACTCGGGCATCCAGTCGAGTTGATAGCGCAGTACCTCACCGTTATTGATCTGGGGAAACTGGATGCCGATGATGATCAGGCCGGCCAGGGCAATGGCTGCGGCCAACCAGGCTTCACGGTTACGAGCGTTTGCCGGCAGGAAGGCCGCAAGAAAGCTCCCGATGAAGGGGGTCAGGATCAGGATCAGTAACAGCATGAGCTCCCAGGAGATGGTCAGAGGTTAGTGGGTTTGCGTTCGAGCCTCGATCAATGGCAGCGGCAACATGGTCGCGCCGGCACTCCGGGCATGCTTGATGCCGATGAGATATTCCGCAAAGCGGATGTTTTATTAGTAATTACCTGAATCTGCAAGCAAAAAGATATTACTGCATGCAAACTCCGGTCCCGGCGAGGCCGCAGTAGCCACCCGGATTCTTGTGTAGATACTGCTGATGATAAGGCTCTGCATAATAGAACGTTGTCGCGGGCAGGATCTCGGTGGTGACGACACCCTTGCCGGCTGCCTGCAGGGCCTCGGCGAAGCGGGCTTTGCTGACTTCCACCTGGGCCCGCTGCGCCATATCACTGACGTAGATTCCCGAGCGATATTGCGTGCCCATATCATTACCCTGGCGCATGCCCTGGGTTGGGTCGTGACTCTCCCAGAACACCCGCAGCAACTCGTCCAGCGCCAAAACCTCGGGATCGAATACCACCAGCACCACTTCGTTATGGCCGGTCAGTCCGGAACAGACTTCCTCATAGGTCGGATTGGGCGTCAGGCCGGCGCTGTAGCCGACCGCGGTGGTATAAACCCCATCCAGTTGCCAGAACAGCCGCTCGGCACCCCAGAAACAGCCCATGCCGACAATGATTTGCTGCATGCCTGCTGGGAACGGTGGCTTGAGCGGCGCACCCAGCACCGCATGGGTGCTGCTGGTGTGAACTGGTTCGGCGCGTCCGGGCAAGGCTTCGCTGGCGGTCGGCATGCGCAGTTTGTGTTCCGGCGGTGATTGGAAAAACATGGCAGGCTCCTGCAATGGTTGATGATTACCCCAGCAGCAGGCGCAGCAGGGCGTCGTCGGGCTGGCCGGTGGCGATGAAATGGGGGTTCAGCCAGTCAGCCCGATGGGGATAGGTGAAGCGCTCGCCATCGAGCCCGAGTACGCGGCCACCGGCTCCTTCCAGCACTGCCTGGGCGGCGGCGGTATCCCACTGACTGGTGGGGGCAAAGCGCGGATACAGGTCCGCTGCGCCTTCGGCCAGTACGCAGAATTTCAGTGAACTGCCAACGCCGGCCAGCTCGGTGCCATGGGCCTGCTGCAAACGATCGAGCAGAGCTTCCTGTTCCGGACTGGTATGTCGGCGACTGGCGACGATACGCAACGGCATGGAGGGTGCTCGGCAATGGATGGGCTGGGGTGCATCGCTGCCTTGCTGGCGCCAGCTGCCCAGCCCGGCACCGCCCCAGTAGAGGGTATCACGCGCGGGTACGCCGACCAGACCAAAACGTACCTGGCCATGCTCGATCAGCGCGATATTGACGGTGAACTCCTCTGATCCGGCGATGAATTCCTTGGTGCCGTCCAGCGGATCGACGAGCCAGAAACGATCCCAGTGCTGGCGCTGATCAAGTGGCACGTCAGCTGCCTCTTCGGACAACACCGGGATTTCCGGCGTCAGTGCGTGCAGGCCGTCCATGATCACCTGGTTGGCCGCCAGATCGGCGGCGGTAACCGGCGAATCGTCGGCTTTGGTAATGACCTCGGGATTATGCTGCCACCAGGGCAGGGCGGCTCGACCGGCATCGCGGGTCAGCTGGCACAGCCGCTCGGCGGCAACCGGCAGACTCATCGCTGCAGCTCCCCGCGTTGCTCCAGCAGATCGCGGACCAAATACAGCGCGGCCAGTGCCCGGCCCTCGGAAAAGCTCGGCCGGGTCATCAGCTCGCTCAAGGCATAGAGATCGACGCTGTCCACCCGGATCGGCTCGGGCTCGTCACCGGGCAGGCGCTTCTCATAGAGATTGCGCGCCAGCACCACCGAGATGCTCTGGCTCATGTAGCCGGGCGACAGGGCCAGCTTGCCCAGCAATTCCAGGCGCTCGGCACCGAAGCCGGCTTCTTCCATCAGTTCGCGGTTGGCCGCATCCAGCACATCTTCGCCGGGCTCGACCAGGCCCTTGGGCAGGGACAGCTGATAATCCTGGGTGCCGCCGCAATACTCTTCGATCAGCAGGGCGGTACGTGCATCCTTGAGCGCCACCACCATTACCGCCCCGTAGCCCACGCCCGAGCCGACCAGGCGTTCATAGGTGCGCTCGGTGCCGTTGCTGAAGCGCAGCTGCACCTGCTCAACGGTGAACAGGCGGCTCTTGGCGACAACGCGGGCATCGAGAATCTCTGGCTTCTGCGGCATGCTGGCTCCGTGATCAATGAATGGTTTGTTATCATAGCCGTCCATTTCAGCAAAGCCCAATCATCCATGCTCAACTGGAACACCATCGACACCGTCCTGCTGGATATGGACGGCACGCTGCTCGACCTGCATTTCGACAACCATTTCTGGGTCGAATACCTGCCCCAGCGCTATGCCGAGCACCACGGTCAGTCACTGGCCTGGGCGAAACGGGAAATCCATCCGCTGATGCAGCGCATCCAGGGCAAGCTGGACTGGTATTGTCTGGATTTCTGGACCCGCGAGCTGGGCCTGCCGATCGTCGAGCTCAAGCGCGAGGTAGCCCACCTGATCGGTTTGCGCCCGGACGCCGACACCTTTCTCCAGGCCTTGCAGCAGAGCGGTCGGCAGGTGATCCTGATTACCAATGCGCACCGCGACTCGCTGTCGCTGAAGATGGAACGGGTCGAGCTGCGCACCTATTTCCAGCGGCTGATCAGCTCCCACGATTTCGGCTATCCCAAGGAAGAGCAAGCCTTCTGGCACGCCTTGCGCAGCGAAGTGGAGTTCGATCCGGAGCGTACCCTGTTCATCGACGACGGCCTGAGCATCCTGCGCGCTGCCCGCGAGTTTGGCGTTGCCCAGCTGTTGGCCGTCCGTCAGCCGGACAGCCGCGGCGAGCTGCGTGATACCGAGGAGTTCGACGCGGTAGAGGACTATGCCACCCTGGTGGCGGCGATCACCGCCGCGCAGAACGCCTGAGCATCGGCACTCTGATCAGGCGGCGACCGGGCTGACCCGCAATCAGCCCTTGCCCTTGGTACGGGTCTGATTGGGTCGGGCGTTTTTCTCGATGTACGCGATGATCAGTCCGGCAATATCCTTGCCGGTAGTTGATTCGATACCTTCCAGCCCCGGCGAGGAGTTGACCTCCATGACCACCGGGCCGTGATTGGAGCGCAGGATATCCACCCCGGCCACGTTCAGCCCCATGACCCTCGCCGCGCGCACGGCGGTCATGCGTTCCTCGGGCGTGATCTTGATCAGGCTGGCACTGCCGCCGCGATGCAGATTGGAGCGGAACTCTCCTGGCTTGGCCTGGCGCTTCATCGCCGCGATCACCTTGTCGCCGACCACCAGGCAGCGGATATCCGCGCCACCGGCCTCGCGAATATATTCCTGCACCATGATATTGGCTTTCAGACCCATGAAGGCCTCCAGCACCGACTCGGCGGCCTGTTCGGTCTCGCACATCACCACGCCGATGCCCTGGGTGCCTTCCAGCAGTTTGATCACCAGCGGTGCGCCGCCAACCATATTGATCAGGTCGGGAATATCATCCGGCGAGTGAGCAAAACCAGTGACCGGCAGCCCTACCCCCTTGCGCGACAGCAGTTGCAGCGAGCGCAACTTGTCGCGGGAGCGACTAATGGCCACCGACTCGTTCAACGGGAACACGCCCATCATCTCGAACTGGCGCAGGACCGCCGCGCCATAGAAGGTGATCGAAGCGCCGATCCGCGGGATCACTGCATCGAAGGGCTCAAGCTCCGAGCCCTTGTAATGGATGCTCGGCTTGTGACTGGCGATGTTCATGTAGGCACGCAGGGTATCGATTACCTTTACCTCGTGGCCGCGCTCCCGTCCGGCTTCAACCAGGCGGCGGGTAGAGTAGAGATTGGGGTTGCGCGACAATACCGCAATTTTCATGGTGTTTTTTTCAGCCTTCTGAATGAAAGAGGTTGGTCTGAGGTTGGTCCTGCACAAAGCGTAGCCCAGGATTGATGACCAGTTGACCGTCCAGCATCGCGGTGCAGCCGAGCAGCACCCGGTAGCGCATCGACTTACGGCAGGTGAGGGAGAAATCCACCCACCAGCATTTGTCGCCCAGCACCATGGGGGTACGGATGACATGACGTTCCTGCAGGTGACCGTTGGAGCTTTTGATCCGCTTGAAGCTGACCAGCCGGGCCTCGCAATCGATATCCTGCGGCTTGCGCGGCGTACCGACATGCGCTTTGAAGCGCACCCAGGTCTCGTCGTCACGCTCGAAGGTCTCGATGTCGGTGGCATGCAGCGCAGAGGTTTTGGCGCCGCTGTCAACCTTGGCCCTGACCTTGGCTATCCCCAGCCCGGGCAGCCCGATCCACTCACGCAGGCCGATCACGGTCAGATGATCGAAGGTCTTCATCCTGTGGTCTCTCCAGGTCCGCTGCAATGGCGCGCATCATGGGCCAAGATCATTGTTTCAACAAGCGGGAAAAACGTCAGTACGGGCGCCATTCATCCTCCGTCACAGTTGCTCTGCAGCCGGGCCGAAATGCTGCGGTGCTGTCCTTGATACACTGGCGGCATCAACCCGGTTCACAGGAGTACAGACTCGATGGGCGATGATGGCAAGGCGCGGCTGGATAAATGGCTGTGGGCAGCTCGGTTTTTCAAGACCCGTGCATTGGCCAAGGCGGCGATAGAAGGCGGCAAGGTGCACTGCCGGGGCGAGCGCTGCAAGCCCAGCAAGGAGCCGAAAGTGGGCGATGAACTGCAGATTCGCCAGGGGCATGACACCCGTGTGGTAGTGGTTCGGGAGCTGTCCATGGTCCGCCGTGGGGCGGTCGAGGCGCAGCTGTTGTACGAAGAAACCGCCGCCAGCGTTGCCCAGCGTGAAGCGGCGGCAGCCCAGCGACGGGCGGCCGGTCCGGGCCTGCTGATCAGCGAGCATCGCCCGACCAAGAAGCAGCGCCGACAGATCCACCGCTTTCGCGACGAGCGCAATGCGCCTTCCGATGATTAGGGTCTGTTGACGTTTCATCATAAGCCGCGTTGCTGCGTCACATCTCGCCAGGCGAGGCGTGGGACGCAGGTAATGGTTATTCCCTTGCCAAGTCCCGCAACGACGCATGGCGAGATGTGACGCGCAACCCGAAGGGCCGGGCCTGTTTTTGCGCGATGCTGCGTTGCTCGTCGTTCATTTGGAATACCAAATTTCTCTCCTCGCGCCTTGCCTCGCGCAAAAACAGGCACCGGCGCGGCTTATGATGAAACGTCAACAGACCCTGGGTATAATCAGGGTTTTTCCCAAGGTGCAAGCCATGTCCTCCCAGGATGTCACCCAGCGTTTTCTGTTCGAGCATGCCGACGTGCGCGGCGAGCTGGTGTCGTTGAACCAGAGCTATAACGAGATTCTTGCCAAGCATACCTATCCCGAGCCGGTGAAGGCGCTGCTGGGCGAGATGCTGGCCGCCGCGGTGTTGTTGTCCACTGCGATCAAATTCGATGGGCTGCTGATCATGCAGGCTCGTTCTTCCGGTCCGCTGTCGACCCTGATGGTCGAATGTTCCAGCCAGCAGGAAGTCCGCGCCATTGCCAGATACAGTGACGACCTGAGTGGCGAAGGATTGGCCGAACTCATGCCCGATGGTGTACTGGCGATCACCATTGATCCCGATCAGGGGCAGCGATATCAGGGTGTGGTCGCGCTGGAGGGGGACTCGCTGGCCGACGCGCTGGCCGGTTACTTCGATAGCTCCGAACAATTACCCAGCCGTTTCCGCCTGCTGGCTGACGGGCGCACCGCCCGGGGTTTCATGTTGCAGGCGTTGCCCGCAAATCGTCAGGCCGACCCGGACGAGCGCAAGGAAACCTGGAATCGTCTGAGTGTGCTGGCCGACACCCTCACCGTCGAGGAGCTGATGGCACTGGATAACCAGACCATTCTGCATCGTCTTTATCACGAAGAAGATGTCCGGCTGTTTGATGAGCGACCCGTTAGCTTCCGGTGCAGCTGCTCGGCGGAACGATCCGGCAACGCGCTGGTCAGTCTGGGGCGGGAGGATGCATTCCTGTTGCTGGAGGAGCGGGGCGGCGAAATCGAGGTCGATTGCGAGTTCTGCAATACCCGCTATCTGTTTGACCGCGCGGCATTGGTCGAGCTGTTCGAAAAGGCCCGGGATCACGCCCAGAGTCTGCATTGATGCCCATGGCGTCCGCTGTTTAGCGCCACGGCCAAAACTTTGGCATAATGCCGGGCTTGCGCGGTGATGGCGCTTTTTCATGAGCTGTAAAAAAACCTAGGTGCTGAGGCCGAATCCATCGGTCTTGTGGATATTTCGGTCAAGCCGAAGAGGACGAAGTTTGATGACGCAAGCTACCAACACAGTATTTAACGACCTGAGTATTGCCGAGCTGATCGAGTTGGCGGTCCAGCGCAACGAAGGTCGACTGGCCGATACCGGCGCCCTGGTGGTCAAGACCGGCGCACGCACCGGCCGCTCGCCGATGGACCGCTTCATCGTTGATGAGCCATCGACCAGCTCCGCCATCGCCTGGGGTCCGATCAACCGCCCGTTCCCGGCGGACAAGTTCGACGCCCTGTGGACCCGGGTCGAGGATTACCTCGCCGAAGGCCCAAGTTATCTGTCCCACGTTCATGTCGGCGCCAGCCCGGAGCATTACCTGCCGGTGGTCATGGAAACCGAAACCGCATGGCACAATCTGTTCGGTCGTACCCTGTTCATCAATCCGCAGCAGTACAACCCCGCCGGCAAGGATCACTGGCAGATCCTCAATGCGCCGCATTTCGTCTGCGAGCCCGAGCGTGATGGCACCAACAGTGACGGCTGCGTGATTATCAACTTCGCCCAGCGCAAAGTGCTGCTGGCTGGCATGCAGTACGCTGGCGAAATGAAGAAGGCCATGTTCTCGGTACAGAACTTCCTGCTGCCGGCCAAGGACGTGCTGCCGATGCACTGTGCTGCCAACGTCGGTGACGATGGTGACACCACCTTGTTCTTCGGTCTGTCCGGCACCGGCAAGACCACCCTGTCCGCTGACCCGGCGCGCAACCTGATCGGCGACGATGAGCATGGCTGGGGCGAGGGTGTCGTATTCAATATCGAAGGCGGCTGCTACGCCAAGTGCATCGACCTGTCGCAGAAGAACGAGCCCATTATCTGGGATGCGATCAAGTTTGGCTCGGTGCTGGAAAACGTCATCATCGATGAGGACAACCGCAAGGCGGATTACACCGACGTCTCTCTGACGCAGAACACCCGTGCGGCCTATCCGCTGGAGCATGTCGAGAAGCGCGTCGAGGCCAACCTGGCTGGTGAGCCGAACGCGATCATCTTCCTGACCTGCGACCTGACCGGGGTGCTGCCGCCGGTATCCATCCTGAATAACGAACAGGCTGCGTACCACTTCCTGTCCGGTTACACCGCGCTGGTTGGCTCCACTGAAATGGGTTCTGGTGGCGGCATCAAGTCCACTTTCTCTACCTGCTTCGGTGCGCCGTTCTTCCCGCGTCCGGCTGGTGAGTATGCGGAACTGCTGATCAAGCGCATCAACGCCTTCGGCAGCAAGGTCTATCTGGTCAACACCGGCTGGACCGGCGGTGGCTATGGTGTCGGCAGCCGCTTCAGCATCCCGACCACCCGTGCCATTATTGCCGCCATTCAGTCCGGTGCACTGGTCGGTGCCGAGACCGAGCACGTCCCGGTCATCAACCTCGATGTGCCCAAGGCCGTGCCGGGCGTCGAGACCAAGTTGCTGAACCCGCGCAATACCTGGTCCGATGCTGCCGCCTACGATGCCGCTGCTCGTGATCTGGCCGGCCTGTTCATCGAGAACTTCAAGAAGTTCGACGTGGCTGATGCCATTACCAGCGCCGGTCCGCAGCTGTAAGCGCCATCCGGTAAACAACAAACCCGCCTTCTGGCGGGTTTGTTGTTTTTGGAGTGGGCATAGCTTTTGATAGTCCGTTATCGGGGTGTTCCGCCGCTATAGCAGGCGCTCGGAAGGCATCAGAGTAGGGTGGGCGGACAGCACTTGGCCCCGACAAGACAGTTTCTGTCCCGGGCTGGAAGTAAGGGTGCGATTTTGAAAGGTGTTGCGAAGAACAGAAGAGGTTTTGAGTGGTGGGTCGTGTAGGATTCGAACCTACGACCAATTGGTTAAAAGCCAACTGCTCTACCAACTGAGCTAACGACCCAATGCTCAAAAAAATGGTCGGGGTAGGGGGATTCGAACTCCCGACATCCTGCTCCCAAAGCAGGCGCGCTACCAGACTGCGCTATACCCCGATATTTACAAGATGGCTCCGCGACCAGGACTCGAACCTGGGACCCAATGATTAACAGTCATTTGCTCTACCAACTGAGCTATCGCGGAATTATCTTGAAAACTCTCAACAAGTTACTGTGGGTTGGTGCCACATATCCCCTGCTGAGGCGCGCCATTTTACCGGCAACGGCGGGGGTGTCAAGCCCGAATTTGAGCTTCCTGTGCAATAGATGGAAGAATGGTCGAAACCCGGCGCTCGGAGAAGTGAAGGATGCAGCGAAGAGCGCTTCGCTGCATCCTCCTGGCGGCCTCAGTGCAGCTTCAGGCGTGGTTCAGTGCTGCGACCCATGCGGTCGCTGAGCATCAACATGATGGTCCGTGGCAGGCCGTATAGAGCCATCTGGTGCATGCGGTACAGAGAGATATAGAACATGCGGGCCAGCCAGCCTTCCAGCGTGATGCTGCCGGTCAGGTTGCCCATCAGGTTGCCCACGGCACTGAAGCTGGACAGGGAAATCAGCGAGCCGTGATCGCGGTAGCGATATTCCTTGAGCGGCTTGCCCTCCAGCAGCTGGCTCAGGTTCTTACTCAACAGGGTCGCCTGCTGGTGGGCGGATTGGGCGCGGGGTGGGACGAAGGTGCCGGGCTCGTCCATCGGGCAGGCGGCGCAGTCGCCAAAGGCGAAGATCCGCTCATCCGCGGTGCGCAAGGTCTTGTCGACCAGCAGCTGGTTGATACGGTTGGTTTCCAGTCCGAGCCCGGCGAGAAAGGCCGGTGCGCGGATACCGGCCGCCCAGACCTTGAGCGAGGCAGGGATGAACTGCCCATCCGCCAGCAGCAGGCCGTCAGCCTGTACTTCCTTGACCGGCGAGCCGGTGCGGATATGCACCCCGAGCCCGTTCAGGGTAGCCGCCGCCTTGCTGGCAAGCCGCTCGGGCAGGGCGGGCAATATGCGCGGTCCGGCCTCCACCAGGCTGATGTTCAGGTCCTCGGCTCGCACCCGGTCCAATCCGTAGGAGCGCAGCATCAGCGCCGCGTGGTGCAGCTCCGCGGCCAGCTCCACCCCGGTCGCCCCTGCGCCGATGATCGCCACGTTGATGGATTCGTCAGGGACCATCTCGCCACGTACCTGGGCTTTCAGATACTGATTGATCAGGCGGGTATGAAAGCGTTCGGCCTGGGCCCGGGTATCGAGAAAGATGCAGTGCTCTGCGGCACCGGTAGTATTGAAATCATTGGTATTGCTGCCCACCGCCACCACCAGATAGTCATAATCCAGCTGCCGCGCGGGGATCAGCGCATCACCGTTCTCGTCATTGATTGGCGCCAGCTGAACCTGACGCTGCTCCCGGTCGACGCCAATCATGCTGCCAAGCTGGAAGTTGAAATGGTTCCATTTGGCCTGGGCGACGTAGTTCAGCTCCTCCTCGGTGGCATTGAGCGAGCCGGCGGCCACTTCATGTAGCAGCGGCTTCCAGATGTGGGTCATATTGCCATCGATCAGGGTAATGCGGGCGCGCTTGCGCTTGCCCAGGGTGCGGCCGAGGCGGGTGACCAGCTCAAGGCCGCCCGCCCCACCGCCGACCACGACAATATGGGGTAGTGATGAAACGCCAGACTGTGACATTGTAAAGCTCTCTAAGTGACAGGAATCAGGCGCCTGTCAGAGTCATGCAATAACCAGAGCAGCAAGAAAGCGGGCCAGCAGGCCGAGGCCGGTAATCACTGCAACGATGGCGAGCAGCAGCCACCAGACCCTGAAGGGCTTGCGTTCAACCTGGTGCAGAGGGGAGTTGAGATATTCTTCGACGCGTTTCTGATCTTCAGGATACAGACGGCTGGCCATGGGTCACCTTGCGTTATTTTTATGGTGGAATTTCGTATTGCATATGAGTCTGACTGACTATGTGGTTATTCTATGCTTCATGGCTGGATATTGCACCTCCGGGAGGTGACCTGCAGGAAGCCGGGCGGCCTGCTATGATTGCCGCGCCAACCGCCCCCATACCATCTGCCCGGGAGATCACATGCTGTCAGCCAGCCTGTTAACCACCACCCAGATTCTTCTCGGCTTGTTGTTGTACGGTGGCAGTCTGTTGTGGGCGCTGGCGCGGATATCCTGGGTGGAACTGGTGGCGGACAGCCGTCGTCAGCATCTGTTCTATGGCAGCGTTTTTGCCCTGTTTGTGCTGTGGCTGCTGCGCAAGGAGTTCGATAATGGACTGACCTTCCATTTTCTCGGGCTGACGGTAGTGACGCTGATGCTGGATTGGCCATTGGCTCTGGTTGCCGGGACGCTGGCGCAACTGGGCATGGTGGCGCTGGGGTTGGATGACGCGGCCGCGCTGGGGATCAACGGACTGCTGCGGATCCTGATTCCGGTGGTAGTGACGGTGGCAGCGAGCCGTTTCCTGGAGCGCTTCAAGCCCACCAATCTCTTTCTGTATATATTCATCAGTGGGTTCTTCGCCGCGTCCTTCGCGGCGGTAGGCACCATGCTGGCCGGCATGGGGCTGCTGGCCTGGTCAGGCCAGCTGACGCCACCCGGCTCACTGCTCGAACTGCTCGGTTACATGATCATGGTGATGTTCCCCGAGGGGTTCATCAACGGGATGGGGGTGGCTGCACTGGTGGTATTCCACCCGGAATGGGTGGAAACCTTCGATACCGATCGCTATCTGCAGGAGCCCTTTGACGAGGATCCCTGAGCCGAGGCTCAGGGCATCTGCACTTCGATCACGCCGTCGGCGTTCACGCTGACATCAGCCTCGCCACCTTCAACGGCGGGGGCGGCCATCTCTGCATCGGCGGCCATGGCCATCTTGCTGCTGCGCATGAATGGGCGGGGCGACATGAACTGGGTGTTCAGGTTCAGGTTCACTATCTTGTAGCCTGAGCCGCCCAGGGTTTCGGTGGCGATATCGGCGCGTTGGCGGAATGCCTCGATGGCCTCCTTGATCAGACCATCCTCAGTGGTGCTGCGGCCGGCCGGTGACAGGCTGAACTCCATGCTGCCCAGGTTGAGCGTACCGAGCAGCTCACCGGTGACGCTGGAGACCTGAGCAAAATCGGTGCCTTCCAGGCGAATCTCGCCGCGTTCGCGCCAAGCCACGATGTTCTCGCGCTTTTCATCGTACACCGGCTGACTGTAGCGGCTGCCGCTGCTCACCTTGATCGCGGTGTTCTGTCGCGCGGTTTCCAGGCCCTGGTTCAGGGTCTCGGTAATGCGGTTGGCCAACTTGGCCGGGTCCTTGTCCTGCGCTTCAGTAAACAGCACCACGGTCAGGGTGTCGTTGTTCACCGAGCGCTGCACGTCGGCTCGCAATGAAATCTGGTTGTAGTTCAACGGTTCGGCGAGTGCCTGGCCGGCAAATGCCAGGCTGACTACCAGCGGGAACATCAGAAATGAACGCATATGACTTCTCCTTAAGCCGCTCCGGCTATGAGATTCTGTGACCCCAAGTCTGGCATGACGGTTCCCGAGATGCCGACATGCGCGTGTTTATGCGACCCTATGTCACATCAGGCCCGGTTTCGGTCGATTCTATACTGGAGCGAACCTTGCAGCAGCGATTTTTGATGAACCCCAACGCACTGGCACTTTCCCCTTCCCGGCAGAATCTCTGGCGACTGATTTTCATCCGGTTACTGGTGCTTCTGGCCCAAGCCGTATCGGTGCTGGGTGCCTGGCTCAGCGGCTGGTTCGCGCTGGAATGGACGCCGCTGCTGCTGACCCTGAGCATATCGGGTGTAGTCAGTCTGTTGTCGCTGCTGCGGCTATTGCGCGATTGGCCGGTGACGGATGTGGAATACGGCTCGCAGCTGTTGTTCGATATCCTCGTGCACAGCGTACTGCTGTACTACGCCGGCGGCCCGACGAACCCGTTCGCGTCCTACTTTCTGGTGCCACTGACGATTGCCGCGGCCACCCTGTCCTGGAAGCACACGGCATTTCTGGCCAGCGTGGCGATGGTGGCCTACAGTCTGCTGCTGTTCTGGTATCACCCGTTGCCGCTATTCGAGATGCCGGTGCGTGCCAGCCAGATCGATATCCGGGTGATCGGCATGTGGCTGAACTTTGCCATGAGCGCCGGCCTGATCACGCTGTTCGTTGTGCATATGGCCGAAGCCCTGCGCCGGCACGCCGAGCGCCTGGCCGAGCGGCGTGAGCAAAGTATGCGCGATTCCCAACTGCTCGGCATTGCCAGTGTGGCGGCCGGGGCTGCCCATGAGCTGTCCACGCCCTTGTCGACCATGAGCGTACTTCTCAAGGACCTGCGGGCGGACTATGCCGATCCGCAGATTCAGGAAGACCTGGAACTGCTTCAGGAGCAGGTGCGTCAATGCAAGGAAAGCCTGCAGCAGATGGTCCGCAGCGCCGAGCTCAACCGCAGCCAGCCGCACAGTAACCAGCCAGCCGATGCCTGGCTCAAGGACTTGCTGGCGCGCTGGCAACTGATGCGCCCGGAAGCCTCCTGGCAACTCAAAGCCTTACCCGTGGGCGAGGTGCCCATGGTGCCTGCCAGCCCCGAGCTGAGCCAGTCGATACTCAATCTGTTGAATAACGCCGCCGATGCGTGTCCCGACAATATTACGGTGGCCCTGCAATGGAATGCCCAGCGGCTGCGCCTGAGCATTCGAGATAACGGGCCGGGAGTACCACTGCATATCGCTGAACAATTGGGTACTGCCTTTGTTACCACCAAGGGCAAGAAGGGTTTCGGGCTGGGGTTGTTTCTCAGTCAGGCGGCCGTCGAGCGTATCGGCGGCAGTGTGAAACTGTTCAACCAGGATGGCGGGGGGACACTCACCGAGGTAATCTTGCCGATAGGACATCAATGAAATCGGCTGCGTTGGCAGCGCTTTTCAGCGACTCCATTGCTATTAAGGAGCAGGCATGACTGAAGAATTCAATCAGGACGAGCAGCCGCTATTGTTGTTGGTGGACGACGACCCGACTTTTACCCGTGTAATGGCCCGGGCGCTGACCCGCCGCGGTCTGCAGGTCAGTACTGCCGGCGATGCGGAGGAGGCCATGGTCGTGGCGCAGCGGCAGAAGCCTGATTATGCGGTGCTGGATCTGAAAATGGAGGGCGACTCGGGGCTGGTCCTGCTGCCGCGGTTGCTGGAGTTGTATCCGGACCTGCGGGTGGTCATCCTGACCGGTTATTCCAGCATCACCACCGCTGTGGAAGCGATCAAGCGGGGCGCCTGCAATTACCTGTGCAAGCCGGCCGATGCCGATGACGTACTGACTGCGCTGCTGTCGGACCAGGCCGACCCGGAAAGCCTGGTGCCCGAGCACCCCATGTCGGTGGACCGGCTGCAATGGGAGCATATCCAGCGGGTGCTGGCCGAGCACGACGGCAATATCTCCGCCACCGCGCGCGCCCTGGGCATGCATCGCCGCACGCTGCAGCGCAAACTGCAGAAGCGCCCGGTACGGCGCTGAGCAATAGGCAATAAATCAACGTCCCGGCTGGCAGGCCGAGCGCTCTTCCCAGCCTGCCCCGTGGTAATCATAAAAAACCCTCGGTCCGAAAACCGAGGGTTTTTACTTGTTGCTGCTTCGCCTTAGTTCTGGCGGATACCGCAGATCACCCACGGTTGGTTCTGGCCATCGGCACGTTCCAGACGCCAGCTTTCATCGAAGCGCTCGCCTTCATCCTGCGGGAACTCGCGATCCAGGCCAGTGAAACCGACAGTGGCGATGGTCCGACCGTCACGCTGTTCGATCCCTTCCAGGCGTACCTCCAGCTCTTCAACGAAACCGTTGGTGCTCGGCGGGTTGTCGACGCGTTCGATCATCATTTGTTGCAGCAGGGCCGGGTCCAGGTACTCGGCCATGCCGGCGCTGTCACCGTCGCGCCAATGGCGCTGCAGTGTATAGAAGTGCTCTTCTGCACCCTTGAGGAAGCTGTCGGCATTGAACCAGGCCGGGGCATCCATGGTGAGCGGCGGGGCCGCCACCGGCTGGACTGCCGGCTGCGCTGCGGCGCCGCCTTGTGGCGACCAGCTTTGCGGTGCTTGCGGCTGTTCAATCGGGCCGCCGGCCGGATGTGGCTGGCGCTGCATGGCTGGCGCGTTGCGGCGGGAGAACAGCTTGAACAGCACGAAGGCGATCAGGCCGAAGATCAGGATGTCGAACAGCTGCAGACCCTGAAAACCGTCACCGAACAGCATGGAGGCCAGCAGACCGCCAGCGGCGATACCAGCCAACGGGCCAAGCCAGCGGCTGGCGCCGGAAGTGGCTGCCGGGTTCTGCTGCTGGTTGCGCGGGTTGGCTTGCTGCTGTGGGGTCTGACGCTGAGCCGGCTGGCTCTTGTGCATCGGCGCGGCGCCGAAGCTCTTGCCGCCGCCCATGCGCCGGGCTTCGGCATCGGGGACGGCCAGACCGACCATCAGAAATACGGTGAAAAGGGGTAACAGCCAGCGCATGGGCAGGTCTCCAGAATTATTAATCGAGCGATAGTGCCAAACATGTGCGACGCTCGCCAGCGCTAAAATGTTTCGGTGGTTTGCCGCCGGCCTTAACCGGGCTTGCGATCCAGACCAAACCGCTTGCGCATTTGCGCCTCGCGCACCGAGGCCGGCAGCCAGCGTTTCAAGCGCAGCATGCTGCGGCTGCCGGAGCCGATCACGGCGGTTTCCGGGCGCAGCGGGTTCTTGATGTAGCCCATCAGCTCCATGGCGAATTCCCGGGCGGAAGTGGAGCTGGCCTTCTGCGAGGCATTGGCTCGCGCCTGCACGGCCTTTTCCCAGGGCTTGAACCAGGAGCCTTCGGCCAAGGTAATGGCCGCGGTGGCATTGTTGCCGAAATCCGAGGCGATGGCGCCGGGCTGTACCGTCAGCACCTCGATACCAAAGGGCGCCAGTTCCATGCGCATGGCCTCGGACAATGCATGTAGCGCCGCCTTGGAGGCGCAATACACGCCGGAGAATGGTGTGGTGGTCACGCCCGATACGCTGCCGATATTGACGATCAGTCCGCCGCTGTCACGCAGCAGATCGGCGGTGGCGCGCACCAACTGCACGGGAGCGAAGACATTGGTGTCGAACTGCCGCAGCAGCGTCTCGCGGTCGGCATCCAATATTGGACCCATGGCGCCGTAGCCAGCGTTGTTGACCAGCAGATCCAGTCGGCCAGCTTCGCTGGACAACCGCTCGCGGCAGGCGGCGATCTGCGCGGCATCATTCACATCCAGTGTTACTGCCGTCGCGCCCCGCGCGGTCAGAGGGGCCAAGGTGGCGGGGTTGCGGGCGGCGGCGAACACCGCATAGCCTTCATCCAGGCAGATATGAGCCAGGGCCTGGCCGATGCCGCTGGAGCAGCCGGTAATCAATGCGACGGGTTTACTCATGATCATCCCTTTTTCTTGTGTTTATTCGGTCTTGATGAAGTCGGCGCGCACCTTGTCGGCCTGATATTCCAGGTCCGCCGGGTGATACCCGCTGCGCAGACGCGGTACGCTGTAACACTGCTGCCAGTGCTCGCCGGCGGCCAATGGCTGACTGGTCTGATAGATGCCTTCGGTCACCCCGGTATCCAGCAGGTTGGTGTTATACCCCGGCTGGCGGGCCAGCAGTCGCCAGCTGATATGGCTGGCGGTGCGGTCTGCCTGATTATGGATACGCACCTGCAACGGCTTGCCGAAGTCGCACGCGTCGGGCATATGCTGAATACTGATATCCAGGCGCTGGACATCCTTGCCGTACTGCCATTGCCAGATACCGACGCCGGCCGCCAGGACTACGGTCAGGCCGACGATGATCGCGCTGGCCGGCAACATGATGCGCGGAAAGCGCACCAGTAGTACCAGCCAGATCAGCAGTAGTGCTATGCCCAGTGCCATCCTGTCTCCTTGCAGTGATTTCCGCTTGATGGTCCGACTCTACCAGAGTCATGGGTTTACGACACCGCAGTGGCAGACCAGCCGAACAATTCACAGGTGTTATGCAGGCATTGGCGGGCCAGTTGTTCAGCAGTTTCACCGCGCAGTTCAGCCAGCTCGGCGCAGATCTGCGGCAGGTTCTGCGGGCTGTTGCGCTGATAGGGGCGGAACGCCGGCGCCATATCGGGGCAGTCAGTCTCCAGCACCAGGCTCTCGGCCGGCAGCTGTGCGATGACCCGATGCATACGCTTGGCCTGGGGCCAGGTGGCCGCGCCGCCCATGCCCAGCTTGAAGCCCAGGCGGATATATTCACGGGCCTCTTCATAACTGCCGGAAAACGCATGGATGATGCCGGCACGGCGCAGCTGGTAGCGTTTCAGTGCGGCGATCACCGGGGCGTGGGCGCGGCGCACATGCAGCAACACCGGCAGATCGACATCCGCGGCGATCTGCAGTTGGGCTTCGAACAGCTGCTGCTGGCGTTCCCGGTCGGGCTCCTCGATATAGTAGTCCAGGCCGAACTCGCCAACCGCGCAGCAGCGCGGGTCTGCCGCATGCTGTTCCAAGCGCTCACGCAGGTGTTGCAGATCCTCCGGCTGATGTTCATCGAGGAACACCGGGTGCATTCCGAAAGCGGCGTACAGCCTGGGATCATTCTCTACCAAATCCCAGAGCGTATCCCAATTGCTGCGAGCCACCCCCATGACCAGCAGACGACGCACACCCAGACGGCCGCTGTCGGCAAGCACCGCGTCGCGATCATCGTCGAAGTCGGAAAAGTCCAGATGGGTGTGGGTATCGATATAGATGGTCATGGGTATAGCTTCGCCGCTGATGAGCCAAGGAGCAAGTGCAGCGGGGAAGCTGGGCCTGTCGGCTATTGAGGCGCTCGACATGCCAGCTGAGATCGGGATGATTCTGAGCGCACCTGCGCTACTGGTGTGGCCCGAGCAGTATCCGCCACTGCTCGGTGCTCACCGGCATCACCGACAGCCGGCTGCCGCGCTGCACCAGCGCCAGCCCCTCCAGGCCCGCCAGCGCCTTGATCTCGTCCAGCGGCAGCAACCGCGGTAGCTGGCGTTCGAAGACCAGATCGACCGCCTGCCAGCGCGGCTTGTCGTGGGTACTTCGGGCATCGAAATAAGGCGAGTTGGGGTCGAACTGGCTCGGATCGGCATAAGCGCTGGTGCTCACCCGCGCGATGCCGGCGATGCCGATATGGCGGCAACTGGAATGGTAGATCAGCACCAGATCATCGACTGCCATCTGCATGAGAAAGTTGCGCGCCTGGAAGTTGCGCACGCCATCCCAGCGAACCGGGGTATCCGGTGCGCGGGCAAAATCCTCGATGCCGCATTCGGCAGGTTCGGTCTTCACTAGCCAGTAGGCCATGCTGCTATTTCCATTGGGCTGAAGGGTGTCATGTCATGCGCAATGATGCCTCAGGCAGGGGGCATATGTCATCGAAGGCTCACTGAACTGTGTCATTTTGTAGCGGAGTGGAGCGGGCTCGGCGTTTCGCGTTACAATTCCGCGATTTTGACGCTTTGATTCAATCGGATTCCCGGTCGGCTTCAGTGATAAGCAGCGAGTCGGTCTCTCAAGGAGTGGTGCATGTACAGGAAGTTCGGCGTTGTCATTCTGGCCGCTTTGGCGTGCCAGGTTCAGGCCAAGGTGGACCCCGCCCAGGCAGCACGTCTGGGGGCCGATCTGACCCCATTGGGGGCCGAGCGTGCCGGCAATGCCGCCGGTACCATTCCCGCCTGGACCGGCGGCGTGCAGCCGCCAGCACACTACCAGCCGGGCATGCACCATCCCGATCCGTTTGCCGATGATGCCATGCTGTATCGCGTCGACGGTGCCGATCTGGCCCAGCATCGGGAATTGCTGCCGGCTGGCCTGGCCGATTTGCTGGAGCGAAATCCCGACTACTATCTGCAGGTCTATCCGACCCGGCGTAGCGCCGCAGCGCCGCAGCGCATCTACGATGCCACGCGGGCCAACGCCGAACGTGCCGAGCTGATCTCCAACGGCAATGGTGTCTCCGGCGCCGTGGCGGGCATCCCTTTCCCGATTCCGCAGGGTGGCATGGAAGTCATCTGGAACCACATCCTGCACTACAAGGGCGAGCAGACCCGCTTCATCAACAATCAGGCAGTGGTGATCAATGGTCGCAGCAACCTGATCAAACGTGACCGCTATATTTACTATGTCTACAACCGCGAGGGTATGACCCTTGAGGAAATGGACAACACCCTGCTGTACTACCGCTATCAGGTGACGGCGCCGGCCAAACTGTCCGGTACTTCGCTGGTGGTGCAGGACCCGCTGGATCAGGTGTTGACCACGCGCCGTGCCTGGCGCTACAGCCCGAGTGACCGCCGCGTCCGGCGCCTGCCGTCGCTGGCCTACGATTCGGTGCAGCCGGATACCAGTGGTCTGGCCACCGCCGATGTGGTGGATTCCTACAACGGCGCGCCGGATCGTTATGAGTGGTCATTGGTTGGCAAGCAGGAAATGCTGGTGCCCTACAACAGCTACGCCGTGCATCAGCAGGGCATCGATTACGACCGCATCGTGCTGCCCAAGACCTTGAATCCCGAGCTGCTGCGCTACGAGCTGCACCGGGTCTGGGTAGTGGAGGCCAACCTGCGGACCGGCTATTCCCATCCCTATCACACGCGGCGTTTCTATGTGGACGAGGACAGCTGGCAGATCCTGGCGGTGGACCTGCGTGATGACAAGGGCGAGCTGGTCGGGCTGCAGGAAAGCCACCCGATCAGCTACTACGAGCTGCCGATGTTCAACAGCACCCTGGAAACGCTCTACTACCTGAAGACCGGTAATTACTTCGTCGACGGCCTGGACAACAACGAGCCGATGTACGATTTCAACTACGAGATGTCTCCCCGGGACTTCTCGCCCCAGGCGCTGCGCCGCGCCGGCAACTGACACCACTCGATGAGCCGCTCCCAGCGGCTCATCATTTTTGCGCTGGGTACTGCTGCTGTTTCAGCAGCCTGGCCAGGTGCACGCAGTTTTGTGCCAGCACGCGGGTGGTCTGCACCACCTTGTCCGGTGTCGCTGGCAGATCCTTGAAATCGATCGAACCCATGGCCTCGCCAACCCAGTAGGTACAGCTATTGGCGGGCAGAGTGAAACCGACGTCATTCAGCCCCTGATAGACCTGCGCCACGATGTGATGAGCACCGTCCTCGTTGCCCACCACGGCGACGCCGGCGACCTTGCCATAGGACAGCATGCGGCCCTGATCATCGGTTTCGCTGAGCAGGGCATCCAGTCGTTCCAGCACCCGCTGACACAGGCTGGACGGATGGCCGAGCCAGACTGGTGTGCCCAGGATGAGGATATCGGCGGCCAGCATCTTCTGGCGAATCATCGGCCAGTCATCGCCGTCGCCTTCATCCGAGGTGACGCCGGGTTTGATGTTGTAATCGACGACTCGCAGCAACTCGCCTTGCGCGCCCTGCTCCTGCAGCGCGGCGAGGGTCTGCTTGAGCAGCAGGTCGCAGGAAGAGTCGGCAGGGGAGGGTTTCAGGGTGCAGTTCAGGGCTAGGGCGGTGAGTGACATCAGGTCTCTCCGAACGATGGCTTCAGAGAATTGGTCCTGGCAGTCGCGCTATTGGTTCAGGCTGTTTTACCTGCCTGCTTAGTCCTTGCCGCCGCGCCAGCGCTCACTGACAGCGCTGAGCCAGGCCGGGTCGAGACGTTCCTGCTCTGGCGTCAACCCATGCGCCAGCATGCGCTCGCGATGCTCGTCGACCTGCCGGACCATATCGCTGAGAGCACTGGTGTTGCCATCCAGCCGGTACATCTGCGTCACCCCGAGATGATAGAACCGCAGCACCCGCATGGCGGTAGGATCGTTGGCGGCGACGCCGGCTTCGACCTGATGCATGATGTTGGTCACTTTCATCAGGTTGCGCTTGAGCCGAAAGCCATAGACCGCCGACGCCATCCAGGGTTGTTGCCAGCAATAGAAACGCACGATGGCGATGGCCAGCAGCAGGCCGGCAAGCACGCCGCCCAGGTTCCAGCGGAAGTTATTACCACCGGGCGTGCCGAACAGGGCGATGGACAGGGTCGCCATGCCAACGCACGATACTGCCAGCAGGGCGACGATGATCAGTGTGCTGCGGCGTGTCTGTTCGCGGTAACGTTCCGGGTCCATCGGTTGTATCTCGAACATGGCGGCACTCACAGTTTGCTTTTGAGGGGCACGTTGATGACGATCGGCTCGGTGACCAGGCAGCAGCAGGGCAGGATCTCGTCGCGTTTGACAAAGGCCAGCGGTGGTTTGGGATAGACCACGCTGCCAACCTTGAGTTTGATCCGGCAGGCGCCGCAGTAGCCACTGCGGCACTGATACTCGACATGGTGACCGGTACGTTCCAGCCCTTCGAGCAGGGTTTCTCCTTCCGCCAGTTCGAACAGGGTATCCCGGGTAATCACCTGCACTGCTTTACAGCTCGAACTCGCCGAGATCTTCCAGGGATACTTCAGAGTCGATCTGACCGACCAGGTAGGAACTGACCTCCACTTCCTGCGGCGCGACCTGGACGTTGTCCGACACCAGCCAGGCGTTGATCCAGGGAATCGGATTCTGATTGGCGCCCGGGAAGATCGGCTCCAGTCCCACCGCACTCATGCGCAGATTGGTGATGTATTCCACGTACTGGCTGAGAATGCTGTAGTTCAGGCCGATCATGGAGCCGTCCTTGAACAGGTACTCGGCCCACTGCTTCTCCTGCTCGGCGGCATGGCGGAATATCTCGATACTCTGTTCATGGCAGGCCCGGGCCACCTCGGCCATCTGCGGGTCGTCATCACCTTCCTGCATGATGTTGATGATGTGCTGGGTGCCCGTCAGATGCAGCGCCTCGTCACGGGCGATCAGCCGGATGATCTTGGCATTGCCCTCCATCAACCGGCGTTCGGCGAAGGCGAAGGAGCAGGCGAAGCTGACATAGAAGCGGATCGCCTCCAGCACGTTCACCGACATCATGCACAGGTACAGCTTCTTCTTCAGCTCGAACAGGTCGATAGTGATAGTTTCACCATTGAGCTGATGCGTGCCCTCACCGAACTGGTTGTACAGGTTGGCGTACTGGATCAGCTCATCGTAATAGGTGGAAATATCGCCGGCCCGCTCGATGATGTGGCGGTTGCGCACGATATCGTCGAACACCACCGCTGGATCGTTGACGATATTACGGATGATATGGGTGTAGGACCGGCTGTGGATGGTCTCGGAAAACGACCAGGTCTCGATCCAGGTTTCCAGCTCGGGGATGGACACCAGCGGTAGAAAGGCCACGTTCGGGCTGCGTCCCTGGATCGAATCCAGCAGCGTCTGGTATTTCAGGTTGCCGAGGAATATGTGCTTTTCATGATCCGGCAGGTTGCGGAAATCGATGCGATCCTGGGATACGTCCACTTCCTCGGGGCGCCAGAAGAACGACAGCTGCTTCTCGATCAGCTTCTCGAAAATCGGGTACTTCTGCTGATCATAGCGCGCCACGTTGACCGGCTGGCCGAAGAACATCGGCTCGCCCATCTGGTTATTGTCGGCCTGGGAAAAAGTGCTGTATTTCATTTTCATGGTCATATCTCAGATCTTGCACGCGCCGCCAGCGCAATCGTCGGCCATATCGCTCTGGGCGTCGTCGGCGCCGTCGCGGGTGTTCTGATAATACAGAGTCTTGAGACCGAATTTGTAGGCCGTCAGCAGGTCCTTGAGCAACTGCCGCATCGGCACGCGACCACCATCGAAGCGCTGCGGATCGTAGTTGGTATTGGCCGAGATCGCCTGGTCGACGAATTTCTGCATGATGCCGACCAGTTGCAGGTAGCCGTCGTTGCTCGGCATTTGCCACAGCAGTTCATAGGCGCCCTTGAGTTCCTCGTAGTCCGGCACTACCTGCTTGAGGATGCCGTCCTTGGACTGCTTGACGGTGACCAGGCCGCGCGGCGGCTCGATGCCGTTGGTGGCGTTGGAGATCTGGCTGGAGGTCTCCGACGGCATCAGTGAGGACAGGGTCGAGTTGCGCAGGCCGTGGGCGACGATATCCGCGCGCAGTGCTTCCCAGTCCAGGTGCAGAGGCTCGGAGCAGACCGCATCCAGCTCCTTCTTGTAGGTGTCGATCGGCAGTACGCCCTTGGCATAGGTGGTTTCATCGAAACCGGAGCAAGCGCCGCGCTCACGAGCCAGCTGGTTGGAGGCCTTGAGCAGGTAGTACTGGATGGCCTCGAAGGTCCGGTGGGTCAGATTGTTGCCCGAGCCGTCGGAATACTTCGCGCCATTTTTTGCCAGGTAGTTGGCAAAGTTGATTACGCCGATGCCGAGGGTGCGACGCTTCATGGAAGCCTTGCGCGCCGCTTCGATCGGGTAGTCCTGGTAATCAAGCAGCGAATCCAGTGCACGTACCGCCAGGTCGGCCAGTTCTTCCAGCTCGTCGAGGCTGTTGATCGCGCCCAGGTTCAATGCCGACAGGGTGCACAGGGCAATTTCGCCGCTGTCATCGTTCATGTCATTCAGCGGGCTGGTCGGCAGAGCGATTTCCAGGCACAGGTTGGACTGGCGCACCGGCGCGACCTTCGGATCGAAGGGGCTGTGGGTGTTGCAGTGGTCAACGTTCTGGATATAGATACGGCCGGTGCTGGAGCGCTCCTGCATCATCAGCGAGAACAGCTCGACCGCCGGCATGCTGCGCTTGCGAATCGCCGGGTCCTGCTCGTATTTCTCGTACAGGCGCTCGAACTCGTCCTGATCGGCGAAGAACGCCTCGTACAGGCCGGGCACTTCATGGGGGGAGAACAGGGTAATATTGCCGTTCTTGATCAGGCGCTGATACAGGGTGCGGTTGATCTGCACGCCGTAATCCATATGCCGTACGCGGTTTTCCTCCACGCCACGGTTGTTCTTCAGTACCAGCAGCGACTCCACTTCCAGGTGCCACAGTGGGTAGAACAGGGTAGCGGCACCGCCGCGCACGCCGCCCTGGGAGCAGGATTTGACCGCCGCCTGGAACAGCTTGAAGAACGGGATACAGCCGGTGTGCTGGGCCTCGCCGCCACGGATCGGGCTGCCCACGGCGCGGATGCGACCGGCGTTGATGCCGATGCCGGCGCGCAGCGAGACGTATTTTACGATCGCCGAGGTGGTGGCGTTGATCGAGTCCAGGCTGTCACCGCACTCGATCAGCACGCAGGAGCTGAACTGCCGCGACGGTGAACGCACGCCGGACATGATCGGCGTCGGCAGGGAAATCTTGAACAGCGAGATGGCGTCATAGAAGCGCTTGATGTAACCCAGCCGCGTGTCCTGCGGGTAGTCGGCGAACAGACACATGCCGATCAGCATGTAGAGCATCTGCGGGCTTTCATAGACCCGGCGGCTGACCCGGTCCTGGATCAGGTACTTGCCTTCCAGCTGCTTGACCGCTGCGTAGGAGAAGTTCAGGTCGCGGCTGTGGTCGATATAGTCATTGAGGGTGTCGAACTCGTCGCGGCTGTAGTCGCGCAGGATATGCTGATCGTAGCGATTCATCTCGGTCAGCGTGGTGACATGGTCGAACAGGTGTGGCGGTTCGAACTGACCATAGGCTATCTTGCGCAGATGGAAGATCGCCAGGCGGGCGGCCATGTACTGATAATCCGGTGTGTCCTGGGAAATCAGATCGGCGGCGGCCTTGATGATGGTTTCGTGAATGTCCTGGCTGCGGATGCCATCATACAGCTGGATCTGGGATTTCAGCTCCACCTGGGAAACCGATACATTGTCCAGGCCCTCGGCGGCCCAATCGAGCACTCGGTGGATTTTGTCCAGATTGATGGATTCCTGGCGGCCGTTGCGTTTGGTTACCTTGAGGGACTGGAAATCGGTCATGTGCAAATCCTGGGACATTGAGGCTTGAATATACGGTGATTTCATTGTATGGGTGAAATCACTATATGTAGTGATATGGGTTGGAATGAACGCAATATAGAGTGTGAAATGGCTGGGGTCAAATTGAAAAACATGAAAAATCAGCTTGAGTTTTTTGAAATACCCAGTCCCTGTGTCGGTGTCTGCGAAGTCAACAGCAAGGGCTTCTGCAAGGGCTGCTTCCGCTCGCGGGATGAGCGCCTGTATTGGCTGGAATTATCCACCGAGCAGAAACGACAGGTGGTACGTCTGTGCCAGTCGCGCAAGGCAAGAGTATTGCGGGCCAGACAGGAGGCCGCCGCCCAGCGGGATGCGGCGGGCGATGACCCGGTACAGTCCGGTCTGTTCTGAATAATGGAAAGCGGGGCGACTTTGCCGCCCCGCCGTCGATCACTCGACGAGCAGGCTCTGTTCAACGGGCCGCATTCAGTACGGGCAGATCAGTGGTGTTCGCGGGTGGCGTTGAACCGGATTTCCGGCCAGCGCTCCTCGGTCAGGCTGAGGTTCACCCGGGTCGGTGCCAGATAGGTCAGGTGCCCGCCGCCGTCCACGGCCAGGTTGTCCGTGGCCTTGCTGCTGAATTCCGCGAGCTTCTTCTTGTCGGTGGACTCGATCCAGCGGGCCGACCAGACGTTGATCGGCTCATACATGCATTCCACCTTGTATTCTTCTTTCAGGCGGCTGGCCACCACATCGAACTGCAGCACACCGACGGCGCCGAGGATGATGTCGTTGTTGCGCTCGGGGAAGAACACCTGGGTCGCGCCTTCCTCGGCCAACTCCTGCAGGCCCTGGCGCAGCTGCTTGGACTTGAGCGGGTCCTTCAGGCGCACGCGGCGGAACAGTTCCGGCGCGAAGTGCGGAATGCCGGTAAAGCTGACGTTCTCGCCGGCGGTGAAGGTGTCCCCGATCTGGATGGTGCCGTGGTTGTGCAGGCCGATGATATCGCCGCCCCAGGCTTCCTCCAGGCGTTCCCGGTCGCTGGAGAAGAAGGTCAGGGCGTCGGCGATCTTGATGTCCTTGCCGATCCGCACATGGCGCATCTTCATGCCTTGCTCGTACTTGCCCGAGCACACGCGCATGAAGGCGATGCGGTCGCGGTGGCGCGGGTCCATGTTCGCCTGGATCTTGAAGACGAAACCGCTGAAGGTTTCCTCGGTGGGCTTGACCTCACGCTCCTGGCTCATGCGCGGCAGTGGTGCTGGCGCCCAGTCGACAAAGGCATCCAGCACATGGCTGACGCCGAAGTTGCCCAGCGCGGTACCGAAGAACACGGGGGTCAACTTGCCCGCCATGAATTCCTCCGGATCGAATTCGTGGCACGCGCCTTGGACCAGTTCCAGTTCTTCCACGAAGTTGTCATACATATCACCGAGCAGGGCGCGGGCTTCGTCGCTGTCCAGACCCTGGATGATCTTGTCCTCGGTACGTTCGTGGCCATGGCCGGGGGTGTAGACATGGATGCGATCGTTGGCCAAGTGGTAGACGCCCTTGAACTCCCGATAGCAGCCGATCGGCCAGGTGATGGGGGCGGCCTTGATGCTGAGCACCTCTTCGATCTCGTCGAGCAGTTCGATCGGGTCGCGGATATCCCGGTCGAGCTTGTTGACGAAGCTGATGATGGGCGTGTCGCGCAGGCGGCAGACGTTCATCAGGGCGATGGTACGGGGCTCCACGCCCTTACCGCCGTCGATCATCATCAGGGCACTGTCCACGGCGGTCAGGGTACGGTAGGTGTCTTCCGAGAAGTCCTCGTGGCCGGGGGTATCGAGCAGGTTGATCATATGGTCCCGGTAGGGGAACTGCATGACCGAGGTGGTAATGGAGATGCCACGCTGCTGCTCCATCGCCATCCAGTCCGAGGTTGCATGCCGGTCGGACTTGCGCGACTTGACCGTGCCGGCCACCTCGATCGCCTTGCCCATCAGCAGCAAGCGTTCGGTAATGGTGGTCTTACCCGCATCGGGGTGGGAAATAATGGCAAAGGTGCGGCGCTTGGCGACTTCTTTCTCGATATTGGACATGTTGCCTGTTCGGTTCGTGCTGGGGCGGGGAGGCGGCGGCGTGCCGGTCGGCTCCGGGCGAGGGTCATGGGATCGGCGCATATTGTGGCCGATTAGTCGGAGCAAGACAAAATTTAAATCCGCCATGGCCTCGCCGCGGAATCAGTTCACACCGTCAGATACCGCTGGATCAGTTCGTCATCCAGCGTCGCCATCGGTCCGGTTGCCACCGCGCGCCCGCGCTCCATGATGAAGAAATCATCGGCGGCGCGGCGCGCGAAGGGCAATTTCTGCTCCACCAGCAACACGGTCAAACCCAGTTCGCTATTCAGCTTGCGGATCACATCGCTGATGTCGCGGACAATATTCGGCTGGATGCCTTCGGTCGGCTCGTCGAGGATCAGCAGCTTGGGGTCGAGCACCAGCGCACGGCCGATGGCCAACTGTTGCTGCTGGCCGCCAGAGAGATCACCGCCGCGGCGATGCTTCATTTCCCTGAGCACCGGGAACAGTTGGTAGATCTGTTCCGGAATCTGCCTGGCCCGGTCGGGGCGGGCGCCGAGGGATATCTTCAGGTTTTCCTCGACGCTCAGCAGCGGGAATATCTCGCGGCCCTGGGGCACGTAGCCGATGCCGGCGCGGGCGCGGTTCTCGGTGCTCAGGCGAGTGATGTCCTGGCCATTGAACAGGATCTGCCCGTCCTTTACCGGCAACAGGCCGGTGATGCATTTGAGCAGCGTGGTCTTGCCGACGCCGTTGCGGCCCAGCAGGCAGCCGCAGGTGCCTTCCTTCAGTTCCAGGTCCAGATCCCAGAGGATATGGCTCTGGTTGTAGAACTGGTTGATGCCTTGAATGCTCAGCACGATGTCACTCCCCCAGATAGACTTCGATGACCCGCGGGTCGTTCTGTACCTGATCCATGCTGCCCTCGGCCAGCACCGAACCCTGATGCAGTACGGTGACTTTGCGCGCGATGGAGCGCACGAAAGCCATGTCGTGCTCGACCACGATCACCGAATGCCGGCCAGCCAGCGAGGTCAGCAGTCGGGCGGTGTGCTCGACTTCCTCGCCAGTCATGCCAGCCACCGGTTCGTCGACCAGCAGCACCCGCGGGTTCTGCACCAGCAGCATGCCGATTTCCAGCCACTGCTTCTGGCCATGGGACAGGGCGCCTGCGTCCTGGTGTGCTTGCGGGGTCAGACCGATCAGCGTCAGTACCTCATCGAGGCGGTCGCGCTGCTCTGCGCTCAGGTCGTCGTTCAGGGTGTACCAGACATGCTTGTCCGAAGCCGTGGCCAGCTCCAGGTTCTCGAATACCGACAGCGCTTCGAAGATAGTTGGCTTCTGGAACTTGCGGCCGATGCCGCCCCGGGCGATCTCATGCTCGGGCAGCTTCAGCAGATCGATGCGCTGGCCGAAGTACACGCTGCCGGTATCCGGCCGGGTCTTGCCGGTGATCACATCCATCATGGTGGTCTTGCCGGCGCCGTTGGGGCCGATGATGCACCGCAGCTCACCGTCGTCGATATATAGGTTGAGGTTATTTAACGCTTTGAAGCCATCGAAGCTGACGCTGACATCCTCGACATAGAGAATCGGGCCGTGACTGGTATCCACCGCCTTGCCGAATTCCGGCTTGGGGAGCATGAAGTCGAAGATCTGGTCGCGGCGCCAGGTTTCCCGCAGGCGATCGAGTGGGTTCATGACTTGTCTCCCTTGCGGCGTACATGGCCGAGCAGGCCGACTATTCCTTTTGGCAGCACCAGCGTCACCAGCACGAACAGGGCGCCGAGGATGAACAGCCAGGTTTCCGGCGAGAAGGTGGTGAAGAAGGTCTTGGCGTAGTTCACCGAGAAAGCGCCGACGATGGCACCGAACAGGGTGCCGCGCCCGCCGGTGGCGACCCACACGACCATCTCGATGGAGTTCAGCGGTGAGAATTCGCCGGGATTGATAATGCCTACCTGCGGTACATAGAGGGCGCCGGCAATAGCCGCCAGCATCGACGAGAAGACGAACAGCCAGAGTTTGTAGGATTCCACCTGGTAGCCGCAGAAGCGGGTGCGGCTTTCGGCGTCGCGGATCGAGACGATCACCCGGCCCATGCGCGAGGTGACGATATAGCGGCAGGCGAGGTAGCCGAGCACAAGGGCAATGGCCGAGGCGACGAACAGGCCGACACGGGTGGTCTTGGCAGCCAGGTCGAAGCCAAGGATTTCCTTGAAGTCATTGAGGCCGTTATTGCCGCCAAAGCCCATCTCGTTGCGGAAAAACGCCAGCATCAGCGCATAGGTCAGGGCCTGGGTGATGATCGCGAAATACACCCCGGTCACCCGCGAGCGAAACGCCAGCCAGCCGAACACCAGGGCCAGCAACCCAGGCACCAGCAGGATCATCAGTAGGGAAAACCAGAACATGTCGAAGCCCTGCCAGTACCAGGGCAGCGACTCCCAGTTGAGCACCACCATGAAATCCATCAGTTCCGGGTGGCCGTATACGCCCCGATCGCCAATCTGGCGCATCAGGTACATGCCCATGCCATAGCCGCCGAGGCTGAAGAAGGCGCCGTGGCCGAGCGAGAGAATTCCGCAGTAGCCCCAGATCAGGTCCACCGACAGGGCCAGCAGGGCGAAGCAGAGAAACTTGCCGAGCAGCGCCACGGTGAAGTTGGACACGTAGAACGGTGAGCTGGTGGGCACCACCAGATTGAGGATCGGCACCAGGATGGCAGTGAGGACGACCAGTCCGAGCACCACCATGCCGCCGCGATCACTGAGTAATAGACGTTGGGTTAGCATACTTCCCTCTCGATATCATTGGCTGTGGATGGCAGGCGAGCCTCAGTCCGCCGCCGCCCGCCCTTTCTGTGGGAAGAGTCCCTTGGGCTTCTTCTGGATGAACAGGATCAGCATGATCAGCACCAGTACCTTGGCCAGCATGGCGCCAGCATAGGGCTCCAGGAAATTGTTGATCAGCCCCAGGCTCATGGCGCTGACCAGGGTGCCCCAGAGGTTGCCGACGCCGCCGAACACCACCACCATGAAAGAGTCGATGATGTAGGCCTGACCGAGGTTGGGGCCGACGTTGGTGAGCTGCGACAGCGCGACCCCGGCGACCCCGGCGATGCCGGAACCGAGGCCGAAGGTCAGTGCATCGACCCAGCTGGAACGCACTCCAACGGCGCGCGCCATGGCGCGGTTCTGCGAGACGGCGCGGACCTTCAGGCCGAGCGCGGTGCGTTTCATCACCAGCATCAGGGCGAAGAACACCAGCAAGCCGAAGATCAGGATGTACAGCCGGGTATAGGTGATCGATAGCACCGGGTTGATGGTTAGCGTGCCGCTGATCCACTCGGGTGAACTCACCGAGCGGTTGAGCGGGCTGAACAGGCTGCGCACCGCCTGTTGCAGCACCAGGCTGAGACCGAAGGTGGCCAGCAGGGTTTCCAGCGGCCGTCCATAGAGGAAGCGGATCACCCCGCGCTCGATGGCGATGCCGACCAGGGCAGTGATCAAAAAAGCCGCGGGAATGGCGATCAGCAGGCTCCACTCGATCAGGTTGGGAAATAGCACTTGCACGCCCCAGGTGGTGTAGGCGCCGATCATGATCAACTCGCCATGGGCCATGTTAATCACGCCCATCACGCCAAAGGTGATGGCCAGTCCGATCGCCGCCAGCAGTAGTACCGAGCCGAGGCTGAGGCCGAAGAACAGGTTTTCTACGAAGCGGTAGAAACCGATGCGTCCCTGAATGGACTCGATGGCCTCCGCTGCGGCGGCGCGCAGCTCGGGATCGGCGTCATTCGCGGCAATCCCGCGCAGGGCGTTGCGCGCTTCCTGCTCCAGCGAGCCGCTGAGCTCATTGATGGCGGCCTGGCGAATACCGCTGTCGGCCGATTGCAGCCGGTACACCGCCAGTGCGGTAGTGATCGCACCCTGCACTCGATCGGACTCTTCAAGCTCCTGATGCGCGTGCAGCAGCGCAGCGGTGTCGGCATTGACGCCATCACGAATAAAGCGCTGCACGGCGGCGTAGCGCTTGTCGGTATCGGAGTGGTTGAGGTGCAGCTGCGCCACCTGGCCGCGCAGCTGGGTGCGCAGGTTGTTGTTGACCGGAATCCGGCGCAAGCCGGTGCTATCGCTCAGCGCGGTACCGGTCAGTGCATCGGTCAGCTGTTCGCCGCTGCGTATGGCAATGGTGGGCGGGGTATCCTTGTCGGCCAGCAGCTCACCGGCCAGCAGGGCATTGAAAATGTCGGCCAGGCGTTCGTCGCGCTGGTTGGACAGCTGGTTGATGGTGGCGGTGCGGTCGCGCAGGCTACCGCCAGGCAGTTGTTGGACCAGTTGCTCGAAGCTCGGCTGCGCGGCAGGCACGGCACCCGTCCGGGCTTCGGCGGGGGCCGCGGGGGATTGCGCGCTGGCGTGCAGGGGCAGGGCGCTGAAGCACATCAGCCAGAGCAGCACGGCGTGCAGGGTATGCCGGGGTGTGAAGCGGCAAGGAGGGTTCATAGCGGCGGTCCTGGTATGGTTCGGAGTAATCAAACGCAGCGGCGATGGGCTGCTGCTGCGGATTCCGCTGGCGATAGTGCCGCCAGCGGTTCGGTCTGCTGGTTACTCGGGCTGGGCGCCCAGGCAGGTTTTGCTGGCGGTGTTGTAGTTGCCGCAGTTGATCGGTGCGGTCCAATCGGCTTCCAGGTTCTTGCTGCCTTCCAGGTAGTCGGACCAGGCATCGCCGGGCACCAGTTCATCTGTGCTCGACACGGTGAGGAACTGGCCGTCGTTCTGGATTTCACCGATCAGCACCGGCTTGGTGATATGGTGGTTGGGCAGCATCTTGCTGACACCACCGGTCAGGTTCGGCACTTCCACGCCAACCAGGGCGTCGATCACCTTGTCGCTGTCGGTGGTGCCAGCCGCTTCGACTGCTTTTACCCACATGTTGAAACCGATGTAATGGGCTTCCATTGGGTCGTTGGTGACGCGCTCGGTGTCGCCGATGAAATCGTGCCAGGTCTTGATAAAGGCGGCGTTCTCCGGGGTTTCCTCGCTCATGAAATAGTTCCAGGCGGCCATGTGGCCGACCAGCGGAGCGGTGTCGATACCGGACAGCTCCTCTTCACCGACCGAGAAGGCGATCACCGGGATGTCTTCGGCGGACACGCCCTGATTACCCAGTTCGCGGTAGAAGGGGACGTTGGCGTCACCGTTGATGGTGGATACCACGGCGGTCTTCTTGCCGGTGCTGCCGAAGCGCTTGATCTCGGCGACGATGTTCTGCCAGTCGGCATGACCGAACGGGGTGTAGTTGATCAGGATGTCTTCGTCGGCCACGCCATTGGCTTTCAGGTAGGCTTCAAGGATGCGGTTGGTGGTGCGTGGATAAACGTAGTCGGTGCCGGCCAGTACCCAGCGCTCGATCTCCAGTTCATCCTTCAGATAGTCGACGGCCGGGATCGCCTGCTGGTTCGGCGCGGCGCCGGTGTAGAATACGTTGCGCGAGGATTCTTCGCCCTCGTACTGCACCGGGTAGAACAGGATGCCGTTGAGTTCCTCGATGACCGGCAGTACCGCCTTGCGTGATACCGAGGTCCAGCAGCCGAAAATTGCATCGACCTGATGCTGCTCAAGCAGATCACGGGTGCGTTCGGCGAACAGCGGCCAGTTGGAGGCGGGATCGACCACCACGGGCTCCAGTTTCTTGCCGAGCAGACCGCCTTTCTTGTTCTGCTCTTCGATCAGCATCAGCATGGTATCTTTCAGGGTGGTTTCCGAAATTGCCATGGTGCCGGACAGCGAATGCAGTACGCCGACCTTGATGGTGTCCGCCTGCGCCGCCAGAGCGGTCAGGGCCATGCTACAGGCAACGCCGAGCGCCCCGGCCTGTTTGACCATTTTCTTCAGTTTCATGTGTCCATCTCCATTGTCGTGATCGTGTCCAACAGCTGTGAAAATCGATTTCGAACAGCGGGTGCAGCACTCCGGGCCCGGTCGTCCTGCGCCGGGCCTTCTGGTTTCAGCTATTTGCCTGCAGTGGCGGGTAGCTGTTGTTCGGTTGGTGTCGTGCCTGGAAAATCATGTGCAGGGTGATCCGCCGGACCTCTGCCTTGCTTTCCTCGATATGGCTTTTCAGCAGCCATTGCGCCTCGTCGCTGCGGCGCTCGATGATGTGGCGCAGGATGTTGGCGTGCTCCACATAGGTGGCCTCGATCCGGGGGCGCTCGGTGAAGTCGATGCGCCGCACGATGCGCAGGCGTTCGGTCACGTCGTGGTGAATGCGCGCCATTTCCGTATTGCCGCAGGCTTCCACCAGCTGTTCATGGAAGCGCTCATCCAGGCTGCAGACCGTCGGGCCATGCTCCAAACGGTCTTCCGCTGCTACCAGCCAGATGCGCTCGAGCGCGCTCAAGTCGGGGGCTGGTTCCATTGCACAAAGGCGCTTGACGGCAGCCATTTCCAGCACGATGCGCACGTCATAAAGCTGCTCGAATTGCTGGAAATCCAGGGGGTTGACCTGCCAGCCGCTGCGAAACGACACCTCGACGAAGCCCTCCCGCTGCAGGCGGCTCAGCGCCTCGCGCACCGGCGTGCGGCTGGCCTGCATGCGCGCGGCGATTTCGCTTTCGGTAAAGCGATCACCGGGCAGTAGCTGGAAATCGAAAATGCTCTGCTTCAACTGCTGGTAGATCCGCTCGGTCAGGTTCTGCCTGCGCACGGTGCTCATTCCTCGAGAACCAGCAATAGGTCCCCGGCGTTCACCTGCCGGCCTGCCGCGCAGTGAATGGCGCCGACCCGGGCATTGCGATCGGCATGCACGGCGAATTCCATTTTCATCGCCTCGACGATCAGCAGCGGCTGGTCCGCTTCCACGCGTTGGCCAGGCTCCACTAGCAGCTTCCAGATATTGCCGCTGATATCGGCGGTGACCGCATGGCCGTCCACCTCGATCGGCCCGCTCTGGATATTCACCTGCAGGGCGGCGTCGACCTGGGCCTCTTCGTCGGACCGCCACAGCGCCACCTCCCGGGTGAATGCCGCTTGCTGGCTGGCCTTGAAGGCGGCGATGCTGTCAGCGTTGTGGTGCAGAAACTCCTGGTGCTCGGCCAGATCGAACCAGCCCTCATCGATACGCAGGCTCAGGCGGCCTTCGCGGAAGGCGTCGCGCTGTTCGTCCAGTTCGGCTTCGCTGACCGGGTAATAGCGCACCTGATCGAAGAATTTCAGCAACCAGGGCTCGCCGTTGATGAACGCCGGGCTCTTGAGGAAGGTATTCCAGATCGGCAGGGTGCGTCCGACCAACTGGTAGCCGCCTGGTGAGTCCATGCCGTAGATGCACATGTACACACCGCCGATGCCCACCGTGCCCTCGGCGGTATAGGTGCGCGCCGGGTTGTACTTGGAGGTCAGCAGGCGGTGGCGTGGATCGACCGGCACCGCGCAGGGTGCGCCGAGGTAGACGTCGCCCAGACCGAGCACCATATAGCTGGCGCTGAACAGGATGTCGCGTACCTGATTGACACTGTCCAGACCATTGATGCGGCGCATGAATTCGGTATTGCTTGGCAACCAGGGCGCGGTGTCGCGCACTGACTGGCGATAGCGGACCACGGCATCCAGGGTGGAGGAGTCCTCGAAGGCCATGGGCAGGTGGATGATGCGGCTGGGCACGCGCAGGCTGGCGGCATCCGGCAGCTGGGTTTCCAGCACTACCAACTGGTCGATCAGCGTATCTTGGTGAATGATCCGACTATCGTAGTTCAACTGCAGGGAGCGCACCCCGGGGGATAGCTCGATGATGCCGTCAATGGGCTGGGCCTTGAGCGCTTCCATCAGCGCATGCACACGCAGGCGCAGGCTCAGGTCCAGTACGTTGGCGCCATACTCGAGCAGAATGTATTTATCGCCGGCCTGCCGGTAGGTGACGCTTGGTCGGTCGCCGTGCTCGGCCAGGCTGGCCAGGATGCAATCGGGCAGACCGGTTGCCGACGGGGGTCGCACTGCCTGCGCGAGCATCGGCTGTTCGGCTAATTGCTCGATGGCGCGGTCGGTTGCCCGTTCCATCGCCAGAGCCTGGTCGAAACTCAGGGGCTTGAAGCGGATGCGGTCTCCGGGCTTGACCTGGCCGACCTTCCACAACTCGGCCTTGGCGATGGTCACAGGGCAGACGAAGCCGCCAAGACTGGGGCCGTCCTTGGTCAGGATCACCGGCATATCGCCGGTGAAGTTGATCGAGCCGACGGCGTACTCGGTGTCGTGGATATTGGACGGGTGCAACCCGGCTTCGCCGCCGTCGCTGCGGGCCCAGGTCGGCTTCGGCCCGTTCAGGCGAATGCCCAGGCGATTGGAGTTGTAGTGCACTTCCCAGGCGGTGGCGAAGAACATCTCGATGGCGTCTTCGGTGAAGAAGTCTGGGGCACCGTGCGGGCCGTAGAGCACGCCGATTTCCCACTCGCTGGGATAGTCGGGAACCAGTGCTGCTGGCGCGGCAGCGGGTTGATACAGCGGCGCTGGCGTGGTGCAGGCGACGATCTGTGGATTGCTGATCGGCAGCATGTCGGTGGCCCGCAGCGTACGGCCGGCGTGGCCGCCGAACTGGCCGAGGACGAAGGTCGAACGGCTGCCCAGATACACCGGCACATCGAAGCCGTTACGCACCGCGAGGTAACCGCGGCAGCCTGTCTCGGCCTTGCCGACGACCAGCACCTGTCCGGCCTTGACCGCAACCGGCACCCAGAAGGGCACGCTTTCGCCGTCCAGCCGGGCATCCGAGCGGGCTCCAGTGAGGGCGATCAGCGTATCGCTGTGAAAGCGCAGGGTCGGGCCGATCAGGGTGCATTCCAGCCCTGCGGCGCCGGCATGGTTGCCGACGATGCGGTTGGCCAGTCGGAAGGCATAGTCGTCCATCGGCCCGGACGGGGGCACGCCGACGCTCCAGTAACCGGCGCGGCCGGGATAATCCTGCACGCTGGTATAGGTGCCGGGCTGGATGACTTCCACCACCGGCGGGCGGTAAGTGAAGGTGGCCAGCCGGTTAGTGGCTACGTCGCCCTGGGCGAAGAACTCGGTGGCGATGATCTGCCGTAGGTAATCCAGATTGCTGGCGATGCCGGCCACGCGGGTGGCGTCGAGCGCCTCGCGCATCTTACCGAGCGCCTCGGCGCGGTCGCGGCCATGCACGATGATCTTGGCGATCATCGGGTCGTAATAGGGTGACACTTCGGTACCGGTGGCGACCCAGGTATCGATGCGGGCGCTGGTGGGAAAGCTGACGTCGCTTAGCACTCCCGGCGAGGGCTGGAAGTCGCGGACCGGGTCCTCGGCATACAGGCGTACTTCGATGGCAGCGCCGCTGGGCTGGATGTCGATGTCCAGCGTCGGCGGTTGGCCGCTGGCGGTGCGGATCATCCATTCGACCAGATCGACGCCGGTGCAGGCTTCGGTGATCGGATGCTCTACTTGCAGGCGGGTGTTCACCTCGAGAAAGTAGAAGGCGTCGCGGGCGGCATCGTAGATGTACTCCACTGTGCCGGCGGAGCGGTAGTTGACCGCCTTGCCGAGGTTCACCGAGGCGTCCAGTAATTGCTGGCGGGTGGCGGCCGGCAGCTGCGGCGCCGGGGTTTCCTCAACCACTTTCTGGTTGCGCCGCTGCAGCGAGCAGTCGCGCTCGCCGAGGGCTATTACGCTGCCCTGGCCATCACCGAAGATCTGTACTTCGACATGCCGGGCGTTGTCGACAAAGCGTTCGAGGAATACGCCACTGTCACTGAAGAAGTTCTTTCCCAGGCGCTTGACGCTGTCATAGGCGTCGATCAGCGTCGCCTGGTCGTCGCAGCGGGTCAGGCCTATACCGCCGCCGCCGGCGGTGCTTTTCAGCATCACCGGGTAACCCAGCCGCTCCGCAGCGCTGAGCGCCTCGTCCAGCGAGCCAAGCAGGCCGGTGCCGGGCGTCAGCGGCACGCCGGCCTGTTCGGCGATTTCGCGCGAGCTGTGCTTGAGGCCGAACTGGCGAATCTGCTCCGGTGTCGGGCCGCAGAAGGCGATACCGGCGGCTTCGCATTGTTCGGCGAAGGCGGCGTTTTCGGAGAGAAAGCCGTAGCCGGGAATGATTGCCTGCGCGCCACTGTTGCGGGCGGCAGCGAGAATCAGGTCGGTGCGCAGGTAGCTTTCGGCGGCGCTGTTGCCGCCCAGGCTGATGGTCTGATCGCAGGCGCTGACATGGGCGCTGTTGCGGTCGGCGTCGGAATGCACCGCGACCGATTTGATGCCCATGCGCTTCAGGGTGCGGGCGATCCGCACGGCGATCTCGCCGCGGTTGGCTATGAGTACGGTATGCAGCATTGGAGTCATTCCTTTATCAACCGCGCGAGGCGATATAGGCGCGCCAGCCGCCCAGGTGAGTGATATCGGTTGCGCCCTCGACAGCGGCACCCTCGCAAATGAAGCCCTTGACCTCGCGGCCGTCTTGCAGGGTCAGTGTGCCGATGCCCAGCGGGGCGGGAATCAGCGCGACGAAGCTGCCGAACAGATGGGTCGGCATGTCCCACAGCTCCACTTCGATCGGTGCGCCGTTGGCCGAGCGGACCAGGCCGGGCTTGGGCGGTGTGGTGTCGGGCAGGGCGAACAGGCGGTAGTTGTCGGCACTGAACGTGGCTTCGACGAAGCGTGCATGGCGCTCGGTCAGTTGCCCGTTGAGCGGCATGCCACTCAGGTGAGCGCCGACCACGGCCAGGCGTATATGGCCGTCGGGTACCTGGTTGCTGACCGGTGGTGTCGGCAGGCGGCGATCGGTGGCGCCGAGTGCCCAGGGCGCGTGGGCCTGCCAGCGCCGGCCGAATTCGGCCAGGGCGGCATCCTGCCAGGCGGCGCCGACCAGGGTGATGCCGAAGGGCAGGCCATCGGCGCGGATACCGGCGGGCAAGGCCAGGGCCGAGCAGTCGGCCAGATTGACGAAGTTGGTCCAGATGCCCAACTGGCTGTTGCCGTCTACCGGGTTGCTGGCCAGGGTGGCGAGGGTCGGCAGGGTCGGCGCAGTGGGCACTAGCAAGGCATCCACCGATTGCATCAGGGTCTGGATCTGGCGCGCCAGATCGGCGCGGCGGTATTCGGCGCGGAAGCTGTCGGTGGCGCTGAAATGGCCAGCCTGCTCGATGATGCCGCGTACCACGGGGTTCATCTGCTCGGCATGCCCGCCGATGAATTCCTGGATGGCGACGTAGCGCTCGGCTACCCAAGGCCCGCCGTAAAGTAGCTGCGCCAATTCCTGCATGGGGCTGAAGTCCAGCTCCAGCAATTCCACGCCAATCTCACCCAGCTGGGCCAGGGCGGCTGCCCAGGCTGCTTCGGCCTGGCTGTCGCCAAACCATTCCGGCCTGGCGGGAATACCGAAGCGCGGGTGTTCGCCCATGGGGCTGGCCGGCAGCGTCGCGCTGCGCGAATAGCTGTCGCTAGGATCGAAGCCTTCGAGTATTGCGGCCACCGCCTCGGTGTCCGCCACGTTCAGCGCGAATACCGAGACGCAGTCCAGGCTGCGGCAGGCGGGAACCACACCGTTGGTGCTGAAGCGCCCGCGGGTAGGCTTCAGCCCGACGATATTGTTGAAGCCGGCGGGCACCCGGCCAGAGCCGGCGGTATCGGTGCCTAGGCTGAACGGCACTAGGCCACGGGCGACCGCGACGGCCGAACCGGAGCTGGAGCCACCGGATACATAGTCCGGGTTAAAGCTGTTGGGCACCGCACCGTAGGGTGAACGGGTACCGACCAGGCCAGTGGCGAACTGGTCGAGGTTGGTCTTGGCCAGCACGATGGCCCCGGCCGCGCGCAACCGGGCGACACTGGTGGCATCTTGGCTGGGGGTATAGGCGAAGGCCGGGCAGGCGGCGGTGGTCGGCAGTCCGGCCACGTCGATGTTGTCCTTGGCCACGAAGGGAATACCGTACAGCGGTAGATTGATCGCATCGGGCAGGGCGTCGAGCTCATTGAGCTGGGCATCGAGTTCGGCGCCGGAGACCACGTGAATCCATGCCGGGTCCCCACTATGCAGCTGAGCGCGCAGATTGTGCAGGGCGCCAGAGGGGGTTATGGATCTATTTCGATAGGCCTGGCGCCATTCTTCGAGCGTCCATCCGGTTTGCTGCGACATTGAACCTCCCGTGCGTCTGAATACCGTCTTGTATGCAAGAGGTGTTCAGCAGGGAGCGTGCCAACCGCGGAAAATAATTTTATGGGTTAAAAAATATTAATAAAAATCAATGCATAGCAGCGGGTTAGATAACCTGATTACCGGGTCGTCTGGAGTGGGTGGACAGGCTGGCTGCGCGCCCTTTCAGTGCCAGCGGGTGATGGGGCGAGTGGATTTGGTGCGCCCGCGCTGGCCCGTAGGTGTCGGGCAGGGCGGCATGCGGCGCCCTCAGGTGGGGCGCCACTTGCTGCGAATATCCATGAAATCCTGCAACACCGCGGCCTCGCTGGAGCGGATATGCAGGCCCAGCTTGGAGCGGCGCCAGAGCACATCCTGGGCCGTGGTGGCCCATTCGGTCTGGATCAGATAATGCACTTCCCGGGCGTACAGATCGGCACCGAAATGGCGGCCCATGTCATCCATGCTGCGGCAGCCGTTCAGCAGTTCATGGGTGAGCGTACCGTAGCTGCGGGTGAAGCGTCGGGCCGTCGCGTCGGGTAGCCAGGGATAGAGCTTCTGCAGGTCGGCCAGCAATGTTTGTTGATCCCGGAAGTCGCCGCCGGGCAGGGTCGCTTCGCGGGTCCAGGCCCGCGCCGGGCTGTGCAGCAGCTCGCAGAGCTGGTCGGTGGCTTCCTCCGCCAGCCGGCGGTAGGTGGTGATCTTGCCGCCGAGTATCGACAGCAATGGCGGGTGGCCGTGTTGGGCATGCACATCCAGCAAGTAATCCCGGGACGCAGCCTGGGCCGCACCATCCTCACCGTCGAACAGCGCCCGGACGCCGGCATAGCTCCAGAGGATATTGCGCCGGGTCAGTTGCTGGCGGAAGTGGTTGTTCACCACATGCAGCAGGTAATTGCCTTCTTCAGTTGAAAGCTCAGCTGCAGCGGGGTCGCCCTGGTAGTCCACGTCGGTGGTGCCGATCAGGGAGTAATCCTGTTCATAGGGAATGACGAAAACGATGCGGTTATCTTCATTCTGCAGGATGTAGGACTCTTCCCCGGCATGCAGGCGCGGCACCACGATGTGGCTGCCCTTGACCAGGCGCAGGGGGCGCCGGATCGGTGTATCGATGACCGACTCCAGCAGGTCAGCCGCCCAGGGGCCGCCGGCATTGACCAGTGCCCGGCTGCGGTAGCTGCGGCGCTGACCGCTCTGGCGGTCCTCCAGTGTCACCTGCCAGAGGTCGTCGACGCGCCGGGCATCGACGCAGGCGGTACGGGGCAGAATGCGGGCGCCCCGCTGGGCAGCGGCCCGCGCGGTCAGCACCACCAACCGGGCATCATCGACCCAGGCATCGGAATACTCGAAGCCGCGAACAATTTCCGGTTTCAGCGGGCTGGTCTGGTCGAAGCGCAGGCCGCGGGAGCCGGGCAGGGTTTCGCGGCGAGCCAGATGATCATAGAGGAACAATCCGAGGCGGATCATCCAGGCCGGGCGCAAGTGCGGCCGATGGGGCAGGCGAAAACGCATCGGCCAGATGATATGCGGCGCATTGCGCAGGAGCGCCTCACGTTCGGCCAGGGCCTTGCCGACCAGGCGGAACTGGTAGAACTCCAGATAGCGCAGCCCGCCGTGGATCAGTTTGCTGCTGCGCGAGGAGGTGGCCGAGGCCAGGTCATCCTGTTCGCACAACAATACCTTCAGACCGCGCCCGGCAGCATCCATGGCGATGCCGCAGCCATTGATGCCCCCTCCGATGATGATTACATCATGAATGTCATCATCTGCTGCCAGGCTTGGACTGTGAACGGGTGCGTCCCGCATGTCGGAAATTCCTCTGCTGAGTGGGCCACGAACATCACCCACGATGGATTATTGCATATGAGCAGCCTCAACCTATTGACCGCGAACTCGCTTGGTTTTATGGTGCGCACCGAACGTTGAGGCTGGCACGATCCATACGGCTCAAGTACTGACGACGAGACAGCAAGACCGGTTCCCCAGGGGAGCGGACTTATTGCTTTCGGCGCACGCCTTGGGAAGTAGGCGAACCAAAGTGGGGATACTGATCAGACGTTCGCACCCCCGGGTTGTGTGTTGGCTATGCGTTCAGAGTCGCTTACGGAAGGCGTCCCTCGTCCTGGTTCCTGACCAGGGGATAGGTACGCCTGTCTGCCCTGCAGCTGATCCCAATGTCCCCACGCGGCCCGACACCAGACCTTATGCTTTGGAGCCGACGCCATGACCATCAAGCTCGACGAATATTTTGACCGCGATACCTTCAGCCGTATCCGTGCCTGTGCTGATCAGCATGAAACCCCCTTTCTGGTCGTGGACCTGAAAACCATCGACCGCGCCTATGACGAGCTGGTCGAGGGCTTTCCCTACGGCAAGATCTACTATGCCGTCAAAGCCAACCCAGCCAACGAAGTGCTGAGCCTGTTGAAGAACAAGGGCTCGAATTTCGATATCGCCTCCATCTATGAACTGGAGAAGGTGATGGCGCTGGGCGTCAAGCCGGAACAGATCAGCTTCGGCAACACCATCAAGAAGTCGGCACACATCCGCGCATTCTATGAGAAGGGCGTACGCCTGTATGCCACCGACTCCGAAGCCGACCTGCGCAACATCGCCAAGGCCGCGCCGGGCTCGAAGATCTATGTACGCATCCTGACTGAAGGATCCACCACCGCCGACTGGCCGCTGTCGCGCAAGTTCGGCTGCCAGACTGACATGGCCATGGATCTGCTGGTACTGGCCAAGGAGCTGGGCCTGGACCCCTATGGCGTTTCCTTCCATGTCGGCTCGCAGCAGCGCGACATCGGCGCCTGGGATGCGGCTATCGCCAAGGTCAAGGTAATCTTCGAGCGCCTGAAGGAAGAAGACGGCATCGTATTGAAGATGATCAACATGGGCGGCGGCTTCCCGGCCAACTACCTGACCAAGACCAATACCTTGCAGACCTATGCTGAGGAAATCACCCGTTTCCTGCAGGAAGATTTCGGTGACGAACTGCCGGAAATCATTCTGGAGCCAGGGCGTTCGCTGATTGCCAACGCCGGTATCCTGGTCAGCGAGGTGGTGCTGGTCTCGCGCAAATCCCATACTGCGCTGGAGCGTTGGGTGTTTACCGACGTGGGCAAGTTCTCCGGCCTGGTGGAAACCATGGACGAGGCGATCAAGTTCCCGATCTGGACCGACAAGCGCGGCGAGCTGGAAGAAGCCGTCATTGCCGGCCCGACCTGTGACAGCGCCGATATCATGTATGAGAACTACAAATACGGCCTGCCGCTGAATCTGGCGATCGGCGACCGGCTGTACTGGCTGTCCACCGGTGCTTACACCACCAGCTACAGCTCGATCGAGTTCAATGGCTTCCCGCCGTTGGAGGCGTTCTACGTCTGAGAAGGTGGCGACGGGGCGGGGCGCGCTCGACCGGGTCGCGCCCGACTCATAGCCATGATGCGGGGATGGAAACTGCATGAACTACCCGCTGTTACTGATGTACCTGGCGACTATCACGCTGCTGATTTCGACGCCCGGCCCGGTTGTTGCGCTGGTCATCAGCGATGCTTCCCGGTTTGGGTTTCGTCACGCCTTGCGTACCGTGCTGGGCACCAACCTGGCGTCGTTGCTGCTCATCGGCAGTGCGGCGCTGGTGATTTCCGGGCTGCTATTGATCAATGATCTCTGGTTGCGCTGGGTCAGTCTGCTGGGTTGTGTCTTTATTGGCTGGGTCGCCTGCGCAACATTGCGCAGCGAATTTGCCGTGACGCCAGCAGTAGCGGATAGCGTTGCCACCCCTGCTGCCAGCCGGCGGCAATATCCCATGCTGAACGGTTTTCTGGTCGGGATCTCGAATCCGAAGGACATTGTGTTCTTCATTGCCTTTTTTCCACAGTTCATCGGCATCACCGCTGGCGCGGGATTGAGCCTGACGATTCTTACTGCCTTGTGGATCGTTTTCGATCTGCTGATTCTGGTGGCCTACATTGCGGTAATGAAGGGTGGGATCTTCCAGCGCAATCGGCGAATCATCTCGATCCTCTCCGCCGGGTTTCTGCTCGTTATCGCTGTAGTCGGTGCCGGTTTTTCGCTGCTGGAACTTGCCGGGTCGTTGCGGTAGAACCGTCCCGCGACTACAGCAGCGCAGCGGCTTCTTCGTCGAGAATAATGGTCGTATCCGGATGACGCTGCAGGGCTGAGGCCGGGACAGCTTCGGTGACCGGGCCGTTGACCATCTGGCTGATACATTCGGCCTTGGCCTTGCCGCTGGCGATCAGCAGGATGGAGCGTGCTTCCAGGATGTTCTTGATGCCCATGGTGATGGCCGTGGTGGGCACCTCCTCCAGGGAATTGAAGAAGCGCTGATTATCCTGTCGGGTTTTCTCGGCCAGTTGGGTGAGAAAGGTTTCCCGTTCGAAGGGCGTGCCCGGCTCGCAGAAGCCGATATGGCCATTGCTGCCGATGCCGAGTAGCTGCAGGTCGACTGTCGCCTGGCGCAGCAGGGCGTTGTAGGCGTCGCACTGGCTCTGCAGATCGCCCCCTTCGGCGCAGGGGATATGCCGGTTTTCCGGCTGGATATCGATGTGACTGAACAGGTTGTCGTGCATGAAGCGGAAGTAGCTTTCCGGATGGCTGCGCGGCAGACCGCAATATTCATCCAGATTGAAGGTCTGTACTTCCTTGAAGGAAATCTCACCTGCCCGGTAGCGTTCGACCAGATACTGGTAGGTACCTTGAGGTGTGCTGCCGGTGGCCAGCCCCAGGGTGCAGCGGGGTTTGCTGCTTACCAGGTCCGCGATGATCCGGCCGGCGGTGGTACTGAGCTCGTTGTAGTTCTTGACGGTGATGATCTTCATGCGCTCGGGTCCTGGGCCGGTGGCCAGAGATAAAGCGCTGGATTCTACTCCGCGAACGCAACGGGTTGAAAGCGAAATGCCCATTTTTGCCCCGAAATGGGCAAAAAATGGGTCAGAGGCAGGACGTTCTCAGCTGAACTTCTGGATATTCTGCATCAGTTCCTTCAGTGCTTCGATGTTGTCCTTCGGATGCACGGCATTCTCGAAGCTGCACAGCTGGTCGAAATTGGCCTGTACATCTTCCGGGCTGAAGCCTTCATCCGGATTGAAGCCGATGCCCAGCGAACGCTCCCAACGCACCTTGCCCATCCAGCCGCCGCCGACTTCGAACAGGCTGGAGGTTTCCTGGCACTGCTCGGAGCACAGGTAGACCACCAGCGGACTGACCAGCTCGGGCTTGAGCTTCTCGAACGCACCGGGCGGGAACAGGCCTTCGGTCATGCGCGTACCACCGGTCGGGGCGATGGCGTTGACGAAGATGTTGTTCTTGCGGCCTTCGATGGCCAGGGTGCGGGTCAGACCATACAGCCCCAGCTTGGCCATGCCGTAGTTGGCCTGACCGAAGTTGCCATAGATGCCGGAAGTGGACGCGGTGAAGATGATACGGCCGAAGTTCTGCTCTTTCATGTGGTTCCAGGCGGCATGGGTCACCTTGTAGGCACCCTCGACATGCACCTTGTACACCAGGTCCCAATCGGCATCGGACATCTTGGCGAAGCTCTTGTCGCGCAGGATACCGGCATTGTTGACTACCACATCGACCCGGCCGAAGTTGTCCATGGCGCACTGTACGATCTTGTCGCCGTCCACCACGCTGTCCGGGTTGGCGATCGCGGTACCGCCGGCGGCCTTGATTTCCTCGACCACTTTCAGCGCCGCTTCACTGTTGGCGCCTTCTCCCTGGGTGCTGCCACCCAGATCGTTGACGATAACCTTGGCGCCATGCTTGGCGAACAGCAGTGCGTGAGCGCGGCCGATGCCACCACGGCGCCGGTGACGATGACCACCTTGTCTTCAAAACGGATGTCGCTCATGGAGATCTCCTTGGCAGGAATGCATTGCGGAACCCTAAGGCACCACGGAAAAGTTGCCGCACAGTGTCATGCAGTTGCCGAGAACCGGCAAGCCGTTCCGGGCTGGTGAATGGTCTGACATAAATAATCTGCCCACCCCGAATAAAGCATTAGCCATTCGATAGGTGGCCGATCGGCGCGCGGCGCTATGCTCGGCTGGCTGCGACATTTATGCGCCTGATGGGAGACGGTGATGGAGAATCGGGACCTCTGGGTGGATCACGCCAAGGCACTGGGTATCGTCCTGGTGGTATACGGGCATGTATTGCGTGGGCTGCACAGCGCCGGAATTCCCATGCCGGAAACCTTCTATCAACTGTCGGACAGCATTGTCTACAGCTTTCACATGCCGTTGTTCTTCTTTCTGGCGGGGCTGTTCTTCCGGCAATCGCTGGCGGCAAAGGGCGCCCGTGGGATGGTGTTCAGCAAGCTCGACAGCATCTTCTACCCCTATGTGCTGTGGTCCATTCTCCAGGGGCTGATCGAGGCTGCTCTGGCCGATTACACCAACGGCGCGGTCACCTATGCGGAGGTGTTTGCGCTGCTATGGGCGCCGCGGGCGCAATTCTGGTTCCTGTATGCCTTGCTGCTGTGCTTTCTGCTGGCCGTTGCGGTGTTCAGCCTGTCCCGGCGCTCGATCTTGCCAGTAGTCGTGATCGCGGCGCTGCTTTATCTATTCCCGCCGCTGCTGCCAGAAGTCGTGGCATTGCGCTATATCGCGGATAATTTCGTGTTTTTCGCGTTGGGTATCCTCTATGCGGACCAGGTGCGTGGAATGGTTGCGTCTGGCTGGCAGGTATTGTTCATGCTGGGGTTGTTCGCGGCCGCCCAATACGGCTTCCATGGTCTGCTGGAACTGCATTATGCCGATCGGGGAATGTTGTCGCTGCTGCTGGCGCTGCTCTCGATCGCGGCTGTGGTAACGCTCTGCTGCTGGTCCGCCCGCCGGCCGTTGGGATTTGTCGCCTATCTGGGTACGGCTTCCATGGCGATCTATCTGATGCATATCCTGGCCGGCAGCGGCGTGCGTGTGTTGCTCAAGGTCGGTGGTGTGGATTCGTTCCTGCTGCACGCCGTGGCGGGGGTGGCCGGCGGCCTGTTGCTGCCGCTGCTCGCGCTGGCCATCGCCCAGCGGCTGCAGTTGCGCTATCTGTTTTCCGCACCTATCAGCCGCTGGCTGACCCTGCCCGTCAATTGGAATCAGCCGCGGGCAGGGCGCTGAGCTGGCTCAGATCTTGAAGCTGTCCACCAACTGCTTGAGCCTGCCGGCCTGATGGGACAGGGCATCACAATCGCCGAGGGTTTCCTGAAGGTTCGCCACGCCTTGCTGGTTGAGCAGGTTGATCTGGCTGATATCCATGTTCAGCGCTTCGACCACGGTGGTCTGCTCCTCGGTGGCGGCTGCCACCGACTGGTTCATGGCGTCGATCTCGACGATCCGCTCCATCACGGTGCCCAGCCGTTCGCCGGCCTGGTTGGCCACATCGACACTCTCGACGCTGGATGCCTGGCTGGCGTGCATGGTATTCACCGCTTCCTGGGAGCCCTGCTGCAGGGTGGTGATCATGCGGTGAATCTCCTCGGCGGACTCCTGGGTGCGGTGGGCCAGATTACGTACTTCATCGGCCACCACGGCAAACCCGCGACCCGCATCGCCGGCTCGGGCAGCTTCGATTGCGGCGTTGAGTGCCAGCAGGTTGGTCTGCTCGGAAATGCCCTTGATCACATCGAGGATATGGCTAATGTCCTCGGTACTGGTATTCAGGGTCTCGATCTGTTCCCGCGAGGTATTGATGGTATCGGACAGGGCAGTCATCGCCTGAATGGTCCTGGCCATGACTTGCCGCCCATCTTCCGCTTGCTCGCTGGCGTTGCTGGCCTGGTTGGAGGCGTCGGCCGCGTTGCGGGCAATTTCCTGAGCGGCGGCGCCCAGCTCGTTGATGGCTGCGGCCACGCTTTCGGTGCGAGCGCTCTGTTCGTTGGAGCCGGCAATGGACGAGTTGGACGCGTTCATTACCCGCACCGCCAGGTCATGCACCTGACCTGTAGCAGAGGCCACTTCGCTGATGGAGGCATGGATGCGTTCGACGAACTGATTGAACGAGGCGCTCAGCTCACCGAATTCGTCGCGGCTTTCGACCGCCAGCCGGCGGGTCAGATCACCTTCACCGTCGGCGATATCCGCCATCGCCCGGCCCATGTTCTGCAGCGGACGCATCAGTATTTTGATCAGCAGGCTCAGCAGCATGGCAATGGCGGCTACCGCGACCAGCATGGCGATGATCGCCGAGGTGCGGAACTGCGCCAGCGGGGCGTAGGCCTGGTCCCGATCGATGGACAGGCCGATATACCAGTTCACCGAGGGCAGGCCGCTGATCGGCGTAAAGGACAGCATGCGCTCCTGACCATCCAGCTGTACTTGCTGCAGCTCCCGCTCCATACGCAACTCGCTCGCGCTGTAGATCTCCTTGAGGTGCTTCATCAAGTGGGACTGTTCGGGAGAGACCAGGATCTGACCGCTATCACTGACCAGGAACGCATGGCCCAGACCACCGAAGTCCACCGAATTGATGATGCCGACGAGGGTGTCCAAGCTGAGGTCAGCGCCGACCACGCCAGCGAGTTGACCATGACGCGTGACCGGTGTGGCCATGGTCAATACCAATCCATTGGTGACCTGATCGAGATAAGGTTTGGTCAGGATGCTGCCGTTGGCCTTCACCGCATCGGTATACCACGGCCGGGTGCGGGCATCGAAGTCGTCGGGCAGCTCCACAGGCGGATGCTGGATGAGGCTGCCATCGGCACTGCCAAGGTAAGTGAGTAGGTACTGCGAACTGAAGGTCGGTTGGCCAACCAGCTCAGCCCGGGTAGTTTCCAGCGGGTGGTTGGCGATGTTCTCGGCCAGGTTCTCCATTAACAACAGGCGGCCGCTGAGCCAGTTCTCTACGCTGCTGGCGGTGAGCTTTCCGGCTTGGTCGATGGAGAATTCCAGATTGTTACCAATGCTGTTGCGTTGCAGATAATCGTTGTACAGCGCGAATAGAGAGAACGCCAGAATGACGATGCCGCAGCCGGCAAGCAGGATTTTATGACTGAATTTGAGGTTCATGGCCGCCTGTACCTTGGAAAACGGAAAGCCGGGCCAGAAGGTGCCCGGTCGGTTACGTCAAGGTCGTATCGGCAGCGAGACAGGGAGCTTGAGGGCGAAAGACGCCCGCCCAGCGGGCAGGCGTCAGCCATTGGTCACACCAGTTCGATGGCTACCGCAGTCGCTTCACCGCCACCGATGCACAACGAGGCCACGCCACGCTGGCCGCCGGTCTGTTGCAGGGCGTTGATCAGCGTCACGATCAGCCGCGAGCCGGTGGAGCCCACCGGGTGACCCTGGGCGCAGGCGCCGCCAAAGATGTTGACCTTGCTGTGATCCAGCCCGTGTTCGCGCATGGCCAGCATGGTGACCATGGCGAAGGCTTCGTTGATCTCGAACAGATCGACATCATCCTTGCTCCAGCCGATCTTGTTGAACAGGTTGGTCATGGCACCGACCGGGGCGAGGGTGAACTCGCTCGGGTCCTGGCTCTGGGTGGCGTGGCCGACGATCCGGGCCAGCGGCTGGAGGCCGCGACGCTTGGCTTCGGACTCGGTCATCAGCAGCAGGGCACTGGCACCATCGGAGATCGAGCTGGCGTTGGCAGCGGTGATGGTGCCGTCCTTGGCGAAGGCCGGACGCAGGCCGGGAATCTTCTCGATATTGGCGTTGTGCGGCTGTTCATCATCCTTGACTACCACGTCGCCCTTGCGCGAGGCCACGGTCACCGGAATGATTTCGCTGTTCAGGGCGCCACTGTCAATGGCCTTCTTGGCCCGGGTCAGGGACTCGATGGCGTAGGCATCCATATCTTCGCGGGTCAGACCGTACTTGGTCGCGGTTTCCTGGGCGAAGGAGCCCATCAGCCGACCGGTCTGCGCATCTTCCAGGCCGTCGAGGAACATGTGGTCCTTGATTTCGCCATGGCCCATGCGCAGCCCGCCGCGCGCTTTCTCGATCACGTAGGGGGCATTGGACATGCTTTCCATACCGCCGGCGAGCATGATCTGATTGGAGCCAGCCTTGAGCATGTCAGTCGCCATCATCACTGCCTTCATGCCTGAACCGCAGAGCTTGTTGATGGTGGTGCAGCCGGTGGCGCTGGGTAGCCCGGCCTTGAGACTGGCCTGGCGGGCGGGACCCTGCTTGAGGCCGGCTGGCAATACGCAACCCATGATCACCTCTTCGACATCCGCCGGGGCGATGCCGGCCCGTGCCACCGCCTCGCGGATGACCAGAGCGCCAAGATCTACCGCCGATACGCTCGACAGGCTTCCCTGAAAACCACCCATGGGCGTACGGACGCCGCTGACAATGACAATGCTTTCGGACATGGTGACTCCTGAAAATATGACTGATTGTTTATTTATGGTCATCAAGCGACTTTATACGCGCTTTAAACCCTTATTGTCGACTGCAAACCTTTGTATGATCGGGATACACAAGAGCCATGGTTGTCCTGCTCCGCTGTCGCTATATTAAATGCAGAACCGCGGGGCAGGCCCCGGCAAGCCAACAACAAGAAAGGTCGCATCATGTTGAATACACGGATTTTACCGCCCACCGAGCAGGCTCACTCCACGCCGTTGCTGATCAAGAACCTGTTGCTGTCGGGGGTGCGTTATGAAGCCTCGCAGGAAATTGTCTATCGGGACATCAGCCGTTACGACTATGCCACCTTCAACCAGCGTATCTGCCGGCTGGCCAATGCGCTGACCCAGGCGGGGGTCAAGGCCGGGGATACCGTGGCGGTACTGGATTGGGACAGCCACCGTTATCTGGAATGCATGTTTGCCATTCCGATGATTGGCGCGGTGCTGCACACCGTGAATGTACGGCTGTCGCCGGAGCAGATCGTGTACACCATGAATCACGCTGACGACATCATGGTGTTGGTCAACAGCGAATTCCTGCCGTTGTACCAGGCCATTGAGCCGCAACTGACCACAGTGACGTCGACCATTTTGCTCACCGACGGTGAGGACAAGGTTGCCGAACTGCGCGGGTTCGCCGGTGAGTATGAACAGTTGCTGGCTGCGGCGGACAGCACTTACGAGTTCGCCGATTTCGACGAGAATTCGGTCGCCACCACCTTTTACACCACCGGCACCACCGGCAACCCCAAGGGTGTGTATTTCACCCACCGGCAATTGGTACTTCACACCCTGACCCAGGCCGGCATGCTCAATGGCCTTGGGCATGAGCAACTGCTCAGTAACCGCGACGTCTACATGCCGATCACGCCGATGTTCCATGTGCATGCCTGGGGCATGCCCTACACCGCGACCATGCTCGGTGTAAAACAGGTCTATCCCGGCCGTTACGAGCCGGAGCTGCTGGTCAAGCTGATCCAGCAGGAGCAGGTGACTTACTCGCATTGCGTACCGACCATTCTGCAGATGCTGCTCAATGCCAAGGCAGCCGAGGGACACGACTTCGGTGGGATGAAAATCATCATCGGCGGCAGCGCCCTGACCCGCGGCTTGTACAAGACGGCTGGCGCCCGGGGCATTCGCCTGTCCGGGGCCTACGGCATGTCGGAAACCTGCCCGCTGATTTCCGCTGGCTACAATAACCTGCAGATTGAGGCCGGCAGCGAAGAGGAGCAGATCACCTACAAGATCAAGGCCGGCGTGCCGGTGCCTCTGGTTGAAGCACGGATCATGGATACCGAAGGTCATTTCCTGCCCCATGACGGACACACTCAAGGCGAGCTGGTATTACGCGCGCCCTGGCTTACCCAGGGCTACTTCAAGGAGCCGGAAAAGAGCCGCGAGCTATGGGAACATGGCTGGATGCATACCGGCGACGTGGCGACCATCGACCCTACCGGCAGCATCGACATTCGCGACCGGATCAAGGACGTGATCAAGACTGGCGGCGAATGGTTGTCGTCCCTGGAGCTGGAAAGCCTGATCAGCTTGCATCCGGCGATCCGGGATGTGGCGGTGGTCGGTGTTCCGGACCCGCGCTGGGACGAGCGGCCCTTCGCCCTGGTGGTGGTTGCCGCGGGGCAGGAGATGGACGCCAGGCGCCTCGCTGAACATCTGCAGCCCTTCGTGGATGATGGCCGCATCAACAAGTGGGCGGTGCCCACGCAAATTGCCGTTATCGACGAGATTCCCAAAACGAGTGTCGGCAAGCTGGACAAGAAGCGTATTCGCGTGGAAATTGCCGACTGGCTGGAGCAGCAGGCACCCTGCATTTCCTCGCTCTGACACCGGAGTCCTGGGAGGGACGAGCACCTGCTCGTCCAAGGTGCCGTGGCGCAGTTCCTTTCATCGAGCTGGTGCTCGACGTTCCCAGGGAAACCGCCTTCGGCATGTTTGCGGGTGCGGGTCTGCTGTTTGAAAGGTATTCTTCTGCATAAATAAACAAGGAGAATGCCCGTGCCCAGCCTGAATCGCCTGATCTTCATTGCCGCCGGCCTTGGTGTGCTTATCGGCTGGCTGCTCGGTGGCATGCCGGAAGAGACCGCCCTGCGTACAGGCGTGCTTTATGGCAGTATGCTGGTGGGCGGCGTGTTCATCGGTCTGCTGAAGATGGTGCTGATTCCGCTGGTTTTCACCTCCATTGTTGTAGGGGTGGCGAGCCTGCAGGCGCATCATCAGGTGCACCGGGTGTGGATCAGCACCGTGCTGTATTTCATGCTGACTACTGCCCTGGCGATGCTATTGGCATTGGTAGTGGCCAATGTGTTCAAGCCGGGCGCCGGGCTGTCGCTGGATATGTTCGCCGATGCGATGGAATCATTCGAAGCGCGGCAGATGACCATGCCCGAGTTCTTCCAGTATTTCTTCAGCGGGTTGTTCAAGAACCCCTTCGAAGCCTTCGCCAACGGCGACATTCTCTCGGTGCTGATGTTTGCCATCTTCGTCGGTGTCGCCCTGGTCGCGGGCGGCGAGCGTTATCGCTCGGTGCTGCAAGTGATGCAGGAGTTTCTCGATCTGCTGCTGCGCATCATCGGCTGGATCATGTGGTTGGCACCGCTGGGTATTCTTGCGCTGCTGATCCGGTTGGTCGCCGAGCAGGATGTCGCGCTGTTGGTCACCATGCTCGGTTTTATTGTGCTGGTTTTCGGCACGACGCTGTTTCATGGCATGGTCACGCTGCCCAGCATCCTCTACGCCGTGACACGCAAGTCACCGCTGTGGTTCTGGCGCGGTGCGCGCGAGGCCATCATCACGGCCTTCGCTACCAGTTCCAGCTCGGCGGCATTACCGATCTCCCTGCGCTGCGCCCAGGATAATCTCGGCGTGAAGCGGCCGATCGCCGGCTTCGTTCTGCCCTAGGGCAACCATGAACATGGACGGCACCGCGCTCTACGAGGCGGCCGCGGCCCTGTTCGTCGCCAACCTGATTGGCGTCGAACTGTCACTCGCCCAGCAGTTGGTGGTGTTTCTCACAGCGATGATCGCCTCGTCGGGTGCGCCAGGCATTCCCAGCGCGGGCATGGTAACCATGGTCATGGTGCTGCAGGCGGTGGGGCTGCCGGCGGAGGCGATTGCCATCCTGCTACCCATCGATCGCCTGCTCGATACCGTGCGTACGGCGGTCAACGTGGAAGGGGATATCATCGGCAGTCTGGTGGTTCAGAAGCTCGCCGAGGATGAGGTGGAGCAGGGGGCGTAGCGCCCGCTCCCCCAGTCGCTTATGCGGGAGCGGCCTGCTCGGCCCCGTTTTCTGCGCAAGGTCAGCCGGTCTTGCGGTTCTTGAGCAGATAGCACAGACCGATCACTGCAACCCATGCCGGCAGCGCAAAGACCGACATGCGGGTGCCGGCGTCCAGCAGCAACACCAGCAGAATAAAACCGACAAAGGCCAGGCAGAGGTAATTGCCGAAGGGCGACCACAGCGCCTTGAAACCCGGCTCCACCCCTCGCTCATGCAAGGCGCGGCGGAACTTCAGGTGGGACAGGCTGATCATTGCCCAGTTCAGCACCAGCGCGGCGACCACCAGCGACATCAGGATGATCAGCGCACCCTCCGGCAGCACATAGTTCAAGGCCACACACAGCAGGGTAATGGCGCCGGAAACCACAATCCCCCGCACCGGCACCCCGTTGCGGCTCAATTTGAGGAACGCCCGCGGTGCGTTGCCCTGTTCGGCCAGGCCATACAACATCCGGCTGTTGCAGTAGACGCCGCTGTTATAGACCGACAGCGCCGCGGTCAGCACCACGAAGTTCAGCACATGGGCCGCCGTGTCGCTGCCGATCAGCGAAAAGATCTGCACGAAGGGGCTGCGGGCGTAGGGATCAGTGCCGCTGGTGAGCGTCTCCACCAGACTGTCCCAGGGGTACAGCGACAGCAGGATGCCCAGGGCGAAGATATAGAACAGCAGAATCCGGTAGACCACCTGATTGATCGCTTTCGGGATCACCTTGCTTGGATTCTCCGCTTCGGCGGCGGTAATGCCCACCAGCTCCAGGCCGCCAAAGGAAAACATGATCACCGCCATCACCACCACCAGGCCGCCGATGCCATTGGGGAAGAATCCACCATGGGTCCACAGATTGCTGACACTGGCCTGCCCGCCGCCGGCCCCGGACACCAGCAGATACAGGCCCAGCGCGATCATGCCGAGAATGGCCCCCACCTTGATGATCGCGAACCAGAACTCCGCCTCACCGAAGGCCTTCACATTGGACAGGTTGATCAGGTTGATCAGCGCAAAGAACGCCAGTGCAGTAGCCCAGGTGGGAATGTCCGGATACCAGTACTGCACGTACTTGCCCACCGCCGTCAGCTCGGCCATGCCCACCAGCACGTAGAGCACCCAGTAGTTCCAGCCCGACAGGAAGCCGGCAAAGGGCCCCCAGTACTTGTGGGCGAAATGACTGAAGGACCCCGCCACTGGTTCCTCGACAATCATCTCACCCAACTGGCGCATGATCAGAAAGGCAACGAAGCCGCCAATCGCATACCCCAGCAGCATCGAGGGACCAGCGCTTTTCATCACCCCGGCGGAGCCGAGAAACAGACCGGTACCAATGGCACCACCCAGGGCGATCAGCTGAATATGGCGATTGGTCAGGCCGCGCTTGAGCTGGCCTTGGGGTGCTGGTTCGGTCATGGAGAATCCGTGGCGGGGGAGCTGGCTGTAAAAAAGTGGCAAATTGTACACAGATTGGCGCCTGTTCGCAGGCTATCGGTCTATTTGACGCAGGCAGGCTCTGCTGCGGCCAGGGTGGAGGCTTTCTTCGTCTCGATTTGTCATACTTCGGCCATGCAAACAGCTACAAGGACTCCCATGGAAGCCACCCAACCCGCCCTGATCCGCGAAACCTTTCCCGTTGGTCCGTTGCAGTGCAATTGCACCATCATCGGCGACCCTGTCACCAAGAAGGCCGTCGTAGTGGATCCTGGCGGCAATCATCAGTTGATATTGGACCGCCTCGATCAGCTCGGCCTGAAGGTGGTGAGTATCATCCATACCCATGCGCACCTGGACCACTTCCTCGCTTCGGGAGAAATGAAGAAGGCCACCGGGGCGACCTTGCATCTGCACAAGGAAGACCAATTCCTATGGAACAACCTGGAAATGCAGTGCAAGATGTTCGGCGTGCCTTACACACCGGTGCCAGCGCCGGATCAGTGGCTGCAGGACGATGAGGAATTGGCCTGCGGTTGTGGGGTGACCTTGCATACGCCGGGACACACGCCGGGCTCGATGAGCTTCTGGTTTCCCCAGGCCAAGCTGTTGATTGCCGGAGATACCCTGTTCCGCCGGGGGATCGGCCGTACCGACCTGTGGGGTGGTGATCATGCCAAGATCGAAACCTCGATTCGGACCCGTCTGTACACTCTGGATGAAGACGCGGTGGTGGTGACGGGGCACGGCCCGGATACCCGGATCGGCGAGGAGATCCGCGAGAATCCTTTCATTCGCGGATAAAGTGACCATAATTGCACTACTGCGGGATAAAAGGCCAAGCGTAACGGTCTATGTTCCGGACGCATCCCGGCTGGGGTGCCGCGCTGCGATGATGAAGAAGCCAATTAAGGAAAAAAGCATGAAAATCAAAGCACTTATTGCCGCCTCTGCCTGTGCGGCACTGCTGGCAGGTTGTACCAACAATCCCTATACCGGTGAGCGGGAGGCTGGCAAGGCCGGTGTCTATGGCGGCGGTGGCGCTGCGGCCGGTGCGTTGATTGGCGCCGCTACCTCAAGCAAGAAGGACCGTGGCAAGGGCGCCTTGATCGGTGCGGTCGTTGGTGGCGCTGCGGGTGCGGGTTACGGCTACTATGCCGACCGCCAGGAGCAACGTCTGCGCCAGGAGCTGACCGGTACGGGTGTGCAGGTCGTTCGCAATGGTGACAACCTGCAGTTGATCATGCCGGGCAATATCACCTTCGCCAGCAGCTCTTCGGACATCTCCAGCAGCTTCTACCCGACCCTGAATTCGCTGGTCAAGGTCTTCAAGGAGTTCGACAAGAACGGTATCGACATCGTTGGCCATACCGACAGCACTGGTTCGCTGGAGCTGAACATGCGCCTGTCCCAGGAACGCGCCACCAGCGTGGCGTCCTACCTGACCGGCCAAGGCGTATCCGGCGCGCGCATCAGCAGCCGTGGGGTCGGCCCGAGCCAGCCGATCGCCAGCAACGACACCTCCGCCGGCAAGGCGCAGAACCGTCGCGTGGAGATCAACCTGCGTCCGCTGTAATTGGAGCTTGGGTTGATGTAAAAACGGGACGCCTTGGCGTCCCGTTTCTGTTGGAAAGTCGGTTATCTGGGAGGTTCGGGCACCAGCTCGTACCTGCGAGTCGGCTGGACAGGCCCGATGTTCCCGGCTGAGCGCGCTCATCGAGCTGGTGCTCGACGCTTCCAGGTGTGGCGCCCCTGGTATCGGCGCGCCAACCCGAGGAGAGCTTACGTCTGCGGTGGATAATCCCGATGCAGTTGCGCGAGCAGGGCGTCCTTCTCTTCCCACAGAGTATTCACCCAGGCCTGGAATTCTGCCCGGAAGGCCGCATCGTTCTGATAATCCTTGCCGAGGAACTCGGCGGGAATCGGCCGGGTCTCACAGCGCATCACAACCTTGCGAATGCGCCCGCTGAGCAGATCCCAGAAGGTCGGGCTGCCGTCGGGATAATGGATGGTGATATCCACCAGCGAGCGTAGTTGCTCACCCATGGCATCCAGCACGAAGGCGATACCACCGGACTTTGGCTTGAGCAGGTGGCGGTAGGGTGAGTTCTGTTCGGCATGCTTTTCCGGTGTCAGCCGGGTGCCTTCCAGGAAGTTGAACACCGCCACCGGGGTGGTCTTGAACTTCTCGCAGGCGTGTTGAGTGGCCAGGAGATCCTGGCCGGCCTTTTCCGGATGTTTGGCCAGATAGGCCTTGCTGTAGCGCTTCATGAAAGGAAAATCCAATGCCCACCAGCAGATGCCGATGACCGGTACCCAGATCAGCTCCTGCTTGAGGAAGAATTTCAGCATGGGCATGCGACGGTTGAGGTTGTGCTGCAGCACCAGAATGTCGACCCAGCTCTGGTGATTACTGGTCACCAGGTACCAGCCGTCATGGTCCAGTTGCTCATGACCCTGAACATCCCATTGGGTACGCCCTGCCAGCTGCATCCAGCCACTATTGCAGCGTATCCAGCTTTCGGCGATACGGATCATGACCCGCGTGAGAAAGGCTTGTAACGCAGGGATGGGCAGCAGCTTGATCAAGGCGCAGGGAAACAGCAGGCTGAACCAGAACAGCGTGTTGAGGATCAGCAACAGGAGCGAGAGGCTCCCGCGCAGGAAGGCAGGCAAGAAATACAGCATTATCTGATGAACTCGTCCATGGGGCTTGGCAGCCTGTGGGGTTTCGCTGACCACACAGGCTGCCAGCGCACGTCAATCAGCTATCGTCCGCATCGGCCTGTATGGCGGTCAGTGCGATAGTAAACACGATATCGTCCACCAGCGCACCCCGGGACAGGTCATTCACCGGTTTGCGCAGGCCTTGCAACATGGGACCGACGCTGATCACGTTGGCACTACGCTGTACGGCCTTGTAGGTGGTATTACCGGTGTTCAGGTCCGGGAAGATGAAGACCGTCGCCTTGCCGGCAACCGGGCTGTCCGGTGCTTTTTGCCGACCGACGCTGGCTATCGCGGCGGCATCATACTGGAGCGGGCCATCGATCAACAGCCCCGGCTGACGCTCGCGGGCCAGGCGGGTCGCTTCGCGGACCTTTTCCACATCCTCACCCGTACCGGAGCTGCCGGTGGAATAGCTGATCATGGCCACCCGCGGCGGGATGCCGAAGGCTTCCGCCGAGCGGGCACTTTGAATGGCAATTTCGGCCAGGTCGGACGCGTTGGGGTCCGGATTCACTGCGCAGTCGCCATAGACCAGCACCTGGTCGGGCAGCAGCATGAAAAAGATCGAGGAGACCAGGCTGTATTCCGGCGCGGTCTTGATCAGCTGGAACGCCGGGCGAATGGTATTGGCGGTGGTGTGAATCGCACCGGATACCAGGCCGTCGACTTCGTCTAGAGCCAGCATCATGGTGCCGAGCACCACATTGTCTTCCAACTGCTGCAGCGCGACCGGCGCAGTCATGCCACGATCCTTGCGCAGCTCGACCATCGGTGCGACATAGTCCTCGCGCACCTCATCCGGATCGATTATCTGCAGCCCGTCCGGCAGGGTGATGTGATGCGCGCGGGCCACCGCTTCGACCGCTTCCGGCTTGGCCAGCAACACACATTGAGCAATGCCGCGGCGCTGACAGATAGCCGCTGCCTGTACGGTGCGTGGCTCGTCGCCTTCGGGCAATACGATGCGTTTGCCCGCCTGCTGCGCCCGGTTGACCAGGTCGTAGCGGAACGCGGGCGGTGACATGCGTAGCTCGCGGGGCATGCCGCAGCGGTGCTGCAGCCAGCTGTGGTCGATATGCGAGGCGACGAAGTCGGTCACCAGCATGGCCCGTTCGTGGTCGTCGATCGGAATCTCCCGGTTCATCCGGTCCAGCAGCGAAGAGGTCTTGAAGCTGCCGGTGCCAACCAGAAAGATCGGCAGGCCATTGTCCAGTGCCGGCTGACACAGCTGCATGACGCGTTCATCGGGCATGATGTCGCCGGTCAGCAGCAGGCCAGCCAACGGTGTGCCGGATAACGAAGCCAGGCTGCTGGAAATGATGATGTCGTCGCGGTCACCGGGCACCACCAGCAGCGTGCCGGGGCGGAACAGGTGCAGCGTATTGGGCACGGTACGCGCGCACAGCACGATATCCAGCACCCGGCGTTGCTGCATCTCGCCGGGGTGCAGAATCTTCGCGTTCAGGATAGCCGCTACGTCGGCACTGCGCGGCGCGCTCAGCTCGCTCTGCCAGGGTACGCAGCCGATCAATCGGAAGCCTTCGGTATCCAGCACCCGGGAATGCTGTTTCAGCGCGGCGGCATACTCCTTCAAGGTGCGCTTGAGCTGGCCGCGGTCATGGGGTACGTCGCCGCCCAGGTCCAGATCCTGGACCTTGTTGATGATGACGCCCAGCACCTTGGGGTCCTGCGGGCCGCCGAAGCCGTGGGCGTGAACTTCGATGCGGTGGGCCAGGGTGGCCAGATCGTTGTCGTCCGGCGCGGATACCAGGATCACATCGGCATCCAGGCTCTTGGCCAGATGCTGGTTGATGCGCGCGGCATAGGCGGCCTGGCGTGTCGGCACCATGCCTTCAACCACTACCACATCGGCATCCCGGGCCGCTTCGCGGTAGCGGCTGACGATGTCTTCCAGTACTTCGTCCAGTTCGCCATTGGCCAGCCGCCGCTCTACTTCTGGCAGTTCCAGCGGCGTCGGCGGAGCCAGCCCCATGGTGCCGCTGATCAGCGCAGTGGAGCGCTCGGGGCCGTCATCGCCGGGGTGCGGTTGGGCAATGGGTTTGAGAAAGTGGACGCGCAGGCCATTGCGCTCCAGGGCGCGGATCAGACCCAGGCTGACCGAGGTCAGACCGACGCCGAATCCGGATGGGGCAAGAAAAAAAGTATGCATCGATCAGGCTTCCTGTTCCACGGGCTGGGTGGCGGCGAGGTCGAGCAATGCCAGACACTCTTCGGTGATCTGCCGCTCCTCGTCTGTCGGTATCACCAGAATGGCGGGGGAGTTGCCCGCCTGAATCTGCCGGGCCGGATTGCCCGGTGGGGTAGCATTGGCCGCCGGATCGATGGCCAGGCCGAACAGCGCCAGATGACGTACCGTCAGCTCGCGCACCAGCGGTGAGTTTTCACCGATGCCGCCGGTGAAGATCACGCCGTCGATCCGCGGCAGCGCCACGGCCAGGCCAGCCAGCGAGCGGGCCAGACGGTAGCAAAACACCTCCACCGCCAGGCTGGCGCCGGCATGGCCCTCGGCGCGGGCGGCGACCAACGTGCGCATGTCGTTGGACAGCCCCTCGGAAAGGCCCAGCAGGCCGCTTTCGCGGTTGAGCATGTTGTCGATGCGCTCCAGGCCCCAGCCCAGGGTGCGGGCCAGGTGCGAATGCAGGTTGGGGTCCACGTCCCCGCTGCGGGTGCCCATGACCAGGCCTTCCAGTGGTGTCATGCCCATGCTGGTATCGAGGCTCTTGCCGTCGAGCACGGCGCAGGTCGAGCAGCCATTGCCCAGGTGTGCAGTGAGCCAGGCGCCGTGGCCCGGCTCCAGGCCCATCAGCAGGCTGGCCTGGGTCGATACGAAGCGGTGACTGGTGCCATGGAAACCATACCGGCGCACGCCATGCTGGCTGTACAGCGCCTCGGGCAAAGCGTAACGGTAGGCGTGGGGTGGCATGCTCTGGTGAAAGGCGGTATCGAAGATGGCGATGTGCGGGATGTCGGTGAATACCTGTCGTGCCTCGCTGATGCCGGTCAACTGCGCTGGGTTGTGCAGCGGCGCCAGGGGCGCGCTGTCCTCGATGGCAGCGAGCACTTCGTCGTCAATGAGGCTGGCGCCGGTGAAGTGTTCGCCGCCATGGACTACGCGGTGACCGACGGCGGTCAGCGGACGATGAGCGAAGCGCTCGATCAGCGGCAGCAGACTGGCCATGGCGGTGCTGTGTTTGCCATCGGTAATCGCGACGTGCTCGCGGATATCGCCGGCTTTCCAGTTCATCACACCATCGGCGGTGCCGAGGCGCTCAGCCAGGCCACTGAGCAGCGGCTTCTGCTCGGATTCGCTGCGCAGCGCGAACTTGAGGGACGAACTTCCACAATTTATGACAAGTACCAATCTATCAGTCATGGTGCTCCATTCTTATCAGTCAGGAAGGCGCGGGGTGTCGGCGTGCGCCTCTTCGATTAACCCAACTTATACCTTAGCTGGCCGTGCGTTTCCGGTCATTTATGCGTAAACTGACCACTTCAGAGCCCGAAAACACAGGATTTTTTTATGCAGATTGCTGCCAACAAAGCCGTATCGATTGAATATACACTGACCAACGATGCCGGCGAAACGCTGGATACCTCCGCTGGCGGCGAGCCGCTGGTGTATCTGCACGGCGCGGGTAACATCATTCCGGGTCTCGAACAGGCGTTGGCTGGCAAGCAGGTCGGCGACGAGCTGAAAGTGACTATCGATCCGGAAAATGCCTATGGCGAATTCAGTGCTGAGCTGGTGGCGGTACTGGGTCGCAACATGTTTGAAGGTGTCGATGAGCTGGAAGTGGGCATGCAGTTTCATGCCTCCGCTCCGGATGGCGGCATGCAGATCGTCACCATCACCGCTTTGGATGGCGATGAAGTCACCGTCGATGGAAACCACCCGCTGGCCGGTCAGCGCCTGACTTTCGAAGTCAAGGTCGCCGACATCCGCGATGCTACCGAAGACGAGCTGGCCCATGGTCATATCCATGGCGAAGGCGGCGTGCACCACTGAGGCCTGAGGCTTCACTGAGTAGCACCGAAAGCCGGCCCTTGTGGCCGGCTTTTTCATGCCTGCCATTCAAACTCTGCAGCGATTGTGATCGGGCTTTGATGGCAACAGCTTCTATCCTGCCATCAATGTCATCAATTGAACTCCTGAACGACTATTCTGCACTTATAGTGGCGGCCCGAAACATTTTCGCAGGAGTGCATGATGTCGACCGATGCCGGTTCCCTGTTCCAGCCCGTTGTGCTGGGTTCGCTGAATCTCCCCAGTCGCCTGGTCATGGCGCCCATGACACGCAACTTCTCGCCCGGTGGCGTGCCGACCGAGCAGGTGGTGGAGTATTACCGTCGCCGCGCCGCAGAGGGCGTGGGCCTGATCATCAGCGAAGGCACCACGGTGAACCATTGCGCCGCCAATGGCTATCCCGATGTACCGCGCTTTCACGATGAAGATGCCTTGGCTGGCTGGCGCAAGGTGGTGGATGCCGTGCACGAGGCTGGCGGCAAATTCGCCCCGCAATTGTGGCACGTTGGGAATGTGCGCCGCCTGGGTTCCGGACCCGATGGCAACGTGCCGGGCTATGGCCCGATGGAAAAGCGCAAGGATGACAAGGTCATTGTGCACGGCATGACCCGTGACGATATCCAGGATGTGGTCAATGCTTTTGCCCAGGCCGCGAAAGACGCCAAGGCCATTGGCTGCGATGCGGTGGAACTGCATGGCGCCCACGGTTACCTGATTGATCAGTTCTTCTGGGAAGGCAGCAACCAGCGCGACGATGAGTACGGCGGCAACATGGACAACCGCGGCCGCTTCGCAGTCGAGATCATCCGTGCGGTACGTCAGGCAGTGGGGCCAGACTTTCCGATCATCTTCCGCTTCTCCCAATGGAAGCAGCAGGATTACAGCGCCCGCCTGGCACCCACGCCGGAGCTGCTGGAGCAATTCCTCGCTCCGCTGGCCGACGCTGGTGTGGATATCTTCCATTGCTCGCAGCGCCGTTACTGGGAGCCGGAATTCGAAGGCTCGCCGCTGAATCTGGCTGGCTGGACCCGTCAGATCACCGGCAAACCCTGCATTACCGTGGGTAGCGTCGGGCTGGACAGTGAGTTCCTGGAATACATGGTCAAGACCGACAAAGTGGCCGAGACTGCCAATATCGATGATCTGCTGCAGCGGCTGGACAACAACGAATTCGACCTGGTTGCGCTGGGTCGGGTGTTGATCGTCGACCCGGCTTGGCCGGCGAAGCTGCGCGAAGGGCGTTTCGACGAAGTGCTGCCCTACAGCCGCGAAGCGCTGAAGCAGCTGGTGTAAAGCTGGCGGAGGCTATCCCTGTTTGCTGGGGATAGCCCCCATTACCCGTCGGGACGACAGACTGGCCCGCCGCAGGTAATCCTCGAAGCGTTGCAGTATCAAAGGCCAACCGATCTGGCAGGCGCGATGCCGGGCATGCAACCGGACACTGCGTCGACCTTCGCTGTCGCTTATCAGCCAGCGCAGATTGCTCAGAAACACCTCCTCATTGGCCGCCGGTGCCAAGCCGCCGCTGTAGCGGTCGCGAAGGTGCTGATGCGCCGCAGCCAGATCGAAGGCGTTGACCGCCAGGCCGGAGGCCATGGCTTCGGTCACCACATTGCCGAAGGTTTCGGTAAGGCTGGGGAAAACGAAAATGTCCGCACTGGCATAGGCTCGCGCCAGCTCCGCTCCGGCCAGCGCGCCGGTGAATATGGCATCGGGCATATCCCGCTCCAGATTCTCGCGCAACGGGCCGTCGCCAACCACCACCATCCGCAGGCGCCCCTCATAACCTGGCATATCGCGCAACGCTGTCCAGCTGCGTTTGAGCAGTTGCAGGTTCTTCTCTGCGGCCAGGCGACCGACGTGCAATAACACCAGGTCCTGCTCACCCACGCCCCAACTGGCGCGCAAGATCTGATCACGGCGCGCGGGATGGAACAGCTCGCAGTCCACCCCACGGCCGAGCAGCATCAGATTGGTGATGCCCATACGCGACAGCTCGCGTTGCTGGCTGCTGCTTGCGGCCAGGGTCAGCACCGACTGGTTGTGAAACCAGCGCAACCAGGCCACCGCCGGACGGTAGAACAGCCCGAGCCCGTAGCATTCGCTGTACTGCTGGAAATTGGTGTGAAAGCCGCTCACGATGGGAATGCCCAACTGCCGGGCGGCCCGTAGCGCCGACCAGCCTAGCGGTCCTTCCGTAGCCAGATAAATGGCATCGGGCCGATTGCTTTGCCAGTGCGCCTTCAGCCGGCGCGTTGCTGGCAGGCCGAACTGCAGCTGCGGGTAGCCGGGGATTGGCATGCCGCGCACCAGGACTTCCTGGGCCAGGCCATGGTCGATCAGCCCGGTCGCTTCCCCGGACTGGGCGGGACGCACCAGCTGGATCCGGTTATTGTTCTGCAGCAACCCGTCGAACAGGCGGCCAAGGGTATTGGCCACGCCGTTGATCTGTGGTCTCCAGGTTTCGGTAACCAGGGCGTAGTGCTGATGCTGTGAAGGAATAGTGGTCATGGGCACCAGTATGGTGCCTGTCGGTGATCGGCATGTGACGAATGTATGACTAATTCATGTCAGCGCAAGCTGTCCTTCGGTCCTTCCCGTACCCATAGCAGCGTCGAGCCGGCCACCGCCGAGGGCATGACCAGCAGATTGATCAATGGAATCAGCATGCCCACATACACAGGCAGCCCGAAACCGAGCGACAGCGCCCGACGACCGCGCATCCAGCGCAGCATATCGCGGAAATCCACCTGGTCGTTGTCAGCCTGATAGTCAATATACTGTACTGCCATCATCCACACGCCAAATGCCAGCAGCAGGGGCGAGGCGGCCAGGTTCACCACCGGAATCAGCGTCAGCAGCAACAGGCCGATCAGGCGCGGCAGATAATAGGCAATCTTGCGGAATTCCCGTCCCAGGCTGCGCGGCACCACCATGAGAATCTCTTTCCAGCTGGTCGGCGGGCTGACCAGTCCACGTTCCTGTTCAGCCACCTTCTCGGCCAGAAAGCCGTAAAACGGCGAGGCGATCAGGTTGGCGAGGATACTGAAACCGAAGAACAGCACCAGCAACACCACCAGCGCGAACAGCGGCCACAGCAACCATTCGACGAAGGCAGCCCACTCTGGCAGATGCGGCATCAGCCGATCCATCCAGTAGTTGAATTGCCGAACGCCCCAGCCAATCAGCGCCATGAACAGTGTCAGATTCAATATCAGCGGGATGATCAGAAAGCGCCGCAATCCTGGCTGGCGAATGCGTTGCCAGCCCTCTCTCAGATACTCGGTACCCCGTAACGGGGCCAGGGCGTTTGCCATTGCGGTTTCCTTCATGGGAATGATGCTTGGAGACTATAGAGATAGACTATCCGGCTGATATAGTGACAGCAGTTTCGATCATCGGGTAGGGTGCTCAACCATACGCCGCCTGCCGCTGTGACCGATGTTTACGCGCCGGTAACGTCAGCCGATCCATTGTCCGGTCCTGAAGGGCGCTATCGTAGGGGTTTGAACAGCAAATCGCTGCACTGGATTATCTACCGCCACGGTTGCAGGGCACAGTGCCGACCCGCCGGCCGCCAGGGTTGTGGGTCAGCGTTGCGCAGCGCTGGTTCGAAGATTTTCGTTTTTTGACTATAACGCTGCTCCGGCAGCGATCTGGAGGAATCAATGTCTGAAGCACGTCACTCCCGTCTGATCATCCTGGGCTCCGGCCCGGCTGGCTACAGCGCCGCTGTCTACGCTGCTCGGGCCAACCTCAAGCCGGTGCTGATCACCGGCATGCAGATGGGCGGTCAGCTCACCACCACCACCGAAGTGGATAACTGGCCCGGTGACGTGGAAGGGCTGCAGGGACCGGACCTGATGGAGCGCATGCGCAAACATGCCGAGCGCTTCGAGACCGAGATCGTCTTCGATCACATCAACAAGGTCGAACTGAACCAGCGTCCCTTCGTCCTGACCGGCGACCAGGGCGAATACACCTGTGACGCGCTGATCATTGCCACTGGCGCATCGGCCCGTTATCTCGGTCTGCCATCCGAAGAAGCCTTCATGGGCAAGGGTGTTTCCGCCTGCGCCACCTGTGACGGTTTCTTCTACCGCAACCAGGACGTGGCTGTGGTCGGCGGTGGTAACACCGCCGTGGAAGAGGCGCTGTACCTTGCCAATATCGCCAAGAAAGTCACCTTGGTACACCGCCGCGATACCTTCCGCGCCGAGAAGATCCTGGTCGACAAGCTGATGGCCAAGGTGGCCGAAGGCAAGATCGAGCTGAAACTCAACGCCACCCTGGATGAAGTGCTGGGTGATGACAGCGGCGTGACCGGCATGCGTCTGGCGCTTAACAGCGGCGGTACGGAAGAAGTGGCTCTGGCGGGCGTCTTCATCGCCATCGGCCACACGCCGAACACCGGCCTGTTCGAAGGTCAGCTGACGATGAAAGACGGCTACCTGAAGATCAACAGTGGCACCGAAGGCAACGCCACTGCCACCAACATCCCGGGTGTGTTCGCCGCGGGTGATGTGGCTGACCACGTCTACCGTCAGGCAATCACTTCGGCAGGTGCCGGGTGTATGGCGGCGCTGGATGCGGAGCGGTTTCTGGATCAGCAGTAAGGCGGAATAAACGGAGCTCCCTCGGCGAAGGCCGGGGAGCCTCTTGCAAATCACACGCACAAAAAAACCGGCTCAGGGCCGGTTCTTGTCATGCTTGCTGCCGTTGTATCGCACCATTCGTATCGTCGAATGGTGCCTCGGGGGAGAATCGAACTCCCACTCTGTCACCAGAAGCGGATTTTGAATCCGCCGCGTCTACCAATTCCGCCACCGAGGCTTTCTGCAAGCCGCGCGGAGTATACGAACCGTTGAGCGTCCAGGTCAATGCTTTGCGTGGTCGAAAATGCAGATTTCCGCTACCATATGCGCCCTTTTGATCATCTCCGGATTTCCTTTGTATGCGCGTCAGCGATTTTCAATTCGACCTGCCTGACCGGCTGATTGCCCGGCATCCGCTGGCCGAGCGCCGTGCCAGCCGGCTGTTATGCCTGGATGGGCCGAGTGGCGAGCTGGCGCACCGGCAATTCGCCGACCTGCTGGAGTATCTGCGGCCCGGCGACCTGATGGTGTTCAATAACACTCGGGTCATTCCTGCGCGATTGTTCGGGCGCAAGGAAACCGGCGGGCAGCTGGAGATTCTGGTGGAGCGGGTGCTGGACAACCGGCGGGTGCTGGCCCATGTCCGCTCGAGCAAATCACCGAAGCCCGGCAGTCGCATTCTGCTGGAAGGCGATAGCGCAGCGACCATGCTGGCACGGCATGATGCGTTGTTCGAGCTGGAGTTCGATGAGCCGGTGCTACCGCTGCTGGACCGGGTCGGCCATATGCCGTTGCCGCCCTATATTGATCGCCCTGACGAAACGGCTGATCGGGAGCGCTACCAGACGGTATACGCGCAGAAAGCGGGCGCGGTCGCGGCGCCGACGGCAGGTCTTCACTTCGACAATGAACTGCTGCAGGCTATTGAAGCCAGGGGCGTCGCTACTGCCCAGGTAACCCTGCATGTAGGGGCGGGTACGTTCCAGCCGGTGCGGGTCGAGCGAATCGAAGATCACCACATGCACAGCGAGTGGCTGGAAGTCAGCCAGCAGGTGGTCGATGCGGTCAACGCCTGCAAGGCGCGTGGCGGCCGGGTGATCGCTGTTGGCACCACCAGTGTGCGCTCACTGGAAAGCGCCGCACGGGACGGCCAGCTCAAGGCATTCAGCGGCGATACCGACATCTTTATCTATCCGGGGCGGCCATTCCATGTGGTGGACGCGCTGGTGACCAATTTCCATCTGCCCGAGTCGACCTTGCTGATGCTGGTGTCGGCCTTTGCCGGGTACCGTCAGACCATGGCGGCCTACCGGGCGGCAGTGGATAACGACTATCGATTCTTCAGTTACGGTGATGCCATGTTCATCACCCGCAATCCGGCTGCCTGCGGGCCCGAGGACATGCAATGAGTCATATGCAGTTTGAATTATTGGCTACGGACGGCAAGGCCCGTCGTGGCCGGCTGACCTTTCCCCGTGGTGTGGTGGAAACCCCGGCCTTCATGCCGGTAGGTACCTACGGTACGGTCAAAGGCATGCTGCCGCGCGATGTCGAGGACATCGGCGCACAGATCATTCTGGGCAATACCTTCCACCTGTGGCTGCGGCCCGGTACCGAGGTGATCCGCAAGCATGGCGACCTGCATGATTTCATGCAGTGGCAGGGGCCGATTCTGACCGACTCCGGCGGTTTCCAGGTGTTCAGCCTGGGCGCCATGCGCAAGATCAAGGAGGAGGGCGTGTACTTCTCTTCACCGGTCGATGGTGCCAAGGTGTTCATGGGGCCGGAGGAATCGATGCAGGTGCAGCGTGATCTGGGCTCGGACATCGTCATGATCTTCGATGAATGCACTCCGTACCCGGCGGATCTGGATACTGCCCGCCGCTCCATGGAACTGTCGCTGCGCTGGGCCCAGCGCTCGAAAAACGCCCATGAGGGCAATCCGTCGGCGCTATTCGGTATTGTTCAGGGCGGTATGCACGAAGAGCTGCGTGCCCGTTCGCTGGATGGTCTGTGTGAAATCGGCTTCGATGGGCTTGCCATCGGCGGACTGTCGGTCGGCGAGCCCAAGGAAGACATGATCCGCATCCTTGATTACCTGCCGCCGTTGATGCCGCCGGAAAAGCCCCGTTACCTGATGGGCGTGGGCAAGCCGGAGGATCTGGTCGAGGGCGTGCGCCGCGGGGTGGACATGTTCGACTGTGTGATGCCCACGCGCAACGCGCGCAATGGTCATCTGTTCACCGACACCGGGGTGGTGAAGATCCGCAACGCGGTCCATCGCCATGATGATTCGCCGCTGGACCCAGGTTGTGATTGCTATACCTGCCGCCACTTCACCCGCGCCTATCTGCACCATCTGGACAAGTGCGGCGAGATGCTCGGCAGCATGCTCAATACCATCCATAACCTGCGGCATTATCAGCGGGTAATGCATGGTTTGCGCGGTGCGATTCAACAGGGTACATTGACCGCCTTTGTGGATAACTTCTATGCACGCCTCGGCCAACCGGTACCTCCTCTGGAGGCTTGAATAGCGGTCAGGAAGCCCCATTATTCTTTTCTTGCGACTATATAAAACAGGAGTTCTACATGAGTTTTTTCATCTCCGAGGCCATGGCTCAAACTGCACCCAGCGCTGCTCCGGCAGGCTTTGATCCGATGAGCATGATCTTTCTGGTCGGTTTCGTGGTCATCTTCTACCTGATGATCTGGCGCCCCCAGTCCAAGCGTGCCAAGGAACACAAGAACCTGATCGGTGGGCTGAGCGTGGGTGATGAAGTGGTAACCGGTGGTGGAATCCTGGGCAAGGTCAAGAAGGTCACTGATGAGTTCATCGTGCTGGAAGTGAGCGAAGGTCAGGAACTCAAGTTCCAGAAGGGAGCTGTCGTCGCGGCGCTGCCCAAAGGCACATTGAAAGCCATCTAACCTTTTCAGACATTGCATCCGGGCGCTTTCTGCGCCCGGATCGTTATCGGGCTCTTACATGCTCAACCGTTATCCCCTGTGGAAATATCTGCTTATCGTGGCCGTGCTCGCGCTCGGCCTGATCTATGCCACACCTAATCTGTACCCCGACGATCCGGCCATCCAGATCTCTGGTGCCAGCTCCACCCAAACCATCCAGCAGGCTGACCTGCAGCGCATGGAGCAAGCCCTGAACGAGGCCGGGATCGAGACCAAAGGCGCGGAGTTGAGCTCCAATGCCAGCTCCGGCCTGGTGCGACTGGTCCGAATGGCAGACCAACTGCCGGCTCAAGACATTGTACGCCGTACCCTGGGGCATGACTTCGTCGTCGCCCAGAATCTGGCGGCCACTACTCCGGAATGGCTGCTGAATATCGGCGCCGGCCCCATGAAGCTCGGCCTGGACTTGGCTGGTGGTGTGCACTTCCTGTTGGAAGTGGACATGGACAAGGCCATCGAAGCCCGTATGAACGTTTATGACAGCGAGTTGCGTACGCTGTTTCGCGGCGAGCGCATCCGCTATCGCAGCTTGCCCGTGCAGGGCACTGCGCTGCAGTTTGGCTTCACCGATCCAGCAGAGCTGAGTGCCGCACAACGCGCCATTGCCGGCAAGTACAACGAGTTCCAGGTCACCACGACCAGTCGTGACAATATGGAGGTGCTGCGTCTGGCACTGACCGATGCCAAGCAGAGTGAAATTCGTAACTATGCGGTAAGTCAGAACCTGACCACAGTGCGCAACCGGGTCAATGAGCTGGGTGTGGCGGAGCCGCTGGTACAGCGCCAGGGTGCCAATCGCATCGTGGTCGAGTTGCCGGGAGTCCAGGACACCGCTGAAGCCAAGCGAATCCTGGGCAAGACCGCCAACCTGGAATTCCGTCTGGCGGCCGAACCAAATGCGCCGCGGGCGACGGTAGAAACCTTCGAGTTCCGTGACGGCATGGGCCGTCCGGCGGCGGATATCGAGCGTAGCATCATCCTCACCGGCGATCAGGTCACCGATGCCCAGTCCAACTTCGACGAAAACGGCCAGCCCCAGGTCAATATTCGTCTGGATGGCCATGGCGGCGAGCTGATGACCCGGGCGACCCGCAATAACGTCGGCCGCGGCATGGCGGTACTGTTCATCGAGCAGCGCGAAGTGCCCCGCACGGTGCGCCAGGAAGTGGATGGCGTGATGCAGGAAGTGTCGGTGCCGACCTTCGTTGAAGACAAGTCCATCATCAGTCTGGCGACTATCCAGAGCACCCTGGGCAACCAGTTCCGCATCACTGGCCTGGGTTCCCCCGCCGAAGCGTCCGAGCTGGCCCTGCTGCTGCGTGCTGGCGGTCTGGCTGCGCCCATGTATTTCGCCGAAGAGCGCACCATTGGCCCGAGCCTGGGTGCGGAGAATATCTCCAGTGGTATCACCGCTACCCAGATCGGCTTCCTGCTGGTCGTGCTGTTCATGGTGGTGGTGTATCGCGGTTTTGGTGTGCTGGCGAGTATCGCGCTGAGCTTCAACCTGGTGTTGTTGCTGGCCTTGATGTCGCTGCTGGGAGCCACGCTGACATTGCCAGGTATCGCCGGTATCGTGTTGACCCTGGGGATGGCGGTGGATGCCAACGTGCTGATCTTCTCGCGGATTCGCGAGGAAGTCGCCAATGGCGCCTCCATTCAGCGAGCAGTGCATGAAGGTTTCGACAAGGCCTTCTCGGCCATTCTCGACGGTAACCTGACCACCTTGCTGGTGGGCGTGATCCTGTTTGCCATGGGCACCGGGCCGATCAAGGGCTTCGCGGTGACCCTGTCGCTGGGTATCGTCACCTCCATGTTCAGCGCCATCATGGTCACTCGCGCACTGGTCAACCTGTCTGTCGGCGGGCGCGACCTCAAGAAGTCCTGGAAGCTATGGCTGTGAGGAGCAGATCATGAACAATATCAAAACCATCAATTTCATGCGGCTGCGCAAGGCGTCCTACGTCCTGGCCGCCATCCTGATGATCGGCTCCATTGCATCGCTGGCAGTCAAGCAGCTCAATTTCGGATTGGACTTCACCGGCGGTGCGCTGGTTGAACTCAATTACAGCGAGCCGGCTGATCTGGACGCGGTGCGTACCACTTTGCGCGAAGGCGGCTGGGATGATGCTATTGTGCAGAACTTCGGTGCCAGCACCGATGTGATCATCCGCCTGTCCAGTGACGATTCCGAGCTGGGCAACGAAATCGCTCGCGTGGTGAAGCAGCAGGACGGCAGTGAGGTATCGGTCAAGCGGGTCGAGTTCATCGGCCCGCAGGTCGGTGAAGAGCTGCGCGACCAGGGCGGCCTGGGTATGTTGCTGGCGATGGCGGGGATTCTGGTTTACGTCGGTTTGCGTTTCCAGCTGAAGTTTGCCGTGGGTGCGCTCGCTGCGTTGTTGCACGACGTGATCTTCGTGCTGGGGTTCTTTTCCCTGCTGGGTCTGCCGTTCGACCTCACGGTGCTGGCGGCGGTGTTGGCGGTCATAGGCTATTCGTTGAACGACACCATCGTGGTATTTGACCGGGTGCGAGAGAATCTGCGGGTGATGCGCAATGCAGATCTGGAGCACGTCATCAACGTGTCCACTACCCAGACTCTGGCCCGTACCCTGGCGACATCGGTCACTACTTTGCTGGTATTGTCGGCGCTGTACTGGTTCGGCGGCGAAAGCATTCGCGGCTTCGCCCTGGCGCTGATCGTCGGCATCGTTGTTGGTACCTATTCGTCCATCTATGTCTCCAACGGTCTGCTGATCAATCTCAAGCTGACCCGGGAAGACCTGATCCCGACGCAGCTCGAAGAAGTCGACGACCGGCCCTGAGTCGATAGCCGGAGCTGAAAAACCCGACACACGTCTGCGTGTGTCGGGTTTTTTAATGACTGCATGGAGTTGGAGTGCAACAAGAAAGGTTTATCGCGGATTGGCGTGAGAGGGTAGGGGCGGTGGTCAGACTGGGCTAAGTCTGGGTTACCACAACACCATCTGACCCAGCTGCCACCGTTGCCATGAGCGCTGATCTGCCTGACTTCTTCCACAAGATCAAAGCAGCGTTTCCCCGTAAGTACGACGAACCTTATTTAAAACTTGAATCTGACACCCGTGGTCACGATGGTGATGTCATCGTATTCCAGGTCATAGGAGGTACGACCGCTGAAGGTAGACCAGTTCTTGCGCTCGAAGCTGTGGATCTTCGCGCCGGCGTAGATATCAAGCATCTGCTTCGGGCTCCAGACATAGCCTGCACCGATTACGGTGCCCACGTCGCCCACCTTGTTCCTATCCTTGGTGACACCCCAGTGCACGTCGAAGGCATGCTGGCGACTGGGGCGGTAGCCCAGTTTCACATAGCGGAACTTGGCCAGCTCCGAGCGGTTGTGCGTGAGGTTGGCGGTCTTGGACGCTTCACTCTGCTTCTCTACCCGGTTGACGGCGGCGAAGGTGACGTTGATCCCGTTATCGGCAAGCCAGGAGATCGAACCACCGTAGTTGCTCACATCGGTATCACGGGGCGCGTTAGGGCCTTCCAGGTCTCTTTTCGCGAGGGAGTAGCCGACGCGGACCAGCGCTCTGCCACCCGGCGTGCGCAAGCCTGATCTGGCTCCGACTTCGTAAATGTCGTCTTTGCTCGCGTCGTCTGTGCCTTTGCCCGCGCTCGCGGACAGCGTCACGGGCCCGATACGGGGGCTGTCGTAGCGGATGCGATCGTGACGGCCTTCGAAGTTGAAGTCGCGGATGCTGCCAACAATGGACACTTTGTTCGGGTTGCTGTCGGGCGCCGGCGCTTCGATGCTGGTAATAGCGCCTGCGCGGTTGGTACTGGTGACCAGCGATTTTCTGGTTTCGTTGAAATACATTCCGCCGCCGATCAACGCGGGGTGGCGAAAGCTGATGACGCCGGTACCAGAATAGTCCGCCCTGCCGGCTCCATAAGCGGCGCCTTCGCCACGCCCGACAGTAAGTTTGCCAAAGGGTGAATCGACAAAACCTTCGGTGATACGTTGATCCAGTTCGCCCGCAATGCTTTTGTCGTCGGGTGATACCTCTGTTGAGGGGTCTTCGTAAAATCCGCGCTCAATATAGGCACCGGCGGTCCAGCCTTCCAGGAGTTTCTGAGTGACGCTCAGGTGTATCTGGGTCGGGCTGTTTCTGTTGTCGACGTGGTAATACTCTGAACTTGAACCCAGACCCCTGCTGTTTTCACTGTATCCGTCGTCAACATGCATGAACGCACGGTTGATTTGACCACCGACCTTGATATCGAGTGCCATCGCCGGCGTGACCGACAGCGCCGACAGGCTGATGATGCTCGACAGGAGCCCTGTTTTCGACAGTTCCATATTCCCTCCGGTTTCTTATTTTTGGCGCTTTCGCTTCAGGCGAACGCATGGGGAAAGAGGCTTTCCTGGCGCAATTTATCGGCTAGTATAGGTGGTTATGTAAATTCGAAACATTGGATAGATATATGCGTTTTCTGCATGTAATTGGGATAATTGCTTGAATATCAAAAAGTTGAAGTGCTTCAGGGCGGTGGTGATACATGGCTCGCTGGTCTCGGCGGCCTCGATCATGAACCTGAGCCAGCCCGCGACCAGCCGCTTGATCTCCACCCTGGAGGACGAGCTGAAACTGAAGCTGTTCAAGCGCGAGAAGCGGCGTCTGGTGCTCACGCCCGAGGGCAAGGAGTTCTACCGCGAGACGGAAAAGATCCTCTCCAACCTCGAAGATCTGCCGCGCATCGTGCGCGAGATCAAGGAGGGCGGCACCCGCACCCTGCGCATCGTGGCGCTGGCCAGGTTGGCCAACAGTCTGGTGTCGCCGGCGCTGGCGCGCTTTGTGACGGAGCATCCCGGCCAGCGCTTCAGTGTGGATGTACGCGGGCATCGGGACATCGAACAATGGGTCGCCGGCCGGCACTACGATATCGCCGTGGCGCTGACCAAACCCTGCAATCATCCCGCGGTCATCCAGCGGCCGTTTTTCGATACCGATGCGATGGCGATGATCCCCAGAGGCCATCCGCTGGAGGCGGCCGATGCGGTCTCCGCTCGGCAGATGGCAGAGCACGACATCATTGCCCTGGCGTCGGGGTTGCGACCGCGCCTGCAGATGGAGGAGATATTCCAGGCGGCCGGCGTGGAGCTCAACTGCAAGATCGAAACCACCTCCAGCGTACTGGCCTGCCAGATGGTCGCTGAAGGATTGGGCGTGACCATCATCGACCGCCTGACCGCGCTGGCGGTCGATACCTCACGATTCTGCCTGCGGCCTCTGGCGCCACGCTATCGCCTGCAGTTCGTGTTGCTGTTCCCTCCGGGTTTCGAAGAGACGCCAGCGACTACCAGCCTGGTGCGCTGCCTGCGGGACGAGGTCATGGCCGCCCTGGGCGATCACGCGACCATGACCGGCAGCGAATGAGGCGCTCGCGCCAATACATGCGTTAATTGCATATGGCTATCGACTATATGCAATTTTAAAAAGCATTGCTCCTCCCTACACTCTGCTCATTGCTTGATCTCCCAATAATTACAACAGGAGGAGAAATGAGGATCACCCACCCACGTCGGGTTGGTATCGGCATGGCGAGTCTGCTCGCCGTCTGGGCACTGTCGATGTTTGCCCATGCCCATGCCCATGCCGATGCCCGCAGCGATTCACTGATTGTTGCTCTGGCCATGCCGCTGACGACCGTCGACCGGCTTTATTCCGTACAGCGCGAAGGACTGGTCCTGGCCCAGCTGACCGATGACGGCCTGTTTCATGTGGATCCCGATACCCTGGAGTTCGTCCCGCTGGCGGCCGCCTCCTATGAGTGGGTTGGCGAGACGCGTCTGGACGTCGTGCTGCGTGACGATGTGACGTTTCACGACGGCAGCCCGCTGACCGCCGATGATGTGGTCTACACCTTTGACTGGGTACTGGATCGCGACTCGGGTACCAGCCGTGGCCCGGTTATCCGTGGCTGGCTGGATCGGGTCGAGAAGATCGACGAACACCGGGTGTCCTTCCACCTCAAGGTGCCTTACCCGATGGCGCTGCGCGACATGGCCGTGAGTGTGCCGTTGCGCAAGCAGGGCACCTATGCCCATACCGGCACCCGGGCAGTCGAGCAGCAGCTCAACGGCATCGGTCCTTACCGGGTCACCGGCTTTCGCGCCGGACGCGAGATCGAGCTGACCCGTTTCGAGGATTACTATCAGGCCAGCCCCAAGGCCAATCCGGCGATCAAGTACATGCGGTTCCGGGTCATCCCCGACCAGGGTACGCAGCAGGCGGAGCTGCTCAGCGGCGGCATCGACCTGATGCTGGACGTGCCGCCAGATATCGCGGATAACGTGCGTCATCTACCGAATGTCGAGCGCCTGGAAGGGGATGACATTCGTATCGGCTACATCACCCTGGATGCGGCCGGCTACTCCGATCCCAATACGCCGTTCAAGGACGTGCGGGTGCGCCGTGCACTCAATCATGCGATCAACCGTCAGGCCATTACCCAGTATCTGGTGCGCGGCAGTGCTCAGGCTCTGGACTTCGCCTGCCATCCGCTGCAGTTTGGCTGCGAAGGTACTGGCCCGGTCTATGCCTACGACCCGGACAAGGCCCGCGCACTGCTGACTGAAGCCGGTTATCCGAATGGCTTCAGCTTCGATCTGTGGGCCTACCGCGACAAGGTCATGGGTGAGGCCATCGTCAACGATCTGCGGGCCGTGGGCATCAACGCGAACCTGCGCTACGTGAAGTTGAACGTGTTCTCCAAGGTCCGTAACGACCGCGACATGTCGGCCTTCTTTGCCTCCTATGGCGGTGGCGGCACCGCCGATGCGTCAGCGATCACCGGCGTGCACTTCGTGGCCAGTACCCCACGCAACTATTCCGGCGACGAGGAGCTGGCCGCCACCGTGCTGGCCGCCGAGCGCACCATCGATCCCGAGCGGCGTCGTGAACTGTACCGTCAGGCCTTGGATCGCATTGCCGATCAGGCCTACTGGGTACCGATGTTTTCTTACAGCCAGAATTTCCTGCTGGCGCCCGGCCTCGACCTGTCGGTCCCCAGAGACGGTGTTCCCCGTCTCTGGCAGGCCCGTTGGAGTAATTGATTATGGCGAGTTATATCCTTCGCAGGGGCCTGCTCGCTCTGCTGGTAGCGCTGGTGGTGTCCTTCGGTACCTTCGCGCTGTTCTATTTCGCTACCGATCCGGCACAGACGATTGCCGGTGAGGATGCCCCGCCGGAAATGGTGGAGGAAATCCGTCAGGAGTACGGCTTCGACCGCCCGGTGTCGGTGCAGTACGTGGCCTGGCTGGGTGGCGTGTTCAGGGGCGATTTCGGTGAAAGCTACTTCTGGAAGCAGCCGGTCGGTGAGCTGATCCGCGAGCATGCCGGAGTGACCATCATTCTGGCCCTGTCCTCGCTGATGGTGACCATTCTGATCGCGCTGCCGTTGGGCATTGGGGCGGCGCTCAGACCCAACAGCTGGGTGGACAGGTTCGCACTCTCGACGGCGGTCTCGGCCCAGGCCATCCCCAATTTCTGGCTAGGTCTGATGGTCATCATCCTGTTCGCGGTGATGTTTCCGATCTTCCCGGTCTCGGGTGATGCGACCTGGCGCCATTACGTGCTGCCAGCTCTGGTGCTGGGCGCCAGCTCGGTGCCGGCGGTCATGCGCCTGACCCGCACCGGCCTGCTCGAGGTGCTGGGCGCCGACTACATCCGCACGCCGGGCCAAGGGCTTCATGGGCTATCAGTTGATCTTCCGTCAGGCGCTGCGCAACGCGCTGTTGCCAGTAGTCAGCGTGCTCGCGGTACAGCTTGGCCACAAGCTGGGTGGCTCGGTGGTGACCGAGTCGGTGTTCAGCATGAACGGGCTGGGGCGCCTGGCAGTGGAATCGATTTTCAATTCGGACATTCCGACAGTGCAATCGTTGATTCTGATCTTTGTACTGACCTTTGTACTGCTCACGCTGGCGGCTGACCTGATCAACGCCTGGCTTGACCCGCGGATCCGGATGGGGTGAATGATGACGACAACTAACACAGTGAAGAATCCGCGTTTCATGGCCGAGTCGCAGACCGACGGCGAACAGGTCGATACCGGCCTGGGTCTGAGCCCAGCCAAAGCGGCGCTCAAGCGCGCCCGCGGCCACACCGGACTGAAGATCGGTTTCGGGATCATTCTGCTCATGATCTTCCTGGCGCTGTTCGCGCCCTGGCTGGCGCCGCATGATCCCTACGTACAGAACCTGCCGATGCGTCTTTTGCCGCCGGTCTGGGTCGAGGGCGGCGAGTGGCGTTACCTGTTCGGTACCGACCACCTGGGCCGCGACTACCTGAGCCGCATCATCTACGGCGCCCGCATTTCCCTGGCTATTGGTGTGGGCGCGGCCACCGTGGGCGCCATCATCGGCGTGACACTCGGCCTGCTGGCCGGTTACTTCGGCGGCTGGCTGGACCAGGCGGTCAACTTTCTGGTGACCTGCCAACTGGCAATTCCCAGCCTGCTGCTGATCATGGCGCTGGTATTCGTGATCGGCCAATCGATCACCGTGGTGATCTTCGTGATTGGCGCCACGCACTGGGTGTTCTATCTGGTGGTGACGCGTTCGGCGACGTTACGGTTGCGGGAGATGGACTTCGTTGCCGCTGCGCGGTCGATGGGCTGCAGCCGCTTTCAGGTGGCGGTGCGTGAGGTGCTGCCGAACCTATCCAATCAGATCATGGTGATCTTTACCCTGGAAGTGGCCATCGCGATTCTGAGCGAAGCGACCCTGTCCTTCCTCGGTCTGGGCATTCCCTCGCCGATGCCGTCCTGGGGCTTGATGATCGCCGAGGGCAAGACCTCAATGTTCTTCCAGCCCTGGCTGGTGGTGCTGCCTGGCCTGGCGCTGTTCATGCTGGTGATTGCAGTCAATTTGCTCGGTGATGGCGTGCGCGACGTCACTGTCACGGACCGGAGAAGCTGATATGAACACGCAATCACTGTTGGATATCCGCAATCTGTCGGTCGAGATTCCGACTGAGTCGAGCACGCTGAAGGCGGTCCGGGGTGTTGATCTGGAGCTCAAGCGCGGCGAAACCCTGGGTATCGTCGGCGAGTCTGGTTCGGGCAAGTCGATGACCGCGCTGGCCATGATGAGCCTCTTGCCCCCGGCGGCCCGGCGCTCTGCGGCTTGCATCAATTTCGATGGCGCGGACCTGATGCAGGCCAGCGAGCATGACTTTGCCGTGCAGGTACGCGGGCAGCGCATCGGCATGATCTTCCAGGAGCCGATGACCAGCCTGAACCCGGTCTACAGCATTGGCCGGCAGTTGAAGGAAACCATGACGTTGCACCGCAAGGTCTCGGAGTCCGAGGCCGAGGCGCGGGCGGTTTATCTGCTGGAAAAGGTCGGGCTGCCCGATCCGGCCAGTCGCCTCAAGCAGTATCCGCATGAGCTCTCCGGTGGCCAGCGTCAGCGCGTGATGATCGCCATGGCGCTGATGAACGAACCTGAGCTGCTGATCGCCGACGAGCCAACCACGGCGCTGGACGTGACCATCCAGGCGCAGATCCTGCGCCTGCTTCGCGACCTGCAGCAGGAGCTGGGCATGTCGATGATCCTGATCACCCATGATCTGGGCGTGGTGTCGCGGGCGGCGGACAAGATTGCGGTGATGTACGCGGGTGATATCGTCGAGACCGGTACCACGCAGGAGGTGCTGTTGAACCCTCGCCATCCCTATACCCAGGGGCTGCTGGAATGCGTGCCCGGTTACCGCAATGGCGCGTTGAAACGCCTCGGCTCCATCCCTGGTATCGTGCCCTCGATGACCGGTACCATTCAGGGCTGCGCTTTTGCCTCGCGCTGCCCGCGTGTGGTGGAGTCCTGCAGGACGCAAACGCCGCCTAGTCAGGAAATCGGCCCGCAGCGCATGTACGTCTGCCACGACCCGCAGGAAACACGCGGCTGGCAGCCCAGCCCGGTTGTGCCCACGAATCAGGACGTCCTGGTGTCGCCGAGCCAGAGTCGGACGCCGATCCTGTCTGTGGACTCGGTCAGTTGCACCTTTTCGGTACGCCGCGGCATGTTCGGCAAGTGCATACCGCTGCGCGCGATGAATGACATCAGTCTGCAGGTCAACAAGGGTGAGGTGCTGGCGCTGGTTGGCGAATCTGGCTGCGGCAAGACCACCCTGACCCGCACCATCATGGGCTTGCAGCAGCCGGATACCGGGTCGGTGATCCTCAATGGCCAGCGCATTGAAAGCCTGCCGGCGATGCAGCGGGCGCGGATGATTCAGCCGATCTTTCAGGACCCTTATTCGTCGCTGAATCCGCGCAAGACAATTGGCGAGATCATCGGCAAACCGCTGGCGGTGCATAAGCTCGGCAGCCGCCAGGAGCAACTGGCGAAGACCTACAGCATGATGGAGCTGGTCGGCCTGCCGCGCCGGGTATTCAACAGTTATCCGAACCAGCTGTCCGGCGGCCAGCGGCAGCGCGCAGCGATTGGTCGGGCGCTGATCATGCGGCCGGAGGTGGTGATTTGCGACGAGCCGACTTCGGCGCTAGACGTGTCGGTGCAGGCGCAGATTCTCAACCTGCTGCTCGACCTGCGTGATGAGCTGGACCTGACCTATCTGTTCGTCACCCACAACCTCTCCGTGGTGCAGCACATGGCTGACCGGGTGGCGGTGATGTACCTGGGTGAAATCGTCGAGTGCGGCAATCGCGATGATGTGATGCTTAATCCGCGGCATCCCTACACCCGCGCCCTGATGGATTCGGCCCTGAGTATTGCCCCGGGCGAGATAGTGCCCGACCTGGGCCTGTCCGGTGACTTTCCCAACCCGATGAATCGGCCTACCGGCTGCGCCTTCAATCCGCGCTGCCCGATAGCCGAACAGGTCTGCCGCGAGCGTACGCCAGCACCGGAAATCATCGGTAGCAGCCTGGTCAGATGCTGGAAGGCGCAGCCCTCCAGTGACTGTCCCACAGCGTGATCAAACAATAATACAAAGGACCCCTGTCATGAAAATGCGCGCCTTGTTGTTCGTTGGTATTCTTTCCCTGCTGGCCGGTTGTTCGTCGGTCTCGATCAATACACCCTATGTTCCGCTGAGTTTCGGTGATCGTAACGGCTCCATTGAGGTGGCGGCGGGTACCCCGGACAAGCCGGTGACCATGCGCGTCTTCTATTCGCAGCCGCGGCAAATGCGCCCGGATACGCCGGTGGTGATCGTCATGCATGGCGGCCGTCGCGACGCGAATGTGTACCGCGATATCTGGGCCCGTTACGCGACGCAATATGACGTGCTGGTGGTGGCCCCGGAAATCTCGGAACAGGACTTCCCCACGGGCTGGGGCTACCAGGCGGGTAACTGGGTTACCCGCGATTCGTCATCGCTGGATGCGTCCAAGGGCCAGCGAATTCCGCGCCAGCAATCTTCCTTTGCTGCGGTGGAGCGCGCTTTCGATCAGGTGCGTCAGGAATTCGGCCTGGAGGCTGAGCAATACGATATCTACGGCCACGGTGGTGGTGCCCAGTTCGTCCACCGGATGGTGATGCTCTGGCCGGAAGCGCGTATCCGCACGGCGGTGGCCGCCAACGCCGGTAACTACACCTTCCCCGATGACAGTCTGCCGCTGCGCTACGGCCTGCAGAACACCGGTATCGATGACCAGAGCCTGGCGCGTTCCTACGCTCAGCGTCTGGTAATCATGCTAGGTACGGCCGATGACGACCCCCATCACCGGATTCTCAATCGCACAGATGTAGCGATGGCTCAGGGGCCGCATCGCTTGGCGCGAGGCAAGCGCTTCTACGCCGTTTCCAAGGCCAAGGCCGAGGAACTTGGCACCGAGTTCAACTGGGAGGTCGAGACCGTCTACGACGTCGGTCACGATGCGCAGCGCATGGCGCCGGCAGGGGCGCGTCTGCTGTTGGCGGGTAAGCGCGAGCGTGCACTGATCTCGACCCATTAATGCTACAGCGGAATGCCGAGAGTGGGCGTTTCGTTCCGAAACCCTGCTGCAAACAACTGTGAATCGTTAGCCGGCCCGATGCCAGGTCGGTAGAACATCGTCAGTAAGGAAGTCATACATGAATCAAACGAGCAAGGTCAGCAACCCGGCGGCGCGCTCCAGCGTCATGCTCGAGCATGGCCGCATCACTTATCTCGGGCGCGGCGACGGCGAGCCCATGGTGCTGCTGCATGGCATCAATGGCAATGCCAGCAGTTGGGAGCCGCAACTGGAAGCTTTCTCGGCCAGCGGGCGCGTGATCGCCTGGGATGCGCCCGGTTATGGTGGCTCGGATGTGGTCGGTGACGATCTCACCGATCTGGCCCGCGCAGCGATTGCCTTTATCCGTCGGGTATCGGTGGTCCCGGTCACGCTGGTGGGACACTCCATGGGCGGGCTGGTGGCGATGAAGGTGGCGATTCTGGCACCGTCGCTGGTCAAGCGTCTGGTGTTGTCCTGCACCCATCCTGGCCATGCCTTGAGCCGTCAAGGCGAGGCCGGCGAGCGCTACAAGCGTCGTCTGCATGAGCTGAGCAATCTGCCGCCGGAGGAATACGGCCAGCGCCGGGCCAAAGGCATGTTGCCGGTCGGTACCGCTGCGGCAGTCTTCCAGCGCGTTGCCGAGATTGCTGCCGAGTCGCGCCTGGAGGGCGTCTCGGCAGCGGCTTGGGCGATCCAGACGGTCGACCTCAAGCCGGAACTGGTGCGTATCCAGGCGCCGACGCTGGTGATCACCTGTGATCAGGATACGGTTGCCCCGTTGGTCAAGGCTCAGCCGCTGCTGGAGTCGATTCCCGATGTGCGCCATCTCGAGTTGTCCGGGCTGGGACATGCGCCTTATCTGGAAGACCCGAGCCGATTCAACGCTGCGCTGGTGGAGTTTCTGGCGTCAGCCTAACGGACAACCGGTCTGTTCAGCCAGGCCTTAAAGATACTTAGGCTTGGCTGTATGTTGAGGTGGCGCTGGTCAACAGCTTGGCCGGTATCGGTATGATCCCGCTCGAGGCCGAAAGGGAGACCCCCCTAAAGGGCAGCGCTGAGTGTAGCGACCGGCCGCAACGCTAGCGTTGGCTCACGGTGCGCTATCGGTGCCACAGCTCCGTTGCTCGGCTGAATCATCTAAGCGTTGTCCGGCAGGTCGGTGGCCAGATGTTGGTCTTTCGCCCTTATGCCGTCGATCAGCGTTTCATCGACGCCGGCAGGTGTGGCTGGATGGCCGTCAGCACCGCCTTGAAGCATTTCGGGTTGCCGGCCACGATGTGGCCCTTGTCCAGAAAATGGTTGTCACCGGTGAAGTCGCTCAGCAGTCCGCCGGCTTCCTGAATCAGCAGGCTGCCTGCGGCCATGTCCCATTCAGCCAGACCGAATTCCCAGAAGGCGTCATAGCGGCCGGCGGCGACGTAGGCCAGATCGAGGCTGGCGGCGCCGCAACGGCGAATGCCGGCGGTCTGGCCGACCAGGCTGCGGAACATGCCCAGGTAGTTGTCCAGCGACTCGGTCTGGTCTTCACGGAACGGGAAGCCGGTGCCGAGCAGGGCGCCTTCCAGGCTCTTGCGGGCACTGACGCGCAGACGCTTGCCGTTCAGTGCGGCGCCGCGGCCGCGGCTGGCGGTGAATTCTTCCTGGCGTACCGGGTCCAGGACCACGGCATGCTCGATGCGGCCCTTGATGCGGCAGGCAATGCTGACGGCGAAATGCGGTACGCCGCGCAGGAAGTTGGTGGTACCGTCCAATGGATCGATGATCCAGACGATGTCAGCGCCCTCGCCGTGGCCGGGCTGGAAGCCCGATTCCTCGGCATGGATGCCGTGATCCGGATAAGTCTTGCGGAGTTGCTGGATGATGACCTGTTCCGCAGCCCGATCCACTTCGCTGACGTAGTCGTTAGCTTCTTTCTCGCTGACGGTCAGGACATCCAGCCTTTCCATGGAGCGATAAATCAATTCTCCGGCGCTGCGCGCGGCGCGCAGGGCGATGTTCAACATGGGCTGCATACGGGGGCATCTCTGAATGGAAGTACGAAAAGCCGGACATTATAGCAGGGTTGCCGGGCAAACTGAAAAAAAGCGTCGTAGTCAGTAGGGGGCGGATTTTAGTAAGATGCAGGGCTCTTCTATTTGCAGTGCAACCCTGGAGTGTCCGTGTTCGACAAAATTCGCGTGGTTCTGGTCAACACCAGTCATCCGGGTAACATCGGCGGCGCTGCGCGCGCCATGAAAAATATGGGCTTGCGCCAGCTGGTGCTGGTCGACCCGCAGCGTTTTCCCGATCCCGACGCCACCTCCCGTGCCTCCGGCGCCGATGATGTGCTGGCCAATGCACGGGTGGTCGCTACCCTGGAAGAGGCATTGGCCGACTGCGTACTGGTGCTCGGCACCAGCGCCCGGGACCGGCGCATCCCCTGGCCGGTGGTCGACCCGCGGGAGGCGGCCGACAAGGTGCTGGATCAACTGGAAGGTCCGGCTGCCGGCCCGATTGCCCTGGTCTTCGGCCGTGAGGATTCGGGTCTGACCAGCGACGAGCTACAGCGCTGTCAGTTCCATGTGCATATTCCCTCGGACCCGGCCTTCAGCTCGCTGAACCTGGCCACCGCTGTACAGGTGCTGGCCTATGAGCTGCGCATGCAAAGCCTGCAGCGTCAGGGGCAGCCGACCAAGATGCACAAGATAGAAACCACCGCGCTGGACAACGAAGTGCCGGCCACCGCCGAGCAGATGGAGCAGTTCTATGCGCATCTTGAGCAGGTGCTGGTTGAAATCGGCTTCCTCGACCCCCAGCATCCCAGGAAGCTGATGCCCCGTTTGCGTCGTCTGTACGGGCGTATCCATCCCAATCTCGTCGAGATGAACATTCTGCGCGGCATCTTGACCGAAACCCAGAAAGCCATCGGCGTCCAGGCGTCCGGTGCGCGGAGACGTTAAGCATGTTCGACAGAATGAAGGAAGATATCGCCAGCGTATTCCATCGCGATCCCGCGGCCCGCAACAAGCTTGAAGTGCTGTTCTGCTATCCCGGCCTGCATGCCATCTGGTTCCACCGCCTGGCCCATTGCCTGTGGGTGCGCGATGCGCGGCTGCTGGCGCGCATGGTGTCCAACCTCGGGCGCTGGCTGACGGGTATCGAGATCCATCCCGGCGCCACGGTGGGCCGCCGGTTCTTCATCGACCACGGCATGGGCGTGGTGATCGGCGAAACCGCCGAGATCGGTAATGACGTGACCCTGTATCAGGGCGTGACTCTGGGCGGTACCAGCTGGAACAAAGGCAAACGCCACCCGACCTTGGAAGACGGTGTGGTGGTGGGCGCCGGGGCCAAGGTGCTGGGGCCGTTCACCGTCGGCAAAGGCGCCAAGATCGGTTCAAACGCCGTGGTCACCAAGGCGGTGCCGGCCGGTGCCACCGCGGTGGGGATTCCCGGACGCATCATCGTCAGGGAGGAGGCCGTCACGGAGCAGCAGGTCAAGCGCCAGGCGATGGCTGAAAAGATCGGCTTCGATGCCTATGGCGAGACCCGCGACATGCCTGACCCGGTCGCCCGTTCCATTGGGCTGATGCTCGATCACATGCATGCGGTCGATGGTCGTATCGAGAGCATGTGCGAGGCCCTGAAGGAGCTGGGTAGCGATTACTGCGCCCGCGACCTGCCAAAACTGGATACCGAGGATTTTGAAGCGCTCATGGATGATGCGGAGCCCGAGCCGTCCAAGCCGGACGCTGACTCGTCTGCACCGCGCTGAGGTGTTGCCATGAAACTGCCGATTTATCTGGACTATGCTGCCACCACGCCGGTCGACCCGCTGGTGGCAGAAAAAATGTGTACCTGTCTGACCATGGATGGCAACTTTGCCAACCCAGCCTCGCGCTCGCATCTGTATGGCTGGCAAGCCGAGGAAGCAGCCGAGCTGGCGCGGCGTCAGGTCGCCGACCTGGTCGGCGCCGATCCGCGGGAAATCGTCTGGACCTCTGGTGCCACCGAATCTGACAATCTGGCAATCAAGGGCGCCGCCCGGGCCTTTGCCGAGCGTGGCCGCCACATCATTACCTCGCAGATCGAACACAAGGCGGTGATCGACAGCTGCCGGCAATTGGAGCGGGAAGGCTTCGAGGTCACTTATCTCAAGCCGGATAGCGACGGTCTGATCGGCGTTGAACAACTGCAGGCCGCGCTGCGCGAAGACACCATCCTGGTGTCGCTGATGCACGTCAACAACGAGATTGGGGTGGTCAACGATATTGCGGCGCTGGGCGCGCTGGTGCGCGAGCGGGGGATTCTGTTCCATGTCGATGCGGCGCAGTCCACTGGCAAGCTACCGATCAACCTCAAGCAACTGCCGGTTGATTTGATGTCATTCAGCGCCCACAAGAGCTATGGCCCCAAGGGTATTGGTGCGCTCTATGTGCGCCGTTCACCGGATGTGCGCATCGAGGCGCTGATCCATGGCGGCGGTCACGAGCGCGGCATGCGCTCGGGCACCCTGGCGCCCCATCAACTGGTCGGCATAGGGGAGGCCTTCGCCCTGGCCGGTGCACAAATGAAAGCCGAGAACGAGCGCATTTCCGCGTTACGTGACCAACTGCTCGAAGGGCTGGCAAGCCTGGACGGGATGTCGCTCAACGGCTCCGCACAGCAGCGGGTGCCGCACAACCTGAACCTGGCCTTTACCGGCGTGGATGGGGAGCTGCTGTTGCTGGCTCTGCGCGATCTGGCGCTGTCCACCGGTTCGGCCTGCACATCGGCCTCGGTCGAGCCATCCTATGTGCTGCGTGCCATTGGCCTGCCGGATGAGCTGGCGCACAGCTCCATCCGTCTGTCGCTGGGTCGGTTCACTACCGAGGCAGAGGTCCAGCACGCCGCCGAGGTGCTGTGCAAAGCGGTATCGCGCCTGCGTCAGAGCAGGTAAATACGGCGTTGCAACTCGATTGCAGCGCCTGTTACGTATTTGCAGTCAACCTGCGTATAATCTGCGGGTTGACACCCCTTTATTTATCATCCAACCCCATTTCTCTGGAGAGTTTCATGGCCGTAGAACGTACCCTGTCCATTATCAAGCCCGATGCCGTAGCCAAGAACGTGATTGGTCAGATCCTGAGCCGCTTCGAGCAGGCTGGTCTGAGCATCGTTGCGGCCAAGATGGTTCAACTGTCCCAGGCTGATGCCGAAGGTTTCTACGCCGAGCACAAAGAGCGTCCGTTCTTCAAGGATCTGGTCAGCTTCATGACTTCCGGCCCGGTGGTCGTCCAGGTGCTGGAAGGCGAAGGCGCGGTACTGAAGAACCGTGACCTGATGGGCGCTACCAACCCGAAGGAAGCCGCTGCTGGCACCATTCGCGCTGACTTCGCCGAGTCCATCGATGCCAACGCCGTTCACGGTTCGGACTCCACGACCTCCGCTGCCCGCGAAATCGGCTACTTCTTCGCCGAAACCGAGCTGTGCCAGCGCACCCGCTGAGCCCTGCCAAAGACACCAACTGAGTGATGGATTGCAATGACTGAGACCACCGGCAAGATCAACCTGCTGGGCCTGACACAGCCGAAACTGGAAGCTTTTTTCGAAGAGCTCGGGGAGAAGCGTTTTCGTGCCGGGCAGGTCATGAAGTGGATCCATCACTTCGGTGTCGACAATTTTGATGACATGACCAATGTCGGCAAGGCCCTGCGCGACAAGCTCAAGGCCCGCGCCGAAATTCGCGGCCCGGAAGTGGTCAGCGAGGATATTTCCAAGGATGGCACGCGCAAGTGGGTCGTGCGCGTGGCATCGGGCAGTTGCGTCGAGACTGTGTACATTCCGCAGAATGGCCGCGGCACCTTGTGTGTCTCGTCCCAGGCGGGGTGTGCCCTGGATTGCAGTTTCTGCTCCACCGGCAAGCAGGGCTTCAACAGCGATCTGACCGCTGCCGAAATCATCGGCCAGGTGTGGATCGCCAACAAATCCTTCGGCACCGTGCCGGCCAAGGTCGATCGGGCCATCACCAACGTGGTGATGATGGGCATGGGTGAACCGCTGCTCAACTTCGACAATGTCGTCGATGCCATGACGCTGATGATGGACGACCTGGGCTATGGTATTTCCAAGCGCAAGGTGACTCTGTCCACCTCGGGCGTAGTGCCGATGATCGAGAAGCTGGGTAAGGTCACCGATGTGGCGCTTGCCCTGTCGCTGCATGCGCCCAACGACGAACTGCGCAATCAACTGGTGCCGCTGAACAAGAAGTACCCGTTAGCGGTATTGCTGCCGGCCTGCAACAATTACATCGCCGGGCTGGGTGAAAAGCGCTATCTGACCATCGAGTACACCTTGCTCAAGGACGTCAATGACCAGCCGGAGCACGCTCGCCAGATGATCGAGCTGCTGCGCGAGACGCCTTGCAAGATCAACCTGATTCCCTTCAACCCCTTTCCCCATTCCGGCTACGAGCGGCCGAGCAACAATGCCATCCGCCGCTTCCAGGACCTGCTGCACAACGCCGGCTACAACGTCACGGTGCGCACCACGCGGGGTGAGGATATCGATGCAGCATGCGGACAGCTGGTCGGCCAGGTCATGGACAGGACCCGGCGCAGTGAACGCTATATTGCGGTACGCCAGCTTGCCGAAGAGCAAGTTGAGATTACGCCGTCGACAAATCGCCGATAACATCCAGCCGAGGAACGATTGTGATGAGCAAGCATATTGTCGTGATCTGGTTATTGAGCCTGGTGCTCAGTGGCTGTGTGACCACCACCGACCAGCCGACCCGCAAGACCGATCCCGCCGAAGCGCGGGACGCTTATATCCAGCTGGGGCTGGGTTATCTGCAGAAAGGTGAGACCGAACGAGCCAAGGCGCCCCTGAGTGAAGCGTTGAAGATCGATCCGCGCTCTGAGTCGGCCAACGTTGCCCTCGCTCTGGTCTTCCAGCAGGAAGGGGAAGCTCCGCTGGCGGACAAGCATTTTCGCGCGGCGCTGGCCAGCGCACCGAACAATGCCCGCATACTGAACAACTACGGCGCCTTTCTTCTGGAACAGCAGCGTAACGATGAGGCGCTCAAGTACTTCCAGCGCGCCGCGGAAGACACCTTCTACGTCGAACGCTCGCGGGTATTCGAGAATCTGGGGTTGACCTACAAGCGTCTGCAGCAGCCTGAAGAAGCCAAGGCGGCCTTCGAGCGGGCGCTGCGTCTGAACAGCCGCCAGCCGCTGGCTTTGCTTGAGCTGGCCCGGCTGGAATTCGCCGAGCAGAATTTCGTGCCGGCGTGGAACCACTATCTGAACTTCAGCCAGATATCGGCGCAGAACGCACCGAGTCTGTGGCTGGGCGTTCAGTTGGCGCGGCGCTTCAATGATCATAACCGCGCCGCCAGTTACGCACTGCAGCTGCGCCGGCTGTATCCGGCCAGCCCGGAAGCCCGTGCCCTGCTTGAGTCGGAGCAGTCCTGATGACCGACGAAATGGAAACCGCAACGGGCGCTCAGAACGCCGCACGGATCAATCCCGGCGAATTGCTGCGCGATGAGCGCGAGCGGGTCGGCTTTACCGCCGATGAGGTGGCAACCCACCTGCGTCTGACCCGCGCCACCTTGGGCTATCTGGAAGACGGCAAGTTTGATCGCCTGCCAGGAGATACCTTCGCCCGCGGCTACGTGCGGGCCTATGCGCGTTTGCTGAAACTCGACCCGAGCCGGTTCGTTGAGCACTACGACCGCTATGTCGGCATCGACGCCCGGGAAAGCCGCGTGAGCACCATCGATAAGGTGGACGTCAAACCCAAGCGTGGCGCGCGGCTGGTCATGACGCTCAGCACGGTGCTGATCGTGGTCATTATGCTGGCGTTGGGTCTGTGGTGGTGGAACGTGAGTCGTGAAGCGACTACCCAGGTGCGGGAAGCCGGCGCCATGGACGACGTGCAGGTGGACTCGATGGTGCTGCCGGACAGCTTCAGCCAGCCGGGCGGCGATGAGCTGGCCATAAGCGGCCCGGCGATTGAGATCCCGGCGGCAGATGCTCCTGCTGCGAATGCCGAACCCCAGCCTGACGAATCGACTGCAACCGCGCCGCAGGTGGATGCGGATCAGGCAGCCAGCACGGCGACTGACGAGGCAGCCCAATCATCACCGGCTCCTGCTGCTGAGCCTGTTGCGCCGGAAGCGCCTGCAGCAGTCAGTCAGAATGGCCTGGTGATGAGTTTCTCCGGCAACTGCTGGGTGCAGGTCAGCACCACCGATGGGCGAGTGTTGCACAGCGGCCAGATGCAGCAGGGTCAGACGCTGAATATCGACCGCGAGGGTCCGCTGGACCTGGTGATAGGAGCAGCCAGTGCGGTGTCGAGGATGGAATATAATGGGCAGCCAGTCGAGCTCACGAGCAATGCCAGTTCCGGCGTTGCGCGACTTCGCCTGGGCCAGTAAGAGGTAACGCAATGCATCAGCAATCCCCGGTCAAACGCAGAAAATCACGCCAGATCCGCGTAGGCTCGGTGCTGGTGGGCGGCGACGCGCCCATCTCCGTACAGAGCATGACCAACACCGAAACCTGCGATGTGGCAGCTACTGTGGGCCAGATTCGCCAGCTTGAAGCGGTTGGCGCCGATATCGTGCGCGTGTCCGTGCCGAGCATGGAAGCCGCCGAAGCCTTCGGCGAAATCCGCAAGCAGGTGAGCATGCCGCTGGTGGCCGATATCCATTTCGACTACAAGATCGCACTGCGGGTGGCCGAGTTGGGTGTTGACTGTCTGCGCATCAACCCGGGCAACATCGGTCGCGAAGACCGGATTCGCGCCGTGGTCGATGCCGCGCGCCACCACGGCATTCCGATCCGCATCGGCGTCAACGCCGGTTCGCTGGAAAAGGACCTGCAGAAGAAGTATGGCGAACCGACCCCGGAAGCTTTGCTGGAGTCCGCGCTGCGCCATGTCGATCATTTCGACAAGCTGGACTTTCAGGACTTCAAGGTCAGCGTGAAAGCCTCCGACGTGTTCATGGCCGTTGGCGCCTACCGCTTGCTGGCCGCGCAGATCGAGCAACCGCTGCACCTGGGCATCACCGAGGCCGGTGGCCTGCGCTCGGGCACAGTGAAGTCCTCGGTCGGCCTGGGCATGCTGCTGGCTGAAGGCATCGGCGACACCATCCGTATTTCCCTGGCGGCCGATCCGGTCCAGGAAATCAAGGTCGGCTTCGACATTCTCAAGTCTCTGCGCCTGCGCTCACGTGGCATCAACTTCATCGCCTGCCCCAGCTGCTCGCGGCAGAATTTTGATGTGGTCAAGACCATGAACGAGCTGGAAGCACGCTTGGACGACGTGGTCGTGCCGCTGGACGTGGCGGTTATCGGTTGCGTAGTCAATGGCCCGGGCGAAGCCAAGGAAGCCGATATCGGCCTGGCCGGTGGCTCGCCGAACAATCTGGTCTATGTCGACGGGGCGCCGAGCCAGAAGGTGACCAACGACGACATGGTGGACCGCCTGGAAAAACTGATTCGCGACAAGATTGCTGCCAAGCAGGCGTTGGATGACAACACCATCGCCCGCGGTTGAGCAGTTGGTAGCAGACAAGGAATAACGATTTTGAAGAACTTGCAAGCCGTGCGCGGCATGAACGACATCCTGCCCGCCGACAGTGCGCTGTGGCAATATTTTGAAGCTACCGTGGGCAAGGTCCTGGCCGGTTACGGCTATCAGCAGATCCGTCTGCCGATCGTCGAGCCCACCGAGCTGTTCAAACGCTCCATCGGCGAGGTCACTGACATCGTCGAAAAGGAAATGTACACCTTCGCCGACCGTAACGGCGACTCGTTGACTCTGCGCCCCGAAGGTACCGCCGGGTGTGTGCGTGCGATGCTCGAACACGGCCTGCTCGGTGGCGGCGTCAGTCACAAGGTCTGGTACACCGGGCCGATGTTCCGCCATGAGCGGCCGCAGAAAGGCCGTTATCGGCAGTTCCATCAGGTGGGAGTGGAAACCTTCAACCTGGGTGGCCCCGATATCGATGCCGAACTGATCATCCTGAGCTGGCGCCTGTGGCGTATGCTCGGGCTGGACGAGGCGGTGACTCTGGAGCTCAACAGTCTCGGCTCCAGCGCCGACCGGGCCCGTTATCGGGACGATCTGGTCGCCTACCTGCGCGAGCGCTTCGAGCAACTGGATGAAGACAGCCAGCGCCGCCTCGACAGCAATCCACTGCGGGTACTGGACAGCAAGAACCCCGATACCCAGGCTCTGTTGGCCGACGCGCCGAAGCTCGCCGATTACCTGAATGATGAGGCTCGCGCTCATTTCGAGGGCCTGCGCGCGCTGCTGGACGCTGCCGGCATTCCCTATGTAATCAATCCCCGGCTGGTCCGCGGACTGGATTACTACGGACTGACAGTGTTTGAATGGGTCACTGACCGGCTCGGGGCCCAGGGCACCGTCTGTGCTGGCGGTCGTTATGATGGCCTGGTCGAGCAGCTCGGCGGCAAGCCGGCGCCGGCGGTAGGCTTTGCCATGGGCATCGAACGCCTGCTGCTGCTGATCGAGACCCTTGGCAAGGTGCCCGCCGAACTGTCCCGGCAGGTTGATGTCTATCTGGTCACTCTGGGCACTGAAACACAGCAGCCGGCTATCCGTCTGGCTGAACAGCTGCGCGACGCCTTGCCCGGCATACGTCTGGTAGTGCATTGTGGCGGCGGCAGTTTCAAGAGCCAGTTCAAGAAGGCCGACAAATCCGGCGCACTGTACGCGCTGATTCTCGGTGAAGAAGAAGCAGCAGCGGGGCAGGTTGGCTTCAAGCCCCTGCGTGGCGACGGCGAGCAGCTGACGCTGGCCTGGGATGCGGTGCCTGAACAACTGCGCAAGGTTTTGCAGTAATAGCGATTAATCGGATGCGGTAAAGGAGAGCAGGGTGAGTAACCAGACAGAAGAAGAACAGGTAGAGCGGATCAAGGAAGTCTGGCATCGCCATGGTGTGCCTGTGCTGACCGGCGTGGTATTGGCGCTGGCCGGCGTGTTCGGCTGGAATGGCTGGACCAACTACCAGGAAAACAAGGCCAGTAATGCCTCAGCCGTCTACCAGAGCATGCTGGAGAACGTACTGCAGGATGACAGCGAGGCGAGCCGCACACGTGGTGCCGAGTTGGCCGAGACCTTGCGCAAGGATTATCCCGGTACCCGCTACGCCAGCTTTGCCGCGCTGATGCAGGCGCGTCTGGCGGTGGAGGCTGGTGATTTCGATTCCGCCGAAGCCCTGCTGCGCGATGTAGCCAAAGATGGCGACGACCTGGCCCTGCAGGAAGTGGCTCGTCAGCGTCTGGCCCGTGTGCTGGGTCAATTGGAGCGCGCCGAGGAAGGCCTCGAACTGTTCACTGTGCCGGTGACCGGCGAGCTGTTGGCCGGCCGCGAGGAAGTGCGCGGTGACTTGCTACTGAGCCTGGATCGCGTGGCGGATGCGCGTCAGGCCTATCAGGCGGCGCTGGAAGCCACTCCTGACCCACGTACTCGGCCGCAACTGCAGCTGAAACTGGATGACCTGGCGGAGGAAGCCTCTTGAAGCTGATGTCCCGAACTCTGGCCGCCGGGCTTGCTGCCCTGCTGCTGGTCGGCTGTGGTAGTTCCGGCAAGAAGGAATTGCCCCCGGCAGAACTGGAAAAATTCGATGCTGAGGTCCAACTGGAGCGCAGCTGGAAACGCAATATTGGCGTTGGACAGGGCGAACTGTTCAACCAGCTGCAGCCGAGCATCGACGGATTGACTCTGTACGCCGCCGATGCCAAGGGCCGGGTAGTGGCCATGGATCGCGATACTGGCTCGGTCAACTGGCAGGTCAAGCTCAAGGAGCCGCTGTCCGGTGCGGTGGGCGCTGGCGGTGGCCGCGTCATGCTGGGTACGCTCAATGGCGTGGTGATTGTTCTTGATGAAGCCGATGGCAGCGAACTCTGGCGCGCGCAGGTGTCCAGCGAAGTGCTGGCCCCGCCGCAGACCAACGGCGACGTGGTAGTGGTGCAGACCCAGGACGACAAGCTGGTGGCCCTGGATATCGGTACCGGCGAGCAGCGCTGGCTCTATGAGTCCAGCCTGCCAGTGCTGACCGTGCGCGGGCACAGTGAGCCGATCGTATCCTTGCATCGCGTCTACGCAGGCCTGGCCAGCGGTCGTGTAGTGGCACTGGATGCGCAGAACGGCATTCCCTTGTGGGAACAGCGTATCGCCCAGCCGGTTGGTCGTTCGGAGCTGGAGCGCATGGTAGACATCGATGGCCGGCTGTTGCTGGATGATCAGACCCTCTACGCAGCCACCTACCAGGGTAACCTTGTGGCGCTGGATGCAGAATCCGGCTCCATTCGCTGGCAGCGCCCGAGCTCCAGCCACGCCGGTGCCGCCATTGGTTTTGGCAGCGTCTATCTGAGTCAGGCCGGCGGCACCGTCGAAGCCTATGATCAGAATCGTGCTACGCCGCTGTGGACCAATGACAGCCTGCAACGTCGCCAGCTTACCGGGCCGGTGGCCTTCAGCAGCTATGTGGCGGTGGCCGACTTCGAAGGCTATGTGCATCTGCTGGCCCAGACCGATGGCCGCCTGGTAGGGCGCGTGCGGGTCGACCGCAAGGGTGTGCGGGTAACACCGATCGTGCAGGGCGACACCCTGTATGTGTATGGCAACAGCGGCGATCTGGCGGCTTACCAACTGCGCTGACGCCGAAACAGGTTATACTTTCCGGCCGCTGCCCAAAGAAGGAGCAGCGGCCTTTTTGTTTTTGTTTGGCACCAATAAGGTGCGCGGAGTAATCATGGTTCCTGTCATTGCCCTGGTGGGCCGGCCGAATGTCGGCAAATCCACGTTGTTCAACCGTCTGACCAAAAGTCGTGACGCCATAGTCGCCGACGTGGCGGGGTTGACCCGTGACCGCCAGTACGGCGAGGCGGTCTGGCAGGGGCAGCCCTATATCCTCGTGGATACCGGTGGGTTGACCGGTGACGAGCACGGCATCGATACCATCATGGCCGGGCAGTCCCTGCAGGCCATCGAGGAAGCCGATGCGGTACTGTTCCTGGTCGACGCGCGCGCCGGTCGTACTGCTGGCGATGAGATGATTGCCGAACATTTGCGCAAGCGTGACAAGCACACCTTCCTGATTGCCAACAAGGTCGATGGTGCTGATCAGGATTCGATCCTCGGTGAGTTTGCTCCCTTGGGCCTGGGTACTCCGATTGGCATCGCCGCGGCTCATGGACGCAATATCAACCCCATGCTCGAAGCCGTACTGGTCAAGGGCGACATCCAGGCCGAGCCGGAGCTGGACGAGGAGGGTAACCCCGTCGAACGCCTGCCGGTGACGCCCATCGGCACCAAGATCGCGGTGATCGGCCGTCCCAACGTGGGCAAGTCCACCCTGGTCAACCGCATGTTGGGCGAGGAGCGGGTGGTCGTGTTCGACCAGGCCGGTACCACCCGCGACAGCATCTATATTCCCTATGAGCGCCATGACAAGCCCTACACCTTGATCGATACCGCTGGTGTGCGGCGCCGCGGCAAGGTCTTCGAGGCCATCGAGAAGTTCTCGGTGATCAAGACGCTGCAGGCGATTCAGGACGCCAACGTGGTGATCTTCGTGGTCGACGCCCGGGAAGGCATCGTGGAACAGGATCTGCACCTGCTGGGCTTCGTGCTGGAGTCCGGCCGTGCCCTGGTGGTCGCCATCAACAAGTGGGATGGCATGGAGCAGGGCGAGAAGGAGTACGTGAAGAAGGAGCTGGAGCGTCGGTTGATCTTCACCCAGTTTGCCGATCAGCATTTCATTTCCGCGCTGCACGGTAGTGGCGTCGGGCTGCTCTACAAGTCGGTTGATCAGGCCTTTGAAAGTGCCATGGCCAAGATTCCCACCAAGCGCATGACCGAGATCCTCGAAGCCGCGGTATCCGAGCACCAGCCGCCGCTGGTCAATGGGCGCCGGATCAAGCTGCGCTATGCCCACCTGGGTGGTTCCAACCCGCCGATCATCGTTATCCATGGCAACCAGGTGGACGCGGTACCGCGCTCCTATACCCGGTATCTGGAAAACACCTTCCGCAAGGTGCTCAAGCTGTCCGGTACGCCGATCCGCATTGAATACAAGGGTGGCGACAACCCCTTCGCGGAGAAGAAGAACAAGCTGTCCGAGCGTCAGGTGAACAAGAAACGCCGCCTGATGAGCCACCACAAGAAGGCCGAGAAAAAGCGTAGAGACAAGCGCTGATCGAGCCAGCCATTCAGTTCACGACAATCCCGCCACGTAGGCGGGATTGTCGTTTATGGGGTTGCTGCATCCAATTCGCGCCACATAATATGCAACTAGTTGCATTGGTTGGCTGGAGTTTGCTAATTTCATTCCGGTGTTATCTGCCAACGGGTCACCTGAATGCTGGTCAATCGGTCAGGCGGCTGCCCTTTTTGCCAAACACGGAAATGCAATCATGCAAGAACAACAATTATCCGCCGCAGCGCAGCGCACACTGGCCGCCTGGCATGAGATTCTCGAGCGCAATGCCATGGAAGAACTTGATCCCTGGTTGGCCGATGACATCGTGTTCCGCTCGCCGGTCGCGCATCAACCTTATCCAGGTAAAACTGCCATCAAATTGGTATTGAAGAACGTCAATCAGGTGTTCGAGAACTTCACCTACCACCGCAGTTTCGTCAGCGATGACGGCACCAGCGCGGTGTTGGAGTTCAGTGCCACCGTCAAGGGCAAGCAGCTCAAGGGTATCGATATGCTGCGTTTTGATGCTGAGGGCCGGATCCTCGAGTTCGAAGTCATGGTGCGTCCGCTCAACGGCCTGCAGGCGCTGGCCGAGGAAATGGGCAAGCGGATGGCGCCCCATATCGCGATTCTCAAAGGCCAGGCCGGCGCCTGACCCCTTATTTCAACAATCTGATTGTATGTGGAGTGACAATGTCTTTACCTGATCTTCTCAAGGGCCGGTTATCCATTCCGGTAGTCGGCTCGCCATTGTTCATCATCTCCAACCCCGATCTGGTCATTGCCCAGTGCAAGGCTGGCGTGGTGGGGGCTTTTCCATCGCTGAACGCCCGTCCGATAGAAGTATTCGAGCAATGGCTGCAGCGTATTACCAGCGAGCTGGCTGAATATAATGCCCAGAATCCGGAGCGGCCCGCGGCGCCCTTCGCGGTCAACCAGATCGTGCATAAGTCCAATGACCGGCTGGAGCAGGATCTGGCGTTGTGTGTGAAGTATGAGGTGCCGATCATCATCACGTCGCTGGGGGCCCGCGAGGATGTGAACGAGGCCATTCACTCCTATGGCGGCATCGTATTGCATGATGTCATCAACAACTTCTATGCGAAGAAGGCCATCGAGAAAGGCGCCGACGGCCTGATCGCCGTGGCGGCAGGCGCCGGTGGACATGCTGGTACCCTGTCACCCTTCGCCCTGATTCACGAGATCCGCGAGTGGTTCGATGGACCTCTGCTGTTGTCCGGGGCTATTTCCAATGGCAACGCCATCCTTGCCGCCCAGGCAGCGGGCGCGGATCTGGCCTATATCGGCTCGGCGTTCATCGCCACCGCCGAGGCCAACGCAGAACAGGCCTACAAGGACATGATCGTCGACAGCACTGCGTCGGATATTACCTACTCCAACCTGTTTACCGGTGTGCATGGCAACTATCTGAAAAAGAGCATCGTCAACAGTGGCCTGGACCCGGAAGCGCTGCCTGAGTCCGACCCGTCGAAAATGAACTTTGGCTCTGGCGGCAGCAGCAAGGCCAAGGCCTGGCGGGATATATGGGGTGCGGGGCAGGGCGTTGGTGCGGTGAAGCAGGTGGTGCCCGCAGCGGAGCTGATCGAGCGCTTGCGGACAGAGTACCAGGCCGCCCGCGAACGCTTGTCGAGCCTGTAACTGCATCGAGGGAACTCGGACTTCTGGAAGATCGAGTTCCCTCTTGACCGGTGGAGCGGGGCTCAACGCCGCTGCGGTGACGCTTGTCTCCCGGACCAGTGCGGGGAGCCGCTGTTAGCCGGTATCACTCCACCAGCGGCAAGGTTTCCTTGGCCCAGGCCAACCAGTTTTCTTCAGTCTTGATGCCCATGCGCAAGACGGCATACTGCAGTTTCTGCGCATGGCTCATCGTGGGGTTGGAAAAGTCGCGCTGTTCGATATCGCGATACATTTGCAGGCGTTGCTGGTGCTGCTCGACCAGGCGCCGCAACTCCCTGCCCACTCCCAGCGGCCCCATGACCGCTTCGGCGCGCAGCTTGATCAGCAGGGCCTGATCATTTCTGCCCGGGCCCCCGCTGTCACCCACCCAGCGCGCCAGCTCCTGGCGACCAGCATCGAGCACGTGATAGATCTTTTTCCGCCGGCCGGTACCGGTAGGGTTATGCTCGACCAGCAGCCAGCCAGCCTCGGTCATGCGTCCCAGCTCTCGGTAGATCTGCTGGTGGGTCGCCTGCCAGAAATAGCCGATCGAATGATCGAAGCGGTTAGCCAGCTCGTAGCCGGCGGAGGGTTTTTCCAGAAGTGAGGTAAGCAGCGCATGTTGAATGGACATGCGCTGATTCTAGGTGCTGTTGGCGTTCTATCACAAGCCTGCCGGTTCGGTTTGGGAGTAAGCCTCGCCGCCAACTGGTGAAGGGCTTGTATCCCGCCTAATGCCGAACTCAGGCGGCCTGGGCTGCGGCCTGTTGCTTGGCCCGGTTCAATGCGCTGAACAGCGCCCGGAAACTGGCCGCAGTCAGGTTTTCATCGATGCCAATACCGTGCAAGGGGCGGCCATTATCCAGGCGGACCTCGATATACGCTGCTGCCTTGGCATCGCTGCCCGAGCCGATGGCATGTTCATGGTAGTCGATGATCTCCACGGCTTCCGGCAGGCCGGCGACCAATGCCTCCAGCGGGCCTTTGCCAATGCCGCGCCAATGCTGGGTAGTGCCAGCGTTGATTACCTCGACATCCACCGCGCTGGTGCCATTCTCTTCCTGCAGCCGGTGGCGAACCAGGGCATAGGGGGTGGTGGCCTGCAGATATTCGCGCTGCAGCAGTTGGTGGATCTGCTCGGCGGTCATTTCCAGACCGAGGCGATCGGTTTCACCTTGTACCACCTGGCTGAACTCGATCTGCAAGCGCCGCGGCAGGGCGATTCCATACTCCTGCTCCAGCAGGTAGGTGATGCCGCCTTTGCCGGACTGGCTGTTGACGCGGATCACCGCCTCGTAGCTGCGACCGATATCCGCCGGGTCGATCGGCAGGTAGGGTACTTCCCAGACGGCGTTCGGGTCCTGCTGGGCGAAGCCCTTGCGGATCGCATCCTGGTGCGAGCCGGAGAAGGCGGTGTGCACCAGGTCGCCGGCATAGGGGTGGCGCGGGTGAACCGGCAACTGATTGCAATCCTCGACTACCTTGCGTACCGCGTCGATATCGGAAAAGTCCAGCTGCGGATCGACGCCCTGGGTATAGAGGTTCAGCGCCAGGGTGACCAGGCAGACGTTGCCGGTGCGTTCGCCGTTGCCGAACAGGCAACCTTCGACGCGATCAGCGCCGGCCATTACCGCCAACTCCGAGGCGGCAACGCCAGTGCCGCGATCATTGTGGGTATGCACGCTGATCAGCACGCTGTCACGCCGGTCGATATGCCGACCGAACCACTCGATCTGGTCGGCATAGTTGTTCGGCGTAGCGCATTCGATAGTCGCGGGCAGGTTGAGGATCAGCTTGCGCTGTGGGGTCGGCTCGAACACGCCAATCACGGCGTTGCATACCTCGACGGCAAAATCGGTCTCGGTCGAGCTGAACACCTCAGGGGAGTACTCGAAGCCCCAGTTGGTTTCCGGCGCGGCTTCAGCCAGGCGCCGGATGGTTTTGCCCGCGGCGATGGCAATGGCTTTCACCCCGGCTTTGTCCTGATTGAAAACAATCTTGCGGAAGGCGGGGGCACAGGCATTGTAGTAGTGCACGATGGCCTGCTTGGCGCCTTTGACCGACTCGAACGTCCGCTCGATCAGATCGTCACGGGCCTGGGTCAGTACCTGGATGGTGACGTCATCGGGAATATGCCCGCCCTCGATCAACTCGCGCACGAAGTCGAAATCGGTCTGGGAGGCGGATGGGAAGCCGACTTCGATTTCCTTCACGCCGATCGCGACCAGGCACTTGAAAAAGCGCATCTTCTTTTCCGCATCCATCGGTTCGATCAGCGACTGATTGCCATCGCGCAGGTCGGTGGACAGCCAGATCGGTGCCTGGTTGATGACCTTGTCCGGCCAGGTGCGATCAGGCAGCGCGATGGGAGTGAACGGACGGTACTTGCTGGACGGATCGGTGAGCATGGTCATGATGAAAATCCTGTTCTGTATTCTGGGCGGGCTAGCGGTGGGGGACCACGGCGGGCCTTAGTGCATCGGGCAGGGAAAAGCGCGTCAGTGACGCAGTCGCCGGCTGACCAGGCAGAGGCAGGCATGCTGCCGAAGGGTGATGAGTGTTTGTGGTGTTTTCATGCTGAAAACTTTACGACTATGTAGGTTTGATGGCAATAAGGGCGAAGAAAAAGCAATATTCTGCTGATTCAGGAGTGGATTCGGCTTTCTGGTTGCTCGGAAGTGTCGTTTTTCCGCTTCCTACGCCAGAATCCGGCGCGCCCGGTCAGGCGCGCCGGTGATCCTCAGCCCAGCGACGTGACGCCAGCCTCCGAGGAAGTACGCTGGGGCAGATTCATGTGCCGCAGATCATCGCCGCTCGGATGCTGGAATACACGCAAGCCGAATTCCGGAAGGATCGCCAGCAGATGATCGAAGATATCCGACTGGATTCCCTCATAGGCGACCCAGGCCACGGTATTGGTGAAACAATACAGTTCCATCGGCAGGCCGTCGGGTGTGGGCGCGAGCTGGCGGACCATCAGCGTCATTTCCTGATGAATGCCTGGGTGGCTGCGCAGGTAGCGATCAACATAGGCGCGGAAGGTGCCGATATTGGTGATTCGACGCGTGTTCACCGGCTCCTGGCCTTGTTCCTGCAACTGGCGGTTCCAATCATCGATATCGGTCTGTTTGTCCTTGAGGTAATCGCTCAGTAACCGGAAGCGGTGCAGATGTTGGCACTCGTCATCGTCCAGGAAATGCACGCTCTGCTGATCAAGCATGAGGCTGCGCTTGATGCGCCGACCGCCGGACTCCTGCATGCCCCGCCAGTTCTTGAACGGGTCGCTGATCAGGCGCTTGGTCGGAATGGTCGTGATGGTCTTGTCCCAATTCTGCACCTTGACGGTGTGCAGGGAGATATCAATCACATCACCATCGGCGCTCAGCGCGGGCATTTCCACCCAGTCGCCCACCCGCACGATATCGTTGGAGCTGATCTGCACACTGGCGACCAGCGATAGCAAAGTGTCCTGGAAGATCAACATCAACACGGCTGCCATGGCACCCAGACCGGAGAGCAGAATCAGCGGCGAGCGGTCGATCAGCGTGGCGATGATCAGGATGGTGGCGATCGAATAGATGACAATGTTGATCACCTGAATGTAGCCCTTGATGGGCTTCATCCGTGCCTTGGGACGACGTTCGTAAATGGTGTTGACGAGCGTCAGCGCACTGGCGATAGCCAGGGCGATAGTGAGAATGATGAACGCGCCACATACGTTGCGCACGATGGTGATCAGCGTCTCGGACAGGCCGGGAATCACGCCGATACCGATGGACAGAATCAGCGCCGGGACAATATTGGCCAGCCGGGAAATGACATGGGAATCATGTAGCGCTCGGTCGTTGCCCACTGGCGTGGAGCGCAGTAGGTGCATGAGGCCGCGGATCAGGATGCGCTTGACGATCCAGTTGGCGATCCAGGCGCCGAGGATCAGGGCGGTGAGCGCGAGCAGGGTATAGAGCTGGGGATAATCTTCCAGCCAGTTGATGACGTCGTTGTATTGCGATTCCATGACATTCCCAATTATGGAGTGGGTTTGGCGCCGCAGGGTGCGGCGCCGGCCATCCTAGCAAAGACGGATGACGATTGCTGTGCCGACTCAGTCCAGCAGTGGCAGGGTATGTGGTTGCTCTTCCTCGACGCGCAGGGTCAATTGGCCGTCGTGGAGCCGCGCCTTCAGCTGCTGGCCGGGGCGGGTTTCATTGCGACTGCGAATTGCCTGGCCGCGCTCGTCCAGCAGGATGCTGTAACCGCGGCCCAGGGTGGCCAGGGGGCTGACCAGCTGCAGGGTCTGCGCGGCGTTACCCAACTGCTGGCGATGCTGCTGCAGGCGCTGTTGCATGCTGCGCGGCAGGCGCAGCTGCAGTTGTTCGAGGCGTTCGCCGAGCAGCGCCAGGCGCCGGCCGGGATGCTGGTGCTGCAAGCGACCCTGCAGATGCTCCAGGCGCTGGCGGCGGTGTTGCAGGCGGTGGTGCAGGGCGCGTTGCATGCGCATTTCCAGTTCGTCCAGCCGCTGGGCCTGCTGCGCCAGGCGCTCGCCGGGATGGCGCAGACGCCGGCGCAGGTTATCCAGGCGCAGGTTGTCGCGGGCCAACCTTACCTTCATGCATTGTTGCAGCTGACGGTGGCTGCGCTGCAGCTGGGCCAGCATGGCCTGGGTGTCAGGGCTCAGCAGTTCTGCTGCCGCCGATGGGGTGGGTGCGCGCAGGTCGGCGACGAAGTCACTGATCGATACATCGGTTTCATGCCCTACCGCGCTGATGATCGGTGTACGGCAGGCGGCAACGGCGCGGGCGACCAGCTCTTCATTGAAGGGCCAGAGATCTTCCAGCGAGCCGCCGCCGCGGGCCAGGATCAGTGCATCGAAACCCCCGCGGTCAGCTTTCTCCAGCGCGCGAACAATCTGCGGCGCGGCCTCGCGGCCCTGGACCGCGGTAGGACTGATGATCAGCTCGATAAAGGGCGCACGGCGGCCGAATACGCTGATGATGTCCCGTACCGCTGCGCCGCTGGGCGAGGTGATCACACCGATGCGGGTGGGATGAGTCGGCATGGGGCGCTTGCCTTCGGCATTAAACAATCCTTCGCCCTGCAGCTTGGCCTTGAGCGCCTCGAAGGCCTGGCGCAGGGCCCCGTCACCGGCTGGCTCCAGGCTGTCGAGGATCATCTGATAATCACCGCGGCCCTCATACAGGCTGACCCGGCCGCGGGCCTGAACCAGCAGGCCGTCGCGCAGATCAAGCCGGATGCGCGCGGCATTCTGTCGGAACAAGGCGCACCGCACCTGGGCGCCGCTATCCTTCAGGGTGAAGTACAGATGACCGGAGGAGGGGCGGGCGAGGTTCGACAACTCGCCTTCCACCCAGACTCGCGGAAAAACCTCTTCCAGCAGGCTGCGTGCCCGGGCATTGAGTTGGCTGACGGTGAGCACCTCGCGCTCTGTGCCCAACCGTCGGAAAATGGCGTCATCATTATTCATGTGCGCATCTTACCAGCTCCCGGTCGGCGGAATACTGCATTGTGATGATTCCAATTGAGTACCGCTGGCAGCATGGGTATAATGACGCGCTTCCATTTTTCCCGCTCGGGAGCCCCTGCTATGCTGCGTATTCGCCAAGAAGCCCTTACTTTCGATGATGTTCTGCTGGTGCCCGGTTATTCCGAAGTGCTGCCCAAGGATGTCTGCCTCAAAACTCGCCTGACCCGAGGGATCGAGCTGAGCATTCCGCTGGTGTCGGCGGCCATGGACACCGTGACCGAAGCCCGCCTGGCCATTTCCATGGCTCAGGAAGGTGGCATTGGCATCATTCACAAGAACATGACCATCGAGCAGCAGGCCAACGAAGTACGCAAGGTCAAGAAGTTCGAGGCCGGCGTGGTCAAGGACCCGATTACCATCGGCGCCGATGCAACCGTAGCCGACCTGTTCGACTTGACCCACCAGAACAACATCTCAGGTGTACCGGTGTTGTACAACGACGATCTGGTCGGCATCGTTACCTCCCGTGATATCCGTTTCGAGACCCGTCTGGACGCTAAAGTGCGGGACGTGATGACGCCCAAGGAACGCCTGGTCACCGTCAAGGAAGGCTCGTCCACCGGCGAAGTACGCAAGCTGCTGCACAAGCATCGCATCGAACGGGTTCTGGTCGTTGATGATGCTTTCCGCCTGAAAGGCATGATGACGGTCAACGACATCGAGAAGGCCAAGGCCTATCCGCTCGCCAGCAAGGATGAGCAGGGCCGGCTGCGAGTCGGTGCGGCTGTTGGCACGGGCGCTGATACCGAGGAGCGGGTAACTGCCCTGGCCAAGGCCGGGGTCGACGTGATCATCGTCGATACCGCCCACGGCCACTCCAAGGGGGTGATCGAGCGGGTTCGCTGGGTCAAGCAGGCGTTCCCGGACATTCAGGTGGTCGGCGGCAACATTGCTACCGGCGCCGCTGCACTGGCGTTGGCTGCCGCTGGCGCCGATGCGGTCAAGGTGGGTATCGGCCCGGGCTCCATCTGCACCACCCGCATCGTTGCCGGGGTTGGCGTGCCGCAGATCTCCGCGATTGCCGACGTTGCCGCGGCTCTGAAGGATACCGGTGTGCCGCTGATTGCCGATGGCGGTATCCGCTTCTCCGGTGACCTGGCCAAGGCCATTGCCGCTGGCGCATCGGTAGTGATGATGGGCTCGATGTTTGCCGGTACCGAAGAGGCCCCGGGTGAGGTCGAACTGTTCCAGGGTCGCTCCTACAAAGCCTACCGCGGCATGGGTTCGCTGGGTGCGATGGCCAATGCCAGCGGTGGCTCGGCAGACCGTTACTTCCAGGACGCCGGCGCCGGTGCCGAGAAGTTGGTACCCGAAGGCATCGAAGGCCGCGTCCCCTACAAGGGTGCGCTGGCGGCGATTCTGCATCAATTGATGGGGGGGCTGCGTGCTTCCATGGGCTACACCGGTTGCGGCAGCATTGAAGATATGCGCACCAAGCCCGAATTTGTCCGCATCACCGGGGCTGGCATGAGCGAATCCCACGTGCACGACGTGCAGATCACCAAGGAAGCGCCGAATTACCGGGTCAGCTGATCCGGTTCAGTCATCAGCCACAAGCGGCGTCTCCGGGCGCCGCTTGTAACTCGCAGCTCTTACTTTATCGAGAACACACCATGTCCCATGACATTCACGCTCACCGCATCCTGATCCTGGATTTCGGTTCCCAGTACACTCAATTGATTGCACGGCGCGTACGTGAAATCGGCGTTTACTGTGAAATCCATGCCTGGGATATGGACGAAGCGGCTATCCGCGAGTTCGCACCCAAGGGCATCATCCTGGCCGGTGGCCCCGAGTCCGTGACCGAAAACGGCAGCCCACGCGCGCCACAGGTCGTGTTCGAGCTGGCGGTGCCGGTGTTGGGTATCTGCTACGGCATGCAGACCATGGCTGCCCAGCTGGGTGGTGCGGTACAGGGTTCCGAAGAACGCGAGTTCGGTTATGCGCGGGTTGATCTGGTTGGCAAGAGCAGTTTCCTCGATGGAATCGAGGATGCGGTAGCCGACGACGGTGTGCTGAACCTGGACGTCTGGATGAGCCATGGCGACAAGGTCATCGAACTGCCGAACGGTTTCAAGGTATTGGCCAGTACGCCGAGCTGCGCCATCGCGGCCATGGGTGACGACGCTCGTCATTTCTACGGCGTACAGTTCCACCCGGAAGTGACCCACACCAAGCAGGGGCTGCGGATCCTGTCCCGGTTCATTCTCGAGCTGTGCGGCTGCGAAGCGCTGTGGACGCCGGCCAACATCGTCGAAGATGCCATCGCCACCGTGCGTGCCCAGGTGGGTGACGCCAAGGTGCTGCTCGGTCTGTCTGGCGGTGTCGATTCGTCGGTGGTTGCCGCGCTGCTGCACCGCGCCATAGGCGATCAGTTGACCTGCGTCTTTGTCGACAACGGCTTGCTGCGACTGCACGAAGGTGAGCAGGTCATGGCCATGTTCGCCGAGAACATGGGCGTCAAGGTGATTCGCGCCAATGCCGAAGAGAAATTCCTGTCCCGCCTGCTCGGCGTGACCGACCCGGAGGCCAAGCGCAAGGTTATCGGCCGTACCTTCATCGAAGTATTCGACGAGGAAGCGACCAAGCTACAGGATGTCCGGTTCCTGGCCCAAGGCACCATCTACCCTGACGTGATCGAATCGGCCGGCGCCAAGACGGGCAAGGCCCACGTGATCAAGTCTCACCACAACGTTGGCGGCTTGCCGGAAGACATGGCCTTCGAACTGGTCGAGCCGCTGCGCGAACTGTTCAAGGACGAGGTGCGCAAGATCGGTCTGGAACTGGGCTTGCCCTACGACATGGTCTACCGTCACCCGTTCCCCGGCCCGGGCCTGGGCGTGCGTATCCTCGCTGAAGTGCGCAAGGAATACGCCGACATCCTGCGCCGCGCCGACCATATCTTCATCGAAGAGCTGCGCAAGGCTGACCTGTACCACAAGACCAGCCAGGCCTTCGCAGTATTCCTGCCGGTCAGATCGGTCGGTGTGGTCGGTGACGCCCGTCGTTACGAATGGGTCATCGCCCTGCGCGCTGTAGAAACCATCGACTTCATGACCGCTCGCTGGGCGCACCTGCCCTACGAGTTCCTGGAAACCGTTTCCAACCGCATCATCAACGAAATCAGCGGTGTGTCACGGGTCACCTACGATATCTCCAGCAAGCCGCCGGCGACGATTGAGTGGGAGTAGGTTTGATTCGTAACCCATTGAAATATAAAAATAAAATAAATCCAATTGATAATATAATCTGAATCATCAATGGTATTTCTCATGGTATTTGTTGCGTGTAGCAAGGCAGAAAGCGGCGATGCCATGAGGGGCAAATTGATGCTTGTATGGTATTAGAGCAGCTTGAGCTGCGTGTGTTTTTAAGTTATCCGGAAGCTTACTGTACCCAAAGTGCTTTACCTTATTTCCGCGCTTGCTAGCTATTCCTGAGAACAGGATGGTATCGCCCATCTTCTTATAACTTTTCTCGTGGTTATTGAACACACGCTTAAGCATGGGAGACCGCAATCAACGTAATAGTGAATCGTCATTTGTGCTTTATTACCTAATTTCACCGAACTTCTCCGAATTACAAATCCCTAGTAATTTGTGCGAGAATGTACTCTATAGATTGTAGTCCTATAGGGTGCAGCGAGTCATATGGTAGAACAAAATTCACTGGGTAAAGCGTTGAAGACCGTCAGAAAGGCGCGAGGCCTCAGTCAGGAAGCGTTTTCCGGTGCGTCCAGCCGCACCTACTTGAGTTCTTTGGAGCGGGGCGTGAAGAACCCGACCCTGCCCAAGCTCAACGAGCTGTGCCAAGTGATGCAGGTACACCCGCTGACCCTGTTGGCACTTGCTTATGCGGATGGCGAAATGGGGGACGTGGAGCGAATTCTCGAACAGACCCGAGAGGAACTGGAAGGCCTTCTATCAGGTGAAAAGCGATGAATAAATCACTAGGAAAAAGGGAAAAAGACACATCCGATACCGATGGTTCGTTTGCTCTTCGACCAAAAGCCCGGATACTCAAGACCCTTGGCGAAGAACTGATTAGCAGTGAGACGGTTGCGCTGATAGAACTTGTCAAAAATGCATACGACGCTGATGCTGAAAACGTCCTGATCTCTTTTTCCGGTGACCTGAAAGAAGGAAGTGGCGCTATTGAAGTGATAGATGACGGTCATGGCATGGATATGAATATCATCCGGAATTCCTGGATGATCATCGCAACATCAACCAAGAAAGATAATAAGAAAAGCAAGAGCGGACGCAGGCGAGTGCTTGGGGAAAAAGGGATTGGCCGGTTTGCTGCGGCGAGGATCGCGGAAGAACTGGAACTGTTTACCCGGACCAAGGACCAAGCTGATACTGAATCATATGCGGTTTTCGACTGGACGCAGTTTGATGATGACGAACGATTTCTCGATGAAATACTCTTCCTGGCAGACGATCAAACTGCTGCCGAAATAGTTCCTGGATGGCGACTGAAGGAATTCTCGGAAAAGCGATACCGGGTTCCGTACCATGGAACGGTATTAAGAATGAACAGATTGAAGCATACCTGGGAAAAGCATGATCTGGAGAATCTGCAAAGGGGGCTGTCCAGACTTCTGTCTCCTTTCTACCCAAAGACTGATTTCAACATATTTCTTAATCTTCCGGATGAGCGCAGTAAATTCAACTCCAGAATCACACCGCCTGAGATAATCAAGTACCCGCATTATGTCGTCAGAGGGGAAATAGAGGCGGATGGCAGATATTCGCTTATCGTGCAGATTGAAGAGGAAAGTCAGCCACATGATTTCGATGGATATTTTTACAAAGTCTTTTCTGACAACGAATGGGTATTGTATCCGTCCACGCAAAAGCCAGAACTGCAGGAAGATCCATCAAATCAAAAAGGAGTGGAGTGCGGTCCCTTCACGTTTGAGTTGCGCATTTGGGATCGTGATGAACTAGAAAATGTGAACCAGAAAGTGGGCGGAGGCATCAGAAGCATCAGGAAAGATCTGGATGCGATAGCAGGAATAAATATCTACCGTGATGGCTTCAGGGTGTTGCCGTATGGCGAGCCCGACAACGACTGGCTCAGACTGGATATACGACGTGTTCAGGCTCCGACAAGGCGGCTTTCGAACAATCAGATAACCGGATATATCTCCATCACTGCCGACAAAAATCCTGATTTGCATGACCGCAGTAACAGGGAAGGGCTTGATAACAATGCCGCATACACTGACCTCCAGAATATCATGAAGTTCGTATTGAATGAGACGGAGAATCTCAGGTATGCATCAAAGAGGAAAAAACCAGAACAAAAGGAGCAGGAGGATCAGAAAGGTCTCTTTGATCCGCCTGATTTCAATAAGATTACTGATGCTGTTAGTCGTGGTGATACCAACAAGAAGGAAACGCTGGACCTGATTAACAAAGCCGAGGCTGATTGGAAAAACCAAATTAAGAAGCTGCAAGGTGTTTTGTCCCAGTACCATGCGTTGGCCACTTTAGGTGGAATAGTCGATAAAATTCTTCATGATGGCCGGCAGCCGCTTGCGAAAATTCAGACTGAGGCTGGTCTGGGTAAGGAGATGGTGGAAGACCTGCTAGGCACTAATCCTGACGTGCCACAATTAAAGAGTTTCGAGAAAAGTTATGAAAAAATTGTGGGGCAATCTTCGGTTCTGAGAGATGTTTTCAGAAGGGCAGAACCTTTTGGAGGCCGAAAACGTGGAAGGCCAAGAAAATACTATATCGAAGAACTGGTTAGGGACATTTTTCAGTTATACGAAAAGGAGCTAAAAGACTCCTCGATTAATATTGATCTGCCTGATTCAGAAACACTCGTAAGTATTGATACAACAGAGTTATCAGAAATATTCACCAACCTCATTACCAATAGCCTGTACTGGCTCAAATCCGTGCCGGAAACAAAACGTAACATCCGGGTAATGGTTGAAAGGAAATCTTCTGGATTTCTGGAAATTATCTTTTCTGATACAGGGCCTGGAATTGACCCTAAGTATAAGGATCAGATATTTGAGCCCTATTTTTCCAGAAAGCCGGAGGGGCATGGTCTCGGGCTTTGCTTGGTTGGGGAGATTGTACATGACTACTATAACGGCAGTGTGGAACTTCTCGATACAGGAAAATCCGGTGGAGCAGTTTTCAGAATAATATTGAAAAAAAGGGTGTAGATGATGGTGGCTTCTGAATGGAAAGTGCTTTCAGTTGATGATGACCCAGAGATGTGCGAAGGGATTGAGCGAATACTGTCGGGGCGAATGGGAGAAAATACGTTCGAATTTTCCGTCGCAACGACCTTCGATGAAGGTATGGCACTAATTGGGAGTAATAGGTTTGATTTGATTTTTTTGGATGTGCATGAGGACAGTAATGATCCTGATCCATCCGATCACCCTAATCAGTCTGATCAACGTGGTGAGCAACTTCTGGATGTTCTTAAATCGTCCCGTTTTGTCCCCGTGGTTTTCTATACTGGATTTCCGGCAAAAGTGGATCACCTGCAGAGTCACATGGTAAAAGTGGTTGATAAGGGAGCTCCTCCGGAGGAGCTCAGGACTGCAGTTACTGCAATTCTGACTACTGGTTTGCCGCACTTGGCTCAATATATCGAGGAGCAAAGTAGGGCTTACATTTGGGATAACCTCGAAGAGGTTCTAAAGCAGGTGGCGAATGATAATGTTACGTCAGATATTGCGCTTCTGACAGCCAGAAATCTTGCCAAAAGCCTTTCCCAAAGAAGCGTTAAGGAACTGCTTGGAAACGATATTAACCTGATTTCCCCGCTTGAAATGTATTTGTTCCCACCTGATCAGGATGGCTGTAACCCAGGAGATATTTATCGCAGAAGAGAAGATGGTACGTTGTGGATGGTACTAACGCCGGCTTGTGATTTTGAGCAGGGAAAAGCAGAAAATGTTTTGCTGGCGAGAGTTATTCCATTGACTGAACATGAGTTGTACAAAACTTGGCAGGAAAAAGCGAGGGAATTTTATGCTCTTGAAGAGGAAAAGCAGACGAAAAAGAACCGACAAGCGTTATCCAATGCCAGCGGTGCTGTCAAAAACCTTGTGAAAAACAATAAAGGTAATCGATTCAGGTTCCTGCCCGGAACTTTTTTTCTTCAGGACTGTATAGTTGATTTTCAGGAACTACTGAATCTTCCGAGGAGTAGTGCTGATCAATATGAGGTTGTTTGCTCACTGGACAATCCATATCGGGAAGAAGTTCTTCAGTTGTTTTCCAGCTATTACGGGAGGATTGGAACCCCCGATTATGAGTTTGATTCCATTTGGGAAAAGATCGATCAGGCGTTTACTCCCTGACTAAACCATGCGAAATGACGTGCTAACTCCCGAGCAACGCTCTTACTGCATGTCGCAGATCAAGGGCAAGAACACAAAGCCGGAAGTGGCCCTCCGAAAGGCTCTGTGGGGGCTTGGTTACAGATACCGGATCGGTAACCGGTTGCCGGGAAAGCCAGATTTGGTTTTTCCGTCATTGAGAACGGTGGTTTTTGTTGATGGTTGTTTCTGGCACAAATGTCCTGAGCATTTCGTACATCCCAAGACCCGGGCTCAATTCTGGTTGGACAAGATCAATGGTAATGTCGCCCGGGACCAGCAAAACAATGAGTCTTTAAGGTCTGAGGGGTGGCAGGTTGTCCGGATTTGGGAGCATGAAATCAAAGAGTCGCTGGATGATGCCGTTGCTCAAGTCGTGGAGGTTCTGCAAATGCAAATGCAAAGGAAAGGCCTTGGCCTTAAAGACTGTTAAGCCATTTGGTAACTAGTTCCAGGGAACCAACACGTTCTTTCAGGGTACTGACGATATCCCCTCCGGCAATAATCACAACCGGGTGTTTGTCCTCCTTTAATTCAGTATAGGCCTGGGATGCGAGATAGGAGGTGGTGACAAGAATTCCAAATTGTCGGTGCCGCAATCGCGACAGGAGCCTGGAAAGCTCTTTGACTCCAACGCCTTTTCCGTTGGGGGCGTAACATTTGGCTTCCAGTGCAAACTCAACTTCGATAGCGCTTCGGCCTGTTCCTATCCGGTATGCACCGACAGCATCCCGCCCTCCGTCACGCCATGGCCGGGTAGTCTCACACGGCCCAATGTTGGGCATGAACAGTCGGGCGATTTCCACGGCCGCCGCTTCGAATGCAAACGGATCTTTGCTGTACCTGTTGTGGACCAGAGTCAGGATTTTTTGATCTTCTACGGACTGGGGCAGTTGTTGTTCTCGGCTGCGTATGTCGATACTGTGCGGTGCATACAGAGGTGAGTATTTTCGCCCTGACAACCACTCAAGCCAGGGCTTGGGAGCATGGGCAGAGGACACTGCTTTTCCAATCTTTACGTCGTCGAGCCACTGTCGGGCGATGACAGGTACGTCGAGTATGGTGAAGACTGATTTGTAGTTCTGGAACCTGGCGTTGTCAGGGCCTTTGGCCCGCCAGATGGCAACCAGATCATCGTCAGGTCCGAGGTTTTGGGCGCCGGGTACGGCCAGGCCAAGAAAGCGCACATCCCGGTATTGTCCTGTTCCCCCAAAAAGCAGGATAACGGGAAAATGATCGAAAGAGATGGAGGAGTGCCGGGCATCGAACAGGTTGCGGAGAATCTGGTTCCCCTGTCTGGGAGTATCATGAATTCCCCGAACGGTCTTGTTGTCGCCGTAGTACGTGAATAGACCGCTTTCTGTATCCAGATGGTCCGGCCAGTCCGGATCGTTGAAATTGGATTTTAAAGCCAGCAGTTTTAACGTATCTATACCCGGGCGTTTTCCCAGGTGGCGGAAACCCGCACCGTTATCCACACCAAGCAATTGGGGCAGCGGATCGTCTGAGGCATTCCCATTTCGTGAGCCACCATATATGTGATCCACAATCAAATCAGTTTCGGCCAGATTCATTCAGGAGGCGAGCTCCATTTCTTCGCTTTCAATCAGGATGATTTTTTTGAATATCATTTCCATCACAGGAGAGCAGACGCCGTTGCCGCACAGCTTGACCTTATCCCGGCGGCTGCCATGGGGGAGCTGGTGCTTGGCACCTGCACCCATGGCCTTCAGTAACTCAGGCGGCTGCAGCATGCGGAGGTAGGGCGTGTTTCCTTCCCAGGTTACAAGGCCGAACCGGTCCAGCGTGGTTACTGTACGCAGAGGCGCGTCAAGCGACTGCCATCCGCCCGCATAATCGGAGCCGTAATAGACTATGATGAAATCCTTTTTGCGCCCAAGTTCCTTGATGGCTCTTTCTGCGCGGTCAATAGTCGCCTGGGCTCTGTTCTCGGTGTAGAGCGGGCGGCTTTTGTATTTCCCGGTCCAATCGATGATGGACCGGGCAGGCTTGCTGCCCCTTTTGTGCAGGGAGATTAAATCTTCCCGCGAAATTACTGTTCCCTCCCGATCACAGATCAGGAACATCCGCTTGCGGGACTGGGCTACTCCGAAATCTGCGGCGTTCAGGAAAAGGTCATTTACAGTATAACCATAAGATTCGATAGCGCTGACCAGCTCGATATGCCTGCCCCACTTTTTCATGCGATTGACATTTTCCACGATTAGCCAGCGTGGCTCCATTGCTTCAATCCAGGGGATGATCCCAATGGCGGTTTCCTTGCTTTGCTCACAGCCTGGCTTGGCACCCCGTGCAATTGAGTGGGAGGTGCATTCAGGGGACGTCAACAACACATCAGGGCGATAGCTGTCGGCGAGCTCCCAGGGGTCAATGTTTTCTATGGGTGAGCACTGTATTTCCGCGGTGGGAAAGTTGCTTTTGTAGGTAGCTGTGGCGATATCCCAGGCGTCCACGGCCAGAATGGGTCGGGCGCCAGCAGTCACGGCGCCCCGTGCGCCGAGCCCGCCCCCGCAGAATAAGTCCACAAAAGTAATCATATATCGTTGTTATGCCTTCCATTTAATCGTTAAGGAATAATACCAGGTTAATAGGTTGAGCGTCTTGTCTATTCCCAAAATAGGTGCACCGAGCAACCGGAGCACAATCATGACTCAATTCGCTCTCATTTTTGATTCATTGCTGCTGGTACGTGACTGATGCGGATGACTATGAGCAAAATCAATTTTCAGAGAAAGATATTACCAACCTAAAAAGCCAAAGATACTGCAGTTGTTACTCATCTGATGAGCGTGTCATGTTTCGCATTGTCTTCGAGAATTACTGAAACCTCTTAGGTGGTATCGGGAGAGATACGGTAAAATAGTCAGCACCAGCATTTCACCTTTTTGCCGGCTAGTGGAGGGTAGGGCGTCCCCAAAGGGTTAGTAGTTCCCCCCCGGGCAGCTTGGTGCTGACCGCTGTTGAGTGGAGCTATCAGTAAAAAAATGAAATTATTTTCAAGAAATTTCTGAGTATGGTATTTTTCATGGTATTACCGATTTGCAGGAAAATAAGCCATTGATAATAAAAGATAAAAATGGCTTATTTACAAGCGAGTGGGAATGAGGCGCAGCAGCGGGGCGCTCTGGTGCCCTGTCTTTGCCCCGGAAGGGGATATTGGAACTACCAGCGAGTAAACCGATGAGCACCAGCGAAAAAATCTATTCCGGCAAGACCAAGGACCTGTACGCCCTGCCGAATGACAACATCCTCCTCGTCTTCAAGGACGACGTCACCGGTGGTGAAGATGGCGTCATCGACCCGGGTGCCAACACCGTCATTGGTCAGGTTGAAGGCAAAGGCCGAAAGTCTCTCGCCATGACCGACCATTTCTTCAAGTGCCTCCACGTTGCCGGCATCCCTACCCACCTGGTGCGTCTCGACCTCGAGCAGGGCAGCATGGAAGTTCGTCGCGCCGAGCCCCTGGGCAAGGATATCAGCGGCAAGGGCGGCCTCGAGTTCATCTGCCGCACCCGGCCCTGGGGCAGCTTCCAGCGTCGTTACCAGAACTACATCGGCGACACCGCGAGTACGTTCGACTACCTCGTCGAGATCACCATCAAGGACGATGAACGCGGTGATCCTCTCATCAACGACGACACCATCGTGGCCCTCGGCCTCCTTACCCAGCAGCACCTCGAGCAGGCCAAGGACCTCACCCGCCGGGTGTGTCGCATCGTCGAAGCCGACCTGCGTGACAAGGGCCTCACTCTGATCGACATGAAGATCGAAATCGGCTTTGTCGACGGCGAGGTCGTGGTCATCGACGAGGTCTCGGCGGATGCGATGCGGGTCATGGACGACGAGGGCAGGGTGCTGGATCACGGGACGCTGTACGAACAGTTGATCCGCTAGGGCAGTGGGGCATAGCTGCGAGCATGAAATTCCGGAAGCCCGCGTAATGCGGGCTTTTTTGCGGACTTTGAAAGCACGGGATTCACGAATGCTGCTATGTGCGCCTCAAAGGGGGCTACTCGGCTTATCGCTGCTTCCAGCACTTTTGAAGAACAAATATTAGGTATGGTTTTTTTATGTCATTGCTTGGGTGCTTCGTTTAATCAACTGATTTTTAAGGTAAAACTTTGTCTGTTGACGATAGAGTGGGGAGTGAGCAGGTAGCGCTTGCCGCCGCTCTTAGTCACAGTTCCCCGAAAGCCCGCTTATGCGGCTTTCGTTTTTCTGTCTCCCGATTGCCGCCATGGCTATCTTTGGCATGACGGCAATCATCTTTTTCGCTACACCACCGAACAAGACTGTCCTGCAGTGGTTTTTAATTTTCAGCCATGATCGGGAATATCCGGCACAACCAGCCGGGCTAGCTGCTCCAGTGATTCCTGCCATCCCAGATAACAGCTATCAACGGGAATGACCGAAGGAATGCCTTCCTGAACTATGCGTATCTCTGTGCCACTGGATACGGCTTTCAGTTCGATGGCAACTTGCATTTCGCCGGGGAGGTTTTCATCGTCAAAGCGATCCGTATGGCGAATACGTTCGTTAGGTGTCAGTTCAATATACTCAACGGTAAACGAATGACTGACGCCAGTACCGAAATTGGTGAAAGACATACGGTAGCCGCCACCCACGCGGATATCCATTTCATGGATCGTACCGGTAAAGCCGTAGGGCGGTAGCCAGTATTCCAATGCCTGTTTATCGGTAAACGCTTTGTAAACTCGCTCAACGGGTGCTGCCAACACGCGGTGTAGGCGGACGGTGCCGGTTTCGCTAGACATAATCATCTCCTGCTTATTTTGGTTACCTGATAGTCGGTTCCCAGACAATGATTTCGACAGCCTTCAAAAAAAATACTGTCGTAGTGAGCTTGAGCGTCTTTGTAGATAACAGATCACCTTCACCGTAGACCCCCAACGAGCCTTAATAACTGGCAGCGCCGCCGCATCAAGGGGCGGCAAGGTATTGTGCTACGTCGGGCTGGCCGGACATGACCTTCGTCAGGTAACCTGCCTGCCGCGTCTCCTGATCTGGATATATCCTCGAATGACCCAGTTACTCGCCTCCCTCTGGCCGCTGTTCGCCCTGATTCTGGGCGGTTATGTCTTGCGCCGGGCGGGCTTTCCCAATGCAGAATTCTGGCCCGGTGCCGAGCGCATCAATTACTTTGTACTGTTCCCGGCGCTGCTGTTCAGCAGCCTGGCCGGAGCGCCGTTGAACAGCCCGGCGCTGGCGCGGGTGGCGCTGTGTGTGGGTGTGGTTCTCGGCGTGGCATGGCTGGGGCTGATCGTGCTGCGGCGCTGGCTGGGCTGGCCGGCGGCACGGTTTGGTGTGTTCGTGCAGAGTACGTTGCGGTTCAATACCTACATCGGCCTGGCTACCGTTGGCGCGTTATTTGGTGGTGAGGGGCTGACGCTCATGGCGCTGTTGCTGGCAATCACGGTGCCGGCGGTCAATATCCTGTCGGTGCAGGCGCTGACGTCGGGGGGGAGTCTGAACCGGCGCGCGCAGCTGCTGATCCTGTTGAAGAACCCGCTGATCCTGGCCTGCTTGCTCGGGGTGGCGGCAAATCTCTCCGGCCTGCGGTTGGGCGGAGGGATGGATAATCTACTGACGCTGCTGGCGGCGAGCAGTCTGCCCCTGGGGCTCCTGTGTGTTGGCGCTGCGTTGCAGCCTCAGAATCTGCACGGCGAGACACGTGCGCTGTTGATCAGCACTCTGGTGCGGTTGGCATTGATGCCGCTGGCGGCCTGGCTGCTGGTCGGGCTGCTGGGCATGCCGACGATGGAGCGGGTCACCTTGGTGCTGTTCTTTGCGCTGCCCTGCGCGCCCACCGCCTATGTGCTGGCACGGCAATACGGCGGCGATGCGCATCTGATGGCGGGTGTCATTACCCTGCAGACACTACTGGCGATGCTGACCTTGCCGGTGCTGTTGCTGCTGGTGCTGTGATGTGCGGCAGCCCCTCAACCTGATGACGGGAGCTCCAGCGCAGCTTGTTGTTGTGTGCCGAAGCATGCAACAGGTTGCGCTAGTATGACTCCGTATCACTAAATGTCATGCTGCGGCGAGGCAACGGCCTCAGTCGTGGGATAGCGGCGCCAATTGCTGTCGGGTCCAAGCCAGCAATTGCTGGGTCAGATCCCCAGTCGCCTGGCCATATCCCTGGACCACGTCGGTGATCTGGGTGCTGGTGACCGGCTGCTGGACCAGGAAACTGTGGTTGACATAGATGCGCCGACTTTCCGGATTGACCAGGCGGGCATCCAGCTCGATGACGACTCGGGGTGTGCCATCGGTGTCCAGCTGGAAGCGGCGCAGATTGGTATCCAGATGAACATCCGCATGCAGTGCGTGCTCATCGGTGGTGACGCTGCTCAGCGCGCCGGAGCGCTGCAGGGATACCGCCAGGTACTCGCGCAGCAGCTGGGGTGAGGGATCGCTCCAGCGAACGCCCTTGTAGCTTTGCAGTTGGTTATCGGCGGTGATCACCATGATGCGTGGCCCGCTGAAAGCGTAGCCGGCCTGTGGCGTATTTACCCGCAGTGACAAGGGCAATCGCGGCTCGCTGCTGACGCTGCCGGCTGGCGGCGCCGGGAATTGGTAGACGCTCAGGGCTTCGGATTCGGGTAGTACGGTGCAGGCACCAAGCCCCAGCAGAGCGGTAAACAGCGCGGCGGATGTCAGGCGGCGGATCATGGCTGGTATTCCTCGAAGGTGTCACGGCCCAGCAGGAAGCGTGCGGGGTTGTCTTCCAGACGGCGGGTGATCGAGCGCAGTGCGTTGAGACTGCCACGCAATTCATTGATTGCCGGCTCCAACTGGCCGAGGCCCTGCATGCCGTTGGTGAAGGCTTCACTGTTATCCTGCAGCATGTTCTCCAGGGTTTCGCTGGCGCGGGCGATGGATTCCAGGGTCTGCTCGGCGCTGTTCAACGTCTGGCTGCCTTGATTATTGACCAGGGTGTTGATGCTGCCCATCAGCTCGCCGGCCTGCTGGCTGGCAAGCGTCAACTCGCCGACTAGGGCTTTCACATCATCGCCCTGGCTGGACAGGCTGCTGGCGGCGGTATCGATAGACTCCAGGGTACTGGTGATACGCTCGGCGTTTTCATCCGACAGAAGGGTGCGTGCGCTGATCACCAACTGGTTGATATTGGTCATCAGATCCTCGCCGTTGGCCAGCAGGCTGGAGAGTGGGGAGGGCACGGCATAGATGCGTGGCTCTTCACCATCGATGCTCTGCAGAGGCGGGCTTTGCGGGTCGCCGGGCACCAGCTCGATCACTGAGTTGCCGGTGATACCGGTGAAGGTCAATCTGGCCTTGGTATCCTGGGTGACCGGGGCGGTGGCGCTCAGCCGTACGCGGGCCAGCACCTGGCCTGGGTCGCTCGGGTCGAGGGTCAGCTCGCTGATGTCACCTACCGGAATGCCGCTGTATTGCACGGCGCTGCCGCGGGACAGGCCGGTGACCGTTTCGCGGAAGACCACCGTGTAATAGCGGTAGTCCTTGCTGGTGTTGGCGTTGCTGATCCAGATGGCAAAGAAAATCGCACCGACACCAGCGAGCAGGGTGAACAGTCCGATCATGACGTGGTGAGCGCGTGTTTCCATTAGCGGAACTCCGGCTGATGGCTGGATTGATTGGCGGTGGCCGCTACTGCGGCGCGCCCGCGGGGACCGTGGAAATACTCCTGGATCCAATCGTTCTCGGTGGCCGCGACGCGCTCCAGGGTATCGGCAACCAGGACGCGTTTCTCCGCCAGTACCGCCACCCGGTCGCAAATAGCGTACAGGGTATCCAGGTCGTGGGTGACCAGAAATACGCTCAGCCCGAGGGCATCGCGCAGGGTGAGAATCAACTGGTCGAAGGCGGCGGCGCCGATGGGGTCCAGACCGGCGGTCGGTTCGTCAAGAAACAGGATGTCCGGGTCCAGGGCCAGTGCGCGCGCCAGGGCTGCGCGCTTGACCATGCCACCGGACAGCTCGGAGGGAAACTTGTCACCGGCGCCGGGCGGTAAGCCGGCCAGCGCCAATTTCATGCAGGCCAGATGTTCAGCGTCGTCGCGGCTGAGCCCGGCATGTTCGATCAGCGGCAGGGCGACGTTCTCGGTCACCGTCAGCGAGGAGAACAGTGCGCCGCGTTGAAACAGTACGCCAAAGCGTCGCTCGACCTGGGAACGCTGCTGTTCATCCAGTTGCTGCAGGTCTTTGCCGAAAACCCTGACGCTTCCGGCATTGGGCCGCCGCAGGCCGACGATGGAGCGCAGCAGTACCGACTTGCCAGTGCCCGAGCCGCCCACCACGCCGAGAATCTCTCCGGGGTGGATATCCAGGTCCAGATTGTCGTGTACGGCCTGTTTGCCGAAGCGATTGACCAGGCCGCGTATCTCCACCAATGGTGCTTGCTTGTCGGTCACCAATTCATCTCCATGAAGAACAGCGCGGCCAGTGCATCCATGAGGATGACCACGAAGATCGACTGCACCACGCTGGACGTGGTGTGCTCACCGACCGACTCGGCGCTGCCGCTGACCTTGAAGCCTTCCATGCAGCCGATGATGGCGATCAGGAACGCGAACAATGGCGCCTTGACCATGCCCAGGTAGAAATGCTGCACCGCCACGTTCTGTTGCAGGATGCTGAGAAACATGGTCGGGGATATATCCAGAGCCAGCGAGCAGACCACGGCGCCGCCGAGCAGGCCAGACAGCATGCCGATAAAGGTAAGGATCGGCAGTGAAATCATCATGGCAATGACGCGGGGGATGACCAGAATCTGCAGCGGATTGAGGCCGAGCGTGCGAATTGCATCGATCTCCTCGTTGGCCTTCATCGAACCGATCTGCGCGGTGAAGGCACTGGCGGTACGCCCGGCCATGAGAATTGCGGTCAAGAGTACGGCAAACTCACGCAGGAAAGAGAACGCGATCAGGTCGACGGTATAGATGGTCGCGCCGAAGTCTGCCAGCACGGTGGCGCCGAGGAAGGCGATGACCGCGCCAACCATGAAGGTAAGCAGAGCGACGATGGCGACGGCATTCAGGGCAATCTGTTCGACCTGGGCAACCACGGAGGTCAGCCGCCAGGTCGAAGGGCGCAGCAAACCGAAGGCCAGCCCGGCGAGGGTGAGGCCGACAAAGCCCAGCAGGGTGCGCACATGGTCATGAAACGCCAGCGTGCCCTTGCCTATATTGCCGAGCAGTTCGAATACGGCGCCATGATGCGGTTGCGGTTGCGGCTCCCGCTGCAGGCTGTGGGCGATACGACGCAGCAACACCCGGCGCTCCTCGGGCAGGCCGGCGCCTTCATCGGTCAGGGTCTGGATGCGCTCGCTGCCGAGCAGCTCGGTCAGCAGTTGGCCGCCAGCGGTATCCAGTCTGCCGATCTGGCTCAGGTCCGCCTCGGCGTCGGCAGATTGCTCGTTGCGCAGCCGGCCAACCAACTGACGCAGTTCGGCGTAGTGCTCCAGGACCCAGTCACCACGTATGACGAGATGGGACGGGTCGTCCGATGATCTGGTTACAAAGCGTTGTTCGGCATCGGGCATGGAGGAATCCGTTTAGCGCCACCGGCGAGGGCGGGCTTTATTTGCGTTTTACGCCGAATTCTTCGGATAGCATGCCGGGGTCTTCGTCCGCTTTGGTGGCATAGTCACGGGGCGGTTCGAGCGTGTCGAACACTGGCTCGATACGGTCGCGAGAGGAGACCGGGTCATTTTCCTGCTCCAGCGCGGCCAACAGACGTTGCCGGGTCATGTCGTCAGGCGCGAGATCTACGGCAGCCTGGCCCAGATGCTCCTGGATATCCTGATAGCTGCGGTTCAGGCGGGTGACCAGATTGGCAGTGGTGTTGAAATGGCTGGCGACTTCCTGCTGGTATTCTTCGAAGCGCAGCTGCAGGCTCTCCAGTTGGGCTTGAGTGCTGGATGACTGTCCGCCGCTGATACGTGGCGCCAGACGGGCTACAATGATGCCGACGATGAAGCCCACTGCCAGGGCGATAGCTATTGCAATCCACAGGTTTTCGCTTGTTTCCACCTTGGGTCCCTCATTGAACTGAAACGTGCGGCGCCAACGCGCTGCTTGGGTCTGCTGCTACGGTAACGGCATTTCGCAAACAAGGCTAGCGCCTGTTGCTGCGGGCCGGAACTGACTAGCTTCAGTGTAGGTTATGCGACGCAGGTGGGAATACAGCAGTCACGGAGAAACTGAATGAAGCACAACGCTGAAGACAAATTACTGATCGATGGTCCCGCCGGGGCGCTGGAGCTGCTGGTGACCCGTGCCGAGCAGGCGCAGGCGGTGGCGATCATCTGTCATCCGCACCCGCTGCATGGCGGGACCATGCACAACAAGGTGGTCTCCACATTGATGCGCGCGGCGCGGGACCTCAACGCCAATACAGTGCGTTTCAATTTCCGTGGGGTGGGGGAGAGCGGCGGTGAGCATGCCGCCGGGGTAGGTGAAACCGACGACTGCAAGGCGGTGATCGAGTGGGCGGCGCGGGAGTTCGGTGATCTGCCCCTGTGGCTCATGGGCTTTTCCTTTGGCGGTTATGTGGCCGCTGCGGCTGCCTGCGAGCAGGCTGACTGGCCGGCTCGGGTAGTGCTGGTAGCCCCCTCGGTTGAGCGCATGCCCTTCGCCGATCTGCTGCCGTTGCCGGGGCCGACCACGGTGCTGATGGGGGAGGCGGACGAGGTAGTCGCACCGGCGGCGGTGTTCGGGCTATTCGAGGATCAGGCTGATGTTGAGGTGGTACGCTTCGCCGATACCAGTCACTTCTTCCACGGCAAGCTGGTGGAGCTGAAAGCGGCGGCGGAGCAGGCGCTTGGCTGATTGCCAAGTGGCGGCATGGCAGGTAGAGTACGGGCCCCTGTTTTTCACTGGACCCCACCCAGCATGACGCCTCTTGAACGCTATCAGGCGGACCTCAAGCGTCCGGACTTTTTCCATGATCTGCGCAGGAAAATGCAGTCAGGCATCTGCAGCGGCTCTACGACGAGATTCTCGAGGCGGGTCCGCCGCGCAGTGTCGGCCTGTTCGGCAAGTTTCGTCCCAAGCGCAGCATACCGGTCAAGGGTCTGTATTTCTGGGGGGGCGTCGGCCGGGGCAAGACCTATCTGGTCGATACCTTCTTCGATGCCTTGCCGATCAAGCGCAAGATGCGTACGCACTTTCACCGCTTCATGCAGCGGGTCCATCAGGAGCTGCGTGAACTCAAGGGCGAGAAGAATCCGCTGAAGCTCATCGCCCGCAAGTTCGCCGATGAGGCGCGGGTGATCTGTTTCGATGAGTTCTTCGTCACTGACATCACGGATGCCATGATCCTCGGCACACTGATGGAAGAGCTCTTCGATCACGGTGTCATCCTGGTCGCCACCTCCAACATCGTACCTGATGGCCTGTACAAGGACGGCTTGCAGCGGGCGCGTTTCCTGCCAGCCATTGCGCTGCTGAAGGAACATACCGAGGTGGTGAACGTGGACAACGGCGTGGACTATCGTCTGCGCGCGCTGGAGCAGGCCGATCTGTATCACTGGCCGCTGGGTCAGGAAGCGGACTCCAGTTTGCAATGCAGCTTCGACAGCCTGGTGCTGGAGCCGGAGCATGTGCAGCATAATGCCGAGTTGACTATCGAGAATCGCGCGGTCAAGGCGGTGCGGATGTACGAGAACGTCGCCTGGTTCGAATTCCGCGAGCTCTGTGACGGGCCGCGCAGCCAGAACGACTATATCGCCCTGGGCAAGATCTTCCAGGCGGTGCTGATTTCAAATATTGAGCAGATGAATCTGGCCAAGGACGACATGGCGCGACGCTTCATCAATTTGGTTGACGAGTTCTATGATCGCAACGTCAAGTTGATCGTCTCGGCAGAGGTGCCACTCAAGGATCTGTATGCCGGTGGCCGGCTGGAGTTCGAATTCCAGCGTACCCTCAGCCGCCTGCTGGAAATGCAGTCTCATGATTTTCTGGCTCGGCCGCACAAGCCTTGAGCTGGTGATGACGCGGCGTAACGAAAAGGGCAGCTCGAGTGGCTGCCCTTTGTCGTTATGGAAGACGCTTAAGGTGCGGGATTGGGTTGGCTGCGGTGAATTTCCTCGATGCTTTCCAGGATCTTGTCCGTCAGCCCCATATTGATGCTGCTGAGGTTGCGGTTCAGCTGGTCCATATTGGTCGCACCAATGATATTGCTGGTAACGAAGGGTTGCCGGGTGACAAAGGCCAGCGCCATCTGTGCCGGGTCCATGCCATGGTCCCGAGCCAGCTGTACGTAGCGGGCGCAGGCCTTCTGGGCCTGTGGGTTGGTATAGCGGCTGAAGCGGCTGAACAGCGTGAGGCGTGCTTTCTCCGGTCGCAGGCCATTCAGGTACTTGCCCGTGAGAGTACCGAAGGCCAGTGGCGAGTAGGCGAGCAGGCCGACCTGCTCGCGTATCGATATTTCGGCCATCCCGACCTCATAGCTGCGATTGAGCAGATTGTAGGGATTCTGGATTGACACGATCCGCGGCCAGCCGCGGGCTTCTGCCAACTGCAGAAAGCGACTGGTGCCCCAAGGGGTTTCGTTGGACAGCCCGATATAGCGGATCTTGCCAGCCCGCACCAACTCATCCAGCACCTCCAGCGATTCTTCAATCGGCGTGATCTGTTCCTCCAGATCATGCTGGTAGCCGAGCTTGCCGAAGAAGTTGGTGTTGCGGTCGGGCCAGTGCAATTGATAAAGATCCAGATAATCAGTCTGTAAACGCTGCAGGCTGGCATCCAGGGCGGCGGTGATATGGTGGCGATTGAAGCGGGTCTGGCCGCCGCGGATATGCTGCATGTCGCGGCTCGGGCCGGCAATCTTGCTGGCCAGCACCCAGTTGTCACGCTGGCCTCGTTCGCGCAGGTACTGGCCGATGATGGTTTCGGTCGAACCATAGGTCTCGCCGCGCGGCGGTACCGGATACATCTCGGCGCAGTCGATGAAATTGACGCCGGCGTCCCGTGCTCGGTCGATCTGGGCGAAGGCGTCGCGCTGGGTGTTCTGTTCGCCCCAGGTCATGGTGCCCAGGCACAGGGCGCTCACTTTCAGGGGGCTGCTGCCGAGGGGGCGGTATAGCATGTGATGGCTCCCGATCAGGAAATGAACCGCCATTATTGGTCATGTGGCCAATAATGCCAGGAATGTCTGGTGCGGCTGGTGATGGTTCAACATTAAGGGTTGTAATTTTCTACCACGTTGGCATAATGCCCGCCACTTTCGACAGGATGCCTAGCCTGTCGTTGTTGTTACAGCGCAGATGCCACCCAGACCCACAGAGCCCCCACTGAGTGTCTGTCTAGGCTTTGTTGGCTTGTAAAAACACATATCATTCTGTAAGATTCGCCCTCTTCAATATAAGAGCGGCCTCTGAGGCTAGGATTTAATGAAAACCTTCAGCGCCAAACCGGAAACAGTAAAACGCGACTGGTACGTAGTAGATGCCACTGGTCTGACCCTTGGTCGTCTGGCTACCGAAGTTGCTTCCCGCCTGCGCGGCAAGCACAAGCCTGAGTACACCCCGCACGTGGACACTGGCGATTACATCGTGATCGTCAATGCCGAAAAAATCCACGTGACCGGCAACAAGGCTCAGGACAAGATCTACTACAGCCACTCCGGTTTCCCGGGCGGTATCAAGTCGATCAATTTCGAGAAGCTCAACCTGCGCGCTCCTGAGCGTATCATCGAGATCGCAGTCAAGGGCATGCTGCCCAAGAATCCTCTGGGTCGTGCGATGTATCGCAAGATGAAAGTGTATGCCGGTGCTGCTCACCCGCATACTGCTCAGCAACCCCAAGAACTGAAGATCTAACAGGAGCTCACTATGTCGGTTACACAGAACTACGGCACTGGCCGCCGTAAAACCGCTACCGCTCGGGTCTTCCTGCGTCCGGGTACTGGCAACATCTCCATCAACAACCGCAGCATCGAGACCTTCTTCGGTCGCGAAACTGCCCGCATGGTGGTTCGTCAGCCGCTCGAGCTGACCGACAGCACCGAGAAGTTTGACGTTTACGTCACCGTTCAAGGTGGTGGTATTTCCGGTCAGGCTGGTGCTATCCGTCACGGTATCACCCGTGCGCTGATGGATTACGACGAGACTCTGCGTAGCGAGCTGCGCAAAGCCGGCTTCGTAACCCGTGATGCACGTGAAGTCGAGCGTAAGAAAGTGGGTCTGCGTAAAGCGCGTAAGCGTCCGCAATACTCCAAGCGCTAAGTCTTCAGGCTGCGGCCTCGAAAACGCCCGGTTTCCTTCACAGGAACCCGGGCGTTTCTGTATCTGCGACAAGGTGTCACGTATTCAGGGGCGCATCCGGAACGCCCGTCGCGCCTCGCTTGGGGTAAACTTCGCAGATGCCTGGTTAATGGAGATCGCCTTGTCATGATGGGGCTTTTTCATTACCATCTGTTTCATTTTGTGCAGGCAGTTAAAAACTTGAAAAGCCCTTGTTTCAAAGGGCTGAATTAGCTGATGGGAGACGACTGGATGAGTAATGACGGCGTAAATAACGGCCGGCGTCGCTTCCTGGTGGCAGCCACGAGTGTGGTGGGTGCTGCTGGTGTAGTGGGGGTTGCTGTGCCCTTTGTGGGGTCATGGTTCCCAAGCGCAAGAGCCAAGGCGGCAGGTGCGCCGGTTAAGGTGAATGTGAGCAAGATCGAGCCGGGCCAACAGATTGTTGCCGAGTGGCGCGGCCAGCCGATCTTCATCTCGCGCAGAACACCGGAAGCCCTGGCGTTGCTGGATGAAATGGACAGCGTCGTAGCCGACCCCAATTCCGAGTCGTCCGATCAGCCGGAGTATGTAGACGGCAAGACCCGTGCCATCAAGCCCGAGCTGCTGGTTGTGCTGGGTATCTGCACACACCTGGGCTGCTCGCCGTTGTTCAAGCCGGAAGTTGGCGCCGCTGACATGGGAGCTGACTGGAAAGGTGGCTACTTCTGTCCCTGCCATGGCTCGTTCTACGATATGTCCGGTCGTGTGTTCAAGGGTATGCCTGCCCCGCTGAACCTCCCCGTGCCACCGCATACCTATGAGTCCGATGACGTCATCATCATCGGTGTGGATGAGGAGACAGCCTGATGAGCAAGCTGCTTAACTGGGTCAACGAACGTTTGCCCGTCACTCAGGTCTGGGAAGACCACCTGAGCAAGTATTACGCACCGAAGAACTTCAACTTCTTCTACTTCTTCGGCTCGCTTGCGCTGCTGGTGCTGGTCAACCAGATCATCACCGGTATCTGGCTGACGATGAGCTACGAGCCCTCCGGCGCAGGCGCCTTCGCCTCGGTCGAATACATCATGCGTGATGTGGAGTACGGCTGGCTGCTGCGCTATCTGCACTCCACCGGCGCTTCCGCGTTCTTTGTGGTGGTCTATCTGCACATGCTGCGCGGCATCATGTATGGCTCCTACCGCAAGCCCCGTGAGCTGGTCTGGACCTTCGGCATGCTGATCTATCTGGCGCTGATGGCCGAAGCCTTCATGGGTTACCTGCTGCCCTGGGGGCAGATGTCCTACTGGGGTGCCCAGGTGATCATCTCGTTGTTCGGTGCGATCCCCTTCATTGGTCCGGATCTGGCTCAATGGGTGCGCGGCGACTACCTGATTTCCGGGATCACCCTGAACCGCTTCTTCGCGCTGCATGTGATCGCTGTGCCGATCGTGCTGCTGGGCCTGGTGGTCCTGCATATCATCGCGCTGCATGAAGTCGGCTCCAACAACCCCGATGGCATCGAAATCAAGAAGCTGAAGGATGAAAACGGTATCCCGCTGGATGGTATCCCGTTCCACCCTTACTACACCGTCAAGGACATCGTCGGCGTGGTGGTCTTCCTGTTCGTGTTCTGCACCGTGGTGTTCTTCTTCCCGGAAATGGGTGGTTATTTCCTGGAGAAACCGAACTTTGAAATCTCCAACCCGCTGAAAACGCCTGACCACATTGCACCGGTCTGGTACTTCACTCCCTTCTACGCCATCCTGCGCGCCGTGCCTGCTATTGCTGGTTCCGCATTCCCGGGTGTGTTGGCGATGGGCGGCGCGATTGCCGTGCTGTTCGTATTGCCCTGGCTTGATCGCAGCCCGGTCAAATCGATCCGCTACAAGGGCTGGATGAGCAAGCTGTGGCTGGTGATTTTCTGTGTCAGCTTCGTGATCCTGGGTGTGCTGGGTGCCATTCCCGCAACTCCGGGTCGTACCTTGCTGTCGCAGGTGTGCACCGTTCTGTATTTTGCCTTCTTCATCCTTATGCCGTTCTACACCCGTATGGAGAAGACCAAACCGGTTCCGGAGAGGGTTACTGGCTGATGAAAAAACAATTGATTGCTTTGATGTTTGCGTTGCTGCCGGGCTTTGCTTTGGCTGCCGGCCCCAGCGTGCCGCTGGATAAAGCCAATATCGACCTGTCGGACAAGGCGTCCCTGCAAGATGGTGCCCGCACTTTCGTCAACTACTGCATGGGTTGCCACTCGACCCAGTACCAGCGTTACGAGCGTGTTGCGACCGATCTGGGTATTCCTGAAGAGTTGATGATGGAAAACCTGGTGTTCAGCGAAGGCACTCTGTACGGCGAGCACATGACAATCGGCATGCGCCCGGAAGATTCCAAGGTGTGGTTCGGTGCCGCGCCGCCGGATCTGACCATGGTTGCCCGTGTGCGTGGCGAGGATTGGTTGTACTCCTATATGCGCGGCTTCTATGAGGATCCGTCCCGTCCGCTGGGTTGGAACAATACTGTCTTCGCCAACGTGGGGATGCCGAACGTTCTGGCTGAACTGCAGGGTCGCCAGGTCAAGGGCTGCAAGCCGATGCCGGTCAAGGATGGCAACAGCATCGTGCGTGACACCCTGACTGGTGAGCCGATGCTGGAAGAGCAGTGTGATGTTCTGACCGTGGTTGAAGATACCGGTACGCAAACCGAGGAAGAGTTCGATACCACGGTGCGCAATCTGGTCGCCTTCCTCAGCTATTCAGCTGACCCGATCAAGGAAACCCGTCATCGCATCGGTGTATACGTGCTGCTGTATCTGGCCATCCTGTTCGTCTTCGCCTATTTGCTGAAGCGCGAATTCTGGAGAGATGTGCACTGATTCCGGTCTGTCCGAAGCAAAACACGCGCCCCCTTTGGGGCGCGTTGTTGTTTCTGGGGTATAATGCTCGCTTTCGATAAAGGCCTGGCCAGCGTTTCGCTATGCTGACCATCCGCGGGCGCTTTACCGTAATCGCCACAGGATGAGGGTTGATATATGAGTGTTACCGCCAACAAGCGTTCTTCGATGGCTTTCTTTTCCGATCCGACCGACCAGTATTGTCATCGGGTGCGCATTGTGCTGGCAGAAAAAGGGGTTACCGTCGACATCGTCAATGTCGAGCCGGACAACCATCCGCAGGAGCTGGCGGAGGCCAACCCCTATAATACGGTGCCTACGCTGCTTGATCGGGATCTTGTGTTGTACGAGCCGAACATCATGATGGAATATCTTGATGAGCGCTTCCCCCATCCGCCGCTGTTGCCGGTATACCCGGTGGCGCGAGCCAACAGCCGTCTGCTGATGTACCGTATCCAGCGGGACTGGAGCGTGCTGGTGGATGTCCTCAGCAACCCGAAAAGCCCTGCCGCAGCTGTCACCAAGGCGCGCAAGGAGCTGCGGGAAAGTCTCACAGGCGTGGCGCCGGTATTTGCCGAGATGCCCTTCTTCATGAGTGACGAATTCAGTCTGGTCGATTGCTGTCTGGCGCCGATCCTATGGCGTCTGCCCATGCTGGGGATTGAACTGCCGCGCCAGGCCAAGCCGCTGCAGGACTACATGGAGCGTATCTTCCAGCGTGAAGGTTTTATCGGCAGCCTGTCTGCCGCTGAACGGGATATGCAGTAACCCGCCATTCATCTTTACAGCACAGGAGTGAGCATGGTGCGCATGAGCTCAAGCCGTCCCTATCTGGTCCGGGCACTGTACGAGTGGATTCTGGATAACGACAGCACTCCCTACGTGCTGGTCAACGCTGATTATCCGGGCACCGTGGTGCCAGAAGGCTTCGTGGAAGGGGGGCAGATTGTGCTCAATCTGTCGCCCAGTGCTATCCGGCATCTGGACATGGATAACGAGCGGGTCTGTTTCGATGGGCGTTTCGGCGGGGTGGCCCAGCAAGTCTGGATCCCCATGGGCGCGGTCATGGCAATTTACGCCAGGGAGAACGGCCAGGGCATGGTCTTCGAGATCGAGACTGAAACGCCGCCGCCGGATGGCGATACTCCGCCGGAAGACTCGCCGAAGCCAGCTGGTCGGCCGTCATTGAAGGTGGTCAAGTAAGCAGTAGCTGATAAATACAGCGGCGATGCCCCAAAAGGCATCGCCGTTTTTCATTCAGTCGATATATTCAAACAGCTTGACTATGCGCTGCACGCCGCCGACCTGCTGCACCGCAGCCACGGCGGCATTGGCCTCCGCATGGGTGACCAGGCCCATCAGATAGACCGCACCGGCCTCGGTGACGACCTTGACGCGGCGCCCGGGTATGTTGCTGTCGGCCAGCATGCGGGTCTTGCTGCTGGAGGTGATCAGGGCGTCATTGTTGCGCGCCAGCAATGACAGTTTGGGCCCCACTGTCAGCTCGTTATGCACCACCTTGACTCGTTGCACCTGTTTCACTGCATTGCCTGCCACTTCACGCAGCTCGGCCCGCGGAACCTGGCCGGTGAGCAGGGCCACGCCGTTGTAGCTCACTACATCGAAGCGGGCCTGGCTTTCCAGGTCGGGGTGAGCCTTGGCGACATTGACGCGGGCTTTGGTTTCGATCAACTGGTCATCGATACTGCTACCCAAAGTGCGGGTGCCGTAATTGTGATTGATGGGGTTCTCCCGGGTCGCAGTCAGCACGCCACTGCAGCCAGTCAGGGTCACCGCCAGGATCACGGCGGTCAGGCGGATCATTCTTCGCTCCCGAACAGTTGCCGATCGATCAGATCACACAGGCAGTGGATCGCCAACAGGTGGACTTCCTGGATACGCGCGGTGGAGCGGGCTGGTACGCGGATTTCCACATCTTCGGGCAGCAGCAGCGATGCCATGCCGCCGCCATCACGCCCGGTCAGTGCCACTACCAGCATGTCGCGGTCATGGGCTGCCTGGATGGCCTGCAGGACGTTGCCGGAATTGCCGCTGGTGGAGATCGCCAGCAGCACGTCGCCAGGTTGTCCCAGGGCGCGAATCTGCTTGGAAAAGACTTCGTCGTAGCTGTAATCGTTGGCGATCGAGGTAATGGTCGAGCTGTCGGTGGTCAAGGCGATGGCCGGCAGGCTGGGACGCTCGCGCTCGAAGCGATTGAGCAGCTCGGAAGAAAAGTGCTGGGCATCGCCGGCGGAGCCGCCGTTACCACAGGTAAGAATCTTGCGCTCACTCAGCAGGCAGCTGACCATCAGCTGGCTGGCTTGCTCGATGCTTGGCCCCAGTACATCCATGGCACGGGTCTTGGTTTCAATGCTGTCGGTGAACAGCTGTCTGATACGGTGTTGCATGTCCATAAGAAGAACTCGCTAGCAGGTGAAGGCTTCTCGGATCCATCGGTATGAGGCCGGGTCCGCGGGATCGCCGGTAGCCGCGACAACGTCGAAGCGACAGGACTGGTTGACCAGGTGGGGATGGGTCAGCAGGTAGTGATGGGCGGCAGCAATCAGGCGTTTCTGCTTGCGCCAGTCCACGGTCTCTACCGCATCGCCCCACTGATTTCGTCGCCGGTAGCGCACTTCGACGAATACTACTGTATCCGCATCGCGCATGACCAGATCCAGCTCGCCCTGTTTGCAGCGGTAATTACGGGCGAGCAGGCGCAGCCCGGCGCTGATCAGCAGTCGTTCGCTGGCGCGCTCGGCCTGGTTGCCGGTGCGCTGCTTGTCGGTCAGTTGAGTCATTGCAGCAGTAACGGGGATTCCATTATCGGTTGCAGCTGGCCATCGACCATCTCGCCCCAGGGCAGGACCCGGAGAACCCGGCCATTGCCATCCAGAGACAGGGTGCCGGTGGCGCCGTCGATGCGGGTGTCAGGCTGCTCCTGCATCTGCAGCAGGCGACTGAAAATGCGCTGGGCATCCACGCCCATGGCATACAAACGGCCCATGGGGCCGGCCGCCGTCGGCCAGTTGTCTACCACCGGCTGGTAGAGCGGGTCGGCGCGGGTCAGCAGCCAGGGGATTTCGGCAATCATGATGCCGTCGATATCGGGGTTCGGCTCGCCATTGAGGGATAGCCGATAGGCCCGGGAGGCGGCGTACACCGGGAGGTCGCCGGCATACTGGAATACCAGGGTCGGCTTGATCTGGCGGGCCTGCAGTGGGTCGGCAGCCAGGAACAGGGCGTCCAGGTCCGGCCGTGGCGCGGGTTGTGTCACACCGACGTCGCCGGGGCCGCCCTGCACGTCCTGATTGGCTTGTTGCCTTTCGCGCACTTGCAGCAGCTCGGCGATCTGCCCGGAGATGCGTGCCGGTTCGTCGATGGTTTCGTGGCCAACCAGAAGACCGCCCAGTTCTTGCCAGTGGTCGGCGAAGGCACGCGCCGAGCGCTGGCTCCAGTCATCGCGGTTGGCCAGAATTGCCATCTGTCGATGTCCATCCTGCCAGGCCTGCAACGCAGCGGAACGGGCTTCATCTTCCGGGGCCAGGCCGAACTGGAACAATCCGGGCGGTGGCGTGGCAGTGGAGTCGGCATAATTCAGCGCCAGGGTCGGCAGCGGCAGTTCGGGTAGGGCGGCCAGGGCTCCGACCTGCTGGCGATCCAGCGGGCCGACGACCCATTGCACACCATCGGCCTGGGCCTGCTGGTAGAACTGCAGCAGATTGCCGTAGGCGCCGCTGTCATACAGGCTGATCCGGGGCTGGGTCAGACCTTCGCTGTAAGCGTGGTACTGGGCGGAGAGAAAGCCGTCACGCAGAGCATCGGCGGCGGCGGCCAATCCGCCCGCGAAGGGTAGTAGCAGAGCGATGTGTTGTGGGCGCTCGGCGTGCAGTTCGAGCAGTCGGCTGATGGCCTCGGGTGGTGTGACCGCCGCCGGATGGCTGGCATGCCGGTCCTGCCATTGCTGCATGGCATGGACTTGCAAATCCAGATTGCCATGGTCGCGTACGATCAGCGCCAGCTCCAGCCAGCCAGCCAGGTCGCTGCTGGCGGTAGTGGAAGCCTCGCGCAATTGCTCGGTCGGTGCCTGATTCAGGCTGGCCAGATCTGGGTCAGGTTGTCCTGCTGGGTATGGGCGGGCAGCAGGTTGTGAATAAAGACGCGCTCCTGAGCCGCGTTCAGATGTTCACCGGCGGCGGCCATGGTTTGCGCGCGCAGCAGCTGGATATCCAGTTGCGCTTCGGGCGTCAGGCTGTCGAGCTGTTGCAGCGACGGGTGACGCAGGGCACGCAGCGCGGCAGCCGGTTGGTCCAGCGCAAGTTCGCTGCGCGCCTGCAGTTCACTGAAGCGCTGCTGCTGGTCCAGTGGCAGGTCACTCTGCGGGATCATTGCGAGAATGCTGCGCACCTGATCGAATTGATTGCGGTTCAGAGCGGTCTGGGCAGCATGCAGGCGCAGCAGGTGTGCTTCGGCACCGGAGCGGCGTTCGGCCTGGCGGAGAATGTCCTCGATAGGGGAGTCGGTGGTAGCGGGCAGTTCCGACAACTGACGGGGAGTCGAGGAGCAGCCGGCAATCAGCGAAGCCAGCAGCAGGCCGGCAAGCGGCAGACGATTCATGCGGAGCATCAGGCAGGGTACCTTGTGGCGCGTGAGCAATTGACCTGCATTGTAACCAAGGCCCGTGCTCCCCGCCATGCGCTTGGGTGGAACCTGGTCACGTCCTGTACAATGTGCGACAAACTCGTCACAGGATTCGTCATGGCTGTCACTACCGGTACCTTGTATATCGTCGCTACCCCGATCGGCAATCTGCAGGACATGACGCCACGGGCGCTGGATATCCTCAATGCGGTCAGCCTGATCGCCGCGGAGGATACCCGGCACAGCGGCCGGCTGCTGCAGCATTTCAATATCCAGACGCCGACCACCGCCTGTCATGACCATAATGAGCGGGGCAAGAGCCAGCGGCTGGTCGAGCGCCTGCTGGCCGGCGAAGACCTGGCGCTGATTTCCGATGCTGGCACGCCGCTGATCTCCGATCCGGGCTTTCATCTGGTGCGCCTGGCGCGGGAGGCGGGGGTGCGCATCTGTCCGGTGCCCGGCGCTTGTGCCTTGATCGCCGGGTTGAGTGCAGCTGGCCTGCCATCGGACCGTTTTGCCTTTGAAGGCTTTCTGCCGGCCAAGTCCCATGGTCGCCGCCAGCGTATTCAGGCGTTGGCGGCGGAGCAGCGCACCTGGATGCTCTATGAAGCACCGCATCGGCTGCTCGAATGCCTGGAAGATCTGCTGGAGCTGCTGGGGCCGGAGCGTCAGGTGGTGTTGGCGCGGGAGCTGACCAAGACCTTCGAAACCATCAAGGGTGCGCCGCTGGCCGAGCTGGTGGAGTGGGTGCGCGCCGATGCAGACCAGCAGCGGGGGGAGTGTGTGCTGATTGTCGAAGGTGCGCCGCAGCCGGACGACGGCGATGCGCTGGACCCGGCTGCCGAGCGGGTGCTGGATATCCTGCTGGCAGAGTTGCCGGTGAAACAGGCGGCGGCACTGGCGGCGCAGATCACCGGGCTGAAGAAGAACCGGCTGTATCAGCTGGCTCTGGGCAAGAATGCCTGACCTGAACGGCTTGGTTTGGTGGCGTCGAGGCCGCGGGAGAATCCCCGTTCTTGAGCGATCAGCGCTTGCTGTCAGCCAGCAACCGGGCTAATCTTGCGCCCAGGAGTTGGCCGAACAGTCGCTGTATCGCTTTGGCGGTATGGAGGAAAGTCCGGGCTCCACAGGGCAGAGTGCCAGGTAACGCCTGGGAGGCGTGAGCCTACGGAAAGTGCAGCAGAGAGTAGACCGCCTAAGCGCGCAAGCGCCGGTAAGGGTGAAAGGGTGCGGTAAGAGCGCACCGCGCGACTGGCAACAGTTCGTGGCATGGTAAACCCCACTCGGAGCAAGACCAAATAGGAACCCTATGGTGCGGCCCGCACTGGGTTCGGGTAGGTTGCTACAGGCAGTCAGTGATGGCTGTCGCAGAGGAATGACTGTTCTCGACAGAACCCGGCTTACAGGCCAACTCCTATTTTTTCCCGCAGCAAGATTTTTCTTCTCTTCTGAAAAACACCTCCGCAAACCTCATGTTCAACATTAAGTTGCATGAGCATGCCTTTGTTATTTCTTCTCTTATCTCTGAATAGTTCTGTCCCGACGGACGGTTTTCCTTCCTTATTGCCGCTAAACCCTCGCCATATAAGGCTTTTTCTCTGAATTGGTGACTTGACGCTGTTTGGAGGCCTTTCTATAGTGTGCGAAAGTGGGGTGAAGTGGGTGAAAGTGGATTTTTTTGGGTTTGGCGTTGTCACAACAGTGGTCTCATCAGAGGAATAACAAAACGTGTTTCGTGGAGCGAACGCCATCAATCTGGACGCCAAGGGGCGACTCGCGATGCCTGCCCGGTATCGTGACCGTCTGCTGGACTCCTGTGGCGGTCAATTGGTCGCGACCATTGCCCTCGAAGAACGTTGCCTGTGGATCTACCCGATGCACGAGTGGGAAGCCGTCGAGCAGCAGTTGCGCAAGGCGCCGAACATGCATCCGGCGGTCAAGCGGCTCAACCGCCTGCTGATCGGTAATGCCAACGAAATAGAACTGGACAGCCATGGCCGCTTTGTCGTGCCGCCGCTGTTACGCGATCACGCTGGCCTGGACAAGAAAGTCATGCTGGTAGGTCAATTGAGCAAATTCGAGCTGTGGAGTGAAGAGGTCTGGCAGGCCACCACCGCAGCTTATCTGGAAGAAGAGCAGGATGTCGGCGAGCTGCCGGCAGAACTGCATTCACTGAGCCTATGAATCAGCAGACCGAATTGAAACATGTCAGTGTACTGCTGAACGAAGCGCTGGAAGGACTGGCGGTTCGACCGGAAGGCACCTATATAGATGGCACTTTCGGCCGCGGCGGGCACAGCCGCGCCATTCTCCAGCAACTGGCCGAAGGGGGGCGGCTGCTCGGCTTCGACAAGGACCCGGAGGCAATACGGGTCGGGAAACAGCTGGCGGCCGAAGATGGCCGCTTTGTCGTTGTACAACGTTCATTTGCCGATATGGCCGAAGAGCTGCGCGAGCGCGGCTTGCATGGCCGTATCGATGGCGTGTTGCTGGACCTGGGCGTGTCCTCGCCGCAGCTGGATGACCCGCTGCGTGGCTTCAGTTTTCTCAACGACGGCCCGCTCGATATGCGCATGAATCCTGATATCGGCCAGAGCGCCGCCGACTGGATCAACAGCGCTGACGAAGCCGACATTGCCACTGTGCTCTGGGAATATGGCGAGGAGCGTTTCTCCCGCCGCATGGCCCGGGCTATCGTCAACCGTCGCGCCGAGCAGCCGTTCACCCGTACCGCGGACCTGGCTGAAGTGATCAAGGTTGCCAACCCCGCCTGGGAAAAGCACAAGCATCCGGCTACCCGCGCTTTCCAGGGGATCCGCATCTTCATCAACCGCGAGTTGGAAGATCTGGCTGACGGCCTGCGCGCCGCCCTCGAGGTGTTGGCGCCGGGCGGCCGTCTGGCCGTCATCAGCTTCCATTCGCTGGAGGATCGTCAGGTCAAGCAGTTCATGCGCCGCGAAGCCAAAGGTGCGCCACTGCCCCGTGGACTGCCGGTGCGTGATGCAGATATTCACACCAGTCTGAAACTGATCGGCAAAGCCATCAAACCATCGGCTGACGAAGTCGCCGCCAACCCACGCGCCCGCAGTGCGGTATTGCGCGTGGCGGAGAAACACAGATGAGCGAACAGACCCAGTCCGCCACCAACCAGACCCGTTCCGGCCTCCCCGCCGGCAGCGGCTGGTTGCTTACGGTCTGGATCCTGATTCTGGGTAGTGCGCTGGCGGTACCCTACAGCGCACATTGGAGCCGTCAGTTGCTTAATGAACTGGCAGCCGAGATGACCCAGCGCGAGAAGGCGCAGGCAGAGTGGGGTCGGTTGATCCTCGAGCAGAGCACTTGGACGGCGCACAGCCGGGTTGAGACGATTGCGACCCGCCAGCTGGGCATGCGGGTTCCCGAGCCCAACGAAGTGATTCTGGTGCAGCCATGAAGAAATTTGCCCTCAAGCCCAATGGCAGTCTCTATCCCTGGCGTTTCCGGCTGGTCATCGCGTTGCTCGGACTGTGCTGCGTGGCGGTGACCTGGCGCATTGTCGAACTGCATGTATTGGACGAGGGCTTCCTCAAGAACCAGGGCGACAAGCGCAGCGTGCGCCACGTACCCATTCCCGCCCACCGTGGGCAGATTACCGACCGCAATGGTGAGCCGCTGGCAGTGAGCACGCCGGTCTTGACCATCTGGGCCAATCCGTCCCAGTTGATCAACCAGCAGCAACAGTGGCCTGCGCTGGCCGAGGCGCTGGGTACTGACCTGTCCACCTTCAGTCAGCGCCTGCAGAGCAATGCCGACAAGGAATTCATCTACCTGCGTCGACGCATGGTGCCGGCGGCTGGCGAAGCGGTCATGGCGCTCAAGGTGCCGGGTGTCTACAGCATCGAGGAATATCGACGCTTTTATCCGGCGGGAGAAGTGGCGGCCCATCTGGTCGGCTTCACCAACGTGGATGAGAAGGGTCAGGAAGGTGTCGAGCTGGCTTATGACCACTGGCTGGAAGGCCTGCCGGGCAAGCGCCAAGTATTGCAGGACCGGCGCGGCCGGCTGATCAAGGATGTGCAGGTGGTCAAGAATGCCCGCCCGGGCAATGACCTGGCGCTGTCCATCGACCTGCGCCTGCAGTATCTGGCGCACCGTCAACTGCGCGAAGCGCTGCAGGAATTCGAGGCGCGGGCCGGCTCCATCGTCATGCTCGACGTGCGCACTGGCGAAGTGCTGGCGATGGTCAACCATCCCACCTACAACCCCAACAACCGCGCCAACCTCAAGCCGGACATGATGCGTAATCGCGCGCTGATCGATGTGTTCGAGCCCGGTTCCACGGTCAAGCCGATCTCCATGAGCGCCGCGCTGGCATCCGGTCGCTGGTCACCCACCGATCAGGTCAATGTCTACCCCGGCACTCTGCGTATCGGGCGCTATACCATTCGTGACGTGTCCCGGGCGCCGGGCGGCGTACTCGATCTGACCGGTATTCTGCTCAAGTCCAGTAACGTTGGCATGAGCAAGATCGCCTTCGATATCGGTGGCCCCGCGCTGCGCGAAACCATGCAGAATGTCGGTTTCGGCCAATATACCGGGTTGGGCTTCCCCGGCGAGCGGGTCGGCAACCTGCCGAGCTACCGCGAGTGGCGCCAGGCTGAAACCGCCGCGTTGTCCTACGGTTATGGCCTCTCGGTGACCACCATGCAGATGGCCCAGGCCTACGCGATTCTCGCCAATGATGGACGCAAGGCGCCAATGTCGCTGCTGCGCATCAACGAGAAGCCGGGCACCCAGCAGATGATTCCCGAGGACGTGGCCCTGACTGTACAGGGCATGTTGCAGCAGGTGATCGAATTGCCGGGCGGTACGTTTCGGGCCCAAGTGCCTGGTTACCACGTGTCCGGCAAGAGTGGTACGGCGCGCAAGACCAGCGTCGGCAGCAAGGGCTACAAGGAAGACTCCTACCGTTCGCTGTTTGCCGGCTTCGCCCCCAGTACCGATCCGCGCATCGCCATTGCCGTGGTCATCGATGAACCGACCAAGGGCGGCTATTACGGCGGCCTGGTCGCGGCACCGGTGTTCAGCGGCTTGATGTCCAACGCCCTGCGCCTGCTGAATATCGCTCCGGACAATCTGGCCGAGATGCAACAGGTCGAGTTGCCGACCGTGGATGCCGGGGAGGAGCGCGGATGATGCAGCTCCAGCACCTCATTCCCCAGTGGCAGGGCGCACCGGTAGAGATTGCCGGTCTGACCCTGGATAGTCGCAAGGTGGCGCCGGGCTTCCTGTTCCTGGCCATGCCGGGGCAACGCCACGACGGCCGTCAGCATATCCAGCAAGCCATTGCTGCTGGTGCCGCCGCGGTGGCCTATGAGGCCGGCGATGGCTTTAGCTGCGACGCCGATATTCCCACGCTGCCGGTTGTACAACTGGCGAATGAGCTGTCCGCCATTGCCGGACGATTCTACGGTCAACCGGCGGATAGCCTGGGATTGATCGGTATTACCGGCACCAATGGCAAGACCAGTGTCAGCCAGATGCTGGCCCAGGCGTTGAACCGTCTGGGCCAGCCGTGCGGTGTCATCGGCACCCTCGGCAGTGGCCTGCCGGGAGCCTTGCTCGACCATGGCATGACCACTCCCGATGCGCTGGCGGTGCAACAGCAGCTGGCATCGCTGCGTGATCAGGGCGCTCAGCGGGTCAGTATGGAAGTGTCGTCCCATGCATTGCAGCAGGGCCGGGTGGCTGCATTGCAGTTCGAGGTCGGTGTGTTCACCAACCTGAGTCGCGATCATCTGGATTATCACGGCGACATGGCCAGCTACGGTGCGGCCAAGGCCCGCTTGTTCGGTCAGTCGCGGACTGCTGTCATCAACCTCGATGACGACTTCGGCCGACAACTGGCGGCCAATTGCCCGGTACCGGTTGCTACCTACAGCGTGAGCGACGAGGCGGCCGACCTGCATTGCAGCGATATCCGCTTCGACGCCGAAGGTATCAAAGCGCGACTGCATACTCCCGCCGGTAGCATCGACCTGCGCAGCCCGCTGCTCGGCACATTCAACCTGTCGAATCTGCTGGCGGTCGCTGGCGCTTTGCTGGCCCTGCGGATATCCCTGGACCAGGTTGCCGAGCTGCTCGGCGAGCTGCTGCCGCCGGATGGCCGCATGCAACGCCTGGGTGGCAACGGCCAGCCGTTGGTAGTGATTGACTATGCCCATACCCCGGACGCCCTGGAAAAGGCACTTGCTGCTTTGCGCGCCCATGTGGCCGGGCGGCTGATCTGCGTGTTCGGCTGTGGTGGTGACCGTGATCGCGGCAAGCGTCCGCTGATGGGACGCATCGCCGAGCAGGGCGCCGACCAGGTGGTGGTGACCGATGATAATCCGCGTACCGAGCCATCCGTCGCGATCATCGAGGAAATCCGCGCCGGTATTGAACAACCACAGCGGGTCACAGTCATAGCCAACCGTGCCGAGGCCATCAGCCAGACTATCGCCCGTGCCGAGCCGGGGGATGTGATCCTGCTGGCTGGCAAGGGCCACGAAACCTATCAGGAGATTCATGGGGTGCGTCACCCTTTCAGCGATATCGAACAGGCCGAACGCGCCTTGCAGTACCGGGAGGATCAGCATGCTTGAAGCCATGCGCCTGTCGGATTTGCTCAAACCGCTCAACGCTGCACTCAATGGCAGCGATGCCAGCTTCGACAGTGTCAGTATCGACGCCCGTGCGGTGCGCCCTGGTGCGCTGTTCGTGGCGCTGCCCGGCAGCCGAGTGGATGGCCATGACTTCCTCGCCCAGGCCCGCGCCAACGGTGCGACCGCCGCCCTGGTCGAGCGGGCCGTGGATGACCCGCTGCCGCAACTGGTGGTGCATGACGGTGCCTATGCGCTGGGTCAGCTCGGCGCCTTGAACCGTGCGGCCTTCACTGGTCCGCTGGTGGCCATTACCGGTTCCAGCGGCAAGACCACAGTGAAGGAGATGCTGGCAGCCGTTCTTGCCGAATGCGGTCCGGTACTGGCCACTCGCGGCAACCTGAATAACGAACTGGGTGTGCCCCTGACCCTGCTGGAACTGGCCCCCGAGCATCAGTATGCCGTGGTGGAGATGGGCGCGGCCGCGCTCGGCGATATCGCCTACAGCATGCGCCTGGCCAAGCCCAGCGTGAGTGTGTTGACCAACGCGGGTGTGGCGCATATCGGCCGGTTCGGCAGCGAGCAGGCCATCGCCGAAGCCAAGGGCGAGATATTTGCCGGTCTGGACAGCCAGGGCCAGGGCGTGATCAACCTCGACAGTCCGTGGTTCGAGAACTGGTACCAGACCCTGGGCCAGCGCAAGAAACACGTGTTCAGCACCCAGAACCCGACCGCCGAGCTGCGTGCCGAGAACATTCGCCTCGATGATTCCGGCTGCGCCCAGTTCACCCTGATAGCGCCCGCCGGGCAGGTCGACATCCAGCTGCAGCTGGCGGGGCAGCACAACGTCGCCAACGCCCTGGCGGCGGCGGGCGCGGCATTGGCGTTGAACGTGCCGCTGGATGCCGTCGGTCGTGGCCTGGGTAAGCTCCAGCCAATGGCCGGTCGCGGCCAGCGCCTGTCCGGTTACAACGGCGCAACAGTTATTGATGACAGTTACAACGCCAACCCGGCGTCGGTACGCGCGGCGATCGAGCTGTTGGCCAGTCTGACCGGGCAGCGTCTGCTGGTGCTGGGTGACATGGGAGAGCTGGGCCAACTGGAAGACCAGGCACATACCGACATCGGTGCCTACGCTCGGGAGCAGGGGCTCGATGGCCTGTATGCCACCGGCCGACCGTCGGCGCTGGCAGCTGCGGCCTTCGGTAACGGCGGCCAGGTGTTCCCCGATCGCGCCGCACTGGTGGCGGCACTCAAGACACGGCTGGACTCGAACTCCCGGGTACTGGTCAAGGGCTCGCGCAGTGCGGGTATGGAAGAAGTCGTCGCCGCTCTGGTGGCAGGCTCGCAAATCACGGACGAGGGCTAGCCGACATGCTGCTGATACTTGCTCAATATCTCCAACAGTTTCACACCGGCTTCGGTGTATTTCAGTACCTGACCCTGCGCGGCATCCTGGGTGTGCTCACTGCCCTGGGACTGGCGCTGTTTCTCGGTCCCTGGATGATCCGTACCCTGCAATTGCGCCAGATCGGCCAGGCAGTACGCAATGACGGGCCGCAATCGCATCTGTCGAAAAAGGGCACACCCACCATGGGGGGTGCGCTGATCCTGATGGCCATCACCGTCAGCACGCTGCTCTGGGCCGACCTGAGCAACCTGTACGTCTGGGTGGTGCTGGGCGTGACCGTCAGCTTCGGCGCCATCGGCTGGGTCGATGACTACCGCAAGGTGGTGGAGAAAAACTCCCGCGGCCTGCCGTCGCGCTGGAAGTATTTCTGGCAATCGGTGTTCGGCCTGATGGCGGCGGTGGTGCTGTACCTGGCGGCGGAAACCCCGCTGGAAACCACCCTGATCGTGCCGTTCTTCAAGAATCTCGAGTTCCAGCTGGGCATCTTCTTCGTGGTGCTGACCTATTTCGTCATCGTTGGCTCCAGCAACGCGGTCAACCTCACCGACGGGCTGGATGGCCTGGCGATCCTGCCGACGGTGATGGTGGGCGGTGCGCTGGGCATCTTTGCCTACCTGTCGGGTAACTTCCAGTTCTCCCAGTACCTGCTGATTCCCTATGTGCAGGGCTCCGGTGAGCTGCTGATCTTCTGCGGCGCGCTGATCGGTGCCGGCCTCGGTTTCCTGTGGTTCAACACCTATCCGGCCCAGGTCTTCATGGGCGATGTGGGGGCGCTGGCTCTGGGGGCGGCGCTGGGCGTGATCGCGGTAATCGTCCGTCAGGAAATAGTGCTGTTCATCATGGGCGGCATTTTCGTGGTCGAGACCCTGTCGGTGATCGTTCAGGTGGCCTCGTTCAAGCTGACCGGCCGCCGGGTGTTCCGCATGGCGCCCATTCATCACCATTTCGAACTGAAGGGCTGGCCCGAGCCGCGGGTCATCGTACGTTTCTGGATCATCACCGTGGTACTGGTGCTGATCGGTCTGTCCACGCTCAAGTTGCGTTGAGGAAAACAAGGTGTCACTGATCACTACGGACAAACAGCGGATCATAGTCGGACTCGGGGCGACCGGCCTGTCGGTTGCCCGGTACCTGGCTGGTCGTGATATGCCGTTTGCCGTTTGCGACACCCGCGCCAACCCGCCGGGCCTGGACAAGCTCAAGCGCTTCGCGCCCATGGCCGACCTGCATCTGGGTGAGCTGGACGCCGAGCTGCTGAGCAGTGCCGGCGAGCTGATCGTCAATCCGGGTATCGCCCTGGCCACGCCGGCGATCAAGGCGGCAATCGACGCTGGCGTGAGCGTGGTCGGCGACATCGAACTGTTCGCTCGCGAGGCGGATGCGCCGATCGTCGCGATCACCGGTTCCAATGCCAAGAGCACCGTCACCACCCTGGTTGGCGCCATGGCCGAGAAGGCCGGCCGGCAGGTGGCGGTGGGCGGCAATATCGGCACGCCTGCGCTGGATCTGCTGGATCAGCGCGCCGACCTCTATGTGCTGGAGTTGTCCAGCTTCCAGCTCGAGACCACCCAGGCGCTGAACGCCGAAGTGGCCACCGTGTTGAACGTCAGCGAAGACCATATGGATCGCTACAGCGGCCTGGCGGCCTATCACCTGGCCAAACACCGCATCTTCCGCGGTGCCCGGCAGGTGGTGATCAATCGGGATGATGACCTGACCCGCCCGCTGGTGGCCGATCAATTGCCGTGCTGGAGCTTTGGCCTGTCCCGCCCCGACTTCAAGGGGTTTGGTCTGGTGGAAAAGAATGGCGAAAACTGGCTGGCCTTCGAATTCCAGGCGCTGATGCCTACCGCCAAGCTGAAGATCCGCGGCGCGCACAATCAGGCTAACGCTCTGGCGGCACTGGCGCTGGGGCACGCCATCGGCCTGCCGATGGCAGCCATGCTGGATGCCCTGCGCGAGTTCGCCGGTCTGCCGCATCGCTGCCAATGGCTCGGCCAGCACGGCGGGGTGGATTACTACGACGATTCCAAGGCGACCAACGTCGGTGCGGCGCTGGCGGCCATCGAAGGCTTTGGCGCTGACCTGCAGGGCAAGCAGGTGTTGATTGCCGGCGGCGACGGCAAGGGGGCTGACTTCTCGGCGCTTATCGAGCCGGTAAGCCGTTACTGCCGGGCGGTCGTTCTGCTCGGCCGGGATGCTCCGGTATTGGAGCAACTGCTGACCGGTCATGTGCCGGTACAGCGGGTGACTACCCTGGACGAAGCGGTTGCGGCAGCTGCAGCGGCAGCCGAGCCGGGCGATGCGGTGCTGTTGTCACCGGCCTGCGCCAGCCTGGACATGTTCCGCAATTTTGAAGAACGCGGCCGGCTGTTTGCCGACGCGGTCGGGAGGTTGCCGGTATGATCTTCACCGACGCCATGCAACGCTCACTTGCTCCGCTGATCGGCGAGCGCCGCTTCGACCTGGATATGCCGCTGCTGGTAGGTGGTCTGGCCTTGCTCGGACTGGGATTGGTAATGGTCACGTCCGCGTCCATGGAAGTGGCCGCCGGGCAGCTGGGCAACCCTCTCTACTATATGAACCGTCAGCTGGTGTACATGCTGATCGGTGTGATGGCGCTGCTGGCCACCCTGGCGGTGCCGGTCGGATTATGGGAGCAGTTCCGCTTCCCGCTGTTGTTCCTCGGCTTTGCCCTGTTGATCGCGGTACTGATTCCGGGTATCGGGCGGGAGGTCAATGGCAGCTGGCGCTGGATTGCCGTCGGGCCGATCAACGTGCAACCCTCGGAGCTGGCCAAGCTGTTCGCCGTGGTGTTCCTGGCCGGTTATCTCGTCCATCGGCGGGACGAGGTCAAGGAACAGTGGTTCGGCTTTATCAAGCCATTCATGGTGCTGGGGCCGATGGCCTGGCTGCTGATCATCGAGCCGGACTTCGGTGCCACCGTGGTACTCATGGGCGCGGCTACCGGCATGCTGTTCCTTGGCGGCGTCGGGCTGTTCCGCTTCACCCTGCTGTTCGGTTCGCTGGGCGGTCTGGCGGCATTGCTGGTGTTGTTCGAGCCCTATCGCCTGCAGCGCCTGACCAGTTTCCTCAATCCCTGGAACGACCCCTACGGCACCGGCTATCAGCTGACCCAGGCGTTGATCGCCTTCGGCCGCGGCGAATGGTTGGGTACCGGACTGGGCAACAGCATCCAGAAACAGTTCTACCTGCCCGAGGCTCACACCGATTTCGTGTTCGCGGTGCTGGCCGAAGAGCTGGGCCTGATCGGCGCGCTGGCGGCCTTCGCGCTGTTGATCTTCGTCGCGGTGCGGGCCCTGTATATTGGTCTCTGGGCCGAGAAGGCCGGACGTTATTTCTCCGCCTATCTGGCCTATGGCCTGGCGATCATGTGGTGTGGCCAAGTGCTGATCAACGTCGGCGTGAATATCGGCTTGCTGCCCACCAAAGGGCTGACCCTGCCGTTCCTCAGTTACGGGGGCAGCTCGCTGGTGGTCTGTTGTATCAGCCTGGGGCTGTTGCTGCGTATCGACTGGGAGCGCCGGCAGGCGCTGCGGGAGGCTGCCAATGACCAGTAAGGTATTGATCATGGCGGGCGGTACCGGTGGACACGTATTCCCGGCGCTGGCCTGCGCCCGGCAGTTGCAGGCGCAGGGCTATGAAGTGCACTGGCTGGGCACTCGCCGTGGCATCGAAGCCGAGCTGATTCCGGCGGCCGGGATTCCCGTGCATTACATCGATATCCAGGGGCTGCGCGGCAAGGGCAAGGCTGGCCTGTTGAAGGCGCCGGTGCGGCTGCTGCGGGCCCTGAGCCAATCCCTCAAGGTGGTACGCCAGCTGCAACCGGTTTGTGTACTGGGTGCTGGCGGCTATGTCACCGGTCCCGGCGGTGTGGCGGCCTGGTTACGGCGCATTCCCCTGGTGATTCACGAACAGAACGCCGTGGTCGGTACCACCAACCGGCTGCTGGCAAACATCGCCGCGCGTCGTTGCGAAGGATTTGATGGCAGTTTTGCGCCGAGTGCCAAGCGGCGCAGCACCGGCAACCCGGTGCGTGAAGATATCTTTGCCGTGCCGCCAATGAGCTGGGACGGCAGTCGCTCGCCGCGCTTGCTGGTACTCGGCGGCAGCCTTGGCGCATTGCCGTTGAACCGACTATTGCCCGACGCGCTGGCGCAGCTGCCTGCCGATCAGCGGCCGCAGGTGCGCCACCAGTGCGGCAAACAGCATGTGGAAGCGGCCCGTGAGGCCTATACCAGTGCCGGTGTGGAGGCCGCAGTTGAACCCTTCATCGCCGATATGGCCGAGGCTTACGCCTGGGCCGACCTGGTGGTGTGTCGCGCTGGGGCGCTGACAGTCGCCGAACTGGCGGCTGCCGGGCGCCCGGCGCTGCTGATCCCGTTGCCCCACGCTATTGATGACCACCAGAGCGCCAACGCCCGTTATCTGGCTGATCGCGGTGCAGCCGAGCTGCTGCCGCAGAACACCTTGACCGCCGCGCAGCTGGCGCAGCGGCTGAACACCCTGTTTACCCAACCGGAGACGTTACAACAGATGGCAGAACATGCCCGCAAGCAGGCCAAACCCGACGCCACAGCGGATGTGGTCCGCGCCTGCCTGGAGGTCGCCCGTGAACACTAAGGCCACCTATAGCCTCCCGGCCATGCGCCGTATCCGTTGTATTCATTTCGTCGGGATCGGCGGTGCGGGTATGTGTGGTATTGCCGAAGTGCTGTTGAACCTGGGCTATGAAGTATCCGGCTCCGATCTCAAGCGCTCGGCGGTGACCGCACGCCTGGAAAGCTTCGGCGCCCGGGTGGATATCGGTCATCGCGCCGAGAACGTGCAGAGCGCCGATGTGCTGGTGGTGTCCAGCGCGATCAATCCGAGCAACCCGGAAGTGGCCGCGGCGATGGAAAAGCGCATCCCGGTGGTGCCCCGTGCGGAAATGCTCGCCGAACTGATGCGCTATCGCCACGGTATCGCCGTGGCCGGTACCCATGGCAAAACCACCACGACCAGTCTGGTGGCCTCGGTGCTGGCTGCCGAAGGCCTGAGTCCGACCTTCGTCATCGGTGGCCGGCTGACCAGTGCTGGCACCAATGCCCAGCTGGGCGAAAGCCGCTATCTGGTGGCCGAAGCCGATGAAAGCGATGCCTCCTTCCTGCACCTGCAGCCGATGACCGCCATCGTTACCAACATCGATTTCGATCACATGGCGACCTATGAAGGCGACTTCAATCGCCTCAAGCGCACCTTTGTCGATTTTCTGCACAACCTGCCGTTCTATGGGCTGGCAGTGCTGTGCATCGATGATCCGGTGGTGCGCGAGATCCTGCCGCAGATCAACCGCCAGGTCATCACCTACGGCCAATCCGAGGATGCCGACATTCGCGCGGTGGATATCGAGCAGCGGGGTATGCAAACCCATTTTACCGTGCTGCGTGAAGGCCATGAGCCGCTGCGGGTGTTCGTCAACATGCCGGGTGTGCACAACGTACTCAACGCCCTGGCCACCATTGCCGTCACCGCCGATGAGGGGGTCAGCGACGAGGCCATCGTCAAGGGGCTGACTGGATTTGAGGGGGTCGGTCGCCGCTTCCAGGTGCATGGAGATTTCCCGCTGGGCGACGAGGGCGAGGTAATGCTGGTGGATGATTACGGCCACCACCCTCGCGAAGTGGCTGCAGTGATCAAGGCCGTGCGTGGCGGCTGGCCTGACCGCCGGCTGGTGATGATCTATCAGCCCCATCGCTATTCACGTACCCGTGATCTGTACGAAGACTTCGTGCAGGTGCTGGGCGATACCAATGTGTTGTTGTTGATGGAAGTCTACCCCGCTGGCGAGGAGCCGGTACCGGGTGCGGACAGCAAGCACCTGTGCCGCAGTATCCGCCTGCGCGGGCAGATCGACCCGCTGTATGTCGAGCGTGATGCGGATCTCATGCCGCTGCTCCGGGCTGTGCTGCAGCCGGGCGACATCCTGCTGACCCAGGGCGCCGGCGATATTGGCGGTTTGGCACCGCAGCTGGCGCAGGCATTGACCCAGCTGGGCAATGAACGAAAAGGAGATAAGGCGTAATGGTCGACGTAGAAGCCTTTGGTCGAGTGGCGGTGCTGTACGGCGGCACATCAGCTGAACGTGACGTTTCGCTGAAGTCCGGTGCTGCGGTACTGGCCGCGCTGCAGGGCGCCGGGGTGAACGCTTTCGGCATCGACGCCGGGGCTGACCTGGCCGAGCGCCTGATCGCCGAGCGTCCTGACCGGGTATTCATTGCGCTGCACGGCCGCGGTGGTGAGGACGGTAGCCTGCAGGGGCTGCTTGAATGCCTGCAGCTGCCCTATACCGGCAGCGGCGTCATGGCCTCGGCACTGGGTATGGACAAGCTGCGCACCAAACAGGTGTGGCAGAGCCTGGGCCTGCCGACGCCAGCTTACGCCGTGTTGCGCGACGAGCAGGAGTGCGCCGCGGTAGTCGAGCGCCTCGGCACGCCGTTGATCATCAAGCCGATCCATGAAGGGTCGAGCATCGGCATGGCCAAGGTGCACTCGCTGGACGAACTCCAGGCGGCCTGGCAACAGGCACTGAAGTATGACGACGTTGCGCTGGTCGAGCAGTGGGTAACTGGCGCCGAGTTCACCGTCGGTATTCTTGACGGCCAGGCGCTGCCGGCGATTCGCCTGAGCACACCAAACACCTTTTATGACTACCAGGCCAAATACCTGGCCAATGATACCCAGTACCAGTGCCCCTGCGGTCTGCCGCCGGAGCGCGAGGCCGAACTCGCTGAACTTTGCCTGCAGGCCTTCAGTGCCGTCGGCTGTCGCGGTTGGGGACGGGTGGATCTGATGCAGGACAGCGATGGCAACTTCTACCTGCTCGAGGTCAATACCTCGCCGGGGATGACTGACCATAGCCTGGTGCCCATGGCCGCAGCCGCGGCGGGTCTGAGTTTCACCGATCTGGTGCTGGCGATTCTCGCCAGTGCCCGTTACTGAGGACTGCACATGTTGCTGGGGCTGATGATCCGGGACCAACGCGCAGGCAGGACTGCCGGGCGGCGCAATGCGCCGAACCGGGGCGCCGTGCGCGTGACCCCGCCGGCCCCACGCAGCTGGCCGCGGTTGAGCATGCCGTCTGTCAATGACGCCGCACGCCGCATGCAGCAACTGCTCTGGCCGCTGTTGCTGGTGGTGCTGGGCATGGGACTGTACGAGCTGGCCAACCGCCTGCAGCCATTGGCGCAGCGGCCTATCAGCCTGATCAATGTCGAAGGCGATCTGCAGTACATCGACCGCGAGTCGGTGCATCAGAGCATCGAGCCGTATCTGGAAGAGAGCCTGCTGACCATCGATCTGGAGGCGCTGCGCGCGGACCTTATCGCCATGCCCTGGGTCGCCAGCGCAGCGGTCACGCGGGTCTGGCCGGACCAGTTGGTGATCACGCTGGACGAGCACCTGCCGGTGGCGCGGTGGGGGGATTCAGCACTATTGAACAACGCTGGACGGGCCTTTGTGCCAGAGCATATCGACAGCTTTGAAGGTTTGCCCCTGTTGAACGGGCCGGAACGGACCAAGCGCCGGGTGATGCAGACCTATCAGCAATTCAACCGGCTACTGCGGCCCTACGGGCATCGCGTGGCGCAACTGGAATTACGGGACCGCGGCAGCTGGTTCCTGACCACCCGCGAAGGAATCGAGATCCTGCTGGGGCAGGGGGATGTGGTGGAAAAAATGCAGCGCTTTCTGACCATCGACAAGCTGATGCTGTCGGACCGCCGCGAACTCATTGCGCGGGTCGATCTGCGCTACAGCAACGGCATGGCAGTGGCATGGCGCGAGCCTGCAACGATTCAATCGGGGAGTAACGAGTAATCATGGCAAGCAAGCAGGGTAGCAGGATGATCGTCGGACTGGATATCGGCACCTCCAAGGTAGTCGCTCTGGTCGGCGAGTTCGGCGCAGACGGTGAGCTGGAAATCGTCGGCATCGGCTCGCATCCGTCCCGCGGCATGAAGAAGGGCGTGGTGGTGAATATCGAATCCACCGTGCAGTCCATTCAGCGCGCCATCGAAGAGGCCGAGCTGATGGCTGGCTGCCAGATTCATTCGGTGTTCGCCGGCATCGCCGGTAACCACATCCGCAGCATGAACTCCCATGGCATCGTGGCCATTCGTGAGGGCGAGGTGGTGCAGGCGGATATTGAGCGTGTATTGGATGCAGCCCAGGCGGTAGCCATTCCCGCTGATCAGAAAGTGCTGCACATCCTGCCGCAGGAATATGTGATCGATAACCAGGAAGGCGTCCGCGAGCCCCGTGGCATGTCCGGCGTGCGGCTGGAGGCCAAAGTGCATCTGGTCACCTGCGCCATGAATGCAGTGCAGAACATCGAGAAATGCATCCGTCGCTGCGGCCTGGAAGTCGAGGACGTGATCCTCGAACAACTGGCCTCCAGCTACTCGGTGCTGACCGAGGATGAGAAAGAGTTGGGCGTGTGCATGGTGGATGTCGGCGGTGGCACCACTGACATCGCCATCTTCACCGAGGGCGCGATCCGCCATACCGCGGTGATTCCGATTGCCGGCGATCAGGTGACCAATGATATCGCCATGGCCCTGCGCACCCCGACCCAGCACGCTGAAGAGATCAAGATCCGCTACGCCTGCGCACTGGCCAAACTGGCCGGCCCGGAGGAGACCATCAAGGTTCCGAGCGTGGGTGAACGCCCGCCGCGGGACCTGTCACGCCAGGCGCTGGCGGAGGTGGTCGAGCCGCGGTACGACGAACTGTTCACCCTGATCCAGGCCGAGCTGCGCCGGTCCGGGTACGAAGACATGATTCCGGCCGGCATCGTACTGACTGGCGGCACCGCCAAGATGGAAGGTGCTGTCGAGCTGGCCGAAGAGATATTCCATATGCCGGTGCGCCTGGGCGTACCGCAGGAATTCAAGGGACTGGCTGACGTGGTGCGCAACCCCATCTACTCAACGGGGGTGGGGCTGTTGCACTACGGCATGAAGCACCATGCCGATGGCAATCAAAGTAGCTCGGAGCAGAGCAGGGAGTCGCCGCTGATCAAAGTTAAGCGGTGGTTCAAGGGGAATTTTTAACAGACCCGCACAAGCGGGCAGCCGGGGGTAACCCGGCAAGCGGTACCAAACGAAACGAAACCAGATGAAACAAGACGAGTGTCAGACTCGAGGAGATGGGACCATGTTTGAATTAATTGATAACCTCCCGCAAAACGCAGTGATCAAGGTCGTCGGTGTCGGCGGTGGCGGTGGCAACGCCCTGCAGCACATGGTGGTCAACAATGTTGAAGGTGTGGATTTCATCTGCGCCAATACCGATGCTCAAGCCCTGAAGAACATGACCGCGCGCACCGTGCTGCAACTGGGCTCGGCCGTGACCAAGGGGCTGGGTGCCGGCGCTAACCCGCTGGTCGGCCGCGAAGCCGCGATGGAAGATCGCGAGCGTATCGCAGAAGTGCTGCAGGGTGCTGATATGGTATTCATTACCGCCGGCATGGGCGGTGGTACCGGTACCGGCGCGGCGCCGATCGTGGCCGAGGTCGCCCGTGAAATGGGTATCCTGACCGTGGCCGTAGTGACCAAGCCGTTCCCGTTCGAAGGCCGCAAGCGTCTGCAGATCGCCGAAGAAGGTATCCGCGAGCTGGGTCAACACGTCGACTCGCTGATCACCATCCCCAACGAGAAGCTGCTGACCGTTCTGGGCAAGGACGCCAGCCTGCTGTCGGCCTTCAGCAAAGCCAACGATGTACTGTTGGGCGCGGTACAGGGCATCGCTGACCTGATCATCCGCCCCGGCATGATCAACGTCGACTTCGCCGACGTGAAGACCGTGATGAGCGAAATGGGTATGGCAATGATGGGTACCGGCCACGCCAGCGGCCCGAACCGTGCCCGTGAAGCTGCCGAAGCGGCAATCCGCAGCCCGCTGCTGGAAGATGTCAACCTGATGGGTGCCCGCGGTATCCTGGTCAATATTACCGCTGGTCCGGACCTGTCCCTGGGCGAGTTCTCGGAAGTGGGTAATACCGTTGAGGAATTCGCCTCGGAAACCGCCACTGTAGTGGTCGGCACCGTGATCGATCCCGAGCTGCGCGACGAGCTGCGGGTCACCGTGGTCGCCACCGGTCTGGGCGCGCGCATGGAGAAACCAGTGAAGGTGGTAGATAATACTCCGGCACCGGCAGCAGCCCGTCAGTCGGATGCGACCGCGCCGAACTACCGCGATCTGGACCGCCCGACCGTCATGCGCAATTCCAACGCGGGCGGCAGTGCAGCCGCGGCACGTCTGACCCAGCCGGCTGAAGACCTGGATTATCTGGACATCCCGGCCTTCCTGCGTCGTCAGGCAGATTGATTTGATCAATCGATGGAATAGGGCTGATTAGTGTTCAACGAAGGCGGGTTTTGCTATGATGTGCGCCACTTGTTGAAAATTATTCGCAACTAGAGCGGAAGCCAGTTCAAGCATGATCAGACAACGCACACTGAAGAACATCATCCGGGCCACCGGTGTTGGCCTGCATTCGGGTGAGAAGGTTTACCTCACGCTGAAACCGGCGCCGGTGGATACCGGCATCGTGTTCCTCCGGACCGATCTCGACCCTGTGGTCGAGATCCCGGCGCGTGCGGAATTCGTGGGCGAAACCACCATGTCTACCACCCTGATCAAGGATGGTGTCAAGGTGGACACTGTCGAGCACCTGCTGTCAGCCATGGCCGGTCTGGGTATCGATAACGCCGTGGTAGAGCTCAGTGCCCCCGAAGTGCCGATCATGGATGGCAGCGCCGGTCCTTTCGTATTCCTGATTCAGTCAGCAGGCATCGAGGAACAGGAAGCTCCGAAACAGTTCATTCGCATCAAGCGTGAAATCACGGTTGAAGAAGAGGGCAAGACGGCTACCTTCGTTCCTTTCGAGGGATTCAAGGTATCGTTCGGCATCGACTTCGATCATCCGGTCTTCCGTGGCCGGAGCCAGTTTGCCAGCGTGGACTTCTCCAGCACGTCTTTCGTCAAGGAAGTCAGCCGCGCCCGGACTTTCGGGTTCATGCGGGATATCGAGTACCTGCGCTCGCAGAACCTGGCGCTGGGTGGCAGCGTGGATAACGCCATCGTGGTGGATGAGTATCGCGTACTCAACGAAGACGGCCTGCGGTACGAGGACGAATTCGTCAAGCACAAGATTCTCGATGCCATCGGCGATCTTTATCTGCTGGGCAAGAGCCTGGTGGGCGAATTCCGCGGCTTCAAGTCGGGGCATGCGCTCAACAACAAGCTGCTGCGCGCGCTGCTGGCCAATGCCGATGCTTGGGAAATAGTCACCTTTGAAGATGCCGGAACCGCGCCCATCTCCTTCATGCGCCCGGCCGCTGCGGTCTGATTTTTTCTCGTTTCGTTTGACGGCCACCTCGGTGGCCGTTTTTTATTCGTCTGATTCGCCGCGATGGTGGCGCGCCAGGCGTTCCAATGCCGAGCGCAGATTCGGGTCGCTGATATGGCCTGCGGTCTCGCTCAGACTATCCGCTGCCACCGCCGATCGCCTCATTTTGCGAACTGGTGGTGCTTTTTTGACCAATGGCGGTTGTACCTTGCAGTGGATTTTCGTTAAGGTGGCGAATTCCGCGTAAGCCTGAAGTTGTCGGATGAGGCGTCGTTGCTGATATCGGACCCGGGTTGCCCACTGACTGTCGGCCACCAGCAACCGAAGCACGCCATCACGATAGGATGCTGCGCGGCAATGCTCTCTGGCGGCGGGTTCGAGTACGGATTCGAGCAGAATCTGCAATCGTTCTACGGCCCTTGCCTGATTGAAAAGGCCCTTCAGGGTGGAGTGGGTTCTTAGCAGGTCGCCGGCGACGGGCATGCAGAGGATGAAAAGACATCGTGTCGTCCGGAGTGGCTGAATCAGCGGTCATCGTACCAGAACCGCAGGAAGATTTTGGGGATCTACAATATTGAACATCATCATTCTTACCGGGCGCGAGGGTGCTACCAAGGCACTGACGCTCGGCTCGCCCTGGGTCATTTCCGGCATCATGGCGGTGCTCGCCATGCCGATTGCCGCCGCAGTGATAACCTGGCAGTTAAGCGGGGCCGGCAAGGCCATTGAAGAATCCAGTGCCGCGCTGGATTATGAACAGATCTGGGAGCAGTCTCTCGAAGGGTATGAGCTTGAGAGCGACTATATAAAGGAAGAATCCCAGGTACAGCTGGAGCACATGACTCAGCAGCTGAGTCGGTTGCAGACCCGGCTGTCGCGTCTTGACGCCCTGAGTGAACGACTTACCGAACTGGCCGACCTGTCTGACGGCGAATTCAACTTCAGTACCGACCCTGGCATGGGTGGTCCGGAGTTGCCGAGCCACAGCGACTCCTATGAGGGTGCTGACATTCAGACGGTGCTTGATCGCCTGTCTGCCCGGATCGACGATCGCACCCAGCAATTGCGGCTGCTGGAAGAGTTGATGCTCAACCGGCACAACGACGCCAATGCCATGCTGGATTTCATTCCAGTGCAGACCGGTTATATTTCCTCCGGCTTCGGTCGGCGCACCGACCCCATCACCCGTCGCTCGGCCATGCATTCGGGGCTGGATTTCGCTGCTCCGCGAGGTACGGAGATTCATGCCCTGGGAGCGGGCGTGGTGACGTTCTCCGGCCGTCGTGGCGCCTATGGCAACATGATTGAGATCAGTCATGCGGGTGGCTACAAGACCCGTTATGCTCACGCCCAGGACTTGCTGGTCAAGAAAGGTGAGTTGGTGAAGAAGGGGCAGCAGGTCGCAACCGTCGGCTCGACAGGTCGCTCAACCGGACCGCATCTGCATCTGGAGGTCTACCACAACGGCATGGCCATCAATCCGGCACGCTTTCTCGCCCTGAAATAACTCCCTGCCTTACTCACCCAAACCCGGCTTATGCCGGGTCTTCGGGTCTTCCCCTTTGCTCGCCGCCATCTGCTCTGCCGCAACGGCGGTTTATTGTCTCCAGACTTTCAGAGTAGAATGGTTTTTTCGGTGAATGGCCTGCGCACGGGCCAGCCTTGCCATCATCACATGGATATCGAAGTCGATTATGTTTGCGCCTTTATTGAAGAAGATGTTTGGAAGCAAGAACGAGCGTGAGTTGAAACGCATGAACAAGATCGTTCATGCCATCAATGCACTCGAGGAAGGCTTGAACGGTCTGAGCGATGACGAGCTCAAAGCCCGGACCGTTGAATACAGGGAACGGGTAAGCAAAGGCGAAAGTCTCGACTCCATCCTCCCCGAAGCTTTCGCCCTGGTGCGTGAAGCGAGCAAGCGGGTGATGGGCATGCGGCACTTCGATGTGCAGCTCATCGGTGGTCTGGTCCTGCATGAAGGCAAGATCGCCGAGATGAAGACCGGTGAGGGCAAGACGCTGGTCTCCACCCTGCCAGCCTATCTGAACGCGCTGTCCGGCAAGGGTGTGCATGTGGTCACGGTGAACGACTACCTGGCCCGCCGCGACGCCAACCTGATGCGTCCGCTGCATGAGTTCCTTGGCCTCAGCGTCGGGGTGGTCGTGCCTTTCCAGGACCCGGCGGAAAAGCGTGCTGCCTACCGTTGCGACATCACCTACGGCACCAACAACGAATTCGGCTTCGACTACCTGCGTGACAACATGGCGTTCCGCCTGGAAGACAAATTCCAGCGCGAGTTGAACTTTGCCATTGTCGACGAAGTGGACTCCATTCTGATCGACGAAGCGCGGACTCCGTTGATCATTTCCGGCCCGGCGCAGGACAGCTCCAAGCTCTACACTGCCATCAACAAACTGATCCCGCTGCTCAAGCGCGGCGTCAGGGCGGAAGAGGGCGAAGAGGGCGTGGACGGTCATTACTTCATCGATGAGAAGACCCGTCAGGTCGAGCTCAACGAAGACGGCCATCAGTACGTCGAGGAGTTGCTCACCCGCGAAGGCCTGCTGGCCGAAGGCGACAGCCTGTACCAGGCGCAGAATCTCAACCTGCTGCACCATGTACACTCGGGCCTGCGCGCGCACACTCTGTTCCACCGCGACGTCGAGTACATCGTGCAGGACGGCCAGGTGTTGCTGGTTGATGAGCACACCGGCCGCACCATGCCGGGTCGCCGCCTCTCCGAGGGGCTGCATCAGGCCATCGAGGCCAAGGAAGGATTGAATATACAGGCTGAGAGTCAGACCCTGGCCTCGACTACCTTCCAGAACTATTTCCGGTTGTACAACAAGCTGGCCGGCATGACCGGTACCGCTGACACCGAAGCCTTCGAGTTCCGCCAGATCTACAATCTGGACGTGGTGGTTATTCCTACCAACCAGCCGATGATCCGCAAGGATTACAACGACCTGGTGTACCTGACCATCGGTGAGAAGTTCGCCGCCATTGCCGCCGACATCAAGGGATGCCAGGAGAGCGGGCGTCCGGTGCTGGTGGGTACCGCCTCGATCGAATCCTCCGAGGTAGTGTCCCAGCTGCTGAACAAGGAAGGCATCGCGCACCAGGTACTCAACGCCAAGTATCACGAGAAGGAAGCTGAGATTATTGCCCAGGCCGGTCGGCCGGGCGCTGTAACCATCGCCACCAACATGGCTGGTCGTGGTACCGATATCATCCTCGGCGGTAGCTGGGAAGCGGAAATCGCCAGCCTGGAAGACCCCACCCCCGAGCAAATTGATCAGATCAAGGCCGAATGGCAGGAACGCCACCAGCAGGTACTGGATGCCGGCGGTCTGCATATCATCGCCTGCGAGCGCCACGAATCCCGCCGTATCGACAACCAGCTCCGTGGTCGTTCCGGCCGTCAGGGTGACCCGGGGTCCAGCCGCTTCTACCTGTCGCTGGAAGACAACCTCATGCGTATTTTCGCCTCGGATCGGGTGAAGAACTTCATGAAGGCGCTGGGGATGGAGAAGGGCGAGGCTATCGAGCATCGCATGGTCACCAACGCCATCGAGAAGGCCCAGCGCAAGGTCGAAGGCCGCAACTTTGATATCCGCAAGCAGCTGCTGGAATATGATGACGTGGCCAACGAGCAGCGCAAGGTGATCTATACCCAGCGCAACGAGATTCTCGCCGCGGACTCCGTGGAAGAGACGATCAAGGCCATCCGTGCGGATGTGGTGAATAATACGATCAGCCAATACATGCCGCCGCAGAGCGTACCCGAGCAGTGGGATATCCCCGGCCTGGAGCAGCACCTGCGTACCGAACTGGCGCTGGATCTACCCATTCAGCAGTGGTTGGATGAGGACGACACCCTGCACGAAGAAGGCGTTCGTCAGCGCGTGCAGGATGAACTGAACAACGCCTACGCCGAGAAGGAAGAACTGACCGGACCGGAAGCACTGCGTTCGTTCGAGAAGCAGATGTTGCTGCGGGTACTGGACGATCTGTGGAAGGAACACCTGGCTACAATGGACCATTTGCGTCAGGGCATCCATCTGCGCGGCTACGCCCAGAAAAACCCGAAGCAGGAATACAAGCGCGAGGCCTTCAATCTGTTCGAGGAAATGCTCGAATCGATCAAGAACGATACCATTCGTGTGCTCAGCCACGTGCAGGTACGTCGGGAAGACCCGGCCGCGGAAGAAGCCCGGCTGCGTCAGCAGGCCGAGGAGCTGGCCAAGCGTATGCAGTTCAAGCATGAGGAGCTGCCTGGAGTCGGCGAAGAAGCGCAGGCTGAGGAGCAGACCGGTGAACCGGCAACCTCAATGCCCGGTACGCCGATCACCCGCGACGGCCCCAAGATCGGCCGGAACGACCCTTGCCCCTGTGGCTCGGGCAAGAAATACAAGCAGTGTCACGGCAAGATCGGCTGATTACGACGTCCCGCCCTGTCGGGAGTAGACCCTCAACCCCGTCATCCTCGGCCTGCGCCAAGGATGGCGGAGTATGGTGGAATGCCAATTGTAAAAAACCTTAAGTAAGTGCCATTCAGTTTCTACCTATTCTATTTCTGGAGTTCCTTTCATGCCCGTCGGACTCGGTCCTCTTCCCGCTCTGCACCCGGTTCCCGGGTTTCGTCTCGGTATTACCTCTGCTGGTATCAAGAAGCCTGGGCGCCGAGATGTAGTAGTGATGGAGGCGGTGCCGGGCACGGCGATCGCCGGGGTGTTTACCACCAATGCCTTCTGCGCCGCACCGGTTACCCTGTGCAAGCAGCACCTGACTCAGGCGCCACGCTATCTGCTGGTCAATACCGGTAACGCCAATGCCGGCTCCGGCAAACCCGGTATGGCCGCAGCGCTGAAGACCTGCGCTGCCCTGGCCGAACTGACGGGTGTCGAGCCGGACCAGGTTTTGCCTTTCAGTACCGGGGTCATCGGTGAGCTGTTGCCAGCGGACAAGATCATTGCGGTATTGCCCCAGGCGCTGGCGAACCTGGCTGAGGATAACTGGGCCATGGCCGCCGAAGGCATCATGACCACCGACACCCAGCCCAAAGGTGCCAGCCGGCAGATCAAACTGGCAGGCCAGACGGTGACCATTACCGGCATCTCCAAGGGCGCCGGCATGATTCGCCCGAACATGGCGACCATGCTCGGCTACGTGGCGACTGATGCCAAGGTGGCGCAGCCGGTACTGCAACAATTGCTGCGTCAGGCCGCCGATCTGTCTTTCAATCGCATCACCATCGACGGTGACACCAGCACCAACGACTCCTGCATGCTGATCGCCACCGGTCAGGCGGCGATGGCAGAAATCACCGATCCGGCGAGCAGTGAATATGCCCAACTGGCCGAAGCGGTAAATGCCGTCATACTGGAGCTGGCGCAGGCGATCGTGCGCGATGGCGAAGGCGCCACCAAGTTCGTTACCGTGCAGGTCAACGGTGGCGGTAACCGCAACGAGTGTCTGGATGTGGCCTATGCCGTGGCTCATTCACCGCTGATCAAGACTGCGCTGTTTGCCTCCGATCCGAACTGGGGTCGAATTCTGGCTGCGGTTGGTTACGCCGGAGTGCCGGATCTGGATGTGGAGCGCATCGACGTATATCTCGATGAGGTCTGCATTACCCGCAATGGTGGCCGCGCCGCGGAATACACCGAAGAGCAGGGCGCTCGGGTGATGGCCCAGGCTGAAATCACCATCCGCATCGAGTTGGGCCGGGGCGAGTTCAGCGAGACCATCTGGACCACCGACCTGTCTCACGAGTACGTACGTATCAACGCCGAATACCGTACCTGAGACGGCAGTGCCGGTACGCCCGCAGGGCGTACCGGCTCGGCTTCAACTGCCGGGTCTGCCTTGATCCGGTTGAGCGTAATTGCAAACGCCTTGCGGGAAGATGGCATTGAGCTCAGCTACCTGCTCGGTGGTGGGGTTCCAGCTGCCATAGGTGCCGTCCGTGAGCGCAGTGCTAACCGGCTTCAGCGCGCACTTGAAGATGCTTCCCTCGATCGGCCCACCGGCGATCATCCGTGACGTGGTGTAGGTCGGGAACAGGTTAGTACAGGCCCCGGCGGGGCTGTTATCCAGTATGCCGTCCCATACATCCTGTCCCGCAGCTTTCAGGTCACCATTGGTTTCGAAACAACTGTCCACTGCCGCGGCAGGTTTGTTGCCGGCGATGCCGTCCTCCGGGTTGGCGCGGATATTCATCAGCCACTCATGCAATACGTCCAGAGCCATCCAGGTCTGGTCGAAATCCTCCCGCGGCTGCGGCTCGTCGGGATCGCTCAGGTCGGTTGGCCGGGCATCGGTGAACCAGATCACCTGGCTGTCCGAGTTGCCCATCCGGTTGCGGATACGCTGGCGGGCGGAGAAGGACTGATGGCTGTTGTGCATATCCAGCACTTCTTCCAGATAATGCCGCCAGTCGATAACCGGCATGTTCAGCTGCCCATCGAATACCATGCCCGATTCATAGGCGGCATTGATGGCCTGCAGGTCACCCTCGGTACGTGGAGCCGGGCTGTTGCCATCCGGGCTCAAGCGCATGTTGCGACTGCTCCAGGGGTCGAACCGGGAAGGGTCCTCCAGGACGTCAGCCTCGGTGCCGATGAACGGGAAGCCCTCTTGAATCATCTCGTTGGGATGCTTCCAGCCACCGATCTGGCTGTTCAGCTTGAGGAACTCGGCAGGGGTAATATCTCCGTCGTTCAGTGCCTTCAACCCATATTGCACGCCCACGTTGTCGAACAGGGTGCGTGGGTTGCCATTGTCATCGACCCCGTAGATGTTGCGCAGGTCATCATAATGGGTCCATTGCACATCGTTCATCACACCGGGCGGCTGCATCTGCCCCTGGTTTGTGGCCTGGCCGTAGTGCGGATTCATCACCAACGGCGTCAAGCCACGCCAAGCGGGGATGCATTCGGTCATGCCGGGTGCGGTGCTATAGCCCAGCATGTTTTTTGCGCCAGCAAAGGGGTCAGGGTAGGCGTCGGTCGAGTTCAACCCGACCAGCAGGCTACGGTTGGCGGTAGTGCGCCAGAACGGGTTGTTGCGGTCGGTAGCGTCCATATAGTATTCGAGCAGCTCGCAGTCGCCGATGTGGATTGTCTGGGTGACCATGTCGGGATAGGAGTATTGCGGCACACCAGCATCCAGCAGATCCGGGTGGTTCTGCGAATAGACATATTGTTGGATACCGCCACCCGATCCGCCAATGGCAACGGTGTAATCCGGGGTGCCGAAGCGCTTGATGAAATGCTCCTTGACCATCAGCGCGGTCTCGCCACCCACCTGCAGGTTGTAATGGGCGTTGGTACGGGTGCCCGACGAGTAAATGACCGCGTAGCCTTTGCCCAGCACTTCCGGCGCCAGGGCCCTACCGCTGACTCGCCCCTGCGTATGGCCAATGGCGACGCCACCTTCGAAGTGGAACAGCAGACGCCCGTTCCATTTGTCCGTTGCTGCGGCATCGGCGGCATCCCCCAGCGTAGCGAGGGTAGCGAAACTGTAGAGGAAGCGGTTGATGGTGCCGCGCTCCTGGCGGACGATGAAATCCACTACCCGACCATCGGTGAGGGTGGTGGTGGCCATATCAGCGGGGCGCGAACCATCCGCTGGCAAGGGTCGATAGGTAGGGTTGGTGGCATTGGTCCGGTATAGAAACACCACGTAGGGCTCAATCGAGCAATCCTTGCTCAAGCCGACCTGCGTACCATTGTCGTCGTACACCGGGAATCCAGCGTCACCCTCGGTATCCACCAGCGGCTGCCTACCCAGTTCGGAAACCGAGGTGCAGACAAAAGGATACTGCTGCGGCCCGGAGAAGATAGGTCCGGTGATTGGATGATTGGTCAGGGCAATGTCATGCAATGGACCATGCTTGGCATGGTGCAACTCCAGTTGGTTCTCTCCCTGCGCCAACCCTTCAAGCAGGATTTCCAGGCGATCGTTGTGGCGGCTGAGACGCGCGGGCTGCACTTCCTGATCATTGATCCAGAACTCGAGCTGATCCAGCTCCTCGTCGATTTGAGCAGCATCGCCATCCAGCGTAACCAGAACGCTGCCGCCGCTGACCTGGTCTGCTGCGCTGGACAATACGCTCAGCTCTAGGTCAGGGGCATTGTCGGAGCGGGAGCTTGAGCCTCCGGAACTCAGGCATCCCGTCAAGGCGATCACTAGCAGGCTGGCTGCGCCGGGCAGCCAATAGAATTTTGCAGGTTTCATAATGGCTCGCTCTGTCTTCTTATTATGGAGCCTTGATCCTATGCCTCCCTCTGGAGGGAAAACAGGTACAGATTGTCTGATCTGACTGAAACAGCGCGACGAATGAGACCCACTGACTGTTTGAGTGGTTTGCACCCAACTGTGCCTGTTTTCCTGAGTGGGTATTATCTAATCTGCATGTACAACAACAATTAAAGGAAACAGTCATGCATCACAAGCGTATCGTTCTCGCAACGGCCTGTGGTCTGTTGATGCTCCAGGGCTGCTGGAGTTCAGGAGGATCCAGTAGCTCCAGACCCGCCGAGAAAGTGGATCTGAGTGGTTTTGAAGTGGAGTCGGCCACCTACTGCGATCACACCGTTCTAGCCAATTGCCTTTATCCTTTCCCCAATAATTTCTTCACTCGCCAGGATAATGGTACGCCTACCGGACTGAGGGCTAATTTCGATGTCCGCGGTATGCCAGTTGCGCAACCGGTAGACCTACCCGTTTCACCTGAAAATACCCGCTACGTACCTATCAAGACCACCGAAGCCTCTCCTATGGGGCCTGCCCAGTGGAACCGCAATGATGGCTTCTCCCCGGGTTCCATGTTGCTGGCCCACCTGCCCGGTATTGATCTGGAGCAGACCGGCGCTGCCAAGATTACCGACGTGGAACCATCCCTTGAGCCGGATGCGCCCATTATGGTCATTAACGCAGCCACCTTGGAGCCGCAGCTTATCTGGGCTGAACTGGATGTAAATAACCCGGACCCCGCCGAGCAGGCTCTTATTATCCGGCCTGCTGAGAACTTTAAAGAAGGCCAACGCTATATTGCGATGATCCGTAACGCACGCGATGCTGAAGGCGAGCTGCTGGAAGTCAACGAACTGTTCAGGGCCTATCGGGACAGGATCGATACGGATGAGCCCGTTTTCGAGGCGCGTCGTGATGCGATGGAAGAGATCTTTGCTGTACTGCAGGAGGCTGGGGTAGAGCGCAAGGAACTGACTTTGGCTTGGGATTTCACTATTGCCAGCCAGCAGTCACTCACGGAGCGCCTACTGGCCATTCGTGACGATGCCTTTGAACGACTGGCTGGCGGTGCGCCTGCCTTCCAGATCACCGAGGTGCGGGATAACCCCGCCGGCAGCCTCAGCCGTAATATCAAGGGCACTTTCGCCGTGCCCAACTACCTTAACGAGCCCGGTGGCGGAGTGGGTGCATCCTTCAATTACACCAGTGATGATCCAGATGCACTGCCAGAAGTGTTGGATAGCAACAGTATGATCCAGGCCAATTTCCGCTGTCAGGTACCGATCAAGGCGACCGACTTCAACGCTCCGACCGTGCAACCGGCGAGGGCCGCACTGTATGGTCACGGGTTGTTTGGGGAAAGTACCTACAGCATCAGCGGGGGCGAGTTCGGCAGCAGTAACGTTCGCGCTATGCAGGACAAGCACAATATCCTCTTTTGCGCTACCGATTGGATAGGCATGGCCCAGGACGACATTCTCGCAGGTAATATCCATAAGATCATGGCGGATCTGACCGGGCTGCCTCGACAATTGGATCGTAGCCAACAGGGTCTGTTGAACTTCATGTACCTGGCGGAGCTCATGCGCCATCCCGACGGTTTTGCGACGGCTGGTGAATTCAAGCACAACGGGCAATTGATATACGATCCGGCGGAAGTATTTTACGACGGCAATAGTCAGGGTGGCATCCTGGGTGGCGCTCTGGTGGCGACAGCGCCCAACATTCACCGCGGTGTGCTTGGCGTGCCAGGCAGTAACTACAGTCTGCTGCTGAGGCGCTATGGTCCGTTCAATCAACGCTTCGCGCCAGTACTCTACGCCGCCTATCCTGATGGTCTGGATCAATCATTGAATTTTGCATTGATGCAAATGCTCTGGGACCGCGCTGAAAACAATGGTTATCTGAGCCATCTTGCTGGTCAACACCTACCGAACACGCCGGCAGACAAGCATGTGCTGTTGCATGTGGCGCTGGGGGATTATCAGGTAACTCAATGGAGTGCCGAGATCATTGCACGGACCATCGATGCCGCTGTGCATGAGCCTACTGCCCGGCTTGGGGAAAGCCCCGACACCAATCCCTTATTTGGTATCCAGCGTATCGAACAATACCCTCACCATGGGCACGCCCTCATGATCTGGGATTCCGGCGCGGAAGTGGAACGGCCGGGTGGCGGTTGGGATGGTAACCCATTCCCGCCGACCAACAATACCGGACCGAATCCCGCTTACGGGAAGGATCCACATAGTTCGCCACGCAATACGGTGGCAGCTCGCTTGCAGAAATCCGCCTTTATGCAACGTAATGGCTCGGTGATCGACGTCTGTGGGGATGAGCCCTGTTATAGCGACGATTACACCGGTGTGTCACGACAGGATTAGCATTCAGAGGTCGGCCCCTCCGTGGGGCTGGCCAGCCCTTCGGGCGATCTCCCCCAGGCGGCGCACGGCTTGCAATACAGCTGGGTTTACTGGCTTTCCGACATTCAAGCGCAGGCAGTGCGCGTATCGCTGTCCGGGAGAAAAAACGCTTCCTGGGAAAATATGAATTCCGCTTTGTAGAGCTTCTTCAAATAATGAGTGGGAATTCATATGCGCTGGTAGAACTACCCATAGCACACAGCCGCCGCTGGGTTGCTGTACCGAGGTGCCCGGTGGGAACCATTCCAGTACTGCCTGGCGTACTCGATCAGCCTGGGCCGCCAGTTGCTGGCGTAGCGAGACCAGATGCTGGGCATAGAATCCGCTTTCCATCAGCCGAGCCAGCAGCAGTTGTGGAGCCGATGCAGTGGTAATGCTGCTCACCAGTTTCAATTCGCGCAACCGATGGTGAAAGCGGCCGGGAGCCACCCAGCCCAGCCGGATACCCGGTATCAGGGACTTGGAGAAAGAATGGCAATACAGAACCATCCCGGCATGGTCATAGGCCTTGGCCGGCATAGCTCCGTCGGAGTAGAGGGTGTCGCCCCAGACATCATTCTCGATGATGGGAATATTGTAATGGGTGGCCAGCTCAACCAGCTTCTGTTTGTTTTCCTCTGACATGGTGAACCCAAGTGGGTTCTGCGCGTTGGGCGATACCAGGCAGGCACTCACGCGACGATGCTTGAATGCCAGCTCAAGTGTTGTCAGGCAAATGCCATGGCTCGGATCGGTAGGAATTTCCAGTACCTTGCGCCGCAGCACCTCCAGCGCGAGCAAGGTGCCGTAATAGGTTGGAGACTCAACCGCTACGGTGTCACCTGGCCGGGTGACAGTGCGCAGGGCGAGATCGATGGCCTCCATGCAGCCGTTGGTGATGATGACATCGTCCTGGGAAATCGGATTAGGGTAGTGGAGACTACGCCGGGCAAGCTGGAGCGTAAAACGCTGATGACCTTTCGGGTGGGTGTAGTCCCAGACGTCAAGCGGCTGCTTTCGGGTTATATCCCTCAGGGTGGTCATGATGCGCTCCATGGGCATCAATTGCGGGTCGGGCAGCGCAATGCCCAGGTGGATCAGGTCGAGCTGATGATGGGGTTCCATATAGTGCAAAATATCATCGCTCAGCGATATCTCGACCGGCAGGAATTCGAACTCGGCAGCCCCCGTGGTAATCGCGGGTGGGCAGGCGGCTACGAAGGTACCCGAGCGGGCTCTTATTTCGATGTAATTTTCCTGCTCAAGCTGGCGCAGGCACTGGATTATGGTGTTGACGCTGGTGTTGAAAAGACGACTGAGACTGCGCACGGAGGGCAGGCGCTGCCCAGGTCTGTAGCTGCCGCCCTCGATATGGCGACGCAGCTGCAGGCTGATACTCTCGTATAGGTAAAGATCCTGACCCAGCAAGGGAAGCAGTCTCCATGAGGTTATAGGTTTTTATTTTTCCTCTTAAGCAAGGAGTATAACTGCTCCGATATCGCTGTATAGCTGATGATCTAGCTGGGACAGTTCGCTGCCGGGATCTCCGCCGCTTGCAGCCGCGCCCGCCCGATCCGGTTGATGATCACTTGTCGCCCCTTGGCATCTGCCTCATTGGGACAGAATGAAAATGTTCCTGACTGAAAACCACCGTTCAACAGTTCCGACTCGCCCTGAGCGTTGTAGCGCAGGTAACTGGCGAGCGGTGAGTTGACATGCACATGGTGGACGCGGGCGGGCAGCTCTTCATGCAGAACGATCTCGCCGGCATCGAGTGCGCCATTGTTATTGGCATCGATGAAAATGTTCCAGCCATTGCTCCAGTCGCCTGACAATGGCGCCATGGTGATGTGGCGGTTGCGGCGGGTGGCTTCTGTGCGGGTTTGGTTGATGCTGCGCAGCAGGCTGTTGACACTGCTGTCCATGCGCTGGTTGTCGATCAGGCTGCCGAAGGCGGGCAGGCCGATGGACAACAGGATGGCCAGTACGGCGATCGCTACCATGATTTCAATCAAGGTAAATCCACGACAACGCATGGCGTAGTCCTCCCTGGTGTAGGGGCTACTGCCTGTGCTGCCCGTTTAAATGGAAATGATCTGGTATCTCCGGAACTGGAAAGTGTACCGCAGCCAATCCAGGCTGCTAGGACTAAGGGCTGAATCTGCGAGAGGGTTCACGCTTGTCACGTTGATCCACCTCACAGATAGCGCGACCACTTCAGCTCAACGATACCCGGCGTGCCTGCGCTGCCGTCGCCGTTCTCGCCGCCGCCTTCTGACGATCCCCCTTCCACCGCGCCGGCGGTAGGGTCATAGCCGGGGGGCAGGCGGCGCAGATCGATCACGGTGCGATTGCCGATGCGGTTGCTGGTGCCCTGTGTGTTGCCCAGGGCCAGTGCCGAGACATAGCCTTCCACCCGGGTATTGCCGGAGGTGTTGAACATGTTGCCGGCCTTGATTGCCCCCAGCACTGGACCGGCGATGCTGATGTTGCCACCGATGTATTGCGCAGGCGAACAGCTGCCAGGTGATCCCGGCGGGCAACTGCCAGCCTGGAGGGCGAAGTTGCCCAGCCCGCCAAGGGCAGAATAGTCAAAACTGCTGCCGGAGCAGAAATCCGCCGGCGCCAGACTGTAGGTGTTGCTGCATACGCCCTGGAAGCTGGGGCTGGAAAATTCCGGTATGGCCACCGTTCTGGAGCTTGGGCCGATATAGTTTGGTGCGGCGATGCTGTTGCTGCTCGAGACCATCTGCAGACTGCCCGCGGCGATGAACGTATTGGTGTAGTGACCATTGGCAATCCGAACATCGCCTTCCAGCAGTACTACGCCGGGAGCATGATGGACGCCATCGAGAACCCACCCACTGCTGCCGTAGGCGGGCAGGGCGGTGGTATCGTTCAACGCGGTTGCCAGGCGTCGGCAGTTGTCCCGGTCCGCCATGCTGGTTGCAGGCGTGGTGCAGGCATGGTTGGCGACCATGCGGTTCCAGTTGACTGAAGTGTCCCGTGCCGACCGGTGATAATAGCCGTTTGCCCGAACATCCGGCGGGTTGCTCGGGTCATCGCTGTCGCGGACTCCCCGTACGTTGCGAATGATCACCCGGGTGGCGCCATTATGGCGACGGTAGAGATAGTGCGCCGAGTCCCGCAGTTGATTGGCATCGAATATTGCCTGTTCGATCAGTACGGGTGGCACCAGGGGAATGGATAACCGCAGTTGCGGATTGACCACGGCGCGGGCGGTGCACCGGGACGGAAATTGCACGCCTGTCCGCGAGACGATATCGGCGCGCTGGTCCGGGCAGCTATCGAGCAGGATCTGTTGTTCCGCCCGCCAGCGATCAACCGTCGCGGCGGCTTCCCGGGCGCGAATCTGGCCCTTGGTGTGCACCTGTCGTACCGGTGTCGACCATTCGATATTCACTCCGTAGGTGTTACCCGAACAGTGCCGGGCGGAGCCGATGGCGCAGCTGGCGACGCCGTCGTGATTGGCGCTGGCCCAGATGCCGCCGTGCTGCCCGCCGGCCACGGTGACGAAGCCGTTGGCTTCGATCAGTGAAGTGCTCGCTGTGTTCTGTACACAGACATTATTGGTGGCGCGGATGGCTTCGATATTGAAGCCGTCGACATTGGCGACCCTGACATCGCAACTGGCATGCAGCTCCCGAAAATCACCGCCGGAGCCGCCCTGATAGGCGATGGAATGGGTTGAGCGAATGGTATCGATGCCGGTCAGAGAGACGCTGCCGATATTGACGTTGCCCTCGACGAACACATCATATTCCTCCCCTGCCTCCGCATGGATATTGATGCCGCCGCTGATATCGAGACCGTCGTGAAAGTGAATGACATTGCGGCTCGGTGGACCCGTCGGGCCGGTGCCTCCGGCAGTCGGCGGCTGGATGGCGAAGGTCAGCTGCAGCGAGCTGTTGGTGGCGATGCGGGTGTCTGGCGCGGTCGTGGCGGTAATGGTGGTCGAGAACAGCAGATGTTCGCTATCGGTAAAGTCGACACCGGTAAAACGGGCCTCCAGACCCTCGAAGCCCGTCATGCGAATGTCCGGGTAGGCTTGAATCTGCGGGGAGAACTGGGCAACGAAGGCCGTCCAGTCCTCATGGTTATCGGCCGTCTGTTGCAGGTACTGGCGCAGCGCTTCGGCTGCGGACCAGGCGCGCTTCTGGGTCACCGTCTGGCTGTGCAGGCTCACGCCCAGTTCCTGTGACGAGCGCACCTGGCTCAGCCCGGCGAGGATGGTTGCCGACAGAGAAAAGCCCAGCAACACCACAATGAGAATGGTAGCGATGCCGCGTTGCCGGAACCGGGACTGCATCTCAACTTCCTCCGATATTGGTCAGGCAGGTGCGGGAGAAGAACTGCCGAAAGGTGGCCGGATCGGTAGGGCGGTAGTCCTCGGGATCGTCGGTAATCGGGTGATGAGCCTCCAGAGTCGCCATGATTGTCCCCGTGCCGCCCACGCCGAAGGCGGCGCAGGGCTCGCTTTCCAGTTCGATTCCGGCAAATACGCCACCGGCCAGTCCGGAGGTGGCGAACAGGACCGACACGTCGTCATGCGACCAGCTGGGCAGGGCGGTGGTGCTGGCACAGGGCAGGGCGTGCAGATACAGCAGTTGCCCATTCTCGATGGCCAGCCCTTCGCATCGAGAGGCGGCGGGTCCACTGCCCAGCGGCGCGGCCAGGGTCGCGAAACGCCAGATCATCACCGGCTGCTGCTGATCGACGATGGCAGCTGTGCAGCTGCTGGGTTGATAGCCATTGCTGCCAGCGCTGATGTCGTCACAGAGCACTACGGCCGAGGCGAGGACGGCCCCGTCAATGCCATAGCCGGCATTTTGCAACAGGGTTTCGGCATTGATGATCGCCGCGGCCCGGTCGCCGGTAACCCGGGCGTAGCGGGTGGATTCGCTGGTTACCTGCACGGCGGTGCGATACAGGGCCAGCATGCCCAGCACTGCGACCATCGACACCACCAGCCCGACCATCAGACTGACCAGGGTCGCACCGCATTGCCTGTTGCGGCCGGACCTCATGGCGCCACCACGATGCGCCCGTCGCCGGAAATGTACTCCTCGCTGTGCACCTCCAGGCGCTCGCCGGGCACGCTGATGGTCCGGCTGACACCGCCGATATCGATCACCACCTCCGAGTCGACCGCGATCCGCTGCACCGGCACTGTCAGCGCCTGGCGGCCGCCATCGCTGCCGGTCACCCCCAGCACTATCTCGTTGTCGTCCAGCATGGTCAGATTGCGCAGGCCGGTGAGAATCTGGTTCTCGGTAATGCCGTGGGATTGAATGCTCAGGGTATTGGATATCACCATGAGCAGACCCAGCCCCATGGTCGCCACCAGCAGGATGCCGATCATGGCCTCCAATAGCGAAGTACCATGCTCCTTAAAGGACATAGTCATGGCTCTCGCCTCCCCGGGAAATGCGGATGCGCACCGGCTGCGTCGGCAAACCCCGGTTGGTCAGTTCGATGGCATTGCCGGCGGGCAGGTCAAGTTCGACCCCGGCAGGGATGTCCACATTCCACCAGGCGTCCCGACAGCTGGCATCGTTCAGATCACGGCAAACCCTGATTTCCCGGTTGCCAGTATCGAACACCAGGCGGGCGGCGGGATCGTCGCCGGTAGCCTTGAATTCGTTGCGCAGTGCTACGGCGCGGGCGTGGCGAACAGCCTGGTCGAGATATCCCTGGGCCTTGTGCACGCTGGCGCTGTCTGTCCAGGCGCCGGTAAAGGGACCGGCGGCAGCCGCGAGCAGGCCGATGATGAGCACCACCACCATCAGCTCCACCAGGGTGAAGCCGGTCGATTGCCTGCTGCCTACCATGACGAACCTATCGCGCAGGCTGCGCTGGCGGTACGCTCGTTGGCGCCGTTGAGAGTCAGCTCGCAGCCGGCCATGGCGCCCTGGCCGATGGCTTCGAGCACATAGGGCGAGCCCGGTGTGTAGTTGTAGGAAAGACTTCTGACCTTTGGCCAAACGGCCAGTTCCGATCATTTGCCCTCGCGCCATGGCAAGAAGATGCTGCAATCTCTATGTAATGCCTTTGTGCCACTATTCTGATTGATAGCGTCTCTTTCCTAATCGGTACCCCATGGCCAACCATCACAGCTCGCCTGTTCCAATCGGTCTCGTCCAGCGCGCCATCGTCATATCGGGCGCGCTGATCGTGCTGTTTCTATGGGTGATGTTCTACTACCACAACGACCAGATTCATGATGAGCGGCTGAAGGCCGAGGCAGCGGAGCACCTGAACCTGTCGGTCATTATTGCGGAGAACCTGCGGCAGATGGCCGACCGTGCCAAGGCCGCCGGTGGTATCTACCGCAGTGAGCAACAGCAGGGTGGTGACGTGGCCGAGCGCCTGTCCAGGCTGCTGGCCGGTGACCCGGTGTTCAATCGATTGAGCGTGTTCGGGGCGCGGGGGCAGTTACTGTTTGCCAGTCATGAGGCCGGTCTTGCGGTGCTGCCACCGGCCTGGCTTGAGAGGTTGCATAGCGATACCGAGGTCACGGCCAACGAGCCTTTCATTCCGCCGGCCCTGGGCGACGCCCAGACGCACTGGCCGTTTCCCAACTGGCGTCTGCCCTTTCTCGTTCCCCTGGCCGGCAGTGACGGCCAGGTCATGCTGGTGGAGATGGATATCGGCTATCTGGTCAGTCTGTATCACTACATCGATCTCGGCCAGACCGGCTTCATCCAGCTACTGGATGCCAGCAACAGGGAGCGCATGCGAGCCGACTCCAGTGGCGTGATCATTGGCGGAGCGACCCTGAGCCCGGCGCCTGGCCAGGATGGTAGCGCCGTGTACACCTCGCGGGTGGGCAGCAAGCTCTATCAAAGCGCCTTCCATGGCATGCCGCAGCATGGCTTCACCGTGGTGATCAGCAAGCAGTACGACGAGATACTGCAGTCATTTCGCGCCGGCCAATCGCGCCAGTTGTTGTTCAATGGCGTCATGACCCTGGCGGTGTTGATCTGCGTATTCTGGATGGTCAGGATGCTGCACGGCCAACAGGCGGCACTGCGCACCTTGCAGCAATCGCAGGGGGAGAACCAGCAGTTGATCGCCCGCCTGGAAAGCGAACATGAGCGCAGCAGCCGCGCCGCTTCCACCGACCACCTCAGCGGGCTGTTCAATCGTCGGCAATTCATTGAAGTGGCCAGTCGGCAACTGGTTGAGCAACGCAGCAGGCGACGGCTGCTGGCTGTATTGTTCATCGACCTGGACCGGTTCAAATCCATCAACGATACCCTCGGTCATCGCATCGGTGACTTGCTGTTGCAGGCAGTTGCCGGGCGCATCACCCGCCTGCTTGAGCCGGGTGACGAGGCGGCCCGTTTCGGTGGTGATGAGTTCGTGGTGCTATTGGCAGGTAGTCGCACCGAGCAGCAGATCATCAGTTGGGTGGACCAATTGACGCAGCGGCTGTCGGCGCCCTATCAATTGGAAGATAGCGAGGTGAATACCAGCCCGAGTATCGGTATCAGTATCTGCCCGCGTGATGGTCAGGATGTGGACAGCTTGATTCGCCATGCGGATGCGGCCATGTACTCGGCCAAACGGGCGGGCCGGGGTCGATATCGCTTCTTCGACCCGTCATTGAACGTGGCCGATGTGCAGGAATTCTATCTGGAGCAGGCCTTCGGCGAGGCGCTGGCAAAGCACCAGTTCGTATTGCACTATCAGCCGCAGATCGACCTGGATTCGATGTCGGTCACCGGTTACGAAGCGCTGGTGCGTTGGAAGCATCCTGATTTCGGGCTGATCTACCCGGACCGCTTCATTTCCATTGCCGAACGCAGCGGCTTTATCATCGGGCTGGGTGAGGAGGTTATTACGCTTGCTTGCCGGCAGTTGGCCGCTTGGGGCGATGAAGGGCTCGATACCCGGGTGGCGGTAAATGTGTCGGCGATACAGCTGAGTCAGCCGCATTTCAGCAGTATGGTGTTGCGGCAACTGGCTGAGACGGGGGTGGAAACGTGGCGGTTGGAGTTGGAAATTACCGAAACCGCTATTCTTGAGAAGGAAAGCATGGCTATTGCCAGCCTGGAAACGCTACGCGCTGCCGGGCTGGGAGTAAGCCTGGACGATTTCGGTAGCGGCTACGCCGGTTTCGCGCACCTACAATCACTGCCCGTGAACAAACTGAAGATTGACCGTGGCCTGATCGCCCAGTTATCCAACAGCCACGATGACAGCCTGATCGTGTCCTTCACCATTACTCTGGCCAAGCGGCTGTCGCTGCGGGTGGTGGCCGAGGGAGTGGAAACGCCAGAACAACTGGTTTATCTCCGTCTTGCCGGCTGTGACCTGGTGCAGGGATATCACTTCAGCCGGCCCATGCCCGCTGAACAGGTGGCTGAATTCGAGCGTGGTTTCCATGCCACCAAGGTCAATGCCGAATGAGAGTCCTGTTGTGTGGTCTGGTGTTTCTGCTGTCGCTGCAGGCTCCCGTTGTTCTGGCTGACGCTGCGCACTGCCGCCAGGCTGGACTGAGCATCGCTACGGTGCCAGTGAAGAACATCGACCAACTTATCGAGGAATATCAGCCACTGGCCGAGTGGCTGAGCGAGGGGCTGGATATGCCAGTACAGATACTGCGCTCCAGCTCCTATGAAAGCGTAATTGATGCCATCGTCTCCGGTGGTGCGGATATCGCCTTGCTCGGTCCGGCCTCCTATCTCACAGCGCACCGGCAGAATGACGGCATTGAGGCTTTTGCCTCCATGGCCATGCAGGGTGGTTATTTTTCGTCGGCGGGGGACTATTACCAGTCCATTCTGGTGGTGCGGGCCGACAATGGCATGGATAGCCTGGAGGATACCCGCGGGCAGCGCTTGGCGCTGAGCGATCCTGCCAGCACTTCGGGAGCACTGATCCCCCACCGCGAATTCCCCGTCAGTGGTGGCAGCCCTTTGCATCAGCACTTCGATCGGCAGATCTATGCCGGATCACACGACAAGGCATTGGATGCACTGTTGCTGGGGCGAGTTGGGGCAGCTTTCGTATCCAGCGTACGTGCCGATGAGTATCTCCGACGCGGGCTTATCACCACCGATTCGCTACGGGTGCTCTGGCGCTCGGCACCCATTCACTATGATCCCTTCGTCTTCAGCAGCGAGCTGTGTCAAGACTTGAAAACCCAGATTCGCGAACTGATGCTCGAGCGTTCGCCAGCGATGCAGGTCTTTCTGCAATCGCAGCGGGCGGCGCGGATCATTCCGGTCGCCCACCAGGCCTACGAGCCGCTGCTGCAGTTGATGACGCCGCGCTGAATCAGCGGCGCTCCAGCAGCACTCCCGATTCCATGTGATGGGTATAGGGGAACTGGTCGAACAGGGCGCAGCGGACGACACGGTGCGTCTCATGCAGTTCGTCCAGGTTGGCCGCCAGGGTCTGCGGGTTGCAGGAGATATACAGGATACGCTGGTAGCCCTTGACCAGTTCGAGGGTGGCCGGGTCCAGTCCGGCGCGGGGCGGATCGACGAATACGGTGCCGAAGTCATAGCCGCTCAGGTCGATACCCTGCAGCCGCCGGAACTCGCGCACGCCGGTCAAGGCCTGGGTGACTTCCTCGCTGGACAGGCGCACCAGGGTGACGTTATCCACCTGGTTCAGGGCGATATTCTCCAGCGCCGAGCGCACCGAGCTCTTTGACAGTTCGGTCGCCAGTACCCGGCGAAAGCGGGTGGACAGCGGCAGGGTGAAGTTGCCGTTGCCGCAATAGAGCTCCAGCAGATCATCGGCATTATCATCGGCCACCTCCTGCGCCCAGGCGAGCATATGCTGGTTAACCTGGCCGTTGGGCTGGGTGAAGCCGCCTTCGGCCTGCTGGTAATGCCAGGTGCGGTCGTTGACGCTCAGCGCCTCCAGCACGTGATCACGCTGCAGCACCCGTTTGCGCCCGCGGCTGCGGCCAATCAACAGAATATCCAGCTGTTGCGCCAGGGCCGTGGCTGCCGCATCCCATTCTTCATCAATGGGGCGGTGGTAGCACAGAGTGACCAGGGCCTCACCAGTCAGCGTGGTGAGAAACTCGATCTGGAACAGCTTGCGGCCCAGCAGCGGATCGGCCTTGCAGGCTTCCAGCAAGGGCATCATCAGCTCGTTGATGCGTTTGCTGGCGATCGGTAGTTGCTCGATCAGGATCGGCCGGCGGTTGTCGCCCGGCTCGAACATGGCGTAGTGGGGCTGGCCCTGCTCGTACCACAGGCGAAACTCTGCGCGCAGACGAAAATGTTCGCGCGGTGAGGTGAATACCTCCGGCTCGGGTGCGGCGAAGGGCTGCAGCAGCGACATCAGTCGCTGGCGCTTTTCCTCAAGCTGCTGGTCATAGCCAGCGGGATCGAATGCCGTACCCATCAGCTGAAGAACCCGAGTTTGACGATGAACAGGGCCGACAATATATACAGGCTCGGATTCAGCTCACGCCAGCGGCCAGACAACAGCTTGATCGCGGTCCAAGAAATGAAACCCAGGGCGATGCCGTTGGCGATGGAGAAGGTCAGCGGCATGACCAGCGCGGTTACCACCACGGGCGCTGCTTCGGTCAGGTCTTCCCAGTCGACCTGCACCAGGCCGCTGGTCATCAACACGGCAACGAAGAACAGTGCCGGTGCGGTAGCGAAGGCGGGTACGGCGCCAGCCAGCGGAGAAAGGAACAGGCTCAGCAGGAAGAGTGCGGCGACCACGCAAGCGGTCAGACCGGTGCGGCCACCGGCGGCGGTGCCGGCGGTGGATTCGACATAACTGGTGGTGGTGGACGTACCCAGCATGGAGCCGGCCATGGTGGCGGTGCTGTCGGCCATCAATGCCCGTCCCAGGCGCGGCAGCTTGCCTTCCTTATCCACCAGTCCAGCCTTTTGCGCTACTCCGATGAGGGTGCCTGAGGTGTCGAACAGGTCGACGAACAGAAAGGCGAAGATCACGCTGATCAGGCCCACTTCCATGGCGCCGGCGATATCCAGCTGCAGCAGGGTGGGAGTGAGGCTCGGCGGCGCGGAAACGAAACCCGTAGCACTGGTCAGGCCCAGCGCCAGGCTGATGAGGGTGACCAGCAGGATGCCGATCATTACCGCACCGGTCACCCGGCGGTAGGCCAGTGCGACGATGACGGCAAAACCCAGGGAAGCGAGCAGCGGCCCGGGTTGCGTCATGTCGCCGGCGCCCACCAGAGTAGCTGGATTGTCCACCACGATGCCGGCGCTCTTCAGGGCAATCAAGGCCAGGAACAGGCCGATACCCGCAGCGATGGCCGAGCGTAGCGGCAGGGGGATGCTGTTGATCACCCACTCGCGGATCTTGAAGATGCTCAGCAGGAAGAAAATAAAGCCGGAAATGAACACTGCCCCCAGTGCCACTTGCCAGCTGTAGCCCATCGAACCGACCACGGTGTAGCTGAAAAAGGCGTTGAGCCCCATGCCCGGTGCCAGGGCGATGGGATAGTTGGCCCACAACCCCATGATCAGCGAGCCGATGGCGGCCGCGATGCAGGTGGCAACGAAGGCCGCACCCGGATCAATGCCCGCATCCGCCATCATCACCGGGTTGACGAAGATGATGTAAGCCATGGTCAGAAAGGTGGTGACACCGGCAATAATCTCGGTGCGCACAGTGGTGCCATGGGCTTTGAGTTGGAACAATTTATCCAGCATGACGGGGTCTCGGTTGGGATTGGGGGCGAAAAGGGCGGCATTTTAGCCTATTCGATCGCCCAGCGCAGCATTGTCGGTACCCGCTGGGCCGCCAGTCGTCGCGGTAAGGTTCGGCAGCGCAGAGGGTGAATTTTTACCAACGTTGTGTCAGGCTTTACGGTCATTTTTCCGGAGAGCCGTCATGAGCAATACTTTCGAAACCGACGAACAGCGTGTGAGCTACGGCATTGGCCGTCAAATGGGCGACCAGCTGCTGTCGAGCAATATCCCCGATCTGGTGATCGAGCTGGTCATGGACGGCGTGCGGGATGCTTACACTCAGCAGGCCAGCCCGGTTGACGAAGCAGCCATGCAGGCGGCTTTCCAGACGCTGCAGGGTAAGATGCAGGCGCTGGCCGAGGAATCTGCTCGCGCCGCCGGCAAGGCTGGCCTGGAATTCCTCGAGCGCAACGCCGCCCGCGACGGTGTGGTAACACTGCCGTCCGGCCTGCAGTACGAAGTGATCGAAGCCGGTAACGGCGCGACGCCGACCGCCAGCTCCACTGTGCGCACCCACTACGAAGGCACGCTGATCAGCGGCGAAGTGTTCGATAGCTCCTACAAGCGTGGTCAGCCTGCCGAGTTCCCGGTGGGTGGTGTGATCGCTGGCTGGACAGAGGCGCTGCAACTGATGCAGGAAGGGGCTAAATGGCGTCTGTATATTCCTTCCAACCTGGCCTACGGCGAGCGTGCCGCCGGCAGCATCCCGCCGCACAGCACACTGATCTTCGATATCGAGTTGATCCAGGTTTTGTAAGGCGTTTCAGCGGGGCGACCTTGCGGTTGCCCCGTGTTGGATGGTCTGGTCGGATTGCTGCTGGAGCGATTGCTTCAAATCAGAACTGACGATCTACCGCAAACCGTGCCAGCTGCTCCAGCGCATCCCGGTAGACTGACGGCGGCAGGGTCTGCAGCAGGCTGATCGCCTCATCCGCATGCTGGCGCGCCAGATTGGCGGTGTATTCCAGGGCGCCACTGTTTTCCACGGCTTCACGGATAACTGCGATGTCGTCGGTTCCGCCTTTCTGGATCGCCTTGCGCACCAGGCTGGCCTGTTCCGGCGTGCCTTCGCGCATGGTGTAGATCAGCGGCAGGGTGGGTTTGCCTTCGGCCAGGTCGTCGCCGACGTTCTTGCCCATGGCTTCGGCATCGCCGTTGTAGTCCAGTAGGTCGTCTATCAACTGGAAAGCGATACCCAGCGCGTCCCCATAGCGGCGCAGCGCCTCGGTTTGTTCGGCCGGTGCGTCGGCGAGCAGGGCGGCGGTATGGGTGGAAGCCTCGAACAGCATGGCAGTCTTGCTGCGGATAACTTCCATATAGGTGGCTTCGTCGGTGCTGGCGTCGCGAATCTTGGACAGCTGCAACACTTCGCCTTCGGCAATCACGTTGGTAGCGCCGGCCAACACGCGCATGATGCGCATGTCATTGAGTTCGACCATCAATTCGAAAGAGCGCGAATAAAGGAAATCACCTACCAATACGCTGGCAGCATTACCCCACAGAGCATTGGCAGTGGAACGGCCGCGGCGCAGGTCGGAAGTATCGACCACATCGTCGTGCAGCAGCGTCGAGGTATGCATGAACTCGATGATCGCCGCCAGGGTGTGTGGCCGTTCGTCGGTCAGGCCGCAGGCGCGGGCGCCAAGCAAGACCACAAGAGGGCGCAATCGCTTGCCGCCGGCGCTGATGATGTAGCTACCGATTTTCTCAACAAGCGGGACGCGGGAATGCAGTTGACGCATGATCAACTGGTTTACAGCTTCGAAGTCATCAGTGACCGCAGTGTAAAAGGGCAGGGTGGTCATCTACAGCACGCTTTCAGAAGGGTTGCGCGGCATGCTAGGCGGCGGCCAGCGTGCTGTCAAGAAAGCGAGTGGCGCGGTCTGCGCAGTCGCACGCATAAACAGCCGCCCGCGCATTGCGTTGCGCAGGATAAGTCGGTAGAATCCCCGCCCCTGAAAACCCGATTTACAGCATCCCTGTTTTGACAATGGCAAGCTCGGGCCCGATAGGCGGGTTCACTTGCAGCCATGCCGGCCACTAACCATTATTCCCAAGCGCCGGGTGAGCAGGATTACGGAGAAAGCAACATGTACGCAGTAATTGTTACTGGTGGTAAGCAGTACAAGGTCGCCGAAGGCGAATTCCTGAGAGTAGAGAAGCTGGAAGCCGAAACCGGTTCCACTATCGAATTTGATCGCGTACTGCTGGTTGGTAACGGTGACGACGTCACTATCGGTGCACCGGTTGTTGATGGCGCCAAGGTGACTGCAGAAATCAGCGCTCATGGTCGTGGCGAGAAGGTTCGTATCATCAAGTTCCGTCGTCGTAAGCACCACATGAAGCGTCAGGGCCACCGTCAGTGGTACACCGAAATCAAAATCACCGGCATCTCTGCCTAAGCATTGAGGAGATAAACTCATGGCACACAAAAAAGCAGGCGGTTCCACACGTAACGGTCGCGATTCAGAAGCCAAACGACTTGGTGTGAAACTGTACGGTGGCCAGCAGGCTACTGCCGGCAACATCATCGTTCGTCAGCGCGGCACCGAGTTCCACGCCGGCAAGAACGTTGGTATGGGCAAGGATCACACTCTGTTCGCCAAGGCTGACGGCGTGATCAAGTTTGAAGTCAAGGGTGAGTTCAACCGTCGCTACGTAAGTGTCGTAGCCGGCTGATAGCATCCCGGTTTCAAAAAGCCCTGTCTTGCGACGGGGCTTTTTTGTTTGTAGCTTAGGGCTTGTTCAATGGCCCCTCAATCAACCCCTTCAGGGGGAGCGCAATGAAATTCGTAGATGAAGTATCCATCACGGTAAAGGCCGGTGATGGCGGCAATGGGTGCATGAGTTTCCGGCGGGAGAAGTTCATCCCCAAGGGTGGTCCTGACGGTGGCGACGGCGGTGATGGCGGTTCCATCTTCCTGGAAGCCGATCCCAACCTGAACACTCTGGTCGATTATCGCTATACCCGCCGCTTCAACGCCAAGCGTGGTGAGAATGGTCGTGGTTCCGACTGCACGGGTGCCAAGGGTGAAGACATGGTTCTGCCAGTCCCCGTGGGTACCACTGTGGTCGATGCCGGCACCCAGGAAATCATCGGCGACCTGACCGAGCCAGGCCAGCGTCTGCTGGTGGCTCAGGGCGGCTTCCATGGCCTGGGCAATACGCGCTACAAGTCCAGCGTCAACCGCGCTCCCCGGCAGACATCCAACGGCAGTCTGGGTGAGTTGCGCGATCTCAAGCTGGAGCTGAAGGTGTTGGCGGACGTCGGTCTGCTGGGCCTGCCCAATGCGGGCAAGAGTACTTTCATCCGCTCGGTCTCGGCGGCTACGCCCAAGGTCGCCGATTATCCCTTCACCACCATGGTGCCCAATCTGGGTGTGGTGGACGTGGGTCAGTTGCGCAGTTTCGTCATTGCCGACATTCCCGGGGTGATTGCCGGTGCCGCCGAAGGCGCCGGGCTGGGTACGCGTTTTCTCAAGCACCTGTCGCGCACTCGGCTGCTGTTGCACCTGGTGGACATGGCACCGCTGGATCAGAGCGATCCAGTGGAAGCGATCGAGACCATTATCCATGAGCTCGGCAAGTTCAGTCCGGCGCTGACCCTGCGCGAGCGCTGGCTGGTGCTGAACAAGTGCGATCAGTTACTGGAAGACGAGCAGCAGGCGATTCTCGATGATGTGGTCGAGCGGCTGGAGTGGGAAGGTCCGGTATTCGTCATTTCCGCGGCTGAGCGCGAAGGCACTCAGGAGCTGGCCAAGGCAGTCATGAACTGGCTGGATGAGCGCGTGCTGCGTATGCAGGAAGATGAGGAATATGCTGCTGAGGTTGCCGAGCTGGACCAGCGCATCGAAGATGAGGCGCGGGCGCATATCCAGGAGCTGGATGATCGTAAGGCGCGGCGCAAGGCTGGCATCACCGATGACGAAGAGGATTTCGACGACGATGATGAAGATGGCGAAGATGGCCCGGAAATTATCTACGTTCGCTGAGCGGAGCTGAAATTGCATGCGTGACAAGGTGACTGCCGCCCGACGTTGGGTGATCAAGATTGGCAGTGCATTGCTGACCGGTGATGGTCGTGGTCTGGATCGCCAGGCCATGGCCGTGTGGGTGCAGCAGATGGCGGCCCTGCGTGAAAGTGGGGTGGATGTAGTGCTGGTGTCCTCCGGTGCCGTAGCGGCGGGCATGACCCGGCTGGGTTGGAGTGAGCGACCGAAAAGCATCCATCAGTTGCAGGCTGCCGCAGCGGTAGGGCAGATGGATCTGGTGCAGGCCTGGGAGAGCAGCTTTGAAGAGTTCGGGCTGACCACTGCCCAGGTGCTGGTCACCCATGATGACCTGTCCGACCGCAAGCGCTATCTGAATGCTCGAAGCACCCTGCGCGGCTTATTGGACTTGGGGGTGATCCCGGTCATCAATGAAAACGATACCGTTGTTACCGACGAGATCCGTTTTGGTGACAACGATACTCTGGGTGCGCTGGTAACCAATCTGGTTGAAGCTGATCTGTTGGTGATTCTTACTGATCGTGATGGCCTGTACACCGCTGACCCACGCAGCAATCCTGAAGCTGAGCTGATTTCTCAGGCCATGGCAGATGATCCGACGCTGGATGCCATGGCTGGCGGCAGTGCCGGTGCGCTGGGTCGTGGCGGGATGCAAACCAAGTTGCGCGCGTCGCGGCTGGCGGCTCGTTCCGGGGCCAGCACCATTATTGTTGGTGGTCGCATCAAACAGGTGGTTGCCCGGCTGAAGGCGGGAGAGCAGTTGGGTACCTTGTTGTTGCCCGAAAAAGGCATGCTGGCGGCGCGCAAGCAATGGCTGGCTGGGCATCTGCAGACGCGTGGGCGGCTGGTTCTCGACGAAGGCGCAGTGCGGGCCTTGGAGGGAGGGTGTTCCAGTCTGCTGCCGGTGGGGGTCAAGGCGGTCGAGGGCAATTTCCGGCGTGGCGAGATGGTTGTCTGCGCCGGTCTGGATGGCCGAGAAGTTGCCCGGGGACTGGTCAACTATGGGGCGCAGGAAGCAATGCGCATCATTGGTCGGTCCAGCGAGGAAATTGTCAGTGTGCTCGGCTATGTTGATGAGCCGGAGCTGGTCCATCGGGACAACCTGGTATTGGTCTAGGCATCTGGCGGGCCGCAAGGCCCGCATCGCCGGCTTTTCGGTAGGTGAGCGGGCTCTTTTATTCCAGGCACAAAAAAACCGGCTCAATGAGCCGGTTTTTGTATCAACGCGGAACGCGAATCAAGCGGCGGTAGCCATGGCCTTGATGTGTGCGTTCAGGCGGCTCTTGTGACGAGCGGCCTTGTTCTTGTTGATGATGCCCTTGTCAGCCATGCGGTCGATGACCGGAACGGCAGCAGTGTAGGCAGCTTGTGCTTTTTCCAGATCTTTGGCGTCGATAGCCTTGATCACGTTCTTGATGTAGGTACGAACCATGGAGCGCAGGCTTGCATTGTGATTGCGGCGCTTCTCGGCCTGCTTGGCGCGTTTCTTGGCTTGAGGTGAGTTGGCCACCGTCTTGCTCCTCAGAAAATCTAGTGAATTAGGGTATAAATAAGGTCGCGTACTGTGCCGTAGAGCGTGACCAATGTCAAGGGAGAGGCCGCTGAATTGTTCAGTGTCCTCTATTCGATACCGGGCTGGCGCAGTGAAGTGTCCAAGTATATCCGGTTAGCGCTATCATCGCGCTCTTTAGGACGACTCCAGGCCTCGAATGATAGATAACGCAATGTCTCTTTTATTGCGCCGTCGCCCGCGAAGGATCCTCCGGAACGCCGGAGCCGGACCACAAGCTGCATTCCCGGCCAGTGCCGAAAATGACGGAGTAGTGGATGTCGCTTCTTGCTTATCCAACCAGACCTATTGATGTGATACATGACTGATACTGTTCCACCGGTTAAGCCTGCCGATAAGGCCCCCAGCCTGCTGCGCTCCGGCCTGGTAGTCAGCATCATGACCATGCTGTCCCGTGTGCTGGGTATGGTGCGGGATGTGGTGGTAGCTGCCTATTTCGGCTCCCAGTCCGAGGCGGACGCCTTTTTCATCGCTTTCAAGATCCCCAACTTCCTGCGTCGGTTATTCGCCGAAGGGGCCTTCGCTCAGGCCTTCGTGCCGGTGTTATCGGAGTATCGCGCACGTTTCACCCTGGCCGAGGTGCAGAATCTGGTAAACCGGGTGACGGGCACATTGGGGCTGACACTGGCGGGCATTACGCTGCTCGGGGTGGCCGGGGCGCCGGTATTGATCACCTTGTTTGCCCCGGGCTTTCATGGTCAGACGGAGAAGCTTGCGCTGGCCACCGATATGCTGCGCATTACCTTTCCCTATCTGTTTCTGATTTCCCTGACGGCGTTATGCGGCTCGATCCTCAACAGCTACGGTCGTTTCGCCGTGCCGGCTTTCACGCCAGTGCTGCTCAATCTGTGCATGATTGGTGCGACGCTATTCATGACGCCGTATTTCGACCAGCCGATCATGGCGCTGGCCTGGGGTGTATTCATTGCCGGGGTGGCGCAGTTGCTATTCCAGTTGCCATTCCTGGCGCAGATCAAGCTGCTGCCGGTGCCGCGCCCGGATCGTCATCATGAAGGCGTGAAGCGCATCATGACCTTGATGGTGCCGGCACTGTTCGGCGTGTCGGTCAGCCAGATCAACCTGCTATTGGATACGGTGCTGGCGTCCTTCCTGCAGACCGGCAGTATCTCCTGGCTATATTACGCCGACCGGCTGTCTGAGTTGCCGCTGGGCGCCTTTGGCATCGCTATCGGAACGGTGATCCTGCCGGCGCTATCGCGCCAGCATGCCGGGGAAGACCCGAAAGCCTTTGCTGCCACTTTGGACTGGGCGGTGCGCATGGTGCTGCTGGTCGGTGTGCCGGCGGCCCTGGCGCTGTTGCTGCTGGCCGAGCCGCTGATCGCCACGTTGTTTCATTATGGTGCCATGACCGAGCGTGACGTGGTGCAGGCCGCCAATGCATTGCGGGCCTATGCCGTAGGGGTGATGACCTTCATGCTGATCAAGGTGCTGGCCCCTGGATATTTCGCCCGGCAGGACATGAAGACCCCGGTCAAGATCGCCATGATCTGCATGGGCGCCAATATGGTGTTCAACCTGATCCTGGTCTGGCCGCTGGATCACGTTGGTCTGGCGCTGGCGACTTCGCTGTCGGCGCTGCTCAATGCCGGCATGCTGTGGTGGGGATTGCGCCAGGCGGGTATCTACCAGCCGCAGCCGGGCTGGCCGCTGTTCATCATTCGGCTGGTGTTGGCCTGTGCGGCGCTGGCGGCAGTAGTGTTGTGGCTGGCGCCCGGGGTGGAGCAGTGGTTTGCCTGGGGCTGGCAGCAGAAGGCCTGGCAGATGGCTATTCTGGTGGTGGCGGGTATCGGGGTGTTTGTGGCCACGTTGGTGGCCACCGGTTTGCGGATGCGGCACCTGCGGCGCTGATCCTGCCGAGCCCTGGGACGGTCGAGCACCGGCTCGACCTGCGATGGCGCCTGAGACGCCGTTGTCGAGCTGGTGCTCGACAATCCCAGGAAACCCGCTCCTGCCAGCAATGGCCCGGCAATCAGCCAGGGCAAGGTTCAGCCATGATTGTCCATAGCCCTCCCCGATGACGCCGCACCCCCTAACCCTGTATACTTTCCGGCTTTGACCCATCTGCCGATAACGAGCGCTATGGAACTGGTCCGCGGCCTGCACAATCTGCGTCCCCATCATCGTGGGTGCGTGGCAACAATTGGTAATTTCGACGGTGTACATGCCGGGCATCAGGCGATTCTCAAGCGTCTGAGTCGTCATGCTGCGCGTCTGGGGTTGCCCGGTTGCGTGGTGATCTTCGAGCCGCAGCCCAGGGAGTATTTCGCCCCCCATAGCGCACCGCCGCGCCTGACCCGCCTGCGCGACAAGCTCGCGCTGCTGGAAGAGCAGGGCGTCGACCGAGTACTGTGCCTGGCATTCAATCGCCGCCTGCGCGAGCTGAGCGCGGATGAATTCATCCAGCAGGTGCTGATCGATGGGCTGGGCGTAAAACACCTGGAAGTGGGCGATGATTTCCGCTTCGGCTGTGATCGTGCTGGTGACTTTGCCTTGCTGCAGGTGCGTGGCCAGCAGCAGGGGTTCACCGTCGAGTCCGCCAGCACCGTGGCCGAAAGTGGCGAGCGCATCAGCAGCACCCGGGTGCGTCAGGTTCTGGCGGAGGGAGACTTCCCCCAGGCCGAGCGCCTGTTGGGTCGCCCGTTCAGCATTACCGGGCGAGTACTGCATGGCCAGAAGCTGGGCCGGACCCTGGGCGCGCCGACTGCCAATGTGCAGCTCAAGCGCATCAGTGCGCCGCTCAACGGGGTGTACCGGGTCAGCGTCGAGCTGGACGGCACACGGCACCTCGGTGCCGCCAATATTGGCACCCGTCCTACGGTGAACGGGGATGGCCAGGCGCATCTGGAAGTCCATCTGCTGGATTTCGACGGTGACCTCTACGGTCGCCGCATTACCGTGGTATTTCATGAAAAACTGCGTGACGAACGCAAGTTCGACTCGCTGGACGAGTTGCAGGCCGCCATCAAGGCTGATTTCGCCACCGCACGGGCCCAATGGGCCGCCGAATTGAACAAGTGAGCCAGGACAAGATGACTGATTACAAAGCGACGCTGAACCTGCCCGCAACAGATTTCCCGATGAAGGCCGGCCTGCCAGCCCGCGAGCCGGAAACCCTGAAACGTCTGGACAGTATCGGTCTCTACCAGCGAATTCGCGAGGTCAGCCAAGGCCGTCCCCAGTTCGTGCTGCACGACGGCCCGCCCTACGCCAACGGCAGCATTCATATCGGTCACGCGGTGAACAAGATCATCAAGGACATGATCGTGCGCTCGCGCACCCTGTCCGGCTTCGACGCGCCCTATGTACCGGGTTGGGATTGCCACGGCCTGCCGATCGAGCACAAGGTCGAGACCACCTTCGGTAAAAACCAGCCGGCGGACCAGACCCGCGAGCGCTGCCGCCATTATGCCGCTGAGCAGATCGAAGGCCAGAAAAATGACTTCATCCGCCTGGGTGTGCTGGGCGACTGGGATAATCCATACAAGACCATGGAGTTCCCCAACGAAGCGGGCGAGATCCGTGCGCTGGCGAAGATGGTCGAAGGCGGCTTCGTCTTCAAGGGCCTGAAGCCGGTCAACTGGTGCTTTGACTGTGGCTCGGCACTGGCCGAAGCCGAGGTGGAATACCAGGACAAGAAGTCCGATGCCATCGACGTGGCTTTTGTCGTCGAAGATGCGGACAAGCTGGCGGCTGCCTTTGGCGTAGCGGCACTGGCCAAGCCCGCCAGCATCGTCATCTGGACCACCACCCCCTGGACCATCCCGGCCAACCAGGCGCTGAACGTCCATCCTGACTTCATCTATGCGCTGGTCGATACGGGCGATCAGTTGCTGGTACTGGCCGAAGAACTGGCCGAGTCCAGCCTGCAGCGTTACGGCAAGCAGGGCGAGATCATTGCCCGGTGCGAAGGTCGTGCGCTGGAAAACATCCGCTTCCGCCACCCGTTCTACGAGCGCTTCTCCCCGGTGTACCTGGCGGAATACGTCGAGACCGGCGCCGGTACTGGTATCGTCCACTCGGCCCCGGCCTACGGTGAAGATGACTTCCGTACCTGCAAGCATTACGGCATGGAGAATGACGACATTCTCACCCCGGTGCAGAGCAATGGCGTCTATGTCAGTGACCTGCCGTTCTTCGGCGGCCAGTTCATCTGGAAGGCCAACGCCAATATCGTCGCCAAACTCGACGAAGTCGGCGCGCTGCTCAAGCACGAGCCGATCCAGCACAGCTACATGCACTGCTGGCGCCACAAGACTCCGCTGATCTACCGCGCCACGGCCCAGTGGTTTGTCGGTATGGACAAGGTGGTTAACGACGGCAGCTCCCTGCGCCGTCGCGCCCTGGACGCCATCGAGCAGACCCAGTTCGTCCCCGCCTGGGGGCAGGCGCGCTTGCACGGCATGATCGCCGGGCGGCCGGACTGGTGTATCTCCCGTCAGCGCAACTGGGGTGTGCCGATCCCGTTCTTCCTGCACAAGGAAAGCGGTGAGCTGCATCCGCGCACCGTCGAGCTGATGGAAGAAGTGGCCAAGCGTGTCGAGCAAGAGGGCATCGAAGCCTGGTTCAGGCTGGACGCCGCCGAACTGCTCGGCGAAGAAGCCGCCCAGTACGACAAGATCAGCGACACCCTGGACGTGTGGTTCGACTCCGGCACCACCCACTGGCACGTGATGCGCGGCTCGCACCCGATGGGTCATGAAGAAGGTCCGCGTGCCGACCTCTATCTGGAAGGTTCCGACCAGCACCGCGGCTGGTTCCACTCATCCTTGCTGACCGCTTGCGCCATCGACGGTCACGCACCGTACCGCGGCCTGCTGACCCACGGCTTCGTGGTTGACGAGAACGGTCGCAAGATGTCCAAGTCGCTGGGCAACGTGGTCGCCCCGCAGGAAGTGAACGACAGTCTGGGTGCCGATATCCTGCGCCTGTGGGTGTCCTCCACCGACTACTCCGGTGAAATGGCCGTTTCCAAGCAGATCCTGCAACGCAGCGCCGATGCCTATCGCCGCATCCGCAATACCACGCGCTTTTTGCTGTCGAACCTCAACGGTTTTGACCCGAAGCAGCATGCTCTGCCCCCGGAGCAGATGCTCGACCTGGACCGCTGGGCCGTGGATCGCGCGCTGCTGCTGCAACAGGAAATCAGCGAAGCCTACGACACCTACAAGTTCTGGAACGTCTACCAGAAGGTGCATAACTTCTGCGTGCAGGAGCTGGGCGGTTTCTATCTGGACATCATCAAGGACCGCCAGTACACCACCGGTGCCGACAGCACTGCACGGCGCTCCTGTCAGACCGCCATGTACCACATCGCCGAGGCGCTGGTGCGCTGGATTGCGCCGATCCTGGCCTTTACCGCCGAGGAAATTTGGCAGTACCTACCGGGCGAACGCAACGAATCGGTCATGCTCAACACCTGGTATGACGGTCTGACGGCGCTGCCGGCAGGCATTGAGCTGGACCGGGCCTTCTGGGAGCAGGTACTGGCGGTGAAGATCGCGGTGAACAAGGAACTGGAAAACCTGCGCAACGCCAAGGTTCTCGGCGGTAATCTGCAGGCGGAAGTTACCCTGTACGCCGACGAGCAGGTCAGCGCTACGCTGAACAAGCTGGGCGACGAGCTGCGCTTCGTGCTGATCACCTCCGCCGCGCGCATCGCGCCGCTGGCCGACGCGGATGACAGTGCCGTCGCCACCGAGGTATCCGGCCTGAAGCTGAGCATCGTCAAATCAGGGCACAGCAAGTGCGTCCGTTGCTGGCATTTCCTACCGGACGTGGGTAGCCATGCTGCGCATCCCGAGATCTGCGGCCGCTGCGTCGAGAACATCGAAGGGCAGGGCGAGGTGCGCAAGCATGCCTGACCTGCGTCGCAGCGGACTGGTCTGGTTGTGGCTCAGCGTCGTGGTCATTGCGCTGGACCTGCTGACCAAGTGGGTGGCGGAGTCCAGCCTGAGACTGTACCAGCAGGTTCCGGTGATCGATGGTCTGTTCAGCTTCACCCTGGCCTATAATACCGGGGCTGCGTTCAGCTTCCTGTCGGACGCCGGCGGCTGGCAGCGCTGGTTTTTCATCGCCATTGCCGTGGGCGTAAGCATCATGCTGCTGGTCTGGTTGTCGCGTCTGGCCCGGGATAAATGGCTGGAAGCGCTGGCGCTGGCGCTGATTCTTGGCGGCGCGCTCGGTAATTTGTACGATCGCATCGTGCATGGCCATGTGGTGGATTTCATCCTGGTGCATTGGCAGCAGAGCTGGTTCTTCCCGGCCTTCAATATCGCTGACAGCGCCATCACCGTAGGCGCGGCGCTGATGATTCTGGATATGTTTCGGCCGGGGAAAAAGGACAGCTGACCGACTCCTGCAGAAGCGGCGCTGTCGCTGCGCTGGTCCGCAAAGCGGGCCCGGGTTTCTCCGGCAGCCATACCCTGCCATTCAACGTATTTGAGACAGACATGACCGACATCCGCATCAACCACGACACTGAAGTCACTCTGCACTTCACCCTGAAACTGCCCAGCGGCGACGTAGTTGATTCCACCGTGGGCAAAGCTCCGGCCACCTTCAAAGTCGGTGACGGCAGCCTGCTGCCCGGCTTCGAAGCCAGCCTGTTCGGTCTCAAGGCCGGCGACAAGCGCAGCTTTGAAGTTGAGCCCGAGCGTGGCTTTGGCCCCGGCAACCCACAGAACATCCAGACCGTGCCCCGCGACCAGTTCAGCGAAATGGAACTGGAGCCCGGCTTGCTGGTCATCTTCCGGGACGCCGCCGGCGGAGAAATGCCCGGCGTGGTCAAGACCATTCACGATACTGTGGTAGAAGTGGACTTCAACCACCCGCTGGCTGGCAAGGTCATCACCTTCGAGGTGGAAATCATCGAGGTGAAGGCGGCCTGAGCCGCCATTGACCATGACTCAATCGAGGCTTCCCATGCAGATCAAACTGGCCAATCCGCGCGGCTTCTGTGCCGGTGTCGACCGCGCCATCGAAATCGTCAACCGCGCGCTGGAAGTATTCGGCCCACCGATCTATGTGCGCCATGAAGTGGTGCATAACAAATTTGTCGTCGAGGACCTGCGTAACCGCGGTGCGGTCTTTGTCGATGAGCTGGATGAGATTCCCGACGACGTCATCGTCATCTTCAGCGCCCACGGTGTATCCAAGGCCGTGCGTGACGACGCTGATGCCCGCGGTCTGAAAGTGTTCGACGCCACCTGCCCGCTGGTGACCAAGGTGCATATGGAAGTGGTGCGCTACAGCCGTGATGGCCGCGAATGCATCCTTATCGGCCACGCCGGGCATCCGGAAGTGGAAGGCACCATGGGGCAGTACGATGGCAGCAACGGTGGCGCTATCTATCTGGTGGAAAACGAGGACGATGTCGCCCGGCTGCAAGTGAAAGATCCCTCGCGCCTGGCCTTCGTCACTCAGACCACGCTATCCATGGACGACACCGCACGTGTCATCGACGCCCTGCGCAAGCATTTCCCGGCTATCGAAGGCCCGCGCAAGGACGACATCTGCTACGCCACCCAGAACCGCCAGGATGCGGTCAAGCAGCTGGCCGGTGAGTGTGATCTGGTATTGGTGGTCGGCAGCCCCAACAGCTCCAACTCCAACCGCCTGCGTGAGCTGTCGGATCGTATGGGTACACCTGCCTACCTGATCGATGGCGCCGACGAAATCCTCCCGGAATGGCTAGAAGGCGTTACCAACATCGGCGTCACCGCCGGCGCCTCCGCCCCCGATGTGCTGGTGCAGCAGGTTATTCAACACCTGCGCGACAGCGGCGCCACCGGCGTGCAGGAGCTGGACGGCCGGGAAGAGAATATCGTCTTCAGCATGCCCAAGGAACTGCGGGTAGTGGAAATTACCTGACGGTTTCGGGTTGTCGCGCACCCGCGCGACGCCCCGACTTCATCCCCAGAGCTGCCGTATCCCCGCTATGCCCTGAGCCCCTGCCTCGAAGGCATCCGGCAGCTCGTCAGCCGACAACCCACCCAGTAAGTACACAGGTATGTTCACCGAGTCGATCAGCTCTCTGGCGCGCTCCCAGCCCAGGGGTTGGGCATCAGGATGGCTGGCGGTAGAGTTGATGGGGGAGAGCGTCACAAAATCGACTCCTAGATCGGCGGCCATCTTCAACTCTTCCGCGTTGTGGCAGGAGGCGGCGAGTAGGGCTCGGGGGCTCAGGGAGTCCGGTTTGCTGGAGCCCTGCAAAGGCGACCGCGGCGAGGGTGCCGCTCCTTCCGGAGAACCAGCAACAACTTCGTTCTGTATCGAGCCGATGGTAGCCGTGGGCTGCCCCTGAGTTTGCCTGGTCCACATCGTACGCAATTGTCGACTGGTCAGGTGCCAGCCGGCACCCGGCCATACAGGTGACGTATCGCCTTTCAGCATCCACTGAAAGTCGCCGCCAAACTTTTCCAACACTCGCTGTGCCAATGCCCGATACGCCGCGTCGTCCAGCCCGGTCTGCCGCAATTGCACCATTTTGATACCCGCGTCCCGAGCCCGTTCCAGCCCAGAAAACAGCTCCGCCTCGTCCGCCACATCGGGGGTAATCAGATACTGCTCCGGCAACTGCGCCGCTCGCACGATAGGCGCATTGGCGGCAGGAAACGCATACCCATCCAGCTCCGCAGCCGCCACCCAGCGCACCGGCTGCCCCTCAGCGCCGTGGGCCTCGCCATCAAACCCCGTCACCAGCCATACATCCAGTCGCACTGACTTGTCGGGATAGTCATGGCGAATATCCAGCAGCGGGCGGGCCTCGGTAACGGCAATGCCCAGCTCTTCCAGCAGCTCCCGCCCCAGCCCGTCGCGGCGGGTTTCGCCTTCCTCAACCTTGCCACCGGGAAACTCCCACAACCCGCCCTGATGTGCATGGTCGGGACGCTTGGCAATCAGAATACGGTTCTGTGCGTCACGGATGGCGGCGGCGATGACATGGACACGGCGCATGGAATTCTCGGATTCGTCGTGGAGGGTAAAACTACTGCTTGGGGAAGTCTTCAGAAAACAGATCCTGCTCCAGCTCATCGCCGGGGATCACATGTTCCTCGGCCGCCCAGGCGCCCAGATCGATCAGGCGGCAGCGGGGGGAGCAGAACGGGCGGTCCGGAGAGCTTTCGTCCCAGGTGACGGGGGCCTTGCAGGTAGGGCATTCAACAGTAGTGGTCATGGCTTGGCTCCTGTACTCAGCGCCAGATAGAACTGGTGCAATTGATCAACCTGGCGGTGCAGCGCCGCCAGGTCCTGGTCATTGGTGATGACGTCATCAGCGTGGCGCAACCGGTCTTCACGTTGCGCCTGGGCCCGGAGAATGGCGCGCACCTGCTCCTCTGGCACCTTGTCACGGGCCGTGGTGCGGGCGATCTGCAGCGCCTCGGGCACATCGACTACCAGCACTCGTTGGGTCATCTGATACTGCCCTGACTCCACCAGCAGCGGTGACACCAGTAGCGCATAAGGCGACTCGGCAGAGGTCAGATCACGGACGATCTCCTCACGGATCAGCGGGTGCAACAACTGCTCCAGCCAGCGGCGCTCGTCGGGTATCTGAAAAACCCGCTCGCGCAGGGCTGCTCGATTCAACGAACCGTCAGGCTGGAGTACCGCATCACCAAAACGGTCGACAATCTGCTGCAGTGCCGGCCGACCTGGCTCCACCACCACCCGCGACTTGATATCAGCGTCCACCACATGAATATCATGCGCCTCGGCAAACCGCGCCGCTGCCGCGCTCTTGCCGCTGCCGATGCCGCCGGTGAGACCGATGATGAAGGGGTTAGAGATGCTCATGGCAATATCAGCGCCTTGCGTCTATATCGAAGGCGCCCAGTATACGTAGATTGGATGGGTCTGTGGACCGGTCAGAGGAAGGGGGGCTATGAGAAGATCTAGACTCCAAGCGGAGCCAGGCTAGTTCCGGCACCAGCAAGGTGTTTGTGAGCGCGACCTCGGCCGCGAAGCCTTTCCATCCAGCCCATTCGCGGGCAAGCCAGCCCCCCGCCACCGGTTTACCTGGGAGGGTCGAGCATCAGCTCGACCAGCAAAGCCGCCTGAATCACCGCTGGCCGGGATGGAACCCGGCCGCGATTCAAAACCCCGCAAACCGCAAATACGTTCCAGTAATCCAATCCCCCCAGATAATCGCAATCCACCCGGCAATGGCCAAATAAGGTCCGAAGGGCAGGGGGGTGGAATTCGAGTCGCCGCGAGTCTTCAGAATAATGATCCCGAGAATCGCACCCACCAGCGAGGACAGCAAGATGGTCAACGGCAACACCTGCCAACCACCCCAGGCTCCGAGCATCGCCAGTAGCTTGAAGTCGCCATAGCCCATGCCTTCCTTGCCGGTGATCAGTTTGAACAGCCAATACACCGACCACAGGCTAAGATAGCCGAACACTGCGCCCCGGAGCGCCGAATGCATATCGGTGAACAACCCGAAGCTATTGGCAATCAACCCCAGCCACAACATCGGCAGCACAATGGCATCCGGCAGCAATTGGGTATCGGCATCGATCAGGCTGAGGGCAATCAGCGTCCAGGTCAGCAGTAGCATCCCGGCGGCCGGCCAGCCGAAGCCGAATTGCCAGGCTACCGCGATACTCAGCACGGCGGTGAGCAGCTCGACCAGTGGATAGCGCGGACTGATACGCTCCCGGCAACTGCCGCAGCGGCCACGCAACAGCGCATAGCTGATCAACGGCAGATTCTGCCAGGGTTTGATCTCGGTCTGGCAATGCGGACAGTGGGAATGAGGCAGCACCAGGTTGTACACCGGCTGCTCGGTCTGTGGCTGCTCCGGATGCAACATCTCCCGGGCCTGTTGCAGCCAGTCGCGCTCCATCATCTTCGGCAAGCGATGAATCACCACATTGAGAAAGCTGCCAACTACCAATCCCAGCAGCCCAGCGACTACAACAAAGGCCAGCAGCTGGCTGGCCAAATAATCAAGTAAGGTCATGGTTCAGACAACGGCGCCCAGCTGGAAGATTGGCAAGTACATGGCAATGATCAGACCACCAATCAGCACACCCAGCACCGACATGATCATCGGTTCGAGCAGGGTAGTGAGGTTGTCCACCTTGTTGTCCACTTCGGCTTCGTAGAAGTCCGCCACCTTCTCCAGCATGCCGTCGAGGTTACCCGACTCCTCACCAATACCGGCCATCTGTACAGCCAAGGTGGGAAACACATTGGTGGTACGCATGGCGAAGTTGAGCTGGGTACCGGCAGATACATCCTGCTTGATATTGTTTACGGCGTTGTAGAACACCACGTTGCCCGCCGCCCCGGCCACGGAGTCCAGTGCCTGTACCAGCGGTACACCGGCCGCGAAGGTGGTGGACAGAGTGCGTGCATAACGGGCTACTGCCGCTTCATAGATGATCTGCCCCACGATCGGTACCTTGAGCAGGGTCCGATCTTGGGCATCACGGAATGGCTTGGAGCGTCGATGGGCCTGACGATAGCCCAACCCCAGCAGTATCAGTCCGACCAATATGATGAACCACCATGACTGCAGCCATTCCGATAAACCGATCACCATCAGCGTAAAGGCCGGAAGATCGGCACCGAAGCTGGAGAACACGTCCTTGAACTGCGGCACCACCTTGAGCAACAGGATCGCCGTCACGATCACCGCCACCACTACCACCGCGATGGGGTAGGTCATAGCCTTCTTGATCTTGGCCTTCAGCGCCTCGGTCTTTTCCTTATAGGTAGCGATACGGTCCAGCAGCGATTCCAGCCGGCCCGATTGTTCGCCGGACTCCACCAGGTTGCAGAACAGATCGTCGAAGTATTGCGGATGCTTGGCCAATGACGCCGCCAGGGTATTACCCGAGGCCACATCGGTCTTGATCTCGTTGATCAGCTTGGCGAAATTGGGGTTGGCAGCGCCCTCGGCAATAATCTCGAACGCCTGCACAATGGGCACGCCCGACGCCATCATGGTCGCCAATTGGCGAGTGAAGAAGGCAATATCCAGCGGCTTGATCTTCTTGGCGCGCGGGCCGAACAGGGAGGACTTCTTGTGGATCTTGGTGACCAGCACGCCTTGCTTGCGCAGTTGCGCTTTCACCAGAGCCTGGTTAGTGCCCTGTATCTCACCGGACAGCTTGACGCCCTTGCGATCCTTGCCTTCCCACTTGAACGGGTAGACCTTCTCAACCTTGGCTTTCTTCGCGGGTTTCGCGACCGGCCTGGTCCTTTTCACTGCTGCTTGCTGGGCCATGACTTAATCCTTGGTCACTCGGTTCACTTCCGCCAGGCTGGTGACACCCTGTTCCGCCTTCATCAGCGCGGATTGGCGCAAGCTTCTGAATCCTTCATTCTGGGCTACGTCGGAAATCTGCATGGAGTTACCGTCTTCCATGATGATGCGCTGGATGGCCGGCGTGATTCTGACCACTTCATAAATCCCGACACGCCCTTTATAACCGTCCTGACAATTTTCGCAACCCACCGGCCCGTAAATCGTTAACCCGCTAGCAATTTTTTCTTCAGAGTAGCCTTCCTCGCGCAGCGTCTCGCGGGGAATATCCATCGGCTTCTTGCAGTGTGAACACAGCCGCCGCGCCAGGCGCTGAGCAATGATCAGGTTTACCGAGGTGGCGATATTGAATGAGGCCACACCCATGTTGCGCAGGCGGGTAAGGGTTTCTGCCGCGCTGTTGGTGTGCAGAGTGGACATGACCATGTGACCGGTCTGCGCCGCCTTGATGGCAATCTCGGCCGTCTCCAGGTCACGAATCTCACCGACCATGATGATGTCCGGATCCTGGCGCAGGAAGGCACGCAGAGCCTGGGCAAAATCCAGTCCCTGCTTGGGATTCACGTTGACCTGGTTGATCCCCTCTAGGTTGATCTCCACCGGGTCTTCTGCGGTGGAGATATTGCGCTCCATGGTGTTGAGAATGTTCAGACCGGTATACAGCGACACCGTCTTACCGGAGCCGGTTGGGCCGGTGACCAAAATCATGCCCTGGGGCTTACTCAGCGCATCCAGATACATCTGCTTCTGGTCATCCTCATAACCCAGCGCATCAATACCCATCTTGGCACTGTCCGCATCGAGAATACGCAGCACCACTTTCTCGCCCCACAGCGTCGGCAGGGTGTTGACCCGGAAGTCGATGGCCTTGTTCTTGGAGATCTTCAGCTTGATGCGACCATCCTGTGGCTTGCGACGTTCGGCCAGGTCCATCGAAGACATAACCTTCAAACGCGCAGCAATCTTCACCCCCAATTGCACCGGCGGTTTGGATACCTCATGCAACACGCCGTCGGTACGAAAACGCACCCGGTAGGTCTTCTCGTAGGGCTCGAAGTGCAAGTCCGAGGAGCCTTTCTTCACCGCATCCAACAGCATCTTGTTGACGAAGCGCACCACGGGTGCGTCTTCCGTGTCGCCAGCCGCATCCTTGCGCTTATCGTCATCGGCAGCGCTTTCAACTTCAAGGCTATCAAGGTCGCCATCGTCCATATCGCCCAGGCCACCGGTCGCGCTCTCCAAGTACTTGTCAATGGCCGTGCGCAGCTTGTCATCCTCGACAATCACCGCATCGGTCATCAAACCAGTATTAAATTGGATATCGCTCAGTGCCTGCTGATTGGTCGGATCGGACAGCGCCAAATACAGTCGCGAACCGCGCTTATACAAGGGCATCACGCAATGTTGGCGGACCAGTTTCTCGCTAACCAGGCTGACCTCCGGCTGGCTGTCGCGGTCCAGTGCAGTCAGGTCCAGATAGGGGTAGCCGAACTCCTCGGCACATACCATGGCCAGGTCACGCGCCTTGGCCAGCTTGTTCTGCACCAGATAAGTAATGAGGGGAATCTTGTCCTGGCTGGCCTGTTGACTGGCCTTGCCAGCCGCCTGCGCATCCAGCAGTTCTTCCTGAACAATCCGCCGGGCCAGGCCGGAGAGAGCGGGGGTATCCATATAGTCTTCCCGGTACGTAATGAGACAGTCAGCCTATAGTACAGCACCGCGCTGACACACCAAAAGTGCAGCGATCAAATGTGCAACGTAGTCCTCGCTACACCTGACAAAAATCGTCACCTTCCGCCAATCCACGCCAACTATCAGCTGCTGATGGCCAGCTAGTAGCGTGCTTTTGCGAGTGGGAGCGGCCTCGGCCGCGAACAACCCCTACTCTAAGCTCTATCCTCCAACCTCGTAGGAGCGGTGCCCCGCGGCAATTACCCACCTCGCAAACGCCCCTGCCTCCGCCCCATCTTCCACCTTAAAACCCCAAGCCAACTCACTCTGGCACACAATCTGCAATAGCCCCACCAGCCCAACGGCTATCTCACATACAAATGGAGTTGAGAAATGAAAGCTCAAATGCAGAAAGGTTTTACTCTTATTGAACTGATGATCGTGGTTGCGATCATTGGTATTCTGGCTGCCATCGCTATTCCGCAGTATCAGACCTATGTTGCCAAGTCTCAGGTCAGCCGTGTTATGGCTGAAACTGGCTCCTTGAAGACTGTTGTGGAGACCTGCTTGCTGGAAGGTAAAGTAGACGTAAACGACTGCGAGCTGGGTTGGACTGTAAGCAATATCATTGGTGAAGAAGGTACCGCAGAGAACGCTGGTTATAACGAGCAAGATGGCTTGACTGTAGTAATCGGCGCAGAAGAGTCTACTATTGTAGCTACATTTGGCAACAATGCAGCAGCGACTTTGACCGAGGATACCCTGACTTGGACCCGTGATGAAAACGGTAGTTGGGAATGCGGTACTACTGTTGAAGCGCGCTATGCTCCCGCTGGTTGCCCCGCAGGTGCTTAATATCCGTTAGTTGGATATTAATTCTAGAACCCTGCCAGCTGGCGGGGTTCTTTTATTTGAGTATCCAAGGAATCAGGATGCTTTTTTTTATCCGGCTGTTTATAAAAGTCATAGCAGGCTCTTTATTACTGGGTGTCGCCGCATACTTCTGGATCGGCGATCGTCCCAAGGTACTACATACGCTTTACCCCGTATCGGCGGCGCTTGCAGTTCCGACTTTGGGCTGCTCCCCGAATGCACCTGAATGGATGGCCAGCTCCTCAAAATTTTCACTCTGGAATAACGCCTCTCCGGCAGGACAGCTGGCCTATATATCCGCAGATGGGGTTGTCCATGAGTGTCATTACGGCTGGTCCGGCACTCCGCTTGTGTCTTCGCCCGTAAACTCCCATACCCGCTTTCGCTACGCGAGCATGACCAAACTGTTGACAGCAGACTTGGTCCTGCGGGAAATTCAGGCAGGACGCCTGGCGTTGGATGATGTGCTGCTTGATCGGTTAAATGTGGCAGCAGAGCCACAGGATGAGCGCCTGGGTCAAATAACCGTAGAGCATCTGTTACGCCATAGCGCTGGTTTTGACCGGTTGAAGACAACGGACTCCATGGTGGTGCGGAACAGGAAACCTTGGTGTCCATACACAGCAGACCCGTTGAGTACGCTGCGGCTGGATTTCGCCCCAGGCAGCCGTTACGCTTATTCCAATCTCAATTATTGTTTGTTGGGCATGTTGCTGGAGCGTGGATCTGCTGAGTTACAGGATTTTCGCGCCCTGATGGAGCAGGAGTACGACCTGGCGGCGCGGGATATTCGGTTTGTTGATGGTCCTTATCTGGAAGATGAAGTGGCCTATGACTTTCGCCATTCCGGGTTCTATGGCGAAGATTACTGGCGTTATTTTGATTTCAAGGCGCTTTCCTCTGCTGCCGGGCTATCCGGTAGTGCCACGGCTCTGGCGGAGCTGCTGTCATCCTGGCGAACAGATGGCTGGTTTCCGGTGACTCAGGCTCCGGCAGAAGACGCATGCAGAGAAAATGTGTTCAGAGGTTGCTACGGCTATGGTGTCTTCTCTTATCAGCCGGCAGCAGAGCAATTGCGGATAAATGTTCAGCCCGGTCTGCTTTACGGAGCGCCCTCGCTGGCCATCATCGATGATCAGGGTGGTGTGACCGTATGGGTAGGGAGCGGAACCAGAGCATCCGGCAGCTCAACTGACGCCATGCTTGAGCAGCTGTATGCAGCATTGAATGCATACTACTCTGCCGCGGCCTCACCGTGAAACCCGTTGCCCGCGTGACATATAGCCCGGCGCTTGACGGGGTTCGCGCGCTGGCAGCGCTTGTTGTGGTGGTGCATCACGCTCGCGTGCCCGGTTCGCCCGGGGGCTTCTTCGGTGTCGATGTGTTTTTCGTATTATCCGGCTATCTGATTACCAGGTTGTTGATTGCTGAGTACGAGCGGGAAGAGGACCTGCGGCTGGCGCGCTTCCTCATGCGCCGCGTACGCCGGTTAGTGCCTGCGCTGTTGCTGATGCTGGCAGTCTATCTGCTGCTGGCACCTTGGGTTTTCCCGGATGTCATTTTCAGCAAGCATCTCCGTGACGCTATGTTGACCGCGTTTTATATCGTGAACTATGCCCCTCATCTCGGTGGATATGTTTCTGAGCTGGCTCATGTATGGAGCCTGGCGGTGGAAATGCACTTTTATCTTCTTTGGCCTATTGTGTTGCTGGGGTTGTTGCGCCTGCCTAGCTCGCTGGCGGTTGCAATCATCGCAATGCTTTATATATCTGCTACCGCGTGGCGCTGGTGGGGAGCAGAAAACTTCGCAACTCCTTGGGCCTTCTATGTGCGTACTGACACTCACTGTAGCGGTCTACTGCTTGGGTGTCTGCTGGGCTACTTGAATGTAACTATTCACCGCTACTGGGCGCTTGCTGGCTTATTGCTGTTAGCGTTTGCAATTACCTTCTTCAGCACCATGTGGATGCCCACCGTACGCTACGGCTTCACGATTGCTGAAATTGGAGCCGCTTTGTTACTGCTGGCCCAGCCGTCCTGGTTGGGCTGGGGTTTGCTGGCCTGGCTGGGACGCATGTCCTACGGGCTATACCTTTGGCACTACCCAGTCATGCGGGCTCTGCGCGACTGGGTAGGGAGTGAGCACTGGCTATTTATTCTGATCGTCGGCGGTGGGCTTGGTTTGCTGGGCGCCGTCATGAGTTATTACTTCGTCGAGCGTCGCTTTTATGTACCAGGCTTTGCCCGACTGCGGAGTAGCGCTCCGGCCCGTTCAGCCTCTCGTGAAGCTTCCATCCCGCCCTGAAAGCATTCCTCCGCTCTTCAGCACATCAACTCAACGCTGCGTGGGATAGGGGCGTCAGGCGCTAACAGAGGCCCACGCTAGATCGTTAGCTAAACCGCAAACGCCCGCGGATAATACCGGTGCCGTCAATGAGTCGTTGTCACAAAAATGGGAACCGGCGATGCGCCTGGACCTTGGCGCTCCGTTGCCCGACTTGACTATTTATCCAGCTATTATCTCCAGCAGTGTCCTAGCCCCTTACCCCCATTCACCTTTCTCTCGCCCTTGGTATCCAAGGTAAAGTTGCCGCAGTCGGTATCACTGAAAGTCGGTGTGGCGGTCAGAGTATATTCCGTACCGTCCCCGCTCACGCCAAGGTTGTATTTGCCGGTTTCTGACGTCTTGGTCCCGCCGTACAGCTCTGTTGCCGACTTAGCGTAGACATTATTCTGAACTCGATACCGCTCCTGCCGCGCTGCGGCTGTAGTCAATAACGCCTGGCCTTCAGCCCTGTTACCGCGGAGCACGTACTCGCGGTAACTGGGCAGGGCGATTGAGGCGAGAATGCCTACGATCACCACGACAATCACTACTTCTATCAGTGTGAAGCCCTTGCTGTTTCGCATCATTGGCTGACTCATTCTTCCTCTGCCTCCAGTGGCATGGTTTGCCAGCTATCGCGACCAGCAGGCTCTCCGGTAAAACTGATACCTACGCCGCCACTGATATCAATACCAATGCCGTCGTTTGTGACGGTAATCGGGGAGTCGGTCGAGAAGCCGCTGGGGGTCGTGCCGTCATCGGTGTCCTTGCGGTCGTGTACCCCGTCTCGGTTGAAGTCGAACATCGGGTGTTTGGTTCTGGCGCCGGTATGGGCATTGATCCCGTAGGCCCAATAGCCTGCACCATCCGCGCAGGGGTCTTCGTTGGGTGTCAGGGTGCTGAACAGCAGGGTGTCGCCGCGGGCGGACATCCTCTGGATCATCATCTCACCCTTTTTGCTCGAGCCGACTTCCAGATCGACGTACCAACCCCAGGTCTGGACTCGGCTGCTCAGGTCTTCCTCGGCCACGCTTGTACCGTCCTTATACCATCCAACGGGATTATCCGTGAGGTAACGCAGGGTCCAGCTCGTCGACCCGGTATCACCCGAGAAGCTGGTGACTTTCTCTTCCACAATGCGCTGCTGCTGCAGGTTGGCCCTGGTTAGGTTGCCGGGGCTGACCGATGTGGTAGCCTGGCCGCGCGTAAGCCTATCCCAGACGGCATAGACGCTGTGTGCCTTGGTGGTGTCCGGGGCAGCGTCGTCGGTCTCAAAGTATTTGCCGGTGCCGACAATTGCCAGATAACCCCGTCTTGTCGGATGTCTGACAAGCGAAGGTGGAGCCGTTATCGGCTGGATATTGCCGTTCGAGTAAGCCGCCTGATACAGGGGCTTGCCACCGTAGGAGACCTTGTAATCACCAGTGCTGACACCGGTTTGTTTTGAACGGGCGAAGGGGTCACCGTCTGTCGCGCTTACTGGCCTGGAGAGGTCGAACCGCCACAGATTCCCCTGGAGGTCACCAGCGTAAGCGTAATCCACAATCCCGTCGCCGTTGTTGTCCGCGCCACGGACTCCGGACAATCCGTTCGCTCCGCTTTCACCATTCTCTGCTACGACCTCCTTGATCAGGTTGCCATCGGCTATATCAATGATGAACAGTGAGGCGACGCCATCTGCACTCTCATACCCGTTGGCCTGGAGTACCGCCCATTCGCCGCTATGCAGCCTTACGATTTCCGGCTCAGGAAAGCTGTATCCCAGATTCTCGTAATCCGGGCTGGCGTCCGTGATTTCCCACAGCAGCTTGACGCCGCTGCCGTCTGTACCCGGCTCGGTGATATCCAGCGCGAAGACCGACTTGCCTCCCGCACGGAGGGTGCCAACGAGTACTGTGCGCCATTCGTTGTTGATGTATACATCTCGGACAATGGGTGAGCCGTCCACGAAGAACCGGTGGCCGCCGCCGGCGTAAGTCTGACCGGCCAGCTTGGGCATATGCTGCAGTACCGCTGACGGAACGAATGCAAACACTTCTGCACCCGTATCTGCGGAAAGGGCATGCAACATGCCGTCGTTGGCGCCCACATAAATGAGCTCCCGTCTGTTGGGGCTCTCGGCACTTGTAGAATATTTTTGCTGGAATCGCAGGTAGTCGCCGGGGTTACCGTCAATCTTGTCCGCTAGATAGGGCAGATAGGCGGGGGTGCCTACGACCGCAGGTTGAGAATTGATAATGTCGCCCAGCAGTGAGGTCCTGCGCCTGAATTGATTGCTCGCAGAGCCCTCGGCCGCGCGGCTACCTTTGATGTATGCCACACGATCTGCCCCGCGGCTGTCTGTGGAGCTGCCGAGGCTATCGGGGTTTCTGTCGAAGATGGTCTTGAGCGTGTTGCTCAGATTGTTGTAGGTGAACTCTCTGAGGTCGGTTGTGCCGGTATCGCCTGCCATGTAGATGTTCCGTGTCCCCTGGGTGTTCATCACGTCGCTAGCGGACCAGCCCAGGGTGCGCGAGTGGGTGCCGTCCGGCAGGCGCGTGATGATCGCCTGCTTCACGTCACCCGACCAGTCTTCGCTGTTGTACTCGGGAAAGTAGGCTTTGGTTTTGGTGGTGAAGCTGAGCGGCTGGTCCGGTTCGTTGTCGATGGTGGACGGCGCCGACCCAGCCGCCGCGGCTGTGGCGGTACGCTCTGCAATACGATTAATAATGTCATTGAAGGCCTGGATCATGTCTTCCGGTCGGTCGACGCTGAAGAACTCGCCCCGCGAGTTGATGGCTGCGTGCCAAAGGTCATATACGTTGTTGCCACTGTCTGCCGCTGCGGCTGGCCACGAGCGGCTGCCATTTACGAGGTTCTCGTATCCGCCACTGAAAGTATCGCCTTCCCAGGTCAACCCGTTTTGGGTAAGACTCTGACTGAGGCCCAGACCCATGGTGTAATTCACCATATGCTGCCAGGTAGCGGGGTTATTGCGAGGGTCCCAGTTCTCGTTAGGGCCTTTGAAAGGCATATAAGGTTTTACGTCATTGTCCAGGTTGGGGCGGAGGTCCGTTGCCCAGTAGTGCATGGCAAGGTCAGCCAGTGTGTTGGTGGTGCTGTCGCCATAGGGGCGCCTGGATGACGTGTAGTTGCCTATGCCGGGCAATGAGAAACTGCTGTGGTCCGCACGCAAGGTGCCGCTCGGATCGCCATTCGCACCATTCCACATACCATCAGACATCATGACGTGGAAAGAAGGACGACAGGAATATTCGGGTGACTGCACCGTTGAGCCTCTGCCACCTGCTGATGTCATGGGGTTGGGATTGTATGCCCACGCATCGTTCGTGCGGAGAAACTTGCCCGCGTCGTCCAGAGCTTTTCTCAGGGGCGTGCTGGTGCTGAAATCCACATTGGCAAGCCATTTGAAGAAGTTACCTTTATGTCGGTCAGTAAAGGTGCGGAAATAGTTGTTCTCGCAGTTGCTGTCGTTAAGCTGGCACCTGTCGAGGTCCTGCCATGTAAAACGGATGGATGACGGTAGATCGTTAAATGCAAGGTTAGCAGCCGTCAGGGTTGCCAGCGCGCGAGTGCGGTAGAACGAATACCAGATTGCAAAGTTCTGGCGCTCGCTCGTATTGACATCTACCTTTCGATAGCAGCTGTCATTATCAATGCTGTTATCGCAGCCGCTGCGGGATTCGTCGTAAACGTAGTAGTAGGCAGGAACTCCGGTTCGTGTGCGGTTGCTGCTCCAGGTGTTGAAATCACTTGCAGGGTTTTCCGCAAGGTTGTAAACATGACCCGTTGAGCCGCGATAGTCGGTTGTGCTGTTGTAGCTATAGTTCGGGCTGCTGTTGATATCCCAGTTCCAGGCGACACGATAACTATTGCTGAGATTGACGGAGCCATGGGAAGTTTGGTACCCGTTATGGTAAGCGTTCGTAAAGCTCGTAGTATAGCCAGAGGCGGCCGGGGTTCCATCATTGTTCAGCTTGACCGGTAAGCGATAGGTCACCTCAGGGTTGTAATAAAGCGGGTTGAACGTCGACGACTTGGCCCTGCGGCTGTTACGTAGCGCGTTCTGGCTACTGTTGGCATTGTTGATACCGATATTGTCCGGGGCGAATGCCCAGCGCATGCTTCCTGAACTATCCAAGGTGAATATCAGATTCGGGGCTACTGACTCAACGAGCATGAGGGGTTGCTGGCTGACAGCAGCCTGGGTCAGTCCTGCATGGCAGATCAGAGAGAAGGCGCTTGCACTGATCAGCACCTTCATAATAGGAGAGGCCGGCTTCATGTCGTCATCCTTGATTCGAATTAGTTGTAGATACGATAAATAGTTGAGCGCAGGCGCACTACGCCATCTCCGTGCGTGGCCTGGCTGTTGATCTCATATCGGAAGGTGCCGACCCCCATCATCATGTTGCCATACTCGGGGTTCTCGCTTTCACCGGCATTTGCTCCGCCGGGTGCTGGTATAGCATACCAATTGATGCTCTCGTCGAACTCGGTGGTGTCATCCGGCGCGTATCGCTTTCTCTTGGCGGCGTCGGTGAAGTCCTGCTGAAACCTGGGATCCTCCAGAAGCAAACATGGATCCTTGAAGTCGGTATTTGCACAGGTAGCGGTGGCGTTCAGCGGCCGTAGGGCCGTCGCCAGACTGTATTCCCCTGGAATTTTGACCTTGGTGCCGATTGTTCGATACTGGCCATCGGTCAGGCCTGCCTCTGCTGCGTTGAACAGCCTTTTATGATCGATGAGGTTGCTGGTGATACGTGAATCCAGAGCAACTTCTCGCATGCTTGTCACTGCGAGAGTGGTGATGATCAACAGGAAAACCAGAGCAACAAGAAGGACGGCCCCGTTCTGTCTGTTAGGGGAGAAAGAACCTTTTTTTTGATTTTTCATTTGGCCAGGTTCCTCAATGCAATTGTATTTTCGGTTGAAAAATAGAGGGCGCGGTCCGGGGCGACGGCCCCGCTTTCGGAATACCATTTATCGCGCCAAGCGCTGTATATTCGACTGTTGTCGTCGGTAAGGTTTTCCGAGCGGCTTTTCAGTAGCGCTGCGTAACGGACAGAGCGTATACGCTCATTGGTAGCCGGCACGTCGGTGAACTTCTGGGTTTCCCTGGTGAGATCATCACTGACCCCAAACATGAGTTTTATATCCATCATGTTGTTGATCAGCGGCACGCCATTGCAATGCAGCGAGTTGCCCGAGATTGTCAGCTCTACCGTAACGGGGGGGGGCGTCAGCTTGATACGGGTCTGCCAAGCCAGGGACTACTTCGCCAGAGCAAACAGTGAGCTGGGGAAGAGACGGCTGATACCGAATGCATATGCGTTGGTCTTCCACATCAAAATTGATGACTTCGCCGGCAGCGAACGAGCAATTTGCTGATGCGTTGGGGGCGGCACGAAATGCGTTCTCGAAGCCGTAATCCGCGCTGGCTTGGTAGCCTGTGCGATATAGTTCTTCTTCAAAAAGCATGAGCGCGTAACGAGCATTTTCCAGATTATCGGACTGGCCTTGCTGAAAGGCATAGTTTCTCTTGTTGTCGATATATACCTGGGTAATACCAAGAATAAGCAGCGTGCTAAGTAACAAGGCGACCAGCAGCTCGATCAGGGAGAGCCCGCGGTGCCGATCTATTAGGGAGTTCGCTTTCATATTTGGCTCCTGAACGTAAATGTACAGAGGCTATTCTCGACATCGCCCGCTGTAAGGCAGCCTTCGCCAGTTGCATTCCATGCCAGACGAATTTCCACGGCGGCGCCGTTGTTGTCGCATACGCCCGGCTCATTGGAGATACACGAGACGAAGTTTTCGCCAAGGGAGTCGGCTCCCGGCAGTAGAGTGCGTGCCTTGGTAGCCCAGCAGGCTACTTGGGTTTCCATCAATTTGTTCTCTATGTTGAGACAGGCATCGCTAGTGCTGGCCGGTAGCGAGTCGAACAGGGGCGAGCCATCGGTGCTCAGGAGACTGCTGGGCGTGGCGCGTATAATTTCGAGAAGCTCATTTGCCAGCATGGCTGCCTGGGTGCGCTCCACTGAGTCTTGGGTGTACTGGATCGCCTTGCCCTGCATCGCGACCATGCCCAAGATGCCTACAGCCGTCAGTAGGATGGTTATCAGTACTTCAAGAAGGCTGAAACCGCCGGATCTTGCATGTGTCATAACGTGCAGCTCCCCAGATTGGCGCCGTTGGCTTTCTTGCCCTTGTTATGCAGGGTGGTAGTGCCGCTGCCGGCAATGGTTACGAGCCTTGCGTTATCGACGTTACCGTCGCCGCAGAGCACTGCTTCGAAGCCGGGCACGGTGGTAGTGCCATTAGGGCGGTAGCCGGCGGTGGTGGCGCTGACGTCGAGACTGATGATGGTGGGATCAAAGGATGACGTCCGCAGTAAATCGCCATGCACGCTTGAAGCGAACACTTCAATTTCGCCTTTGCTGGGATCGATGACAACGAAAGTATCTATCTTGCGGATCACTGCTTCACTACGGGCGAACTGAAACAGTGCGTTGAGGGTTTCTGCCTGGGCTTCAGTGCGGTTATCTCTTATGAGTGTGGTGAAGCTTGGCACTGCGATAAGAGCGACGACGGCCAGGATAGTTAGTATCACCATCAACTCTATTAGCGTAAATCCCTTATAACGATTCATCCAGAATCCTCCTTCTAGTGCCTGCACTATATGCTGGCCAGATGGCAAGGCGGTGGCCATGGCGATGACCGGTCATTTTTTATGGATGAAGTGTCTTGCAGAGCGAAGGGATACCTTACGGGGCGTGAGGCGCTGTCTCATCCTGAAGCGAAAAATAGCTTTCGCCGAAAGCACTTCTGCAACGACACCGTTCTAGGTCATAGTCACCGACCTGTAATCAATTGTTTTTTTGTCGTCATTGCTGCGTCACGCTGGGCCCATAGTTTGTACGGGAATCCACCTCTCATGGACGCCCCGTCATGCCCAGTATGCAATGGAAAAGCTTCAGCCTCCTGGCAACCTGTATCGCCCTGGCCGCCTGTAACAGCGACAGTGACTCATCCTCCGATAACGCAGACAGCGGCCAGCCGCTGGTGCTGAATATTGCCCATATCAACGACCATCATTCCAATCTGGAGCCACTCGAGCTGACACTGCAGTTGGATGGTCAGCCTACGACGGTCGAGGTGGGGGGCTTTCCGCGGATAACCCGTTTGTTCAACGAGGCGGAAGCCGAGCACGCGAATCTGCTCAAGTTGCACGCCGGCGATGCCGTTACCGGCACCCTGTATTACACCTTCTACGAAGGTCGGGCGGATGCCGAGCTGATGAACACGGTGTGCTTTGACGCCTTTGCCCTGGGTAACCACGAGTTTGACGATGGCGACGCCCAACTGAAAGCGTTCTTGGATCATCTGGCCGATGGCAGCTGTAACACCCCCGCACTGGCGGCCAACGTCAAGCCCGCGGTGGGCACGCCATTGGCCCCATCAGCGGTGGATGACTACATCAAGGCACATGTGGTGACCGAGGTGGATGGTGTCCAGGTGGGCATCGTCGGTATCGATATTGCCGGCAAGACGCAGAATTCATCCCGCCCGTTGCCCACCACGGTATTCGAAGACGAGGTCACTGCCGCCCAGCGCAGCATCGACGAGCTGCAGGAGCAGGGCGTCGAGCATATCGTGCTGCTCACGCATCAGGGCTATCAGAACGATGTCGACATGGCCGCCCGGTTGAGTGGTGTAGACGTGATCATCGGCGGTGATTCCCATACGCTGGTGGGGGATTTCCGTAATCTGGGCTTGCAGGGGCCGGAAGACACGCCGCTGGCTTATCCGACTGTGGTGACCAACCGCGATGGTGAATTGGTCTGTATCGGGCAGGCCTGGGAATACACCAAGGTATTTGGTTTGATGAACGTCAGCTTCAATGCCGAAGGTGCAGTGGAAAGCTGCGACGGTCAGGCGTCACTGGTTATCGGCGACGAGTTCCAGCGCGATGACGCGCCCTTGAACGAGACGGAGACAGCGGCGCTGCTCCAAGTGCTGGACGAGCTGCCGGAAGTGGCGGTGGTCCAGCCGGACCCGGATGCCCAGAGTATCCTCGACGGCTATCAGGCTCAGCTGGACGTGGCCCGGCAGGAGCAGATCGGTTCTGCCGAGGTTTCTTTCTGCCTGGTGCGAGTGCCAGGGACTACCCGCAGCGGTGGGGTTCCTGGTTGTGAGCTGGCAGATCAGTTAGCACAGGGCAGCGACGCGGCGCAATTGGTGGCCGAGGCCTTCCTTGAAGCCAGCAAGCGGGCCGACTTCTCGCTGCAGAACGCCGGTGGTGTGAGAACACCCATGGCGGCAGGTGTCATTACCTTTGATACTGCCGCCACCATGCTGCCGTTCACCAACGTGCTGGTTGAGCTGGATGTGACCGGTGCGGAGACGGTTGCCGTCCTAGAAGATGCGGTGTGGAGTCATGTGGAAAATGGCGGTGGCGATGGTTCGCACCCCTACGCCGCAGCGCTGCGCTGGGATCTCGACATGTCGCAGCCACGCGGTAGCCGCTTCAGCAACGTCGAAGTGAAAGGTGCGGATGGCCTGTGGGCACCCATCAACCCGACCCAGACCTACGTTATGGTCACCAATGATTTTCTTGGTGAAGGGCGCGATGGGTATCTCACCCTGGGCGAGGTGACCGCAGATGGCCGGTCGATCAACACCGGCTTGTTATACACGCAGAGCCTGGTGGATTACCTGAAGGCCCGTCCCTCGGTTGGCACCATCCCGCGGGACGAATATTCCCATCAGCGGGTGATTACTGTCAGCGGCACTGAGCTGACTTATTGATACGGTAATCGGCCCGGGCAGCGCTAGCAGCTAACCCCTATAGAAAGCGACAGCGAGACCACACCAGTCTCGCTGTCTTGCCCCGGGCTTACGCGTGAGCCGGCTGCGGGGAAGCAGCCTTCGCGTTACTCCCCAACGCCTGCTCCACGACCCCACCAATCATATCCGCCGTAACAGCGCTCAGCGTCCAACCCAAATGGCCATGGCCGGTGTTGTAGAACACGCAGGGCGACTTGCCGCGCCCGACCTTGGGCATCATGTTTGGCATCATCGGCCGTAAGCCGGCCCAGGGCACGACGCTGCGGGTGTTGACGCCGGGAAAGCACTCATTCACCCAATCCACCAGCGGACGAATGCGGTCGGCGCGGATGTCACGGTTGTAGCCATTGAACTCGGCGGTGCCGGCCACGCGGAAGCGGTCATTGCCCAGGCGGCTGGTGACCAGTTTGGTTTCATCGTCGAGCAAGCTGACGGTGGGTGCTGAGGCGCGGCTAATCTCGTCGGTGAGGTTGACGGTGATGGAGTAGCCTTTGACCGGGTAGATGTTTACCCGGTCGCCCAACTGGGCGGCCAGGTCGCGGCTGGCGGTGCCGGCGCAGACCACTACACCGTCAAAATGCTGTGTCTCATCGCCAGCATTGCTGCCCGTGGTCACGCTGGCGCGCTTGCCATCGGTGGTGACCGCTTTCACGTCCTGGTTGTAAAGGCAGCGCACGCCGAGCCGATCGATAGCCGCCGCCAGGCCGTTGGTGAACTTGTGGATGTCGCCAGTGGAGTCGCATTCGGTGAAGTAACCGCCGTAATACTGGCCGGCCAGGGTGGGCTCGATGCTGCGCATTTCCTCCGGTGTTACGCTGCGGCGGGGTAGGCCCCCTTTGGCTAGCAACTGGGATACCCGTCCAGCGTGGTCGAAACCTGCCTTGTCGCGGTAAATGTGCAGGATGCCTTTTTTCTTCAGGTCGAAGTCGATGCCTTCCGCTTCAGCCCAGGCAAACAGATGCTCACGCGCGGCCACTGCCAGGCGTGCGGTTTCGATGGTGTTCTGGTTGTAGCTGGGGATCGAGGCGATGAATTCGGCGAACCAGGAAAGCTTGTGCCAGCTGGGCTTGGGGTTGACCAGTAGCGGCGCATCGCTCTTGAGCATCCATTTCAGGCCCTTGACGATGGTCGACCAGTGGTTCCAGACCTCGGCATTGGAGGCCGACAGCTGGCCGCCATTGGCGAAGGATGTTTCCATGGCGGCGTAGCGGTGTTTTTCGAACAGGGTAACGGCGAAGCCGCGTTTGCTCAGGGCGTAGGCGGTGGTGATACCGGTGATCCCGCCACCAACGACAGCGATTGTTTTCATTGTTGTAGCTCCAGTAACGTCAGGGGATTGAGGCCCGTGCGCACCATGCGCGGCGAGCGCCCCCTCTGTTCTGGACCTGAGAGTTTCACGGCGGCGCCAATGCGCTGCCGCTTGCTCCTTCGGTGCGCCCGACGACGTAACGGGCGGCTCTTCAGAGTTTACCGGTGATAGCGGTCCGTTTGCCTGAGAGTTTCCGGGGCGGTTGCTCCTTCGGCGCTGCGGCGGATCAAGCCGGCAGTCTCTCCCGATATCACATTGACCCGCCCCGGGTGCGCAATCTGGCGACGCGGTGCGGAGTCATGGGCGCTACATTGCCAGAAAATGCAATCGTTGTAACCCTGATTATGCGCGGTTCTGCCAACTTGATGCCGGGCGGCTCAGTACACCCAGAGTTCCACGCGCCGGTTCTTGTTTCGGCCATCGTCATGGGTGTTGGCGGCTACCGGCAGGTCATCGCCGATGCCCATAACGTCCTTGACGAAGATGCCTTGGCCGGCCAGCGCGGCGCTGACCGTTCTGGCTCGCAGGCGCGACAGTAGTTCGGCGCCTCTGCTTCTCGGGTCGCTAAAGCCTACCAGGACCACCTTGTACTCGGTCTTGTTTTCAGTCTGCAGATACTCGAGCAGGCGGTCGATGTCCTGCCAGGCCTTGTTATCCAGTCGGGCGCTGTCTTCACTGAAGCGGATGTTGACCGACAGGCGGTGCGCTTCTTCGGCCAGTTTGCGGTAGTCGTCCGGCATATAGGGCTGCGGCGCGATCTGAGCGGCTGTGATGTTCTGGCCGACAAAGCCCACCTGGTCCACGATATCCTGCCCTGCTTTGCTCTGGGTGAAGGCAATTAACCCCAGTGCCAGCGGGTTGGTTTCTTCGGGGCTGATATACATATATAGCCGGCGGGCCAGCGGATAATCCTCTGTGGCTACCAGCGCTTTGCTGGGGTACATGGGGCGGGAGTCACCAGCGGTGATGGACAGCGCCTTGGCTTCCTGTATATAGGCCAGGCCAACAAAGCCGACAGCATTGCGATCACTGCTGACGGCCCGGGACAGGTCTGCGTTGGATTCGTAGCGGTGGGCATCTGCGAGCAGATCCACCTGATTGGGTTTCAGCACTAGGTCCCGGAAGGTCTCCCAGGTCCCGGAGTTACCGTCCCTGGCGTGTACCCTGATTTTACCCTGGCGCCCGCCGAGCTGCGCCCAATCGGAGACCTGGCCGGAAAATATCCGGGCAATCTGTTCGATATTGAGGCTGTCGAGCGGGTTTTCCGGGTGCATGATGACCGCCAGGCCATCCAGGCCGATCACCTGCTCTGCTTCCTTGCTGAGCATGTTTCCGGCATTTTTCAGTGCTGTGACTTCACTGTCCTTGATCGGTCGGGACGATGCTGCGATCTGCCCTGTGCGGTCGATCAGCCCGGTAAAGCCCGTGGTAGAGCCATGTGCGTTCAGACTGATTTCGATCAATTCGCCCTGAGCGCTGACGGCGGTGATGCGGTGTTCCTGCGGTTCGGCATCGAGCTGTATATCAATATCCGTAGCGCCTGACTCTTTCAACATGCCTTCAACTAACAGGGGTGCCAACTGAGCGCCTATGGTGTTGGAGCCATTAATCTGTAGTTGCAGTGGTGCGGCGATGCTTGGAAAAGAAAGGCAGACAAGCCCGGCAAGCGATAACTTTACTAATCGGGCTCGCAGCCCTGAGGTGGTTTTCAACGTGTAACTCCCTGTAATGGCGGAACAGCCCTCCACTGGATGGAGGTTTGCTGATAGATGATGCCCTGCGTCTGTTAAGAAATTTTTGCGCCATGCGAATAATGGATTCACAAGCAGGCCGCTGTTTTGCCTTTGCCGGTGCCTCTGGTATGGTCGGGCCTTTTGCTAGCGGAGGCTCCATGTCCTTTTACGTTTATCTTTCCGGCGAAATTCATACCGATTGGCGCGATGAGATTCAGCGCGGCGCTGAGGCCAAGGGCCTGGATGTCGTTTTCACTTCGGCAGTGACCAATCACGACGCCAGCGACGCGGCGGGTGACCATCTGGGTGCGGAAGACAATGCCTTCTGGCGCGACCACAAATCAGCCAAGGTCAACGCCATCCGCACCAAGACTTTGATCGAGCAGAGCGATCTGGTGGTGGTGCGCTTTGGAGATAAGTACAAGCAGTGGAATGCCGCCTTCGATGCCGGTTACTGCGCTGCGCTGGGTACACCCTACGTCACCCTGCATGCCGAGGATATTGTCCACCCGCTGAAAGAAGTTGATGCTGCGGCGATGGCCTGGGCGACGACTACGGAGCAGGTGGTTGATATTCTGGCTTATGTGTTGAAAGGCTGAAAGTCATCGGCAAACGGGGCAGCTTACTGCCCCGATTCTGTCTGGCGTTTCAGTTTGTTATTCCGCCGCTGTAACCGAACGGACAACGGAGTGGCGAGAGCATGGATCTGCGCGTCGTTAAGTATCGCAGTTATCCCCGCGCGATGATCGCCAGTGAGTTCGCCATAGAAATCATGGGCGCGCTGCCACATCCATAGGTTATACGGAAACACCAGTCGCTCTTCCTCCATGTCACCCAGCCGATAGCGAAGCGTGCCGATAGCGCGGGGAATATCCTCGGCGTCGGGGTTGGCCTCGGTCCATTCTTTCAGTTGCCGAGCGGTTTCCAGCAGTACGGGTACCTGTTCATCGAACATCCGGTTGATGATGGACAATAGCGTTTCCGGTACCTGATCATCCGGCAGAAAGCCGCCGTCATGGCTGCTTGCATCCGGACTGATCATGCGCTCAACCCAGCGCGCTACCTGCGGCGCGCGCTCGCGCATCAAGCGTCCGGAAGCAGGGTCGCGATAGAGGTGGGCATACAGGGGGCCAATCAGGCCGAAGTCGCCGATGCAGGGCTGATCGCCGAGTAGATAGTCATGATCGCTGAAGTGGATGTTCAGTTCATCGAGCAGCGACAGATAACTTTGCTCGATGGCGGCGCGGGAATGATCGGTGATGCCCAGACGGGGTAGGGCGCCGGCAAAGGGGCCGGATGCCTCCAGTCCAGCGGCATATTGCTCTTTTGCGCTGGCGCTGGGCAGGCGAGTGCGACCGAATTCCTGAATGGCAAACTCGCGGTTTTCTTCGATCTTCCAGCGATAGAGCATGGCGGGATTAACCAGCCATTCATCACCGTAGATTTCCAGCAGCAGCGCAACCAGCCGCTGACAAGGACCGGTTGGGTACACGGACCTGTTCGGGAAATGATGTTCCAGATGGTCGATGATTTCGGTGGAGTCCTGGATTACCTGGTCATCCGGCGTCACCAGCACCGGAATATAACGCACCCCGGTTCGGGGAATGATCAGCTCCTTGAAAATCTGCGGCGTGGACAGAACTTCTTCAAATCTGATGCCCTTGAATTGCAGATAGCAGCGTACCTTGCCGGTATAAAGTGAAACTGGTGCGCCGATCAGTTTATGCATGCCTGTTCTCCTGATATCTGCATGAATTGTCGGATACTCGGCGGTAGTGATCCAGGCCCGAATGGGTGATTGTATAGATAGAAACACGCCAGAAGACGTTTGAAGCTGTAGAGATTGTTCTGTTTTTGTAAGGTATTGATGTGGCGAATCAGCCTTCTGGGCCAGTCGATAAACGGGTAGGCTGTCTATGACTGAGACATTCTGGGCGACAATGCCGACCAATAAAAACAGACATTGAGGCGTGCCATGCAAGAGCTGGACTCCCCCCACGTTTTCTTCCGCCGGGTGATTTTTGATGTAAGCCCGACCGAATGCCTGGTTGCCATGGAGGATGAGCACCATTATTTCGTGTTACAGCTGGGTCACGATGGTGAGTGCATCACCTCAGTAGCCAGCACCGCCCGACGTACGCCCTGGACCCTCTGCCCCGAGGCAGAGCGGCAGCTGCAGGCCTTCGTTGGCCAACCCCTGCGCCAACGCATCGCCATCAACCTGCCGGATATCGACAGCAAGCAGCAATGCACGCATCAATATGACCTGCTGATGGTGGCCCTCTCCCAGGCACTGCGACCGGGGAGGCGGGAATACGTAGCCAAAGTGGTCGGCGCGATGCACGAGTACCGTCACGCCCAGCTCTGGCTGGATGATGAAAAACTACTCGACTGGCGCCTGCGTGGCACGGTAATCGACAGCGAGGATCAGTGTAATCAACAAGACCTGCGCAGCGTCATGCCGTGGGCGGACGAACACCTGGATGACCAGATGCTGGAAGCCCTGTTCGTACAGCGACGGGCGGTGATGGTGGCGGCGAGCAAGGGGTTCGACCTGGACCTGATCCCCAACGCGGGCGTAGCCATGCGGGCACGCGCGGGGGCTTGTTTTGTGTTTCAGCCGGAGCGGGCGGCGCAGGCGGTGCGGGTGATGGGAAGTACGCGGCAGGATGTAAGGGGGACGGGGGATCTGTTGGTGGGGTGGAATGGTGTCTGAGTTCGCTCCTGCGCATAGCTCTTCAATCAGCCGATATTCACGAGTCGAATGTAATCACTGGCGTTGGTAGTAGCGTGTTTACTTGGATAGTCTCTGAGAAAGAAAAATAATTAATTAAACGAGTTACGTCATGAAAAAATCAGCGATATTGGGGGTGACATTGACCACTGTATTATTGTCTGCACAGGGTAACGCAGCCGATCTGCCCGACCCCAAGTCAGTACGCACTGATCAATTGCAATTGATGCAGGGCTTCCCGCCAGCCGCCGATAAGCAGATAACCCAGGCGGGTTTCATGCGGCCTTATCCTAATCCGCGCTGGAGTTTCCATCATGCCCGGGAGCTGTTTCCTTCGCGGCGGGTGGCGCGTGGTCATGAAGCTGTTTCCGTATTGCCGCAGGCCGAGGGGATGGAGCAGCAGATTGCCGATCTGACTTTCACCGGCCCTGATGGTGAGCAGATGAGCTTCGGGCAATATCTGGATTCGACCTATGTTGATGGCGTGCTGGTCATGCAGCACGGCAAGGTCCTGTTTGAGCGCTATCAAGCGGGCGTGCCCGAGGATGAGCCGCATATTCTCTGGTCGGTGACCAAGTCCTTTGTGGGGCTGCTGGCTACACAGTTGATCGAAGAAGGCGAGCTGGATCCTGCGGCGCTGATCACGAGCTATCTGCCAGAGCTGGAAAACAGCGGTTGGCGTGGAGCGACGGTGCAGCAGGTCCTGGATATGACCGCGGATATCGATTACAGCGAGGTTTATGCTGATCGCAATTCCGATGTGGTCAAGTATTCGCTGGCCGCGGGTATGGGGCCGGTGCCCCATGACTACCCGGGCGCGCGGGATCTGTACAGTTATCTGCCCACCATTGCTGCCGGTGTGGATGAACATGGACAATCGTTTCGCTATCGCACCACCCACACCGAGGTGCTGGGCTGGATTCTGCGGCGGGTGACTGGCATGTCCACCGCTGCGTTGATTGAGCAACGCCTGTGGCGCAAGCTGGGAACTGAAGAGGATGCGTATATGCTGCTCGACTCCAAGGGGGCCGAGTGGGCGGGCGCGGGTCTGAACGTGACGTTGCGGGATCTGGCGCGGTTTGCGGAGATGGTCAGGCTGGGTGGTGAATTCAACGGCCAGCAGATCATCAGCGCCGCGGCAATCGAAAAGATCCGTGAGGGTGGTGACCGGGATAAGTTCAAGGCGTCAACGGCCAGCAGATCATCAGCGCCGCGGCAATCGAAAAGATCCGTGAGGGTGGTGACCGGGATAAGTTCAAGGCGGCCGGCCGCGATTTCCAGCCGGGCTATTCCTATCGCAACCAGTGGTGGATCAGCCACAACCCGGATGGCGCCTTTGAAGCGCTGGGTGTGCATGGCCAGATGATCCACATCAACCCGGCGGTGGGGATGGTGATGGTGCGGCTGTCCTCGCATCCGATTGCCAGCAGTGCGCAGACGATGCCGTTGAGTATCCCGGCGTTGGCGGCGTTGGCGGACTTGTTGCGAGGGCGGGAGGAGTAGGTTAAGACGTAGAATCTGGGCTCGCTCGACCTTCCATGGTCTTGCGTATTCTGAAAGGCAAAGGGCGTCGGCAGCGCTGGGCCGCCGGCGCCAAAAATCCGCGTCGGCTTATGCCGCCTGGGTCACCGGCATCTGCGGCGGCAGGCGCCACAGGGCGGTGAGGCAGATGAGCAGGCCGCCGAGGCCCAGCACGCCGCCGACCAAACCGACGTTTGCCAGGCCCATATGCGTGGTCACCTGGCTGCCGAGCAGCGCGCCAGCACCGATGCCCAGGTTGTACAGGCCGGAAAACAGCGACATGGCCACATCAGTAGCATCCGAGGCGATGCGCAGAACGCGGGATTGCAATGCCAGCGTCAATCCGAGAATAGCCGCACCCCATACGAAGCACAGAATACCCAGGGTCCAGATGTTCGTGGCCGACGCCAACAGCAGCAACAGGCAGAAGGTCAGGGCGAACATGCTGCCGACCAGCACGCTGCGCGGATAGAAGGGGCTGCAGCGGCTGAAGATCAGCGCGCCGAACAGACCGGCACCACCGAATACCAGCAGCAGCCCGGTGATCTGGTTGCCGAACAGGCCGGCAATGTCCCGAGCAAAAGGTTCTATGTAGCTGTAGGCGGTGAACTGGGCGGTTACACAGATGACTACCAGGCCATAGACCACCATCAGTGCCGGGCGCTTGACCAGTACCGGCAGGCTGCTGAGCGAACCGCTGTTCTGGCTCGGCAGCAACGGCAGCATGCGTGCCAGGGCGACCATGGTCAGCAGGGCGATCAAGGCGACGCCCAGGAAGGTGACTCGCCAGCCGACCATTTCACCGACCAGTCGACCCAGCGGGATGCCCAGCACCATGGCCAGGGTGGTGCCTGTGGCTAGCAGTCCCAGGGCTTGCGCTTCCCGTCCCGGCGGGGCGACGCGAACCGCCAGCGAAGCGGTGATACTCCAGAACACGGCATGGGCCAGGGCAATCCCGATGCGGCTGATCACCAGCACCTCGTAGCTCCAGGCCACGAATGACAGCAGATGGCTGATGATGAACAGAATGAAGACTCCCATCAGCAGCCGGCGACGCTCGATATTGCGCGTCAGCAGCATCAGCGGCAGCGACATCAGTGCGACCAGCCAGGCGTAGATGGTGAGGATCAGGCCGACCTGCTCGGGTTGCATCCCGAAGCTGGCGCCGATGTCGCTGAGCAGCGCCACCGGGGCGAATTCGGTGGTATTGAATATGAATGCAGCCAGGGCCAGCGCAACAACGCTGAGCCAGCTGCCCTGGTGGGCGGTATTCGACATTGTCATGAAAAGCAGAACCAGATGGGGAAGGAAGCCGGCGGGCTAGAGGGAGTTAGCCTGCTGCGGGCGAGGCGTATTCTAGGTCTGTTATTGGCTCATCGCAAGCTGCGGCAAGCCAGGTTCAGATCATCGGATCCAGCGCTGGGACCAATCCTGATTGGTATGGGCGAGAGAGCGCAGCAGTTTCAGCGCCTGGTCGAGGATGGCCGATTCCCGCTGGCGCGAATACACCAGATAAGTCGGAAAGCTGAACTCCGGCGCCATGTTGACCGGCTCCAACAGACCATTGTCGATATAGCTCTGGACAACCCGGCTGCGGAAGTAGCCCGAGCCGCCGGCTTCAAGGATGTATTGCAATGCCAGCGGGCCCAGGTTGAAGGCGACCGGGGCGCGGGCCTTGTCGGGCAGGGCGGCGTCGTGCTGGCGCCGGAAGCCTTCGCCCCAGTCGATGTAGACGTAGGGTTCCGGCTGGCCGGGCAGGCTCACCTGGATGAGCTTTTCTTCCAGCAGTTCTTCCACCTGCAGACCGGGCAGGTACTCCGGTTGATACACCAGCGCCGCATCCAGCGAGCCCTGTTCGACGCGTTGCATCAGGGTGCTGCTGTCGCCGATTTCGGCGCGCACCGAATGTTCTGGAATCTCCCGTCGCAGCGCGCGCACCCAATCCAGAATCAGTGGTGTACACAGGCTGGCCTCGCCACCAATGTGCAGCACATCACTGAAACCTTTCAGCAGCGGCAGGTCGCGCTGGGCATTGTCCCAGGCCTGGATCATCTGCGTGGCATGGGTAATGAACGCCTCGCCGTCGACCGTCAGCCTGGCGCCGGAGCGGTTGCGGATGAATAGGGTGCAGTTGAGCTGGCTTTCCAGGCTCTGGATGCGCGAGGTGATGGCAGCCTGGGTGACATGCAACCGCTCCGCTGCCGCGACAAAGCTGCCGCAGCGGACGATCTCCAGAAAGGTGCGGGCCAGACTGATATCCATGTGCCGATTCCCGGGATGAAAGGAGCCTATTCTAGCAAGTCGGCGGATCATCCGGGGAATACGACCCCCGGTCGATCAGCGTACGCCGGCAGCGCGCAAGGCAGCAGGGGTAAATTGGTTGTAAGTGGGCGGTGTGCCGTCGAGTTGTGGGGCAGAGGCTTCCTCGGTGTACATGCCAAGGGCTATGTAGCGGCCGGCAATAATGTCATACAGGGTTTCCAGGGCATAACCGGGAATCTGGTACTGGTAATTGAAGCTGAGGTGTCCTTCAGCCACACGCCATAGCGCGCCCCGGCCATCATAGTGATCCGCCAGGCCAATCATCCATGAATCCTCGTCGATGAAGAAATTTCGCTGGCTGTAGATGTGCCGCTGTCCGTCCTTCACGTTGCCCTGTACTTCCCAGACGCGATGCAGCTCGAAGCGCGCATGCTCCGGATTGATGTGTCCGGCCTTGATGACGTCAGCGTATTTCAGGCCTGGCGTGGTCAGTTTGGCGGAGTTATACGGAAGATAGACTTCCTTCTTGCCGACCAGCGTCCAGTTGTACCGGTCGGGTGCGCCGTTGTACATGGAGAAGTTGTCCACGGTACGCATGCCATCGGAGGCGCTGCCCGGGCCATCATAGGATACCTGCGGAGCGCGGCGTACACGCCGCTGGCCGGCATTGTAAACCCAGGCCATGCGCGGCTCTTTCAGCTGATCCAGCGTATCGTGAACCAGCAGGACATTACCGGCCAGGCGCGCGGGTGCGTTGATCTGCTGCTTGAAGAACAGCAGGGTGTTGGGCATGGTCGTGGGGTCGATATCCGGCATCTGTTCGGGGTAGCCGATATTCTCTTCCAGCTTGATCAAGGTGTACGAACCGTTGGTTTGCGGCATCACCTGCATGTACCAGCGGTGCGCATTCAAACGATAGCGGGTCATATGGTTCCAGATCACTTCGCCACCTGACTTGGGCAGCGGAAATATGAAAGACGAGCCCGGCCTGACGTTTTCCACACCGTCGCCACCATTCAGCAACCTGGCCTGTCCGGCGGTCTCTTTGACCTGATCGTAGACCGCCTGCGGGTAACCGACGGTACGTCTGGACGGATAGATGGGCATGCGGAAGGAGTCGGGATAGCGCTCGAACAGCGCCACCTGACCGGGTGTCAGTTGGTCTTTATATTGCTGGTAGTTGCTCGCGGTGATCACAAACTCGGGCTGTTCATCCTGGAAGGGGTTTTCCAGGAAGTGATTGGGCAGAGGTTGGCCCGCGTCCTGCGGCAACCCGCCCGTCCACTCCGGGATGGTGCCGTCAGCATTGCCGGCCTTTTCCGCACCAATGGGGGTAAGGTTGGTGCTCAGCTGATCTATCTCCGACTGGCTGAGGCTCTGGGCTGCTGCCCCGGTCGCCAGCATGCTCAGGGCAACGCCGTAGAGCCGCGCTTTTGTCTTATGCATTTCTTTCTCCAATTGCTGTTGTTTTTGGACTTGCGTTGGAGCCTTGATCAAGCACTTGCAGCTATCCGCCGAGCGGGTTGGTCAGCCGGCTTGTTTACAAAGTAGAGTAATTGCTCTATATAATCAAGAACACGGATAACAACTACGACAGACGAGATCGCACACCATGCTCAGACTTCCTCCCCTGGCCCTGCTGTTGGGCACGCTTGCGTTGCTCGCGCCGCTATACGGTCAGGCTGACACCCGCCCCAATATTCTGTTGATCGTCGCCGACGACATGGGGTTTTCCGATCCTGGCGTCTACGGCGGTGAGATCAGTACACCGAATATCGATACCTTGGCTGCCGAAGGTATCCAGTTCAGCAACTTCAACGTGGCCGCGACCTGCTCCCCGACGCGGGCGATGCTGATGACCGGCGTCACCAGCCACAAGGTCGGCATGGGCAACATGAAGGAGATCATGGCCGACAACCAGAAAGGCCAGCCCGGTTACGAAACCTGGCTCAATGATCAGGCCGTGACCTTGCCGACCCTGCTGCGAGATGCCGGCTACCGCACTTATATGGCCGGCAAATGGCATCTGGGCTCACGGCCGGAGAGCTTGCCCAACGCCAGGGGATTTGATCGTTCGGTGGCCCTGCTTGAAAGCGGGGCTGACAACTGGGAAGCCAAGCACTACCTGCCCGCCGGCACGGCGACCTGGGTTGAAGATGGTCAGCCGATCAGTCTGCCGGATGATTTCTATTCGTCGTTCTACTATGCCGACAAGCTGATCGAATACCTGAGCAGTGAGCAGGGCAGTGAGAAGCCATTTTTTGCCTACCTCGCATTCCAGGCCGTGCACGCGCCGCATCATGCGCCCGAAGCCTATGTGGAAAAATACGCCGATACCTACCAGGGTGGCTGGGATGTGCTTCGCCAGCAGCGCTATGAACGGCTGACCGCCATGGGATTGCTGCCCCGCACTGCCGAGTCGGTCATCAGCAACGACTGGGGCACTTTTTATGATACCCAGCCAATCGACTGGGACGGCCTCAGCGACGAAGAGCGCGCCTATCGCGCCCGGCAGATGGCGGTCTACGCAGGCATGGCCGAAGCCATGGACGAAAGCATCGGCCGGGTCATCAGTCACCTCAAGGCCAGTGGCGATTATGACAACACGCTGATTGTCTTCATGAGCGACAATGGCGCCGAGTCCACGGTACTGACCGAAATAGCGCCGCTGTTCTACCGCTTGCGCTACGATCAGGACTATGCGGACCTGGGCCGCCCCGGCAGCTGGAGCGAATATGGTCCCGGTTGGGGCTATGCCGCCAACACGCCGTTTTACTCCTACAAGGGCTCGCCTTTCAATGGCGGGCTGCGGGTGCCGATGATCGTGCGGTATCCGGGGGTGATCGAGCCGGGCTCGCGCACCTCAGCCTTCGGTTATGTGACTGATATCGCCCCCACGCTGCTGGAGCTGAGTAACACCGCGGTGCCGGACGGTGAGTATCAGGGACGCGAGGTGCATCGCATCATGGGCACCAGCATGGCGCCGCTACTGCGTGGAGAGAGTGACCGCATTCATGCAGACGACGAGGTGGTTGTCTACGAACTGGCCGGCGGCATAGCCATCTGGCAGGGCGACTATAAACTGGTGGTATCGAATTCCAGCGCCATTGCTTCACGTGCCGGCATGCTGTTGTTCAACATGCAGGATGATCCACTGGAGCGTAACGACCTGTCAGCTCAGCAGCCCGAACGTGTCGCTGCGCTGATGGAGGCTTATCACAGTTTCGTGGCCGAGCATGGGCTCGTCGAGGTGCCGGAGGACTACAACGCCTGGGAACAGCTGAACCGCAACGCCCGTGAACAGTTGCTTGACCGTCATGGCCACCAGCTGCTGCTGGGTGCGGTCATTCTGGTGCTGCTGCTTGGCTGGTGGCTGCGGACGCGACTGCGTCGTCGCCGTCGCTGATCTCTCCCAGCGGCACATAGAGGCGGTCGCGCAGGGCGCTGACCGCCTCTTGGTACTCGGGTGCCACATACCCTTCTTCCAGAACCAGTATCTGATAGATGCCGCGGCGCATGAGCTGCTCATCCAGATCGGACTGGATACCCCGGGTGGTCGTCAGAAACTGCATCCAGGAACTCAGCACGATCCACACATTGATACTCAGGGACTCCGCCTGCTGCGGGCTCAGCAACAGGATGCCCGCGTCGGCAAAGGCCTGATAGATGTGCTGGGTGCTGCGCAAGCTGCGCTGGGCGAACTGCCGATAGCGGGTGGCCAGTTCGGGGTCGGCTTCGAGCAGGTATTCCAGGCCCTGATGCATGAAGCGAAACTGCCACAGCAGGTCCAGCAGGCTTTCCAGATACCAAGCCTTGTCTTCCAGGGTGACGCTGGCCTCTGCTGGCAAGGTAAAGAAAACCTCCATCTTGCTTTCGAACTCGTTGAAGAGTTCGGCAACGATCATGGGTTTGTTGCGAAAGTGGTAATAGAGGTTGCCGGGTGACATGCCCAGGTGGCTGGCGATGTGGTTGGTGGTGATGTTGCGCTCGCCCTGGGTATTGAACAGGTGCAGGCTGGCTTGCAGGATACGGTCGCGGGTGCTTGGCTTTGCAGCCATAGTCAGGTCTCTCATTGTTTCGCTGGGCAGCTCCCCTCAGTCACTGGAGAAGTGACCGAGGGGCTGTCGCTTAGTCGGTGATCGGCTCGATCAGCGCGAAGTCCGGGGTGAAGTTATCCATCAGGCTCAGCAACTCGAGAAAGACTTGCGGATTGCCTTCGATGCGGATATCTCCGGACTTGATGGCCGCTGGAAAGCTGTTCTGTTGCGTCAGGATAGCATTGAGCGTTGCCCGGGTCATAGTGATGCTGGCGTCGGCATCCGGCGCGCTGCGCTCGGGCAGCCAGGTCAGCGTGGCGTTCTGCAGGTTGAGGCGGAACTGTTCGTCCGTGTCAGTGAAGCTCCAGTTCAGTAGCATCTGCTTGCCTTCGGCCCTGGGACCATTCAGGCGTACGCCGAGCAGATCGAAGAACATGCCGGAGTCCAGCGCCTGCAGCAGATCGGTGGCAATGGCACCGGCAGACTGTTGTGCCGTCCCGTTGCGCAACTCCATGGCACCGGACAGGTAGACATTGCGCCAGGGGCCGGATTCGGCCTGGTAGCCGAGTTGTTCAAGCGCTGCGGCATTCAGTTGCCGGGCAGCCTGATTATCCGGTTCGGCGAACACCGCCTGGCTCATGACCGAGGCTACCCAGCGGTACTCGCCGCGGTCGAAGTCCTGCCGGGCGCGGGAAACTACCTGCTCGATACCACCCATGTACTCCATGGCCTTGCGTGCTGCTTCCTGCGTCGGCAGAGGGTTGAGGTTGGCCGGGTTGGCGTCATACCAGCCCAGGTACTTCTGGTAAATGGCGCGGGCGTTATGGCGCAGGGTGCCGTAATAGTCGCGGGCGATCCATTCCTTCGCCAGGCTGGCGGGCAGCGTGAGCTGCTCGGCAATTTCGTCGGGGCGGTAGCCCTGGTTCATCAGCCGTACGCTCTGGTCGTGAATGAATTTGTACAGATCGCGTTGCACGGCGAGAAAGTGCCGGGCATCGTCCTGATTCCAGACCGGCCAGTGGTGCTGGGCCATCAGAATGTCGGTGCGCGGCCCGTATTTCTCCAGAACCTCATCGATATAGCGTGACCAGAGGCTGGCGTCGCGCACTTCGGCGCCGCGCAGGGTATAGATATTGTGCAGCTGATGAGAGGTGACTTCGGCGGTGTTGAGCACCCTGGCTGCGGGAAAATACATCATCATCTCCGCGGGTGCTTCACTGCCCTGGGCCAGGTGAAATTCGACCTCGACCCCGTCGATCACCTTGGTTCCATTGGCGGTAATGATGTCGGTGGGCGGAATGAGTGTCAGCGCGCCATGGCTCAGTGCCTTGCCCAGGCCATTGTCGACATGCCCGGTAGCGCTGGCGTCCAGTTCGGTACCGTACATGTACATGGCGCGACGGGTCATGGCGTTGCCGGCAATCACGTTCTCGCTTACCGCGTGCTCCATGAAGCCTTCTGGCGCGTAGATGCGCACGCGCTGCTGTTGGATGTCCTCATCGCTGACGATGCCGCGCACCCCGGCAAAATGATCCACATGGCTGTGGGTGTAGATCACCGCCACCACCGGTTTGCTGGGGCGGTGTTCGAGATAGAGGTTCAGGGCGGCTCTGGCGGTGGTGGGCGACAGCAGTGGGTCGATGATGATCAGCCCGGTCTGACCTTCGATGACGGTCATGTTGGCCAGATCCATGCCGCGAATCTGGTAGATCCCGTCGGTGACCTTGAACAACCCATGGATGCCGTTCAGTTGAGCCTGACGCCACAGGCTGGGGTTCACCGTGTCTGGAGCTTCTCCTTCAACGAAGGCATAGGCGCTCATATCCCAGGCGGTGCTGCCATCCGGGTTGCGTAGCGGGCCGTCTGCCGGGGCGGCGATAAAACCGCGGCGGGCATCTTCGAAGGCCTTGCGGTCACTGAAGTCCAGTTGCTGCAATACGGCTGCGTTGGCCTTTACGGTGGTGGGTTCTGCTGGTTGGCCATCGGCAGATGCGATAAGTGGCAGGCACAGGCTGGCAGCCAGCAAGCCTATGGCATAACGTTGTTTGTTCATTATTATTCTCCGTTTTCAAGAGTGCAGCTAACCGGCTAACCGGCTAACCGCTCGGCGAGCAGGCTGGATAACCTGGCTGTCAGCCCATAGATCGACAGCTGCGGGTTGGCGCCGATGCTGGTAGGGAACAGCGAGCCGTCGTGAATCGACAGATTCTCCAGCTGGTGGTGCCGGCCAAGGCTGTCGGTGACGGCGCGGCTGGCGTCTTCACCCATGGCGCAGCCGCCCATGACGTGGGCGCTGCCCAGACGGGCCTTGAAGCGGCGCAGGTCGAGCGCGTCGATCATCTCCTGCGCTTCGGCCAAGTTGCTTGCCGGGCGAGCATCATTGTGCACCGGAGTCACGGTGCGGGCGCCGGCGGCAAACTGGATCTCGGCCATGCTCTGATAGGTGCGCCGCACGGCCTCCCAGGTGTAATCGGTCAACTGGTAATCCAGCACCGGGGAACCATCGCTGCGCAGCTGCACTTCACCTTGTGAACTGTCCGGGTGAAAGCCATCGCGCAGCAGGGCAATCATCATGTTGGCGTTGGGTAGCTGCTGCATCAGCTCGCTATTGGCCACGCCCGTGCCGCCGAGGACCGTAGCACTGAAGCCAGGTTGCATGGGCGGCACCTCCAGTTTGTAGCCCATCGGGCCGGTGGCACCGTCCTGCCACTGGAAATGGTCGGAATAAATGGACTGGGGAGCGCCATAGAAGGGATTGATCTGCTGGTCGAACTGCGCCCAGGAAAAGGTCGTGAGGTGCAGGAAGGTGCGCTTGCCGAGGATGCCATGCGGATCGGGCGCTTCGGAGCGCAGCAGCAAACCTGGGGTATTGATGCTGCCGCCGGCCAGGATGTAATGCCGGGCGTGAACCTGGATCCGCCGACCGGTCGGCGCGACGCAGCGCTCATCCATGGCTACGCACTCGAGCCCGGTTACACGGCCACCGTCCAGCTGCAGACGCTCGGCCCGGGCGAGGTAGATCAGCTCGCCGCCATTATCCAGCAGCGCCGGGATGCTGGTGACCAGCATGGACTGCTTGGCGTTGGTTGGGCAGCCGAGACCGCAATAGCCGAGATTCCAGCAGCCGCGCACGTTGCGTGGGATGACCTGCCAATGCAGCCCGAGCTTCTCGCAGCCACGGCGCAGCACGTCGTTGTTGGCATTGGGCGGCATGGCCCAGGGGCTGATGCCCAGGCGCTCTTCCATACGAGCGAACCAGGGTGTCAGCTCTTCTACGCTGTGCCCAAGTACCTCATGCTCACTGGCCCAATGCGCCAGGGTGGGCTCGGGCGTGCGGAAGCAGGACGTCCAGTTGACCAGGGTAGTGCCGCCGACGGCGCGGCCCTGCAGGATGGTAATGGCGCCGTCCTTCGACATGCGCCCCAGCCCTTCCTGATACAGGTCGGGGTAGGCCTCATGTTCCTGCAGCTTGAAATCACTGCTGGTGAACAGGCCGCCTTCCTCTATCAGCAAGACCTTGAATCCGGCTGCGCTGAGTATTTCCGCGCTGGTGGCACCACCGGCGCCGCTGCCGACGATGGCGATATCCGCTTCCAGGGTCAGATCCTGCTCCAGTTGTGCAGCGTTGGTCACTTTCCAGTCGCGCTTGAGTCCTTCGGTGAACAGATCCGGAATGGGCATGCAGGGGCTCTCCTGTTCAGATGCGCGGCGGGCCTGGATAGCCGCATTGCGGCCATGACGCCGGGGTGCTGTAGCAGGACAGCAGAATCAGATTGGTCAGAGCGTTCTGGCCTTGTTGCAGCAAGGCGAAGGAGCTGTTTTCCCAGCGCTTGAGGAAGGCTTGCACCGCCTCGTCGCTGGCATTCTCCCAAGAGCCCCAGATGCCGGTTACTGCGCCGCGCGTGACGCCCAGAGTCAGCAGATCGAACAGCTGCAACAGCTGGGTGTTGAGGCTGGGTGACAACTGATTCAGGTTGTTGTCGAGCGCCAGCAGAACGCCTTCTACAATGGCGGCCTGTTGCTCTGCCGGGAGCGCGCCAACCAGCACCACTGGGATTACCCGACGCAACATGGGCAGATCATCCTTGCGCAGTTGCTGGAAACCCTGCGCGGGGGTATCGGCCGAGCAACCGCCAAGGCTGGCGATGCCGCCGACGGTAGTCAGGACGGCGGTGCCGAATAATCCCAATTTGAGCAACTGGCGACGATTTATGCCGGGGGCGTCTGCAGTGGTGTCGGGCATTATTATTGTTGTCCTTGGCCGGGTGAGTTGGTCAGCGAATCAGCAATTTGCGCAACAACTTCTGCATGGCGCTGCCGTAGGGCGGATACAGCACCCGCGTGGCATTGAAGCGCGGCTTGCGCAATACCCCCTTGGCCTTGCTGAAGGTCAGAAACCCCTCATGACCATGGTAATGGCCCATGCCGGAAGGCCCGATACCGCCAAAGGGCAGGTCGCATACCGCGACATGCAGCAGGGTCTCGTTCAGGCCCACGCCGCCGGAATGGGTCTGCTCCACTACCCGCTGTTGCTCACCCCGGTCGTAGCCAAAATAGTAGAGCGCCAGCGGGCGCGGACGGGCATTGATATAGGCGATGGCGTCGTCGATCTGCCGGTAGGGCACGATTGGCAGCAATGGGCCGAATATCTCATCCTGCATCACCAGCATGTCATCGCTGACATCCAGCAGCAGGGTAGGGGGCAAACGTCGCTCCTGACCTTCGGCGAACAAGGGGAGCAGTCGGGCACCCTTGGTCTGGGCGTCCTCCAGATAACTGTTCAATCGCGCCTGCTGGCGCGGATTGATGATGCTGGTGTAGTCGGGGCTATCACTGAGCTGCGGATAGAACCGGCTGATCACCTTGCGGTAAGCCTCGACAAATGCGTCCACCCGCGCTTCCGGCACCAGTACATAGTCCGGCGCCACGCAGGTCTGCCCGGCATTCATGGTCTTGCCGAAGGCGATGCGTTCGGCAGCGTCGTCCAACGGTACCGTTGCCGAGACAATGGCCGGTGATTTGCCACCCAGTTCCAGCGTTACCGGGGTCAGGTTATCCGCCGCCGCGTGCAGAATATGTCGGGCAATGCTGGTGGCGCCGGTGAATAAAAGGTGATCGAAGGGCAGGCGTGAAAAAGCTGCACCCACATCAGCCTCGCCCAGCACCACAGCAACCTGATCCTCTGGAAAGGCTCTGGCCAATAGCTCCTTGACCAGTTGGGACGTAGCCGGGGTTGATTCACTCATCTTGATCATTACCCGGTTACCCGCCGCCAGCGCACCGAGCAGCGGGCCGATGGCCAGAAAGATCGGATAATTCCAGGGCACTATCACCCCGACGACGCCCAGCGGTTGATAGAACACCTGAGCCGAGCCCGGTTGAAAGGCGATGCCCAGTGGGCGTCGTGACGGTTTCATCCAGCGGCGCAGATGCTTGCAGACATGATCGATGGATTGCAGGCTGGGCAGTATCTCGGCAAACAGCGTCTCATCCCGCGAACGGTTACCGAAATCCCGACTCACCGCCTCAGCCAACGCTTCCTGTTCATCTGCCAGAACTGTGCGCAGTCGTTTCAGCCAACTCAGCCGAGTTGCCAGCGAAGGCATGGGATCGGCCTGAAAAGCATTGCGCTGCTGCTTCAGTAACGAAGCCAGAGGCGCCTCGATGTCGCTACGGGAAGGGCTACTATCCACTGAAAAAGCTCCGGGCGGGATTGGAGTAATTATTCTAATCTTTGTAAAGCAATGCCGCAGCAGGGTCAAGAAGGATTTCAAGCCCCGTCATCCTCGGCATAGGTCGGATCCATCCTTCCTAAGGTGTTTGGTAAAGCGGGCATGAGGCATACCCGCACGTTGACCTGTGGCAACGCGCAGGGCCGGTTCGCGGCAGGCAATGAGCTTTGGTAGCGAATGAGGCGCACCAGGCGCCTCATTGTTGAGCGGCTGAGGAAGGAGCTACTTGTTCAGTTGGGCAAGACCTTTTAGCAAAGCCTCATGAAACTGCTCCGGTGCCTCCACCTGCGGTGAGTGTCCCAACTCGGGAAACTCCACCAGTGTTGCGTTGGGAATGGCCTCGGCGGTTGCCTGGCCTAGTTGGGGATACTGGCCCAGCTGCTCGGCAACGGCCTCGGGCGCGCGATTGGCACCGGGGGCGGTGCGATCCTTGCCGCCAATCAACAGCAGGGTCGGCGCCTGAATGTTCGGGAACTCATGGACTACCGGTTGGGTGAACAGCATCTCGGCGGTCTGCGCCTGATTCCAGGCGACGATTTCCTTGCCGGGGCCGGCGTACATGCCGTATGCCATCTCGACCCAGCGGTCGTACTCAGGCTTCCACTCGCCGTTATAGTAGTACTTCAGCTGGTAGTTCTTGATGCCTTCATAGGTGGTTTTCAGCTGCCCTTGATAGAGCTGGTCGATGGTGGCGTAGGGCACGCCCTTTTGCTGCCAGTCTTCCAGGCCGATCGGGTTGACGAGTACCAGTTGCTCGACCTGTTCAGGGAACTGCAGCGCGAAGCGTGCGGCCAGCATGCCGCCCATGGAGTGGCCGACAACGGTGGTCTTGTGCGCACCCAGCTCCTCAAGCAGAGCGTGCGTGTTATCGGCCAGTTGCGCAAAGCTGAACTGGTAGCCGCGCGGTTTGCTGGAGCTGCAGAAGCCGATCTGATCCGGCGCGATGACGCGATAACCGGCCTGGCTCAGCTCCTTGATGCTCTGTTCCCAAGTGGCGCCGCAGAAGTTTTTGCCGTGCAGTAACACCACCGTCCGGCCATTGGCCTCGGTAGTCGGTTTGACGTCCATGTAGGCCATGTCCAGCGATTGTTGCTGGGAGGTAAAGGCAAAGTGCTCGACGGGGTAGGGGTATTCAAAGCCCTGCAATTCCGGGCCGTATTCGACGGAGGTATCGGCCTGCAGGCTGGCGACGGACAGCAGGCTCGCGCAGGCGGTGAGGATGACGGTTTTTTTCACATAGAACTCCCGGCTTGATCGACAACGTCCCGATACTGCTGCGTTGGTGCTAAGTCTTGCGGTAGACGGGGCAAGGCTATGGAGTATAGCAATGGATACCGGCGATGAAGGTGCCGGTGAGTTTCCGGATGTCACTTGGCAACCAGGGCAGCTTTACTGCTATGAAACGAGGGGAAAAAGGAGCAGAGCGCAGATGCAAAAATGCCTCGGATGGGTGACCATCCGAGGCATTTTCTATGTTGGTTGCGGGGGCAGGATTTGAACCTACGACCTTCGGGTTATGAGCCCGACGAGCTACCAGACTGCTCCACCCCGCGTCTGAGGTGGCTCATTCTACGGATTTAAGAAGGGCTGTCAAGCAATTGATGCAAAAAGAATTTTCAGGGGGCGAGTGGGGCGGCTATACCATTTTCATAAGACAGCTTGATGTTGTTGTGACATCATTCAATTGCTTCGGCCGGGAGGTGGTGGGAGACTTCCGTGACGGGATCAGGCGTGCTATATGGCTTGAAAGAATAAAGGGATGTCTATGAACGATTCCACTAAGCCCTACCAGATTTCTGCATTCTCGGCGGAATTCACCGATCCGTCGGAAGAGCAGGCCTTTCGAGCTTATATCCGGCCCTTGGCGGCGCGCAGTTTGCGGGTAGCGCTGATTGTCTGGGGTAGCTTGCTGCTGTTATTTGCCGGGCAGGATTGGCTAAGCCTCGGCTGGTCTGATGATTTCGTGACGTTGCTGGTCTGCCGAGTGCTGCAAGCCGGCATGTTGTTCATCTTTGTCTTCATGCTGGGCCGCAAGCCGCAGTTGGTTTCCAGCGGGCGTGTGGTTACCGTGCTGGAGATTGCCGGTTTCTTTTTATTCATGCCGGTGTACTTTCTGCTGCCGGAGGTGGCCGCTTTTACCATCGGCGTCATCGGCCTGATGTTGCTGTCGATGTTCCTGTTCGTACCCAACCGCCTGCTGCTGACTTTACTGGCTGCTGTGACTGGCGTGGTGCTGACGCTCAGCTGCATGGCCTGGAACGGGCGCAGTGTGGACATTCTCTTTGGCGCGTTCTTTATTCTGATGTTACCCGTGGCCACCGGCTATTTCGGCGCGCAACAGTTGCAGATGGTACAGCGCCGGCAGTATGCGATGTTCAATCAGGCGAAGGAGGCCAACCTCGCGCTGGAGGAGGAAGTGGAGCGCCGCAAGTTGCTGGAGCAGGAACTCAAGCGCCAGGCGACGACAGATCCACTGACCGGGCTGTTCAATCGCCGCCAGTATGAAATGCTGTTTCGCCGCGAGCGTGAGCGGTGTCGGCGTCAGGGTACGGCCATCTGCGTGGCCATGGTCGATCTGGATTATTTCAAGGCGTTGAATGATGAACTGGGCCATGACTGTGGCGATATGGCGCTGAAGCATGTTGCCACGCTGTTCACCAACCAGCTCCGGGAAGGGGATGTGGTGGGGCGTTTCGGCGGAGAGGAGTTCATCATTCTGCTGCCGGATACGGGGCCGGCGGAGGCCGAGCGGGTCATCGAGCGGCTCAGGCAGACGCTGGAAAATACGCCGGTGAGTTTGCAGGGTGAGCCACGGCGGCTCACAGCGACCTTTTCCATTTCGGCGGTGCTGGATGATGAGACGGACATCAGCGAGACGCTGCGCCGGGTGGATAGAGGATTGTATCGGGGCAAGCGTGCCGGGCGTAATCGGGTGGTGATGGTCTGATGTACAATGTCCGGCAAACCCGGCCGGACGGATTACCTTGCGCAAGATCATCCACATCGACTGCGATTGCTTCTACGCGGCCATAGAGATGCGTGATGACCCGCGCCTGCGCAACCGGCCCCTGGCGGTCGGCGGCGATCCGGGCAAGCGCGGGGTCATCGCCACCTGCAATTACGAGGCGCGCGCTTATGGCGTGCACTCGGCCATGGCCTCGGCCTATGCAAAGAAGCTCTGCCCGGATCTGCTGATCGTGTCCGGTCGGATGCAGGTCTATAAAGAGGTTTCCGTGGCCATTCAGGCCATTTTTCATGAATACACGCCGCTGGTGCAGCCGCTGTCGCTGGACGAGGCGTTTCTCGATGTGACCGATTCGTCGGCATGCCAGGGCAGTGCGACCCTGATCGCCCGGCAAATTCGCCAACGGGTCCAGGACAGTCAGGGCATTACCGTCTCCGCCGGCGTGGCGCCGAACAAGTTTCTGGCCAAGATCGCCAGTGACTGGAACAAGCCCGATGGCCTGAAAGTCATTTTGCCCGAGGAGGTGGATGACTTTGTACTGGCGCTGCCGGTAAACCAGCTGCATGGGGTGGGCAAGGTAACGGCGGCGCGTCTGCACAAGCTCGGTGTGGATACCTGCGGTGAGCTGCGCCAATGGCGCAAACAGGATCTGGCCCGTCAGTTCGGCAGTTTTGGTGAGCGTCTGTGGGAGCTGGCGCGGGGTATTGATAACCGCCCGGTAGTGGTGGAGCGGGTGCGGCAATCGGTGAGTGTGGAGAATACCTATGAACACGACCTGCCGGATTTGCAGTCATGCCTCGGTGCCTTGCCACCGCTGCTGGACAAGCTGGCCCAGCGCCTGGGACGGCTGGACGGTGGCTATCGGGTGAGCAAACCCTTCATCAAGCTCAAGTTCCACGATTTCACCCAGACCACCCTGGAACAGGCCGGGGCGCCAATCACGCCCCAGGGGTTCGCCGATCTTTGCAGCCAGGCCTTTGCCCGGGGTGGTCGGCCGGTGCGGCTGATCGGCGTTGGTGTACGGCTGGATAATGCCCACAGCCCGCTGGGTGAGCAGTTGCTACTGTTCTGAACGGGCAGCCTTGCTGCACTGCGGGCACAGATGGTTGTCGTCCCGAGGCGTCCAGCCAAGTTCGCTGATCCGCTGCACCGCCTTGCGGGTGCGCTGGGGCAGGTCATCTTTCTCCGCGGCGAGAAATTCGAACGCCTGCTCCTTGCTGCACTCATCACACTTGATCGACCAGCCCAACACCATCTGACCGCGCAGGTCCGGACCGTTGGCGGTGGCGGTCCACTGCCCGGCCGGGTTGATCAGATAACGCACCTTGCCCACCACCAGAGGCAGTGGCAGGTCCTTGCTGCCCTTGACCGTGCAGATCAGCGTATCACCCGGCTGGATGCCACCGCCCTGGCCGGTGACCTGATACAGTCCGCCGGCCAGCGTGCGGCATTCGATCAGAGTGTGGGAGGGGTTGAGCGCAGTGCGCCGGAAGTCGTGTTCAGCCATGGAAGCTCCGTTTTCAAGAGGGCACATGATAACACCGGTGCAGGGTGACATATCACTGAGCTCACTGATGGTCTGTCTCAGCCGTGGCGGGCGCTATGATCACTGGCCTGACTGGCGATTAAAACAAGAGGATTCATCATGAGTGTAATGCAGTTGTTCGATCTGACCGGCAAGGTTGCCCTGATCACTGGCGGAACCAAGGGCCTGGGTTTGCAAATGGCCGAGGCGCTGGGCGAGCAGGGAGCGAAGATTTTCCTCAACGCGCGTAACCCCGCCGAGGTTGAAGAGGTGGTGGCGCAATTGAATGCACGGGGCATCGAGGCCGGCGGCATCGCCTGTGACCTGGGCAAGCCCGAGGGTAACCCGGTTGCTACCCTGGTCGACGCGGCCGAGGCGCGCTTCGGCACTGTGGATATCTTGATCAACAATGCGGGCACCACCTGGGGTCAGCCTGCGGCCGAACACAGCTATGCCGGTTGGCAGAAGGTGATGGGCCTGAACGTGGATGTCTGCTTTTTGATGGCCCAGGAAGTGGCGCGCCGGTTCATGATTCCCCAGCGCTCGGGCAAGATCATCAACATCGCCTCGATCGCCGGTCTCAAGGGCAATGGCCCCAATACCGGTGTGTTCACCGTCGCGTACAACACCAGCAAGGCCGCAGCCATCAACCTGACGCGGGCGCTGGCAGGCGAGTGGGGTGCCCATGGTATCCACGTCAATGCCATCTGCCCGGGCTACTTCCCCACCAAACTGGCGAAGGGGCTGGATCACGTATCCGAGACGATCATCCGCAACACGCCTTTGGGGCGCGTTGGCGGTGAGGATGATATCAAGGGGCTGGCGCTGTTCTTCGCCAGTGACGCCTCGCGCCACGTGACCGGCCAGGCGGTGGCAGTGGACGGCGGTTATTCGGCCGTCTGATCCTTGCCGGCTGCGCCTGACGTAGCCGGGCGCACACCGCTGCTCAGCACCCTGGCGACCTGTACCACTTCGCTGCGGTGCTGGGCTTCCAGGGTTTCCATCTGCCGTTCGTGCAGCCGGCGCTGGGCCTTGGGCAGTTCCGTCCACGCTTGATGAGTGGGGATATGCGCGGTGGCATCGTAGATGGTCTCGAACACCTGTAGATCCACATCGGCCCGCCGCTGCCCGCTGTAATTATCCAGCAGGACCTTGATGCGGATCGCACCCTCGATCAGCGGCAACTGACCACTGAGCAGACTTTGCGCCAATATCCTGATGTCGCCCTCCAGCCGGGTATTGCGTTCCTGCTCCTGCTTGGCCAGGCGCTGCTGATTGCGCCACACCCGGCGCCAGAGGATCACGGCATACAGCGCCAGGGCGAAGATGGTGATCAGGCCGAGAATGATCAGCCAGTCATTGATTGTCATGGGACGAGACCTTAAAAACTCATGTCTGAAGGGTTAATGGTACCTTCTTCCCGCAGGGTCAGCTTGGGCGAGAGGAACAGTCCGGTGCTGATGTGCCCTTCGATCCGGTAATCGATCGGTTTCTGGTGCTCCACCAGCTTCAGCAGGTCGCTCAGATGGCGCCAGATATTCGAACGCACCGTCACATCGAAATATTCCGTGCCGTAGGCCGGTACGTCGAAAGCCCGGTCGGTCACCCCGGTGGCCAGGCGCATATTGTTCAGATAGACCTGGTAGTGCATGCCACGCACTGGCAGGTTGCGGTCGTTGGGGTTATCCACTCGCAGCCGCAGGCGGAAGGATTGCTCCCAGAGATTGGATTTGAGCATCTCTACATTGGCCAGGTGGACTTCCGGTTCGGTATAGGAGCGATCGAAGACGGCGCAGCCATTGAGGCTGAACAAACCGGTCAGCAGTACCGTCAGCATCAAACCATATGAACGAATCATCAAATGGAACCCCCTCCGTTTTAACCGCATGCCATTATTTGAAAAGTTATCGGCGTTCGGCAGATACTAACCCCTAATCTAGGCAAGGGAGTGACAAGATGGCAGTTTTCGAGGTGGTTTTCCATGGTCAGGTGCGTGCGGATGTCGCGCCTGAACAGGCTCGGGCGCGTATCGGTCAGCTGTTTCAGGTAGGTGACCGGCAACTGGAGATGCTGTTCTCGGGGCGCCGGATCGTCATCAAGCAGGGGTTGGATCAGGCCGCTGCGGAGAAATACCGCCAAGCCATCGAGCGGGCGGGTGCGCTCTGTGATATCTGCCCCATGGCAGATAGTCCGGCCGAGCCGTCGTCCGCCGCAACGCCCCCACCGGTTGCTTCACCCCAACGGCAACAGCGGGCTGCGGTTCAACCGCGGGATGAATACATGGCAGCGTTCAAGGATGTCGATGCGCCGGATCTGCCAATCGCGCCTCTGGGTGCGGATATGCAGGACAGCTACGCTGACCCCGCGCCGCCGGATCTCGACCTGTCCGCCCTGAGCCTGGCGCCGCCCGGCAGTGATCTGGAGCAGGTGAGGGCGCCGCCGCCTCCGGCTGCACCGGACACCGGCCATCTGCGCCTGGCCGACGAAGGCTGAGCCAGCGGCGGAATCAGTAACGACAGCACTGCTTGAATTTGCGACCTGAGCCGCAGGGGCAGGGATCGTTGCGGCCGATATCCAGCGAATGATTGGGGTCAATGAAATACCAACGCTCGCCGAGCTTGCAGAAATCCGAACATTCCTGGTGACTGTGCTGACTGCCATCAGGGTCGGCCCAGCGGGCAGTGAAGGTGACCTGTGCGCGGTTGGCGGTGGGCTCGGAATCTTCCTGCTCGACGCTCAGGCCCAGCCAGTGGCTGTTGCGACTCCACTCGGTCATGGCCTGGCGCTCCAGCCGCGATTGCTGGGCGGGTAGGGTAGTGGCGACCAGGTAGTCGATCAATCCCAGCGCATAAGCGCTGTAGCGCGAACGCATCAGCCGTCCGGCGGTTGCCGCTGGCTGGCCCTGGTGCAACGGCTGACAGCATTCGGCATAGGCTTTGCCGTCACCGCAGGGGCAGGCGGTCATGGTTGAACTCTGTGGCATTTTTCGTCACCTGTCTGGTCTGCCGGGCTGATAATCGCCGCAAGATGGTATCATCCGCGCTCTGCTTCGGAGACCCCATGCTCAACGATGATCTCAAAGGCCAGATCCAGACGGCCTACCGCACCTTCCTCGAAAACAAGTCGCTCAAGCCGCGTTATGGCCAACGGGTGATGATTGCCGAGGTGGCGAAGTTGTTCGGCGGCGTCGCGCTGGACGACGAGGGGCATCGCGATGGCGAACCAGCCGTGGCGGTGGTGGAAGCGGGCACCGGTACCGGCAAGACGGTGGCCTATTGTCTGGCTGGAATTCCCATCGCCAAGCACCTGGGCAAGCCGCTGGTCATCTCCACCGCCACGGTGGCGCTGCAGGAGCAGATCGTGCTCAAGGATCTGCCGGATATCCAGCGCAACGCCGGGCTGAACTTTCATTTCGCGCTGGCCAAGGGCCGTGGGCGCTATGTCTGCCTGTCCAAGCTGGATCAGCTGCTGCAGGATAACCAATCGCTGGCCGCCCAGCAGCAGGGCTTTGCGGAGGAAGGTTTCCGCATCGACGTGGATGAGGCCGGGCTCAAGCTGTACACCCGCATGGTCGAGGCGCTGGGCACCAACAAATGGGATGGCGAGCGCGACTCCTGGCCCGAGGCGCTGGAGGACCAGGACTGGTCGCGGCTGACCACTGACCATATCCAGTGCACCAACCGCCGCTGCGGTCATTTCAACCAATGCGTGTTCTACAAGGCCCGCGAGGGCATCCAGAAGATCGATGTGATCGTCACCAATCACGATCTGGTGTTGGCCGACCTGGCGCTGGGGGGCGGAGCGATCCTGCCGGACCCGCGTGAATGTCTCTATATATTCGATGAAGGCCACCACTTGCCGGACAAGGCCATAGCCCACTTCGCCCATCACACGCGCATGGCAGCCACTGCCGACTGGCTGGATCAGTTGGACAAGAACCTGAGCAAGTTGCTGGCGCAGCATCCGCTGCCGGGTGATTTTGGCCGGCTGCTGGAGCAGGTGCCGCAGCAGGCGCGCGAACTCAAGCCGCATCAGCAATTCATGAGCCAGGCGCTGGGCGAGGTGGCGGACTTTGCCAGCGCCGAAGACTTTTCCGGCCAGGTGCGGCCGCAGCATCGCTTTGAACATGGCGTGGTACCCGAGCATCTGCGCGAAATGTCGCTGGAGCTCAAGGCTGGCTTCGGGCGTATCAGTGATCTGTTGCAGCGCATGGTCGACACGCTCAAGGAGGCCATGGATGGTGAGGTGGTAGGCGTGCACCAGACCCAGGCCGAGGAATGGTATCCGCTGTTCGGCGCATTGCAGGCGCGGGCCGAGGGCAACTGGACGCTGTGGACCCAGTTCAGCCTGGTAGATCCGGAAGACAAGCCGCCGACCGCGCGCTGGCTGACCCTGACCGAGCAGAACGATCTGGAAGTCCACGTCAGCCCGATCCTGGCCGCTGACACCCTGCGCCAGTATCTCTGGCACAGCGCCTTCGCCGCGCTGGTCACCTCGGCCACCATCACCGCCCTCGGCCGCTTCGACCGTTACAGTCATCGCGCCGGTTTGCCGAAGAGCGCGGTATGCACCCTGGCGCCGAGCCCGTTCCGGTATGCCGAAAGCGGTGTGCTGCGGGTACCGAACCATGGTGCCGACCCGCGGGACAACGCCGGCCACAGCGCGTCGATCATCGAACATCTACCGACCATGCTGGAGCACGAGCGCGGCAGCCTGGTGCTGTTTTCCTCCCGCCGGCAGATGCTGGAGGTATATGCCGGCCTGCCGGCGGACTTCCGCGAGCGTGTGCTGGTGCAGGGTGATCTGTCCAAGCAGGAGCTGATTCGCCAGCACCGCGGCCGGATCGACAAGGGCGAGCAGAGTGTCATCTTCGGTCTGGCCAGCTTCGCCGAAGGCGTCGACCTGCCCGGCAAGTACTGCGAGCATGTGGTGATCGCCAAGATTCCCTTCGCGGTGCCGGATGATCCGGTCGAGGCGGCGTTGTCGGAATGGATCGAGCGCAACGGCGGTAATCCCTTCATGGAAATTGCCGTGCCCGATGCCAGCCTGCGATTGATCCAGGCCTGCGGCCGGCTGCTGCGTACCGAACAGGATACCGGCACGGTGACGCTGCTGGATCGGCGCCTGGTCACCCAGCGCTACGGCAAGGCAATCCTCAATGCATTACCCCCGTTCCGCCGGGAAATCGACTGATTCAGACAACAAGAAGAGAGCACGCATGACTCAGGTCCAAGGTTATTTTGATCCCCGCTTTGAATCCGTACGTGAGCTGTTCGCCCAGCAGCAGGCCGACCCGCAGGCGCGGGGCTCGGCGCTGTGCGTCACTGTCGGTGGTGACACCGTGCTGGACCTCTGGCAGGGCGTGATGGACAAGGACAACAGCCGGGTCTGGGAGCAGGACACACTGATCAATGTGTTTTCCTGCACCAAGCCGCTGGGCGCGGTGGCGCTGCTGCAGCAGGTCGAGGCCGGGCGCATCGGGTTGGATGACCGGGTGGCGGATATCTGGCCGGAATTTGCCCAGGCCGGCAAGGCGCAGATAACCCTGCGCCAATTGCTCAGCCATCGGGCTGGCCTCTCCGCCATCAGCGCGCCGCTGGAACCCGAGGCGCTGTTCGACTGGCAGGCGATGACCGATGCGGTCGTGGCCCAGGAGCCCTGGTGGACGCCCGGCGAGATGCACGGCTACGCCCCGCTGACCTATGCCTGGTTGATCGGCGAGCCCCTGCGCCGGCTGACCGCACAGATGCCCGGTGATTATCTGCGCGAGCATATTTGCGCTCCGCTGGGCATGGACTTCCATGTCGGCGTGGCCGACCAGGACCTGTCGCGTATTGCCCATGTTTCCCGGTTGCGCAATCAGCACGGTGATCAGTATGCCCGAGATCTGTTTGCCGCCATGGGGGATCCACAGGGGCTGGCCTGGAAAGCCTTCGGCAACCCGACCAGTCTGCAGACCAGTACCAACAAACCGGCATGGCAACAGGCCCAGATCCTGTCCGCCAATGGCACCGGCAACGCCCGCTCACTGGCGCGGTTCTGGCAAGTGCTGGCCCACGGCGGCAGCCTGGACGGTGTGCATGTGCTCGATGCGGAGTTGGTTGCGCTGCTGCGCCGGGAGCACAGTGTCGGCATGGATCGCACCCTGCGTTGCCCGACTCGCTTTGGCCTCGGTGTCATGCTGGAGCAGGAGTGGCAGGGCGGCAGTTTCGGCATGGGCGCCAACGCCTTCGGTCACCCGGGCGCCGGTGGCGCGCTGGGGTTTGCCGATCCGGATGCCCAGGTCGGTTTTGGCTATGTCACCAATACCATGGGGCCCTACGTGCTGACCGATCCGCGGGCCGGCGAGCTGAGCCGGGCGGTGTATCGCTGCCTGCGTGAGCAGGATTGAGCTAGGTCAATGGTCGTTGCCCGGCCGCGGTGCTAGGCTAGCCTTATCATTTTCAGGAGTACGTGAATGAAGCTCAGCATTGCCGATATGCGCCGCAACTACACCCGGGACGGGCTGCTGGAAAGCCAGGCACCGGCAGATCCCTTTGCCCTGTTCGGCACCTGGTTCAGCCAGGCGGTGGAGGTGGAGTCCACTGAACCGAACGCCATGATGCTGGCCACGGTGGATGCCGAGGGGCAACCGCACCTGCGTACCTTGCTGCTCAAGGGCTTCGATGAGCGTGGGTTCGTGTTCTATACCAATTACCAGAGTGCCAAGGGTCAGCAGTTGCTAGCCCACCCGAAGGCGGCCATGACCTTCTGGTGGCCGGACCTGGAGCGGCAGGTGCGCATTGAGGGTGCGGTCGAGGTAGTGACGGATGAGGAATCCGATATCTATTATCACAGCCGGCCCTTGGGCAGTCGCCTGGGCGCCTGGACCTCGCCGCAGAGCGAGGTAATCAGCGGGCGCGAGGTGCTGGAGCAGCGGCTTGCCGAGGTCGAAGCACAATACGCCGCCGCGCCACCGCCGCGCCCACCGCACTGGGGCGGCTTCCGCGTGGTGCCGCAGATGATCGAATTCTGGCAGGGGCGGCCGAGTCGCTTGCATGATCGGCTGCGCTTTTGCCGGGATGGGGATGATTGGCGACGGGAGCGGTTGGCGCCCTGATTCTTCCTGCCGCTCCGTTGGTCGAGCTGGTGCTCGACCCTCCCAGGGGCCATCTGCCCGGACTACAGTCTCAACGAAACTCGCTTCTGGGATTGTCGAGCACCAGCTCGACAGCTTTCCCTGCAAGTCACTCCGCCACCGCCGGGTTTCACGCGGCCAGCGCAGTGTCAGGCGTTACCGTTGGTCGAGGCAGAACTCGACGCTCCCAGCCACTCGATTACCCCTTCCGCCGCCACCAGCCCACTGGCAAAACACGCGGTGAGCAGGTAACCGCCAGTGGGAGCTTCCCAGTCGAGCATTTCGCCGGCACAGAATATGCCCGGCAGACTCTTCAGCATCAAGCGCTCATCCAGCGCCTGGGCGCTAACGCCGCCGGCGCTGCTGATGGCTTCGTCCAGCGGCCGGGTGCCAATCAGCCGAACGGGCAAAGCCTTGATGCCGGCGGCCAGGCGCTGTGAGTCCGCCAGTTGGTCCTTGCCCAGGCACTCGTGCAGTAACGCGGTTTTCAATGGGTCGAGTCCAGCGCGCTTGCGCAGCACCGCCGCCAGGCTCTGCCCTTTGCGCGGCTGGGCCAGCAGGCTGGCCAACTGCGATTGGCTGCGGTCGGGGGCAAGATCGAGCCGTAGTTCAGCCTGACCCTGATGCTCAATAAGCCCACGCAGCTCGGCCGACAAGGCATAGATCAGACTGCCTTCCAGGCCATCCTCGGTCACTATGCATTCGCCGCGGCGTTCATGGGATTGGCCATCGACAGCAACCACGCGGGCGATGACCTGTTTCAGCGGCTGGCCGGCAAAGCGCTGGCGCAGATGGTCGCTCCAGACCGTGATGAATCCGCAATTGGCCGGGCGCAGATCGCGCACCTCGACGCCCCGTTCGCTCAACCAAGGCACCCAGGCGCCATCCGAACCCAGGCGCGCCCAGCTGCTACCTCCCAGGGCCAGCACCACGGCATCGGCCGTTATCGGTAGCGGGCCTTCCGGCGTGTCGAACAGCAGTTGTTGCTGCGCATCCCAACCCAGCCAGCGGTGGCGCGGATGCAGGGTTACGCCGGACTCGCGCAAGCGTTTGAGCCAGGCGCGCAGCAGCGGAGCGGCCTTCATATCGGTGGGAAACACCCGGCCGGAGGAGCCGATGAAGGTATCGATACCCAGCCCGTGAATCCACTCGCGCAGGGCCGGGCCATCCAGTCGTCGCAACCACTCGCCGACCCAGGAGGCAGCCGTGCGGTAGCGGCCGACGAACGGCTCGGCGGGTTCGGAATGGGTAATATTCATACCGCCGATACCAGCCAGCAGAAATTTGCGGCCCACCGACGGCATGGCGTCGTAAACTCGCACAGTCAGTCCGGCCTGAGCCAGACGCTCGGCGGCCATCAGTCCGGCGGGGCCGCCACCGATGACCGCGACGACGGGAGTGGAGGGCGAAGTAGGGAGCATGCTGAATTCCGCGCTGAAAATCCGCGAAGTTTAACGCGAAATGTCGGGTTCCGAGCAAAAGGCTGTAACAATTGCCCGCTCAGGTTTAAAATCCTCAGCCTTTTGGTGCGTCGTTCTGTCGCCGGGTCACACGTTGAGGAGTCCCTATGAGCCAATTGCTGGATAATCTGGTCAGTTTGCTGGCGTTGGAGAAAATCGAGGAAAACCTGTTTCGCGGCCGGAGCGAAGATCTGGGCTTCCGTCAGCTGTTCGGTGGGCAGGTATTGGGCCAGGCACTGTCGGCGGCCAGCCAGACGGTCGACCCGGCGCGCAAGGTGCATTCGGTGCACGGCTATTTTCTGCGCCCCGGCGACGCCAGCATGCCGATCGTCTATCAGGTCGAGATGCCGCGCGACGGTGGCAGTTTCACCACCCGTACGGTCAGTGCCATCCAGAAGGGGCGAGCGATCTTCACGTTGATGGCTTCCTTCCATGGCGAAGAGCGGGGCGTATCGCATCAGTCGCCCATGCCCGAGGTGCCGGGTCCGGAAGGCTTGAAGAGCGAGCTGGAAATCTGCCTGGAGAACCAGCACCTGCTGCCTGACGCAGTGCGTGACAGTGTACTTTGCCCCAAGCCCATCGAAATTCGTCGGATCAACGGCTATAACCCCTTCAAACCGAAGGCCTCTGAGCCTCAGCAGTACATCTGGTTCCGTGCCGATGGGCAACTGCCGGATGACGATCACCTGCATCGCTATCTCTTTGCCTACGCGTCGGATTTCAATCTGCTGAGCACCGCTGCCTTGCCCCACGGCATCTCGACCTGGTCGCCGCACATGCAGGTCGCGAGCCTGGACCACGCGGTCTGGTTCCACCGGCCGCTGCGCATGGATGACTGGCTGCTCTACGCAATGGATAGCCCGTCTGCCGATGGCGCCCGGGGGTTCTCCCGCGGCCTGGTCTATAACCGCGCCGGTGAACTGGTGGCGTCGGTGGCCCAGGAATCGCTGATGCGCGATCGGCGCGGCTGATATGCAGCAGATACGCGGCTGGATCTTCGATCTCGACGGCACCCTGACGGTCGCTCAGCATGACTTTCCGGCGATTCGCCGAGAGCTGGGCATTCCCGCCGACGAGGACATCCTCACTCACCTCGGGCGCCTGCCCATTGCCGAGCGTCAGCGCCTGAACGATCAGCTCGACGCCATCGAGCTGCGCCTGGCTGCCGATGTAGCGCCGGCACCCGGCGCGGCCGAATTGGTCCGCGCACTGCATGCCGGCGGCCAGCGCCTGGGTATTCTCACGCGCAACCTGCGTAGCGTGGCGATGGCATCGCTGGAGCGTATCGGGGTGCTCGGCTGTTTTACCCCCGAGCACATTATCGGGCGTGGCGAAGCGCCACCGAAACCGGCGCCGGATGGCATTCATCGACTGCTGGCCGACTGGCAGTTGAGCGAGGCCGAGGCGGTGATGGTTGGCGACTTCCGCTTCGATCTGGAGGCGGGCCGGGCGGCCGGCTGTCGGACTTGTCTGGTGTTTCCCGAAAACGCCTGGCCGGAGATGACGGACCTGCACGTGCCCGACTGCCAATCGCTGTTGGCCCGGTTACGGGCCATGGATTACCTGACATGAGTGGTCGTGGCCACCAACCCAACATCTTCAAAGGAGTATCCCTATGAGCTGGCTGCAATCCCGACGCCTGCATTATTTCCTGGGCGGGGTAGCCATTCTGTTCGGGCTGCTGGTCGCGCTGCGGATGGTGTTTCTGTTCGGCTTTTCTTCGGTTACCGGTGGCGAGAGTCACCCCTGGGCATTGGTGCTCGAAACCCTCGGTGTTGGTGTCCGCTTCGATCTGCGGCTGGCCGTGCTGCTGATGTTGCCGGCCATGCTGCTGGCCTGGCTGCCCCGCTGGAACAGTGTGCGTAGCGGGTTGCTGCGCGGCGTCAGCCGGATCTGGTTCCTGCTGGCGCTGGCCGTGGTGCTGCTGATGTACTTCATCGACTTCGGCCACTACGCCTACCTCGGCGTACGACTGAATGCTTCGGCACTGAAGTTTCTCGGTGATGTGCAGATCTCCCAGCAGATGCTCTGGGAGAGCTACCCGGTGGTCTGGATCACCCTCGGCTGGCTGGCTCTGCTGGGGTTGTCGGTATTTGCGTTGTTTCGTCTGGAACGCGTCACTTTCGATCGGCAGGTGCGGCCCATCGGGCTCTGGGCGCGTGTCTGGGGCAGTGCGGCGATGGTAGTGGTGGTGTTTTTCGTACTCATCGGCCGCACCAGCAATGTCAACCTGGAGAACCCCGTTCCGCTGCGCTGGAACGATGCCTTCTTTGCCGGTGATAGCCAGTTGGGCGCGCTGGGTCTCAACCCGGTGCTGTTTTTCTATGACACCTTGAAGGTGCCGCAGGAGCGCTACGACGAGGCGCAGGTGCGCGAGTACTATCCCCAGATCAGCGCTTATCTGGGTGTTGATGCCCCTGATGCCGAGCAGCTCGATTTCTCTCGTCGTGTACCGGTGCAGCCACACCGGCTGGCCGGCACCGCGCCGAATATCGTTTTCATCATGCTGGAGTCCCTGGGCACTACCGCGGTGGGCGCCTATGGCAACCCGTTGAACCCGACGCCGAACCTGGATCGTCTGGCCGAACAGAGCTGGTTCTTCCAGCACTTCTACGTGCCGGTGACTGGCACGGCGAAAACCGTCTGGGCGAGCATCTCCGGTGTGCCCGATGTGTCACGCTCGGAAACCGCTACCCGCAACCCGTTGATCACCAACCAGCACACTCTGATCAACGAATTGCAGGACTATCACAAGCTGTACACCATTGGCGGCAACTCCGGCTGGGCCAATATGAACGCCCTGGTGCGTCAGAGCATCGATGGCATCAAGCTCTACGAAGAAGGCTACTGGCAGTCGAAGAACGTCGATGTCTGGGGTATCTCCGATCTTGATCTGTTCAAGGAGACCGACCAGCTGTTGCGTGACCTGCCGCAGGACAAACCCTTCTTTGCCTATATCCAGACCGCAGGCAACCATCGCCCGTTCACCATCCCCAAGGAAAATGACGGCTTCGAGGCCATCGATCGGTCGTTGGAAGAGGTGCAGGCGGCGGGCTCGCGCAGTGTCGAGCAATACAATGCGGTACGGCTGCTGGATTTCAATATTGGCCGCTTCATGGAGATGGCCAAGGCGAGCGGTTACTACGACAACACCATCTTCGTGATGTTTGGTGATCACAATACGCGCATTGCCAATATCGACTACATGAAGCCGGCCTTTGACCAGTTGGGGCTGGAGAGCAACAACGTGCCGCTGTTGATTCATGCGCCCGCGCTGCTGGGCGCGCGGAAGTTCGATGAGGCGGTCGGGTTGACCGATCTGCTGCCGACCATGGCCGGGCTGCTGGGTATCGAATACGAGACCCGTAGCATGGGGCGCGACCTGTTGACCACGCCGCCGGAAGGGGAGCGAGTGGTGCCGCTGGTGCTGCGTGAGGGTACCTTCCCGCTGATCGGCGCGGTCACCAAGGACTTTCTGCTGCAGATGAACCACGACGGCAGCGAGCCGAGCCTGCATGACCTGCATTCGGACACGCCGCTGGACAACGTTGCCGAGCAGTACCCCGAGGAATATCAGCGTTTATTGCCGCTGACCCGCGGCCTGCATGAAGCGGCGCGCTATATGCTTTACGACAACGTTCGGGAGCAGTAGGGCAGAAGCGCGTACCGAGAAGCTGCCAGCCTGTATCGAGCACCAGCTCGACACAGGCTGGCAGGTCACATGCTCAGGCGCATGGACAGGTCCACTGCCTTGACGTCCTTGGTCAGGCTGCCGATGGAGATGTAATCGACCCCGGTCTCGGCGACGGCGCGCAGAGTGCTTTCGTTGATGCCGCCGGAGGCTTCGAGCTTGGCCTTGCCGGCAGTGATTTGCACCGCAGTGCGCATATCGTCGTTGCTCAGTTCGTCGAGCATGATGATATCGGCGCCGGCTTCCAGCGCCTGGCGCAGCTCATCCAGACTTTCCACTTCGACTTCCACCGGCTTGCCGGGACTGATGACGCGGGCCTGGGCCACGGCGGCGTTGATCCCGCCGCACGCGGCGATGTGGTTTTCCTTGATCAGGAAAGCATCGAACAGACCGATGCGGTGATTGTGGCAACCGCCACAGGTGACCGCATATTTCTGTGCCAGGCGAAGGCCGGGCAGGGTCTTGCGGGTATCCAGCAGCTTGACGCCGGTGCCTTCCACCAGATCAGCGAAATGCTGACTGCGGGTCGCCGTGGCGGACAGCGTCTGGATGAAGTTCAGCGCACAGCGCTCACCCGTCAGCAGGCCACGGGCTGGGCCGCTCATTCTGCAGAAGGGTTGATTGGGCATTAACCGGTCGCCATCGGCGGCCAGCCACTCGATCTTGATCTGTGGATCTACCTGCCGGAATACCTCATCAGCCCAGGCCGTACCGCAGAGAATCGCCGGCTCGCGGGAGATGATGGTTGCCTGTGCCTGCCGATCCGCTGGTATCAGGGCTGCAGTGATATCGCCATCGCCGACATCCTCGGCAAGGGCGCGGCGCACTTGATCCTGAATGGAGGATTGCAGACTGTCCAGGGTGATATTCGGCATGGGTTGCTCCGCTGAGGATCGGATGGAAACCCCGAAGTATACCCGATAGCGGCTCTTCTCGAATTGTCCGAAACGCTGAGCAGAGGGAAGTTGCGCCCGCCCCGGCAGCGAGTGATTACCGGGGCGGGCGTCTTGGTTAACGCTGCTTAGTCAGCATCGCGCACTGTGCTGGGCTGACTGAAGTAGGTCCGTGTGAGCTTGAACACGACCGGGCTCAGCAGCAGCAGGGCGATCAGGTTGGGAATGGCCATCATCGCATTGAGCGTATCGGCGACCAGCCACAGGGCGCCCAGGTTGATCATCGGCAACGTGCCCAGTGGGACGGCGATGATCCAGACGATACGAAACGGCATGATCGCCCGCTCGCCGAACAGGAACTGGGTACATTTCTCGCTGTAGAAGCTCCAGCCCAGAATGGTCGTGAAGGCGAAGGTAGCCAACCCGATGCTGACAATATATTCGCCCCAGCCGGGCAGACCCTGGTTGAATGCATGCACCGACAGGGATGCGCCGTTCTCACCGCTCTGCCAGGCGCCGGTGATGATAATTACCAGGCCGGTGATGGTGCAGATGATGATAGTGTCGATGAAGGTGCCGAGCATGGCTACGGTACCCTGACGGATCGGATTGTTGGTCTTGGCAGTGGCGTGGGCGATCGGCGCACTGCCCAGGCCGGCCTCGTTGGAGAACACGCCGCGGGCCACACCAAAGCGTATGGCGGCCCAGACCGTGGCGCCGGCGAAGCCGCCAGCCGCAGAAGCCGGGTTGAACGCGTGATGCAGAATCAGCCCGAACGCCGCAGGAATTTCTGCTGCGTTGATGATCAGGATGATCAGGCCACCGCCGACGTAGAAGAGCGCCATCAGCGGCACCAGCTTGCCTGCCACCTCACCGATACGCTTGATGCCGCCGATCAGAACCAGTGCCACCAGTACGCCGATCACCACCCCGGTGACCACCGGATTGATGTTGAAGGTGCTCTGCATGGCATCGGCTACGGAGTTGGACTGGATGGTGTTGCCGATGCCGAAGCCGGCAAGCATGCCGAAGATGGCGAACAGCACGCCTAACCATTTCCAGTTCTTGCCCAGGCCATTGCGAATGTAGTACATCGGGCCGCCGACATAGTTGCCGAACGCATCCTTCTCGCGAAAGTGTACTGCCAACACCGCTTCGCTGAACTTGGTGGCCATGCCGATCAGGGCAATCAACCACATCCAGAACAGAGCGCCAGGCCCACCGAAGAAGATAGCGGTGGCGACACCGGCGATGTTACCGGTACCCACGGTTGCCGAGAGCGCTGTCATCAACGCGTTGAAAGGGCTGAGATCACCGTCTGCCTTGGTGTCTTTACGACCGCGCCAGAGCATGTTGAAGCCGTAGGCCAACTTGCGCTGGGGAATGAGTTTCAGGCCCAGCGCCAGATAGATCCCCGTGCCGGCAAGCAACGCCAGCATGAAGGGCCCCCACACCACCCCGTTGATTGCATTGATCACATCGATCAGATTATCCATCTGCTTCTCCATGTTTTGCCGATTGGTTTTTATTTTCTGTTTCCTTGTATTGCAAAACTGTGAGGTCTAGCAAGGAAAAAGGTTACGGAAGCTGCCGGATTGCCTAAATTATGTATACTTGCAGTAATTTGACGCCAGAAACTCGTCAGAGACGGGTTTAAACGACGGAACGATTCCCGGAGAGTTGGCATGTCCCAGGATTACAAGGTAGTTTCACTTGCCTCTGCTGCCGCTGGCAGGCAACGAGCCGAGTTCGAGCGCGGCGGCCTATTGCCGGCTCCCCTGGCTGCAGTGCGGGATCGTGCGCTGACCTTTCTGCGGGTCGGCCTGAGTGAACTCTTCGATAATGCTGACGATACGCTGTTCGAGAAGGCCGACCGGGCCAGCAGCAACGCTGACCAGAGCCTGTTCTTCGATGCCATGCGCCTGCTGCGATTGCAGCGCCATGCCATCGAGAAAAGCTGTTGTGATGGCTTGGAACGGCAATTCGCCTCACTGCAGAGCGGCCGCTCCAGCGCCCCCCAGAATGGCCAACCCTTCGATGTGGATACCCTCAGCCTGGTCCAGCCGGATGAGCTCGAGCAAACGGTCGCCCTGGATGGCATGGTAGGCCGGGTCAATGCGCGCAATCAGCTGCCGCTGGCCCATCTGGCTCTGCGCCTCGGCAGCCTGGTTGGGCGCCCGGTGGATGGAGCGGACAATCCGCTGGCTCCCAGTTGCCTGGTGCAATTGTTTTCCGACAGCTGCGCACCGCTGGGTCTGGATATCAAGGTGCGCCTGATCATTCTCAAGATGTTCGAGCGGCACGTATTCAACTCTATTGATTCGCTGTATCTCGATGCGAACGGGCTATTGAAAAACGCCGGTATTCTCCCTGATCTGAAGCAGGACGGCCTGCCGGTGCGCCCGCGAGGGCCCGCAGCAGCAGGGCGGACATCTGCTGGTACTGCTGGCACCTCAGAGGCTGCCGATCCCCAGGTGCTGACCCTGTTCAGCGAACTGATCAGCAGCTGGCGCCATGCCAGTGGCGATGTTGCCCTGAGTGCGCTGGGCGCGCCGTCGGCGCCACCGGTGCGCAGCGACGAATTGCTCGACATGCTCAACAGCTTTGCCGACCGACAGCATGCCGGACCCAACACGACGCTCCACGATCTGCGCGGGCATATCAATCGCCAACTCAGCGAGCAGCTCCGGCAGACCGGAGAAGTACGCAAGCTCGACCGGGTGGATGATGATGTCATCAGCCTGGTGTCGATGTTGTTCGACTTCGTGCTGGATGATGCGCAACTGCCGGCGGCGCTGAAAGCCTTGATTGCCCGTATGCAGTTGCCCATCCTGCGCGTTGCCATTGCCGACAAGAGTCTGTTCAATCGCGCCTCTCACCCGGCCCGACGTCTACTCAACGAACTGGCACGGGCAACCATGGGTTGGAGCGATCACGATGATCTGCGACGTGACCAGTTGCACAGTTTGCTGGAACGCATGGTCGACCGGCTGCTCGGAGAGCAGCAGGCCGACACCGCCTTCTTCGAACAGATGCATGAAGAACTGGCCGGCTTCGTGCGCATCGAACAACGTCGCGCTGAACGTCTGGAGCAGCGTACCCGGGATGCCGAAGAAGGGCGGGCCCGGGTTGATGCCGCGCGCCATCAGACGGCGCAAGTACTCAATACGCTGTTGCTGGGGCGGACCTTGCCGGTATTCGCCGTGGGCCTGCTGCGCGATACCTGGAGTCAGGTCTTGCAGATGGTTTATCTGCGTGAAGGCGGTAATTCGACTGCCTGGCGCGAGGCGGTCGATACCGCCGAGCGGCTGGTGCAGAGCGTTGAGCCACCGGCGGCGGCCGAACTGGCGCAACGTCCGGAGTTCAATGTCAGCGTTTGCCGAGCTCTGTGCGACGGTCTGCGCCTGATCGGTGAGGAGCATCCGCAAGATCTACCCAGCATGGCGCAGTTGCAAGCGTTGCAGGGCAGCGTACTGCAGCGTGCAGCCCGCGCCCAGGCAACTCGACTGCCTTCGGGGGAGCGCGCGGCGGATGAAGATGCCATGGCCGCCGAAGTAGTGCAGGAGCCCGCAGCGCCCTACCAGGCGGCTGCCGAGGCATTGCCGGATGACGGCATACCGGTGCTGACCGAGACAGTGCTGGTGGATGAGACGTTGTTGCCCATGCCCGCCAGTGATGAACAGGTTGAGCTGGTGGATGATCTGCCGGGCGCCGCTGCCATCAGTTGGGTGGAAAGCCTGCATGCGGGCAGCTGGTTCGAACTGGCCGCGGTCGCTGAGCAGCCTGCTCAGCGGTGCAAGCTGGCGGCAATCATCAGCTTCAGCGGTAAGTACATCTTCATCAACCGGGCCGGCATGAAGGTTGCGGAATTCACCAACGCAGCGCTGGCGCATCATTACGAGCGCCAACAGATCCGCCTGCTCGCCGATGACCAGCTGTTTGACCGGGCATTGGAGTCGGTCATCGGCAATCTGCGCCAACTGCGTACCCGCAGGGATTGACTCCCGCCCTACAGCAGCCCCTATCATAGTGGTTTTGCTGTCAGGGTGGATTCATGCAGATTGACACGGCCAGTGGTTGGCTCAGGGGGATTCGGCATTGTCCATCGGCGCACTTCAATGCGCGCCCCGAGGGAGTCGACATTTCACTACTGGTGATCCACAACATCAGTCTGCCGCCGGGCCAGTTCGGTACCGGCTGTGTCCAACAGTTTTTCTCCGGTACCCTTGACCGTCAGGCTCATCCCTATTTTGCCGAGATCGCCGAGCTGCGGGTATCGGCGCACTTTCTCATCGAGCGCGACGGCGCCGTGACCCAGTTCGTTTCCTGTAGGGACCGGGCTTGGCATGCCGGTCAATCATGCTTCGATGGCCGCGAAAACTGCAACGATTTCTCCCTCGGTATCGAGCTGGAAGGCACCGATGATGAGCCTTTTGCCGAGGCCCAGTACGCCAGCCTGATAGCGCTTACCCGTGTCCTGCAGCAGGCTTTTCCCCGCATCACCCGTACGCGGATTACCGGCCATGAACACATCGCTCCGGGGCGCAAGACCGACCCGGGTCCCTGCTTCGATTGGCCCCATTATCTTGATCAATTGACTGATACCGCACCGACGGATGAGGGTTGCACATGACATTTCTGGTACTGCTGTTGGTGGCGTTGATTCTGCTCTGGACGCCTTGGCGCATCGGTTATCCGAAGGAAGTGCTCGCGCCCTGGGTGAACTGGGCGGGCCGACGCGGGCGCGATTGGCTGGCGCTGCTGGCGATATTCTCTTTGCTGGTGCCCCTGGGGCTGCTGCTGTGGGGCGTACAGAGCCTGTTCTATGGACTGCTGACGCTGATTCTGCATGTTGCCCTGCTGCTGCTGTGCGTTGGCCGGCACGACCCGCTGGGGCGCATGATCCAAGACTGCCATGCGGCATGGCAGCGGGGTGACCACGCTGCGGCGGGGCTGATTGCCGAGCAGCAGCTCGGTGTGGTGCCTGCCGATGAGACCGAAACACTGCCCGTGGCGGTGCAAGGCCGGCTGGTGGCCGTGACGCTGCAGGATTATTTCGTGCCGGCTTTCTGGTACCTGTTGCTCGGCCCGCTGGGTGCAGTGGCCTGGCGGTTGTTGTGGTTGACTGCGCAACGGCCGACACTGCCTGCTGCCCGTCCCGCTGCCATGCTTGCCCATGCACTGGAGTGGATACCAGCCCGCCTGCTTGGGCTCAGTCTGGCGTTGGTCGGCCATTTTGAGGTCACCCTGCGTACGCTGCGTGACCTGGCGGGCGACTGGGACCTGCCGGGTGGCGAACTGGCCTCCCGCTGCGCCCGGGCGGCGTTGAGCGGGGGCACGGTCGAGCCGGTGGCCACGGAGCAGCAGAACGATATTCTCATCGAGACCCGTCAGTTGATGATCCGCGCCTTGCTCACCTGGGCAGTGATCATTGCCTTCTTGTCGATGCTGGGCTGAATACCCACCGCTAAAGAAATAATCCATTGTGCCGATAGGGAAGGGACATGCTGCCCCGCCGGTGTCGCGGGCTGGCAATAAAAAATAAGTGAGCCGACGCAAGGAGCCGTGATGCAGCACGGAGCTGGAGCGCAATCGGACAAGGAGAATAATGTGAACACCCTATTGGCACCCGCCATGGCCCTGATGAATCGTCTCGGCTATGCGATGAAATTCTGTCTGATCAGCGCCCTGTGTTTCGTGCCATTGATTGTGGTCAGCGGGATGCTGGTGAACCAGGCGTGGGACCGGGTACAAGTCTCTCATCACGCGTTGGATTCCATGGAGCTACTGGAACGGGTTTCCGGGCTGCTGGTCGATGCCGAGAATCTGCGTGGTCTCGATATCATTGCCTTTCATCTGGGTGCCGGCGAACACGGGGAGGAGCTGGAACGGCGCAGCAGCGAGGCATTGCAACGCCTGGTCAGCGGCCTGGAGAACCTGCCACTGAACGCAGCCGACCCCGACGCGGCTGAGCTGATCGGCAAGCGTGACGAGTTGCTGGCCGAATACCGCAGGATCGATGGCGCCTCGCTGCGCAACCGTGGGCAGATGTCGACCCAGGCCCATGTGGGGATGGTGACGCTGCTGAACTTCAGCGCGGCGTACAGCGGGTTGGCTCATGATTATGAGCGCAACGTACGTCAATTGACCGATCTTCTGGTCGAACACGCCCCGCAGATCACCTCGGTATTGGGGTTCGGTCGTGCGACGGGCGCCTACTCCATGGGCCTGGGCTACCTGAATTCCGATGCCAGCCGGGACATGGACCGCCTGTTGGAGGAAACCCAGCGCCTGGGTGTCAACTACAGCCAGGCGCAGTCCTTTTTGCAGCAGCCGGAGCTGGAGTCGCTACGGGCCGCGGCGCAGTCCAGCAATGCGTCGCTGGAACGGGCACAGGCGATCTTCGAAGACGAGATCATCCTTGCCGCCACCTATAACGATACCTGGGATGGGTATTTCCAGCGGATGAGCACCGAGATGGGCCACACCCACGCCTTCAGCCGCGAAGTCCTGCAGTTTCTCAAGCAGGGGCTGGCCGAACGCCTGAGCCATGGCAACCGGGCGATGCTGATACTGGTGGTGGCGCTGGCGGTTATCCTGGTGCTGATCATCTGGCTGTATCTGGGCTTCTACATGGCGACCCGACGTACTATCCAGACGCTGTCTGACACCATGGCGAAGGTGGCGGTCGGTGACATGACGGCGCGGGTAACCCTGTCCAGCCGTGACGAGCTGGGCAAGCTGGCGGGAGAATTCAACGGCAGCATCGAGCGCATCCAGGGGCTGATCCGCCATGTCAGCCAGACGTCGGGGCTGGTCGGTGATCAATCGCGCCAGGTGATCGGCATCTCCAGCGAAAGCAGTCAGGCGGTGGAGAGCCAGCGGACCCAGATCGAACAGGTGGCCACGGCGATGAATGAGATGGCTGCCACCTCTCAGGAAGTGGCGCGTAGCGCGGCCTTGGCGGTGACCAACGCCGAACAGGTCAACAGCGAGACAATCACGGGTCGGCGTATGGTCGAGTCCTCGGTTGATGGCATCGAGAAGCTGGCCGTGGAAATCGAGAACTCGGTGAAGGTGATCAATAACCTGGCCGATGACAGCGCCTCTATCAGCCGCGTGCTGGATGTGATCAAGGGCGTGGCGGAGCAAACCAACCTGCTGGCGCTCAATGCCGCAATCGAAGCGGCTCGGGCCGGCGAGCAGGGTCGCGGCTTCGCGGTAGTGGCCGATGAGGTGCGCACGCTGGCGCAGCGTACCCAGCAGTCGACCCAGGAGATCGAGCAGATGATCGACCGTTTGCAGGGCGGGGTCGGGGCGGCCGTGAAGGCGATGGGCATGAGCCACAGCATGACTGGTGAAGCGGTGGATTCGTCAATCAAGGTCCAGTCGGCGCTGGACAATATTCTGCGGGCGGTCACCCAGATCGTTGACCAGAGTCAGCAGATTGCCGCAGCGGCTGAGCAGCAGACTGCGGTAAGCCACGATATTGACCAGAACATCGTGCAGATCAACCAATCCGGCGAACGCACCGCAGATGGTGCGCGGCGCACGGAGGAGGCCAGTGGCCGGATGGGCGAGCTGGTCGCGGAGCTGCAGAAGATCATCAGCGCCTTCCGGGTGTGAGGCGGGCGCTGATTCATGGCCTGCTACAGCCTTCACTCAGCCGGCTTGGGCTTCGGCTGCCATAGCACCTCGGGGGTATTTTCCAGCCGGGCAACGCTTCGGGCCAACACGAACAGCAGGTCGGACAGCCGGTTGAGGTAGGCCAGCGCCTGGGGATTGATGGCCTGTTGCGCGGCCAGGGTCTGATAGCGGCGTTCAGCGCGGCGGCACACGCTGCGGGCCAGATGAGCCTGGGCGATCAACAGTGAGCCGCCGGGCAGGATGAACTCTTTCAGCGGCGGTACCTGGGCATTGAATTCGTCGATCAGGGTCTCCAGCTCGGCAACGTCATCGGCGCTGATGATCAGCGCATCAGGTATGGCCAGTTCCCCACCGACATCGAACAGGCGATGCTGTACCGGTGCCAGGGCGATCTGCACCGGGGCCAGCGCCTCGCTGGTCAGCCCAGCCAGCAACACGCCGATACAGCTGTTCAGCTCATCCACCGCACCCATGGCCTCAATGCGTGGGCTGTCCTTGGCTACGCGGCTGCCATCGGCCAGGCCGGTGGTGCCGGCATCACCGGTGCGGGTATAGAGTTTGCTCAAGCGGTAGCCCATGTCGATCTCCTGCAGAAAAGGGAGCGCCAGCCTAGCCCGAACATTCTGATGGTACAAGAAGCTGAAGTCTGGGCTGTGGCTCAAGGAGTGGAGCTCCTGGGAGGTTCGAGCACCAGCTCGTACCAAGGCTGGCCGGCAGCATCTTGATACCAGGCAGCTCCGTTCATCGAGTCGAGTGCGACCCGTAGGCCCGACGCCCCCGCTCCCCGTTCAGGCGGGCGGCAGGCCGAGGTTTATCAGGTGGTCCTGCAGCTGTTGATGCAATGAATCGAGCACCGGTGTGGCCAGCCCAGCGAGGCGGGCGGTGCGGCAGGCGTGGCCGAGGATAAAGTCGATCTCGGTACGTCGGCCGGCGTGCACGTCCTGGCGCATGGACGAGCTGTTGGCGGCGGTAGCCTGGATGACGCTGTGCACGCGCTGGGTCAGTTCTGTGAGACTCAGCTGCACGCCCTGGCTGGCGAGCAGAGTGTGCAGCTCGGCCAGCAGCGGGGCGAACAGCGGCCCGGCCCGCTCGGGCACCTCGCCGTTGGGGCAGTCGTGCAATGCGGTAATCGGGTTGATGGCGCAGTTGATCGCCAGCTTCAGCCAGAGCACCGGCAGGATGTCCTGCTCCCAGCGCCAGTCGATTCCCGCCTGGCTCAGCAGCGCCAGCCACTCCGGGGCCGGCTGCTGTCGCGGGCCGCCCAGCAGCGTCTGGCCGATACCGGCCCAGACCACATGATTGGCGGCGCGCTTCCAGGCGCCATCGGTGGTGCTGGCGTACAGCACTCGCTGGCTGGGGAAACGCTGGCTGGTTGCCTGCTGGCTGCCCAACCCGTTCTGCAGCAGCACCAGTTGACTGTCAGCCTGCAACCGTGACGCGATACTTTCCAGTGCGCCGGCGACAGCCCAGGCTTTGGTGGCGATGATCAGATGACGGATGGGCTCATTGCTGCTGTCAGCCAGTTCAACGGTGACCGGCAGGCTCTCTATCGTTTCCTGGCGCTCCAGCAGCAGGACGCTGTCACGGTCCAGCCATTCGCGCAGGGCGGCTGGGTTGCGCAGGATCAGCCGACAATCGATGCCGGCGCGGGCGCAACGCGCTGCCCACAGCAGGCCGAGGCTACCTGCGCCGAGAATATGCAGTGGCTCAGACAACTTGCGGCATCCGCACTTCAGTGATCAGGTTGGTGGCGTAGGCCTGACTGAGATGCTGCTCGGTCTGCTGCAGCATGGTGTCGGCGTTGGCGCCCTGATCATTGCGGTCCACCGTGCTGACGGATATGCCGGCACGTACCGAGAGGTAACCTTCGCTGGTCTTGAACGCCTTGAGGTTGAGGCCATCATGCAGGCGGCGGAAGCTGTTGGGTTTGCAGTCATCGGCGCTGTCGCCAACGGTGCAGATGGCGAATGTGTTGGCGCCAATGCGCGAGATCACATCCATTGGCCGCACCAACTGCTGCAAACGCCGGGCGATACCCCGCAGCAGTTCCTGCTGTACTGCTTCACCGAAGCGGCCGCCCATTTCGTCGAAATTCTGAATGCCCAGCACCAGCAGTGAACAGACGCCACCTCGGGACTCGACCTGCTGCAAGGCATCCTCCAGCCGTTGCAGCAGGTAACGGCGGTTGCCCAGGGCGGTCAGGCTGTCGACCAGATTGTGCTCTTCAAGCTGGGCATTGTTGCTGGCCAGCAGGCGGTTTTCATCGAGCAGCCGATTGATCAGTTGGGTGATGCGATCGGCCGCATAGATGCGCGGTAGCAATTGTTCATTCATCGCCGACTTGCTGATGAAATCATCCACGCCCCGATCAAAGGCCTCGCCCAGCACGTTGTCGCCTTCCCGGGCAGTCAACAGCATGACGTAGGTGTAATGATTGGTCTGTTCATCGCGTTGGCGAATGCGCGTGGTCAGTTGCAATCCGTCCATCTCCGGCATCAGCCAGTCGGCGACCATGACGCTGGCGGCGCGCTCCTCATGCATGGCCAGGGCGGCCATGGCGGAGCTGGCGAAGCGGATATCCGTATAGCCCGCTTGGGACAAGGTGTGGCCTATGACGGCACTGCTGAACTTGGTATCGTCCACCACCATGATGCTGAGTTGGGGGTTGGGCATGTCTGAGCTCCCTGCTGCATGTTTTTTAACTGACGCCGGTATAATGCCATGATGTCAGGGCAATGTTCTGCCGCCCCGTTCACAAATATCAGGTTTATTTGAGGTCAAGCCATGCCGTCTTTTGATGTGGTGTCCGAACTGGACAAGCATGAGGTAACCAACGCTGTCGATAATGCCATGAAGGAATTGGATCGCCGCTACGATCTGAAGGGCAAGGGCAGCTTCGAATTCAAGGAAAAGGAACTCACGGTCACCATTACCGCCGATGCGGAATTCCAGCTTGAACAGTTGCTGGATATCCTGCGGTTGAGCCTGACCAAGCGCAAGATCGACATCCAGTGCATGGAGGTGAAGGAGGCCTATGCCTCGGGTAAGCAGATGAAACAGGACGCGGTGCTGCGCGAGGGAATCGACCAGGCACTGGCGAAGAAGATCGTCGCCAAGATCAAGGAATCCAAGGTCAAGGTTCAGGCGGCTATCCAGGGTGAGCAAGTGCGGGTCACCGGCAAGAAGCGGGACGACTTGCAGGAAACCATGGCACTGTTACGGGCGGCAGAGCTCGACATGCCATTGCAATTCAATAACTTTCGCGACTGATCAGAGGTAAGAATGGAAGAATTAGTGAACGGGCTGGATGGTTTTCAGGATCAATGGCTGCCATTGGTGGTGACTTATGGCAGTCAGTTGCTGTTGGCGCTGGTTACCCTGCTGGTCGGCTGGTGGATTGTCGGGCGGGTTACCCGCGCGGCGCAGGCCATGCTGCAGCGTCGTAATGTCGACCCGACCCTGCATAGTTTTATCGGTACCCTGGTCAATATCGGCCTCAAGGCACTGCTGCTGATCAGCGTCGCCGGCATGGTGGGTGTCGAGACCACTTCCTTCATTGCGCTGATCGGTGCCGCCGGTCTGGCCGTGGGGCTGGCGCTGCAGGGCAGCCTGGCCAACTTCGCTGGCGGCATCCTGATTCTGGTGCTGCGTCCGATCCGGGTTGGCGAATATATCCAGGCCCAGGGCGTGGAGGGGACGGTCGACAATATCCAGATCTTCCATACCATTCTCAAGACTGCCGACAACAAGACGGTGGTTGTGCCCAACGGCACCCTGTCCAACGGCAGCATCACCAACTTCTCGCGGCAGCCGACCCGCCGGGTGAGCGTGGATCTGCGGATCAGCTATCAGGATAACGTCAAGCACGCGCGCAAGCTGCTGCTGGAACTGGCACATGCCGACAGCCGGGTGCTGAAGGACCCGGAGCCCGCCGTCTGGCTGGCGGCGCTGGGTGAAAGCTCGGTGGACCTGTCCCTGCGGGTGTGGACCAAGACCGATGATTACTGGGGCGTATTCTGGGGGCTGCAGGAGCAGGCCAAGGAAGTCTTCGAACTGGAAGGCATCACCATACCTTATCCGCAGCGCACCATGCATCAGGTTGCGCCACAGGCCTAAGGGCGCGCTGGCGGGGCAATGGGCCGCTGCGGCGGCCCATTGCTGGGTCAATCGACTCCGGGCCGCTGCATCCGGTCCGGATGTGCAAACTTCAACAGCATGGCAGCCAGGATGATCGCTGGTAGCCCGGTCAGCGCCGTGGTCATGAAAAAGCTCACCCATCCCACATTTGCCGCGAGTACGCCAGTGAAGCCTGCTGCAAACTGCCCGGGCAAGGTCATCAGCGAACTGAACAACGCATATTGCGTGGCGGTATAAGCGGTGTTGGTAAGACTGGACAGATAGGCGATGAACACCGAAATGGCCAGCCCGCCGGTGATATTGTCGGCCACGATCGCCAGGACCAGCCCGTAGGTTTCCGGGCCGATGAAGGCCAGCCAGGCGAAGGCCAGGTTGGTGATCGGTGCCATGAACGCGGTCAACAGCAGGATCGGCGCAATGCCGAAGCGGGCCACCAGCAGACCACCCAGTCCTGCTCCGAGCAATGTCATCCCCAAACCGAAGGCTGCGGCAATATTGGCGATCTGCGCCTTGCTGAACCCCAGATCCAGATAGAAGGGGTTGGCCATCACGCCCATGAAGATGTCACTAATCCGAAAGGTGGCGATGAATGCCAGAATCAGCAGCGACGCTTTGCCGTAGCGTTGAAAGAATTCGGCGAAGGGGCAAACCATGGCGCCGATGAACCAGGCGGTGAGGTTACGGCGCCAGCCAGCGTGGCTGGTTTGGGCCAGATAGTCGGCTACCCGCTGTTCAAAGTGCAGGGTTGAACTAGTCACTGTGACCGCCGGTTCGGCGATGATCAGCGTGGTCACTATACCCACGCCCATCAGTAGCGCCATGGCGCTGTAGGCCAGAGTCCAGCTGTCGATGGATGCCAGGTGCAGGGCACCGGCGCCGGCGGCAAGAATGGCCACCCGATAACCAGTAACGTAGGTGGCGGCCATGGCAGCCTGGCGGTGGCGGGCCTCGGCTTCGACCCGGTAGGCGTCGATGGCCACATCCTGGGTGGCGGAGCCGAAGGCGGCCAGTACCGCCCATAGAGCGACCAGACCCAGATGTTCCCGCGGGTCGGTCAGTGCCATACCCAGCAGCGCGGCGGCGATCACCAACTGCGCCAGCAGCATCCAGGCCCGGCGTCGACCGAGCAGGCGGCTGAGCAAGGGGACCGGCGCACGGTCGATCAGCGGCGCCCACAACACCTTGATCGAATGGGCCATGCCGACCCAGCTGAGAAAGCCGATGGCGGCCAACTCGATACCCAGGTCGCGCAGCCAGGCGCTGAAGGTGCCCCCTACCAGCAGCAGCGGCAGGCCGGCGGAGAATCCGAGAAACAGCATGCCCAGTACCCGGGGCTTGAGATAGACCTTCCAGCCTTCGCGTGCCTGGGTTGTCGTGGTGTCGTTCATTGTGTGGTCACTTGTCGCTTATCAGGTTCCCGACTCATCCGGCCAGCCGAAACGGGCCATGTTCACCCGCCGGTTGCGAATGATGACACCTTCGGCCATCAGCCGCTGATATTGTTCCTGCCCGGAGGGGCTGTCCGGTGGCAATGAGAGCTGGCCCTGACTATTCAGCACCCGGTGCCAGGGCAAGGTGGTGCCGTCCGGCAATTGCCCCAGCCAGCGTCCGACCAGGCGTGCACCACGGCCCAGACCGGCCAGTTGTGCCAGCCGCCCGTAGCTGGTTACCCGCCCCGGAGGAATGGCGGCGAGTACTTGCCAGAACATTTGCTTGCGATCATCCGGAGAGGCAGCCGAAGCAGATGCCGGGGAACCTTCTCTCATGGATAATGCCTCTCTCTTTGTCTCCGTCGATTGCCCAGGCTGGTTTTCATGTTCAAGTCGCGCTATCTGCTGTTGTTGTCCCTGCTGTTCGCATTACCTGTGTCTGCCGATACCCTCTGGCTGGATAACGGTGACCGGCTGACCGGTCGTATCGAAGTCATGGAGGGCAACAAGCTGGTCATCCAGACCGATTTTGCCGGCCAGGTGGCAGTCAATGTCAATCGCATCCTCACGCTGGAAAGTGACCGCCAGCTGTTGATCAAGACCAGCGACAATACGCAGCACGCCCGGCGTATTCAACCATCTGAGCAGGCCGGGGAAATTTTCCTGGTCAACGGCGAGCCCGAACCTCAGCCGCTGCAGATTGCCCAGCTGCGGCAAATGATGGAGCCGCAGCCGGTGATCGAGGACTGGGTCTGGGATGGCCGGGTGGATCTGTCGCTGGAACTGGAGAATACCGATTCGAAGAAACGTGATCTGGACATCGATGTTTCCACTGAAGCGCGCCACGGTGACTGGCGGCATGCCTTCACCGGTGACTTTGAACGCGATTACCGGGACGACATCAAGACCCGACACTTCTGGGAGTCGGACTATACCCTGAGCTGGTTCTTTGCCGAGAAATGGTTCTGGCAGAACCGGGTCAGCTACCAGCGCGACCATCTGGGCGAGGTGAAGCGCCAGATCCAGGTGGGTTCCGGTCCGGGTTATGAGTGGTGGAACAATGCGCTAGGTCGCTTCGAGACCTCCGTACGCTTCGAGCATCTGCGCATGGATGCCCGGGACGGGTCGGACACTCGCAACAATGGCTTGGGTCTGGCCTGGGATTACCGGCGATACCTGCTCGGCAAGCGTTTCCAGCTGGTGCACAACACGGAAACCCTGATCCCCAACGATGACGAGGTGAACTACATCGTCGATACGGAACTGGGGTTGCGCTATCTGCTCAACAGCTGGGCCTCGCTGAGCCTGATGACCGAGTGGGATTACACCAGCAGCTCGGACGAGAAGAGTCGCAACGAGACCCGCTACAAGGTTGGCCTTGGCGTCAACTGGTGACGCCGAGGCAACGGGTGGCGGGCCGTTATTGCATTACAACCGCAGACCGCCGTCCAGCTCCAGAATCCGGCCGCTGTAGTAATCGTTCTCGAACAGATAGGCGGCCGAATGGGCGATTTCCTCCGGCTTGCCCATGCGCCGCAGCGGAATACCGGCGGTCATCTTTTCCAGTGCCTCGGGCTTCATGCCGCCGGTCATCTCGGTCTCGATGAAACCGGGAGCGATGCCAGCCACGCGGATGCCGTAGCGCGCCAGTTCCTTGGCCCAGACCACGGTCATGGCGGCGACGCCGGCCTTGGCGGCTGAGTAGTTGGACTGGCCCATGTTGCCGGCGCGGGAGATCGAGGAAATGTTGATGATCAGGCCCTTGCTACCCAACTCCACCATCTTCGCCGCCACCTCGCGGGTACCGAGGAACACGCCGGTCAGGTTGACATCGATCACCGACTGCCACTGGCTCAGGCTCATCTTCTGGATCTGTCCGTCCTTGGCCTTGAGCAACAGGCCGTCGCGCAGGATGCCGGCATTGTTGATCAGGCCGTTGATGGTACCGAAATCATCCGCCACCTGATTGACCATGGCGCTGACCTGATCTTCATTGGCAACGTTGCAGACATAGGCGCGGGCATCGCCGCCGGCTGCCTTGCAGGCATTGACTGCCTCGTCCAGGCGAGCCTGGTCCAGGTCCACCAGCGCCAGGCGCGCGCCGCGCCCTGCCAGGTATTCCGCCATTGCCCGGCCCAGGCCCTGGCCGCCGCCGGTCACGATGATCACGCTGTCTTTCAGTTGCATGTTATTGATCCTCTGGTTAGTTGTTGGTTTCGGCCGCAAGAATGCAACAAGCCTTGCGCATTATGAATACCTTTCTGAAAATTCAGTCATCCATTGACCTGGTCGGCGGTTGCCGTGCTGGTCGCGGGCCGGGCTTGAAACTGATCTCGCCAGCCCCATATAGGAACTTTGTCACCATTCACGAGGTTGTCATGCCCTTGTTGCGCATACTGCTGTTGGCATTACCGCTGATCGAACTGACGAGCCTGATTCTGCTCGGCCAGGAGGTCGGGGTGGGTTGGACGTTATTGTGGGTGCTGTTTACCGGTGTCGTCGGTCTGATGCTGATTCAGCGCAACGGCTGGGGCATGCTGCAGCGGTTGCAGCAGCAGATGGCCACCAATCGTAGCCCGTTCAACGTCCTCAAATCGGGCATGTGGGGCGTACTGGCCGGAGTGCTCATCGCGTTTCCGGGGTTGGTCAGCGATGTGCTGGCGATTCCCTGTCTGATCATGGCGCTGATGCACCGCGGTGGCGGTTCCGGGCCGGATGACCAGAACGGACCACGCATGTACCGACGCGGTGAACACACCATCATCGAAGGGGAGTGGGAAGCGGGACAGCCCACGCCAGCCGATGACGACCAGCGTTTGAACCGGCCTTGAAAAATTTGCGTCCGGCCCCTTGAAATGGATTGGCCGGGCCCCATAAACAAGGCACCAGTTTTACAGGCGCCCATTGCGGGAGCCTGTGTTGGATAGGGACGCAGCTCAGGCACGTCCTTCAGGCCCAGGCCTGATTAACTTGAAATGCCGGCAAGCCGGCCTTTGACATTCATTTGGGAGACTCACAACGATGAAAATCCGTCCGTTACACGATCGCGTAGTCGTTCGTCGCAGCGAAGAAGAAACAAAAACCGCTGGCGGTATCGTTCTGCCTGGCTCTGCAGCAGAAAAACCGAATACCGGCGTGGTCCTTGCTGTTGGTACCGGGCGTCTGCTGGACAATGGTGAAGTGCGTCCGCTGGCCGTCAAAGAAGGCGACAAGGTTGTTTTCGGACCCTATTCCGGCAGCAGCACCATCAAGATCGATGGTGAAGAGCTGCTGATGATGAGCGAATCCGAAATCTACGGTGTCCTGGAAGGCTAAGGCCGCACCAGTCCGATCCCTGAACGAATTCATTTGAAGGAAAGTGAAAATGGCTGCTAAAGAAGTATTGTTCGACGTTGCCGCGCGCAACAGAATGCTGGAAGGCGTCAATGTCCTGGCCGACGCTGTCAAATCCACCCTGGGTCCGAAGGGCCGCAACGTCCTGATCGAGCGCAGCTTCGGCGCGCCGCTGATCACCAAGGACGGCGTTTCCGTCGCCAAGGAAATCGAGCTGAAAGATCGCTTCGAAAACATGGGTGCCCAGCTGGTCAAAGACGTTGCCTCCCGCGCCAACGACGATGCTGGTGACGGTACTACCACCGCGACCGTACTGGCCCAGGCCATCGTTACCGAAGGTCTGAAAGCCGTTGCTGCCGGCATGAACCCGATGGACCTCAAGCGCGGCATCGACAAGGCCACCGTGGCTGTGGTTGCCGAGCTGAAGAACCTGGCCAAGCCCTGTGCCGACTCCAAGGCCATCGCTCAGGTAGGCACCATCTCCGCCAACTCCGACGACTCCATCGGCAAGATCATTGCCGAAGCCATGGATCGCGTTGGCAAGGAAGGCGTGATCACCGTTGAGGAAGGTTCCGGTCTGGACAACGAGCTGTCCGTCGTTGAAGGCATGCAGTTCGACCGCGGTTACCTGTCTCCCTACTTCGTCAACAAGCCGGAAACCATGTCCGCCGAGCTGGACAACCCGTACATCCTGCTGGTTGACAAGAAGATCTCCAACATCCGCGAAATGCTGCCGGTACTGGAAGCTGTCGCCAAGGCCGGTCGTCCTCTGATGATCGTTGCTGAAGACGTTGAAGGCGAAGCGCTGGCTACCCTGGTAGTCAACAACATGCGCGGCATCGTCAAGGTCGCTGCGGTCAAGGCGCCGGGCTTTGGTGATCGCCGCAAGGCCATGCTGGAAGACATCTCCATCCTCACCGGTGGTACCGTCATCAGCGAAGAAGTCGGCATGAGCCTGGAGACCACTGGTCTTGAGCACCTGGGTCAGGCCAAGCGCGTGCAGATCAACAAGGACAACTCCACCATCATCGATGGTGCCGGTTCCCAGACTGATATCGAAGCCCGTGTTGCCCAGATCCGCAAGCAGGTTGAAGAAACCACTTCCGACTACGACAAGGAAAAACTGCAAGAGCGTCTGGCCAAGCTGGCTGGCGGTGTTGCGGTCATCAAGGTCGGCGCCGCTACCGAAGTGGAAATGAAAGAGAAGAAGCACCGCGTTGAAGACGCGCTGCACGCGACCCGTGCCGCCGTTGAAGAAGGCGTGGTACCTGGCGGTGGTGTTGCCCTGGTGCGCACCCTGGTGGCTTTCGAGAACCTGGTTGGTGACAACGAAGACCAGAACGTCGGTATCAAGCTGCTGCGTCGCGCCATCGAAGCGCCGCTGCGCCAGATCGTCACCAACGCTGGTGAAGAAGCCGCTGTGGTATTGCAGGCTGTGCGTGCCGGTGAAGGCAACTATGGCTACAACGCTGCTACCGGTGAGTACGGCGACATGATCGAAATGGGTATCCTCGATCCGGCCAAGGTAACCCGTAGCGCGCTGCAAGCCGCTGCTTCCGTTGCCAGCCTGATGATCACTACCCAGGCGATGATTGCCGAGCTGCCGGAAGACAAGCCGGCCATGCCCGACATGAGCGGTATGGGTGGCATGGGCGGTATGGGCGGCATGATGTAAGTCGCTCCCCGCGCAGCACCGAAACCCGCCCCTGATTCAGGGGCGGGTTTTTTTGTTTCTGTCTCCTGAGCGAGCTGGCGAAGAAGGCCTCGTGTAAGACATTGGCTATGTTCTGTGTAAGTCTTATCAGTCACTTGTCGTGAGCGGAATAGGATTTTTGTCTGTGGAAAAATAGTAACCAATTGAAATTAATCATAAATATCTATCATAGCCCTAACGGGTGAGACGATTTTTGATATTGATCGGGGATCGTTTCCGGGTACTATGTGTCCATGCGCGACGGAATGCGCTGCTCGGCAGGGAGCTTGAGCCAAGGGAGCATCAGGATGGTGACAGTCGGGATGACTGGGTCATGGACGGCAGTAGGGATAGAAAAAGTGGGGGCGGATTATTCCGCCCCCTTTTTTTGTTCTGCACAATCTTGAATTGACAGCTTCTCCTGCCTCGCGCGTCATCTTCTTCTCGTCTGATCAGACGATGCCAGCCGCAATCAGAGTTTCCAGAATCGATGCAATTGATACCGGACAGCTGGGGCCGAGCCGTTGCCGTGAGGCATGGTTGGCCTGGTGACCGGTCCATTCGCTCTGGAGATCACCATGGCAGGCACCGAACAACAACAACTCGCCCAAGCTTATACCCCCCTTACCATCGGCCCGTTGACACTGCGCAACCGCTTCATCAAGTCCGCCACCAACGAAGGCATGTCGCCGAACGGGGTGCCGTCACGGCAGCTCGTGCAGTTTCATGCGGGGATGGCCGCCGGTGGGGTCGGCCTGACCACAGTGGCCTACTGTGCGGTCAGCGCCGACGGCTGCACCTTGCCCAACCAGATATGTATGGACCGCGCCACACTGCCGCATCTGCGCGCCCTGACTGATGCTGTGCATGCGGAAAACGGCGCGGTATCGGCACAGATTACCCATGGCGGCTGCTTCACCTTCATCAAGGGGTCGGGACGGCCGCTCTCGGCCAGCGGCGGTTTCAACAAGATCGGCCTGATGAGTGGGCAATATTTCAAGCAGGAAATGAGCGTGGCGGACATGCAGCGGGTGGCGGCGGACTTTGCCACGGCTGCCGAGCTGGCCCGTGAGGCCGGTTTCGACGCGGTGGAAATCCACATGGGCCATGGCTACCTGCTCAGCCAGTTCATCTCGCCGCTGTACAACAAGCGCCGGGATGAATATGGCGGCAACCTCGCCAATCGGATGCGCTTTCCCCGCCAGGTATTGCGTCGGGTGCTGGATGCGGTGGGTGATGACCTGGCGGTAATCTGCAAGTTCAGCATCACCGAGGGTGTGCGTGGCGGCAACAGTATCGATGATGGTGTGGGTATCGCCCGCGAGCTGGCAGCAGAGGGTGCGCATCTGCTGGTACTGAGCGCCGGTATGAACGCCGAATCCATCACCACCATGTTCGGCTCCTCGTTCCCGCCGGAGAACCGCGCGGTAGTGACCAACCCGATCATGAAAGGGGCGATGTTCCTACAGTCGCTGGTCGAGAAGCCGGTTCCGTTCCGTGAATTGTATCTGCTGGAGCATGCCCGCAAGGTGCGCGCCGCGGTGGATGTGCCATTGGCCTACCTGGGCGGAGTGACCTCGGCCGCGGGAGTTGGCCAACTGATGGCTGAGGGGTTCGATACGCTGGCTATGGGCCGGGTGCTGATCCATGACCCGACCTGGGTCAACCGCCTGCGCGAGGGGCAGGTCCAGCGCTCCGGCTGTACTGCCTGCAATCGATGCGTGACCATGATGTATACCGAAGGCGGCACCAGTTGTGTGCTCGGCAGTCCGGGTGATGCGGTGATCAACCGTATACCCGCGGCAGGCTGAATATCTCCATAACAACAATACAGAAGGATGCTGCAATGCTGACTGACAATACCTATTCTCCTGCCCGTGCATGCCCGCTGGCGGCGATTCCGGGCTGGGATCTGGAAACCGATGTGGTGGTGGTGGGCTTTGGCGCCGCCGGTGCCTGCGCGGCGATCGAGGCGCGCCAGGCGGGTGCGGGGGTTGTGGTACTGGAAGTAGCCGGTGTGGGCGGCGGCAGTGCCAGCCTGTCGGGCGGCGAGGTGTACGTGGGTGGCAACGGCGGCACCGATGTGCAGCGCGAGCATGGCTTCGAAGATGCCACCGAAGACTTCCAGAAATACCTGATGCTGGCCGGTGGCCCGGCCGCCGATGCCGAGCGAGTAGGTACTTACGCCGACAATGGTGTGGCACATTTCAACTGGTTGCGTGAGCAGGGCGTGCCTTTCAAGGGTACTTACCTGCCGGGCAAGTGGATCGAACCCACGACCGATGACACTCTGTTGTGGTCGGGCAATGAGAAGTCCTGGCCTTATCTCGATCAGGCTAAGCCAGCGCCGCGCGGCCATACCGTGCAGTTTGTCGGCTGGGGCGGCGGCCAGGTACTGATGGAAACCCTGTGTGCCCGTGCCGAGGAGCTGGGTGCACAGGTGCGTTATGACAGCCGGGCCCTGACTCTGGTGGTGGACGAGCGCCAGCGTGTGGTCGGTGTGGTCACCCGCGAGGCCGGCACTCCACGCTTTGTGCATGCCCGGCGCGGTGTGATCCTCTGTGCCGGCGGCTTTATCAGCAACAGCGCCATGGTCGAGCGCTTCGTTCCCTCTGCGCTGGACTGCGAGTTGCAGGTCAGTGCCGGGAATGATGACGGTTCCGGTATCCGCATGGGCATGAGCGTTGGTGCGGCCACGCTGAACATGCAGGAGTTCTTTGCCACCCTGCCATTCTTCCCCCCGGCATCGCTGGTCAAGGGTATCTTTGTCAATGAACGCGGGCAGCGCTTCGTCAACGAGGACTGCTATCACGGTCGGGCCGCGCATCATGTGCTGCGCCAGCCCAATGGTCGTGCCTGGCTGCTGGTCGATAACGAGATTTTCGGTCGTCCGGTGATCCAGGAGGACATCCAGGTGGCCGCCGTTGGCGAGACCTGGCAGGAAGTGGAGGAAGAGCTCGGGCTGCCGTCAGGCGCGCTGGTGCATACCGTCGAGGAGTTCAACCGGCTGGCGGCAGACGGCCGCGATCCGTATTTCCACAAGACCGCCGAGTGGCTGCGTCCGCTGACCGAGCCGCCATTCGCCGCGTTGAGCTACTGCAAGGGCGATTTCCAGGGCCATGCCTTCACCCTGGGTGGACTGGCTACCTTGCCCAGCGGTGAGGTACTGGATGGTGATGCCCAGCCGATCGCCGGTCTGTATGCGGCCGGCCGCACGGCCTGCGGGCTGCCGCGTTGGGGGGAGGACTACTGCTCGGGCCTGTCGTTGGGCGATTCGACCTTCTTCGGTCGTCTGGCCGGGCGCTCTGCAGCAGTCGGCAGTTGACCGATGCCGCGCGGGAAATCGTCCATCCGGACGACGTCGTCGCGCGGTTGCTGCCGTTAGAGTCAACGCATAATCAAGGCCGGGTTCGCGGTCTGGTAAGAACAACATGCAGGTAACACGATGAACGAGCTAGAAGCATTTCGCCAGGAAACCCGAGCCTGGCTCGAGGCCAACTGTCCGGCATCCATGCGCACGCCCATGCCGTCCGATGAGATGGTCTGGGGCGGACGTACGGTCGAATTCCAGCATGAGGACCAGCGCCTGTGGTTCGAACGCATGCGCGACAAGGGCTGGTTCTGCCCCGACTGGCCGGTGGAATACGGCGGTGGCGGGTTGAATCCCCAGCAACTGGCTGTTCTCGAAGCGGAAATGCGCCGCCTGCATTGTCGCCCACCCCAGATCAATCTGGGCATCTGGATGCTCGGTCCGGTCCTGCTGGAGTTCGCCAGTGAAGAGCAGAAGCAGCGCTTCCTGCCACCCATGGCCCGGGGCGAGATTCGCTGGTGTCAGGGTTTTTCCGAGCCCAATGCGGGCTCCGACCTGGCCAGTCTGCGCACCTCGGCCGTCATCGATGGCGACGATTTCGTCATCAATGGCACCAAGATCTGGACCTCCTATGGCAACAAATCCGACTGGATGTATGCCCTGGTCCGTACCGGGCCGATGGAGCCGAAGCAGGCTGGCATCAGCCTGATCGTGCTGGACATGACCTCGCCGGGAGTGAGCGTCGCACCGATCGACCTGATCAGCGGCAAGTCGAGCTTCTGCCAGGTGTTCTTCGACAACGTGCGGGTGCCGCGTGCGCAACTGATCGGTGAACTCAACGGTGGCTGGACACTGGGCAAGGCCTTGCTGCAGCATGAGCGCCGGGCCATGTCGAAGTTCAGCGAAACGGCGCTGCCCACCCATTTCGACCTGGGTGAACTCCTCAAGCAGTATCTGGATAAGCCGCAAACGGTGGCTGAGATCGCCCTGCAGCAGAGGGCGGTAACCTGCCTGATGGATGAAGAAGCCTTCAGTCTGACCAGTCGCCGTATTGCCGAGACCCTGCGCGCCCGGCAGGACGCCTCGGGACTGATGGCAATCGCCAAGCTGGTACACAGCGAGCAGGAGCGAACCAAGTTCGAGCTGCTGCTGGAGATCATGGGCAACCAGGCCCTGGGCTGGGAAGGTGAGGGCTTCAGCCAGCGTGAACTGGATATGACCGGTGCCTGGTTGATGAGCTATGCCCAGACCATTGCCGGTGGTTCATCGGAAGTGCAGTTGAACGTGATTGCCAAGCGCGTGCTTGGCCTGCCGGAAGCCAAGTGAGGAGAGTGCCGTGAGTCTGGTTTACAACGAAGATCAACTGCAACTGCAGGACAGCGCACGCGACTTCCTGTCCGCGCGCTCGCCGGTTTCCGTGCAACGGGCCATACGCGACCAGGGTATTGCCGCTGGCTACGACGCCGACGTCTGGCAGGGCATGCTGGAGCTGGGCTGGAGCGCGGTGGCGTTCAGCGAAGAGGATGGCGGGCTGGACTTCGGCTTTGCCGGCTTTGCACCCCTGTTCGAGGAAATGGGGCGCCATCTGAGCGCCTCGCCACTACTGGGTAGCGTGGTGTTGTGCGGTGGGCTGATCGAGCAGCTCGGCACTGCCGGACAGCGCCAGCAATGGCTGCCGCAACTGATCAGTGGTGAGCTGCGCCTGGCGCTGGCGCTGGAAGAGTCGGCCCGCCACGCACCGGAAGATATCGCGCTCAGCGCCCAGGCCGATGCCGACGGCTGGCTGCTCGATGGTGAGAAGCTCTGGGTGGCCGACGCTCGCGAGGCGGACGGCTGGCTGGTGGTGGCGCGTGAGGCCGACGGCGGCTGCGGGGTGTTCCTGGTCCGCGCCGGCACGCCTGGTGTGCAGCTTGAAGCGCGGCAGATGATCGATGCGCGCAATATGGCGGCGCTGCGCTTGCACAAGGTGCGGCTGGAGCCTGATAGCCGGCTGGGTAGTGCCGATGCTGCCGAGGCGCTTGATCTGGTGCTGGATCGTGGGCGCAGTTGCCTGGCGGCAGAGCTGCTGGGCATGGCCGAAACCGCCTTCCAGATGACCATCGAATACCTCAAGACCCGGGTCCAGTTCGGCGTCCCGATCGGCAGCTTCCAGGCTCTGCAGCACCGTGCGGCCCGCCTGTATACCGACCTGCAACTGGCGCGTAGCAGCGTGATGGGGGCCTTTGCCCAGCTCGATCGTCCAGGCAGCGACGACCGTGAGCGTCGCCGTCTGGTCAGCCTGGCCAAGTGGAAGGCCGGCCAGATGGCCCAGCGGGTCAGTAACGAGGCGATACAGATGCACGGTGGCATTGGCGTTACCGATGAATATGATCTGGGGCTGTTTCTCAAGCGTATGCGCGTAGCACAGAACCAGCTGGGCAACAGTGATTACCACTGCCAGCGATACAGCGACAACCGCAGCGCCTGAAACGGCCCGTGGCGAACTACAAAAATTACAAAGAGGTAACCATGCACACCAGTCTCGTGGATCAATGGCGGACGTGTAACCAGCAATTGCTGAGCGCCCAATCACCCTTTGCCCTGGGTGAAGACCAACAAGGGCGCAAATACTTCATCAATGCCCCGGCGACTCTTACCGAAGCCATTCAGGCTGGTCGCCGCCACGGTGATGCGCCGTTTCTGCTGTGGTGTGACCAACGCTACAGCTTTGCCGAGTTCTACACGGCTGCCGACCGCATGACCGCTGCGCTGCAGCAGATCCTTGGTCTCCGTCCCGGTGAGCGGGTAGCGATCGCCATGCGCAACCGCCCGGAATGGATGATCGCCTTCACTGCCTGCGTTCAGGCTGGTGCCGTCCCGGTCCCGCTGAATAGCTGGGGGCTGCGCGATGAGCTGTTGCACGCTATCGGAGATGCCGGAGCCGGTGTGCTGATTTGTGATCCGGAGCGTTATCAGCACCTGCGCGATAACGTGGCAGATATCCAGTTGGTATTGGTCGATGAGACGCCCTCGTCAGGCCAGTATGCCTGGCAGGCCTTGATGGATGCCGAACTGGCTCCCATGCAGTTGATTCAGCCCAAACCGGATGATATCGCCCAGGTGCTTTATACCTCCGGCACCACCAGTCGTGCCAAGGGCGTGGTGTCCAGCCATAGAGCTGTTGCCCAGGCGCTGTTTGCGCTGGACTACCAGGGGGCCTTCGCTGGCATGACGTCGCCAGAGCGGATCAAACCGATCATGGAGTCCGGCCTGCAACCCACAGCATTGATCAGTTTTCCGCTGTTCCATGTCAGCGGCTTGCAATCGCAGTTTCTCAGCATGCTGCGCAACGGCCGCCGCATGGTGATCATGTACAAATGGGATGTTGAAGAAGCGTTGCGGCTGATCGAAACTGAGCGTTGCACCCAGTTCAACGGTGCGCCGGTGATGATGCAGCAACTGATCAACCATCCACGTTTCGACAGCCCGGCTACCGCCAGCCTGTTCGCCCTCGGCATGGGCGGCGGGGCGTCCTCCGAGGTGTTGTTGGAGCGACTGCTTGCGGTCAAGCCCAACGCCATGGTGGGTGCCGGTTTCGGCATGACCGAATGCAACGGCATAGGTGCTGCGCACTCCGGAGAACAGTTCGTGCATTTCCCTGGCAGTGCCGGTTGGCCATTGCCATTGGTGGACCTGGTTATTGGCGAGTCACCGGAGCAACCCTTGCCTGCAGGTCAGGAAGGGCCGATCTGGTTGCGTTCAGTCACCCTGATGGACGGTTATTGGCAGCGTGACGAGGAGACCGGCGAGGCATTACAGAATGGCTGGCTGTACAGCGGTGATGTCGGCTATCTCGATGAGCATGGCATGCTCTACGTCACCGGCCGGATCAAGGACATCATCATTCGTGGTGGCGAGAATATTTCCGCGCTGGAAGTCGAGCAATGCGCCGGTGCCCATGCAGCTGTGGTCGAGGCTGCTGCCTTTGCCTTGCCAGATGCGGAAATGGGCGAGTGCGTGGCGCTGGTAGTGCATGTGCGTGATGACATCGGCGAGCAGGATTTGCGCAGCTTCATGGCCGGTCGGCTGGCGGCCTTCAAACTACCCAGCCGTATCTGGTTCACCGATCAGCCGCTGCCGCGCAACGCGACGGGCAAACTGCAGAAACCACAAATCAGACAGGCCGTAGGACTCGCTTGAACATCTTGAGGGTGAGATCACTATGAGCAACCTGCATGGAAAGGTCGCCATCGTCACCGGTGGAGCCCAGGGCATCGGCCGTGGCATCGTCGAGGCTTACATCAACGCCGGCGCCTGCGTGCTGCTGAGTGATATCAATAACGACGCCATCGAACAGGCGATGACCGAGCTGGAGGCGTTGCAGCCGGGGCGGGTGCTTGGTTACCAGGCGGACGTGACCTGCAAGGAGCAAGTCCAGGCCATGGTGGCCGCTGCCGTCGAGCACTTCGGACGGCTGGACATCCTGGTCAACAATGCCTGGAAGGGCGCCGGGCTGGCGCGCCTGGAGCAGCAAACGGACGAGCAACTGCGCGGTGCCTTCGACATGGCGGTGATGGCGGCGTTCTGGGCCATGCAGGCGGCATTGCCGGAATTTCGCCGGTTGGGGGCGGGGCGGGTGGTCAACCTGTGCTCACTGAACGGGGTCAATGCGCACATGTACAGTGCCGACTACAACGCCGCCAAGGAAGCGCTGCGCAGCCTGACCCGTACCGCAGCGCGGGAATGGGCGGCGGATCAGGTGTGCTGCAATATCATCTGCCCCGGTGCCGCCAGCGAAGCCTATCGGCGCTTCGCCGCCGCCAGTCCGGAAAATGCCAGGGCCATGGAGCAGGCCAACCCCATGGGGCGCATCGGTGATCCGCTGCATGACATCGGTCCGGTGGCGGTGTTTCTCGGCAGCGATGACTGCCGGTACGTGACCGGCAATACCTTCTTCGTCGATGGCGGCGCACATATCAACGGCGTGCACTGGGCGCCGCAGCTGAAATCCTGATCCCAGCCGTTTTTCCATCCTGACATCACGCAATCGAGGGTCCGATGAATAAAGACATCGCCAATCCCTGGGTCAGTTTCATCGCCCTGCTGTTCGCCACCTTTGTCACCATCGAAGCCGCTGCCTTCCAGGCACCGGTGCTGCCCAGCGTCGCTGCGCACTTCGCCATCCCGATCAATCTGGCCGCGCTGATCCTGATTTTCTACTTCATCGCCGTGGCGGTCTGCGCGCCGATGATGGGGCGGCTCGGCGACCAGTATGGGCGCCGGCGCATGATCAGCCTGGGGCTGGTGGTGTTCGGTGTAGCCGAGTTCATGGCCGCCTGGGCTCCCAGCTTCTGGTTTTTTCTGCTGGCGCGGTTCCTTCAGGGGTTGGGCGTGGCCTGTATCTTCCCGGCGGTGTTCAGTTACGTGAACCGACTGTTCGCCGAGGACAAGCGTGGTATGGCGCTGGGTGTCATGATGTTCGTCATGACCTTTGGTGCAGCCAGCGGTGGCCTGCTGGGTGGGCTGATGATCGACGCTTTCGGCTGGCAGAGTGTCTACCTGATCAGCGGCGTGCTGGCTTTGCTGGGGTTGATTCCGCTGCTGGTCTGGGTGCCGGAGAGCCGTGGGGCTGTGGCGGAGGGGCGTTTTGACTGGTTTGGCGCACTGCTGCTGCTATCGACCATCACTGCGCTGCTGTCACTGCCCACCTGGGCGGCCAATTTTGGCCGGGACTCCTGGGTTACCTGGACTGTCGTCGTGGTGGGTGTTGTCAGCCTACTGTGGCTATGGCGACACAGCGGTCGCCAGGCTGCGCCGATACTGGATGTGTCACTGCTCAAGGATCGGCGCTTTGCCATCCCCAGTGCCATCTACTGGATACAGATGCTCCTCAGCAGCGGCGTGGTCTATTCGCTGGCATTCTTCATCAATACCCGGCCTGGTGGCAGTGCCGCGCAGTTCGGCATGGTCACCCTGGCACTGTATGGCAGTACCATGCTGGCCTCGCCGATCGCAGGCAAACTGATCGACCGTGTCGAGCCACGCCGGGTCTCGACGCTGTCCCTGTTCGGCAGCCTGGCTGCACTGATCCTTTTTTCGCAGATGGATACCTCGGTGCCGTTGGTATCGGTGTTGCTGCTGGTGGGGTTTATCGGCTTGATGCTGGGTGCCAACAGCCCGGCGCTGATGAAACTGGCGCTGGGTGCAGTGCCGCAGCATAAGTCCGGTGCAGGTTCCGGCCTGTTCAGCATGCTGCGGGATCTCGGTTTGCCGACCGGGTCATCGCTGGCGCTGGCGATCTTTGGTCTGTCCTCGAGTTTCCATACCCGACGGGTCGCCGAGCAGACCGCCGCCGAACTGGAGCTGGGCGAGGTCCACGCCGCTGAGTTACTAAGGGCAGCCACGGTGCGGGGCACCGAAATGAGCACCGAGCTGACAGCGGCATTACTGGAGTCCGGTGCCGGGGTCGAACAGGTACTGGAGAGTATTACCGTTGCCTCGCTGGGCGGGGCGATCAGCAGTGTCGGCTATCTGCTCACCGGGCTGTTGGTGCTGGCCCTGGCGTTGACGCCGTTTCTTGGGCGCAGGGCGGATGTGCAGGCGGTATCCGGCGTCGGAACGGCTGTCTCGCGCTAAAAAAAACGGCCCGCATAGCGGGCCGTTCAGATATGGCAGGGGTCAGTTGATCGGCTTTGAGGTGATATTGCACTGGCTATCCAGCGGCTGGATCATTTCCAGCAAGCGCTTGTAGCCGGTACGCAGGATCCGCCACTGGCCGTCGACCTTGATATAGCGGTCTTCGTAGATGGCACTGCCGTGCAGGATGGTGCCCTCATCCAGGTTGATGAACAGATCGTTGAGGTACCACAGGCCAGCGGCTTCATCGCCATTGACGCTGATTTCGGGAGTATGGCCGTTGTGCATACCGAAGCGGCGGTTGGTGAAGGAGCTGGCATAGAAATCCATGGCTTCGTTCATGCCATTGATCTCGAACTGATAGGTCGGGCTGTCAAAAGTGATCAGCGCATCCTGCGCCAGAACGCCGCGCAGCAGTTCCAGATTACAAGTATCGATGCCGCGAAAGTAACGGGCCTTGAGTTGCTTGATCTGCTCGATGTCATACAGCTCTTGCATGGTCTGTCCTTTAATCGGGAAAGAAGCGGGCTATCAATGGGGCAGGTAATGCCCGCCATTGACATCCAATTGAGCACCGGTGATCACCTTGGCATAGTCGCTGGCCAGGTACAGGGCGGCGGAGGCACAGTCGGCATCGTCCGGAATCTGACGCAGCGGGATCTGCTGGGCGATCTGCTCGACCAGGGATTCAACGCTGACGCCCAGGCGCTCGGCTTCGCTTTTGAAATACTGGATCACCGGCGTGCCCCACATCCAGCCATTGAAGGTGCTGTTGACGCGGATACCGAACGGCCCCAGGTCCTCGGCCAGGTATTGCACAGCGGTCTTCAATGCCCCCTTGGATACCGCATAACCGGACTCCAGTTGATTCGGTCGGCGAGTGGCCATGGTATTGACCATGACGATGCTGCCGGACTTCTGCAGTTTCATCTGTGGCACCACCGCCTGGGTCATGTTCATGCTGCCGAACAGGTTGACCTCCATGGTTTTGCGCCAGTCATCCATCTGCGAGTTACTGGACGAGCCCCAGGTTCCGTGGGCATAGGCGGAATTGATCAGCGCGTCGATGCGCCCGAAGTGCTCGACGGTCTGCTCGGCCAGTGTCTCGCACTGCTCGGGTTGGGTGATGTCGGTCGGCAGCTTGAGGATCCCGCAGCCATGGCCGGCTTCGCGGATGGCGGCTTCGGCCTGATCCAGCATGGCTGGCGTGCGGGCTGCCAGCACCACGGCCTTGGCTTGATATTCGGCGGCGCGCAGCGCCAGCTTGATGCCCATCCCCGGGCCGATCCCGGAGATGATGATGGTCTTGTCTTTCAATAGCATGGAGCACCTCTCTTGTTGTTGTGTGGCGTGTTCAGCGGCGGCTGGCGTAGAGAGCCTCGGCGCGCTGCTTGAGATCGCGGGCTACCTGGTCGAAGGCCTCTTTCACCCAGGCACCGTGTTCCGCCATGATGGTGTCGGCATTGATGCCGAGGAACTGATCGGTGGTGAAGTAGGTGCTGCGCTCGCTGTCGATGGCTTCGACATACTGATCGCGGCGGGCGGCGTCCTTGTTTTCTGGTACTGGTCGCTGCTCCCAGGACAGCAGTTGCTCCGGCTCGCAGGCGACCAGGTATTCATTGACCGGTACCACGGTATCGGTACCCGGCGGGCGTACCAGCATCTCCACCGGGTCGTTGATCCGCATGCCGCAGCGGATGCTGAAGCAGAAGCTGTTCCACTCCTCGTATTTGTCCAGATCGGTCAGTACCTCCCAGACCACGCTGGCCGGGGCGTCGATCTCGACCTTGATCGAGGTGACAAGGTTTGCGGCTTTGGTCATGTCGATATCCTTCTTGTTGTTGTCAGTTGATGGGTTTGGAGGTGATCTGCAGCTGTTCAGGCAGCGGCTCGACGGTTTCCAGCAGCGTCTGGTAGCCGGTCTCGGCGATCAGCCACTGGCCGTCGCGCTTGACGTAGCGATCCTGGTAGATCGCGCTGCCATGCATGTGGGTGTTTTCTTCCAGGTTGATGAAGATGTAGCTCAGGTACCACAGCGCTGTAGCCTGGTTGCCGTCGACCTCGATTTCCGGGGTATGGCCGTTATGCGTGGCCAGGCGGGTAGCGGTGAAGGAAGTCCGGTAGAACTCCAGCGCCGGCTCCAGGCCCTCGAGGTGGAACTGGTAGGCGGGGCTCTTGAAAGCCAGTTTGACGTCCTCGGTCAACATGGCCCTGAGCATGTCCAGGTTGCAGGTGTCGATGGCGCGGAAATAGCGCGCCTTGAGCTGCTTGATCAGCTCGATTGCTTCTAGATCCAACATGGGAAGCCTCCTTGTGGCTGCTCAGACACTGAGCCGGTATTCACTGGTGAGAATGCAGTCGATCTTCTCGAAGTCGATGAACTTGCTGGTCGATTCGTACATGGCCTGTTGGCGCTGCGCGCACTTGTCTGGGTCGCCAAGGGCGGCGAAGAATCCCTCCGGATTGCCGATGGCCTCGGGCGGGAAGTTCTCTTCGACGATGGCGTGCAGCACTGGCGCACCGTAGGTAAGCGCGCGGACGACGGTGTTCTGTCGGTAGCCGAAGATCGACTGCAGTGGATAGGCCTTGGGCCCGTGCTCGTTGCGCCAAACGTCGTACCACTGTTCGTAGTTCATCCGATGTGGCTTGTGCAGCAGCACCACCTGATTCATGCCGGGGGTGCGTTGGCCAACCGGCACCTGGTATTCGGCTGCACGCTGTTGGCGCTGCTCGGGGTAGGGCTCGGACTCCAGCACCAGATACGCCTCCAGGCGGCTGGTCAAGGGTGCCAGGAGATCCTTGATGGAAGGTAATTGTGAGGCACTGTCCAGCCACAGCGAGAGCATCCCATCCAAGGGGGTGGCGCTATTGGTGATGCGCTGGGCGGACGCGGCGGCTACCGCCTCATCGACCACCATGACGCGGATGTTCCGTGCCCCGACGGTAGCCAGGTCGTCGCGCAGGCCGAGCAGGGCTTGGCGCCACTGCTCGACGTTGTGTTGTGACGGTTTCCACAAACTCAACATGAGTTTTTCCATGATTCCTCCTGCCTGCGTTCAGTGATTGGCGCTCAGATGGCGGGCGCGATATTCCATGTAGTCGCGGGTCATCTGGGCTTCGTTCAAACCGAAGCGCTCCAGGCTGTAGTCGTGGCTGGCACGTTTTTCCCGGCCATTCTTCGCCAGCCATTGTTCGGCATCGGCGCGCGCCTTGTCGGTGAAGGGCATGCCGGCGAAGCTGTACACGCGCTCCAGCACCTCCATCGGCCTGGCCACGGTGTCGGCGAACTGGATGTCCAGGAAACGGTCGAGGGGATGCTGGTCGCGCACCTGCATGGTGTGGCGAATACCCCGGGCCATGCGACGGTTCCACTGGATGCCGGCGGATCTGGGATCGGGCTGATCGCTGTACATCTGCCACAGGGTGTGTGCCATGCTGGCCATCGAGGGAATGGTCTGCGCCGGTTCGCGGTGGGTCAGGATCACCTGTGCCCGGGGAAACACCTCCAGCAGCAGGTCGATGGTATGCAGGTGCTGGGGTGCCTTGAGCAGCCAGCGCTGGCCGCCGGTTTCTCCGCGTTGCTGCTTCTGCCACTGCAGGAACTGCAGCATCTTCTTCAGCTGGGTGTAGACGGGGCGCTGGTCCTGCTGGTCGAGCCACCGGGTATAGCTGGGTACGTCGGCGTAGGCGTCCATCGCACACAGGAACGAATGCTCCATGAGCATGAATTCCTCATCGCAGAGCAGGGCATCGAACGGATGAATCGAGAGGATCTGCGGGATGGCCTCGATGGTCTGTTGCACCTCGGCCTTGGCCCGGCTGATGCGTTGCTCGGGCGCGGCCAGGGTTTCACCTTCCAGCGGTGCCGGGTAGCGGGTTTCCCACCAGGCGGCGGAGTGGAAGCGTGGGTCCACTGCCAAGGTGCGCTGCAGCATGGTAGTACCGGTGCGCGGCAGACCGACGATGACCAGCGGATCATCGATGGTTATCCGGGTGATTTCCGGGAACCTGCGCAGGTAGTCCTCCATCACCAGCCGGTTGAACAGTTGGCCGACCAGCCGCTCGCGCATCAGGTAGCGGCCGGTATCCGACAGCTTGGCTTCGCGATCCAGTGCGTCGACCAGCACCTCCAGGGCCTGTCGATAATTGTCATCGCCGAAGTGACTGAGTCCGTTGGCCCGCTGGCTGGCCTCACTGAGCAACTGGTCGATATCCAGCGCCTGGCGTGTGGTTTGCGTGGTCATGTTCATACTGCCTCCTGCAATTGGTCGATCTTGACCACCTGGGTGGTGGGGTGGCACTGCTGACTGGCGCCGACCCAGCGCAGGCACAGCGTGCCCTGGCGAATACCGGCGGTCTGCAGCCAGTTGGCCACCCCCGGGTCGCGCTCGCTGAGCACCAGGGTGACTCCGCCATCCTGGTCATATTCGGCCTGGTGCTTGTTGAAGCAGATCCGGTGGTAGCGGTAATCCAGCGACTCCATCCAGTAGTTGTTGATCTGCAGGTTCCAGAAATCGCATTCGGGTACCTTCTGTACATGGATCACCAGCGCTTCGTCTTCGGCCAGCGCCCAGTGCGAGTGGTAGTAGTAGATATTCGGGTCACCACCCACCGACTGGCACAGGGCCTGGTCGGCCGGAGGCAACTGATTACTGTGCGCCAGGTAGCTCTGCGTCCAGTCGGCGAACAGCCGGGCGGTGTTTTCCACGAAGCTGCCGACACGCTGCAGAGACTGTTCGAAAGTGGCGGGGTCCAGTGGACCGGGCTTGGCATCGGCGCCGATACGTTCGATGGACAACTGCGCCGGTACTTCCGTGTCGCGATCGAGGAAGGTCTGGCGCACCAGTACCGAGTTGCTGGCCGGTTCCACCTTCAGCCAGTTGCCCGGTTGCGGGTGGCGACTGATGACGATCTCGAAGTTGCCGTCCTGATCGGTCTCCAGGGTGCTGGCATCGATGAAACCGGTCTGGATCATCTTGCCGTCGGTTTCATAGCCGCCTTTCTGGGTGCCGAAGCTGAGGTAGTAGACCGAACCACGGTTGCCCTTGATACGGTATTCCAGGTTGCCGTCCAGGCGTGCGTACTCATACAGGTTGTCGGGGTTGTCCGCGCCGATCTTCGCGGTTTCATGGGAGGTCTTGAAGAATCCGGGAAATGCCGGGTCGGCAAACTCGACATGCATTTCCAGGCCGATACGCAGCAGGCGGGTCAGGTAGCGGAAGCCTTCGGCGCGGGTGGCGGCGTCGGTCGGGGTTTCCGGACGGAGGATCTGCTCGCCGCAGCGCTTGAGGTTATCGCAGAAGTCCGACCAGGCCTGGCCGCTGACCAGGGCGGGATGAGAGGTATTTGTTGTCATTGTCTGTCTCCGGGTTAGCAGGGCCTGCGAACAGGCCCTCAACTTGTTGCTGTTTTTCCAGCAGGACTGCCTGCTTTCACTCGATGTGACCGCGCTCGATCAGGGTGGCGATGATCCTGTCCACGGCCTGTTCGGGCGACATCCGGGTGGTCTCGATATGAATGTCCGGGTTGACCGGCGCTTCATAGGGAGAATCGATGCCGGTGAAGTTCTTCAACTCGCCCCGCCGGACCTTCTTGTACAGACCCTTGGGATCGCGCTCTTCGGCTATCGCCAGCGGAGTGTCGATGAAGATTTCCAGAAACGCCTCGTCGCCCAGCAACTGGCGGGCCATTTCCCGTTCCGAGCGGAACGGCGAGATGAAGGCGGTCAGGGTGATCAGGCCGGCATCGACGAACAGCTTGCCGACCTCGGCGACGCGGCGGATGTTCTCCACACGGTCGGCATCGGTGAAGCCCAGGTCGCGGTTCAGGCCGTGGCGCACATTGTCGCCATCGAGCAGGTAGGTATGGCGGCCGCGGGCGTACAGGCGGATTTCCAGCAGGTTGGCGATGGCTGACTTGCCTGCGCCGGACAGTCCGGTGAACCACAGCAGTACCGGCTTCTGCCCCAACTGCTCGGCACGTACCTTCTTGTTCACATCGGTATGCTGCATGTGAATGTTCTGCGAGCGGCGCAGTGAGAAGTCGATCAGGCCGGCGCCCACCGTGGCGTTGCTCAGACGGTCGATCAGGATGAAGCTGCCGGTTTCGCGGTTGCTCTGATAACTGTCGAAAGCGATCGGCTGGCTGCTCGACAGGTTGCAGACCCCGATTTCATTGAGTGCCAGCTCCTTGGCGGCCAGGTGCTCCAGGGTGTTGACGTTGATCTTGTACTTCGGCGCGGCCAGCGTCACCGGAATCGTCTTGCCGCCGATCTTCATCAGGTACGGGCGGCCACCGAGCATGGGCTGCTCATGCATCCAGACCAGTGTGACCTGGAACTGGTCGGCTACGCTCGGCGGCTCGTCGGCGGTGGCGATCACATCGCCGCGGCTGCAATCCACTTCGTCGCTCAGGGTCAGGGTGACCGACTGGCCGGCCACGGCCTGCTGCAGATCGCCATCCTGGGTGACGATACGAGCTATATGGGTTTCCCGGCCGGCTGGCAGAATACGCACACGGTCGCCCGGTTGCACCACGCCGCCGGCGACGGTGCCGGCAAAGCCGCGGAAGTCCAGGTTCGGGCGGTTGACCCACTGCACCGGCATGCGGAAGGGCAGCTTCTGCTGGTGGGACTCGTCTATCTCGACGGTTTCCAGGTAGCCCATCAGCGTGGTGCCGCGGTACCACGGCATATGCTCGGTGCGCTCGGTGATGTTATCGCCCCGCAATGCCGACATCGGGATGGCGGTGATCTCGGGCAGGTTGATCTTGCCGGCGAATTCGCGGTATTCCTCGACGATTTCGTTGAAGACCTTTTCCGAGTAGTCCATCAGATCCATCTTGTTGACCGCCAGCACCACCTTGCGAATGCCGATCAGCGAGGCCAGGAACGAATGACGCCGGGATTGGGTCAGCACGCCGCGACGGGCGTCGATCATCACGATGGCGACATCGGCGGTGGAGGCACCAGTGACCATGTTCCGGGTGTACTGCTCGTGGCCGGGTGTGTCGGCGACGATGAACTTGCGACGGTCGGTAGAGAAGAAACGATAGGCTACATCGATGGTGATGCCCTGTTCGCGCTCCGCTGCCAGGCCATCCACCAGCAGGGCGAAGTCCAGTTCGCCGCCCTGGGTGCCGACCCTTTTCGAGTCGGCTTCCAGTGCGTCCAGCTGATCCTCGAAGAGCATCTTGGCTTCATACAGCAGGCGCCCGATCAGCGTGCTCTTGCCGTCGTCGACGCTGCCACAGGTAATGAACCGCAACAGGCTCTTGCGTTCATGGGATTTGAGATATGCCTCGATATCGTCGGCAATCAGGTCGGATACGTGAGCCATCAGAAATACCCCTCTTGTTTTTTCTTCTCCATCGATGCGGCGGCGTCATGGTCGATCATTCGGCCCTGGCGCTCCGAGGTGCGGGTCAGCAGCATCTCCTGAATGATCTTCGGCAAGGTGTCGGCATCGGACTCGACCGCGCCGGTCAACGGATAGCAGCCCAGGGTGCGGAAGCGCACGTTGCGCAGCATCGGGACCTCGCCCGGGTTCAGCGGCATGCGTTCGTCGTCCACCATGATCAGCATGCCGTCGCGCTCGACTACCGGACGCGGAGCGGCGAAATACAGGGGAACGATGGGAATGTTTTCCAGATGGATGTACTGCCAGATGTCCAGCTCGGTCCAGTTGGACAGGGGGAATACACGGATCGACTCACCCTTGTTCTTGCGGGTGTTGTACAGGTGCCACAGCTCCGGTCGCTGGTTCTTCGGGTCCCAGCGATGCTGGTCGGAACGGAAGGAGAAGATGCGCTCCTTGGCGCGGGATTTTTCCTCGTCACGACGTGCGCCACCGAAGGCTGCATCGAAGCCGTATTGATCCAGCGCCTGTTTGAGACCCTCGGTCTTCATGATGTCGGTATGGATCTGCGAGCCGTGCTTGAACGGGCTGATGCCCATTGCCAGCCCGTCGGGATTGACGTGGCTGATCAGCTCCAGGCCCAGTTTGGCCACCATCTGATCGCGGAAGCGATACATGTCCTGGAATTTCCAGGTGGTATCGACATGCAACAGGGGGAACGGCGGCTTGGCTGGGTAGAAGGCCTTCATGGCCAGGTGCAGCATGACCGCGCTGTCCTTGCCAATGGAGTACAGCATGACCGGATTGTCGGCCTCGGCCACTACTTCGCGCATGGCCTGGATGCTTTCGGCTTCCAGTTTCTGCAGGTGCGTCAACGTCATAGCGTTTTCCTTCGACTTTTGTTGTTGTCGGCGCTCAGCGTATCGGGGCTGATTCGTCGAGCTATGCGCGAGTTGAAGTTTTAATATGCGTTGCAGCATGAACAGCATTGGATTGTCGGGCGGTCCGGCGGGTGGCTCTGTTCCGCCTGTGCTGCCCATGTCCACAGGGCGTCGGCTGTGGTGACGGATATCCTCGGCCAACTGCTGGGCGCCGTTCAGCATGTCGGTGGCTTCGGGCAGGTGAAACAGCTGCAATTGCTCGGTGCGCTTGCTGGCCCAGGCGCTGAAGGTGGCTGCACGCTGCCATTGCATGCCCGACAGCAGGGCGAAGAGCTTGCGCCCGGTACTGCGCTGCAGGCGGTCGAAGAAGTTCTCCAGATGGGGCGCACGCAAGCCGCCATCGTAGGGTAGCCAGAGCACCTTGCCGCGGTTGCTCATGGCCCTGAGTACGCCATGCCTCAGCTTCTTGCCGGGGCTCGGTGCGCCAAAATCGTCGACCCAGAAAATCTCACCACCTTCTTCCCGGGCCTGGGAGGCGATCTGTTGATAGGTGCTCTGGTGCCACCGCTGGACGCTCAGGGGGGCGTTGGCGATGCGTCGGGCCGGCCGCTCGGCATTCAGCCGCCAGCGTTGCAGGTAGTGTGCCGCGGTGCGGTCGGGAATGGTGATCCGATACTGCTTATGGATCAGCGCCTGCATGGCGTCGAGCTGCCAGAGCAGGTGGGGCAACTGATGGGCCTCCGGCGTGGTGGCGACCAGCGTCTGATACATCTCCAGCTCCTGCTCGGCGCTCAATGTACGTCCTTCTCCCATCTTGCGGCCACGCTCGCGGATGGGTACCGCCTGCCAGCCACCGTTCTGCCAGGCCTTGTGCGCGGCAATGATGGTCGGCGAGGACAGCCCGGTGGCGGCACTGATGGTCTTCAGGGTATTGCCCGCCAGGCGCAGCCTTACGGCCTGGATGCGCAGAGTATTGAGCTGCTCGATGGGCAGGCGGTTGCCACGTGCCATGACCGCTCCTTTAAATATCCAATTGCTGATTGGGGGGATAGTCGGTCCCTGTACTCTTGCGGGTAGGGAAAAAAGACGCATAGGCCGTTTGGACCAATCTGAAAAAAAAGGGGAAACCTATGAACGAAGCCATGTCAGCGCTGCTTGAGCAGGTGATCGATATCACCCGTGTTGCCGGTGAACAGGTGCTGCAGATCTATCACTCCGATTTCGAAGTGCGCGGCAAGGATGATGCTTCACCGGTGACCGAGGCCGACGAGCGGGCCGAGGCTCTGATCCTGCGGGCCTTGGCGCAGTGTGCGCCTGTTGATCCGGTGATTTCCGAAGAGGCCGCCGCTGCGGGGCATGTACCCGAGGTGGGTCAGCGCTTCTGGCTGGTGGATCCGCTTGATGGCACCAGGGAGTTCATCAGTCGCAATGGTGAGTTCACGGTCAATATCGCGTTGATCGAAGCCGGTGAACCTGTGCTGGGCGTGGTACTGGCTCCGGCGTTGGGCCGCCTGTTCGCCGGGGCCAGGGGGTGCGGTGCCTTTGTCGAGGAGGCTGGTATACGCAAACCCATCGAATGCCGCGAACCCTCGTCCGAGGGGCTGGAGGTGGTGGCCAGTCGGTCCCATGGGGATGCCCAGGCGCTGGATGCCTTTCTGGCCGGGCGCAAGGTCCGTTCGCTGAAAAGCGCCGGCTCGTCATTGAAGATCTGCCTGGTGGCCGCCGGTGAAGCGGACCTGTATCCGCGCCTGGGCCGTACCATGGAATGGGATATCGCCGCCGGCCACGCGGTGCTGCTGGCGGCCGGTGGGCAACTACTGACCCTGCAGCACGAGCCACTGCGCTACGGCAAACCGGGCCTGGACAATCCGCATTTCTATGCTCGAGGCAGATAAAACCGCAGCTTGCGACCGGTTGGTGCTCGACTCCATGAGCGAAGCCAATCAGTAACACCATTGCTGTCGGCCAGTCTTGGTACGAGCTGGTGCTCGAACCTCCCAGGAACTCCAATACCAAGCCTGCCCTGGGGGGGCGTCGAGCACCAGCTCGATGAGCGAAGTTAACCGGCGATATAGAAGTATTCCAGAGCCGCCAAGGCGTAGCGCAGGTGCGCTACACCCCGGAATGCGGGCAGGTGACCTGAGCCTTGCTGGCGTCGACCTCCCGGCTACAGTGCCAGCGCGGCCTCGGTAGCCGAGCGTAGCGCGCCTTCGATATAACCCAGGGTGTGGCTGTCGCCGAGGCGATGGATGGGCAGACCACTGCTGGCCAATTCGTCGGCCAGGCTGGCATCCGGGCCGGCGCCCAGGGCTAGTACCACCGAATCCGCCACCACCTGCTGGCTCTGGCCCTGCTGGTCGCGGTAGTGCACCGCCTTGGTATCGATACGCTCGATCTGCACCTGGGTCAGCAGAGCAACCTGGTGCTGGCGCAGGTTGTCCAGTACCCGCCAGCGGCGCACGATCGACAGTTCCCGGCCGAGGCTGGCGTCGGGTTCCAGTACGGTCACCTGGCGGCCACGCTCGACCAGGAACTCGGCCAGCTCCAAGCCGACCAGTCCGCCGCCGATGATCACCACTTGCTTGCCCAGGGGCATCCACAACTTCGACAGTTGCTTGATGGCATCGGTGCTGTTGGTTGCCCCCGTCAGGCTGCCGGCTTTCATCATGGTCCGCTGGGGCAGCGACAGTTTGGCTTTGGCGATCTCCTCGGCGCGATCGCCGGTCATCAGCCGGCGCAACTCATCGCCACTCCACACATGCTTGAGGTCGGCGCCGGGAATATCCGGTGCGGCGCGGCGTGCGCCATTGGCTACCAGCACCTGATCGGCACCCAGTTCCCGCAGCAACTCGGGAGTGGCTGCGGTGTCCAGGCGTACATCGATGGGTAGCTGGCTGACCTGATGCACCAGGTTGTCGAGCAGCGCACCGTTCTCCGGGTAGGCCAGGGCGGCGAAGAACAGCGTGCCACCAAGCCGGTTGCTGCGCTCCAGCAGGGTCACCCGGTGGCCACGCAGGCAGGCCAGTCGTGCGGCTTCCAGCCCCGCCGGCCCACCGCCGACCACCACGATATGCTGCGGCTGCGCCGCCGGCACAATGACCTTCTGGTATTCATGTCCGGTAAAGGGGTTTGCGGCGCACTTGACCCGCTCGTTGACGAAGATCTGGCTGACGCATACATAGCAGTAGATGCATGGGCGGATCGCTGCCGGGTCACCCTTGATCAGCTTGTTGGGCAGCTCCGGGTCGGCCAGCAGTTTGCGTGCCATGGCCACGAAATCGCATTTGCCCTCGGCGATGGCCCGGTCGGCAGTGGTCGGATCCAGCCGGCCGACGGCGATCACCGGCACTTTGACCACGTTTTTTACCTGGGCGGCCCAGTCGAGAAAGCCTGCCGGCTTCTGTACCAATGGCGCTTCGGTAAAGGCCACGCCGGTGGTGGTGGCGGCATAGGCGGATACCGATACGGCGTCGACACCGGCGGCCTCGGCCATCTGCGCGAAGGCCTGACATTCCTCAAGGGTGATGCCGCCGTCGAGGCGCAGTTCCTGGGCGTCCAGTCGTAGCCAGACACCGAAATCATCCCCTGTGCGCTGGCGTACTTCGCGGATCACCTCGAGCATCAGGCGTGCGCGGTTTTCCAGGCTGCCACCGTATTCGTCGTCGCGCTTGTTGTAATAGGGCGAGAGGAACCCGGCGATGATATAGGTATGCGCCGCATGGATCTCGACGCCATCGAAACCGGCGCGCTGGGCGCGTTCGGCAGCCGCACCGAACCAGCTCACCAGTTGGGCAATATCATCCTTGTCCAGTACCCGTACCCGAGGTTTGTTCTTCGGTCTGCCGGAGCTGATGAAAGCACCCAGTTCTTCCCGGGTCAGCGAATCCATCATGTCGGTCTTGAACGGCGGCGGCAGGCTTGGCACCCACAATTCGCGACCTTCGGTCAGATCGCGTACGGAGCTCTTGCCGGCGTGTTGCAGCTGGATGGCGATCTTCGCGCCATGTTTGTGCACGCGCTCCACCAGTTGGCTGAGGCCCGGCAGAAAACGCTCATCCGACAGGCCGACCTGATAGGGCTCGGCGGTACCGGCGGGAAAGGCGATGGCGCCGACGCCCATGATCAGCAGGCCGGCACCGCCAGCGGCGCGCGCTTCGTAGTAGGCCTGGATGCGCTCCCCACAGGTGCCATCCGACTCGGCGAAGTTGGAGCCCATTGGGGCCATGATGATACGGTTGCGCAGTTGGAGTTTGCCGATAGTGGCCGGCTGCAGCAGATGGGAATAACTCATGCGGGAAACCTCAAGGGCAGGGCAACCGGGGTTGCCCTGACGTGTCATTCATCATTCAGGAAAGCGATGCATTCCCGGTTGAACAGCGCCTGGTGCTCGACCTGCACCCAATGGCCGCAGCGGTTGAGCATGATGAACCGGGCATGGGGGGCATTGTCGAGGATTTTCAGTGCACCGGCTGGGGGATTGAACAGATCGTTGGTACCCCAGAAACCCAGGATCGGCACCTGGATCTCGCCCAGACGTTCGGTCATGTTGGGCACCAGCATGGTGGAAAACAGATTGGCCGGCTGGGTCACCGCCACCGCGGCACGCTCCTTGAGCAGATTTTCATCCAACTGGCTGCTGTCGAACAGTTGAAGGCTCATGACCTGACGCATTTCCTCGACGCCCATCGGGCCCTGGCCGAATACCTCGACCATGCGCACTATGCCTTCCATCTGAAAGTAGGTTTCGCGCTCTTCCACGCCGCCGGGCGCCATCAGCACCAGCTTTTCCACGCGCTCGGGATAGGCCAGAGCGGCGCCCAGGGCGATAGCGCCACCCAGGGAGTTGCCGAGCAGAGTGCAGCGGTCGATGCCGACCTTGTCGAGAAACCCCTGCAGGCTGCTGACGAAGAAGGCCAGGTCGTAGTTCACATCGGCCGGCTTGTCGGAGCGGCCGAAACCCGGCAGATCCAGCACGATATTGCGGTAGCCAGCCTTCTCGAACACCGGGTAGTTGCCCTTGAAATTACTGAAGCCGCTGGCGCCGGGGCCGCTGCCATGCAGCCAGACCACCACCGGACCGCTACCGATGTCCAGGTAGTGCAGGGTCAGGCCGTTGTCCAGGGTGGCGTAGCAGCCGGTAGGTAGTGGCAGTTCGGCGGTATGGGAGGTATTCACATTCAAGCTCCTTCAAGCAGGGGGGATTCCGCGGCGGAATCGACGTCGGTGCCGTCGACCTGCCGGCGATAGCGAGGGATGGCCCAAGCCAGGCAGACGCAGGGCAGCAGCAGGATGACCATGGTGCTGGCCATCGCGTAGCGCAGGGCCTCGGCACCAATGGCCTGTTCAAAGAAATCACTGAGTATGCCGACCACCAGCGGGCCGAGCCCGACACCGAGCAGGGTGACGCCCATCAGGAATATGGCGGTGCCCTGGGCCAGCTTCGAGGCTGGGAACAGGTGAGTCATGGCGCCGAAGCAGGGTACCGACCACCAGGTGCCAAAAAACGCGAAGCCCAGATAAAGCAGGAAGGGGGTGGGTATCGTCATTTCGCCCAGGCTGAACACCGAGCCTGCCGGCCAGAGGAAGAACAGCAGGCCGAAGGGAATGCTCATCGCGGTGCCGAACAGGGCGGTGCCCAGTTGCCAGCCAGTGTTACGCCGTACCAGGCGGTCGGTGGCCCAGCCGCAGGTCAGGGTGCCAACCACGGACATCAAGCCGCCGCCGATACCCAGCAGCGCGCCGGCTTCGGTCAGGCTCAGGCCATGGGAGCGGATCAGGAAGCTCGGTGTCCAGGTGCCAACCGCATAGGCGGCGATCGCCGCCAGGCTGCCGGCCGCGACAATCAATGCGTAGGAGGGGGTCTTGGCCAGCGACAGGAAGGTTTTCACGAAGCCTTTCTGGGATTCGCGTGCCGAGGCAACCTGATGGCGCGGAGCGCGTACGGTCAAGGCCAGGATCAGGCCCAGCAGCACACCCGGCGCCCCGATCAGGATGAATGCCCAGCGCCAGCCATACATATCGGCGATCCAGCCGCCCATGCCCAGGCCGAATACCGCACCCAGCGCCGGGCCCATGAGAAATACCGCCAGCGCCCGGGAGCGATGGCTGGGGGGGTACAGGTCAGCGACCATGGCCACCGACGGCGCCGAGCCGCCAGCCTCACCGATCGCCACCCCGATCCGGAACAGCAGCAGCATGGTGAAGCTGGTGGCCACGCCGCAGAGCATGGTCATCGCACTCCAGGCGATGCAGGCCAGGGCGATCACCGGTTTGCGTCCGATGCGGTCGGAAAGACGCCCCAGCGGCAGACCGAATACGGTATAGAACAGTGCGAAGGCAACCCCGGAAAGCAGGCCGATCAGGGTATCGGAGACGCCGAACTCCAGCTTGATGGGCTCGATCAGGATGGAGACCAGCAGGCGATCTATGTAGTTGAAGATGTAGATCAGCGCCAGCATCAGCAGGGCGTAATGGGTATGCCAGGTGATTTTGCGCTGAGTCGGGCAAGGGATGGCTGACGAGTTCACGGCATGCTCCGGATCATTGTGTTTATTCTCGGTTGCTCGATCATCCACCCCGCCGACGATTCCCAACATCGTCCATTCAGACCAGTGTCTGGCTGCTGTCGAAGGCACGGATGGGGTGAGTTCGATGGTTAGTCTCAACGGACGATGTTGGTCCCTGTTCGCGAATGAATCATAGCTGCAACCGTCAATGGGTCGACTGCGATCGGCCAACAGGAGCAGCGATGAAACTCGAAAACAAGATTGCCTTTGTGACAGGTGCCGCTCAAGGCATGGGGGCCGCCATCGTTCGTCAGTTCGTGGAACAGGGTGCGCTGGTCTATGCCGCCGATATCAACGCCGAAGCCATCGAGGCCAGTGTTGCCGAACTCGGCGACCGGGCCCGCGCGGTGGTGTGCAACGTGATGGACGAGGCCTCCGTGCAGGCCGCTATGCAGCGTATCAGTGACGAGGTCGGTCGCCTCGACGTACTGGTCAACAACGCCGGCACCGGTTCGGTGGACAGCTTCCTCGACACGCCGGTGGAGAACTGGGAGCGGGTACTGGGCGTCAACCTCAAGGGCACCTTCCTCTGCGCCCGCGAAGCGGCCCGGCTGATGGTCGCCAGGGAAACCGCTGGCACCATCATCAATTTCTCCAGCACCGGCGCGCTCACCGGTGAGGGTCCCAGTCACTACGTTGCCTCCAAGGCCGGTGTCATGGGGCTGACCCGTGCCCTTGCCCGCGAACTGGCACCCAGCCGCATCCGCGTCAACACCATCGTTCCCGGCCCCACCGACACGCCGATGATGGCCGGCATTCCCGATGAATGGATGCAGGCGATGGTCGCTGCGATCCCGCTTGGCCGCCTCGGCCAGCCTGACGAAGTGGCGCGGGCGGTGGTGTTCCTCGCCAGCGACGACGCCAGCTTCATCACCGGCCAGAACATCACCGTCAACGGCGGTTCGGCATTCATCTGAGGAGCAGATCACATGACAGCACGTATGCATAACAAGGTCGCCTTCGTTACCGGCGGCGGTTCGGGAATCGGCGCGGCCACCGCGCTCAAGATGGCCGCCGAAGGCGCCACCGTGGTCATCTGCGGGCGCCGTGCGGAGCCACTGCAGGAAGTCGTTGAGCAGATTCGCGTCGCCGGCGGCAAGGCCGATTACCGGGTGGCCGACGTGAGCAACGAGGAGTCCTTCGTCAATGCCATCAAATCCACCGCGGTGGAACATGGTCGCCTGGACATCATGGTCAACAACGCCATGGCCTACACCTGGGGCGGTGTCGACAGCATGAGCACCGCGGACTGGCACGCCAATTTCAGCACCACCGTGGACGGCACCTTCTGGGGCACCCGTACCGCCATGCAACTGATGAAGGAGCAGGGCGGCGGTGCCATCGTCAATATCGCCTCGATCTGCGGCGTATTCGGCACGGCGTGGATGTCCGGTTACTCCGCAGCCAAGGCGGCGGTGATCAACTTCAGCCGTGCGGTGGCCTCCGAGGGTGCGCCATTCAAGGTGCGCTGCAATACCGTGATCCCCGGCGTGGTCGCCACACCCGCCACCGCCGGCATGCTCGGCGATGACAAGACACGCAACAACACCGAAAAGCTGATCCCCATGGGCCGGGTAGGCGAGGCCGAGGAGCTGGCCAATGCGGTGTTCTTCCTCGCTTCCGACGAGGCCTCCTACATCACCGGTGCCAGCCTGGCCGTGGATGGTGGTCGTAGCTCCGACCTGTACACCGTCCTGGAATGAAGCGCGGGCCTGCGGGCCCGACTCAACCTCAACCCTATAGGCAATACCATGGATCAGAACACCCTTGCACAGCGCCTGGATCGTCTGGAGTCGATCGAGGCCATCCGTCAACTGGCGGGTAAGTACTCCCTGTCGCTGGACATGCGCGACCTGGATGCCCACGTCAATCTGTTCGCGCCGGATATCCGGGTTGGCGGTGGCAAGGTCGGTCGCGCCCATCTCAAGAGCTGGGTCGATGACACCCTGCGTCACCAGTTCACTGGGACCTCCCATCATGTGGGACAGCACATCATCGAGTTCGTCGATGCCGATCATGCCGTTGGCGTGGTGTATTCGAAGAACGAACATGAAACCGGCGCCGAGTGGGTGATCATGCAGATGCTCTACTGGGACGATTACGAGCGTGTCGATGGCGAGTGGTTTTTCCGCCGCCGGCTGCCCTGCTACTGGTACGCCACCGATCTGAACAAGCCGCCGATCGGCGACATGAAGATGCGCTGGCCGGGTCGCGAACCCTACCACGGCACCTTCCAGGCGTTATTCCCGTCGTGGCAGCAATTCTGGGCCAACGTACCCGAGCGCGAGACATTGCCGCAGGTGGCGGAGCCGGCCCCGGTCGAACATTTCCTGCGGCGCATGCGGGCTGATACCCCGGCGCCGAAGATCCGTGTTCGCTGAGGGGGAGGGCGCATGAATCCACTACTGCAACCCACCCGTTTCGGCGAGCTGCAACTGGCCAACCGTATCGTCATGGCACCGATGACCCGCAGTCGTGCCGACAGCGAGGCAGTACCGACGTCGGTCATGGTCGAGTACTACGCCCAACGCGCATCGTCCGGCCTGATCGTTGCCGAAGGCACCTCACCCTCGGCTGATGGCCTGGGCTACTGCCGTACCCCGGCGATCTACAGCCAGGCGCAGATCGATGCCTGGCGCCAGGTCACCGACGCGGTGCATGCTGCCGGCGGTCAGATCGTGCTGCAGTTGATGCACTGCGGACGCGTGGCCACCCATCACAACAAGCCGGTTGGCAGTCGTACCGTGGCGCCCTCGGCGGTGCCGGCGCAGACCCAGTTGTTCACCGATGTGGTGGGCATGGCCGATACCGATATGCCCGCCGCGTTGAGCCGTGAAGAGATCCGCCAGGTTATCGCTGACTATCGCCAGGCGGCGCTGAACGCTCGCGAGGCCGGTTTCGACGGCGTCGAGCTGCATTGCACCAGCGGTTATCTGCCGATGCAGTTCATGTCGCAGAACGCCAACCTGCGCACGGATGAATACGGCGGCAGCGTCGATAACCGGGTGCGCTTTGCACTGGAGGTGCTGCAGGCCATGGCCGAGGCCATCGGGCCGGGCCGAGTCGGCGTGCGCTTCTGCCCCGGCAACAAGTTCAACGACATCGCCGACAGTGAGCCGTCGGCAACCCTGGATGCGCTGCTGCGTGGGCTGGACGGCCTGCAGCTGGCCTACCTGCACATCATGCGTGCGCATACCCGCAAGATCGATGCCTTTGCCGTGGCGCGTGCCGCCTTCAGCGGGCCACTGATCGTCAATGATGGTTTCGAGCCCGACAGCGCCGAGCAGATGGTGGCCGATGGCCTGGCCGACGCGGTGTCCTTCGGTCGTCATTTCATTGCCAACCCGGATCTGGTGACGCGCATTCGGGATGATCTGCCGCTGGCTGAATTCGACCGCCACACCCTGTATTCCCCCGGCCCCGAAGGATACATCGATTACCCCACTGCGGACGCACGCTCTCTGGAGGAGTTGTCATGAGCACATCCCTGGCACAACAACAAGAAACAATCAGCCGCAGCCTGCCCACGCGCGAGCAGACCCAGGCCAAGCTGGACCTGCGCTCGGTAGCGGCCAGCCGCATCAAGCCGACGCAGCTTTACACGCTGGCAGACCGGCTGGAGACCCAGGTGGAGCGCTTCGGCGAGCGGGATTTTCTGGTCTATGGTGAGCAGCGCTTCAGCTACCGCGAGGTGGACGAGCGCGCCAACCAGTATGCCAATACCTTTCTGGCCCGCGGCATCAAGCCCGGTGATGTTTGTGCCATGGCCATGGAGAATCGCCCGGATTTCTTCTTCTGCTGGTTTGGCCTGACCAAGATCGGCGCCGTCACGGCCTTCCTCAACTACCACCTCAATGGCCGGGCCCTGCTGCACGCGCTGCAGTCCACCGCGGCCAGGGCGGTGGTGATCGGTGAAGAATGCCTGGGTGGGTTTCTCGATACCGAACAGACCGCCGACTATCCGCGCTGGCTGGTGAGCGATACGGAGAAGCCGGTGGATCGCGCTGCACTGCCGGCAAGCCTGGATCAGCAGTTCCATACCGAGGTGCTGGATGCCTCGCGGGCGCGTCCGGACGCCACGCTGCGTGCCGGCATCAAGGCCGAAGATGACATGCTGTACATCTTCACCTCGGGGACCACGGGGCTGCCCAAGGCGGCGAAATACAGTCATATGCGCTGGATGACCTCCGGTGATGTCATGGAGGTGACCCTGGAAGTCACCCCCGAGGATATCTTCTACTGTTGCCTGCCGCTGTACCACGGCGCCGCCGCTACCTCGGTGACCTCCACTGCATTGGCTGCCGGCGCGTCGATCGTGTTCCGCCGCAAGTTCAGCGCCAGCCAGTTCTGGCAGGATATCCGCCAACACCAGGTGAGCATCTTCCAATACATCGGTGAGATCTGTCGCTACCTGCTGAACAAGCCGGCGCAGCCTGACGACCGCTCCCATGGCCTGCGCTGCATGCTTGGCGCCGGGTTGAGCAAGGATGTATGGAGCCGCTGGGTCGAACGTTTCGGCGAGCTGGACGTATTCGAAGGCTGGGGCGCCACCGAGGCCAATGCGGCGGTACTGAACGTCGATAACCGCGTCGGCTCCTGCGGTCGGGTGCCGTTCTGGGACAAGACCAACCTACGCCTACTCAAGTACGACACCGGCACACAGACCCACCTGCGTGATGCCGAGGGGCGCTATATCCACTGCCAGCCGGGTGAAGTCGGCGAGGCGGTGGGCATGATCATCAACCTGCCGGACATCGGCGCCGGGCGCTTCGAAGGCTATACCTCGGCCGAGGCGACCGAAGGCAAGATCCTGCGCAATGTGTTCAGCGACGGGGATGCCTGGTGGGCCTCCGGCGACCTGCTGCGTTACGACGAAGATGGCTACTGTTATTTCGTCGACCGCATCGGTGACACCTTCCGCTGGAAGAGCGAAAACGTCTCGACCCTGGAGGTGGCCGATGCGCTGGGCGACTTCCCCGGCCTGGAACTGATCAATATCTACGGTGTGCGGGTGCCGCAACATGAAGGCCGTGCCGGCATGGCCGCGGTGCTGATGCAGCCGGGGCAGGATTTCGATCCGCAGGCCTTCTTCGCCTTTGCCAGCCAGCGCCTGCCGCACTACGCGGTGCCGGTATTCGTGCGGGTCTCGGCCATGGCGGACATGACCAGCACCTTCAAGCTGCGCAAGATCGACCTGCAACGCCAGGGCTACAACCCCGAGCTGTTCGACGATCCGTTGTTCATCAAGGATGACCAGGCCGGCAGCTATGTGCCATTCGATGCCGAGGCGCTGGCCCGGGCCGGCCTACCCGCATTCGTCGGAGAAACCTGATGAGCGGCCTGGATCTGCACCAACAGGATGTCAGGGATAGCCTGAGCTTTCCCTGGCCCGAACCGCCACAGCCGGGACATACCCAGGAAGTGGCGCCGGGTGTGCTATGGCTACGCATGCCGCTGCCGTTCGGCCTGGATCACATCAACCTGTACCTGCTGCGTCATGAGCATGGCTGGGTGGTGGTGGATACCGGGCTGAACACGCCGCAGAGCAAGCAGGTCTGGGAAAGCGTGTTCGCCGAGGTGTTCTCCGGTGCGCCGGTGCTGGCAGTCATCGTCACGCACTTCCACTATGACCACAGCGGCCTGTTCGGTTGGCTGGTGGACCGCTTCCAATGCCCGGCCTACATGAGCTTCGGTGAGTACCAGTCGATGTTCGTTGTCCCACCCAAGGGGGATGAGCCGAACTGGGCATTCTCACAGTTCTATCAGCGCTGCGGCCTGAGCGAGCAGGAGGTGACCGAGTTCCAACCCATGCTCAGCCAGATGTCCTATGACATCGACGCACCCACCAGCTTCCGCCGGTTGCGCGAGAACGACCTGCTGAAGATCGGCAATCGTTGCTGGCGGATCGTCATCGGATCAGGGCATTCACCCGAGCATGCCTGTCTCTACAACGAAGACGACCAACTGCTGATTGCTGGTGACCAGATCCTGCCGCGCATTACTTCCAGCGTCTGCGTCAATGTCAGCGAACCGGAAGCCAACCCGTTGGGTGACTGGCTGGCCTCACTGCGGCGCTTTCGCAATCTACCCGACTCGGTGTTGGTGCTGCCGGCCCACGAGCGGCCCTTCCACGGCCTGCACCATCGGCTGGGTCAGTTGCAGCAGCATCATGACAGCCATCTGGAAGCGCTGGTGGCGGCGCTGGATCGGCCGAAGACAGTGGCCGAGCTGCGCCCGGTGCTGTTTCCAAGAATTCGCGGCAGTTTCGATCTGCTGATGGCCATCGGGGAAACCCTGGCCCACATCAATTTCCTCAGGGACGAGGGAGTGCTGACCCGCACTCTGGACGGCGAAGCCTGGCGCTTCGGCCTGTCCAGCAGTGGGGGACAGACGTTTGTAGCAACTGAAGACATCCATGTTTAACAAAAAACAACAGGCAAGTTGTTTCACCTGAACGCAGGAGTTCGTTATGAAGAACAATAACAAGAAGGTCATGCAGCGGAGCTCGACAGGGTTTGCGGTCGCCTCACTGGCCATCGCCATCGCCGCATTCTCTTCCCAAGACCTACAAGCCGGCGAGACATTCCGCTTTGACAACGGAGCGACTATCGACTGGTCGGTGACTACCAGTTACGGTATCGGTATTCGCATGAAGAATGCCGACTCCAAACTGCTGGATGGCCAGGCCAACGCCGATGACGGCAACCGCAACTTCGACCGTCACTCACTGACTACTCACCGGGCTACCGCGCTGGGTGAACTGATTCTGCGCAAGGACAACTACGGTGCGGTGCTTCGCGGTAGTACCTTCTACGATGACGTCTACCATAGCAAGAACGACAATGACTCGCCCGGCACGGTCAACAAGGATGGCGAGCACGACCGCTTCACCAGCGATGCGAAGAAATACTCTGGTGGCCGCAGCCGTTTTCTGGATGCCTACGTATTCGGTGACTTCGACCTGCCCAACCGCCAGCGTCTGGGAGTCAAGGCCGGCCGGCATATGGTGGCTTGGGGTGAAGGTCTGTTCTATCCCGGGGTGAATGGGGTACAGGGCCCGGTGAACGTGGTCAACGCCGGTCAGCCGGGTATCGAGGTCAAGGACATCATGCTGCCGGTTGGCCAGGTATCGGCCAGCTGGGAGGTCAATCCGGACTTCGGTCTGTCCGCCTATGTGCAGTATGAGTGGAAGGGCAATGAACTGAACCCGGTGGGTTCCTTCCTGTCGACCTCGGATGTGACCGGGCCGGGGCGTGAGTTCATGATCCTTGGGCCAGGTTTCAATGCGGCATACGCTGGTACCAATGAGCCGCGCGATAGTGGCCAGTATGGTATTCGAGCCATGTATCGACCGACGCTGACCACCGAGCTGGGCTTCTTCCATGTCCGCTATCATGATCGCAATCCTGCCGGTGTAACCATTGCTCCGACTTTCCAGAGCTATGAAATTGAATATATCGAAGACATCAAACTGACCGGTATGAGCTTCTCCACCAGCGTCGGTGATACCCAGGTTGGCGGTGAATGGTCCTACCGCACTGGTGCACCCGTCCTGCTGGCCGGTAACCAGTTGACCACCGGCTCCGGTCAGCAGATGCAACTGAGCTTTATCCGCGCGTTGGGTGACATGCCCTGGGCCAAGTCGACCACGCTGATGGGCGAAGTGGTGCACGTGCGCGCCGATGACGTGGACAAGGTCGGCGACAACAAGGACTACACCTACAAGACCGATACCTCCTGGCAGACCAAGACCTCCACGGCCTACACCCTGCAGGCGGTATTGTCCTACCCGGGCGTCTTCTCCGGCTGGGATCTGAACATACCGGTGAACTGGGCGCATGTGGTCGAGGGCAATACGCCGCTCAAGGGCACCATCTCGGCAGGTCAGGGTGACAAGCGCATGTCACTGGGGGCGACCTTCAAGTACCTGGGTAACCTGGAGCTGAATACGACCTATACAGCGTACCTGTACTCGGGTGACCCGGGCCGCAACCGCATGCTGGCTGACCGTGACTATCTGACATTCTCGGCCAAGTACTCTTTCTGAATGAATACGAAAGCGACTTTCAGCGCCAGCCTGTCGGCTGTTTAGTCTGATCAGACGATGAGCCGATAGCTGTTGACGCAATAATGGATGAAGGTCGCGCTTACCCTGTGGAGATAAGAATAATGAGTAGACATGGTGTAGTAGTTTCCCTGGCCGCCGCCATCAGCATGGCGTTTGCAGGCCTTGCCAATGCCGCGGTTTCACCAGAAGAGGCGGAACGCCTGGGTCAGGATCTGACCTGTGTCGGCGCCGAACGTGCCGGCAACGCCGCCGGCACCATTCCCGAGTTCAAGGGCCTGTATGTGGGCAAGGTGCCTGGCTGGGATGCGCCGCCGCACAGTGGTGCGCATCCGGTCGACCCTTATGCGGCGGATCAGCCGATCCTGGTGATCACCGCTGCCAACATGGCTGAACATGCCGAGCAACTGACCGAAGGTCAGCAGGCGATGTTCAAGCGTTACCCGGATACCTACAAGATCAACGTCTATGAAGGCCGCCGCGAGTTCGCCTACCCCGAGGTGGTGTGTGAGCGGGCAAAGTGGAACGCGCTGAATGCCCAGATCGTGGATGACGGTTTCGGTTATACCGGTCTGGGATATGTGCCTTTCCCGATTCCGAAAAGCGCTATGGAAGTGCTGTGGAACCACCAACTGCCGTTCCGTGCCTGGACCCAGGATGAAATTCGCGATATTGCCTCGGTAACCGCCAACGGCAGTATCGGTTGGGGCCGCTCGCATGGTCGATGCCTGGCACCGCCGATGGATCCGGATCCGAATCTGCGTCCGCATACCGACGATGGTGTATCGGCCTATTGCACCACCGAGGTGCTGTTGCCGTTGCGCGAGCGGGGTAACACCTCGCTCAACCATGAGCCCTACAACTACAAGACCGCACCGCGTACGGCCTGGTCTTACAACACCGGCACACGGCGGGTACGTCTGGCTCCGGGGTACGGCTATGATCAGCCGCTGGGTGGCAGTAACGGCCTGATGACCATCGACGAGGACCGTCTGTTCAACGGCGCGCCCGACCGCTATGACTGGAAGCTGATCGGCAAGCAGGAAGTCATCGTGCCCGCCAATGCCTACAAGGTACATGGCAAGGATGTGAAGTATGACCAACTGCTGACAGTCAATCATCCCAATCCGGACTACCTGCGTTATGAGCTGCGCCGGGTCTGGGTGTTGGAGGCCACGGTCAAGTCCGGTAGTCGCCACGTATACGGCAAGCGCAAGCTGTTCCTCGACGAGGATACCTGGCACGCGGTACTGGCAGATAACTACGACAGTCGAGGTGAATTGTGGAAGCATGCGATCGTCAACTACTACTACCATCCCGATACCCAGGCATGGCAGGCGGGTGCAGCGTTCTTCCATGATCTGAACAGTGGCGGGTACGTCGGTTACACGCTATCCAATGAGCGCCAGCGCGCAGCGATCCTGAACAAGGGGGAAATGGACCCGACCCAGTTCACTCCTGACCGTCTGCGGGCGATGGGCCGTTGAGGTGATGTGAGGAGACTGACTGCAATCGCATTACGCTGGTTGCAGTCGCATTGATAAAAAGCCGAGTCGCATAATGCGACTCGGCTTTTTTTTGCAGGATATTCTAGGGCTATTCTATTGCTCGGCAACGTTGTCCGAGGTATCCAGCACTCGACTCAGTTGATCACCGAAGGCTCTGGCGTTGCGAATGAGTACGATGGGCGCGAAAGCATTGCCTGAACGGGTACGGGTCCAGCCGTCGTGGGTATCGGACAGCGCGTGGTGCAGCATGACCCAGCGCGCCGACAGGCTGTTGTCGTCGCTGCCGACCAGAATGTCCGCCAGTTGCTGGTCAAGTTGCGGCAGTAGCTCATGGGTATCGGTGGTGTAATAGCGGCCCGGTTCATGGGAGTTGGGCGACGGATTGCCGATATAGCTGCTGAAGGCATAGCGCATGGCCAGATACTCCGCAGCCAGCAGCGGCAGGTAGGGAGCGTCGGTATCCGGGTTGTGCCAGTTGTCGATCAGGATGATCGCCTGTTCATGCAGCTGGTCCAGGTCCTCGGTGGTCGGTGGGTGGCCCTTTTCCAGTGCACTCAGGGTGAGCTTCAGGGTTTCGGGGTAGCCGTTGTGAGTATGACCGGCCTGGGTCAGCAGTTGTTGCAGTTGCTGCATATCCTGCTGCAATTCCTTGCGCTGCAGTGAGTACATGCCTTCAGCCTGTAGTTGCAGAGTCAATGTCAGCGAGCGCAGGGTGTCGCGCTGCAGTTGGACATTGTCCGGCAGGGCAGCCTGGGCGCAACTGCCGAGCACGAGACCGCTGAGCAGCAGGCCATGGGATATTCTTCTTATCATGGTGGCGTCCTTGTAATGGTCAACTATCTGGCCGGGACTGCCTGGCGATGACCTCCGGTACGTTGCATCGATCCGGCGCAACGCAGGTAAATGCAGACCAGCCGGCGCCGATGATCAGATAAAACGGCGACAGCGTCCTAGTCCGTTTGGCCAGCGGTCTGGAGGAAAATGCTCCAATGTAGGCCTTATGGACGATGAAGCAGGTCAGGCTGACTCTGACAATGAAACGCAACCGAGTGCAACCGCCTGATGGGAGGACAACCATGGGTCTGAAAGGGACGGCCGCCATTGTCGGCGCCGCACAATACAAGCCTGAAAAATACGCCACGGCGCCGCAGATGTTCCATCTGGAGCAGGTGGCGGACCTGGCGGCGCAGGCATTGGCCGATGCGGGGCTCAAGGCCAGCGATATCGATGGCCTGTGCATCAATGGGCCGCATTTCCATGAAGCCTCCAGTTTCGTGCCAGCCATGGCTGCCGAGTATCTGGGGATTGCGGTCAATTTCGCCGAGGTGGTCGACCTGGGTGGCACCACCGCAGTCGGCATGATCTGGCGTGCGGCAGCCGCCATCGAGCTGGGTATCTGCCAGGCGGTGCTTTGCGTGATTCCACAGCGCATGGCACCGTTCGGGCCGGACGATGACCCTTCGGCCATGGCCCGGGCCATGCGTTTCGGTGGCCACAGCACCCAGTACGGTGCGCCGGAGGCCGAGTTCGATCTGCCTTACGGACATATGGGGCAGAATACCGGCTACGCAATGATCGCCCAGCGCTATGCGGCGCAGTATGGCTATGACCAGCGGGCCATGGCGAAGATCGCCGTGGATCAGCGCTTCAACGCCCAGGCCCACCCGGATGCGATTTTCCGTGGTCAGAACCTGAGCATAGAGGATGTACTCAACAGCAAGATGGTCGCCGACCCATTGCACATTCTCGAGATCGTCATGCCGGTGGCCGGTGGTGCGGCGGTGATCGTCGCCTCCAAGGAACTGGCCATGCGTAGCAAGGGACGCCCGGCCTATGTGACCGGTTTCGGTGAGCGGCTGGGCTACAAATCACCCAGTTACTCGCCGGACATGACCGAGACCCCGGTCGGCCCGGCATCGCGCAGTGCTTTCGCCATGGCCGGGCTCAAGCCCGCCGATGTGCAGGCGGCGCAGATCTATGACTGCTACACCATCACCGTGCTGCTCAGCCTGGAGGATGCCGGCTTCTGCGCCAAGGGCGAGGGCATGCGTTTCGTCCTGGAGAACGACCTGACCTACAAGGGCAATTTCCCGATGAATACCCATGGTGGTCAGCTCAGTTTCGGTCAGGCCGGCTCAGCCGGTGGTTTCTCGCAGGTGGTCGAGGCCTATCAGCAGGTGGCCGGCAAGGCCGGTGACCGCCAGCTCAAGGTCTGCGATCAGGTGTTCGTTTCTGGCACAGGTGGTGTCATGAGCGAGCAGGGCGCATTGATTCTTCAGGGAGCTTGAGCATGAGCAACAAACCTATGCCGCTGCCGACAGCGATTTCCGCACCTTTCTGGGATGGCCTGAAGGATGGCCGAGTCATGCTGCAGCAGTGCAACAGCTGTCAGCAGTGGGTGTTCTATCCGCGGCGCCATTGCAGCCATTGCTGGTCACATGATCTGACCTGGAAAGAGGTTTCCGGGGCCGGCTCCCTGTACACCTATACCGTGGCACGTGTGCCGACGCTGCCTGAATTCGCCAGCGCCGAGCCGCAGATCCTGGCGGTGGTGGAGCTGGATGAAGGGGTGCGCATGAACACTACCCTGATCGGCCTCGACCCCGAGCAGATCGAGGTGGGCATGCGAGTCAAGCCGGTACGGGCCCGGGTCAGGGACGATGGCAGTGTGTTGCTGCGTTATACCGGCGTTGACGTCGCGTTGGAACAGCGGGACGAAGTACCCAAGGCGCCGCCCGCTCCAGCGGCGGATGCCGGGCCGGCCAGACAGAAGATCGATGTCAAGGACATCGCCGCGCTGAAGGCGCTGGTCTCTGATCAGTTCAGTGACTGGAGCAACCAGATCCTGGTGGACCAGGAGCTGATCAACCAGTTCGCCGCGCTGTCCGGCGACGACTACTGGATCCACACCGATCCCGAGCGTGCCCGCAAGGAAAGCCCGTTCGGCGGCACCATCGCCCACGGTGCGCTGGTGCAGGTGCTGATGTCACGTATGCAGGTGCCGCTCGCCTTCGAGGTCACCGGCTTCACCAACATGGTCAACTATGGCTCCGAACGGTTGCGTTTTCCGAGTCCGGTACCGGCTGGTTCGCTGTTGCATTCGCGCACCCGGGTCAAGTCGGTGGAGGCGCTGCCGCGTGGGACCCAGTTGGTGCTGGAGTGCAATATCCACGTCGTCGGCCAGGAGCGCCCGGCGGTGATCAATGAGCTGGTGATCCTGTACATGTAATGCATATGTTGTGCTGTCCGATACCGTAAAGGTTCGGTTTGGTCGTCCCTGGGTAGCCATGGACGACCTTTTTTTTGCCCGTTGCCCTGACCAAAACCCCTTTAGTCTCAATGGACGATGAATGCGCCATGGCCGCGCGCAACAATCCATTCATGCTTTACAGGCCCTGAATGAGGAGTGGCGGCATGAGTGAGATTCGAGCGTTGAGCTATTTCGTTGCGCAGATCGGCGATGTGCAGAAGTGGCAGCACTATGCCGAGAATGTGCTGGGCATGATGACCAGCCCGGCACCCGGCGGCGGGCTGTACATCAAGATGGATGACCGTCCTTTCCGTATGCTCGTTGTCGAAGGTGCGGAGGAGCGCTACCTGGCTTCGGGCTGGTCGCTGGGCAGCAAGCCGGCCTTCGACGCCATGCTGGCCAAGCTGGACGCCACCGGTGTCGAGTACCAGCTGGCAGATTCCGAGTTCTGCGCTCAGCGCAAGGTCAACGAAGCCGCACTGCTGCAGGACCCTGCGGGCAACCAGCATGAGCTGACCTGGGGTTATCTGTCTGACTGCGAGCCCTTTGTCTCGCCGCAGGGCGTACCGCGTTTCCTCACCGGCGACATGGGACTGGGCCATACGGTGTTGCCGACGCCCAACTTCGATGAATGCGCGGCGTTCTACCAGGATGTGCTGGGCTTCAAGATTTCCGACATCTTCAATTTCCGTCCCGTCCCCGACGCGCCTGCCACGCGTATCCACTTCCTGCACTGCGGCAATGCCCGGCACCACAGCCTGGCGATTGCCGAGTACGAGGTGCCGAGCAAGTGCGTGCACGTGATGGTCGAGGTCGATTCGATGACCGAGGTCGGCCGCGCCCATGACCGGCGCGTGGCCCATGGCGTGCCGCTGTCGGCGACCCTTGGCCAGCATCTCAACGACCGCATGACGTCCTTCTACATGAAGACCCCTTCCGGTTTCGATCTGGAATATGGCTGGGGTGGCCTGCAGGTCGACTGGGACCAGCACACCGCCTTTGAATTCACCAAGGTCAGCATCTGGGGACACGATTTCGGTGCTGGCCGTCAGGAGGAGCAGTAATGAACAAGCTGATGACCGCGGCCGATGCAGTGGGCCAATTGCGCGATGGCATGACCATCGGTTTTGGGGGCTGGGGGCCACGGCGCAAGCCAATGGCAATCGTGCGTGAGATCCTGCGCAGCGACGTGAAGGACCTGACGGTAGTCGCCTATGGCGGCCCGGAAGTCGGCATGCTGTGCGCCGCCGGCAAGGTCAAGAAGCTGATCTTCGGTTTCGCCACCATGGACGCCATTCCGCTGGAACCCTATTTCCGCAAGGCCCGCGAAGCCGGGACGCTGGATGTCATGGAGCTGGATGAAGGTCTGTTCCAATGGGGGCTCAAGGCTGCTGCCATGCGCCTGCCGTTCCTGCCGGCCCGCGCTGGTCTGGCCACCGACGTATTGACCCATAATCCGGAGCTGAAACTGATCAGCTCACCCTATGCCGATGGTGAAGTGCTGCTGGCGATGCCGGCACTGGAGCTTGATGTGGCCTTTGTCCACGTCAATCGTGCCGACCGTTTGGGCAACACCCTGATCACCGGTAACGACGTGTACTTCGATCACCATGTGGCACGCGCCTCCAAACAGTGCTTCGTCTCCGCCGAGGTGGTCGAGGAGCGCCTGGAACTGGATGCCGCCACCGCGCGCTTTGCGACCTTCGAGCGTTCCATGGTCACCGGTGTAGTCGAGGCGCCGCTGGGTGCGCACCCCACCGCCTGTGGTCCGGCCTACGGCTGGGACATGCAGCACCTGAAGGACTACAGCGACAGCGCCAGCGAAGACAACGGCTGGCAGCGTTACCTGGATACCTATGTCAACTGCAGCGAAGCCGACTACTGCGAGCGCAACGGCGGTGCCGAGCGCATGGCCAGTCTGCCCCTGCCGACGTTCTGAGGAGTAAAGACCATGAGTTCCACCCCTTTCAGCCTGGCTGAACTGATGATCGTCGCTGCCTCCGAAGCCTGGCGCGACAATGGCGAGCTGCTGGCCTCGGGCCTGGGCATCATTCCGCGGCTGGGCGCCAGTCTGGCAAAGATCAGCCACAGCCCCGAACTGCTGATGACCGACAGCGAGGCATTTCTGGTCGAGGAGCCGATTCCGGTTGGCCCGCGTGGCGACTATGTGCCCAAGTATTCCGGCTATCTGCCCTTCGAGCGGGTGTTCGACTGCGTCTGGCATGGTCGCCGCCACGCCATGGTTGGGCCAACCCAGGTCGACCGCTGGGCGCAGAGCAACCTGTCGGTGATCGGCGACTACGCCAAGCCCAAGGTGGCGATGCTCGGTGTGCGCGGCCTGCCGGGCAACAGCATCAACCATCTCAACTCCTTCTTCATCCCCAACCACAGCAAGCGGGTGTTCGTCGAAGGGGAGGTGGATATGGTCTCCGGGGTCGGTTTCAATCCCGAGCGTTGGGCACCGGGCATGCGCAATGACCTGATGGGTATTGGCCGGGTGATTACCGACCTGTGCGTGATGGATTTCAACGGCCCGGATCATGCGGCGCGGGTGCTGTCGCTGCATCCGGGCGTGGACTTCGAGCTGGTGCAGGAGCGTACCGGCTTCCCGCTGCTCAAGGTCGATAACCTGGGTGAAACCCCGCATCCGACCGCCGAGCAAATGGCGATCATTGCCCGGATGGACCCGCACAACCTGCGTGCCCGCCAGCTCAAGGGCAACCCGGCGGGTATCCGCACGGCAGAGGAGGTGCGTGGATGAGCGAATTCGTCGAGCGTGAGGACACGGCGGTCTATGAGACCGAACAGCCGGTGTCCTACCGGGTGGAGCAGGGCGTGGCGATCGTCACCATGAGTCGCCCGCAGTACAACAACGTGCAGAACTCGCAGATGACCTACGCGCTCGACGATTGTTTTCGCCGTGCCATCAATGATGATGAGGTCAAGGTCATCGTGCTGTGCTCGACCGGCAAGCATTTCTCGGCTGGGCACGATATCGGCACCCCGGGACGGGATGTGACCAAATCCTTCGAGCACAAGCACCTGTGGTGGGATCACACCAACAAGCCGGGTGGTGAGTTTCTCTATGTGCGTGAGCAGGAAGTCTATCTGAACATGTGCCGGCGCTGGCGCGAGATGCCCAAGCCGACCATCGCCATGGTCCAGGGCGGTTGCATCGCCGGCGGACTGATGCTGGCCTGGGTCTGCGACCTGATCGTCGCCAGCGACGACGCCTTCTTCCAGGACCCGGTGGTGCGCATGGGTATCCCCGGCGTGGAGTACTTCGCCCACGCCTTCGAGATGCACCCGCGTATCGCCAAGGAATTCCTCATGCTCGGCGACCGCATGCCGGCTGCCCGTGCCTACGAGCTGGGCATGGTCAACCGGGTAGTGCCGCGTGAGGAACTGGAAAGCGCCACCCTGGACATCGCCCAGCGTATCGCCCAGCAGCCGCGCATGGGCCTGGCGCTGACCAAGCAGGCGGTCAACCATATCGAGGATCTGCAGGGCAAGCGTACCGGCATGGAAGCGGTGTTCGCCTGGCACCACTTCGCCCACGTGCACAACGAGCAGGTCTCCGGCGACAAGCTGGGTGGCTTCGACGGCAAGGCGATGGCCGCGGCGAACAAGGCCCAGGCCGGGGAGCGCGGCTGATGAGCGCCCTGCACACACGCCTGACCGCGGCCCTGGGCTGCCGTTACCCGATCGTGCAGACGGCGATGGGCTGGGTCTCGGACGCTAACCTGGTGATCGCCACCACGCGCGCCGGCGGCTTCGGTTTTCTGGCTGGGGCGACCATCGCCGCCGAGCAACTGGAAGGTGAGATCCAGAAGGTGATTGCCGCCACCGGTGGCAGCAACTTCGGTCTCAATTTCCATATGTTCCAGGATAACGCTGCCCAGTGTGTCGATCTGGCCGTGCAGTACCGCTTGCGTGCGGTGAGCTACGGTCGCGGCCCGGACAAGCACACCATCCAGCGCTTCAAGGATGCCGGCGTGCTGTGCATTCCGACGGTAGGTGCGCTCAAGCATGCGCTCAAGGCGGTCGAGCTGGGCGCGGACATGATCACCATCCAGGGCGGCGAGGGCGGCGGTCATACCGGCGGTGTGCCCACCACCATCCTGCTGCCGCAGGTACTGGCTGCCGTTGAGGTGCCGGTGATTGCCGCCGGGGGCTATTCCACCGGTCGCGGCCTCGCCGCGGCGCTGGCCGCCGGTGCCGAGGGCATCGCCATGGGCACCCGCTTCATGATGAGCAGTGACTCGCCGACGCCGAAGGCCACCCTGCAGCGTTATCTGGCAACCAGGGATACCCAGCAGATCCGCGTCACCCTGGCGGTCGATGGCATGCGCCACCGCATGGTGGAAAACCCCTTCATCAACAAGCTGGAAGCGGCCGGCCCGGTCGGCCGGCTGTGGATCGCGCTGAACAGTGCGCGCAAATGGAAGGCGCAGACCGGCATGACCACCGGGCACATGATCAGGACCTTCTTCAAGGCGATCAAGGACGACCCGGGCGCCATGTCCCAGGTGATCATGGCGGCCAACCAGCCGGTGCTGCTGCAACGTTCGATGGTCGAGGGCTTCCCGGACGAGGGCATCCTGCCCAGTGGCCAGGTGGCCGCAGCCATCGACCAGTTGCAGAGCTGCGAGCAGATCATCCATGAAATCGCTGACGAGGCCGAGGCCTGTCTGCTGCGCCTGTGCCAACGCATCCAGCAATCGCAACAATCCCCGGCGGAGCAGGCCGCCGATCAATACGAGAGAACCCAAGCATGACTACCGCATTCAAGGTGGAAATCAATCAGGGCGTTGCCGAGCTGGTGATCAACAAGCCCCCGGTCAATGCATTGGACAGCAGCGAGTGGCTGGCGCTGGCGGCGCAGATCGACGCATTGGGCGCCGATGAGGCAGTCCGCGTGCTGATCATCCGTTCCGAAGGGCGCGGCTTCTGCGCCGGCGTCGATATCAAGGAACTGGACGCGCACCCGGAACTGATCGTCAAGGTCAACGCCGGCAACTACGCCACCTTCAAGGCGATTCATCGTTGCGCGGTACCGGTGATCGTCGCGGTACACGGTTTCGTTCTTGGCGGCGGCATCGGCATGACCGGTGCGGCGGACATCGTGGTGGCCTCGCGCTGCGCCACCTTCGCCCTGCCGGAAGTGGACCGGGGCGCCATGGGTGGCGGCGCCCACCTGCAACGCCTGTTCCCGGTGCAGAAGGTGCGCTACATGTTCTTCACTGGCGAGACGGTCACCGCACCGGACGCCATGCAGTACGGCTTCATCGAGCGCCTGGTCGAACGCGAAGAGCTGGCCGCCACCGCCCGTGATATCGCCAGCCGCATCGCCGCCAAGAGCCCGGCCATGATCCGCATCGCCAAGGAGGCGCTGAATGGCATCGAGGACGGCAACCTGGAAGACAAGTACCGCTGGGAGCAGGGCTTCACGCTGGAAGCCTACACCCTGCCGGACTCCGCCGAGACCCGTCGCGCCTTCGTTGAAAAGCGCGAAGCCAGCTTCTGAGAGCATGCCATGCAACTGACCTATACCGCCAAGCAACAAGCCTTCCGCGCCGAAGTACGCGCCTGGCTGCAGGCCAATGTGCCCAGCCAGCCGTTGGCCAGCTATGACACCCGCGAGGGCTTCGAGGAACACCGTGCCTGGGAAGGCAAACTGTATGAAAGCCGGCTGTCCATGGTCATGTGGCCGGAACATCTGGGTGGACGTGGCTGCGACCTGATCGAATGGCTGATCTTCGAAGAGGAATACTACGCCGCCGGCGCGCCGATGCGCGTCAACCAGAATGGCCAGTTGCTGCTGGGGCCGACGCTGATGGAATTCGGCACCGAGGAACAGAAACGCCACTTCCTGCCACGCATTGCCTCCAGTGAGGATATGTGGGCCCAGGGCTGGTCCGAACCGGCGCCGGTTCCGACATGGCGGCGATCCGCAGCAAGGCGCTGCGTGACGGTGACGACTTCGTCATCAACGGCCAGAAGACCTGGTCGACCCGGGCGATCTTCGCCGACTGGATTTTCGGCTTGTTCCGGACCGACCCGCAGAGCAGCCGCCATCATGGCCTGAGCTACCTGCTGGTGCCGCTGGACAGCCCCGGCGTCACCGTGCGCCCGATCAAGGCGCTGAACGGCAAGGAAGCGTTCGCCGAAGTGTTCTTCGATGATGTGCGGGTGCCGGCGAGCAACCTGCTCGGTGCCGAAGGGCAGGGTTGGCATGTGGCGATGGCCACCGCCGGTTTCGAGCGCGGCCTGTTGCTGCGCTCCCCGGCACGTTTCCAGCAGACTGCCAAACGCCTGGTCGAACTGTACCAGGCCAACCCGCAGGTCGCCGAACGTGACCCTGGGGTGCGGGATGCGGTGATCGAAAGCTGGATGGGCGCCGAAGCCTATGCCCAGGCCGCCTATCACACCGTCGGTCTGGTGGAGAAGGGCGCCAAGATCGGTGCCGAGGCCAGTATCAACAAGGTTATCTGGTCCGAACTCGACCTGAAAATGCACGAGACCGCCATGCGCATCCTCGGCCCGTTCGGTGAGCTGAACGGCTACGCACCGGAGGCGGTGGATCACGGCAATTGGCTGGAAGGCTTCCTGTTCGCCCAGGCCGGGCCGATCTACGCCGGCACCAACGAGATCCAGCGCAACATTATCGCCGAGCGCATGCTCGGTCTGCCGAAAGCCTGAGGACGCCGACATGGACTTTACCTTTACCGAAGACCAATTGGCCTTCCGCGAAGCGATCAGCCGCTTCCTGATGACCGAAGCGCCACCGGAAATGCTGCGCGAAATCTGGGACACCGACGATGGTCGCTCCCCGGAGCTGCGCGGCAAGATGGCCGAGCAGGGCCTGACCGCGCTGTCGGTACCCGAAGAGCAGGGCGGTCTGGGCATGGATGACATCGCCTGGTCGCTGCTGACCCAGGAGCTGGGCTACTACGCCATCGCCGACTCGCTGGCCGATACCGCCTATGTCGCAACCGGCCTGCTCAACGCATTGCCGCAGGGCACGGCGCGCGTGACGACATGCTCGGGCGCATCGCCGAAGGCAACGTACGCATCGCCGTCGGCCACAGCGTCAACCCGCTGATCGCCGACGTGCACCTGGCTGACGTGGTGCTGCTGGAACACCAGGGCGAGGTGCATGGCCTGCGCCGCGACGCCATCGGCTATGAACGCAACCCGAGCATCGACAGTTCCCGGCGCCTGAGTCGCGTCAGCTTCACTCCCGGTGCCGACAGCCTGATCCTCGGTGCCGAACAGGGCCGCGCCATCTGGGCCGAGACGCTCAACCGTGGTGCGCTGGCGGTGGCCGGGCAGAGCCTCGGCCTGGCCCAGCGCATGCTCGACCTGTCGGTGGACTACGCCGTGCAGCGCAAGCAGTTCGGCAAGCCGATCGGCAGCTTCCAGGCGGTCAAGCACCACCTGGCCGATGTCGCCGGCAAGATCGAATTCGCTAAACCGGTGCTGTACCGCGCTGCCCATGCCCTGGCGCATGGCGAAGCCAGTGCCGACCTGCATGTCTCCCACGCCAAGCTGGCCTGTTGCGAGGCTGCCTGGCTGGCCGCGCGCCATGGCATCCAGGTACACGGCGCCATGGGTTACACCTGGGAAGTCGATCTGCAGATGTTCATGAAGCGTGCCTGGGCGCTGGACTCCTCCTGGGGCGACCGCGCCTTCCACAAATCCCGGGTGGCCAACGCCATCCTCGCGGCCGATGCCCATATCGGCCCGCAATTCACCTTCGGGGAATAGACCATGGCCCAAGCCTACATAGTTGATGCCCTGCGCAGTCCGACCGGCCGGCGCAAGGGCAGCCTGGCCGAGGTGCACGCCATCGACCTCGGCGCCCACGTACTCAAGGCGCTGGTCGAACGCAATGCCATACCCGCCGAGGACTACGATGATGTGATTTTCGGCTGCGTCGACACCATCGGCTCCCAGGCCGGTGATATCGCCCGCACCAGCTGGCTGGCCGCCGGCCTGCCGCTGAACGTACCGGGTACCACGGTCGACCGTCAGTGCGGCTCTTCGCAGCAGGCTGTGCATTTCGCCGCCCAGGCGGTGATGAGTGGCACCCAGGACGTGGTTGCCGTCGGCGGTGTACAGACCATGACCCGGATTCCGATTTCCTCGGCCATGCTCGCCGGCCAGCCGCTGGGCTTCCCTGACCCGTTCTCCGGCAGCCAGGGCTGGCAGGCACGCTTCGGCGATCAGCCGGTCAACCAGTTCTATGCCGCCCAGCGCATCGCCAGCCACTGGAATGTCAGCCGGGCGGATATGGAAGCCTTTGCCCTGGAAAGCCACCGACGGGCCCTGAGCGCGGCGGCTGAGGGCCGTTTCGAGCGGGAAATTGCCGCCCTCAACGGGCTGGCAGTGGATGAGACGCCCCGCGATACCACGCTGGAGAAAATGGCCTCGCTGGAGCCGGTCGATCCGCAGTTCCCGGATATCACTGCCGCCGTGTCCAGCCAGACCTGCGATGCCTCGGCCGCACTGCTGGTGGTGTCGGAAGCCGCGCTCAAGCGCTACAACCTGACCCCGCGGGCGCGCATTCATAACCTGACGGTACTCGGCGACGATCCGATCTGGCACCTGACCGCGCCCATCGCCGCCACGCGCAGGGCATTGCAGCGCGCCGGCATGAACATGGCCGACATCGACCTGGTGGAGATCAACGAAGCCTTCGCCTCGGTGGTCATGGCCTGGCAGAAGGAGCTGGATTACGATCCGGCGAAAACCAACGTCAATGGCGGCGCCATCGCCCTCGGCCACCCGCTCGGCGCTACCGGTGCACGGCTGATGACCACGCTGCTGCACGAGCTGGAGCGCACGGGTGGGCGTTATGGCCTGCAGACCATGTGCGAAGGCGGTGGCCAGGCCAACGTGACCATCATCGAGCGGTTGTAGCGCCCCCCGGGGTGTAGCGCCCCCGCGCTACGCCTGCGGCCTCGCAGCGGCTGATGGCTGTCGGCGAGCAGGCGCTCGCCAACCCTGGGCTTGGGATGTAGCGCGCCTGTGCTACGCCAGCTAACTGGCAGCAACCCAACAGGCCGGGCTGGAAGCCGGCCCTCCATGAATCGGGCGCTCTGTTGAGCGCGGTTGTCACGAGGGAAAGGTTTGATGCCAGCGAATACAGAAACACATCAGGCCTCAGAACTGACGCTGGACGAGTACGACCGGATCGTCGGTCGGATCTACTCCGGCGCTCTGCACACAGAGCATTTGTATGATGCGCTGGAGGAGTTGCGGCTGCTGTTTGCGGCCCGCTTCGTTGCGCTCATCCTGCATGTGGCCGATGCCGAGGATGTGGCGCTGATGCTGGTTGCCGGCAATCAGGAAGTTGAAGGGCGGGTCGCGCTGTTCAAGTATTTCCCCAGTGACACCCCCCTGGCGCGATTGCCAGTGGACAAGGTGTACTGCATTGAAGACCTGATGAGCATAACGGAGTGGGAAAACAGCCGTTACTACCGCGAGTATGCCCGGCCCAGTGACGTCTATCATGTGATGGGGGCGGATCTGGCCACGCAGTCGGGGATCATCGGCTTCCGGGTCGCCCGGGCGCATGGCCAGCCGGCCTTTTCCGCGAAGGACAAGGCGGTATGTACCCGGCTGTTGCCACACCTGCGTTGCAGTCTGGACTTTCATGATCTGCTGGATCGCCGGGAATCCATGGGCAATCTGTATTCCGAGGCGGTCAATCGCCTGTCGGTCGCCAGCATGGTGCTCGATGAGGCCGGCCATGTGCTGCAACTCAACTCCGTCGCGCGCACCTTGCTGGAGCGGGCCGATGGACTCAAGATGGTCGGCTCACGTCTGGAGGCCAGTTACCCCAGCGATAACCGTGAGCTGTATCGGTTTATCCGCTATGCCGCCGAGTCCCGTGCCAGCCTGGGTTCCGAGCCTGTATCCGCGGCCCTGTCCATCGCCCGACCCTCGGGCCAGGTGGGACTGGGCGTGGTGATAGAGCCGATCCGCAATAGCGGTTGGGTTGAGGGGCAGGGCCTGCCCGTGGTCATGATCTATGTGCGTGACGCCATGGGTGGGGTGCAGATGAGCAGCGAGCTGGCGCAGCAACTGTTCAACTTCACACCGGCAGAAACCACCCTGGCCCTGCAACTGGCCAACGGCCTGTCACTGGAGGAAGCCGCGGAGAAGCTTGGTATAACGCGCAATACCGGCCGCGCCCACCTGCGCTCCATATTCGCCAAGACGGGCATCAAGCGCCAGGCCGAGCTGGTCAAGGTGTTGCTCAACAGTATCGTTTCCCTTGGGCTGGGCCAAGTAGTCGAGCTGGAGCAACGCCCCGTGCCCGTGATTATCCAGCCAGAGCAGCGTTTCACGCCGGATCAATAACCCCCGCCACCGGCTCACTGCCCAGCGTCATTGCGTGGTCGAAGGCCGTGGCAATCCGTGTTCCTCGGCCCTTTAGTCTCTATGGACGATGATTGCAAAGGAGCCGCTGGCAACAATCATTCCCCACGCCTGGCAGCGCCGTATGGCTGCTCCAGCAAACGAACAGGGGAACAGAGATGGGAATTCTTAACGACAGAGTGGTCATCATTACCGGTGCCGGTGGTGGACTGGGTGCGGCCCATGCACGGGTATTTGCCAGCGAAGGCGCCTGTGTGCTGGTCAATGATATCAATCGCGACGCCGCGCAGAAAGTGGTGGACGAGATAGTCGCCGCCGGCGGTCGTGCCGTGGTCAACACCTCGGATATCACCAACTACGCCGACAGCGAGAATGCGGTCAAGCAGGCCATCGAGACCTACGGCGACCTGCACGTGGTGGTCAACAACGCCGGCGTCAACCGCGACCGCATGTTCGCCTCCATGACCGAGGCTGAATGGGACACCATCATGGCCGTGCACCTCAAGGGCCACTTCTGCATCAGTTCCCATGCCGTGCATTACTGGCGCGACCAGGCCAAGGCCGGCAACAAGGTCGATGCCCGGATCATCAACACCACCTCCGGTGCAGGCTTGCAGGGCTCCATCGGCCAGTCCAACTATGCCGCCGCCAAGGCCGGCATCGCCGCGCTGACCCTCAATCAGGCCGCCGAGCTGCGCCGCTACGGCATCACCGCCAACGCCGTGGCTCCGGCCGCGCGCACCGGCATGACCACCGCCGTGGAATCCATGGCCACCCGCATGGCCAGGCCAGACGATGGCAGCTTCGACTACTGGGCCCCGGAAAACGTCAGCTCACTGCTGGCCTGGTTGGCCAGCGAACAGGCCGCCAGCATCAGCGGCCGGGTGTTCGAAGCCGAAGGCGGCAAGATCTCCATCGCTGACGGCTGGCGTACCACTCAGGGTGTGGACAAGGGCGCCCGCTGGCAGCCGGCGGAAGTCGGCGAAGCCATGCAGGCACTGCTGGCCAGCGAAGTCCCGGCCCAGCCGGTCTACGGCGCCTGACCCGGAGGAATCGCCATGGAGTTCCGTTTCACCGAAGAACAGCAGATGATCCGCGACAGCGCGCAGGCCTTTCTGCAGGATGTCTCCAGTTCGGCAGCGGTACGCCAGGCCATGGTCACTGAAGCCGGTTACGATCCTGAATTGTGGCAGCGCATCTGTCAGGAGCTGTGCTTCCAGGCTATCAGCGTGCCGGAGCAGTACGGCGGCATGGGCCTGGGCTACGTTGAACTCTGCGCCGTGCTGGAACAGATGGGACGGGTACTGTTGTGCTCGCCGTTCTTCGGCACCGTCTGCCTCGGCGTCAATAGCCTGCTGGTCGCGGGCAGCGAAGAGCAGAAGCAGCAGTACCTGCCGGCCATCGTCGATGGCAGCCTGACCGCTACCCTGGCCTGGACCGGCCCGCAGGCGGCGCGCCATGGCGGCCAGTGGGGCTGCGATGCGGTCAGCGCCACCTGGCAGCGTAATGCCGACGGCTTCGAGCTGCAGGGTGAGTTGCGCTATGTCATCGACGGCCACAGCGCCGACCTGCTGATCATCGCCGCCCGCGCCCCGGGCAGTAGCGGCACCGAGGGCATTGCCCTGTTTGCGGTGCCGGCCGACACCGCCGGCCTTCAACGTCAGTGGCTGCCAACCATGGATCAGACCCGTCACCAGGCCGCGCTGCAACTGAACCAGGTGCAGCTGCCGGCCAGCGCACTGATGGGCGAGGCCGGGCAGGGCGCTGCGGCGCTGCTCAAACTGATTGACCTGGCCAAGGTGGCACTGGCCGCCGAGCAGATGGGTGCCGCCCGGCAGGTACTGGAGATGAGCGTCGCCTACATGCAGGAACGGGTGCAGTTCGGCCGCGCCATCGCCAGCTTTCAGGCGCTCAAGCACAAGGCCGCCGACATGCAGCTGAAATGCGAGGTGGCACGCTCGGCGGTGTATTACGCCGCCTGCGTGGCCCAGGAAGCGCTCAGCCCGGAGGGTGACAGTCAGCTCGCTGCCGAACTGCCGGAAGCCGCCGCCATGGCCAAGGGCTACTGCTCGGACACGCTGTTCTTCAACGCCGGCACCGCCCTCCAGTTGCACGGCGGTGTGGGCTTTACCTGGGAATACGACGTGCACCTGTATTTCAAACGGGCCAAGGCCAGTGAACTTTACCTGGGCAACGGCGCTGCGCAGCGCGAGCTGATCGCCGCGCTGCTGCTGGACTGAGGAAGCCATCATGAAACTGACATTCAGCGCCGCCGACGAAGCCTTCCGCGAAGAAATTGCCGGCTGGCTGCGCGACAACCTTACCGGTGAGTTCGCCAACCTGAAGTTTCGCGGTGGCCCCGGTGACGAACACATGTTCCCGGCAGAGCGCAAGCGCTGGGAGCAGCACCTGGCCGCCGGCGGCTGGACCTGCGTCGGCTGGCCGGAGGAACACGGCGGTCGCGGCGCCTCAATCGAACAGCAGGTGATCTTCTTCGAGGAATACGCCCGCGTCGGCGGCCCCGGTCGCGTCGGTCATATTGGCGAAGGCCTGGCCGGCCCTACGCTGATCGCCTTCGGCAGTGACGAGCAGAAACAGCGCTTCCTGCCCGGCATCCGGTCCGGCACCGAACTCTGGTGCCAGGGCTACTCCGAACCCGGTGCCGGCTCGGATCTGGCCAACGTACGCACCCGCGCCCGGCTGGATGCGACCACCGGCAAGTGGCTGATCAGCGGTCAGAAGGTCTGGACCTCGCTGGCCCACGAGTCGGACTGGTGCTTCGTCGTCGCCCGCACCGATCCCGATTCCCAGGCCCATCACGGGCTGGGCTTCTTCCTGGTTTCCATGCACCAGCCGGGTATCACCGTGCGCCCGATCGAACAGCTGACCGGCACCTCGGAATTCAACGAAGTGTTCTTCGACGATGCCGTGGCCGCTGATATCGTCGGCGCGCCGGGTGATGGCTGGAAGGTCGCCATGGGCCTACTCGGTTTCGAGCGTGGGGTTTCCACCCTCGGCCAGCAGATGCAATTCCAGAACGAACTGGACGACATCATCTGCATCGCCAAGGCCAATGGCGCGGCCAGCGAACCGAGCATCCGCCAGCGCATCGCCGAAGCCCACACCGGCCTGCGGCTGATGCGCTACAACGCCATGCGCATGCTCTCGGGCAACGAGCAGGGCCAGCCGGACAGCTCGGCGCTGGTGTACAAGCTGCACTGGTCGAGCTGGCACCGCAATCTCGGCGCCCTGGCGATGGACGTGCTCGGTCCCGAGGCGGACATCATCGACGCCGCACCCTACGAGCTGACGCGCTTGCAGTCACTGTTCCTGTTCACCCGCTCGGACACCATCTACGGGGGCACCAACCAGATTCAGCGCAACATCATCGCTGAGCGCGGTCTCGGCATGCCCAAGGAAGCCAAAGGCAGATAACCATGAATGATCTGAAGAATCCTGAATATGTACCCGGTCACGGCCTGCTGAAGGGCAAGTCGGTATTGATCACCGCCGCCGCCGGTGCCGGCATCGGCTTCGCTGCTGCGACCAAGGCGGTGGAAGAGGGCTGCCGTGGCATCGTTATCAGCGATGTGCACGAGGGGCGACTGAACGCTTCGGTGGACAAGCTCAAGCAGGAAACCGGCCTTTCTGCGGTCTGGGGCAAGTTGTGCAACGTCACCGATGAAACCGAGGTGCGGGCACTGGTCGATTTTGCCGAGGACAAGCTGCAGGGCATCGACATCCTGATCAACAACGCCGGGCTGGGTACCACCAAGGCGTTGATCGAGATGGAGGATGACGAGTGGAACAAGGTCATCGACGTCACTCTCAACGGCACCATGCGCATGACCCGCTATATGTTGCAGGTGATGAAGGCGCGCGGGCAGGGCGGGGTGATCGTCAATAACGCCTCGGTTCTGGGCTGGCGAGCGCAGAAGGAGCAGGCGCATTACGCTGCGGCCAAGGCCGGGGTGATGGCGCTTACTCGTTGTGCGGCGCTGGAAGCCGCTGAGCTCAATGTACGCATCAATGCCGTGGCGCCATCGCTGGCGGTCCACCCGATGCTGCGCAAGTCCGCACCCGAGGCGCTGCTCAAGGAGCTGGAATCCCGTGAGGCCTATGGCCGGGGCGCCGAGTGCTGGGAGGTGGCCAACGTGATGATGTTTCTGGCCAGTGACTACTCCAGTTATATGACGGGTGAGATTGTGCCTGTGAGTTCGCAGCAGGCTTGAGTTCGGAGTCTGTCTGCTCGTGGGCTGCTGATGGTTGGCGGGTTTGCACACTTGCCTGCGGGCTACTGCGGACACGCCGCAAGTACGTCCTTGTAGGCTCGCGGTTGTCATCCATGACAACCGACGGTCCGCAGTAGCCCGCAGGCAAGTGCGCTTGATGGGCAATGTACGGGCTGCAGGAAAAAGCCGTTCCCAAGTTAGCCAGAGCTTTTTTGGGTTTTGGTGCGAATTGCACGGAGATCGTGAGGCGGGGTTCCGAGCCACCTACCTCAGACCGTCGGTTGCCATGGATGGCAACCGCGAGCCTACAGGGATGTATTCACGGCGTGTCTGAGGTAGGTGGCTCGGAATCCCGCCATGCACCAAGCCTCGCCCCGATAACGGAAAAAGACACGCAGGATTCAGGAGAACATCATGACCACAACATTTAGTAGCGCCGCCGCGCTGGAACAGGCAGTGGGCCAGAGTCTCGGGGTAACCGAGTGGATCACCATCGACCAGCAACGTGTCGATACCTTTGCCGACGCCACCGGCGATCACCAGTGGATCCATGTGGATCCGGAGAAAGCCAAGGCCGGCCCGTTCGGCGGCACCATCGCCCACGGCTATCTGACCCTGTCGCTGGTCAACTACTTCCTGCCGCAGCTGATGCAGGTGGAGAACCTGCAGATGGGTGTCAACTACGGCTGTGACCGGGTGCGTTTTCCGGCGCCGGTGCGGGTGGGCGCACGTATCCGTGGCAATGGCGAGATTACCCAGGTCGAAACCCTGCCAACGGCGCTGTACAGGTGGTTGTACGGGTCAGCGTCGAGGTCGAGGGCAGTGACCGTCCGGGCTGTGTGGTGGACACCATCAGTCGCTACACCTTCAATCAGACAGTTTGAGGAATACCATCATGCAAGAAGCAGTCATCGTCGCCACCGCGCGCACCGCTCTGACCAAGTCATTCCGCGGCTCCTTCAACGACACCGAGGCTCCGGTACTGGGTGGTCATGTGGTGCGCGCCGTGGTCCAGCGCGCCGGCATCGACCCGGCGGATGTGGGTGATGTGATCATGGGCGCGGCGGTGCAGCAGGGTACCCAGGGCTACAACATCGGCCGCCTGTGCGCCTACACCGGCGGACTGCCGGAATCGGTGCCGGGCATGGCGCTGGATCGGATGTGTGCCTCCGGCCTGATGGCCATCGGCGAGGCGGCCAAGGCGATCATGACCGGCGAGCTGGATGTGGCCATCGGTGGTGGCGTCGAGTCGCTGTCGCTGACTCAGACCAAACACAAGAACGCCTACCGCGCCCGTTCCGAAGCGGTGATGGAAGTGGCGCCGGCGGCCTATATCCCGATGATCGAGACTGCGGAAATCGTTGCTGAACGTTACGGTATCAGTCGGGCAGCACAGGATGAGTACGCCCTGCAGAGCCAGCAGCGTACCGCTGCGGCGCAGCAGGCCGGGCTGTTCGCCGAGGAGATCGTGCCGCTGAGCGTCAGCAAGCTGCTGTTCGACAAGGAAGGCAAGCCGGCTGGTCACGAGCAGGTAACCGCCGACCGTGACGAGTGCAACCGCGCATCCACCACTCTGGAAGGGCTGCAGGGGCTGGCACCGGTATGGAAGGACGGTCTGTGGATCAAGCAGGGCCAGCACATCACCGCCGGCAACGCCTCGCAGTTCTCCGATGGCGCCGCGGCCTGTCTGCTGATGAGCCGGGCCGAGGCCGAGCGGCGCGGGATCAAGCCGCTGGGTACCTATCGCGGGATCGCCGTGGCCGGTTGCAAGCCGGAGGAGATGGGTATCGGGCCGGTGTACGCCATTCCCAAGCTGCTGGAGCGTTTCAACCTCAAGGTCGAGGATATCGGCCTGTGGGAAATCAACGAGGCCTTTGCCAGCCAGGTGTTGTACTGCCGTGATGAGCTGGGCATCCCCAACGATCGGCTGAACGTCAATGGCGGTGCCATCTCCATCGGGCATCCGTTCGGCATGAGTGGCGCGCGGATGGTGGGTCACGCCCTGCTGGAAGGGCGTCGCCGAGGTGTGCGTTACGTGGTGATTTCCATGTGTATCGGTGGCGGCATGGGTGCTGCCGGTCTGTTCGAACTGGACTGATAGGTTCCATAACGATGTGGGAGGGGTAGGCGACACCACACCCCTCCGTCATTGCGAGGTATGACCGATTGACTATATGGAACTGGCCCCCAACACAAGCCCGCCCCGTGCGGGCTTGTGCTTTTCCGGGGGTAGGTGTTGTGGCTCTGTATCGCCGCTTTGCACAGGACGTAAGCCATATGGACGATGTTTGCCAAGCGGCGCTGGAACAACATCAAGCCACTCTCTGTGCTGCCTTTGTGTCTCGGGCATGAACAGTTGCAGATTCATAAAAACAACAGGTGGCCTGGAACAGGCCACCCACAGGGTGGAATTGCGCCATGAGCAAATTGATCAGCTACTCCTTCTGTCTTGTTGTCGCGGTGCTGGTGGGCTTCGCCTTCTCGCCGCGTCATGGGCTCGATGACCAGCAGGTTCAGCTCAACCTGGCCCGTCTGCAGATCAATGACCTGGTCCAGTTCGGTGAGCGGGTCATCGCCGTAGGCGAGCGCGGCACCATTATCGTCAGCGACGACATGGGAAATTCCTGGCGCCAGACCCATGGTGATGCCGAGCTGCCGGTGACCCTGACCGGGGTGAACTGGCTGGGCGGGGACGACCTGCTGGCGGTGGGGCACGATGCGGTGCTGATGCACAGCGGCGACGCCGGTGAAACCTGGGAAGTGCTGATGCAGGACGAGGAACTGGGCGAGCCGCTGCTGGGCACCTGGAGTGCGGATGGGCAGCAGATCTTCGCCTATGGCAGCTTCGGCAAGTTCCTCAGCTCCAGTGACCAGGGCCGCAGCTGGCAGGAGCGCGAGCTGGATATTCATGGTGAACATCTCAATGACATGGACGGCGACGGGCAGCGCTTGCAGATCATGGTCGGCGAGATGGGCCTGGTACTGCGTAGCGAGGACTACGGTACCAATTGGGAGCGTATCGAGCCTTTCTACCGCGGCTCGCTGTTCGGCGTGGCGTACATGGGTAACGAAGTCTGGGTTACCTACGGCATGCGCGGGCACGTGTTCGTCAGCAAGGATGATGGTTTGAACTGGAAGCAGGTCGATATCGCCCATCGCCTGCCGCTGTATGGCCATGCCAAGGATGACTCCGGCCTGGTGATCGTCGGTACCGGCGGCGCCTACGTCAATCTCTCGCATGAGGGCGAGCTTACCGATTCGGGCTACCTCCGCGGGCTGGGAACCCTGACCTCGGCGGTAGTCCTGCCTGACGGCGACCTGTTTGTCGCCGGCCAGAGCGGCCTGCTGCAGCAGGATCGCGGTTATCTCGCTGTCATCGGTCAATAAGGGGGTAACATGGCCAAGCATAATCGTCGTTGGGTGGATCGTTGGGTCGAGGCCATGGCCGATGGCCTGCTGGGCAACCGCAAGCTGTTCCTGTCGATCTTCATCCTGATCACCCTGGGGCTGGGCTACAGCGCTACGCAGATCAAGCTGGACCCGGGCTTCAACAAGCAGATTCCGATCACCCATCCGTACATGGAGAACTACCTCCATTACAGCGATACCTTCAGCGGCGCCAATACCATCCTGGTGAGTGTCAACTGGCGCGGTGAAGGGGACATCTACAACGCCGAGTTCCTCGACGTGCTGCGCCAGGTCACCGACGAGGTGTTCTTCATTCCCGGGGTGCGCCGGGCCAGCGTGCGCTCGCTGTTCACCCCGGATGTGCGCTATGTCGAGATATCCGAGGACGGCTTCGTTGGGGATGTGGTGATTCCGCCGCACTTCTCCGGTACTCCGGAGGATCTTGAGCAGATCCGCAGCAATACCGCCCGTTCCGGCGAGATCGGTCGGCTGGTGGCCAACGACCTGACCGCGGCCATCGTCAACGCCGAACTGCAGGAGTTCAATCCGGAAACCGGCGAGCGGGTGTCCTATTCCGAGATTGCCGCCCAGTTGGAAGATATTCGTACCCGCTTCGAGAACGACAACATCGAGATCAGTATCGTCGGCTTCTCCAAGCTGGTGGGGGATGTCATCGAAGGGCTGTTCATGGTGATGGGTTTCTTCGTCATCGCTTTCGTCATCACCGCGCTGATGTTGTGGTTCTATTCACGCTCGCTGGTACAGACCGTGGTGGCGCTGCTGGTGGCGCTGGTGCCGGTGATCTGGCTGCTTGGGGTGTTGCCGCTGATCGGCATGGGTATCGACCCGATGTCGATCCTCGTGCCTTTTCTGATCTTCTCCATTGGTGTATCCCATGCCGTGCAAATGACCAACGCCTGGAAACAGGACATTCTCGACGGGCACAATTCTTTCGAGGCGGCCAAGGTGTCGTTCTGCAAGATATTCATCCCCGGCGCGCTGGCGCTGCTGATGAACGCACTGGGCTTCGGTGTGATCATGCTGATCGATATCCCGATCGTGTATGAGCTGGGCCTCACCGCGTGTATCGGCGGATTGCTGATGATCGTGACCAACAAGATGATGCTGCCGATCATCCTCTCCTATCTCAGACTGGACCGGCGTGCCTATGCCCAGCGGTCACTGGGCGCCGACGGCAAGCACCGCCTGTGGTGGAGCCTGTCGGTACTGGCGACGCCGAAGGCCGCGCTGGGCGTGTTCGCCATCAGCCTGGTGCTGCTGGTGGCCGGCGCCTGGAAGAGCCGTGACCTGATCATCGGTGATGTCGGCGTCGGCGCACCGGAGCTGCGCGAGAGCTCACGCTACAACCAGGATAACGCGCAGATCTCCCGCAGCTACTCGATTGGCCTGGATGTGCTGTCGGTGTACCTGGAAAACGATATTGAGGAAGCCTGTCTCGATGCCGATGTGATGCGGGCGGTGGAGGAACTGGATTTCCATGCGCGCAGCATCGAAGGGGTCAACTCGGTGCACAGTGTGGCCGGCATGGGCAAGGTGTCGATTGCCGGCAACAACGAGGGTAATCCGCGCTGGTCGGCGATTCCGGGCTCATCCCGCGGCCTGATGCCGGGCTCGCGGGCCTACTCCAGCTCCCACGGCCTGGTGGTCGATGGTTGCCAGACCATGCAGGTACTGCTGTTCCTCACCGACCATGAGGGCGATACCGTCGCCCGGGTAACCGAGCAGGTCGAGCACATCATCGCCAACATCAACGAGCCCAAGGTCGAGTTCAAGATGGCCGGCGGCAATATCGGTGTCATGGCGGCTTCCAACGAGGCGGTGCAGAAGGCCGAGGTGCAGATGCATGGCTCCCTGCTGCTGGCGGTGGCGCTGTTCTGCTGGTTGACCTTCCGTTCCGGGCGGGCGGTGCTGTGCCTGCTGATCCCGCTGGCGATCGTCGCCACCCTGTGCAATGCGGTGATGGCGGTATTCGGCATCGGCCTGAAGGTCGCCACTCTGCCGGTGATGGCCTTGGGTGTGGGTGTGGGTGTGGATTACGGCATTTATTTGTACGAGCGCATGCAGCATGAGCTGGCACTGGGCAAGGATGTGCGCACCTCCTTCTATGAAGCCATGTGTCAGCGGGGCACCGCGGCGCTGTTCACCGCTTTCACCATGTCGGTGGGGGTCGGCACCTGGGTGTTCGCACCGCTGAAGTTCCAGGCTGACATGGGTGTGCTGCTGGCGTTCATGTTCCTGGTCAACGTATTCGGTGCGATCTTCCTGCTGCCGGGCCTGGCGGCCTGGTTCAATCGCAGCAAGCCATTGGTACGGGTCAAGGCGGAGCCGGGGCCGGTCACCAGCCTGGCTGCGGCCGGCAGTCATTGAGCGTATCATGAACGCTGACCGGCGACGTCTGGACATGGAAACCTCATCCTTCGATCTGCTGTTGGGTGAGCTCTATGATGCCGCCATGGACGATCACAGCTGGAGCCGCTACCTGACCCGCCTGCAGAAGCTGTTCCAGGCCAACTACGTGACCCTGATCCTGCGTATTCCGCAGGATTCGGACAGGGGGTTGATGCTGATCATCGGTGATATCGAAGGGCAAGGCACCATCTCCTACACCACCTATCCGGGCTCGGAGACGCCTTTCGTCAACTGTCCGGTCAACCAAGTGTTCACCATCACCGACCTGATGAGCCTGGATAGCTGGCGCGAGTCGGATTATTACCGCCGACACTGCACGCAACAGAATGTGTTTTACGTGATGGGGGTGGATATTGCGCCACCCAGTGGCGGTATTTTCCGCTTCCGGGTGACTCGCCCCGAAACCGACAAGGATTTCTCTGCGACCGACCGGGCACTGTGTGATGCGCTCATCCCGCACATGAGCCGGGCCCTGCATATCCACAGCCTGCTCGGTCACAAGCATTCGCTGAGCGCACTGTACGCCCAGGCAATGGGACGGCTGTCGATCGCCACCCTGATTCTCGACAGCAACGGCCATCTACTGGAAACCAACCAGGTAGCCCGGGAAATGCTGGCTGCCGGCGATGGACTGAAGATCGTCGGTGGCCGCCTGGAAGCCAGTTACCCGGGGGACAACAAGCGCCTGTACAAGTCCATTCGCGCCGCAGCGGCCAGCTCGACCGGTGGCCGCGTGGCGCTGGCCGAGGCGCTGTCGATCGCGCGTCCCTCCGGCCAGGTCAGCCTCGGCATCGTCGTCGAGCCGGTACCGCAACAGAACTGGGACGAAGGTGAAAGCCAGCCCGCAGTGGTGATCTACTGCCGCGATGCGGTCGGGCAGTCCCTGCTCAGCACCTCGGTCACCCGCCAGGTATTCGGCTTCACCCCGTCGGAGTCGGCATTGGCGATGGAGCTGGCCAACGGGCTGTCGCTGGAGGAAGCGGCTGGTTCCCTGGGTATCCGGCGCAATACGGCCAGGGCGCACCTGCGGGCGATTTTTTCCAAGACCGGGGTGCGCCGCCAGACCGAATTGGTGAGGTTGATTCTCAACAGTGTGGTAACCCTGGGGCAGTCATGATCAGGGTAAGAAATTGTGACAGATCAGTTCGTCATATTGATGCAGAAACGGCTGGCTTGAGCGGCCCGTAGTAAGCAACTATAGGCATAGTCTGCTCGAGCAGCGCCTGATAACGATAAGAACACGAGCTTCACCGAAGCCGAAGGCATGAGGTTGCAACCATGACAACAATAAGCACAATGCATTTTCAATCGATCGAGAACGGGTTGTCGTTGGATGACTACGACCGGATTATCGGACGGATCCATGATGGTGCGCTGGAGACCGAGTATCTGTCTGAGGCGCTTGAGGAGCTGCGCGGCCTGTTCCAGGCCAACTACGTCACCCTGATCCTGCGTATTCCCGGCGTCGAGGACGTGGGCCTCATGCTGGTCGCCGGAGACATCGAGGGTAGCGGCAAGGTGATTTATTCCCGTTACCTGCATAGCGATACGCCGTTCTCCAACATGCCGGCGGATCGGGTGTTCACCGTGGATGATGTGATGAGCTTCCAGGAATGGGAGAGCTGCGCCTACTACCGCGACTACAGCAAACTGAACGATGTCTACCATGTCATGGGGGCGGACATCTCCACTGCCGATTCCGGGGTTCTGCGCTTTCGCATCACCCGCGGTCAATCCCAACCCGCCTTCACCGAGAGTGACAAGGCGCTATGTTCGCGACTGGTACCGCACCTGCGGCGCAGCGTACATGTACACAACCTGCTGGGCCGCAGTGCATCGCTGGGCAATCTGTATGCCGAGGCGGTCAACCGCCTGTCAGTGGCGACCCTGGTTCTGGACGAGACGGGTAGCGTGTTGCAGCTGAACGATGTCGCCCGCGATCTGCTCGGTCATACCGATGGCCTCAAGTTGGTTGGTTCGCGCCTGGAAGCCAGTTATCCGAGTGACAACCGCGAGCTGCACAAGCTGATCAGGGATGCGGTCGAGTCCAAGGATGCGCCGCAACTGCGGGAAACCCGTGAAGCGCTGTCGATCGCCCGGCCGTCGGGCGAGGTCAGCCTGGGTGTGGTGGTGGAGCCCATCCCCGGCGCCGAATGGGCCGAGGGGCGTGGCCAGCCTGCAGTGATGGTGTATATCCGCGATGCTGTGGGCAAATCCCAGGTGGATAACCGGGTGGCCAAGGAACTGTTCAATTTCACCCCGGCGGAAACCATGCTGGCATTGCAGTTGGCCAACGGCCTGTCGCTGGAGGAGGCCGCGGAGAACCTGGGCATCATGCGCAACACCGCCCGGGCCCATCTGCGGGCGATCTTCTCCAAGACCGGCGTGCGCCGGCAGGCGGAGCTGGTGCGGGTCATGCTCAACAGCGTGGTTTCCCTGGGGCGCGGCAATGTCACCCCGTTGGGCAACCGCGCGACCGTGATCGCCCAGCCCCAGTTGCGCTCGCTGCAGAGCCGCTGAGCAAGGAAGACCGGGTCCCATCCCGGCCAGCAGTGTTACATGCTGCTCCGTTGGTCGAGATGGACCTCGACCTTCCAGGCGGCACATCCCTGAATAGATGCAAACCCGCCCCATCCCTCGCCGCCGATCCTAGTCTGCGCAGACGATGAACGTGGCGTCATGGCCTCCGATACTGCTCCTCAGCATAGCCTCAGGCAATCCAGGAGCAGAAAATGAGCAAGGTGGTACTGATCACCGGCGCCAGCCGTGGCATTGGACGGGAAACCGCGCTGGCCTTCGCCCGGGCCGGGTTCGATGTGGCCGTCAGTGCACGGACACTGGAAGACGGTCAGCAGCATGATCACAGCCTGACCGGTGCCGATGGTCAGCCCCTGCCGGGCAGCCTGGCCTCGGTGGCTACCGAAATCCGCGCACTTGGCCGCCAGGCCTGGTGCATTCCGATGGACCTGCTGGATACCGGTTCGGTGCTGGCTGCGGCCGAGCAGTTGCTGCGTGAGGCGGGCCGTATCGATGTGCTGGTCAACAATGCGGTGTACCAGGGCAACGACCTGAATTCGACCTTCCTGCAACTGACCCCCGACACCCTGGAGCGTGTGTACCGCGGCTACATACTGGCACCGGTACTGCTGACCCAGCGCCTGTTGCCAGCACTGCTGGAGCAGGGCGCCGGGGTGGTGATCAATATTACCTCGGGGGCGGGCGAGAGCAATCCGCCGGTGTCGGCTGACAGGGGAGGGTGGGGTTATGCCTACGGCGCCGGTAAAGCGGCGGTGTCGCGCTTGTCCGGCGTGCTCAAGGCGGAATTGGGCAGGCAAGGATTGCGCGCCTATACGGTAAACCCTGGGGTGGTCACCACCGAAGCACTGAAAGCCACTATTGGTGAAGATGGAGTGAGAGCGCTGGGTGCTGGTTCTGCGCCGCCACCAGTACCAGCTGCGGTGATCTGCTGGCTGGCAGTGAATGACCTGCAGGGGTTGCACCAGAAGCGCACGGTGCATGCACAGCCATTTGCTCTGGAGCACGACATCGTTGCGGATTGGAGTACGGTCGAGTAGGTGAAGCTACCTAAATTCACTTTGGCAGTTGAGCAAGAGTCAAACAGCCTGTTGTTGTCAGTCTTTCTTGGTTGATATCTGTAGACAGCCAAGCGCCATGGCTACCAGGCTGTTGAGGAATGCCTGTGACTCCAGCTTGTCCGGTACGTCTTCGAGAACGGATCGGATCAGGCCGCGCAAGCCTTTTCCCAGAAGATATGCCGCCAATTCCGGATCAGGCACATCGATTTCATGCTCATACATTCTCAGCAGCGGCAGCCATGTCGCATCGATGAACTCGCTTGCTGTTTTGTACGGGCCTCTCCACATACCTAGATGGAAGGCTTCATGGTAGCGCAGGTGAAATGCCTGACACAGATGGAACAACCGTACTTCTACGCGAATAATATTGGCCAGGATTATGCGTAAGGAGTGAGCCAGCGACAAACCTACTAATGTCTCGCGCATCAGTAGTAACTTCTGAGATTCTTCATCAAGTATGCGTTCATACAGCAGAGCGACAATCGCATCCTTGTTGGGGAAATACTGATAAATCGACCCTACAGCAACCCCGGATATTTCAGAGATACGGGCTACCGTCAAACCGTCTTCACCTGACTCCTCAAGTATACGCTGGCAAGCTTCTGCGACCGCATCTACCGCAGCGCGAGAGCGCGACTGGGAGGGTTTTTTTCGCAGAGTAGGCAGTATATGGGCTGGTGGCCAGGTATCTGAAGGAGAAGACTTTTCGGTCATGGCTTTAATCCGAGTGCTTGTTCATCTTTTGTCTTGGGTTTGGTAAATGCCAATAAAAACAATCGCTTGCGTTTGATTTTTGTTTTCGGTAATGCGAATTCATCTGAGCCTGTGATCTGTATACCATGAATTCGAAAGGCAGGAGAAATTTACACTATGCAGATTCGCAACTACCTGAATATAAGGGGATGACTATGTCGTCATTGCTTAAGGTAAAACCGTTAGGACCTCGTATTGGAGCGGAGGTCCGGGATTTCAAATTGGCCGCCTCATCCAAGAAGGATATTCTGAAAGAGCTTGAGGCCGGGTTAGTCCAGCATGAAGCCATTGTGCTTCATGCTCCCGATCTCTCACCGGAAGATCATCTGGATATTGCAAAACATTTTGGCGAAGCAGAAGTACATACCTATTACCCAAACCTGGGGAAGGGTTTTGAGCAAATTACCATCATTGACTCTAAGTTGGGTGATCGAGCGGATATGTGGCATCACGATGAGAGCTTTTTACCGAGTCCTCCCATTGTGACAATGACTCATGCACAGGTTCTTCCTCCTGTTGGTGGTGATACCTGTTGGATCAGCATGACCTCTGCTTACGATGCTCTTTCCGAAAAAATGAAGCAATATCTCGAAGGCCTGCAGGCATGGCATGACATGAATGGCCCTATGACGGATGCATTGCGCCACAATGTGGTTACCCATGAGCGTTATGTGCAAGTCATACAAAAGGAGCAGCGACATCTTCATCCGCTGGTCAAGGTACATCCCATAACCGGTCGGAAAGCGCTGTATATCAGCCCGACCTATACCACGCATATTGACGGTCTGCCGGTGAGCGAAAGCAATGCCATTCTGAACTTCCTGTTCAGTCACTGCCAGCATGTCAACTTCCTGTTCCGTCACCGTTGGAGTGTGGGGGATATGGTGATCTGGGACAACCGTAGCGTCATTCATAACGCCATTCTGGACTATAAGCCACACCAGCGCCGCATGCACAGGGTTTCAGTGTTTCAACGACAAAGTGAAAAACCAAACTCAATCAATTCTGGTAACTGGGGCGCATGATGAATACTGATATCAATACTGAGCTTTTGAAGAAATACGCACCCATGAAGGGGCGCTATCAACTACTGCCAGACTTGACCCCCCGGCAGAGCGTGGCACTTCTCTGTCGGGTTCTGTATCGCGAAGGCTATAACGATCATATTGCTGGGCATATTACCTGTCGACAGCTCGATGGCTCCTACCTGGCGAATCCCTGGGAGCTGACTTGGGGTGAATTGACGGCCTCGGATATCTTGCGTCTCGATTCTGGGGGGCGGGTGATTGAGGGAGACTGGAATATCACTCCAGCCATCAACCTGCATATGGATATCCATGCCGCGCGACATGATGTCAATGTGGTGATTCATAATCACCCTGAATGGAGTTCTGTCTGGTCCGCAGCCGGCCGTATTCCACCAGTGTATGACCAGACCTCCGCCATGGTGGATAGTGATCCGGTGTTCTACGACGAATACCGGGGTACCGTCGAAGATGGGGCGGCGGGTCGTGCTGCAGCAAATGCATTGGGGTCGCATAAATGGGCGTTGTTGGCCAATCACGGTGTATTGCTGGTGGCCAATGGCATACGCCAGGCGCATCTGCGTGCCGTCACGCTGGAATGGCGTGCCCGCCTGGCATGGCGTGTAGAAACACTGGGGGATGGTAGCCCGCTGCCCGCATCAGTCGCAGCGGACATTGGTCGCCGTACCGACTCCAATGGCTTCCCCTTCTTGTGGGAAGCCATGGCGCGGGAAGAGATCCGCCGTGATCCCAGCGTTCTGGAGTGAAGGCGGTGGACATGCTGAGACGGATTGTTTGGGAGCACAGGTGATGGGAAAGCCTGATTTGTTGCTGGTTACGCCCCTGCCGCCTAGCTGGCATGACGGGCTCAGCCAACTGTTCGAATGTCATGATCTTGCCTTGCTTACTGCTGCTGAACTGGAGGGGGTGGCTCGCCGCGTGCGTGGTGTGGTGGCAAGTGCCAAGTCTGTAGTGACGGATGACCTGATCAGTTGTTTGCCAGCGCTGGAAATCATCGCCGTGATTGGAGTTGGCCTGGATGGTATCGATACTCGATCTGCGGCCAGGAGGGATATCCGAGTGTGCAACACCCCCTCTGTTTCCACGGAAGATATAGCGGATTTTGCATGGGCCTTATTGTTGGCATCCGCGCGTCAGGTGGTACATGCGGATCAGTTTGTTCGCCGCGGCCAGTGGAGTCTCGGGCAGCATCCGCTCACGCTCCGGGTGTCTGGCCAACGGCTGGGTATCGTTGGCCTGGGACGCATTGGACGGGCTGTGGCCGAGCGTGCCAAGGCCTTCGGTATGCAGATCGCTTATACGGGCCGTACCCGTAAAGAGGACGTGCCTTACCAATGGTACGACAGGGTAGCGACGCTGGCGCAAGACGTGGATTTCCTGGTGGTTTGCGTCTCTGGAGGAGAATCGACCCGTGCGTTGATCGATGCCGAGGTGCTAGTTGCGCTGGGGCCCAAAGGCGTCTTGGTCAACGTTGCCCGGGGGGCCGTGATCGACGAGCAGGCGCTTGTTGAAGCCCTGCAGCAACGTGTCCTTGCTGCGGCTGGGTTGGATGTGTTCTGGGATGAGCCACAGGTGCCCGAGGCGCTGCTATCGCTAAGCAATGTTGTACTGGCCCCGCATATGGCCAGCATGACCGAACAGTCTTTGCGGGCGATGTTCGAGCAGACACTGACTGCATTGACCGAGAGTCTCTGTGACTGACGCTCATCATCAGACCCCTAGTCCAAGTGAGGGATGTAGGGGGGCCAGCATAGCGCGAAGATCCCCTATATCGGATGTGGTTTTCCGACAGGTTCATGCCGCCGCATTGTTAAGGGCGCAGACATAGTGGCTGGACCGAGCCGTGCAGAAAACTATAACAACGCTCAGTGAGGATCAGAATCATGAATCAGATGATCGAAGTCAAACCGGTGGCGGAAACGGCGGAGTACCGCTATGCCCGCGGCTGGCACTGTCTTGGCGAGGCCAAGACCTATCGCGATGGCAAGTTGCACACCCTGAATATCTTCGGCACCCGGCTGCTGGCCTTCGTCGGCAAGAATGATGAAATCGCCGTGCTGGACGCCTATTGCCCACATATGGGCGCGGACCTGTCCCAGGGTGAACTGGTCGACGGCAAGGTAGTTTGTCCGTTCCATCATTGGCAATTCGACGCCAGCGGCCGCTGTGCCGAAATTCCCTACTGCAAGCGCATTCCGCCCAAGGCCAAGACCCGCAAGTGGCTGACCTGTGAAGTCAACCGCCTGCTGTTCGTCTGGCACAACCCGGAAGGCCTGCCACCGGCCGAAGGCGTCGAGATTCCCTACCTGCCGGAGATCGACAGCGACGAGTGGGACGACGACTGGCACCTGGACCTGATGATCATCGACACCCACCCCCGTGAGTTGGTGGATAACCTGGTCGACGCCCAGCATTTCGGCCCGGTGCATGGTGCACCGACCAAGTACTTCCGCAATACTTTCAAAGGGCATATCGGCACCCAGGAGTTCCATGGGGACTCCGAGCGTCTGGGCGGTGATCTGGTGGCGGACTCGGCCTACTACGGCCCGGCTACCCACTTCACTCGCATGCGTGCGGAGTACGACGGCCTGGTCGTGGAATCCATTCTGCTCAACTGCCACGTACCGATCGGCCCGAACCAGTTCGAGCTGCGTTTCGGGGTGCTGGTGAAGAAGGTCCCCGGCTGGACTGAAGAGCAGAACAAGCAGCTGGCGCTGGATTATGTGCAGCAGAACCGCACCTCCTTCTACCAGGATGTGGATATCTGGAGCACCAAGCGGCCGGTGGACAACCCGGTGCTGGCCGAAGGGGATGGCCCCATCTACCAACTGCGCGAGTGGTACGCCCAGTTCTATGTCGATGAGGCTGAGGTGCCGGCGCAAATGCAGGAGTTCCGCGAGTTTATTGTGGTTGATAACAAATAAGCGCTGTTGGTTATGCAAAAGCCGCCTTTCGGGCGGCTTTTGCGTTTTGTGCCCGTCCGAACGGACGATGTGAACTGGGACCGGCTGGCCTACCGTGGGGCTGACCCAAAGGCACCGAAACGGAGGCGCTGATGAGATTGTGGATAAAAGGTCTGGTGGCCAGTCTGCTGGCTTGCCTATCGCTGCCTGGCCTGTTGCTGGCGGCGGAGCAGGATGACGAGCAGCGGGCCCGGGCGTTGCTCGAACGGGCTGCGACCCACTACCAGCAGGAAGGTGAGCGCGCTTTCGCTGCCTTCAGCCGCCTGGGACAGTTCACCGAGGATGACCTGTATGTGTTCGTGGTGGACCGTGACGGCATCATGTTGGCCAGCGGCGGCCCCTCGCGCCAGCTGATTGGCCGGGATATCTCACCGCTGCTTGATGATCAGCTACGCACCGGTTTCCAGGCGATTCTCGAACATCCGGTGAGCGGGGATATCCTGGAAGGCGAGTACCGCTGGATCAATTGGCGTCAGGGCAGGGTGGAGCGCAAGAAGGCCTTCTACCGGGTATTCGATCAGGCCATTCTGGCGGTCGGTTACTATATTCCCCGTTCCGATCCCGCCGAGGCGCGTAACATGCTGGAAAGGGTGGCGGCGGCGCTGGCCGATGACCCCGAGCAGACCATCGAACAGATCAACCGGCTGGATAGCCAGTTCTACCAGGATGACACCTATCCGGTGATCATCGACAGCGACACCCATCGCTTCGTCGCCCATGGCTACAATCGCGGACTGGTCGGCAGCCGCTTCGACAATGTCGAGGACCATGCCGGACAGCCGCTGGGCGCGCCGATCATCGAGCGGATGCAGGGGCGTGATACCGGCGAGTTCGATTACCGCTGGCGCAACCCGGCTACCCAGCAGGTCGAAGACAAGACTGCACTGATCCGGCGGGTGGACCGTTATCTGGTGCTGGTCGGCTGGTATAGCGCAACGGCCGAATAGGCAGTGTTTTTTCCGCAGGTCAGGGCGGCGGATGGTCTGTCGCCCGAACCCTGCATTTACCTGGTAGGGAACAGGATGAAAGCAGTCTCTCTCGTATCGCGGCGTGCCGATCTGGATCGCGCCGGGTTTCGTGATTACTACGAAACCACCCATTGCTGGCTGGCCATGCGGCACTTCCCTTTTCTGGGTTACACCCGCAACCACCTGACGGACCATCCGGAGCTCGATTTCGATTGCATCAGCGAATTCGAGGCTCCTGCCTATCTGGATGATGTGGATGTCATGGGCTCCCGCTCCCGGCAGCTGGTCATGGATGATGAATTGCAATTCATGGACCCGGAGCGGATTCGGGTCGCCGGCGTGCGGCGGCATATATTGATCACGCCTGCGCAAGCGGTCCCGGCAGGCCGGCTGGACAGCCGCGTCCTGATGTTGGAACAGGACCAGGAGACGTTGTTGGCATTGGCGCAGCGACTGGCTGAAGAATTGGCCGCTACCCGCACTGATCTTTATGGGATGCGTCTGGACCTGCTCGACAACGATCCGCGATACCCGCTGCCATGTAATGCCTTGCTATGGTTGGACTGGCTTGATCGCAGCGAGCCGCTGCCAGCAGCTCTGCAACAGTTGCCTGGACTGCAGATGACACTGCAGGTCGAGCGCTGCGATACACCGCAGGCGACGCTGCAGGAGAGATTCGTCGCCTTTCAACCCTGACGATAACGACACAATAAGAACAAGGAGTACCCGATGTCCGGGATAACACGACGGCAGCTTATCCAGGGAGCCGCCTGGCTGGCCGCTGGTGCCGCGCTGAACCTGCGACCCCTGTCCGCGTTGGCGGCCGGCGGTATGCGCTTCGATGAGTACCGGCGTTGTGATGCGCTGGAACTGGCCCGATTGGTGCGTGCGGGTGAGGTCAGCCCCGCCGAGCTGCTGGAGCTGGCGATCGCCCGTACCGAACAGGTCAACCCCAGCATCAACGCAGTAGTCATCAAGCATTATGAAGCCGCGCGCAGACTGGCCGGCTCGACCATCCCTGATGGGCCCTTCCGCGGTGTGCCCTTCCTGCTCAAGGACCTGGGCATCAGCATGGCCGATACCGTCACTACCCACGGCTCGCGTTTCTTCCGCGAGGCGAAAGCGGCCACGGACGACCCCTATGTGCGCAAGGCGCGCCAGGCCGGACTGGTGATCTTCGGCAAGACCAACAGCCCCGAGTTCGGTAACAACCCCTCCACCGAAGGCACTCTGTTCGGCGATACGCGCAACCCCTGGAATCTCGATCACAGTGCCGGCGGATCATCCGGTGGTGCGGCGGCTGCGGTAGCCGCCGGTATTCTGCCGGTGGCGCATGCCAGCGATGGCGGCGGTTCGATCCGGCTGCCAGCGTCGTCCTGCGGGCTGTTCGGTCTCAAGCCGAGCCGTGATCTGGTACCGATCGGCGACGCTGCAGGTGGAGCGCGTGGCCTGCTGTCGGCACAGCATGTGATCAGCCGCAGTGTGCGTGACTCGGCGGCGCTGCTCGATGTGCTGGCCTGGGACAATCCAGGCCAGGGTTTCGGCGGTGCCGAACAAGGCACCTATTTCGCCCAACTGCAGCAGGCGCCGGAACGCCTGCGTATCGCCCTGATGCGCCAGCCGCTGCTGGATATGCCGGTGGATCAGGTATGTCTGGATGCACTGGAGGACGCGGCTCGGCTGTGTACCGAACTGGGCCATGAGGTGGTCGAGGCAATTCCCGAGGTGGATATGCAGGCCGCCATGCAGGCCTCCGGTACCCTCAGCGTCACCAGCCTGGCCGAACGCATCGCCCGGCGCGAAGCGCAACTGGGGCGGGCTGTCGGTAACGACGACCTGGAGCCGGTGAACCTGGAGATGCTGGAATGGGGACGACAGGTCAGCGCAGTGGACTACATGGGCGCCCAGGAGGGGCTGCGCCAGACCGCTCGAGACATGGCCCGCTTCATGGAAGGTTTCGATCTGGTCCTCAGCCCGACCATGACCTGGGCCCCGCCGCCGCTGGGCGTGGTCGACATGGACCTGCCGCTGCAGGAGTTCGGCCCGCTGGCCACCCGCAGCTCGGTGTTCACCGTGCTGTACAACATCACCGGTCAGCCGGCCATGTCGGTGCCGCTGTACTGGAGTACCGAGGGGCTGCCGATCGGGGTGATGTTCGCCGGGCGCTTCGGCGCCGAGCGTACCCTGCTGCGGCTGGCCGGCCAGTTGGAGCAGGCACGCCCCTGGTTCGACCGCCTGCCACCGGTCTGAGGCCGGCGCTGTGCATGCTTTACCCGCTACCCGGCCGGCAGCCATGCGGCCAGCCGGGCCTACTACAGTCATGACAGGAGTTTACCCATGCCCATTACCGCCGTTACCGGCGCCGCCTCCGGAATAGGCGCCGCGCTGTGCCAGCAACTGCGTGAAGCCGGACACCAGGTGATCGGTATCGATCGCGCCAACAGCGACATCAATGCCGATCTTTCCACCCCGCAAGGCCGTCAGCAGGCGGTGAACGAAGTGCTCGAACGCTGCAATGGTGTGCTCGATCACCTGGTGCTGTGCGCCGGTGTGGGAATTACCGCGCCCAACTGCGGCCTGATACTGGCGGTCAACTATTTTGCCGTGAGCAGCCTGCTCGACGGGCTGGCCGATGCGCTTGGCAAGGGCAGCCAGCCGTCGGCGGTGGTGGTCGGTTCGGTCGCCTCGGTGCAGCCGGGTGGCGACCAGCAACCGATCGTCGAGCTGATGCTGGGCGGTGACGAGGCGGCAGCGTTGGAACTGGCCAACCGGGAAGTCTCGCCGAGCCTGGCCTATGCCGGTTCCAAGTACGCGGTCAGCGTGCTGGTGCGTCGCAAGGTGCACGAGTGGGCCAAGCGCCGTGTACGGCTCAATGTGGTTGCCCCGGGTGTGGTCGAGACGCCGTTGTACCAGGCCTCCACCGAAGATCCACGGTACGGCGAGGCAACCCGCAATTTCGTCGCTCCGCTGGGCCGTGGCAGCCAGCCGCAGGAGCTGGCCGAGGTGATCCGCTTTCTGCTATCGCCCCAGGCCAGCTTCATCCATGGCACGGTACTGTTCGCCGATGGCGGGATGGATGCGATGATGCGTCCGAGCCGCTTCTGAACGGACCAGGTCGATGCTGAGGCTGGTGGCGATACTACCGGCCAGGGGTATAGCGCTCTAACCAGAATAATAGCGGGGCTTCTAGTAAATGGAGTGGCAGGGCGCTCTCACACTGACGACACTCTTCGCTGTCCTGTCGGTCTTGATTCTGACTCGTCTTTCGGCCGATATGGTACTCATGTCGGCCCTCGCGTTCCTGTTGATCACCGGCGTTCTCGACCCTGCCCAGACCCTGGGCGGCTTCGCCAATCCCGGTGTCATTACCATCGCTACGCTATATGTGGTCGCGGCAGGGCTGAAGGAGACCGGGGCGGTGCAATGGATCGCCCGGCACCTGCTGGGCCATCCCGCATCGGCCAGGGGTGCCCAGCTGCGGATGATAATGCCGACAGGCATTCTCAGTGCCTTCATGAACAACACCGCGGTGGTGGCCATGTTCATTCCAGCGATCCAGGATTGGGGGCAACGGCTGGGTATACCTGCGTCCAAGCTGTTATTGCCGTTGAGCTACGCTGCCATCTTGGGCGGCACCTGCACGCTGATCGGAACCAGTACCAACCTGGTAGTGGATGGCATGCTGCAATCCCAGGCCGGTATCCGTCTGGGCCTGTTCGACATCGCCTGGGTCGGGGTACCTCTGTTGGTGATAGGGGGAGGTTTCCTGGTGCTGTTCAGCTCCCGTCTATTGCCTGATCGTGCCGGGGCCAGCGAGGACCTGAATCAGGTTCGTGAGTACGGGGTGGAAGTCGAGGTCGTGGCCCCAGGCCCTCTGGTCGGCAAGACCATTACCGAGGCCGGGCTACGCGCGCTGAATTTTGGTTATTTGGCTGAAATCGACCGTGGCGGACGTTTGATAACCGCGGTTGAGCCGAGCCGGGTGCTGGAAGGGGGCGATCGTTTGCAATTCATCGGTGCTCCGGAATGTGCCAGCGAATTACGCCGTATTCAGGGGCTGCGTCCGGCCAATGGCAATGTTCACAAACTGGCTGTGGCCAATCACCAGCGCTGTCTGGTTGAGGTGGTCCTGGGGCCGGAGTTCCCGGCGCTGGGCCAGACCATTCGCGACAGTCGTTTCCGAACACGCTTCAATGCGGTGATCTTTTCCCTGTCCCGCGAAGGCAGGCGTGTGCCGGGGAAGTTGGGGGACATCACCTTCCAGCTGGGCGATACCCTGCTGCTGGAAGCCAGTGAGCAGTTCGTCGAGCAGTACCGCTTCCGGCGTGATTTTCTGCTGGTCAGCGCCTTGAATGATTCGACGCCGCCGGATTTTCACAAGGCGCCCAGGGCGCTGGTTATTCTCGGGCTTATGGTATTGGTCAGCGCCTCCGGGCTGTTGCCGATCATGGAGGCGGCTTTCCTGGCTGCTGGCGCGATGATAGTGACAGGCTGCATTACCGCCAGTCGAGCCCGCAGCAGTGTTGACCTGCCGGTACTGGTGGTTATCGCGGCATCCTTTGCCCTGGGTACTGCCATGACCGTGACCGGGGCGGCCAGCTGGATTGCCGATAACCTCCTTGGCGATGCGCAGATATCACCCTGGCTGGCCCTGCTGCTGGTTTATGTGCTGACGGGTATATTCACCGAGGTGATCACCAACAATGCCGCGGCAGTGCTGATGTTCCCCATTGCCGTGGCCGTGGCTGAGCAGTTGGGAGTCAGCCTGCTGCCCTTCGCCATTGCAGTGATGTTTTCTGCCTCGGCCTCTTTCATTACTCCCCTGGGCTATCAGACCAACTTTATGGTGTATGGCCCGGGGCGCTACAGGTTCTTCGATTACATGAGAATCGGAGTGCCACTGAATGTGCTGGCTGGCGCTGTCGCAGTGTTGCTGATTCCCCAGGTCTGGCCCTTTCACTTGCCTGGGCTGACGCCATGATCCCGTGCCTCGACAACCCCGGGCGGCATACCCTACGCCGTTTGCAATCCCGGCTGAGGGGCGAATGCCTGCTGCCGGTACAGTTGCAGCAGCAGGAACATGGGTATCAGCAGACTCAGATGCACCAGCAGCAGGGCATGGCGCAGCGACTCGGTGCCGCTCCAGGGCAGCAACAGATCACTCAACAGGCCGGTCAGGATCGGCCCCAGACCGATACCTGCCAGGGTGGTGCAGATGGTTTGCAGGGCAACAGCGGTAGCCCTTTGCCGTGGGCTGACCATCTGTGTCAGCAGATTGAAGCAGGGCGCCACCCACCACATGGTGAAAAAGCCCATGGTCGCGCACCAGAGCATGGCGGTGGGTACCTCCACGCCGCCAAGAGTGAACGCGATACCCGGCGGCCAGAGTATGTACAGCAACAGGCTGACCAGGGTCACAACGGTACCGATCAGTGGCAGTCCCAGTAGCCAGGCCTGGCTGCGCAGGTTCAGCCGGTCGCTCAACCAGCCGCTGAACAGACCGCCCAGCGCCGCGCTGCAACCGGTCACTACCCCGGCGAGGATACCGGCACTCTGCAGCGACAGGCCGTGTGAGCGGATCAGAAACGGGGTATTCCACATGGCGAAGGCCAGCCCGCTGAAACTGAACAGGGAGCAGGCGGCGACCAGTTTGCGATAGTGGCTGTTGCCCAGCAACTGACGGGCCGAGCGCCACAGGCCCAGGGTCGGTGCGTTGCCATGCAGTGGGCTGTCGAAGCGGCCACGGACGGGCTCATGCACGGCAATGGCCAGCAGCAGCGAGATCAGCAGCGGCGGAGTGGCGATGATATGAAAGCCGGTACGCCAGCCGTAAGTGTCGATCACCCAGGCACCCAGGCTGAGGCCGACGATGGCCGAGAGTGTCGGTGCGGCAGTAAAACAACTGATTGCCAGCGAGCGATTGCGCGCCGGGTAGAGGTCGGCGATCAGCGACAGCGAGGCAGGGGTGACCGGTGCCTCGGTAATTGCCACCAGCATGCGCGCGATGACCAGCATGGGGAAGCTGACGGCAAAGCCACAGAACAGCGTGGTCAACGACCAGAGCGCGGCGCACAGGGCCAGTAGCCGAACCCGCGAATGACGGTCGGCCAAGCCGCCGGCGGGCAGCCCCATCAGCGCATAGGCGCCGGCGAAAGCCAGGCCGGAGATCAGGCCCATGGCGGTATCGCTGGCACCGAACTCCAGTTTGATCGGCTCGATCATCACCGCCATGATCTGCCGGCCGAGAAAGATACTCGCATAACCGCCAACCAGCAGGGCCAGTACCGCATGGCTGGCTCTGCCGACTCGGGTATCAACTGCCGACATCATGAATCTCCTGTTACCCCGGTTTCGGGTTGGCGAGCGCCTGCTCGCTAACCTACGGACGAGCTGGCATGCAGGACTGTGCTATCCGGCAACTGCGCGGACGAGCTGGTGCTCGTCCCTCCCAGGCGTCATCGGGAACGCCGAGTATCCCGGGGAACGCCGAGCTTCCTGGGGGGAGCGTCGAGCACCAGCTCGATGGGCGGACTGGCATGCAGCCTCGCGCCATCCGGCAACCGCGCGGACGAGCTGGTGCTCGCTCCTCCCGGCAGCCCACCGGTAGCGCGAGTCTCCCCACTATGCCTGGCGCTGCTTGAGCAGGGTCAGCGCAGTATCCTCGATCATGTCTTCCTGCCCGCCGACCATGCCGCGGCGGCCCATTTCCACGAGGATTTCCCGGGCCGGTACGCCGTACTTCTTCTCGGCGCGCTTGGCGAACAGCAGGAAGGAGCCGTAGACCCCGCCGTAGCCCATGGTCAGGGCGTCCTTGTCGCTGCGGATGGGGAAGTCCATGATCGGCACCACCAGGTCATCGGCCACGTCCTGGATACCGAACACATCCACACCCGTCTCGATGCCCATGCGCGCGCATACGGCAACCAGGATCTCCATCGGTGTGTTACCGGCCCCGGCGCCCAGGCCGGCTGCGGCGGCGTCGACGCGGGTGGCGCCGGCGGCGACCGCAGCAATCGAGTTGGCGACGCCCATGGCCAGGTTGTGGTGGCCGTGGAAACCGATTTCAGTGCCCGGCTGCAGGGCGGCGCGTACCGCGCTGATCCGCGCGGTCACGTCATCCGGCAGCATATAGCCGGCCGAGTCGGTGATATACACGCAATTGGCGCCATAGCTCTCCATCAGCCTGGCCTGTTCGGCCAGACCCTCGGGGCTGTTCATGTGCGCCATCATCAGAAAGCCGACGGTATCCATCTCCAGCTTGCGCGCCAGGTTGATGTGCTGCTCGGAGACGTCGGCCTCGGTGCAGTGGGTGGCCACGCGGATGGTATTGACGCCGATCTCCCGGGCCATCTTCAGGTGGTCGATGGTACCGATGCCGGGCAGCAGCAGGGCGGAGACTTTGGCGTTGTTCATCAGCGGTACCACCGCCGACAGGTATTCCTCATCGGTATGCGCGGGGAAGCCGTAGTTCACCGAGCTGCCGCCCAGGCCGTCACCATGGGTCACTTCGATCAGCGGAATGCCGGCGGCATCCAGGCCCCGGGCGATGGTCTGCATCTGCTCCAGGCTGATCTGGTGGCGCTTGGGGTGCATGCCGTCGCGCAGGGTCATGTCGTGCAGTGTGATCTTCTTGCCTTGCAGGTTCATGGGCGGCTCCTCACAGGTTGGCGGCAATGGCGTCGGGGTCGAAGCTGCCGTCGAGCATCTTCTCGGCGAACAGCTCGGCGGTGCGGGCACCGGCGGCGGTCATGATGTCCAGGTTGCCGGCGTACTTGGGCAGGAAGTCACCCAGGCCCTCGACCTCCATGAATACCGACACCCGGTTACCGTCGAATACCGGACCGTTGACCAGCTTGTAGCCGGGTACGTACTTCTGCACCTCGGCGATCATGCTGTGGATCGAGTCGGTGATGCGCGCCTGATCCGGGGTATCGACGGTCAGGCAGTGGATGGTGTCGCGCATGATCAGCGGCGGTTCGGCCGGGTTGATGACGATGATCGCCTTGCCCTTCTTCGCGCCGCCAACCTGTTCGATGGCGCCGGAGGTGGTGCGGGTGAACTCGTCGATGTTCTTGCGCGTGCCTGGTCCGACCGAGCGCGAGGACACGGTGGCGACGATCTCGCCATATTCCACCGCCTGGACCCGGGATACCGCAGCGACCATGGGGATGGTTGCCTGGCCGCCGCAGGTGACCATGTTGACGTTGAGGATCGGCTCGCCGACATGCTGTTGCAGGTTCACCGGCGGCACCACGAAGGGACCGATGGCGGCCGGTGTGAGGTCGATCATCAGTACGCCCAGTTCGTTCAGCTTGCGGCTGTTCTCGGCATGCACATAGGCCGAGGTGGCGTCGAAGGCGATACGGATGTCATCTTCGCGGACATGCGGCAGCAGGCCGTCGACGCCATCACTGGTGGTCTTCAGGCCCATTTCCTCGGCCCGTTTCAGGCCCTCGGAGGTGGGGTCGATGCCGACCATCCAGACCGGCTCCAGCACCTCGCTGCGCTGGAGCTTGTACAGCAGGTCGGTGCCGATATTGCCTGGCCCGATCAGGGCGCAGCGGATCTTCTTGCTCATGGTGTTCTCCGGGCGTTAGTCAGTGAAACGCAGACTGGCTTTACCCAGTCCGCTGATATGCATGTCGATCTGATCGCCGGCAGTGACCGGCACCAGCGGGGCCAGGGCGCCGGACAGGATGATCTCGCCACGACGGAAGGGAATGCCCAGCTCACCCAGGGTATTGGCCAGCCAGGCCACCGCCGCGCAGGGGTGACCCTGTACTGCAGAGCCCAGACCGCTGCCGGCCGGCTGGCCATTGAGGTGCATGTTCAGTTCGACGCTGGCCAGATCCAGCTGGCGTGGATCGATGCGCGCCTCGCCGAGGGCGAATACGCCGCAGGAGGCGTTGTCCGCCACGGTATCCTCGATGCGGATCTGCCAGTTGGCGATGCGCGAATCGACAATCTCGAAGCACGGGGCCACCGACTCGGTGGCCGCCAGCACATCGCTGGCGGTAACGCCGGGGCCGCTCAGATCCTCGGCCAGGATGAAGGCGATCTCGCCCTCGGCGCGCGGTGCGATCAGCCGGTATTCGGCCAGGCTGACGGCGCTGCCATCGGCGACCTGCATGCGGTCGGTGAGAAAGCCGAAGTCCGGCTGGTGCACATCGAGCATGTCCTGCACTGCCTTGCTGGTAACACCAATCTTCTTGCCGATGACCCGTTCGCCCAGCGCCTCGCGGCGTTGCAGGAACTGCAGGGAAATCCGGTAGGCATCGTCCAGGGTCAGTTCGGGGTGGCGGCCAGTCAGCGGCTGCAGCGGCTTGCGCTCGCGCAGGGCGGCATGCAATTCATCGCCCAGCGCTTTGATCAGGTGGTCATCCATCATGCTGTTCCGTTCAGGTGGGGAAGACGCTGGATTCGGCGCCGCCATCGACTTCGATGACCTTGCCGGTCACCCATTTCGACGCGGGCGTAGCCAGATACAGCGCGGCCGCGGCGATATCCTCGACCTCGCCAAGGGCGCGCAGGGGCGTGTTGTCTTCCATGATCTGGCGGATCTGGTCAGTCATCACCCCGGCCAGGGCGTCAGTCATGATCGGCCCGGGGGCGATGGCATTGATGCGAATGACCGGAGCGAAGTCCTGGGCCAGCATCTTGCCCAGATGGGTCAGCGCCGCCTTGGCTGCTGCGTAGCGGCTGAAGTTGCGCTGAATGTAGCGCGCCGCGCCAGAGGTGATATTGATGATGTTGCCCTGGCCGGCTTCGAGCATGTGCGGCGCGCAGAGCTGGATCAGGTGATAGGCGCTGGTGACGTTGAAGTGCAGCGCACGGTCGAATTCTTCCCAACTCAGCTTCAGCGGGCTGTTGGGGCCGCCGCCGCCGGCATTGTTGACCAGATGGGTGAGCTTGCCGAAGGCCTCCAGTGTGGCGCCGACCGCTGCCTCGCGCTGGACGGCGTCATTGACGTCGCAACTGACGGCGATGGCCTGGCCGCCCTGGCTGCGGATCTGCTCGGCGACGGCTTCCACATCGGCCTGGGTGCGCGCGGCGCAGACCACGCTGGCACCGGCTTCGGCATAGGCCAGGGCGATGGCTTTGCCAATGCCCTTGCCGGCACCCGTGACCAGCGCTACGTTATCTTTCAGGGTGAAACGTTCGAGTAGGGACATACTGGTAATCCTCAGACCTGTTGATAGTCGTTCATGGCCGGGCCTTCGGTGGCCCAGAGATCGGGCAGGCCGGGGTCGGTGGCCTGGATCAGGCGCTTGAGCAGGAACTTCAGCGCCTGGGTATCGCCGCTGCCGAGCTTCTCGGTGACTTCTTCCTCCACCGCCTTGGCCAGGGCCACATGCTCGAGTGACACCTCGCGCCCCTCGCCGGTGAGAACGAAGCGCTGTTGTCCGGACTGCTCGTCTGCCACTATGTAGCCCTGCTTCTGCAGGAACAACAGCATCGACAGGGTTACCTCGCGTCCGGTGTAGGCGACGAAGTGATTGATCTGCTCCAGTGTCAGGTTGTCCTGGATGCTCAGTACCGAGAGTACGAAAAAGGCATGCTCATCCAGCTTGTGGTTCTGCAGCAGGGTGCGCAGAAAGGCGACCAGCTGGTAATGCGCCCGCCCGGCCAGATAGCCCAGCAGATCTTCGGTATAGCTGCATTCCGGAGCGACCTGCTCTATCTGTGACAGGCGCACGCCCTCGCGCGGTTTGCGTGCGGTCAGTGCATACTGGCCGCTCTGGAACGCCAGCGGCGGCAGGTGGCTCTTGTCGAAGCCGAGTACCTCGCCGACGAAGATCACGTGGTCGCCACCCTCGTACATGAAGGCGGTGCGGCATTGGAAGCGCGCGGTACAGTTGTGCAACAGCGGAATGTCATTGATGCCGCGGTCCAGTTCGATACCGGCGAACTTGTCCTCGCCACGCGAGGCGAAGCGGCCGGACAGGGCTTCCTGTTCCACCGACAGCACATGGACGTTCCAGTGCTTGGTGCAGGAGAAGGCATCCAGGCTGTAGGCGGACTTGGCCAGACTCCACAGCACCAGCGGCGGGTTGAGTGACACCGAGTTGAAACTGTTGGCGGTGATGCCAATGGGTGAGCCATCCGCCGCCCGGGTGGTGATGATGGTCACCCCGGTGGTGAAGGTACTCAGGGCGTCACGAAACGCCTTGGGGTTGAAGCTTGCCTGAGCAGTCATGTCTGCCTCGTATCATCCAGGTTCAGTGGCTGCAGTATTCGCCGGGGGCGGCGGTGGGTCATCGTCTTTATGGACTAACGCGCGGTGGGGCTACTGGTCCATATGGACGAGGTGAGGGCAGAGAGGCTCATCTATCGTGCGGGACACTACAAAAATAGCGCCTGGAACAGGCAGGATCAGGCAAAAAAGGAGACCGCTGCATGCGTGCCCATCTGCAATCCATTGATCAACTACCTTCCTTGCTGGCTGCCCAGCGCAGCGCCTTCGACCAGCAGGGGCCGGTCAGCGCCGAGCTGCGGCGTGGCCGCATCCAGCAGGTGATCGACCTGCTGGTGGATCACCATCAGCAACTGGCCGAAGCCATGGACGCCGACTTCGGCGGCCGCCATCCCGGCTTTGGCCTGATGAATGATGTACTGGGATCGCTGGGCTCGCTCAAGCATGCCCGCGACCACCTGGAAGCCTGGATGCCGGATGAGCCGCGCCAGGTATTCGCGCCCTACGATCAGCTGGGCGCGCAGGGCTGGGTGCAGTATCAGCCCAAGGGCAGCGTCGGCATCATCGGTACCTGGAACGCGCCGTTGTTCACTCTGTTGAGCCCGCTGGCCTGCGCCTTTGCCGCCGGCAACCGGGCGGTACTCAAGCCCTCGGAGATCGTCCCACGTACCGCCGAGCTGTTGGCGCAACTGATCGACCAGCGCTTCGATCCGCTGGAGCTGGCGATCATCACCGGCGGAGTCGAGGTGGGCCAGGCCTTTGCCAGCCAGCCATTCAACCATCTGGTATTCACCGGCAGCACCGAGGTCGGTCGTGACATCATGCGCCGGGCGGCGGAGAATCTGGTGCCGGTGACCCTGGAGCTGGGCGGCAAGTCGCCGGTGGTGATTGGCCAGAGCGCCGATATCGCCGAGGCAGCTCGCCGACTGGCGATTGCCAAGGGCACCAATGGTGGGCAGATCTGCATTTCCCCGGACCGGGTGTTCGTGCCGGTGGCGCAACGGGAGGAGTTCATCCGCCAGCTCGCCGAGGCCTTCAACGGCCTGTATCCCGGCGTGTCGGACAATCCGGATCTGGTCAGCGTGGTCAACCAGCGGCACCTGCAGCGGCTGGATGGCTATCTGGCCGAGGTTCGCGAGATGGGCGTGGAAGTGGTGCAATGCCCGGATGTGGTCTTCGATGCTGGCTCGGGCAAGCGTCCGCTGAGTCTGGTCATCAATCCGCCGTTGAATAGCCGCATCATGCGCGAGGAGATCTTCGGGCCGGCACTGGTGGTGCTCAGCTACAGCGATATTCACCATGTGGTCGATGAGATCAACCAGGGCGAGCGACCGCTGGCACTGTATTATTTCGGCACCGACCAGGCCGAACAGGACTTCGTGCTGGGGCATACCCTGTCCGGTGGGGTGAGCATCAACGATGCGCTGATGCACGCCGCCATGGAGAACGCCCCCTTCGGTGGCGTCGGCGCCTCGGGCATGGGCCATTATCATGGCCGCGAGGGCTTTCTCGAATTCAGCCATACGCGCACCGTATTCAAGGCCGCAGCGGTCGATCCGCGCGCGGAATGGGGCATGCTGCCCCCCTACCACGCCGGTTTCACCGGGGTGATGCAGGCCCAGATCACCCGCTGATTTCACTGTTCTGACCTTCCGGCTCCCCTGGACGGGGGAGCTGTGCATGCCTGGCTGGGAGGCCACACCATGCCCCGAATCCATTTGCGTATGAGTATTGCCGCCCGCTTGCTGCTCTGGGCCGGGCTCGCCAGTGTGTTGTTCTACACGGCGGTTGGCCTGGGCTGGTACGGCCTGCAGTCATCCCGGGACAGTCTGCGGGCGGTGCAGGCGGAACAGTTGACGGTGATCAGCCAGACCACCGAGATCGAACACCTGCTGGATGACAACCGGCGTCTGGTGCTGATCGCCTTCCAGTATGACCCTGATGGCAAGCTGTCGATTGCTCATGACCGGGCCATGTCCATATATCTGGAAGAAATCCGTGCCAATAGTGCTCGGATCGAAGGGTTGCGCACCGTCTTCGATCAGCGTCCGCTGGATGAGCAGGAACAGCAGCTGCTGGCGGTGTTCGAGGAGCATTACCAGCTCTGGCTGGAGGACCTGGACGCCATGCTGGCACTACTGGAAATCGAGGATTTTCGCGTCAATGGCATGCGCGCCTTCCTTCAGGTGGGAGCCGAGGAAGGGCGTCTGGCGCGGGTTGCCCTGGCGGAGCTGCGTACCCATCAGCAGCAGAAGGCCGAGATCGGTTTTCTGTTGGCCGAGCGGCGCTACCGGGTAACGGTGGGCATCTATCTGACCCTGGCCATCGTCGGGCTGGTGCTTGGCAGCATCACCGGGGTGCTCACCCTGGCCCGCCTGCGCCGTGGTTTCGGCACGGTATCGGAGCATGCGCGGGCGATTGCCGCGGGTGACCTGACGGCTGAAGTGCGGATCAGTGGCCGGGATGAGATCGCCGACCTGATGAGCGAGTTCGCGCGCATGCAGGGCAACCTGAGGCAGTTGATTGGTGGCGTGCGCGAGCAGGTGACACTGCTCGGCAGTTCCTCGGTACGCCTGTCGGGCTTGTCCGATGGCGCCTCCCGCATGGCTCAGCAGCAATCCGATGCGGTGATCAGCATGTCCTCGGCGGTGGAGGAGTTGTCGGTGTCCATCGATGAGGTGGGCAACCATGCCGAAGCGACGCGGCAGATCACCGAGCAGGCCGCGGCGCGCTCCAGCCAGAGTGAGGCACTGATCCAGCGCATGACCGCAGAGATGACCGATATTGCCGGCGCAGTGCAGCAGACCGCCGAGCATATGGAGGATCTGGAGCGCTTTTCGACGCAGATCGGCAGCGTGATCAAGGTGATCAACGAGGTGGCCGAACAGACCAACCTGCTGTCGCTGAACGCGGCCATCGAGGCGGCTCGAGCCGGTGACATGGGGCGAGGATTCGCAGTGGTGGCCACTGAGGTACGACAGCTGGCGGAACGGACCTCGCAATCGACCCTGGAAATCGCCGAGACGGTCAAGCAGGTGCAGAGTGGCACCCGTGCCGTGGCCGCCGGCCTGCAGCAGACGGTCGGCAGGGTGCAGGCCGGGGTCGAGCTGGCGCGGGAAGCTGACGGCTCGGTGGCACAGATCCGTGCCGGTACCGGCGAGGTGATCATCGCGGTGAACGAGATCACCGAGGTGCTCAAGGGCCAGTCCGCCGCTACCCGGGAGATAGCCGTGCGTGTCGAGGGGGTCTCCAGCGGTGTGCAGGAGATGTCCGGCAGCGCCGCCGAGAGCGCGGCCGCCGCCGCCGAGCTGCAACGCCTGGCCGGTGAACTGGAACGCATGGCCCAGAGTTTTCGCACCAGTTGATGGACGGGCAAGGGCGGGTGCCAGCTCGCCGGTAGTCACGGCCCGGCGTAGCGCGGGCGCGCGCGCTACACCCCGGTACCTTGTGCTTCCCCCCCCCCCTCGGGTTGGCGAGCGCCTGCTCGCCGACAACAGAGGTTCAGTGCAGTGCACGCGCGCGACGTCGACTTGCCAAGCTCTTTTCACTCCTGACTTGAACCATAGTCCGCTTTGACGATGAGTACTCGGGAGTCGCTCCAGATAATCAGGAACAGCCGCGCATAGGGGCGCTGCGGAGAGTCTCTGGAGGACCAAATGATGGGTGTCACTCGCGAACGAAGTGAAAAAGAACGCGAATTGCTGGAAAGCGCGCGACAGATGATCCCGGCGCTGAAGGCGCGAGCTGAGCAGGCTGATCGGGACCAGAAGGTACCGGTCGAGACCGTTGCCGATATGCAGGAAGCAGGACTGTTCCGGGCCATGCAGCCGAAGCGCTTCGGCGGCTTCGAGCTGGATCCGCGTGGCTTCTTCGATATTCAGATGGCCCTGGCCGAAGGCTGCATGTCGACCGCCTGGATCTACGGGGTGATGGGTGTGCATCCCTGGCAGCTGGCCCGCTATCCGCTAGAGGCCCAGGAGGATGTATGGGGTGAGAACCCCGATACGTTGGTCGGCTCCACCTACATGCCGGTGGCCAAGGTGACGCCCGCGGAGGGCGGTTACCGGATCAGCGGTCGCTGGGGCTTCTCCAGTGGCAGCGAGCACTGCACCTGGACCCTGCTGGGCGGCATCATCCCGCCGGATGCCAATGGCGAGGGGGCCGAGCATGGCACCTTCCTGGTGCCGATCAGCGATTATCGCATCGAGCGCAACTGGGACGTGCTGGGCCTGCGCGGCACCGGCAGCCACGATATCGTGGTCGAGGATGCCTTCGTGCCTTTCCATCGGGTGCAGCGTACCAACAATACCAGTATGGAAGCGACGCCGGGGCGGCTGGTCAACACCAGCCCGCTGTATGCCATTCCTTTCGCCCAGGTGTTCACCCGTGCGGTGTCCAGTTCCTGCCTGGGCGCGTTGCAGGGGGCGATCAACGAGTTCCGTGACAACGCCAAGCGCCACATCGGCAAGCATGGCGGCAAGACCGCTGAAGATCCCCTGGCGCAGGAAGTGGTGGCTGATGCGACCCTGACCCTGGACCAGCTCAAGCTGGTGCTGGAGCGCAACTTCGAGCATCTGATGGGGCTGGCGCAGCGCGACGAGTTTCCCGATGTGGAAACCCGCCTGCTGTACCGCTACCAGTCGGCCTATGTGACCAATATCTGTGCCGACAAGGCAGATCAGCTGCTGCGCTGCATGGCGGCTTCGGGTTTGTACAACACCAACCCGGTGGCGCGGATCTTCCGCGACCTGCACCAGGCGCGTGGGCATATCTCCAACAACGTGGCTGCCTTCTCCCGTGCCTATGGCGCCGTGCAGCTGGGTCTGCCCAACCCCGACCCCTACGTCTGAAGCAGGCTACCGCCGCCGGCCTCGCCGGCCGGCGGTGTTTCCACTGATCACAACAATTGAGTGTCGACATGCAGAACAATAACGATTTCAGCGCAGTATACGATCTGGTAGTGGTGGGTTCGGGAGCCGGGGCGATGACCGCCGCCGTGACTGCCGCCGACCAGGGATTGTCGGTGCTGATGGTGGAAAAGGCTGCTCAGTACGGTGGCACCTCGGCTCTGTCCGGAGGCGGGATCTGGATTCCCAACAACCATTATTTCAAGGCCATTGGCGGCAATGACAGTGCAGAGCTGTCCTGGACCTATCTCAAGGCCGCCGTCGGTGACCGCGTGGACGAGAAGCGTCTGCGGACCTATCTGGAAAAATCACCGGAAATGATCGTCTGGCTGGAGCAGAACACCCGCGTGCGTTATGCGGTGGCCGACAAGTATCCGGATTACTACCAGCATCTGCCGGGTGCGCTGCCGGGCGGACGCAGCCTGGATCCGGAGTTGTTCGATCTCGCCCAGCTCGGCGATGAACTGCCGGCGCTGCGCGAAGCGGCGCCCGGCAACCTGCTGATGGGGCGTATCGCCTGGACCGCGCGGCATGCGCACAAGGCGATGTCCAAATCCCGCGGCTGGCGGCTGATGATTCTGTGGCTGATGCTGCGCTACAAACTGGATTTCAGCTGGCGCAAGAAGACCAACAGCAAGCGTGACCGGCGCACCGCTCTGGGTAATTCACTGGTGGCCAGCCTGCGTGCGTCGATGATGGATCGCAATATAGCCCTGTGGCTGAACACGGATTTCCGTGAGTTGATCGAACAGGACGGCCGCATCAGCGGCGTGGTGGTCGAGCGCAATGGCCAGCTGCAACGGATTCAGGCGAACAAGGGCGTGATCCTCGGCGCGGGCGGCTTCGAGCAGAATCAGATGCTGCGCGACAAGTACCTGCCGCAGCCGACGCAGGTGGCCTGGAGTGCCACGCCGGCGGGAGCCAACACCGGCGCAGCACTGGAAGCAGGGCAGGCCGTGGGTGCGGCGACCGATCTGATGGATTGGGGCTGGTGGGCTCCCAGTCTGCTGGTGCCAGGTGAAGACCGGGCGCGTGGCGTATTCGCCGAGCGGGCCTTCCCTGGTGCCATTGTGGTCAACAGTCAGGGCAAGCGCTTCGTCAACGAGGCGATCGCCTACCTGGAATTTGTCGACGCCATGTACCGCGACCATGCCGCGACGGGTGGAAAGAGCATCCCCAGCTGGGTCATCTTCGACAGCAAGTTCCGCTTCAACTATGCCATGGGCCCGTTGATGCCGGCGCAGATCATGCCCGACAGCCGCCTGCGCAAGGAGTGGCTGAACAAGGTCTACTACAAGGCTGACTCGCTGGATGCGCTGGCTGGACAGACCGGTGTGGACGCGGCCGGACTCAAGGCGACGGTCGAACGGATCAACGGTTTTGCCCGCAGCGGCAAGGATGAGGATTTCGACCGCGGCGGCAATGTCTTCGACCGCTACTACGGCGACAGCAATATTACCCCCAACCCTTGCCTGGCACCGCTGGAGAAGGGACCGTTCTATGCCATGCCGATGTACGCCGGGGATATCGGCACCAAGGGCGGCCTGTTGACCAACGAGCAGGCCCAGGTGCTACGCGAATCGGGTGAGCCCATTGCCGGGCTGTACGCCATAGGCAACACGTCGTCCTCGGTGATGGGCACCACCTATCCGGGCGCCGGCGGCACCCTGGGACCAGCGATGACCTTCGGGTATGTTGCCGCCCTGCATATTGCGCAACAGTAGAAGGAGACGACCATGAGCAATCGACTGATCAACAAGGTGGCGGTGGTGACCGGTGCCGCCAGCGGTATCGGCGAGGCCAGCGTGCGTCGCTTCGTCGCCCAGGGTGCACGGGTGATCATGACCGACTTGAATGTGGCGGACGGTGAGCGCATCGCCGCCGAGCTGGGCGAGCAGGTGCTGTTCATGCGCCAGGATGTCAGCGCCCCGGCTGACTGGCAGGCGCTGGCCGAGCTGGTGCGCGGACGCTTCCAGCGGCTCGACATCCTGGTCAACAACGCCGGTATCCTGATCCCCGGCAGTATCGAGGACGCGACCCTGGAGCAATGGCACAAGCTCATGCGGGTCAATGCCGACAGTGTGTTTCTCGGCTGCCAGACTGCCGTGGCGCTGATGAAGGAGAGCGGCGGCGGTGGGTCAATCATCAACATTTCCTCGATTGCCGCGCTGGCGGCCCGCGATGATTACCTGGCCTACGGGGCCAGCAAGGGCGCCGTGGCGGCCCTGACGCGCAGCGTGGCGGTACATTGCCGGAAGCGCAAATACCGCATTCGCTGCAACTCGGTGCACCCGGATGGGGTGCTTACGGCGATGACCCGCGCCAGCTATCCCCAGGGTCTGGACCCGGCCCGCCTGACCATTGATCACGATCCGATGAACCGTGCCTGTCTGCCGGAGGATGTGGCCGACGCGGTGCTGTATCTGGCAACGGATGAATCGCGCGCGGTCAACGGTATTGAGCTGCGGGTCGACAGTGGACAATTCGTGATGAGTATCTGATATGACAACGCCCGACTATATCTCCCTGACGGTGGCTGCGGTCATCGCCGAGACCCATGACAGCTGCTCCTTCGAGTTCGCAGTGCCACCGGAACTGGCCGAGCGCTTCCAGTACCGGCCCGGGCAGTTCCTGACCCTGCGTATTCCCAGCGGAGACGACTGGTTGCCGCGCTGCTACTCCCTGTCCAGCTCACCCTATGCCAGGGAGAATCTGCGGGTCACGGTCAAGCGGGTGGAAGACGGGCGTGGCTCCAACTGGTTGTGCGACCAGGTCAAGCCCGGCGATCGACTGCAGGTGCTGGTGCCGGCCGGGGTATTCGTACCCAGGAGCCTGGACGGCGACTTCCTGCTGTTGGCCGGCGGCAGCGGTATCACGCCGGTGCTGTCTATCCTGCGTTCGGTCCTCAGCCAGGCCCAGGGCCGGGTGCGACTGGTGTATGCCAACCGTGATGAAAAATCGGTGATCTTCCAGGAGTTGCTGCTCGGCCTGGTGCGCGAGCACCCCGAACGGTTGCAGGTGGTGCACTGGCTGGGCAGCGTACAGGGCAATCCGAGCGTGCCGCAGCTGGCGCATCTGGCGGCCGGCTTCGAGCACGCCCAGGCGTTCATCTGCGGCCCGGCGCCGTTCATGGATGCCGGTGTCGAGGCGCTCAAGCGCGCTGGCTTGCCCAGCCAGGCCATCCATGTCGAGCGCTTCGTCTCACTGCCCAGCGAAAGCGAGCAGCCGGTACTGTCGGTGGTCGAGCATGCCGGCGCGGCGGCGACCCGGCTGACCGTGGAGCTGGATGGCAACACACATGAAATCGACTGTCAGCAGGGTGAAGTGCTGCTGGCGGCCATGCGCCGTGAGGGCCTGCCGGCTCCGCATTCCTGTCTGGTCGGCTCATGCGCCACGTGCATGTGCACCCTGGTCGAGGGTTCGGTGGATCTGCTGCACAACGAGGCGCTGGACCAGCAGGAGCTGAACGAGGGCTGGACCCTGGCCTGTCAGGCGGTAGCGACCAGCGCCAGTGTGCACCTGCGTTTCCCTGAATGAACAAGTGAGATTGAACTGATGGCCAGTGTTTTCCCGAGCTTTGAAGATCTGCCCGCGTCGATCCCGGCGCTGGTGCTGCGGGCCGCCGAGTTGCATGGGACGGCTGTGGCGCTGGAGGATGGTCGGCGACGCATCAGTTATGCCGATCTGCCACAGCATATGCTACAGGTGTCCCGGGCAATGACCGCCGCCGGCATCGTCAAGGGCGACCGTGTGGTGTTGTGGGCGCCCAACAGTATCGAATGGGTGCTGCTGGCGCTGGGGCTGCAGGCCGCTGGTGCGGTGCTGGTGCCGCTCAATACCCGCATGAAGGGGGCCGAGGCCGCCGATGTGGTGGAGCGCAGCGGCGCTCGACTGGCCTTGGTGCAGGGCAGCTTCCTCGGTACCGATTACCCGGCGCTGCTGGATGCCCATCGTCCCGCCACCCTGGAACGGATGGTGGTCATCGATGGCGAACCACAGCGCAGCGGAGATCAGCGGCTGGAGGAGTTTATCGCCGCGGGTGCAGCGGTTCCCCTGGAGCAGGCGCGCAGCCGTGCGTTGGCGATCCAGCCGAACGACCTGTCCGATCTGCTATTCACCTCCGGCACCACCGGCAAGTCCAAGGGCGTGATGTGTGCCCATGGGCAGTCCCTGCGTGCGTTCAACGAGTATGTGCGGGTCATCGGGCTGGTGCCCGGTGACCGCTACCTGATCGTCAATCCGTTCTTTCACTCCTTCGGCTACAAGGCCGGCTGGCTGACCTGTCTGTTGGGCGGTGCGACCATCCTGCCGCAGCCGGTATTCGACGCCGATGAGGTGTTTCGCCGGGTCGCCGAGGAGCGCGTCACCATCCTGCCGGGGCCGCCGACCCTGTACCTGTCGATGCTCGATCACCCCCGCCTTAGCAGCACTGATCTGTCCAGCCTGCGGGTGGCGGTGACCGGTGCCTCGACCATCCCGCCGGTGCTGATCCAACGCATCCGTGACGAGCTGGGTTGCAGTGTGGTGACCACCGCCTACGGTCTGACCGAGTGTGGTGGCCTGGCGACCATCTGCGACCCGCAGGACTCGGCGGAGGTGATCGCCGCCACCAGCGGCCGGCCGATCCCCGGGACCGAGATGGCGATACTTGATGCCCAGGGCCAGCCTGTGGCGCAGGGTGCCAATGGGGAAATTTGCCTGCGCGGCTTCCATATCATGCAGGGCTACTTCGGTGACCCAGAGGGCACTGCCGCTGCCATCGACGAGAAGGGTTGGCTGCATACCGGTGATATCGGCAGCCTGGACGAACAGGGCAACCTGCGCATTACCGGACGGCTGAAGGACATGTTCATCGTTGGCGGCTTCAATTGCTATCCGGCGGAAATAGAGGCTGCGCTCAGTGAGCATCCGGCCATCGCCCAGGTGGCGGTGCTGGGCGTGCCCGACGAGCGCATGGGCGAGGTGGGCTGTGCCTGCGTGGTGCTGCGCCAGGGCGAGATGCTGGATCAGGCGCAGGTGATTGCCTGGAGCAGGGAGCGCATGGCCAACTACAAGGTGCCGCGTCGGGTGGAGTTTTTCGAGCAACTGCCGACCAATGCCTCGAACAAGGTCGACAAGCTGGTGCTGGCCCGCGAACTGGCTGGCTGACAAAGGTGCCTGCATACTCTGTATGAGGTATGCGGGCAACTGTCGGCATTTCTGATACTGGCCATTCACCCACCGAGGGTGTGTGAATGACAACATCAGGAGCAGACAGTGAACAACAAAAGCAAAAAAACTGCGGGGCTGATGCTGCGGCATACGCCTCTGGCAGCAGCCATGCTGGCCGTGCTGGGTAGCCCGGCGGCCTTCGCCTTACCTTCGATCGAGTTCGATAACGGACTGGTCATCGACTCCCAGATCACCGCCAACTACACCTATTCGCTGCGTACCCGCAGTGCCGACAGTGAGTACCTGCAGAGCCTGAACAACGACGATGGCACTCGCAACTTCGACCGCTACGCGCCGATCAACAACCGGGTCAGCGTATTCGGTGAGATCATTGTCACCAAGGATAACTATGGTGCGGTAGTGCGTGGCAGCCATTTCTACGACGATGTGTACAAGAGCGACAATGACAACGATGCGGCCGACATGGTCAACCGTGTGGTCGCACAGCCCGGCGATCATCAGCGCTTCGTCAGCAAGACCCGCAACGACAGCGGCAGCCGCTTCCAGTTGCTGGATGCCTATGTCTACGGCAACTGGCCGATCGGCGATGACCAGTACCTGTCGCTGAATGCCGGTCGGCATCTGGTGGCCTGGGGCGAGAGCCTGTTCTGGCCGAACATCAGCCAGGGCCAGGCGCCGGTAGACGCGACCAAGTTCAACGTGCCGGGTACCGAGGCCAAGGATGCCTATCTGCCGGTCAACCAGCTGTCCTTTAGTTGGGCATTGAACGACCGTCTGGCCTTCACCGGCTTCTACCAGCTGGAGTGGGAAAAGACCCGACTCAACCCGGTGGGTGATTTCTTCAGTACCACTGATTTCTTTGGCCCTGGTGCACAGTTCATGCGCTTTGCGCCTGGAGTGATCAGCAATCTGCCCGATGGTGCCGTAGTCGCCAGCGCAGGCGACCGAGATCCTCGTGATTCGGGTCAATGGGGTCTGGGAGTGCGCTGGAATATCGACTTCAATACTGAGGTCGGACTCTACCACTATCGTTACCACGACCGCGTTGCTTCCATGTTCCTGGATATGACCGGTAACAGTCGCTATTCCTCGCTGGGCAGCATCGACAAGCTGGACGCCGCGGGGCCGGTAATCAAATTCGGTTACTTCGAGGATATCAAGCTGACCGGTCTGAGCCTGAGCTCCAAGGTCGGTGACGTGCAGCTGGGTTCGGACATCAGCCTGCGTCAGGACGCTCCGGTCATGGTGGCCAGTGGGGCGCCCACCACGGGTGAGCTGCTGATGGCCAGCGCCAACTTCATGTACATGCTGGGGCCGAACAGCCTTGCCAGCCAGACCACGTTGATGGGTGAGCTGGTCAATCAACATATTCTCGATGCGGACACCCTGTCGGTGACCGCTGGCGGCATCACCACGACCGACGACGACTACGTCTTCGACGGCCAGACCCGCTCCAGTACCCTGCTGGGTCTGGGTGTCATTCTGGATTACCCGAGCATCTTTACCGGTTGGGACCTGAGCCTGTCCGGCACCTGGCAGCAGAATCTCGACGGCAGTGCCTATCAGGGCCTGGGCCGGGGCGAGAAGACTCTGACCCTGGGGGCGGACTTTGCCTACCTGGGCAACTTCGAGGTGGGCGCCACCTGGGTCAACTACCTGTCATCCCCCGATATTGACAAGGGGCGAGTCATGGCCGACCGCGACTATCTGTCGTTCAACGTCAAATACACTTTCTGAGGAGCATGCCGCAATGCACAAGATCAAACCTGTCACGGGTGCCTTTATCATCGCTCAGGGGCTGTTGCTGGCCGGTCTGGCCCAGGCTGCCGCCACGCCCGAGGAAATCGCCCGGCTGGGCAACGACCTGACCTGCGTCGGTGCCGAGAAAGCCGGCAACGCCGATGGCAGCATCACCGCCTGGACCGGCAAGTGGCTGGGCGCGCCGGATGGCATGGAACTCAACACCACGGGTGCGCACCCGCAGAATCCCTATGCCGATGACAAACCGCTGTTCGTCATCACCGCCGCCAACATGGCCGAGCATGCCGATCGCCTGTCGGCGGGGCAGAAGGCGTTGTTCGAAACCTACCCCGATACCTTCCGTATCCCGGTGTATGAAACCCGGCGCGACTTCCGCTTCGCCGACACCGTCTGCCAGGCCACGCTGGAAAACGCCAAGTCCGCTCGCATCGTCAGTGACGGCGAAGGGGTGGAAGGCACTACCGGCGGCATCCTGTTCCCGTTCCCGAAAACCGGCCTGGAGCTGATGTGGACCTCGTCGTTCTTCACCTTCCGGCCCTGGACCGAAGAATATATCTCGGATAACGCCTACGTGCTGAACAATGGCCGCATCAACTGGGGCCGCGTGCATTCGCGCAACCTGGCACCGCCGCTGCAACCCGGCAAGATAGGTACCACCACGGGGCAATCCTCGTTCTACCTGAACGAGACCCTGCTGCCGCAGCGTGATCGTGGCGAGGTCAATACCGGTATGGAGTTCTTCGACCATGCCAAGGAGCCGCGCCAGAGCTGGCGCTACGATCCGGGCACGCGCCGGGTTCGCCAGTCGCCGGAATACGGCTACGACATGCAGTTCCCCGGTTCCGGTGGTTCGATCACGGTGGACGAGGTGCGTATCTTCAACGGCTCCGGCCAGCGCTACAACTGGAGCATCGTCGGCAAGCAGGAGATGTACATTCCCTCCAATGCCTACACGATCCATTCACCGGACCTCACCTACAGCGAACTGCTGCCGCCGGGCCACGTCAACCCCGAGCATATGCGCTATGAGTTGAGGCGGGTGTGGGTGCTGGAGGCCAACATCAAGGACAACTATCGTCACCTGTACACCAAGCGGCACATGTACGTGGATGAGGACAGCTGGCTGATGATCATGGGTGACAACTACGATGCCCGTGGCGGCCTGTGGCGCACCTCGATGGTCAACTACTACTATGCGCCGGAAGCGCAGACCTGGCAGGCCGGCGTAGGCCTGTACCATGACCTGCAGGCGCGCAGCTACCTGGCGTTCAACCTGGTCAACGAGCAGCCCAAGGGCTATACCCTCAACCAGGGCGGCCTGTCGCCCCGTGACTTCGGTCCGGAGGCAGCACGCCGAGCCGGCCGCTGAGCAAGGCTGGCCAGCGTCGGCACCATGAAGCCCACAAAAAAATCCCGCTTCAATTGCTTGAGGCGGGATTTTTCCATGCGGACATTCGTCTTAAGCAGTCAGGCTGCCACCATTGAGCGGCAGCACCTGGCCGGTAACCCAGCTCGCCTCGCGGGAAGCGAAGTAGGCCACGCCGGCACCGACATCCTGCGGTGAGCCGGCACGCGGCACGAAGCAGGTCTTCTTCGCCAGTTCCTCGGAGTCCCAGTTGTTCATGGTGCCCAGCGACAGGGCGTTGACGGTGATGCCCTTGCGTCCGGTTTCTGCCGCCAGGTGGCGGATAAAACCAACCGCACCGGCCTTGGAGGCTGCATAGGCGGCGATGCCCATCGGCAGGCCGGCGCGCCAGGATTCCGAGGTGATGGCGATGATGCGCCCGTAACCGCGTTCGATCATGCCCGGCACTATGCAATGGCAGGCGTTCATCAGGCCGAACATGTTCAGATTGACGAAGCGCTCCCAGTCCTCGCGGGATGACTCGATGAATTTGCAGTAGCCCATGCCATCTACGGGTACGCCGGCATTGGAGACGAAGATGTCCAGGCGGCCAAGCTGGGCTTCGATGTTCCTGACCATTTCCTGCACCGCTTCGTAATTGGTCACGTCGGCGGGTGCGGCGACGGCCTTGAGACCCTGCTCGGTCAATTGCCGTACCGCGGCTTCGGCCCGTTCGGGGTAGAAGTCGTTGATCGCCACGGTAGTGCCCAGCCGTGCCAGGGTCTCGGCGATGCCCAGGCCCATACCGCGGCCAGCACCGGTCACCAGGGCTACTTGTCCTTCAAGGGAAAACAGTTCGCTCATTTGTGCCTCTTCCTGTTGTCAATTGCCGTTGAACTGCGGGCGGCGTTTTTCGATAAAGGCCTGCATGCCTTCCTTCTGGTCGCGGGAGGCGAAGAGCAGGGCGTTGGCCTTGCGTTCCAACGCCAGGGCGGCCTCCAGTGAGGCGTCCATACCGGCGAGGATCACTTCCTTGATCTGCTCGGCCGCCAGTGGCGGCATCTCGGCGATCAAGCGGGCCTGTTCCAGCGCGACGTCCTGCACCTGGTCGTCATCCACCAACTCGCTGACCAGCCCGGCGATATATGCCTGCTCGGCGCTGATCGGCTTGCCGGTCAATGCCATCTGCATGGCCTTGGCCTTGCCGACGGCACGAACCAGACGCTGGGTGCCGCCGATGCCGGGCATGATGCCGATGCGGATTTCCGGTTGGGAAAAACGCGCACTGCGCCCGGCAATGATGATGTCGGCATGCATCGCCAGCTCGCAGCCGCCGCCGTAGGCATAACCGCACACCGCAGCGATCACCGGCTTGGGGCAGTGTTGGATCGGTGCCCAGGTGCGCTCGGTATGCCGCTGGTAGATATCGATGGCGCCAACCCCGGCCATGCTGGAAATGTCGCCGCCAGCGGCGAACACCTTGTCGCCACCGGTGAGGATGATGCAGCGGATCTGCGGGTCGGCGGCCAGTTGGCTGAAATGGTCGGCCAGCAGGGCCTGCAATTCGAGGCTGAGGGCGTTGGTCACTGTAGGCCGGTTCAGGGTAAGCCTGGCGACGCCCGGAGCGGGTAGATCAAGCAGGACGCAGGGGGAATCCGATGAAGACATGCTGGGCCTTTGAATGCAGAGGAATGGGAGTTGGCTTCGATTGTTGGGTTGGCGCTGCTGTGCTTCATCGTCCGTTCAGACGAAGTGGCATGGATGGCTGCGCAATAGAGTGATGCCATGACATCAAATGAGGGGTGGTGTATGCAGTTTCCCAGCCAACTGGATTACCGTGGAAAGGTAGTGCTTGTCACTGGCGGCACCAAGGGTATCGGTGCCGGTATCGCCAGTGCCTATCTGGCGGCCGGGGCCGAGGTGTTCGTCTGTGGTCGCCAGCAGCCCGAGCAGTTGCCCGAGGCCGATGGTCGCCAGGCGCAGTTCCTGGCCGCCGACGTCCGCGATGTGGAAGCCACCGCAGCGGTATTCGAGCGTATCCGTGAGCTGAGCGGCCGGCTCGATGTATTGGTCAACAATGCCGGTGGCAGTCCCCATGCCGACGCTGCCACCGCCTCGCCGCGTTTCAGTGAAAGCATTATCCGCCTGAATCTGCTGGCACCGCTGAACATTGCCCAGCAGGCCAACCAGTTGATGCAGCAACAGGCCGGGGGTGGCGTGATCATCTTCATTGGTTCGGTCAGCGCCTCGCGTCCGTCGCCCGGGACCGCCGCCTATGGTGCGGCCAAGGCTGGCATCGTCGCGCTGGCCAGCTCACTGGCGGTGGAATGGGGACCGAAGGTCAGAGTGCTGACTGTCAGCCCGGGGCTGATCCGCACAGAGCAATCCCATCTGCATTATGGCGACGAGGCCGGCATTGCCGCGGTCGGCGCGGGTATTCCCGCTGGCCGCATGGGAGAGCCGGAGGATATCGCCAATGCCTGTCTGTATGCCGCCTCGCCAATGGCGGCCTATTTCAGCGGTACCAACCTGCTATTGCACGGTGGCGGTGAACGGCCAGCATTCCTGGCTGCCTCTACTGCCGGCAAGGCGTGACCCAACCCGACGCAGCCGGTGGCGGCGGCGTCCAATAGAACGATCAGGAGACGAACTTGGCTGAACAAGAATTGGTAGACAAGATACAGGCCATGGTCGGACGCGAGTACGGCCGCGTCTACGCCTGGGATCGGGTGAACGCGCCCATGATCCGGCAGTGGTGCGAGATCATGGGTATCCAGAATCCGCTGTATACCGACCCGGCATTCGCCCGCGCCCAGGGCCATGCGGATGTGGTTGCGCCGCCCGGCATGCTGCAGGTGTGGGGCATGGGGGGGCTGGATCAGGAGAACTTCCCGGAGGGCTCCAGCAAGGAGAACAACTTCGAGGTGCTCAAGGTCATTGAGCCCTACGGTTATCCGGCGGTGGTGGCGGTCAACTCCGACCTGCACTTCGACCGCCCGGTGATTGCCGGGGAGCGCCTGTACTTCTCCAGCAAGCTGGACAGCATCAGCGAGGAGAAGACTACCCCGCTGGGTACCGGCTTCTTCGTCACTGTGCTGATGACCTATTTCTCCCAGGGCGAGAACGGCGCTGCCGATGAAGAGGTGGGTCGCCAGCTGTTCCGCGTTTTCAAGTTCAGGCCGGCCCAGCGCCCCGAGGCCGCCAAACCTGCGGACAAGAAAGCGGAAGCGCCCAAGGCCAAGCGCCCCCTGCCGGGCAAGAGCGACGATACCCGTTTCTTCTGGGAAGGTTGCGAGTCCGGCAAGCTGCTGATCCAGCGCTGCACCGACTGCCAGACCCTGCGCCATCCACCGGCGCCGGTATGCATCAAATGCCACAGCTTCGAGTGGGACACGCTGGAGGCCAGCGGTAAGGCCAGCCTGTATTCCTTTGTGGTCATGCATTACCCGGAAGTCCCGCCATTCGACTACCCCAACCCGATCGGCCTGATCGAACTGGATGAGGGCGTGCGCCTGATCGCCGGTTTGGTGGGCGTGGAGCCGGATCAGTTGCAGATTGGCCAGCGCCTGCAGGTGGAGTTCCAGCGTTTCGACGACCGGCAGACCCTGCCGCAATTCCGCCCGGTGGGCTGACAGGAGGCGTGCCATGGACTTTTCATTGAGCGACGACCAGCGCGCCATCGCCGAGATGGCCGACAGCGTGTTCCGCGACTACTGCACCGATGAGCGCATGCGCGAATTCGACCTGGATGAGCAGCCGTTCATGCTGCCCTTGTGGCAGACCTGTATCGATACGGGTCTGCATGCGCTGGCGATTCCGGAGGCCTTCGGTGGTAGCGGCATGGGTATTACCGACCTGTATTGCGTGCTCAGGGCCCAGGGTGTCGGTCTTGGCCAGGTGCCGCTGTGGCAGCACCAGTTGGCTGCTACCTGCCTGATCGAATATGCCGCGGACAGCCAGCGTGAGTTGATCGAACAGGCTGCCGCCGGCGAGGCGCTGTTGAGCCTGTCGTTGCAGGGCCTGGCGGCCAGTCGGGGAGTGAAGCTGCAAGTGGTGCAACAGGGTGGTGGCCTGTTGTTGCAGGGTCAGGCCAGTGCGGTGGATATCGCCGCCCAGGCCGATCGACTGCTGTTGGTCGCCGACAGCGCCGATGGCCCGTGCCTGGTGCTGCTCGACCCGCGCAGCGAAGGTGTCGAGCTGTTGCCGGGCATCGCCAATCACGGTCTGGCCGTGGCGGATGTGCGTTGTGCCAATGTGCTGCTCGATGCGGCCCAGGTATTGCCTGCGGCGGCAGTGCGCTGGCTGGAGCAGCGAGCCATTGCCGCGGTGGCGGCGGTGCAACTGGGCGTCAGTGAGGAACAGCTGCGACGGACCGTCGAGTACGTCAACCAGCGCGAGCAGTTCGGCCGGGCTATCGGTACCTTCCAGGCGGTGCAGATGAGCATGGCTGACTGCCATATCGCCATCGAGGGCCTGCGGACCTCCCTGTATCAGTTGTGCTACCGGTTGGACGCTGGTCTGCCCAGCGATTCCGAAGCCTTCGCCACCCGCTACCTGGGTACCGAGGCGGCACACCTGATCGGTCACAAGACCCAGCATGTGCATGGTGGTATCGGCGTTGACCTGACCTATCCGATTCACCGTTTTCTCTATTGGAGCCGCTACCTGAGCCTGGTGCTGGGCGGTTCCGCTGCCACTCTCGAGCGTCTCGGTGACTGGTTGGCCAACAATGACAAGCTTGGATGGAAATATGACCTCGATGAAAACAAGAACCTTTGCTGAAACCAGCCTCGGCGAGCAACTGCCCGAGCTGTCGATTCCGGTCACCGTGACCCTGATCAACGGCGGCGCCATCGCCACCCGCGACTACTTCCCCGGTCACCATGACGTCGAAGCGGCCCGGGAGCTGGGCTCGCCGCACATCTTCATGAATATCCTCACCACCACCGCGCTGGTGCAGCGGTTCATCGAGGGCTGGGCCGGACCACTGGCCAGCTTCGGCGATATCCGCATCAAGCTGGGTGTGCCCAACTATCCCGGCGACACCATGACCTTCAGCGGCGAGGTGACTGAGCGGGACGAGGCCACGCGGTCGGTCGTAATCAGCCTCAAGGGCAAGAATTCCATGGGCAACCACGCGGCCGGTACGGTCAGCCTGGTTCTGCCCGCATAACGGAGACGCACAGATGAATGATGCATTGCTTTCCGGCAAGGCAGCGATTGCCGGCCTGGGTGCCACCGAGTTTTCCAAGAATTCCGGTCGTACCGAGTTGCGTCTGGCGATGGAAGCGACCCTGGCGGCGCTGGCCGATGCCGGTATCGATCCCAAGGATGTAGACGGTTTCAGCTCCTATTCCGTGGACAAGGTGCCGGAGTACGAGATCGCCCGATTGCTCGGCTGCGAGCAGGTCAAGTTCTTCTCTCAGGTACCGCATGGCGGTGGCGCCGCCTGCGGCCCGGTGATGCACGCGGCGATGGCGGTGGCCACTGGGGTGGCGAAAACCGTGGTGGTGTACCGGGCGATGAACGAGCGCTCCTGGTATCGCTTCGGTACCGGTAGCTATGGCTTCGGCGATACGCCTTTGTTCGACAACGTCAACTACGGTTGGTACATGCCCCACGGCTTCCATACCCCGGCCTCCTGGGTCGGCATGTTCGCCCGCCGCTATATGCACACCTACGGCGCCACCACCGAGGACTTCGGCCGTATCGCCGTGGCCGTGCGCGACTTTGCCGCGACCAACCCGGCGGCGTTCTTCTACGGCAAGCCGATCACCCTGGAAGACCACCAGAATTCGCGTTGGATCTGTGACCCGCTGCGCCTGCTGGATTGCTGCCAGGAGTCCGACGGCGCGGTGGCCATGGTCATCACCTCGGTCGAACGGGCGCGTGATCTCAAGCAGAAGCCGGTGATCATCAAGGGCGCCTCCCAGGGTATCGCCGACGGCCAGCAGAGCATGACGTCCTTCTACCGTGACGACATCACCGGCCTGCCGGAGATGGGTGTGGTGGCCAGGGAGATCTATCGTCAGTCGGGCCTGGGTCCGGATGCGATCCAGACTGCGGTGATCTATGACCACTTCACTCCCTTCGTACTGCCGCAGTTGGAGGAGTTCGGCTTTTGCGACCGCGGCGAGGCCAAGGAATTCATTCGTGCCGGGCACCATGCACGGGGCGGGCGCCTGCCGATCAACACCCACGGCGGGCAGCTGGGCGAGGCCTATATCCACGGCATGAACGGTATCGCCGAAGGCGTGCGGCAGGTGCGCGGTAGTTCGGTGAACCAGGTAGACAATGTGGAAAACGTACTGGTTACCGCTGGCACCGGCGTACCGACCAGTGGCCTGATTCTGGGCGTGGCCTGAGGAGCAGCTTATGTATGTCGATCTGACTGCGGAACAGAAGAAGCTGCGCCTGGAGGTGCGGGACTATTTCAACAACCTGATGAGCGATGAGCTGCGCTGTGAACTGCGCGGTTCGGAGGGCTCCGACTCGGCCAACCAACTGGTGCGGCAGATGGGCAGGGACGGCTGGCTGGCGGTCGGCTGGCCGAAGGAATACGGCGGCCAGGGCTACGGCCCGACCGAGCAGTTGATCTTCTTCGAGGAAGCCAACATCGCCGGCGCGCCGTTGCCGTTCGTGACCATCAGCACCGTTGGTCCGGCATTGATGCAGCATGGCTCGGCGGAACAGAAGGAGACCTTCCTGCCGGGGATTGCCGCTGGGGAAATCAACTTCGCCATCGGCTACTCCGAGCCGGGGGCCGGTTCCGACCTGGCCACGCTGAAAACCACGGCGCGGGTCGAGGAAAATGGCTTCGTGGTCAACGGCAACAAGCTGTGGACCTCCGGCGCCCATTCCGCCGACTACATCTGGCTGGCGGCACGTACCAATCCGGAGGAGGCCCGGCACAAGGGCATCTCCATCCTGATTGTCGATACCAAGGCCGAGGGTTTCTCCAATACCTTGATCCCGACCTGTAGCAACCCGACCGCAGCCACCTACTACGACAATGTGTTCGTGCCGAGCAATCGTCTGGTCGGTGAGTTGAACAAGGGCTGGCAGCTGGTTACCGCCCAGCTCAACCATGAGCGTCTGGGCCTGGGTTCCTGGTCGGATCGGGTAGTGGGTATCTTCCGCAAGGTCTATCTGTGGGCCAGAGCGGAGGATGAGCAGGGCCGCCGTGCGACCGATCAGCCCTGGGTACGCAGCCTGCTGGCCGAGTGCTATGCGCGGATCGACGCCATGCGTCTGATCAACTTCCGCATCGCCGCGGATCTGGATCAGGGGCGCATGGACGTGGCACTGGCCTCGACCACCAAGGTGTATGGGTCAGAGACGGTGGTGGATATCCTGCGCAAGCTCAGTGAAGTGGTCGGTGCCAATGGTCTCGTGCGCGAGGGCAGTGCTGCGGCCTTCCTGCTCGGTGAGCTGGAGTACGACGTACGCGCCTGCGTGACCCTGACCTTCGGCGGTGGTACCAACGAGATCCAGCGCGAGCTTATTGCCCAGTTCGGGTTGGGCATGCCGCGTTCGCGTTGAGCTGGTCAAGGCCGTGATAGAACCGGTGGTGATCCACCGGTTTTTTTATACCTGATAAATAGTGCGAACAGCCGCTGGGGTGCTCCATTGCGACCACGAGCTTGCAGGCTGTCGTCCGAGCAGACGATGTGGCCGGCGCCCCCAGGTCTTAAAAAGGAAACTGGATAAATTTTCCTGGAGCGGAGTCATGTCTGAACAACCTGCAATTGCGGTGGTAACCGGAGCCAGTCGCGGCGTGGGGCGAGGAATCGCCGTGGCATTGGGCTTTGCCGGCATGACCGTGTATGTGACCGGCCGTACCCTCAGTGGCCAGGGGCAGGAAGAGGTCAACGGCCAACTGCTGGGTGGTAGCCTGGAAGAGACCGTGCAGTTGATCAATCGCGCCGGAGGCCGCGGCATCGCGGTGGCCTGCGACCATGCGGACGACGCCCAGGTCGCCAGCCTGTTCGGGCGGGTACAGCGGGAGCAGGGGCGGCTCGATCTGCTGGTCAACAATGCCACCTTCCTGCATTCCCAACTGGTCGCGCCTGGACCCTTCTGGACCAAGCCGCTGGACATGGTGGAGATGCTCAATGTGGGGCTGCGCTCGGCCTATGTGGCCAGTTACCACGCCGTCCCGCTGCTACTTGCGGCATCCCGCGGGCTGATTGTCTTTATTTCGTCCTACGGCGCCAACTGCTATATGCACGGCCCCGCCTATGGTGCGCAGAAGGCCGGTTGCGACAAGCTCGCTGCCGACATGGCGGTGGACCTGGAGGGCACCGGTGTTGCGGCCCTGTCCCTGTGGCTGGGTTTGCAGCACACCGAGCGCAGCGCCCTGGTCGGCGCCGCCAGTGGCGTGGATTACTCGGCCTTCCTGGCTCAGGCTGAAACCCCTGAATTCAATGGGCGGGTCATCCACGCCTTGCTGAATGATCCCGAACTGGAACAACTCAGTGGCCAGACCCTGATCAGTGCCGAGCAGGCGCTGCGCTACGGGATTATCGATAGCGAGGGTCGCCAGCCAGCATCGCTGCGCCACCAGCTGGGCGCGCCGGTACCGACGCACCCGGCCCGGGTAGGATGAAGGAGACATCACGATGCAAGTGACAAGTCGGATGACGCTGGAGCAGCGTCTCTACCAGCTCGAAGCCCTGGAGCAGATCCGCCAGCTGAAATATCGATACCTGAATGCCTGTGACCTGAAGCAGACAGAGGTGATCCGCGACTGTTTCGCGCCGGGGCCGATTCGAATCGATTACGGGGATCTGGGCGTGTTCCATGACCGCGACGACTTCCTCGCACTGTACACCCGGCTGGCCTGTCGGCCGGAGGTTGTCGATCTGCATCATGGCAGCAATCCAGAGCTGGTCCTCGAATCGGCGACCGAGGCGCGCGGTCGCTGGGCGCTGTTCTATTTCAACTTGAACCCGCAAACGGGCATCACCCGCCAGCTGGGTGGGTTCTATGAAGACCGTTACCGCTTGACCGAGGCCGGCTGGCGCATCGTCGACACCTGCTCATGTATTCATTCTGTGGTAAATGGGCTCAGCCTTGACGGAGAGTCTACCCATGGATGAGACCGGCTGCGCTCTATAGCCAGCGGCGTCTGGGGTTCAGGTTGAGTGAATGGCGGGCACAAAAAAGGCTGACTTAAATAAAAGTCAGCCTTTTTTACGCCGAGCAGGGCGCTGGTATCAGCGCTCCAGATGCTCCAGCTTGTCCGCCACACCATCCCACTCTTCCGCGTCGGGCAGGGCGTCCTTCTTCTCGGTGATATTCGGCCACACGTCGGCCAGTTCGGCGTTCAGCTCGATGAAGGCCTGCTGATTCTCCGGCACCTCATCTTCGGCAAAAATCGCGTTGGCCGGGCACTCTGGCTCGCACAGGGCGCAATCGATGCACTCATCGGGATGAATGACCAGGAAGTTCGGACCTTCGTAGAAACAGTCGACAGGACATACCTCAACGCAATCGGTGTACTTGCATTTGATGCAGTTGTCGGTCACAACAAAGGTCATGGTAGGTCTCCCAAAAGGCGTGCCAAAAGATGGCGCGTATTCTAGCAGCAAATTTCCCGGTGGGGCACTTCGCTGGATGTTTTTTACCCGCTTGCGTCATTTGGCTGCAGCTTTAATGATAATGGCTATCATTTGTCGCTATTTCAGCCCAACTCCGTCTTCCACTGATACAGCAGCTCGAGTGCCTGGCGCGGACTCAATTCGTCCGGTTTGAGGCGCTGGAGAGCCTCCACCAGCGGATGCGGCGCCGCGGCGAACAGATCATTCTGAAGCGGCATGCTGTCCCGTACCGATCCGCTCGCCGTCTGGTGCAGGCTCTGCTGTTCCAGGTCCGCCAGATGCTGCCGCGCCCGGTCGATCACCGGGCGCGGTACGCCGGCCAGTTGAGCTACCTGCAAGCCGTAGCTCTGGCTCGCCGGGCCCGCAGAACGGTATGCAAGAACACGATGCGCTCGTTGTGTTCAGTGGCGTTCAGATGCACGTTGGCGACCCCCGGATCGCTATCGGCCAGCGCGGTCAGTTCGAAGTAATGGGTGGCGAACAGGGTGAATGCCCGCACCTGAGCGAGGTATTCGGCGGCGGACCAGGCCAGCGACAGGCCATCGAAGGTGCTGGTGCCGCGGCCCACCTCGTCCATCAGCACCAGGCTGCAGTCAGTGGCGTTATGCAGGATATTGGCCGTTTCGCTCATCTCGACCATGAAGGTCGAGCGGCCACCGGCCAGATCATCGCTGGAGCCGATGCGGGTGAAGATGCGATCGACTGGCGACAGCTCAACTTTCGCCGCCGGTACAAAGGCGCCGATATGAGCCAGCAGTACGATCAATGCCGTCTGGCGCATATAGGTGGATTTACCACCCATGTTGGGGCCGGTGATGACCAGCATGCGGGTATCGGCGGTGAGTTGCAGGTCATTGGCCACGAAGGGGCCGTCGAGCACCTTTTCCACCACCGGGTGGCGGCCCTGTTCGATGCACAGCTGGCTGCTGCCGGGCACGAAGGTCGGTCGGCAGTAATCCAGGCTGGCGGCGCGCTCCGCCAGGCAGGTCAGCACATCCAGCTCGGCCAGGCTGGCGGCGCTGTCCTGCAGGTGGGCCAGATCATCATTCAGGCGATCAAGCAGTTCATCGTACAGCTGCTTTTCCCGGGCCAGGGCACGGCTGCGGGCCGACAGGGCCTTGTCTTCGAACTCCTTGAGTTCGGGGGTGATGAAACGCTCGGCGCCCTTGAGCGTCTGCCGGCGGATATAGTCGGCCGGGGCCTCGGCCGACTGGCCGCGGGACAGCTCGATGAAATAGCCATGCACGCGGTTGTAGCCGACCTTGAGGGTGGACAGGCCGGTGCGCTCGCGCTCGCGGGTTTCCAGGTCGATCAGGTACTGACCGGCGTTCTCGCTGATGTTCTGCAGTTCATCCAGTTCGCTGTCATAACCGGTCTTGATCACGCCACCATCGCGGATTACCGCCGGCGGGTTGTCGATGATCGCCCGCTGCAGCAGCTCGGCAAGTTCCGGATAGGTAGATACGATCCTCGCCAGCTGCCCTATGTGCGGGGTGGCTACCGGCTCCAGCGTGGCCTGTAGCTCCGGCAGGGTGGCCAGTGCATCGCGCAGACGCGCCAAGTCCCGCGGACGGGCCGAGCGCAGGGCGACGCGGGCGAGAATGCGCTCGATATCACCAATGCCCTTGAGCACCGGGTGAATGGTCTCGTAATGGTAGCCATCGATCAGCCCGGCAATACTGTCCTGGCGCGCCTGCAGCACTGCCATGTCGCGCAGCGGGCGGTTCAGCCAGCGGGCCAGCAGACGGCTGCCCATGGCGGTGGCGCTGTGGTCCAGCACATCGAGCAGGGTGTTGTCGCGGCTGCCGCCCAGGTTGCAATCAATCTCCAGATTGCGGCGGCTGGCGCTGTCGATCACGACGCTGTCCTCGAAGCGCTCCTGGGTAATGCTGCGCAGGTGCGGCAGGGCGGTGCGCTGGGTTTCCTTGGCGTAGCAAAGCAGTGCACCGGCAGCGCCGAGGCCCAGGGTCAGGTCGGCGCAACCGAAACCGACCAGATCCTTGGTGGCGAACTGCTGGGTCAGGGTCTTGAAGGCGCTGTCCTGGTCGAATTCCCAGGGCGCGCGGCGGCGCACCGAGCGGCGCCGCTCGATCGGCGTATTGGCTTCCCAGTCGTCGGGAATCAGCAGTTCCGCCGGCGCCAGGCGCTCCAGTTCGCCGAGCAGCGTTTCCCAGCCGCCCAGTTCCATGGCGGTGAAGCGGCCACTGTTGATATCCAGGGTGGCCAGGCCGAAACGTCGCTCGTTGCCCACCAGCGCGGCTAGCAGATTGTCGCGGCGCTCATCCAGCAATGCTTCGTCGCTTACGGTACCGGGAGTGAGGATGCGCACCACCTGCCGCTCGACCGGCCCCTTGCTGGTAGCCGGGTCGCCGATCTGCTCACAGATGACCACCGACTCACCGAGCTTGACCAGCTTGGCCAGATAGCCTTCGGCGGCGTGAAAGGGAATGCCGGCCATAGGGATCGGCTGGCCGGCGGAATTACCCCTGGCGGTGAGGGTGATATCCAGCAGCCGCGCGGCTTTTTTCGCGTCATCGTGGAACAACTCGTAGAAATCACCCATCCGATAGAACAGCAACTGATCGGGATGCTGCTGCTTTATGCCAAAGTACTGCTGCATCATCGGCGTGTGGGTAACGGATTTCTCGGCGCGGCTCATGAAGGTCCCTGATCGATAGTTCTGCAAGAAAAGGGCATAGTCTAACAAACGGTGCCGTCTTTTAAGCGTAAGAATGAGGAGCATGCGATGTCGCAATATGATCCCCTGATCGATTCCGCCGCCGCCCGACTGGGCAATGCATTGCGTCAGCAGGGCCTGCGTGTGACCGCGGCCGAATCCTGTACCGGCGGCGGAATTGCCGAGGCGATAACCCGGGTCAGCGGCAGTTCCGGCTGGTTCGATACCGGCTTCGTCACCTATGCCAATCACAGCAAGGTGCGCTGGCTCGATGTGAGTGAAGAGGACCTGCTGCAGTTCGGCGCAGTCAGCGAGCCGGTAGTGCGGGCCATGGCGGAGGGAGCGCTGGAGGCCGCCGGGGCGGATCTGGCGGTGGCGGTGAGCGGGATTGCCGGGCCCGAGGGCGGCACGCCGGACAAGCCCGTGGGTACCGTCTGGTTTGGCTGGGCTGTCCGTGATCGAGGTGTGCTCAGTCAATGTCGGCGCATCCAGGGCAGCCGCCGGGACGTGCGCGCCCAGGCGGTGTTGCATGGCCTGGAGGGATTGATTATGGAGCTGGAGAAGTTGGCGAGGGCGCGATAGCGTTGCTCGGCACCCATTCGCGGGCAAGCCGCTCCCATTAAGGTGTCTGTAGATGTCGTTGCAGGGGCGAAGCAGAAGGCGTTGCCAATCGCCGCACAGTCTCGATGAAAGGGGGTAGGCGATTCCGGACAACTGTGGAATAATCACTGACCATACATACAGTGTTTTGATTTTCCATTTTTCCGGGGCGCTCGCGTACCCCCATACCAGAGGATGCACAATGGACGACAACAAGAAGAAGGCGCTTTCAGCGGCTTTGAGTCAGATTGAACGTCAATTTGGCAAGGGTGCGGTCATGCGCATGGGCGACCACGAGCGTCAGGCGATCCCGTCGATCTCCACCGGCTCGCTGGGCCTGGATATCGCCCTGGGCCTGGGCGGTCTGCCCAAGGGCCGGATCGTCGAGATCTACGGTCCGGAATCATCCGGTAAAACCACGCTGACCTTGTCGGTTATTGCCCAGGCGCAGAAAAGCGGCGCCACCTGCGCCTTCGTCGATGCCGAGCACGCGCTCGATCCGGAGTACGCCGGCAAGCTGGGCGTGAATGTGGATGACCTCCTGGTGTCCCAGCCGGATACCGGTGAGCAGGCACTGGAAATCACCGATATGCTGGTGCGCTCCAACGCCGTGGACGTGATCATCGTCGACTCCGTGGCGGCACTGGTGCCCAAGGCCGAAATCGAAGGCGACATGGGTGACCACCACGTCGGCGTGCAGGCTCGTCTGATGTCCCAGGCGCTGCGCAAGATTACCGGTAACATCAAGAACGCCAACTGTCTGGTGATCTTCATCAACCAGATTCGCATGAAGATCGGCGTCATGTTCGGCAACCCGGAAACCACCACCGGCGGTAACGCGCTGAAGTTCTACTCCTCGGTGCGTCTGGATATTCGCCGCACCGGTGCGGTGAAGGAAGGCGACGAGGTGATCGGCAGCGAAACCCGAGTCAAGGTAGTGAAGAACAAGGTGGCACCGCCGTTCCGTCAGGCTGAGTTCCAGATTCTGTATGGCACCGGTATCTATCATAATGCCGAGATCATCGACCTGGGCGTGCAGATCGGTCAGATCGAGAAGTCCGGCGCCTGGTACAGCTACAAGAGCAACAAGATCGGGCAGGGCAAGGCCAATGCGGCCAAGTTCCTGGCTGACAACCCGCAGATCGCCGATGAGATCGAAAAGGCCATCCGTGATGAGTTGCTTCCCAAGGCCAGCAGCAAGACGGCTGCGGTCGAAGAGAATGCCGATCTTGACGGCTGATATCGGCAACTGACGCGTGTTAGGTAAACAGAGCCTGGATACCCCGGCGGCTATCCGCCGCTCGGCGATGGATCTGCTGGCCCGGCGCGAACACAGCTACGCCGAGCTAGTGCGCAAGCTGCGCCAGCGGGGCGCAGCAACCGAGATGGCGGAAATGGAGCTGGATCGGTTGCAGGAGCAGGGGCTGCTCAGCGATGAGCGCTTCTGCGAGGCTTACGTCTATTCCCGCAGCCAGCGCGGTTATGGCCCGGTCCGGCTGCGCGAAGAGCTACGCCAGCGCGGCGTGGCCGAGCGGCTGATCGACGAAGTACTGCGTGATGGTGCCTGGGATTGGGCCGCTCTGGCCCAGATGGCCTTCGCCAAACGCTTCCCTGAAGGTCCGGCCAGTGACCTCAAGGAGCGAGCGAGGCAGCAACGCTTCATGCAATATCGCGGCTTCGGTGGCTACTTCTCGAACTGACTCCATGTGGGGCTACTTTGCTCCCGACATGCTTACATGGCCTGGCAGTGATCGGCCACGAAACTCTGGGTCAGCACCGGCTGGTTGGAGTCAGCCAGCACGAAGTGGTAAGTCAACGTGGCACCCATGTCCAGCAGACGGCGAAAGCGCTGGTCGGCACAAACACTGCTTTGCAGCTGGCTGCGCACTACCAGTGGGTCACTCTGCATGCGCGAGGCATAAGCAGGGTCCACGGTCAGGTGATTGATGAGCTCCTGCCCTTCGGCAGTGAAGCCTTCATCCACAATATTGGCATTGACCTGCCGCGGGGTACCCTTGCTGCTTTGCTGAGCGACACTCTTCAACGTCGCTTCCAGACGGGTTTCGCGCAAAGATGCGGCCTGGCTGGGCAGGGCGATCAACAGGGCAATCATGACGATAAGGTAACGCATAGGTTCTCCACCGGGCTGTATTCATATCTGCGAGCGTACATCTGTGACCGCCTTCGCCCCGACTGGTTCTGAGGAGGGAGGAATTTTCCTCAGTGATGGACTGACGGCTCCTGCTGGCTTCGAGGCTGGTAATGATCGCAGCAAGGGAGGCTACTGTATCCGTTTGCGTGACCGCCTGTAACGTGCAGCCGATCCGAGCGTTGCAGCATAACCGGAGAAAGACCACGAATGAGCCATCAGGTTCCGGCAAACAAATTGACGGATGCTGTCTCCGATGTCAGGCTGTGTCGCTGCGCGATGACATATCCGGACACACGACACAGGCAGGAAGCGGCATGGGGCCCATCTACGAGATTCTGATTGCGGACGATCATCCATTGTTTCGCAGCGCGCTGTTTCAGGCGCTGAGCAGTGGCCTGAGCGCCGAAATCAAGTTGACCGAAGCCGGTTCGATTGCCGAATTGCAGGCCTTGCTCGACCAGCGCAGCAGCTGGGATCTGGTGCTGCTCGATCTGAACATGCCCGGCGCCCACGGCTTCTCTGGCCTGGTACTGCTGCGCAGCCATTACCCTCATGTGCCGGTGATCGTCATATCCGCCCAGGAAGAGGCCGCTGTGGTCAAGCGTGCGCGGGATTTTGGCGCCAGTGGCTTCATTCCCAAATCCTCCAGCCTGGAGGATATCCAGACGTCGGTGCAGGATGTGCTGGATGGCGACGTCTGCTGGCCGGCGCAGGTCAATGAGGATGTCGCCCCGCTGAGTGCCGAGGAAGAAGCTATCAGTGCCCAGTTGGCCAGTCTGACTCCGCAGCAGTTCCGGGTTCTGAGCATGGTCTGCGATGGTTTGCTGAACAAGCAGATCGCCTATGAGCTGAGCGTGTCCGAGGCGACCATCAAGGCGCATGTAACGGCCATCTTCCGCAAGCTGGGGGTACGCACCCGCACCCAGGCGGCCCTCGCGCTGCAGCATATGGAGCTGGCCAAGTCGGGCCGCCAGTCGCACTCCTGAACATGGAGCCGACGGAAAACCCCTATAAAGGCATCACCGGCGCAAGACGCATCTGGCGCGCCTGTGGCTATTCGCTGGATGGGCTCAAAGTCGCCTATCGGGGTGAAGCGGCGTTCCGACAACTGGTCTGGCTGGCGCTGGTCTTGATTCCGGTCGCCTGTGTGTTGCCGGTGTCGGCGGTCGCCAAGGCCCTGCTGATCGCCTGCGTGGTGCTGTCGCTGGTGGTGGAGTTGCTGAATTCCGCCATCGAGGCGGCTATCGATCGTATTTCCCTGGAACGGCATCCGTTGTCCAAGGCGTCCAAGGACATGGGCAGCGCCGCGCAGATGTTGAGTCTGTTCCTGATTGCGGTGGTCTGGGGGCTGGTGCTGCTGGGCGGTTGAGGGATACTTCGACTTAGGTCTGAGGCGCCGCTTCTGGGCAAAGTGACCGCTGCCTGCCAGACTACGCACTCTTCATTTCGAGATTGACCGTCAATGATGCTTTCCGGCGGACTGGTTGCGTCCACCTTCCTGATCTACATGGCTTGCCTGTTCGCCATCGCCTTCTGGGGTGATCGGCAGACGGGCGAGTTCAGCCCGCGTGTGCGGGTCTGGGTCTACAGCCTGTCGTTGGCGGTGTGGTGTACCAGTTGGACCTTCTTCGGTGCGGTGGGCATGGCGGCGGGCCAGATCTGGGACTTCCTGCCGATCTATATCGGTCCGGTGATCCTGTTCATGCTGGGCTGGCGGCTGTACGCCCGGATGCTGGCGATCAGCAAACAGGAAAACATCACCTCCATCGCCGACTTCATTGCCTCGCGTTATGGCAAATCCCAGGGTTTGGGGGTGGTGGTGGCGCTGCTGTGTCTGGTCAGCGTACTGCCCTATATCGCCTTGCAGCTCAAGGGCATCGTGCTGGGCTTTACCTTGCTGACGGGGCAGGGAGCGGCCCTGGCTGAAGGCGCGCAGGGAGCGGAGGATACCGCGCTGGTGGTGACTTTCCTGCTGGCGCTGTTCACCATCCTGTTCGGCACCCGGAGTCTGGATGCCACCGAGCACCATCGCGGCATGATGCTGGCCATTGCCTTCGAGTCGCTGGTCAAGCTGCTGGCCTTCATTGCGGTGGGGGTGTTCGTCACCTTCGGGCTGTTCGGCGGTTTCGCCGATCTGCTGGAGCGGGCGGGTAACAGCGCCGAGCTGGCCGAATATTGGCAGCGCGAGACCATGCACACCAATCTGCTGTTCCAAACCTTCATCGCGATCCTGGCGTTTCTCTGTTTGCCCCGGCAGTTCCAGGTGACGGTGGTGGAGAATATCCAGTCGTCCGACCTGCGTATGGCGCGCTGGGTGTTTCCCGCCTATCTGGTGCTGGCCGGGTTGTTCGTGGTGCCGATCAGCCTGGCCGGACAATTGAGCTTCGGCTCGGCCTATTCCCCCGACTCCTACGTGATCAATCTGCCGCTGATGGAAGGGCAGCCGGTACTGGCGTTGCTGGCTTTCCTGGGTGGGGCCTCGGCGGCTACCGGCATGGTGATCGTGGCGGCGATTGCATTGAGTACCATGGTGTCCAACGACGTGGTATTGCCGCTGCTGCTGCGCAAGCAGAAACAGTCGGAGCGTTCCTACGAGGAGTTCCGCGGCTGGCTGCTGAATATCCGCCGCAGCAGTATCCTAATCATCCTGCTGCTGGCCTACGTGGTCTATCGCATGATCGGCAGTGCCGGCAGTCTGGCCAATACCGGGCAGATCGCCTTCGCCGCCATCGCCCAGCTGGCACCGGCGATGTTCGGCGCGCTGTTCTGGAAGCAGGCCAATCGCACCGGCGTGTTCGCCGGATTGGTGGTGGGTATCGGATTGTGGCTATACCTGCTGATTCTGCCGGTGCTGGGCATCAATGGCACCGCGGACTGGCCGCTGCTGGCCGAGATGTACAGCAATGCCTTCGGCTTGCCAGTCGATGGTCTTACCCTGGGCAGCATGATCGCGCTGGGCTGTAACTTTGCGGTATTCGTCGTGGTATCCACCTTCAGTCGCACCCGGGTGCTGGAGCACTGGCAGGCCAGCCGCTTCGTCAGCCTGGACGGCGATCAATGGGCCGACGGCCCCAGCCGAGCGATGCTGCGGGTCACCGTGGATGATCTGCTGACGTTGGCCGCACGCTTCGTCGGTGACGAGCGCGCCCGCGCCGGTTTCGAGCGCTTTGCCGAAGCCCAGGATGTGGCCTTTATCCCGAGCCAGGTTGCTGACAGCAGCTGGATCACCCAGACCGAACGCCTGCTGGCCGGGGTGCTGGGTGCCTCGTCGGCGCGGGTGGTGGTAAAGGCCGCGATCGAGGGACGCGACATGCACTTCGAGGATGTGGTGCGCATCGTCGACGAGGCGTCCGAGGTACTGCAGTTCAACCGCGGGTTGCTGCAGGGCGCTATCGAAAATATCACCCAGGGCATCAGCGTGGTGGACAAGGAACTGCGCCTGGTGGCCTGGAATCACCGCTACCTGGAGATGTTCCAGTATCCCGAGGGGCTGATCACCATCGGCCGGCCGATCGCCGACCTTATCCTGTGCAATGCCCGGCGTGGCTTGTGTGGTCCGGGCAATCCGCAGATGCATGTGGACAAGCGGGTCAACTGGATGCGTCGGGGCACCGCCCATCGCTCGGAGCGGTTGTTTCCCAATGGGCGGGTGATCGAGATTATTGGCAATCCGATGCCCGGCGGCGGCTTTGTCATGAGTTTTACCGATATTACCGCGTTCCGCGAAGCCGAGAAGGGGCTCAAGGAGTCCAACGAGGGGCTGGAACAGCGGGTCGTCGAGCGTACCCGGGAACTGTCCGAGTTGAACCAGGCGCTGATCCAGGCCAAGGCGCAGACCGAGCAGGCCAGCCAGTCCAAAGGGCGGTTCCTCACCGCCGTGAGCCATGATCTGATGCAGCCGATGAATGCGGCACGCCTGTTCTCCGCCTCGCTGGCGCATCAGCCCAACCTGCCACAGGAAGCTCAGGAGCTGGTACGGCATCTGGACACCTCACTGCGCTCAGCCGAGGATCTGATTTCCGATCTGCTGGACCTGTCGCGGTTGGAGTCCGACCGCATTACCCCGGAATGGAGCAGCTTCCAGCTCACCGAGCTGATCGAGCCGCTGCGTATCGAATTCGGTGCGCTGGCGGCGGAGCAGGGCGTCGACCTGCGGGTTTACGGCAGCCGTTTGCGGGTGCGCAGTGATATCCGGCTGCTGCGCCGGGTGCTGCAGAACTTTCTCACCAACGCCTTCCGTTACGCGGCCAATTCCCGGGTGGTACTGGGCATGCGCCGGTTGCCAGGCAAGGTGCGCATCGAGGTCTGGGACCAGGGGCCGGGTATCCCGCGGGACAAACTGCAAACCATCTTCGAGGAATTCCAGCGGCTGGACAACCATCGCACTCAGGCTGAGAAGGGACTGGGTCTCGGGCTCGCCATCGCCGATGGCCTGTGCCGGGTGCTGGGTCATGAGCTGGCGGTGCGCTCCTGGCCGGGCCATGGCAGTGTATTCAGCGTGACGGTGCCGGTGGACAGCTATGATCGTCGGACCCGCACACCCCACGCGCAAAGCGCGCCGGCACTGAGCGGTGCCCAGGTGCTGTGCATCGATAACGAGCCGAATATCCTCACCGGCATGAACAGCCTGCTGAGCCGCTGGCAATGCAATGTCGCGGTGGCCCGCGATCGTGGGGAAGTGCAGCAGTTGCTGGACTCGGGTTTCTGCCCCGAGCTGGTCCTGGTCGATTACCACCTGGATGATGGCGATACCGGTATCGAGCTGATGAGCTGGCTGCGAGAGCTGTCCGCCACCACGCTGCCGGGTGTGGTGATCAGCGCCGACGGGCGCGATGAGCTGATCATGCGTATCCGCCTCAATGGCCTGGATTACCTGCCCAAACCGGTGAAGCCGGCGGCGTTGCGAGCGCTGATCAGTCGCTACGTCAATCTCTGACGCGGCGGACGAGCAAGCTGATAGAATCCGATGACGCCCCCTCGGGCGTCTCCTTCCGTACCAACAATCGAGATCATGATGTCACGTTCGAGAGAGCTGCTGCTCGGCATGCGCGATACCATTCCCATGCTGGTTGGCGCGTTGCCGTTCGGTATCGTCTTCGGCACCCTTGCCGTCTCCTCCGGCCTGTCGATCAGTGCGACGCTGGCCATGTCCGCGCTGGTGTTCGCCGGCTCCGCCCAGTTCGTCGCTGCCAGTCTGGTGGCGTCTGGTGCGGGGCTGGTGGTGATTCTGCTGACTACCTTGATCGTCAACCTGCGCCATGCGCTGTACAGCGCCAGTCTGCTGCCCCATGTGCGGCACCTGCCGCAACGCTGGCGGGTGCCGCTGGCGTTCTGGCTGACCGATGAAAGCTTTGCCGTGGTACACCGGCACTACCTGCTCGACAAGGGGCCGCTGGAACACAAGCACTGGTATTTTCTGGGCTCCTGCCTGGCCATGTACAGCGTGTGGTTTGTCTGCACCCTCGTCGGCGTGTTGCTCGGTCAGGCGCTGCCGGGGCTGGCTGATTGGGGGCTGGATTTCGCCATGGTGGCCACCTTCATCGGCATTGTCGTGCCCCTGCTGCGCAATCGGCCGATGATCATCGCCGCCCTGGTGGCGGGCGGTACTGCGGTGCTGGCCCATGGGCTGCCGTACCAGTTGGGCCTGATGCTGGCGGCGCTGCTCGGAGTTGTGGCCGGGGTATTGGCTGAGCATGCAGCGGGGCGAGAGCGCCTGACTGTGCCGGAGGTCGAATGAGCAGCTTCGAGATTGCCCTGATCCTGGGTATGGCGGTCATCACCTTCGTCATCCGCTACACCCTGTTCGCCGTCGGCCACCGGGTGCGTTTCAATCCGCTGGTGGCGCGGGCGCTGACCTATGTGCCGGTGGCGGTGCTGACGGCCATTGTTGCGCCGATCATGCTCATGCCGGACGGTGATGGCCTGCAATTGACCCTGGATAATGCTTACCTGGTCGGCGGGGTTGCCGCCATCCTCATTGCCGCCCGCTGGCGTAATCTGCTGGCGACCATCGCCGGCGGCATGCTGTGCTTCTTCCTCTGGCGCTGGTTCTATGGCTGAAGCCGGTGGCGCAACAGCATGATGCTCAGCGCCGCGCAGCAGATCAGCCCGATAAAGCCGAGCATGCTGTTCACCAGGCCGATCTGATCACTGGCAAAACCGATGCTCAGCACCACGGTGGCCATGGTCAGGTAGGCGGCCAGATAGAAGGCCGAGGTCGTTGCGCCCCGTTCGGCAGGGGGCGCCGCGCGGGCGATCGACACGGTAGCAACCACACCAATGGCACCGGCAGCCATACCCGTGATCAGGGTTGCCGCGATGAACAGCCAGACCGATGCCTGCCACACGGCGCCGCCCAGTGCGAGCAGGCCGGTGATCAGCAGGAGTGGGCCGGCGATGATCAGCCGATTGAGCGGCTGGCGCTGGGCGGCAAACTGGCTCAGCCCGGCCACCAGCTGCCACGCTGCCGCGAACAACCCGGCCATGGCCAGATCATCGATGCCGATCAGCTCCCGTGCCAGGGTCGGCCCCAGCGACGAATACAGGCTGCCGGTGGACCAGGCCAGGGAAATGGCCGCAGCAGCGAACAGGAAGATACCCAGCAGCGCACGCGGCACCTTGATCGGCGTGGGTCGCCAGGCGCGCAGGCGAAAGCCCGGCTGGCGCTGTCCCAGGTTGGCAGGCCAGGGCGCGCTTATCAGCATGATCAGAGTGGTGATACACAGCGCCACGGCCACCAGAAACGGCCACACATCGCCATGGTCGGTCCAGCGCAACATCAGTGAGCTGACTGTCGGGCCGGTAGCGGCGCCCAGAGTGAAGGCCAGTGCCGTGAGAATCGCGCCCCGGGCCCAGTTGCCATCCGGTTCGAGTTCCACCACGGCCGCCGTTGCCGCGCCGGTGACCATGCCGGTGCCGATACCGGTGAGCAGGCGCGCCAGGGCCAGTTCATAGATATCCCCGGCCAGCATGAAGATAATCGAGCCGGACAGGATGAACAGCAAGCCCGGTACCAGGACCTGCCGCCGGCCAAGCTGGTCCGACAGCGAGCCCAAGGTCAGCAGGGTGATGACCACGCCCAGCACATACACCGAGAAGACTGCAGTCAACGCCGTGGCGGAAAAACCCCAGCTCTGCTGCCAGACAGCGTACAGAGGGGTGGGCATGTGGCTGGCAAGAATGGTGGTGAACAGCGCCAGCATGCACGCGGCAATGGGCAGGGTATTTCTGCTGTTCAGGGCGGAAGGCGCCTCCGGGCTGGGCATTCAGGGTATCTCGCGGGCGGAAAACCGCACCATTATCGCAGATGGGGCGATAGGATGGGCGCCACATCGTGTATCAATCGGACTTATGCGGCATCCATCGGATAACAGCTGGTAAAAGTATTCCCGCTGCCGCTCCGCGTCCTGCTGTTATGATGGTTGGGCGATCGTGGAATCGACCCGGCCATTAACGGACAACGAAGGGAGCCTATGAGTACAACGCCACCCCCATCTATCATGCCGTCGAATACTGCGGCACGCTGGCTATTGCTACTGGTAATCATCGCCGGGATCTATTTCTTCCACGGTTTTATTGTCCCGGTCCTGGCTGCGCTGATCATCGCCTTTGCCAGTTGGCCGCTGTTCCAGCGACTGCTGCGGCTATGTGGCGGTAGTCGAACGCTGGCTGCGACAGTCGCCATTCTACTGATTCTCGGGGTACTGATCGTGCCGTTGACCATGGCGTTTTCCTTCGCCCTGGAAGAGGCGCAGGTGTGGATGGCCTGGTTGGTGGAGGCCAACCGTGAAGGGACCGATGTGCCTGGCTGGATCGCCGCACTGCCACTGGTCGGCTCCTGGCTGGCCGAGCAATGGGACGAGTATCTGAATCATCCCCACGCCATCAGTGAAATCATCCAGATGGCCAGTGGTCAACACCTGGGCAACATCTCCCGTGTGATCATGGCCATGAGCGGCATGGCTTTTTCCCTGGCTCTGGCGCTGCTGTTCATGCTGATTACGCTGTTCTTTCTGTACCGTGATGGCTACGTGTTGGTTAGGCAGGTCGACCGGGTCGGTGAGGAAGTGCTGCCAGCACGCTGGCAGCGGTTCTCGCGCATGGTGCCGGCGACGGTTACCTCGACAGTCATCGGCATGGGCCTGATCGCCATCGGCGAAGGTATCATCCTTGGCATCGCCTACTGGGTCGCTGGTGTGCCATCGCCGGTAGCGCTGGGGTTGATCACCGGGGTCATGGCGCTGATTCCCGGAGGCGCGCCGCTCGCCTTCACCCTGGTGTCGCTGTACCTGATCGGCAGTGGCGACACCGTGGCGGGGGTGGGCCTGTTCATCTGGGGTTCGGTGGAGCTGTTCATTGTCGACAAGACCATCCGTCCCTCGCTGGTCGGTGGCCCGATCAAGCTGCCGTTCCTGCTGACATTCTTTGGCCTGATCGGCGGGGTCACCACCATGGGGCTGGTCGGCCTGTTCATTGGCCCGGTGTTGATGGCGTTGCTGCTGGCCATCTGGCGGGAGTGGGTGCACGAAGAAGATACCGCAGCGGTACTGGTCGCCGATTATCAGGAGTCACGCTAAGCGCCGCCTTGAGTGGTGGGCTCAAGGCAGCGTGGGCGGCAATGTCAGCGGTTCGGCCAGGCGTACCAGAGAGACCGGGTAATGCTCATCCAGCGCGCGCCGCTGCAGCCAGGACAGTGCCTGCAGCTCGGCACTCGGCGCTGGCCATAGCTCGGCGAACTCGATCAGTTCGGCATCCTGCCCGTCTGGCCCAACCGTAGCCAGGGCGAAGCGGAATGGATGGTAGCCGGTCATCCCCAACCGCAGGTCGGTGACTACCCACTGGTCATCGATCAGGTCATAGCGCAGCAGATCACCGGCAAACCAGCGCAGGCGCTGGTGTTGTGGCGAGTCCAGCAACACGGGCTGCGCCGCGCTGGCGTGGCGCGATAAACGCTCAAGCTGCACTGGCTGGCGGTCGAACCAACTGACCAACCCTTCGTAATAATCATCCCCGTCTACCGCCACCACACGCCATAACACCGTATTGAAGGGCGTAGGAGAGGTGAAGGTGGCTTGCGGCTGGATGCCCGCATTGGCCAGGGCTTGTTCCAGCCGGTGATCGGCCATCTGCTTGCCCGCCAGGGTGCTCGCCAGATACAGGCTGCTGAAGGCCAGCGCGGCATATTGCAGACGCAGACCGCTACGCCTGCGCAGCCCCAATACCAGCCCGGCGATAACCGCCAGCAGTAACGGCAGGGTGTACAGCGGATCGATGATGAAGATGCTGGAGATCGCCACCGGTGGCGTCGTCAGCGGCCAGAACAGCTGGGTGCCATAGGTAGTGAAGGCATCCAGTAACACATGGGTGATCAGGATCAGCCAGATGCAGAACCAGAGCCGGACGCCGCTGTACTCAGGATGCGGACGAAAACGCCGCACTGCCCAGGCCAGCAGCACACTCACGACGCTCAGTACCAACAGGGAATGGCTGAAACCACGGTGATAGGTCATGTTGGCGACGGCATCGCCGTAGTCCAGCACGACATCCAGATCCGGCAGCGTGCCCAGTATCGCTCCATACAGCAGGGCCTTGCGGCCCTGCCAACGTCCGAGCAGGGCGCCCTGTATCGACGCGCCCAGCACTGCCTGAGTGATGGAGTCCATCAGAGATTATGCAGCTTGTCTTCGGCGATCGACTGATCCAGCAACTCCAGCAGCGCCTTGCGGGTCTTCAGCTTGGTATTGCGATGGGCAGTCATGTTCAGCTTGGTCAGCTGCGCGGCCATGGCCATGGTTTCAGTCTCCAGTGCCTCGGCAGGGACCACCCGATCGAGGAAGCCTGCTGTCACCGCGTCGGTGGGCGAGAACAGCTCGGCGTTGATCACTGAACGGGTGAAGGCGCTGTGGGTCAGACGTGCCCGGGCCAGTTCAATGCCGACATGGTGCATGGTCATGCCGATGGCCACTTCATTGAGACCAATCTTGAATGGGCCTTCGACGCCGATACGGTAATCAGCTGACAGCAGCAAAAAGGCGCCTTTGGCAATGGCGTGGCCGGTGCACATTGTCATTACCGGATAGGGATGGGCCAGCAGGCGACGGGACAGTGTCGAGCCAATGGCAACCAGCCCCTTGGCCGCTTCGGGGCTGGAGGTCATGACCTTGAGGTCATAACCGCCGGAGAAGATCCCTTCCTTGCCCTTGATGACTACCACCGCACGGTCCTGCTCGGCCCGGTCCAGGGCGGCATTGAACGCCTCGAACAGCTCGGGCGACAGGGCGTTGGCCTTGCCATTATCCAGCGCCAATACGGCAACACCATCGGAAAAACTGTAGGAAACCAGCTCGCTCATCCAGGAACCCTCATCGATTATTATCAGCCAGCCACGAGCCAGCATACGTCTGGCAGTTTACCAGGATAGCGGTGACTGGCGAGTCTCTAATACATTGCCCTTTGAGCAGGGTTTCCGCATCGTCCATTGGTGCGCTTGTCAGGCAACATCTTCGCTCCATGCGCCGAAGGGATCGGGCAACTGCTCCCAGCTGGCCAAGCCGGCCGCCATTTCCTGATCATCCAGCAGGCAGGCGTTCAGCTCGGCGGTCAGTTGTTCGAAGTTGATGTTCTGGCCAATGAACACCAGTTCCTGGCGGCAATCGCCTGTCTCACCATCCCAATGAGCAAGGATGGACTGTAGTGCTTCCTCGTCCTGCGGCCATTGAGTTTTCGATACAAAGCGCCACCAATTTCCTGCCAGGTCATGGCGCATCAGCCCGCCTGCCTGGGACCAACTACCTGCTTCACGGTATTTGCTGGCCAGCCAGAAATAGCCCTTGGAGCGCAGCAACCGACCGTTTTGCCAGGGACGAGTGAGGAAATCGTAGAAACGTTCGGGATGAAAGGGGCGACGGGCGCGGTAGGCGCAAGAAGCGATGCCATATTCCTCGCTTTCCGGGACGTGCTCGCCGCGCATTTCCTGTAGCCACCCCGGAGCCTGGGCGGCACGCTCGAAGTCGAAACGGCCGGTATCGAGAATCTTCTCCAGCGGTATTCGGCCCATACTCATAGGCAAGACTTCCGCGTGCGGGTTGAGGCTATGGAGTATGGCCGACAGCTCGTTGAACTCGACGCTGGAGATCAGATCGATCTTGCTGATCAGAATCACATCGGCAAACTCGACCTGCTCGATCAACAGGTCAGTGATAGTGCGCTCATCTTCCTGGCCCAGCGTCTCGCCACGGCTGGCCAGGCTTTCCGAGTCGTGGAAGTCACGCAGGAAATTGACGCCGTCGACGACGGTGACCATGGTGTCCAGGCGTGTCAGGTCCGACAGGCTAGAGCCCTGCTCATCGCGGAAGGTGAACGTCTCGGCCACCGGTAGTGGCTCGGAGATACCGGTGGATTCGATCAACAGATAGTCGAAGCGTCCCTCTCGGGCCAGGCGACTGACTTCCTCCAGCAGGTCCTCGCGCAAAGTGCAGCAAATACATCCATTGCTCATCTCCACCAGCTTCTCTTCAGCGCGATTCAGGGTTACCTCGCGCTGTACCTCGCTGCTGTCGATATTGATTTCGCTCATATCATTGACGATCACCGCGACTCGGCGGTTGTCGCGATTCTTCAGTACATGGTTGAGCAACGTGCTTTTGCCGGCGCCAAGAAATCCGGACAGTACGGTAACGGGAAGTTGGTGAATCATTGGATAAATCTCGATGTCGGTTGGGAGATGCAATCGTTCAGTGGTTATCGAATTGTTATAATGTAACATGTAATTGAAGTGTTTGTAGCTGATCGATGGGAGATTTTCCGCTGGATCCTGGCTCGTTGGCGCCCGGCAGCCGTTTTATCGCCGACCTTGGTGGCTCTCATGAAACGGCTCTGGACCCAAGGGTGCGATCGCGCCGGCAGTGGGGCGGCATCTTGAAATAGCGTTTGCCAAACCGGCTTGGTTTAGGTACATTAGCGCGCCTCGGAACAGGGGAAACCCAGTACCGAGATTGCGGAGAGCTGTCCGAGTGGCTGAAGGAGCACGCCTGGAAAGTGTGTATACGTTAATAGCGTATCGAGGGTTCGAATCCCTCGCTCTCCGCCAGATAAACGCAACAAAGCCCCTTTTACAGGGGCTTTGTTGTTTCTGGTCAGCTAGGATCGTTCTGTGCCCGCGGTGGCCTATCGGTCTGTTGCACTCTCCCTGCGCTCTTCTTCATCAGCATTCTCCACATCGCCAACTTCGCCACTCTCTGGCTCGGTAGTTTGCTCGAAGGTTTCGCTGCTGTCCTCGGTCGCCTGTGCTTCACTGCTGTCGTCAGTGGTCATATTGGCCAGAATAAACGCTTCCTGACCTTCCAGCTGCAGCACCCGTGCAGTGTTGAGTCGCACCTCGCGCAACAGCTCCGGATCATCCGCCAGTTTCATATCCAGCGAAGGGATGATTTCCTTGAGTTTGGTTTGCCATTCTTCGCTTTCGACCCGGTCAGGAAATACGCGCGTCAGCAGGTTGAGCATGATCGGTGGCGCGGTGGAGGCGCCAGGCGAGGCGCCCAATAGGGCAGACATGGTGCCATCCTCGGACACGACCGCTTCGGTACCAAACTGCAATTTGCTGCCATCATCGGTTTTCTTGATGATCTGCACCCGTTGCCCGGCGGTCCAGAGTTGCCAGTCGTCAGGGTTGGCTTCGGGATAATATTCACGCAGCGCGTCCAGGCGATCCTCACGGTCCTGCATCACTTCTCCCACCAGATAACGCACCAGACCGAAATTGCTCAGCCCGACTTTCATCATGGGCAGCACATTACTGAAGGTCATGGAATCGAAGAGGTTGGTCCAGGAACCTGCTTTCAGGAATCTGGTGGAAAACGTAGCGAAGGGACCGAAGAACAACGTTGGCGTGCCATCCAGGTAACGTAGATCCAGATGAGGTACGGACATGGGCGGCGAGCCCTCCGCAGCCAGGCCGTAGACCTTGGCCTGGTGGCGTGACACGACGTCTGGGTTGGTGGTGTAGAGGAAGGAGCCACCTACAGGGAAACCGCCGTAGTGCTTGGCTTCGGGGATACCGGATTCCTGCAGCAGCAACAGGGCCGCTCCTCCCGCTCCGTTGAACACATAGCGGCTGTTGACGATAGTCTCTTCGCCGCTATCGACATCCGCGACCGTGATCCGCCAGGTATTATCTTCGTTGCGCTCCAATTCGCGCACTTCGCTACCGGTAGTCAGGGTTACGTTCGGCTGGTTGGCTAAGTGGTCTGCCAATTGACGTGTCAGCACACCCCAATTGACCTCGGTGCCGAGGTCCATACGAGTGGCCGCCATGGGGGTATTGTCTTCACGACCGTCCATGACCAGCGGCATCCACTCGGCGATCGTGGCGTTGTCCTCGGTATATTCCATGCCGGCATACAGCGGGATGCTCGACATCTTCTGGTAACGCTCGCTCAGGAAATCAATGTTCTCCTGGCCCCAGACAACGCTCATGTGTGGAACTGTGGAAATAAAACTCTGCGGGTCACGGAGCGCGCCCCGTTCGACCTGGTGCGCCCAGAATTGGCGCGATATCTCGAACTGCTCGGTGACATTGATGGCCCGGGCAATATCAACGCTTCCATCTTCATCCTGGGGAGTGTAATTCATCTCGCAGAAAGCCGAGTGCCCCGTCCCAGCATTGTTCCAGCCGTCTGAACTTTCCTGAGCGATGCCGTCCCTGCGCTCGTAAAGTCGGATATTCCAGTCGGGCTCCAGCTCGTTTAGCCAGGTGGCCAGCGTCACACTCATGGTGCCGCCGCCAATCAGGGTGATGTCGACGATCTCGCCGCCGCCCCGCGCGCCGTCCCCGCTCTGGGCAAAGGTATGCCCTGGAAGCAGGCAGAGAGAGAAGCATAGCGCTGCAACAATATTGTTTTTCATAGCAGTCTCGATTTGCTGGATGGCTGAAAACCTTCCGCTAGTTGACCTGTCCGTCGCACGCCGAGGAGAGCGGAAAGTACACGCACTACTATGGACTACGTGGAGGCTGGATCAGTTGCAAAGATTAGGCTGTGCAGGCGTCAGTGGCGCTGAATCAATACGCAACGGATCAGCCGCCAGGGACTGTGAAATCCGGTCAGTCGCTCACTATTGTTTTGTTATAGTATAACATGATAGTGTCTCGGCCCTTCCTCTATAGCCATAAGGACGGACCCATGACCTATTCCCAAGCTAAGCATCTTCTATTGCTGCCATTGGCCGCCATGCTGCCAATCTCAGCCGCTGCTGATGTGCTCACCCTGCAATCCCGGGTGGTGACGGCTACCAGCACTGAACGTTCGCTGCAGGATGCGCCGGCGACTATTACGGTGATTTCCCGCGAGGAGTTGGCTAGTCGACCGGTGCAGGATCTGGAGGATGCCCTGCGGGGCGCGCCCGGCCTGCAATTCACCGGTATCGGGCTTGGGCGACGGGGAGTGAGTATCCGGGGCATGGGCGCCGAGCAGACGCTGATACTGGTCAACGGGCAGCGTATCAACACCGCCGCCAGTGCGATTGCGCATGCCGACTTTGATCTCGGTTGGGTGCCGGTAGAAGCTATCGAGCGCATCGAGGTGGTACGGGGGCCGATGTCCGCGCTGTATGGTTCCGAGGCGCTGGGCGGCGTGGTCAATGTGATTACCCGTACGGCTACTGACAACTGGCGGGGTAGTCTCGCTGTTAATGGCGGTGTACCAGATCATGGGCAGGGTGGTCAGACCCATCAGTTGGGCGTATATGCCGGTGGCCCGTTGATCGAGAACGTGCTGGGGTTGAGTTTCACAGGCGAGAGCCGCAAGCGTCAGGCAACAACCGACCGGGATGACCCAGCGTTGTCCGAGCTGGAAGGACGCGAATCGCAGAGCGGCAGGGTGACCTTGCACTGGACTCCGGACGCGGCGCAGCAGGTCGATCTCATGCTGGCGAGTGGCCGCGAGGATCGCTGGCGCAATACCAGCAGCCGGCCGGGCCGAATAGTCGGGTGGAATACGAATCGCAGGATGATATCGAGCGTGATCAGTGGTCATTGAGCCACACTGGTAACTGGAGCTGGGGCAAGACCACGGTGCGCGCCTATGGCAACACCTTGAACCGTGGAAGCAGCGATAGCCGCCCGACCTCCAGCAAGTCATGGCAGAAGATGAGCGATGATATTGCCGATGCCACCGTCAGCCTGCCCCTGGCGGGCAACCATTTGCTCAGCCTCGGTGGCGAGTGGCGTCGCGAGCGGCTGGAGGATGACAGCCTGGCCAGCGGCAAGGGCAAGGCAACGCATCGGGCAGTGTTTCTGCAGGATGAAATCCAGTTGCATGAGGACTGGTCGCTGCTGCTGGGCAGTCGCTTTGACCAACATGAGGAGTATGGCTGGCAGAAGAGCCCGCGTGCCTATCTGGTATACAGCCATGGCGACTCGCTGACCATCAAGGGGGGGGGGCGGACGTGGCTTCAAGGCGCCCACCTTGAAGCAGCTGTCGCCCGGTTACTCGGCAATCGGTGGCGGCGGCCAGTTCACCATCCGCGGTAATCCCGACCTGAGTCCGGAACTCAATACCACGTATGAGTTGGCAGCCGATTACGTCGGTGATGGCTGGTCTGCCTCCGCCGGCATTTTCCAGAACAACCTGAAGGGGCTGATCCAGACCGTCTGCGTAGCCGACTGCGGCATTCGCGGGCGTGAGCTGCGCAATTACGAGAACGTCGACCGGGCGCGCATCCGTGGTATCGAGCTGGGGACGGAACTGGATCTGCCACTAAACCTGCACTGGGGCATCAACTATACCTATCTGGACGCCATCGATCGCAGCGCCGATCAGCGTCTGGCCGGCCGCTCGCGGCATCTGGCCAACACGCACCTGAAATGGTCGCCCACGCCAGGGTTCGACGCACAGCTGCGTGGTGAGTATGTCGGCAGCCAGCTCGGCTACAGTCGCAACGTCGCGTATGGATTACCGGCCTACAGTCTCTGGCATCTGGAACTGAGCCAGCAATTGACGCCTGACCTGACCCTGCGCGGCGGCATCGAGAACCTCAGCGATGAGCGGCTGGCGGATGACAACATGCTGTTCAACTATCCCGAGCCAGGTCGCACCTACCACGTCGGCCTGAGCATGAGCTTCTGACCATGGGCAGACTGCTAGTGATGCTGCTATTCATACTGGGCAGCAGCCCGGTATGGTCGGAGAGCGGGCCCGATATCCGTGTGCTGAGCAATGACTTCGTGTTGTCGGGCAAGCTGGCGCGGCTGCAGCGGTGGGCAGGAGACGCCGGTCTGCAACTGGACAGTCGCTATATTAGCGGCGAGGCCGAGCCAGCAGACCTGTTGGCCGGTCTGTTGATTCTCGATACGCCCCGGCCCGGTGATCTGGCACAGATGCAGGTCTTTCTCGGCGACCTGCTGGAGCACAGCGATACGCCCTGGATCCGGGTCGGCGGTGGCGCACCGGCTTTCGGTAACCTATCACCACCGGTTGCCCGGCAATTGATCGGCTATTACAGCAATGGCGGCGAGACCAACCTGCGCCACCTGTTTGATTACTGGCAGTTGCATCGCTCGGGTGAGAGCACAGCTTCGGTCCCGCCTGCTGCACCCCTGCCGGCGGCGGGCTTCTACCATTCCGATGCGCCAGCGCCATTCGAGAATGTGCGGGACTATCTGCAGTGGGGGAACGATCGCTGGCCTGAGCAGGCGCCGCGCATTGGCTTCATCACCCATGGCAGTAGCATTGCCGATGCCGAACTGGCGTTACTGGCCGCGCTGATCTACGCCAGCGAGCAGCGCGGCCAGGCACCACTGGTGTTCTGGATCGACGGCCAGAATCCGCAGGCGCTGACCGAGGTGGTCGAGCCAGCGGATGTGCGTGTGCTGGTCAATCTGACCCACATGCAAAATGGCACGGCGCGCCAGGCCGAGTTACGGCAGCTCGGTATTCCGGTATTACAGGGCTTTATCCAGCGTAGCAGCCTGGAAGATTGGCAGCAGTCCAGCTCGGGCATTGCTACCCATGCCGTAGCCACGCTGCTCGGCGTGCCGGAAACCTGGGGTCTTAGCGATCCGCTCGTGATCGGCGTGGTGGAGCAGGGCGAGCCCCGGTTGGTACCGGCACAAGCTGAAGCTCTGCTGGGCAAGATCGACCGGCTGGTACGCCTGCAGGATCTGCCGCCAACGGACAAGCAACTGGCCCTGCTCTTCTGGAACCATCCGGGCGGCGAGCGCAACCTGTCGGCCTCGCATCTGAACGTGCCGCGCAGCCTCGCTGCATTAAGTGCGGCTCTGGCCGAGGCGGGCTACCAGGTACCAGCCACCGATGAGCAGCAGTTCATCCATCTGGGCCAGCGCTTGCTCGCCGGTTACTACCGCCCCGACACCCTGGATGCCCTTTACCGCGACGAGTTGGCAGCGGCATTGCCGCTGGTTACCTACCAGCAGTGGCTGCACAGCCTGGCCGCATCGGTGCAGCAGGAAATGCAGGAGCGCTGGGGCGATCCGGCCAGTCATTGGGCGCTGCGCCAGATCGACGGTCAACCGCATTTCATCATTCCCCGGGCTCAGCTCGGCACGTTGCTGGTGATGCCGCAGCCGCCCCGGGCCGGCCGTCCGGGCGAGTCCTATCACGATACCGCGCTACCGCCGGACCATATCTATCTGGCGGCCTATCTTTGGTTGCAGGACCAAGCCGATGCGTTGATCCACTTCGGTACCCATGGCACTCAGGAGTGGTTGCCGGGCAAGGACCGCGGACTGGCAGTGGAGGATTATCCATTCCTCGCGCTGGGCGATCTGCCGGTGTTCTATCCCTATATCCAGGACAATATCGGCGAGGCCATGCAGGCCCGGCGACGCGGGCGTGCGGTGGTGGTCAGCCACCAGACGCCACCCTTCGCCCCCGCCGGGTTGTATGACGAGCTGCGCGAGCTGCATGACCTGATCCACCAGTATCAGCAGCTGGAAGAAGGTGCGGTACGTGAGCAGACGGCTGCGGCCATTCTGGAACAGGTGGCCGAGCAGGGCATGCTCGCCGACCTCGGCTGGGATGAAACAGGCGCAGCACAGGACTTTCCCGGCTTCTTTGCTGCCCTGCATGATTATCTGCATGCCCTGGCGGCAGACAGCTTGCCACTTGGCTTGCATACCTTTGGACAGCCCGCCGCTATCGAGCATCAACTGAGCACCGTGATTCAGCAGCTCGGTCCGTCCTATCTGCAAGCGGTGGCGGCTGCCAATGGTACGCCGTTCGATAGTGATGAGCCTGCTGCGCTGGATTTTGCCGAGTTGCAGGGCAGCCCTGCCTACCAGTTACTCGCACGGCATTTGCTGCACGGAGAGTCGATCGAGCGGCTGGAGGGGACCGAACTGCATGACTGGTTGCTAACGGCCCGCGAGCAGCAGCAGAACCTGGCCGAAACCGGCGAGATCGAGGCGCTGCTGGCCGGATTGGCCGGCGGTTTCATTGCTCCGGGCCCGGGCGGCGATCCGGTACGCAATCCGCAGGTGCCCAGTGGCCGCAACCTGTATGCCTTCGAGGCCGACAAGCTGCCTACCGCCAGCGCCTATGACGCCGGTGAGCAAGCTCTGGAGCAATTGCTGCAAGCCTATCGCGACGAGCACGATGGCCAGGCGCCAACCAAGCTCGCTTTCAGCCTCTGGTCGTCCGAGGCCATGCGCCATCTGGGTATTCTCGAAAGCCAGGTGCTGCATGCGCTGGGTCTGCGCCCGGTATGGGATAGCGGTGGCCGGGTACGCGCGCTGGAAATTATCCCGCGCAGCGAGCTGGGGCGGCCGCGCATCGATGTGGTCTTGCAGGTCACCAGTGTCTATCGTGATCAGTTCGATGGCTTCATGCTGTTGCTGGCCGACGCCATCGACCGACTCGCGCAATTGAATGAGCCGGACAACCCGCTCGCCAGCAATAACCGCGCCTTGATCGAGCGGCTGGAGATGCAGGGGCTGGATAGTGAGCAAGCCTCCCGCCTGGCCAATGTACGGATTTTCAGCAATGCGCCCGGCGATTATGGCACCGGTGTCACCCAGCTGACGCTGGACTCCACTACTTGGGAAGATGAGTCGGTGCTGGCCGAGCAGTTTCTGCAACGTCTGCAGCATGGCTACGGCAGCAGCGGACTGGTCGCACCGCCTCCCACAGGAAATCTGTTTGCCGAACAACTCAAGGGAGTGCAAGCCGCGGTGCTGGCGCGATCCTCCACGGTCAATGGATTACTGTCTACCGACCATCCCTTCGAGTACCTCGGTGGGCTGTCCCAGGCGGTGCGGCAGATCAACGGCCAGGCTCCGGCGCTATATATCAGCGATCTGCGTCAGAACACCCCCAAGACCACCGTTGCTGCCCAGTTTCTCGCTGGCGAATTGCGCAGTCGCTATCTCAATCCCCAGTGGATCGGCGCCATGCAGCAGGAGGGCTACGCCGGCACCCTGGAGCTGTTGAATATCGTGAACAATCTGTGGGGCTGGCAAGCCACCGATAGCAGCATGGTGCGCGACGATCAGTGGCAGGCGGTACATGACAGCTATGTGCGGGACAGTCGTGAGCTGGACCTGAACGCCTGGTTCGAGCAACACAATCCGACGGCCCAGGCGCAACTCATCGAACGTATGGTCGAGGCGATCCGCAAGGGCCACTGGGACGCCGACCAGCAAACCCGCCGCGAACTGGTGGAGCGCTGGCAGGCCCTGACCGAAGAGCATGGCGCCGATAGCGGCGCGGCGTTGACCGTGGAATTCATCAGCGATATGGCCGCCGGCTTCGGCCTTGGTGGAGCCACGGCGAATGAGCCGCATGACCGGGCAGTCTCCGCCGAACAGGCCGCCAGTCAGCCCGCTGACAGCACCTCGGTGCGTGGTCAGGTCATGCAGGAGGTCTCGCCCCAGAGCGAGACGCAAACGCCCTGGCGTATCTGGGCCGGTCTGCTGGGCATGCTCGGTTGCATTCTCTTCGGCGCCTGGAAGCAGCAGCGGGCCAATCGCAATACCCCCATCAATACATATCAAGTGGAAGCAACATGAACGCTCTGGAAGTCGGACTATACGAACTCACCCGCTGGTTTCTCACACCGGTGCTGCTGTTGATTATCGCCGCACTGATCTACTCGCTGATTGCCTTGGGCAGCTTCGCTATGGAAGCCTGGCAGCGTCGGCGGGGTTGTTATCGACCGCTGCTTGCGAGCTGGCAGCAGAGCCATGGCGGTACCAGTGATGATCTGGAGTTGCATATCATGCAGCGCCTGGAATGGTTGCGTATCACTTCACGCAGCACTCCCATGCTGGGGCTGGTAGCTACCATGATCCCGATGGGGCCGGCGCTACTCGCGCTGACCCGCAGCGATGCGCAGGGCATCGGCGATAATCTGGTGGTGGCCTTCTCCGCAGTGATACTGGCGCTGCTGGCCGCCAGTATCAGTTACTTTATCCTGACTGTTCGCCGCCGCTGGCTGTTGCAGGAATTGCGTAGCATGGAACGCGCCGGGGAAAATGTCTGATGCGCTTTCTTGAAGAAGACGAAGACGATCCGCTGCTGTCCATGGTCAACCTGATCGACCTGTTCCTGGTTGTGATTGGCATTCTGCTGGTGATCATCGTCCAGAACCCGCTTAATCCCTTCACCGAGGAAAGCGTGATAGTGATCGAGAATCCTGGGCAAAGTGATATGCGAATGACGATCAAGGACGGCGAAGAGCTGACCCGCTACGAAGCCAGCGGCGAAATAGGAGAAGGCCAGGGCAGCCGCGCCGGTGTCACCTACCGGCTCAATGATGGACGCATGATCTACATACCGGAGGGATAGGCTGGCCGGTGAGTGTTTATCATAGCGGCCCCGCTCCCATGGATGACGCGGGGCGCATCATTGCTGCCAGCAATAGCGCCGCAACGGCCAGTATCAAGGGCGCGAACGACACCCAGAGCACCGTGTCCCAACCATGCGCCGTCAGCAGGCCGCCGGAGGCGAACGAGCCCACGGCCATGGTGCCGAACACGATGAAGTCACTGAGCGCCTGCACGCGGGTTTTCTCTTCCGGTCGGTGACATTCAAGCACCATCGCCGAGGCGCCGATGAAGCCGAAGTTCCAGCCCAGACCCAGCAAGATCAGCATGATCCAGAAGTGCGGAATATCGATACCGGCCAGGCCGATGGCCGCCGAGGCGCCGATCAGGACGAGGCCCGAGGTGACGATCCGGCCGGCGCCGAACCGGGTGATGAGCCTGCCGGTGAAAAAACTCGGCGCATACATGGCAATCACATGCCATTGCAGGCCGAGGTTGGCATGTTCCTGGGTGTGCCCGGACATGCGCATGGCCAACGGCGCAGCGGTCATCAGGAAGTTCATCAGCAGGTAGGAAACGGCGCCGCAGATGACGGCAATGATGAAACGCCGTTGGCGCACCAGTTCAATGAGCGGACGCCCGCCGGCTATTTCGGCGGCGGTGGGCATGGGCAACCTCACGCCGGCCAGCACCATTGCTGACAGGCCTGCCACCAGGGCCTGGGCGAGGAAGGTGGCGGCGAACATGGGCGGTTCCCACAGATGCATGGTGTAGGTCACCAGCTGCGGCCCGAACACACCGGCCGCCACACCACCGGCCATGACGATGGATAGGGCACGAGGCCGCCATTCGGGTTCGACGCAATCCGCTGCGGCAAAGCGGAAAGACAGCACCACGGCGGCATAGGCGCCGCCAAAGAACGTCGCCAGGCAAAATAGCCAGAAGGACCCCAGCATTACCGCCAGCATGGCCAGCAGACCGGCCAGTACGCTGCAAGCACTGCCGGCAAGAAAGGAGGCGCGACGGCCGTAGCGGCGGGCGATTCTGCCGGTCGGCAGGATGCAGGCAGCCATCCCGACCACGAAGATCGAAATGGGCAACGTCGCCAGCGCCTCGATGGGCGCGAGCGTGGCGCCGATAATGGCTCCCGTCGCATAGATCACCACCGAATTGGCGCCTGCCAGCGCCTGGGCTATCGCTAGCCGCCAGATAGTGTTGCGCTGTTCCTGGCGAGTGCCCAACATCGGTTAGTCTCCTTTCTCGCTTGAGCACTTCATCTGCTCACCATTCGGTGCCGCTACTATAAAGAACTACGGCTTGCCCGGCTCTGGATTATTCGATCGGACCGGCAATGTGCGGCAACAGCGAATCCGGCGCACCGGTCTGCTTGTGCAGCTTGCCGCTCTCATCCAGCCAGACTACCGCCGGTGTGGCGCGCAGACCCAGCTCGGCCATCAGGGTGTGATTGGCATCCAGTTGGGCCTGGATCGGCGCAGGAATCCTGGCCATTGGCGGCACGCCTTCGTCGCTGATGGGACGTATCCGACCATCGCCGGCTTCCATGTGCAGGCGCGCGTGCTCCCCCAACTGCTGCTCCGCGTTCTCGGCGGTCAGCAGGGTGGCAGCCTTGGCGGCGCTGTTCTCGCGAATGATGCCGACCAGTACATGCCGCAGCTGCAGTTTTCCGCTGTCAATCCAGGGCCGGGCATCGACCCATAGCTTGTTGCAATAGGGACAGTTCAGGTCGGTGAAGACATAGGCCACCATGGGCGCGTCTGCTGCGCCATCGGTTATCCAGTTGCTCTGGGCCAGGCGTTCCCAGACATCCGTGGACATATGCGAGCCGACCTGCTGCTCCAGAGCGGTCTGGTTCACGTCGCGGCCTTCGGCGTCCAGGATTCTGCCGAGAATGATATGTTCGCCGTCCGGCGCTTCGTAGACCGCCAGTGGCTGGTCACCGTGATAGCCGGCCCAGGCGGTGAGACCACCCTTGGCCGGGAAGGTCCCGGTGAACTGTACGCCCATATCCCGTAGTTGCTGCAGTGCTGCCGGCTCCGGTGCGGCAGTCAGGGTTGGCGAGGCCAGCAGGCCGACCAGGAGTGCACCGGTCAGCCGGTGATTGATCTTGCCCATGGTTATTTTTCCTCCGATAGAAGTTCTGGTGTCAGGGCGTCCAGCCGTTGGGCCAGGCTGCCGCGCGACAGCTCACCCAGGCGTATGTCTTCCAGATTGCCTTCGGCGTTGAAGAACAGCGTCACCGGCAGCCCGCGTTGTCCCAGCGACTGGCCCATATCGGCCATCCGGTCCAGCAGCACGTTATCCAGGACCAGACCGGTATCGCGCAGGAAGTCCTGTACCGTTGCGCCGTCTTCGCCCTGATTGAGGAAGACGAAATGCATGTCCTCGCGTTCTGCCTGGGCTTGCTCGAACACTGGCATTTCCCGGCGACACGGTGGGCACCATGAGGCCCAGAGGTTGATCACGGTCGGCTTGCCGGCGAAGTCCGGCAGCCTCACGCTGTCGCCATTCAAGGCAGTCACCGGCAGATTGGGCAGTGGTCGGTTGGCGCTGGTGGGCAGTGCATTGAGGGCAATGCTCAGCAACAGGATCAGACTGAAGGTCGAGATGCCCTTGAGCATGGGTTGGCGCAATGCTGGGCGTCGGTGGATGATCAGCAGGGTGCACGCCCAGACGGTGGCCAGGCCCCACCAGGCATTCCAGCCCCCGTCCCGGATATCGAGCAGGCTCAATGGTTCGGCAAGGTAGACGTCGGCGTAGTTGAAAACAAAACCCAGGCGTGCGGCCACCAGGCCACTCGCCAGTGCGAGCCACACCGCCCCCTCGCTGCTGATCCCGAGACGCTTGGCATGCCGCGCGGCGATCCATGACCCCAGCACAGCCGCAATCATTACCAGTAATGCATTCAATGGCAGGGAGAAAGGGCCGATCGGGACGAACAGATTCATTGAAAATATCCTTGAAATTCGGTGATCAGGGCAAAGCTGTCGAGCAGTTTCTGCTCATCGAAGGCTCCTACCAGGCGTGCCTGTCGCTGCTCCTGCCCCTGTGGATTGAAGACCATGACCGTCGGCGGCCCGGCGATCTGGAAGTGGCGCATCAAGGCGCGCTGCTCAGCGCTGTGGTCGGTCACATCGATCTGCAGCAAGGTGATGCCATGGGTGCTCCGTAGCACGCTATCGGCGGTATAGACGTCCCGCTCGATCACCTTGCAGTACACACACCAGTCAGCCGTGAAGTCGACCATGACCGCCTGCCCCTGGGTTTGCGCCAGCTGCAACCGCTGCTGCAATTGCGGCAGGCTGGTCACCGGCTCGAACTGGAGCGACCCCGCAGGGTCATCGGCTGGTGATGCACTAGGTTGTGCCCAGCTCAGAGGGCGCAATGGATCCACCGCGCCTGCCGAGGCGCCCAGCAACTGCGCGCCACCCCAGATACCCAGCGCAACGCCCAGAGTGCGCAACAATAGCATTGATGACGGTCGCCGTGTCGTTGCCAGATGAGCCAGAGATAATCCCAGCGCGAGAAGCAAAACTCCCCACAGCGCCAGCACCAGCGGCGCTGGCAGTACCCGTTCCAGCATCCAGATGCCGGTGGCCAGCAGGGCGAAGCCGAAGGCCGCTTTTACCAGATCCATCCAGGGCCCGGGCCGTGGCAGGTAACGGGCTCCCAGAGTGCCGATCACCATGAGCGGCAGCCCCATTCCCAGGCCCATGCTGAACAGCAGGCCGGTGCCGATGCTGACATCGCCGGTTTGCGCCACATAGAGCAGCACGGCGGCCAAGGGTGCGGTCATGCAAGGGCCGACCAGCAGCGCCGAGAGCACACCCAGCAGCGCCGCGCCGATATAAGTGCCACCCTGGGTGCCGCGGCTCAGCTCATCCAGTCGCGTGCGCAGGCCGGAGGGTAACTGCAGGGTGAAAATACCGAACATGGCCAATGCCAGCACCAGGAACAGGCCCCCAAGAGTGCCGATGACCCAGATGTTCTGCAGTATTGCCTGCAATTGCGCGCCCAGCAGTGCTGCAACTGCACCCAGCAACGCGTAGGTGGCGGCCATGGGCAGCACGAAAGCGGTGGTCAGACGCAGCGCTTGGCCAGTCGATACCTGGCGACCCAGAATCAGGCTGGACAGGATTGGCACCATTGGCAGCACGCAGGGAGTGAACGTCAGTGCCACGCCGAGCAGGAAGAACACGGGGAGGGTCAACAGCAGCGAGGAGTTTTGCAGCCAGTCGAATATCCGGCTTTCACTGGCGCTGGCGAGGGTCGTCAAGGGTTGTGCAGCAGGGGCCACGCTGAGGTTGCCACTGGCAGTGGTAGCTATTTTGGCGCTGGCAAACTCGATCCGATGCTGCTGAGGCGGATAACACAGGCCACCATCGGCGCAGCCCTGCCAGACAATATCCACTGCGGTGCTGCCACGGGACTGCAGTTCCCACTGCACTGCATTGCGCAGTATGCTGGTCGGGCCGAAGGTCATATCCTCGATCATCTCGCCAGCCGGCAACTCGCCGGCCTCCACCGTGCCACCAGCCGTTGGCCTTGCGGCGAACTGGTCGCGATACAGGTAGTAGCCATCGGCGATATCAAAGTGCAGCAGCAGCCGTCCGGTCTCTGCATCCTGCTCCAGCACCTGCAGGCGGAATGCCTGCTCCGGCGCAAGAAAGTCATCGCCATGGGCCAGGCCGGCCAGCGTCAGTAGCAGTAAAAGGCAGAGTCTGCTGCTCTGCTTCAGCAGTTGTCTTGAACAGCGCATACCCATGCTGCCACTCCATAACCCAGTAGAATGGGGACTGAGCTTGTCGGCGGCAGATTAACCTCAGGTTAAGCCGATTCTTAATGGCGACTTCATTTTCGGGTGCGATCTTCTACCCCTAGCCAACAAAGGTAGTGAATATGCATGTACTGCTGGTCGAGGATAATGCGCTGGTGGCCAGTGGCGTCAGCGCCGGGCTGCGGCTCCACGACTACTCCGTCACCACGGTGCACAGCGCCCGGTCGGCTGACAATGTGCTCAGGTCTACCCACGTCGATCTGGTGATTCTCGATCTCGGCCTGCCGGATGAAGACGGCATTACACTGCTGCGCCGTTGGCGATCCGGTGGTCGCGATCTGCCGATCCTTATCCTTTCCGCCCGCGACGCCGTGGCACACAGAATCGCCGGGCTGAGCGATGGAGCGGATGATTATCTGACCAAGCCCTTCGACCTGGATGAGCTGCGCGCCCGCCTGCAGGCACTGCTGCGCCGCGCCAGTGGGCGCACGGCCAGGGAGATCCGCTGGCGGGATATTCGGCTGCTCCCCGAGCAGGGGCAGGCCTGGCGCTCCGGCGAGCCGGTTGAGCTGACTCGCCGGGAATTTGCCCTGCTGCAGGTGTTCTTCCAATATCCCCGGCAGATCCTGAGCAACGCCCAGCTCGAAGACAGCATCTATGGTCTGGAGCAGAATGTGGAGAGCAATGCACTCAGCGTCCATATCCATCATCTGCGCCGCAAGTTGGGCCAGGACATCATAGAAACCGTACGTGGGCAGGGCTACCGGCTTGGGTCGGGGGAGGGCGGGGCATGAGCCTCCGGCTGCGGTTATTGCTGGTCATCGGCATCTCGCTCAGCGTCCTGTGGAGCATCATGGCCGGGTGGCTATTCCTGGATATGCGCCGGGAGTTGCAGTCGGTACTGGATAACCGCCTGCAGGCATCGGCGCAGATGGTGGCGGGGCTGATCGAACAGATGCCGAGGGATGTACTGAACATGGAGCCCAGCCAGCCGCAGATCGATATTGCTACCCTGGACGGGTTGGCCTGCGAGGTGAGCATCATGCGCGGGCAGATCACCAGCACGCTGCTGCGCACGCAGGGCGGACCGGTCATTGCCGATGTCGGACCCGGTTTTGGCACCTATGTACGTGATGGTAATGTCTGGCGGGTTTATGTGCTGCAGCAGAGCGGCCTGCGTATTGCCGTGGCAGACCGGATGGGCGTTCGCAGCGCGCTGCTGAGGGATATGGCCCTGTCTGTTGGCTTGCCGTTCGCCTTTGCGCTGATCGGCAGCCTGATCCTGGTATGGTGGGCAACCACGCAGGGACTGCGTCCCTTCGACCGGGTACGGGCAGCCCTGGCCGGGCGTGATCCTGCCGATCTGACCCCGCTGCCGGCGATCGATGCGCCTGCCGACCTGCAACCGCTGATCGACACCGTGCATGAGTTGCTACAGCGGGTGGCCGCGGCCATACGCCGGGAAAGACGCTTCACGGATGATGCCGCCCATGAGCTGCGCACGCCGCTCACCGCCGTCCGCACCCATCTCCAAGTAGCGCGGATTGCGCTTTCCAGAGGCAATGACACCCAACTGGTCCAGGATTCCGTGGCCTGCGCCGAGCAGGGGGCTGTGCGGTTGCAGGAAACCCTTGACCAACTGTTGCTGCTGGCGCGGCTGGACAGCAACCAGCCGTCTCCCGAAGCCCAATCCACCTCCGTTGCCGATGCCGCGCGACAAGCCTTGGCGGAACTGGAGCCCCTGGAGCTGGATGCCGGCTCGCGGGTCAGCCTGGTCGAGCCGCCGGGGGGGACGGAGATCGCTGCGGTCATTCCCGCTTCGCTCTTGACCAGCGCGCTGCGCAATCTGCTGGATAACGCGCTGCGCTATTCACCGCAGGGCAGCCCGGTGACGGTCGAGTTGCATCGCGAGCCTGATTTGCGGGTCCGTATCCGGGTGCGTGATCAAGGCCCGGGATTGGCGGCGGAGGACATACCCGAAGTGGCTGCGCGCTTCTGGCGGGCGCAGCATGATGGCGCCGGCAGCGGATTGGGGTTGTCCATCGTCCAGTTGATTGCCGAGAAGCACCGAGGCAGCTTTTCCATCAGCAATCATCGCGATGGCGGGTTGGTTGCCGAACTGGTGCTACCGGCGGCCGATGACATCACGTCAGTCCCATAGCCATCCAGAAGTGCATCATGGCCCGGTTAGCGCAGAGCGACCGACCCGCCGTCACTCAGGCGAAGCTCATCACCCGGAGAAGTGCCCCGCATAGGCGGTCAGAAAGGCGCCTTCCTGAAACTGCTTCAGCCCTGTATCAGCGAAGGGAACGGGCAGGGGATTGGCTGACAGGACACTCTTGATCTGCGTCGGCGAGAGCAGGGTGACCTCGATGTCCGAATCCGCAATCAGCTGGATTGCCGCCTCCAGCTTGAAGCTGATGGCGCCCCCGGCGAACTTGCCCTTCTGCATGCGTTCCTTGATGACCACGCGCTCCACTTTGTAATCCCTCAGAAACTGCACCAGCTCCTTCTGGAATCGCTGCAAGTCGGCGCGAGCGTGCTCCTTCTTCAATGTCAGCTTGCGGATGCGGCTGTCCGGCAGATTGAACAACCCCTGTTCCCCGTTGAGCAAGCACACCACGGCTTCATTGCCGGTCAACTCGATACCACAAATACGCATACTGATTCTCCGTTGCTGATCGCAGCACTCGCTGAATAAAAAACATCGTCATGAACAGCAGCCATTCTCGACTAAAACGCAGGCGGGTGCATCCACGCAACGGATAAGTCGCCCGAAACAGGCATGTTGTCAGCTGTCCGGTCGGCCATAGCTGCGGCTGATGAAGGTCGGCTCGATCAACCCGCGCCGCTTGTTGATAACCAGCGTCAACATAAAGAAGAAGTTGCACAGCATATTGCACATGCGCGGCAGTAGCATGGGAACTTCCTTGCCTTCCGCATCGACCCGAACCATGGCGCGGATGGCTTTCTTGCAGGCGGAGCGGGCGAGGTGCAGTTGCGGAATGGGTGGGGTGCCGCGGGGCAGGACGAAGCCGTCCAGGCGCTCGGCGACTTCAGCCTTGTAGTGAGTCAGGCGGGCTTGCAACCAGGCCTGATCCTCTTCGCTGACAGCCAGCCGGCCACGGATCGAGCCATTGATATGGAAGGCCAGCGGCTGGATCTGCTCCAGGTCAGTGGCGATGTCCGGCATGTTGTCCGGCAGATGGGAAATGATGGCGCCGATATGGCCGCACAACTCATCGGTGATGACCTCGAAGTCGCACAGCGACGAGCTTTCGTACATGAAGGGATAACACATCTCGTCGAAGTTCTTGCCGAACTTGAAGGCCATGGTCGCTTACCTCGGGATAATGATAGGTGGGTCGCTGTCCAGGTCGATATGCGCATCGACCTGAAACGCCTGGTGCAAATGCTGGCCGGTCAGTACCTCGGCAGGTGTGCCCAGAGCAAGCAGCTGACCTTCATGGAGCAGGCACAGGCGATCACAATAGCGGGCGGCCAGCGACAGGTCGTGGATCGACAGCATCACCCCACGCCCGCTCTGGGCATAGTGGCGCAGGAGACGCAGCACATTCTGCTGCTGGAACAGATCAAGACTGGCCACCGGCTCATCGGCCAGCAGCACCCGTGGTTGCCCGGCCAGCACGCGGGCCAGCCAGACCCTGGCCTGTTGCCCGCCGGAGAGCTGATCGATCTGGCGATCCAGCCAGTCTTCCACCTGGGCGGCGGCAGCGGCCTGGGCGATGGCCTCGGCATTGGTATCCCCCCAGGGCAACCGCCCGAGACTGATCACATCGCGCACCGACAATGCCCAGGCGCTGTGACTGCTCTGCGGCAGGAAGCCCAATTGCTGCGCTCGCTGGCGCTCGGCAATCGAGGCCAGCGGCGTACCTGCCAGCCGAATATTGCCCTGATACGGCTGGATGCCCGCCAGGCAATGCAGCAGGGTGGATTTGCCTGCGCCGTTGGCGCCAATGATGCCGAGCATTTCCCCGGCCATCAGGTTCAGGTTGACGTTCACCAGGCGCTGGCCGACGCTCAGGTGGCGGGTATCGATCAGATCCACCGTTTACGCTCCTTCCATACCAGCCAGATGAACAGTGGCGCACCGAGCAGCGAGGTCAGCACACCCAGCTTGAGTTCCTGGCCCGGTGGCAACAGGCGCACGCCGATATCCGCCAGGCAGACCAGAATGGCACCGGCCAGCGCCGCCGGGATCAACAGCCGTTCCGGGCGATGCTGTACCAATGGACGCAGCAGATGTGGTACCAGCAAACCGACAAAACCGATACTGCCGGCCACCGCCACCGAGCTGCCGACCAGCATGGCGGCACCGAGCACGATCATGATGCTGCCATTGCGGTAATTCAGTCCCATGCTGCGGGCTACCTGATCGCCCAGACTCAGACCGCTGAGCAGTCGGCGTTGGCTGATAATCAGCGCGCTACCTATCAGCAACGCCGGCAGCAGCAGCCATAAATGCTCCAGCCCACGCTCGGAAACCGAGCCGAGCAGCCAGAACACCAATTCCTGCATGGCGTAGGGGTTGGGCGCGAAGTTCAGCACGGTAGCCAGCGCTGCACCGCACAGCGTGGAAATAGCCAGCCCGGCCATGATCACCATATGCGAGCGGGCCGAGCCGGCCAGGGCTAGCATCAACAGCAACGCGATGGCCGCGCCGATCAGGCCGGCTACACCTGGCGCGGCAGCGCCCAGGCCGGGAAACAGGCCGAAGTAGAACACGCTCGCCGCGCCCAATGCTGCTCCCTGGCTGGCACCGGTCAGACTGGGCTCGGCCAGTGGGTTGCGCAGCAGTCCCTGTAGCGCTGCACCACTCAGGCCCAGCGCGGCGCCCACCGCCAGTGCAATCAGCGTGCGTGGCAAGCGAACCTCACCGATGACAATGGCGTCCAGGCTGCTTTGGCCGGTAAGGAAGTCGGCCAACCCTGCCAGTACGGCCACCGAGGTTGAGCCGACTGACAAGGAGGCCAGCGCCGTCACCAGCAACAACGCCAGCAGGGCGGGAGTGATCAGTCGAGCCATTGATTGAGTTGCCTTATCAGGTCCCAGGTCCAGGGGCCGGGACATTGCCAGCGCCAGTAGTCGGTGGTGAGCCAGCCGTCAGCCGGGATGCTGCGGCGCAGCACCGGATGTTCGGCAAAGCGGTTGGCCAGCGCCTGGTGCTCGGGGGCCGCGAACAGAATGGCGTCCGGCGGATCGCTGGCGATCTGTTCCAGATCCAGTTGCACATGCCCCGAGTCGGTCAGATAGTTGCGCCAGCCGGCCTGTTCGATGATTTGATGCTCGAAGGTATCACGGCCAGTACCGATACCGTTCGAACCGAGCAGCAACAGGCGTTTGGCGTCGGGCTGTGGCGTGTGGCGAACGGGTGCCGGTTGCGCGAGGTCAGGGTTGCGACCGATCAGCTCCAGCAATTGGCGCTCATAGGATTCCACCTGCCCCAGCGTAGTGGGTAATGGCAGTATCTCCACTCGATAATTCAGGGTTCGCATACGCTCGCGCAGCAGCAGGGCGCTGTACTGGCCGGCCAACACCAGGTCGGGCTGCAGACTTACCACCTGTTCCAACGAGCCGTCATGGGCAGGCCAGCCAGCGTCGATCCAGTGGATCGGGTAGCGCAGATGCATAGGCGACAGTGCAGCCACCCGGGCCGGATCGGCGTGATGAGCCAATGCCCAGTCCATGCATAGATCGAGGGAGACGATGCGTTGGGGTGATTCAGGCGTCGCTGCCAATGCAGGCAAGCCAACTGGCAGCAGGATCGCTGCCAGGCAGAGCACCCACCGGCGCAGCCGCCCCCCTGCCCGAGCGGTGAGGGCCGAGGCAAAGGAGCAGCGTTCAGCATGCAGCTGATGGCGGGGGTGTGTAGTCATTCCATTCAGAGGTCAGGGGTCCAGGTGACTCCAAGCATAGCGGTGAAGGGCAACTCCCGGTAACCGTAACCCTGTCCGGCATGGGTATACATCAAGCGGCTATAGTCCTTGTCCATTACGTTGGCAAGCTTCATGTCGAAGGCCACTTCGCTGCTGGCCTGCCAGCTGGCGCGCAGATCCAGTACGCCGTACCCGGACAGCTCGGTGGTGTTGTCACCGTTGCCGTAACTGCTGCTGACGGCGGTAAAGCTGGCGCCCACACCGATATCGCCGAACTGGCGATCCAGATTCAGGTTCAGGGTACGTCGGGCGCGGTTCGGCAAGGTGTGGCCGTTTTCACGGCTGCGTGGATCGATGATGCTGATGCCCAGATCACCCTGCCAGCCGAAGAGTTCCTGCTTCAGAGTGGCTTCGAAGCCATTGACGCGGGCGCGATTGATGTTGTCCACGGTGCTGAAATCGCTGGTGGTAACGATCAGGTCACGGAAGTCGGTGCGGTACAGCGAGGCTTCCAACTGGGTAGTCGGGGCAAGCTGGCTGCGCCACTGCAATTCATAGCTGCGGGATTTCTCCGGTTTCAGTTCGGGGTTGCCGCCATAGAAGCCATCGAAGGGCCAATAGAGATCGGCAAAGGTCGGTACCCGGAAGCCTTCGGCGTAGGACAGAATCAACTGGTTATCCGGATCAAGCCGGTAGCTCAACGCACCGTTGAAGGTATTTTCGTTGCCGAACTGCTGGTTGTCGTCATGCCGCATGCCCAGTTCGGTACCGAAGCGCGCTCCCTGGAAGCTGTGCTGGGCGAATACCGCTTTGTTGTCCCGGTTGCTGACCTGGAAATCATTGCTGCTGCGTACCTTGTCATTCAGGTAGTCAGCGCCCAGACGCAGACTGTGTCCATTGCCCAGGGTCAGGGTGTTGAGCCAGTTCAGCGAATCGCGATAACTGTTATTCACCGTGCTGCCGGGAAACAGTTTGTCGAAGTTCTCCTGCTTGTCCTCGCTGTGGCCCAGTTCGATACGGCTGCGCCAGATATCATTGATACGCCCATCCAACCAAAGCGTGCTGGTGCTGATGATGTACTCGTCATAGGGAGCAGCTGGAGCGCCCCAGTTACCGAACGGGTTATCAAACTCGGTCTTGCCACGCTGATCCAGTACGGTGAACCCACCTTCAAATGCATCGGTGAACTGGTGACTCAGGCTCAGCGCCAAGGAGCGGTTGCGGTAACCATCATCATCCGCGTCACTGGCGAAAGAAGTGCGGGTGCGATCGATACCGGCAGTTTCCTCTAACCCGGCGGATAAATTGAAGCGCGTGCGCTCGTTGCCGCCGGAGAGACCAAGGTTGCGCTCCCAGGTACTGTCACTGCCACCGGCGATGCGCGCGTAGGGGCGCAGGCCTTCGCCCTCGCTTCGGCGGGTGAAGATCTGGATAACCCCGCCCATGGCGTCCGCGCCATGAATCGCTGAGCGCGAGCCGCGCAGCACCTCTATACGCTCGATCTGGTCGACACTGAGAAACTGCAGGGCGGCTCCGCCCATGGTGGCTGAACCGGCCCGCACACCGTCGATCAGCACCAGGGTCTGGCTGGTATTGGTGCCACGGATATACAGGCCGTAGGTCGCGCCGCGGCCCCCATAATTGGCGACCTGCACGCCCGGCACCTGGGTCAGCAGATGTGGCACGCTGGCCGGGCGCAGCCGTTCGATATCTGCACGGGTGAACACCGTATTGGCGGCGCTGCTGTCGCTGCGCTGTTCCACATCGCGGTTGGCGGTGATCAGGGTGTCGGAGAGTTTCAGCGCTTGTTCATGGGAAGCAGGCTGGGCAGCCAGAGTCAGGCTCGGGGCCAGGGCGACAGCAAGGGCAAGGCGGGACAGTTTCATTATGAATCCTCAAAAGGTCGGATGACTTTCGAGGAGGGCAGATAAGCAAGTGCGGACGGGGCAGATAACAGACAAACCGGCACGGCACTTGACGGTGATGCCCTCCGCAACACCAGTCGATATTGCATGCGGGCCGGCCTCCGGACTCTCGACGCCCATCCGCTCACCTTCCCATGCCGTGGCACAGTGGTCTTGAGCGGACGCCGATCCATGATCGGGGTCGATTACCGTTGCGGGGGCAGTGCCGGGATTGCTCGACCTGAGCGAGCGCACCGGCTTTCCGTTTCATGCCTGATATCAGGCACACCTGCATGAATAGCGGCGCATCTTATGCCCCTGATCGGGGAAACACAAGCGACCGGATGGCACAGGGCTAGCTGCGGCTGGAGTGCGCCGGGCGGGCAGGGCATACTGCCCGCATCTTCGCCATCGTTGTTGGCCGCCGAGCATGCTGTTATCCGATACCGTCCCTTTTGCCGAGACCACCGTTGCGCAGCTGCGTGATTACACCGAGTGGCACCGTGGCCGCAGCCGCTATGCGATCTGGATGATCCCGATCAACTGTCCCCGGGCGCTGGCCCATATCGACCAGCTCACGGCCTCGCTGGCGGACCTGTTGCATCCCAGCCGGCGGCAGCCGCATATCACCTTGTTTGTCTGTGGTTTCGAAGGGCAAAGTGTCAGGTACGACGACGATTTCACGTCAGCGCAGCTGCAGCGCCAACTGACGGGCCTCGACCGGTTGGCATTGCCGCCCTGCGAGCTACGCATAGGCGCGCCGGATAGCTTTGCCAGCGCAGCCTTTCTGACAGTGGACGACCTGCAGGGCCACTTGTCGCGCTGGCGCGAGGCGCTGGGGGCAGGCTGTAGGGAAATTCGGCAGACTAGCTACGTGCCGCACATCACCCTGGGGTTATATCGCCGAGCGATCAGTGCCACAGAGCTGCGCCAGCGGTTGCAATCATTGGTGATACCGGACACCTTACCGCTAGCGGTGGAATGCCTGGAGTATGCGACTTACAGCAGCCGTGACATGTTGGGGCCGCTGGAATGCCAGTGGCGGGTAGCTGTCAGCAATAAGGAGGCCAATAGTCCATGAAATACCCTTTTGGCCTTGCCTGCCGCTTTGATTGATCCTTGACTGTTATCACCGGACCAGAAAATAAAAGGAGCAGCAGATGAGAACCGTGGCCCAGGTTATCCAGACCAAGCAGATCCAGCAGGTGCATACCATCGGGGCGGATGAGACGATGCTCAGGGCCTTGCAGTTGATGGCCGAGCATAATATCGGCGCGCTGCCGGTCACCGAGGGCGGTCAGGTGATAGGCGTGATAAGTGAGCGCGACTACTCTCGTAAATGTGTGCTCAAGGGGCGGGCGTCGGTGGGCACCATGGTACGCGAAATCATGAGCAGCCCGGTGACGACCGTGACACCGAAGCAGAGCGTGTCCGAATGCCTCTCGCTGATCACTGACCTTCACCTGCGCCACCTCCCGGTGGTGGAAGATGGGCGACTGGTGGGGCTGGTGTCGATCGGTGACCTGGTCAAGGAGACCATCGCCGAGCAGCAGGAGCTGATCCAGCAGCTGGAGCAGTACATCCGCGGCGAGGTGTAGCGGCCCGACTGGCGCGTCCCGTTTCGGGGCCGCGGCTGCGCGGTGGGCCCGAACATCCCGATGGGGTGGCGGGTCGAACAGCTATACTGCGGGATTTAAACGCCAGGGGGCTGTGTTGTGAAAAAGAACGTCGTGATATTCAATCGTCTTGCTCAGGATCTGATCGAGCGTCTGGCAGCCAACTTCAATGTCGTTCAATTGAGTGCAGCCAGCGAGCTGGCGGATGCGCTGGCTGCCGGTCCGGTACACGGCCTGATTGGTGCCGGCTGGCAGCTTGGCCGCCCACAGCTTGCTGCGGCTTCAGGCTTGGAAGTGGTTTCCAGTATTTCGGTCGGGTATGACAACTACGACCTGGATTATCTGAATGAGCGCGGCGTTCTGCTGACCAACACTCCCGATGTATTGACCGAGACCACTGCCGACCTGGGGATGACACTGATGCTGACGGCTGCGCGGCGGATCGTCGAACTGGACGGTTGGATGCGCGAGGGTAACTGGCGGGGCGGGCTGGGGCCGGAGTATTTTGGTTGCGATGTGCATGGCAAGACGCTGGGCATTATCGGCCTGGGCAATATCGGCGCGGCGATTGCCCGGCGCGGCCATTTCGGTTTCGGCATGCCGGTGCTGTACACCAGCAATAGCCGCAAACCGGAGCTGGAACAGGAGTTGGGCGCTGAGTTTCGCGACCTTGATGACCTGCTCGGCGAGGCCGATTTTGTTTGTGTCGTCGTTCCGCTCAGCGAGCGTACCCGCAAGCTGATCGGCCAACGTGAACTGGCGCTGATGAAGTCCAGCGCCATTCTGGTCAACATCGCCCGCGGCCCGGTGGTTGACGAGGCAGCCCTGATCGAGGCGCTGCGCGACGGACAGATCCGTGCCGCCGGGCTCGATGTCTACGAGCAGGAGCCGCTGTCCGAGTCACCGCTGTTCGCGCTGCCCAACCTGGTCTGCGTACCGCATATTGGCTCGGCCACACATGAGACGCGTCGGGTCATGGCGGAGCTGGCGGTGCAGAATCTGGAACGGGCGCTGCTCGGGCAGACGCCCCGGCATATGGTCAACCCGCAGGTGCGAGCAGGCTGATCAGACCGCGCCGTTCAGGGCTCTGCCCGCGCAACGGCGCCAAGCCAGATGCCGGCGGCGGCGACCAGCCCCAGCGCCAGGCAGGACAGTACGTCATACCAGCCATCCCCCAGCAGGGCGACGATCAGCCCGGCGGCGCTGACTGTGCCGAACAATACGGGCCAGCGCCAGATTTGCATTGCCGAGTTGCTAGTGCCTTTCATGGCTGTAGCCTCGCGTCGGCCGAAGACTGGTTGGTGCGGGCCAGAGCGGACGCACCGGCTTTTCGCCTGCCGCGTTTGGCAAGCCATAGATAGAGTCCGCTGGCCAGCACGATGATGGTCAGCACATCCAGCACCGCCCATATGATCTGCAACGCCTTGCCGCCGTAATCACCGAAGTGCAGCGGCCGGGATAACTGCAGCGCGTTGAAATACCAGGGCAGGGGCCGGCTGTCGGTCACCTGAGCAGTGCTGGCATCGACCAGCACCGGTTGCGACAGGTGGGCGGTCAATGCCTGATTGCCATGCATGAAGACGCCGTAGTGATGCGGGCTGGAGAAGCTGGTGCCGGGAAAGGCGACGAATTGGATCTGCATGTCCGGCAGATAGGCGCGGGCGGATTGCACAGCCGCTTCCAGTGAACCGCGTTCCTGCGGCGGCTGGCCGTGGTAGGGCGCCAGCATGGTGCTGAGCTGGTCGTTCTGCCAGGCCTTGACGATCAGATCGGCCCAGGCGTTGAGTACCCCGGTAGCGCCGACCACCAGAAACCATACCAGCGTAACGATGCCCAGCAGGTTGTGCAGGTCCAGCCATTTGAGTCGCTTGGTGCGCTGGCGCCGGACCTCACCGAAAGCCAGTTTCTGCATGAAGGGGGCATAGAGTACCGCGCCGGATATCAGCGAGATCAGCAGCAAGACGCCCATCAGGCCGAGAAACAACATCCCCGGCAGGCCGGCGAACAGGTCGATGTGCAGAGAATTGACGATATACATGAAGCCGCTTTCCAGCTGCGGCTCGCCGAGGGTCTCGCCGGTGCGGGCGTCAATGGCCACCTGATGCAGGCCGCTGGTGGACGTCGGCGTGTCGGCCATGGTCAGGTACCAGACCCTGTCGTCATCGGGCTCGCGGGAAATGAACATGCCGCCCTGGCTGGGATGGCGTGCCTCGCCGATCTGCAGTATCCGATCCAGGCTGATATGCGGTGTATCCGCCGGCATCTCGGGCGCCTCGATTTCGGTGCCCAGCAGATGGCCAATTTCATGATGGAAGATCAGCGGCAGGCCGGTCAGACACAGCAACAGCATGAACAGCATGCAGACGAGGCTGGTCCAGGTATGCAGCCAGGACCAGACTTTCATGGATCGGACAGACATCAATAGGCTCCGGGCGGTTTCAGAAGTCCAGTGTGCTGGACAGAATGAAGGTGCGCGGTGCGCCGACAATCAGCGAGCCATCACCGGGATAGCCGCCGGCCGTGGCCCAATATTTCTTGTCGGCCAGGTTTTCCACACGGGCGCGCAGGGTCACCTGCTGATCGCCATCAAGCAACAGGCTGTAACGCACACCGGCGTCGAAGCGGGTCCAGGAAGGGACTTTCTGCTGGTTGTCGATGTCGGCATACTGGCTGCCGGTATGGATGGCTCGTGCATCCAGCGCCAGGCCACTGACGGTCGGCACCATCCAGTCGACGCCCAGATTGGCCTGCACTTTCGGTGCGCCGATGGCGTCGTTGCCTTCCACATCGCTGTCCAGCAGGCTGACCCCACCGAGGATTGACAACTGCGGTGTGGCCTGGCCGTACAGCGACAGCTCCACGCCGCGGTTGCGCTGATGGCCGATAACCCCGTAAACGCCGTTTTCCGTGCCTGCCATCTGCTTGCGGCTCTGGTACAGCCCCAGACTGCCCCCGATACGGCCGCCGTCATACTTCATGCCCACTTCGTTCTGCCGGGTCTTGTAGGGAGCCAGAATCTCGCCGGCATTGTCCACCGGCTGGCCGCCAGCCTCGGTGGGTGCCACATCGCCCTTGACCAATCCCTCAATATGGTTGGCGTAGAGCGACAGCTCCGGTGTCAACCGGTACAGCACGCCGGCTACCGGGGTGATCTCACTCTCCGAGTAGGCACCCGTGCGTACGCCGCTGTTGTAGTCATAACCGTAACTGCGGATTTTCTGGTAACGCGCACCGAGGGTGATCTGCAGGCGCTCATCCATGAATGACAGTACATCGGCCAGCGCCACGCTGGAGGTCCGGGTCTTGTCGGTAAGCAATGGATGATCGAAGGTGCCGCCGATCAGCACCGGAGGTGGCGAGGGAGCGTCGACCGGCTGGTAGATATTGCCTGGGAAGCCGGCGAAGTCGGAGAACTCATAGGCATTGCGCGAGTCCATGCGGTAGATCGAACTGGACAGGGTCACCTGATGGCCAACGCTGCCGGTATGAAAGGCGCTGCGTACACCGGCTTCGCCGGTCTTCACGGTATCTTCACGCACATTACTGAAACGGTTGGCAGTGCTGTCGCCGTTGGCATTGTTCACGGTCGGTTCGGAGAAACTGCCGGACTCATCTCCCTTGCGCATGCCGGCCGCCACCCAGCCGGTGAAATACTCATTGAAATCATACTCGGCGCGCAGCGTGCCGAACGTATCCCGGGCGTTGGAGAAGGTCCAGGGTTGGGCGATGCTCTTATCGGGATCGGGGACAGAAGGGATATCCACCCCGGGTGCGATGCTGATGGCTGGCTGGATATCATCCAACTGGTGATCCTGATGGCCCAGGTCGGCGGAGATGCGCAGCCGGTCGCCACGGTAGTCGACACCCAGGGCAAACATGCTCAGCTCATTGGACTCGCCGTCGACGGCGGTATCGCCATCGCGGCGGGCAAAATTGAGCCGCACCCCGATCCGGTCATCGGCCAGGCGTCTGGCGAAGTCGCCAGTAACATAGGTTTGCGTACCTGAGCGCACGCCGGCGGTGATCTGGTTGAGCGGCTGGTTGGGCGCGCGCTTGGGCACGATGTTGATCGCACCACCCAGACCACTGCCGCCGGGCGCGGCGCCATTGAGAAAAGCATTGGCGCCGCGCAGGACTTCCACGCGCTCGATCAACTCCGCGTCCAGATACTGTCTGGGCAACAAGCCATACAGGCCGTTGTAGGACATGTCGTCGGAATAGATCGGCAGGCCGCGCACCATATACACCTGCTGAAAATTGCCGAAGCCGCGGGCGGCACGCACCGCCGGATCGTTCTCGACAATATCGGCGACGCTGGCCGCCTGCTGATCCTGGATCAGCATCTGGGTGTAACTGGTGAGCTGGAATGGGGTTTCCATATTATCCTGATTACCCAGTAGTCCGACCCGACCACCCCGGGCCACCTGGCCGCCGGCATAAGCCGGTGGTAAACCGCCAGCGGAAGCATCGGCACTGGCGCGAACTTCGGTCGACGGCAGTGCCAATGGGTTATTGGCGTCGTCGTTGTCCTCGGCCAGAAGCGGAAGGGCATGGAGCGCCAAGGGCAATGACAAGGCGGTTAGGGTCAGCCGAAATGGGTGCATGGTGCTGGGCTCTCTGCAGTTGGCAGTATTTGTAACGCGAATCCTTATCATTGTAATTTGATTTTGTAAGTAATTGCTACAGCTGATCGAACGACGCCCAGCAACTTGGCCAAACTTTTGCCCGCCAGGGGCGTCCCAGCTAATGGGTCTATCGCAAGGGGGCGACATGTCATTTTTGCAGCTGCGCAATGCCGGTGTTTTTACCGTTTTGAAGCGAACCGCGAAGGAATTCAGCGATGATGATATGTCGACCTATGCCGCGGCGTTGGCATACCGGGCGCTGTTTTCCATTTTCCCCTTTGTCCTGTTTCTCATGGCGGTGCTCGGTTTCCTGCATTTGCCGAACTTCTTTGATTGGCTGCGAGCCCAGGCGGCGATAGTCCTGCCACCGGTGGCGCTGGATCAGGTCAACCCGGTGATCGATCAATTGCAGGAAAGCCAAGGTGGGCTGCTGTCGTTCGGCATCCTGCTGGCGCTGTGGACCGCGTCGATTGGCGTGCGCTCACTGATGAACGCGATGAACAAGGCCTACGACGTCAAGGAGGGGCGACCCAGCTGGAAGCTGTTCATCCTGTCCATTCTTTACACCATAGGCATTGCCATAATGCTGCTGCTGGCGGCCGGCTTCATGACCCTGGGGCCGCAGGTGATGGCCTGGCTTGCTTCGCAGATCGGGCTGGAGCAGGTGCTGGTCGTGGTCTGGAGCTGGCTGCGCTGGCCGGTGGCTATTCTGCTGCTGATGCTGGCCGTTGCGCTGATCTATTACGCTACGCCCGATGTCGAGCAGGAGTTTCGGTTCATCACTCCGGGTTCGGTGGTGGCGGTGATCGTCTGGCTTGCCGCCTCGGTCGGCTTCGGTATCTATGTGCAGAACTTCGCCAACTACAATGCGACCTACGGCAGTATCGGGGCGATTATCGTATTGCTGTTGTATTTCTACATTACTGCCGCCGTCCTGCTGCTGGGTGCTGAGCTCAATGCGGTGATCGAACATCTTTCCATGGAGGGCAAGGACGAGGGGGAAAAGGAAATCCCGCAATAAGGGTCTGGCGATGTTCATCTACTCCGTCATCCTCGGCTGCGCCGGGGATGACGGAAGGCGAGCCGGGTTACTTCAACGGCAGTTTCCAGCCTTGCGGTAACCCTGCTGCTGCGCTTCGGCTTCGCTGTTGAACCGCTGGATATTGCGGGCACTGACCTGACCGTAGCTCGGGCAACCCTGGGGCAAGTGATAAACCTTGCTGTTGCGGTTGCCGATGATGCGGTGGTCTGCTGACGCCGGGGCACGCTCAGTCGAGCGGGTCGAGGCGACCACTCCGGCACCGCTGTTGTGATGGTTCAGCGTCCATTGCCGCGCACCGGTGACGAAGGGATTGTCATGACCCATCAACCGGCTGATACGCTGATTGCGCTCCTGTTCCCAGATACTTACCGGCTGTTGCCGGTCCCAAGCCATCAGCAACCGTTGTTGCTGACTGGACATGGTCAGATCGTAATGATCGTGCATGTAGAACCAGACCCGGGCGATCTGCCCCTTCACTTCATTTCGCGGCTCCACGGTCCGCTCGGAAAACGCCACCTTGAAATCGCACTGACCATGTTGATAGGGCGTACCCGGTAGCATGCCGAAACGAAAGTTGCTGCGATCGGCATTGGTTTCACCGATGGCCGGCGTGAGGTTGTGCAGGTCGGCTTCCATGGCACTGAACACCGGGTCGGTCTTCTTGCAGTTGCTGCGACCGCCCTGCTGCCAGCACTGACGCTGCTGGCCGAACAGCGAAGCGGGGACGATATGCTCCCATTCGATCCGGGCGGCACGGTTGGGTTGGGCGCGGGTGCGGTAGCCGCAGCTGGCTGCATCCACTACGCCGCCGGAGCGGCCAACCCATTCCCAGCTGCAGCCGCAATAGAAGCTGCCATGGTCATTGCGGTCGTGGTACACCTGTTGGCGAGCCAGCGTCTTGGCGGACTCGAAAGTCGCCGGCGCAGCGGACAGGATGGATGGGAACAGAAAAGCGAAGAGACAGAGTGCGAGGGTACGACAGGATCTGGACATTGAACGACTTATAGCAATGAGAACCGGGGTATCCGATACAGCGGGCGCCATTGTACCGAAAGGCTAACGGAAAGTGTCCGTTCAGACGCAATCGGCTCGCATTTGAGTCAGATAATCTGCTGGCGCATATTCATATCCTGAATGCCGCCTATGGACGGGTTTCGTTTTTATTCGACGGGGCTTTTGCGTAATGTAATGGGCCGTTCAGTCCCTGCCGGTAGCCGCTGTAGTAACTGGTCCGGCGTATAAATACGATGATTTGGAGAGGAAATCATGGCTTCGTTTGAAGACATCAAGCAGGTAGGTGTAATCGGTGCCGGTACCATGGGACGTGGCATCGTCATGAACTTTGTCAACGCTGGTTACCCGGTGGTCTGGCTGGACGTGAATGGCGAGATGCTGGAGAAGGGCCTGGTCGAGATCGCCAATGTGTATAAGCGTTCGGTGGCCCAGCAACGTTTTGATGAGGCTGAGGCCCAGGCTCGCGTACAGCGCATCACCACCACTCAGGACTATGCCGCCCTGGCCGACATGGATCTGGTGGTCGAGGCCGTGTATGAAAACATGGACCTAAAGAAGACCATTTTCGCTGAGCTGGACAAGGCGGTTAAGCCATCTGGCATTCTGGCGACCAACACCTCTTATCTTGATATCGACGAGATTGCTTCCGCCACCCAGCGTCCGGCGCAGGTGCTGGGCCTGCATTTCTTCAGCCCGGCACACATCATGAAGCTGCTGGAAGTGGTGCGTGGCAAGGCCACAGACCAGGATGTGCTGGATGCCTGCCTGGCGGTCGGCAAGAAGATCGGCAAGGAAGCGGTACTGGCTGGCAACTGCCACGGTTTCATCGGTAACCGCATGCTGTCGATGTATTCGCGCCAGTCCCGTGAAGTAGTGCTGGAAGGTGCCACGCCCTGGCAGGTGGATCAGGCGCTCCAGGGCTTCGGCATGGCCATGGGCCCGTATCGTATGTATGACGTGGTCGGGGTGGACTTGGGCTGGCGTTCGCGGCAGTTGGCCGGTGTTGGCCGCGGCGAGCCGATCGTGTGGCTGGACAACCGCCTGTGTGAAATGGAGCGTTTCGGTCAGAAAAGCGGCCATGGCTTCTACCGTTACGAGCCGGGCAGCCGTCAGGCGATTCATGATCCAGAAACCGACATGATGGCCCGCGAAGTGGCCGAAGAAGCCGGTTATACCGCCCGCGACGTGGCTGATGAAGAAATCGTCCAGCGTTGCATTCTGGCACTGGTCAATGAAGGTGCGCGTATTCTGGATGAGGGCTTTGCCGAAAGCGCCGAGGATATCGATCGTGTTTACCGTTTCGGCTACGGCTTCCCGGCCGAGCGTGGCGGGCCGATGACCTATGCCGACAGCCTGGGGCTGGACGTGGTGCTACAGCAGATCCGTGAGCTGGAAGCGCGTCAGGGCGAGTTCTGGAAGCCGGCCGCTGGTCTGGTCAAGCGTGCCGAGGCCGGTGAGAAGTTTATCGGTTGAGTGTTGACCGGACACTGCCATAGCCTGAGAAGGCTATGGCACCGAAAAGCAGTACCTGCGGTAATTGAAAGCAGGGGAGCGGCAATCCGAAAGTGGTGGGATGCCGTAGGAACTGATGAGGCCGCAGGTTTCGGGGCGTAGCGCACCTGCGCTACGCCAATGGCCCTTTGGCCGCGCAGCGTCCGATCTTGCTGTCAGTCACTCTTGACCGGCGTGCCGATCACCGGCTCGCCATCCAGCGTCGCTTCCTTGAGCATGATCTGATAATGCTGACCGTCAGTCTCAATCTGGCTCAGGCGGACCAGCAGATACTGCCAATCCTTGGCGAACCACAAGGTTGTCTCCCGCTTGGCGTCGGGCTCGCGTACGCGTTCGACCTCCACGGCGTCAAACTGCCCGGCGCGGGTGGTGACGCGTTTCTCACCGGTGACGCGGAAGCGGTATTCCTCTATCTCGTCTTCATCCGCTACCCGATAACTCATCTCGGTCTTGCCTGCCATCAGATCGCGCTGCAGGGCCAGTTGATAAGTGGTGCGGTCGAGCAGTCCGGGTTCGGCCGGCAGGCTGAAGGATTCCTTCTTATGCTCGCCGGTGACTACGCCGGCTTCCCAGTCAAAGTTCTGTGTGGTCACGCGGCCACGGCCCAGGCCCTTGCGCTCGTAGCGATAACTGAGCGGGATCAACTGGTCGTTCTCCAACCGCAGCTGGCTTTCCTCGTTCAGCCTTGCGACGAACATGCCGGCATGGAAGGACAGGGTCCAGGTACCGTCGGGGTTGGCCTGCAGGCTGTGCGTGGCCTCGCCGTTGACCGGAATCTTCTTCATGTCGGCAGCGTAGCTGGCGGTAAAGGGAACCAGCTCCTGCGCGTGGACCAGGCTGCTGCCGAGAGCCAGTACCGCGGCGGCCAGCCAGCGGCCCGGGCGACGGAACAAGAGCGAACTGCTGTCAATCATGCAAATGACCTCGCGTATCTGCTTCGAATTGATCCAGCCTGAGGCCACAGGGAGCGATAGGTGTGCCATCCAGGCAAGCTTGGCCGTCCTCCAGCCGCAGGCGACCGCTGATGTACAGCATAGCAGCCAGTGGATAGAGTCGATGTTCGGTGTCCCGCACCCGTGCAGCTAGGGTGTCGGGCGTATCATCGGCCAGCACCGGCACATGGGACTGCATGATAGCCGGGCCGCCATCGAGCTCCTCGGTGACGAAATGCACCGTGGCGCCATGCTCGCGGTCGCCGGCCTCCAGTGCCCGTCGGTGAGTGTGCAGGCCGGTGTACTTCGGCAGCAGCGACGGATGGATATTCAGCAGGCGCCCCTGATAGTGCTGAACGAACTCGGAGGTGAGGATGCGCATGAATCCGGCCAGAATGACCAGGTCGGGCGCATGGGTATCGATGAGCGCGGCGAGTGCCTGATCATAGGTGGCTCGGTCGGCGAATTCTCGATGATCGAGAACGGCGCCAGGAATACCGGCCCTGGCGGCGCGCTCCAGACCGAAGGCATCGGCGCGGTTGGAAATCACCGCGACAATGTCAGCCTGCCGGGCATGCAGAGTATCGATAAAAGCCTGCAGGTTGCTGCCTGATCCGGAGATCAGGACGACGATGCGGCAGCTCATCCGCGGCCGTTACGCAGTACTACAGCCTCACCGTTGGCAGCGGCATTGTCGATGGAACCGATGATCCAGGGTTGCTCGCCGGCGTCCTTCAGTACCTGCAAGGCGTTGTCGGCCTGATCGGCCGCGACGCAGATGACCATCCCGACGCCGCAGTTGAGCACGCGGTGCATCTCGGTTTCGTCGACGTTGCCCTGTTCTTGCAGCCAGTCGAATACCGCCGGGCGCTGCCAGCTGCTCAGATCGATGATGGCGCTGGCACCTTCTGGCAGCACGCGGGGAATGTTCTCCAGCAGGCCGCCACCGGTGATGTGAGCCATGGCTTTCACTGCGCCGGTCTGCTTGATCAGCTGCAGCAGGGCCTTGACGTAGATGCGCGTTGGCGCCATCAGCAGGTCGGTCAGCGGCTGGCCATCCAACTGCACGTTCTTGATGTCGGCACCGGCGACTTCGATGATCTTGCGAATCAGCGAGTAGCCATTGGAGTGCGGGCCGGAAGAGGGCAGGGCCAGCAGCACGTCGCCGGGCTGGACCTTGGTGCCATCAATGATCTCGGCCTTTTCCACTACGCCGACGCAGAAGCCAGCCAGGTCATAGTCATCACCTTCGTACATGCCGGGCATTTCCGCGGTCTCGCCACCCACCAGGGCGCAGCCGGCCAGTTCGCATCCAGCGCCGATACCGGTGACCACCTGGGCGGCGACATCGACATTCAATTTGCCAGTGGCATAGTAGTCAAGGAAAAACAGCGGCTCAGCACCACAGACCACCAGGTCGTTCACACACATGGCCACCAGGTCGATGCCGATCTGGTCATGTTTGTTCAGGTCCATCGCCAGGCGCAGCTTGGTGCCGACGCCGTCCGTGCCCGAGACCAGTACCGGCTGGGTGTAGCCCGCCGGGATTTCACAGAGCGCCCCGAAGCCACCCAGCCCCCCCATGACTTCCGGGCGCGCGGTACGTTTGGCGACATGTTTGATGCGATCGACAAGGGCATTTCCGGCGTCTATGTCGACCCCGGCGTCCTTGTAGCTGATGGAAGGCTTGGCGGGCTTTTGGCTGCTCATGCGTGGGTCTCGAGTGATCAAAGTGGGGAACGCGCTAGTGTACCAATTCATCGCGCAGGCGACCATGCTCCGACGACTTTACACCGCTACGGTTGCTGCCGCTCCAGTGCTTGTTTAATGTATGCGCTTTAGGGCCGCTGTTTCACCGCCGTTTCGAGGCTGACAGTCGCATTCACCAGATGGAATTACCCATGCGTTTCAAGCAAAGAGTCCGGCTGCTTCTATTGTGCGTTGCTGCCCTGGCGTCGTTCAATCTCAGCGCTGCGGTGCTGGATGATCTCTATCGGGTGCAGGTCGCTCAGGCCGAGGACCAAAGCCGGGACGACGCGCTGCGGGGGGCCACCCGGGTTATGTTCCAGCGTCTGGTGGGCAGTGATGTGGAACTGCAGCGTGGCCCCTTGGCCAATGCGATGAAATCGCCACAAGACATGATGCGCCGCATTGGTACAGCGGAGGGTGGCCAGCTTCGCATTGAATTCGACTCCCAAGCGCTGACCAAGCTGGTGCGCGAGGCCGGGTTGCCCGCCCTGGGCCGCAACCGTCCGGGTATCGTGCTCTGGGCGGTAGAAGCCAACGAGCTGGGTGATCGTACTCTGAGCCCGGTCAGTGCCTGGGCATTGACCTTGAAGGAAGCGGCGGCGCATCGCGGCGTTGCCCTGAGTTTTCCGCTGGGTGACCTGCAGGACATGAGCCAGGTCGACGAGCAACTGATCCGTCAGGCCAGCCGGGACGAGCTGCTGGCGGCCAGTGAGCGCTATCCAGTAGAGGGCACCTTGGCGATGACGGTGACGGGAGAAGGGGATCAGAGCGCGCTGGACTGGACATTGTGGCTGAATGACCGGAGCGATTCGGGGCGCATCACTGGCACCGCCGAGGCCGCCGCGGATGAGCTGATGGTCGCTATCGCCAATGCGGTATTCACTCAATATGCGACACCCGCCGGCGCTGCCGACGGGGCGTCCGGCTGGCGTTTGCATGTCGAGGGCATCAATAGCGTGGCCGATTATGCCGGTCTGCTGCGTTCGGTGAATCAACTGGGCTCCCAGACTCCGCAGTTGATCGCCATCGAGGGTGACAAGGTGCAGCTGCAAGTGAGTTTCCCCGGCAGCGAAGCCCAGCTGGAACGCTTGCTCAATCTGGATATGCGTCTGCAACGCATGCCTGAGCCAATAGTTGAGCAGCCTGTTGCTACCGAGCTGCCGAGCGACCCGGCAGATGTCGGGATGGCGCCCGAGGAGGATGTCGGTCTTGCTCAGGAGCCTGGCGCCGAGCCGGCTGAAGCCCCGCTGCCGATTGCTGAGCCCGAGCAGAACCAGCCCGCGGTGCCTGCCACCCCGACGCTACCCACCTTATATTTCCGCTGGCGTGGCTGATGATGACGCATCGGCTGCTGGGCAGCGGAGCGACACATAAGGTGGAATCGGTCTGATGGCGCAACCCATGCAGCTGCCCCTGGGCGTCAAACTCCGGGACGAAGCCACCTTCGACAATTATTATCCCGGCTCCAATGCCGGCGTGCTGGCAGCGCTGCAAGTCCTGGCCGACGTCCAATCTGCGCCGGCCGAGCTGTATATCTACCTGTGGGGGGCGTCTGGCAGCGGTCGTTCGCATTTGTTGCAGGCCGCCTGTCACCGGATGGCGGAAACAGGCGGCCTGGCGATGTATCTGCCGTTGGCCGAGCTGCTGGATCACGGTCCGGGATTGCTGGAAGGTATGGAGCAGTTCGACTTGTTGTGTCTGGATGAACTGGATGCGCTGGCGGGCCGGGAGGAGTGGGAGGAAGCCCTGTTCCACCTCTACAACCGCATTCAGCAACGCCAAGGGCGGCTGCTGATTGCCGCCGCCGCCGCGCCCCGGGCGTTGCCATTGCAACTACCGGACCTGGTCTCGCGCCTCGGTTGGGGGCTGGTATTCCAATTGCAGGTGTTGGATGACGAAGGCAAGCAGCAGATGCTCAAGTTGCGCGCCGAGCGGCGCGGCCTGCAAATGCCCGATGAGGTGGCGCGCTATATTCTCAGTCGTGGCGCGCGGGGCATGAGTGAGCTGTTTTCCGCCCTTGAGCAGCTGGACCAGGCATCCCTGCAGGCCCAGCACCGATTGACCATTCCTTTCGTCAAACGGGTAATGGGTTGGTAATCAGGCTCCGGCGGGGTGTAATGCACGTACCCGCTGCGCCTGGAAACTCCAGCGCACATATCCCAGTGCAGTGATGAAATACAGCACGCTGGTACCCACCAGAATGGCGCCATAGAGTTCACGCCCCGGCTGAAAGCAGGTCTGTACCCCATAGATGAAATACAGGTTGATGGCAAAGCACAGCCAGGCATGGGCGCGCACATTACCCAGGGCAATACCCGGCAGAAAGATCAGCAGCGGTACCAGCAATACACCGATGATTACCACCGGATTGGCGCCATGCAGGTCGGCGATGAAGGCGTTGTAGATGAACAGGCACAGCAACAGCCCGGCATAGCCCAGCGCTGCGAGCAGGCGACTGATACGTATGCGCGGTTCCAGGTAATGCAGTGATGGCAAGGGTTTGTCAGCTTTGGACATGAACGGCTCCGGCCAGTAGCTGACGAGTGACCGTGGCCACGCGCTTGCCGAGTGCCCGGCACAGGGCAGTCTCGTGACTGTCCAGCGGGCGGGAACCGTCGCCACCGGCCAGATGGCTGGCACCGTAGGGTGTACCACCCCCGCGGGTCTCGGTGAGTGCGGCCTCGCTGTAGGGCAGGCCGACCAGCAGCATGCCATGGTGCAGCAGCGGCAGCTGCATGGAGAGCAGGGTGCTTTCCTGCCCGCCGTGCATGCTGGCGGTGGTGGTGAATACGGCGGCTGGCTTGCCGGACAGGCTGCCAGACAGCCACAGGCTGCTGGTGCCGTCGATGAAGTATTTCAGCGGCGCTGCCATGTTGCCGAAGCGGGTTGGACTGCCGAGTACCAACGCCGCGCAATTCTTCAGGTCATCCTCGGTGCAGTAGAGCGCGCCGCTGTCGGGGATTTCCGGAGCGCTGGCGCGAGTCTCGGTGGTTACCTTGGGAACCGTGCGCAGGCGCGCTTCCAGGCCGGCCTGCTCGATACCTTCGGCAATCAGACGGGCCATCTTGGCGGTAGCGCCGTTATGGCTGTAATACAGCACCAGAACATAGGGATCATTCATGCGTACAGCTCCAATACCCGCTCCGGCGGGCGCGCAATGATGGCCTTGCCGTCACGGATGACGATGGGACGCTCGATCAGGCGCGGGTAGTCCACCATGGCCTGAACCAATTCGGCTTCGCTCAGATCGGGGTCGTCCAGCTGCAATTCCTTGTAGACATTTTCTCCCTTGCGCATCAGCTCGCGTGCGGAGAGGCCCAGTTGCTGCAGCAGGGCGCTGAGGGTGGCGCTGTCGGGCGGTGTGTCTATGTACTGGATGACTTCCAGTTCATCGCCTTGCTGTTCCAGCAGCGCCAGTGCCTGGCGTGATTTGGAGCAGCGGGGGTTGTGATAGATGCTTACCCTGGACATGGCAATCTCCGTTCAGGTCGGATTCGATCCGCCGCGCTGTGGCCGGGGCGGGGTATGAAGGCTATTCTAAGCGCTTGAAGACCATTGACAACCACCCCGTCTCGCCAGGGAGGCAATGGACTATGAGGGTATCGTTTTTCAGGGAGTCTGAATGCCGCGTCAACTGCAACTGCTATGGTACTTCTGCCGTTATCTGTTCCGGCGGTTCGGCGAGGACAACTGCGCCAAAAATGCCGCAGCTCTGACCTATACGACCCTGTTCGCGGTAGTGCCGGTGATGACGGTTACCTATGCGATGCTGGCGGCAATACCGGCATTCAATCAGGTGGGCGGGCAGGTCGAGACCTTCATCTTCGACAATTTCGTTCCTTCCACCGGGGCGACCCTGCGTGAATACCTATCCGAGTTCTCCCAGCAAGCCCGGCAGCTGACCGGCATTGGCGTGGCGCTGCTGATGGTGACCGCGCTGCTGATGTTGCTGAACATCGAGAAGGCGTTCAATGCCATCTGGCGAATACGCTACCCGCGTCGGGGCATTTCCAGTTTCCTGCTGTATTGGGCGGTGTTGAGTCTGGGGCCGCTGCTGCTGGGGGCAGGGTTTGTGGTCAGTACCTATCTGGCATCTTTGTCTTTTCTATCTGGGGATGCGGTGCTGGCATCTGCCTGGCGGCAGCTGCTGGGCTGGTTGCCGCTGCTGCTGAGCATCGCGGCCTTTACGCTGATCTATGTGGCGGTGCCCAATACCCGGGTGCGGCTCAAGCATGCTTTTGCCGGGGGGCTGCTGGTGGCCTTGCTGTTCGAGGGGGCCAAGGCCAGCTTTGCTCTTTATGTGGCGTTGTTTCCGAGCTTTCAGCTGATCTATGGTGCCTTCGCGGCGTTTCCGCTGTTTCTGCTGTGGATCTACGTCAGCTGGATGATCATTCTGTTCGGCGCCGAACTGGTCTGTAATCTGGGCAGCAGCTCTGCCTGGCAGCGTCCGACCTATCCCCGGCTGATCCATCTGCTGGCGTTGCTGCGCGTGTTTCTCCTCGCGCAGCGGCAAGGGCATACAGTGGACCTGGCACGGGTGAATGCCGCCGGTTGGGGTGTGCCGGAAGATCTGTGGCTGCAGTTGACCGAGTGGCTTGAAACCCGGCGCATTATCACTCGTGCCCAGCAGGGTGGCTATGTGCTGAGTAGGGACCTCGATCAAATGGAGCTGACGGAGTTGCTGGACGCATTGCCGGAGGCTGTGCCCAGCGTGGCCTCGTTGCCGCTGTTGTTGCATGGGGATGACGTCTGGTATCCGGCGGTACGCGAAGCGCTGGTCGAACTCGAAGACAATCGCCGCCATATCCTCGCCGGCAGTGTAAAAAACTGGCTGGGTGGGGATGGCAGGGGCGCATCGATTACTGGGGAGGAATAATGAGAACTGCTTTGTTGGGCGTCATTCTGGGCGCCGGGGTACTGCTGGCTGGCTGCGGTGAGGAGCGCTGGCTGGATCATCGTGGTGAGAGCGTCAGTCGGGCAGATCTGCAGGACCGCTGGATGGTGGTGAACTATTGGGCCGAATGGTGCGCACCCTGCCGACATGAGTTGCCCGAGTTCAACAGTCTGGCAAAAAAACCGAACGTGGCGGTATTCGGCGTTAACTATGATGGTATCAGCGGTAATGAGTTGCATGAGCTGGCAGATGAAATGGATATCGAATTTGCCGTGATGGGGCAGGACTTCGTCGACAGCTTTGGTCTCGAACGTCCGCAGGTATTGCCGACCACTTACGTCTTCAACCCCGATGGGAAGTTACTGCACAGCCTGGCGGGACCACAGACCGAGGAGACATTACTGGCGCTGCTGGAATAGGGGCTAGTCCTTTACATACCAGTACCGATACCAGTACTCCTGTACCTTGTCCGGATAGCGGTGACTGCCCAGGCTGCCGTTGTAGCGTGCCAGGGCTCGGCGCAGATCGCCTTTTTCCAGGTCGAGATAATATTTGAGGATGGTGCAGCCGTAGCGCAGGTTGGTCGCCAGATCGATCAGATTATCGTCGGGGCGGCCCAGCTCGTTTTTCCAGAATGGCATCACCTGCATCACACCCTGGGCGCCGACGCGGGACAGGGCGTAGCGGTCGAACAGGCTTTCCACATGGATCACCGCCAACACCAGGTCGGGTTTCAGGCCGGCCTGACGGGCTTCCCGATGCACCAACTGCAGAAAACGCAGTCGTTCCGCTTCGTCGGGCAAATAGCGGCGCAGCCGGGTAGACATATCCAGCAACCAGACTTCGGCATCGAAGGCGTCGGCGAAGCTGTCTGCCTGGGACACGGTATGCATCAGCAGGGCCCGTAGATCGGGATCGACCGGTGAGTGCGGCTGGTTGGCCACCGCTGCCGCCGGGGCGAGGCTCAGGGCAAGGCAGAACACAATCCATGTGTAGCGTGGCATGATCAGGGCTGCTTGCCGCCCTCCAGTGCTTGCAGGAACTCGGCCTGCAACTCGGGATCACCGACCGTCAACACGATGAGCATGTTCTCCAGCTGGTTGGATTCCTCTTCCAGGCCCAGGGCATCGAGACGGCGGATACGATAGACCCACTGTTCGACGCCGCTTTCCTCCAGGTTGTCATGCACCAGCATCACCGCTTCGCGCAGGACCGAACGCAGCTCGCGACTGATAAGCAGCGTCTGCTCGGCAACCACACCTGGTCCGGCGCGGGCGATAAGCTGAACGGCGCGCAGGTTCTCGAAATCGAGTTCAACGAATTGCTCGTCCAGCAGGTTCAACCGCAGCATGCCATCATGGTTGGTACGCAATGCGAAACGTCGATCTTCGGCGATCATGCTGACCAGTTGATTGTCCCAGGGCAGGGCCTGGTAACTCTCATGACTGTTGGTCAGCCGATCACGACCATCAAACTCGGTTACCCGGTGCAACCATTGCTCGGTCACCCGGATATTGCGTTGGGGAGAAGCCAACACCCGTTGTTCGCCAGCATCGATGTGCAGATTGTGGCTGACCAGCTCACGCTCCACCCGCACTGTCGCGGCCCCCGAGGGCTGCGGCTGACTGCTGCAGGCCGTCAGGGTCAGTCCGGCGCATAGCCACAGGGCCCAGGGCAGCATCGGTTGACGCATTCCAAGTGATCTCATTGGGTGCAGGTGCGTTCAAGCAGGAAGTTGAGCATCTCGGCTGCTGGCACGCTGCTCGCTTCCTGATCGCGGCGGTATTTGTATTCCAGCTGCCCTTCGGCCAGTCCGCGATCACTGATCACCACGCGGTGGGGGATGCCGATCAGATCCATATCGGCAAACTTCATACCGGGGCTCACTTTCTTGTCACGATCATCCAGCAGCACTTCGACGCCGGCTTGCTGCAGGCTCTTATACAGCTGCTCGGTGGCTTCGCGTACTGCCTCGGAGCTTTCCATCTTCATCGGCACCAGTGCCACCTGGAAAGGCGCCAGCGCGTCCGGCCAGATGATTCCCCGGGCGTCATAGTTCTGCTCGATGGCCGAAGCGACCACGCGGGATACACCGATACCGTAGCAGCCCATGATCAGGGTCGACATCTTGCCCTGCTCATTGAGCACGTTGCAGTTCATGGCTTCGCTGTACTTTTTGCCCAACTGGAAGATATGGCCGACCTCGATACCGCGCTTGATCACCAGGGTGCCATTGCCATCCGGGCTGATATCGCCTTCGACTACGTTGCGCAGGTCCGCCACTTCGTCGAAACGGGCATCGCGTTCCCAGTTCACGCCACGCAGATGCTTGCCGTCCTGGTTCGCCCCGCAGACAAAGTCCGCCAGATGGGCGGCGCTGTGGTCGGCAATGACATGCATGTTCAGGGCGATCGGTCCGATGGAGCCAGGCTTGCAGCCGATGGTCTGCTGGATCTGCGCTTCACTGGCGAAGGTCAGCGGGGCATGGATGGCAGGGTGGTTCTCGGCCTTGATCTCGTTCAACTCATGATCGCCGCGCAGGACCAGTGCCACCAGCGGTTGCGGTGCGCCTTCTTCCTTGGCCACGCCCAGCACGATCAGAGACTTGACGGTACGCTCGGCCGGCAGGCCGAGGAACTCGCATACAGCGTCGATGGTTTGCTGGTTCGGGGTGTCCACCAGCGTCTTGTCTTCGGCGGCGGCAGGGCGCTCGCCTTGCGGGGGCTGGGCCGTGGCCTTTTCTATATTGGCGGCGTAGCTGCCGGTGTCGGAAAAGACGATGGCATCTTCGCCGGAATCGGCGAGTACATGAAATTCATGGGAGCCTTCGCCGCCGATCGAGCCGTTATCAGCCACCACCGGGCGGTAATCCAGCCCCAGGCGGCTGAAGATATTGCAATAAGCCTGATACATGCGGTCGTAGGTCTGCTGCAGCGAGCCCTGTTCCAGATGGAAGGAGTAGGCGTCCTTCATGCTGAACTCGCGGGACCGCATCAGGCCGAAGCGTGGACGGATCTCATCGCGGAATTTGGTCTGGATCTGATACAGGTTGAGCGGCAACTGCTTGTAGCTGCTGATCTCGTTGCGCGCCAGATCGGTGATGACTTCCTCATGAGTCGGCCCCACGCAGAATTCACGGCCATGACGGTCCTGCAGGCGCAGCAGTTCGGGGCCGTATTGTTCCCAGCGGCCCGACTCCTGCCACAGCTCCGCCGGCTGGATCGCCGGCATCAGTACTTCGAGCGCACCGGCACTGTCCATCTCCTCGCGTACCACCTTCTCCACTTTGCGCAGTACCCGCAGGCCCATCGGCAGCCAGGTGTACAGACCCGAGGCGATCTTGCGGATCATGCCGGCCCGCAGCATCAACTGATGACTGATAACGGTCGCGTCGGCGGGAGTTTCCTTGAGGGTGGAGATCAGATATTGACTGGTACGCATGGGCGGAGAAGGTCCTGAGGGCAGAATCGAAGAATGCGGCTTATTGTACGTTCGTCCCCTGACGGCGTATAGCCTGCCGCAGGGCAGACCAGGGTGCTGCTGCAGCTGTTCCGTCGGACGGTCAGGCAAGAAAAAACCCGGCCAGGGCCGGGTTCTTTCTTGCAGCTGGGTTGCTTAGAGCAGATTCCAGGTGTAGGAAGCGATCAGACGGTTTTCGTCGATGTCGCCGCCGAGTGCGCTGTCCTGACGGACCGTTGCGTTACGCCATACCAGGTTGACTCCCTCCAGGAAGCCGCGCTGCACGGTATAACGGATATCGGTATCACGTTCCCAGCGAGAGTCGCTGACGCCCGGTGCTGTATCGATATTGTCACCAGTGATATAGCGGGTCATGAATGTCAGACCGGGAATGCCTACACCTTCGAAGTCATAATCGTAGCGGGCCTGCCAGGAGCGCTCATCCTTGGCGTTGAAGTCGAGCACCTGCACCGAGTTGGCCAGATAGATGCCAGAGTCGAAATATTCGAAGCCGGCATCGCCGCCCATACGCTGATAGGCCAAGGTAAGATCATGGAAGCCTGCACCCAGAGTAAATGCCAGCGACGTGGCGTCGTTGTCATATTCTTCGGCAGCGGGGCTGTCATCCGAGGTCTTGTAGTGAGACAGATCGGTGGTCAGATCCAGGCCATTACCCAGATCAAGGGTGTGGGTAATCCCTGCGTAATGACGCTTCCACAGGTCTTCAGCCTTGGAGGTGTACAGCGAGGCGCTGAGGGTGTCAGCAAACTCATAGGTACCACCCAGGTAGTCGACCTTCTGGTCCTCGTCTGCAACGAAACCGCCTTCGCGTTGGGAGGACATGCCCATTTCACCGCGATCAGTCATGCGGCCGGCTTCCAGGAACAGGCCATCGAGCGAGGTATTGGAAATGCTGTAACCGAAATAATGGTTCGGCAGCAGGCGCGCATCTTCATAGTTGATGACCGGGTTTTCGGTCAGGTGTACGCCATAACGCAGAGTAGTATCACCGGCAATATTGGCTTTCACTGCGCCGCGGATCTCGGCATATTCGGCAGCGGTATCGCCATTGGAGTCGGTCGGCAGCATGTTCAGGCGACCGTTGTGACCGCCGCTGCTGTCCAGTTTGATGCCGGCTAGCGCCAGCACGTCTGCGCCCAGGCCGACCGGACCTTGGGTGTAGCCGGACTGGAAGTTGAGAATGAAGCCAGTTGCAGTTTCTTCTGCGCGGCTCATGTTGCCGGTGTTCTGGTTGGCTTGACCAGGGTCTCGGTAATCACGGTTGAAATACAGGGTGCGGCTTTCCAGCGTAGCGGTAGCACCTTCAACGAATCCTTCGCCCTGGGCTACAGCCTGGGTGGTAACAAGCCCGTTTGCCATGGCGACAGCCAGGGCGACGGAACTCCATTTGATAGTCTCTTTCATATCCTGTGCTCCTTCCTGTAATAAAGAAATGTGCTCTGGTTACAATCCCCGGGCGCAGCTTCTTCAAATCGTATCGCCTTGATTAAAGCAGTAAAGTTCCATAAATGCGAAAGCGATACGCAAAAAAACTGTCCGGCGTTCCATCACCCGGCCTCGGCTACCATTCGGCCTGGTGTATTATTGTCATGCACAGCAAGAGCTTAGCGGCTCCCTTCGCTATTTCCTTGACCTGCCTCAGATTTCGGCAGATTTTTACGCAACTTGATCCCTGTAAGGAAGTCCTATGTACCGTCTTCATCCGCAACTCGTCAATGATGGCATTTGGGTAGGCGACTTCAGTTTGAGTACGCTGTTACTGATTAATGATGTGCAGTATCCGTGGTTTGTGCTGGTGCCCAAGCGCGAGGATGTGTCTGAAATATTTCAACTAGATCAAGCTGACCGGCAGCAATTGCTGAACGAATCCTGCTGGTTAGCCGAGGCGCTGAAAGATGCTTTTTCCGCACACAAGATCAATATCGCAGCGCTGGGTAACATGGTCAGCCAGTTGCATGTACATCATATAGTTCGATATCGGCATGATCCAGCCTGGCCTGCGCCGGTATGGGGGAAGTTGCCACCGATAGCCTATACCGAGGAACAATTAAAGGATTGTATCAAGCGTTTGCAGCGCGTACTGACATCCAACATTGTCTATGCGGAGCGGTTTAGATGAATGACCAACTGATTGCGCGGATGGATGAATTGGAAATGCGGTTGGCATTTCAGGACGACACCATACAGGCGCTGAACGATGTGGTGAGCCGTCAGGAGTCGCAGCTGGAAAGATTGCAGCGGGCGCTGGAGTTGCTGGCTCGCCGGCAGGCTGATCTGGCGGCATCCATGCCGGGGGAGACGGAGGACGATCAACCTCCGCCTCATTATTGAGCAGTTGGTCTCAATCCAGCGGCTCGACATCCTCAGCCTGCAGACCCTTCTCGCGCTGGGCTACGATGAACTCCACGCGTTGACCCTCCAGCAGAACCCGATGCCCCTCGCCACGGATGGCGCGAAAGTGCACAAAGACGTCTTCGCCTTGATCCCGGGAGATGAAGCCGAAGCCTTTGCTGGTGTTGAACCATTTGACCGTGCCCATTTCACGCGGACCGGTGTTGGTGCGTCTTGCGCCACTGGAGAGCATCGCGGTCAGTGTGAGTACAGCGAACAGGCAGACAGCGGCCACGCTGATGCCTACTGCCAGGGTCAATAGGGTGGCGGCGGCTGGGTTGGCCAGCACGCTGACCAATGGAATCAGCGCGCCGATCAGCAGTAGTACCGAACCCACTACCGCCAGGGCGTTGCGCGCCGGCGAGCGGCTGCGGTTGCCATTGCTGAATTGTTGAATGTTGATGAGGCCCAGCAGCAGGGCGGTGATTGCCGAGAGATCAATGAGACCCTGCTGGCTGAAAAAAGGCATGCTGTAGTACAGGCCGGACAGCAATGCTGCCAGACCGACGATCAAGTGAAGATAACGGATATTGTTCAAAACGATTCATCCTATTGCAACTGTGGCTATGAAGGCCGGCGATAGGCCGGGTGCGCACTCTAACCCGAAACGCGTGCAGCCACAAAGAGGATAGGAGAGGGGGCGGGAGAAGCGGAGCGGGCGCAGCCCACCCCGCCTCGGCTGTTACTTTTCCAGCAGGCTGCGCAGCATCCAGGCGGTCTTTTCATGGGCTTGCATGCGCTGGGTCAGCAGGTCGGCGCTGGGCTCGTCGCTGGCCTTCTCACAGGCGGGGAAGGCCTCGCGCGCGGTACGGGCGCAGGCTTCCTGACCTTCCACCAGCAGGCGGATCATGTCGGAGGCATCCGGCACGCCATCCTCTTCCTTGATCGAGCTCAGCTCGGCGAAGGCCTTGTAGGTGCCCGGTGCCGGGAAGCCCAGGGTGCGGATACGTTCGGCAATCTCGTCGACCGCGGTCGCCAGCTCGGTGTACTGGGTCTCGAACATGGTGTGCAGGGTCTGGAACATCGGACCTTTGACGTTCCAGTGGAAGTTGTGGGTTTTCAGATACAGGGTGTAGGTATCCGCCAACAGATGGGATAGACCTTTGGCGATTTGTTCCCGATCCTTCTGGTTGATACCGATATCAATCTTCATTTTGATCTCCAGGGTTGCAGCGGAAAATGTTCACCCAGTATATGCCGTAGCAGCCCTTGCTCAAGCCCTGTTTGCTAATGGTCGGCATTGGCAGCGGCTATGGGAGATGGACATTGCGCCGGCAACGCTCGCCTGGGACAGGTGACATCGGGTATATTATGGCGCTTTTATCTATCCGCGCTGACGGATGACCAAGGTGCTTGGTCAGGACGCAGCCGCTCTGTCGAAAACAGGATTCCACACACATGATGCGTACCCACTATTGCGGCCAGTTGAACGAAACGCTGGCGGACCAGGAAGTGACACTCTGCGGTTGGGTTCACCGCCGCCGTGACCATGGTGGGGTGATTTTTCTCGATATTCGTGATCGCGAAGGTCTGGCCCAGGTGGTGTTCGACCCGGACCGTGAGGATACCTTCGCGTTAGCTGATCGGGTGCGCAGCGAGTATGTGGTCAAGGTGCGTGGCAAGGTACGCCCGCGCCCGGCCGGTGCGGTCAACCCGAACATGGCCTCCGGCGCCATCGAGGTGCTGGGCTATGAGTTGGAAGTGCTGAATCAGGCCGATACCCCACCATTCCCGCTGGACGAATATTCCGACGTTGGCGAGGAGACCCGCCTGCGTTACCGCTTCATCGACCTGCGCCGTCCGGAAATGGCCGCCAAGCTGAAGCTGCGCTCGCGTATCACCAGCAGCATCCGCCGCTATCTGGACGACAACGGCTTCCTGGATGTGGAAACGCCGATCCTGACCCGTGCTACGCCGGAAGGCGCTCGCGACTATCTGGTGCCGAGCCGCACCCATCCCGGCAATTTCTTCGCCCTGCCGCAATCGCCCCAGCTGTTCAAGCAATTGCTGATGGTGGCCGGTTTTGATCGCTACTATCAGATCGCCAAGTGCTTCCGTGACGAAGATCTGCGTGCCGACCGCCAGCCGGAATTTACCCAGATCGACATCGAGACCAGCTTCCTCGATGAAAAGGACATCATGGGGCTGACCGAAGGCATGATCCGCGGTCTGTTCAAAGAAGTGCTGGACCTGGATCTGGGCGAGTTCCCGCACATGACCTTCGAAGAAGCCATGCGCCGCTACGGTTCGGACAAGCCGGATCTGCGCATCCCGCTGGAACTGGTAGATGTTGCTGACCAACTGACTGAAGTCGACTTCAAGGTGTTCAGTGGCCCGGCCAATGATTCCAAGGGCCGCGTTGCCGCGCTGCGCGTACCGGGCGGCGCCGCCATGCCGCGCAAGCAGATCGACGACTACACCAAGTTCGTCGGTATCTACGGCGCCAAGGGCCTGGCCTACATCAAGGTCAACGAGCGCGCCAAGGGCGTCGAGGGTCTGCAATCGCCGATCGTCAAGTTCATCCCCGAGGACAATCTCAACGTCATTCTGGATCGTGTTGGCGCGGTAGATGGTGACATCGTGTTCTTCGGTGCCGACAAGGCGAAGATCGTCTCCGAGGCGCTGGGCGCGCTGCGTATTCGTCTGGGGCATGACCTGGAGCTGCTCACCTGCGAATGGGCACCGCTGTGGGTAGTGGATTTCCCGATGTTCGAAGAGAACGACGATGGCAGCCTGAGCGCGCTGCATCACCCGTTCACCGCGCCGAAATGCTCGCCGGAAGAGCTGCAGGCCAATCCGGGGGCGGCGTTGTCCCGTGCCTACGACATGGTGCTCAATGGCACCGAACTGGGTGGCGGCTCCATTCGTATCCACCGCAAGGAAATGCAGCAGGTGGTGTTCGATATTCTGGGTATCAGCGCCGATGAGCAGCAGGAGAAGTTCGGCTTCCTGCTTGATGCGCTGAAATACGGTGCGCCGCCGCATGGTGGTCTGGCCTTCGGTCTGGACCGTCTGGTGATGCTGGTAACTGGTGCGCAATCGATCCGTGAAGTGATTGCCTTCCCGAAAACCCAGAGTGCCGCCTGTGTCATGACCCAGGCCCCGGGTGCGGTAGATGCCAAAGCGTTGCGCGAACTGAGCATCCGCCTGCGTGAGCAACCGAAGGTCGAGTAAGCTGCTCGCTGCTACAGTCTGGCGGGCTTATAGGAGGCTTGCAGCAGATTGGTGGGAGCGGCCTTGGCCGCGAAGGTTTTGGCCTGCCTCTTCGCGGGCAAGCCCGCTCCCACAAAGTTCAGGTGGCGTGGTGCGCTGCTCAATACAGGTTTTGAAGTAAGTACGGAGGATTTCATGGCTGGTCATTCCAAGTGGGCGAATATCAAGCATCGCAAGGCGGCGCAGGACGCCAAACGCGGCAAGATCTTCACCAAGCTGATTCGTGAGCTGACGGTGGCGGCCAAGTTGGGTGGCCCGGTGCCGGCAGACAATCCGCGGTTGCGCGCTGCGGTGGACAAGGCGCTGACCGCCAACATGACCCGCGACACCATCGACCGTGCCATCGCCCGCGGTGCCGGCAGTAACGATGCCGATAATATGGAAGAGCTGACCTATGAAGGTTACGGCTCCGGTGGCGTGGCGGTGCTGGTCGAGGTCATGACCGACAACCGTAATCGCACCGTCAGCGAAGTGCGCCATGCCTTCAGCAAGTGCGGTGGCAATCTGGGTACCGACGGCTCGGTCGCGTATCTGTTTACCCGCCGTGGCCAGATCAGCTACGCGCCGGGCATCGATGAAGATGGGCTAATGGAAGCGGCGCTGGAAGCCGGCGCCGAGGATGTGGTCGGCAATGATGACGGTTCTTTCGATGTGTTTACCGCATTCGAGGATTTCGGCGCGGTGAAGGATGCGCTGGACACGGCGGGATTTGCCAGCGAGGCAGCGGAAATCAGCATGATTCCCTCGACTACCACGCCGCTGGACCTGGAAACGGCGCAGAAGGTTATCCGGCTGGTCGACATGCTCGAAGACCTGGATGATGTGCAGAACGTCTACTCCAACGCCGAGATCTCGGATGACGTGCTGGAGCAGATGGAATAATCGAGGACTTCTCGATAAAAGGGAGGCGTTGCCTCCCTTTTTCTTGTCACCCCCAGGAAGGTGGATAACATGGCATTGATTCTCGGCATCGACCCCGGCTCGCGGATTACCGGCTTCGGTATCGTCCGTGAGGGGCGCAATGGCTGCGAATATGTCACCTCCGGTTGCATCCGCCTGGGTGACGGGCCGTTTCCCGAGCGCCTGAAGCAGATCTTCGACAGTCTCGGTGAGCTGATCGGCAACTATCGACCGGAGGTGCTGAGCATCGAGCAGGTATTCATGGCCCGCAACCCCGATTCTGCCCTCAAGCTGGGCCAGGCCCGTGGCGCGGCAATCGTCGCGGCGGTACACGCCGGGTTGGAAGTGCACGAATATACCGCGCGCCAGGTAAAGCAGGCGGTGGTGGGTACTGGCGCTGCGGACAAGGCCCAGGTGCAGCATATGGTTACCCAGCTGCTGGGGCTGTCCGGTACGCCCCAGGCCGACGCCGCTGATGCCCTGGCTATCGCGCTGTGTCATGCTCACTCCAGGGTCCTCAAGGAACAGGTGGGCGGCGGTGGGTTGCTGGGATTGCGCAATGGCCGCATGCGGCGTCGCTAAGGAGTAGAGAGATGATAGGTCGGCTTACAGGTGTTCTGCTGGAGAAACAGCCGCCGCACATGCTGCTGGATGTGAACGGTGTGGGTTATGAGGTGGATTCGCCCATGAGTACCTTCTATCGCCTGCCGGCAATCGGTGAGAAAACTACCCTGCATACGCACCTGGTGGTACGCGAGGATGCCCAATTGCTGTATGGCTTCGCCGAAAAGCGCGACCGCGAACTGTTCCGCGAGTTGATCCGGCTCAACGGGGTGGGTCCGAAGCTGGCGCTGGCGCTGATGTCCGGGCTGGAGGTGGATGAGCTGATCGGTGCCGTGCATGCGGAAGACGCCACTGCGTTGACCCGCGTACCGGGCGTCGGCAAGAAGACCGCCGAGCGGCTTCTGGTCGAGCTCAAGGGTAGGTTCAAAGCCTGGGAAAGCCTGCCCGGCGGGACCGCCCCGCTGGCTGCCGGCAGTACCGCTGCGATGCCAGCCTCCGGCACTGCGGACGCGGTCAGCGCGCTGATCGCGCTGGGCTACAAACCCCAGGAAGCCAGTCGTGCGGTGGCCAACATCAAGGAAGATGGACTCAGCAGTGAAGAGTTGATTCGCCGTGCCCTCAAGGGCATGGTTTAATTCCCGTATTGATCACCCGTCAATCGAAGCACCACGGAAGCCCCATGCTGGAAGAAGACCGTTTGATCGCTGCCGTACCTCGGCAGCAGGAAGAAATCATTGATCGGGCCATCCGCCCATATCGACTGGCTGATTACATCGGTCAGCCGGCGGTGCGCGAGCAGATGGAGCTGTTCATGGCGGCCGCCAGGGGGCGTAGCGAGGCGCTGGATCATGTGCTGATCTTTGGTCCGCCGGGCTTGGGCAAGACCACGCTGGCCAACATTATCGCCCAGGAAATGGGGGTGAAGATCAAGAGTACCTCCGGGCCGGTACTGGAGCGGGCGGGCGATCTGGCGGCAATGTTGACCAGCCTGGAAGCCGGCGATGTGTTGTTTGTTGATGAGATTCACCGCCTGTCCCCGGTAGTCGAAGAGATTCTCTACCCGGCAATGGAGGACTATCAGCTCGACATCATGATCGGCGAAGGGCCTGCGGCGCGCTCGATCAAGCTCGATCTGCCGCCTTTCACCCTGGTCGGTGCCACTACTCGTGCCGGTATGCTGACCAATCCGCTGCGTGACCGCTTCGGTATCGTCCAGCGCCTGGAGTTCTATGGGACCGAGGACCTGGCCACCATCGTTTCCCGTTCCGCTGGCATCCTGGGTCTGAAAATCCATCCTGAAGGCGCCTTCGAGATCGCCCGGCGCTCCCGTGGCACCCCACGAATTGCCAATCGCCTGCTGCGCCGGGTGCGCGATTATGCTGAAGTGCGGGGGCAGGGCAGCATCAGCCAGGACATCGCTGACAAGGCGCTGGACCTGCTCGATGTGGATGCCCAGGGCTTCGACCATATGGACCGCCGGCTGCTGCTGGCGATGATCGACAAGTTCGATGGCGGGCCAGTGGGTATCGACAGCCTGGCCGCGGCCATCAGTGAGGAGCGGCATACCATCGAGGACGTGCTTGAACCCTTCCTGATCCAGCAGGGCTTCATTATGCGCACACCGCGCGGGCGGGTGGTCACGCGCCACGCCTATCTGCATTTCGGCATGAATCTGCCTGTGGCGATGGAACAGCAGCCCGATCGGGATCTGTTCAGCCAGTGACCCTTTATCGCACGACGGTCCCCGGATAAAAATATTTTCAATTTGGAGGCAAACCCGCTATGCAAACCACCGACTTGGCTCTACATTATGTCGCCTGACATTCCCGGGTCTGTCCAGACCCCAGGGCAGCCGTTCGAGCTCAGAGCCCGTGTCTACTTTGAGGACACCGATGCCGGCGGCATTGTTTATTACGTCAATTATCTGAAGTTCATGGAGCGCGCCCGCACCGAGCTGGTCCGTTCCCTGGGGTTTGATCAAAGCGCGCTGCAACGCGAAAACATCATCTTTGTCGTCCATTCGGTAGCTGCCCGTTATCATGCACCGGCGTGCCTGGACGATGAACTTGTGATCAGTGCTGCTGTCTTGGAACTCAAGCGTGCAAGTGTCCGCTTCGCTCAGCAGGTTCGGCGAGCGGATGGCAAGTTGTTGTGTGAAGGGGAAGTGTTGGTGGCCTGCGTCAGCGCCGATCGCTACAAGCCCAGAATGATTCCTGCTGCCCTGGGCGCCGCCTTCGGGACGCGACAAAGCAGCCAAGAAGGAGAAGTGGATAGTGCAACCTGATCAAATGTCGATGTGGCACCTGATAAGCGGTGCCAGTGTATTGGTACAGCTGGTGATGCTCACCCTGCTGGCGGCGTCTATCGCCTCCTGGGTGCTGATCTTCCAGCGTAGCGCTGTATTGCGTGCGGCGAAGAAGACGCTGGATGATTTCGAGGACCGGTTCTGGTCCGGCATCGACCTGTCCAAATTGTATCGCCAGGTTACCGGAAATCCTGATCCTGACTCGGGCCTGGAGCAGATCTTCCGCGCCGGTTTCAAGGAATTCTCGCGCATGCGCCAGCAGCCGGGTGTGGACCCCGAAGCCGTGATGGACGCCGTGCAGCGCTCCATGCGCGTGGCCATTTCCCGCGAGGAGGAGCGGCTCGATCAACACCTGCCATTCCTGGCTACCGTCGGCTCCACCAGTCCTTACATTGGTCTGTTCGGTACCGTCTGGGGGATCATGAACTCTTTCCGCGGTCTGGCCACAGTGCAGCAGGCGACGCTGGCGACCGTGGCGCCGGGTATTGCCGAAGCGCTGATCGCGACGGCGATCGGTCTGTTCGCGGCGATCCCTGCAGTCATCGCCTATAACCGCTTCTCGGCCCGCTCGGAAACCCTGATCGGTCACTACTACACCTTTGCCGATGAGTTCTCCAGCATCCTGCATCGCCGCGTGCATGCCAGCGAAGGGGAGTGAGCATGCAACCCAGAGGCAGACGGCAGAAACGCAAACCAGTAGCCGAGATGAACGTCGTGCCCTATATCGACGTGATGCTGGTGCTGCTGGTGATCTTCATGGTGACCGCGCCCATGCTCAACCAGGGGGTGAAGGTCGACCTGCCGCAGGTATCCAGCGAGATTCTGCCCTCCGACGCCAACCAGCAGGTATTGACCCTGTCGGTACTGGCTGACGGCACCTACTACTGGAACCTGGGCGAAACCGTGGATACCGAAAATCAGACTGACAGCGCCGTCTCGCTGGAGGAAATGACCGACGGTGTGACCAAGATCATGAACGCACGGCCGGACACCCTGGTTTACATCCGGGGCGACCGTGACGTGAATTACGGCGTCGTCGTCACTGCCATGGCATCGCTGCAACAAGCTGGCGTACCCAATGTCGGCCTGATTACCGAGGCACCGTGAGTAACCGCGACCGTATGCCGGAACCCGGTCAGGAGCGTTTCACTGCCTCCATTATCAAGGCGGTGGGGCTGCACCTGCTGGTATTGATCTTGCTGTTCGTGTCCTTCAGTTCGGCGCCGGAATTCGAGCCGGCCAAACCGATCGTGCAGGCCACCCTGGTGCAGCTGAACTCGAAAAGTCCGGCGACCACCCAGACCGACCAGAAGATTGCCGGCGAAGCCGAACGCACTGCTGCCCAGCGCCACGAAGCGGAAGAGTTGCAGCGCGAGCAGCAGCAACAGCAGGAGGCGCAGGAAGCGGCCCAGCGCGCGGCAGCAGAACAGCGCCAGGCTGCGGCGGCAGCCGCCAAGGCCGCGGAAGAACAGGCTGCTGAGGAACGTCAGCAGGCTGAGCGGGTCGAACAACAGAAGGCTGAGGAGGCCAAACGCAAGGCTGACGCGGCGAAGAAACTGGCTGAGGAAGAAGCGGCCAAGCAGAAAGCGGCCGAGGAAGCAGCCAAACGCAAAGCGGCTGAAGATGCGAAAAAGGCCGAGGAGGCTAAACGCAAGGCCGCGGAAGACGCCAAGCGCAAGGCCGAAGCCGAGGCAGCGGCCAAGCAGGCGGGGGCCGACCGGGTCGCCAAGCTCAAGCGTGAGCAGGAAGAAGCCAAAGCGAAGGCGCTGGCAGAGCTGTTGGCGTCCGAGACACAATATCAACAGGCGCAGGCTGATCAGTTTGGTGATGAGGTGGCAGCCAGCTACGATGATGTGATCCGACGTTATGTGAGTGAGCAGTGGCGTCGCCCGCCGACCGCACGTAACGGCATGGTGGTTGAGGTGCGAATCAGTATGTTGCCATCGGGTGACATCACCGATGTGGTGGTAGTGCGCTCCAGCGGCGATGCGGGCTTCGATCAATCGGCGGTGCAGGCTGTGCGGAACGTGGGCCGTATCCCGGAAATGCAGCAGCTGTCCCGGGAAAGTCCGTCGACCTTCGATCGTATGTACAGACAGCGTACCTTACGCTTCAAACCAGAGGATTTGGCATTTTGATGAAAACCATGAAGTACTGGCTGACATGTGCCGCCATGTTGCTCCTGGCCCAGTTTGCACTGGCGCAGGACGCCATCGAAATCACCCGTGGCAGCGACCGGGCCACGCCCATCGCGGTCGTTCCTTTTGGTTGGCAGGGCGGAGCGCCGCTGGCCGAGGATCTCGCCGAGATCACCGGCAATAATCTGCGCAATTCCGGTATGTTCACGCCTTTCGATCGGGCAAACATGCTGAGCCACCCGACCCGTGCCGAGGAAATCTTTCCCCGTGACTGGAAGATGCTGGGCGTCGAGTATGTATTGGCCGGCGAGGTAACCAGTACCGGCGCGGGGTATCAGGCTCAATATCACCTGTACAACGTGGCACGGGAGCAGGTGCTGCTGTCGCGCACCGTGAGTGGCAGCGAGAGCCAGCTGCGCGACATGGCACACAAGATCAGCGATGAGGTATTCGAGCACATCACCGGCATCAAGGGCGCATTCAGCACCAAGTTGCTGTACGTGGCGGCGGAGCGCTTCTCGGCTGACAACACCCGTTATACCTTGCAGCGCTCGGATTATGACGGTGCCCGCGCCGTCACCCTGCTGCAGTCGCGTGAGCCGATCCTGACACCCTCCTATGCGCCGGACGGGCAGCGCATCGCCTATGTCTCGTTCGAATCCCGGCGTCCGGAAATTTTCGTGCATTACATCCAGACCGGGCGGCGCGAACGCATCACCAGTTTTGAAGGGCTCAACGGTGCGCCAGCCTGGTCGCCGGATGGCAAGCGCCTCGCATTCGTGCTGTCACGTGACGGCAACCCGGAAATCTACGTCATGGATCTGGCAAGTAAGCAGATGCGCCGGGTAACCAATCACTATGGGATTGACACCGAGCCAGCCTGGCTCGATGACAACACCCTGGTGTTCACCTCCGATCGTGGAGGGCGGCCGCAGATCTATAAGCAGGGTCTGAATAATGGAAATACGGAACGCCTAACGTTCGTGGGCAACTATAATGCCAATGCCAAGCTATCGGTTGATGGCCGGACCATGGTCATGGTTCACCGGCAGGACGGCTACAGGAATTTTCATATTGCCACCCAGGATCTGGAACGCGGCAACTTGAAAGTATTAACAGAAACGTCGTTGGATGAGTCGCCTACTGTCGCACCTAACGGCACTATGTTAATTTACGCTACCCGTCAACAGGGACGGGGTGTACTTATGCTGGTTTCGACCAATGGTCGTGCGCGCTCGGAGATTCCGACGAAGTTCACAGACCTGCGCGTGCCATCATGGTCCCCATACCTGCCATAGGGTATACCAACACTAAACCAAACGGGGTTTATCAGGAGTCTATGATGGAAGTTATCAAGTTCGGCAAGTTTGCAGCTCTGGTTGTCGCTTTCGGCGTTGTGGTTGGCTGTTCTTCCAAGGGCGGTGATGCTGCCGGCACCGGCGCGGTCGATCCGAATGCTGGTTATGACAGCTCCACTTCTTCTTCGGCGGGTGCCGGTAGCGTCAGCAGCGAAGAAGCTGCTCTGCGCGCCATCACCACTTTCTACTTCGAGTTCGACAGCTCTGAGCTGAAGCCCGAAGCCATGCGCGCCCTGGACGTACACTCCAAGGATCTCAAGGCGCAGGGTAACCGCGTAGTGCTGGAAGGCCACACCGATGAGCGTGGTACTCGTGAGTACAACATGGCTCTGGGTGAGCGTCGTGCAGCCGCCGTTCAGCGCTACCTGGTTCTGCAGGGCGTTTCTCCCGCTCAGTTGGAGCTGGTCTCCTACGGCGAAGAGAAAGCTGCTGTGACTGGCACTGGCGAAGAAGCCTGGGCCCAGAACCGTCGCGTAGAACTGCGTAAGTAAGAGGTCGCATGAAAGGGTATCAGGGATTAGCGCTGGGTTTTCTGCTGTTGCCGGTCGCGGCCATGGCTCAGGTTCCGGTAATGGAAGGCAGCTCGGGCGGCAACGCACCGAGCTACCAAACGCAGGCCCCATCGCTGCCCGATACCCGATCGTCCTCGGCTGGCCTCTCGGTAGAGGGCCAGCTCATGCAGCAGCTGTATCAGATGCAGCAGGAAGTCTCCATGCTGCGTGGCCTGCTCGAAGAGCAGGAGCATCGATTGAAGAAACTGGAAAAGGATCAGCTTGATCGATATCAGGATATCGACCGGCGACTTTCCGCAATTTCCGCAGGTTCGCCCGTGCCGTCAGGTTCGAGCGGACCCGCCAATGGCAATAACCTGCCGCCGGTAACCCCGGCCACCCCCGGGTCGACCTCCGACACCGCGCCCCAGGCGCCGGCCGAAGCCGATCCGGCGCGCGAGAAGCTGCTTTACGAGGCGGCCTTCGATCAGGTCAAGGCGCGTGACTTCGAAAAGGCCGAGATGGCCTTCAGCGCTTTCCTGCGCCGCTATCCCAACAGTGACTACGCCGGTAATGCGCAATACTGGCTGGGGGAGGTCTATCTGGTCCAGGCGGACCTGGAGTCGGCCGGCCAGGCGTTCGCCAAGGTTATCAGCCAGTACGCCGGTCATCGTAAGGAAGCTGATGCGCTCTACAAGCTGGCCGAAGTGGAACGCCGTATGGGGAATTCCAGCAAGGCAGCGCAGCTGTATCAGGAAGTCTTGACCAAGCACCCGAATGCCTCTGCGGCACAGTTGGCGCGCCGCGAGCTGAACAACCTGCAATAGAATGTCTTACGGACAAGAAAAAACGGTGTGCAACGATCAGGCACACCGCAAATTTATTCAAAAAAATTCTTGAGTTTCGGTGATAAATCAGTAAGATATCGCGCATCCAAAGGGTCGTTAGCTCAGTTGGTAGAGCAGTTGGCTTTTAACCAATTGGTCGTAGGTTCGAATCCTACACGACCCACCATTTCCTGGATGTTCTGATTGCCTGGCGCTGCTCAGGCTGCCTTCTTCAGATTGTTTTTCTTCTCCTCCATCTGCTTTCCCAATGTCTCCAGTTGCTCTTTACTCATCAGCTTGGCAGCATCGGTGAACATCTCCTGCTCTTCCTCTTCGATGTGATGCTCCAGCAACTCCTTCAGCACCTTGATCCGCCCCGAGAATTCGACGCTACCTGGCTCGGTGTTCAGCAGGTCCGGTAATACCAGCGCCTCCACAGCCCGATGTTCTTCCTTGGCTTCGTGATACATCTTCAACTCATCTTTCGCTCCTGCCTCCTTGAAAGCAGGGTAGAAGTCTTCTTCTTCGATGGTGGTGTGGATGGTCAGCTCGAGCTTGATTTTCTGCAATAGCTCCTCGCGTTTCTTGACGGCACGCTCGGTGGTGGCGCTGATCTCTTCCAGCAGTTGCTTGACCGTTTCGTGGTCCGCTTTCAACAGCTCTATGGCATTCATTTTTCATTATCCTCGTCAGGGTGGTACCCATGAAGTTGGATGATTGGCGGCTGCGGCTGTTCAGATTATTTGCATCGTCGACCGTCGGTGAAATCAGGTTGAACCGGCTCCGCATGAGCAAGGTCACTTGTATACCACTCAGCGTAAGAGCAGGAGTTGATTCATGAATGCCATTGATTCTAAAGAAGTGATTTCCACCCTGAATGATCTGATCGAAACCAGCAAGGATGGCGAGGAGGGCTTTCGCACCTGTGCTGAGGATATCAAGCGCCCGGAGCTGAAAAGCTTGTTCAGTGAGCGCGCGGCTGAATGTGCCAAGGCCGCTCAGGAGCTGCAGGCGATAGTGATTCGCCTGGGCGGCGACCCGGAGGACAGCACTAGTGTCAGCGGCGATCTCCATCGGCGCTGGGTCGATCTGAAGTCGCTGGTCACCGGCAAGGATGATGAGGCAATCCTCAACGAATGCGAGCGTGGCGAGGACGTTGCCAAGAGAAGCTATCGCAAGGCGCTCGATAAAGCGTTGCCGGAGGATATTCGCCAAGTGGTCCAGCGCCAATATGACGGCGTGCTGCGTAACCACGACCAGGTGAAAATGCTGCGTGATGCTGAGCGGGCTCGCAGTTAAGCCGCATAAGCCAAATGAAGCCGGCGGGCACGCAATCTCCCGGCGGGTGCCCGCCGGCATTACATTATGTGACTGACAGCGCGCCGGGTTTCAGTCGCAGGATGCTCAACGGCGTTGCTGCCTACTTCGATGAACGGGGCCGCTGCATTCGCGATAAAGCGGTCATTGAGCGTATCAACGCTTTGGCTATTCCACCTGCTTACCGGGAAGTCTGGATTTGCCCAGACGCGCTAGGCCATCTGCAGGCTACCGGGCGGGACGCTCGCGGCCGCAAGCAGTACCGTTATCATCCCCTGTGGCGAGAAGTGCGCGACGCGGCCAAATACGAGCGGCTGCTCGCCTTCGGTAATGCCCTGTCACGCCTGCGCCGGGAGCTGGATCAGCGGCTTAGAATCCGCCAGCTGAGCCGGGAGAGGGTGATCGCCGCCGTCATCCTGCTGCTCGACCAGACCTGTGTGCGAGTGGGTAATCAGGAGTATGCCAGGCAGAACAAATCCTACGGCTTGACTACGCTCCGCAACCGCCATGTCACCCTGCGCGGCGACGACATCAGCTTCCACTTTCGGGGCAAGAGTGGAGTGAAGCATGAAGTCAGTCTGCGCCATCCACGGTTGGCCCGGGTTCTGCGCCGCTGCCGGGAGTTGCCGGGGCAGCATCTGTTCCAGTATCTGGATGCCGATGGCCATTCCTGCTCGGTCAGTTCTTCGGACATCAATGAGTGTCTGCATGACATGGCCGGTGCCGACTTCACTGCCAAGGATTACCGCACCTGGGCTGGCAGTACCCTGGCGCTTGCCAGCTTGCGGGAGCTCACGGCACAGGGGCGTGCGCCGAGCAAGCAAGCGGTCGCCGAGGTGGTGAAGCAAGTGGCTGTGGAGTTGGGTAATACGCCGGCGGTGTGCCGCAAGTGTTACATTCATCCGGCCATCATGGACGCCTATCTTCAAGGCGATCTGGACAAGGTGCGCTGGAGTGCCGGTCGAGCCAGACGGCGCTGGCTCAAGCCGGCGGAGGTCGATCTGATCGTCTTTCTGCAGACTTGCGCGTCGTCCCCGCCGTCAGGGTGACAATTGCTCGACGCGGCGGTCCTCGATGCCCTGGTACTCACCGGGCGGCGACATTGCCCGCCAGCTTTCCAGATAGAATAGCCCGACACAGAGCATGGTCAGCAGACCCACGGCAAGAATGCAGGTGGCATAAAAATAAGCCTTTGATTTGCTCAGTTGCATGTAAATCGGTAGCCCCAGATATAGATGCAGCGCTGAATAGCCGGCTACCAGCGGAATGACCAGCAGAATCAACCAGCGCTCCGGGAGCAGGGCCGCCAGGGCGCCCAGCATGAAGGGCACGGAAAGAAAGGTGGCAAACGCCATGCCACGAAATGCCGACGGGCGCGCGGGCGTCCGGAAGAGTACCCAGCGAATCATCCAGCCCATGATAATGACGTTGGTGACATAGGCCAGCCATACCGCCAGCGCGAGCATGGCTGCACTGCTCTGGCTGAGAAATTTCTGTTGTTCCGAGCCGAACAGTGACCACCCGGCTATCGCTGCTCCGTAATAGATACACAATGCAGGAATCAGTGAGCCGATCAACAGCAGCGGAAGGAAACCAGAGGGGCTGCGTTCAATATCATCGTGAATGCGATTCCAGGTGGCGCTTGGCGCATAGAATAGACCGGGTACGTGTCTGAACATGGGAATCCTGCCTTGTTGTATGTGCGTGTCCCAGAAGGTGCGAATGCAGCCCCTTCCTAATCCTTGACTCGCCTCGTTGCCGGGAGTTCCAGTGGGGTAATCGGTAGAACAGGGCGACCGTGGTATGATACTGACCGTTCCATTCCCGGAGGGGTTGTTAGATGTCTCAGATTTCCGAAAGGTTGCTGGTGCAGGCCCATCTGGCCGCAAAGCAGCCTGCGCCGTTGAACGATGCCGAGAAAGCCGACTACAAGGCACGCATCGCTACGGCACTGAAGGCCCACGACGCGGTACTGGTCGCGCACTATTACACTGATCCGCTGTTGCAGGAACTGGCAGAGGAAACCGGTGGCTGCGTATCCGACTCACTGGAGATGGCGCGCTTCGGCAAGAACCATCCGGCCAGCACCCTGGTGGTGGCCGGCGTACGCTTCATGGGCGAAACTGCCAAGATTCTCAGTCCAGAGAAGCGGGTGCTGATGCCCACACTGGATGCCACCTGCTCGCTGGATATCGGCTGCCCGATCGATGAGTTCTCGGCCTTCTGCGATGAGCACCCGGACCGTACCGTGGTGGTCTACGCGAACACCTCGGCGGCGGTGAAAGCGCGCGCCGACTGGGTGGTGACCTCCAGTTGCGCCCTGCCGATCGTCGAGAGCCTGATGGACCGGGGCGAGAAGATCCTCTGGGCCCCGGACAAGCACCTGGGTGGCTATATCCAGAGCAAGACCGGTGCCGACATGCTGCTGTGGGACGGTGCCTGCATCGTGCATGAGGAGTTCAAGGCCAAGGCGTTGATCGATCTCAAGGCGGTCTACCCTGATGCAGCGATCCTGGTACACCCGGAATCCCCGGCAGCTGTGGTCGAGCTGGCCGATGTGGTGGGCTCCACCAGTCAGTTGATCAAGGCGACGCAGGAACTGCCAAACTCGACCTTCATCGTTGCCACTGACAAGGGCATCTTCTACAAGATGCAGCAGGCGGCGCCGGGTCGTCGGTTGATTGACGCGCCTACCGCGGGTGATGGAGCTACCTGTCGCAGCTGCGCCAACTGTCCGTGGATGGCCATGAACACCCTGCCACGGGTGTTGCAGAGCCTGGAGCAGGGTGCCAACGAGATTCTGGTGCCGGAAGAGCTGATTCCTGCTGCGGTGCGACCGTTGGAGCGGATGCTCGAGTTCACCAGCAAGCTCTGATCAGAAACCCTTGAGGATCTCCCGCCGACGCGCGACTTCTTCCTTGCGCGCGTTGATGCGGGAGCTTTCCACGAAGTTGTCGGTGCGCTTGAGCGCCTGATCCAACTGTTGGTCGGCCTGATCCAGATCGCCGGCGAGCATGAAGTATTCCGCCCGGGCCTGGTGCACACCCAGGATATTCTTCGCCAGACCGCGGATCTCTGATACCAGATACCACACGTCCGGATCCTCGGGGCGCAGCCGCGCCAGCCGATCGGTCACCCGCTCGGCGCCGGTATAGTCGCGTTGGCGCAACAGGATATCGGCCTTGGCATTCAGCAGAGGGTAGCTGTCGGGTCGGGTCTTGAGCAGGTTATCGAGACGCGTCAGCGCCTCATTCTGGTGCCCCTGACTGCTGTCGAGCTCGACTTTGGCCAGTTGCACGGCGATGTTATCGGGGTGCTGTGCCAACAGCGGATCCAGCTCCTGCGCCGCCTCGTCTGCCTGGCCGCTACGGATCAAGGCCAGGGCCAAACCGTAGCGCGCCGCGGCATGCTCGCCCTGATGCTCGTCCAGCAGTGCGCGAAAGCGCTGCGCCGCCAGACCGGGGCTGTCTTCATAGAACAGCTGCACGCGGGCGCGCATCATCTGATAATACAAGCTGTCCTGGCGGCCATCATTGCTGAGTTGTCCGGCGCGGTTGCGCGAGTCGGCAATCCGTGACTGGTTGACCGGGTGCGTCAGCAGGAACTCCGGCGGGGTACGGCTGAAGCGGCTCAACTTGGCCAGCCGCTCGAACATCTCCGGCATGGCGTTGGGATCGAAACCCGCCTGTTGCAGGTTGAGCAGACCAATGCGGTCGGCCTCTTGTTCATTCTGTCGGGAAAAACGCCGCTGCTCCTGAATTGCCGCCGCCTGGGTCGAGGCCAGGGCAGCGAAGCCGGCATCGCCACCGCCACTGGCGGCGAGGATAACGCTGGCGAGCATGGCGGTCATCAGCGGGATACGGTTCTGCTGTTGGTGCTGCAGGCCGCGGGCGAAGTGCCGTTGCGACAGGTGAGCCAGTTCGTGAGCCATCACCGACGCGAACTCCGCTTCGGTATGGGCATGCAGAAACAGTCCGCCATTGACCCCGATGATGCCGCCGGGGGCAGCGAAGGCGTTGAGCTGCGGGCTGTCGATTGCGACGAAGGTCAGGCGCCGGTCATCCAGCTGGCTGGTTTCCGCCAGCCCGAACACGTGACCCTCGATGTAATCCTTGAGCAGCGGATCTTCCAGCGTGCGTACCGAGCCACGGAGCATGGACAGCCAGGCGCGACCGAGCTGGTATTCCTGCTCGCGGGACATGATCGAGGAACTGGTGTCGCCCAGTGAAGGCAAATTGAACTCGGACGCGACTGCCGGCATGGGTATCGGCACCGCGATGGCGGTCATCAGTGAAAACAGTAGCGCTTTGGCAGGCACGCGGGCCGCTTTGATACATTGCATGAAAACACTCTAACCCGTTTCTGTTTCAATTGTCTGCCAGTCGTCCTGCGAGGGTATACTCGCTGGCTCAACGGGAGTGTAAGCATGGTTGACGAAAAAAGTGAACTGCGGGCTGACCAGTTGGTAGATGCCCGCGGGCTATCCTGCCCGCTACCGCTGCTGCGCGCCAAGCTGGCGCTGAACAGTATGCAGGCGGGACAGGTATTGCACCTGACGGCCACGGACGCGGGCTCGCAACGGGATATCACCCGCTTTGCCGAACTCGCCGGGCATGCTCTGTTGCATGCCAGCGAGCAGGAGGGGGAGTTTCATTACTGGTTGCGCAAAGCGCAAGCTTGATCAGGCCAGTTCGCGCGCCGCTTCGAGCACCTCTGCGACGTGGTCGGGCACTTTCACCTTGCGCCATTCACGGCGCAATACGCCCTCGCGGTCGATCAGGAAGGTACTGCGCTCGATGCCTTCGTATTCCTTGCCGTACAGCTTCTTCTTGCGGATCACATCGAACAGCCGGCACAGGCTCTCGTCTGGGTCGCTGATCAAGTCGAAAGGGAAGCTTTGCTTGGTGCGAAAATTCTCGTGGGTGCGCAGGCTATCGCGGGAAACCCCGAACACCAGGGTATCGGCTGCCAGAAACTGGTCATGCATGTCGCGAAAGTCCTGGCCCTGGGTAGTGCAGCCAGGGGTGTGATCCTTGGGGTAGAAGTAGATCACCACCTTCTTGCCGGCCAGTTCCGAGAGAGTGACGGTCTTGCCGCTGGTGGCCGGCACGGTGAAGTCGGGCAGGGTGGAATCCAGTTTTATGCTCATTGACAGTCTCGCGGTCGGTATCAGTGAAGGGGACGCCAGGGTTCCATCACGGCGTCCAGGTTGAGTTCGTCGCAGAAGTCGAGGAACTGCTCGCGCAACCAGCTCAGTTGGGTTTTCACCGGAATGGCAATGGTCAGCGTCAGATTCAACATGGCGGTGCCGGTGTGCTGAGCCATGTAGGTAAAGCTGAGCATTTCCTCGATGTCAATTTCCAGATGCTGGAAGAAGGCGCAGAGTTCAGCGACCAGTTCGGGGCGTTGGGCTGCCGTTACGAAGACGTTGTAGGGCAGCGCCGAGGGGCGTTCTTCCAGCGCACTGCTGCGGTACATGGACAGCGTGAAATGTTCGCGCTTGGCCAGCGGTGGCAGCAGGGTTTCCAGTCTCGCCAGGGCGTCCCAGTTGCCGCTGACCTGCAGCAGCAATGCGGTGCAGGTGCCGTGCCGGCTCATGCGGCTGCTGACGATCAGGCAGCGCTGCTCCATGCACAGGCGGGTCAGCATGCTGGCCAGAGCGGTGGTTTGCTGCCCCATGGCATTGATCACCAGGAATTGCTCCCGGGGGCTGGGCACTGTGGACATAAGATTCCTCGAAGACTGAATTGCCGGGTCGTGACGTCAGCATGATGGCGTTGCGACAAGCTGTCTATTGTCCCTGTCTGTCGTCGGCGGTTCAACCATCAGTTTTATTGCCCTGCAGCGCTTAACGAAGCCGGCCTCCCTTGTGCTGAACCCATGGCGAAAGTACCATTGCCGATTAACGTATACCTTGTGGAGCCCCTTGCATGATTTCAGGCAGCCTTGTAGCGCTGGTAACCCCCATGGACTCGCGTGGCAGCCTGGACTGGCAGGCGCTTGAGCGTCTTATCGATTTCCATCTGGAGCAGGGCACCGATGGCATCGTGGCGGTGGGCACCTCCGGTGAATCCGCGACCCTGGACATGGACGAGCACAAGGAAGTCATCCGCCGCGTGGTAGATCAGGTTGCCGGCCGTATTCCAGTCATTGCCGGCACCGGTGCCAACTCCACCAGCGAAGCGGTTGAGCTGACCGAGGCGGCGCGCAGTGTGGGCGCCGATGCCTGCCTGCTGGTCACGCCGTATTACAACAAGCCGACTCAGGAAGGGCTCTACCAGCATTTCAAGTTCATTGCCGAGGCGGTGGCCATTCCCCAGATCCTGTACAACGTGCCGGGACGTACTGCCTGTGACATGTTGCCCGATACCGTCGTGCGGCTGGCTGACATCCCCAACATCATCGGCATCAAGGAAGCCACCGGCGATCTGCAGCGCGCTCGTGAATTGATCGAACGCGTCGGTGAGCGCATGGCCATCTATTCCGGTGACGACCCGACCGCAGTTGAGCTGATTCTGCTCGGCGGCAAAGGCAATATCTCGGTTACCGCCAACGTCGCCCCCAAGGCGATGCATGATCTGTGCGTTGCCGCCTTGCAGGGCGACGCCGACACTGCCCGCCGTTTGAACGATATGCTCATGCCGTTGCACGAAAAGCTGTTCATCGAGTCCAACCCGATTCCGGTGAAGTGGGCGCTGCACGAAATGGGTCTGGTTGATGACGGTCTGCGCCTGCCATTGACCAGCCTCAGTGAAGATTGCCAGCCCGCAGTACGTGAGGCCCTGAAGCAGTGCGGCCTGTTGTGACTCCGAGGAACCATACCATCAAGGAATTCCAAATGAAGCCTGTGCTCAACGCACTGACCCTGGTAATGATCAGCGCCGGCCTGAGCGGCTGTGGCTACCTGTTCGGCGAAGACGGCTATTTCCGTGATCGGGGTTCCGATTACCGCACCGCTGTGGTGGAGCCGAGAATGACGGTCCCGGCCGAATTGAACAGCAAGCCCATCGGCGATTTGCTGCCGGTACCCGGCCAGCGCGGCGCCAGCACCAGTGAAGGTAAGTTCGAACTGCCGCGGCCCCAGGGGCTGAGCGTCGCTGCGGATTTCAGTGAATACTCCATGCAGCAGAATGGCGGCGAGCGCTGGTTGCAGGCGCAGCGCGCACCGACCAGTCTGTGGCCGCAGGTGCGTCAGTTCCTCAGTGAATACCGGGTGCCGGTTGCTACCGAGTCCACCACCATCGGCGAAATGGAAACCGGCTGGCTGGCCTTTGACCAGGATGCCGATAACCCGCTGATGCGCCGGCTGCTGCCTGCGGTCGGTGCCAATCGCCGCACTGATGGGCAGGAACAGCGCTTCCGCATCCGTGTGGAGCCGGGCGTGCAATCCGGCAGCAGCGAAATCAAGGTGCTGCACATGCAGCGCAGCCAGGGCAGCGACCGCAGCGAATGGCCTTCGGTCTCGGACAACAGCAACCTCGAGCGTGCCCTGCTGGCCGAGTTGGAAACCTACCTGAGCCAGGCCGGTGAGCTGGATTCGGCAGCCCTGTCGACAGTCGATGAAGCACCAGCGGCTCGCCGCACTACGCTGGATCAGGACGGTGCCGGCAATCCGGTGCTGAACATGTCGACCGATTTCAACCGCGCCTGGGCGGCGGTGGGTCAGGCACTGGCCAAGGCGGACGTGCAGATCGCCGATATCAACCGCAGCGCGGGTGTCTACTACGTCAATCCCGATCAGAGCGCCGAGGCGGACAAGCCCGGTTTCTTCGGCCGGCTGTTCGGCCGTGACGCCAAGCCTGAGCAGGACAACGCGCAGCGCACCCAGGTACGACTGACGCCGGTGGGCAACCGTATCCAGGTCACTGTGGAAGACAGTATCGATACCAGCACCGATTCCAGCCAGGCCAGGGAACTGCTCCGCCGGATCCACGACAATCTGAACTGAAATGCGCTATTGCTCGCTCGGGAGTGGCAGTCGGGGCAACGCCACTCTGATTGAATATGGCCGGACCCGGCTGCTGGTGGATTGCGGCTTCAGTCTGCGCGCCACCGAGCAACGGCTGGCCGCAGCGGGGCTGAGCCCGCATCAGCTGACCGCGATACTGGTCACCCATGAACACTCTGATCACATCAAGGGTGTCGAGCGTCTGGCGCAGCGCTATCGTCTGCCGGTGTACATGACCGCTGGCACCTATCTGGGCATGGGTGAGACGGCGTTGCCGGTGGAGTTGATCCGTTTTGGTCAGGAGTTGGTTATCGGCGAAATCCGGGTCACCCCGGTGCCGGTACCCCATGACGCGCGCGAGCCCTGCCAGTTCATCTTCGATAGCGGTAGTCATCGCCTGGGTGTGCTAACCGACACCGGTATGATCACTCCGTTGATTACGGAAATGTACAGCGGTCTGGATGCGCTTTTTCTCGAAGCCAACTATGATCCGCTGATGCTGGCCAACGGACCTTATCCGCCTTTTTTGCGGGCTCGGGTTGGCGGTCAGCTCGGCCATCTGAGCAATCAGCAGGCTGCGGGATTGCTCGAAGCGATCGACATGAGCGCGCTGAAATACGTCGCGATCGCCCATATCAGCGAAAAGAACAACCGACCGGAGCTGGCCCTCGGCGAGTTGTCCAGAGTACTGGATGGCTGGGAGGGCGAGCTGCGGCTGGCAGTACAGAATCATGGCCTGCCGTGGCAGGACATTACAGGTAATACCCAACCTCATTTGGCGCATATCGGGAGCCGATAATGGAAAAACGCACAGAACTCTACCGCGGCAAGGCCAAGTCGGTTTATACCACCGATGATCCGGATCGCCTCATCCTGCTGTTCCGCAACGACACCTCGGCCTTCGATGGCAAGAAGATCGAACAGCTGGAACGCAAGGGCATGGTCAACAACCGCTTCAATGCCTTCATCATGCAGAAACTGCAGGACTCCGGCATTCCGACCCAGTTCGACAAGCTGTTGTCCGACACCGAATGTCTGGTCAAGAAACTGGACATGGTCCCGGTTGAATGTGTGGTGCGCAATTACGCGGCCGGCAGCCTGGTCAAGCGCCTGGGCATTGAAGAGGGCAAAGAGTTGCTGCCGCCGACCTTTGAACTCTTCCTCAAGGACGACGCCAAAGGCGACCCCTTCATCAACGAATCCCATGTCGTCACCTTCGGCTGGGCTACAGCCGAGCAACTGCAGCGCATGCGTGAACTGACCCTGCAGGTCAATGACGTTCTCAAGCAGCTATTCGATGACGCCGGCCTGCTGCTGGTGGACTTCAAGCTGGAGTTTGGCCTGTTCAAGGGTGACGTCGTCCTCGGCGATGAATTCAGCCCCGACGGCTGCCGCCTGTGGGACAAGGAAACCCGCAAGAAGATGGACAAGGACCGCTTCCGCCAGGGCCTCGGCGGCGTCATCGAAGCCTATGAAGAAGTCGCTCAAAGACTGGGTGTTCCGCTGTCCTGACCCTTTAACGGCCGCAGCGAAGCTGCTATGATGCGCGCCGACTTGGAGAGTTGCCGGAGTGGTCGAACGGGACGGATTCGAAATCCGTTGTACCCGCAAGGGTACCCAGGGTTCGAATCCCTGGCTCTCCGCCATATGACGTGGTAATCAATGACTTCGACAGTTTTTGATTGCTATCAGACAAAAAGCCCCACAACCTGAAAACGGTGTGGGGCTTTTTTGTTTCTACTGGTGGCATAGCGCCTTGGCACAGAGGTAACAATGAACGAAAAATGGTTGGCGGCTTTACCCAAGGCGGAGCTGCATATGCATCTCGAGGGATCCCTCGAGCCAGAGCTGCTCTTTCAGCTTGCCGGGCGCAACGGTATCAAGCTGCCATGGGCGGATGTGGATGATCTGCGCCGCGCTTATACCTTTGGCAATCTCCAGGAGTTCCTTGATCTCTACTATCAGGGCGCGAACGTCCTGCGCACGGAGCAGGACTTCTACGATCTCACCTGGGCCTACCTGCAGCGCTGCCAGGCCCAGGGAGTAGTACATGTCGAGCCGTTCTATGACCCTCAGACGCATACTGAGCGGGGCATTGCATTCGAGGTGGCTCTTGAGGGGATAACCACAGCACTGCGTGATGGCAAAGAGCAGCTGGGTATCGAGGGTGGGCTGATCCTCAGCTTTCTGCGACACTTGAGTGAGGATGACGCCTTCGAGACGCTCGCCCGGGCTTTGCCGTATCGGGATGCTTTTTTTGCCGTCGGGCTCGACAGTTCAGAGCTTGGTCATCCGCCCAGCAAATTCGAACGGGTCTTTGCCAAGGCCCGTGCCGAAGGGCTCCTGGCAGTTGCTCATGCGGGCGAGGAGGGGCCGCCGGACTACATCTGGCAGGCGCTGGATCTGCTCAAGGTCAGTCGCATTGATCACGGCGTACGTGCAGCGGAAGATCCTGTACTCATTGAGCGGTTGATCGACGAGCAGATCCCGCTGACCGTGTGCCCATTGTCCAACATCAAACTGCGTGTGTTTGACGATATGCGAGATCACAATATTCTGAGCCTGTTGGAACAGGGCGTTAACGTCACCGTGAACTCTGACGATCCGGCTTACTTCGGCGGTTATGTAAATGAGAATTTCATGGCTTTGCATGAAAGCTTGAGGATGACAGAAAGCCAAGCCAAGCGCCTGGCTCAGAACAGCCTGGACGCCCGGTTGGCATAAAGCTGAACCCCAAAGGCCTGGGCAGGCTCGAATAGTGAACAGCTGGCCTGCCTGGCGGACCGGCAATGTTTATTGGACGGATATTATGCTGAGATCGAAACTGCCTGGGTTTGTTGTGTTGATGCTGGCTCTGCTGTTCATGCCGGTCGCTGCGGTGTCGGCACAAACGGCTGACCAAAAAGAGCTGGACCCGGCACAAGCGCGACAGGTGCTTGATACGCTGCAGGATGACGAGCGGCGGAATGAGGTGGTGCGGGCGCTGGAGGTTATAGCCAGCGAGGCGCCGGCCGATGATGAAGCGCCGGCTGTGGAGGAGTCGCCGTTAAGCGCCATAGTGCCGCTGGAAGCTGGTGGTCTGGTTGCGCGCACCATGGATCAAGTCGGTGATTGGGCTGATGGGCTGCATGCACAGCTGGTGCGGATTGCCCGGGCGCTGGCTGATCTGCCCGCCTGGTTCCAGGCCACCTTCCTCAATGAGGTGGGGCGCATGTTGGCGCTGCAGACGCTGATGGATCTGACTATCGTCTTTGGCGTCGGCTTTTGTCTGGAATGGCTGCTGCGCCGCGCGTTGCGCAGATCTGTGCGCAGCCTGTTGACCAGCGCCAACCAGGCAGAGTTGCGGGCGCCCGCGCCTGTATCTGTTCCCGTATCTGCTCCGGATACCACCGACCCTGTTGCCCTTGCTGCACTGCGTCCGCTGGATAACAGCACTGCGCTGGTTCAGACTCAGCGCGATGGGGTTGAGTATGTGGAAGCAGTACCGGTCGGTCCCCATGCTTCCGCTGCAGACTCGCCCGTGGAGTCTGCCAACGGGGCCGCTTCAGCGGCAGTCGCCACTGCCGCGGCCTCGACTGCTGCTTCCCCCGTCGAATCCGAACTGAAGGCATTGCGCCGATTGCCCTTTGCCCTGGCCGGCTTCGTACTGGATCTGTTGCCATTGGGGCTGTTTTTTGGCATCGCGGCGCTGGTCCTGCAGCTGTTGCCGGGACTGGATGCGCGTACCCATCTGGTGACTCGTGAGTTTGTTTACGCCTATGTGATCACCCGTGTCGTCATGGCCGTGGTGCGCCTGTTGCTGGCACCAAAGGATGCCTGCCTGCGTATCATCCAGGTGGGCGATTTCGCCGCTGAGCAGATACATCGGTGGACGCGTCGGCTGGTTGTTCTAGCGACCTTTGGTGTCGCGACTGGTAATGCACTTGGCATCCTCGGCACCGACCCCGAGGCCCAGCTGGTGATTGTCAAAACGACCTCCCTGATGGTGCATCTGGCCCTGATCTTTCTGGTGTTTCGTTTCCGCCAGCCGGTGGCCGTGTGGATCGCCGGTTCACCCGAGCGTGACGGTGCAGCATATGCGTTGCGACGCTGGCTGGCGGGTGTCTGGCCGCTGTTGATGGCGGTGTTGATCATGGGCGGCTGGGTGGTCTGGGCGCTGCGCATCGAAGATGGCTTCACCAAATTGCTGGAGTTCATCGGCATTTCCGCCGCCATCATTGTATTGGGCCGGCTGGCCGCTGTATTGGCGCTGGGGGCCCTGGGGCGTTTGGCGGGTATCAGCGAGGATGTGTCGGATGAGCCCAGCCCGGATAGTTCGGCCAATCTGCGCAGTCAGCTTGCCGAGCAGTACTACCCGCTGCTGCGTTGGTTGGTCTCGCTGGTGATTACGGTAGCCACCCTGGTTGCGCTGCTGCAGGCCTGGGGGCTGAATGCGTTGCAATGGTTTGCACCTGGCACCATTGGTAGCAGCCTGGCTTCCGCTTTTGTCACCATTGTCATTGCTGTGGCGATTGCACTGGTGGTCTGGCAAGCGACCAACGTCTCCGTTGAGCGGCGTATTGCCCGCTGGCGTGAGCAGGGCGACCTGTTACGTGCGGCGCGCCTCAATACACTTCTGCCCATGCTCCGCGCCGGGCTGTTTCTGGTTATTGCGCTGATCGTCGGCCTGACGGCGTTGAACCAGATCGGCGTCAACACCACGCCGTTGATCGCTGGTGCGAGCATCATAGGTGTAGCCATTGGTTTCGGCTCGCAGAAGCTGGTGCAGGATTTCATTACTGGGATCTTCCTGCTGATGGAGAACGCCATGCAGGTTGGCGATTCGGTGACGGTCGCCGGTGTGGCGGGTACCGTGGAAAACCTGTCGATCCGCACTGTGCGTCTGCGCGCCGGTGATGGCTCGCTGCATATTGTGCCGTTCAGCTCGGTGACCACGGTCAACAATGCGCACCGCGGCCTCGGCAATGCGGCTGTGCGTATCAGCGTCAGCTATGACACTGATATCAATCAGGCCATCGGAGAACTGAAGGCGATTGGCGCAGCACTGCGTAACGATCCGGTTTTCTCACCACGGATTCTGGCGGATATGGAAGTCTGGGGCGTGGACGCGGTGGATGGTTCCATGGTCACTTTGGCCGGCCAGATGCGCTGTACCGACAAGGGCCGTTGGGGTGTCCAGCGCGAGATCAATAGACGCATTCTGGAACGCTTCCGCCAGCTGGGTATCGATATCGCCGATCCGCGCGAACGGCCGCTGGTACCCTCTACTGTCATTCCTGAATAGTGGTTGTTATAGATAATCTTGTGTCGCAGAGTTTTCTGCAGTTTCGATCAGTGTTCATAGCTGAGTAGTCATCGGCGCATTGAAAACGCGTATTGATGTTGAAGGTCAGATATACGGTCTTGTTTTCATAGGTAAGGGTCGGATCAAAGCGGCAACAAGTCCTAACGCAAATGATCATTCCAATAAAAATGTATGGAGCACAGTGCATGAAGTTGACAACGAACCCCATCATGGCAGCGGTAGTTGCTGGTACTTTATTAGGCGCCAGTGCACCTGTTGTGCTGGCGAGCGAAGATTGGCAAAAATCGAAGTGGGGCGAGGAAGATACGATTGGTGCCGCTAATTACCTTTCCGCAGAGCGTACTCTGGAAGCGGCACGCCTGGTTACTGAAGGCAAGACCTATTCGCTGGGTGTGGAGCTGAATCGCGACTTCCCGGCCTATGGCGCACGTTTCTTTGATATTACCGTGATGGAACCCAGAGCTGGCGGCAAGCCTCTGGGACCCACCAAGTTGACCAGTACTGATGACATTCTGCATACGTGGCTGGGCATTGGCAGTCAGATCGACGGCTTTGGTCATATTGGTATCGATCACAAACATTACAACGGACTGGCAGCTGAGGATATCGTGGCTGTTGATGGCCTGAAGAAGCTCGGTACTGAAGGCATTCCTCCCATTGTTACCCGTGGCGTACTACTGGACATGACTGAGCACTTCGGCCAGAGCATGTTGACCGAGGGACAGGGTTTCAATAGCGAAGAGATCCTCGCTGCCGCGAAAGCCCAGAACGTGAAAATTCAGGAAGGCGACGTGGTACTTTTCCATACCGGCTGGCTCAGCCTGGTCGGTGAGGATAACGAGCGATTTGGAAAGGCTCAGCCGGGCCTCGGCGTCGACGGTGCGAAATACCTGGCTGAACAGGGAGTCGTTGCTGTGGGGGCTGATAACTGGGGACTTGAGGTCATTCCCTTCGAGGACGGCACCGGCGTGTTCGAAGTTCATCAAACACTGCTCGCAAAGCATGGCGTTTACATCCTCGAAAACATGAACACCGCCGAGTTAGCCAGGGATAATGTTCATGAGTTCATGTTCGTCCTGGGACAACCGAAGATTAAAGGGGCCGTACAGATGATGGTGAACCCGATTGCCATCAAGTGATAACTGACTGGCACCAGCGGCCTTTATCCGATTTGCAGATACCCTGAGCTGTTACTGCCAGCAATCGCTTACCGCCGAAGCCGAGCCGGATCCCCTCCGGCTCATCTGCTGACCGATCTCCCACCAACGTTTGAGTTTCTTGCCTTTCTCGGGGCGAGGCGCACCAAAGGCGAGCCCTGTGTGCGCTGGGTTGCCCTGCCATGGTTCAATCAGGGGCCTCTTGCTCTGCTACGCGCAGGTCGTCCAGTATCCTCTCATCGCCTGGAAAACCCTCCAAACCCAGCATTCGTGCGGCATTGCGGGCAGGCCCGAGTCGCGATACTGCTGTCTGGCATGCCCCTTGCTCTAGTTCCTGCATAACTTGGTTGGAGCGAAGAGGGAAGGCTTATGAGCGGGGATGTCATTTCAACCCGGCGGGAAACGCTGGTGGTTATTGGCAACGGCATGGTGGGCCACCATTGCGTCGAGCAATTGATCGCGCTGGGCGCCTTGTCTCATTACGAAGTCCATATCTTTGGTGAAGAGCGCCAGCGGGCCTATGACCGGGTGCATCTGTCCGAGTACTTCGGCGGGCGCGATGCGGAATCGCTGGCGATGGGGGAGCAAGCGCTCTACCAGCAGCCGGGGGTACACCTGCACCTTGGTACGCCGGTGTTGGAGATCGACCGCGATCATCGGCAAGTAGTCACGGCCAGTGGCCGCACTGCTTACGACCAACTCGTGCTGGCGACCGGCTCCTTTCCCTTCGTGCCACCGATCCAGGGCGCTGAAGGTACTTCAAGGCTGGTCTACCGGACCCTGGATGATCTGGATGCCATTCGGCAGGCGGCTGATGGTGCCCGTCGCGGAGTGGTGGTCGGTGGTGGTCTGCTCGGACTGGAGGCGGCGAACGCGCTGCGATCCCTGGGGCTGGAGGCCCATGTAGTGGAGTTCGCGCCGCGGTTGATGCCGGTGCAGCTGGACGCTGAAGGCGGCGCCGCGCTGCGGGCGCGGATCGAGGCGTTGGGCGTGGCGGTGCATCTGTCCCGCGCCACCAGCGCGATCATCCGGGGTGACGAGTACCGCTGGCGGATGAACTTCGCCGATGGCGAGTATCTGGAAACCGATCTGGTGGTGTTCTCCGCGGGCATTCGGCCGCAGGATGCGCTGGCACGCAGCGCGGGACTGAACATGGCGGAACGGGGCGGCGTGGTGGTGGACAATCACTGTCGCACCAGCGACCCGGCCATCCATGCCATCGGCGAGTGCGCCAGCTGGAATGGGCAGGTATTCGGCCTGGTCGCGCCGGGCTACCAGATGGCCCGGCTGGTGGCGGCGCGATTGCTTGGCCAGACCTGCGAGCCGTTCACCGGGGCGGATATGTCGACCAAGCTCAAGCTGCTCGGCGTGGATGTTGGCTCTATCGGTGATGCCCAGGGCGCTACCCCCGGATCGCGCAGTTACCGTTTTATCGACGAGGCCACCGCCGCCTATCGTCGGCTGGTGGTTTCTGCGGATGGCCAGCATGTGCTCGGTGCGGTACTGGTCGGTGATAACAGTTACTACGATACCCTGCTGCAATATGCGCAGAACGGTATCAAGCTGCCGCAGGAGCCGGCCAGTCTGATCCTGCCGCAATCCGGCGGCAGCCCGGCGCTGGGCGTCGATGCGCTGCCGGCGGCGGCCACCATCTGCTCCTGCCACAACGTCAGCAAGGGCACGGTGTGCTGCCAGGTCGACGCTGGCGTCACCGACCTCGGCGAGCTGAAAGCCAATACCAAGGCCGGCACCGGCTGCGGCGGCTGCAGCGCGCTGCTCAAACAGGTCTTCGAGCATGAGTTGAGCGCGCGGGGCGTGGTGGTCGATCGCAGCCTGTGCGAGCACTTCGCCCATACCCGCCAGGAACTCTACGACATCATCCGCGTAGAGGGTATTACCCGTTTCGAACAGGTGCTGGCCCGGCATGGCAAGGGCGAACTCGGCTGCGACATCTGCAAGCCCGCAGTGGGCTCGATCCTCGCCTCCTGCTGGAACGAGCCGGTCATGAACCCGGCGCTGGTGCCCCTGCAGGACACCAATGACACCTTCATGGCCAACATGCAGAAGAACGGTACCTATTCGGTGGTGCCGCGCATCGCCGGTGGCGAAATCACCCCGGAAAAGTTGATCGTGCTGGGTGAGGTGGCGCGCAAGTACGATCTCTATACCAAGATCACCGGCGGCCAGCGCATCGACCTGTTTGGCGCCCAGTTGCATGACCTGCCGGACATCTGGGGCGAGCTGATCGCAGCCGGCTTCGAGACCGGTCACGCCTACGGCAAGTCGCTGCGCACGGTGAAATCCTGCGTGGGCAGCACCTGGTGCCGCTACGGCGTACAGGACAGTGTCGGCATGGCCCTGCAGCTGGAGCATCGCTACAAGGGTCTGCGCGCGCCGCACAAGATCAAGTTCGGCGTATCCGGCTGCACCCGCGAATGTGCCGAGGCGCAGAGCAAGGATATCGGCGTGATCGCTACCGACAAGGGCTGGAACCTGTACGTGGCAGGCAACGGCGGCATGCGCCCGCGCCACGCCGAGCTGTTCGCCACCGATCTGGATGACCAGACCCTGGTGCGCTACATCGATCGCTTCCTGATGTTCTACATCCGTACCGCCGACCGGCTGCAGCGCACCTCGACCTGGCGCGAAAGCCTCGAGGGCGGGCTGGACTACCTGAGAGAAGTGATTATCGAGGACAGCCTGGGACTGGCCGCCGAGCTGGAAACCCAGATGCAACTGGTGGTGGACCGCTATGAATGCGAGTGGACCAACGCCATCAATGACCCGGAAAAGCTCAAGCGTTTCCGCACCTTCGTTAACGACGGGCGCGGCGATCCGGACATCCATTTCGTCAAGGAACGTGGCCAGCGCCGTCCGGCGCGCGCCACCGAGCTGACGCTCATCCCGGTTACCGAGGAGGCACTCTGATGACCCAGGCACAAGCACTCAGCATCGAACCGAACGATCCAGTCGCCCATTGGCACACGCTGTGCCATCGGCAGGATCTGGTGGCCAATTCCGGCGTGGTCGCCTGGTTCGCCGGGGCCCAGATCGCGCTGTTTCATCTGCCGCAGGGCGGATCGGGTGGGCAGGTCTACGCCATCCACAATCGCGATCCGCAATCCGGTGCCAATGTTATCGGTCGAGGAATGGTCGGCCGCATCAAGGATGCGGCAGTGGTGGCGTCGCCGCTCTACAAACAGCATTACCGGCTGGAGGATGGACAGTGTCTTGAGCAGCCAGACCAGGCGCTGCAGGTGTGGCCGGCCCGGCTCAGGGGGGATCGGGTGGAGATCTACGCGCCCGGTAACCGCAGTGCCATGAACATCTGACCCTTACATAAGGAAGCAACCCATGTCCTATCTCGTTCCTGTTGAATTCGTTACCAAGATGGTTGATGCCGGTGAGTCCAAGCTGTTCATGTCCACCCGCGACACGCTGATCCGGGCCTTCATGGCCGGCGCCATTCTTGCCCTGGCAGCGGTGTTCGCCATTACAGTGACCATCCAGACCGGCTCGCCATTGCTGGGCGCAGTGCTGTTTCCGGTTGGTTTCATCATGTTGTACCTGATGGGGTTCGACCTGCTCACCGGGGTCTTCATGCTCACGCCCCTGGCTTTGCTGGACCGGCGCCCGGGGGTAACCGCGGGCAATATTCTGCGCCACTGGGGCTGGGTATTTCTCGGCAACTTTGCCGGTGCATTGACCGTGGCGTTCATGATGGCCTTCGTCTTTACCTATGGCTTTTCCATTGAGGCGGGGGAAATCGGCGCAAAGATCTCGCATATCGGTGAAAGCCGTACCCTGGGATATGCAGAGTATGGTGCGGCCGGCTGGGCGACGATCTTCCTGCGCGGCATGCTGTGCAACTGGATGGTCTCGCTGGGCGTGGTCGGTGCGATGATTTCTACTACCGTCGGTGGCAAGGCCATCGCCATGTGGATGCCGATCATGCTGTTCTTCTACATGGGCTTCGAGCATTCGGTGGTGAACATGTTCCTGTTTCCCTTCGGCATGATCATGGGCGGTGAGTTCTCGGTGATGGACTACATGATCTGGAACGAGATCCCCACCGCACTGGGCAACCTGGTGGGCGGCCTGGCCTTTACCGGACTGACGCTCTACACCACCCATATCCGCACCGCACCCAAGCGTGCGCAACTGCGCCAGGCGGCATGACACTCACCAGGCAAGCCCGACCGGATGGCGGTCGGGTGTCACCGTCGCCGCGTCTGGATATCGCCCTCGGTCAGGCTTCTGACCGAGGGCGCAAGGACATCAATCAGGACTTTCATGGCGCCTGCCTGCCGGCCGAGCCCCAGCTCAGCACCAAGGGCACGGTGGTGGCGCTGGCCGACGGCATCAGCAGCAGCGCGGTCAGTCATATTGCCAGCCAGACAGCGGTGGCGGGGTTTCTGGAGGACTACTATTGCACGCCCGATGCCTGGTCGGTGCGCAAGTCGGCGCAGCGGGTGCTGGCAGCGATCAACGCCTGGCTGCATTCGCAGACGCGCCAGGGTGAATATCGGCATGACGCTGACCGCGGCTATGTCTGTACCTTCAGCGCGCTGATCATCAAGTCCGCGACCGCCTACCTGTTCCATGTGGGTGATGCGCGGATCTACCGGCTTCGGGGTCATGATCTGGAGCAACTTACCCGGGATCACCGCCTGCGCGTATCGGCTGACACCAGTTACCTGGCCCGCGCTCTGGGCGTCGGCCCGCACCTGGAGATCGACTATCTGGCGCTGCCTCTTGAACGCGGCGACCTGTTCATTCTGGCCACCGATGGCGTGCACGAGCATATCGATGCGCCGCGGCTTAGGAGCTTGATCAGTGAGCATGAAGAGGACTTGCAGGCGGCCGCCGAGGGCATCATTGAACAGGCGCTGGCGCGGGGCAGTGACGACAACCTGACTGTACAGCTGCTGCGGATTGACGGGCTGCCGGCACCGACCGTGCTCGAACACAGCCGGCAACTGACTGAGCTGCCGCCAGCGCCCTTGCTGGAAAGCCGTGCGGTTTTCGATGGCTACACCATTGAGCGCGAACTGCATGCCAGCAGCCGCAGCCATGTTTATCTGGCCACGGATAGCGAGTGCGGCGAACGCGTGGTGCTGAAGGTGCCGTCCATCGATCAGCGCCAGGATCTGGCCTCGCTGGAGCATTTGATGCTGGAGGAATGGGTCGCCCGGCGGCTGCACAGTCCCCATGTAGTGAGAGCGGCGCCGGCCCGTCAGCGCCGCTATCTGTATACCGTCAACGAGTTCATCGAAGGCCAGACCCTGCATCAATGGATGCTCGACAACCCACTGCCAGAGCTGCAGCGGGTGCGCGACATCGTTGGGCAGATCGCCCAGGGGTTGCGTGCTTTCCATCGCCTGGACATGCTGCACCAGGACCTGCGGCCACAGAACATCATGCTCGATCACGCCGGCACGGTTAAAATCATCGACTTCGGCTCGGTGCGGGTCGCCGGTATCGATGAGATTGACGGCGGCGCCCCGCAGAACCCGGTGCCAGGCACGGTGCAATACGCGGCGCCGGAATATTTCCTGGGCTTGGGTGGGTCGCCGCGCTCAGACCTGTTCTCGCTGGGTGTGATTGCCTACCAGATGCTCACCGGCACGCTGCCCTATGGCACCGAGGTGGCCAAGGCATCCACCCGGACGGCGCAGTTGCGGCTGGGCTACCGGAGCGCCTTGCAATACCGGCAGGATCTGCCAGTCTGGCTGGATGAGGTGTTGAAGAGAGCTGTGCATCCCGACCCCAGCAAGCGTTACGCCGCGCTATCCGAGTTCACCTTCGACTTGTGCCAGCCCGGCGGCGCACGCCTCGCCACGCAGCGCCCATCCCTGCTGGAGCGCAACCCCGTCGCCGTATGGCAGAGCGTTGCGCTGCTCTTATCAGTGGCGCTGCTAGTGGCGCTTTCCAGGATCGTCGGCAGTTGATATCACCAGGCGATCATTGTGCCTTCTTTTGGTCTCCAAACCTTCATTCAATAGTCGTTCAGCTTTCATCTGCCGCTTGCATCCTCTAGCGATCATAACCATAGCCTGCAGAGGGAAGATCGGATGTCTGAGGAAAATCGCAACAATGTCATCATCGTCGACAACGGCAACGGTGATGAGCCGCAGCTGGATTACTCCGGTAACAGAAGCTTCGCCAGTGTCCTAGAGGCGCGGCTGGCCCGGCGCACCGTACTGAAGAGCACCGCCGGTGCCGCGGCGCTGGGTTTCATGAGCCTGGGACTGGCCGGTTGCCTGAGTAGCGATAATGATGACGATGACCGCGCTCCGGGCGGCGGTGATGGCGGCGAAGCCGGCCCATTGCTTGGCTTTACTGCAATACCGACCAGCGAGTCTGATGACATCGTGGTGCCCGAAGGCTACAGCTTCCAGGTGATCTTGCCTTGGGGGGCGCCGATCCTGGGTGCCATGCCGGCGTTCGCCATCGACAACACCGGCGAAGATCAGGGCATGCAGATGGGGTCGCACCATGACGGCATGCACTTCTTCCCGATCGAAGGCGAAGAGCCGTTCGAAGGCAGCTCCGATGAAGGTCTGCTGGTAATGAACCACGAATACGTCGAGCCGCGTTTCATGCACGCTGACCATATCGGTGTGACTTTAAGTAGCGGCGCCGTTGTCATGCGTGATGATGGTACCCGTGACCGCGATCAGGCGCTCAAGGAACTGAACGCCCATGGCGTCTCGGTGGTACACGTGCAAAAGCGCAGTGACAACCGCTGGGAGCATGTGCAGAGCGACTACAACCGTCGCATCACCGGTCTGACGCCCATGGAGATACATGGCCCGGTGCGCGGCAGCAATCTGGTGAAAACCAAGTACAGCCCGGAAGGTTTCGCGACCCGCGGCACCCTGAACAACTGCGCCATGGGCGTTACCCCTTGGAACACCTACATGGCCGCCGAGGAGAACTGGGCTGGCTATTTCGGTAATCGCGACGAGACACTGCCCCGTGAGCACCAGCGTTATGGTATCCGTGCCAGCGACAGCCGCTACCGCTGGGCCCTGGCCAACGGCGGTGGGGAGGAGTTTACCCGTTTCGATGCCACCAGCACGGGTGCCTCCGCTGCCGACGATTACCGCAATGAGCCGAATTGCTTCGGCTGGATGGTCGAGATCGATCCCTTCGATCCGCAAAGCATCCCCAAAAAGCGCACCAGCCTCGGCCGCTTCGGCCATGAGGGTGTGGTCTTCGGCCCGGCCGTGGACGGTGAGCCGGTGGTCTGCTATTCCGGTGACGACTCGACCAATGAGTTCATCTACAAGTTTGTCAGTGAGCAGCCGTTCCAGAAAGGCGTTACTGATGGCTCCATTCTGGATACCGGTACGCTGTATGTCGGTCGTTTCAATGACGACGGTAGCGGTGATTGGCTGCCCCTGGTGCACGGCCAGAACGGCCTGACTGCACCTGAGTTTGCCGATCAGGCCGATGTACTGGTCAATACCCGCCTGGCAGCCGGCATTGTTGGCGGCACTCCGATGGACCGTCCGGAATGGGGTGCTGTCGACCCGAACAACGGTGACGTGTACTTCACCCTGACCAACAACAGCGGCCGCTCAGAGGCCAACGGTGCCAACCCGCGTACCCAGAACCGCCATGGTCATATCGTTCGCTGGGCTGAAGCCGACGGCAACCATGCCTCAACCACGTTCGCCTGGGATATCTTCCTGTTCGGCGGAGACGCCGGTCAGAGTGGCGTGGATAACCTCAAGGGTAAAGGGCCCGACGGTGAGACGCTGACCGCTGACAACCTGCTCAGCTCGCCGGATGGTCTGTGGATCGACAAGGACAGCCGCGTCTGGATTCAGACCGATATCGGTGAAGGCAGCCAGAACAGCGGCGTATTCGAGGTGTTCGGCAACAATGCCATGCTCTGTGCCGATCCCAAGACTGGTGAGATGCGCCGCTTCCTGACTGGTCCCGTCGGTCAGGAAATCACCGGCGTGATCACCACCCCGGATCAGAAAACCATGTTCATCAACGTGCAACACCCGGGCGCCACCACCACCCCGGAAGAATGGGGCGCGGGTCAGCGCTATGTGCGTAGCTCCTGGCCGGACCGCAATCCGGTTCGCGTGCCGCCCCGTTCCGCCACTGTGGTGATCTGGAAGGATGACGGTGGTGTGATCGGCAGTTGATCCAGGCATTACCTTCAGAATGGCTGCGGCGCAGTTAGGCCGCAGTCATCCCTGAATCCCCTCCCAGGTATTCTGCTTCACCTTCTTGCCACCCGATCGGTACGTTTTAGCATGATGACCGTGGCGGCGGCATGAGACATCTATCCCATTTTGTTTCACCCAAACAGGTTATTGAGCACGGTCTTGCCGGGCCGGTAGCGTGCTGGGGCTCTGCTATGCAAACAAGGGGGTTGCCGGTGTGTGGCAAATTCGTGACAATCATGCGACTGAAAGCGCATTTCAGGGATATAACAATAAAACTGCAAAGAAAGATCGGTAGCCTTTGGCGGCTGATCGTGTGGCCCTTCGGCCACTGGCTTTGCCTGGAGAACGCATGCCACTGGTAGCCCGCTTCACACTGGATTCTGTGGTCAGGTTTTCAACCTTCGTGTTGGTGGCTATCACTGCTGTTTTGCTGGGACGTTTGACCTGGGCCGTGCTGGAGCCCGCAAGCATCCTGCCGGCAGCCGACGCCCCAATGACCATGAACTTGCCTGCAGAAACCGCGCCTGTTCGCGGCGGTTTCGCTGAACTTGCCAGCCTGTCGGTATTTGGTACCGCCGCCGTCAAGGCTGGTAGCCGTGCGCTGAACGCACCGGATACCTCTCTTAGCTGGTCGCTCAAAGGGGTGCTGTCCGACCCCGATCCGAGCCGCAGCGCGGCCATTCTTCTGCCCCGCGGTCAATCTGAGAAATTGTATCGCGTGGGTGCCAGCCTGCCAGGGGACGTGACCCTGCAGGAAGTGCTGGCCGATCGCGTTATCCTCAATCGCGGCGGCCGTCTGGAAACCCTGCGACTGAAACGCCATGACACTGCCGGCTCCACTGCCGGCAGTCGCCGGGCGCCGGCGCTGCCCTCGACCCCATCCGCTGCGCTCGCTGCCGATGGCGGCGAGCCGCGTATCGACCGGAATGCCTGGATCGACAATCCCCAACGCTTCCTTGATGTGATCAGCGCCAACCCGGTGATGCAAGACGGTGCGCTGTACGGCCTGGAGGTCAGCCCGGCACGCAATGCCCGCGAATTCGAAGCAGCGGGGCTGGTTGCCGGTGATGTCATCACCGAGGTCAACGGCAGCCCGGTATCCGACATCAGCGATTACCGTGATCTGCTGCAGGAACTTGCCGACGCCAGTTCGGTATCAGTGTCTCTGGAACGTAACGGAGAACCGATGAACATAACGATTAGCATGGACTGAGACCAGGATGCCTATGTTGTTTGCGAAAAGCCGTTACACCTTGCCGCTGGCCTTGAGCCTGAGTCTGCTGAGCGGTGCCATCATGGCTCAGGCGCCGGTGGAGCGGGGAGACGGTGACGAGCTGGTACTGAACCTGAGGGATGCCGATATCAATGGCTTGATCGAGATCGTCAGTCAGGAAACCGGGATCAACTTCATTGTCGACCCGCGGGTGCGCGGCCAGGTCAATGTAGTCTCCGGCCAGGCAATCAAGCGCGACGAACTTTATGATCTGTTTCTGGGGGTGCTGAAATCCTACGGCTTCGCTGCAGTCTCCGGGGCTGAGGGCACAGTGCGTATTGTCCCCGAGGTACAGGCCAAGGAGAACGAGGTGGGCACCCTGGAACGCAACAGCCGGGGGGATGAATTCATTACCCATGTGATCAGCGTACGGCACCTCGATGCCAGCCAACTGGTGCGTATCCTGCGGCCGCTGGTGCCCAAGGGTGGGCACCTGGCGGCGGCCGCTGAATCCAACTCGCTGGTGATTGCCGATACCGCGGCCAACGTACGGCGGATTGAAGCGTTGATCCAACGGATCGATCAGGAATCCATGGAGGAATTCGAGGTGATTGCGCTGGAGCACGCCTCGGCGTTGGACCTGGTGCGTATCACCGAAGGCCTGCAAGCCTCATCACCGGAGGAGAATGCCTCCAAGCGGGTGCGCATGATTGCCGACGAGCGCACCAATACCGTGGTGCTGCTGGGCGATCCGCAGAGGCGTCTGGCCTATCGCGCGATGATCCGCCAGTTGGACGTGGCTGGGGATGTGGGCAATACCCAGGTACATTATCTGCGCTACGCCAAGGCCGAGGATGTTGCCGAAGTGCTGAGAGGGATCGCTGAAGGCCGCGATGTGGAAAACGGCGCAGTGGGTAGCAGCAGTTCATCGAGCAGCGGCACATCATCCGGCTCCTATGGGTATGGCAATCAGAGCAGCCGGGTGCGCATCCAGGCGCACGATAGCACCAACTCGGTGGTCATCTACGGGCCGGCCGAGCTGACCCGGGAGATGTCGCAGATCATTCGCCAGCTGGATATCCGCCGGGCCCAGGTTCTGGTTGAAGCGGTGATTGCCGAGGTGTCCTACGACCGCGCCAAGGAACTGGGTGTGCAGTGGGGCTTCGCCAATGAGGGTGCGGGTGTGGGCGTGATCAACTTTGCCCGCGGCGGCGGCGGTATTCTCAATCTGGCGGCTGGTATCAATGGCTTCCTGGAGGGCGATGTCACCACGCCGCCGTCGCTGTCTGATGGCGCTACCCTGGGCGGAGTGGGCACCATCGGCAGCACCCAGATCGGGCTGCTGATCAATGCCCTGCAGGGCGACAGTTCAAGCAACATTCTGTCTACCCCGAGCTTGCTGACGCTGGATAACGAGGAGGCGGAAATCGTGGTCGGTCAGAACGTGCCCTTCATTGTCGGTCGCTCGGTGGAAAACTCCGGTCAGGCCTTCGATACCATCCAGCGTGAGGACGTGGGTATCAAGCTGCGGATTCGTCCGCAGATCAACGAGGGTAACGCGGTGCGCCTGGAAATCGCCCAGGAAGTGTCGCAGATTGCTCCCGGCGCCAGCGGTGCGGCGGACCTGATCACCAACAAGCGCAGCCTCAATACTCACGTCATGGTCGATGATAACCAGCTCATCGTGCTGGGTGGTCTGATCGATGACCAGATGGTAGAAACCCGTGACAAGGTGCCACTGCTCGGTGATATACCAGGTCTTGGCCGGCTGTTCCGCTACGATACGGCCAACGTGGAAAAGCGTAATCTGATGGTCTTCCTGCGGCCGGTGATCGTGCGCGACACCGCGGTGGCAGAAAGCCTGACCCATGCGAAGTACAGCTACATCCGCGATCAGCAATTGAAAGAGCAGGGCCGCAATGACAGTCTGTTGCCGCGTAGCGACATGTCGGTACTGCCGGACTGGAACTACCTGCTGACCCTGCCGCCGCCCTTTGAGAACGCCAGCTCGGACAACCTGGCGGTGAAAGCGCCCATTCCCGCACCACCGGGGGCAAGATGACGGTGCCGGTGAGCGACGCTGATATCAGCGCGGTGCTGCCCGAGGTGGCGCTGCAGGCCGAGACCGATTACCGGTTCGCCCGGCGATTCGGCGTGCTGCCCGGCCAACTGCGCGAAAACCAGTTGGATGTATTCGTCCGTGCCGATTGCGACCCGCAGGCGCTGCTGGAACTGCGCCGGCTGGCTGGGCACCCGTTGCGCCCCATCGTGCTGGATGATGATGCCTTTGCCGCTCGCCTGCGAGACCGCTATGAGCGTTCGGCCAACGATGCCATGCAGTTTGTCGAGGGCCTGGGCGAAGACGCTGACCTGATGTCCGTGGCCCAGTCCCTGGCCGAGCCGGAAGACCTGCTCGAATCCCAGGACGAGGCCCCGATCATCCGCCTGATCAACGCGCTGTTGTCCGAAGCGGTCAAGGAGAACGCCTCGGACATCCATATCGAGCCCTTCGAGAATCGCCTGTCGATCCGCCTGCGGGTCGACGGTGTGCTGCGTGAGGTATTGGAGCCGCCCCGGGCGCTAGCGCCGGTCATCGTCTCGCGGATCAAGGTCATGGCCAAGCTGGATATCGCCGAAAAACGCCTGCCCCAGGATGGCCGCATCGGCCTGCGGCTGGTCGGCCGGGCGGTGGACGTGCGGGTGTCGACCCTGCCGTCCGGCCATGGTGAGCGGGTGGTGCTGCGTCTGCTGGACAAGCAGGCCGGCCGGCTCGAACTGCGGCATCTGGGCATGTGCGATGAGCATTATCAGGCCATGGAGCGGGTTATCAGCCGGCCCCACGGCATCGTGCTGGTGACCGGGCCGACCGGTTCGGGTAAGACCACCACGCTGTATTCGGCGTTGATGCGCCTGAACGACCGCAGCCGCAATATCCTCACCGTGGAAGATCCCATTGAGTACTACCTCGACGGTATCGGCCAGACCCAGATCAACACCAAGGTCGACATGACTTTCGCCCGGGGCCTGCGCGCCATCCTGCGTCAGGATCCGGATGTGGTCATGGTCGGCGAAATCCGCGACGTGGAAACTGTACAGATCGCCATCCAGGCCAGTCTCACCGGTCACCTGGTATTCTCGACGCTGCACACCAATACCGCCGTGGGTGCGATTACGCGCTTGCGGGACATGGGCATCGAACCTTTCCTGTTGTCGTCCACCCTCAACGGGGTGCTGGCCCAGCGACTGGTGCGGACCCTCTGTCCGGACTGCCGCAAACCGCATACGGCCACGCCCAGCGAGTGTCGACTGCTGGGCGTGGAGCCGGCCGCCGCGCCCACTCTGTATAGTCCGGTGGGCTGCTCGCAGTGCAACGGCGGGGGCTATCGCGGGCGGACCGGTATCTACGAACTGATCGAAATCGACGATACCCTGCGTGGTCTGATCCACGACGGTGCCAGTGAACACGCCATGGTGCGGCATGCGCGACTGGCCCAGATGGGCATTCGCCAGGATGGTTTGCGCCGGGTACTGGCCGGCGATACCACGCTGGAAGAAGTTCTGCGCGTCACCCGGGAGGACTGAGCATGCCGGCTTTTGAATACGTCGCGCTGGATCAGGCTGGCCGTACCCGCAAGGGGGTGGAGGAGGGCGACTCCTCCCGTCAGGTACGTGGTCGCCTGCGCGAGCAGGGGTTGATGCCCATGGCGGTGAACGAGGTCGCCGAGAAGACCTCGGTGCTGCGCATGCCGGTCCTGCAACGGCGGATCAAGCCGCTGGAATTGTCCCTGGCAACCCGGCAGATGGCGACCCTGGCCCGGGCCGGCATGCCGATCGAGGAAGTGCTTGGTACTGTCGCCCGGCAAAGCGAGTCGCCCAAGGTCAAGGCCACTCTGTCCGCGGTACGTACCCGGGTCATGGAAGGCCTGCCGCTGGCCCATGCCATGGGCGAGTTTCCCTCGGTATTTCCCGCCATCTATCGCACCACCATCGCCGCCGGTGAGCAGGCCGGGCGTATGGACGTCGTGCTGGAACGGCTGGCTGACAACGTCGAAGCACAGAATGCCATGCGCCAGAAGATCCAGCTGGCCATGTTCTACCCGGCCATTCTCACCGTGGTCGCGCTGCTGGTCGTGGTCGCTCTGTTGACCTATGTGGTGCCGGAGGTTGTGCAGGTGTTTGCCGGCATGAACCAGCAATTGCCCACCCTGACCCGTGCGCTGATTGCCACCAGCGACACCGTGCGAAACTGGGGTTGGCTCATGCTGCTGGGGATTGTGGCGTTGGTGACCTTGACCCGGCAGTTACTCAAACGCCCTGCGGCGCGCTTGAGCTGGGATCGGGGCATGCTCAAGCTGCCGCTGATCGGACGACTGATCCGGGGGCTGAATACCGCCCGCTTTGCCCGTACGCTGAATATCCTCGCCGGCAGCGGCGTACCGCTGCTGGATGCACTGAACATGAGTGCCAGCGTCATTAGTAATACGCCGATGCGCGATGCGGTCAGTGACGCGGCGAAAAAGGTCCGGGAAGGGGCAGGCGTGGGGCATTCGCTGGAACGCAGCGGCTATTTCCCACCGATGACCCTGAGCCTGATCAAAAGTGGTGAAAGCAGCGGCACCCTGGACAAGATGCTCGAACGCGCCGCGGAAACCCAGGAACGGGAACTGGAAGCACGGATTGCCATGGTCATGGGCGTGTTCGAACCCTTGCTGATCCTGGCGATGGGGGGCGTGGTACTGATCATTGTACTGGCCATCCTGTTGCCCATCTTTGAACTCAACCAACTGGTTAATTGATATGCCTACAGCACATAAAGCCTCCCTTGCACAACGTGGTTTCACCCTGATCGAGGTCATGGTGGTGGTGGTCATTCTCGGGATTCTCGCCGCAGTAGTGGTGCCGCGGGTGATGGACCGGCCTGATCAGGCGCGGATCACCAAGGTGCAGAATGATATCCGCGCCATGGAAAGCGCGCTGAACCTGTATCGCCTGGACAATTTCAACTATCCGACCACCGAACAGGGCCTGCGCGCCCTGGTGGAGCGGCCCAGCGGCAACGACACCGCGCGCAACTGGCGCGCCGGAGGTTATATCGACCGCTTGCAGAAGGACCCGTGGGGTAACGAATACCAGTACCTGCGCCCGGGCCGCGATAACCGCGAATATGACCTGTACAGCCTGGGCGCCGATGGCCGTCCCGGCGGCACTGATGCCAACGCCGATATCGGCAACTGGAACGTGGAAGATCCCGAGCGTAGTAACTGATCATGGGGATCCAGCGTCGCCATCAGCCGCACCCGACACGCTCTCCTGCCGAGAGAGCCCAGGGTGGCTTCACCTTGATGGAGTTGCTGGTGGTGCTGGTGCTGATCGGCGTCGTGGCGGGGCTGGCCAGCCTGTCCATCGGTGACGGTGCCGAGCGCAAACTTCGCTCTGAAACCGAGCGGCTGGCCGCGACCCTGAGTCTGGCGCGGGACGAACTGCTGATTACTGGCCAATCAGATCGCGCTCTGGGGCTACGCCGCGATGGCTACAGTTTTCTCGAGCTGGTGATGCTTGATGACAGTACCCGCGAATGGCGGCCGCTGGTTGATCCGCAACTGGGGCCCCGGCAATTCGACCAGGAGTTGATCGAAGTGGAGCTGGAACTGGATGGGGAGCGCACGCCGCTGCCCCAGACCCGGGGCTGGGAGCCGCATATCCGGCTGGGCAATACCGGCGAGATGACGCCGGCACTGATCACCTTGCGGGTACCCGGAAAGGATCTGGTGCGGCATATGAGAATCGGGCTGGAAGGCCGTGTCGAGGTATTGGATGCCATCCCCCAGAACTAGGCGTGATGCCGGTTTCACGCTGCTGGAAGTGCTGGTGGCATTGACCATTCTGGCCGTCGCGTTGGCGGCGCTGGTCAAGACCGGGGCCGATCATGCACGCAATACGGCCTACCTGCAGGAGCGCACCCTGGCGCACTGGGCCGGGCAGAACCTGTTGACCGAATATCAGACCGGCATGCGCGCCGTTGCCGAAGGCGGGCGCACTGGTGAGGTGACCATGGGCCCTTATCGCTTCGGCTTCGAGGTGGAGATGAGCGACTACACGGCACAGTCGCCCTTCCCGCTGCCGGCAGTGAGAAGAGTGGATGTACGTTTGTGGTTGGCCGATCGTGGTGAGGATGCGCAGCGTGCCACCGCCAGCGCGTTTTTGCTGCCATGAAACAGCGTCAGTCAGGCTTCACCTTACTGGAGATGCTGATTGCCATGGCGGTGTTCGCGGTCATGAGCGTGGTGGCTTATCAGGGTTTGCGTGCGGTCTTGAGCGCCGATTACATCACCCGTGAGCAAGGGCAGCACCTGGCGGACCTGCAGGTGACCCTGAGCGTATTGGAGCGTGATCTGGCCCAGGTAGTGGATGTCACGGTGCGTGACGAGTTCGGTGATCCCCTGCCGCCACTGCGTTTACGCCCAGGCGCCGATGAGCATCTGTTGGAGTTGGTGCGAGCCGGTGCCGGCGGGGAGCAGCGCCTGCGCCGCACCGCCTGGCAGATCACCGATCGGGGGCTGGAACGCCGACTGTGGCCGGGGGTGGATATAGTGGATACCGAGGCGATGCGTATCCGGCCGTTTGCCGAACTGGCGGATGAATCGCGCCTGCTCGGGGCCAATAGCGCCTTTGTTTTCATCGTGCGCACACCCTCGGGCCTGGAGCGAGTCGATGCCTGGCCCTTGCCGGACGCTGACCCTGAGGCAGGAGGGCTGCCGGTGGCAGTGGAAGTGGTACTGGATCTGCCTGGCCTGGGGGAGATACGACGGATGATGGCGGTGGGCTTATGACGTCCCATCGCGGGCAACAAGGAGTGGCGCTGATAACCGCGCTGCTGGTGATGGCACTGGCGGTGGTCGCCGCGGTGGGCATGGCGATGCGCGGCCAGGCCGATATCCGGCGTACATCGGCGGTATTCGAGCGGGACTTCTCGCGCCAGGTGGCGCTGGGCGCCGAGAACATGGTGCTGCAACTGCTGGAGCGGGCCAAGGGGCCGGAAGATCTGCTGTGGGATACCTGTCGCTCGCCGGTTTTGCCCTTCGAAGTGGATGGTGTGCGGCTGGAGGCCACCCTGGATGACATGCGCTGTCGCTACAATCTGAATGCGCTGGCTGGCGCCGATGAAACCGAGCAGGGCTATTTCGCCCGGCTGGTAGACCAGGTCGCCCAGGAGAGTGGCGTGAGGATGCCGGCCGGAGCGCAGCTCGCCATGGCGGTAAGCGACTGGATGAACCCGGAAACCGACGACCCCGTCTATCGCCTGGAGACGCCGGTCAGGGTATCGGGCAATCGGCCCATGGTAGTGGCATCGGAGCTGAACAGCGTCAGCGGCATGACCGCTGAAGCCTGGCAGGCACTGGCGCCCTTCGTAACGGCCTATCCCGGCACGGCCAGCCCGATTGATCTGGAGCGCAGCCATGAGCTGATGCAGGAGATTTTTGCCGACCGGGCCGCCGGCGAGAACGCACCCTGGTACATGCGCCTGCAGGTCATGGCGGAATTCGCCGAACGGCGGTTCTATCAATGCACCTTGCTGGACGCACCGAATGGAAAAGTGGTTATCAGAGAACAGACGGCCTGCGAGCCATGACCGGTATTAATCGACGGATGAAAACATGCTGATAGTGCTACTGCCTGATTTTCCGGGCATCGAGACGCTGGAACCCACCCGCCTGCAATGGTGGCGCACCGGGCGTGATGGCACCCTGGAAGAATCGGGGCAGGACCCTCTGACCCAGTTGCGCAGCCGTTTCCCTGCGGAGCGCCTGCGCGCACTGGCGCCAGCCACTGCGGTGAATCTGTATCGTGTAGCTATCCCGGTCCGCCGGGCCGCGGCCGCCCGCGCCGCGCTGCCCTATGCCCTGGAAGACCAGCTTGGTCAGGAACTGGAGGAGTTGCATCTGGTGGCGGGCCCGCGCCGCGGCGACGGTCGTTTTGCTGCGGCGGTTACCGAGCAGCGCCATATGCAGGCCTGGCTGGAGGAATGCCAGGACGCCGGCTGGCGCCTGGAAGCGCTGTTGCCTCAGGCCAGCCTGCATGATGAGGCGGCACCTGAGGTGGGGCTGCATGTACAACCCTCGCCATGGCCCGATGATGTTGACCAGGCGCTGGTAACCAGTACCGATCAGGAGCCAGTGCTGATCGAGACCAGCATGCTCGGTTTCTGGCTCAAACAGCGGGTGGCGCAACTGGATGAAGAGCAGCGGGTGCTGCATCTGCACGGTTTCCAGCCGGCTGACCTGGGACTGACGGAAGGGAATGCCGAGCTGCGCCAGACGGAGCCGCTGGCGACTCTGGAGGCAGCGCTCAAACGTGCTCAGCAACCCGCGCGCGCGCTCAACTTGCTGGTCGGGCCCTACACCAACGGCATGGCAACGCCACCCTGGCGCAAGCTGCGGCCGGTGATGATCGCTGCCGGCGTGTTACTGGCGGCGCTGGTCGGTCAACTGGTGCTTGAAGGTATGGCCCTGTCCGGTGAACGCGAACGGCTGCGGACTGAAATCGATTTGTTGTTCGACCGTACCTTGCCGAAAAGCCGGCGGGTTGATCCCGTCACCCAGTTTCAGCAGGCGTTGGCCGGTGGGGATGTACAGGCGGGAGAGAACGGTACCGGGAGTCTGTTGTACGACGTATTGGCTGTGGTGGGCGAGGGCGAGCCCGGCAGGATCAGGCAGTTCCGGGCGACACCGACGGAGATCGAGCTGGAGCTGCAGTTGCCATCCTTCGCCGAACTGGAAGGTATCCGGGCCAAGCTGGCAGCCGGCCCGGGTTTGAGCGAGACCCTGCAAGGTGCGGATTCAGGGACAGACGGGGTAACCGCCCGATTGCGAGTTCAGAGAGGTGGATCATGAATGCCTGGTGGGCGGGGCTGGCCCCGCGGGAACGTATCATTCTGGCTGGCGGAGCGGTGCTGCTGTTCATCCTGGTGCTCTGGTTGTTGATCTGGGAGCCGTTGGCCCAGAAACGTGAGCAGTTGCGGACAGATATCAGCGCCTTGTCGGCGGACCTGAGCTGGATGCAGCAGGTCGCGACGCAGGTCAAGCGCCAGGCGGCGCAACAAGATCGTCCGGGCAATGGCGCGGCGGCAGGCGGCTCGGTGTTGACCCTGGTGGAGGTCTCCGCCAGCGCTGCCGGCATCCGCGAGACGATGGAGCGGGTCCAGCCCGAAGGGCAGGGCGCACGGCTGTGGTTCAGCGAAACGAGTTTCGACAGGTTGGTATTGTGGCTGGCGGAACTGGAGCAGCGCCACGGATTGCAGGTCAGCCAGTTGGCGGTGGACGCAGGAACGGCGCCGGGGCAGGTATCGGCCCGGGTCAAGGTGGAGCCGCGGTCATGATCAAACGCTGGAATATCAAGGCCATGCTGGTCTGCACCCTGTTGTTGTACCTGCTGACCCTGCTGTGGAATCTGCCGGCGGCCTTTGTCTGGAAGCGCCTGGAAGGGCAATTGCCCGCCGCAGTGACCCTGCATGGGCTGACCGGCACGCTGTGGTCCGGACAGGTGGCGCGAGTGGAAGTGGATGGGGTTGATCAGGGACGGCTCAGATGGGATTGGCTGCCGTCCCGTCTGCTCGGCGGTCAGGTCGGTCTTGATTTGCTCTGGCAGCCGCGTAACGGCAACGTCAACGCACAACTGAACGCTGGGCTGGGCTCGCTGACGCTCACCGATATCCACGGCACGCTCGATGCCGCGAGCATGGCAGCCATTAACAATGCGCCCTTCGTGCTGCGCGGCGCCTGGTTGCTGGATGTGCCCCAACTGGCACTGGAGGATTTCGAGTCAGTGGTTGCAGCCAACGGCCGCCTGGTATGGCAGGATGCGGCGGGTGGCTTGCCCCAGGCGATGCCATTCGGGCATCTGACCGCGACACTGGGGAATGCGGACGGCTGGTTGACCCTGGATCTGCAGGATCAGGGCGGACCTTTGGGGTTGATGGGGGATGCGCGCTGGCGTCCAGGTCAGCCAATGAAACTCAATGTGCAATTACAGGCGCGGGCAGATGCCGAACCCATGCTGTCCGAGGGGCTTGGCCTGCTTGGCCGACCGAACCCGCAGGGTTGGGTGAGCTGGCAGGCGCAATTACAGTGAAACGGAACCATAGCCGTGATGGCAGAGGAAATTCGATGCGTTTATGTGTAGTGCTGTTGCTATTGGCCGGTCTGGCCGGGTGTGCGAGTACGGGCTCGCAGCAGCGTCAGGAGGAAGGCCTGGTTGATGCCCGGGCGAAGATCAGCATGGGGCGTTGTGACACCAAACTGATCTCGGATCTGCGCCAACACCAAGCGCCCGAGCTGGAACAGCAAGCCGCCTATGTCTGTCTTCAGCAGGGTGAAGTGGTGGCGGTGGAGACATTGCTCAATGATTACCAGAAACGGCACGTGGAGCCCCCTTACCCGGACTATTCCGCCTATCTGTTGACCCTGGCGCAATATGCACGCTTCGAGATGACTGCCGATGATGATGCACTGCGTCTGAAAGAGGGCCGCAAGGTTCACGCGCAGTTTGCCGACTTTGTCCGCCGCTACCCCGACTCCGACTACCGCACCGAGGTTGCACCCCGGCTGCACGAGCTGCTGGAGGATATGGCAGGAGCCGAATACCGGCTCGCAATGCAGGCCGCCGAAGCGGGTGACCGGCAGACTGCCGAGCAACGCATGAATTATATTGCCCGGCACTATGCGCACACCGCTTCCGGTCGGGAAGCCAACGCCTGGCTGGATCGGATGCGAGAGAAGTGAGTATTACATCTATCTAGTTGGAAGGTTTTGCCCGGCCCGTCAAGAGCGTACGGCGGTTTTTATCGGGGTTTTTTTAACGATTTTTGAGACGTGGGCGCTTGACATTGTGCACAGCGGAAGGGCGGGACCTTCGGTGGTGGATAAAATGCCAGTCTAACTAACTGAAATATCACGGATGTTTGTAACTTGTTGATTTTATTGCAAAAAACATGTGGTTATATTTTGAGCATTTTGACTCGCAGCCACGTATTACTTGCTGCGGGGAGAGTTTTAGGCAGGCTATCCACAGAGTTTTCCACAGCTTTTGTGGATAGCTTGCCCAAGCCCCGTTATAGCTGGGCTGGTGGTCAGATACCTTGCGGAATATCTTCGCCGCCCAGTGCCGCAGTCAGGGCCGGAAGCAGTTCCGACAGGGTGCGGGACATGATGACGAAGCTGGCATCCAGTTGGCCGGCCATGTCGTCGCCACCCTGATCATCCGCTTCATCACGCAGCAGCTCTTCGAAGCGCAGGCGTTTGACCGCGAGTTTGTCATCCAGCGTGAAGGACAACTTGTCATGCCAGTGCAGCGCCAACTGGCTGACCTGCTTGCCGACCGTCAGGTGCTGCTGAATTTCGTCGCTGGACAGATCCTGGCGCTTGCAGCGGATCACACCGCCATCTTCACCGGTGTCGCGCAGCTCGCATTCATCGGAGATCAGCAATCCTTCGGGGGCCTGGCCGGTCTTGACCCAATCGGTCATGCAGGCGGCGGGGGCCATCTTCACGTTCATCGGCCGCACCGGCAGGCTGCCGGTACCTTCACGCAGCAGGCTGAGCAGGTCTTCAGCGCGCTTGGCGCTGGAAGTGTCGACGGCAATCCAGCCTTCCTTAGGGGCGATGCAGGCCAGGGTGGTCTGGGTGCGAGTGAAGGCGCGCGGCAGCAGGGACATGATGATGTCGTCCTTGAGGGTATCGCGCTCTTTCTTGTAGACCTTGCGGGCGTCGCGGGCTTCGATCTCTTCCACTTTCTCGGCCAGGGCGTCCTTCACCACGCTGCCGGGCAGGATCCGTTCTTCCTTGCGCAACGCGACCAGCCAGTAACCCTCGGCAACCTGCAACAGATTCTCGGAGTGACGACCGAAGGGGGTGGCCCACCCCAGAGTGTGGGTTTCCTGGCTGGCGCAGGGGCGAGCGGGGCGTTGTTCAAGGGCGGCGAGCAGTTCTGCTTCGTTAAAAGGGACGTCCTGGCTGAAACGGTAGAGCAATAGATTACGAAACCACATGGGCAGTCCTTGTGATGATGCATGAATTTGGAAAATGGGAAGGGCGGGCATTATTGCGCGTGAGGAGATTTTCAGCCAGTCCCGCCGGACGACTGCATAACATATTGAAAGAAAGCGGGATTTATTTCACAAAAGGTATTGCCAGACGTCTTAAACCTGCCTAGAATGCGCCCCACTTCGAGAGCAAATGGGTGATTAGCTCAGCTGGGAGAGCATCTGCCTTACAAGCAGAGGGTCGGCGGTTCGATCCCGTCATCACCCACCACTCGAGGTAACGCGCAGTGGTAGTTCAGTTGGTTAGAATACCGGCCTGTCACGCCGGGGGTCGCGGGTTCGAGTCCCGTCCACTGCGCCATATCCGAAACCCTCGCATCGAGAGATGCGAGGGTTTTTTCGTTCCGGGCTCCTGCTAGACTCCTGACTGGTCTGTCATCGGGAGTCGGAATGAAACTGCCACTGTTTGGTCGCTATACCTTCTTTGCCCTGTGCGTGCTGCTCACCTTTCTCAGCCTGCCGTTCCTGTCCACTATCGGTTGGTTGTGGCCGTTGACCCTTGTTGCCGCTGCGCTCAGTCTGCTCGGCATATTCGACCTGTTGCAGCGTCGGCACGCCGTGCGGCGCAATTATCCGATTCTTGGCAATATCCGCTATCTGGTGGAAAGCATTCGCCCGGAGATCCGCCAGTACCTGATCGAGAGTGATAACGAGCAGTTGCCGTTCTCCCGGGCGCAGCGCTCGCTGGTCTATGCTCGGGCCAAGAATCAGACGGCTGATACCCCGTTTGGCACGCTGAAAGACGTCAACCACACCGGGTTCGAGTTCATCAGCCATTCGATGCTGCCGGTGGTGCATGGCAACCCGGACGAGTTCCGCGTGACCGTCGGTGGCCCACAGTGTCGTCAGCCGTATTCGGCGTCGGTACTGAATATTTCGGCGATGAGTTTCGGCTCCCTGAGCGCCAACGCCATCTCGGCGCTGAACAAGGGGGCGCAGCTGGGCAACTTCGCCCATGACACGGGGGAGGGCAGCATCAGCCCCTATCACCTGGAGCATGGCGGGGACCTGATCTGGGAGCTGGGTAGTGGCTACTTCGGCTGCCGTGACGACAACGGGGCATTCGATGCCGAGCGCTTCGCGGTCCAGGCGCGCCGGCCGCAGGTGAAGATGATCGAAATCAAGCTGAGTCAGGGCGCCAAGCCCGGGCACGGTGGGATTCTGCCCAAACACAAGATCAGCGCCGAAATTGCCGCGACCCGCGGCATTCCCCAGGATCGCGATTGCATCTCGCCAGCGCGGCACACGACCTTCTCCACGCCCATCGAATTACTGCAGTTCATTCAACACCTGCGCGAATTGGCCGAAGGCAAGCCGGTCGGTTTCAAGCTGTGCCTGGGCCATCCGTGGGAATTCATGGCGATCGCCAAGGCTATGCTGGAGACCGGTATCGTGCCGGATTTCATCGTGGTAGACGGCAAGGAAGGAGGTACCGGCGCCGCGCCTTTGGAGTTCACCAATCACCTGGGCGTGCCGCTGCGTGAGGGCCTGATGTTCGTCCATAACACTCTGGTTGGCGTGGGGCTGCGTGACCAGATCCGCATCGGCGCCAGTGGCAAGATCATCAGCGCGTTTGATATCGCCTCGGTGCTGGCGATAGGGGCGGATTGGGTCAATTCTGCGCGCGGCTTCATGTTCGCCATTGGCTGCATCCAGTCTCGCACCTGTCACACTAACCGTTGTCCTACCGGCGTCGCTACCCAGGATCCGCTACGCCAACGTGCCCTGGTGGTGCCGGACAAGGCTGAGCGGGTGTATCACTTTCATCGCAATACCATGATTGCCCTGGCGGAAATGCTGGCGGCGGCAGGGTTGTCCCATCCCGCGCAACTGGAGCCCCATTTTCTTGTGCACCGATTGTCCGCCACTGAGGTCAAACTGTACTCGCAGATGCATGCCTTTCTCGAACCGGGTGCCTTGCTCAAGGGCGAGGTGCAGGGGGAATTCTATCGGCGAATGTGGTCCATGGCGCGCTCGGACAGTTTCGAGCCGGCTGCGCCAGTGGCGGTCAGTTGACGACAGGGGAAATCAGTTTGGGAGGGGTGGTTCAGAGCCACAAACCAAGAGGCCCGACATAAGCCGGGCCCCATTATCAAGCGCGTCCGATATCAGGTATCCGGAGTGGACTCGACCAGTGCCTGGGCCTGTTTCAGGTGTTCCTTGAGCTTCGGCAGGGTTTCCTTGGCGAAACTGGCGATCTCGGCATCATCCGAGCGGGCGGCCCGTTCGAACAGTTCGATGGTCTGCTCATGCGCCGCGACCTGGTTGTTGGCATAGGCGGCATCGAAGGATTCGCCGTCACGCGCATCGAGAATCATCGCCTTGGCTTTGTCCATCAGCGTGGCTTCATCGGATATTTCCAGGTCTTTCGAGGCAGCCAGTTCGGCCATTTTCTCGTTGGCTGCCGCATGATCCTTGATCATCATGTTGGCAAATTCCTTGACCTGTTCCGATTGGCCCTGTTCCAGCGCCTTGCGCGCGGTTTCGATTTCCGCAACGCCCTTGGCAGAGGCTTCTTCAAGAAAATCATTCGCATCAATGGTGTCGTTATCGGTATCCATGCCGGCCATGCCACCATCCACATCGTTATCACGAATGGCGCCGGTGGTATCGGCACTGCCACCGTCACCGGTAGTGGCAGGCGTGCCGGTTGGGCCCGAGGTCTGCGTGGATCGGTCAATGTCGGCTGGTGCGTCCTGTTGTGCATGGACAGCAACGGCGGTACAACCCAGGGCCACTGACATGACGGCGCAGGCCAGTAATTTCAAATGCGTCGGTTGTTGTGCGTTGTGCATGATTCACCTCTGCTACTGGGGTATGTATCTGAATAGATGAATTTCCGGCCCGCAAGGTTCAACCTAAATCGTCGTCTACCTTAAGTATGGCGCGGGCTCAGGACAGGTGACCGATCCGGTCGCCGATGATCATCTCGCTGATCCAATTGGTCAGGATGCTGGTATAGGCCTGCTGACAACGTTCAGAGGACAGGCCATGATCGGCGCCATCAATGATGCGGTGGGTCATGGAGTGCGCTCTGCGGCAGGAGGAGCGGTAGTTCATGATGGTTTCGTGGGGCACATGCTCGTCGTGTTCGGATTCGACGATCAGCACATCCCCTTCGAAGGTGGCGCAGGCGCCCAGTGCGCGATTATCCAGAGGACCGAGAGTGCTCTGGCGATAGCGCATCAACTCTGCGCGATCCAGTTGCTGCTTGGGCAGATTCCATTGTTCGTCCCAGTACAGCGCGGGCACGCGCATGGCCAGCCAGCGCACCGGCCGTAGCGTGGTCAGGATGGTTGCCAGATAACCGCCGTAACTGGTGCCAATCACGGCGATACGCTCAGGGTCCGTCGCCGGATGCTGGGCAAGACGGTCGTAGGCCACCAGAATATCTTCCAGGTTCTGCCCGCGGGTCACCCTCTGCCGGTGCGCCATGGTCTTCTCGTGGCCGCGCAAGTCGAACGTCAGGCAGACACAGCCGAGGCCGGCGACACCCCGTGCGCGCATCATGTCGCGGCTCTGGCTGCCGCCCCAGCCGTGCACGAAAAGCAAACCGGGCATCTGTTTCTGGGGGGAGAGCAGAGTACCGGCGATCTGTTCGCCTTCTACTGCCAGTTCGATGTAATCACTGGTTGCTGCCATGGGGTAACCCTTACTCCGATGGTGATGGGGCCGGTAGCCGAGGCATCACCCTGATACAACAGGGTGACGTCCGGCGGGATGACTGGCGCCTCGCCGTAGATCTCACAGCTCGAAGCCTGCAGACGCTGCAGCGCCGGTTCGGCGACGAAGGCCAACAGGGCGTAGACCTCCGCACTGCTGGCACCGCCGATACGCCAGGATTGTTCCAGCACGCCGCTGCGTTGCTGTCCGCTCGGGTTGCGACCAACGGCAACGTCACAATTGCGCCGTGACGCAATGAAACCGGGGAACGCCGCTTCGGCCGCCTGCTCATAGCGGTGGGCCTGGTGGATAAGCTGGCGCGCCACGGGATCGGGTATCTCTCGCAGCAGGGCGGTATAGTTGCCACGCACCAGCCACAGGTCCGAGCCGCCGTACACCGCAGTGCTATCATTGGCGTCGGTCAGGTTCTGGCAACCGAAGTAGCTGATCACCATGCCGCCGATACGCAGCTGGCCAACGCTGAAGGTTCTGACGGAGGTCAGGTTCACCTCCAGCACCACGCCGTCCTGTCGTACGCGGGAGGCATCCTGCTGGGCCAGCCATTTTTCCAGCTCGGGCATTGCATGGATTACCTGCTGGCCGCGACCGGCACGAGCCTGCACGACCTTGACCCGTACTGGGCCCTGCTGCAATAGCTGCGCGCCAGCGCGCAATGCATCATCCAGATTGAAAGCACTGTAACCGGGCAGCACCACATCCCCGGCCAGCTCCATGAAGCGTTCGGTCCAACCGTCAGGTGCGGCGGCGTCGCTGCTGATCAGGGGATGGGAGATGGCTTTGCTGGCCATGAACGGCCGGGCCACTACGCCGCCGTACAAGTCCTGATCGGAGCGGATGCCGGGCTGCGGGGTCACCAGCGTGGCATCGGGAATGACATAGATATCGGTTTCATCCAGCTGCCTGCCGTGCCGTACACCGGCAAAGCGTAGACCCAGCACACCGGCGAGCTGCTCTGCGAGATGCCGGCGCACATGGGCTTCGTGGTCCGATTCGAGCTCCTCGGTGATCAGCAGCGCGAGAGCTGACTTACCTGGCGAAGAGAGGCGGTCCATAGTCGTCCCCCGCATGGTCGTGCAATGGGCTGGCGCGCTTCAGGTGCGTGGGGCGGTAGGCGTCACCCGTTGTGCACGTACCCGGCGCAGGTGTTGCTTGGTCGAGCTATAGCCCCGCGCGCCACGGTAGACCGCCGCAGCGCCCAGAGCCAGCTTGACCAGCCGCATTGGGCCCGGTCGGGCCAGGCCCTTGCCGATCAGTAGCAACCCGCCGCCGATGGATATCCACTTCTCGGTACTGCTGACATTCTTGGTCGCCGGCGGGCGGGTCAGGTCGCGTAATATCCGGTACATATTCGCCTCATCAGTTGCTTTTGCGCAGGGCATTGACCAACTCCTGCTTGCGCATGCTGGAGCGTCCCTTGATATCCCGCGCGCGGGCTTTGGCCATCAGCTGGTCCTTGGTCTGATCCTGCAGCGAAGCGGAGCGCGAGCCGGCCTTGCGGGTAGCCGCGGCCTGTTTGGCCGAATCGCTGCGGTCAGCGGCTTTGCTGCCGGAGGACTTCTTCTGGCCGGAGCCGCCAGAGCGATTGCCGCCACCGGACTGCTTGTTGACGGTAGCCCAGGCACGCGACTCGGCTTCCTTATCCGAGACGCCCTTGCGTTCGTAGCTCTTTTCTATGTGTTCAGCCTTGCGCTTCTGCTTGTCGGTGTATTTGTCTTTATCGCCTTGTGGCATGACGATTCTCCTCTTTGGATGAAAATCAGGGACGCAGGATGACCTTGCGGCATTCCTGCTCCTTGCGGTCGAACATCCGGTAGCCCTCGGCAGCCTGCTCCAGGCTCATGCGATGGCTGATGATGATGTCCGGATGCAGCTCACCCCGAACGATATGGTCGAGCAGTTTTGGCAGTACCGCATGCACATGGGTCTGGCCCATCTTGAAGGTCAGCCCTTTCTCGAAAGCATCGCCGAACAGGAAGCCATGGATGAATCCGGCATAGACGCCAGGAACGCTGACCGTACCGCCGCGGCGCACCGCGGCGATACTCTGGCGCAGGGCCTTGCCGCTGCTGCCTTCGAGCTTCAGGGTCTTGAGCACGGTTTCGGTGGTGCTGCCCTTGGCCTCGAACCCGACCGCGTCAATGACCGCATCGACGCCGCGCAGGCCGGCAGTGTTCTCGATAATGGCCGCCGCGGGGTCATCGTATTCATTGAAGTTGACCGGTATGACCCCATAGGTCTGGCGAGCGAACTCCAGGCGGTAGGCGTGATGGTCAACCATGAAGATCTGCTCGGCGCCCAGCAGGCGAGCGCAGGCAGCTGACATCAGGCCCACCGGGCCGGCGCCATAAATAGCCAGACTGCTGCCGGGCTTGATACCGGCATTGACTGCCGCCTGGTAACCCGTAGGCAGGATGTCGGTCAGAAACAGCACTTTCTCGTCATCCAGCTCGTTGGGGAACTTGAAGGTGCCCGCATTGGCTTTGGGCACACGCACGTATTCCGCCTGTCCACCCGGCACGCCACCATACAGATGGCTGTACCCGAACAGCGCTGCGCCCGGTGGAATCTGCTTCTTGTTGAGAATGGCACCGCGATCAGGGTTGGTGGTCTCGCAGGCGGCATGCAGGTCCAGGTTGCAGAAGAAACAATCACCACAGGCGATGACGAAGGGTACGATGACCTTGTCACCCTTGCTTACCGCCGTGACCGCACGACCGGCTTCCACCACCTCGCCGAGAAACTCATGGCCGAAGATGTCGCCATGTTTGACCTGCGGTATCGAACCCCGGTAGAGGTGCAGATCTGAGCCGCAGATGGCGGTGGAGGTCACCTTGAGAATGATGTCGTCATCTTCCAGGATGGTTGGGTCCGGCACGGTATCGACACGGACATCATGGCTGCATGGTAGGTGAGTGCGCGCATGCGGGTTCTCCAGGCGGGTAGCGGTCAGGGTTGATAGTTGTGGCCGGGCTCCGAGTCGGGATGCAGGATCGGAGAGATGCGAATATCGGTTATCTGGTCCGAGGAACTGTCGTCGTGGCGCGCCTCGACATGCGCCCGGGCCTGCTCGGGTGTCATGTGCTCGCCGGTGCTTTCCACCTCGATGTTCATGGGCTGGCTGTCGAGAATGTAGCTGATGAGAAACCGATGCTTCTGGCCCATTGGTCTGTTCCCCCGTTTCAGGTCGGCACTGATATCGCGGTATCCATACAGCTACAGACCTGCGGAAGCGGGATGTTGGTTCATTGTTTTTTCCGCCCGGCGGCCGGGCGGTCGCGGCTGCCGTCTATGGCCTGAACTTTCCTCGTCGTCGCCGGGTCATCCGTAGACAATGGCCGGGAGCAAGGTTATGGCACGGGCAATCTGGAAAGGCGCAATCAGTTTCGGTCTGGTACACATTCCGGTATCGCTGGTGTCCGCCACCAGCTCCAGTGGGGTCGATTTTGACTGGCTGGACGAGCGGACCATGGACCCGGTGGGCTACAAGCGGGTGAACAAGGTCACCGGCAAGGAAGTGGCCCGCGAGCACATCGTCAAGGGCGTAGAGCTGGAGAAGGGCAACTATGTTGTCATCAGCGAAGAGGAAATCCAGGCCGCTTTGCCGGAAGCCACCCAAACCATCGATATCTTCTCTTTTATCGACAGCGCGGCGATTCCGCTGCTGCATATCTCCAAGCCCTATTTCCTGGCACCTGACCGGCGCGGCGAGAAGGTCTACGCCCTGCTGCGCGAAACCCTGATCAGCACCGGCAAAGTTGCGCTGGCCCATGTGGTGGTGCGCACCAAACAGAGCCTGGCGGCACTGATGCCGCTGGACTCGGCGTTGGCGCTGATCATGCTGCGCTGGCCTTCAGAGGTGCGCGACATCGCCTATCTGGAGCTGAAAAGCAGCATCACCAAAGCCAAGCCTACCGCCAAGGAGCTGGACATGGCCAAGCGTCTGGTGGAAGACATGGCTGGCGAATGGGAACCGGATGAGTACCGCAACACCTTCGAGGACGAGATCATGGCTCTGGTGGAGGAGAAGGCCAGTGCCGGTGAAATCCAGGCCGTGGAAACCGTCGATCAGGACGAGGAGCGCCAAACTGCCGATGTGGTGGACTTGACCGAGCTGCTGAAACGAAGCCTGGGCGGAGCCAAGAACGCCAAGGGGAGCAAAGATAGCAAAGGCGGCAAGGGCGGCACGCGCAAGGCCAGCGATTCGGGCGCAGGTACACCTCGCCGGAAGAAATCCGGATGAACCTCCTCTGAGCAGCCCACGGAGCACTGCCGATGCCCAGACCCCTGACCGAATACAACCGCAAACGGGATTTCGAGAAAACCCGTGAGCCTCCAGGACAGACAACGCGAGGTAAGCGAGCAGCGGCGGGCTCCCTGAGCTTCGTCATCCAGAAACATGCTGCCCGCCGATTGCATTACGATTTCCGTCTTGAGCTCGATGGCACGCTGGTGAGCTGGGCGGTGCCCAAGGGGCCGAGCCTGGACCCGAAGGACAAGCGGCTGGCGGTACATGTGGAAGACCACCCGCTGAGCTACGGCGATTTCGAGGGCAGCATTCCCAAGGGGCAATACGGTGGAGGTGATGTCATCGTTTGGGATCACGGCGTATGGCAGCCCCAGGGTGACCCGCGCAAGAGTTATAAGGACGGCAAACTCAAATTCACGCTGATCGGTGAAAAGCTGGCCGGCGACTGGACCCTGGTACGGACTCGGCTGCCGGGCAGCGGTGACAAGGAGCAATGGTTGCTGATCAAGGAGAAGGACCACGCTGCCCGGCCCAGCGATGAGTACGACGTTGTACGCGAGCGGCCCGAGAGTGTGCTGTCCGGGGCGGTCATCGATGAAAAGACCGGCCGTACCGTTGCCGCTGAGTCATCAAGTAAGAGTAAGGCCGCCAAAGCCCAGCCCAAGGTTACTCCTCCAGCCCCCAAGGCGAAGCCGACCAAAGCCAGGAGCAAGGCCAACGCCAAGGCCGGGAGCTTCCCCGCGGTGCTCGCACCGCAACTGGCAACGCTGGCTAGCAGCCCGCCGGCAGGTGATTGGTTGTACGAGATCAAATTCGACGGTTACCGCCTGATGGTGCGGTTTGATGCCAAGGGCAACGTCACTGTGTTTACCCGCAATGGGCATGACTGGAGCCATCGGTTGCCGGCACAGGTGAAAGAACTGCGCATGCTGGGGCTGAAAAACAGCTGGCTGGATGGCGAATTGGTGGTGCTGGACGAAGATGGCATGCCGGATTTCCAGGCGCTGCAGAATGCTTTCGATACCGAGCGCAGCCAGCAGATGCTCCTCTACCTGTTCGATGCACCCTTCCTCAATGATGACGACCTGCGGCAACAACCACTGGAGACCCGGCGGGCCGCGCTGGACCGGATACTATCCGCGCATGCGGGAGAGTTGCTGCGCTTCTCCGATATCTTCGATGCGGACTATGGGTCCATTTTCAAGAGCGCCTGCGCCATGTCCCTGGAAGGCATTATCGGCAAGCGGGCCGGCAGCCCTTACGTTTCCCGGCGCAGCGCCGACTGGATCAAACTCAAGTGTAAACAGCGCCAGGAATTCGTGATCATTGGCTTTACCGCGCCCAAGGGCAGTCGCAGCGGATTCGGTTCCTTGCTGCTTGGCGTACATGATGCAGATAAAAACGAGCTGGTCTATGCGGGCCGGGTCGGCACCGGTTTCAACCAGGCGCGGATCAGCACCATTCATCAGCAACTGAAGAAATTGCAACAGGAGCGCCAGCCGGTCAACGGCACCGTGCCTGATTCCCGCAGCGCCACCTGGGTCAAGCCGCAACTGGTATGCGAGGTGGAGTTTGCCGAGTGGACGGGAGCCGGTGTGATCAGGCAGCCGGTCTTCATCTCGCTGCGCACCGACAAGCCCGCCGAGGAGATCATTCGGGAGCAGCCTCTGGCGCCGGAGCAGGTGGAAAAGATCATGGGGCGCAAAAAGGTTTCCGGCAATGTCGCCGGGGTCAGGATCAGCAACGCGCAGCGGCAGGTCGACCAGAGCAGTGGCGCCACCAAGGGCGAACTGGCGGCGTTTTACGAGAGCATTTCGGACTGGGCTGTGCCCCATCTGGCTGGGCGGCCGGTATCCCTGTTGCGTGCACCCGAGGGCGTGGACGGCGAGACATTCTTCCAGAAGCATGCCGAGCGGCTCGCCATTCCCAATATTCGGCATCTCGACCCCGCGCTGGATCCCGAGCACGGCAGCTACATGGAAGTGAACAACGTCCGGGCGCTGGTCGGTGCGGTACAAATGGGCACCATCGAATTCCATACCTGGGGCGCCGGCAGCAGTAACATCGACAGACCCGATCGCCTCACGCTGGATCTGGACCCGGATCCCGACCTGCCTTGGAAAAGCATGCTTGAGGCGACGGAGCTGGTACTGGCGGTGCTCGACGAACTGGGGTTGGAAAGCTGGCTGAAAACCAGCGGCGGCAAGGGTATGCACATCATCATTCCACTGGCGCGGCATATCGATTGGGAAACGGCGAAGAACTTCAGTCGGGCGATTTCAGCCTTTATGGCGCAGCAGCTACCGGATCGGTTCACCGCGAAGATGGGACCGCGCAACCGGGTCGGCAAGATCTTCATCGATTATCTGCGCAACCAGTTCGGTGCCAGTACCGTGGCCGCCTATTCTGTACGGGCGCGCCCCGGATTACCGGTATCGGTGCCCATCGCACGGGATGAATTGCAGGGGCTGCGCAGTGCGGCGCAGTGGCATATCGGTAATCTGCATCAGCGTCTGGCGCAGCTCACCGAGGATCCCTGGGCGGGATACCGTAATCGTCAACGTATCAAACAGGAGCATTGGCAGCAGCTGAATGCGAAAGCCCCCTGATCAGCAGGGGGCTTTCGGGCTGTGCCTGGCTTTGTCAGCCATTGCCTCGGTGGGCAGAAGCCTTCATCGCCAGGCGGCGCCGCTCCCACAGGCTGGCTGCACGAGTCTTGTGCAGGCGGCCATTGTTATAGGTCGGCAGACTGGATACATCGATAGTGCCGATCACTTCCCGGGTAGGGGCCTGCCCCTTTGCGAGCATAAGATCCAACTGTACCCGGCGCAGGAGCTGATGGGCACCTTTTGGATCATTGGGCAGCACACGTCTGAGTTCCTTTCCATCCGCGGACTTGACTATCAGAACAGCACTGCCATCAGGTCTTTCCTGCGTGGAAATATTGCAATCCGGCAATGCAGCGCGCCATACGCTCATATCGGTAAGCATTGTGTCCTCCAGAGTGGTTGGTGGTTGATTCAACTTAGACGAGACGATCGAGATTGCAAATTGAGGAAGTGGTAATCCGATAGAAGGAGGCCGCGTCCCGTGTCGTTATTTATAAGTTATAAGCGGGGTAATGTTTCACTCTGTGTCTCTTGGCTATCATTACGATGTTGTTGTGCTTCAGGTGTGGTTTGAATGTGCCAGCAATTATTACAGGCCCAACTTTGCTGGGAAGTGAGTGTCTATTTCTGTGCGTAACAACTTCATATATTTAAGCGTAACGGAGACCTCCATGACTACGAATCAACACCCGCGAGAAAACCTGCTCGACTGGCTGCGCGATGCTCATGCCATGGAGCTGCAGGCAGAAACCATGTTGTCATCCCAATCGGCCCGGCTGGAACATTACCCCGTGCTCAAGGCCAGGATCGACCAGCATATCCAGGAGACACGTGGCCAACAGGAACGACTGGAAGCCTGTATCAAACGGCTCGGCAGCAGCCCTTCGACGATCAAGGATATCGGCGGCAAGCTGATGGCAATGGCCCAGGGCGTATCCGGCATGGTGATGGGCGATGAAGTGGTGAAAGGTGCCATGAGCGGTTATGTGTTCGAGCATATGGAAATCGCCTCCTACACCATTCTCAGTGCGGCGGCGAAAGCGGCTGGCGATATGGATACCCAACAAGTATGCGAGCAGAATCTGCGGGAAGAAGTCGCCATGGCTGAGTGGCTGCTGCAACACCTTCCCGAAGTCACCCAAGCCTTTCTCGCACGCTCGGCCAACCCGGATACGGAAGCGAAACGTTAGTCTTTCGTGACGTTATATTCGGTAATGAAATGATGATTATTGGATATAAAAAAAGATCTGAACGAGTTCCAGTTCCTCCGGCCTATTAATAGTGAGTTCCATTGGTGGAACCCGCTATTAACTTCGAAACGAAACGGGAGAACAGAAATGACTGAACATCGTGGTGGTAAAGGTAATTTCGCTGAAGATCCCAAGCGGGCATCGGAAGCCGGAAAGAAGGGTGGACAAAACAGCGGTGGTAACTTCAAGAATAACCCGCAGCGCGCATCCGAAGCCGGCCAGAAGGGCGGCGAGAAGAGCCGGCGCAGCTGATTCGATGGCGGCGGGGAGACCCATCTCCCGCCGCCGTTTTCTATCTGGTGACGAAGCGCCGGACGAGAGTTTTGCGGTAAGCCGTCCTGGTTGGTTGTCAGGCGATTTACTCGAAGATTCTTTCTGCATTCCCCTCGAACCCTAGCGTTTGCGACAGGAGGCATCATGCACGGTCTTTCCGGAATCCTGGACAATCAAGGCACCCCGCTGGAAAAGCAGCAATTTACCTGGAAGGAAATGGCCAGCCGGCCAATGAGCAAGCTGGACGATGATGCGTTTACCCGGGTGCGGATCATCCTCATGAATGGCGTGGAAGCGGATGCATTGCGGGTCAAGCACATGCTTGCGCGCTTCGACAAACGACTGCAGCTGCCCTTGGCCCAGATCCGCCGAGTCGAGCAGCATCAATGCACTGCGGTCAACTGGCTGCTCTCTGCGGACCATTCGCCGCTGGAAACCACGATCGCCTATGAACAGGTGGCGATAGAAGTGACCGCTGCGGTGGCGCAGAACGAACCCGATCCCTACCAGGCGCAGACGTATCGCTTTGGCCTGCTCGAGGATTTTGATCATCTCTATCGCTATGCGGCGATGCTCGACCGGCTGGAAGGGAAGGACGCCAACAACATCCTGCAGGGTTATACCGACCTGGTGCCGGGGCGTAAAACCTCCGAACACCACCGGGCGCCGGAAAGCGACCTGCGGGAAAATTACGACAAGAATGACGCGGATTTGATCACCAAGATCCATGCGGCACTGATCACCGGCGCCGAATACCAGACCCACGACTACTACATGAACATCGGGCCGACCTTCACCGATCCGGTTGCACGCATGCTCTACGCGGAAATCGCCTCGGTGGAGGAGCAGCACGTGACTCAATATGGCTCGCTCATGGATCCTGCGGAAAGCCTGATGGAAAAGTGGCTGGTGCACGAGGCGATGGAGGTCTATGCCTACGCCAGTTGCGCCGAACAGGAAGAAAACCCCCGGATCAAGGCGTTGTGGGAACGCTTCCTCGATTACGAGTTGGGCCATCTGAATATGGCCTGCGACATCTTCAAGCAGATTGATCGGCGCGACCCGGCCGAAGTGCTGGGCGGTACATTGCCGAGCATGATCCAGTTCAAGAGTCAGCGCGACTTCGTACGCAAGGTCCTGGCTGAAGAAACCGATCTGCGCACCTCCGGTAGCGCCTACGTACCCAAGGAGCAGGAAAGCCCGCTGTCGTTGGAATACCGTCGCCATATCAATTCCGAGGGGATCGCATCAGATATTGTCTCCGCCGGTTATGACTGGGCGCCCGGTACTGAGTTGAACCGCAAAACCCCGTGAGGACCTGACAATGAATAAAGCAGCCAAACTCGGACACAACTTCACCGGGGCCCAGATGTCACCCGAAGACACCCGCAAGATGGTGGAATACGTCGGTGAGCGGCCCGCCGACGTGCCGGGCGATGCCTCGGCGCTAGCCCATGCCCGCGAGCAGATGAACCGCGAAGAGGGCGACGTCGGTTCGGTGCCCATTCCCGGGTCGGTCAAAGGCATGCTGAAAAGCACCTTCGACAAGATCCTGGGCAACGATCCGGAACTGCTGATCGACAAATTGGGCGAACGGCTGGCCTTCGAGCGCACCGGGGTACGCCTGTATGAGGCGTTGATTGCCAAGGCGGGTGCCTGCGAGACCGGCGCGGAGCTGATCCCGACGCTCAGGCAGATCCGCGATGATGAAGAGGCGCACATGTTCCTGCTGGTCGATGCTCTGGAATCCCTCGGCGCCGATCCAACGGCGCAGACGCCCTGCGCCGACCTCGCCGGGGTGGTCGGCTCGGGAGCGCTGAAGGTGATCACCGATCCGCGGACCAATCTGGCTCAGGCATTGAACGCCATGCTCACCATCGAATTGACCGACAACGCCGCCTGGGAGTTGCTGATCAAGCTGGCTGATGATGGCGGGCACGCCAATATCGGCAGCAGCTTCACCCATGCTCTGACTGAAGAACAGCGCCATCTCAATACCATCCGATCACTGCTGGCCCGCGAGCTGGGTGTGAGCGGACACTGAGGAGACCCGCCATGAACGATAAACAGACACCCCCTCCGCAGCATCAGGAGGAGCCCGGTTCCGAGGAGCAGATGCATCCGCAACCGGAATTCATTTCCGAGCACTATCGGTCAGGCGGCAAGTTGCAGGGCAAGGTGGCCGTGGTAACCGGCGCTGACAGCGGCATCGGCCGCGCGGTCGTGGTGCATTACGCACGGGAGGGCGCCAAGGTCGCCTTGCTCTATCTCGACTCCCATGAGGATGCACGCAAGACCGAGGATGAAATCCGCAAGGCCGGCGGCGAAGTTATCACCCTGGCTGGCGATGTGGCTGACGAAGGTTTCTGTCGCAAGGTCGTCGAGGAGGTGACCGGCAATTGGGGGCGGATTGATGTGCTGGTCAACAATGCTGGCGAACAGCACCCTCAGGAGAAGCTTGAAGACATCACCGCGGACCAATGGCAGCAAACCTTCCGCACCAACATCTTCGGTATGTTTCTGCTGACCAAGGCCGCGCTGCCGCATATTCCCGAGGGTGGAGCAATCATCAACACTACCTCGATCACTGCCTACAAGGGCAACCCGGTGCTGATCGACTACTCCGCCACCAAGGGCGCGATCGTCAGCTTTACCCGTGCTCTGGCAATGAACCTCAGCAGTCGCGGTATTCGCGTCAATGGCGTCGCCCCGGGTCCCATCTGGACGCCGCTGATTCCCTCGACCTTCTCGGCGGAGCAGGTATCGGAGTTCGGCGGCAACACGCCTATGGGCCGGCCTGGGCAACCAGCGGAATTGGCCCCGGCCTATGTCTACCTGGCCTGTTCCGACTCTTCCTACATGAGCGGCCAGGTGTTGCACATCAATGGGGGCACGGTCCTCAATGGCTGAGCTGCTGACAGCCGAACAGGCTGTCAGCCTGCCGCGGATCGCTATCGAGTCGATTACACCGACCGTGGAACAGGGTCGCTACGCGGCCAAGGCCGTACAGGGTCGGCCCTTGATATTGTCTGCGGTGCTGGTATGCGACGGACACGGCAAGCTGGCGGCTGAGGTCATCTGGCGCCGGGCCGATGATCAGGCGGGATGGCAACGGCTGCCGCTGGCGCCGCGAGGTAATGACCTGTGGCAGGCTGAGCTGACCCCACGGCAGGCTGACAAGCTGCATTTTGCGATAGAAGCCTGGGTGGATGCCTGGGCTTCCTATTGCGATGAGCTTGGCAAGAAATACCAGGCGGGTGTGTCGGTGGAGCTGGAGTTGCAGGAGGGGGAGCGGCTGCTCCAGGACACCCTGGCACAGGCCGAGCCGGCCCACATCGATATGCTTCAGGAGCTATTGGTGGAATTGGCTGAAGCCCGCGACACCGATGCCCAGGTAACCCTGCTGCTGAGCCCTCATACCGGGCATATCATGCGGTTGGCCGGCCAACGCGCCCAGTTGGTACGCAGTGCCGAGTATCCGCTGGATGTTGAGCGTCCACTGGCGGAATTCGCCAGTTGGTACGAGCTGTTTCCACGCTCGCAGACCGAGCATGTGAATCGCCATGGCACCTTCGATGACGTCATTCAGCGGTTGCCGGATATCGCCCGCATGGGGTTCGATGTGCTGTATTTTCCGCCAATCCATCCCATCGGGCTGACCCATCGGAAAGGGCCGAACAACAGTCTGCAGGCCGGCCCGAACGACCCCGGCAGTCCGTACGCCATCGGTAGCGAGGAGGGCGGCCACGATGCCCTGCATCCATTGCTGGGGGACCTGGAGGATTTCCATCGCCTGGTCACCGCAGCTCGGTCCCATGATCTGGAAGTGGCCCTGGATTTTGCCATCCAGTGCTCGCCGGACCATCCCTGGCTGCGCGAGCACCCCGGCTGGTTCAACTGGCGCCCAGACGGCAGCATCCGCTATGCGGAGAACCCGCCAAAAAAATACGAAGATATCGTCAATGTCGAATTCTATGCCGAGGACGCAATGCCAGACCTGTGGCTGGCGTTGCGTGACGTGGTGCTGTTCTGGGTCGAGCAGGGGGTGACCCTGTTTCGGGTCGACAACCCACATACCAAGCCGCTGCCGTTTTGGGAGTGGCTGATTGCAGACATTCGCCAGCGGCATCCGGGGGTGATTTTCCTGGCCGAGGCCTTTACCCGGCCGGCAATGATGGCGCGGCTCGGCAAGATCGGCTTCAGCCAGAGCTACACCTACTTCACCTGGCGCAATACCAAGCAGGAGCTGGAAAGCTATTTCACCGAACTGAACCAGCCGCCCTGGCGCGATTGCTATCGGCCGAACTTCTTCGTCAACACGCCGGATATCAACCCGTACTTCCTGCAGCGCTCCGGGCGCGCCGGCTTTCTCATCCGCGCGGCCCTGGCGACCATGGGCTCGGGGTTGTGGGGCATGTATTCGGGGTTCGAGCTCTGCGAGGCGGAGCCGCTGCCCGGGCGCGAGGAGTACCTGGATTCGGAGAAGTACCAGCTGCGGCCACGCAATTGGCACGCACCGGGCAACATCATCGGTGAGATCGCCCGGCTCAACCGCATCCGCCGCAATAACCCGGCACTGCAGACTCACCTGGGCTTTCAGGCGTACCACGTCTGGAATGACAACATCCTGTACTTCGGCAAACGCACCGCGGATCTGTCGAACTTCATCCTGGTGGCCGTCTGCCTGGATCCGTTCAACGCCCAGGAAGCACACTTTGAACTGCCGCTGTGGGAGTTCGGTCTGAATGATGACGCCACCACCCATGGTGAGGACCTGATGAAAGGCCATACCTGGTTATGGCACGGCAAGACCCAGTGGATGCGTATCGAACCCTGGTATCTGCCCTTTGGAATATGGCGTATCCGACCTGCGGCCTGAGGTGTGATCATGGCAAGACGAGCCCGAGCACGAGCCTTTCTCAACGACCCGTGCTGGTACAAGGATGCAATCATCTATCAGATTCACGTGAAGTCCTTCTTCGATGCCAACAACGATGGCATCGGTGATTTCGCGGGCCTGATCCAGAAGCTCGACTACATCGTCGATCTGGGCGTGAACACGCTCTGGCTGTTGCCTTTCTACCCTTCGCCCCGGCGCGATGACGGCTATGACATCGCCGATTACCGCGGGGTGCATTCGGACTACGGCAGCATGGCCGATGTGCGCCGCTTCATTCGCGAAGCGCACAAGCGCGGCCTGCGGGTGGTCACCGAGCTGGTGATCAACCATACCTCCGACCAGCATCCCTGGTTCCAGCGGGCGCGGCTGGCACCCAAGGGTTCGCAGGCGCGCAACTTCTATGTCTGGTCCGATACCGATCAGATCTACCAGGGCACGCGCATCATCTTCCTCGATACCGAAACATCCAACTGGACCTGGGACCCGGTCGCAGGCCAGTTCTTCTGGCATCGTTTCTACTCGCACCAGCCGGACCTGAATTTCGACAATCCCCAGGTGCTGCGGGCGGTGCTGTCGGTGATGCGCTTCTGGCTGGATATGGGGGTGGATGGCATGCGCCTGGACGCCATTCCCTATCTGATCGAGCGCGACGGCACCAACAACGAGAACCTGCCGGAAACCCACCAGGTCCTGAAGAAGATTCGCGCCGAGCTGGATGCCAGCTATCCCGACCGCATGTTGCTGGCCGAAGCCAACCAGTGGCCCGAGGACACCCAGCTGTATTTTGGGGGCGAGGACGGCGGCCCGGGCGACGAATGCCATATGGCCTTCCATTTTCCGCTGATGCCGCGCATGTACATGGCCATCGCCCAGGAAGACCGTTTCCCGATCACCGATATCCTGCGCCAGACACCGGACATCCCGGACAACTGCCAGTGGGCGATCTTCCTGCGCAATCACGATGAACTGACGCTGGAGATGGTGACCGATCAGGAGCGTGACTACTTGTGGAACTACTATGCGGCGGACCGCCGTGCGCGCATCAACCTGGGCATTCGCCGGCGCCTGGCGCCGCTGGTGGAGCGTGACCGGCGGCGTATCGAGCTGCTCAACAGCCTGCTGCTGTCCATGCCGGGCACGCCAACACTGTATTACGGTGACGAGATCGGCATGGGCGACAATATCTTTCTTGGCGACCGGGATGGCGTACGTACGCCGATGCAGTGGTCCACCGACCGCAACGGTGGATTCTCCCGGGCCGACCCGGCCAGCATGGTGCTGCCGCCGATCATGGATCCGCTGTATGGCTACCAGACCGTCAACGTCGAATCCCAGGCCCGCGATGCCCATTCGCTGTTGAACTGGACCCGGCGCATGCTCACGGTCCGCAAGCAGCAGCAAGCCTTTGGCCGTGGCACGCTGAAGATGCTGGCGCCGGCCAACCGCAAGGTCATCGCCTATCTGCGCGAGTTCACCACCGAGGAGGGCCGCCACGAGATCATCCTGTGCGTCGCCAACCTGTCGCGGGCGGCCCAGGCTACTGAGCTGGATCTATCTGCCTGGGCCGGCAAGGTGCCAGTGGAAATGCTGGGCGGCAGCAGCTTTCCACCGATCGGCCAGCTGCATTATCTGCTGACGTTGCCGCCCTATGGCTTCTACTGGTTCGTGTTGGCGGATGAAAGCCAGATGCCCAGTTGGCATATCGAGCCGGTGCAATCGCTGCCGGAGCTGGCCACCCTGGTCATCAAGCACGATATGGCCGACCTGCTGAAGGACGCCTGCCGTCGAGTGCTGGAGCGGGAAATCCTGCCCCAGTGGCTGGCCAAGCGCCGCTGGTTTTCCGGCTCGACCGACGCCGGTGAGCCAATTCGGCTGCGCTATGCGATCCCTTTCTGCGAACAGAGCGAGCCCTGCGTGCTTTGTGAGGTGACGGTGGGAGACGCGCACTATCAGCTGCCATTGGGCTATCTGCGCAATACCGATACACCGGACATGTCCGGTCAGACCGCTGCGGCCTTCGCGCTGGCGCGCCTGCGTCGCGGACCACGACTGGGACTGCTGACCGATGCCACCATGTTGCCGGGTTTTACCCGCAAGGTAATCGACAATATGCGCCGCCATCAGGTGGTGTACGAGCAGGGCGTGGAGATCCGCTTCAGCGCCGGGGCCAAGCTTGCGCAGCAGGAGGAGCGGCCCGACGAGGAAATCCTGCCGTTGGCAGTGGAACAGTCCAATACCTCGGTGCTCATCGGTGAGCGGATGATGTTGAAGGTCATCCGCCGGGTGATGCCCGGCATACACCCGGAAATCGAAATGGGCCGCTTTCTCACCGAACGTGAGTTTCCTGCTATCGCACCGTTGCTGGGCGAGGTGCAGCGCATCGATGAAACCGGCGAGAGCCATACCCTGATGATTCTGCAGGGTTATGTGGACAGCCAGGGGGATGCCTGGCAATGGACTCGCGACACCCTGGAGCGGGCCATCCGTGATCAACTGGCGGGTGGGCTGTCAGAGCAGGAGAACCAGTACACGGCGCTGGCCGAATTGCAGGCCTTTGCCGGCACGTTGGGTCGGCGTCTGGGCGAAATGCACCTGTTGCTGGCCGACCCGCAGGGCGGCGAGGGCTTCGGTTTCGCAGTTGCCACCCAGGCTGACTGTGCTCAGTGGGGTGAACATATCGGCGAACAACTGCAGGGCGCGCTCAACGCAATCGATCAACATCGCGCGCAGCTCGACGCGGTGGCTGCCGAACAGGCCCAATGGTTGTTGGCGCGGCGTGGAGAACTGAGCGAGGCGGTGAAAGCGCTGGCGCAACGCTGTACTGGAGGCGTGCGCATCCGCGTGCATGGCGATCTGCACCTGGGGCAGGTGCTGGTAGTGCAGGGCGATGCCTGTTTCATCGATTTCGAGGGGGAGCCAACCCGCAGCCTGCCGCAGCGGCGTGAGCGTCAGAGCCCCATGAAGGACGTCACCGGCATGCTGCGCTCCTTCGATTACGCTGGAGCAATGGCGCTGCGAAGCATCCACGGCACCGATCAGTCGGAGCAGGCACAGCAGGCCCGACAACATATCTGCGCGGCCTATCGCGAGCAGGCCGCGCACGCCTTTCTGACATCTTATCTGGAGGTTGCCAGCGACCTGCCCCATACCTGGGCGGAGCAGGGCACCCCGGCGGCGTTGGCGCTGTTCAGTATCGAAAAGGCGGCCTATGAAGTGGATTACGAGGCCCGTTACCGGCCCGACTGGCTGGACGTGCCCTTGGGAGGATTGATTGGTTTATGCAAATCGCTGATGGAGAACGGCCCTGATGAGCAACCGGATGAGCACTGACAATGGGGATATCCAGGCCCTGATCCGTGCCGAACACGGCAATCCCTTTGCCTTCCTCGGCCCCCATGATCAGGATGGCGTCGTCCAGGTGCGTACCTGGCAACCGGGTGCGCTGGAAGTCCAATTGCTGGATGAGGACGGACAACTGATCGGCCCCATGGACGAGCCTGTTCCGGGCCTGTTCACCAGCGCACTCGACCAGCGTCGCCGCTACCGCCTGCGTATCCATTGGAACGGTGGGGTGCAGGAAACAGAAGATCCCTATGCCTTCGGCCCGCAGCTGGGGGAGATGGATATCTACCTGTTCGGTGAAGGCAACCATCGCCGTCTCGGCCAATGCTTCGGTGCCCAGCCTTGGGTGGCCGATGGTGTGTCTGGCGTGCGTTTCGTGGTCTGGGCGCCGAATGCCCGGCGGGTGTCGGTGGTTGGCAATTTCAACAGCTGGGATGGCCGCCGGCACCCCATGCGGCTGCATCCAGGCGGCGGCATCTGGGAATTGTTCATTCCCCGGCTTGGCCCGGGTGAGGTCTACAAATACGAAATCCTTGGCCAGGACGGACTCCTGCCACTGAAGGCCGATCCCGTCGCGCTGGCCACCGAGAAACCGCCGGCCACCGGTTCGGTGGTAGCTGCCGGGACGGATTTCCAGTGGGGTGACCAGCACTGGATGGACGAGCGGGCGGGGCGTCAGTCCAATACCAGACCGCTGGCGATTTACGAAGTGCATACCGGCTCCTGGCGGCAGACCAGTGAAGCTGGTGGTGAGCCGCTGGGTTGGGCGGAACTGGCCGAGCAGCTGATTCCCTATGTGCAGGATATGGGGTTTACCCACATCGAATTGCTGCCGGTGATGGAGCACCCATTTGGCGGCTCCTGGGGGTATCAACCCTTGTCGCAGTTCGCTCCCACCGCCCGGCATGGTACGCCGGCGGACTTCGCCGGCTTCGTCGACGCCTGCCACCGGGCTGGCATCGGCGTCATTCTGGATTGGGTGCCGGCGCACTTTCCGGGCGACGCCCACGGGCTGGGGCTATTCGATGGCACCGCGCTCTACGAATATGCCCATCCCTTCGAGGGTTGGCATCCGGACTGGGATACCCACATCTACAACCTGGGGCGTACCGAGGTGCACGGCTTCATGCTGGCCTCGGCGCTGCACTGGCTGCGCGAATATCATGTCGATGGGCTACGGGTCGATGCGGTGGCGTCCATGCTGTACCGGGACTACTCACGCAAGAGCGGCGAATGGATACCCAACCGCCACGGCGGCCGGGAGAACCTGGAGGCCATCGAGTTCCTGCGACACCTGAATGATGTGGTCGCCACTGAAGCACCAGGCGCACTGGTGATCGCGGAGGAGTCCACCGCCTGGCCGGGCGTCAGCCAACCGACCCGGGAAGGTGGCCTGGGTTTTACCGGCAAGTGGAACATGGGCTGGATGCACGACACCCTCAATTACATCAAGGAAGATCCGCTGCACCGCCGGCATCATCATCAGCAGATCACCTTCGGGTTGTTATATGCCTTCACCGAGCATTTCATTCTGCCGATCTCCCATGACGAGGTGGTGCACGGCAAGGGCTCGTTGCTCGGCAAGATGCCCGGCGACCGCTGGCAGCAATTCGCCAACTTGCGGTTGTACCTATCCTTCATGTGGAGCCACCCGGGCAAGAAACTGCTGTTCATGGGCTGCGAGTTCGGCCAGTGGCGCGAATGGAGCCATGATGCGCAGCTGGACTGGTATCTGCTCAGCTATGACGACCATCGCGGCGTACACGATCTGGTGCGAGAGCTGAATCGGCTGTATACCGAGCAACCGGCATTGCACCAGCGTGATCACAGTGCCGACGGGTTCCAATGGTTGATCGGTGACGACAGCAGCAACAGCGTTTATGCCTGGCTACGGCGGGGCGAGGACGGAGCCATGGTGCTGGTGGTGCACAACTTCACCCCGGTGCTGCGCAGCGACTATCGGGTCGGTGTGCCCGAAGCGGGGGGCTGGCAAATACTGTTGAACAGTGATGACCATGCTTTCGCCGGCTCGGGTGCGGGCAGCAAGGGAGAAGTGTGGACCGAGGAGCGCGACAGTCACGGCCAGCCCTGTTCCCTGCGCCTGGACCTGCCGCCACTGGGAACGTTGATTCTGGCGCGGCCTTGAGCTGTTCTGGTAACCCGCTGGTCGAGCTGGTGCTCGACCGTCCCAGGAGGCTGGCGGGAAAGGCTTTGCGGCCAAGGCCGCTCTCACAAATTGAACGACCCCAAAGTTGATGGGTGTGGGGCAGCAGGGCTTGAGGTTTGCGGGCTGGGCTCTGGATATCAGCCTGCAGCCAGGGACAGACGAGTGCCGGCAGCTTGCACCACGATCAGCGCCAGGCTGTCCCAGGGTGAGCCGGGGCTTTGGCCCTTGATCTGTTCATCGGCTTGCTGGGCCAGGCGCAGCAGACGTTCCCAGACAGTCACCGGATGGCGTTGCAAGGCCCTGGAGAGCAGCGGCTTGCGCTTGTCCCATACCGGCGGGCGCTGGCTGGCAAAGACCTTGTCCTGGGGGATGCCCCGGGCAAGATCGTGGGCCATGTTGTGCAGGCTGCGCAGCTCGCGGCTGACCGCCCAGAGCACCACCGGCGCTTCCACACCTTCACTCTTTAGCCCATGCAGTATGCGCAGGCCATGCTGGGGTTCACCCTGGAGCAAAGCATCGGTGAGGTTGAAAACGTCGAAACGGGCGCTGTCGGCGACCACCTGTTGCACTGTCTGCAGATCCAGCTGACCGCTGTCGCAAAACAGCTTGAGTTTCTCGATCTCCTGAGCGGCAGCCAGCAGGTTGCCTTCGACCCGGGCGCTGAGCAGATCCAGTGCTTCGGGCGTGGCGTGAAGCCCGGCAGCGGCCAGGCGGTCGCGCATCCAGCCCGGCAACTGCTGTGCTTCCACCGGCCAGATCTGCAGGAAGCGGCTGTGCTCATGTTCGATCAGCCCCTTGGCCCACTTGCTGCGCTGGGTACTGCCATCCAGTTTGGGCAGGGTCACCAGCAGGGTGGTATCCGGCGGTGGATTATCCAGCCACGCCAGCAGCGCCTTGCCACCCTCGTCGCCGGGTTTGCCACCGGGGATGCGCAGCTCTACCAGCCGTTGCTGGGCGAACAGTGACAGGCTGTGACTGGCGTCATGCAGCTGACCCCATTCAAAGCTGCGGTCCACATGGAATACCAGCCGCTCCTCACTGCCGGCATCGCGGCAGGCCTGGCGGATCAGGTCAGCCGCTTCCCCGGTGAGCAGCGGGTCGTCCCCACTGACGACATATACTGGCGCCAGGCCGTCGCCGAGCTGGCGCTGCAGCTGGGTCGCGTTGAGTTTCACGACTCAGGGAGCCTGCTGGTCGAGCTTCTGTTCGCGGGCCGCGAGGTCGCTGGCGGAAATGCTCGACAGGCGGAACATCAACTGACGGGTCAGGTCCTGACGCATTTCGCGGTGCAACAGGGCTTCCTCTTCGCTGGTGCCGATCAGGTTGTCCTTGTCGTTGACGTAGACCCGATAGGTGGTGAAGGTCTCGGGCCCGATCAGGGGACGGCCCTGGCGGTCGCTGATCTGGAAGGTCAGTTCGCTGGTCAGCTCGTACTCGGCCGGGGTTGCCCGGTAGGTATAGGTGACCGCGCGGCGTTCCTGGTTCTCATTCAGCAACTGCAGGTGATAGGGCGCCGAGCTGCGCACGTCCACCCCGTTGGCCTGCAATGCTTCCAGCACGCTCTGGTAGGTAGGACCATAACTGTTGCGGGCGGTGACATTCAGTTCTTCCAGCTTGACGTTATCGACCCCGGTACCGCGCAGGTGGAAGCCGCAGGCGCTGAGCAGCAGGCTGGCGCCGAGTACCGCACAGCTCAGCAGATGACGTGGACGTTGCAGTGGCATGCCGATTCTCCGTTGCGTATCAGTTGGCGACAATATTGACCAGCTTGCCCGGCACCACAATCACCTTGCGGATGCTCAGACCTTCAGTAAAGCGCAGCACGTTTTCATTGGCGCGGGCAGCAGCTTCCACTGCTTCGCGACTGGCATCGGCTGGCACCTGGATATGGCCACGCAGCTTGCCATTGACCTGGATGACCAGCTTAAGGCTGTCCTGCACCAGGGCGCTTTCGTCCAGCACTGGCCAGGGTGCGTCGATCACCGGTGTCTGCTGGCCCAATGCCTGCCACAGCGCATGGCTTATATGCGGGACGATGGGTGCCAGCAGCAAGGTGACGGTTTCCAGACCTTCCTGCAGTACTGCGCGATCCTGGTCCTCGGCCTGTGGTGCTTTTTCCAGCACGTTCATCAGCGTCATCACTGCGGCGATAGCAGTATTGAACTTGTGATGCTGGCCGATATCCTGACTGGCCTGACGGATGGCCAGGTGGGTGGCACGGCGCACGTCTTTCTGGGCGTCGGTCAGGTTGTCGACGCTCAACGCGGCGGGCCGGCCGCTACCGACATGCTGCTGGGCCAGGCGCCAGACACGACGCAGGAAGCGTTGGGCACCTTCGACGCCGGAGTCGGACCATTCCAGGCTCATATCCGGCGGCGAGGCGAACATCATGAACAGCCGGCAGGTGTCCGCGCCGTACTGGTCGATCATCGCCTGAGGGTCCACGCCGTTGTTCTTCGACTTGGACATCTTCTCGGTACCGCCGATTTCCACCGGCCCCCCGTCGCTGGCCAGGTGGGCACGGACGACCTTGCCCTTGGCATCGCGTTCGACTTCGACATCAGCGGGGTTGAACCAGGTTCTGGCGCCCTTGGCATCGATCCGGTAGTAGGTATCGGCCAATACCATGCCCTGGGTCAGCAGGTCCTTGAACGGCTCGTCCGAGTCGACCAGGCCCTCGTCACGCATGAGCTTGTGGAAGAAACGCGCATATAGCAGGTGCAGGATGGCGTGTTCGATACCACCGATATACTGATCCACCGGCAGCCAGTGGTTGGCTGCGGCCGGGTCGACCATGCCCTTGTCGTAGTGCGGGCTGGCGTAGCGGGCGAAGTACCAGGAGCTTTCGACGAAGGTATCCATGGTGTCGGTTTCGCGCCGTGCCGGCTGGTTGCAGCGTGGGCAGGTGCATTCATAGAACTCGGGCATCCGGGCCAACGGGCTGCCGGCGCCGTCAGGCACTACATCTTCGGGCAGCACCACGGGCAGTTGGTCGTCCGGCACCGGTACGTCACCGCAGTTGGAGCAGTGGATGATCGGGATCGGGCAACCCCAATAGCGCTGACGGCTGATGCCCCAGTCGCGCAGGCGGAACTGGGTACGCGGCGCGCCCAGTTCCTTCTGCTTGAGCACTTCACCGATGGCGGTGAAGGCGCTGTCGAAATCCAGGCCGTCGAATTCCTCGGAATTGATCAGCATGCCCTTTTCACCGTAGGCGTCCTGCCAGGGCTCTGGCGTGGTGTCGCCAGCCGAGGTGCGGATAACCGGCTTGATTGGTAGGTGATACTGGCTGGCGAATGCAAAGTCGCGCTCGTCGTGGGCCGGTACGGCCATGACCGCGCCTTCGCCGTAGCCCATGAGGACGTAGTTGGCGATCCATACCGGCAGTTTTTCGCCGGTCAGCGGATGCTCGACGAACAGGCTGGTGGCGCGGCCCTGTTTTTCCTGGGTGGCTATGTCGGCTTCGGAAACGCCGCCGCGCTTGCACTCATCGATGAATGCAAGCAGCGATGGGTCGGTTTCGGCGGCCTGGGCGGCCAGCGGGTGTTCGGCGGCCACGGCCACATAGGTGGCGCCCATCAGGGTATCGGGGCGGGTAGTGAACACCTTGAGCTTGCCGGCGTGGCCGATGGAGGCCTGGTCGTAGGGGAAATGCACTTCCATGCCTACCGACTTGCCGATCCAGTTGCGCTGCATGGTCTTGACCTGCTCCGGCCAACCGGTGAGGTTATCCAGCGAGCTGAGCAGCTCTTCCGCGTAATCGGTGATACGGAAATAGTACATCGGGATCTCGCGCTTCTCGATCAGCGCGCCACTGCGCCAGCCGCGGCCGTCGATGACCTGCTCGTTGGCCAGTACGGTCTGGTCGACCGGGTCCCAGTTGACGGTGCCGTTCTTGCGGTAGATCACGCCTTTCTCGAACAGCCGGGTGAACAGCCATTGCTCCCAGCGGTAGTACTCGGGAGTGCAGGTGGCGAATTCGCGGGACCAGTCGACTGCCAACCCCAGGCTTTTCAGCTGGTTGCGCATGTAGTCGATATTGGAATAGGTCCAGGCGGCGGGGGCGACCTTGTTGTTCATCGCCGCGTTTTCCGCTGGCATGCCGAAGGCGTCCCAGCCCATTGGCTGCAGTACATTCTTGCCTTGCATGCGCTGATAGCGGGCAATCACGTCACCGATGGTGTAGTTGCGCACGTGACCCATGTGTAGCTTGCCGCTCGGGTACGGAAACATCGAGAGGCAGTAGTAGGTCTCGCGGCCCGGGGTCTCCTCCACCTTGAAGGCGTCGGTTTGATCCCAGGCGGTCTGGGCGGCGTGTTCGATATCGCGGGGAGAATACTGTTCTTGCATGGGCGTGGACTGTATGTCGACTCGTATGTCAGGGGAAAAAAGGAATGAGGCAGGATACACCACCGGGCCCGGCACAGGTAGGGGCTGTTGCGTCAGGTGGCCGCACGGCGGGAAGGAAAAGGCTGTCGGCCCTCAGCTACTGCCATTCGTCGCCGCTGCCGGGAGAAATCAGATGTCGGGTCTATGCTGAGGGCAAAGGTTGTCCAGCTGTTCTGGGCAGTCATATTTTAGGGAGAAAACACATGAAACATGTGCAGCGGGAGATTCCAGCTGGTAGTCACGATTCCTCGTACGGACGGTTGTTGCGCCGCCTTGATCAGGCTCTCGATGTCGCGCGCACTCGGCAATGGATGGCTGGTCAGCCCTGCGTGCCGACCGAGCTGGAAGTCTATGGCCTGACCCAACAGGACATGCAGCTGCTGCGGCAGATCCTCGGTACCATGCAGCTTGACCGCCTGGCGGCATCGCCCTCAGTGCTTGCGGCGAGCGAGCATGCACACCAGGAGAGCCGCCACCACTAACGTCCCCAGAGGCCAGCTGCCCCAGCGCAACCAGGGAGTGAGTCCCTCGCGGGGCTGTACATAACCGTGCAGGGCGGCCTGGGTGAATTGTGGTATCCGGGCGGTAATGTCTCCCCGGTGGTCGATCAGTGCGGTGACGCCGTTGTTGGTACCGCGAATCATCCAGCGGCCACTCTCGATGGCGCGCATGCGGGCCATCTGCAGATGCTGTAGAGGGCCGATGGACTCGCCGAACCAGCTATCGTTGCTGATGCTGATCAGCAGCTCGCTCTGAGCAGCCAGACGGGCGGCGAAATCGGGATAAACGGTTTCATAGCAGATCATCGGTGCCAGCCGATGACCGGCGGCCTCCAGCGGCGCCTGCTGTTGTGGGCCCCGGGAGAAGTTCGACATGGGCAGGTCAAAGAACGCGATCAGCCCACGCAGCACGTCTTCCAGTGGCACATACTCGCCGAAGGGCACCAGCTTGTGTTTCAGGTATTGGTTGGGCTGCTCGCCGGCGACCATGATGCCGTTGTAAATGCGTCGCTCGCCGTGAGCGTCGGTCTCGTCCACCGGAATCCCGGTGATCAGGGTGCTGCCCTGCTGCGCCAGATTGGCGGCCATGCCCTGAACGAAGGGCATGGCACTGCTGCTGAGCACGGGCACGGCGGTTTCCGGCCAGATGATCAGATCGGCGCGCTGGGCGTAGCTCATGTCCCGGTAGGTAGCCAGGGTATAGTCGATGTGCGCCGGGTCCCACTTGCGGGACTGTTCGATGTCGGCCTGGATCAGCGCCACCGACAGTGGCGTGCCGGCTGGCCGGGTCCACTGTACCTGGGTGAGCAGGGCGCCGCCGCCCCAGATGGCGATCAACAGTACGGCTGCCGGCAATCCCTGGCGGGGCTTTCGCCAGAACCGCCCTTCGCTGAGCAGACAGGCAGTGAACACACTGAGAAAACTGAGCAGCCAGACGCCACCCAGCGGGGCCCAGCCGGCTAGCCAGGTATCGGTATGGGCATAGCCTTGATAGAGCCAGGGGAAGCCGGTAAGAAACCAGCTACGGAAAAATTCCTGTGCCACCCACAGCGCAGCGAAACCGGTCGCAGCCAGCCAGAGACCCTTTTCAGGCCGCAGCCAGCGCGCCCATAGCCAGGCGGCGGTTGCCGGAATCAACGCCAACCCGGCAACCAGCCCGCCGGTCAGCAACGCCGCCAGTGCCGGTGGTGCATAACCGTGCACGTGAATGCTGACATAGACCCAGGATATACCGCTGAGAAACAGACCCAGCCCCCAGCACCAGCCTCGCCACAGGGCTTGCCGTCCGGTCAGCTCATGCAGGCCCTGATAGAGCAGGGCGGCCGACAGCAGACCCAGCGGCCAGATGTCAAAGGGGGTGAACGACAGGGTAGTCAACACCCCGGCGAGCAGGGCAAGCAGGTCGCCGCGCCAGCCGGGCGCGCGCAGGGTAACAAGCAATTTATCCAGCAGTAGCATGGCGACTCTCATCAAACATCCATTTTATCCGCCCTACAGATGGCCTTGTGAGTGGCGGTTTTGTGGGAGCGGGCTTGTCCGCTCCCACAAGTATGCTCGCTTCAACGTCAGGGCTGAATCAGGCTGACTCGCAGAAGGTGGACGCGACGGCTGTCGGCATTGAGAATGCGCACGCGGAAGCCATCCAGTTCGACGATCTCGTTGCGCTTGGGCAGATGCCCGAAGGCGTTCATCACCAGCCCGCCGAAGGTATCGAACTCTTCGTCGGAAAAACCGGTGCTGAAGTGATCATTGAACTCTTCGATCGGCGTCAGGCCCTTGACCAGGAAGTCGCCGGTGGGCAGCTCCTTGATGTAATCCTCATCATCGATATCGTGTTCATCCTCGATATCGCCAACGATCTGTTCCAGTACGTCTTCGATGGTGATCAGTCCGGACACGCCGCCATATTCATCAATCACCACGGCCATGTGATTGTGGGTCGAGCGGAACTCCTTGAGCAACACGTTGAGCCGCTTGGACTCGGGCACGCAGGTGGCCGGACGCAGGACGTCCTTGATATTGAACCGATCGGTGTTCTCTTCCAGCAGCAGCGGCAGCAGGTCCTTGGCCAGCAGGATACCGAGCACATCGTCGATGCTTTCGCCGATGACGGGGAAGCGGGAATGAGCTGCCTCGATCACCGAGGGCAGGAACTCGCGAGGTGTCTGGGCGGCCTTGATGGTGGTCATCTGCGAGCGCGGGATCATGATGTCGCGCACCTGCATGTCGGCGACCTGCAGTGCGCCCTCGATGATCGCCAGCGCTTCGATATCGAGAACTTCATTGCGCTGCGCTTCACGTAGCAGCTCGAGCAGTTCCTGACGGTTGCGGGGTTCATGGACAAAAGCCTGGGTCAGTCTCTCCAGCCAGGACTTATGTCCGTTGCTCGATCGATCTTCGCTCATGGGGTCGTTACTCATCACTCGTCGGTTTCAAGATAGGGATCGGCGATACCCAGTTCGGCCAGCAGCTGGCGTTCCAGCGCCTCCATTGCCTCGGCTTCGTCGTCCTCGATATGGTCGTGGCCCAGCAGGTGCAGACAGCCATGGATAACCATATGCGCCCAGTGTGCGGCAGCCGGCTTGCCCTGTTCGGCGGCCTCGCGATTGACTACCGGAACGCAGATGACCAGGTCGCCCAGCAGCGGGATATCCAATTCGGGAGGCAGGTCGGCGGGGAAGGACAACACGTTGGTGGGATAGTCCTTGTGCCGATACTCGTTGTTCAGGGTCTGGCTTTCCTCGGCATCGACCAGGCGGATGGTCAGTTCCTGACCCGGCTTGTTCCGCAGGGCCAGGGCGGCCCAGCGGATCAGGCTGTCATCATCGGGTTGCCCTGGCGCATCGGTGGCCCTTTGTATGTCTACCTCAACGGTCATCGCGGCGCTCCTTGCGCTGCTGCTGTTCCTGCTCCTGGCGACTGTCGAAGCGGTCATAGGCTTCGACGATGCGCTGGACCAGGGGGTGGCGCACCACGTCCTTGGACTTGAAGTGGGTAAAGCCGATGCCTTTCACATCCTTGAGCACATCGATCACGTGGGTCAGACCCGAGCGGGTGCCCCGCGGCAGGTCGACCTGGGTGATGTCACCGGTGATCACTGCGGTGGAGCCGAAGCCGATGCGCGTGAGGAACATCTTCATTTGTTCCAGCGTGGTGTTCTGGCTCTCATCGAGAATGATGAAGCTGTTGTTCAGTGTGCGGCCGCGCATGTAGGCCAGCGGCGCGACTTCGATCACCTGTTTTTCGATCAGCTTGGCCACCTGTTCGAAGCCGAGCATTTCGTAGAGCGCGTCATACAGCGGGCGCAGATAGGGGTCGATCTTCTGTGACAGGTCGCCAGGCAGGAAGCCGAGCTTCTCACCGGCCTCTACCGCCGGGCGCACCAGCAGAATGCGGCGAATCTGCTCGCGTTCCAGCGCGTCCACCGCGCAGGCCACCGCCAGGTAGGTCTTGCCGGTACCGGCCGGACCGATGCCGAAGTTGATGTCATGCTCCTGGATCGAGCGCACATAGGCCTGCTGATTTGGCCCGCGCGGCTGGATGGTCATGCGCTTGGTGCGCAGTACCACTGGCTTGTGGCCGTCGCTGTGCTGCAGCGATTCGCTGAGATTCTCCAGCCCGGACTCCTGCAGATACAAATGCACGGTATCCAGCGGCAGGTCCTTGTTGTCCCGCGTCTCGCGATATAGTTGGCGCAGGACCGCCTCGGCGGACCGCGTAATAGCAGGGTCGCCGATCAATTCGAAATGGTTACCGCGGTTGCGGACTTCGATGCCGAGGCGTTGTTCGATCAAGCGGAGGTTTTCATCAAATTGACCGCAGAGACTGGCGAAGCGCCGTGGGTCTACGGGCTCGATGCTGAAGCGATGGATAGTCAAGGGTACGTTCAAAGTGGTCCGTTGGTGGCCGTGTGGCTATCAGGAAAAACACAGCATAGCGCGCAAACCAGGCTATGCAAAGATGGGCTTTCGGCCGCAGCCCGCGCGCAGCGGGCCGTAGCTCGATAGTGAATCACTGCACTGTTTCGTGCAGCAGGCTGCCGCGCAGGGAGTGGGGCAGGGCTTCGTCGATATGGACCTCGACGAACTGGCCGATCAGCAGCGGATTGGCGCAGCGGAAGTTGACGATACGGTTGTGCTCGGTGCGACCCTGGAGCATGCCCGGGTCCTTCTTCGAGTAGTCGGTAACCAGGATGCGCTGGGTGCTGCCGACCATGCGCCGGCTATTTTCGAAGCCCTGCTGGTTGAGGCGGGCCTGGAGAATCTGCAGGCGCTGCTTCTTGACCTCGACCGGGGTGTCGTCGGGCAGATCGGACGCCGGGGTGCCGGGACGGGCGCTATAGATGAAGGAGTAGGAGAAGTCGAAACCGATCTCCTCCACCAGCTTCATGGTCTGCTCGAAGTCCCGATCGGTTTCACCGGGGAAGCCGATGATGAAGTCCGAGCTGAGGATGATATCCGGCACCGCGGCCTTGAGCTTGCGCACCCGGGACTTGTATTCCAGCGCGGTGTGGTTGCGCTTCATGCCCGCCAGGACCCGGTCGGAGCCGGATTGCACCGGCAGGTGCAGGTACTTGACCAGCTCCGGCACTTCCGCGTGGGCGCGAATCAGGCTGTCGGAAAACTCCAGCGGGTGCGAGGTGGTGTAGCGGATGCGGTCGATGCCGTCGATCTCGGCGACAACCCGGATCAGATCCGCCAGGTCGGCGATACCACCGTCATGGGTCTGGCCGCGATAGCCGTTGACGTTCTGCCCGAGCAGGGTTATTTCGCGCACGCCATTTTCGGCCAGGTGCACGCACTCGGCCAGCACGTCGTCGAACGGGCGGCTGACTTCTTCGCCACGGGTATAGGGCACCACGCAGAAGCTGCAGTACTTGCTGCACCCTTCCATGACCGATACGTAGGCGGTCGGGCCATCCACGCGAGGCTCGGGCAGGCGGTCGAACTTCTCGATTTCCGGGAAGGACACGTCGACCTGGGCGGTGCCGGTGCTGCGCGCCGCGTCGATCATCTCCGGCAGGCGATGCAGGGTCTGGGGACCGAACACCACGTCCACATAGGAGGCGCGGTCGCGGATCGCGGTGCCTTCCTGGCTGGCGACGCAGCCGCCGACACCGATGATCAGCTCGGGATTCTTTTCCTTGAGCGGCCGCCAGCGGCCCAGTTCGGAAAACACCTTTTCCTGGGCCTTCTCGCGAATCGAACAGGTGTTGAGCAGGATGACATCGGCCTCATCGGGGCTATCGGTCAGTTCCATTGCCTGGTGGTCGCCGAGCAGGTCTGCCATGCGCGAGCTGTCATACTCGTTCATCTGGCAGCCGTGGGTCTGGATAAAGAGTTTCTTTGCCATGGGGATGTGCGGGTGACTCGTGAAGAAAAACGGCGATTATACACGGATGGCGGGGACAATGTGATGGTGGCTGGTCGGAGGAAGCGGGGCTGCGGTGTGGATGAGTGGAGGATAGTCCGAGTAGGCAGCGGAGGCAGGCAGGGGCACTACAGCACTCGCACCCCGCCATCCATGGCGCTCGTCTACGGCCTCCCTGGCCGCAGACGGTTCTGTAGTGCCCCTGCCTGCCTCCACTGCGGCTTGCTCGACATTGGCCGTACGGTTTTGCTGAGTATGCTATGATCCGCCACCTTTGGCCGGGTGTCCGGCCATCGTCAGTCCCATCCATGTTGTCCCTGTGTGAGTTTCATGAGCAAAGACAAGCAGCAACCCATCTTCCGGGTGATTTTCATCAATCAGGGCCAGGTATACGAACTGTATGCGCGGCAGATATTCCAGAGCGAGTTGTGGGGCTTTCTGGAGATCGAGGAGCTGGTGTTCGGCGAGCGTTCGCAGATGCTGGTCGATCCGGGTGAGGAAAAGCTCAAGAGCCAGTTCGAAGGCGTCAACCGCAGCTTCATTCCGCTGCAGGCCATAGTGCGTATCGACGAAGTTGAGCGGGTTGGTCAGGCCAAGATCAGCGAGGCCAAGGGCGGCAGCAATATCATGTCCTTCCCGATGCCGCCGGGGCCTGGACCTGGGCCGAGTAATAACTGATCTTATGGGGCGACGGGAGCGCTGGTATCTGGCTGAAACTGGCGCAACTGTTCTTCCCGAATATGCCGTAGATAATTGCGAAATAGCGTGCCCAGTACCTGGGTAGCTGCGGCAATCTCCTCGGGGGGCATCTCCTCGGCGAGCAGATCACTGGCGTCCATCGCCGCGTCCTGACCATTGACCGCCGCCATCTTCAACATGATGTAAGCCTGCGGCAGGTTGCGCTCCACCCCTTCGCCGTTCATATGCATCAGGCCCAGGCGGTATTGGGCGTCCGGATGTCCCTGGATTGATGCTCGCTCATACCACTTCAGTGCCGCGCTCAGATCCCGCTCGGCGCGCTCGCCATGGTAGTACAGCTCACCCATCTCGAATTGCGCCTGCATATCGTCGGCCTCGGCCAGCTCCATGCAGTTTTCCAGGGCCAGGGCCAGGCTGTCGTCATCGACGCGGTTGAAGGCGCAACGCTCTTCGGTGCTGATCACCAATGGCGCCTGGGACTGGGTTTGGGCGAGGACGGCGGATGCGCCGCTGCCTGCTCCGGCCAGCATGCACAGGATGACGGTACGGCGAAAAACAGTGTTCATGGTCGACTGGCCCGCTGGCTAGGTAAGTGCATGGCGCCATTGTGCGCCGGATCGATGCTGGGGCCAACCACCAGAGCGGCTGGCGGCATCGATACCGGCGGCATTACCGAAGGCGCCCCGATCATAGGGTGGCGAATGCCCGCTCGGCGGCATCCAGGGTCAGCTGCAACTCGGTTTCGCCATGGGCGATGGAGGTGAAGCCGGCCTCGTAGGCGCTGGGGGCAAAATACACACCCTGTTCGAGCATCTTGTGGAAGAAGGTCTTGAAGCGCTCGGGATCGCTAGCCATCACGTCCTCGAAGGTCAGGATGTTGTCGGCGCCGCTGAAATACAGACCGAACATGCCCCCGGCCTGGGTGGTGACGAAAGGGATGCTGGCGGCATCGGCGCGGTCCTGCAGGCCCTGCAGCATGCGGCTGGTGTAGCTGGTCAGCTCGTCATGGAAGCCCGGGCGGCTGATCAGCTTCAGGGTAGTCAATCCTGCGGCCATGGCCAGCGGGTTGCCGGACAGGGTGCCGGCCTGGTAGACCGGGCCCAGCGGCGAGATGCATTCCATTATTTCGCGCTTGCCGCCAAAGGCGCCAACCGGCATGCCGCCGCCGACGATCTTGCCGAAGGTGGACAGGTCGGGAGTCACGCCGTAATGGGCTTGGGCGCCGCCGAGGGCAACGCGGAAGCCGGTCATCACCTCATCGAAGATCAGGACCACACCATACTCGCTACATGCTTCGCGCAACCCTTCAAGGAAACCCGGTGCAGGTGGCACGCAGTTCATGTTGCCGGCCACGGGTTCGACGATGATGCAGGCGATATCCTCGGCCACACGGCTCAGGGTTTCGCGCACCGCGGCAATATCGTTGTAGGGCAGGGTGAGGGTGTGCTGGGCGAAGGCCGCCGGCACGCCCGGCGAGCTGGGCACGCCGAAGGTCAGTGCACCAGAGCCTGCCTTGACCAGCAGGCTGTCGGAGTGGCCGTGGTAGCAGCCCTCGAACTTGATGATGGTATCGCGGCCGGTATAACCACGGGCCAGGCGGATGGCGCTCATGGTCGCTTCGGTACCGGAACTGACCATGCGCACCATGTCCATCGACGGCACCATGGAGCAGACCAGCTCGGCCATCTCGGTTTCCATGGCGGTCGGAGCGCCATAGGACAGACCGTGATCCAGCTGGCGGCGGACCGAGTCGAGTACGTCGGGGTGACTGTGACCGAGGATCATCGGGCCCCAGGAGCCGACATAGTCCACATAGCGCCGATCATCCTCGTCGATGATATAGGCGCCCTCGGCGTGCTTGATGAACAACGGTGTGCCGCCGACGCTGCGGAACGCGCGTACCGGCGAGTTGACGCCACCGGGGATGTGTTTCTGGGCACTGGCAAAAAGGGTTTCCGAGCGGGACATGGGCAATTCTCTCAACAAATTTTCAAGGCGGTGAATTCAAGGGCGCGGCGCCGGACCTCGGCGGCGGAGTCGGCGCCGAACAGACCGTGTACTACGGCAAGCAAGTCGGCACCGGCGTCATACAGTTGCCGGGCGTTATCAGCAGTGATACCGCCGATGGCAACGATAGGTATAGCAAAGCGCTCCCGGGCTTCTCCCAGCAGACCGGTCGTCGCCGCAGGTATGCCCGGCTTGGTGACGGAAGGGAAAAAGCGGCCGAAGGCGACATAACTGGCGCCGGCGGCCACCGCCTGTTCGGCGTATTCCAGGCTGGCATGACAGGTGGCGCCGATCAGCGCATCGGGGCCGAGCTGCTGCCGGGCTTCGCGCAGGCTGCCGTCGTCCCGGCCCAGATGCACGCCCACCTGCAGCTGGCTGGCCAGCGCCAGGTCATCATTGATCAGCAAGTGAGCGTCATACTGATCGCACAGCTCTTTTAGCCGGGTCGCTTCTTCCTGACGGCGGACGGTATCGACACTCTTGTCCCGATACTGGACCAGACTGGCGCCACCAGCCAGGGCCGCTTCCACATAGGGCAGCAGTTTGCCGTCAGTCAGCAGTGCGCTGTCGGTAATCGCATACAGGCCGCCCAGGCTCATTGACAGAAATCCAGCGGCAGGCGGCGCGGTACATACTGGCCGTGGCCGGGCTGCTCCGCATCACGCAGGGTGCGCCAAGTGTAATCCAGAGCAGTTTTGACGGCGCTGACCAGCTCTTCGCCCAGCGCCAGACGGCCCGCGAGGGCGCTGGCCAGGGTGCAGCCGGAGCCATGATAGCTGCCGGGCAGGCGCGGGCAGGTGAAGGTATGAGTGCTGCCATCCCGGCAATACAGCCGATTATGGATGTCCAGTTCATCGCCATGGCCGCCGGTGATCAGCAGGTTCTGGCAGCGTTGCAGCAGCTTATCGGCACATTCATCGGCGGTGCCATCGGGCAACTCGGCGAGGATGCGCGCTTCGGGCAGGTTCGGAGTGACGATTCGGGCGATGGGCAGCAGCTTTTCACGCATGGCGTAGCCGACCTCATCCTTGCCCAGCGAGCCGCCACCGCCGGCGCGCAACACCGGATCGCAGACCAGTGGCAGTTCGGGGTGCGCCTGCATGATCTCGACCACGGTGTCGACCATCTGGAGGTTGCCGAGCATACCCAGCTTGACGGCCGAGACCGGCATGTCATCAAGCACGGCCTTGGCCTGGGCCAGCACCCACTCGCGGTCGAGTACCCGGAAATCCATGACATCAACAGTGTTCTGCACGGTCAGTGCGGTCACCGCCGGCGCGGCGTGGCAACCCTGGGCGATCAGGGCTTCGATATCGGCCTGCAGGCCGGCACCACCACTGGGATCATGACCGGACAGGCAGAGTACTACGGGACGAAAAGGAGTAGGCGTATTCATGCGCTAAGCTTACCATCAGCGGGAGGGTATCGGTATGGTGGGTGGCCTGGGTTGTGGCATAGGCGGACCACTATCAATCAACCTTGGACTATAACAATAACCGGCGAGGGAAGCTGCTGATGAAGACGATCAATGAATGGTTTGAAGAGTATGGTGAAAGCCACCGTAATCCGGTCAACAAGCTGGTGCACTGGATCTGCGTGCCGCTGATCACCTTCAGTGTGCTGGGCCTGTTATGGGCTTTGCATCCTCTGGTCGCCGTCGGGCTGGTTGGCCTGGCGTTGGTGTTCTATGTGTTGCTGTCCTGGCAGCTGGCGGCAGTGATGTTGATCCAGAGTGCGCTCATGTTGTGGATACTGAGTCTGATGCCGCTGGTGTTCTGGCCCTGTGTGATCATCTTCGTGCTGGCCTGGATCGGGCAGTTCATCGGTCATCAGGTGGAAGGCAAGAAACCGTCCTTCTTCAAGGATGTGCAGTTTCTGCTGATCGGGCCGGCGTGGCTGATGGGCTTCGTATTTCGGCGGCTGGGCTGGCGGTACTGAGCTATCCTGTCTGGCGTACTGGGTATATCAGGCCGGGCGCGCCAGCGCACCGTTGAGAAACATGTCTTCGAATAACCGCTGCATGTCGGCGCGAGCGATCCGGCCCCGGTACTCCGATTCGCACAACATATAGATGAAGCCGAAGAACAGGTCGGTCAACCAGCGACAGGGTACGTCCGGACGGAAGATGGCGAGCTGCTGGCCACGCAGGAAAAAATCATCCAGCCGCTGTTCATGGGCGAGACATTCGTCCGGGTAGGCCTGTTGGGTGTTGCGCTTAATATAGGGTTCGAACTGGGTGATCATGAACACGCAGAATTCCCGTTGCGCGATATAACCGGTGATCAGCTGGCGCAGGGCGTCCAGTGGCGACTGACTTTCCAGCCCGGCATCATCCAGAATACGCGACATGGCAGCCATGACATGTTGCTGCAATGTGTCGAACAGCTGTTCGCGTGTGGCGGCGAAGCGGTACAGGGTAGCTCGGCTTACTCCGGCCGCCTTGGCCATCTCCTGCAAGGTGGCGCCGGGGTTTTCGGTCAAGGTCAATGCCAGCGAACGTAACAGGGTTTCTTCAGTATCGGGTGTCATTCAATTTCATTAAACGGACAAGTGGGCGAGAGATCATCCATGGTTTGCGTGCGTCAATCGCCGCGAGTGTACACATAAGGATTGGTTGCGTCATGTGAATCAAGTTTGATTCAGATGACTCCGAAGAGTAGCATCGCTTTTTTTCGGGCCGTCTACGTCCGTATGCAGTATCCGTAACCCTTGACCAAGGAAGCGCACCAATGCCCATCCCACGGCATCTTTTAAGTAATACCATCCTCATTCTGTTGGGCGCACTGGCGCTGGCCGGCTGCCAGCAGGATCGGAGCGATTCCGCGCAGAACCAACCGCCACCTCAAGCTCCGGTTCAGGTTATCGAGCCGGCAGCGCACATGCTGACCGGCAACCTGCCGGGCCGTATCGAGCCTGCACGCACGGCTGAGGTGCGCGCGCGGATACCGGGGATTGTGCTGGAGCGGTTGTTCGAAGAAGGGGCTGATGTAAAGGCGGGCGACATTCTGTTCCGCATCGATCCGGCTCCGCTGGAGGCCGCGGTGGCGCAGGCGCGTGGCGCATTGGCCCGAGCTGAGGCGAGCATCTACCAGGCAGATAGCCTGGTACGGCGTTACGAGCCTCTGGTCGAGGCGCGCGCGATCAGTCAGCAGGAATACGACAACGCCATCGCCGCGCAGAAAAGTGCCCAGGCCGAGAAACTGTCGGCCCAGGCAGCGCTGGAAACGGCCCGGCTGAATCTGGAATACGCTACCGTGCGGGCGCCGATCGATGGACGTATCGGCCGGGCGCTGGTCACTGAAGGCGCCCTGGTTGGTCAGGGCGAGGCCACCCCCATGGCTCACATCCAGCAGCTGGACCCTATCTATGCCGACTTCACTCAATCGGTAGATGACCTGCTGCGTCTGCGCGCGGCTGCGGCCGAGGGGCGCATTGCGGTGCAGGAAGATGGCGCGGCCCGGGTGCGTATCAGCTTGGGCCAGGACGGCTTCAGCCAGGAAGGACGGCTGCTGTTTTCCGATGTTTCGGTGGACCCGAGCACCGGCCAGGTAACCCTGCGGGCAGAACTGCCCAATCCTGATGCAGTATTGCTGCCGGGCATGTATGTGCGGGTAGAGACCGAGCTGGGCATGGAGTCATCCGCGGTATTTGTGCCTCAACGGGCGGTACGACGGGGCACCGATAGCATTCCACGGGTCCTGATTGTTGATGAAGAAAACACGGTGCAGGAACGTGCGGTGACGCTGGGCGCCATGCGTGGTAGCGAATGGCAGGTGACGTCCGGCCTTGAGCAGGGCGAGCGGGTCATTGTCGATGGCGTGGCCAAGTTCCAGCCCGGCAGCATCGTCGAGCCGGTGACAGCCAACCAGCCCCAGGACCAGGCGGGCGAGTGAGCGAACTGCCAGGGTCCTGAGCCCTGGCCGCCATTCTGATTGCCAAACAGAGGAAAGAGCATGCCGCAGTTCTTCATCAATCGCCCCAATTTCGCCTTCGTGGTGGCGATTTTCATCTGCCTGGCCGGCCTGCTGGCGATTCCATCGCTGCCGGTGGCCCAGTACCCCAACGTGGCCCCGCCACAGATCATGATCTACGCGACCTATCCGGGCGCGTCGGCGACCATCCTCAATGAAACGGTGACCAGCCTCATCGAGGAAGAACTCAATGGTGCCAAGGGCTTGCTCTATTACGAGTCCTCCAGCAGTTCCAACGGCATGGCCGAAATCAACGTCACCTTCGAGCCGGGTACCGATCCGGATCTGGCGCAGGTGGATGTGCAGAACCGCATCAAGCGCGCCGAGCCCCGACTGCCGCAACCGGTGCTGCAGCAGGGCCTGCAGGTGGAGCAGGCCAGCAGCAACTTCCTGATGATCTACGCGCTGAGCTACAAGGAGGGGGACAAGGACCCCGTCGGGCTGGCCGACTATGCTGCGCGCAACATCAACAACGAGATTCGCCGGATTCCCGGTGTTGGTCGAGTGCAGATGTTCTCTTCCGAACGGGCTCTGCGCGTTTGGGTCGATCCGTCTCGGCTGGTCGGCTACGACCTGTCGATCGAGGATGTAAACCGCGCCATTGCTGCGCAGAACGTGCAGGTACCGGCGGGTAGTTTCGGCGAGCAGCCGGGCACCAGTGAGCAGGAATTGACCGCAACCCTGATGGTGCAGGGCACCCTGGAAACTGCCGAAGAATTCAGTGACATCGTGCTGCGGGCCAACCCGAACGGCTCGGTGGTACGGCTGGGTGATGTCGCCCGGGTGGAAATGGGCCGTGAGGAATATCGCTTCAGCTCCCGTCTCAATGGCCGGCCGGCCGCTGCGGCGGCTGTGCAGCTGACATCGGATGCCAACGCCATTGCCACGGCTACCGCGGTCAAGCAGCGGCTCGAGGAACTGTCGGCGTTGTTCCCCCAGGACATGGAATACTCCACCCCCTACGACACCTCCATCTTCGTCGACGTGGCGATCAAGAAAGTGGTGATGACCCTGGCCGAAGCCGTGGTGCTGGTATTTCTGGTGATGTTCCTGTTCCTGCAGAACTTCCGCTATACCCTGATTCCGACCATCGTGGTGCCGATCTGTCTGTTGGGTACCTTTGCGGTGATGTCGGTGATCGGCTTCTCGGTCAACATGATGACCATGTTCGGCATGGTGCTGGCTATCGGGATTCTGGTGGACGATGCCATTGTGGTGATCGAGAACGTCGAGCGGATCATGGCCGAAGAGGGGCTTTCGCCCAAGGAGGCCACGCGCAAGGCGATGAAGCAGATCACTGGCGCCATCGTCGGTATCACCATGGTACTGTCGGCGGTATTCTTCCCGCTGGCCTTCATGGGCGGTTCGGTCGGCGTGATCTACCAGCAGTTTTCCCTGTCGCTGGCGGTGTCCATCCTGTTCTCCGGCTTCCTGGCCCTGAGCCTGACGCCGGCACTGTGTGTCACGCTGCTCAAGCCGATCCCCAAGGGGCATCATGCCGAGAAGAAAGGATTCTTTGGCTGGTTCAACCGCCGCTTCACTGGTCTGACCCGCAGCTACCAGCGTACCACCGGGGGGCTGGTCAGGCGCTCCGGTACCTTCATGCTGGTGTACCTGGTCATCATCGCAGCGTTGGTCTTCTCCTTCTTGCGTCTGCCTGAAGCCTTCCTGCCTGCAGAAGACCAGGGCTACCTGATCGTCGATGTGCAGCTGCCGCCGGGCGCCACCACGCCCCGGACGGAACAGACCGTCGAGGCGATGGAAGAGCATTTCCTCTCCCGCCCCAGCGTGGCGGGCATCGTCTCGGTGATGGGCTTCAGCTTCTCCGGCATGGGGCAGAACGCCGCATTGGCCTTCCCGACTCTGGTCGATTGGTCCGAACGTGGCGCGGAAGAATCAGTGCAGGCCGAAAGCCAGCGGGCCAACCGGGCTCTGGCAGGCGTTTCTGATGGCACCATCTTCGCCGTGCAGCCACCCTCCATCGAAGGCCTGGGCACCTCCGGCGGCTTCGCCCTGCGTCTGCAGGACCGTGGCGGTCTGGGGCGCGAGGCGCTGCTGGCGGCGCGTAACGAACTGCTGCAGAAAGCCAACAGCTCGCCAGTGATCGCCTACGCCATGGTGGAAGGTCTGGAAGATGCACCGCAGCTGCGTCTGCATATCGACCGTCAGAAGGCCGAGACCCTCGGCGTCAGCTTCGGTGCGATCAGCACCACCCTGTCCACGGCCTTCGGTTCGGCGCTCATCAACGAATTCACCAACTTCGGGCGGATGCAGAAGGTGGTGGTGCAGGCTGATGTGAATAGCCGCATGACACCGGAAGACATCAGCAAACTGTATGTACCCAACCATCAGGGTGAACAGGTGCCGCTGTCTGCTTTCGTCGATATGGAATGGGAAAACGGCCCGGTGCAGTTCGTGCGCTATAACGGCTATCCCGCGTTCAAGATTTCCGGCGACGCAGCGCCAGGCCACAGCAGCGGCGCTGCCATGGCGGAGATCGAACGGATCGTTGGCGAACTGCCGAGTGGGATAGGCTACGAGTGGACGGGCCTGTCCTTCCAGGAGAAGGTCGCAGGGGCGCAGGCGCCGATATTGCTGGGCCTGGCGCTGGCCGTGGTGTTCCTGCTACTGGTGGCGTTGTACGAGAGCTGGGCGATTCCGCTGTCGGTAATCCTGATCGTCCCCATCGGTGCCCTGGGCGCAGTGCTGGCGGTGACCCTGTTGGGCATGCCCAACGACGTCTACTTCAAGGTCGGCCTGATCACCATCATCGGTCTGGCGGCGAAGAACGCCATCCTGATCGTCGAATTCGCCAAGGATCTGTATGCCGAAGGACGCACCTTGAGGGAAGCGGCGGTGGAAGCGGCGCGGCTGCGTTTCCGCCCGATCATCATGACCTCGATGGCCTTTATGCTTGGTGTGTTGCCGCTGGCGATCGCCAGCGGTGCCGGTGCCGCCAGTCAGCGCGCCATTGGTACCGGCGTGATCGGCGGCATGATCACGGCGACAGCGCTGGGTGTGTTGTTCGTGCCGGTCTTCTTCGTTTGGGTATTGTCGCGCCGGAAACAGGAACGGCAGGCGGCTGCGGCGGCGCAGACCAGCGAAGGCTGATCGGTCGCAGTGCGGCAAGTAAGGGGCCGCTGGATACACCGCAGGTCGAGATGGAACTCGACCTTCCAGCACGGGGGCATGTGGCCGGGTCAGAGTTCCCGCCACTGCCCCGGCTGCAGATCTCCCAGCTGCCACTCGCCAATGCGCACCCGGACCAGCCGCAAGGTCGGCAGGCCCACCGCGGCGGTCATGCGCCGCACCTGACGGTTACGGCCCTCGCGGATGGTGATCGCCAGCCAGCTGGTGGGAACACTCTGACGAAAACGCACCGGTGGATGGCGCGGCCACAGCGCTGGCTCGGCTATCTGCTCCACCTGCGCAGGGCGCGTGGGCCCGTCATTCAACACCGGACCGGCGCGCAGCTGCGCCAACTGGTCCGCACTCGGTTCCCCTTCCACCTGCACCCAATAGGTCTTGGCCAATTTGTGCTTGGGATCGGTAATGCGGGCCTGCAGCCGGCCATCATTGGTCAGCAGTAACAGTCCCTCGCTATCCCGATCCAGCCGCCCGGCCGGATAGACCCCGGCGATATCCACAAAATCCTTCAGTGTCGCCCGGCCCCGGCCATCGGTGAACTGAGTAAGCACATCGAAGGGCTTGTTCAGCGCGATCAAACGCGGATTGGCTGGCGGGGCAGCCGGAGTGCGACGGGGTTTGCCGTAAGGACGAACAGGTACGGATCTGGGTGGGCGCTGCTTCATGGTCGCTCGGGATAATGGGCGGGACGAATATGCTAGTGAGCTTTACCAGAAGCGTCCAGAAGAATGCAGGCGCTTCCACCGACACAACGGACCCACATACCATCAGCCAAACAGAACCACACAGGCCCGGCGGGTAGGCCCTGCAGAACCGTCTGCGGCCAGGGACGGCCGTAGACGAGCGCCATGGATGGCGGGGTGCGCGTTCTGCAATGGGGGCCTACCCGCCGGGGCCAGACTTCACACGTGCAGTGAAAGCTTACCCCACCCTACACCGCACACCCGTGCCGCCCCACGCAAGCCCCCCTTACAGGGCGATCAGACCGCCAGGCCAGCTAGGCCAGCCACTGTCCAAACCGGTCAGACAAGTCGATCTTTCCGAGCATTGATCCGCCCGAGCCCGGCCCTAGTATGGACAACATTCAGATATCCGCCCGCTCGGTCAGGTTTCTATCGATCAAGCGAGCGCACAGCTGAAGCCGCAGCAAGGCCCACAAGGCCCGACCAATAAAAACAAGATTAAAGGAAACGCAATCATGCAATCGGTGGACGTATACGAGCTTACCGGCAAGTCGAAATTCAACCGTTTTCACGGACTCATCCTGTTCTGGTGCGTACTGATCCTCATCATTGACGGCTACGACCTGGCCGTTGTGGGAGCTGCACTGCCCGCCATCATGGACGACATGGGCGTCGACCCTACCAGTGCCGGCATCATGGCCGGCTCCGCGCTCTTTGGCACCATGCTCGGAGCCATGTTCCTCGGTACGCTGGCCGACCGCATTGGCCGACCGAAGATGATCGCCATCTGTGTTGCACTGTTCAGCCTGTTCACGGCAGCTTCGGGCCTCACCAATGATCCGGTCAGCTTCAGTGTCACGCGCTTTATCGCCGGCCTGGGTATTGGCGGTGTACTGCCGGTGATGACCGCGCAGATGAGCGAGTTCTCTCCGGCCAAATTACGTGCACGGCTGGTAACCCTGGTGTTCGCTGGTTATTCGGTGGGTGGCATTCTGGTAGCCCTGACCGGCAAACAGCTGATCGAAAGCCATGGGTGGCAGTCCGTGTTCTATATGGCCGGCCTACCGGTGCTGCTGATTCCCTTCATTCTCAAGAGCATGCCCGAGTCGATGACCTTTCTGCTGAAGAAGGGCCGTCAACAGGAGCTGCGGACCATTGTGCAGAAGATCGAACCGCAGCTGACCTGCAGCCAGCAAACGGTCTTTGTCGGCCTGGATGCAACCGCCGCCAAGCAGGATACGCCAGTGCGTAATCTGTTCCGGGAGGGTCGTGGTTTCAGCACGGTAATGATCTGGACGGCGTTCATTACCGGCCTGTTCATGGTATATGCGCTCAATTCTTGGCTGACCAAGCTGATGGCGATGGCGGGCTTCAGTCTCGGCTCGGCGTTGAACTTCGTCATTGTGTTCAATATCGGCGCCATCGTCGGCGCGGTTGGTGGTGGTTGGCTCAGCGACCGGTTGAACATCAAGCATGTGCTGGTGGTTTTCTATCTGATCGGCGCCGTGGCGTTGACCGTGCTGGGCTTTACCCGTTCCACCGGACTGTTGTTCGTGATGGTATTCATCGTCGGCGCCTCGACATTGGGAACCCAGCTGCTGGCCTACGCCTATGCCGGCGACTTCTATCCACTGTCGATCCGCTCGACTGGAGTCGGCTTTGCCTCCGGAGTAGGGCGAGTCGGCGCCATCATTGCGCCCATTCTGATCGGCTGGCTGGTATCCCTGGCATTGCCGCTGGAGCAGAACTTCATGGCCATCGCCATCGCAGGTGTGCTGGGCGCCGTCGCGGTTACCTTCGTCAACCAGACGCGATCCGACTCCGCACGGGTCAGGGCCGCGGCTACGCTCGCCAACTGATACGGGCGTAGGCCGCTAACGGCGCGATTGTCATACCCGGTGCCTTAACCACGGCAACAAACAGCGAGCCCCTGCCCATGCTGATGCAGGCAGGGGCTCCGTTTGCTTGCGCGCCGGGCGGGCAGGATTTTTCTCCATATCGAAGAACAAGAAAGGTGAGGGAGCATGTATCAAAAGACGATCAAGGTGTTATTGGCATGCGCAATGCTGGTGGAAGCACCCCTGGTTCTGGCCGACTTTATCGGCGATGCCAAGGGCAGCCTGGAGCTACGCAACTTCTATTACAGCCGCGACTTCCGTAATGAGGGGGCGGCGCAGTCCAAACGGGACGAATGGGCCCAGGGCTTTATTCTCAATCTGCAGTCCGGCTTCACCGAAGGCCCCGTTGGGTTTGGTGTGGATGCGCTGGGTATGCTGGGCATCAAGCTGGACTCGAGTCCGGATCGCACGGGCTCGGGCATCCTGGCGCATGACGCGCAGCGCAATGTGGAGAGCGAGTACAGCAAGCTGACCTTCACCGCCAAGGCACGGGTCGGGCAGAGCACGTTGCATGTTGGCGGGTTGCACCCGACTCTGCCGATGTTGTGGAGCAATAACAGTCGCCTGCTGCCGCAGGTTTTTCGGGGTGGCCGGCTGGTCTCCCATGACCTGCAACCGCTGAGCATCGCCCTGCTGCGGCTGAATGCGGTAAAGCAGCGCAACTCGACAGACTTCGAATCCCTGACGGCCTTTGGCTATGCCCCGGTTGAAGCCGATCATTTCGACTATCTGGCGCTCGACTACAAGGTGTCACCCAATCTTTCGCTGAGCTATCACCTCGCCGAGTTGGATGATCTGTACCGTTCCCACTTCGCCGGGTTGAAATTCGATCACCCGTTGCGGGTGGGTCGATTGCTGGCCGAGGTGCGCTATTTTGATGCCAGCGAAACGGGCAACGAGAGGCTGGGCGAGGTGGACAACCGTACCCTCAGCACCCTGTTCGCCTACCGGGTGGCGGGTCATACCTTCGGTGCAGGTTATCAGCAGGCGCGGGGTGACACGTCCTTTGCCTTCGTCAACGGCGCCGATACCTATCTGTTTGCCGAGTCGCTGGCCAGCACCTTCACGGCCCCTGGCGAGCGCGTCCGGCTGGTGCGTTACGATTATGACTTTGCTGCTGCAGGTCTGCCTGGGCTGACGCTGGGTATCAAGTATGCCAAGGGTGATCAGGTCGATCCCGCGCTGCTGACCACCGCTCAGGCCGCCGAACTCCGAACGGTGGGACGGAAGGGCAAGGAGTGGGAGAGAATGACGGATATTGCCTATACCGTGCAGAGCGGGCCGCTCAAGGATCTGTCGCTGCAGTGGCGCAACTCCACCAATCGATCGACCTACGCCGACAGCGCCGATGAAAATCGATTGATCGTTCGCTACACATTCGACTTCTGATAGCCAGGCGGCGTCTCAGCCCTATGGCCAATAGCAGCCCTCAGGCCCCTGCGTTACACTTCGCGCTCATCTGATTGATCGGTCGGTGTGTTGCGGCTTGTAGCGCAGCCTAGAGGGGTCCGTTATGGCAGTGGTGCATAAAGATACCATTTCGGTTTGTCTGGTGAAGGAAGCCCTGTTGGGATTCACCCGCCCGGGGCTGGATGCGGGTGCGGTGCTGGCGAGTATCGGATTGTCACCATCGTTGCTGAGTGGTCCTGACCAGCGTGTGCCGGTCGAACTGTACAGCAGTATCTGGCTGCGCCTGGCGGCAGCCCATGATGACGAATTCTTCGCCATGGCCGCGCGCCCGCTGCGGCTGGGCAGTTTCAATTTTCTCTGTCGCACCGGCATCACCCAGCCGACGGTGCAGCAGGCGCTGATTCATACCCTCAACTTCCTCGGTCTGATGCTTGGCAATTTCGAGGGGCGGCTGATCAGGAGTCGAAGCCTGGCGGAAGTGGTCCTGCGCGAGCCCGACGGCCAGGCGCAGCGGCCCTTCGCCTATTTCACCTACTGGATGATAGTGCACGGACTGGCCTGTTGGCTGGCCGGGCGGCGTATTCCACTGCTGGCGGTCGAGCTGCGGTGTACCGAGCCGGAATACATTGGTGATTACCGGGTGATGTTCTCCGAGAACCTGCGCTTTGCCCGACCGACCACGCGGATCATCTTTGCCGCCGAGGCGCTGGATCTGCCGGTCCGGCGCAGTGAAGCGGATATGCAGGCCTTTCTGGCTCAGGCACCCGCCAATATTCTGGTGCGTTATCGTGACGCCAACAGCCTGGCCAGCCAGATCAAGACCGTCCTGCGGGGGCTGCGCCCTGGAGACTGGCCGATCAGCGACCAACTGGCCAGATCCCTGTGCATGTCCCCCTCAACCCTGCGCCGCCGCCTGGCTGCCGAGGGGCTGCAATATCAGGCAATCAAGGACAGCCTGCGGGAAGAGCGGGCGACCCGCTGGCTGGCCGACCCGGCGATCAGCTACGCTGATATTGCCGAGCAGCTCGGGTTTGCGGATGTCAGTGCCTTCTACAAGGCCTTTCGCAAGTGGACCGGCACCAACCCCGGGCATTATCGTCAGCTGATTCTCGGTGACGGTTGAGCCGCGAGGCAATGTCCAAAACAGTCAGACAGGTTGCGCCAAAGGAACATTGCCGGGGCTGACGGGGGCGTACCAGAATGGCTGCATAACAAAGTGAACGGGCTATATCTCAGCCCGTGTCAGGAGCCTACATGCAGCTGAACAACCATACTTTCATGATCACCGGTGGTGCCTCGGGTTTGGGCGCAGCGGCCGCTACTCTGCTGGTCGAAGCGGGCGCCCAGGTGGCGCTGGTCGATCTCAACAGCGCTGCCTTGCAGCAGCGCGTCGAGGAGCTGGGCGAGCGCGCCCGGGCCTATGTAGCCGATATTGCCGATGAACAGCAGGCCGCCGAGGCAGTGGCAGCGGCGCAGCGGGACTTCGGTGGTATACATGGCTTGGTCAACTGCGCCGGGATTGCCCCCGGGGAAAAGATCCTCGGCCGCAACGGCCCCCACGCGCTGGCCAGCTTCGACCGGGCACTGCGGATCAACCTGCTGGGCAGCTTCAATATGCTGCGGCTGGTCGTCGAGGTAATGGCGCAGGGCGGTCCGAATGAGCAGGGCGAGCGCGGGGTGATCATCAATACCGCCTCGGTAGCTGCCTATGATGGCCAGATCGGTCAGGCCGCCTATGCCGCCTCCAAGGGCGGTATTGTCAGCATGACCCTGCCGGCAGCGCGGGAACTGGCGCGCCATGGCATTCGGGTCATGACCATCGCCCCGGGGATCTTCGAGACGCCGATGATGGCCGGCATGACCCAGGAAGTACGTGACTCCCTGGCCAGGGATGTGCCTTTCCCGCCACGCCTGGGTATGCCCGAGGAATACGCGGCGCTGGTGCGTCATATCATCGAAAACCCCATGCTCAATGGCGAGGTGATCCGTCTCGACGGCGCCCTGCGCATGGCCGCACGCTGAGGAGGTTCGCATGCAACAGGATCCAATCGTCATCGTTGGTAGTGCGCGTACTCCCATGGGCGCGCTGCAAGGTGAGCTGGCCGGTGTGCCGGCGCCGGAATTGGGCGCGGTAGCGATCCGCGCCGCGGTCGAACGCAGCGGTCTGCCCGCCGAGGCGGTGCAGGAAGTGCTGATGGGCTGTGTGCTACCCGCCGGGCTTGGCCAGGCGCCAGCGCGCCAGGCGGCACTGGCTGCCGGGCTGGCCAAGTCGACGGTGTGCACCACATTGAACAAGATGTGTGGCTCGGGCATGCAGGCGGCGATCATCGGGCATGACCGATTGCTGGCCGGCAGTGTCGATGTGGTGGTGGCTGGCGGTATGGAGAGCATGTCCAATGCACCGTATCTGCTGGACGGGGCCCGTCAGGGGCTGCGCATGGGGCACGGGCGCATACTCGATCACATGTTCCTCGATGGTCTGGAAGACGCCTATGACAAGGGTCGGTTGATGGGCACCTTCGCCGAAGACTGCGCCCAGAACCACGGCTTCACCCGCGAGGAGCAGGATGCCTGGGCGCTGCAATCGGTGCAGCGAGCGCAGGCCGCCATCGAGCAGGGCCTGTTTGCCGAGGAGCTGGCCCCGGTCAGCGCTCAGGTCGGGCGCCGTGCGGTACAGATGCAGACGGATGAAACGCCGCTCAAGGTCGACCCGAACCGCATTCCCCATCTCAAGCCCGCTTTTCGTGACGGCGGCACGGTAACGGCGGCCAACTCCAGCTCGATCTCCGATGGGGCTGCCGCCTTTCTGCTGATGCGCCAATCCGAAGCGCAGCGCCGTGGTCTGCGCCCGCTGGCGGCGATTCGTGGGCATGCCGCTTTTGCCGACGAGCCGGGTCTGTTTCCAGTGGCGCCGATCGGTGCCATCCGCGCTCTGCAGGAGCGCACCGGCTGGTCGCTGGACGAGGTCGATCTGTTCGAGATCAACGAAGCCTTCGCCGTGGTCAGCATGGTGACCGTGCGCGAGCTCGGATTGGATCCGCAGAAAGTCAATGTGCACGGCGGCGCCTGCGCGCTGGGTCATCCGATTGGCGCCTCGGGCGCCCGTATTCTGGTCACCCTGCTGGGTGCGTTGCGGGCCCGGCAGCAGCGCCGTGGCGTCGCGGCCATCTGCATCGGCGGTGGCGAAGCAACCGCCATGGCCATCGAATTGCTCGACTGAGGAGGCGGACATGCTGCTGACTGATGAACAACGTGAAATCGCCGATATGGCGCGTCAATTCGCCCAGCAGCGGTTATTGCCGTTTGCCGCCGAGTGGGATCGCGAGCACCAGTTTCCCGCTGACGCGCTGGCGGAAATGGGCGAACTGGGCTTTCTCGGAATGCTGGTGCCGGAACAGTGGGGCGGTTGTGACACCGGCTACCTGACCTATGCCCTGGCGCTGGAGGAAATTGCCGCCGGTGACGGCGCCTGCTCGACCATCATGAGCGTGCATAACTCGGTGGGCTGTGCGCCCATCCTGCGCTTTGGCAGCGAGGAGCAGAAGCAGCGCTTCCTGCCGGCGTTGGCCAGTGGCAGACAGATCGGCGCATTCGCCCTGACCGAGCCCCACGCCGGCTCCGACGCGGGTTCACTGCGCACCCGCGCCCGGCGCGATGGCGACAGCTATGTGCTGGACGGCGCCAAGCAGTTCATCACCTCAGGCCGTGAGGCCGGCACCGTGATTGTGTTTGCGGTGACCGATCCTGACGCGGGCAAGAAGGGCATCAGCGCCTTTATCGTACCGACGGACAGTCCGGGTTATCAGGTGGTGCGGGTTGAGGACAAGCTCGGCCAGCATGCCTCGGATACCTGCCAGATCGCTTTTGATGGTCTGCGCGTGCCCCTGGCCAACCGACTTGGGGAAGAAGGCGAGGGCTATCGGATCGCGTTGGCCAACCTGGAAGGCGGCCGCATCGGTATTGCCGCCCAGGCGGTCGGCATGGCGCGGGCGGCTTTCGAGGTGGCGCGTGATTACGCTCGTGAACGTGAGGCGTTCGGTAAGGTGTTGACCGAGCACCAGGCGGTGGCCTTCCGGCTGGCGGACATGCTAACCCAGATCACCGCAGCCAGGCAGATGGTGCACCACGCGGCGGCCTTGCGCGATGCCGGTCAGCCAGCGCTGATCGAGGCATCCATGGCCAAACTGTTCGCCTCGGAGATGGCGGAGAAGGTGTGTTCAGCGGCGATCCAGACCCTGGGTGGTTATGGCTACCTGAAGGACTTCCCGCTGGAGCGCATCTACCGCGATGTACGGGTGTGCCAGATCTACGAAGGTACCAGCGACATCCAGCGGCTGGTGATTGCCCGCAATCTGGGTGGTGAATAAACAGAAAACAGACATATCAGCAGTAGCGGCGTAGCCGCTGCCGCCAAGCGGTTCGATAACAAAAACAAGGAGTAGCACAATGCAGAATTTCCAAACCGGCAGCATGCAGCAGTTCCCCCTCATGATCAGCAGCATTCTGCAGCACGCAGCGGCGGCTCATGGCGACCGGGAGATCGTCTCCCGACTGGTGGACGAGCCGCTGTGGCGCTACGACTATACCGGCCTGGCTGATCGAGCCGGCCGCGCGGCGAACATGATCCGCCGGCTGGGGATCGGTGCGGGCGACTTCGTTTCCACTCTGGCCTGGAATACCCATCGCCATTACGAACTGTTCTTTGCCGTACCCGGCACCGGTGCTGTACTGCACACCGGCAACCCGCGACTGTCGGATGAGCAGATCGCCTATACCCTCAACCATGCCGGCAGCAGCCTGCTGCTGTTCGAGCGCAATTTCGCCGACCTGGTACAGCGTCTGCTGCCGCAACTGACCAATATCCGCCATTTCATCATGCTCGCAGACGGCGATCTGCCGGACATGCCCGGCATCGAGCTGCAGGGCTATGAGCAACTGCTGGCCGAGGAAGAGTCGTTGCAGGACTGGCCGAGTTTCGATGAAAACAACGGCGCCATTCTCTGTTATACCTCGGGCACTACCGGTAATCCGAAGGGTGTGCTGTACAGCCATCGTTCCATCGTTCTGCATGCGCTGGCGGCGGGGCTGAGCAGCGCCTTCAACTTCTCGGCCTTCGATTGCATCATGCCGTGTTCCTCGCTCTACCACGGCACCGCCTGGGGCGTGCCCTTTGCTGCGGCGATCAACGGCTGCAAGTTCGTCCTGCCCGGCGACAAGATGGATGGCGAGAGCCTGCAGGAGTTGATCCAGAATGAGGGCGTGACCTTCTCCGGTGGCGTGCCGACTATCTGGACCATGTATCTGGACCACCTGGAGCGTACCGGTGAGGATGCCGGCAAGCTGACGCACCTGATCATTGGCGGCTCGGCCGTGCCTCGGGCCATGGCCGAGAAGTACCAGAACAAATACGGCGTGGCCGTGCGCCAACTCTGGGGCATGACCGAAACCAGCCCGCTGGGCGTAGTGGCCACACCCACGCCGAAGCTGGCGGAGCTGGGCGAGGAGGCGGTCAATGACGTGATCTGGAGCCGCCAGGGGCGCCTGCAATACGGTATCGAGCTGAAGGTGGTGGATGACCAGGGCCGGCGCCTGCCGGCAGATGGCAAAAGCGCCGGAACCTTGATGGTGCGCGGTCCCTGGACCGTGGAACGCTACTTCCGCAGCGAAACCAGTGCACTGGATGCCGATGGCTGGTTCGACACCGGCGATATCGCCACGTTGGATGAGAACGGCTTCATGCGCATCACCGACCGCACCAAGGATGTGATCAAGTCCGGTGGGGAATGGGTCAGTTCCATCGATATCGAAAACGCGGCGGTGGCCTGCCCCGGCGTACGCCTGGCCGCCGTGGTCGGGGTCTACCATCCCAAGTGGGAGGAACGGCCGCTGCTGATCGTCGAACCGCATCCCGGTGCCGAGGTAACCACGGCGGCCATGCTGGCGCACCTGGCGGACAGGATCGTCAAATGGTGGATGCCCGATGAGATGATCGTTGATGTGATCCCGTTGACCGCCACCGGCAAGATCGACAAGAAGGTACTGCGTGATCGTTATTACCACTATCTGGCCGAACAGCAGCTCAAGGCGCAGGCATAGAGGAGGCTGCAATGACGTCAACGGAGACGGGGGCAGGGCCACTGGCCGGACTGCGGGTGCTGGAATTCGCCGGTATCGGCCCGGGGCCACACTGTGCCATGCAGCTGGCGGATATGGGTGCCGAAGTGCTGCGTATCGAGCGGCCGGGCGGCAATGGCTGGCCCAACCCGGTGGTCGATCGCGGGCGTACCTGCATCACCCTGGATATTCGCACCGACGTCGGCCGCCGGCGTAGTCTGGAGCTGGCGCAGCGTGCCGATGTATTGATCGAAGGTTTTCGGCCGGGCGTGATGGAGCGCCTCGGGCTGGGGCCGGATGAACTGGGCGAACTAAATCCCCGGCTGGTCTACGGCCGTATGACCGGCTGGGGCCAGACGGGTCCGCTGGCGCAGACCGCCGGGCACGACATCAACTATATCGCCCTGACCGGGGCGCTGGCCGCTATCGGTCCGCAGCAAGGGGAGGCAGTCCCGCCACTGAATCTGGTGGGTGATTTCGGTGGTGGCTCGATGTTTCTCACGGTGGGTATCCTGGCGGCACTGCTCGAGCGCGAGCGCTCCGGCAAGGGCCAGGTAGTGGATGCCGCGATAGTGGACGGTACCGCCTCGTTGATGTCCTTCTTCAGTGGCTTGCTGCCCAGCGGACGGATCGACATGCGCCAAGGACAAAACCTGCTGGGCGGCGCGACGCCATGGTACCGCTGCTATCTATGTGCCGATGGTCGGCAGATCGCCGTGGGCGCGCTGGAACCGGCATTCTATAGCGAGCTGGTGCGGCGCAGCGGTGCCGGCGGGGCGCTGCAAGAACAAGCTGGGAGCAGCGAAGGGCAGGCCATTCAGGCCAGGCACTGGGCGCAACTGTTTTCCCAGCGCAGCCGGGATGAGTGGTGCGAGTTATTGGAAGGCAGCGATGCCTGCTTCGCTCCGGTATTGGAGCTGGAAGAGGCCCATCGGCACCCGCATATGGCGGCGCGGCAGGTCTATCAGGACATCGACGGCGCCCTGCACAGCGCCCCGGCACCGCGTTTTTCCCGTAGCGCTTCGCAGATCCGACCGTCGGTGGCGGTCGATCCTGCAGCTGACATCTGGGCGGACTGAGCTATTGCCACACACCATTGACCGACCTTCGGATTAAGGAGTGCTTGCATCATGTCAGCCAGCAAAGCTGAAGTCGCCGCGTTCATGGCGGCGGAGTTTCCGCAAAGTAAATGCAAGGTGGAGGCGGTGGGCGAGGGCGGCGCCACCGTATCGCATCAAGTAGGAGCTGACGAGCTGCGTCCGGGTGGCACGGTTTCTGGTCCGGTGCTTATGGGGGTGGCCGACGTTGCGCTGTATGTCGCCATCCTGGGCGAGATCGGTATTGTGCCGCTGGCGGTCACCACCAGCCTTACCATCAATTTCCTGCGCAAGCCATCAGCCGACGCCAGCGTTATCGGCGAATGCAGGTTGATCAAGGTTGGCCGGAGCCTGGCGGTCGGGGAGGTGTTTCTCTATTCGGAAGGTGCCGAAGAGCCAGTTGCCCATGTAGTCGGCACCTATTCCATTCCGCCACAGCGACAGAGTTGATCGACAGTCAACGGCACCCCAGCGCTGCATCATCATGCTGCTGCCATTCAAAATGGCCAGAACACCGGAATAAAGATCACCCCCAATACCCAGAAAATCAGATTCAGCGGCAAGCCGACCTTGATGAAGTCAACGAAGCGGTAGCCGCCGGCGCTGTAGACCATGGTGTTGGTCTGATAGCCCACCGGAGTGGCGAAGCTGGTGGAGGCAGCGAAGGTGACGGCGATCAGGAAGGGCGTGGCGTCCACCCCGAGCATGTTGGCCGTCGACATGCCGATGGGGGTCAGGATCACCGCAGCGGCGGCGTTGCTCATGAACTCGGTGAGCACCAGGGCCATCAGATAGAGGACCGCCATTACCACCACCGGCCCCAGGTGACTGACCAGGCCCAGGGTATTGGCGACGACAAATTCCGCGGCGCCGCTCTGGCTCATGGCGACCCCCAGCGGTAGCAGGCCCGCCAGCAGGATGATGATGCGCCAGTCGATGGCGTCGTATACCTCGTCGGCATCCAGGCAGCCTGCCAGGGTCATGGCGACCGCGCCGATTAAAGCGGTAATGGCGATGGGCGCCCAGCCGATGGCGGAAATACCGATCACCAGCACCATGGTGATCAGCGCAAAGGGCGCGCGCCAGCCCATCGGCTTTTCCGCGTCGCGCTGGCTCAGCACAATCACGTTGGTATCTTTGCGCAGGGCAGGCATCTCGCTCTCGGGTGTCAGCATCAGCAATACATCACCGACGCTTAATCGCACGTTCTTCAATTGGTCGCGCAATACCTGACCACGCCGGTGGACCGCCAGGACCGTGGCGTCGTGTTGCCAGCGGCGGTCGAGCATTGCCAGTGTGCTGCCGATCACCCGTGAGCGGGGGGCGACCATTACCTCGGTCAACACTTGCTGGGTGCCTTCTTCAAGGTTGCGCGCCTTGAGTTTGAATTCGGAGTCAATTTCCAGGCCGGACTGGTTCTTCAGTTCATCCAGTTTCGACCAGTCACCCCGCGCCAGCAATATGTCGCCTTCTTCCAGCGTCTGCGACCGGGGGGACCAGACCTTCTCATCACCGCGTAGCAATTCCAGAACGAATACGCCGAACTCCTCACCCAGCTTGGCTTCACCGACCGAGGTGCCGATCAGCGAGGAGCCGGGCATCACTCGTAACTCTGTAATGTATTTGCCCAATTCGTAGTGTTCGACCAGCTCGGTGGCCCGAGTGGAAGGCAGAAGCCAGCGGCCCAGCGTAAGCAGGTAAACGCAGCCGGCGACGAAACAGATCACGCCCAGGGGCGTGAATTCGAACATGCTGAAACCGGGATGACCCAGGTCCCGCGCCATGGCATTGACCAGCAGGTTGGTAGAGGTGCCCACGAGGGTGCAGACGCCGGCCATCTGCGAAACATAGGACAGCGGGATCAGTGCTCTGGATGCGGACATGCCGATCGCGGCGGTGGCAGTCATGACAATGGGCATGAACACGGCAACAACTGCCGTGTTGTTGACGAAGGGAGCCACCACTGCCAGTACGCCAAACAGAGTGAGCAGAAACAGGAACGGCGACTTGGCCTTGCTCAACAAGCGCCCTATGCCAGACAGCGCGCCGCTGTTCTGTAGCCCGGCGGCCAGAATGAACATGGCCGCCACGGTGATCGTCGCCTGGTTGCTGAAGCCGCTCAGAGCATCCCCAGGGCTGACCAGGCCAAGAATCGCCAGCCCGGACAGCACCAGCAGCGCTATGGCGTCGATACGTAATTTTTCGGTTGCAAACAGTACTACGGCGATCAGGGCGATACCCAGGACCAGCGCAATTTCTATCGTCATGCCTTGTTTTTCCCGGCCCGGAGTATGAATTGTTATGCGGCAGGCATAATTCTCGCACGAGTTGGACCAAGGCAACAAAGTATCCGCGGCTGCTGCTGGTGCTGGGGTGGCTGAGCGAAGGGCGAGAGAAGGACTGGAAGGAGGAGGGGAGCAGAAACGACAAAGCCGAGCATAGGCTCGGCTTTGTCTTGAACTGGTGCCCAGGAGAAGACTCGAACTTCCACGGCCGTAAGGCCACTAGCACCTGAAGCTAGCGTGTCTACCAATTTCACCACCTGGGCGTGTCATTCGATGTCACGTTGCCGGTGCTGCTGGCTTCGATCAATCATGCCGACAAAGCATGTCTGTCTAAACTGAAAAACCGGACTTGCGTCCGGTTTTCGGAATTGGTGCCCAGGAGAAGACTCGAACTTCCACGGCCGTAAGGCCACTAGCACCTGAAGCTAGCGTGTCTACCAATTTCACCACCTGGGCATGTCACTTGACACGTCTGCTATGCTGAACCTATCTGGCCCGCGCTGCAACCGATGTCGTGTTGACGGCGCGAATGATACGCAGCAGGAAAAACCTTGTAAACCCCTGTTTGCAAAAAAATTATCCCTTTGGAAATAAGGTGCAAGAAATCGCGTTTCGCGGTTCAATAGGCGTCTATGACGAAAAAGACCAAACCCCAAGCCTCGATGCCTGCATCGAGCAAAGCTGCCGACCCGCACTCTGCAGGTTCGACCAGCTGGATCGATATGGATCCGGCCGCCAAGCGTGAAGCAGAGAAATACGAAAACCCCATCCCCAGTCGCGAACTCATCCTCAAACTGTTGGCCGAGCGCGGTGCCCCTGCAACGCGGGCGCAACTGCAACAGGAATTCGGCCTGCATGATGAAGATGGCATCGAAGCCCTGCGCCGTCGCCTGCGGGCGATGGAGCGTGATGGCCAGTTGATCTATACCCGTCGCGGCGCCTATGCGCCGGTGGACAAGCTCGACCTGATCAGCGGTCGGGTTCAGGGCCACCGCGATGGCTTCGGCTTTCTGGTTCCCGATGATGGCGGCGAAGATCTGTTCCTCGGGCCGTCGCAGATGCGCATCGCTTTCGATGGCGACCGCGTGCTGGGACGAGTTACCGGCGTTGACCGTCGCGGCCGCAGTGAAGGGGCCATTGTCGAGGTTATCGAACGGGCCCACGAATTGCTGGTCGGTCGCTACTATGAAGAAAGCGGCATCGGCTTCGTGGCGGCGGACAATGCCAAGATCAAACAGGAAGTACTGATTGCGCCCGGCTGTTCCGGTGGGGCGAAGCAGGGTCAGTACGTGGAAGTGAAGGTCACTCAGTGGCCGACCATGAGTCGTCAGGCTCAGGGTGAAGTGATTGAAGTGGTCGGCGACTACATGGCGCCGGGTGTGGAAATCGAAGTGGCATTGCGTAGCTACGATATTCCCAGCGTCTGGCCTCAGGAAGTACTGGACGAGGCAGCGCGTCTGTCAGATCGCGTCAGTGAGAAGGACAAGCTCAAGCGAGTCGACCTGCGTCATCTGCCGCTGGTCACTATCGATGGCGAAGACGCCCGCGATTTCGATGATGCCGTGTACTGCGAGCCGCGCAAGGCCAGCGGTTGGAGGCTGTTCTCCGGTGGCTGGAAGCTCTATGTGGCGATTGCCGACGTGTCCCATTACGTTCCGCTGGGCTCGGCGCTGGATGCCGAAGCCGAGCTGCGTGGCACCTCGGTGTACTTCCCCAGTGAAGTGATTCCGATGCTGCCCGAGGCCATTTCCAATGGTCTTTGCTCGCTGATGCCGAATGTGGACCGCCTGGCCATGGTTTGCGAAATGACCATCTCCAAGAGCGGCGAGCTTACTGACTTCCAGTTTTACGAGGCAGTCATTCACTCCCATGCGCGCCTGACCTACAACAAGGTCTCAAGCATGCTGGAGCACCCGCGCAGTCGTGAAGGCAAGGCGCTGAGCGCGGAATATGCCGAAGTGCTGCCGCACCTGAAGAGTTTGTACGATCTCTATCAGGCGCTGGCCAAGGCCCGCCATGGTCGCGGTGCAATCGATTTCGAGACCACCGAAACGCGCATGCTGTTCGGCAAGGATCGTAAGATCACCGAGATCCTGCCGACTACCCGCAACGATGCGCACAAGATCATCGAGGAATGCATGCTGTGCGCCAACGTGGCCACTGCGCGCTTCTTGCAGGAGCTGGACGTTCCCGGTCTGTACCGAGTGCATGACGGTCCCAAGCCGGAGAAGGTTGAGCGCCTGCGCCAGTTCCTTGGCTCAATGGGATTGTCGCTGACGCGCAAGAAGGGTGACCCGACGCCGGAGGACTACGCCGCAGTGCTGGCCAAGGTCCAGGATCGCCCCGACGCCCAGTTGATCCAGACCGTGATGCTGCGCTCGCTGAGCCAGGCGGTGTATACCCCGCACAACGCCGGCCACTTCGGTCTGAATTACGAAGGCTATACCCACTTCACGTCGCCGATCCGACGCTATCCCGATCTGCTGGTGCATCGGGCCATCCGCTCGGTGATCCGGTCGCGCAAGAAGACCGATCTGGTGCAGCGCAGTGGTGCTGGCGTGCTGCCCAAGGCAGCCGTCTATCCGTACGATCTGGCCGCGCTGGAAAAGCTCGGCGAGCAGTGTTCGCAGAACGAGCGGCGGGCCGACGAGGCCACCCGTGACGTGGTCAGCTGGCTCAAGTGCGAGTTCATGCAGGACCGTGTCGGCCAGAACTTCGATGGTCTGGTCACGGCAGTCACCGGATTCGGTCTGTTCGTCGAGCTGACCGACATCTATGTGGAAGGTCTGGTGCATATCACCGCCTTGCCTGCGGATTATTATGATTTCGACCAGGTTCATCACCAGCTGGTGGGTGAGCGCTCCGGGCGGACCTACCGTCTGGGTGACTCGATTCGCGTGCAGGTAGCGCGGGTGGATCTGGATGAACGCAAGATCGATTTCGAGATGGCTTCCGACCGTCCCGCAGAACCTGATCACAACAACAGTCGTGCGGTGCGCGAGAAGCTGCTGAGCGACGCGCGCAAGGCTGGAGAGTCGGGCTCGCGGTCGGGTAAGCCGGCCAGGGGCGGCAAGACCGGTAAGACCGGCAAGTCCGACCGGGGGCGTGGTGCTCCCGCACCGGCAGCCCGCTCGGGCGGTCGGCCGGGCGGTAGCGAGCGCAAGCCTGGCGGCAAGCCGCGGGCGCCGCGTAAGCGCAAGGTGGACTGACGGAACATGAGTGATCTGGAATACATCTATGGCCTGCACGCGGTGCAGGCCATGCTCGAACGTGCGCCGCGTCGAGTAAAACAGTTGGAAGTGCAGCGCGGTCGACTGGACGCGCGCATGCAGGCCGTCCTGGATCTGGCAGCGGGCGCGGGGGTCGATATAGAGCGCGTGTTGCCTGACGTGCTTGATCGCCTGGCGGATGGCGGTGTGCATCAGGGTGTCGTCGCCCAGGTTACGCCCAGCCAGCTGTGGTCCGAGGATATGCTCGGCAGTCTGCTCGATAAGCTGGATGGCACGCCCTTGCTACTGGTGCTCGATGGGGTGACTGATCCGCACAACCTCGGCGCTTGCCTGCGCAGTGCTGATGCTGCGGGAGCCCAGGCCGTGATCATCCCCAAGGATCGCTCGGCCAGCTTGTCACCGACGGTGCGCAAGGTCGCCTGTGGTGCCGCTGAAACCGTACCACTGGTAGCGGTGACCAATCTGGCGCGCACGCTCAAGCAATTGCAGCAGCGCGGGCTCTGGGTAGTTGGCACAGCAGGGGAGGCGGATCAGTTGCTGTATCAGGTAGATCTGACCATACCCACGGTGATCGTCATGGGCGCGGAAGGGGCCGGCATGCGCCGACTGACCCGCGAGCATTGCGACTATCTGGCGAAGTTGCCCATGGCTGGCGGTGTCAGCAGCCTGAACGTCTCGGTCGCTGCGGGTGTCTGTCTGTTCGAGGCGGTGCGTCAGCGTACTGCTAGAGCGCTTGGTTAGTCTGTTCTTGCAAGTCCGTGCAGCCCGCCTATGTGTTGCACATTACGCAAAGACGCCGTGAATACTTCCCTGTAGGCTCCCTGTCGCCATCCATGGCGACAGAGGCTTTGCTCCACATGCAACACATAGGCTGGCCGTGGCATTTGCGTGGCTCGGAAGTACAAAGCGGTCGAGTGGTTGAGGGTTTGAAACCAACAGCAGCATGGAGCTTTCCGAAAAGGTTGGTCGGTAGGGTTGGGCCGACCGTCGGTTGCCATGGATGGCAACCGCGAGCCCCCAGGGATGGGTTTACGGCGTGTCGGCGTGGCCCTGCCGGCCAACCTTTTCCTTGCAGACGCTGACAGAGCCCCAAGCTGGCCTCTTTTTCGGTTGTGCTCCCGCTTTTCCTTGCCAGTTCGCAACCACTTCCCTAGAATGGCCGCCCCAAACCTGAGTTCTACTCCTTGCCAGACCATTTTGGGTGGCTGGCTATAACCCGTAAGGAGCACAAAATGCGTCATTACGAAATCGTATTTCTGGTTCACCCGGACCAAAGCGAGCAGGTTAACGCGATGGTTGAGCGTTACACCAAGCTGATCGAAGAAGACGGCGGCAAGATTCACCGTCTGGAAGATTGGGGTCGCCGTCAACTGGCTTACCCGATCGACAAGATCCACAAAGCTCACTACATCATGCTCAACGTCGAGTGCAGCGCCAAAGCACTGGAAGAGCTGACCGAAAACTTCCGTTACAACGATGCCGTCATTCGCAACATGGTCATCCGTCGTGATGAAGCCATCACCGAACAGTCCGACATGCTCAAGCCTGAAGACACTGGTCGTGGCGAGCGTCGTGAGCGCCGTGAGCGCAGCGATGAAGACACCGATTCCGGTAAAGACGCTGACGATAGCGACGATACCGATTCCGGTGACGACGAGTAAGTTTTTCGGTTCCCATTCCAGTTAAAAGGAGACGCTGCCATGGCACGTTTTTTCCGTCGCAGAAAGTTCTGCCGTTTTACCGCTGAAGGCGTTAAAGAGATCGATTACAAAGATCTCAACACCCTGAAGGCCTACATCACCGAAACCGGCAAGATCGTACCCAGCCGTATCACCGGTACAAAGGCCAAGTACCAGCGTCAGCTGGCAGTCGCTATCAAACGCGCCCGCTACCTGGCTCTGCTGCCCTTCACCGACAGTCACGGTCGCTGAGCGGCAGCTCAAACCCGTAATCAGGGGATACCGAACCGGCATGCGTGGTTTAGCTGAGTACATCATGCGCGGTCGCAGAGAGGCTACCTTTGCAGTAGCCATCGCTGCGGCCATACCACTGCTGTTCTGGTTCAGTGCGGCGGCCCTGGCGCTGGTGATCCTGCGCCGTGGGCTGTCGGAAGCTTTACCGATACTCGCCTGGGGCATGTTGCCGGCACTGGTCTGGACCTTTCTCGGGGACCTGACGCCCTTGCTGGTCATGCTCGGCAGTGCCGGCCTGGCCGTGGTGCTGCGTCAGCACAACGACTGGGTCCGCGTGCTGCTGTTGGCCGTACCGCTCGGCGTGGTTTACACGCTGGCGTTGCTGATGGCGTTGGCCGAGCCGTTACAGGCGATGGCCGATGGGTTCCGAGAGATGCTGCCGGAGCTGCTGCCGCAGATGGGGTTGCAGCTCGCAGAGGCAGAACAGGCCGCATTGCTGGCCCGTCTCGATGAACTGATGATACCCGTGCTCGGCGGGGTGATGGGGGCCATGCATATGCTGATGGCTCTGGTCAGCCTGATGATCGCACGGTCCTGGCAGGCCCGGTTGTACAACCCGGGCGGTTTTCGTCAGGACTTTCATCAGCTGCGCCTGCCGCCGCTTGCTGCCATCGGCCTGCTGGTGCTGGTCATCATGGCACCGCAATGGCCGCAGTTGGCCATGCTGTCGCCGGTGGCCAGCGTGCCCTTGCTGCTGGCCGGGCTGGCGTTGATGCACGGCGTGGTGGGTATCAAGAAGCTGGGTTCGGGTTGGTTGATCGGAATGTATGTGTTGTTCGTTATCTTCGTCCGATTTGCTTATCCCCTGATTGTGTTGTTGGCATTTGTAGATAGCTTGTTCGACTTTCGCTCACGCATGAGGCCACCCTCCGGGTCGCCCGGTGATGACGACCCGAACAGCCAAGGTTGAATTCAAAGAGGTCATCGCAATGGAAGTTATCCTGCTCGAAAAGATCGCGAATCTGGGTAACCTGGGCGACAAGGTCGCCGTTAAAGCTGGTTACGCTCGCAATTTCCTGTTGCCGTTCGGTAAGGCAACTCCGGCTACCGCCGCTAACGTAGAAGCCTTCGAAGCGCGTCGCGCTGAGCTGGAAAAGGCTGCTGCAGAACGCAAGGGCGAAGCCGAAGCACGCGCCGCCAAGCTGGCCGAGCTGTCCGTTACCATCAGCGCCAATGCTGGCGAGGAAGGTAAACTGTTCGGTTCCATCGGTACTCGCGACATCGCTGATGCCGTGACCGCCGCTGGCGTTGAGCTGGAAAAGAGCGAAGTGCGCCTGCCTGAAGGCCCGCTGCGCACTGTCGGTGAGTTTGACGTTGCCGTGCACCTGCACACTGACGTTGAAGCTACCGTCAAGCTGGTAGTGGTTGCCGGCTAAGCAGTACCCGCAACTGCAAGACCTGTCACCCGGTCCCGACCTATGGTCGCGATCGGGTGATTTGCTCTGGTAGACTTGCCAGCACGGCGCTTGTCCCCGACAGGCGCCGTGTTGTTTTATGTGAAGCCCGCCGATTCAGGATTCGAGCCTCTAGCCATGAGTGATCAGATTTACGCCGAGCGTCCCGAGCTTGACCTGCAGACCACTGCATTGAAAATTCCGCCGCACTCCATCGAAGCCGAACAGGCTGTACTCGGTGGCGTCATGCTGGAAAATACCGCGTGGGAGCGGGTTGCCGAGCTGGTCAGCGAAACGGATTTCTATCGTCACGATCATCGCCTGATCTTCCGTGCGCTGGTGCGTCTGGCTGGGCGCAATCAACCATTTGATGTGGTCACCCTGGCCGAGGATCTGGACCGGGAAGGGTTGATCGATCAAGTTGGCGGCCTGGCCTATCTGGGGCAACTGGCCAAGAATACCCCCTCGGCCGCGAACATCGGCGCTTATGCGCAGATCATCCGCGAGCGCGCGACCATGCGCCAGTTGATCAGCGTCAGTACCGAAATCACCGACACCGCGTTCAACCCCAAGGGCCTGCAGCCCAATGAGGTGCTCGACGATGCCGAGCGCAAGATCTTCGCGATTGCCGAAAGCCGCCCCAAGACCGGCGGCCCCGAATCGGTCAATACGCTGCTGACCAAGGCCATCGATCGTATCGATACGCTGTTCAACAGCGAAGGTTCGATCACCGGCCTGTCCACCGGCTTCACCGATCTGGATGGCATGACCTCTGGCCTGCAGCCGGCGGACCTGGTGATTGTCGCCGGTCGTCCGTCCATGGGTAAAACCACCTTCGCCATGAATCTGGTGGAGAATGCGGTCATGGGCGGTGAGAAGGCGGTATTGGTGTTCTCGCTGGAAATGCCAGGTGAATCGCTGATCATGCGTATGTTGTCGTCCCTGGGGCGCATCGATCAGACCAAGGTCCGCTCCGGTCGCCTCGACGACGAGGATTGGCCGCGGCTGACCTCGGCAGTGAATCTGCTGAATGATCGTAAACTCTTCATCGATGATACCGCGGGCCTGTCGCCCATGGAAATGCGCGCCCGGGCGCGGCGGGTGGTGCGCGAGCATGGTGATCTGGGTCTGATCATGATCGACTATCTGCAATTGATGCGGATCGGCGGCGCCTCATCGGAGAACCGTACCAACGAGATTTCCGAGATTTCCCGCTCGCTCAAGGCCCTGGCCAAGGAATTCAACGTGCCGGTGGTGGCCCTATCCCAGCTCAACCGCTCGCTGGAGCAGCGACCGAACAAGCGACCGATCAACTCGGACTTGCGTGAATCCGGCGCTATCGAGCAGGACGCCGACGTGATCATGTTCGTCTACCGGGATGAGGTCTATCATCCCGACACCCAGGACAAGGGCATCGCTGAGCTGATCATCGGCAAGCAGCGGAACGGCCCTATCGGCACTTGCCGCATGGCCTTCATTGGTAAATACACCCGATTTGAAAACCTCGCGCCCGGTTCATACCAGGGCTACGGGGAGGAGTAGGTAATGGCGCTCAGCATGCCGGCGGCCCGACCGCTGTTCGATCATCCCCGCTATTGGGCCGAGTGCTTCGGTCCGGCGCCTTTCCTGCCGATGAGTCGTGCGGAAATGGACCAGTTGGGGTGGGACAGTTGCGACATCATCATCGTGACCGGGGATTCCTATGTGGATCACCCGTCCTTCGGTATGGCCATCATCGGCCGTCTGCTGGAGGCCCAGGGCTTTCGTGTCGGCATGATCAGCCAGCCCAACTGGCACAGCAAGGACGACTTCATGCAGCTGGGCAAGCCGAACCTGTTCTTCGGGGTCGCCGCCGGCAACATGGACTCCATGATCAACCGCTACACCGCTGATCGCAAGATTCGCTCTGATGATGCCTACACCGCTGGCGGCAAGGCCGGCAAGCGTCCGGACCGCGCCAGCCTGTCCTATTGCCAGCGCTGCCGCGAGGCCTACAAGGATGTGCCAGTGATCCTCGGTGGCATCGAGGCGTCGCTGCGACGCATTGCCCATTACGATTACTGGCAGGACAAGGTCCGACCCTCGCTGCTGATCAACACCAAGGCCGATATCCTGATCTACGGCAACGCCGAGCGGGCCGTGGTGGAAGTCGCCCATCGCCTGAGCCGTGGCGAACCCGTTGGCAGCATGACGGATATCCGCGGTACGGCGTTCATCCGCAAGGACACGCCGGAGGGTTGGTTCGAGCTGGACTCTACCCGCGTAGACCGGCCCGGTAAGGTCGACAAGATCATCAACCCCTACGTTAACACCCAGGATACCGCCGCTTGCGCGGTAGAGCAGGCGGCGGGGGATGCGCCCGAGACGGCGACTGAGGCTGAGGTGCAGGTCGTCGAGCTGCTGCATCATCCGCGGTTGGAGCGCGACCGTACCGTGATCCGTCTGCCTTCCTATGAGAAAGTGCGCAATGATCCGGTGCTCTATGCTCACGCCAACCGCGTGCTGCACCTGGAAACCAACCCCGGCAACGCCCGGGCGCTGGTGCAGCGTCACGGGGATCGGGACGTCTGGTTCAATCCGCCGCCGATTCCCCTGAGCACCGAAGAAATGGATTACGTGTTTGGGCTGCCCTATGCGCGGATTCCGCACCCGGCCTATGGTGATGCGAAGATTCCCGCCTACGACATGATCCGCTTCTCGGTGAACATCATGCGCGGTTGTTTCGGTGGCTGCACTTTCTGCTCGATCACCGAGCACGAAGGTCGCATTATCCAGAGCCGCTCCCACGAGTCGATCATCAACGAGATCGAAGAGATCCGCGACAAGGTGCCGGGCTTTACCGGGACCATTTCCGATCTCGGCGGGCCGACTGCCAATATGTATCGTCTGGCCTGCAAGAGCCCGGAGATCGAGGCGTCCTGCCGCAAGCCGTCCTGCGTATGGCCGGGCGTTTGCGATAACCTCAATACCGACCATTCCTCGCTGATCGGACTGTATCGCAAGGCGCGCGAGTTGCCGGGCGTCAAGCGCATCCTGATTGCCTCGGGCTTGCGTTACGACCTGGCGGTACGTTCGCCGGAATACGTCAAGGAGCTGGTGAGTCATCATGTCGGTGGCTATCTGAAGATCGCTCCCGAGCATACCGAGGAAGGCCCGCTGTCGAAGATGATGAAGCCGGGCATCGGTAGTTACGACACCTTCAAGAAGATGTTCGAGAAGTACAGCCGGGAGGCAGGCAAGGAACAATATCTGATTCCCTATTTCATCGCCGCCCATCCGGGTACCACCGATGAAGACATGATGAATCTGGCCCTGTGGCTCAAACGCAGCGGATTCCGGGCGGATCAGGTACAGGCGTTCTATCCCTCTCCGATGGCAACTGCCACAGCCATGTACCACTCAGGCAAGAACCCGCTGCGCAAGGTGGGTTACAAGACCGAAGAGGTGGGCATCGTCAAAGGTGAGAAGCAGCGTCGTTTGCACAAGGCATTCCTGCGTTATCACGATGCCAACAACTGGCCGATGCTGCGCGAGGCGCTCAAGGAAATGGGCCGCGCCGATCTTATCGGTAACAGCAAGCAGCATCTGATTCCGACCTTCCAGCCGGCGATCGAAGGCGGCTACCACAGCGCCCGGCGCAAGCAGTCCACCAAGCCGGGCACTCCGAAGGCCGGCCAGCTGCTCACTCAGCACACTGGCCTGCCGCCGCGGGAAACCGGTGCCGGCAAGAGCAAGCGGCGTGGTGGGGCAAATCGCCCGCAACGTTGAATGACCGCCCGGCTCCTGACGGAGCGGGGCGGTACTCTCTGGGCAGGTAATTCGATCTATGGCGACCATTGAAGCATTTCAATGGTCGAGGCCGTATCGTCGGGGCAGTATGGTTGGCAGTTCAAACAGGAGGAGCTGCCCCCATGTCGATCAAAACCATAGTCAACACCCTGCTGGCCAACTATGCCGTCGCCACGACGGGTGCAGCGGTCCGGCTGCATTCACAGGCGGGCTCTCAACGGTCCTTTGATCGGGGCGTTCGCTGCGCCATCCAATGATCCAGTAGCGCCTTGAGTTGGGCCAGGTCGATCGGCTTGGCCATGTGGCCATTCATACCGGAGCGACGTGCCCGCTCGCGATGCTCCGGGAGGATGTGAGCGGTCAGGGCAATGATCGGAATCGGCGACAGGGCATGTTGCTGCTCCCATTGGCGGATCTGCTCCGTGGCGGTAAACCCGTCCATCTCCTGCATCTCGCAATCCATCAGGACCAGGTCATAACGATTCTGGGTAACCGCTTGCACCGCCTCCCGGCCATTCTCCACCGCCTCGCAGGCCACTTTCAGTTTTGACAGCATGCCCTGAATCACACGGGTGGAAACGGCGTTGTCCTCAGCGACCAGCACCATAAAATCAGCCTGTTCCGAACTCTGTTCCGAAGGCTGCTGCGCTTCCCGGCGCAGCGTGGCGGTGGCTTGTTCGCGACGTTGCAGCCAGCCGTCGATCAGGGTAGCCCGCAGAGTATGGCCGGATACCGGTTTGTTCAGCACCCGGTGGATCCCAGCATTACGGGCAACGATACGGCTGGGCAGCTGGTTCACGCCGGTCAGCATGACCACCAGCAGGTCATTGCTGATGATCGGGTCGTCCTTGATCTTGCTGGCCAGTTCCAGGCCGGTCATGCCGGGCATGGACTGGTCGACCACCAGGATATCGAAGGGGCTGTCAAGGTTGGCCTGGGCGCGCAGGATGGCCAGCGCCTCACGGCCGCTGGAGGCGGTGCGGGGTGCCATTTGCCAGGCGCTGGCCTGCTGCTGCAGTACCTTGCGGGAGGTGGCATTGTCATCGACGATGAGGATGCTGCGGTCGACCAGACAGCGGCCCTGTTGATCGGCCTCCACCGGGCTGTCGATAAAGCGTGCCGGTATCGACACCCACACGGTGGTCCCGGCAGCCGCCGCGCCGCCGGGCAGTCCTCCGGCGCCTTCCTTGATACCCACCTGGCCACCCATCATGCGGATCAGCTGTTGCGAAATGTACAGCGACAACTGTCCCTGGCCTTCAAGTATGCGCAGCAGTCGCTCACCGGGGGTGGCAATGTCCAGCAGGCTGCTGCGGGCATCGGCACTCATGCCGTGGCCGCTGTCCTGAATGGCCAGACGCAGCACCGGGAGGTCGGAGGCCTGACGTTCCAGACCGACGGCCAGTAGAATCTCGCCGTCGGCAGTATTCAGCGTGGCACTGTTCAGCAGACTCATGATGACCTGCCGCAGACGGGCCGGATCACCTTCCATCAATTGGGGGACATCCGGGTGAATAAAGCCGATGAGTTCTATTGGCTGGCTGGCGAGGCGGTTGCGATGGTTCTCGAGGCAGTCATTGATCAATGCGTGCAGGTCGAAGCGCAGGTTATCGAGCGTCAGTTGCCCGGACTCCAGCCGTGAGATGTCCAGAATGTCATTGATCAGGCTCAGCAGCTCGGTGCCTGATCCATGGATGGTCTGCACGTAATCGCGTTGCTTGGACGAGAGGGCCGTGTTGAGCAGCAGCTCGGACATGCCCAGCACCCCGTTCATGGGCGTGCGAACTTCATGACTGATGCGGGCCAGGAACTCCGCCCGGGCATTGCGCTGAGCCAGCAAGGCCGCTTCCTCGTGGCGCTGCCTGACGCGCTTGATCATGTTGCGTTGCAGGCGCCGGTAAAGGCTGGCGGAATAGCAGGCCAGCGCGCCCCACAACAGAAAGTCGACCAGGTGCCGGGTCAGGTCATGGGGCGGTACACCGAGCGCCTGTTCGAGCAGCCAGCTACCGATCAACAGCAGCGTGCCGCACAGAAACAACCGGTCGATATGCTCACGCCGCCACAGCATTACGGCGCTCAGCAAGGCCATGGTCAGCGGCAGACCGATGCGTACGATCGACAGCGTCTGTTCGAGCAGACCGGGCAGTGCGATGCTGAGCAGTAGTATGAGGGCGCCGACCAGCAGAATGGCGATGCGCTCACTGCGATCACCCGCGGTGCCGGGGATCGGATACAGGCCATGCAGGGTCGCGGCAAGTACAACCAGGCCGGACAGATGCAGCAAGGCCCCGGTACGGCCTTGTAGGAACTCCAGGTTATGCAGCGCCCAGCCGACGCCGCTGAGGCTGCTCAGGCCGAACAGGAGGGCGCTTATTGCCATGAGCAGATGCAGCGGGTCGTTGCGCAATGAACCCTGCAACAGGCAATTCAACGCCAGCCCCAGCAGCAGACCGACCAGCATGCCCTGCAGCGCCTGATGCCGGGTGTGGATGCGGGTGGCTTCGCTCAGTGTCACCAGACTGATATGCGTGCTGACCGGATAATCGTTCTGTAGCCGTACCAGTAGTTTCTGTTCGGGGCTGGCCTGCACGTTGATGGGAAAGGCGAAACCCTCATGGGGCAGGGGCACCGTGGCGCGGGCATTGGTGGTGCCGCCGGTATACGCCGCGCGCAACACATCGTTTCTCAGGAGATAAACATGGATACGGGCAATGCTCGGGTTGTGCAGTTCCAGCAGGTAGGTGTCCTGATGCTGCAATGGCACCTGCACCCACAGTGCGGCAGTCCCGCCGGGCAGTTTGAAGGGGCTGCCGGTGCTGGGAACGAACAGGTTGGCGTAGCGATTGGAAAGAATGTCATTCAATGCCAGCTGACCGCTGGTATCGACGAAGGTCTGGTAGCCTGAATGCGCACTGCCAGCGTCCTGAGCCCACAGATTGTCCATCAACAGACAAAGGCCCACCAGACTGGCGCACAACAACCTCAGAGTCTGCTTCAATTTATCTGTCCTATCCTTGGGCAATGAACGACTATTCTGCTGAGCTGCACGGCCGAGTGCAAGGCTGGCCAGGTGATAGCCACGGCATGGCAGATAACCCGCCGACCGGACCAAGGGTCGGCGGGTTGTAAATCAGCTTTCCCGCTCGATGGCGCGGTAGCCGATATCCGAGCGGTAGAAGCAGCCATCCCAGCTGATCTTTTCGGCAAGATCATAAGCGCCCTGCTGCGCTGCCTTGACGCTGTCACCCAGTGCGGTGGCGCACAGCACACGTCCACCTTGGGTGACGACGTTGCCGTCCTGCAGCGCGGTACCCGCATGGAATACCTTGCCATCGGCGCTGGTCGCCTGATCGAGACCGCTGATAACCTGGCCCTTGGCATAGTCGCCCGGGTAGCCACCGGCCGCCAGCACCACGCCCAGGCTTGGGCGAGGATCCCAGCGGGCATCGGTACGGTCTAGGTTACCTGCGAGGGCAGCCTCGATCAGCTCCACCAGGCTGCTCTGCAGACGCAGCATGATGGGCTGGGTCTCTGGGTCACCGAAGCGGCAATTGAATTCGATCACCTTGGGTGCGCCCGACTTGTCGATCATCAGGCCAGCATACAGGAAGCCGGTATAGACATTTCCTTCAGCCGCCATGCCGCGCACGGTCGGCCAGATGACTTCGTCCATGACCCGCTGGTGTACTGCACTGGTCACCACCGGTGCGGGGGAGTAAGCGCCCATGCCGCCGGTATTGGGGCCGGTGTCGCCATCGCCGACCCGCTTGTGATCCTGGCTGGTGGCCATCGGCAATACATGCTCGCCGTCGACCATGACGATGAAGCTGGCTTCCTCGCCATCCAGGAACTCCTCGATGACTACCCGTGAGCCGGCTGCACCGAAGGCGTTACCCGCCAGCATGTCGCGGACCGCTGCTTCGGCCTCTGCCAGTGTCATGGCGACGATCACGCCCTTGCCGGCGGCCAGGCCGTCAGCCTTGATCACGATCGGCGCGCCTTTGTCACGCAAGTAGGCCAGCGCCGGTTCGACTTCGGTGAAGTTGGCGTAATCGGCGGTGGGAATCTTGTGGCGCGCCAGGAAGTCCTTGGTGAAAGCCTTGGAGCCTTCCAGTTGGGCGGCGCCGGCAGTCGGGCCGTAGCATTGCAGGCCGCGCTCGCGGAACAGGTCGACCACGCCCGCAACCAGCGGGGCTTCAGGGCCGACGATGGTCAGCGCGACATTGGCAGCGGCAAAGTCGGCCAGCTTGTCCAGTTCCAGCACATCAATGGCCAGGTTCTCGCACTTGGCCTCGATTGCGGTACCGGCGTTGCCCGGGGCGACAAAGACTTTCTCGACGCGCTCATCCTGCGCCACTTTCCACGCCAGGGCATGCTCACGCCCGCCACTGCCGATAATCAGTACATTCATTCTGTATACCTCAAAATTGCATTTGGGGTTCCGCTAGCAACTCGAAACAAGGCCGCGCTGAAGCCAGCAGATGCGGCTTCAGCGCGGCCGTAACCCTACTCAGTGACGGAAGTGACGCATGCCGGTGAATACCATGGCAATACCGGCCTCATCAGCGGCATCGATCACTTCCTGGTCGCGCATGGAACCGCCGGGCTGGATCACCGCACGGATACCCACGGCCGCAGCGTTATCGATACCATCGCGGAACGGGAAGAAGGCGTCGGAAGCCATGACCGCGCCCTCGACCGGCAGACCGGCATGCTCAGCCTTGATGGCGGCAATGCGCGCGGAGTTGACCCGGCTCATCTGGCCGGCGCCCACACCGATGGTCTGGCGGTTGCTGGCATAGACGATGGCGTTGGATTTAACGAACTTGGCTACCTTCCAGGCAAAAATCAGGTCGTGGATTTCCTTCTCGGTCGGCGCGCGCTTGGTCACCACTTTAAGGTCGGCTTCGGTGATCATGCCGGTATCCCGGCTTTGCACCAGCAGGCCGCCATTGACGCGCTTGTAGTCCAGGTCCTGGACCCGTTCGGCCGGCCACTGGCCGCATTCGAGCAGGCGCACATTGGCTTTGGCGGCAACAATGTCGCGGGCTTCGGCGCTGACGCTGGGCGCGATGATCACTTCGACGAACTGGCGCTCGACAATAGCCTTGGCTGTGTCGCCGTCCAGCTCGCGGTTGAAGGCGATGATGCCGCCGAAGGCGGATTCGCTATCGGTGGCGAAGGCCAGCTCATAAGCCTTGCGAATGCCACCTTCGTCTTCCGGGACCACCGCTACACCGCAGGGGTTGGCGTGCTTGACGATGACGCAAGCCGGCTTGCTGAAGCTCTTGACGCACTCCAGCGCGGCGTCGGTGTCGGCAACATTGTTGTAGGACAGTTCCTTGCCCTGCAGCTGGGTGGCGGTGGCGATGCAAGCCTCCGCCGGCTCGGCTTCGCGGTAGAAGGCGGCACTCTGGTGCGGGTTCTCCCCGTAGCGCATGTCCTGAGTCTTGATGAACTGGCTATTGAAGGTGCGCGGGAAGGCGGCGCGGTCATTGGTGCTCAGCGTATCGCGGCTCTGGTCGATGGTGCCCAGATAATTGGCAATCATGCCGTCATAGGCTGCGGTGTGCTCGAACGCCTTGAGCGCCAGATCGAAACGCTGGGCGTAGGTCAGGCCACCTTGTTTGAGGCCGTCCAGCAGGCTGGCGTAATCACCAGCATTGACCACGATCGCGACATCCTTGTGATTCTTGGCAGCCGAGCGGACCATGGTCGGGCCGCCAATGTCGATATTCTCGATAGCGTCGGGCAGGGTGCAGCCAGGTTTGGCCACGGTCGCCGCGAAGGGGTAAAGGTTGACCACCACCATGTCGATCGGCTGGATGCCATGCTCGGCCATGACTGCGCCATCCAGATCGCGACGGCCGAGAATGCCGCCATGGATCTTCGGATGCAGCGTTTTCACCCGACCGTCCATCATTTCCGGGAAGCCGGTGTAATCGGCGACTTCCACGGCGTCGATGCCATTGTCCCGCAGCAGTTTGTAGGTGCCGCCGGTGGACAGAATGTCCACGCCCAGCGCGCTGAGTTCACGGGCGAAATCGACAATACCGGTCTTGTCCGAGACGCTGATCAGCGCGCGGCGTACCGGCAGGCGGGTGGTTTGGTCGGTCATCTTGGATCCATATCAGGTTGGTGAAAAAACAGCTTCAAGCGGCGAGGCTTCAAGCGAAAAACAGGTTGCGCGCTCAGAGCAGGCCGTACTGTTTGAGCTTTTTGCGCAGGGTGCCGCGGTTCAGCCCCAGCACCTCCGAGGCGCGGGTCTGGTTGCCGCGCACGTAGTCCATGACACTTTCCAGCAGCGGCGCTTCGATTTCCGCCAGCACCATGTTGTAGACGTCGGTGACATCCTGGCCGTCCAGATGCTCGAAGTAGTTACGCAGCGCCTGTTCGACACTGTCGCGCAGGGTCTGTGTTCCGGCCAGGGGGTCGTTCGGGGGGCAGGATAGATCTGCCTCGGGGGTCTCGCTCACGGGTAGGTTTCCGTCGATCTGGGATGTATTCAGTTGGTTCATGCCGCGAGGCCTCCATCCATCAAGCGGTTGAAGAAGTCTGCAATCGCAAGGCGTTGCTGCTGGGCACAATCCATGCGGTTGAAGTGGCGGCGGAACTCTTCGGCTCCGGGGAGTGCTTCCAGTTGCCAGCCGACATGCTTGCGGGCGATGCGCACGCCCTGCTGTTCGCCATAGAATTCATGCAAGGCATCAAGGTGAGTCAGCAGCAGGGTCTGCTGCCAGGCCAGGCCCGGTTCGGGCAGCGATTCGCCGTGGCGCAGATAGTGCTCGATCTCGCCAAAGATCCAGGGACGGCGCTGGGCGGCGCGGCCGATCATTACCGCATCGGCGCCGGTCTGCTCCAGCACATCGAGGGCTTTCTCCGGAGAGTCGATATCGCCATTGGCGAACAGCGGGATGGAAATTGCCTGGCGGATGCGGGCGATGGTGTCGTACTCGGCCTGCCCGGTGTACAGCTCGCTGCGGGTGCGGCCATGCACGGCCAGTGCCTGGATACCGCTCTGCTCGGCGATGCGCGCGATCGTCACGCCGTTGCGGTGCTCTGGGTCCCAGCCGGTACGGATCTTCAGCGTCACCGGAATATCCACGGCGCCGACCACGGCTTCAAGAATCTCCGTCACCAGCCGCTCGTCGCGTAACAGGGCGGAACCGGCGGCCTTGTTGCAGACCTTCTTCGCCGGGCAACCCATGTTGATATCGATAATCTGGGCGCCATTGTCGCGGTTCATCCGCGCGGCATCGGCCATCATCTGCGGGTCGCCGCCGGCAATCTGCACTGAACGGGGTGCCGGCTCGCCGCTATGATCGAGGCGTTGGCGGGATTTGCGGCTATGCCAGAGGCGGGTATCACTGGTGACCATCTCCGAGACCACCAGGCCGGCACCCAGTTTCCGGCACATGCTGCGGAATGGGCGATCTGTTACACCGGCCATGGGAGCCAGGATCACGCGGCTGGTCAACTGATAGGGTCCGATGCTGATCACTGCATGTCCATCCCTGTACTCGTTGGTCAATGGTGTGCGCCCCAAAACCGCAGGACGTGTTCGGGCAGGGTCAGAAATGTGAAGAGGGCCGCTATCATACCTGCTACCGATGACCATATAAAGACTGTCTGGCTGATATTTGATCAATGGGTCGACTGAGTCGTGCCAAGCCCCATTGCTCAGGGGCTGGCAAATTCCAGACTGTAGCCGCTGGCCTGCGGGCCCGGATCAAGCATGTCGAGGGCCACATGGATTGGCGTCTGTGGAGGCATCAGCCGGACGCCGGCCAGTTCACCCGAGAGATACTCCTCTGGACGGAAGCGCCGGCTGGCCACATTACGACCACCGGCATCGGTGAAGTGCATCTGCAACACCGGAAACGGCTGCTCGAAATCCGCCCGGTTGTAGAGAATCACATCGATGGCTAGGGCGTTGGGAAACTCGGGATGCTGGCGCACCAGCAGATTGGCACTGCGGATACGGCTGATATCCACCCGGGCCGGTAGTTCGCATTGGGCGAGAAAGCACAGGTTCTCGAGCAGCGGCCGGCTGCGCTGGTCACGGGCCAGGGCATCGAAATTGTAATAGATGAACTGTGCCGGCAAGGCCAACAATGCCAGCACACAGAGCGTGCCCCACAGCCAGGGGCGCTGACGGCGGCGGGCCGGCGGCGTTTCCAGTAGCGCCTCATCCAATTCTGGCCAGAGCATGGGGCTGATGATCGGCTCCTGACGGTCATCAGTCCCCGGCCCATCGGCGACGGTCGGGTCGGCTGCGATGGCTGCCGTCCCGGTATCGTCGCTAGTAGGCTCGGGTGCGGGTCGGGGGGTATCGGCGGGCTGGTCGCGGCGGAAGATGCCCCGGTCGGCATATTCCTCATCGACTGGTCGCAGGCTTTGGATGCCAAGCCGGTTGTGATCGAAGTCCGGGCCAAAATCCTGGGCCGGGGGCGTGGCGAGAAAGTCCTCATGCAGATCGGCGAAACCGTCGGTTGCCGGCTCGTCAGCTTGCGCCTCGACGGTGGTCTGAGTGGCGGCAGGGGGCTCGGTCGCTGCCGCTTCCAATCCGGTGCGCCGATGGCCGGTCATGCCACCGGGGTTGACCTCATCGATGATCGACTCGTCCAACCCCAGGGCCTGCAGGTCGGGCTCATCCAGATCGTCATCAAGCAATGCGGACTGCCGTTGCGGTGCCGCCGGCTGCGGTGCTGAAGCGGGTGGTGATGCAGGCACGGCGGTATCGGCAGCATGGAAGACTTCCAGGCAGGCACCACAACGCACATTGCCGGCGGCGACCTGCAATTGTTCCGGTGTCAGCCGGAAACGGGTCTGGCAAAAGGGGCATTGGGTGACCAGCGGCTCGCTCATTCGAATCCCTTACCGGCGAAAAATCAGGAACGCATCACAGTGCGACGTGGATGTTATTGTGCCCGCAAGCGCGTCACAGCGCTACGTCGCGCCGCACACCGCTGACCCGAATCCAGCCATCCTTGTTCGCCACCGGGTCCAGCTCGAAAGCGTCACGGTAGGCGGCAAGAATGTCGTCTGTCTGCTCGGCGAGAATGCCGGACAGGGCGATGCGGCCGCCGGGCTTGACCAGACTGGTCAACTGGGGCGCCAGGCTGACCAGCGGGCCGGCCAGGATATTGGCTACTACCAAGTCCGCCGGCTCGGCCGGCATGTCAGCGGGCAGGTATAGCGGCAGGCTTGCGTCCGCCAACTGGTTGCGCTGGGCATTGTCCCGGGAGGCTTCCAGGGCCTGGGGGTCTATATCGGTTCCCACGACCCGGTCGGCGCCCAGCAGCAGCGCGGCGATGGCCAGAATGCCCGAGCCACAACCGAAGTCGATCACCTGCAAGCCGTCCAGTTGTTGGCCATCCAGCCATTCCAGGCACAAGGCGGTGGTCGGGTGAGTACCTGTGCCGAAGGCCAGGCCGGGGTCCAGCAGCAGATTCACCGCGTCCGGCTCCGGCGCCTCGTGCCAGCTGGGTACGATCCACAGGCGACGGCCGAAGCGCATCGGCTGGAAGTTGTCCATCCAGCTGCGTTCCCAGTCCTGGTCGGCGATCTCTTCGAATTGGTGTTCCGGTAACTCGCCTGGCCAGATCTGTTGCAGTTGAGCGAGCAGGGTTTGCGGGTCGGCGTCGGCTTCGAACAGCGCCAGCAGATGAGTGTGCGACCACAATGGCGTCGTACCCAGGTCCGGTTCGAAGATCGGCTGATCCTCGGCGTCCATAAAGGTTACCGACACGGCGTCCAGCCCCAGCAGCAGGTCCTCCATCGGCTCGGCCTGATCGGGGGTAATGGCAAGACGCAGTTGGAGCCAGGGCATAATGTTTCCTTGGGAAAAGGGGAAGCTTAAAGCTAACAGCGGAAATAAAAAACCGGGAAGCGATGCTCTGCCTCCCGGTCCGGTTGATAAGCTGACAACGAGCTTATCGGATCAGCTGATACCCAGCTTGTGTTCCAGGTAGTGGATGTTGACTCCACCCTTGCAGAACTCGGGGTCCCGCACCAGTTCACGGTGCAGCGGGGTATTGGTCTTGATGCCGTCAACCACCAGCTCATCCAGGGCGTTGCGCATGCGCATCATGGCTTCATCCCGGCTGGCGCCGTAGGTGATCAGCTTGCCGATCAGCGAATCATAGTTCGGCGGTACCTTGTAGCCGCTGTACAGGTGCGAATCTACCCGCACGCCGTTGCCACCGGGCGCGTGGAAGAAAGTCACCGTACCGGGGCTTGGCATGAAGCTGTTCGGGTCTTCGGCGTTGATCCGGCACTCGATGGAATGACCACGAATGACCACATCTTCCTGCTTGATGCTCAACGGCTCGCCGGCGCAAATACGGATCTGCTCCTTGACGATGTCGATGCCGGTAACCATCTCGGAGATCGGGTGCTCCACCTGAATCCGGGTGTTCATCTCGATGAAGAAGAACTCGCCGTTCTCATAGAGAAACTCGAAGGTACCGGCGCCACGGTAGCCCAGGTCGATACAAGCCTGAACGCAGCGGGCCTGAACCTCGGCACGGGCCTTCTCGTCGATACCGGGGGCAGGGGCTTCTTCGATGATCTTCTGGTGGCGGCGTTGCAGGGAGCAGTCGCGGTCGCCCAGATGAATGGCGTGGCCCTGGCCGTCGGACAGTACCTGCACTTCCACGTGACGCGGGTTGGTCAGGAATTTTTCCAGGTAGACCATCGGGTTGCCGAAGGCCGCGCCGGCTTCGGTGCGGGTCAGGCGGATCGATTTGATCAGCTCTTCTTCCTTGTGCACCACGCGCATGCCGCGACCACCACCACCACCGGCGGCCTTGATGATCACTGGATAACCGACCCGACGGCCGATCTTCAGGCACTCGTCCTCGTTCTCGGGCAACGGACCATCGGAGCCGGGCACCGTCGGTACGCCGGTCTTCTTCATGGCGGCAATGGCCGAGACCTTGTCACCCATCAGGCGAATCACCTCGGCGCTGGGGCCGATAAAGGTGAAGCCGGAATTCTCGATCTGTTCGGCGAAATCGGCGTTTTCCGCCAGGAAGCCGTAGCCGGGGTGGATACCGTCGGCGCCAGTGACTTCCGCCGCGCTGATGATGCGAGGGATGTTCAGGTATGACTCGGTCGCGACGGCCGGGCCGATGCAGACGGTTTCGTCAGCCATCGCCAGGTGCATGAGTTCGCGGTCGGCAGTGGAATGCACTGCCACGGTCTTCAACCCCAGCTCTTTGCAGGCGCGGATGATGCGCAGTGCAATTTCGCCACGGTTGGCTATGAGTACTTTCTGCATCGCAGCCTCCGGGTCGGGCTCAGGCGATGCTGAACAGGGGTTGATCGAATTCCACCGGCTGGCCGTTGTCCACCAGGATCGCCTGGATGACACCGGTCTTGTCCGCTTCGATGTGGTTCATCATCTTCATGGCTTCAACGATGCACAGCACGTCGCCGGCCTTGACGGTCTGGCCGACTTCAACAAAGGAAGGCGATTCAGGCGACGGCGAGCGGTAGAAGGTACCGACCATCGGCGAGCGAACCAGGTGGCCGGACGGCTCGGCCGGAGCGGCTTCGGCGGCAGGGGCGGCGGCAGCCGGAGCTGCGGCAGGTGCTGGTGCAGCGGCGACCGGGGCCTGGAAATACTGTTGGGGCATGGCGGCCTGCTGGCTGTGCCGGCTTATCCGAACGGATTCTTCGCCTTCGTGAATCTCCAGCTCGTCGATGCCGGATTCTTCAAGCAGTTCGATGAGTTTCTTTACTTTGCGGATATCCATTGGTACTTGCGCTCCAGGGCAAATGTTGATCGTTTCAGTTTTGTTCGAGTCTGCGTACAGCCGCTTGCAGAGCCAGTGCGTAACCTTCAGCTCCCAGCCCGCAGATGACTCCCTCGGCGATGTCCGAAAAATAGGAGTGATGACGGAAGGCTTCGCGTCTGTACACGTTGGAAAGATGCACTTCGATGAATGGGATGCTCACCGCCAGCAATGCGTCACGTATTGCGACACTGGTATGGGTAAAGGCGGCGGGATTGATGATGATGAAATCGATGCCTTCGTCCCGGGCGGCGTGAATGCGGTCGATCAGCTGGTACTCGGCGTTGCTTTGCAGCACCTGCAGCTGGTGGCCATCGCGCTGGGCCTGTTCGAGCAGTCGGTTGTTGATCTGCTCCAGGGTGACGGCACCGTACACACCGGGTTCGCGGCTGCCGAGCAGATTCAGATTGGGTCCATGCAGAACCAGGAAACTGGCCATTCAGAAAATTCCGGGGCGTTGGTTGGCAATTGACTCGACGGTCATCAATGGGCGAAGAGTTTGCCGGATTACTAAAGAGCTGTCCAGAACCAGTGGTATGTCATCAGATGTCAGCATGATGGCTGGGTTTTTGCGGAATTTGATTGAGGAGGGCGGAGCCCATCAACCAGCCTCCACCGCTGCATTCATATAGCGAATGAAAGTCTCGCGCGGCACTTCGCCCTGAATCCGCAGCTCGGGAATCTCCTGTCCCTGGCTATCCAGAAACAGGAACGCGGGCGGTCCGAACAGTTGTTGTTCGGTCAGCCAGGCGCGTTGGTCGGCTGTATTATCGGTCACATCCAACTGCACGCGTACGAACCCGTCCAGGCCCGCCCGCACGCTGGGGTGGTTGATGATCTCCCGCTCGATCACCTTGCAGCTGATGCACCAATCGGCGGACAGCTCGACGATCGCCGGACGACCTGCTGCACGCGCCTGCTCCAGTTGTTGGCGGACCCCCTCGGCGGTGGTGACCTTGGTGAAATAGCTGGTTTCGCTGTTGTTGACTGCTGAGCTGCTGTTGCCAAGCGCGTGCAGCGGCCGCAGCGGATCAGAACTGCCGGCCAGCGCGCCGAACAGGGCGGCGGCTGAGTAGATGGCGAACAACAGCGCCGCAGCCTGGGCCACCCGGGCGATGCCGCTGCGCGGCCCCCGGTCGAACAGGCCGAGCTGGACGGCAACGCCTGCCGCCAGTGCTGCCCACAGCGCCAGGCTCAGCGGGCCGGGAATGATTCGTTCCAGCAACCAGATGGCCACGGCCAGCAAACCGAAGCCGAAGGCCTGCTTGACCTGGTTGAGCCAGGGGCCGGAGCGGGGCAGCAGGGTCTTGCCGAACATCGCTACCAGAATCAGAGGCACCCCCATCCCGATGGCCAGGGCAAACAGGCGCAGGGCGCCGCCCCAGGCGTCACCAGTGGCGCTGATATAGATCAATGCGCCGGCCAGTGGCGCGGAAATGCACGGCGAGACCACTAATGAGGACAGCGCGCCCATGACCGCCGCGCCGGGGATCGAGCCACCCTGGGCGCGATTACCGAGATTTTCCGCCGGGCCGCGAATAAAGGCGGGCAGGCGCAGGTTGAATACGTCGAACATGGCCAGGGCGAAGACCACGAAGAAGACGGCGAACACGCCCAGCACCCAGGGTGATTGCAGGCGTGCCTGGATATTCAATGCGGCGCCGAACAGGCCGATCAGCGCACCGACTGCGGCGAAGGTAAGCGCCATGCCAAGTACGTAGCTGAGCGACAGGGCAAAGGCCGCGGGCGATCGATATTCTCGCGACCCAGCACCATGCTGGTGAGAATCGGCACCATGGGCAGCACGCAGGGAGTGAAAGTCAGCGCCAGGCCGGCGGCGAACAGCAACAGCAGCGACAGCCACAGGGAGGAGTCATTGGCAGGCGCTGTGCTGTCGGCAGCGGAGCCGGTGCTGCCTGAGGCGCTGGTGCCGGCTGCAGACGGCAGGTCCAGCAGCAGAATCTCCGGTGGATAGCACAATCCGGCATCGGCGCAGCCCTGGTACTCGACGCGCAACTGGCTGGCCGGAGCGCTGCCCGGCGCGACAGCCAGCTCCACGTTGAGGCTGTTGTAGTACACCTCGACATCGCCGAAGAACTCGTCGGTGCGGTCCACGCCGTCCGGCAGTTTGACCTGGGTGATCTGACCATCGCCACCGAGCAGCTCGAATTTCAGCCGGTGCCGGTACAGGTAGTACTCAGGAGCGATGTCGAACTGCAGCTGGATGCGTTCGGCCTCCGCCTCGACAATACCGGCGCGAAAGGCCTGGTGCACCGGTAGAAACTCGGTGGTGCTGCCCACATTGGCGCTGCCGAACAGGTTATCGATCCCGGTATTGCCTGCGGTATTGGCGCTAGCCAGGGCAGCGTTGCCGAGCAGCAGGGTAATCAACAGAAGACGTATCAACGACATGGGCATATCCGAAAAGAGCTTGCCGGTATATTAAAGGCTGGCGCCGCGAATACCAGTGACACATTGCCACCGGATTTATCAGGCACGTTCGATCCGGTCTGGATGGATGACGATGAGCCCCTGGCGGTAGAGTCCGCCGATGGCCTTTTTGAAGCTGCCTTTGCTGACGCCGAACAGCCGGGCGATTTCCGGAGCCGCGCTCTTGTCGCTGAGGTTCAGCACACCATTGTTTTCTTCCAGTGTCTGCATGATCAGCGCCTGCAGGCTGTCGCCAGCATCGCGTCCCACCGGCTGCAGGCTCAGGCTGACCTTGCCGTCCGGGCGTACTTCGCGGATATATCCCCGTTCGCGCCGGCCGGACCGCAGGGGTTTGAACATCTCGTTCTTGTGCACCAGCCCCCAGTGACGATGGTTGATGATCGCCTTGTAGCCCAGGTCTGAGGGCTCGACGATCAGCAGGTCCACGGTTTCGCCAGGCTGATAGCTGGCGGGCGTCTGGTCGAGGTAGCGGTCCAGCCGCGCGGTGGCGGTGATGCGTTCGCTGTGTTTGTCGAGGTAGACATACACCACGCAATGATCGCCGACCTGGAGCGGGCGTTTCTCCTCGGAATGCGGCAACAACAGGTCCTTGGGCAGTCCCCAATCCAGAAACAGCCCGACGCGGGTAATCTCGACCACCTTGAGGCTGGCGAACTCCCCAACCTGGACCTTGGGCCGCTGGGTGGTGGCGATCAGCTTGTCTTCGCTGTCCCGATAGATGAACACCCGCAGCCAGTCGCCGATCTCGGTGGGCTGATCCTTGGGGATGTAACGATTGGGCAGCAGGATCTCACCATGTGGGCCGCCGTCGAGGTAGAGGCCGAAGCCCGTATGTTTAACGATCGACAGGTTGTTGAAGTGTCCGATGGCGGCCATGAATAGTGTCCTGAAAGGCGGGAGCAGTCATTCTAACCGAAATGGGTCAAAAGGGCCGCTCTGAACGGTCTGAGCGGTGTGAACGCCGGGCACAGATGCTATGCTTGCGGCTGCACAGAGAAGGGGAGAGGGTCGATGAAATTTTCCAGGCGTAGACGCGATACCGAGGGCGGGGCAGGCCTGCTTGATAACGAGAACAAGCGAGTGCTGGGCAAGACGATAGCCGTGGTGCTGTTGGTTTATCTGGTCGTCTGTCTGCTGCTCGGTTGGTACTGGAGTCGCGAGCCTGATCTGGAAGATCTGAACGTCGTGCCGGTGGGCAATATGGACTCGCTGACCACGGGCTCCTACACAGCCCGCACCGTCAGGGAAGTTGCCCGTACCTTGCTGGACAAGCCCGGCGGTTTTATCAGCAATGACATCACTCCGCCCGGTCTTTGGCTGGACAACATGCCCAGCTGGGAATTTGGTGTGCTGGTGCAGGTACGAGATATTACCCGCTCCATGCGCCGCGACATGGCCCGCTCGCAATCCCAGTCCACTGAAGATGCGGCTCTCTCCAAGGCCGAGCCGCTGTTCCACTTCGATCACAAAAGCTGGGCCCTGCCCGCCAGTGAAAATGAATACCGTGCCGGGATCCGGCAGCTGGATGATTACATCGAGCGCCTGGAAAGCGGCAACGCCAGTTTCTACACCCGTGCCGACAACCTGGCTGGCTGGATCAACGATGTCAGCACGCGACTGGGCTCGCTGTCCCAGCGACTGTCGGCCAGTGTGGCTCGCACTCCCTTGAACGAGGGCGGGCGTGAACGCAAGCAGACCCCATGGTTGCAGATCGACAACGTCTTCTACGAAGCCCGCGGCAGTGCCTGGGCGCTGGTCCACCTGCTGCGCGCGGTGGAGAAGGATTATGCTGACGTGCTGAACAACAAGAATGCTCTGGTCAGCCTGCGTCAGATCATCCGTGAGCTGGAGGCCACCCAGGCCCCCATGTGGAGCCCGATGATCCTCAATGGCGGCGGTTTTGGCGTGTTGGCCAATCATTCGCTGGTCATGGCCAATTATCTGTCTCGCGCCAACGCGGCCCTGATCGACCTGCGTCGATTGCTTGAGCAGGGTTGAGGCAAACAGCATTATGAGCAAGCGCCAGACAGGATTCGGCTCACTTGGCGGGCTGGTATTCTCCACCGATGCGGGGCGTATGTGCCCCGACTGTCGACAACCGCAGGATGCCTGTACCTGTGGTCAGCCGCAGATACCCGCTGGCGACGGCGTCGCCAGGGTACGCCGGGAGACCAAGGGGCGTGGCGGCAAGACGGTGACCACTATCAGTGGCCTGGCATTGCCGGCCGACGAACTCAAGACCCTGGCCAAGCGCATCAAGGCCGCTGCGGTTGCGGCGGGTCGGTGGTGGATGGGGTAATCGAGATTCAGGGTGATCGTGCTGACATGCTTTGCCAATGGCTGATTGATGAAGGCTTCAAGGCCAAGCGCTCCGGTGGCTGATATCTGAATGCGGGACTCGCTGTCTTGACCCCCTCTGGTCTGCTTGCCACCGCGCGCCATCGTCTGACCCATCGCCGGGTCTGGGCGCTGGCGACGCCGATGATCCTGTCCAATATCAGCGTGCCCCTGGTCGGGCTGGTGGATACCGCCGTGGTCGGCCATCTGGATGGTGCCCATCATCTGGGTGGGGTCGCGGTGGGTGCGACGCTGATGACCTTCATTCTCTGGGCCGCCGGTTTCCTGCGCATGGGTACTACCGGTTTCGCCGCCCAGGCATGCGGGGAAAATAACGGTGACAAGCTGCGCCTGGTATTGCTGCAGCCGCTATGGCTGGCGCTGCTGCTCGCATTGCTGGTGTGGCTGGTACACGAGCCATTGCTGACCGCGGGCCTGTATTTTCTTGATAGCAGCGCCGAGCTGCTGGAACAGGCGCGGATCTATTTCAATATCCGCCTGGTAAGCCTGCCGGCGGCCCTGGCCAACTTTGTGCTGGTCGGCTGGTTCATCGGTGCTCAGCGCGCCCGTGCGCCGCTGTATCTGTTGTTGGCGGTGAATATCACCAACGTCGTGCTCGACGTTTTCCTCGTCGTGGTGTTGGAGTGGGGCGTGGCCGGGGCGGCCTGGGCGACGGTTATCGGCGATTACGTCGGGCTGCTGCTGGGGCTGGCGTTGCTGCGCCCGGTATTGGCGCGTTATCCCGGGGTGATGCGCTGGACTGACGCGCTGCGCCTGCGTGGTGCGGCGCCGCTGATTCGGGCCAACCGGGACATACTGATCCGCACCCTGGCGCTGGAGCTGGTGTTCTATCTGCTGGTGTTGCAAGGCGCCCGGCTGGGCGACTCGGTCGTCGCGGCCAATGCGGTGCTGCTGAACTTCTTGTTGCTCACCTCCCACGGGCTGGACGGCTTGGCCCACGCGGTCGAGGCGCTCGGTGGGCATGCCATGGGCCAGCGCAACCGGTTGGCGCTCAAGCGCGTGCTGGTCGTCAGCACGTTCTGGTCACTGGTGGTCGGGGTGGGTTTTGTGCTGGTATTCAATCTGTTCGGCAATCAGATCATCAGCCTGTTGACCGACCTCGAGTCGATCCGCCAGGTAGCTTTCGACTATCTGCCGTGGATGGCCTGGATGCCGCTGGTGGCGGTCTGGAGCTATCTGCTCGATGGATTGTTCATCGGCGCCACCCGCGCGCGCGCCATGCGCAATGCCATGGTGCTGGCGGTGCTGCTGATCTATCTGCCGGCTGCCTGGTTGCTGCGTGATACCGGCAACCACGGAATCTGGCTGGGGTTCTATCTGTTCATGCTGGCGCGCGGTGTATTGCTCGGCGGTTGGTTCATCTGGCTGTGGCGGCGGGATCGCTGGATGCCCGCATAGGTCAATCGGCTCTCAGCCAGCAATGCAGATAGCGCCCCAGATGCCGGTAAGCCGGGTGCCGGCTATACAGCAATTCCTGCTCGATCACCTGTTGCGCATCGGCCTCGTCCTTGAACGGCTCGTGCATATAGTCATGGAATACCCGCACGCCGGTCTGCTCGCGGCGATCGAACCCCGCCGCCGCTATCCAGCTATATACCTCACGTGGGTCCAATGGCTGCTGAGGTGTCAGGCTGCGCTTGCCTTCGCCGGCCAGCTGGTTGCGTTGCAGCTTGCGGAACTGGCCTTTGATCAGGTTCTTGTAGATCAGCGCGTCGCGGTTGTAGAAGGCCAGTGACACGGCGCCCGCATCGTTGATCAGTTGCCGCAGGCAAAGCAGGGCGCTGGCCGGGTCCGCCAGCCATTCCAGCACAGCGTGACAGATCACCAGATCGTAGCGCTCGCCCCGGGCCGGCAACTGCTGCAACGGCAACTGCAGAAACTGCAGAGACTGGCCCGGCTGCAGCGGCTGGCTTGCCAGGCGCTCGCGAGCGGCGTCCAGCATTTCTTCGGCAGGGTCGCTGACCGTCACGCTGTGGCCCCGCTGCAACAGCCATTCGCTGATATGCCCCAAGCCGGCACCGGCATCCAGAACCCGTAACGCTTGACCCTCGGGCGTGAGCTCGGCCAGCCACTCCTGAAGGTCGCGAGTAAGTACCGCAAGGCGAATCGCACCCTTGGGGCCGGCGTATATCTTGCGCGCGAAATGGGTGCCCAGCTGGTCGAAATACCGATCGGTCATAAAGAATTTTCTACCTGCGCATGGGCAATCACAAGCGACTGCGGACGAGAGGATTCAAGGTCTCGAAGTATATCAGGTGCCTTCACATTCATGGTCTTACGTAGCGAATCGGTAGGAAAATACGAACTTCTTTGCGGCCGGCCGGTCGGTATTTACTCAGGTAATAAACCAAGAGGAAATACCTTATGCGCCTTAGCAAAATATTGATTCCGGTTTCTGCCGTGGGATTGATGGCTGGGTCGACCTATGTTCTGGCTGCAGATCCGGTCTCCAATCTGGGCATCATCATCGCTGCTGACAAATATGAAATGAACTCGGATAACGATGATGTCGATGGTCGTGACGAGACTGTCGGCAAGGGTGGTATTTTCTACAATTACGGCAACAAGATGACGGGTGGCCCCGGCACGATTTTCCAGATTGGTGCCGATATCCGTTACGGCGAAAAGAATGACAACGAGGTCAAGGACGCCCGTGCTGAAGCGGACCTCGGTGTGCGCATGCCGTTGAGCAACAACAGCAACTTCGACATGCTGGTCGGTCTGGGTTACGACTGGACTCGCTTTGAGTTGGAACGCAGTAACGCCGACGTGGAGCTGAGTAACAAGAGCCCCTTCGCCAAGGCCGCGATCGGGTGGCACCATCAAGGTGACACCTTGACCACCCGGCTGGAGGTGGGTACCCGTTACAGCATTGAAGGCGAGGGCAAGGTGAAGCTGACCGGGTATGGCAGCGAAACCGCTGATCTGAAGAACAAGTTCAACCCCTATGCGGAGCTGAACTTCCTCTGGGACCGTGGCCAAGGCTTCCCCTTCACCGCGGGGGTGTATTACACCCAGACCAATTACGAGCTGGATGATGATTACATGCTGGCAGACAACACCGAGCTGGAAAGCAACGAGTTCGGCGTCAAGCTGGGCGTGCTGTTCTGATCCATCGCTGAGTTGTCCCCGTGATCCCGCAGCCGGTCTCGTCTGCGGGATCGTTTTTTCAGGCCCGGCGCAACTGCCGCGCCTGCCGCTTGCGCCACCAGATGATCACTCCGGTTATCGACAGCACGAAAATCGCCACACCCAGGACAGCAATCAGGATGCGCCCCGGCAGGCCGAGAATCCGTCCGCCATGGATAGGTGCCTGCAGCTGGAAGAACCGCTCGCCCCAGGTGCCCTGACCGGGGATTTCCTGCCCCAGCAAACGACCGTCCGTGCCGTGGAAAAAGATCCAGGCATTGCCTTCATTGCTGGCATGATCGCCAAAACCCGCGCCATAGAAGTTGTATTCGAAGCTGTAGTACAACTCGGTGATGGGCTCTAGCAACTGCAGCTCACGGGCATGCTCCATCGCCAATTGATAGGCTTCGCCGTAGCCATAACCGGTGATGCCCAATTCCTCGGCCGGCAATTCGCTGCGTGCTTCATAGACACTCGGCGCCACCGGCGAGACCAGCGACACCACCGGCTTGAAGATCTGCTCCGGCAGGTTCATCGCCACGCTGCTCACAGCTACCGGCAACAACAGCAACCATAGCCAGAGGCCGCCGGCGCGGTGAATATCCAGATTGACCCGCGTGGCGTGGCCGCGCTTGATCTTCCAGGCCCGTTGCCACTTCTGCCAGAACGGCCGCCCACGGGGAAAGGTCAATACCAGGGCGATGAAGCAGTCCAGCACCCAGGCGATGGCCACCAGCCCCATCAGCCACAGCCCCCAGTTGCCGGGCAGGGTCAGGTTGTAATGAAACTCCAGCATGAAGGGCACGAAGTTACGGCGGGAGAAGCAGCAATCACCCCAGTAACGCTCGCCGACCTGCTCGCCGGTGACCTGATCCAGATAGCGCACTATTGGCCTGTCGGGCCAGGGTTTGCCGGTCTCCGGGTCGGTGCGCGGGACCATCGCCAGTAGCGCGGCATGGTCGGCCTCGTCGGGAAACTCCATGTACCACACCTGCATGCGTGGCCAGGCGGTTTCTACCCGCTCGACCAGTTGCTCCGGTGGCAGTACCGGGCCAGTGGAGCTGGTGTGGTACAGCTCGGGGTTGAGCCATTCATCCAGCTCATGGTGAAAGGCGAGAATGCTGCCGGTCAGGCCCGCCAGCGCCAGAAACAGCGCCATGGCCAGTCCAAGGTAGCGGTGAAGATACAACAGGATGGAACGCATTGATTTTTATCCGAAATGCATAAGGCCGCCGGCAGACTGCCGGCGGCCTTATCGGGTGGTCAGAAGTCGTAGGTCAGGGTCGCCATGACGTTGCGCTCGTCGCCGTAATAGCACTGGCTCAAACTGTTGCAGGCCGCCACGTAGGTTTCGTCGGTCAGATTGTTCAGGTTGACGCGCAGGCCCAGCCCGGACGCACCCAACTGGCTGAGATCGTAGCCGACCGAGGCATCGAACAAGGTGTAGGAGGGGATGCGCAGGGTATTTTCCGCGTCCGCCCAGCTCTTGCCGAAATAACGGACCCCGGCGCCCAGTTGCAGGCTCGCCAATGGGCCGCTGGTGAAGCTGTAGTCAGCCCACAATGAAGCCATGTTCTTCGCCACTGCATTGGGGGTATTGCCACGGTTATTGACGCCGGCAGTGCCGGTGAAATCCTTCGAATACTCCACGTCCATCCAGGTGTAGCTGGCCAGCACATTGACCGGCTCGATAGGTTTGAAACGAGCTTCCAGTTCGACGCCGCGGGAGCTGATTTCGCCCACTGCGCGGTAGAAAGACTCACCGGAATCTTTGTTAGCCAGATTCGATTGGGTCAGGTCGAACAGCGCAATGGTATACAGGTCCTGGGTGCCGGGCGGCTGGAACTTGAGGCCGACTTCGGTCTGTTCGCCTTCGGTTGGATCGAGCAGGCTGATGTCAAACACGCCGGGTGCGGTTTCGTTGTAGGCGCCGGTGGCGTTGGGGTTGAACGACTGAGAAAAACTCGCGTAGGGTGATAGGCCATTGTCGAAGGCGTACAGTAATCCGATGCGACCGGAAAATTGATCGATACGCGCATCATCAGCTTGATTGCCGTACATCGAGCGGGTCTGCTCGAAATCCATATCCACCCAGTCCTGACGCGCGCCCAGCGATAACCGCCAGTTGCCCAGGCTGATCAGATCTTGAACATACAAGCCGGTCTGCTCCAGAAAGCGGGCTTCGTCATACTGGTGATAGAACACCGGAGTGGCTGCTCCTTCGGCGCCGGTAAAGGGGTCGATTGGGGCGAGGCCATAACCGGCGTCATAAGCGACCTTGGTTTTGCGCCGCTGGTAATCCAGTCCGGTGACCAGCGTATGGGACAGCTCGCCGGTGGCAAACTCGAACTGCAGCTGGTTATCCACACTCCAGGCATGCAGCGCTTCATCGGCGCCGGTGTAATAGCGGTCCAGGTTATCGGTGCCGGGAACGTAACCATACTGGTAGACCTGACCGGAATCGACCGTCGAATCCAGATACTGGAAATTCTGCCGGGCCGATACCACATCATTGAAGCGATGCTCCAACTGATAGCCGAGCATGTACTGATGGCGCTCGAATTTCTCGTAATCCTCATCGCCTTCGAAGAAACTGCGGGAGATGCGCCGGCCGTTGTGCGACGTGACCGTACCCTGCGCCGGCAACCCACCGTGGTAGCCGCCTTCGGGATCATGTTGCAACATCGCCAGCAGGGTCAGGCGGGTATCCTGAGTGAAATCAATAGCCAGCGACGGCATCAGCGCGAAGCGTTCGCTCTTGATGTCATCTACCTGGCTGGCCGCATCACGCACCACGCCGACCAGGCGATAGTTTACCCGCCGCCCTTCATCCAGCGGGGCGCCGATATCGAATGCGGCCTGCTTGTAATCGTGACTGCCATAGGACAGTTGCAACTGACGATGGGTGTCATAACCCGGCTTCTTGCTGGTCATCGCCACCAGTCCTCCCGGCAGGCTGCGACCATAGAGTACCGAAGACGGGCCCTTGAGAATGTCGATCCGCTCGACAAAGTAGGGATCGACCTGCAGCGTGCTGTAGGTGGCGCTGTCGCCCAACAGCTTCTGGCCATCCAGATACAGGTTGTCGACCGAGCCGTCGGTAATACCACGCATGGCGACATAGTCGTAGCGGCTGGTCGCGCCATAGGGCGAACTCATCAAACCCGGGGTGTAACGCAGGGCCTGGGCTACGCTCTGCGCGCCCTGGTCATCCATCTGCTTGCGGGTGACAACGGATACGCTCTGGGAGGTTTCCAGCAGTGGCATGCTGGTCTTGGTCGCCACACTGCTATGGGTAGCGCGATAGCCTTCGGTCTCACCCAGCGCATTACCCAGGGAGCCCCTGATGTAGGTGGGCTGCAGCTCAATGCCGGTGCTTGCTTCGGCTGGTTCGCCGGCGGCCATGACCGGTAGCGCCAGGGATATGGACAGGGGCAGCAGCAACAGGGTGAAGGGAATGGCGGTGCGCGGCATGGAGGTTCCTTTTCGTTTCAGGGATAAAAACGAAAGGAATATTAATCTTACTGATAACGATTTGCATTAATTATTTGCTGCTCAGTCAGGCGCGCTATAGTGGTGGAGCATCAGACGAATTCACGGGAGGCAGAACAACATGAGTACATTGACCCAGCAGCATTGCGAAGCTTGTCGCGCAGATGCGCCCAAGGTCAGCAAGCAGGAACAGGTGGAGCTGCAGCGCGAGATTCCCGGGTGGGAGATCATCGAGGAGGGCAATGAGCAACAGCTCAAGCGCGTATTCTCTTTCCGGGATTTCGCCGCCGCGCTGGTCTTCACCAACAAGGTGGCGGAACTTGCCGAATCAGAGAACCATCACCCGGCACTGCTGCTGGAATACGGTAAGGTGACGGTACGCTGGTGGACGCACAAGATTGGTGGGCTGCACCGCAATGACTTCATCATGGCGGCGCGAACCGATCAACTGGCCTCCTGATCAACCCTTGAGCTTTTCCGCCAGTGAAACGAAGCGGTCAATATAGGCTTGCAGGAAACCATGGCTGGCAGAGCCGATCTCGCCATCGCTGGTGATCAATTCCGGTTTGAACTGGATATAGGCTTCGCCGCCCAGCACCACGGAGCCCAGAATGCCCATGATCTGGCGCAGATGCTGTTGGGCGTGTGCGGCACCCATGGCACCCGGCGAGGTACCGGTGAGGGCGACCGGCTTGTCGCGCCAGACGTTCTTGTCCATCGGCTTGGAACCCCAGTCAAGAGCGTTTTTCAGCACTGCAGGAACCGAGCGGTTATGTTCGGGCGTGACGATCAGCACGGCATCGGCAGTATTGATTTCGTCGGTGAAACGGTTAACGCTCGCCGGACGCTCGACTTCCAGATCCAGGCTGTACATGGGCAGGTCGTCAATCTGCGGATAGCTCACGGAAAAGTGCGCGGGCAGCAGCTTGGCCAGCGCCTGGGCATATTGACGGTTGATGGATACACGGTTGTTGCTGCCTACCACGATTGCCAGATGGATATTGCTCATTGGTGTCTCCAAAGGGCCACGCGCAGGCGTGGCGGGGAATGATTGGGCTATTGATGGTAGCGATTATCGATCATGATCGGCGATGAATAAATCGCTTATTTTGCGTTATTCATATCAAATTAATCGATATTAAGATGGCTCAGTTGAAGGCCGTCTCAGTGAAATTCGCCCGCACGGTGACCCGCTGGTGCCAAGCGGCCAATTCCGGGTAGCGGGACCGCCAATCAATCTCGGGCAGCCGGAACAGCACATAATCCAGGGCTACGGCCGTCACGATAATGCTGAGGTCCAATGTCTGCTGACCATCATCCCGATGCTGCGAAGCAAGAGCCTGGATGCTGCGGTCAATGGCCTGCAGCCGGCGCTGGCCGAGAACTGACTGATCTGCTTCGGCATCATGCTTGCGGCCGATCACGGTAGTGAAGGCTGCTTCCATCAGACCATAGCCCAGACCGGTGCGCTGCAATACCGCGGCGAGCTCTGCCGGTGGCAGCAGCCGCGGCGACGGCGTCAGGTTGTCCAGGTACTGGGCAATCAGCAGCGACTCGGCAATGGCATGACCGTCCTCGGTAACCAACACCGGAATGCGACCCACCGGATTGGCCTGCAGCAGCGCCGGGTCGTTCGTCCAGGGATCGCTCCAGCCTAGTTCCAGCTGATCCTGCAGTCCCTTTTCCAAGGCAATGATGCGGGCCACGCGGGCAAAGGGGGAAGTGGCATTCAGGTAGAGTTTCATGTCACAGGCTCCGTGGTGAGGCGGCCGGTTGAAAGCGACCGCTGAAGATGATCAGTAACAACCCAAGACCGAGCAGGGCGCTACCCAGGGCGAACAGCGGTTGGTAGGTGCCGAGCATGGCGTACAGGCCGGACATGGCATAGCCCGACGCCGCCTGCAGCACGGCAAAGGCGGCCGTGGCATAACCCCACAGGCGTTTATGCTCGGCAGGGCCACCTAGTTCGGCCAGTCGCCCGGAGGTCATGGCCACGAGACCGGGTACCATGGCACCGACCAGGAAAGAAGAGATCGAATTGCTGAGCAACCCGCTGGCAAACAGCGGCAGGGCAATGGCCAGGCATTTGATCAGATAGCCGGTAGCCAGACTGCGGTGCCAGCCGAGGCGACTGACCAGCAGTCCGGCGACCAGCGGGCCGATGATCGCGCCGGCGCCAAACATTGCCCATTGCGCGGCCGCCGCGCTGCTCGTCTGGCCCTGCTCGCGGGCCAGATAATCCACCCAGAACACCGTATGCGGAATGAACCCGGCGGCGTCCATCGCGTAGGCCAGCATCACCAGTATGATGGCGATGCTCAATACAGGGGCGCCGCCGCCGGTTCCGTTGGCAGCTGTGATCGTCGCGGCCGGCGGCAGCCGCGCCAGCCCCTGGTCACAGATAAAACCAGCCAGTAGTGATAATACGCCGAGGGTCAGCCAGCTCCACATCAGGTCGTATTGGATAAGCAGCGGCAGCAGCGTCGCCGACAGCAATGCCCCCAGGCCGATACCGCAGAATACCAGCGGGCCGACGACCGGGCGTCGAGCGATGGGTGCGCGGGTCAAGGCCAGCGAGGGGCCGACTACCACCAGAATCGCTCCGGTAATACCGGCGAGCAGACGCCAGAAAAAGAACCAGGCGAAACTACCGGGCGTAGCGCTGGCGAAAAAGCTCAGGGCGATGCTGATAAAGCAGAAGGCGAGTAATTGCCGTGCGCCGAACCGTTCGGAGAGCCGATGGGCCATCAGTGCGCCCAGCAGGTAGCCCAGCAGATTGGCGGCGCCGAGATAGATCGCGGCACTGGCATCGAACCAGCCCTGCAGCACCAGTATCGGAATCAAGGGGGTATAGGCAAAACGGGCAAGTCCGACGCCGACCAGGGTGGCCATCATGCCAGTCAGCAGAGGTGGCAAATCGTTGCGCTGAATCATAAGAGGTTACAGGCGCTCCTTCAGCGCAGGTCGATCTGATAGCGAAAGCCTTCGGCCGCGCCCCGTGACAGGCGGTATTCCAGCGGCGTGGCATCATAACCCAGGGCGATGCGTTCAATTGCCACCACCGGCTCACCGGCGGTAATACCGAGAAGCTCCGCCATATGCTTGTCGGCTGATTCAATGGTCAGGGTTTCCCGAGCCGAGGCGATCAGTTGGCCACAGCGTTCCTCATAAAAGGGGTAGAGCATGTTGGCAAACTGGGTGGGATCAATGTCCAGCAAGGGGGAGAATCGGTCCTTCGGCAGCCAGATCTCTTCGCGAAACAGGCGATCTTCCTGAATGATCCGCTCACGCGCCAGGTATACGGCGGGCTCGTTCTGTTCCAGCGCGAGGGCGTATCGAACAGCCTCTGGAGGCAACTCAAGCGAGCGCGTGAGAATACGGCTCTGGGGCACCGGTTGGTTACCCGTGGGGCTGACCTGACGGAAGAACCGGAAGAACGATTCGGCAAACTGCGGTCTGCGCACAAAGGTTCCGCGCCCGTGACTGCGTTCCAGTATTCCTTGCGTGACCAATGTATCGACAGCTTTTCTGACCGTGCCGATGGCCACGCCATGGAGCCTGGTCAGCTCCGTTTCGCTAGGGATGGGCGTGCCGGGTAGCCATTCTCCGGCGGCAATCCTGGCCAGCATTTCATCGCTGAGCTGTTGATACAACGGCAGGCGTTCGTCAGGTCTCATTCTCGCGGGCATGCACATATCCAGGTGAGCGAAGGCGCCATCTTACCACCAAGGTCGCAGGTGAAAAGATTTGACAGTCTGCGGCGTCATCAATATTGTCCTCTAGTCATCTATATGAGTATATCTCTAGGCGAACCTGCGCCATAACAACATTAAAGGTATTTCCATGAAGTCCTCCCCGCTTGCAGTAACAGGGATTGATACCCATGCCCATATTTTTCGTCATGATCTGCCCATGGCGGCCGGTCGTCGTTACAGCCCCTCCTATGATGCGCTGGTGGAAGACTACCTGGCCCACCTGCAAGGCAGCGGTCTTTCCCATGGGGTGCTGATCCAGCCAAGTTTTCTTGGTACCGACAACAGCTTCATGCTCGAGGCGGTTCGCCGCTACCCGGAGCAGTTGCGCGCCGTGGTGGTGGTCGACCCGCAGATCAGCGATGCGGAGCTGGATAGGCTGGAGGCCTCGGGTACGGTCGGGGTACGATTGAATCTGGTGGGTCTGGCGCTGGAAGATTTTGCCCAGCCACGCTGGCAAGAGTTCTTCCTGAAACTGGCTCGTCGTCATTGGTCGGTTGAGATCCAGCGGGGGATGGAGGATCTGGCGCTGATTCTTCCCAGCATTCTCGAATCCGGGGTGGCAGTGGTGATCGATCATTTCGGCCTGCCCAAAGGCATGATTGATCCGGACCACAGTAGTCACGGCCGCTTCCTCAGCCTGCTGGCCCATGAACAGCTCTGGATCAAGCTTTCCGCGACCTATCGCAATAACCTGACGCTGGACCAGGCAGCGGCCAACCTGCGGGTGCTGACCAGTGCCTGTGGCGGTCATGACCGATTCCTCTGGGGCAGCGACTGGCCGCATACCCAGTTCGAGGATCAGGTCAGCTACGTTTCCCAATATTCCATTATCGAAGCGCTGCTGCCGAATCCTGAGCACCGCGCCAAGGTGCTGGTGGACAATCCCGGCAAGCTGTTCAAGTTCGCCTGATCACAACTGCAAAGGTACTTCAGCATGACGAGTTTCATTGTGGTTGCTGCCATCATTGCCGCCATCGCCCTGGGCTATAAGACCAGGATCAATATCGGCCTGTTTGCCATCGCGTTTGCCTACCTCATCGGCTGCTTCGTAATGGGTCTGAGCCCGTCCGAAGTCATCGGTATGTGGCCACTGAAAATGTTCTTCATCATTTTCGCCGTGTGCCTGTTCTACAGTTTCGCCATCGTCAACGGCACTTTGGAGAAGTTGTCGGAGCACCTGCTCTATCGTTGCCGAAACGTGCCACATCTGCTGCCCTATGCCATTTTCTTCACATCGGCGCTGATTGCCGCGATGGGCGCCGGTTACTACACGGTGCTCGCCTTCATGGCGCCGATTACGCTGATGCTGTGTGAAAAAACCCGCATGAGCCTCATTATCGGGGCGATGTCGGTCAACTATGGCGCGCTTGGCGGGGCCAACTTCGTATCCAGCCAGAGCGGGATCATTTTCCGCAGCTTGATGGTCAACTCGGGGATCGCCGAAGAAGTTGCCTTCATCAACAGCTTCGGTATTTTCGCCAGCACCATGCTGATTCCGCTGGCGGTCATTACCGTGCTGGTGTTCTTTACCGGCCACAGGAAATCCATGCAGGGTGCGAGTCTCGGAGTAAGCCTGCCGACAGCATTCAACCAGCAGCAGAAAACCACCCTGTGGCTGACCCTGTTGATGATGGCGCTGGTGCTGATGGCGCCTATTGCCCACCTGATCTTCCCGGACAGCGCCACTGCCACTTTCATCAACAGCAAGATGGATATCGGATTGATCGCCAGTGTTTTCTCGGTGATTGCGCTGTTGCTGAAGCTGGGCGATGAGCGCAAAGCCATGGCGTCGGTGCCCTGGAGCACACTGATCATGATCTGCGGTGTGGGCATGCTGATCGCCATTGCGATCAAGGCGGGCACCATCGACATGCTGGCCTCATGGATCGGTACCAACATTCCGACCAGTCTGGTGCCTCTGGCGTTTGGCATCGTCGCAGCGCTGATGTCGCTTTTCTCCAGCACGCTTGGTGTGGTGACGCCCGCGCTGTTTCCGATCGTGCCCTCCATTGCCGGCAACCTCGGCCTCGATCCGGTGATCATTTTCATCTGTATCGTCGCGGGCGCTCAGGCGACGTCCATCTCGCCGTTTTCCTCCGGGGGCAGCCTGATGCTCGGTGCCTGCCCTAATGAAGAGGCACGTTCGGGCCTGTTCTCGCAACTGCTGTTCCGGGCTGCGCCCATCGGTATTGTGGCCGCGTTGATATTCAGTATCGTGCTGACGTTCTTCTTCTAATAGGGAATGCAATGAAAGAAGGGCAGCTGGAAAGCTGCCCTTCTTTGCCGCTTACAGAGATATTACCTGACCGCGTCTGCCAGTCCGGTTTCTATGGTCGTCTCGGTCTCCGGGCCGATCTCGACAAACGTATCGTTGGACAGGGTGTAGACTGGCCAGTCCAGGCCATGGGTGCTGGGGTTTCCAGTCTTGGCGAAATTGGTCCACATCAGCATCATCTGCTGCGCAACGGCGGCGTCCTTCGAGCCCCATTCCATGGATGCATAAACATCCGCCGCATCCCCTTGGCTGCCGGTGATACCGTTGTCGTTCAGGTCGCCAATTTGTGGTCGGCTACCGTCCGGGGTGGTTACCAGGCCGAGCTGGAAGTTCTGCACCATGCCCGTCGGATGATTGAACAGGTAGGGCAGTTCACAGCCATGGCAGCTTCTCAATCCCATCTCGGCCCAGCCATCGGGTACCCGGCTGAACTTGTAGATGAACTGGTTTGATTGATAGTAGTCCGAGCGCTGCTCCAGCCAGATGGGGAACGATGACCGATGGTTCAGTCCGTCGCCCGATGTAACGCCGGCCATGAGCGGAACATCGCTTGGCATGCCGTTGAGAGCATTCTGGTAATAGGTCTCGGGCTGGTAATAATGATCCGCGTTCGGCCGATAAGTCTGACGTGGGATGCTGTTGTCCGCTTCTGCCTGGACGATGGCGGTCCACGGCAGCGCCCGGGCCTCTTCGAGGTTGCTGGCACCGATCCGCTCGAACATGGCTACCCCAAGCTCCTCTGCCGAACGCAGCGATTCGGAGGGCGAGCCGGTTTCATCCATGGGCGCAAAGGCGCTTTGCACAATGGCCTTGTGAAACAGGCCGGTGGCCTGGGGAGAGTTCATCAACGAGTAGGTTTTCCCGCCACCGCCGGACTGGCCGAACAAGGTGACATTGCCGGGATCACCGCCAAACTCGGCAATATTGTCCCGCACCCATTTCAGCGCCATGACCAGATCCATCTGACCGTAGTTGCCGGAGCCACCGTACTGGCTTTCAGCGCTCAGCTGGGGATGGGCAATATAGCCGAAGGGCCCCAGGCGGTGGTTGACCGTCACCAGCACCACCCCTTCATTGGTCAAGCTGTCGGGGTTGTTGTACTGCCGAGAGTTGGCCGAAAGAATGGTGAAGGACCCGCCATGGAACCAGACCATCACCGGCAGGCCATCGGCGTCCTTGGGTGCGGTGACGTTGAGATAGAGGGAATCCTCGCTCATGCCCCCTTCGTTGATGCCTTCCAGTGCCATGTCCTGCGCTGACTGGTCCGCCCAGGCGATGGCATCGCGAACGCCTGACCAAGGTTCGGGCGGCTCCGGTTCACGCCAGCGCAGCTCTCCGAGCGGGGGAGCGGCATAGGGAATACCCAGAAACTGCCAGGTATCCTCGGTCGCTTCGAAGCCGCGCAGCTCTCCCCCGGTGGTATTGATTGTTATCCGCGGGTTGGTCGCGCGCTGGAAGTGTTCGATCGCATCCGTAGCGGAGGCGATGACGCGAGGACGGGGGTCGGTATCGGAGAACGCTCCGGCGTCTTCCAATGCTGTAATCAACGGCTGGAGGCTGGTGCGAAAATCAGTCGTTGGCTGGTCGAAATCAATGTCGGGAGCATGTAAGGACACCTCAGTACTGATGGTGTCGGTGAGCTGGATGCCGTTATTCAAATCCCCATCGGCATCAAGGGTCTGCAGCAGAATCAGTTTGTTGTTGACCCGCTGATCCTGCGCCGAGCTGGCGCCTGCGGTGATGCTCAGTGGCGTCAGTATCTCTGCTCCCTCGGCGGCTCCCAATTCCAGCGCGCCGATAGAGAAGGTAATGGTTTCCCCTTGTCGATACTGAAACTGACCCTGGTCGTCCGTGGCGCTCGCGGCGGTGTCGGTGCCCTGGTAATCGAGCCCCGACACGGCGCTGTCGATGAAAGTGCCGGTAAGCACCGTGGGTTTCGAGGAGGAAGAAGAACCACCGAAACAGCCGGCCAGCAGCAAGGGTACCAAGGAGGTGGCCAATACAATCGAGCGATTGCCTGGTCTGGTCATGCGATACATGAATTGAACTCCAATTATTGTTGTTTTAAGCCTTTCGGGACAGATGCTTTGCTCCGCACCGAGAATATCCGTTGCGGGCCACATCCATGGCCTAACGAAAGAACGTTGCGTTCCGATCGGGAACGCCGGGCAGTATAGAAGCGAATAGTGAGACGTAACCCAAATTGGTTAGTCTTGGAGCCAGAAGTGCAGATGGTGGCAGGATGGAGTCAGGCGGGATCGCCATGTGATTTTAAGTCATTATCAAGATGTGTCTCTACTGACGCAGAGCGCTTAAGGCCATTTATGCCTGGCAAAATTGAATCAGGCCTACTTTTGATTTTCCGTCTTTATGGTGACCGGGCATTCACTAACGGAATGATTGGTCATTAGTTGTCTTGGCTAGACTGACAGTGCCGCTCATTCACGACGGTAGGAGGAGAGCAGCCTCATGCAGCAGAGGACTGCATTGGTGGTCAGGGGTGACGGCCTGCGGCAAAAGCACGGTATTGCGCTGGATGACGCCGGCCGGGGAGCTTGGCTTAGGTCAGCGCATTTCAAACAGTTCCTGATGAAAGTGCTGGTGGACCGGGAAACCCGAAGCGGCGAAATCCCGGCGCAGCGCTTCGCCAAATTTCGCCGGGCCACAGAACCAGATACTTGCGTTACGCCATTCAGGAACTGCGGCGCGGATGCGCTCGGCAGTCAGATAGCCATCACGGGCATCGATCAACAGGTGCAGGCGCACATCGGTACTGCCGACGTCCTCGGTCAGGCGGGCGAGTGCCTGTTCATCCACTTCGGCGGTGCTATGGAAAAAATCCACCGGCTGATTTGCCGCCGGATGCGCAGCCAGATGTTTCAAGCGGGCGACAAAGGGGGTAACACCAATCCCGCCGCCGATCCAGATCTGCCGCGGGCGCGGGTCGTCGAAGGTAAAACAGCCGTAGGGGCCTTCCAGGATGATCGGCTGGGCGACAGTCAGCCGTTCATGCAGCGTACGGGTATGGTCACCCAGCTCCTTGACCACAAAGGTGATATCCGGCTCGTTGGGGTCCCAACTGGAGGCAATGGTGTACGGATGAAAACCTTCCTTTGCATTCGAGCTGGCAAAGGCGAACTGGCCGGGTTGATGCCCCGGCCAACCCGATACCCTGGTCTGTATTTCCAGTGATTTGACCCCGCCATAGTAATGCAGCCCGGTAATGCTGCCCGGTACCCGGCGCTGGGCACCTACCCGACGTAACAGCGAGATCACCGCAGCCCAGCTGCCAACGACCAGCAGCAGACCAGTCAGCCAGCCAATGGGAGATTCCCAATAGCTGAACTTGAGCAGTACCAGGCTATGCATTGCCAACACCAGATAAATGATGGCCAACAGCCGGTGGACCTGGGAAAACAGTCGGTAGGGGACGCGCTTGATCAGCGCCAGGACGATGAAGATAACCGCAACATAGAAAGCCCATTCGCCCAGGCTTTCGGCGAGGCCGCGTTGGTTGTAAAAAAAAGCTTCCAGTGGTTGCTGCACAGCCTTGGGGCCTTTTTGCGGTTTTACCAGCCAGCCCCAACCCACTGCCCATTTTGGCCCTTTGGCAGCCAACCAGTGGAGAACGGAAAGAACCAATGCGCCCATGCCGAGCCATTTATGCAGCCGGTACATCTTGTCGAGTCCGTTTAGCCACCGTTCCAGCCATTTCGGCCTCAGTGCCAGCAGCATGCCAAGACTCATGCAACCTATGGCCAGCACACCGGTCAGTTGTACCAGCAGACTACGCCAGGTGAAAAACCCGCGCGTGTTAGACAGACCTGGCTCGGTGATCAGCCAGAGCAGGGCAATCAACCCCAGGCTCGACCAGAATACCCATTTCAAGTGACGCACCGTATAACCCCTCCCGGAGTGAGCTTGAATAACAGAACTCTGAGGAGTATTAAACGCGGTTTGCTGAGGTCAGCTCATGATCGATATCAATCAGCTTGATGTTTTTTGGCCGTATATTGAGCCAGACCTCAACTTTTCACGGGAGGTTGCCCATGAATCGGCTGAGTGAACAGCAGAGTATTATCAGCGCCATTGTCGTCATGGGCGTGACTGCCTGCGGTAAAAGCACCATCGCCGAGGCGATCGCTCAGCATGCTGATGGGGTGCACATCGAAGGCGACCAGTTCCACAGCGCCGCCAGCATTGCCAAGATGCGCGCGGGTATTGCGCTGGATGACGCCGATCGGGAAGCTTGGCTCATTGAGCTCGGCGAGTTGCTAGCCGAAGCGGTGGCGGCGGGGCAGCGGCCGGTGCTCAGTTGCTCTGCCTTGAAGCGGTCTTATCGTGAGCAGTTGCGAGCAGCCGTACCCGGGCTGGGCTTTGTGTTCCTGGATATCGACCGGGAAGAGGTGGAGCGCCGGGTAGCCCGGCGCCAGGGCCACTTCATGTCCAGGGATCTGGTTGATAGTCAGTTCGATACCTTGCAAAGCCCTGCTGATGAACCAGGCGTATTGACTGTGGATGCCACCCTGCCGGTGGCCGAGATCAGCTGCCAGGCAGTGGCTTGGTGGGACGCAAATAGATAATGTGCCGGTTGACGCTATCCATTCACCAAACCGATGCTGCCCACACAAGGCTGTTGATTCGCCTGGCTTTATATGGCCTTGCCAACGCGGCGCGGCTACTCTCGGGCTCTCGATAAAAATTGCAACATGCCTATCAGGAGCAACCGATGAGCGAAGTAACCACCGAACTGAGTGGCGGCATATTCACCATCACCATCTCGCGTCCGGACAAGAAGAACGCCTTGACCAATGCCATGTACGGGGCGTTGGCTGATGCGCTGGAGCGCGCCGAAGCCGAGGCGGGCATCCGCGTGGTCGTTTTCCAGGCCGATGGCGAGATATTCTCTGCCGGCAATGATCTGGGCGACTTCACCAAGCAATCGACGGGTGATGGCCCAGCGGTGCGTCACGTCGAGCGTTTCCTGAATAACCTGGTCAAGGCCGGCAAACCGGTGATGGCGGCAGTACAGGGCAAGGCGGTCGGGGTTGGCACCACCATGCTGTTGCACTGTGATTACGTATTGCTGGCCGAGGATGCTCAGTTAATCGCACCTTTCATCAATCTGGCGCTGGTTCCCGAGGCTGGTTCGAGCCTGCTGATGCCGCTGCGCATCGGTCACGTCCGTGCGTTTGAAATGTTCGCGCTCGGCGAGCCGGTGTCGGCTCAGGACGCTCATGCCTGGGGCATCGCCAACAAAGTTGTCAGCCGCGATACATTGCGCATGGAAGTTCAGCGCATCGCCACCCTCATCGCCGAAAAGCCCGCCGGCGCGGTGGCCTTGGCCAAGGGACTGATGCGCAACACGGAAGCCGTATTGGCGCAAATGGAACAAGAGAGCGGCATATTTTCTGCCCAGTTGCGCAGTGCGGAAGCCAAGGAAGCATTCCGGGCTTTCGCCGAGAAGCGCAAGCCGGATTTCACCAGCATCGGCAAGAACTGAGCCGAGGGAGAAATCATCTCCTCGTTATCATGACTGGTTTTATATATGGATTTGCTTGGTGAATAATCCATTTAAGATTAGCGTTTCATAAGTCGTTCACTATAGTCGTTTGTGCATTCAGAGACACTTCGCTGGTTTGATCGGTGTCTTGCTGAGATGCGCCTCGACAGCATACGGATGTGGGGAGGCATATTTCGGGCCTGCCCCACGTCGGTCCGACAACATCGCAAAAAGGGACTCAATTACAAAAATAAAGCGGAGATCTGCTGATGTACCTCAATAACCGGGGCGTTCGCCCTCGTTCTGTATTCCTTACTGTTTCTTTCACTGCGCTATTGCTGCCGCTCAGCGGCTGTTTCAATGGCTCGTCTGGCTCTGACGACGAGCCCAGATCCCTGACCGGTGTCTTTGTTGACAGCGCCGTCGCAGGGTTGGATTACCATGGCGAGCGCACCGCCGCCAGCATCACCGACGCCCAAGGGCAATTCACTTACCTCCAGGGCGAGACCATCAGTTTCGCCATCGGTGACCTGGCGCTGGGTTCAGCGGTCGGGGCAGAGATGCTGACACCGCTGAGCATCACCGAAGGGGCGAGCGCACCGACAGATCAGAGTGTGGTGAACAAGCTGATACTGCTGCAGACGCTTGACGCCGATGGCAACCTCAACAATGGCATCCAGATCAGCGATGCGATCCGTGGGGAAGTATCACTGGAGGCTGCCACCATCGAGTTTGACCAGCCGGCCAGTGACTTCCGAACCAGCCTCGAGCCTTTGCTGGCACGGCTGGAGGAGGCCGGGGCGTTTTCCGACACGGACCCGCGGCCGCGCACTGTGGTTGCGGTCGATGAGGCGCTGGAGCACTTCGCTCGTTCGACCGCCGAGCGTCATGTGGTCGACACCACCAGCGGCCAGCTGCGCGGCTTCGAAGCGGATGCCAATACCTGGCAGTTTCTCGGTATTCCCTATGCCAAGCCGCCGCTGGGCGACTTGCGGTGGCGCGCGCCGCAGCCGGTTGAATCCTGGGAGGGCATTCGTGAGGCTGTCGCCTGGTCGGATCAGGCCGCGCAGAACCCAGGGCTGGAGCGGTTCGGGGAAGGCGGCATGAGCGAAGACTCCCTTTACCTCAATGTCACCGCGCCCAAGGATGCCAGCGAATTGCCGGTCATGGTCTGGTTCCATGGCGGCGGGTTCACCTCTTTGACCGGCAATACCAAACCGTTCAATAACCCCGAGGCGGTAGCCAGCAAGGGCGTGGTGCAGGTAGCGGTGAACCAGCGGCTGGGACCCTTCGGTTATATCGCCCACCCGCAGTTGAGTGCGGAAAGCGGTTACAACGGATCGGGCAACTATGGGCAGATGGATCTGATTGCTGCGCTGGAATGGGTGCAGGATAACATCGAGGCGTTCGGCGGCGATCCGAACAACGTCACCATCTTCGGCGAGTCCGGCGGTGGCCGTAAGGTATTGTCCCTGATGGCCTCGCCCGAGGCGGCCGGGTTGTTCCACCGGGCGATCAGCCAGAGCGGCACCCTGTACCCCGATACCCGTAGCCTGGCGGCGGCAGAAGCCATTGGCAGCGAGTTGCAGACCCGGCTGGGTGCTGCCTCGTTGGAGGAAATGCGCAGCAAGAGCTGGCTGGAGGTCGTCTCCGCGGCAGCTACGCTGGTGCCCTATACCAACGTGGACAACCACTATCTGCCCCATACCGAACGAGTCAGCTTTGAAAGCGGTGTGCAGAACGATGTGCCGTTCATGTTCGTCATCAACACCAACGATACCATCGACCCGATCAATACCGTGATTGATGTGTTTCCCTGGATGGCGCCGCTCAACACTTCGCCGGTGTTCGCCACGCTGTTCAGCCATCAGCCCCGGGCTGGCGGGAACAGGGCGTCGAGGCTTACCACGGCGCCGAACTGGCCTACATGTTCAACATGCGGGAAAGCGTGATCACCCACTACCAGCTTGGCCTGGTTATCGACCCGGCAACCGGCGAGTCGTTGGTGATCGGTGATCTTAACGGCAACGGCGTCACCGGCTCGCAGGGCGACGCGGCGGATATCTACGCCTCCGCAGGCTTCGATGCAACCGATGATGAAGTCATCGAACGCATGCTCACCATCTGGACCAACTTCGCCAAGACCGGTGACCCGAGCATTCCGGGTGAGCTTGATTACCCGCTGTATGACGGGCAGACGCAGCGCTATGTCGAACTGAGCGATCAGGCCGAAGTGAAGCTGAGGATTGCAGACGTATTTGCCGAATAAACCACAACAATAACAAGAGGTTTGATTATGATTCAGCGCAAGAGCAATCGAAGGGGCGGGCAGCGGCTCGCCACTTCGGTATCACTCGCCTGCCTATTGCTTCCCTTGGCAGGCTGCTTCGATGATTCCTCCAGTTCCGATGACAAGCCCGTAGTCAGGACAGGTATCTTTATCGACAGCGCCGTCGCCGGGCTGGACTACGGAGGCAACACCACGCCCGCCAACCGGACCGATGATGATGGACAGTTCAACTATCGGCTCAATGAAACCATCAGTTTCGCCATTGGCGATCTGGCGCTGGGCTCTGCGGTGGGCGCAGAGACCCTTACACCTCTGAGCATCACGGCTGGCGCCACCTCCGCCGACGATCAACGGGTGCTCAACAAGTTGATTCTGTTACAGAGCATCGATGCCGACGGCGATCTCAACAATGGTATCCAGATTACCGATAGCATTCGCGAGGAGATATCGCTGAACGCCGGCGTCCTGGAATTTGACCAGACCACCGCTGATTTTCGGGCGAGTCTGGCGCTGTTGCTGGAGACCCTGGAGGAGGCGGGTGCCTTCTCTGACACTGACCCGCGCGCGCGGTCCGTAGTGACGGCCACCGATGCGCTGGAGCATTTCAACCGGGCAACCGGCGAACGGATAGTGGTGACCACCACCGGCGGCGAGCTACGCGGCTTCGCCGCCAACGAGGACACCTGGCAGTTCCTCGGTATTCCCTACGCCAAGCCGCCGCTGGGTGAGCTGCGCTGGCGACCACCGGTTGCTGCCGAACCCTGGACCGGGGTACGGGAAGCGGTGTCCTGGGCTGACCAGTCGGCTCAGGATATGGCGCTGGAATCGATCAACAAGGGCGGCATGAGCGAAGATTCGCTGTACCTCAACATCACCGCGCCCAAGGATGCTGCTGATCTGCCGGTGATGGTTTGGTTCCATGGTGGCTCCTTTGCCATCCTGTCGGCGAACTCCAGCCAGTACAACAACCCGGATGGTCTCACCAACAAGGGTGTGGTGCTGGTGACGGTCAACCACCGTCTGGGCCCGTTCGGTTATATCGCTCATCCGCTGCTGACTGCCGAAAGCGAGTACGGTGGCTCGGGCAACTATGGCCAGATGGATCTGGTGATGGCGCTGCAGTGGGTGAAGGATAATATCGCCGCCTTCGGTGGTGATCCGGGCAATGTCACTCTCTTTGGCCAGTCGGGTGGGGGCGGGAAGACCTATTCGCTGATGAACTCACCGCTGGCTACCGGCCTGTTTCACAAGGCTATCGTCCAGAGTGGCGCCTCGCCGCTGGACACGGTAAACGGGCCGGAGCACTCGCTTGCTGAGTCCGAGGCCATTGGTGCGGCGTTATTTGCCCGGACCGGGGTGAGCACGTTGGAAGAAGCGCGTGCATTACCCTGGACGGCTTTTGCCCAGGCGGATAAGGAAAACGGCATCCCGCGTCAGACCTATCGGCCCAATGCGGATTTCTATTATCAAACCAAGACCTACTACGAGAACGTGCTGGAGGGCATGCCAAGTGATGTTCCGCTGATGGCCGGCGTGACCAACGGCGATTACCCTGACCTGCGTGCTGCGCTGCCGGTCTGGCTGTCGCAGCGTTCGGCAGAGTACGAGTCGGACCAGTATGTGTACAAGTTCAGCCGCGTTCCGGATGGCTGGCGGGATATGGGCCTCAGAAGCTGCCACGGCTGTGAGCTGCCCTACCTGTTCAGTCACCCGGCGGGGATGGTGCAGAACTTTCAGCTCGGGCTGGTAACGACGGCGGAAGGGACGCGGCCGACAATCGGTGATCTGAATGGCAATGGTGTCACCGGCAGCCAGGGCGACGCGGAGGACGTATACGCATCGATGGAGTACGGCGCCGACGATGTGACCATCGAGGAGCTGATGATGACCATGTGGACCAACTTCGCCAAGACCGGCAATCCCAGTACTGAAAGTCTGGACTGGCCGGTGTATACGGAGTCCGCCGACACCTTCGTTGAAATCGGACCTGGCACCGAGGCGACAGTGGAAACTGGCCTGGCCGAGTCGGTTGATTGAGTCTGAGGTGATCGTTAGGTGATAGACAAAGGGCAGCTTCGGCTGCCCTTTGTGCTAATCCTGCGCCGATCTCAGCGCAGTGCGGCCAATGCCTGGGTTTCCAGCTCGCTTTTCAAGCCGGGCTCCAGTTTCAGCTGGCGGGCCAGCTCATCCAGGTAGGCGCGTTCCATATAGCTTTCCTCATCCACCATGATGATGCTGGCCAGGTACATCTCGGCTGCAATTTCCGGGGTGCGCGCCGACTGCGCAATATCGGACGGGTCCAATGGCTTGCGCAGTTCCTGATCGAACCATTGCTTGAGCTGCGGATCGTTGGTGAGCTTGGCTACTTCACCGTCGATCAGTTCCCGCTCGCGATCATCGATATGGCCATCGGCCTTGGCGGCGCCGATGACGGCGCGCAGGATAGCCTGGCTGTGTTGTTCCACCTCCAGGGGAGGCACACGATCCACGGTGCGCGGTGGCGTTTCGAGCACGGGAGCGCCTGGCTGGTTCTGCTTCGTCTGCCAATTGCTATAGGCCTTGTAGGCCACCACGCCCAACGCTGCCAGACCGCCGTAGGTGATCACCTTGCCACTCATCTTGCGCGCCTTCTTGCTGCCCAATAGCAGGCTGACCGCGCCGCCACCCAGCGCGCCACCGCCGATGCTGCCGAGCAAGCCGCCCAGCGGTGAATTATTGCCGGCCGCAGCGGGCTGGCTGGGTTGGCTGGACTGACCGCCATTCTGGTTCTGCAGCAGGTCCTTTCCGGCGTTGAGCAATTGATCAAGCAGACTGCGTGTGTTCATGATGACCTCTGTGGTGACTTGAGCAAGGGGTGGCTCGTTGTGGTGTTTCCATTATTCTGCAGCTAATGTTGGTACACGCTGGTGCGCCACGGTTCCCCAAGCCTATACCTCTTCAGAATCGATCAGGAGCAAAAAATCCATGTTCAATTATTTCAAACGGTGGTTGCCGGGGGTGGGGTTGGCCTTATTGGCCGCATCGGCCCAGGCATTGGAAGTGGGTGATCCGGCGCCGGACTTCGAATTGCCCGGCTCGGATGGCGAGACGCATCGATTGGCGGATTACCGCGGCAAGCAGGCGGTGGTGCTGGCCTGGTTCCCCCGAGCCTATACCTCCGGCTGCACCATCGAGTGTAAATCGCTGGCGGAGAATGGCCACCTGATCCGCGAATACAACGTTGCCTATTTCATGGCCAGCGTCGATCCTCTGAGCAAGAACAAGGGCTTTGCCGCCGAAACGGGTGCGGATTTTCCGCTGCTCAGTGACGAGGACAAGTCGGTGGCAAAGGCCTATGGCGTGCTGCACCCGCTGGGGTTCGCCAGGCGTCATACCGTCTACATCGGCAAGGACGGCCAGGTGCTGAAGATCGATACCGATGTGGAGCCGGCCACCTCCGCTGAAGATATGGCTGCGACCCTGGGTGAACTAGGGGTTGAACCGAGCCGGTCCGAGCAATAACGCGGGCTGAGTCTTATTTCAGCTCGCAGACCCAGATGGTATGGCGTGCGCCGCGGTTGCCATGGGCGAATACCTGTACTTCCTCGGCCTTGAAACCCGCTTTTGCGAGGCGGTTGGAGAACTGGCGATCGGCACTGGCGGACCAAACCGTCAGCATGCCGCGCGGTTGTAAAGCGCGAGCGCAGGCGCTCAGGCCGTCGAGGGAATACAGCCAGTTATTGGCGCTGTGGGTCAGGCCCTCCGGGCCGTTGTCCACATCCAGCATGATGGCATCAAAACCCCTGGGTTCGGCCTGGAGAATTTTCGCCACGTCTTCATTGAGAACCCGGGCGCGCGGGTCCTGCAAGGGATTTCCGGCCTTGGCGCCGAGCGGTCCCCGGTTCCACTCAATCACGCCGGGAACCAGCTCCGCTATCTGAACTTCAGCATTTGCCCCGAGGTGCTGCAGTGCCGAGGCCAGGGTAAAGCCCATGCCCAAACCCCCAATCAGTACTCGGGCGCCTGCCCGCGCCGCGATCCTCTTGCAGGGAATCGCGGCCAGTGCATCTTCCGAACCGTGCATGCGGGTATTCATCAACTGTCCACCCTTGCCGCCTTCCAGCTTGATAACGAAATCCTCACCGTATTCAAACAGGCACAGGGCGCCACCGTTATTGGGGATGGGGGCAGTATCCAGCAGGACGAAGCGTTTCATGGTTGGCTCTCTAGCGGTCGATATCGATGTTCTTGGTTTCCTTGCCGACAATCAATGCCAGCAGCGTAATGACCGCCATGGAAGCCAGATAGATTCCCACCAGGAAGGGGCTGCCATCACCCATACCCCACAGCCAGACGGCAATGAACGGGGCGACAGCGGCGCCGAGAATGGACGAGACATTGTAGGAAATCCCCGAGCCGGTATAGCGCACGTTGGTCGGGAACAACTCCGGCAGCAGGGCGCCCATGGGGCCAAAGGTCATGCCCATGAGACTGAAGCCGAGGATCAGCCAGGCCATCACTCCGACAAAGCCCATATTGAGCAGCGGCACCCACAGCAGGCTGAAGATGATGATGCCCAGCGTGACCAGGATCAGTGTCTTGCGCCGGCCCAGCTTGTCCGCCCAGGGGCCAGACAACAGCGTGAATATGCCAAAGAACACCACGCCGATGATCAACATCAACACGAAGTTGTTATAGCTGTACCCCAGTCCCGACAACTGACCTGGGCCAGGTTCGATCGGCGCACGGCCGTAGCTCAGCGAGAAGGTGGTCATCAAATAGAAGAGCACATAGGTGGCAAGCATGTAGAAAGTGCCAAGAATCAGCTCGCGCCAGTTCTTGCGCACCACCTCGCCCAGCGGCAGCTTGACCACCTTGCCGGCAGAAACGGCCTTGGAGAAAGTGGTGCTTTCCACCAGGTTCAACCGGATCCACAGGCCGATGATGACCATCACCGCGGAAAACAGAAAGGGAATGCGCCAGCCCCAGTCCAGAAAGGCCTCGGAGGGCCGCGATGGGTTATCCGAGGGCAGGGCGGCTGCAACGATCAGGAACAAACCGTTGGCGATGATGAAACCCAGCGGCGCGCCCAGCTGCGGGAAGGTGCCGAACAGGGCGCGCTTGCCAGCCGGTGCATTTTCGGTGGCCACCAAGGCAGCGCCTGACCACTCACCGCCAATGGCAAACCCTTGCGCCAGCCGGAGGATAACCAGCATCAGCGGTGCGAACCAGCCGATGGCATGGTAGGTGGGCAGCAGGCCAATCAGGAAGGTGGCAATACCCATGGTCAGCAAGGCATAGATCAGCGTCGTCTTGCGCCCGACCTTGTCGCCCAGATGACCGAAGAACACGGCGCCCAGCGGGCGGGCGATCATGGCTGCGCCGAAGATGGCGAAGGAGGCCAGCAGCGCGGTAGTCTCGTTAACACGGCGCCCAGCGGGCGGGCGATCATGGCTGCGCCGAAGATGGCGAAGGAGGCCAGCAGCGCGGTAGTCTCGTTTCCCGGCGGGGAAAACAGGTGCGGGAACACCAGCACCGCTGCGGTGGCATAGACGTAGAAATCGTAGAACTCGATGGTGGTGCCGACCAGGCTGGCGAGCATGACGCGGGAGCGGGAGTTGGCGGGTGTCTGGGTGGCGCTGGTATTGGACATGGGCAATTGATTCTTGTGGGAGATAAACCGCTACCTGTGCGGTACGGACCAAAAACAGGGAAGCTATCTTCGCCTATCCGCGGCGTCTGCGGTAGCGTTGACCGCGACAGGGGCTCATTCTTTAGTCTTGAATTGCATACATAAAAAAGCCCGGCTTGTGGCCGGGCTCCTATTCGGCAAAACGCTTATTTTTGGTAAGCGTCTACTGCCTTTACAATTTCCGCACGGGCTTCGTCAGCGTTGCCCCAGCGGTCGATCTTGACCCACTTGCCGGCTTCCAGATCCTTGTAGTTCTCGAAGAAATGCTGGATCTGCTGGATCAGCAGTTCGGGCAGGTCGGTGTATTCCTTCACGTCCTTGTACAGAACGCTCAGCTTGTCATGGGGTACGGCAACCAGCTTGGCATCGCCGCCGCCATCGTCAGTCATGTGCAGTACGCCCACCGGGCGGCAGCGGATGACCGAGCCTGGAGCAACCGGGTGTGGGGTGACTACCAGCACGTCCAGCGGGTCGCCGTCGTCAGCCAGGGTGTTCGGAATGAAACCGTAGTTGGCCGGGTAGAACATCGGGGTCGCCATGAAACGGTCGACGAACAGGGCGTTGCTGTCCTTGTCGATCTCGTACTTGATGGGCGCATGGTTGGCCGGAATTTCGATGGCGACGTAGATATCGTTGGGGATGTCTTTGCCGGCTGGGATCTGGTCGTAGCTCATGGGTTACCTGATGCGGGGCATGTTGAAATGGGAACGGTGTCCGCCATTGCCGGCGACACCAGGAAAAATATGGGCGGAGATTATAGGCGTTCGCGTCATCTTTACCAAGTGAAACCTATGGCGCACGCTGAGTCGGGTTCGCCCCGACGCGCTGAAAAGCGCGGCGGGGCTGAGCCGGTTCAGACTTTGAACGGTGCCAGCTTGCGTTCGACCGGCAGGTTCTGCAGCCGTACATAGTCAGGCAGGCCGTTCTTGAACGGCGGGATATCCTCGCCCTGGATCAGCGGCGACAGATACTGACGGCAGGCATCAGTGATGTGGAAGCCGTCATCGGTAATGAAATCGCGCGGCATGAACTTCTCGACGTTGGCCACATCCTTGAGCGGCGCTTCGATGATGTCCCAGCTGTACGGTGCGTCTTCCAGGCGACGGATCGCCGGCATGATGGCGTTCTTGCCTTCCAGGGCGACGCGTACCGCAGCCTGACCGAGGGCGTAGGCCTGGTCCACATCGACCTTGGAGGCGATGTGGCGCGCGGCGCGCTGCAGGTAGTCAGCCACGGCCCAGTGGTACTTGTAGCCAAGCTTGTCGCGTACCAGGTTGGCGATGGTCGGCGCTACGCCGCCCAATTGGGCGTGACCGAAGGCGTCGGTCAGGCCGGATTCGGAGAGGAACTTGCCGGCTTTGTTCTTGATGCCTTCGGAAACACCGATCACGCAATAGCCGTGGGTCTTCACGCACTCATCGACGCGGGCCAGGAAGGCCGCCTCATCGAACTCGAGCTCGGGGAACAGCAGGATGTGCGGCGCCTCGCCTTCGGCTTCGCTGGCCAGACCGCAGGCGGCGGTGATCCAGCCCGCATGGCGGCCCATGACTTCAAGAATGAAGACCTTGGTGGAGGTGGCGGACATGGAGGCGACATCGTAGCCGGCTTCGCGGATGGATGTGGCGACGTACTTGGCGACCGAGCCAAAGCCGGGGCAGCAATCGGTGATCGGCAGGTCGTTGTCCACGGTCTTCGGCACATGAATGGCCTGGATCGGATAACCCATGGTTTCGGCCAGCTGCGATACCTTCAGGCAGGTATCGGCGGAATCACCACCACCGTTATAGAAGAAGTAACCGATATCGTGGGCCTTGAACACTTCGATCAGGCGCTCGTATTCGGCGCGGTTGGCTTCGAGGCTCTTGAGCTTGTAGCGGCAGGAGCCGAAGGCACCGGAAGGGGTATGGCGCAGCGCAGCAATGTTCTCGGCAGATTCGAGGCTGGTGTCGATCAGGTCCTCGGTGAGAGCGCCAATAATGCCATTGCGACCCGCATAGACTTTGCCGATACGGTCCGGGTGCTGACGCGCAGTTTCAATCACCCCGGCGGCCGAGGCGTTGATGACTGCGGTGACACCGCCTGATTGAGCATAAAAGGCATTCTTGACGGTCATGCTGACTCCATGATGTGTGGGCTGATGTCAGATACGACAACCGGACCAGCGGAACGGTTGCACTGACGGCAGAACAATAGTCGGGTGAAGAATGGCGCGCATAATAGCTGAATGAGCGATGCTTTGCATGGTTGGCTGTCCGGAAGACGAAAGGGGGAAGCCGTTGGGACCTACCCAGCTGCATGGTAGTATCGGCCCCTTGACGGATTGATTACAGGGTTGGCTGATGCATCTGCACATTCTTGGTATCTGCGGTACCTTCATGGGGTCGCTGGCGCTGCTGGCGCGGGACCTGGGACACCAGGTCAGTGGTTCCGATGCCAACGTCTATCCGCCAATGAGTACCCAGCTTGAAGCCCAGGGCATTCAGTTGATGGAAGGCTATTCGCCGGAACATCTGGACCCTGCACCGGACCTGGTGATCATCGGTAACGCCCTGTCCCGCGGTAACCCCGCGGTGGAGCATGTACTGGATAAGGGCATACCCTACGTCTCCGGGCCCGAATGGCTGGCGCGGCACGTGCTTCAGGATCGCTGGGTACTGGCCGTGGCCGGCACCCATGGCAAGACCACTACCTCCAGCCTGCTGGCCTGGCTTCTGGAAGACGCCGGCATGGCGCCGGGCTTCCTGATTGGCGGCGTGCCGCAGAACTTCGGCATCTCTGCGCGGCTGGGCGACACGCCGTTCTTCGTGGTCGAGGCCGATGAGTACGACAGCGCCTTTTTCGACAAGCGCTCCAAGTTCGTCCACTACCGCCCGCGTACCGCTATTCTCAACAACCTCGAATTCGATCACGCCGACATTTTTCCGGACCTGGCGGCGATCGAACGCCAGTTCCACCATCTGGTCCGCACCGTGCCTGCCAGTGGCCTGATCATCTATCCGCAACAGGAATCGGCGCTGCAGCGGGTTATCGACATGGGTTGCTGGACGCCCTGTCAGACCACCGGGGAGGGTGCAACTGGCAGGCGCGCCTGCTGGCCGAGGACGGTTCGCGTTTTGAAGTCTGGCTGGACGGTGAGCTGCAGGGCGTGGCCGAGTGGAGCCAGACCGGCGCGCATAGCGTCGCCAACGCGCTGACCGCCTTGGCCGCAGCGCGGCATGTCGGCGTCACGCCGCAGCAGGGCATCGCCGCACTGGCCGGCTTCGCCAGCCCCAAGCGGCGGATGGAAAAACTCATCGAAATCAACGATATCATCCTGTACGACGATTTTGCCCATCATCCCACCGCGATCGCCACCACCCTGGCTGGGTTGCGTGCGCAGATCGGTGAGCAGCAACTTATCGCGGTAATCGAGCCACGCTCCAACACCATGCGCCTGGGCAGTCACATGGCTGCCTTGCCGGCCAGTGTGCGGGGCGCCAGCGAAGTGATCTGGTATCAGCCGGCTGGGCTGGACTGGTCGCTGGATTCGGTCGTCGAGCAAAGCCCGGTACCGGCCCAGGTGGCAACGGATATTGATGCCATTATCGATCAGGTGGTAACCAAGGCTGCGCCGGGCACCCGTATTGTCATCATGAGCAATGGCGGCTTCGGTGGTATCCACCAGAAGATGAAGCGCGCACTGGAGATCAGACATGGCTGAGCGGCGCGTTACCCTGGCGGTGACCGGCGCGTCCGGCGCGCAATATGCCCTGCGGTTATTGGAATGCCTGGTGCAGGCTGAGGTGCAGGTGTTGTTCCTGATCTCCCGGGCCGCGCAACTGGTGGTCGCCACCGAAACCGAGCTGCAACTGCCGCCCAAGCCCCAGGCGCTGGAGCAGTTTCTTACCGAGCGCTATCAGGCCAAGCCGGGGCAGATCCGCGTTTACGGCAAGCAGGACTGGATGTCGCCTGTCGCTTCCGGCTCCGGCGCCCCCTCGGCCATGGTCGTCTGTCCGTGCAGCACCGGGACCCTGTCGGCGATCGCGACCGGCGCCAGCAATAACCTGATCGAGCGTGCTGCCGACGTTGCCCTCAAGGAGCGCCGGCAACTGATTCTGGTCCCCCGCGAAAGTCCATATTCGACCATCCACCTGGAAAACATGCTCACGCTGAGCCGCATGGGTGCGGTGATCCTCCCAGCCAGCCCCGGCTTCTACCATCAGCCACAATCCATCGATGATCTGATCGATTTTGTGGTGGCGCGGATACTCAATCAGCTGGGTATCGAGCAGACATTGCTCAAGCGCTGGGGGGAGTAACGCGGGAAAGGAAATCAGACGTTATTCTTTTCGTGGAGTAAAAACTCTAATTCTGCTTGGTGGCAGGGAAGTTATGGGCTAGACTCCTTCCCAAGACGAGGCGGGACTGCGTGAATTGCAGTCCTTTTCAGAGCCTCCCCTGCATTGGTCACGATGCCGAATAACAACAAAGAGTTTTGATGAGCCATGATCAGAAGACGTCTGTGGCTGCTGGCACCTTTTATTCTATTTGGTCCTGCGGAGTTAGCTCCGGCTCTCGATGGATCGCCGTCTGCCGCCTTGCCGGCAGCTCAGGAATGGGTGGATGAGGCCAGTTGCCAGAGTTGCCATGCCGAGCAGACTACCGACTGGCTGAATTCTCATCATCAATTGGCCATGCAACCGGCCACTGAAGAGACCGTGCTGGGCAACTTCGATCAGCAATCCTTGACCAGCGATGCTGAAACCAGCCGCTTTTTCCGCCGTGACGGTGGTTTCTGGATAAACACCCCAGGCGCTGATGGCAAACCAGCTGACTATCAGGTGGCCTATACCTTCGGCTTGGAGCCGTTACAGCAGTATCTCCTGCAACTGACCGATGGCAGCCTGCAGTCCCATGGCGCTGCCTGGGATGTGCCAGAGCAGCGCTGGTTTCATCTGTACGATGGCGAGGCAGTGGATCATCAGCACCGGTTGCACTGGAGTGGGGCGCAGCAGAACGCCGACTTCATGTGTGTCGAATGCCACACTACCGGCTTCCAGCGCGATTACGACCCGGTAGCCAATACCTATTCCAGCCAGTGGCAGGCGTTGGGTGTGGGGTGCCAGAGTTGTCATGGCCCGGCTTCGGGTCACCTGCAATGGGCGGAAAGTGAAAATAAAGCTGCGGCTGGGAAGGGCTTCGAGGCGAACTTGATGGGTACCGTCAGCGAGCCTGAAACCTGCGCCCGCTGCCATAGTCGCCGCATGCCGCTGGATAATGGCTACAGCCATGGCAACCAACTGCTGGATGATTACCTGCCGGTGATCCTCAGCGCCGACCTCTATGAGGTTGACGGCAAGATCCGGGATGAAGTGTTCGAGTACGGCTCCTTTCAGCAAAGCCGTATGCACGCTGCTGGGGTAGTCTGCTCGGATTGCCACAACCCCCATAGCGCCGAGTTGCGGGCGCCGGCCAATGCCGTCTGCACCCAGTGCCATAACCCGACCGGCAAGGCAACGAGGGCCGGAATCGACGCCAGCGGATTGCAGGCAAAGAACTATGATCATCCTTCCCATCACCACCACGCTGTCGGGTCGCAGGGTAGCCAGTGCGTCAGTTGCCATATGCCCGGCAAGCTGTACATGACCAATGACCTGCGCCATGACCACAGCTTCACTTCGCCAAATCCGCAACAGGCGCGCCAGTTGGGGCATTCAGACGCCTGCCTCGGCTGCCATCAACAAGCTGAAGATCAGATCGTCGCAGTCTTTGGCCAGTGGTACGCCGATGCCCAACCCCGAGATGGCGGTTACGCCCGGGACCTGCATGCGGTCCGGCAAGGGGGGAAGGGCGCCGCGCAGGCGTTGACGCGGCAACTGGAGCGCACCGATCTGGCGGATATCCGCCGTGCCACCCTGCTCAGCGAGCTGCCCAACTATCCATCAGCCGCTGCCCAGCGTGCCGTAGTCGAAGCGTTGAGTTCACCTTCCCCGCAGGTGCGCCACACCGCCGCTGGGCTGCTCGGCTCGTTGGTCGCGCCAAACCAGCAGATCAGCTTGTTGACCAGCCTGCTGGATGACCCGGTGCGGGCGGTCCGGTTGGAGGCCGCCTGGCAGTTATTGCAATTGGCTGCCGAATCCAACGTCGAGCCGCAGGTGTTGCGGCAACTGATCAGCGAATACGAGCAGAGCCAGCGCAGCATGCTCGAACGGGCCGAATCTCAGTTCAATCTGGCTGGCGTCTATCAACTGACCGGGCGCCTGGCGGAGGTTGAGCCAGCGCTGCAGCAGGCGCTGCGCCAGGATCCGACCTTCCATCCCGCACGGATCATGCTGGCGCAATGGCACGAGCAAGCCGCCGGCGACCCCGCAGGCGGGATGAGCCTGCTGCGTGAAGGCACCGAACAGTATCCCCAGGACCCCTCTCTGCAGCATGCCTACGGTTTGGCGCTGGTGCGCCAGAGCGAATATGGGCAAGCGTTGCGGGCCCTGCAACGTGCCCATGAACTGGCACCGGAGCAGGCCGAGTACGGCTATGTATTGGCCGTCGCCCTGCATGGCAATGGCCAGGTAGACGCCGCGCTGGAGCTGTTGCACAGCCAGGTGCAGGCGCAGCCGACCAATCGCAGAGCCCGGCAAGCCTTGATCAGTTATCTGCGTTCCGCAGGTAATCAAGTGGAGGCAGACTCGCTGTTGACGGAGCTGGCTGCACAAAACCCCGGTGACCCGCTGCTGTGACAGTCGGGCCTCTGACCGATAAAAAAAGCAAGAGAGGGATATGCCATGCAGTTCAGACTTTTACGTCAAGGTGCGTTGCTGGTTGCTTCGATGTCGCTGGCGTCCTGTTGGCTCGACAGTGACAGCAGCTCTTCATCATCCAATGATCCACCGGCAGCCGATCAGCCGCCGAATATCCTGTTCGTCATCATGGATGACGTCGGTATCGACCAGATGGAATCCTTCGGCTATGGCGGTAACAAGCCGCCAGCGGTCCCATCCATCGACGCCATTGCCGATAGCGGCATACGTTTCCGTAATGCCTGGGCAATGCCTGAATGCTCACCGAGCCGGTCGACTTCATGACTGGCCTCTATCCGATGCGCACCGATGTGCTGCAGGCCATCGGGCCAAGTGATCTATCCAACTCCCATGTCTCACCCTGGGACATGACCATTGCCAAAGTACTGGCCACCGCCGGTTATGAGAGTGGCATGTTCGGCAAGTTTCATTTGGGCGGTCCGGAGAACAACCCGGCCGAGAACAGTGCACCTGCCGCCCTGGGCTGGGAATACTTCTATGGGTGGGGTGGACTGCCGGGTTCGATCGACACCACTGCCGGTGGTGTCGGTGACGAAGGCGATTACTCCTGTGGCTTCGTACCCGGTGAAGACGATCCGGGTGGTGCTTATGGGGGAGCTTGCTTCGTGCCTAATCCGGGTGGCAGTGCCAGCTGCAGCGACATCGCCGGTGTCAACAGCTTCGGTGAGCCGGCCGGTTTGCAGTGCCTGACTCAAGGCGGGGTGCTGGTGCCGGATGCTACCTGTCAGGATGGGCAGCCAAGCTATGTGAAGTTCGATCAGGAAAACGGCCACTATGTCTCCCCGCTGCTGATCAACTGGGATGGCGAGGTGGAGGAGGTTAGTCTGGCTGATCCTCGTTCCAGAGGCTATCGTGCAACTATCGAGGTCGATTCGGCTATCGACTGGATCAACACACGCAGTGACGATACCCCATGGATGGCCACCGTGAGTTTCAGCTCGGCGCACACTCCGCTGCAGCATGCTCCCGCCGCTCTGGTGCCCTCCGGTGCTACGCAGATTCTGAGCGCTGACTGTACGGCCGGTGCACCACTCAATCAGAAGAACATCACCGACACGATGATTGAATCGCTGGACACCGAGCTGGGACGCCTGCTGGTGGAAACCGGTATCGCTACCCGAGCCAATGACGGCAGCCTGAACTATGATCCGCAAGCTACTGACGTCATGGTGGTTGTGGTTGGCGACAACGGCTCCTTTCCGCTTACAGTCAAGGAAGGCTTCGACCCGCAGCGCGCCAAGGGTACCGCGTACCAGACCGGTGTGTGGGTGCCGCTGGTGGTGTCCGGGCCCATGGTCGAGCAACCCAGCCGCAACGTGGAGCACATGGTTAACGCCGTTGACCTGTTCCAGTTGTTTGCGGACGTAGCAGGGGTAGATCTGGCCGAGGTAGCCCCCCAGGGCAATGATGCCGAAGAAATGTTCTCCTACCTGAGCAACCCAAGCCAAGGCAGTGTGCGCGAGCTCAACTTTGCCCATGGCGGGCTGAATATCCAGGCCAATGATGGTGTGAACGGGCCCTGCGTGTTCAACGGCGCGCTCTGCTCCCACACACCCACCACCAAATCCGTTTGCGGAGACAACGGCGGGATCTGGTGGGGGGCGGAGGCTGACGTTGGAGTGGATGGCGTTCTCAAGGAGGTGGAACACTGCTGGCAGGTCAACCAGGCAATCCATGAAGACAGCCCAGCCGACTATGAGCAGAACAAGATCGATATGGCAGCCACCGAGTACATGGCCATGCGCAATGATGAGTTCAAGCTGGTGCGCAACCTGGGGCTGGACTACGACCCCCTCACGGATGGAAGCAAGAGGATAGCAACCGAGGAGTTCTACCGTATCGACCAGGCGGCGCCGCAAGCCACTCTGGATGCCGACGGAACAGATCTCCTGGAAGGTTCGCTAACGGCCATCGAGCGGGAAAACTTCGAAGAGCTGGAATACCAACTCGATCTGTTGCTGAGCTCGCACAAAGCCTGTCCGGGCGATGGCAATGGTGATGGTGTGGTCGATCAGACTGATATCGACAACTATCAGCAGCTCAGTGCGGAATGGGGCAAGTCCAGCATGTACGACTTCAACCATGACGGCCTGACTGATGGGCAGGATCTGGCCATCATCCAGGCCAATCTGGGCGATTGCCCGTAGTAACAAGGCGATAACCGGTGCCCCGGTGTGATTCGATCGGGGGCCGGGAGGCAAAGCTGTGCAAGCAGGGCAGGGCGAAAGGCTCTGCCCTGCTTGTTTCAGCATGCTCAGTCTGGCTACTTTGGTCAGACTCTGGCATCGTCACTCATCCCTTTTCATCAAGGAGAACAGGCAATGGCCAATATCGTCATTACCGGTGCCAACCGTGGTATCGGACTCGCTCTGGTCAGAAACTATGTGGCTCGCGGTGACCGCGTCTACGCACTCTGCCGCGATCCGGACCAGGCAACCGAGCTCAAGCAGATCGCCAGCAGCGCTGCCGGCAAACTGACGTTGCATCCGGTTGATATGGCCGACGGCCGATCGATCGACAACATCACCCAGGCCCTGGGCAATACTTCTGTCGATGTTTTACTGAACGTCGCCGGCATTATCGGCGGCCGAACCGACAGTTTGACGCAGGCCCCGTTCACCGATGAGGATTTCGCCGCCTGGCGCGAGGCGTTTGAAATCATGACCATCGGCCCATTTCGAATGGTACAAGCGCTGCTGCCCAACCTCATCGCGGCCAAGGGCAAGGCACTGACCGTCAGCAGCCAGATCGCTGCCTCCACCTGGCCCTACGGCGGGATGTATGTCTATGGCGCCACCAAGGCTGCGGTCAACCGACTGATGTTGAGCCTGGCCATCGACCTCAAGGACAAGGGCGTCAGCATCGCCACCGTGCATCCCGGCTACGTTCAGACCGACATGGGCGGCCCCAACGCCGACATTACACCCCAGGAAAGCGCCAGTGGCATCCAGTCCGTAGTGGATAACCTGACACTGGAGAGCAGCGGCAGCTTCTTCAAATGGAATGGCGAACTGCATCCCTGGTAAGGCAAGCATAGATCGCCCTTATCGAGCCCCGACCTTGGGCTTCTCCTGGGAGGGACGAGCACCAGCTCGTCCACATCTCCTCAGGACCCAACCCACCCAAACCCTTGCTAGACTCTCTCCCATAGCACCAGTATCTGTTGTTTCCACAGCCAGGAGTTCTTCATGTCGCGTAACACCCTCGTCCTTGGCGCCGGTATGGTCGGCGTTTCCGTTGCCTGGCACCTTGCCCGTCGCGGCCACAACGTCACGCTGATAGATCGCCGTGAGCCGGGCCGTGAAACTTCCTTCGGCAATGCTGGCATCATCCAGCGCGAGGCCGTGCGCCCCTACGCCTTCCCGCGGGATCTCGGCACTCTGTTGCGCGTACTGCCCAACCGCGAAGTGGACATCCGTTACCGGCCCACCGGCATGGTCAGCGCTGCCGTTCCCCTGTTGCAGTATTGGCACAACTCCGGCGGGTCGCGCTATGAACGTATCGTCAAGGAGTGGGCTTCACTGATCATGCGTTGCCAGGATGCTCATGCTCCCATGATCGAAGCCGCCGGCGCCGAAGATCTGATCCGCAAAGGTGGCTGGCTGGAGTTGTACCGCACCCAGGGCGCTCTGGATGAGCGAATAGCGAAGGCACGCGAAGACCATGAGCGTTTCGGTGTGGAATACGAAGTGCTCAATGCTGAACAGTTGCAGGCAACGGAACCGCATCTTGCCAGGGAACTGGTGGGAGCTATTCACTGGACCCAGCCCTGGATGGTGTCGGACCCCGGCGCGTTGGTGCAAGCCTATGCCCGCAGCTTCGTCGAGCAGGGCGGGCGCCTGATGCAGGCCAGTGTCGAAGGTGTTGCCCGGGAAGGCAGCGGCTGGCACGTGACCACCAGCGAAGGCGCACTCGAAGCCGACCAGGTAGTGGTTGCCCTCGGTCCCTGGTCGAGCGACCTGCTGACGCAGCTGGATATCAAGGTCCCGCTGTTCGTCAAACGTGGCTATCACATGCATTACTCGACCGAGCAGGGCGCTACCCTCAATCACTGGGTCATGGATGCCGAACGTGGTTTTCTGCTTGAACCCATGCGCGCCGGTATTCGCCTGACCACGGGCGCCGAACTCGCCGACCTGAACGCACCGCCCAAATACAAGCAACTCGCTGCGGCCGAACGCGCCGCGCGCAATCTTTTCCCCCTTGGCAAACGCCGCGACGCCGAACCCTGGAAAGGCGCCCGTCCCTGTATGCCGGACATGAAACCGGTCATTGGCCCGGCACCGGGCAAAGACGGCCTGTGGCTGGCCTTCGGGCATGGTCACCAGGGCTTCACCCTGGGACCGGCGACCGGCGAATTGCTGGCGCAGATGATGGATGGGGAAACGCCGGCGATTGATATGACGCCGTTTGCGGTGGATCGGTTCTGACGGGGCTGCCCTTATGTAAGTGCTCGGACCATGCTGTCGTCGTCCTGGAGACGACGCCACTGGTCCGGGGACATGCCATTCCAGCGCTTGAAGGCCCGTGAAAAGCTGGCGGCCTCGGCATACCCCAGCTGTTGAGCGATGCTTTCCAGCCCCAGCATGCTGTCACGCAGCAGGCGTTCCGCCAGATTGCGTCTGACTCGGTCATGCAACATGCGAAACGGCTGTTTCTCATCCGCCAACCGGCGATGCAGAGTGCGTTCTGACATGCCCAGACGGACGGCTACCTCATCAGCACGGCATGGCTTGCCGGAATGACTCATCAATTGTTGCAGTACCCGCCGTGCCAGTGTGCCCTGTATATCAGCCAGCCCGTCGCAGAGACGCTCGCATAGCAGCGCGCAGCTGCGCTGGGTCTGGGCGTTGGCAAGAGGCAGCGGGCTGTCCAGATCCTGCCGAGCGATCAGCATGCCGTCATGGGATTGCGCGAGCGCAATGGGGCAGCTGAAATAGTCGCGGTAACGATCGGCCAGCGCCGGCTCCGACCCAGACAGGGATATCCGCAAAGGCATGAAGGGGCGCTGCAGCAATTCGCCGAATAGCCGCAGCCAGGCCGTCAGCCCACGCCCGACCACCAGGTCGCGAGCATCCTCGGGCAGCACGCTGCTATCCAGAGACATCCACACTCCCTCTTCGCAGAGCGAAAGCGTGACCGGGCAGATCGCCAGCGACAATGAGCGAAAACGGCTGCTGATCCGGATTGCTTCCCAGAGATTGGGGCTGGACAGCATGGCATAGCCCAGCAGCCCCAGACAGGTCAGGTGATAGCAATCCCCCATCTGCATCCCGAGGCCGGGATCTGGCCGGAGCGCTACCAGATTGCGAATGGCAGCCAATTCCTGCCACAGCTGGTATCCACTGCCTTCAGCCAGTCGTTGCTGCTGCAAACCGGTATTTGCCAGGCAGGCATCGGCGGATATACCAGCGGTTGCGGCTACCTGTAACAGGTAGCTGATATTGGTGTTGTCGCGCTGCTGTCGCCAATCCATATGATGCTCCTGGCAGGATGGCAGTAAAAGTCATGGGATGGCGGTGATTATCATGGTTTGCTGCGGCAGCTTCCAGCACTGTAGCCAAAACACAACAAGAGAGCGCCGCCATGCCTGAATTCTTCTATACCACTGCAGCCAACAATCCAGCCCGGGATCATCACCATTTCACCGCAACGCCAGTGGCTGGTTCACTGGGCGCTGATGTGACGGGTATTGACCTCAATCAGCTGTCAGAAGAAGGCCAGGCAGAACTGCGCCAGGCATTGATGGATCACCAGGTTCTGTTTATCCGGGACCAACAGCTGAGTCTCGGCCAGTTCGAGGCGGTGACCCAGCGCTTTGGCGAATTCGGCAAGGAGCCTTACGTCAAGACCATGGCTGATCATCCGAATCTCGTCCACGTGGTCAAGGAAGCAAGTGAAGGCTCGCCGGTCATCTTCGGCGGTGCCTGGCATACCGACTGGACCTTCCAGGAACGCCCGCCGGCCTTCACCTTGCTCTATGGCCATGATGTGCCGACCAGTGGCGGCGACACCCTGTATGCCAATATGTATCTGGCCTACGAGTGGCTGTCCCCGGCGATGAAAAAGATGCTGCACAACCTGCGTGGCGTTCATAGCCCGGAGGCCGCCTATGGCCCCAACAGCCGACACAATGCGGGCCTGGAAAACATGAACATACTCTACGGCGAGTCGGTGGACGATGAGGTGCGCTCCCATCCCCTGGTAACCAAACACCCGGAAACCGGCCGCAGCGTCCTGTTCGCCAACCCAGCCTACACCCTCGGTATCGAGGGCATGAAACCCGAGGAGTCTCGGCCGATACTCGACTACCTGTTCTCGGTGGCCTCGGCCGCGACTTTCACCTGCCGTATGCGCTGGGCACCAGGCACCCTGGCGATCTGGGACAACCGCTGCACCTGGCACTTGCCATTGTCGGACTATCATGGGGCACGCCGGGAAATGTTCCGTAGCACCGTCGTCGGCGAGGCGCCGGAACAGGCGGATCAGCCATGAGCGAGGACTTCCAGCCAAACGCTCTCGCTGATGAGCTCTACCTGGCCCGACGGCAACGTCAGCCCGGTGTCGGGTTAGCCGAGCGCTATCCGTTGGCGACGCTGGATCAGGCGCAACGAGTAAGTGAATACCTGATAACCCGCTATCTGGCCGGTGGGCAGACCATTGCCGGCAGCAAGCTCGGGTTGACCGATACGCGCATGCAAGCAGCGCTGGGCTTGGATAGCCCGTTGATTGCGATACTGCTTAGCGGCTGGCAGATCAGTGGCGGCACGCTAGACATCAGTCAGTTTCTGCTGCCCAAGCTCGAGATGGAAGTGGCATTCCTGTTTTCCGCTGCCATCGATGATCCGGAAATAACTGATGCGGCCCTGCAGCAAGCGATCTCCGGGGTAACGGTCGCGCTGGAAATCTGTGACTCGGCCTATCAAGGCGGCCCTCGTTCATTGTTCGAGGCGGTCGCTGACAACCTGTCATCGGGCGGCTTCATATTGGGAGAACAGTACCACCCAGCTGATCCCCAGGCCCTGGCAGAACTGAGCGCCACCCTGACCAATCACGGCAAGCCAATAGCCGAGGGCAATGCCAGCCAATGCATGGGTAGCCCCTGGAACGCCTGTCGCTGGCTGGTGCAAGAACGGGCGCGTGACGGCAACCCGGTACAGGCCGGAGAAATCCTCCTGTCCGGCTCACTGGGGCCAATGGTACCGATTCAGGCCGGCGACCGGTTGGAGTTGGAAATGGGTTACCTGGGCAGGCTTGGTTGCGCCGTAGTCTGAGCCGGGGAAAGCGTACCTGGCCCTTTTTCTGCTACCGCTCGCGCAAGCGGTAACACTCGAACGGGGTGAAAGGTATCACTTGCCCCATGCGGGACTGGCTTCGGCATCGCTGATTTTTAGTAACTTATTGATTTTAAACGGAATGCTAAAGGTGGCACGCTATCTGCTTTGTATTTGATCACAATAAAAATAATAACGCTAAGCGCAAAACTCAATAACAAAAACAAGATTCAGCTCCACACATAACAAGAACAAAACGTGCGAGTGCAGCAAACTGATTTTTTTGGAGAATGGGGGAACAACTTCCTGCGCATCCAAAGCAATCCGCTTGCTTTAAGCAACCCGGGATGGGTTCCAGGGTGGCAATGCCACCGGCTCAAAAGAACAAGAAAAGCTCAAGAACAACAAGAACACCATTAAGGGGAGCGAAAGCTCCCCTTTGAGCTTTATGGCTGCATACTCATCAAGCAGGTGCAGGTATTTCGGATGGTATCGATGGCACTCGTTTGCCAGCCTGGCGAGCGCTAGCCAAACCTTCTGGATGGCCCCCCCCCTTTATCAGACCTGAAGATCAATCCCGGGAAAGGTGGTTGGTCGAGCAGAGGCTACGCATCGTCCCGTGCTATTTGCCAGCTGGGGAATGTAGCTGATCCCTGCAATCACCCTAAAGCTTTCTCCGTCTCGCCCGATAACCCCTACATCGGCGATAGCTGCTTTTGAGCCTGTCAAGGCACCGCGAAAAGTTTTTTGAAAAATGATTAAAGCTCTTCGCCAGCACGCCGATACAGAAACTGAATGCGAACACTATGGTTGCCTGAGGTGATGGGCACATGAGTCGCAAGCTCAGGCAAACATTATTTCGGTCTAATTGGAGAATTACCCATGGCCCTGACAGTAAACAGCAACATTGCTTCCCTGAACGCTCAGCGCAACCTGAGTGGTTCTACCAATGCCCTGTCCACTTCGCTGGAGCGTCTGTCTTCCGGTTCGCGCATCAACAGCGCAAAGGATGACGCAGCTGGTCTGCAGATTTCCAACCGTCTGACCAGTCAGATCAACGGCCTGAACGTGGCTGTCAAGAACGCCAACGACGGTATGTCCATGGCACAGACCGCTGAAGGTGCCCTGCAAGAATCCACCAACATCATGCAGCGCATGCGTGACCTGGCTCTGCAGGCTTCCAACGGTTCCAACTCTGCTGAAGAGCGCAAGGCTTTGAACCAGGAGTTCAGCAACCTGTCTGGTGAGCTGACCCGTATTGCTGAAACCACTACCTTTGGTGGTAAGAGCCTGCTGAACGGTACTTTGACCGGTGAGAGCTTCCAGGTTGGTTCCAACGCGGGTGAGACTCTGTCTTTCAGTATTGGTGACATGAGTGCCAAGGGGTTGACTGGTACATCGACGCTGGCTAGCGCTACTGGTGGTCTTGCGACTGGTTTCAATGAGCAGGGTGAGCTCAGTGCCGCTACCAGCATCAAGTTGAACGGCACTCTCGTCAACTTTGAAGAGGGCGATACTGTTGACAAAGTCGTAGATAAGATTAACAACGCCAGTACCGGTGTGACCGCTACTAAAGCTGAGATCGCAGCCGATCCTGATGCTACACCTGCGACTGAGGCTGGTGTTGGTATCAACTTGAGCTCGCTCGAGGACTTTTCAGTGGATGGTCTTGGTGTAGAGGCGCTTGGTCTGGAGCGTGCTGGTACCGAGGCTCGCACTGAATATACAGCAACAGGTACTACATTTACCGCTCCAGGAGCAGCCTCTACATTCACCATTACGGTTGACGGAGAGGACACGACTATTGACGTCTTGGATAGCGATACTGTCCAGACTCTGATGGATAGAATTAATGAGGATACTGCAACTACTGGTGTTACTGCTTCCTTGAATACGGACGAGGATGCACTGGTTCTGACATCTGACGCCGCATTCACTTTAGGGGGGACTGCAACTGATGCGGGCCTTACTGTAGGTGCGGCAACTGATAACGAGATTGCAGCTGTCTCTAAGGTGGAGGCTGAGCCTGAGACACACACACTCGACAGCCTGGATGTTCTCAATGTCGAAAACGCTCAAGTAGCCATCCAGGCCCTGGACGACGCGATTGCCTCGGTAGACAGCACCCGTGCTGACCTCGGTGCCGTGCAGAACCGCTTCGAGTCGACTATCAGCAACCTGCAGAACATTTCTGAAAACGCTTCCAACGCACGTGGTCGCATCATGGACACCGACTACGCAGCCGAGTCTGCCAACCTGGCCAAGAACCAGATCATGCAGCAGGCTGGTACTGCGATGCTGGCTCAGGCCAACCAACTGCCGCAAGCAGTCCTCAGCCTGCTGGGCTAAGGTAAGTTAGCGGTATGACTGGCGGGGGAAGGGGCGACTCTTCTCCCGCTTTGTCCTGTGTGGAGGAAAAACCATGGATATGGGATCGCTCAACAACAGGGCTGGGGTAGGGGCTGTCGCGCCTGCTGCCAGAACGAACGAGATAACAGCTGCGGCTGTCGCCCAACCGGTGACCGAGGCGCGGAAGAATGACAGCATGGCCGAACCGGATCGTGAGCAGGTGCTGACGGCGGTGGCGGATATGCAGGATTATGTACAGGCGGCCGGACGCAATATCCAGTTCCAGGTGGATGATGACAGCGGCCGCATGGTGGTGAAAGTGACCGAGGCGAGCACGGGGGATGTGATCCGCCAGATGCCATCGGAGGAAGCGTTGCGGCTGGCGGAGAACTTGTCAGAGATTCGCAGTGTATTGTTCAGTGGCGAGGTCTGACAGCGGCGAAGCTGTAGGAGCGGGCTTGCCCCGCAAAACCCTGGTATGCGTCCTCGCCGGCCTGACCTGTGGAATGCTGGCATGATTTCTGCTTAGGTGGTGTGAGGTTTCATTATTCAGCGGCGAACCGTCAATAAACGGTCGTAGAGGGTAGGATTATGGCAATTACCGGTATCGGCTCAGGTATGGATGTTAACGGCATGGTCAAGGCACTGCTCAATGCAGAGGCTGCGCCAAAGACCGCCCAACTTGATCGACTGGAAAAATCTACCACCTCCAAGGTCTCGGCACTGGGGCAATTTCGCAGTGCCTTGTCGACCTTCCAGGATGCCCTCGGCAAGCTGAATGATGCCTCCCTGTTCGAGAAGCGCAGTGCCACTTCCAGCGCAGCTGGCATTGTCAGTATCACCGCCGACTCCAAGGCGGTTGCCGGCAATTACAACGTGCAGGTGTTCAACCTGGCGCAGACCAGCAAGGTCGCGCTGGCCGGGTTCGACAACGCCAGCGATGCGCTGGGTACCGGTACCCTGACCATCAATGTCGGCGACGAATCACTGGATATCGACGTGGGCGAGGGTAACAACAGCCTGACCGGTATCCGCGATGCGATCAACGCGGCCGGCAAGGAGATGGGGCTGAGCGCGACCATCGTCAATGACCCGAGCGGTGAGGGCGGTGCGCGATTGGTGCTGAGTTCAACGGCATCGGGTACCGACAATGACATCAGCGTGACGGTGTCGGACGCAACAGGTGAGTTGGGCGCGCTGGCATTTGCGCCGCCGTCTGGCACTGACGCAGACTTTCAGCCAACTCCTGTGGATGCTGACAACCCCCGCGCGGCCCGAGTAATCAGCTATTCCCGTGATGCGAATTTCGCCATTGACGGTATCAACCTGAGCAGTGCCAGCAATACTGTTGAAGATGCCATCGAGGGTGTGACACTGACTCTCAAGGCGGCGCAGTCGCAAGAAGCGCTGGATAATGCCGAAACCGTCAATCTCGGCGTGGCAGTGGACCAGGCCGGCGTCAAGAAATCCATTACCGAGTTTGTCGACGCTTATAACAAGATGCTCGACAGCGTCAATGCGCTGACCAATGTGACGCCAATCGCCGATGGAGATTCTGAACCCCTCACAGCCGCTCTGGTGGGTGATTCATCGGTACGCTCCTTCATGAACGCCATGCGCAGCGAGTTGGGATCACCGGCCAGCGGCGAGGGCATACGCATCCTGGCAGATCTGGGCATCAGCACCGAGCGCGACGGCAAGCTGAAGCTGGACAATGACAAGCTGGACAAGGCACTGGATAACAATCTGGAGCAGGTCAGCAGCTTCTTTACTGGTGAACAGGGCTTGATGGGACGGTTGGAAGAGAGGGTCAAGCCCTTCACCGAAAGCGGCGGCATTCTGGATAACCGCACCAAGGCTCTGCAGAACACTCTCACCGGTCCCGGCGGTGTTGATGATCAGCGGGAAACGCTGGCCATGCGGCTGAGCAAGATGGAAACGCGCCTGTTCGCCCAATTCAACGCCATGGATGCGCTGATTTCACAAATGAACAGCACCAGCTCCTTCCTGACCGCCCAACTCGACAGCCTGCCCGGCGTCGTCAACCAGAACAAGAAGTAAACCATGAAAAGCCCTATCGATACCTACAAGCAGGTCAATCTGGCGCAGGAAGTATCCCAGTACCGCGCGGTACAATTGTTGCTGGCCGGTGCAATCGAGCGCCTGAAGCTGGCTCGTCACGCCCAGGCGACCGGCAACCCGGAGCGGCGCGGTACAGCGGTGAGCAGCACCATCAGCATTATCGGCGCGCTACAGGCTTCGCTGGACAAGGATCTGGGCGGCGAGATTGCCGAGAACCTGGATGGCCTCTACGACTACATGACCCGCAAGCTGGCAGGCGTGGCGTTGGACGATACGCCGCGTTCGCTGGATGAAGTGCAGCAGCTGCTGGAAGAACTCAAGGAAGGTTGGGACGCGATTGAGCCGAAGTAGGCTGGTTATGTAGTCCTTACCAATGACAAACCCCGGTGCGCCGGGGTTTGTTGTTTCTGGGGTAGAGTCGTTCAGGCTGCGCTCGTTGTGTGCCAAGGTTTGGTTGAGTCGTCGTCGAGCGGGTGCTCGGCAACCCGGGGCGGGCGCTCGGCTGGGGAACTTCTTCCATTTTCTCCTCAAGTTTCCCATCCGCTGCCGATAACTGAATTATGTGCAACACATCTTCAGGAAGCTTGTCATATGAATGCCTACGCAATGAAACAGTACCAGACCGTCAACGTCCACGCTCAGGTGACCGAGGCTGATCCGCATCGGCTGATCCAGATGCTGCTGGAAGGCGGGCTGCAGCGGATTGCGCAGGCGAAGGGGGCGATGGAGTATGGCAATATCGGATTGAAGGGTGAGCTGATCGGCAAGGCGATGGGTATTATTGGTGGTTTGCGTGATGCAGTCGACACCGAGAAAGGTGGCGAAATAGCAGCAAATCTGGATAATCTCTATGCCTTCATGCAACAGCGGCTGAGCCAGGCGAACCTGAAGAACGATCCGGCCATGCTGGAGGACGTCGCCAAACTGTTGCGTGAGATCAAAGAGGGTTGGGATGGCATTCGCCAGTCCTGAGCCACCCGGGAGATTAGTCATGGCCGTTGCCGTTGAACAATTGCAGGAAACCCACAAGGCGCTGATCGCCGCAGTGCAGGCGGGAGATTGGCAGCAAGTGGGTGAGCTTGATCGGCTGTGCCGCGAGCAGGTGCAGCAGGCCATGGCCCAGCCGGACCGGGATGAAGTGGCGCTGGCCGAATTGCTGAGTTCGCTGTCCGAAACCTATCGCGAGGTGATTGGACTCTGCCAGGCAGTGCAGGGCAAGCTGGCTGAAGAGCTGCAGGGCGTGCAGCGCAGTCGGCAAGGCGCCAAGGTCTATCAGATGTTCAGCTGAGTTCCGCTCTCCCACTTAATAGTTGGTCGGTAGGCTGGATCCTCGGCCTGCGCCGAGGATGGTGAAAGGGTGGTGGTTGTCATAGATCATCTATCCGATCAGTAGCACCATAAAAGTGCGCCAAGTATTTGACTCGTACCTTCAATCCCTCTACCTTTACTTCTGTACCCGCAGTTATGGCTCTATGCCATTGCTTTGTGCGTGTAACTGGAAAAAGGACCTCCTGCCTCTCATGCAGCTCAATAGCCATATCCTGCTGATCGATGATTGCCCGCGTAGCCGCCATGATCTCAATCTGATTCTCGGATTTCTTGGGGAAGATACACTGTCCGCCCACTCGGCTGCGTGGCAGGAAGAAGTCGCCACGCAACTGTCCTCTGCTGCGGCGGTCAAGTGTGTGATCGTGGGCCAGTGCGAGCATCCGGTGGGTACGGATGCGCTGATCAGCCAGCTCGATAAGTGGGATGCCCACTTGCCGGTGGTGATGCTGGGCCGCGAACGTATAACCAACTGGCCGGAACAGCTGCGCCAGCGCCTGTTGAGTGTGTTGGAGCCGCCACTCAGCTATAACCAGTTGTTGGATACTCTGCATCGGGCACAGGTCTATCGTGAGGTCTTCGACGACGGGCAACGCAAGCGCCAGCGCGAGCCGAACCTGTTTCGCAGTCTGGTAGGCACCAGTCGGCCAATTCAGGCCGTGCGGCAGATGATGAAGCAGGTGGCCGATACCGAGGCCACGGTGCTGATTCTCGGCGACTCGGGCACCGGCAAGGAGGTGGTGGCGCGCAATCTGCATTACCATTCCCAGCGCAAAGATGCCCCGTTCGTACCGGTCAACTGCGGGGCGATTCCCGCGGAGCTGCTGGAAAGCGAGTTGTTCGGCCATGAAAAGGGCGCCTTCACCGGGGCGATTACCAGCCGCGCTGGGCGTTTTGAACTGGCTGCTGGCGGTACTCTGTTCCTGGATGAAATCGGCGACATGCCAATGAGCATGCAGGTCAAACTGCTGCGGGTATTACAGGAACGCACCTTCGAGCGGGTGGGCAGCAACAAGCCGCAGAAGGCGGATGTGCGAGTGATTGCCGCCACGCACAAGAATCTGGAACAGATGATCATCGACGGCACCTTCCGTGAGGATCTGTACTACCGTCTACACGTTTTCCCCATCGAGATGCCGCCACTGCGCGAGCGTATCGAGGATCTGCCGTTGCTGCTCAATGAGCTGATCACCCGGTTGGAAAAGGAACGGCGTGGCTCCATTCGTTTCAGCAGCGCGGCCATCATGTCTCTGTGTCAGCATCCCTGGCCGGGCAACGTGCGGGAGTTGGCCAACCTGGTCGAGCGTATGGCAATCATGCATCCCCATGGGGTGATCGGAGTAGGCGAGCTGCCGCGTAAGTTCCGTTATGTTGAGGACGACCATGACGACCTGCGTCAACTGCACAAGGAGGGGGAAGAAAACGTCTGGCAACCCGGCGCACCATCGCTGGACAATCCGGCGGGCTTGCCTCCTGAGGGGCTCGATCTGAAGGACCATCTGGCTGGTCTGGAGCAGTCGCTGATTCAACAGGCGTTGGACGAAGCCAATTATGTCGTTGCGCGGGCGGCGGAGCGGTTGCGTATTCGGCGGACCACTTTGGTGGAGAAGATGCGTAAGTACGGTATGCAGCGTGATGGTGATGGCGGTGGCGACAAGGAAGCGTCAGAAGCCTGACGGTATAATCAGTTGTATATAGCTCAACCTATTGATTTATAGCTAATTATTTTTAATGGCACAGCCCTTGCTTGAGTCCCCTGAGTAGTGTTTTTATCAGGGGATTGTGATGGTTGCCACTGCTCCAAATCTGCCGCAGGACACGCAGGAAAAGGAAAATCTGGAACAGGCTTACGGTCTGTTCAGCCGGATGTCCGATCAGTTGCGCGAGTCGCATGGGCTGCTCGAACAGCAGGTTGAGCAGCTGCAGGCGCAACTGCTCGAGGTCAATGCCCAGCGCACCCGCGAGTTGGCCGAGAAAGCCTGCCTGGCCGGCCGTCTGCAGAACCTCCTGGACCTATTGCCCGGTGGTGTCATCGTGCTGGACGGCCGTGGTGTGGTGCGTGAAGCCAACCCGGTGGCCCGCGACTTGCTCGGCGAGCCCCTCGAAGGTCAGCTCTGGCGCGAACTGATCCGCGACCGCTTTGCCCCCCGTGATGATGACTACCATGAAGTATCTCTGCGTAGCGGTCGTCGCGTGTCACTGGCAACGCGCTCCCTGCGCGGTGAGCCGGGGCAGATTATCCTGCTGACCGATCTGACCGAAACCCGTCGTCTGCAATCCCAACTGGCACGCAACGAGCGGCTGTCCGCTTTGGGGCGGATGGTCGCCTCGCTGGCGCATCAGATCCGCACCCCCCTGTCCACCGCGCTGCTATATGCCAGCCATCTGCACCAGCCGGAGCTCTCGGTCACGCACCGCCAGCGCTTCAGCCAGCGGCTCAAAGATCGCCTGCAAACCATCGAGCAGCAAGTGCGGGACATGCTGTTGTTTGCCAAGGGTGATCTGCCGCTGACCGATCTGGTGAGCGCGAACGACCTCTTTGCCAGCCTGCAGCAACAGGCCGAGACGCTGATCGAGGAATCCGCAGCGAACTGCCGCTGGGAGGACCATTGCCCGGCGGGCGTGCAACTGCAATGTAACCGGGAAACCTTGATCGGTGCGGCGCTCAATCTGATCGACAACGCCATACAGGCCGGCGCACCCGCCGCGCGGCTGAAGGTCTGCCAACGCCTGCAGGAAGGGCGGTTGAGTCTGAGTGTAGTGGACGCCGGGCGTGGGATGACGGCGGCGGAACTGGCGAAAATCGGTGAGCCTTTCTATACCACCCGGTCCCAGGGCACCGGGTTGGGAGTATCGGTGGTGAAATCAGTAGCCCACGCCCATGGCGGGGCTTTCCTGCTGCGGAGTCGAGCCGGCCAGGGCACCTGGGCGGAGCTGGTCGTGCCGGTGCAATCATTCGGAGGCCAGCCAGCATGACCGGACCACGCATTCTGTTGGTGGAAGATGACCGGGCACTGCGCGAAGCACTTGCCGATACCCTGCTTCTGGGCGGTTACGATTATCTGGAGGCTGCCGATGGCGAGCAGGCGCTGGCATTGCTACAGCGGCACACGGTGGCGATGGTCATCAGCGATGTGAACATGCCGGGCATGGACGGCCACGCTCTGTTGCAGGTATTGCGCGAGCGGCATCCGCAATTGCCGGTGCTGCTGATGACCGCCTATGGCACGGTGCAGAATGCAGTGGAGGCCATGCGCATGGGTGCGGTGGACTATCTGGTCAAACCCTTCGAGCCCTCGGCGCTCCTGGGCTTGATAGCGCAGCATGCCCAGGGGCGGCTGCAAGTTGGCGCGGATGATGGACCCGTGGCGGCCGATCCGGCCAGCCAGCAATTGCTGCAGCTGGCACAGCGGGTAGCTGCCAGTGACTCAACGGTGTTGATTTCCGGCGAGTCGGGGACCGGCAAAGAGGTGTTGGCGCGCTATATTCACCAGCAGTCGCCCCGTGCCAGCCAGCCGTATATCGCCATCAACTGCGCGGCGATTCCGGAGAACATGCTTGAAGCAACGCTGTTCGGTCATGAGAAGGGTGCCTTTACCGGCGCTGTGGCGGCAGCGCCGGGCAAGTTCGAACAGGCCAATGGCGGCACCCTGTTGCTGGACGAGATTTCCGAGATGCCGCTGGCGCTGCAGGCCAAGCTGCTGCGCGTGTTGCAGGAGCGGGAGGTTGAGCGGGTGGGTGGGCGCAAGCTGATCCAGCTGGATATCCGCATCATCGCCACCACCAACCGCGACATGCCGGCTGAAGTGGCTGCCGGCCGGTTCCGGGAGGATCTGTATTACCGGCTCGGCGTGTTCCCGCTGCAATGGCAACCACTGCGCGGCCGGCCAGCGGATATTCTGCCGATCGCCGAGCGGTTGCTGGCCAAGCATATCGGCAAGATGAATCAGAGCCCGGTCCGCTTTGCGCCGGATGCCTGTCAGGCACTGCAGCAGCATGCCTGGCCGGGTAACGTGCGGGAGCTGGATAATGCCGTGCAGCGCGCGCTGATTCTGCAACAGGGTGGGGTGATTCGGGCGCAGGATTTGTGTCTGGCCACTGCGCCCGGTAGCGCGATCATGCCAGCCGATATGGCAATGCCTCTGGTTGCGCCGCTGCCGGCACCCAGTCAGCTGTACGCCGTGCCGGCTAGCCCGGTAGCGGGTGCCGGGTTGGGGCATGACGTGAAGCAGCGCGAGTTTCAGCTGATCATCGATACCCTGCGCGCAGAACGCGGTCGGCGTAAAGAGACGGCGGAGCGGCTGGGTATCAGCCCGCGGACGCTGCGATATAAGTTGGCGCAAATGCGGGATGCGGGGCTGGATGTGGAAGGGAAGGTGTTTGTCGGATAGCGGCTTGTCGCGGCAGGCTTAATTTGGCACCAATCTTGCTCTATAACTTCCAAAGCTGATTTTGCCGTCAAAATATCCACGGCCTGGAGGAATCATGACGCAGGGTGTCGAATTCAATCGTCTGATGTTGCAGATGCGTTCCATGCAGATGGAGGCGATGAGCCGTCCGCAGCCGGCGGTGGCTCCGGTGGCGCAGGACGTGAACGCGCCGGTATTCGATGATCTGTTGCAGCAGGCAGTCAACCGCGTCAATGAACTGCAGAAGACCACCAGCGAGTTGCAGACCGGGTACGAGCGTGGGGTGCCGGGGATCGATCTGGCGGAAGTGATGGTGGCCTCGCAGAAGTCCAGCGTTGCCTTCCAGGCCATGACCCAGGTGCGCAACAAGCTGATTACCGCGTATGAAGACATCATGAAGATGCCTATCTGATTCAGCCCGCTGTTTCGTTTTCGAGGATTTGATTGATGGATGCTGCGAGCACTCCGAACACCCCCGCTACCCGACCTGACCCGGCCGCTGCCAGCTCGCGCAAGCCGTTCATGGGGCTGAGCTTTCTGGATAACCTGGCGCAGTTGCCAATGCTGCGCCAGTTCGGCTTGCTGGTGGGGCTGGCGGCCAGTGTTGCCATCGGTTTCGCCGTTGTGCTCTGGTCGCAGCAGCCGGAGTACCGTCCGCTGTACAGCAGCATGGACAATCTTGATGCCACCCAGGTGATCGAGGTATTGCAGCAGAGCCGGATTCGCTACAAGGTTGAGCCCAGCAGCGGTGCGTTGTTGGTGCGGGCTGAAGACCTGGCCGACGCGCGGCTGCGGCTGGCCAGCGCCGGGGTCAATCAGGGCGATGGCAATCTGGGCTTCGAGATTCTCGACCGCGAGAAGGGGCTGGGCACCAGCCAGTTCATGGAAGCGACCCAGTACCGTCGCGGCCTGGAAGGTGAAATGGCGCGGACTATTTCCAGCCTGTACAACGTCAAGGCGGCGCGGGTGCATATCGCCATGCCGCGTTCCACGGTATTTGTGCGTGATGATCGCAAGCCGAGCGCCTCGGTATTGCTGGAGATGTATGCTGGTCGCAAGCTGGAGCCGGCACAGGTGATGGCCATCGTCAATCTGGTGGCGACCAGCGTGCCCGAACTGAGCAAGGATCAGGTTACTGTAGTCGACCAGCAGGGCAATCTGTTGTCGGACCAGAACGAGTTGAACGAACTGACCATTGCCGGCCGTCAGTTCGACCATACCCGTCGCCTTGAGGAAACCTTCACCCGTCGGGTGCACAATATCCTGCAGCCGGTGCTGGGCACCGGCAACTATAAAGCCGAGGTCTCCGCCGATGTGGACTTCAGCACCATGGAATCCACCTCCGAAAATTTCAATCCCGAGTCCTCGCTGCGCAGTGAGCAGGTCGTCAACGAGCAGCGCGTTGCCGGACAATCGCCGCAGGGTATCCCGGGCGCCTTGAGCAACCAGCCCCCCGGCACCACCCAGGTACCGGAACAAGTGATCGATCCGGAAACCGGCGAGCCGGTGGTTCTGGCTCCACCGCGCGATTCCCGCGAGCAAGCCACCCGTAATTACGAGCTGGACCGGCAGATCAGCTATACCCGCCAGCAACAGGGCCGGTTGAATCGCCTATCCGTCGCGGTGGTGGTGGACAACCGTCAGCAGGTCAACGCCGAGACTGGCGAGCAACCAGCGTGCCGCTGAGCGAAGCCGAACTGACCAGCCTGACGCAGCTGGTGCGCGACGCCGTGGGGTATGATCAGGCTCGTGGCGATAGCGTCAGTGTGATCAACAGCGCTTTCGTCCCCGCTGGCGACGTGACCGAGCTTCCGGAAGTGCCGTTCTGGACCCAGCCCTGGTTCTGGAATATCGCCAAGCAGGCACTGGGTATCCTGTTCGTGCTGGTGCTGGTATTCGGCGTGCTGCGCCCGGTGCTGAAGAGTCTCAGTGGCGGCAATCGTGACGCAGCCGGTGAAAGCGGTGGCTATCCAGCCTTGAATGATGACGGATTGTTGGCAGACGACCTGCGCGACGATACCGTCAGCCTTTCCGCGCCGGCCAGCGGGCCGGTGCTGCTGCCGCCGCCGGGCGCCGGCTACGAGCAGCAACTCAACGCCATCAAGGGCCTGCTGGCGGAAGACCCGGGACGGGTAGCACAGGTCGTGAAAGAGTGGATCAATGCAGATGAGTGAAGAAGCCAAACGCACGCAAAAACTCAGCAAGCTCGACAAGGCAGCAATCTTCCTGCTGAGCCTGGGCGAGTCTGACGCCGCCGCCGTGTTGCGCCACATGGGCCCCAAGGAAGTACAGCGGGTCGGCAGCGCCATGGCGTCGCTGCGCACCGTGCAGCGCGATCATGTGCAGCAGGTGATGGCCGACTTCATTAAGGTGGCTGGCGATCAGACCGGGCTCGGTGTTGGCGCGGATGGCTACATCCGTACCATGCTTACCCAAGCCCTGGGCGAGGACAAGGCCAACAGCCTGGTCGATCGTATTCTCATGGGCGGCAGCACCTCCGGCCTGGATAGTCTCAAGTGGATGGAGCCGCGTGCGGTAGCGGATGTCATCCGCTACGAGCACCCGCAGATCCAGGCGATTGTGGTGGCTTACCTGGACCCGGACATGGCGGCTGAGGTGATCGGCTATTTTGACCACAAGGTGCGGCTGGATGTATTGCTGCGCGTGGCTGCCTTGAACACCGTGCAGCCCTCCGCGCTCAAGGAACTCAACGAAATTCTCGAAAGGCAGTTCGCTGGCAACTCCAACACCACCCGCGCCAATATGGGTGGGGTCAAGCGCACCGCAGATATCATGAACTATCTTGAAAGCGGCACCGAAGCGCAGCTGATAGAATCCATCCGGCAGATGGACGAGGACCTGTCGAACAAGATCGAGGATCTGATGTTCGTGTTCGACAACCTGGCCGATGTGGATGATCGGGGTATCCAGACGCTGCTGCGCGAGGTGTCCACCGATGTGTTGGTCATCGCGCTCAAAGGCGCGGATGAGGCCATCAAGGACAAGATCTTCCGTAATATGTCCAAGCGCGCCTCGGAGCTGTTGCAGGATGACCTCGAAGCCAAGGGGCCGGTGCGCATCAGCGAAGTGGAAGCGGCGCAGAAGGAAATTCTCGCCATTGCGCGGCGCATGGCCGATGCCGGCGAAATCGTGCTCGGCGGCAAGGGCTCCGAGGAAATGATCTGACGAGGTCCTGTACTGCGGTGCAGAGGTGAATGAATGACCGAGAAAAAGGATAGCGAGCTGATCCGCGCGGATCAGCTGCAGGATTTCAATCTCTGGGACATGCCCAGCTTCGATGAGGCGCCGCATCATGTCCCGCGGGAAACCGCCGCGCCGGATGTGCCGCCAGCAGCCGAGTCGGACTCCCTGGTGGAAGATGAGTTTGAGGCGGAGCCCGAGGTCAAACCCTTCACGGTCGAGGAGTTGGAGCAGATCCGCACCGAGGCGTACAACGAAGGTTTTGCCACGGGCGAGCGCGATGGCTTTCATTCCGGCCAACTCAAGGCCCAGCAGGAGGCGAAAACCCGGCTGGAGGCGCGGCTCGGCGAGCTGGAAGGGCTCATGGCCCAACTGCTGGAACCCATGCAGCAGCAGGACGACCAGATCGAGGACATGCTGCTCGAGCTGGTGGAAGGCATGGTGCGCCAGGTGCTCCAACGCGAACTGCAGACCGATTCCAGCCAGATTGCCCAGGTGCTGCGCGGCGCGCTCAAGGCCTTGCCGATGGGCGCTGACAATATCCGCATCTATCTCAACCCTGCCGATTTCGAGGCAGTCAAACACATCCGTGAGCGCCACGAGGAAAGCTGGCGCTTGCTGGAAGATGATCAACTGTGGCCCGGCGGCTGCCGGGTCGAAACCGAGCACAGCCAGGTGGACGCGACCCGTGAAACCCGCCTGCAGCAGATCATCGAGCAACTCTACGAGCAACAACGCGAGCAACGCGCCCATCCACCGGAGCCCGACCTGATGATCTCCGCGGTGAGTGCGGAGGCTGATGATGACCAGCCCTGAGCGCATCAGCTTCGCCCGTCGCCTGTCGCGCTATGCTGCGGCGACTGAGCTGCCTGTGGCGCCGATAGTCGAGGGCCGGTTGATTCGCATGGTCGGCCTGACGCTGGAAGCCGAAGGGTTGCAAGCGCCGGTTGGCAGTCGCTGCGTCGTCATCAGCGACAGCCCGCAAGGTGAAACCCGGGTCGAGGCCGAGGTCATGGGCTTTGCCGGCAGCAAGATTTATCTGATGCCGGTGGATCGCATGCAGGGGCTGCAGCCCGGAGCACGGGTAGTACCCGCAGCCGGTGGCGGCAAGCTGCCGATGGGCAACGAAATGCTGGGCCGGGTACTCGATGGCATCGGCCGACCATTGGATGGCAAGGGCCCCTTCAAATGCGAAGACTGGGTCGACCTGGCGGGCCCGGTGATCAACCCACTCAAGCGCCATCCCATCGAGGCGCCGCTGGATGTGGGCATTCGGGCGATCAACAGCGTGCTCACCGTAGGCCGCGGCCAGCGTCTGGGCCTGTTTGCCGGCAGCGGCGTGGGCAAGAGCATGCTGCTGGGCATGATGACCCGCTTTACCGAGGCGGATATCACCATCGTCGGCCTGGTTGGCGAGCGGGGCCGGGAGGTGAAGGAGTTCATCGAACAGATTCTCGGCGAGGAAGGCATGGCCCGCTCGGTAGTGGTCGCCTCTCCTGCGGATGATGCACCCCTGATGCGCCTGCGGGCAGCCATGTATTGCACGCGGGTGGCGGAGTACTTCCGTGACAAGGGCAAGAATGTGCTGCTGCTGATGGACTCCTTGACCCGCTTTGCCCAGGCCCAGCGCGAAATCGCCCTGGCCATCGGCGAGCCGCCGGCAACCAAGGGATATCCGCCATCGGTGTTCGCCAAATTGCCGGCGCTGGTCGAGCGGGCGGGCAACGCGGAGGAAGGTGGCGGCTCGATTACTGCTTTTTATACGGTACTGTCCGAGGGCGATGATCAGCAGGACCCGATCGCCGACGCCTCCCGAGCCATTCTGGATGGTCATGTGGTGCTGTCGCGGCGGCTGGCCGAAGAGGGCCATTATCCGGCAATCGATATCGAGGCCTCGATCAGCCGGGCCATGCCGCAGATCGTACCGCCGGAACATCTGCAACAGGCGCAACTGCTCAAGCAGTTATACGCACGCTATCAGCAGAATCGCGACCTGATCAGCGTCGGCGCCTATGCTGCCGGTTCCGATCCAATGACCGACAAGGCCATCGCCAAGATCCCCGGCATCCAGGGATTCCTCCGCCAGGGGCTGCGCGAAAGCTTCGATCTGGCCGCCAGCCGCGCGGCCATGGAGCAATTGATCAATGAGTGACAGCCGCGTACGGCGCATGACGCCGGTACTGGATCTGGCACTGGATGAAGAGAAGAAGGCCGCCGGCATGCTCGGCGAATGCCGGAAGCAACTTGATGAGGCCGCGGCCCGACTGCGTGATCTGGAGCACTATAGTGGCGAATACGCCAAGGGCTGGGCGCAGCGCGGCGGGGAAGGGGTCGGCCGGGAGTGGCTGCTCAATTATCAGCGCTTCATGGCGCAGATGCAGACCGCCATCGAACAGCAGCGCCAGACCCTGGGCTGGCATCAGCAGAGCTTGGAGCGCGCCCGCGCCACCTGGCAGGAGCGTTATCAGCGGGTCGAAGCCCTGCGCAAATTGATTGAAAAATACCGCGATGAAGCCCGCGCCCGGGCCGACAAGCAGGAACAGAAGCTGCTGGATGAACTGACCCAGCGTGCCTTTGTTTATAGGCAGTTCGATTAAGTTCCGAGAAAAACTGTGATCTGGTTGGCAATTACATAAAAGGGTAATTTTCCCTGGGTAGTCTTTGCCTGGTTGCTTGGGCATACTCCTGCCCGCAGTGCGTTGCGCACTGACTGCTTGATCAGTTTTATCTTCTTGACCGGACATAATCATGCCTGAACGCCTTTCCGATCTCGATCCGGATGTGCAGACCATGCTCCGTGACCTGATGCAGGATGACTACGGGTCGCTGTTGCGGACCTTCCTGCAGGACACCGACCGGCGCCTGTGCCAGCTGCACGATAGTCTCGCTCGCAAGAACTGGGAGGCCTTTCGCCAGGCAGCTCACAGCTTCAAGGGTAGTTGCGGCAATATGGGTGCCTTGGCGCTGAGCAAGGCCTGCCAGCAGGCTGAAGAAGCCGCGCACAACGCTGACGCCGCTGCCGCCGCCTATATCTGCGATCTTATTGATCACCTCTGTCTGCGCATCCGTCCCCAACTGACCTGCCATAGCTGAGCGCGGTGGGTTGTGGCCCGGAACTTGCTCTATCCCTGTATTGAATCTGTCTTTGCGATTGCATGGAGAAAGCCTGATGTCCGCCAGCCTACCCCTGATGGCCCTGTTGAATGCCGATGCGCGGCCGAGCGTCCGGAACGACAGCGCCCATGCTGCGCCATCTGCGGAGGATGCCGAGGCATTTGCTGGCCTGCTCGCTGAACATTTACCGGCTGAGCTGCAGGCGGCAATCAAGCAGATGAGCCCCGAGCAACTGGCGACGCTGGAGCAGGCCGCGCTTGCCGCTGACGGCAAGAGTTTGCCGTTGCAGGTCCAGAATTGGCTGGAGCAGTTGCCGCTGGATGGTGATGTTGCAGAACAGGCCGGTGACGATGCGCTGACGGTGATTGGCCAGTGGATGCAATGGCTGCAGGAAACAACCCGACCCGGTGCCGGCCCCGTTCCGGCAGGTTCCATAAGTAGTGCCTCGGGGGCATTGCCGTCCTCGTCGGGGCAACCGATGGGCGCACAACCGGCAATGTTGACCGATGGCGATGACGCGGCACGGCTGACTACCGAAGGTGGGCAGGCTGATCGTGAACTATTGTCTCGAGAGGGGGCAGACAAGCAACTGCTCAATGGCGAACTGAATCGGCCGTCGCGACAGGTAGCCCAGGCGCAGAATGCTCAACCGGATTTCCCCGCAGCGCTGCAGCGCGCTGCTGCTACGCAAAACGATAGTCAGCCATTGTCTGCCGCCATGCTCGGCAAGCTCGCTGAGCAACTGGAGCGCGGCAGCCCCGGCCGCAGCGGTGGCGAAACCGACGCGATTGACGGCTTGGCGCGACCGGGCACCTACGGCACGACCGCTGCCGCTCTGACCGCACGACCGGTAGTGGCGACCACCCAGAGCATGGGCGTACCCTTCGGTCAGCCGAGCTGGGGCGAGGCGATGGTTGAAAAGGTGATGTGGATGTCCAGCCAGAACCTGCGCAGCGTCGAAATCCAACTGGACCCGGCTGAACTCGGCCCGCTGGAGATCCATATCCAGCATCGCGGCCAGGAGCTGCAGGTGCAGTTCGTCAGCCAGAACCCCAGCGTGCGCGAAGCGTTGGAAGCCCAGATGCACCGGCTCCGTGACATGTTCGGCCAGCAGGGGCTGGACCAGGCTGAGGTCACCGTGGCCGATCGTTCGGCAGGTGAGCAGCCAGGGCAGCGTGATGGGCAGCCGGCGGAGCGTACGGGCGGTCGCGGGCCAGGCGGTGAGACGCTGCTGGCCGGTAATAACAACGACACCAGTGAACAGCCCGAATTGCGTACCCAATGGACGCCGACGCAGCGGCTGGTCGACTATTACGCCTGATACTCCGTCGCTTGACCGGAGATATTCTTTCCCGAGACGCCTTGCTTCCCCCGGGAGCGTGGGGCACCAGCTCGATGAGCGCAGCCAGCCGGAAACATCGGTCGTGCCGGCTGGCTTTGGTACGAGCTGGTGCTCGAACCTCCCAGGCGTTTTGCACTATGGGGGCGATTGGATTCACATCTGCTGGTCGACTTCCATCTCGATACAAAACAGGACGGGGACTTCGTAGGCCCCAGCGAAGGTCGATTTTTCCCTTAGGCGCGCCACGCTGGCACCGACGAGCCCCATCTGCCGTGCTGAACATGAGACATTTCCCGCCCATGCCTTTATCCTAAGCGGGCATTACGGCCCGCGCGCCGCCATCACGCCATTTTTGGCATGAACAATGCACAACTTCAGATAATGCGGGCATTTGCCCTATCAGGCGACGGAATTTTGGCATGGCGAAGAATCAGGCAGCAGCGGCAGAAACAGCTCCTCCTTCCAACAAGAGCAAGCAATTGATCTTGATCTGTATCGGTCTGGTGGCGCTATTGTTGTCCGCGGGTGGGTTGGCCTATGCGTTGCTGGCCAACAAGGGCGACTCGGCTGCTGCGGTGAGTCAGGAGCCCGTCAAGCTGCCGGCGTTGTACCAGCCGCTGGAGCCAGCCTTTACCGTCAATTATGCCCACGGCGGCCGGCAGCGTTACATGCAGGCCAGTGTCGTATTGATGGGACGCGATCCGGAGGCGATGGCAGCGTTGGCTGAACATCTGCCGCTGATCCGTAACCGGCTGGTCATGCTGTTCAGCAGTGCGGAGTTCGAAACCCTGATGACAGCAGAGGGCAAGGAGGCGCTGCGTGAAAAAGCGACCCTCGCAGTGCAGGACCTGATGGAACAGGAGCTCGGTAAGCCGGTCATAGAGTCGGTACTGTTCACCAATCTGGTTCTGCAATAGGGATAATAATATGGCGGTCCAAGACCTGCTTTCACAAGACGAAATCGATGCGCTGCTGCACGGGGTGGATGAAGGTGTCATCGACAACGATCAGAGCAACGAGCCGGGCGGCATCAAGAGCTATGACCTGACCAGCCAGGATCGTATCGTGCGTGGGCGCATGCCGACGCTGGAAATGATCAACGAACGCTTTGCCCGCTACACCCGCATCAGCATGTTCAATTTACTGCGCCGCTCGGCCGATGTGTCCGTGGGCGGGGTGCAGGTGATGAAGTTCGGCGAGTACGTGCACACCCTGTACGTGCCCACCAGTCTCAATCTGGTGAAGATGAAGCCGCTGCGCGGCACCGCGCTGTTCATCCTGGATGCGCGGCTGGTATTCAAGCTGGTCGACAATTTCTTTGGTGGCGATGGCCGTCACGCCAAGATCGAGGGCCGTGAGTTCACACCGACCGAGCTGCGGGTGGTACGCATGGTGCTGGAGCAGTCCTTCGTCGATCTGCGCGAAGCCTGGCAGGCAGTCAAGGACGTGCAGTTCGAGTACGTCAACTCCGAGGTCAACCCGGCGCTGGCCAATATTGTCAGCCCGAGCGAAGTGGTGGTGGTGTCTACCTTCCACATCGAGCTCGATGGCGGTGGTGGCGAAATGCATGTAACCATGCCCTATTCGATGATCGAGCCACTGCGCGAGGTACTGGACTCGGGCGTGCAATCGGATGTGGATGAGCACGACGAGCGCTGGGAGCGCGCGCTGCGTGAGGAAATCACCGCCGCCAAGGTGCCTTTGAGTGCCACCGTGGTGCGCCGCGAACTGAAACTGCGGGACCTGCTGAGCATGCAGGCCGGCGATGTGATTCCGGTGGAAATGCCCGAACATATGGTGATGTGCGCCAACGGCGTGCCGACCTTCAAGGCACGGCTCGGCTCGGTAAATGGCAATCTGGCATTGCAGATTCTGGGGCCGGTCACGCGTCCGCGTTGATCGACTCGCAAACGCAGTACTCTGTACAGAGATAAATGAGGATCAGGCAAGATGGCTGAGGACAAACAGGATGACATCAGTCCGGAGGAGCAGGCTCTGGCTGATGAGTGGGCTGCCGCGCTGGATGAAGCCGGTAACGCCAGTCAGGACGACATTGACTCGATGCTGGCGGGCAACGACCTTTCCAGGGCGATGCCCATGGAGGAGTTTTCCGCACCCGAGCGTCAGCCCAGCGGCGACCTGTTCGGTGGCACCGAGGGACCCAATCTGGACGTGATCCTGGATATTCCGGTGACCATTTCGATGGAAGTGGGCAATACCGATATCACCATCCGTAATCTGCTGCAGCTCAACCAGGGCTCGGTGGTGGAGCTTGACCGCCTGGCCGGCGAGCCGCTGGACGTCAAGGTCAACGGAACCCTGATTGCCCATGGCGAGGTGGTGGTGGTCAACGAGAAATTCGGCATCCGCCTGACCGACGTCATCAGCCAGTCCGAACGCATCAAGAAGCTCAGCTGACATGCGGTGGTCGCATGTACTGCTGCCAGCCTTGCTGGCAGGATTGTCTACGTCGCTGGCGGCAGCCCCGGCGGGCGGTAATGGTGAAGCCACGAGCGGGCTCGCCAGTCAGCTGACGCAGCTGGGGCTGGGACTGATTGTCGTGGTCGGGCTGATCTTTCTGCTGGGCTATCTGATGCGCCGGGTAGGACCGATGGCGCCCCAGGGCGGCCAGCACATCCGTGTGATCAGCAGTTACCCCCTGGGGCCGCGCGACCGGTTGGCACTGGTTGAGGTGGGGGGCCAGCAGATGCTGCTGGGTATTTCACCGGGGCGCATCAATACTCTGCATGTCTTTCCCGAGCCGGTAGTCGACACTGATGAGGCTGCGACCAGCGGCGACTTTGCCCGCAAGCTGCAGGCGATCCTCAAGCGGGAGCAGAAACCATGATGCGCTGGTGCCTGTTGCTGCTGACATTGCTGACCCCGACGGTATTCGCCCAATCGGCGGGCGACCCGCTGAGTCTGCCGGCGATCACCCTGACCACGGACGCCGAAGGCGAGCAGACCTATTCGGTGAGTCTGCAGATTCTGCTGTTGATGAGCGCACTGACGTTCATCCCGGCCTTTGTCATGATGATGACCAGCTTCACCCGCATCATCATCGTGTTCGCCATCCTGCGCCAGGCGCTGGGTTTGCAGTCCACGCCATCGAGCCAGATCCTCATCGGCCTCGCATTGTTTCTGACGCTGTTTATCATGGCGCCGGTGTTCGAGCGCATCAATGAGAGCGCGTTACAGCCTTACCTGAATGAGCAGTTGGCGCCGCAGCAGGCGTTGGAGCAGGCCAGCGTGCCGCTGCGTGAATTCATGCTGGCACAGACCCGCGAGACGGATCTGGAACTGTTCGTGCGGCTGGCCAAGCGCACCGACCTGACCGGCCCGGATGATGTGCCGTTTCACATTCTGGTACCGGCGTTCGTTACCTCCGAACTGAAGACGGCGTTCCAGATCGGCTTCATGATCTTCATCCCGTTTCTGGTCATCGACCTGGTGGTTGCCAGCGTGCTGATGGCCATGGGTATGATGATGCTGTCGCCGCTGATCATCTCCCTGCCGTTCAAGATCATGCTGTTCGTGCTGGTGGATGGCTGGGCGCTGATCATGGCACCCTGGCTGCCAGTTTTGCCGTGACCTAGGAGAGAGGCGATGACACCTGAAATCGCTGTTGATCTGTTCCGGCAGGCGGTCTGGCTGACCACCGTGATGGTGGCGGTAATCGTGCTGCCGAGCCTGGTGGTTGGTCTGATCGTCGCGGTGTTCCAGGCGGCGACCCAGATCAACGAGCAGACCCTGAGCTTCCTGCCGCGTCTGCTGTTTACCTTCTTTACCTTGATTGTGCTTGGCCCCTGGCTGGTAAGCCAACTGATCGAGTTCACCGACCAGCTGTACCGCAACATCCCCGGATTGATTGGCTGATGATCGAACTGGCCGGCAGCGATATCGGCCGCTGGGTGGCCGGCTATCTGTGGGTGCTGTTTCGTATCGGCGCGGTGCTGATGACCATGCCGGTGATCGGCACCGCGCTGGTGCCGATGCGCATTCGTTTATATCTGGCGCTGGCGCTGACCTTTCTGGTGGCCCCGCAGATCACTGATGTCCCGCAGCTGGACGCGCTGGCGCTGAGTACCTGGGTGGTGATCGCCGAGCAGATCCTGATCGGCGCGGCGATGGGCTTTCTGCTGCAGCTGTTGTTCCAGATCCATGTGGTGGCGGGGCAGATCGTCGCCATGCAGATGGGTCTGGGTTTCGCTTCGATGAACGACCCGGCCATGGGTATCTCCGTGGCGGTGGTCGCCCAGGTATTCACCATGCTGGTGACATTGCTGTTTCTGGCGATGAACGGCCATCTGGTGGTCATCGAAGTACTGGTCGAAAGCTTCACCTCCTTACCCATCGGCGAGACCCTGCAGGCGGGGGATTTTTATACTCTGGTGCTGCGGTTCTCCTGGGTAATGGCGGCGGCGGTGCTGATCGGTCTGCCGGCGATTACTGCGCTGCTGATCGTCAACTTGTCCTTCGGGGTGATGATGCGCGCGGCGCCGCAGCTGAATATTTTCTCCATCGGCTTCCCCCTGACCCTGGTATTTGGGTTGTTCATCCTCTGGGTATTGCTCAGTGGCACCGCAGAGCAGTATCACCTGTTCGCCTCTGATGCGCTGATCTGGATGCGCGAAATGGTGGGGGCGCGCTGATGGCGGAAGATAGCGGTCAGGAACGCACAGAAGACCCCACGGCGAAACGCCAGAAAGAATCCCGCGAGAAAGGGCAGGTAGCGCGCTCGCGCGAGCTGAATACGCTGGCGGTGGTGATGGTGGCTGCGCTCGGCTTGCTGCTGCTCGGGCCGGGCATGGCCAGCAAGCTGATGGATCTGATGGTCTACAACTTCTCCCTGGAGCGGGAGGTGCTGTACAGCACCGACACCATGGGGCTGCACCTGCTGGCGTCCATTCGCCAGGGTCTGAGTGTTATTGGCCCGCTGTTTCTGATGCTGCTGGTCGCTGCGCTGGTCGGTCCGGTGCTATTGGGTGGCTGGCTGTTCAGCGCCAAGTTGCTGGCGCCCAAGGGTGAGCGGCTCAACCCGCTGGCGGGGCTCAAGCGCATGTTCTCGATCAAGGCACTGGTCGAACTGCTCAAGGCGATTGCCAAGTTCCTGGTGGTGCTGGCCATGGCGCTGCTGGTGCTGCACATGCGTACCGATGACCTCATGGCGCTGAGTAACGAGGCGTTGCCGGGGGCGATCTTTCACAGCGGCTGGGTGCTGGGCACCTCGTTGTTGCTGCTGGCCTGTTCGCTGATCGTGATCGCTGCGGTGGATGTGCCCTTTCAGATATGGGACAACAAGCAGAAGACGCGCATGACCAAGCAGGAAGTGCGCGATGAATACAAGGATTCCGACGGCAAACCCGAGGTCAAATCCCGCGTTCGCCAGCTGCAGCGGGAAATGGCCGAGCGGCGCATGATGGGCGAAGTGCCCAAGGCCGACGTGGTAATCACCAACCCGACCCATTACGCGGTGGCGCTGAAATACGACCCGGTGCACAGCGGCGCGCCGGTGGTACTGGCCAAGGGTGCGGATTTCCTGGCGCAGAAGATCCGCGAAGTGGCCACCGAGCATGATGTGATCGTGCTGGAATCACCCCCGCTGGCGCGGGCGGTGTTCTACAGTACCGAGCTGGACCAGCCGATTCCCGCTGGGTTGTATCTGGCCGTTGCGCAGGTGCTGGCCTATGTTTATCAGGTCCGCCAGTTCCAGGAAGGCAGGGGCAAGCGCCCCGGCCCGATGCCTGAGCCGCCGATACCGAATGATCTGCGCAGGGATGAGTAATTGCGCCCACGGTCGTCGGGTTGTCGCGCACTTGCGCGACGACAGGGGTTTGAGGGTTGTGTACGGATACCGGGGGCAGGTATAAGCATAGAGCTGGTACGCAAACGACAGGAGCGGGCTGATGACTGACAGTTCACGGGTTTCATTCTTCGCGGTAGTGGCGGCGGCCTTGTTGGCGCTGGCGTTGGCCTTTATGGCGGTAAGCATCAAGACCGGTCTGCTGCAGTTTCGCGATGCCGACCGGGTGGTCAGCGTCAAGGGACTGGCCGAGCGTACCGTGGAGGCGGATCTGGCCCTGTGGCCGATCAACTTCACCGTGATGGGCGACAGCCTGGATGTGCTGCAGGGCGATATCGAAACCCAGCAGGACCTGATCCGCTCCTTCCTGTTGCTCAAGGGCTTCGCCGAAGACGATCTGCAACTGTCGATGCCCAAGATCACCGACCAGCACGCCAACCTCTACGGCTCGAACATGCCGCCGCAGCGCTACCGGGCGGAAGTGACCGTGCTGGTGCGTACCGCGGATATCGACCGGGTCAAGAGCGGCATGCAAAGCGTCGGTGATCTGGTCAAATCCGGCGTGGCGCTGACCCAGAGCTACGAGCACCAGCCGCAATTCATCTTCACCCAGCTCAACTCCATCAAGCCGGACATGATCGCACTGGCTACCCAGGAAGCGCGGGCCGCGGCGGATCAGTTCGCCCGGGATGCCGGCGCCGAGGTGGGCAGTATTCGTCGCGCCTCCCAGGGCTATTTCTCGATCGAGGATGTCGACCCCTACACCCCCGAAACCAAGAAGGTCCGCGTGGTGACCAGCGTGGACTATATCCTGCGCTGAATTTGCCACGTGATCCATGGCATCAATAAGCGCAGCGGGAGCCTGACAGACGGGCGCCTGCGTAATAGACTGGCCTGTCCTGTTTCCAGTAAGTGGTCTGTCGATGACGTTGTTGCCCTGGTCCCATTCCTGTTCCGCCGGTTTCACTCTGCGAGGCTGGCATAGCCCACCTAGCGGCAAGCCGCTGCTGCACTTCATCCATGGCAACGGGTTCTGTTGCCGCACCTACGAGCCGATGCTGGCATTGTTGGCCGAACATTTCGACCTGTGGCTGTGCGATATGCAAGGCCATGGCGACAGCGACCATGGTGACGCTTTTGTCGGCTGGAATCGCAATGCGGAACTGGCTGTTGAAGCCTTCGTCGCTGGCAAGCCGGTTTTCGGCGCCGTGCCGCGCTTTGCGCTGGGGCACAGTTTTGGCGGGGTGATGACCAGCCTGATCCTGGCGGCGCACCCGCAGCTGTTTCAGCGAGCGGTACTGTTGGACCCGGTGCTGTTTCCCCAGCAGGAAATGTTCAAGCGCCGGCTGTTGGGGCGGTTCGTGCGTAATCCGCTGGTTGAGGCGACCCGCAAACGCCGCAGCCAATGGCCGGATCGGCAGACAGCATTCGACAAGTTGCAGGGGCGGGGTATTTTCCATGGCTGGGAAGATGCCGCGTTGCGTGCCCATGTCGAGCATGCGTTGCGCGATGAGCCGGAGCAGGGCGTGGTACTCAAATGTGCGCCTACCCGCGAGGCCGAGATATTCGAGTCTGCACCCAGCGGATTGTGGCGTTCCCTGGGCAAGATCCAGACCCCGATGCGCCTGATTCATGGCGACCAGACCTATCCCTTCGTGCAGCAGTCCGCCGCACGTCTGTCAGCCTCGAACCCGCACGTGACGGTCGAGCAATTGCCCGGTGGGCATTGTTTCATGCAGGAGAATGGCGAACTGACGGCGCAGCGGGTGTTGGCGTTCTTGTTGTGAGGGGGCGGTAGGCTCAGGTACGAGCTGGTGCTCGAACCTCCCAGGGGAAGGCGACGGCGTCACGATCATAGCTAACCGCAGTGGGTCTGCCCCTCAGCCACTCCACAGTCCAAAAACGTGCTAGGCAGTTGCCCTTGGCGAACTGTGTGCGGCCAGGGCAGGCCGCACACGAGCGCCATGGATGGCAAGGGTGCGTGTTCGCCAAGGGCAACTGCCCAGCACCGTCGGCACCGAGCGTGCCTCGGAAAACACCGCAGTTACCCGGACATGCCAGCGGCGTCGCCACCGCTGGGCACGGTGTCAGGCTGCGACTATCACATCCCCGTGGTTCTCCGGCTCGATCAGCGCCTGGTGCAGGGCGACGACGGCGGCGTCATAGTCTTCCTCATTGATGATGCACTGCATCTCCACCTGGCGGATCGACTGGTGAATGGCCTGGATGCTGATGTCGGCCTTGGCCAGCGCTGCCACGGTCTTGGCCAGGATGCCCTTGACCTTGAGGTCGGAACCGATGGCCGAGACGATGGCGATATTGTGCAGATGCACTTCGGCCATCGGGTAACGTTCCTTGATCAGGCGGATGGCGCGGGTCAGCGCCTTGCGTGAGCCTGAAGTGTAGTAAGTGATGCTGTTGGCATCGGAGTCCTTGTTCACCACATACAGCTTCAGTTGCTTGAGCAGGCGGGTGATCTCGATGTCGTAACCGACATCGCCGAGCATTTCCTGGTCGAATACTTCCAGCCCGAACACATCCTTGCGCCCGGCGATGATCTCCACGCAGGGCTTCTCGCTGCAGTAATTCTGGCTGATGGTGGTGCCGCCATGATCCGGCTCGAAGGCATTCTTGATGCGCAGCTGAATGCCGGCCCGGCGCAGGGTGCGTGCCGCCTTGGGATGGATCGCCTCCATGCCCAGGTTGGACAGCTGGTCGGCGACGTCATAGTTGGTGCGTCCGATGGTGACCACCTTGTCGACGCCCACCTGGTTCGGGTCGGCGCTGGACAGGTGATACTCCTTGTGGATGATGGCCTCGCCGGCGCCAGTGCTGGCGGCGATCTGGGCGAAGGTGATTTCGCTGTAACCACGGTCGAAGGTGCTCATCAGCCCTTCGCTGCAATGGGCGTAACCAGTGGCGACCACCAGCTCGCGGCTGAAGTCGATGCCGGCAAAGCTGTCGGCGATCATGTCCTGGAACGCCTTGGGTTCACTCTGGTTCCAGCCGGTCAGGTCGACCAGACGGGCATTGACGCCGTTCTTCTTCAGTGCCAGCACGGTATTGAATGCGCTGTGGGCTTCGCCAAGAGAGGCGAGCATCTCGCGCACCTTCATCAGTTGCCCGTCGAGCTGGAAATGCCCGTAGGAGCACAGCTGTTGCAGGTTCAACATGCAATCGCGGGCGTCGTTGATGCGACCGGTAATGAAACGGTCGGCCGCCTGACGCTCATATTCACTGGTGAACAGCTCGGCGTTCTTCGCCAGCATGCTGGTGCGCACCTGCTCCAGGGTTTCCAGCCAGGCGTCTTCGCTATGGGCATCAGCGAACCGTTCATACACGCCGGGCTCGCCGCTTTTCTTGTGTTCCAGCAGCAGGTTGGTCATGCCGCCATAGGCGGAGACCACGAAGATGCGGTTGTACAAGGCACCGTTGCGACGCTGACCAATGAAAAGAGTGTTCAGTACTTCATCGAAGCGGCTCATCGATGTGCCGCCGATTTTCTCTACTGTATGCATAATCCCGGGTTCTTTTATTGAATGAATGTCGTCCCTGCTCACGAATACTGCTGAGGACCTATATCCAGCGGTTCGACGGGGCCGCGTTCGGCGACGAAGTCGGGGCGTGGTGGCATGCCGTCAAACGGCGAGGTCGGCCGGTTGCCGATATGGTTGTAGACGAAGAACAGATTGCTGCGTGGACTGGGAGCGATGTTGCTGTTGGACCCGTGCAGGGTATTGCAGTCGAACAACACGACGCTGCCAGCCATGCCGGTGGCCTGGGCGATGCCGCCCTGATTGACCAGCGAGCTGAGGCTGCCGTCATCCGGAATACCGAACTCCTGCCGGCGCAAGGATTTCTCGTAATGGTTTTCCGGGGTCTGGCCGACGCAACCGATATAGTGCTTGTGCGAGCCGGGGATCAGCATCAGCGGGCCGTTCCACGGATGGTTGTCGGTCAACAGCACCGAGCAACTGATGGTGCGCATGCGTGGCAGACCATCCTCGGTGTGCCAGGTCTCGAAGTCGGAGTGCCAGTAGAACTCCTTGCCCTTGAAACCCGGCTTGAAGTTGAGTCTGGACTGGTGCACATAAATATCACCATCCAGCAGAAAGCGAGCCAATCCGGCGGTGCGCTCGTCCTGGGCGACCCGGGCGAACAGCGGATTGCTGCGGTGAATGGCGAATACCGAGCGCAATGCGCCGCTGTCGGGTTCGCGAATGGCTGCAGGTGATTCCAGCACCTCTGGAGCGTGGCTCATGCGTTCAAGCTCCTGCTTGAATACCGCCACCTCCGCTGCAGAGAAGACTTCCGGCAGGACCAGGAAACCGTCGCGCTCGAAGCGCGACAGTTGCTCTGTGGTCAGCGGGGCATTGTGCGGATCTTCCCGGTAGAGCACCGGGTCGATTCGGGGTTGCCAGCTGGGTGCGTTGTGCTGGCGTGACGGGTAAAGGTCAGCTTGCACGGTAGACATTTTTTCTCCTGATGTTGCGGCCTCTCAGGGACTAAGATCAGCGGGATAGACGCCGTTCTCGTCGTGTACTTCCCGGCCGGTCAGAGGCGGGTTGAACACGCAGGCCATTTTCATATCTTCGGTGCCGCCGCGCAGCATGTGCTCATCGTGCTGATCGAGCAGATACAGGGTGCCTGGTTCGATCTTGTAGACCTTGCCATCGGAGAGCGTTTCGATCTCGCCATTACCGCTCATGCAGTACACCGACTCTAGATGGTTCTGATACCAGATATGTGTTTCGGTTCCGGCGTAAATGGTGGTGATGTTGAAGGAAAAGCCCATCTTGTCTTCCTTCAGGATCATCCGGGTGCTGTCCCAGGTTTCGGTAACGACTTTGCGTTCGGATGCTTCACAGTCTTTCAGGTTGCGTACGATCATGTATTTCGAATTCCTCAGGATGCTTGGTTCTTGACGTCGGCAGTCATCACGGCGGCGAAAGCCTGCTCGAGGATGTCCATGGCCTGGGTGATCTGCTGTTCGCTGATGATCAGCGGGCACAGACATTTGACCACTTGGCTGTGGTTGCCGCTGGTCTCGATGATCAGACCACGGTCAAAGGCTTCGCGGCAGATGGCTGCGGCGGTGTCGCCATCCGGGCAGCTGATGCCGATCATCATGCCGCGCCCCTTGACGAACAGGGAATCGGGGCCGTGACGGCGAACGATCTTCTGCATGCGCTCACGGATCAGGTTGCCCTTGGCCTTGACGCTGGTGGCGAACTCTTCGTTGGTCCAGAAGTGCTCCAGCGCGGCGGCGGCGGTGACGAAAGCGTGGTTATTGCCACGGAACGTACCGTTGTGCTCACCGGGCTCCCACTGGTCCAGCTCGCGCCGCATGACTACCACGGCGAACGGCAGGCCAAAGCCGCTGAGCGACTTGGACAGGGTAATGATGTCCGGCTTGATGCCCATTTCCTCGAAGCTGAAGAAGGTGCCGGTACGACCGCAGCCGGCCTGGATGTCATCGACGATCAGCAGCATGTCGTGTTTGCGGCAGAGCTTTTCCAGTTTGCGCATCCAGTCGGCGGACGCGGCGTTGAGGCCACCTTCGCCCTGGACCACTTCGACGATCACGGCAGCGGGCTTGTCCACACCGCTGCTGGGGTCGCTGAGCAGTTTGTCCATCATCGAGATGGTGTTGACCTTGTCACCGAAGTAGTTGGCATAGGGCATGCGGCTGACGTCGGTCAGCGGCACGCCGGCGGCGCCACGGTGATGCTGATTGCCGGTGGCCGCCAGGGCGCCTACGGTGCAGCCATGGAAGCCATTGGTGAAGCTGATGACATTACTGCGACCGGTGACTTTGCGCGCCAGTTTCAGTGCCGCTTCCACCGAGTTGCTACCGGTCGGGCCGCTGAATTGCACGACATAGTCGCCCAACTTGCGCGGCTCAAGGATGACGCGGTGGAAGGTTTCGAGGAAACGCTCCTTGGCCGCCGAGTACATGTCCAGGCCATGGGTCAGGCCGTCATGCTCAAGATATTCGATCAGGGCCTTCTTCAGCACCGGGTGGTTGTGCCCGTAGTTCAGGGTGCCGGCGCCCGCCAGGAAGTCGATATAGGATTTGCCTTCGCGGGTGATCAGCTCGGCACCGCGGGCCTGGTCGAAAATGACCGGAAAGGAACGGCAGTAGCTGCGAATACCGGATTCGTGTTGTTCGAACTGTTGGAAAGTGTTCATGCAGTCTCCTGGGTATCAAGTTTGACTGGTAAGGCAAAGGGACCGGCGCGATACAGCACTTCGTCATCATGCTGGCCGTTGAAATGGTTGGCCCGGCTGAACAGCACCTCGGTGCTGGCGGTTACGTCCAACTGGCGAAAGGCTTTGGCGAACAGCGCTTCGGAGGCGCTGTTACCGGGGGAAATAGTGGTTTCCAGCCAGCGAACACCTTCGGCGGCAGTGCGCTCGAGCAAGCCCATCAGCATGGCGATGCCCAGACCCTGGCCGCGCATGCTGCTATCCACTGCGACCTGCCAGACGAACAGCGTGTCGGGGCGCTCGGGAGGTCGGTAGCCGGAGATAAAGCCGACCAGTTCGCCCTGAAGGTTGTCAGCAGCGATAGAGGTGGCGGAAAAGTGAGAGCACTGCAGGAGGTTGCAATAGACCGAATTGGTATCCAGTGGCGGGCAGCGCTCGATCAACTGGTTGAGTGCGTGGCCGTCGGTGGCAACCGGACGGCGCAGCGAGAATGTGGTGGAAGACATCGTTTCCTGATATTTACTTGTAAATTCATTTTTATAATAAACACATCCAAAAAAAGATCACAACCGGCCATTCCTGTGGCTTGCGTGCCATTTGGTATGCCGTGGCAATATTTACAGGTGTTATATATTTGTCACAAATGACGCCCTGGCCCCGATGCTGCAAGCGTTACGGCGGGTTGCCGCTGCGCGACTCCAAGGCGTCCTGATGGATGCTTTTTTCAATTGGATTTTTTCTGCAATAAAGAGTGAATCCGGGGCCGGAACGGGTTCGTTTTACGACTCGCGGGGAGAAACTGGTTTATTCTGGGGTCCATTGCACAGTTCCCAAGGAGTCTTTCATGGTGTCATCGCGGCGTTCGCGTAAAGAGGATGCTTCCGCCTGGACGGTCGCAGACAGTCGAAGTGTCTATGGCATCCGCCATTGGGGCGCGGGTTATTTCAATGCCAGTGAGCAGGGCAATGTCGAAGTGCGGCCCCGGCCCGGGATTGAGCAACCGATTGACCTGCATGAACTGGTGGCCCAGCTGCGTGACAGCGGCTTGGATCTGCCGTTGCTGGTGCGCTTTCCAGACATTCTGCAGGACCGCGTGCGGCAGCTGACCGGTGCTTTCGAGCAGAACATCGCCGAGTTGGATTACGCGAACGGCTACACGGCGCTGTTCCCGATCAAGGTCAATCAACAGGAGGCGGTGGTAAAGAACATCATCGCCACTGAACATGTTCCCATTGGTCTGGAGGCCGGCTCCAAACCGGAACTGATGGCGGTCCTGGCGATGGCGCCCAAGGGCGGCACCATCGTCTGTAATGGCTATAAGGATCGGGAATTCATCCGCTTGGCGCTGCTGGGGCAGAAGCTCGGGCATAACGTCTTCATCGTTATCGAGAAGGAATCCGAAGTCACCCTGGTGATTGAGGAGGCTGCGCGCCTGGAGCTGACGCCCCAAGTCGGACTGCGTGTGCGGTTGTCCTCGCTGACATCCAGCAAATGGGCTGATACCGGCGGCGAGAAGTCCAAGTTCGGCTTGTCGGCGGCGCAGTTGCTGCGGGTGATCGAGCAGTTCCGCGGGGCGGGGCTTGAGGCCGGGGTACGGCTGCTGCATTTCCACATGGGCTCGCAGATTGCCAACCTGGCTGACTATCAACACGGATTTCGTGAGGCGATTCGCTACTTCGGTGAACTGCGGGCGTTGGGTTTGCCGGTGGACCATATCGATGTCGGCGGCGGATTGGGGGTGGACTACGACGGTACCCACTCACGCAACGCCAGTTCAATCAATTATGACGTGTCCGAATATGCCCGCACGGTGGTATCAATGCTGCGCGAATTCTGTGATGAGCAGGGCCTGCCGCACCCGCATATCTTTTCCGAAAGCGGACGGGCGATGACCGCCCATCACGCGGTGCTGGTAGTGCAGGTGACTGATGTCGAGCGGCACAACGATACGGTACCGCCAATCGACGATCTGGATGAGCTGCCGCAGGTGGTACGTGATCTGGTCGGATTGTTGGGGCAGACCGATATCGAGATGGTCACCGAAACCTACTGGCGGGCGACCCACTACATGAGTGATGTAGCCGGCCAGTATGCCGAGGGCAAGGTCTCGTTATCGCAGAAGGCGCTGGCCGAGCAATGCTATTTTGCGCTGTGCAACCGACTGCACGCGTTGCTCAAGGCGCGTCAGCGGTCACACCGCCAGGTGTTGGACGAGCTGAACGACAAGATGGCGGACAAGTACATCTGCAACTTCTCGGTATTCCAGAGCCTGCCGGATACCTGGGCCATCGATCAGGTGCTACCGATCGTGCCGATCAACCGTCTGGATGAGGAACCCCTGCGCCGCGCGGTGCTGCAGGACCTGACCTGTGACTCCGACGGCAAGATCCGCCATTACGTGGACGAGCAGAGCATCGAGAGCAGCCTGCCGGTGCATGAGCTGCGCGAGGGCGAGGATTATCTGCTGGGCATCTTCATGGTGGGTGCCTACCAGGAGATTCTCGGTGACATGCACAACCTGTTCGGTGATACCGATTCGGTGAATGTCTACCAACTGGCTGACGGTCGGGTGGTACACGGTGGGGTCGAGACCCATGACACCATCGAAGACATGCTGCGCTATGTGCATTTCGAACCGGAAGAACTCATGGCCCGCTACCGCGACAAGGTTGCCAGCGCGCGGCTGAGCGCGGCAGAGCGGGCGCACTATCTGGATATCCTGCGGTTGGGGCTGACGCGGTCGTCTTATCTGGGAGGCAGTTGAGATCAGCCGCTCACCGCGAAGCCATGAACTCCCGCTGCGGCTAATCTAGCCCGCAGCGACTCTACCTGTGGATGATTGAAAAAGGCCACCAGCTGCCGCGCGCGATGCGGCCCGATGCCGGGTTGGGTTTCCCAATCCTGCTGCGTGCGAGCCGCCAGAACTGTCCATTGCTCAGGCAATACCGCATCGCCGCTGGGCGGCATGCTCAACGCTCGCAACCACTGGAGAAAGCCGCGTTCGGTGGCCGGTTGCAACAGCCCGGCCAATTGATTCCCACAGGTTGGTGGCAGCGCCCGGGTATCAAGCCAATCCAGCATGCCAGTCAGCGCCCCGGTATTGAGCAGGCATTGCCAGGTGCCAGGCCCGACGCCCCTCAGATCCAGCCCGTTGGCGCTGCTCAGCCACTCCAGCCGGGCCAGGAACTGGTCGCGGCAGCCATCCTCCGATGTCCAGCAACTCAGCGGGTGATAACGCGTCGGGTCCGGCACGTTCACTGTCGTGCGGTCGGTCGTGCGGATGATTACTTCTTCCAGCTGCGGAATGGTCTGGCCAGACAAGCGGATCGATATCCGATCTCCGGGCAATACATCCAACGCTCGCCAACGTTGCAGCGAGCCGGCGCTGACACGGCGGATACGGCGGTCATCCAGTTCCACCGGGTCCAGTTGCAGCACGGGGGTGATGCGGCCGCTGCGACCGATACCGAACTCGATATCTCGCACCCGGGCCAGCGCCCGCTGCGGCGGGTGTTTCCAGGCAACGGCCCAATAAGGTGTCTCGGCCTGCCAGTCGGAGGCGGATGGGCGCTGACTCTGACGCAGCACCACGCCATCGGTGGCGAAGGGCAGGGGAGTGCTGAACCAGTGTTGGCGCTGAGTCTGGGCGCTGCGCAGATCCGTGATCGGCAGGGTATAGCGGGCGGTATCCAGCCCGGCTCTGGTCATCTGGGCAAGGCGTTCGGTCATCTGTGCCGGGCCGTCGGGCCAGTCCCAGACGAACAGGCCGATGTCCGCCAGCTCATCATCGGCCAGCTGTTGGCGATTCATCAAACCAGCGATACGGCTACGGGCGCCGGCGCCGCCATCGCGGGATTGGACGTGGTTGGATAATCGCCAGTACAGCTCGCCCTGCAATACCAGATCGATAGATTGCGGCCATCGCTGCAGGACGGCGGGCAGGCGTTGCACGGTCGTGGTCCAGTCTTCACCCTGCCAGCCATCACCGCGGCTGGTGGCGCGCACCAGGCGCCCTTGGTGATACTCCAGGGTGACGGCTACGCCGTCGACCTTGGGTTGTATCCAGAGGTCAGTGCGGGGTTTTATCCAGTCGGCGGTCTCGGCCTGGGTATGGACCTTGGCCAGGCCGGTCTGCGGTACTGCATGGCCCTGCTTGCCGGCCCGCGGCCGATACGCTGGCGACGGGGCCGGTGAGCAGGACTGCCAACGTCGCAGTTGCAACAGCGCCTGGTCGTAGATGTCATCCGGCACCTGCGAGTGGCCCTGTTCGTGGTAGGCCTGATCCCAATGCTGGACCTGCTCGGCAAGCGCTGTAATGTCAGCTTTGGCCGGTAGGTCGGCGCAATCTGCATTGGCCAGGCGGGTAGCCAGGTAGAGGCCGATGGTTATCCATATGCGCAACATGACTGCATCCCTGCTGATTGATCAGCGCGCAATGTGACGGGCAGGGTTGGGGCAGGCAAGTCACCCATGCCGAAAGTGTGGAAGAGGTGGCATTTCCGGTGCCATCGGGCCCACAAGGTACGAGCTGGTTGCTCGAACCTCCCAGGAAAACGAACCTCGGCCAGCGGTGAGCTGAGCTCGTCAGACGGTCGCGGTCTGCCGCCCGGCCAGCAGCCGCAGGATGGCATTCAGCAGCAAACCATACAGCGGGACAAACAGCATGATGCTGATGACCACCTTGGTGGCGTAGTCGACTGCTGCGATCTCCACCCAGTTGGCGGCCATGAATTCGTTGGTGCTGCGCCAAAAGGCCACCGAGAAGAACACAAAAGTATCGATCAGGTTGCCGGCGATCATCGCTGCGCTGGGTGCGACCCACCACTGCGGGAGCTTGCGCAGACGGTCGAACACTTGAATATCCAGCAGTTGGCCCACCACATAGGCAAGGAAGCTCGCCACCGAGATGCGCAGGACAAATGAGTTGAGCTGGGCCAGCGCATCGAGCCCGCGGAACGCACCTTCCTGAAACAGCACCGAGAACACATAGGAGACCACCAATGCCGGCAGCATGACCCGGGCGATCACCCGGCGCGCAGCCGCTTTGCCGAGCAGGCGTACGGTCAGGTCGGTTGCCAGGAAGATGAACGGAAAGCTGAAGGCGCCCCAGGTGGTATGCAGGCCGAACAGGGAGATCGGCAACTGAACCAGATAGTTGCTGGCGATGATGATCAGAATATGGAATACGATCAGGCAGGACAGAGCCATGCGCAGCCGCGAAAGGGATGCCGGAATCATATGTCACCTTTTTGAATGATGGGGTTAGGGAACCCATGCCGCCGGAATGACGACGGCGCGCACTATACCGGATTGAAGGCGGGAAGAGCCAGCCTGCTGGTCGGTTGGTGGCTATATATCTCCTGGGAGCATCGATCGCGATCGACACTCCAAGAGTCACATATATCAGGGCGCTTCGTGATACTCCCGTTGCAGAAACGCCAGCAGCAGCGGGTTCACTTCTTCCGGCTTCTGGCTTTGTACCCAGTGGCCGCAGCGCTCGATTACATGCTGCTCGACCTTGGGCACGACCTGGGGCATGCGTTCGATGGTGATGGTTTCCAGTTTGGCGACCGGGTCGCGGTCGCCGATGATGAACAGGGCCGGTTGCTGCACTTGCTTGCCGGCCAGCTCGGCGGTGCGCTCCCAGTTGCGCTCGTAGTTGCGATACCAGTTCAGCGGACCATGGAAACCATTGTCGATATAGGTTTCCACATAGACATCGAAGGCCTCTGGCGGACACCAGGTCGGCGGTACTTCTGGGTCGGTGTAATCATCCAGCCAGCGCGAATCGGCCGGTTTGTCCGAGATCAAGCCGTTGCCGGCGGCGGGACGACCATGCATCAGGGTGCGCAGGGTGCGGGGAATATCGGCTTCCAGTTCGGCCTCGGCCGGGCCGGGCTCCTGGAAGTAGAGAATATAGAGAAACTTGTCCTTGAAGCGCTCGCGCATCCGCTCGATAGCTGGGCGTTTCGGTCTGCCACCGAAGGGCACCGACATGCCACACACCACCTTGACCCGTTCCGGTTCGTACAACGCCAGATACCAGGCGATATTGGCGCCCCAGTCGTGGCCGACCATGGCGACCTGCTGATGGCCGAAGTGGTCCATCGCCGCCTGGATGTCGCCGCACAGAGTGGGAATGTCATAGGCCTCAATGGCGGCCGGTGCACTGCTGCGACCGTAGCCGCGCATCTCGGGGGCGAAAGCCCGGTAACCGGCATCGGCCAGGGCCTGCATCTGATGGCGCCAGGAATACCAGCATTCGGGAAAACCATGCAGCAGCCAGACGGGTTGTCCATGCTCCGGCCCAGCGACATGCACGCTGAGCTGGATATCATTGACGTCCAGAATATGTTGTTCGGTTTGCAGCATGGGGTACGCTCTCCATTTCTGTTTTACCCCACTATGGCAAATTCACCGGGCGCTGGCTGCTGTATTGGCAGGAGAAATAATGTACGGATGGCCCCGCTTATTGTGGCAGCGGGAAAAGCAGAGCGGATTCAGTACCCTGCGGCCAGATGAAATTGTGCGCCTTCGGCTTCCATCGGCCGCAAGCAGCTTTCGCAGAACATCAGGGCCTCGAGCAACTGCCGCTGATTGGCACCGGATACCTCCCGCGGCCGGTTGCGCTGCAGGTGGCCGCTGAGCGCTTCGAGGGTGGTCATGCCGGTACTGATGGGATACCACGCCATGTCCTCGATGCTCCAGGGCAGGCCGGTTTCCGGATCCTGCTGTGGAGGTGTGGTGTCCTTGAGCAACTGGGCCGCCTCCTGAAACTCCAGCGCAGTAAGGTCGACGAACTGGCTCAGCGGGGTAACGCCGAGCGTTCGGCACAGCGCATCCAGCCCCTGCAGATGCTCCGCCAGTTGCCGCAGAACGGTACTGTGAAGCTGGAAGTGACGCTGGTCCAGAGTGGCGAGACGCAGGACGGCTGACAAGGAACTCTCCCGATGATGATCCAGGAGGGCTAGCTTACCGGGACATCCTGCCAGCCGCCACCCAATGCCCGGTACAGATCCACTGTCGCCAGCAGCCAGGCGGCGCGTTGCTGGACCAGGCTGTCCTGACTCTGGAAATAGGAGCGCTGGGTGTCGAGCAGGTTCTGCAGGTCGATGGCACCGGCCTTGTAGCGGGCCTGGGCCAATTCAAAGGCCAGTTCTGATTCGGCGGTAGCTGCCTGCTGCAGCTGATACTGCCGGCGCGCCTGCTGCAACGCACCAAGGGCAGTATCGGCATCGATCAACGCATCGAGAATTGCCCGTTGATAGCCGATCAGCGACTCCTGTTGGCTGGCTTCGCTGATCTCGACCTGGGCACGCAGGCGGCCGCCATCGAAGATGGGCTGGGTCAGCCCGGCGGCCAGGCTCCAAGGGTTCAACGGATTGCTGACCAGGTCGGACAGCGCCGAGCTCTGGGCGCCGTAGCTGCCGGTGAGCTGGATACTCGGATAAAGCGCGGCCCGGGCTGCGGTCAGGTTGGCGTTGGCGGCCAGCAGTCGTTGTTCGCTGGCGCGGATGTCCGGGCGGCGATTGAGCAGCTCGGATGGCAGGCCGGCGCCGGGCTCGGGTACGGCGATGTCGTCCATGGTGGGCAGCGCACCGAGCGTAAAGTCCGGCCCTTGGCCCAGCAACAGCGCCAGGCTGTTGCGCAACTGCAAGGTCTGCTGTTCCAGCGCGGGCAGGTTGGCACGCAGCTGGGCGACCAGGGCGCGCTGTTGGCTGACCGCCAGGCTGTCATCGGCGCCGTAGCGGTAGCGCGCTTCGACGATATTCAATACTTGCTCGGCCGCGGCCAGGTTGTCTCGTGCCAACTGCAGGCGCGCCTGGTTCTCCACCAGTTGGAACCAACTGCTGGCCACGCTGGCATCGGTAGTGATGGCCAGCGCCTCCAGATCGTAGCGACTGGCGTTGAGGTTGGCAGCGGCGGCTTCAACGGCGGCGCGGTTGCGGCCCCAGAAGTCGATTTCGTAGCTGGCGTTCAGGCTGGCATTGAAACCGCTGCTCACATCTCCATCACCACTGTTGCCGCCACGGCGGCCACTGGCACTGCCGTCAATGCTCGGTAGCAGGGCGGCGCCGCTCTGGCGCAACTGCGCGTCAGCTTGCAGCAGGCGGGTCGCGGCGCTGGCCAGGTCCAGGTTGCCGACCCGTGCCTGGGCCATCAGCTGGGACAGCTGCGGCGCATCATACTGGGACCACCAGCGCGCTTCGGGCCAGACCGAGGAGTCTGCTGCCTGATTCCATTGTGCCGGTGCCTGCAGGCCGGTCTGCGGCACGGGTGTGTTGAGGCTGCAACCGGCCAGCAAGATGGCGAGGGTAAGGGGAATGAATTGTCTAGTCCGCACTGAGGGCCACCACTGGATCAAGATGGGCTGCCTTGTGGGCAGGCATGAAACCGAAAATCAGACCGGTCGCGAAGGCGCAGCCGAAGGCCAGCAGCACCGGGCCGGCGGTGAACTGGATCGGCGTGCCGAAGTATTGCAGCATGCTGGCAAAGCCCAGGCCGGTAACCACGCCAATGGCGCCGCCAATGGCCGAGACCACCATGGCCTCGACGATGAACTGCTGGAGGATGTTGCGGGTGCGCGCCCCGGTGGCCATGCGGATGCCGATCTCCCGGGTGCGCTCGGACACATTCACCAGCATGATATTCATTACACCGATGCCGCCGACCAACAGGGAAATGGCGGCGATCGAGCCCAGTAGCACGGTAAAGGTATCCTGGGTGCTGGCGATGTTTTCCAGCAGCGAGGCCATATTGCGGATCTGGAAATCCTCGATACCCGAATGATTGGCCATCACCGCCTGGCGGACCGCTTCCTGGGTGGCGTCGGACAGGCTCAGATCCTCGATCAGCACGCTGATGCTGCTCAGATGGCGAGAGCCGATCAGCCGGTTGCTGGCGGTATTCAGCGGCACGAACACCACGTCGTCCTGATCCTGGCCCCAGGGGGTGGCGCCTTTCTCCTGCATCACGCCGATGATCAGAAAGGGCACGTTGCGGATCAGCATGTACTGGCCCAGCGGATCGGCATCGCCATAGAGGTTGGTGGCGACGGTCTGGCCGATCACCGCGACGGCGGCGTAGCGACGGTTGTCATCGTCATTGAGGAACACCCCCGAGGCCACCGGCCAGCTCTTGGCCAGCGGGTAATCAGCGGTGGTACCGGTGATCTGGGTCTGCGCGTCGGTGTTGCCCGCGCGTACCGTAGCCCGCGTATCGGCTTCGGGCACTGCGGCAACCACGTTGTCCACTCGCGCGGCGACGATGGCATCCTCCGGCGTCAACGTGTTGGTGGTGCCGTCCGCCGAACGCCGGGTATTCGGTGCGCCGGGGCGAATCAGCAGCAGGTTGGTGCCCATGTCGCTGATGCGCTCGACTACATCCTGACGCGCGCCGTTGCCCACCGCCAGCATGACCACCACCGAGGCTACACCGATAACGATGCCCAGCAGGGTCAACACCGTGCGGAACAAGTTGGCTTTCAGGGCGCGCAGGGCCATGCGCACTGCCTCGTTGATATCGCCGAAAGCGGCCAAGCCCTGTTGGCGAGCGGGGCGGGGCGGTGGCGCCTCGACTTGCTCGGCCGGGCTCGGTTTGCGCCCGCTGTCATGAATGATGCGGCCGTCACGGATCTCGATCAGGCGGTCGGCATGGCTGGCGACTTCGCGATCGTGGGTGATGACGATTACCGTCTTGCCCCGGGCATGCAGGTCCTTGAGCAACTGCAGGACGTCATGACCGCTCTTGCTGTCGAGTGCGCCGGTGGGCTCATCAGCCAGCAGGATGCGCGCGTCGTTCATCAGCGCCCGGGCGATGGAAACGCGCTGCTGCTGGCCGCCGGACAGCTGATTGGGACGGTTCTGCAGCCGCTCGCCAAGCCCCAGGCTGGTAAGCAGTTCCTCGGCGCGGGCATGGCGCGCCTCCCGTGGCAGGCCGGCATAAATGGCGGGTACTTCCACGTTCTCGGTGGCATTGGCCGAGGAAATCAGGTGGTAGCTCTGGAAAATGAAACCGAAGGTGCGGCTGCGCAGGCTGGCCAACTGGTCGCTATCCAGCTCGGCAATATCCTCGCCTTCGAACAGGTAACGGCCGGTGGTGGGTTGGTCCAGGCAGCCGAGCAGGTGCATCAGGGTCGACTTGCCGGAGCCGGAGGCGCCCATGATGGCGACGAACTCGCCGGCATGGATATCCAGGGTGACGTCATGCAGCACGGTAGTCGACAGCTCGCCGTTGCGGTAGGTGCGGCCGATGCCTTCGAGGCGGATCAAGGGAGTGTTCATCAGAACCTCGGCCGGCGCTGGCTGCGCTCAGCAGGCGGAGCGCTGCTGCCGCCAGCGATGACGATCTCGTCGCCTTCCTCAAGCCCTTCCAGCACCTCGGCGCTGACCCGAGTCATGGTGCCTACGCTGATGACGCGGGGCTGCGGCTCGCCATTTTCCAGCACCTGTACACGGTAGCGCTGGTCTGCGCCGGCGCCCGGGCGGCGCTCCACTGGCTTGAGCGCGGATACCGGGATGGTCAGCACATTGTCCGCCGCGGCCTTGACGAAGAACACCTGGGCGCTCATCTGTGGCAGCAGTTTGCCGTCCGGGTTGGGCACGTCGAACAGGGCGTTGAACAGCACCACGTTGTTGACGATTTCCGGGGTCGGCAAAATCTGTCGCAGCACGCCTTCGCGGCGTACATCGGGCTGACCGAGGGTGGTGAACCACACCGGCATGCCCACCTGCAGCTGGGTGATGTCCGCCTCCGACACCTGGGTACGCACGGTCATGGTACTCAGGTCGGCAATCTGCACGATGATCGGCGCGGTCTGGTTGGCGTTGAGGGTCTGGCCCTGGTTGGCCAGTTGGTCGACCACGGTGCCAGTCATGGGCGCATAGATACGGGTGTAGCTGAGGTCGGCGCGGGCTTCCTTGAGCTGGGATTCCAGTTGGCGGATCTGCGCCTTGAGCGCGGCAATCTGCGCGGTGGCCGAGCGCAGGGTGGCATCGGCCTGTTCCACGGATTCCTGGCTGGTGGCGTCGAGCTTTATCAGGTTACGCTGGCGCTCGGCCTGCAGCCGGGCCAGTACCTGGGTGGCTTCGCGGTCGGCGAGCTGGGCCTGGAGGTTTTCCAACTGGGCCTCGGTGGCCTCGACCTTGGCCAGGTAAATGGTCGCGTCGATCTCGGCCAGCAACTGGCCTTCTTCGACCTGTTCACCTTCTTCTACATGCAGCTTCTCCAGCTGACCGGAGACCTGGGTGCCGACATCCACATAGTTGAGCGGCTCCAGGGTGCCCAGGGCGGTGACGCTGTCTTCGATATCACCGCGTTCGACCGGTGCCGTGACCAACTCCGGTCCCTTGCTATCCGGCGCCAGCCAGAAAAACCAGAGCAATGCGACCACTCCCGCCAGGACGGCGAACAGCCACAGGAAACGCCTGGAAGATGACATAGTGATTCCTTGAATACGATCGGGGGGCAATGGCGCACAGTTTACCGAGGCGCAGTGTCAATCGGGGCAGCGGCTGGGTAAAGAAACTGTAAAGCTGGTGCACTCACTCCAGCCAGCGATACAGCGTGCGCCGGGTGATACCCAGGATGTCGGCGGCGCGGCGTTTGTTGCCGCCGGTGGCCTGGACTACCTGATGGATGTACTGACGCTGGACGGTTTCCAGGGTCGGCATGCCCTCCGGGTCGCCGCTGGCTGGAGGCGGCGTTGCTGGTCCGCGGGTGGTTGGGGAGGGGAGCGGTTGGCCAGCGGGCTGCTCGCAGATGCGCTGCGGCAAATGGCGCACCTCGATCAGTGGGGTATCGCAGAAGGTGGCGGCGCGCTCCACGGCGTTCTGCAGCTCGCGCACGTTACCGGGGAAAGCGTAGCGTTGCAGCATGGCCAGCGCCTCGTCGCTGAAGCCCTTGATGCGGCGCTGCTGGCGGGCGTTGAAACGGGTCAGGAAGAACTCCGCCAGGCGCTGGACATCCTCGCCCCGGGCGCGCAGCGGGGGGACTTGCAGGGCGAAGGTTTCCAGTCGGTAGAACAGGTCCTCGCGGAAACTGCCGTCGGCGACGGCTTCGGTCAGGTTGCGATTGGTGGCGCCGATGATGCGCACGTCGAGCTGGATTTCATGATCGCTGCCCACCGGCCGCACCTTGCCGTCCTGCAGTACTCGCAGCAGTTTGGCCTGCAGCGCCAGGGGCATTTCGCCCAACTCGTCGAGCAGCAAGGTGCCGCCGTCCGCCTGCTGGAACAAGCCGGCGCGCTGGTTGCGCGCGCCGGTGAAGGCGCCGGCGGCATGACCGAAGAACTCGCTTTCCATCAGTTCGCTGGGAATACCGCCGCAGTTGACCACCATATAAGGGCCATCGCGACGGCTGCTTTGATCATGCAGGGCCCGGGCCACCAGTTCCTTGCCGGTGCCGCTCTCACCCTGCACCAGTACCGGCCCATCGGCGGAGGCGATCTGGCGAATGTGATGGAACAGCTGCTGCATGGCTGGGCTCTGGCCGATAATGCCGTTGAACTGTTCGACAGCCAGCAGGCTGCGGTAATGCCGGACCTCATTGCGCAGGCGCCGGTTTTCCAGCAGGCGGTTGACTGTCAGCAGGAAATGATCCATTTCCAGTGGCTTGGTCAGGAAGTCGTCGGCACCGGCCTGTAACGCCTTGACCGCCTGCTGTACCGAGCCGAAGGCGGTGATGATCAACACCGCCGGCGGCACATCGCACTGAGCCAGCGCCGGCAACAGGCTGAGGCCGTCAGCGCCCGGCAACCGCAGATCACTGATCAGCAGATCGGGCGTCTGGCTGCGTAACATTTGCAGCCCCTGTTCGGCGTCGCCGCAAGCGGTAACCTGGTAACCCTCCGCTTCCAGTTCTTCCTGCAGGAGTTCGCGCAAACCGCGGTCGTCCTCGACCAGTAATATATGTTCGCTTTGGTTCATGACGGCATCTCCGTTGCGCTCGGGGCGAGGGGCAGGGTAAGGCAGGCGGCGCAGCCACCTTCGGTGCGATTGGTCAGTTTCAGGCTGCCACCGTGCTCTTCGGCGACCGCCTGAACGATGGCCAGTCCGAGTCCCGTGCCCTCGCCGGGTGATTTGGTGGTGAAGAAGGGTTCGAGCAACATTTCCAGCGGGCGATCCGCTGGCAGCCCCGGGCCGTCATCAGTAACGCAAATCGTCAGTTGCTGTTCATCCGCGGTTACCTGGATACCGATCTGGCTGGCGGACGCCTGCAGGGCATTGCGCAGCAGATTCAGCAACGCCAGTTCGAGGCGGCCAGCGTCGGCGCAGAACACCGGCAGCGCTGTGGGAATATCTGGGACTAAAGTACGTTCGGCGGCTTCCAACTCGGGGCGCATGGCTTCGATCGCGCTTTCGATCAGTAGCGCCGGGGTCAGGTCCCGCGGCTGGGTCGCCGCCGGTCGGCAGTAATCCAGCAGTTGCCGTACGGTACGGGTCAGGCGCCCGACCTGACTGCGGATGCCCTCGACATTGCGCAGTTGCTGTTCATCCAGGTTGCCCGAACGTTCCAGGCGCCGGGCGCGGCCATCGATCACGCTCAATGGCGCGCCCAGCTCATGGGCGATGCCGCGGGCCATGCTGCCGATGGCGACCATCTTTTCATTGTCCTTGAGCCGTGCCACCAGTTGGGTTTCCGCGGCGCGGTGCTCGTCCAGATCCCGGTGCGCCTGTTCAATACTGTCGAGCATCTGATTCAGCCCGCGGGCGATGCTGGCGACCTCGTTGGGGCCTTCCAGGGCGGCGCGGTGTGACAGGTCGCCCCGGGCGACCCGGTCCATATGGGCGAGCAATTTATCCACGTGACGACCGACCCCGCCGTAATGGCCGAGCAGCACACCGGCCAGGATGACCAGGCTGAACAGCCCCCAGATCAGCCAGGCAATGATGGTCAGCTGTTGCAGGGCATGGCCGAAATCGCTGGCCCGCCGGGTGATCTGGATCAGCCCCTGGATCTGCCCGACGTTATCGAACAGCGGCAGGAAGTGGGAAAACAGGCTGCGCCCGGCGACCCGGCTGAAGGCTTCCTGGCCTTCGCCGGTGGTGCGGATGCGGTCGGGAATGGTGGTGCGGGTCAGGTCGGTCTCGGTGATGCCGGCCGACGCGATGCGATTGCCATCCACATCGAATACCGAGGCGCCGTAGACCTCACCCAGTACGAATACCGAGCCCAGCGCCAGCTCCACCGCCTGCATATCGCCTTTATTCAGTGCACTACCCACCGGAATACTGATGGCGCGGCCGATCAGTTCCAGATCATTCTTCAGCCGTTGTTCCTGAAACTCGCTGGCCTGTCCCAGCCCGAAGCGAATGCCCAGGGCGCTGAGCAGCACTATCGGCAAGATGACGAACAGCAACAGGGTGCGTTGCAGACCATTGATGCGAAGCCGGGTTTGGAAAGGGGCTGTGTTCATTTTTGACCGGGTATTTTTTGCTCATGTGCAGTATGTATACATTTATTGGCGCGTTGGGTACAGCGATGGATCAATCCTGGTAATTTCCGAAATAGATAATTTACTTATATATCAATTGCTTATTTTGATTTTGGGAAGGCTGGCACGGATAATGGATTGATTCCGTTACTTTCAACTGAAGGAGAAGCACCTCATGAACAATCTCAAGACACTGACCGCCGCCATCGCTTTTGCCACCTTCGGGATCGGCGCTCCTGCTGTCATGGCCCAGGCCGGAGGCGCTCCCGCTCAGCAGCAGTATGAACAAGGTCAGCCGGCTGCTGCGTCGATCAGCGATGAGAACCTGGAGAAATTCGTAGAAGCCGATGCCGAAGTGGCCGAGCTGCGTGACGAGTTTTCCGAGAAGCTGAGCAAGGCTGAAGACCAGGAAGAAGCGCAGAAACTGCAGCTTGAAGCCCAGGAAAAAATGGTCGAAGCCGTACAGGATGCCGATCTGGACGTACCCACCTACAACGAGATCGCTACCCGCATGCAGACTGACCCGGAACTGCAGCAGCGCGTTGAAAGCCTGAAATAAGGCAGCGCAGCGGTAACAAAGGGAGCCTTCGGGCTCCCTTTTCTATTGTCGGTTCCGCTGCTGGTGGAACCCACTCCCACACAACCTCCCACAACCGATTCCTGCCTCTCAATCACTCGGGCTGTTGATACTCCACCCGCTGCTCCAGTCCACTTTTCAGATGGTCGACCAGTTTCCTGACCTTAGGGGATAGATGGCGCTGTTGGGGATAGAGCGCCCAGACGGCGGTATGTGGCGGCTGGTGTTGCGTCAGCAACGAGCGCAATGCGCCGCTGCGCAGATGCTCCTGCACATAATAGTCGGGTAGTTGACACAGGCCGAAGCCGCGCAGCGCTGCGTCCAATACCGCGCGACCACTGTTGCAGCGCCAGTTGCCCTGAATACGCACCGGTATTTCGCGACCGGACTCGAGAAAGGTCCAGGTATCGGTGCTGCCGATCAGGCAGTTGTGGCGGGGCAGTTCGGACAGGCTGTGGGGCGCGCCATGGTGGTCAAGATAAGCGGGCGCTGCGCAGAGAAACATGCGCCGAGGTGCCAGCCGGGTGGCTACCAGGCGAGAGTCCTGCAGCCGCCCGAGGCGGATGGCCAGATCGAACTGGCCATGCAGCAGATCGACAGTCTGGTTGGTCAGGGCCATCTCGATGCGCAGTTGCGGATACTGCTGCATGAACTCGTTGACCAGCGGCATGATGAATTCCTCGCCATAGGCTACCGAACAGGTCATGCGCAGCAACCCCTTGGGCTCGCTGGAAAGGTCGGTGACCGCCTGGATAGCTTCGTCCCGCGCATCCTGCAGGTGCTGGCAATGCTGCAGGAAGGTTCGCCCGGCCTCGGTCAGGGTGACCCGGCGGGTGCTGCGATAGAACAGCCGGGTCTGCAGGCGATCTTCCAGCCGGGCTATCTGCCGACTGATATGGGAGGAGGAAACGCCGAGCCGTTGCGCCGCGCCGCTGAAGTGCCCCAGCTCGGCCACGCAGACGAATTCGTCCAGTCCGCTCCAACGACTCATAATGATTATCCCTGTATGGCAATAATGTTTTGTCTGGCGGTCTATTATCCACGCCTGGCTGGTCTACTACACTCCATTTCGTCATTCATTCATCTGGACGGAGATTCCCATGATCAAATCCCGCGCTGCTGTGGCGTTCGAAGCAGGCAAACCCCTGGAAATTGTTGAAGTCGATGTGGCGCCACCGAAGGCCGGCGAGGTACTGGTGCGCATCGTCGCTACCGGCGTTTGCCACACGGATGCCTTCACCTTGTCCGGCGATGATCCGGAAGGTGTGTTTCCGGCGATTCTCGGCCACGAGGGTGGTGGTATTGTCGAAGCGGTGGGCGAAGGTGTCACCTCGCTGGCCGTGGGCGATCACGTCATCCCGCTGTATACCGCCGAGTGCCGCGAGTGCAAGTTCTGCAAGTCCGGCAAGACCAACCTGTGCAGCTCGGTGCGCGAGACCCAGGGCAAGGGTCTGATGCCTGACGGCACCACCCGCTTCTCCTACCAGGGCAAGCCGATCTATCACTACATGGGCTGCTCGACCTTCTCCGAGTACACCGTGCTGCCGGAAGTATCGCTCGCTAAAATCCAGCCAGAGGCGCCGCTTGAAGAAGTCTGCCTGCTCGGCTGCGGCGTCACTACCGGCATCGGTGCGGTGCTCAATACTGCCAAGGTGGAGGCCGGTTCCTCGGTGGCGATCTTCGGTCTGGGCGGTATCGGTCTGGCGGCGATTATCGGCGCGAAGATGGCCGGCGCCAGCCGTATCATCGCGGTCGATATCAACCCCGACAAATTCGATAAGGCCCGCGAGCTGGGTGCTACCGAGTTCGTCAACCCGAAGGATCATGAACAGCCGATCCAACAGGTGATCGTCGAGATGACCGACGGCGGCGTGGATTACTCCTTCGAGTGCGTCGGCAATGTGAACCTGATGCGCGCGGCGCTGGAGTGTTGCCACAAGGGCTGGGGCGAATCCACCATCATTGGTGTGGCCGGCGCGCCAGGAGATCAGCACTCGTCCCTTCCAGCTGGTTACCGGCCGGGTCTGGCGCGGCAGTGCCTTCGGTGGCGTGAAAGGCCGTACCGAGCTGCCAGGTTATGTGGAGAAAGCGCAGAAGGGCGAGATCCCGCTGAATGCCTTCATCACCCATACCATGGGCCTGGAAGATATCAACAAGGCGTTTGACCTGATGCACGAAGGCAAGAGCATTCGTTCGGTTATCCATTTCTGAGCCGATGGGTGTCGAGTTCCATCTCGACACCCGCCTGGATCATTTTCAACGATTACATCAGCGCTTCAGCTGAACAATCAGGAATCGACTCATGAACTCTTCCATTGAATTGCTTGCCGCCAACAAGAGTTTCGGCGGTTGGAACAAACGCTATCGGTATCGCTCGTCAGTACTGGGTGGCGATACGGTCTTTGGTATCTACCTGCCGCCCCAGGCCGATCGGGGAGAGCCCCTGCCGGTGCTCTACTGGTTGTCCGGACTGACGTGTACCGATGAGAATTTCATGCACAAGGCTGGCGCCCAGAAGCTGGCAGCGGAGCTGGGCGTGGTCATCGTCGCGCCCGATACCAGCCCCCGTGGCGAGGGCGTGCCGGATGATCCGGACGGGGCCTGGGATTTTGGACTCGGCGCGGGATTCTACGTCAACGCGACGGAGCAGCCCTGGGCTGGGCATTACCGCATGTATGACCATGTCGTCAGCGAATTGCCGGCCGTGATCGAAGCGAACTTCCCGGTCTCGGACCAGCGCAGCATCAGCGGCCACTCCATGGGCGGCCATGGCGCGCTGATCTGTGCCCTGAAGAATCCGGGGCGCTACCGCTCGGTGTCTGCTTTCGCCCCGATCACCAATCCCATGGACTGCCCCTGGGGCCACAAGGCGTTCGGCAACTATCTGGGGGATGATCGGGAGCAGTGGAAGCAGTGGGACACCTGCGCGCTGATCGCCAATGCGCCAGAGCGGCTGCCATTGCTGGTCGACCAGGGAGAGGCGGATAACTTCCTTGCTGAACAGCTCAAGCCGGAGGCACTGGAAGCCGCTGCGGCAGCTGCCGGGCACCCATTGATCCTGCGCCGCCAGCCGGGTTATGACCATAGCTACTTCTTCATCGCCAGCTTTATCGATGATCATCTGCGTCATCATGCTCGGGCATTGGGCCGCTTGTGATTGCGATTTGTGGGGGAGTACAGGTTGGTCGGCACAACCCTGCCGACCAACCTGCCCGGAACCTTATATATGGCTGATGGTTTTAAACCCCTCAGCCACACAAATCCTCACCTTCTTTGCGCCGGGAACAGCCTGCCTGCGACCGTCGTGTCGCCAAGGATGGCGACCGCGAGCCTACATGGATGTATTTACGGCGTGTCGCAGGTAGGCTGTTCCCGGTGCAAAGGTACTCGCAATAGGAAGCGGCAACTAGTCGCGCCCCTTGGGCATGCACAAAACCCCGCAATGCTTCTGCCTGTAACCCGGACCCTGTAATATCCCCCTTCGTTTTTCAGTTCAGCAGGTATCCCATGCGCATTGGTCACGGCTACGACGTTCACCGTTTCGGTGAGGGCGATTTCATTACTCTGGGTGGGTTGCGGATTGCCCATGATCGGGGGCTGGTCGCCCATTCCGATGGGGACGTGGTACTGCATGCGCTGACCGACGCCATTCTCGGTGCGGCCGCGCTGGGTGATATCGGCCGGCATTTTCCGGACACCGATCCGCAGTTCAAGGGCGCCGACAGCCGGGTGCTGTTGCGCCATGCCCTGTCGCTGGTGCATGCCAAGGGCTGGCAGGTAGGTAATGTGGACGTTACCATCGCTGCCCAGGCGCCCAAGCTGGCACCGCATATCGAGACCATGTGCGAGCGGGTCGCGGCGGACCTGCAGGTGGTGCGCGATCAGGTCAATATCAAGGCCACCACCACCGAGAAGCTGGGCTTCGTCGGTCGCCAGGAGGGAATCGCCGTGCATGCGGTCGCCCTGTTGCTGCCGCGATGAGTATGGATGACAGCCAGTGGCTGGGGCCGCGTGCGCTGGGCGAGCCCTGCGGGCGGGCCGTTCTGAAGGCCCAGCCGGAAGACTTTCGGGTAACGGAAATTCTGGATATCGAGCTGAGCGGGCAGGGCGAACATCTCTGGCTGTTGATTGAAAAGCGCGACCTGAATACCGAAGAGGTGGCGCGTCAGTTGGCCCGGGCAGCGGGGATCAAGTTGCGCGATGTCAGCTACGCCGGCATCAAGGATCGTCGTGCGATCACCAGCCAGTGGTTCAGTCTGCAGTTGCCGGGCAAGGCCGATCCGGATCTGTCTGCCCTATGGGATGACAACCTGCGCTGCCTGGCCAGCCAGCGTCATTCCCGCAAGCTGCAACGCGGCGCCCACCGTGCCAATCGCTTCGTCATTCGCTTGAGCAGCCTGCAGGCCGAGCAGGAATCATTGGACGCGCGCTTGCAATGCATCGCCACCACGGGCGTGCCGAACTATTTCGGTCCCCAGCGTTTTGGTCGGGATGGCGGTAATATCGATCAGGCGCGCCACTGGGCCGAGCGCGGTGGTCTGCCGCCGGCGCGGGGTACTCGTTCACGGTTGTTGTCCACCGCGCGCAGTCTGGTATTCAACCGGGTTTTGGCGCAACGGGTTGAGAAGGGAAACTGGAACCATCTGGTGGAGGGCGACTGCCTGGCCTTCACTGACAGCCGCAGCCATTTTTCCGCGCAGCGACTGGCGGCAGATGACCGGCGCTTCGATGAGTTGGACGTGCATCCCACCGGCCCGTTGTGGGGGCAGGGCGAGCTGCCGACCGCGCAGGCGGCGCAAACGCTGGAACAGGCGGTGGCTGCGAGCGAACCGGTCCTGTGCCATTGGTTGGAAAGTGCCGGGCTTGAACAGCAGCGGCGCATTTTGCGCCTCCCCATCAGCGGCTTGACGTGGCATTATCCCTCACCGGATTGCCTTGAAATTGAATTCACCCTGCCAACCGGCTGCTTCGCCACCGCGGTGTTGCGCGAGTTGCTGGTGCTGGCCGATGAGCCTGGCGGCGGACTGGAAAGTGAAACCTGATGCGTATTCTCATTGCCAATGACGATGGTGTGCTGGCGCCAGGGCTGACGGCCCTGCACGGTGCACTACACGATTATGCCGATTGTGTGGTGGTAGCCCCCCATGAAGACCGCAGCGGTGCCAGCAGCGCACTGACGCTGGACAAGCCACTGCGCCCCTTCTATCTGGAAAACGGCTTTGTCGGCCTTAACGGCACGCCCACGGACTGTGTGCACCTGGGGGTCAACTCGCTGTTCGCCGACAGCGTCGATATGGTGGTGTCCGGCATCAACCTGGGCGCCAACCTGGGAGATGACGTGCTGTATTCCGGCACCGTCGCCGCCGCGCTGGAAGGGCGCTTCCTGTCCCGCCCGGCCATGGCCTTCTCGCTGGTCAGTCGCCAGGCCGATAACCTGCCCGCTGCGGCGGCCATTGCCCGCCGTCTGGTCGAGGCCCATGATCAGCTTGAACTGCCGCCGCGCACCATCCTCAATGTGAATATTCCGAACCTGCCGCTGGAGCGCATCAAGGGCGTGGTGCTGACTCGGCTGGGGCACCGTGATCGCGCCGCCAAACCGGTCAAGTGGACTGATCCGCGTGGCAAGGAAGGCTATTGGATTTCCGTGGCTGGCGATGCCGAAGATGGCGGTGAGGGAACCGATTTCAATGCGGTCATGCAAGGCTATGTCTCGGTCACTCCGCTGCGTATCGACAAGACACACTATGAAGTCTTTGACCACCTGGATGGCTGGCTGGGCAAGTTGGGGATGACGAACGATGCGTGAGGATCTCTGGAAAACCGGGATCGGCATGACCTCTCAGCGTACCCGCGAGCGGCTGCTGGAGCGGCTGTTCGAAGAGGGTATCCGCAACCTCCATGTGCTCGAAGCGATCCGCCGTACCCCGCGTCACCTGTTTCTCGACGAGGCGCTGGCGCACCGGGCCTACGAAGATACCGCATTGCCCATAGGCCACAACCAGACCCTTTCCCAGCCCTATATCGTGGCGCGGATGACCGAGCTGCTGCTTGGTGGCGGGCCGCTGGACAAGGTGCTGGAAGTGGGCACCGGCTCCGGCTACCAGACCGCGATCCTGGCGCAGGTGGTCGAGCGGGTATTCACCGTCGAGCGCATCATGCCGTTACAGGAGCGGGCCAAGGCGGTGCTCAAGGAGATCGACGTTCGCAATGTGGTATACCGGCACGCCGATGGCAACTGGGGCTGGCCGCAATACGGACCTTATGATGCGATTCTGGTGACTGCGGCGCCTGCCGAAGTGCCTACCGAACTGCTTGGACAACTGGCCGAGGGTGGCCGAATGGTGATTCCGGTGGGCGAACATGAACAATTTCTCACCCTGGTGACCCGGGAAGGGGATCAATTCATCCGCCGGCAGGTCGAACCTGTACGTTTTGTCCCACTGCTGGCAGGAGCTATCAGCTTTTGAATCGTTTTTTCTCGGAGTACCTTCTGGTTTTTTTCAAGGGCATGGCCATGGGGGCTGCGGATGTTGTCCCCGGCGTGTCTGGCGGCACCATCGCTTTCATCACTGGTATCTATGACCGCCTGCTGGCCGCTATAGGCTCCTGCACACCGAACAAGCTGCTGTGGCTGCTGCGTGGACGGGTCAGGGAAACCTGGCGATCCATCGATGGCAACTTTCTGGTAGCGCTGCTGGCCGGCGTTGCTACCAGTATTGCCACCCTGGCGAATCTGATCAGCTATCTCCTGGCAGAACATCCGGAACTGATCTGGTCGTTCTTCTTCGGCCTCATTCTCGTCTCCGTGTGGTTGGTCGGTCGGGAGATCCATCGCTGGAGCATCGGGGTCATCCTGATGTTGTTTACAGGGGCCGCTTTTGCCTACGTGATTACCGTGGCGGTGCCGCTGCAGTGGCCGGTCAACCCCCTGATGATCTTTCTGGCTGGCGCCATTGCCATCTGCGCGATGATCCTGCCCGGTATTTCGGGGAGTTTCATCCTGTTGCTGCTGGGCCTGTACACGACAGTGCTCGGAGCGATCAAATCCTTCGATGTGGCTCTGCTGACGATTTTCATCTGCGGTTGCCTGGTCGGCATTCTGAGTTTTTCGCGATTACTGTCCTGGCTGCTCCAGCATGCCAGGAACGCTACCCTGGCGCTGTTGACGGGGCTGATGATAGGGTCATTGAACAAGGTCTGGCCGTGGAAGCAGACGCTGACCTGGCGTGAGAACAGCCAGGGCGCGATGGAACCCATGCAGCAGACCAATCTGCTGCCGGGCAGCTACGAATCACTGACTGGCGCACCGTCTCACTGGTTGGGCGGACTGGCGCTGATGCTGGCGGCCGTTGTGGTGGTGCTGGGCCTTGAATGGATTGGCCAGCGGATGCGCCGGGATTGAACGCCGATTGGCTGGGGGGATGACCGTGAGGCAATGGAGCTATAGCAGCATCGCGTTACCTGCAGTCCTGCTTCTGGCATCGCTGCTGTCGGCCTGCGCCGGTCCCTCGGGCGGTGTTCCGGTCGATGACCGCAGTCGTGGCAGCTCCCGCGCCGAGCAGGTGACTTCCGGCTCCCATGTGGTCCAGCGCGGCGAAACTCTCTATCAGATTGCCTTCCGTTATGGCTGGGACTGGAAAGCCCTGGCCGCCAACAACAACCTGCGACAGCCTTTCACAATTTATCCTGGGCAGCGCATCAGCCTGGAAACGCGCTCGTCCGCTGTTGCTCGCGCGCCCACACGAACTCCACCGGCGGCCAGCCGACCCACCAGTTCGCCGCCGGTGCGATCAACCCCCGCACCGGCGCCTGCCCCGGTTAAAAGTGGTGCAGAGAAACAAACTGTTACAAATAAACCGGCATCCACACCTGCTCCTGCTGCGCTTACCGGCTGGCAATGGCCGGCCCAGGGCCCTTTAATAGCGCGTTTCCAATCGAACGCGAGTTTGAATAAAGGGATTGATATTGCCGGTCAATTGGGTCAGCCTGTTTTTGCTGCAGCAAACGGTTCGGTGGTCTATGCGGGGCGGGGGCTGATTGGTTACGGCGACATGATCATCATCAAGCATGACGACGATTTCCTCAGTGCTTATGCGCATAACAGCCGTTTGCTGGTAAAGGAAGGGGAGCAAGTCAGGGTCGGGCAGAAGATCGCGGAGATGGGGAGCAGTGGTACCGACAGGGTCAAGCTGCATTTTGAAATTCGACGTCGCGGCCAACCTGTGGACCCTCTCGGTTATTTGCCCAAACTGTGAACTAGCTCCAAGACAAAACAGTTTTAATGTTGTCATAGTTTCCAGGCAAACTGCAGGGAGCACTGGATTGGCGAAGCGGGGGTGCCAATCCCGGCGATAGTCAGCGGAGGCTGACACGCACCGGATTGCCTTTGTGCATCCGATCGTGTTTCGACTGAAGATGGGGCATGCAAATGGCTGTTAATAATAATGTGCCTGAGGATCTTGAACTGGTAGATCAGATCAGGCCGGACGAACCCGAGACCGCGGACGAACCGGATCGCGTTCGGGTGGCAACTCCTCGCAATCACAAGCGTGAAAATGCGTTTGAATTCACTCGGCAGCTTGATGCCACTCAGATGTATCTCAATGAAATCGGCTTCTCACCGCTTCTTACTCCCGAGGAAGAGGTCTATTTCGCGCGGCTGGCACTGAAGGGCGACGAAGCCGGTCGCAAGCGGATGATCGAGAGCAACCTGCGGCTGGTGGTCAAGATCGCCCGTCGCTACGTCAATCGCGGGCTGACCCTGTTGGATCTTATCGAAGAGGGCAACCTCGGCCTGATCCGGGCGGTGGAGAAGTTTGATCCCGAACGGGGTTTCCGCTTTTCGACTTACGCCACATGGTGGATTCGCCAGACCATCGAGCGGGCCATCATGAACCAGACTCGCACGATTCGTCTGCCGATCCATGTGGTAAAAGAGCTGAACATCTATCTGCGTGCGGCCCGTGAGTTGACGCAGAAACTCGATCATGAGCCGACCCCGGAAGAAATCGCCCAGCTGCTCGACCGCCCGGTCGAGGACGTCAAGCGCATGCTCGGGCTGAACGAGCGGGTGGCATCGATCGATGTTTCTCTGGGGCCGGACTCGGACAAGACCCTGCTCGATACCCTGGCCGATGACATGGCGCAGGATCCCTGTGAGCAACTGCAGGACGATGACCTCAACGCCAGTATCGACATGTGGCTGTCCGAGCTGAGCGAGAAGCAGCGCGAGGTGGTCACCCGACGTTTCGGTCTGCGCGGTCACGAAAGCAGCACGCTGGAAGAGGTAGGCCGGGAAATCGGTCTGACTCGTGAGCGGGTGCGGCAGATTCAGGTCGAAGCGCTCAAGCGCCTGCGTGACATCTTCGAGCAGCATGGACTGTCCGGAGAATCACTGTTTCAGTGACTCCCCGGCTCGCCCAGGGCACTCAACAGCAATCTAAAACGGGAACCTCAGGGTTCCCGTTTTAGATTGGCCAGCGCTGTAACGGCGTGTTCCCGGGGCCTGCGTTTTTCATGTTGCCGCTATCCCATTCTGTGCGAAGATAGCTCTGGCTGTGTTCAACAGCACCAAAAGGAGAGTATCGAATGGACTGGAGTCATCTTCCCACATTGCTGATTGTGGCGGCGCTGGTGGTTCTGTTGATCTACGCCGTCACCCTGTACAACCAACTGGTCAATATCAAGCACGCGGTCAGTCGCGCCTGGGCCAACATCGATGTGTTGCTGCGTCAGCGTCATGATGAACTGCCAAAGCTGGTGGAGGCCTGTCGGCAGTACATGCAATACGAACAGGGGACCCTCGAGAAGGTTATCAGCGCGCGCAACGCGGTCAGCCAGGCGCGTGATCAAGCCGATCTGAAGCGCCTGGGCCAGGCGGAAACGGCCCTGCGCAGCGGCCTGGGCCAATTGTTCGCCCTGGCTGAGGGTTACCCAGAGCTGCAGGCCAGTTCCTCGTTCCAGCATCTGCAGCAGCGTATCTCCGGTCTGGAGAGCGGCATTGCCGATCGTCGTGAACTGTATAACGCAGCGGTGAATATCAATAACGTGCGGATCGAACAGTTCCCGGATGTGTTGATCGCGCGGCTCTTCGCCTTTCGACCCGCTGAGTTGTTGCAATTCTCCGAAGCGGACAAGGCCGACGTGGATCTTCGCCAGTTGTTTTCATGATCGACCTGTACGGCATTTTTCTCATTTCCCGGGGCGCACACGCGGTGTTCACCGGCCTCAGCTCGGTGCTGGCACTGTGGCTGCTCTATCGTATGTTCAGCCGTCTGCGCCGGGCGCGCTGGGTCGAGGATACGCCGACCTCGAAAATCCGCTCTGCGGCCCAGGGCCTGGTCGAGCTGGTCGGGCAGGTAGAAGCGGGTGGGTATGCGCCCTTGTTGTCACCACTGGCTGGTCGCCCGTGTCTGTGGTATCGCTTCACCGTCGAAGAGCTGCAACGTCGGGGCCGAAATACGGAGTGGCGTACTGTCGAGCGGGGCAGCTCCGACCGACCTATCCTGTTGCGGGATGAAACCGGCAGCTGTTGGATCCAGCCTGCGGCCGCGGAGGTTCATCCTCGTCAGCGTCGGCGCTGGGAAGGCAATCGACGCTGGCCGTTGGGTAACGTGGTACAGACTGGCGTACTGGGCGCCTTGCTTGCTCGCCGCTATCGCTATACCGAAGAATGGTTGCAGGAAGGCGATCCGCTCTATGCCCTGGGCTGGTTTGAAAGCCGCGGCGGTGGGCGCGAGGCGACGGATGCGCAGTCAGTTGCACGACAGATCATCAGCAGCTGGAAGGCGGACTATCCAACCCTGTTGGCCCGGTTTGATCGCAATGCTGATGGCCAGCTTGATCCGGCTGAATGGGAGCGGGTGCGCGCCGCGGCAGCCCGGGAGGCGCAGCAGCAAATCCGCCGTGCGGGTGAGGCGCCAGCCGTGCACATGCTGGTCAAGCCGCCGCACAAGAACTTGCCCTTTCTACTGTCTGATCACCATGAAGAAGACCTCAGCCGCCGGTTGCGCCGTCAGTCGGGCTGGAGCCTGGCCGGCATGTTGCTTGCTGGTGGGTTGGCCGGCTGGCTTTGGCTGGCCCTGCTGCAATAGGCGGCCGCTGTTTCAGCCCCGGTAGTGCTCCCGTTCATAACCGTCCAGCCACTCGATGAGGGCGGTCGCGGTCAGCGGTCGACTATAGAAGTAGCCTTGGCCGACATCGCAGCCTTCGGCACTCAGGTAGTCTTGTTGTCCGGCTGACTCCACGCCCTCGGCGATCACCCGCATTCCGAGGTTGCGGCCGAGCTGGATGATAACTCGCACGATAGTCTGGTCGTCGGGGGCGGTGAGCAGGTCGCCGGTGAAGCTCTTGTCAATCTTGATCTTGTCCAGCGGCAGCCGCCGCAGGTAATTCAGGGAAGAATAGCCAGTACCGAAGTCATCCAGGGCAATCTGCACACCGATGCTCTTGAGCTCGTTCAGGTGCCGGGCGGCGGCGTGAATATCCTCCATCAGCCCGGTTTCGGTGACTTCCAACTCCAGGTTGGCGCGTGGCAGTCCGTAGCGTTGCAGCACCTGGGTCACCATCTCCGGCAGGTCGGGGTGGTGCAGCTGGACGGTCGACAAGTTGACCGACATGCGCAAATGCGTTCTGCCGGCCTCGTGCCAGTCTCGCAACTGTCGGCACGCCTGATCCAGCACCCATTCGCCGATGGCAATGATCGCTCCGCTCTGTTCGGCCAGCGGTATGAACAGGTCTGGCGGCACCAGTCCGCGTTCCGGGTGATGCCAGCGTACCAGGGCTTCGACGCCGACCACACGGTGGTCGGTCAGGCTGACCTGCGGCTGGTATACCAGATGGAGTTCATTGCGCAGCAAGGCATTGCGCAGATCTGCGGCCAGCTCGCGACGGTCACGCATCTCGCTGTCCACACTCGCGATGTAGAACTGATAGCGGTTACGCGAGCGGGTCTTGGCCAGCATCATCGTCTGCTCGGCCTTCTGCAGCAGCTTGCCTGCATCCAGACCGTCGTCGGGGAACAGGGTGATGCCGATGGTGGCCTGAATCGCCACCTGGCTGTTGTTGACGGGGAAGGGCAGGCCCAATTCATCGAGGATCTGCTGCGCCAGTTCAGCCACTTCATAGGGCTCGTCCACAGCGCCGACAACCAGTGCGAACTGATCACCGCCCAGCCGGGCGATACTGATCAGGCGCCCGCTGTGGGCGTGCAGTCGCTCAGCGACAGCTACCAGTACGCTGTCGCCGGTCTGATAGCCGAACCTGTCATTGACCTCCTTGAAGTCATCCAGCCCGCAACAAAGTACCGCGACGCCATGCTGGCGGCGCCGCGCCTCGGCAAGAATGCGCGCCAGTTGCTCCAACAGCAGGCTGCGGTTTGGCAGCCCAGTCAACTGATCATGCCGGGCCATGTGTTGCATGTTGGCTTCGGCCTCATAGCGCTGGTTGCGGTTGCGTTCGATGGAGTGCAGCAACTCGTTGATCTTGGTGATCCAGAGCCCCAGTTCGTTGCGCTCCTGACCTGGCAGCATGGGAATCATCATTTTTCCCGGCTGCTCGGGATTGATATGGGCGATGTAGTCGATGATGCGTGCCAATGGCCGGGTCAGCAGCACGTGATAGACGAGGTACAGTGCACCGGCCATGGCGAGGGCGCGCAATACCCCGGAGATGAGAATGATCAGCGAGTAGCGCAGGAATTTCTGACCGTAGGGTGCAGTCTCCAGAGTCAGGCGCAGCTCGCCATAATATTCGTTATAAGGTGCCCGTCCCCGTAGCGGAATGCTGAAACTCTGCTCGACGCCGAACAGCAGATCAGTGATGAAACGATAAGAGGGGGTGCTCAGTGGCCGTTCGCGACTGGCCAATGGCGGTTCATCTGGATGACCGATGGCAGCGAAATGGACAGCCTCGTTGGCGAACAAGCCTTCGATCACCTGGGTGGCCATTTCCTTGTCCAGGCTGAATATCGCCTGGCTCGCCGGGTCGTGGAACATGGCCAGGATCTGCTTGGCGTCCCGATTGATCGCCTCTCGTTCGATGCGCAGGTCGAACAGGATTTGCCCCATGCTGAGCAGCATTCCTGCCAACAGTGCCCACATCAACACCAGCTTCAAAAGCTTGATTGAAAGACTGTGTCGGCGGCTCACTTTCAACACATGTCGTCCTTTTCATTGTTTTCCGCATCATGCATCCGTAACTGATGCGGTGCAACTGCTGAGAACAAAACACCCCGCTCAAGGCGGGGTGTTTTACATCAGTCAGGCCAGGCTTCAGGCAGCGAGGTTCTTCGCGACGAAGTCCCAGTTGACCAGATTCCAGAACGCCTCAACGTACTTCGGACGCGCGTTGCGGTAGTCGATGTAGTAGGCATGTTCCCAGACGTCACAGGTCAGCAGCGGGGTGTCACCGGAGGTGATCGGGTTGCCGGCGCCGATGGTGCTGGCCAGGGCCAGGGAACCGTCTGCTTTCTTCACCAGCCAGCCCCAACCGGAACCGAAAGTGCCGATGGAGACCTTGCTGAACTCGTCCTTGAACGCTTCGAAGGAACCGAATGCCTTGTTGATTGCGTCGGCCAGTTCGCCGGTGGGCTCGCCGCCGCCATTGGGGCTCAGGCAGTTCCAGTAGAAGGTGTGGTTCCAGACCTGGGCGGCGTTGTTGAACAGGCCGCCAGAGGAGGTCTTGATGATATCTTCCAGGCTCTTGCCTTCGTAGTCGGTACCGGCGATCAGGTTGTTCAGGTTGACCACATAGGTGTTGTGGTGCTTGTCGTGATGATATTCCAGGGTCTCGGCGGAGATGTGCGGCTGGAGGGCGGTCTTTTCATAGGGAAGTGCGGGCAATTCGAAAGGCATGGTCTCTCTCCATCTTCAGGTTATCGGGGTCGGTTCGGTATTGCGCAAGCCTGGCCGGGGTCTCCTCACGCCAGTCAATCACAGGCGCCGCCCCTGTTTATAACAGCCAAGATCATAGCATTCTGTTCCCGGGCTAGCCATGCCGCAAGCCTCAAGCGGGCCACACCAGTGACCAGGCCACTCTGAGCATCATGGCCGCGACACCGATATCGATCAGCCGCCAGGTCAGTGGGCGTTGCAACCAGGGCGCCAGCCTGGCCGCCCCGAGCGCCAGACTGAAGAACCACACCACGGATGCGCTGGCGGCGCCCAGTGCGAACAACGCCGGCAGGTCCTGCTGGGCGCCGACCGAGCCGATCAGTACCAGGGTGTCGAGATAGACATGGGGATTGAGCAGCGTCACCGCGAGCGTGGTCATCAGCACCGCCTGACGCGGGCGTCGTGGCCGGTCAGGGTCCATGCCGACCAGGCTCTGACTGCCGAGGGCACGGCGTAAGGCCAACAGCGCATATCCGACCAGAAACAGGATGCCACCCCAGCGTGTGATTTCCATCGCCAGCGGATGCCTTTGCAGCAACGATGCCAGGCCAAAGGTGCCGGCGGTCACCAGCAATGCATCACAGGTCATACACACCACCGCTGCGCTCAGGTGATGCTCCCGCCGCAACCCCTGGGCCAGAACGAAGGCATTCTGCGCGCCGATGGCCATGATCAACCCTGCGGCCACCAGAAAACCGTTCATATAACTGCCCATACCCTGCATGTCTGGCTCCGCCAAGAAGAAAGGCTGGCAGTCTGATGGGTGATCTAATATAAGAGAAACAAATATTGCTGATGGGATATAAAAATTACTCATGCTCGATTACAAGCTGTTGCAAGCGCTGGCCGCCGTGGTGGAAGAGGGTGGTTTCGAGCGGGCCGCGCGGGCGTTGGGGCTGTCCCAATCGGCGGTATCCCAACGCATTAAACTGCTGGAATCACGGGTAGGGGCGCCGGTTCTGCTGCGGGCTGTGCCGCCTGCGCCGACCGAGACCGGCAGGAAACTGCTCAACCATGTGCAGCAGGTGCGCTTGCTCGAGCGTGATCTGCAGCGGGATGTGCCCATGGATAGCGAAACTGATGCCGCTCCGCGATTGCGTATAGCACTGAATGCGGACAGTCTGGCAACCTGGTGGGCCGATGCGGTGGCCGATCTGTGCGAAGCGCAGAATCTGCTGCTGGAGTTGCTGGTAGATGATCAGGATGTAGGACTGCGCCGCATGCGCGCCGGCGAGGTGGCCGGTTGTGTCTGCGCAACGGAGCAACCGGTGGCGGGCGCGCGTTCCTTATCGTTGGGCAGCATGCGCTATCTGGCGGTGGCCAGTCCCGCCTTCATGGCGCGGCACTTTGCTGAAGGCATCACTCCAGCGGCGCTGCGTCGGGCCCCGGCCATTGTCTTCGGTCCCGATGACCAGTTGCAGCATCGGTTTCTGGCCGGCTGCGGATTTACCGAGCGGTTTCCACATCATTTATGCCCTCGTCGGAGGGGTTCGTGCGGCTGATCGACTCGGGATTGGGTTGGGGCCTGGTACCGGCCTTGCAAATCCGCTCCGAGTTGGCCGCCGGCAGGCTGCAGGAGCTCCTGCCCGGCAATCAGGTGGAGGTACCGCTGTACTGGCATTATTGGCGCAACGGCGGACGATTGCTGGAGGCCTTGACCCACCAGTTGGCACGCACGGTGCTGCACTGACCCCAGAGACGGGCACGGGTGGTCAGGCCGTTCCACAGCGCGCAGAATAGGCAGTGGTGAAAAATGCCAGGCCGGAGAGGAACTCGGTGCCTCCGAAAGCGACAGAGTCCAGAGCGGGTTGAGGGCAACAGGGGATTTTATGGGTGATGATGATATCCGGGACGTCCCGGGAATTCGCGCAACCGATGAGGATCGGGTAACCGCGCAACCGGGCGCGCGCCGCGGCAACCCAGCGGAGCCGCCAGTGGTACGGGCGGTGCGCGAACCACCGCCCCGTCGCCAGCGCAATGGCGCGCTCTGGGCGGTATGTCTGAGTCTGTTGATTGCTCTGGTCGGGCTGGGTTATTGGAGTCACCAGCAGCAGAGCCGCCTGCAGCGGCAACTGGTGGCGACCCAGGAAAGCTTTGCACGGATCAGTGAGGAAGCGGCGGGCCGACTGCAGGATATCAGCGGCAAGGTGGTCGCGACCGAATCCAGCCTGAGCCAGAATGAGCAGAACCGGGTACAGCAACTCAACAAGCTGGAACAGCGGGTGGAGCAGCTGACGGCGACCCAGCAGACCCAGCAGGACGAACTGCAGAGCCAGCAAGACAGCTTGCAGCAGCAACAACGGAGGATGCAGGCTTTGCAACAGGCCGATGCGGCCCGGGTGGAACAGATGACGGCGCTGGACGGGCTGGCCAGCACGCTCGGTGAGCAACTTGAACAACAGCAGCAGGCATTGACCGAGCTGGCCCAGCAGACTGAATCGGCCAATACGGCGCAGGCCGCCCTGCGCAGCGATCTGCAGCAGGCCAGCGAGCAGCTGCAGGCATTGGCCCAGCTGGAGCGCCGGTTGGCGGAGCAGGATAGCGAACTGGCCCGTCAGCGCGGCGAACTGGAAGCATTGCTGCAAGCATCATCCGGGGCCAATGTCGAGCAGGAGATGCTGGTGCTGCGCAGTGAAATCGAGGAGCGTCTGGCCAGCACCGAAGAGTCACTGCGGGCGATCGACAGCTTCCGCCTGCAGACCAATCGCACCATTTCCACATTGCGCAACCAGCTCGGCAATCTGCAGCAGCAGTTGGGGCAGCGCTGATGAACTTCCTGGCTCATCTGCGCCTGGGACCGGACGATCCGCAACAGGCGCTGGGTGGGTTGCTGGGTGATTTCGTCAAGGGGCCGGTGGCTGCCATGGCCCTGCCGGACCGGGTGCGCCAGGGCATCTGGTTGCATCGGCGCATCGATGCTTTCACCGATCGCCATCCGCTGGTGCTGCGCAGCAAGGCGCGGGTCAGTGGTGAGCGGCGCCGCTACGCCGGCATCATGGTCGACATGTTCTATGACCATCTGCTGGCCCGCCATTGGGCGCAATTTGCCGACCAGTCCCTGGCCATGTTCACCACCCGGATGTACCAGCAGGCGGTGCTGGCCCAGCAGGCGCTGATGCCGGAACGGGCAAGGATTGTGCTGGTGCGCATGGCCGAGCAGGACTGGCTGGGCAGTTATGCGGAGCTGCAGAACCTGCACCAGGCATTGGACAACATGGCCCGGCGCCTGCGCCCGGAAAACCGCCTGCCAGGGGCGGTCAGCGAACTGGAGCGGGATTACTCGGATTTCGAGGCTGATTTTCTGGAGTTCATGCCCGAGGTGATTGCCTTTGCCGACGCTCAGGCGGCCGCTCTCAGCGAGTCGACCGATTGGCAGTTGCTACTGTCCTCTTCCAGCCCCAGCGCCTGAATCACTGCCTGGCGGGCGCTGCGGGCCAGCTCGTTGCGGCCCAGGGTGTGACTGTCGATCAAAGGCAGGAAGTGCACATCGACGTCGATACGCGCTGCGCCCAGCAAACGCCACAGATGGCGGGAGAATTCGTCATCATCAATGAAGGGGGCAATAGTGTCCCGTTGCCCATGATTGCGGTAAGCCAGGGCTACCGGCTGGATGGGCAGGTGTTGTTCGATGGCGCAACCGAACAGGCGACCATGGAAGGTGCGCACCTGGTCACCCGCCGTGGTAGTGCCTTCGGCGAAAATCATCAGGTTGTGGCCCCGCTGCAGGACATTGCCCAGGCGCTGATTGAGACTGGCGGCCTGGCCGCGATGGATGAAGACCGTACCCGCCCGGTCTGCCAGCCATCCCAGCAGCGGCCATTGACGCACCTCGGCCTTGGCCAGAAAACGGACCGGCGCCCGGGCGCCGAGCAGAATGATATCCACCCAGGACACATGATTGCCGACCCATAGCGCCGTGCCAGCCGCCGGTTGCCCGTGGTAGCGAATATGCAGCGGCAACAGGCGGAGCAGGCAGCGCATCCACCAGCGGGTAATGGCCTGGCGTGGTGGTTCCCGCCAGCGGCCGGGCAACAGCTGCAACAGGGCTGTCAGCAGCATACCGAGCAGCACCCACAGCGCTACCAGCGGTGCTCGCCACAGGCGGCGCCAGGTTGCCATCAACTGACCGCCTTGAAATGCCGGGCGTAGCGCGGGCACAGCTGCTCGCGTTGCAACAGAATGAACAGGTCGGCGACATTGAATGCCGGGTCCCAGCAGGGCTCGCCGCAGATTTTCGCGCCCAGGCGCATATAGGCCTTGAGCAGCGGTGGCAGCTGCGCGGTAACGTTGGCGGGCAGGTGCTGTTCGGCCAGCGGCAGGCGGGGCACGGCATTCAGCCATTCGCGACTGAGATGACGTTCCCGCAGCCGTTGCATGATGGCATGAGCCTGAATGCCGCCATCGCCCATGCCGATGCTGGCGCAGCCCATCAAGAAGCTGTAATTGCGCTCATTCATCAGCTGCGCCAGGCCCGACCAGAGCACGGCGATGGTGCTGCCGTTACGGTAGTCAGCATGCACGCAGGTGCGACCGATTTCCAGGATCGGCCCGCGCAGGTACTCCAGCCCCACCAGGTGAAACTCACCCTCGCTGTAGAAACCGCCGGCCCGGGAGGCGCCGTGGCTGTCAAGCAAGCGGGTAGTGGCCACCACCTGGCCGCTGCTGCGCTCGCGCACCAGCAGGTGCTCGCAGTGACTGTCAAAGGCATCATGATCCAGCCCGGGCACCGAGCTCTCCAGTCTGGCGCCACATTCCTCGCTGAAGATGGCGTAGCGTAGCGCCTGCGCCTCCCTGATCGCGGCGGGCTCGGTGGTCAGCTCGACTACCAATGGGGTCTGATTGATCTGATCTGTTGCCTGTGCCATACCCATCATCGTTACCTCCAGCGCAGCATCCATTTCGTGCCACCATGCTGATCAATAGCCATGTCACGAAAGTGACTGGTTGATGTCGGTTGGGTGACACTGCAGGGAGTTTGATCCAGATCAGCACGAGGCTGGCGCGCGTCGCCTATAAAGACGGCCCGCAAGATTCAAGACAAGGAGTTGAAATGTCGAGTACCCCCAGGGTGCTGTTCGATAACGGCGTACACAAGGTGCTGTGTTTCGATCAATTGGTGACCGGCGATGGCGTGCAGTCCAACCAGTTCCTGATCATCGATCATGATCAGCATGCATTGCTCGATCCGGGCGGTGACCTGACCTATATGCCACTGTCCCTGGCGCTGAGCCGGCATATCGTGGTGCGCGACCTGACTTACGTGTTCGCCTCGCACCAGGACCCGGACATTATCGCTTCGTTGGACAAGTGGTTTCTCCATACCGGCTGCAAGGTCGTCTGTTCCAAATTGTGGGCACGCTTTCTGCCGCACCTGTCCGCGGCCTTTTTGGCTAAAGCGTCGGGCATGAGTACCACGGAACGCATGATCGCAGTGCCCGACCGGGGGCAGAATATTCCCCTGGGCCAATGTGTGATCAAGGCGCTGCCCGCGCACTTTCTGCACTCGGTGGGTAACCTGCAGTTCTATGACCCGGTCAGTGGCATCCTGTTTTCCGGCGACATGGGCGCATCGCTGGTGGATGACGCGGAGCCGGTCAGCGATTTCACCGCCCACATTCCCACCATGGAAAGCTTCCATCGGCGTTACATGGCCGGCAACAAGGCTTGTCGGCTCTGGGCCAACATGATCCTGCGACTGCAGCCGCAGATGATCGTGCCGCAACATGGTCGGCCGTTTATCGGGGCTGCTATGATCAGGGAGTTTCTCGATTGGATCAGCCAGCTTGAATGTGGCATGGATCTGATGGAACAGGACGACTACCAGATACCCTGAGACCTGACGCATGGCGAACCCGATCTATCCCTGGCGTGAAGGCAATACCTTCGAACTCATGATGGATGGGGACTGCTTCTTTCCGAAGATGTTGCAGGCCATGGAGCAGGCCCGCACCAGTATCGATATTCAGCTCTACCTCGTGGAGTCCGGTCACAGTACCGAAAAGGTGACCGACATACTGTTACGGGCGGTGGCGCGTGGTGTGCGGGTGCGCTGCCGCTTCGACAGTCTCGGCAGCCGCGAGTTGACGGAAGGCGATCGCGAACGGCTGATTCAGGGTGGGGTGGAGTTGCGTTTCTATAACCCGCTCAACCTGCTGGGTGGTCGATCCAATTTGCACCGTGATCATCGCAAGTTGCTCATCGTCGACCAGCGCATCGTGTTCATTGGTGGCGCCGGCTTTACCGATGAGTTCTGCATTCCCGATCCTGGTGGGCGCTGTCTCTGGCATGAGCAGATGCTGGAGGTAGGCGGCCCGGTGGTGGCCGACTGGCTGGAGGTATTCGAACAGCAATGGTTGGCAACCGAACGGCGCAGTGGTCGGCAACCGGCGCGCCTGCGCCGTGTACGCCTGCCGCCGCACCCGCCGACAGGGCAGGGCTGGGCGCGGGTGTCGCTGACCGACGGCCGCACCCACCGGGAACTGGTGCAGGCGCTGCTGGCCAGTATCGCCCGGGCGCAGCGGCAGGTATGGCTGGCCACTCCGTATTTCGCGCCGACCCGGCGTATTCGCCGGGCCTTGATGGACGCTGCCCGACGGGGCGTGGATGTGCGTTTGCTGTTGTGCGGCGAAGTCACTGACCATCCGGCGGTGCGCTATGCCGGCCAGCGTTATTACAAGCGGCTGTTGGCTGCGGGTATCCGCATCTTTGAATATCAGCCGCGGTTTCTGCACCTCAAGACGGTGTTGGTGGACGATTGGGTCAGCCTGGGTTCGTCGAACTTTGATCACTGGACGCTACACTGGAACCTGGAAGCCAACCAGAACATCGTCGACAGCGGCATGACTCGAGCGGTAGAAGAAAGCTTCGCCGCCGATTTCGCCGAATCGCGAGAGTGGACCCTGGCCGACTGGCAGGCGCTGCCGTGGTATCACCGATTGAAGATCCGGCTGTGGGGTACTATCAACCGCGCGGTGGCATCCGGGCTGGATGTCAGGCGCTGAAGCGGTGGGCGTCAGGCATAGGCGTCCTGGTGCGTCTGTGAGCAGTTGCGACCGCCGGCTTTGGCCCGATAGAGTGCTTCGTCGGCCTGGCTGATCCGCAGTTCGAGACTGTCTTCAGGTTGAATCAGGCAGAGCCCGGCAGACAAGGTGCAATACACTTCATCAGGCAGGGAAGGAAAAGAGGTGCGCGCCAGGTTAAGACGGATGCGCTCCACGCAATGCTGCAGGGACGACAGATCGCAGTTGCTCAACAGCAGTACGAACTCCTCGCCACCAAAACGTGCCACCATATCTTCGCCCCGCAGATTGGCCCGGGCGATCCGGGCAAAGCCCTGAAGCACCTCATCCCCGGCTGAGTGGCCATACAGATCATTGATACGCTTGAAATGATCCAGATCGATCAATGCCAGCCCGAGCGTCTGGCCGTCGCGCTGCAAGGTCATGCGGCGCTGCGCCTCGTCAAGAAAATGCCGGCGGTTGGGCAGGCCGGTGAGCACGTCGGTGGTCGCCAGGTTCTGTAGTTCGTCCATCATGCTGCGCAGCGATTGCTGGTGTTGCTGCAGGGTGCTGTGGCGGCGCTGCAAACGCTCGCCCAGCTCCCGGATGTAACTACCGAGAATGGTCAGCCACAACATGAAGCAGGCCAGCACGAACCATTCGAGCAGAGCAATGGACAGCGTCTGCGGATAGATATCCAACTGCTGGTTGAGAATGATCAGGCCGCCATAGCAGGCCAGGGCGAACGCCGCGTGGGCCAGATAGGCAATGCGTGACAGCTGAAACACGCCGAACAGCAGGATCAGGCAATAAGCGGCCAATATGATGCCGCGGATCGGACCGACCATCGCCAGCAGGTAGGTCTGCAGCAGCAAGGCGACGATGATCTGCGGACTGGTCAGGCTGGGGTCCTTGAAGCGCAGGTTGAAGTTTGTGCGGAACATGACGAAGAAGACCGCCTGGGTAGCTACGCCGAATCCATAATGACTCAGGGCCATGCCCAGACTGCCAATATAGGCACCGGTGGCCCAGGTCACTGCGATCACGACATAGGTGATGCCATAAACCCACTGGGCCAGAAAGAAGCGCTGCAGGCGGAGCGCCTGGTCCCGGGCCTGACGGTCAAATTCCCTTTCAATCATTGCGTCTTCTTGTGTGGTGGCTTACTGATATCACTTTAGCGGCCCCCGCATCGTTTGCCTAGGGCTTGCTCCTGTTATAGCGCAAAGCTATCAGCTGAACGGCTGACCCGGATTCGCAAGCTCGGGTATACTTTGTCGCCTGCTTTCACTCAGCCGGGGGTTGTCGGCCCGGCCCAAGCATTCCGTGAATCTGGTCGCACTGCCTCGATTGGCACGTCTGCGGCCAGCAAGCCTATAGAGGAGCCTGTCCGAGAATGGCCGTAATCAAGCAAGATGATCTGATCCAGAGCGTTGCCGATGCGCTGCAATACATCTCCTATTACCACCCCGTAGACTTCATCCAGGCCGTACACGAAGCCTACCAGCGTGAAGAGTCTCCGGCGGCGCGCGATGCCATAGCGCAGATCCTGATCAACTCGCGCATGTGCGCCACCGGCCATCGGCCGATCTGCCAGGACACCGGCATCGTGACCGTGTTCGTCAAGGTGGGCATGAACGTCCGTTGGGACGGTGCCACCATGGGTATCGATGACATGATCAACGAAGGCGTGCGGCGTGCCTATCAGCTGCCGGAAAACGTGCTGCGTGCCTCGATTCTCGCCGACCCGGCGGGCAAACGCACCAACACCAAGGACAATACGCCGGCGGTAATCCACTATCAACTGGTACCCGGCGATACCGTCGAGTTCCATGTTGCGGCCAAGGGCGGCGGCTCCGAGAACAAGTCGAAGATGGTCATGCTCAACCCCTCCGACTCGATCGTTGATTGGGTCGTCAACACGGTACCGACCATGGGCGCCGGCTGGTGCCCGCCAGGTATGCTCGGCATCGGTATTGGCGGTACTGCGGAAAAAGCTGCGGTGCTGGCCAAGGAATCATTGATGGACCCGATCGATATTCACGAGCTGCGCAAGCGTGGCCCGCAGAATCGCGTCGAGGAGCTGCGCCTGGAAATCATGGACAAGGTCAACGCGCTGGGCATCGGTGCCCAGGGCCTCGGCGGCCTGACCACGGTGCTGGACATCAAGATCATGGATTATCCAACGCATGCTGCCAGCCTGCCGGTGTGCATGATCCCCAACTGTGCTGCCACCCGCCATGCGCATTTCGTGCTGGACGGCAGCGGTCCGGCCGAACTCGCGCCGCCGCCCATGGACGCCTACCCGGACATCACCTGGGAAGTGGGCACCGGCGTACGCCGCGCCAATCTGGACACCCTGACCCCGGAAGAAGTACAGACCTGGAAGACCGGCGAAACCGTGCTGCTGTCGGGCAAGATGCTGACCGGTCGCGATGCCGCACACAAGCGCATGGTCGACATGCTGAACAAGGGCGAAGAGCTGCCGGTAGATCTGAAGGGCCGCTTTATCTACTACGTCGGTCCGGTAGACCCGGTACGTGATGAGGTCGTTGGACCGGCTGGCCCGACCACCGCAACGCGCATGGACAAGTTCACCCGCCAGATCCTGGAGCAGACCGGTCTGCTGGGCATGATCGGCAAGTCCGAGCGTGGCCCCATCGCCATCGAGGCGATCAGGGACAACAAGGCGGTGTATCTGATGGCCGTCGGTGGCGCTGCCTACCTGGTCTCCCAGGCGGTCAAGAAAGCCAAGGTGCTGGCCTTCCCGGAGCTGGGCATGGAAGCGATCTACGAGTTCGACGTGCAGGACATGCCGGTCACCGTAGCGGTGGACAGCAGCGGTGAGTCAGTGCATATCACCGGCCCGCAGATCTGGAAGCAGAAGATCGCCGACAGCCTGGCGGTGGAAGTGCAGTAAGCATCAGAAGTAAGTATGGTCTGCCCCCTGTGGGGCAGGCCAGTTGTAGGAGCGGCCTTGGCCGCCCCCACAGAAATCATGCCGAGAGCGCTCTGCTCTCAGCTGAAACAGCTCGTCATCAGACGAGCTGTTCTCCCACATGCAGCAGCTTCATCGAGTTGGTGCCACCGCGCGAGTTGTAGACGTCGCCCTTGGTCAGTACTACCCAATCCCCCGGTTTGACATGTCCCAGCTCCAGCAACTTGTTCACCGCGTGCTGATTCACTTCAGTGGCCGGGACTTCGGCCGGGTTGAAGGCAATACTCTGCACGCCGCGCATCAGTGCCACCCGACCCAGGGTCTGAGCGTGGGGTGACAGGGCGTAGATCGGCAGGTGCGAGCGGATCCGCGACATGATCAACGGGGTATAGCCGCTGTCGGTCAGGGTGATCACTGCAGTGACCGCCGGGAAGTGGTTGGCTGCGTACATTGCGGCCAGGGCAATGGTTTCGTCGCAGCGGTCGAATTCCATATGCAGACGGTGACCCGACAGCTGGTTGGTCGGATTCTTCTCCGCGCCGCGGCAGATACGATCCATGGCTGCGACCGTTTCCACCGGGAAGTCGCCGGCGGCGGTCTCGCCCGACAGCATCACTGCATCGGTGTAATCCAGTGCGGCGTTGGCCACGTCGGAGACTTCCGCACGGGTCGGTAGCGGGCTGCTGATCATCGATTCCATCATCTGGGTGGCGGTGATCACGGTCTTGTTCTTGCGCCGGGCACGGGCAATGATGATCTTCTGGATGCCCACCAGCTCGGCATCACCGATTTCCACACCCAGGTCACCACGGGCGACCATCACACTGTCACTGGCGTCGATCAGGCCATCCAGCGCGGCTTCGTCAGCCACGGCTTCGGCGCGTTCGATCTTGGCCACCAGCCAGGCATGGGAGCCCGCGTCGGTCAGCAATGCACGGGCCTGATCCATGTCCTTGGCATCACGGGGGAAGGAGACGGCGACGTATTCCATCTGCAGCTCGGCGGCCAGCACGATGTCGGCGCGGTCCTTGTCAGTGAGGGCGGCGGCGGACAGACCACCACCGCGGCGGTTGATGCCCTTGTGGTTGGACAGGGCGCCACCAGCGGTCACGGTGCACTGGGCCTCGTCCGCGGTAATGCTATCCACCTGCAGAACGATACGGCCATCATCGAGCAGCAACTCGTCCCCGGCGCGGCAATCCGACACCAGTTGGGGGTAGTCGATGCCCACCACGTCCTGGTTGCCTTCATCCAGCGGATGGCTGGTGGACAGGCGGAACTTGTCGCCGACGTTCAGGTGAATCTTGCCATCCTTGAAACGGGCAATCCGAATCTTCGGTCCCTGCAGGTCGCCCAGCAGAGCGACGTGGGTGCCCTGTTGCGCGGCGATATCGCGTACCAGTTGCGCCCGGGCGCGGTGCTCGTCATGGGTGCCGTGGGAGAAGTTCAGGCGGGCGACGTTCATGCCGGCCTTGATCAGGGCTTCGATACGTTCCGGAGTGCTGCTGGCAGGTCCGAGGGTGGCGACAATCTTGGTACGGCGCAGGGTCATGAATGTTTTCCCTTCAGTTACATTTCAGTGGCTTACAATAGATCATACGCTCTATGTATGACAGGCAGAAGCCGCTATGACACTGGTCTGACAGGAGAAATGCATGCACCCGCGAGTTATCGAGGTTACCGAGCAGCTGGTTGAACGCAGTCGGCTGTCTAGGACGGCCTATCTGCAGCAGATGGCTACTGCGGCAGCCCGACCCCGCGGGCGCCGTGATCTGTCCTGCAGCAACTTCGCCCACGGTATGGCCGGGTGTCCGGCAGGGGACAAGGACCGCCTGCGGATGGTCGACGAGGTCAATATCGGCATGGTAACGGCCTATAACGACATGCTCTCCGCCCACCAGCCCTATGAGACTTTTCCCGCGCAGATCCGCGCCGCGCTGCGCGCCTTCGGCGCCACCGGACAGGTCGCTGGTGGGGTGCCGGCCATGTGTGATGGCATCACCCAGGGCGAGCCGGGGATGGAGCTGTCGCTGGTCAGCCGGGACGTGATCGCCATGGGCACGGCTATCGCCCTGTCGCACAACATGTTCGATGCCGCCTTGTGCCTCGGCATCTGCGACAAGATAGTGCCGGGGCTGTTGATGGGCGCGCTGCGCTTTGGTCATCTGCCGGTACTGTTCGTACCCGCCGGGCCGATGCCTTCCGGGCTGCCCAACGGCGAGAAGGCCAAGGTGCGACAGCGCTATGCCGAAGGGCTGGCGACTCGCGAAGAGTTGCTGGACGCTGAAAGCAAGGCTTACCATGCGCCCGGCACCTGCACCTTCTACGGCACCGCCAATACTAATCAGATGCTGCTGGAGGCCATGGGATTGCAGCTGCCGGGCGCGTCCTTCATTAATCCCGGCACGCCGCTGCGCGATGCCCTGACGGTTCATGTGGCGGAGCAGGCGGCCCGGCTGGCGCGGGCGGGCGAGGGCAGCATGGCCTCGATTCTGGATGAGCGCGCGCTGGTCAACGCGCTGGTCATGCTGCTGGCCACCGGCGGTTCGACCAACCTGACGCTGCATCTGATTGCCATCGGCCAGTGCGCCGGGCTGCAACTGAACTGGACCGATATGGCGCTGCTGTCGGAAGTCGTACCTACCCTGGCGCGCATTTACCCCAACGGCCAAGCCGATGTTAACCACTTCCAGGCCGCTGGTGGCAGCGCCTACCTGTTTGCCCAACTGCTTGACGGCGGGTTGCTGCATGCCGATGTAAATACTATCGCCGGCCCGGGACTGCAGCGCTATACCCGCGAGCCGGTATTGACGGACGGGCGCCTGAGCTGGCGCGACGGCCCGGCAGCCAGCCTGGATGAAAGTGTCTTGCGCGGCCGCCAGACGCCGTTCAGCGCTGACGGCGGTCTGCGACTGCTGGAAGGTAATCTGGGGCGCAGCGTGATCAAAGTCTCCGCAGTGCAACCCGAGTATTGGCGGGTCAGTGCACCGTGCCGGATCTTTGATAGCCAGGAGGCTTTCGTAGACGCTTTTCAGCGGGATGAATTCCAGAGTGATGTGATCGTCGTCGCACGTTTCCAGGGGCCGGCGGCCAATGGCATGCCGGAGCTGCACAAGCTCACGCCCTATCTGGGGGTATTGCAGGATCGCGGCCTGCAGGTGGCGCTGGTGACCGACGGGCGTATGTCTGGTGCATCCGGCAAGGTGCCGGCGGCGATCCACCTGACGCCCGAGGCCCATAACGGTGGACCTATCGCCTACCTGCGCGATGGTGATCTGCTGGAACTTGATGCCGTCAATGGGACCCTACAAGTACAGGTTGATCAAGCCGAATGGCAGGCCCGTACGCCGGCCTTGCATGCCGAGCCGGTCCGCCGCGGCTGGGGCCGGGAGCTCTTTGCCTTCGCCCGCACAACTGCCAGCGCGGCAGAGCAGGGGGCGAGCTGCTTTACTGACAGTCTGATTCAGGCTGATGGAGGTGCAACATGACCGCAGAACAACAGGCAGTGTCACGGGGCCTCGATTGGCACGCTGCCGATGGCCCTGAGCAGCAGGCCGAGGCGGTCGCCAAGTGCATCCTGGCGTTGTTAGGCGACGCCATTGAGCAACGTGGGCAAGCCAGTCTGGCGCTGTCCGGCGGGCGGGGCCCGGAGCGCTTTTTGCGGCGCCTGGAGCAGGCCGATTTTGATTGGGAAAAGGTTACCATCACACAGGTCGACGAGCGCTGGGTGCCCGCGAAACATGAACAGAGCAATGCGGGTCTGATCCAGCGCTGCATGCCGAAGGTATTGCAGCGGGCCACCTGGCTGCCGATGTATCAGGGACAATCACTGCAAAGCGATGCGCAGTACTGTCACAATATGCTCGTTAACCTGCTGCCGCTGGATGTGATCGTGCTGGGTATGGGCCCGGACGGGCATACCGCCTCACTTTTTCCGCATATGCCAAAGCTGGGTGATTATCTGTCTGAACAGCACCCGGAGTTATGCATTGCCGTGCCGGAGGCGGGTGAACGCCTGCCGCGCCTGAGCATGACGGCGGCGGTTATCAACCGTGCGCGCAACAAGATGCTGGTGGTCAGTGGCGAGGACAAGCATCAGCAGTTGGCTAGCGCGCTGGGCGCGGCAAACCCGTTGGCGCTACCGATCGCTGCCTTCCTGTCGCCACCCATGGATATTTTCTACAGCCCCTGAGGCTTCCGGAACCTTGAATGAGATTGACTGAAAACACTCAAACCCTTGAGCGGATCTTTACCGGCCAACGCATCCTGCCGGTACTCAGCATCCAGCGCGAGGAGGATGTATTGCCACTGGCTGATGCCCTGGCCGCCGGTGGCGTGACCAACCTGGAAATCACCCTGCGTACGCCCCTGGCGCTGGCCGCCATTCGCCTGCTCACGGCGCAGCGTCCGGAGTTGTGCGTGGGCGCCGGTACCGTACTGGATGGGCGGCAGTTCCAGTCGGTGCTGGATGCGGGAGCGCAGTTTGTGGTCAGCCCAGGGTCGACACAGGAGCTGCTGACCTTGGGGCTCGACAGCCCCGTGCCGCTGCTGCCGGGCATTGCCACCGCGTCGGAAATCATGATGGGATACCGCCTGGGTTATCGCCATTTCAAGGTGTTTCCGGCGGCAGTCTGTGGCGGCGTCGCGTTATTGCGCGCCTTCGCCGGCCCCTTCCACGATGTGCAATTCTGCCCCACCGGCGGCATCACTCCGGCAACCCTGCCGGACTATCTGGCGTTGGGCAATGTCATGGCCACCGGCGGCACCTGGATGGCACCCGCGGAGATGGTGAAGGCGGGGGATTGGGCTGGGATTACGCAGTTGTGCAGGGAGTTTACGGGGGTTGCTTGAGGGGAGGTAATGAAGAGGCTGAGCGGGAAGCATTGATCAGAGGGGATTCATGAGTTCGCGCATTCGGGTACCGCCTACAGCGGACACGCAGCAAGTACGTCCCTGTATGCTCGCGGTTGCCATCCCTGGCAACCGACGGTCCGCTGTAGGCGGTACCCGAACGCGCCTGCGAGTTTTTGCAATGATCAACGCTTCCCAGGCACCCAGTTCAAACCGGCTTTGACGGATCCACAAAACCATCCGGCTTGACGATCAGTACATCGCAGGGCACATCATCCAGCAACCGCTCGGCGGTATGCCCGACCAATGCGCTCTCTATGCGTGAACGGGAAATGGCACCCATCACCAGGAGGTCGATAGCCTGCTGAGCGATGAAATCCGGGATCGCCTGTTCTGGATAGCCCCGCAGCAGATGCTGTTCGTTCTCACTCATGCCCGTCTGGGCGGAAAATTCGCGGAAGGCTTCCATATGGTGCTGTTGCACCTGAGTGGCGTAACCGTCGTAATCCGCGACCAACCCGGTATCGAACGCCAGGGTGTGAGGCAAGGGGTTATAGCAATGGATAGCGTGTACCTGGGCGCCCGTATTCGCCGCCAGCGCCCGGCCCGTGGTCAGCAGTTTGTAATCCAGGGCGGCGGGCTTGTCGGCTTCATGCAGAGGGTCAACACTGACGCCGATGGCTTTCAGTCCGTTTTCCGGCTGCTTCACCAACCACAGCGGCGCCGGGCAATGGCGGATCAGATACCAGTCGGCATTGGTCAATACCAGCCGCTTGAGGAGATTGTGGTGATGGGTCGTCTTGAGCACCAGGTCCGGCTGTTGTTCGTGAATGGCGCGCAGAATGTGCCTTTCATAGCGCTTACCCCAGACCACTGTAGTGTTGACGGTACAGCCCTTGTTACGCAGGGGCTCGGCTAGCCGGGCGAGACCCTGTTCCCGGTGGCCGAGCAACGTACTGCGCGCTTTGGCCAGGGCATCGGTATCGAACAGCATGCCGCCATTCAGCGCGGGAATGTAATCACTCATGAACAGGGTGAAGCGGACCGCGGGATAGTATTCGGCCAACTGTTCAGCCCGTCGCAGACAGGGTTGGTCTGTATCACTGGTCGGGTCGATGACTACCAATATGTGCTGAATATTCATGTTGCGCACCCCTATTGATCCTGGTGGGTTCAGCCTAAGCCACTCTTAGCAGTATAGTGCTGATTCAGATCAATCCTCCGCCGGACAGCCATGGCGTTTTCAGCCGGTGCTTGGCCTACGGTCGCGGCTGGTCTATTCTGTACTCACCTTTCCCAGGAACGAGCCGGCGCAGGAAGCCACATGACGCGCTCAACTATTCTGAACTCAGCTTTACTCTCTTCGAAATGCCTGCTCGAGCGGATATTCATCGTCCGGGTGTTGCGTGATTGGCTGCACTTCCAGTGGTCGAAGTGCATACCGGAACGCTGCAAGAGCACCAATGGGCTGAAGAACCCATTCTTGGGCTGATCAAGAACAGGAGCATTATTGACTATGCAGGGTATGTTTCAGCACGGAGCGTTGCCTGATTCATCCGACCGGTTCAACCATCGGATTGCACGGCATCAGCTGCCTGCTTATCTGAGCGTGTATAACAGCCATACCGGGAATTTCATGGGCTCGATGGGCAATCTGTCATGTAATGGCTTTATGTTGATCAGCCCCTTGCCGGTTATGCTGGGGGTGCAATATGACATGGAGCTGCATCTGCCTTCGGTCACCGGGGAAGGGCTGCAACGAGAGAGATTCCGCGCCATCAGCCGTTGGTGTCGGCCGGACCTGACGCCGGGTCACCATGATGCCGGGTTCAGCATTGTTGACAACCTGCCTCTGTTCACCAGCCTGGCTGGCGCGCTGCAACATTATTTCACGTTCATGCACGCCGAAGATGCCTGACCCGGCGGTACAGGTTACCCTGCCGGCATCAAGAGCAGGGGAGTTGCAATGAGCAAGAGCATATTCTGGTACGACTTCGAGGCAACCGGCATCGATCCACGGCGCGATCGACCGTTGCAGGTTGCGGGTGTCCGCACGGATGAAGAGCTGAACGAGATCGGCGAGCCGCTGTGCATCGATTGCCGCATCGCCGATGACATATTGCCCCATCCCATGGCCTGCCTGGTTACCGGCATCGACCCCGCTCGGGCATTGCGTGGGCTGCCGGAAGCGCAATTCATGCATCTGCTGCATGAGCAGATGGCGCAGCCGGGGACCTGCACCGCCGGTTACAACAACTTGCGTTATGACGATGAAATGACGCGGTTCTCCCTGTACCGCAACTATTTCGATCCTTACGCTCGGGAGTGGCAAGGTGGTAACAGCCGTTGGGACCTGCTGGATGCGCTGCGTACCGCCCACGCGCTGCGCCCCGAGGGTATCAATTGGCCGCAGCAGGACGGCTTCACCAGCCTGCGGCTGGAACTGCTGACCGCAGCGAATGGCATCGACCATGGCCAGGCGCATGACGCGCTGGCGGATGTGCGGGCAACCATCGCCATGGCCCGGCTGCTGAAGCAGGCGCAGCCACGGCTGTACGCCTACCTCTATGCGCTGCGCAGCAAGCACCGGGTCGGTGACTTGATTGATCTGCAGCAGCTGCGACCGCTGGTTCATGTTTCTGGCCGCTTTGGCCGGGAGCGCAGTGGTCTGGGGTTGGTCATGCCGCTGGGCTGGCATCCACGCAACCGCAATGCCTTGATTGTCTGGGACCTGACAGTGGAGCCGCAACTGTTGCAGGAGTTGTCCGCCGATGAACTGTGCCAGCGACTCTATACGCGGACTGACGAGTTGGCTGCCGGCGAACAGCGGCCCGGCCTCAAGCTGGTACATGTCAATAAGTGCCCGGTACTGGCCGATGCCAAGGTGCTTCGCGCGCAGGACGTCGAACGGCTGCAACTGGATATGGATACGCAGTGGGAGCGCGCCCGGTGGCTGGCACAATGGCGGGTGGCAGGGCAGCAGAAGCTGGCGGCGATCTATGCCGAGCGACCACAGTCGGGCAAGCCGGGAGAGACTGAAAACGATCCCGAGACGCAGCTATACGATGGTTTTACAGCGGACGATGATCGCCGGTTACTTGCGGCTATACGCGAAGCCGATGCCGCCGCACTGACTGCGGCCCAGTGGCCACTGAAAGATCAGCGTCTGGTGGATATGCTCAAACGCTATCGCGCGCGTAACTTCCCCGACTCACTGAGCGTGACTGAAACCGGAGAATGGTTGAATTTCTGTCAGCAGAAACTCAATGGCCAGCTCGCGGGCGCACCCCTGACGTTCGAGGAGTTCATGCGGGATCTGGAGTTGGCATTGGCGCAAACGGATGATGCGGGGCGGGAGCTGCTCGGGCAATGGCGTCAACATGCCCTGACACTGGCTGAAAAACTCAAGGCTGGTTGAAATCACTCATTGAAAAGCCCCGGCACTGGAATAATGCCTGGGCTTTCTTTGTCTGACACTACCTTCCGGGGGAATTAGCCCAGAATAGTAGCCCAGCTTTCCACTTTCTCTGCGCCGTACTGCTCTTTCCAGGCTTTCAGAGTTTTATGATTGCCGCCCTTGGTTTCAATGGTTTCACCCGTGTTCGGGTTCTTGTATTGCTTAACCTTGCGTGCGCGCTTGGCAACTGCCGGAGCCTTTGCCGTTTTGCTGGCTGCTGGCTTGCTCTGCGGGTTGAGAAGAGCAACAACATCTGCTGATTCCTTGCCGTACTGCTTCATCAGATCCTGCAGCTTTTTCTCGAACTCAAGTTCTTTCTTGAGTTTTTCATCGTTGGACAGCGAGTTCAGACGTGCGGTCAGGTCGCGAATGGTATCTTCAATCTGGCGGTATTCGTGAAGCATGGACATTTAGTGTCTCCCGGTGAATATTGAAAGTGAAGTAATGATAGTTTATCGCTGGCGGGATGCACAAGAAGTTGCAGGTATTAAAGACGGGTTAACGGCAACTTTTTGTTAATGGATCAAGCAAATTATTATGTATCGAGAGGAACTCATTGAATCTGATTGCGAACATGCAGAGATAAAGCGCGGTGTCGGCTGAAATTTCCGCATGTCAGGAGTAGAATGTCTCGCTTTTGGGGCCCTGCCTCGGGGTCTGCTTTCACGCCATCCTCGCCTTGTCGAGACAGTCGGAGCGACAACGCGGCGCGGAGCGCAGTGAAACAGAGCTTTATGATATCTGGAGTTGATTAGATGCGTACCTTTCGACTGGTAATCGCCTGCCCCGACCGGGTAGGGATTGTGGCCAAGGTCAGCAACCTGCTGGCGACTTATAACGGCTGGATTAGCGAAGCCAATCACCATTCGGACAACCTGTCCGGCTGGTTCTTCATGCGCCATGAGATTCGCGCCGATTCATTGCCTTTCGATGTCGATGGCCTGCGTACTGTGTTCGCACCCATTGCTGCGGAATATCAGATGGAATGGCAGGTGAGTGATTCGGCTGAGCGCAAGAAAGTGGTGTTGATGGCCAGCCGCGAGTCCCATTGTCTGGCGGATCTGTTGCACCGCTTCCACAGTGGTGAGCTGGATTGTGAAATAACCAGTGTGATTTCCAATCATGACGATCTGCGCAGCATGGTCGAATGGCATGATATTCCCTTTTATCATGTTCCAGTCGATCCGAAGGACAAGAAGCCGGCATTTGATGAAGTTACCCGGTTGGTGAATGAGCAACAGGCCGACTGTATTGTATTGGCGCGTTATATGCAGATTCTTCCGGCTGAGCTCTGTGAGCAATACGCCCGGCGGGTAATCAATATCCACCACAGTTTCTTGCCTTCCTTTGTCGGCGCACGACCTTATCACCAGGCAGCGCAGCGGGGGGTGAAACTCATCGGTGCAACTTGCCACTATGTAACCGAAGAGTTGGATGCCGGTCCGATCATCGAGCAGGACGTCGTACGTATCAGTCATCGGCACAATGCGGAAGATATGGTTCGGCTCGGTAAAGACGTGGAAAAAATGGTACTTTCCCGCGGTTTGCGCTATCACTTGGAAGACCGAGTACTGGTTCACGATAACAAGACCGTGGTGTTTGGCTGATATTGATATGCCATGCACCGCGCCTCGCGGGAGTACATGGCATGCTCAAGTCAATGAAGGTACGTGACTATATGAACACCGAACCGGTGACTTTTTCACCGGATACCGATCTGTTCAAAGCCGTCGATATGTTGCTGACCTACCGGATATCCGGAGCATCTGTAGTGGATGCCCAGGGGTATCTGGTAGGAGTGCTGTCGGAAAGCGACTGTCTGCGGGCGATCCTCGGCGGCAGCTATTTCGAGGAGGCGGGCGGTACTGTTGGTTCGTTCATGAGTGAGGTGGTCGAGACCATTGATGCCGATGCGAATATCCTCAAGGCGGCGGAACACTTTATCGAGCGGAACCGGCGGCGCCTGCCGGTCATGGAACATGGTCGCTTGGTGGGACAGATCAGTCGGCGGGATTTGTTGCTGGCGTTGAAATCATTCAACGACCATGGAGTGCCGAAAAAGAACTGATAAACGGGATCTTACCGCTCACATAAAAGCCGCACCTTGTAAGGGAGCGGCTTTTATCACTGCCAGTTATCTGTTGATCGCTACCTCAGGCGCTTTCAGCGACAGCCTCCGGGGCCGAGGTACGGATCAGGTGATCAAAGGCCGCCAGTGACGCGGTGGCGCCTGCGCCCATGGAGATGACGATCTGCTTGAACGGCACGGTTGTCACGTCGCCAGCGGCAAACACGCCAGGAAGCGAAGTGGCGCCGCGTGCATCGATTTCGATCTCGCCGAAGCGGGTCAGGTTGATACCGCTGTCCTTCAGCCAGTCGGTGTTGGGCACCAGGCCGATCTGTACGAAGATACCAGCCACATCAACATCGGCGCTCTCGCCGGATACCCGGTCGGTGTAGGTCAGGCCGACGACCTTGTTACCGTCCCCACGAACTTCAGTGGTAGCGGCGTTCTTGATGATCTTCACGTTCGGCAGCGAGCGGGCCTTGCGTTGCAGGACTTCGTCGGCACGCAGGGTGTCGCTGAATTCCAGTACGGTCACATGCTCGACGATGCCGGCCAGGTCGATAGCGGCTTCGATACCGGAGTTGCCACCGCCGATCACCGCAACACGCTTGCCCTTGAACAGCGGACCGTCACAGTGCGGGCAGTAGGCGACGCCCTTGCCGCGATATTCCTGTTCGCCAGGAACGTTCATTTCTCTCCAGCGGGCGCCGGTGGCCAGGATGACCGAGCGGCTGGACAGGGTGGCACCGCTTTCCAGGGTGATCTCGATCATGTCGTCTGTGGTCAGCTTGGCAGCAGTCTGTTCGGTGATCACGTCGATATCGTATTCCTTGACGTGCTGCTCCAGGCTGGCAACCAGCTTCGGGCCTTCGGTGTAGGGCACGGAAATGAAGTTCTCGATACCCACGGTGTCCATCACTTGGCCACCGAAACGCTCGGCTACCAGACCGGTGCGGATGCCTTTACGGGCAGCATAGATAGCTGCTGCTGCACCAGCCGGGCCACCACCCACGATCAGCACTTCGTAGGGCTCTTTCTCGTTCAGTTCCGCGGCCTTGCGCTTGGCTGCGCCGCTGTCGACCTTGTTGACGATCTCGGCCAGCGTCATCCGACCCTGGCCGAAGTGTTCGCCATTCAGAAAGACGGTGGGTACGGCCATGATCTGGCGGCTCTCGACCTCGTCCTGGAACAGCGCACCGTCGATCATCACATGGCTGATGTTCGGGTTCAGGGTAGCCATCAGGTTCAGCGCTTGAACCACATCCGGGCAGTTCTGGCAGGACAGGGAGATATAGGTCTCGAAGTGATATTCGCCTTCGAGGTTGCGGATCTGGTCGAGCAGTGCCGGGTCAGCCTTGGAGGGGTGACCGCCGGCCTGCAGCAGGGCCAGAACCAGGGAAGTGAACTCGTGGCCCATCGGGATGCCGGCAAAACGTACGCGCGGGCTCTGGCCGGCTTCTGCCACGCCCATGCTCGGGGTACGTTTGTTGTCCACGGCAACCAGCCCGATCTTGCTCGACATTTCAGCAATCTCGACCGCGAGTTCATGCAATTCTTTGCCCTTGGGGCTGTCATCTACGGACACGCTGATTTCAATCGGCTTGGCGATGTTCTGCAGGTACGTGTCCAGTTGCTTCTTCAGATTGGCGTCCAACATAGGTGCGTGTCCTGTAAAAGTGGTGAATTTTGGGTAAAGAAAACCCGGCCCACCAACCGCGCGCAGTGCGCCGCGGTGGGCCGGGTTGTCAGTCAGCTATTAGATCTTGCCAACCAGGTCCAGCGAGGGAGCCAGAGTGGCATCGCCTTCTTCCCACTTGGCCGGGCAGACTTCGCCGGGGTGGGCGGCAACGTACTGGGCAGCCTTGACCTTGCGCAGCAGGTCGGCAGCGTTACGGCCGATACCTTCAGCAGTGATTTCAACAGCCTGGATGATGCCTTCCGGGTCGATAATGAAAGTACCGCGGTCGGCCAGACCCATGTCTTCACGCATGTTTTCGAAGTTGCGAGTCACTACGCCAGTCGGGTCGCCGATCATGGTGTACTTGATCTTGCCGATGGTTTCGGAGCTGTCGTGCCATGCTTTGTGGGTGAAGTGGGTGTCGGTGGAGACGGAGTAGACTTCCACGCCCAGCTTCTGCAGCTCTTCATAATGGTCGGCAACGTCACCCAGCTCAGTCGGGCAAACGAAGGTGAAGTCAGCCGGATAGAAGAAGAATACAGCCCACTTGCCTTTCACGTCGGTGTCGGAAACAGTGATGAATTCGCCGTTCTTGAACGCCTGAGCGGTAAACGGCTTGATTTCGGTATTGATAACGGACATTGAAGACTCCTTGTTGAGCTTTTGTCGATGGGTTGGAAACGATGTCTATAGTAGGGCTGTTCGACGGATACTTAAAATAAATTCAATCTAAGCACCGGATAGCTTTTCTCTATGTGGGGATAGGGTGACGCTATTTCAACCTGGATCAATTAAATTGATCTAGATCAATTAATAGTATTCACCGTATGAATCATGGTGATTCAGCCCCTGATACAAGATAGCCAGAATTTCATCCAACTCCTAGCCTTGAGAGTAAGCCCCTTGCATGTCGGTTCAATGAATGCGGGATTCACTTCATGAGGAGATAACGGGATGGATTTTGCCTACAGCGCTGAAACCGAAGCGCTTCGCCAACAGGTTTGTGGTTTTCTGGACCAGCACATTGTACCGCGTCTTGCGCAGTGGCACAGGGATGTTGCTGCCGGACAGTTTCCGGTGTCCTTCATGGCGGATCTGAAGGCCCTGGCCAGGGAAGAGGGCTTGTGGAATCTGTTTCTCCCGGCGCTGCACGCTGACGAGCCCGGCAGGGGCCTGAGCAATCTCGAATACGCACCTCTGGCGGAAATAATGGGCCGCGTCAGTTGGGCCTCGGAGGTGTTCAACTGCAATGCCCCGGATACCGGCAACATGGAGCTGTTGCATATGTTTGCCACGCCCGAGCAGAACGAGCGCTGGTTGCAGCCGCTACTCAATGGCGAAATCCGCTCGGCCTTTGCCATGACCGAGCCGGATGTGGCCTCGTCCGACGCCAGCAATATCCAGACGCTGATTCGCCGCGAGGGCGACGAATATGTGATCAACGGCCGCAAGTGGTTCATTACCAATGCCTCGCATCCTGACTGTGCCTTCCTCATTGTCATGGGCAAGACTGACCCGGAGGGCGAGCCGCGACGCCAGCAGAGCATGATCATCGTGCCGTTCGATACCCCCGGTGTGGAGCTGGTGCGCAATATCCCGGTCATGCATCACCTCGCGCCGGAAGGGCACAGCGAGCTAGTGTTCCGTAATGTGCGGGTGCCGGTGGCGAATCTGCTGGGCGGCGAGGGTGACGGTTTCATGATGGCCCAGGCACGCCTCGGGCCGGGCCGGGTGCATCACTGCATGCGTGCCATCGGCATGGCCGAACTCGCATTGGAGTTGATGGTGGACCGTGCCCAGGAGCGCAAGACCTTCGGCCGTTACCTGCACCAGCATGGCAGCATTTCCGAATGGATCGCCCGCTCGCGGATGGAAATCGAACAGGCGCGGCTCCTGGTATTGAAGACTGCCTGGATGATCGACAATGTCGGCGCCCGGGGTGCACGCAAGGAAATCGCCATGATCAAGGCGGTGGTGCCCGGCATGCTGAACCAGGTGGTGGACCGTGCCATGCAGGTCTTCGGCGCCATGGGGCTGACGCCGGACACGCCGCTGGCCGATCTGTGGATCAGCTCGCGCTGCCTGCGCATTGCCGATGGCCCTGATGAGGTGCATTTGCGCAGCATCGCTCGCCTGGAAATCGACGACGGGCAGGACCGTCGGGGTAGCAGCAGTGATTATCTGACGCCGGCGGATGTGCTGCGGGCCAGGTAAGCCTTCGCATCGAGCTCCTGGGAACGTCAAGCACCAGCTTGATGAGCGGAGTTAGCCGTCACCCACAGTGCTCCGGTTGGCCTCGCATGGACGAGCTGGTGCTCGTCCCTCCCAGAGAGCCTCTGCCTTGACCTTGATCAAAGACCTTTAACGCCATCCGGCGCACAGTCTCGGGCTGACTTTGATCACAGGGAGTTCCCATGCAACTGGTCTGTCCCGCAGGCAGCCTGCCCGCCCTCAAAGCGGCGGTGCGACAGGGTGCCGATGCTGTCTATACCGGGTTTCGCGATGATACCAACGCCCGCCACTTCGCCGGTCTCAACTTCACCGACAAGCAACTGCAACAGGGGCTTGAACTGGTTCGCAAGGAAGGCCGGCAGCTCTACATCGCAGTCAATACCTATGCGCTGCCGGATGGCTGGCGGCGTTGGCAACGGGCGGTGGACCAGGCCGCAGATCTGGGCGTCGATGCGCTGATCGTCGGCGATCCCGGCGTCATGGCCTATGCCAGCAAGCATTACCCCAAGCTCAATCTGCATCTGTCGGTGCAGGGCTCGGCTACCAATGCCGGAGCGCTGAGCTTCTATCACGAGCAGTACGGGATTCGCCGTACGGTTCTGCCGCGGGTGCTTTCACTGAATCAGGTGAAGCAGGTAGCGGCCTCCAGCCCGGTGCCGGTGGAAGTCTTCGCCTTCGGCAGTTTGTGCATCATGGCCGAGGGGCGCTGTCATCTGTCGTCCTATGTCACTGGCGAGTCGCCGAACCTGTGCGGGGTCTGCTCACCTGCCAGTGCGGTGCGCTGGCAGGAGGAGCCCGACGGGCTCACATCTCGGCTCAGCGGAGTACTGATCGACCGTTATCAGCCGGAGGACGCTGCCGGTTACCCGACGCTGTGCAAGGGCCGCTTCATGGTTCATGGCAAGCGTTTCCATGCGCTGGAAGAGCCGACCAGCCTGAACACCATGGATCTGATTCCCGAGTTGACCGCCATCGGCGTCACGGCGGTCAAGATCGAAGGTCGCCAGCGTAGCCCTGCCTATGTGGAGCAGGTGGCTGGCGTCTGGCGCAAGGCATTGGACAGCTATCAGGCCAACCCGCAGCGTTTTGCCGTGGAAGACAGCTGGCGCCGGGTACTCGATGGCGTATCCGAAGGTAGCCAGACCACCCTGGGCGCCTATCACCGCGCCTGGCAGTAGGAGTGAACAACATGAAACTGACCCTGGGACCGATCCTGTTCTACTGGACGCGCCAGCAGATCATGGATTTCTACGCCGATATGAGCGAGCAACCGCTGGATGTGATCTATCTGGGCGAAACCGTCTGTTCCAAGCGCCGCGCCTTGTCGCTGGATGACTGGATCGGTCTGGCCCGCGATGTGCGCGAGGCCAGTGGCGCCGAGGTGGTGCTGTCGGGGCTGGCACTGATCGAGGCGGCGTCCGAGCTGTCGAGCCTGCGCCGGTTGTGCGATAACGGCGAGATCAAGGTCGAGGCCAACGATATGGCCGCGGTGCATTATCTGAGCCGCAAGGGCGCCGAGTTCGTCGGTGGCCCGTCACTGAATATCTACAACGCCTTTGCCCTGGAAGAACTGACCCGTAACGGTCTGACCCGCTGGGTGCCGCCGGTGGAGTGTTCCGCGGACCTGCTGGCGGCCCTGATGCAGCAGGCGCAGCAGAATCAGCTGGCGTTGCCGGAAATCGAAGTGTTCGCCTGGGGGCATCTGCCGCTGGCCTATTCCGCGCGCTGCTTCACTGCCCGGGCCGAGAATCTGCCCAAGGATGATTGCGGTTTCATCTGCCAGAACTACCCCGAAGGCGTGCCGTTGACCAGTCAGGAGGGGCAGCCGGTATTCACCCTCAATGGCATCCAGACCATGTCCGCCACCCCGACCAATCTGCTGGCAGAGTACCCGCGCATGCAGCGCATGGGCATTGAGGCCTTGCGTCTGAGCCCCCGCGCCCGGGACATGGCGCAGGTGGTGGAGATGTTCGATGCGGTGCGCCAGGGTGTTCAGCCACCCTTGGCATTGGATGGTTGCAATGGTTACTGGCATGGCCAGGCAGGTATGTTACGGGTTGAGGAGGTGGGGTTATGTTGAACGCCGCACAATTGTTGTTGCGCGCCGGTGAGCCAGTGTTGCCCTTGAGTCGGCATGTGCCGTTCTTCATGCAGCGACTGGTGATCGAGAAAGCCATGGCGCGGCTGTTCTCCCAGCCGCTGGCGGAGGGGGAGTTCGATGTGTTGCAGGGCCGCTGGATGCGTATCGAGGTCACTGACCTCGGGTTGGCCTGGAGCCTGACGCGGGCCGGGAAGGGGTTGCGCCTGGCACAACACTCACCGGTGGATGTGTACATTCGCGGCAACTGGAAGGAGTTTCTGCTGCTGGCCAGCCGGCAGGAGGATCCGGATACCCTGTTCTTCCGCCGCCGGTTGATCATCGAGGGCGATACCGACCTGGGGCTGGCGATCAAGAACCTGGTCGACAGCCTGGACTCGGACCTGATGCCGCCCCGGTTGTGGCAGTTGATTGGCTGGTTGGGGGCAGCAGCGAAGGCGGAGCAGGATGGCATTCATACCGCGGCCAGGCGGGCCCAGGAGCCCGGCATTTCGTAAAGTTGCCCATCACTCGGCGCAAGTAGTATGCGCCCGAGCTGCTTTCCGGGTGTTGTTAGCCCCAACACTTGCCATCGGGCATGCGCTCGACCACCCGAAAGGCCGTTGCGCGGGCTCAGATATTGAATAGCGCCGCAGCACCCAGTACCAACACCAACCAACCACTGACCGTCCAGCGTAGCCACTGCGGTGCGGTGCGCAGGTCCATGAACTGATCGATCAGCCACTGGCCCTTGACCAAGGTCAGTGCCAGCACGCAGACGACCACCCAGGTGCCATCGAAGCTGTGACCGAGCCACCAGCCGATCAGGGTGAGCAGCAACAGGCCGGCGAGGGCGAATTTCAGCAGATGTTTCATGACGTACCTCATCAGGGCAGGACGTACAGCAGGGGAAACAGCACCAGCCAGACCAGGTCGACCATATGCCAGTAGCTGGCTGCCGACTCGCCGGCCATGCGCACTTTCTCCTGGTTGGCATAGTGGCCGGCGCGGCTGCGCTGGGCGACCACCAGCAGGATGGCCATGCCGATCAACACATGGGCCATATGAAAGAAGGTGGTGAAGAAATAGAAGAAGTAGAAGGTGTCGGTGCGCAGGTTGTAGCCGTCGCCGAACAGGATGCCGTATTCGGTGATCTTGATAGCCACATAGGCCAGCCCGCAGAGCGCCGCCAATATGAACCCCCGACTCAGCGCGCGTTGGTCACCAGCTGCGGTGCGCTTGACCGCGTTGGCGGCGAAGTAGCTGCCGGTCAGCAGAATCAGCGTATTCACCAGCCCGGCCTCCGGGTGCAGGGTGGCGATGCCGGCGCTGAACATCTCGTTCCAGTGGCCACGGGCGAAGGCCATGCTGCCCAGTAACAACAGGAATGCCAGCAGCTCGGCGAGAATGAAGCACCACATTGCCAGATCGCCCGGCAGGTGGCGGGTCGGTACCTGTTTGTCGGCTTCAATGACAGTGGATTCGGCACTGGACATCAATTGGCCCTCCCGGTCAGCAAGAGATAGAGTTTCGGCAGCAGGCTCGGCAGTTCCGCAGCCTGGTGAATCAACTGGTAGCGCTGCTGGCCGAACAGGTAGGGCAGGTAGTCGGCGGCCTGCTGGTCGATGGTCACGCAGAAAGGCTGGATGCCGGCCTGCCGTGCTTCCAGCAAGGCCTGTCGGGTATCTTCCATGCCGTAGCGCCCCTCATATACATCCAGATCATTGGGCTTGCCATCGGTCAGCAGCAACAACAACCGCTGCTCGGCAGGCTTGTCCTTGAGGATGTCGGTGGCCTGGCGGATAGCCGCCCCCATACGGGTGTAATAGCCCGGTTTCAGCGCCTTGATGCGGCCATGAATGGCCTCGCCCCAGGGCTCGGCAAAGTTCTTGATCAGGTTGAAGCGCACATGGTCACGGCGGCGAGATGAGAAGCCGTACATGGCAAAATCATCCTGGCCGGCGTCCAGCGCCTCACCCAGCAGGTGCAGGCTGTCGCGAATCACCTCGATCACCTGATGGGTATTGTCTGCCCAGGCTTCGGTGGACAGCGAAAGGTCGGCCAGCACCAGGCAGGACAGGTCGCGATGACGGGCGGTTTCCCGACGCCACAATGCCGGGTGTGAACTGGCCCGGCCACGGCGCACTTGCGCTGCGTGATGCAGGCAGGCGTCCAGGTCGAGCAGGGTGCCGCTGGGCTGGCGCTTTTCCCAGACGCGCTGGGGCCGCAGCCCTTCGAAGCGTTGCCGCAGGCTGTTGGCCAGTGCCCCCAGGCGTTCCGGCATGGGCGCGGGCTCGGCGTTACGGGGCAACATGGGAATTACCCGGCAATGGTTGTCCTTGAGCTGCTGCTGCTTCCAGTCCCACTCGGGAAACAGGCAGCCGTCGGTCAGCGGAATGTCATCTTCCGAGGCGGACGGCAGGTCCATGTCGAGCTTGATGCGCGAGGCGCTGGTGCTGGGGTTGCGCGACAGGGTCAGATAATCCAGGTCCTCGGCAATGCGCTCGGCATCGTCGTCATCCTGGTCATCCTCGCAGCGATCGACGGGCACGAACTCGGACCAGGAAAACAGACTTTCCAGACGGAAGATCATCAAGCCATTGCGCTTGTTCGGATCGTCGATATAACGGCCCTGCTTGCGCTGTTTGCTCTGACGGACCTTGCCGTTGCCGTTGGATTCGCCGTCCTTGCCGTCATCGTTTGCGGCGGACGGAATCGACCGGACTTCTTCGGCGCGCGGATAAAGCCACAAGGGTACCGGCCAGGGTTCGCCCGGGGCGGCGGGCAGCCGGGACAGATTATCCGGCGCCAGCAATGCTGCCTGCAGCACGGCTTCCCGCGCAGCCTGGATGGCGGGTAGCTTGCGCTGGGCACGGCGGATATCGACCAGGCATTCGGCGAGGCGCTGGTACAGGCAGGTCAGTCCGGGGTAGGCAGCCAGCGTCTTGAGAACCAGCTGCTGGTTGGCCTGCAGCCAGTCGTCGCTGGTATCGCTTTCGGCCAGACTGGCCATGGCGGTCAGCCACAGATAGAGGTCGCGGTTCATGCGCTTGTCGGGGAATACCGCCAGGCTCTCCGGTACGCGCAAGGCGTCGGTTTCACGCCAGGCCAGCGCATGGCGGCGGCCGGTACCGGCCAATCGATGGGCCAGGGGGCGCCAGGTATTGATACTGCGTTCGGTGCTGGCCTTGATGGTCAGCCCCGGGTCGCCACTGAGAGCGCGAAAGACCATGGCCAGGCGCGGGCCCTCGTCATCGAGGTGGATCTGCGCTGCGGGAAAGCCATTGCCGGCCAATCGGGTGATCAGCTTGTGCCAGCGGATACCTACGGCTTCTTCCATTGCATTTCTCCCAGTGGTCGAAGTCGATCCCGGCCGTGGCCGGTATCGAAGAATGGGGCGCTGCGGTGAGCAGCGCGGTACTGCAGCCGGCATCGGGCGGGTGCCCGACGCCGGTATTTCAGATCAGGCGGCGCTCATCAGTGCAGGGGCATCCTCACGGGTGGAGCGGGCCACGAGGAAGCTGTACAGGTACATGCCCAGGCCGACGGCAAAGCCGAGGCCAGCGAACAGGCGTAGCCAGTACACGGTCATGATGGCGTCCTGGGTCTGCATGTAACCGAGGGCTCCAGCTGATTCGGGCAGGCGCTGCAGTTCGATCTGGATCCAGCCGGCCCAGGTCAGCAGCAGGGTGATGGCCAGCATGCTCAGACTCATTACCCAGCAAGACATGATCTCCAGACGCTGGGCCTGCGGGCTGCTGCATTCATTGCCGTGCAGTTTCGGCCAGGCGTAGGAGATGATGGCCATGGCAATCATCGCGTAGGCGCCGAAGAAAGCCAGGTGACCGTGGGCTGCCGTGAGCTGGGTACCGTGGGTGTAGTAGTTGACCGGAGCCAGAGTATGCAGGAAGCCCCATACGCCGGCGCCGAGGAACGCCATGATGGTGCAGCCGACAGCCCAGGTGACGGCGGCCTTGTTCGGATGCTCGCGACGACGCTGTTTCAGCATGCTGAAGGCGAACACCATCATCATGAAGAAGGGCAGCGGTTCGATGGCGGAGAAGATCGAGCCGATCCACAGCCAGTACGCTGGCGCACCGATGAAGAAGTAGTGGTGACCGGTCCCCAGGATGCCGGAGATCAGGGCCATGGCGATGATCAGGTACAGCCATTTTTCCACGACTTCACGGTCGACACCGGTGGTCTTGATCAGAATGAAGGCCAGGATCGCACCCAGGATCAGTTCCCAGACGCCTTCCACCCACAGGTGCACGACCCACCACCAGAAATACTTGTCCATCACCAGCGAGGTCGGGTTGTAGAAGGAGAACATCCAGAACACCGCCAGACCGATCAGCCCGGTGAGCAACACCATGTTCACCACGGTCTTGCGGCCCTTGAGCACGGTCATCAGGATATTGATGATGAAACCCACGCAGACCACCGCGATGCCGATCTTGGTAATGGTCGGTTGTTCGAGGAACTCGCGTCCCATGGTCGGGAAGTATTTGTTCCCGGTGATTTCCGCCAGGGTCGAGTAGGGCACCAGCAGGTAGCCGAGAATGGTCAGCACCCCGGCCGCGGCGAAGATCCAGAACAACGCGTAGCCGAGCTTGGGACTCCAGAGTTCAGTCTGGGTTTCCTCCGGTACCAGATAGTAGGTGGCACCCATGAAGGCGAACAGCAACCAGACGATCAGCAGGTTGGTGTGCACCATGCGGGCCACGTTGAAGGGGATTTCCGGAAACAGGAAATCGCCGATGATGTACTGCGTGCCGAGGATCAAGCCGAACACGATCTGACCGACGAACAAGAGCATGGCAAAGGCAAAATAGGGTTTTGCCACCGCCTGTGAAGCGTATTTCATGATGTGATTCCTTATGCTGTCAGAGTGTGGTCAGGGTGTCAGCCTTCCTTGTTCGGCGGCCAGCCGTTGGTATCAATGCGCGATGACCAGATCAGGAACTCGGCCATGGCATTGAGCTCCTCATCGCTGAGATGGAACTGGGGCATCTGCCGACGGCCTTCCACACCGGTGGGCATGGCCTTCATCCAGGCACCGAAGTAGGCCTTGAACGCTGCCTCGTTATCCATGCCGCGCCGCTGAAACACGTTGCCCAGCTCCGGCGCGAAGTACGCTCCTTCGCCCATCAACGAGTGGCAACCGACGCAGTTGTTCTGCTCCCACAGCTCCTTGCCATGGGCGACTTCGGCGGTCAGTTGGTCACGGTTCTCCCGTTCCGGGATCGCCGTGACGGTATCTACCGTCAGGCCAATGAACAGCAGCATGAAAAACATGCCGCCACCGTAGTAGATGTTGCGGGCCATGCCCTTGGTAAAGCGCTCCGACATGTTGATCTCCTCGGGTTATGCGGATTGCATGCTCGCCGGTCAGGCGGTTCTTCTGGTTGGTTGTTGTCCGGGTTCGGCAAAGTGCACGCGGACGATGTCCATGATCGCCGCCTGGGCGGTGGGCTCATCGGTGAGCGGCTGTGCCATGCAGGCTTCACAGGCCTGGCGCGGGTCCATTCCGGCGGCGATCAGGCGGCCGGTATGGATCAGCAAACGGGTCGAGGGGGCTTCCTCCAGATCATGCTGGCCAAGGTGGCGCAGGGCATTGCCCAGGGCGACCAACTGATTGGCCTGGGCCGGATCGAGGCCGGACTCGTGCTGCAGGATGCGGCTTTCCGCCACCGCCTCGGGGTAATCGAAGGCCATCGCCACGAAGCGCTGTCGGGTACTGGGCTTGAGACCCTTGAGCAGGTTGCGGTAGCCGGGGTTGTAGGAGACCACCAACATGAAGCCGGGTGCGGCCTGCAGTTCTTCACCGGTGGCTTCCAGCGGCAGGATGCGCCGGTCATCTGCCAGCGGATGCAGTACTACGGTGATGTCCTTGCGCGCCTCGATGACTTCATCCAGATAGCAGATGGCGCCTTCGCGCACGGCGCGGGTGAGCGGGCCGTCCTGCCAGAAAGTGCCGTTGGCGCCGATCAGGTGGCGCCCGACCAGGTCGGCGGTAGTCAGGTCGTCATGGCAGGCAACGGTATACAGCTTGCGGCCCAGGCGGTCGGCCATGTGTTGAATGAAGCGGGTCTTGCCACAGCCGGTCGGGCCTTTTATCAGCACCGGCATGCCGAAACGGTCGGCCTGCTCAAAGAGCTCAACCTCTGCACCACTGGCGTGGTAGTACAGCCCCGACTGCTGCTGCGGATGGAGGTCTAACCGGGTTGCGTCCATTGATGAGTCCTTGGATAGATGCGTTCGCTATTACTCCATCAAGGATCATGCCAGTGTCTAACATGCTGAAAATGCTGGGTTATTTTTATTTGTGGTTTTTATAACCTAGATTGAATTGGGTTTAATAAACCATTTGTGGTTTAAATTACCTGATTTTGCCTGCGATGGTATGTCGCACCCTGTTGTGTGCGTCAGCTTGACGCATAAACACTTGACAGAGGTCAAACGTTCCGTTTCACGGATCCTCCATGATGCACTCACGTCGACACTGACCAACCGCTGTACCTGATTAGCCAACTATGTTTTCCAGGAAAGGACTGCACATGAGAATGACCAAACCGTTGACCACTGCAATCAGTGTATTGGCACTGACGATAACCGCCGCTGCATTCGCCCAGGGCTCGGACCCGGAAAAGGCAGCTGCAGCCTACCAGGGCGAAGCTTCCGCCGTTGATCCGGCCTTGGCCAGAGTGGTACATACCCCTGGCGCGCCGGATCTGAGCGAAGCCGATTTCGACAAGGCCAAGGAAATCTACTTCCAGCGCTGCGCCGGTTGCCATGGTGTACTGCGCAAAGGTGCCACCGGCAAGCCGCTGACTCCGGATATCACCCAGCAGCGCGGCCAGGCCTACCTTGAGGCGCTGATCTCCTACGGCTCACCCGCCGGCATGCCTAACTGGGGCACCTCCGGCGAGTTGACGCCGGAAGAGATTACCCTGATGGCCAACTACATCCAGCACGAGCCGCCGACTCCGCCGGAGTGGGGTATGGCCGCCATGCGTGACAGCTGGAAGGTGCTGGTCAAGCCGGAAGATCGCCCGACCAGGCAGCTGAACAAGCTGGACCTGCCGAACCTGTTCTCGGTGACCCTGCGTGACGACGGCAAGATTGCCCTGATCGACGGTAACAGCAAGAAAATCGTCAAGACCATCGACACCGGTTACGCGGTCCACATCTCGCGCATGTCCGCCTCGGGGCGCTACCTGCTGGTGATCGGCCGCGACGCCAAGATCGACATGATCGACCTGTGGGCCAAGGAGCCGACCAAGGTGGCGGAAATCAAGGTGGGCATCGAGGCCCGCTCGGTGGAAACCTCCAAGTTCGAGGGCTTCGAGGACAAGTACGTGATCGCCGGTGATTACTGGCCGCCGCAATTCACCATCATGGACGGCGAAACCCTGGAGCCGCTGAAAATCGTCTCCACCCGCGGCATGACGGTGGACACCCAGGAATACCACCCGGAACCGCGCGTGGCAGCGATCATCGCTTCCCACGAGCATCCCGAGTTCATCGTCAACGTCAAGGAGACCGGGCAGGTCATGCTGGTCAACTACGAAGACCTGGACAACATGAGCATCACCAATATCGGCACCGCGCAGTTCCTGCATGATGGCGGTTGGGACAGCAGCCACCGCTACTTCATGACCGCAGCGAACAACTCCGACAAGGTGGTGGTGATCGACTCCAAGGACCGCAAGCTGGCAGCCATCGTGGACGTGGGCAAGATCCCGCACCCGGCCGGGGGGCCAACTTCGTGCATCCGGAATTCGGTCCGGTGTGGGGCACCAGTCACCTGGGTGATGACACCATCTCGCTGATCGGCACCGATCCCGAGAACCACCCCGAGCAGGCCTGGAAGGTGGTGGATACGCTGAAGGGGCAGGGTGGTGGTTCGTTGTTCATCAAGACTCACCCGAAATCCACCAACCTGTACGTGGATACCACCTTCAACCCGACCGCGGCGGTTGCGCAGTCGGCTGCGGTATTCGACATCAACAACCTCGAAGCTGGCTTCAAGGTGCTGCCGATTGCCGAATGGTCGGGTATCGAAAGCGGCTCGCGCCGTGTGGTGCAGCCCGAATACAACGAGGCAGGGGATGAGGTCTGGTTCTCGGTGTGGAGCGGCCAGGATGAGGAGTCGGCTATCGTGGTGGTCGACGACAAGACCCTGGAGTTGAAGAAGGTGATCCGTGACAAGCGGTTGATCACGCCGACCGGCAAGTTCAACGTGCACAACACTCAGCACGACGTGTACTGAGCCCTATGCCCTGGCCGGGTTTCCCGGCCAGGGCATGTCATGTACGCGGCAATTTCAACTCTCCCGCCGCGTCCATAACCACAAAGCCACACAAGGCAGAAACAGGCTGAGAAACCAGCGCAGAATCATCGGCGCTGGCAACAGCCAGATCATCAGGATGCTGCTGAGCATCAATCCGCTGGCCAACCATTTGGCCCGGCGGGGCACAGCGCGGTGATCCCGCCAATTGCGAATCAGCGGTCCGTACTTCTCATGCTTGAGCAAACGTGCTTCCAGCTCCGGCCAGCCCCGCGAGCCGGCCCAGGCCGCCACCAGCAGAAAGGGCGTGGTCGGCAAACCCGGCAGCAACACCCCCAGAGCACCGAGTCCCAGCGCCAGCGAAGCGACACTGCGCCATAGCAATTTCATCAGCATCTAGTTGTTGTCGGTTGCGATTAAACCTGCCTTGTACTCGATATGCTGCTGACCGCCGGCAAACTCGTTCAGCAGATTGGTAATGCTGGGGATGCTGATATGCCGGGCGCGGCTATCAATCAGCCCCCGCTCGCGCAGATTGGCGATGGCGCGGGAAAAGGTCTCTGGCTTGATCGACAATCGCGCGGCGATCAGGCTCTTGGGCAGCACCAGCTCGATCTCGGCACTGTCCTTGGCGCGATCGCGGACCTGGCTGACCAGATACAACGCCAGCCGCTGGGTGGCGTTCTGCAAGGTCAGGTTTTCCAGCTCATCCAGACGCTGATGCAGGCGCACGCTCATGTGGCCGAGCAGGTGCAGGCAGGTGTGCGGGTTCTGTTCCAGGTGCCGGAGCATCAGGCGATTGGAGAAGCCGATCAGCTTCACCGGCTCCAGTGCCTCGGCGCACACCGGGAATACCGATTTCTGCATGAACATCACCGCCTCGGCAAAGGTGTTGCCGGGGGTAATGATCTCGACCACCTTCTCCTTGCCGTCGGCGGAAATGCGGAACAGTTTCACCTTGCCGGAGTGCACCAGATAGAAGCGCTCGGCGGGATCACCCTGGCGCTGGATCAACGCTTGCGGGGCGTGGTCGCGTACCTGGGCGTCGGCCAACAGCTCTTCCTGAGCTTGGGGGTTGAAATGAGAAAACAGCGAATGATCCAGAATCATCTGCCGTTGTTCCTGAGTCAGAGCCATATCTGCCGCCTTTGAGTGATTTGTTGCAGGTTAAGCATTTCCGATTGTACAGGCCAGACCTCCCGGAAGTATTTTCCTGCAAAGATTGATCCCCGGTCTTCTTGATATGCGTCAACGTGGCGCACCCCGGAAGGGCGTAGTCTCGCGGCCATAAAGAAAGCCTCGCACCGGAGCACCCATCCATGTCCGATTCAGTCAGTTGGGACGCCGGCCTGATCCGCCGCTATGACAAGGCAGGCTCGCGTTATACCGCCTATCCCTCGCCTGCCCATTATGCCGAAGGCGTGCTGCCGGCTGATCTGATCACGGCGTTGCAGGAGAGCCGTACTGCCGGCCGACCGCTGTCCTTGTATGTGCACATCCCGTTCTGCGCCAATATTTGCTATTACTGCGCCTGCACCAAGATCATCACCAAGGACCGCAGCCGGGCGCAACCTTACCTGCAATCCCTGGAGCGCGAGATCAGGCTGACCAGCCGCCATCTGAGTCCCGGCCAGCGGGTCGAGCGGCTGCATGTGGGCGGCGGTACGCCGACCTTTCTCGGTCATGACGACCTGCGCCGGCTGATGGAGCGTCTGCGTAATGCCTTCACGCTGCATGAAGATGACACCGCTGACTACAGTATCGAGATCGACCCGCGGGAAGCGGACTGGGCAACCATCGGCCTGTTGCGGGAGCTGGGCTTCAACCGCATCAGTTTTGGGGTGCAGGATCTTGATCCGGATGTGCAGCGAGCGATCAACCGCCTGCAAAGTCCGGAGCAGACCCAGGCCGTGGTGGACGCTGCGCGGGCATTGGCCTTCCGCTCGGTCAACATCGATCTGATCTACGGCCTGCCGGGCCAGACGCCCGACTCCTTTGCCCGTACCGTGACCAAGGTCATCGAGATGCATCCGGACCGGCTGACCTTGTATAACTATGCCCACCTGCCGGACCTGTTTCTGCCCCAGCGCAAGATCAGCCTGGCGGAGTTGCCCGATTCGGACAGTCGGCTGGAGATCTGCCGCAGAAGCTTCGCCCAGTTACTTGCGGCGGGCTATCGGCATATCGGCATGGGTCAGTTCGCGCTGCCGGATGACAGTCTCAGCAACGCCCAGGAGATCGGCCGGCTGGCGCGCGGCCTGCAAGGTTATATGTCGGGAGAGCAGGGCGATCTGATCGGGCTGGGCGTCTCGGCCATCAGTCAGGTGGGAGATCTTCACTGTCGCAATACCGGCGACATCAAGCTGTACCAGGAAAGCCTGGGGCAACACCGGTTGGCATTGCACCGCGGCCTGAAGTGTTCCGCCGATGATCGGCTACGGCGGGTAGTGATCAACCGCCTGCTCTGCACTTATCAGTTGCGCTATGCGGATATCGAACAGCGCTTCGGCATCGACTTCGCGACCTATTTCGCCGATTGCCAGGGGATGCTGGGGCAACTGCACCGCGACGGCGTCATTCGCCTGGACGTGACGGGTATCGAGGTCTTGCCGGCAGGCCGGCCATTGATAGCCAGCGTATGCATGGTGTTCGATGCCTATCAGCATGTCACTGATCGGAGTCGGTACGCCCAGATAATCTGAGCAAACGGAGTGTTGCGTCACCCTTCGGCACCTCTTGCGTTTACAATCCGGACATCAGCCCCGGACGAGGAGAGGACATGCCCCGCTTTCTGCATACCGCCGACTGGCAGATCGGCCGCCAGTACGACCGCTTCGGCCCGGAAGACGGCCCCGCGCTGGCCCAGGCGCGGTTGACCGCTGTGGAGCGGATTGCCGCCCTGGCCACCGAGCTGGCCGTGGATGCGGTATTGGTGGCAGGCGATGTGTTCGATGCCCAGACCATCTCCGACCGAACGGTGCGGCGCCTGTTCATGGCGCTGCAGGGGTTTGGCGGGCCCTGGGTCATGCTGCCCGGCAACCATGATGCCGCATTGGCGGAAAGCATCTGGAGCCGCGCCCGGCGGCTGAATGCCATTCCCGATAATGTCCATGTGCTGCTGACCGCCGAGCCGCTGCTGCTGGCCGAGCAGGGGCTGGCGATTCTCCCGGCACCGCTGACCCAGCGCCAGACCTTCAGTGATCTGACCGATTGGTTCGACCATGCGCCGACACCGCCGCAATTGCTGCGAATCGGCTTGGCCCACGGCAGCGTGCAGGGCATTCTCGCCGAGGATATCGACTCGCCCAACCCCATCGACCCGCAGCGCGCCGTGCGCGCACGCCTGGACTATCTGGCCCTGGGTGATTGGCATGGCTGCCGGCAGATCGACGATCGCACCTGGTACAGCGGCACGCCGGAGCAGGACCGCTTCAAAAGCAATGGCGCCGGCCAGGTGCTGGATGTGCAGATCGAAGCACCCGGCGCCGCACCGCAGGTAAAACCTGTCGCCATGGGCGAGTTCACCTGGCTGCAATGGCAGCGACGGCTGCAGGTGGCCTCGGACCTGGATGCCTTGATCGAGGAGCTGGAGCAGATCGAGCGCAGCAGTGTTATCAGCCTGACCCTGGAAGGGGAGCTGGATCTGGCGGGCGAGCAGCGGCTGCAAGCGGCCCTGGGCCGCGCAGAAGCGCGGCACCGGGTGCTGGAATGCCAGCTGGATGGCATGCGCCTGCTGCCTACCGAGGCGGATATCGCGGCGCTGCAGGCCGATGGCTACCTGGACGAGGTAGTCGGTCAGTTGCGCGATATGCAGCAGGCCGACGAGCCGGAAGTCGCCCGGGAGGCACTCGCGATCCTGGCGGGGCTGCTGCGCGAACGGCAGGCCGGAGGGGCAGCGGTATGAAGCTGGAACAGTTACGTATCAGTCAGTTCCGGCAGTTTCGCGAGCCGCTGGTCATCGACGGTTTCGGCCCGGGGCTGAACCTGATCTGCGGACCCAATGAATCCGGCAAGAGCACCCTGGTGCGTGCCATCCGCGCGGCGTTCTTCGAGCGGCACAGCTCCGGCACGCTTACCGACCTGCGGCCCTGGGGCGATTCCGGCGCGGCGCCCGAGGTGGAGCTGCGCTTTTCCCACGCCGACCGGCAATGGCAACTGAGCAAGCGTTTCCTGCAGCGCAAGCGCTGTGACCTGACCATCGATGGCCAGCGGTTCAATGGTGATGAAGCGGAGGAACAGCTCGCCGCCATGCTTGGCTTCAACGTCGCGAGCCGGGGCGCGAGCAAGGCCGAGCACTGGGGCATCCCCGGGCTGCTGTGGATCGAGCAGGGCATGGGTCAGGAGCTGGACGAGGCAGTCAGCCATGCGGGTGATCATCTTAAATCGGTATTGGGCGCGAGCCTTGGGGAAGTCACCAGCAGCGGAGGCGACGAGGTTATCAGGCAGGTCCGCGTCCAACTGGATGAACTGCTCACCGGCACCGGCAAACCCCGTGGCGATTACAAACTCAGCGGTGAGCGCATCGCGGTGCTGGATGAAGAGCTGCAGGCGCTGGATCAGCGCATCGGCGCCTATCGTCAGCAGGTCGACCGCCTGGGCGAACTGCGCCAGCAACAAGCCCGCGATGAAGCTGACAAGCCCTGGGAGGCGCTGCGCGTGCAGCAGCAGGAGGCCGAGCGCAAGTATGCCGAAGTCCAGCGCCAGACCGAGGAGCAGCAGCGCGACCTGCAAGCCTTGGAGCAGGTACGCGGCCATCGGCAGATAGTGCTGGAGCAACTGCGCAGCCATGAGGAGCAGGCCAAGGACCTGCAGCAACGCCAGGGCAGATGCCAGCAGCTGCAGCAACAACTGGAACAACTCGCCGGGCAGCAGGCCGAGTTGGTGGCTGCGCAGGATGCTGCGCTGGCCGCCTATCAGCAGGCCCAGCAGCAGGAGCGCCAGGCACGGCAGTGGGCCCGCCGGGAGACCCTGGAGCGGGAGCGGCAGCGGTTGCTGAAGCAACAGCAACAGTTGCAGCTCAGTCTGGAGCAGGCGCGCCTGTTGCAGAACGAATTGGTTACTCAGCAGCAGGTGCTGGCCGCGGTGCGGATCAATGACCAGCAGTTGGCCCAACTGGAACAATTGCATAACCAACTGCGGGAGCTGGATATTCGCCAGCAGAGCATTGCCACGCGGCTGCGCTATGAACTGCTGCCCGGTCAGCAGCTCAGCCTGGATCAGCAGCAGCTCAGTGGCAGCGATGAGTTGTTGCTGCTGCAGGAAACCCAACTGGACATTGCCGGTATCGGCAAGCTGATCATCACGCCCGGCGGCCAAGATCTGGCTACCCTGGCCCGCAAGACCGAACACGCCCGGGACCAGCTCCAAGTCTTGCTGGAGCAGTTGCGCGTCAGCTCGCTGGATGAGGCGCGGGAGCAACTGCAGCTTGCCAAGGCCCAGAACGCCGCTATCCATGCCAACCGCAAACTACTGGCCAGTCATGCGCCCGCCGGTATCGAGGCGCTGGAGCAGGACGCGGCCGGTGTTGTTGCGCGTCTGGCCGAGCTGGAGCAGGAGCTGGGTGCTCTTGAGATGCCGGTGGGAGAGGCGACCGTCGCTACGGCGGCCGTCGCTACCGGCCTGGCCGAGCAGATACTGCAGCAGGCCGCCGCACAGTTGCAGCAGCGTGAAGCAGCCACCGGCAAGCACAATGAACAACTTATCGGTCTGCGCCAGAATCTGGCCAGCGCCGAAGAAGAATGTTGCCTGCTGCAGACGCGGCTGGATGATCCCCAGCGTATGCAACAGCAGCGCAAGCTCAATGACAACCTGCTGACGCTGCGCGCCGAAGAGGCGCGGCTGGAACAGCAAAGCAATGAGCGCGCCGCGCGTATTGCCAGCGCCCGACCGGACATCCTGCAGCAGGACATCCAGCGCTACCGCAGCAGCGCCGCACAACTGGAACAGGGTTTCAACCAGCGCCGCGAAGAGCTGCTTGCGCTGCAGGGCAGGCTGCAGGGGGAGGGCGCCGATGGCCTGGAAGAGCACCGTGCCTCCCTGGCCGCCGAGCTGGAAAGCGAGCATCGCCGCTACCATCAGCTCGACCGCCGCGCGCGGGCACTGGCGCTGCTGCACGACCTGCTCAGCGAGAAACGCCAGCAACTGACCCGGCGCCTGCAAGCGCCGCTGCAGAAGCATCTGGATCATTACCTGCAACTGCTGTTTCCCCAGGCAACGCTGGAGGTCGATGAAAACCTGATGCCCGGCCGCCTGCTGCGCCATGGTCAGGACGCCAGCGAATTCGCGGCACTGAGTTTCGGCGCCCGGGAGCAGATGGGGCTGATCAGCCGGCTGGCCTATGCCGATCTGCTGCGTGAAGCCGGCCGCCCGACACTGATCATTCTGGATGATGCCCTGGTGCACAGCGATCAACCCCGGCTGGGGCAGATGAAACGCATCCTGTTTGATGCGGCCCAGCGGCATCAGGTGCTGCTGTTCAGCTGCCATCCGGACAAGTGGCGGGACATGGGCGTGCCGGTGCGCGAGCTGGAAGGGCTCAAGACCGCTGCCATCGAGGGTTGAGGCGACGCATTGGCCGTCAGGGCCGAAAACGCCGTCACAGTCTGTATAATTCGCGCTTTACCCCCGCATGACTCAGGGTGGGGTTGGCACACAGAGAAAGGGTCAGGTCTTCATATGCAGCGCAAAATCAGAATCGGCATCGCCGGCTACGGCAACCTCGGAAAGGGCGTGGAAATGGCCATTGCCCAGAGCCCGGACATGGAACTGGTCGGCGTTTTCAGCCGCCGTAATCCGGCCGACGTGCAACTGCTCGACAGCAACATCCCGGTGCATGCCCAGAACGATATCGCCCAGTTTCGTGACCAGATCGATGTGCTGATCCTGTGCGGCGGCTCGAAGAACGATCTGCCCGAACAGGGGCCGGCCCTGGCCGCCATGTTCAACACGGTCGACAGTTTCGACACCCACGCCACCATCCCCGAATACCACGCTGCAATGGACAGTGCCGCCAAGCCGGCGGGTTACACCGCGATGATCTCGGTGGGCTGGGATCCGGGACTGTTCTCCCTGAACCGCCTGTACGGTGAAGCCATCCTGCCGGTTGGCGCCACCTACACCTTCTGGGGCAAGGGTCTGAGCCAGGGGCATTCCGATGCCGTGCGCCGGGTACCAGGCGTCAAGGCGGGCGTGCAGTACACCCTGCCTGCTGAAGCCGCGATCGAGCGCGTTCGCAACGGCGAACTGCCGGAGTTGGCTACCCGCGAGAAGCACAAACGTGAATGCTACGTGGTGCTGGCTGACGGCGCCGATGCGAAGGAAGTCGAGCAGAACATCGTCAGCATGCCGCACTACTTCGCCGACTACGACACCACCGTCAACTTCATCAGCGAGCAGGAGCTGCGCCGCGATCATGCCGCCATGCCCCACGGCGGCGTCGTGATCCGCAGCGGTACCTCGGACGCTGGTACTACCCAGGTCATGGAATACACCCTCAAACTGGGCAGCAACCCCGAATTCACCGCAGCGGTACTGGTTGCCTATGCCCGGGCAACCTGGCGTTTGAATCAGAGCGGCGTGATTGGTGCGCAGACAGTACTGGACGTAGCGCCGGGGCTGCTGTCGCCCAAGTCAGGCGCGGAGTTGCGTAAGGAATTGCTGTAAGTCGGGCCCCTCTCCCGCAAGCTAGCGAATCCGTTTCGAGCCGCACGGCTTACGCTCTCCCCCTCGCGGGAGAGAGCTGGGGAGAGGGGCAAACAACCCCAGCCTATCCCGGCCGCCCATCCGGCCGCGGCGCCAGCAGAATCGGCGCGTAGTACCAGACGAACAAACCAAACGCCACCGCCCAGCACAGGCTCGCCAGCCAGAACCCGGTCTGGGGCAGGGCAATGGTCAGCCATACCCGCAGCGGTACCGCCAGGTTGATCAGGATAAAGGCCAGACTCATGGTCCTGGCTGGCTGCAAAGGCCGGCCGGTATGGCCGAGGCTGACGCGCGAGATCATCGCCAGGATCATTCCGGCCATGCCGCCAATCGCCAGCAAATGGGTGGCCTGGCTGAAGCCGCCGAACCAGCCGCCATGCCACAGCGCCATGGCAATCAATGCCAGCGCCAGCCAGGCGTAGGACAGATGCAGCGACCAGAGCAGCGGCACGGTCCAGATCTTCGGATGATGCCAGCGCAGCAGGCGGACGACATGCCCCAGGCCCAGCAGCAGATAGAGGGGCGCCTGCCATAGCGAAGGCCGCAGGCCGATACCGCTCAGCATGAGCAGGGCGATGAAGATACTGCCGGCCACCAGCAGGTTATCCAGCCGGGGCCAGGCCTCGACCGGTTCCTGAAGGCCCAGCCCGCGCTGGGTAAAGAAAGGAATGACCCGACCACCGATCAGGCCCATCAGTCCAGCAATCAACCAAAGGGCCGCGACGGCGCCGTGGCGCTGCAGGGCGAAGTCATTGCGCTCCAGGCCAATCAGCGCCAACAGATTGCAGAAGGTCAGCAGCCCCAGCATGAGGATGATCGGATAGTTGCGCACCTGCTTCACCTTCCACAGTGAACGGCCTATGGCCACCGCGACCAATGGCAGAAACGCTACGTCCAGCGGGATCAGCAGCCACAGCGGCGCGCCGAACAACCAGAGCAGGCGGGCGAGCAACCACAGCGCCGCCAGCAACAGCACCGGCATACCGGTCAAGGCCGGTACCCCGGTCCAGGCCTGGATTGCGGTCAGCAGAAAGCCGGCGACGATCGCCACGCCGAAACCGAAGACCATTTCATGGCGATGCCAGGCCAGCCAGCCGCCAGCGGGTGTCAGATCGATGTGTCCGAAGTAAGCGGCGATCCACAGCGGCACGGCGAGAACGGCAAACAGGCTGCCCGCAAGAAACAAGGGGCGAAAGCCCAATGCAAACAGCGCGGGTAGATGGGTACGACTGTCCGGCATGAAAATCTCCTGATTGCTTGTTATGCTCGTTGCGCGCCGTGTCAGGCTACGCCTTTCTTTCTGGAACAACTGTATGACATATCTGTTGATTAAAACGCTGCATCTGCTCGCTGCGATGGCTTTTGTCGGCACGCTGTTCTTTCAGGTACTGATTCTGGCGCCGGCGGGTCGGCGTCTGGACGCGTCGGTTCGTGGCCCCATGAGCCAAGCCCTGGGGCAGCAGGCGCGGCGAGTGATTCATGTGGTTGCCATCATGCTCTACGGGGCTGGGCTGACGTTGGCGTGGCGTTATCGCGGTGTGCTGGCCGATCCCTTTGCCAGCCATTTCGCCACGCTGCTCAGCCTGAAGATCCTGCTGGCGCTGTTGATCATAGGGCATTATGCCGCGCTGATCTTTCTGCGCCGCGGCCAGCACATCGGCGAGCGGGGCATGCACCTGATCAATGTGAGCCTGCTGGTACATGCCGTGCTGCTGGTCATCTGCGCCAAGAGCATGTTCGTCCTATAGCGTCTTCCCGGCCGCCGGGCCATCGAACAGCACTTCGTTTTCCAGCTGGATATGCTGGGCCAGGTCCCGGCAGAACTCGTCCAACCCCCGGTAAAGCGTCTGCCAGGTATTGCAGGCGTGGGGTGGAGCGGTGATGTCGTTGGTCAATGCGTACAGCTGGTCCAGCGCCTGATCGTGTTGGTCATGCTCGAAACGCATCACGCTGATCGGCCCGCGCGATAGGCTGTGTTCGCCGCGTAGCAGCATGGGGAACAGGATCTGTTCCTCCTTGGACATATGACTTTCCAGTGCCTGCTGAATATCTGAAAGATGGTCAGTCAGCCCGCTCGGGCATTCCGCGTGATCCCCATGCACCTGTTCAACACGGCGAGCGAGACGAATCAGTTCCGGCAACTGTTCACGGTGGCGCTGGTGATAGCGGATCAGGATATGGTGAATCAGGTCATCCGTAGGCGCCTGCGCCCAGACTTGCTGGTCATCGCCCACCGCCGAGCCGGTGATTGCGGTGGAAATGTCAGGTGAATGGTGGGACATGCTGATTACTCCGATAGGGGAATGAACAACCGCAGCTTCTATCGATCAACCCAGCAAGACATATGCCATACGCAATTAATTGAATTTTAAAGGAAATTATTTTTATTGGTTGTTTATACCCTGCTGCGTTATGGTTCTCCAAACCATATGGGGTGCATATGACCATGATTGAAGATTTTCTCTTGCCTGATCTGGTGGCAGAGTTGCCGGCTGCGGTCCGCCTGCAACGCCTGGTGCAGGTGTTGCGCGAAAGCTTTACCTGCGGTGCGGTAGTGCTGTTGCAGCGCGAGGATGATTGCCTGCGGCCGGTGGCTGCGGTCGGGCTGGTGCAGGACGCTCTGGGCCGGCGTTTTGACCTGGCACGGCATCCACGTCTGGCGGCGTTGCTGTCACGCCGGGAAATCACCAGGTTCGAGTCCGACAGCACCTTGCCTGACCCCTACGATGGGCTGCTCGATGAGTCACCGGGCGAACCGCTGCCGGTGCACGACTGCATGGGTGTGAGCCTGTACGTGGAAGGCGAGCTCTGGGGCGCTTTGACCCTCGATGCGCTCAAGGCCGGCACCTTTGACGAGCGCGCCCGGATCAAGTTGCTACGCCTGCTGCCGTTGGTCGAGGCGTTGTTGCGGGTAACCCGGCTGGAGCAGGAGAACCGCGCGCTGCGCATGGTTCGCGCCGATGATCATCGGGCGCTGCCGGGCGTCCAACAGCATGGCATCGTCGGTCACAGCCCGGCGGTAACGCGCTTGCTGGACGAGTTGGCGGTGGTGGCAGATTCGGACCTGACGGTGCTGATCACCGGTGAAACCGGCGTCGGCAAGGAACTGTTCGCCCACTGGCTGCATCGCCACTCACCTCGGGCGAACAAACCGCTGGTGCAGGTCAACTGCGCTGCGCTGCCGGAGTCTCTGGCGGAAAGCGAGCTGTTCGGTCACGTTAAAGGTGCCTTCTCGGGCGCCAGCAGTGATCGGGGCGGGCGCTTCGACGCGGCCAACGGTGGCACGCTGTTTCTCGATGAAGTCGGTGAGCTGCCGCTGCATGTGCAAGCCAAACTGCTGCGTACCCTGCAGAACGGCGAGATTCAGCGCCTGGGTGCTGACCAGCCGCTGCGGGTGGATGTGCGGATCATCGCTGCCACCAACCGCAACCTGGCCGATTCAGTAGCCAAGGGCGACTTCCGCGCTGACCTTTATCATCGCCTCTCGGTCTACCCGGTACCGGTCCCGCCATTACGAGATCGGGACAATGATGTGTTGCTGTTGGCAGGCCATTTCCTCGAACTCAACCGCGCCCGCCTCGGGGTGCGCAGTCTGCGCCTGTCTCCGGATGCCGAGCAGGCGCTATTGACCTATGACTGGCCGGGTAACGTACGCGAGCTGGAACACGTCATCAGCCGAGCGGCGATCAAGGCATTGGGGCGTAATGGGTCCCGCCAGTCCATGTTGTCGCTGGATGCGGCGCTGCTGGATATTCCCATCGGCGGTGGCAATGCCAGCACGAGTAGTCCTGATGTTCAGGCCACAGCTGATGCTGAAAACATCCAGCCGTTACGCATTAGCGTGGAAGCCTGCCAGCGTGAGCAGATCCGCCAGGCTCTGCTCGCCGTTGATGACAATTGGAGCGCCGCAGCGCGCCTGCTGGAGTTGGATGCCAGCAATCTGCATAAGCTGGCGCGGCGGCTGGGGCTGAAGTAACTCGCCTGAAACATCCGCGCCGATGGCCTGCCTTCCAGGCCATTGGCGCGGATGCTCTCCAAACTCGTAGCCTGACGCGACTGCGCGCTTCGTATCACCCATTTGAGTGGTGCCTTTTTAGGGTGATATCAGCGTAGTTTATGGAGCGGCAGATCATGCCGTCTCGACTAAGCTCATGAATGCGCTTGGGCTGTCTGCGCCCAGGTAGTTATTACAAAAACAATGGAGGTTTACCTTGCGCATCACACCTTTTCCCCTGGCTGCTTTACCCCTTACCTTGAGTGCCTTATTGCTGACCGGTTGTCTCGGTGGAGGCGGCGGAAGCAGCAGCGGTGGTGATTCTGATGATGATATCGCACCGCCAGAAATGACCAGAGAGCATGATGATCGCGTTTTCACACCAGTAGTTGCTGAGATTGCGGCCCGCCCTGGCAGCAGCACTTATGTGGGTACCTATAATGGAATTCAGGGTGGAGCGGTCTATGTCGTCGAAATCCCCGATGAATGGGATGGCGATGGTCTGATCATGTATACCCATGGCTATCGCGGTACCGGTGAGAATCTGCTGCCATCGGTACCGCAGGATCCATGGCGTGATGCAGCACTGGCCGCAGGGTACGCCTGGGCTTCGTCATCCTATTCGGCCAACTATTACGATGTGCGAGCTGGTGTCGAAGACACCAACAAGCTGGCGCTGAACCTCATCGACTATCTCGAGGCAGACCATGGTGTGCGGTTTCTCGAACCCAATCAGTACCTGATTTCTGGTGAATCTCTCGGCGGTCATGTTGCTGCGGCGGCGGTGGATCGCGAGAACATGGAAAGAACCTTGAGCAAGGTGCCTTATGCGGGCGCCATGCCGATGTGTCAGGCGGAACAGAACCAGTTCCAGTGGCTGGGCGACTATCCCCGGGCGGTGATGGAGCTGAGCGGCTATGGTGACGCGGATTATGCAGACTTCCAGGACCTGCTGCCGCAGATGCTCGGTACCTTATTCAATTTCAACGGCACCTCACCGGACTGGAGCTCGCCGCGCGGGGTGAACGGCGAGCGGCTCGTAGGCATTGCCCGCAATCTCACCGGTGGGGAGCGTCCGATCTTCGACGAAGGCTTCGCGGTTAATATGTGGCAGGGTGCGGTGCTGGGTACCGGCGGCTCTGAGGGTGATATCGAAGGTATTCTTGCGCGTAACGGCTACGGCAATGAAAATCAGGTTTATCGTTGGACCAGCGATCCGGAGCCGACCGCGGATGAGCTGGCCTTTAACGAACAGATCGCGCGAGTCAGCGCTGATGAGGACGCCAATCTACAGCGGGAAGATGGGGTGCGTTGGATTCCATTGGTCCAGGGGGATTTCGAGGTGCCGGTGCTGACCTTGCACACGCTGGGTGACTTCTATGTGCCGTTCCGGCATCAGCAGCTGTATCGCGAGGGGGCTGAGGCACATGGCAACGAAGATCTGCTGGTGCAGCGCGCCATTCGGGCAACCGGCCACTGCGAATTCTCCAGCCAGGAAGTTACCCGGGCGATGAACGACTGGCTGGACTGGGTGAATGACAACGACAAACCGGCCGGGGATGAAGTGCTTGACGCTACAGTGGTAGCTGATGCGGACTACGGTTGTACCTTCACCAACCCTCAGCGGCCTGGCTTGCCTGCCTGCGGAGCGAACTGAGCTGAACCAGCCATGGCGAAAAGTCGCCATGGCTGGCCGCGCATCACCTGATCGTGCAGCATTCTGCCGTAACAGCTACAATCTGCCGTTTTTCCACTCGACGGTTCTGCCATGCCCCTTCCCAAGCACCATCTCGAATTGCTCAGCCCAGCCCGGGATGTCGCCATCGCCCGTGAGGCCATCCTGCATGGTGCCGATGCCATCTATATCGGCGGCCCGAGTTTTGGCGCGCGGCATAACGCCGAGAACAGCGTGGCTGATATCGCCGAGCTGGTGCGCTTTGCCCGGCTGTTCCATGTACGCATCTTCGTCACGCTCAACACCATTCTGCATGACGACGAGCTGGAAGGGGCCCGGCTGCTGATCCATCAGCTCTACGACGCCGGTGTCGACGCACTGATTGTGCAGGACATGGGCGTCATGGAACTGGACCTTCCGCCGATCGAAATCCACGCCAGCACCCAGTGCGATATCCGCACCCTGGACAAGGCCCGGTTCCTCGATCAGGCCGGTTTCTCCCAGTTGGTGCTGGCCCGGGAGCTGAACCTGCAGCAGATCAAGGCGATCCATGCGGAGGTCGACTCGACCATCGAGTTCTTCATCCACGGTGCCCTATGCGTGGCCTTTTCCGGGCAGTGCAACATTTCCCATGCCCAGACCGGCCGCAGCGCCAACCGTGGCGATTGCTCTCAGGCTTGCCGACTGCCGTATACCCTCAAGGACGAGCATGGCGGCGTGGTCGCCTATGAGAAGCATCTGCTGTCGATGAAGGATAACAATCAGAGCGCCAACCTGCGCGCGTTGGTCGATGCGGGTGTGCGCTCGTTCAAGATCGAAGGGCGTTACAAGGACATGGGCTATGTGAAGAACATCACCGCCTATTACCGCCAGCGGCTGGACGATATTCTGGAGGACCGCCCCGATCTGGCGCGCGCTTCCAGCGGTCGTACCGCCCATTTCTTCGTGCCCGACCCGGACAAGACCTTCCACCGGGGCAGCACCGATTACTTCGTCACCGACCGCAAGATCGATATCGGTGCCTTCGATTCACCGACCTTCACCGGCCTGGTGGTGGGCGAGCTGCAGCAGGTGCGCAAGCATGATCTGCTGGCGGTGACCCACGAGCCCCTGTCCAATGGGGACGGCCTCAACGTCCTGGTCAAGCGCGAGGTAGTAGGGTTTCGCGCTAACGTTGCCCAGGAGCTGGCCCGTTATGAGGAAGAGGGCGAGCCGCGCTGGCAGTACCGTATCGAGCCCAACGAGCTGCCCGAGCAACTGCGCCGCGCGCGCCTGCCGCAAACGCTCAGCCGCAACCTGGACCATAACTGGCAGCAGGCCTTGCAAAAGACGTCCGCAGAGCGTCGTATCGGGCTGCGCTGGCATGCCGAGCTGAGTGCCGACAGCCTCAAGCTCACCGCGATCAGCGAAGAGGGCATCGAGGTCAGCCATCAGTTGAGCGGTCCGTTCGAGCCGGCGAAAAAGCCCGAGCAGGCTCTGGAGCAACTGCGCGACCTGCTGGGTCAGTTGGGCACCACCCAGTATCACGCTGAGCAGGTGGAAATCGACGCGCCGTTCGTACCGTTCGTGCCCAACTCGCAACTCAAGAGTCTGCGGCGGGAACTGATCGACCAACTGAGCGAGGCGCGTATCGCTGCTTTCCCACACGGCAATCGCAAACCGGTCAGCGTACCGCCACCGGTATATCCGCAATCACACCTGACCTTCCTGGCCAACGTCTATAACGAAAAGGCTCGGGCGTTCTACCAGCGCTACGGCGTAGAACTGATCGACGCCGCCTACGAGGCGCATGAGGAAACCGGCGATGTGCCGGTGATGATCACCAAGCACTGCCTGCGCTTCTCCTTCAATTTGTGCCCCAAGCAGGCCAAGGGCGTCACTGGAGTGCGCACCAAGGTTGCGCCCATGCAACTGGTCCACGGCGATGAGGTACTGACGCTGAAATTCGATTGCAAACCCTGTGAAATGCACGTCATCGGCAAGATCAAGGGCAACATCCTCAACCTGCCGCAGCCCGGCAGCGGCGCCAATATCGTCGGCTCGATCACCCCCGAGGATCTGCTCAAGACCATTCGCCGGACACCGCGGCAGAACGCCTGATACCACTGGCTGATCGGGCTCATGCTCGATCAGCGGACGGTATCAGTCCATCGGTCGCGAGCTACCGGAGGGTTGTTTTCTTGCGGGAGGAACGGCGAAGCGAAGGCAGCATTAGCGACGTGCGAAGCTGATCGATCATCTTGAATGGAGCGGGTGAAGGGAATCGAACCCATCAATGGCTACAAGCCTTGGCGTGGCTTTCGCGGCTTCGCTATACACCACGCTATACAAGATACTCAGCGCTAAGCTGCGTGGTCGCGTCTCTGCTTGCGCGTCTCTACCCATTCTTGCACCTCCGATAGCGTCCAGGCAATCGATGCGTTTCGGGCGGTGCTGTTGCTGATCGGCACCGGCTTTGGGAATGTCGGGTCGGATTTGCGCAGGCGGTCGAGGGAATCCCGGCTTTTGTATCCGATCATGCGCAGTACTTCCGGGGCGCGAATAAGGGTGGTGGTGGGATCAATGATGCTCATGTGGTGGCCTCCCGGCTTATAGGGTGATGCTCAAGATGGCGAGCGGTGTCAGTTGGGGATCTCGGTGCCGATCATCTGGCCGGCGAGAACGGCAGTGGCGCACATCTCACTCAGCAGCTGCTCTGCATGGCCCATATCGAGTGCATGCAGATATCCAGAGAACATGCCGTCCTGAGTCATGTAGTCGAAGGTGTAGAGGTGCCACTCTTGGCCGCGCACCTCGGCTGTGATCGGCAGGGAGACCTTTTTGCTGGTCTCGGCAATATGGCGGGTCACGGCTGGTCTCCCTGCATGGCGGTGTTGATGGCGTCTGCGATCTGCTCCGCGATGCCGCCCTGAAAGTCGCACTCAACGATGGCGCCGGGAGCAAAGAGCGCCACCGATCCCGCGTCGTTCTCCACCTCAATCTCGATGCGGTATCCAGGCGGCAGCACTTCGGCAGCGCGCTGAATAGCCTGCTCTGTCTCGGCATCCTTGCGCAGCCGCTCGCACTCGGCCTGCAGTTCTTCCAGCTTTCGCCGCACCGGCTCGGTGCCGTTCCAGTTCCCTGGCTCACCGGTGCCGCCGCTGACCAGCCGGTATATCTCGGCAATGGTGGCATTGGCGGTGCGCGCTTCCTGGGCGTGACACTGAGCCTCAAGCTGCAGGCGGTCGCAAAGGACTTGCAGGGCTTCGTAGTCGCTGAGGCGGATAAGTGCTATGTCGCACGTCTCGGCAATGTGGCCGTCATTGCCACCCATGGCTATAAGCTGATTCTTGAACCAGCCTGCGAAAACGTTGGCTTCATCCGGATCAGTCCATGCCACCACCTCCGGCTTACTGGTTGTCATGGCTGGGCTCCTTGGTTGCGCGCTTCGCACTGGGCCGCCAGCTTCAGCAGGTTCTGCGTCGTTGGCTTGAAGCCAGTTGTGTCCGGGTAGCCTGCAAGCTCATGGCCATGCGGGAATACTGGAAAGTCGCCCGCCCAGCACCACCAGTCACCAATAGCAAAGGCGCTCCATAGCGTATTCCACTCGGAGCCTTCGCCCCAGTAATCGACCTCTCCTCCGACACTCCAGATATGGCTGACCCGAGACCCTTGCTCCCATGCAAGCGCGCTGGGTTCTTCCTTGTCGATCCATGCGTGCTCGAAAATCGTGGGTGCTATCTCAACCAACCGTTTACTCAGTTTCTTCTCGATGCGTGCTTTCATGCCTGGACACCTCCCTGCTTACGGTGAGCGGCGAGGGCGTCGTCTACGATCAAGCCAACCTCAGCAGCAGAATTAGCCTTGGCGCAGGCCATCAGCGCCTCCACCAGCGCCGCCACGTCCGGCGCGGGCCGTGCAGCAGTCTTCCGTACTTCGTGCGGCACCTCAATCGCCTGTCCGTTCTGGTGCAGCATCATCGCGAGGTTGCCAACGTCAAGCGGATCGGCCTTGTGCAGGTGGTCGTAGAGCAGCGCGCTTAGGTGCGGGGCCGTCGCGTTCTGCCAGCCGTGGCGCCCTTTCTCTCGCGACGCTGCCAATTTGTCTTTCATCGCCACAGCGAAGCGATCAACGGCGGCGTCATCAGGGTGTGGATCGGGCTTCTGCTCTGCGGGCTGCGGGGCGGTGTAGAGCGGCTGCAGGCTGACGTCGCACCCACGGCTTTTCCAGTGCCGGCATGTTTCGTCTGCCAGCAGTGGAGATAAGTGCAGCGCCAGCAGCGGCTTCTTAAAGTCGCTCCGCATGCATTCGGCCAGCCACGCCACCGGCTCCCCCTGCGCAGCAGGCGCAGCGGAATGAGCACGACTAGTGCGAGTGTTCCATGCGTCAATGGCGTTCTGTAGCGGCCCTGGCTTCGTGACAGTCAGACCGCAGCTTTGGCAATGGACGGTATCGTGTGCACCACCCACATCGAGCGATCCACAGCATGGGCACTCCGCAAGCGCGCCGTCGAATGTGTAGCGAAGGCCTTCCACTGCCACCAGTTTGTAATCAGCCATATCAGTAGCCTCCCCAGCACAGTGATTCGATGTACTCGTCCTGGCCGCATGGATGGTCACCGTCGCCAGGGATGTGGCCGGCCTCCAGCATCCGTTCTGCCTCGGCCATAGCCAGTGTCGCCTCGGACAGGCTGCGCTTGGCGTGCCATATGCGATGGTGCTGGCGTGCCACCAGGGACTGCAGGGCGAGGCGCTTGTCCGGGTAGCAGTGCCGGGCGCGACCATCCTTCGACACGCGCCGGCGGTTGCGCTTGATTGACTTTTTCCTGGCCTCGTCGGACAGACACTGCAGGTATCCGTGGCAACTATCGCTCACAACGTAGTAGAAGTGTGGCGTCTCACCCACCACGATGAAGCGCCGACAGCTTATGTGGACGCCGCGCTCATCTAGGTCGGTGACGTATCGGTAATGGTCTGGCCATTGCTTGCTCTGGGTATTGTCGGCGCGATCAGTCATGGCTACCTCTCAGCATGCTCGGATGCATGTCACAGCTTTCATCAAACGCGGGCGGGTCTGGATATTCCAGATAGCTCGGGGTCAGTTCGTGCCGCGGCGGGTGCGCGGCCTCAGCCTCCAGCCGCTGCCCATCGATTGCCCGCTGGTGGATCTGCCGGGCAAGCACTACAAGGTCGGCATTGGTCATCCACTGGCCGTCGATGCCCTGGAGCTGGGTCAAAGTGCCGGTGTTGGTTTCCATAGTTTTGGCATTGAGGTTCATGCTGCCTCCTGTAGGGGCTGGCGCCAGGGGTTGTTGGCTGCAGCGATCGCGGCCATGGGCGGCGGGCTGACGCTGTTGCCGCACATGTGGACCTGTTCAGATTTGGTGAATCGGCGGCCGTCGTGGCCGTGTGTGATGATGTAGTTCGAAGGGAATCCCTGAGCGGCATACAACTCATGTGGCTGCAGCATCCGCAGGCAGATATCGACGATCACATACGGGTCGCCACCGATCCAGACGGTGACCAAGGCCAGGCGGTCCTTGGTTGTCAGCGTATCCAGCGGCTGGTTCAGTCCCTGCCATTGACCGCCCTCGCTGTAGTACTTCATAAGGAAGGCTGCGCAACGCAGGGCGCCGGCTTCCACTTCCGGCGACAGCTTGAGCTCAACCAGGGCCGTTTTGCCTCCGCCGCCCGCAGTTATTGTGGGCGTTGGCTCGTCTACGCCCTGGCCGACGCTGGCCCCGAACTGGCGGGACAGGAAGGCGCTTACCAGGCCGTGGTGCTGACCGCCAGCGCTGATGGTGTGGAGCGGGGCGGCCACATCCCTGGAGTCGCAGTTGCCCCGCAGATGCAGCAGGTTGGCTGTGACCAGCTGCTGTTGGCTGCCGGTGTTGGTGATGGTGGTGGTCGGGTCGGTCAGCGGCTTCGAGTGGGTGGTGTTGAATCCGCCATTGGCCTGGGCGAGGAAGGCGGTAGCCACTCCCATGGCATGTGCAGCGCCGGCCGGGCGCTTGTAATTGCCGCCAGAGGTGATAGTTGGCAACGGTTGCTCGAGAGTTTCCCCGCCATGATCAAAGCGAAACTTCACCAGGTGAGCCGAGGCCAACGCGAACGATCCGCCACGCGGCCATGCCGTGACCGTGTTGAGCGGCTGGTCAGTTGGATGAATCGCATCCTGCGACCAGTTAGCGATCGGCACGATGAACGGCTTGGCCTTCTCGGTCACCTCTCGCCGGATACCCTTGGCGATGCGGCGCATTGTGGCGTCAGCCAGCGGCTTCTTGCGAGTGAAGATGCTCTGGCTGGGCACGCTCCAGTCGATACATTCCGCTGCCGTGCGGTAGGGCTTCTGGCCCTTCGCCGGCTTGGCCGCGTGGGTTGGCTCTGGCCAGACGATAGGCTGACCATCACAGCGGGCCACCAGAAACAGCCGCTCCCGGCTGGTTGGTGCGCCGTACTCGCAGGCCCGCAGAATGCGGTGCTCCACCTGGTACCCTAGGCTTTCCAGCTGTGCCAGAAAACGCCGCCAGGTGCGGCCCTTGCGCTTCGGGTCCGGTACCAGGAACTGCTCGCCCCGCGGCACCCGCTCGCCCGGGATGGCCACGGTGCCGTCCAGCTTCATTACGCGGCCGGTCTTTTTGCAGCGCTTCGCAATGAGCGGGCCCCAGCTGCGGATCTGTTTCACGTTCTCCAGGCTGATGACGCGCGGCTTGCCGATGCCGGCCCACTTGCTGACAACCCATGACAGGTCGCGGATCTCCTTCTTCCGTGGCTGCCCGCCAGCTGCCTGGCTGTGATGAGTGCAATCTGGGGAGGCGTGGAACCAACCGATCTTTCGACCGGCCAGAACCTGCACTGGATCCACTTCCCATACATCCGTTTCCAGATGCAGTGCGCCGGGATGGTTCGCCTGGTGCATGCTGATTGCGGCGGGATTGTGGTTGATCGCAATGTGGACCGGGCGACCAAGGCCCATCTCCAAGCCGGTGCTGGCGCCGCCGCCACCGGCGAACAGGTCGACGTTTATTTCCTCGTCCAGCTCGGACAATGGGAGGCCGTACTGCCCTTGGAATGCCAAGGCAGGGAGTTGAAGTGAAGTCATATGGAAACCTCAGAACATCGTGGGAAAAAACCAAAGAGGATCTAGAGAAAAAGGGCTGCCACTCTGAATCGGAAAGTGGGTGCGCTTACCGTCTGGCGTGCATGTCAGGCTGAGCGCGAACTATTTGGAGAGGTGTTCAGAGTGAAGAAAACAATCAAGGGTCTGGCCATGCGCCTGAGCCTCCAGCTGATCCGGCTGTTGATACGAGCGGTGCGACAAGAGGTTCTTGAATGGCTGTTCAGTGCGCCATGGGATCAATGGTGGTTCTGGATACAGAGCTTTTCCAAAGCTCTGTTACTGATCTAGGGCGGCTACCGCCCACCGAACCAGCATGGTGCGGAATTGCGCCCACGGCGTTGCTCTGGCCTGCGCGAGGTATACGCGGGCCATGTGTTGATTCGGGGTCATGGGTTACCTCAGAACAAAGCGACAGCCGGTGCTGGCGCATTGATATATGTGCAGGTTATGGTCAAGGTTCGGCATATCGCCGGTGAAAAGCAGAGGTACTTAGCGGCCCAAGCGGCTATGGAGATAACAACAATGAAAGTTCTGCTGATTGCTTTGTCGTTGATGATGGTTAGCTCTACGGTGCTCGCTCATGGCGGTGGTTGCCGCAAGAGCTCACCGCCTGGCCAGTGCTGCCATATGGATAACAGCAAGGGCAGCGTCCACTGCCATTAAGATCCGATTGCACAGAGGCGGCCGATGGTCGCCTTTTCACTTCCTTCCAAGCACACACAAACCAAGATGTCCGTCGTCGGAAGCAAAGCCGTGCCCCGTAATGAGGTGGCGCTTTGATGTTGGGTTGGGATATGGTCGAGTGACCGGCATGGGGTCGGGCGAGGAGGGTGTATGTTTAAATTATCGCTAGATGGGCCGGGCAGCATTGATCACGAATACCGCGGCGAGAAGTTGCGAATTGCATTCCGATGGAAGGATGGAGTATCGGCACCTACCGGGATTGTTATTTCTCCTGCAAACCAACCATCCGATGACGAGTTGATCATTTACGATATATTTGAAGGATCATGGAACTCGTATGGTCAGGCTGAAAAAGCAGGCATCGAGCGGGCTGAAGGCTTTATCGACAGTCACTGGGTAGTAGAAGGATCTTGAGAAAAGCGGCCCTCAGGCCGCCTTCTCCCCCCCAGCCATCAAGCCGCCCTGAACTTGATCCCATTCCGCCTGGCCAGCCCTTGCGCCTGGGGCAGAGTCTTGCCCACACACTGAGCGGCATATCTCATCGTGTAGCCCTTGGCGGCCAGCTGCTGCAGCTGGACCACCACCTCATTCGTCTGCGGCAATGTCGGCTCTATGCCGTGATACCGGAGCGCTGAGTAGATGAACGTCCGACCGAATCCGCTCTTCTCGCTGATAAGCGTGATGGACAGCCCGCGGCTGAATAGGTCAATCAGCTGGGGGCCGGCGTCCACATAGCGCTGCTCGAAAGCCGATAGACGCTTCTTACGTGGCTCGGCTCTGGTCGATGGCTCGATCCGGGATGGCAGGGGAGTGATTGTCGGCCCGGGCAGAACTTCGATCTGTCCTCCCGAGTTCAGGTACTGCTCGACCTGCGCGGCCAGCTGTGCTGCTGGCGCGGGGTCAATGGTTTGCTGTAGGAGCATGAATTTATCTCCGTGACATGGTGCCGTGACAATCAAGGCTGGCGCAGAAACTCGCGCAGCTGCTCGTCCGGCATTCGTGAGGCGTTATGGATAAGTCGGCTGATCGCATCCTGGCGCTCTTCGATATCGCAGGTGGCCATGACACGATTGAGCCGTTCGGCTGTTCCGTGGAATACATCGATTTTTATGCGGTAGGCGAGAAGGGCGGCGAGGCGCTGCTCTTCCTTGAGCTTGTCCCGCTCCCGCTGTTCAGCTTTGCGCTGGGCTGGGGATTTAGCCATGTCACGCTGCCTTGTCACGAAGGCGAGCTTCGTACTCATCAACAAGCAGCTTGAATTTCCAGAGGTCTTGCTCCAGCTCCTCGATGTATTCCTCGTCTCGCTCGTACTCGCCCAGCCATAGCTCGCGGCCTACCGGCTTGAGGGCAGGGCAGTACATGCCGATGTGTGCCCATTTGCGTCCAGTAATCCAGAGCACGCCTTGCACCTGGTCCTTGATGCCGTCGGCGTCCTGATCTATGTGGAATGCACGAAGCTTCTCTGGTGCGAGGAAGCACTTGTACTCACTCACCCCGTCTTCACCGATGAAGCCATCAGCGCTGGCACCGAAGGCAAGGTCGTCGGTCTTTACCAGTCCAACCTGCTGGACGATCAGGCCGGTGCGGATTTCATGAGCCATTCTGGCGTCTGGCTCAAGTTCGTGGCCGCGGCGCATTTGCCAAGTTTCGAACCCGCCATCCAGTGGCTCACCGCTGATGCGCTCCACGGCCAGGCGGAAAGCGTAGTCCCGGGCTGCCTTGGTGGGTTCGCCTTTGTTCGGGCCTGACTTCAGCTCGGCGCGGGCATCAGCAAACATGCTGGCCGTAATGCATCCTGCTCTGGCGGCATGCCAGGCTGCTGAACCTTGCGGGCACTCAATAGCAATCATGGTTCACCTCACTCGAAAGGGACGTCGTCGTCGTAGCTGGGTTCGGACTGCTCGGCCTGCGGCTCCGGATCGGGCTTAGGCTGCTCTTTCTTCAGCGCTTCGCCTCTTGCGCCGACTGCCGCCTTGAGTGCGTTGTAGGCAGGCATGTCCTTAGCGGCCTGAATTTCCTTGACGCCGGCCTGCCAGATTTCGATCAGCGCCTCGGCACTGGCTGCGCCCGACGCCATCTTTACCCACTTGGCAGTCAGCTCCGGATCGGTAGCAGGCTGACCAGCTTCCTCGGTGCGAAGCTCTTCGGGGATGTCCTCAATGTCCTGGGTGAAGATGTCCGACGCGGCCGTTACGTTCAGCGTCATGGCGATCATGGCGCGCTTGCAGGCCATCTTGAGGATTGTATTAGCCAGGTCGGCAGGCTCGGTGCGGATCTGATCTACCGCGTTGCCGTTCCTGTAGAACTTCTTGCGGCGCATGTTCTCGGGCGTGTATTCCAGCTCTGCCTTGCAGGCCGCGCCGCGCCACTTGTACTTCTCTTCGCCGGATGAGCACTCGCCAACGCCCTCGCCAAGCGTGATGCCTGTTGTCTGGTGGCGTCCGATGCAGGTCACCCGGTAGCGGGCGTGGCCGTCGCTCGACAGGTCTTCAATCTTGTATTCCTGGGCGATGCGGAAGGTAACGCACAGCACCTCGGCGCCCGGCTTATACAGAGTCGGCTTGGGTGTGCCGGGGATTGTTCCGTAGTGCGTGTCACGCTTCATGATGTTCTGCATGACTTCCTGCACCAGGTTCACTCGCTGGCGAATCTCGACAACAGAGAAGCGGTGCGCCTCATTGGCGACCAGGCCGGCAGCTTCACGCTGCGGCATATTGATGATTTCGTTTGCCATGGGAACCTCAATAGCTGATGACGATGTTCGGAATCTGACGCTTAGCGATCAGCACCACAGCCTGCTTGGCGCAATCCTCGGGCATGCCACCAGCAATGAATGCATCCAGAGCTGCACGGTTGACCTTGGCCTTGTTGGCTTGGTCGGCTTCGCGCATTGCTGCCTGCCGCGCCAGTTCTTTCTGCTCATCCAGGTAGCGCTGGCGCTCAGCTTCGGCTGCTGCCTGGGCTTTCACCTCAGCATCCCTCGCCGCCTGCTCGGCCCGCTGCTGGGCTTCCAGCTTTTCCCGTTCGGCTTGTTCGGCTTGCAGTTTCAGCTCCAGTTCGCGGCGGTCTGCCGCTGCCTTGGCATCGGCTTCACGCTTGGCGGCTGCTTCGCGTTCTGCCTGGGCCAGTTGCTCGGCTTCCCGGCGGGCGCGCTCTTCGGCTTCGCGGGCAATAGCAGCTTCTCGGTCTTTCTGCTCCTGCTCGGCCTGCTTGCGGCGTAGCTCGTCAAGCTCGGCCTGCTCTGCCTCGTACTTCTCCCGGGCGGCCAAGGCTTCGCGCAGAGAGGCCAACGATGCGGCTTTTACGCGATGCGCCTCTGGCTCAAATTCCTCGTAGCGCGCGTCAATGACATGCGACTCAAGGTTGTCGATTGACTGCTTGATATCCAATGCCGACATATCCGTTACATCGGTATCGCCGAGACGGTTTACCTGGGCCTGGATTCGCTCAATCCGGTCTTTCTCCCGTTCTTCCCACACGGTAAGCGGGCGCCGAGTCTCGTCGCGCAGGGCATCCATGCTCCGGGTGAATTCGCGCAGCTCGGCTTCGACCACCTTCGGCATTTCCTTGAGCCTTTTCAGGTAGTCCCGGCCTGGCTTCTCGACTGCCACCTTCGACTTGCTCACCTTGGCCGCCAAGCTGGCGATGCGTTCCCGGCCCTTGCGGGTGGTTACGTCCGGCACCTCGGCGACCACCTCGGCCCGGACTTGTTCGATGAACGGTTTCAATCCGCCCTGAACATAAATCGCGGGCGCGTTGCTCTCGCTGATATCGTCAACCGATACCAGTTGCTGTGATGCTGACATGGGCTTAAACCTCAGATGCGATAGCCAGGGCGGCAAGGATGCAGCCCCAGAAGAGAAGAAATAGGGTGAGTTCTTTGCAGAATTGGCGGAGGGTCATGTTCTAGGCACCTCATCCGGTGCTTCAATGGCTACGCCAGTTTCAGGGTCGTGCAGAATCAGTGACCTTGCCCCGCCTTGTCGCATTAAGGTGGCCGGGGCCATCCCGGCATCCACGACATGGAATAGGCTTGGCCTGCCTAACCACTCAGATAGCGCCACAAGATCCCGAGCGAGCTGCCGCAGATACTCCTTGCGGTTTGCCTGGTCTTTTTCGACCTCTTCCAGCACAAGCGGATCGGCGGTGGCTATGTGGCCGCTTCCGCTGCATGTTTCGCAGTCAGTGACTCCTTCACAGTTTGGGCACCCGCAGTCACAATCCCGGCCGCCTTCGCCGTGGCAGTCGGTGCATTCAATTTCCTGCGGCTCAACATCGGCGCCGGACTCCAGAAGCTCGCACGCCTTCCGTCCAGCCTCTGCAATGCGCTCATCGCGCCACTGGTCGTATGGCTTGATGATCATGCCGCCTTGCCCCCGCTCACTGTTTGGATCACGCTTTGGGCCATCATGGTCGCCCGCTGCCGGTCCGGGCCGGTCACCGCTACAGCAAGGCTCAGCAGCTTGGCCTCGGCATTGCGCATGCGCTGTATCAACGCTGCGACCCGCTCAGGCGTGGCTGCGAACACGAACGCCGCGTCCCCATCATCAGCCGGGAACAGATCGACCAGATCATCGACAGACTCGTACCAGTAGCTGCCGGGCAGGGCCGCGGCGGCCTCGATCTCTTTGATTACGTCATCAGTGATCGTATTGAACATATGCACCTCGTCTGGCCGCTATCCGGCGGGCCTTGGCCAGCGCCTGGTGATCGTGAATGCCGGTTTCGATGATGTTCAGCAGGTCGATAACCAGCTGCTCCGTACGCCCGGCCACTGCCTGGGCAATCTGATCGTGCTGCTCCTGCATCGCGTTCTGCTCGTCGATGCGGTTGAGCAGCAGCTGGACCGTGTTCTTGGCGCCTGGGTCGCACTGGATGAAGGGGAGGTCAGCGCGGAGGCTGCGGATGATGTCCTCGACTTGGGTGTTCAAGATTCAGCCCTCAACAGCTGGCCGCCAGCAACGCGAAGCCGGTTCCGGATCTTGCTGCCGTCGGCCCTAATGGCCTTGCGCTCGTCCAGAAGAATCGCCATCGCGCGGTAGCCGCAGTCCTCGTCGAACTCCACGCCATCCCATGCCTGGCATTCATCAACGGCATGTAACCAGCCTCGCCAGACGATGCTACACTCGGGGTCGTCTGTTACCTCACCACCCAAGTAGCGCTCGCGATATGGTGACAAATCGATATATCCATCTGCCTCTCCATGCAGCTTGCGGATGGCCTCTCTGTTCTTGCGCAGCCTGGTTCGCTGGTTGGCGTAGTCCTTCGCCACCTCCACCAGGCGCTGCTCAATTAGGTGCGTCATGAGTCACCTCCCAGCACCAACCCAGACAGCAGGATGAAACAGGCCAGCGGCAGTGATGCAGCGCAGGCCAGGCCGGCAACGAGGCCGGTGAGTAGGATCTTCATTTGGTCAGCTCCTTCTGCTTGTACTCATACGCATGGGCACACAGTCGATCAATGGCCGGCTTTGCCAGACCTTGCAGGTCGCTCTTGAGGCCGGCCCGGATAATCAGCTGCAACAGGTAGTGCTGGTCGTCGTCGGCGATGATGTCGTGGAGCAGGGCAGTGGCTTCGCCCTTGTCTGCCCAAGCGAAGAACTCGGCGGCGTCCAACAGGTCTGTGGTGGCCTGCACTGCGAATTGCTCGCAGGCCTCGTTAACTGGGTCAGCTGCCGGCTCGGCGTTGTCATACGCGAACTGACTGCGGTACAGGTCGATTGCGTGCATGGTTATCTCCAGGCCGACCACTGAGTGTTTTGTGGTGGCAAAAAAATCCCCGGCGAACCGGGGTCTATAGATGGGCTGAGGAAACAGCCGCTATATCAAAGTCGATACACAGGTGCTGGATCGCGACATCTGCACTGTGTGCTGCGGGATTGCAGCGGGGTATGATCTGAGGCACCAGGGCGCAACCCCTGCTTATTTCCGGGCCGTGATTTTTACGTTCACGTCCGCAAGTTCGGACACAGGACGTTTTCCCGGTCTTACCTCTCCCGACGGTGCAGCCGCTGCGGCACACCTCAGATCACACCCCAATGCAATCCAAAGGGGAGGCCGGTTACGTCTCCGGCGCGGGCTCTCACCGCCGTCTTGCTTGTGATGCAACCTATGGCTGGCAGCCGAACTCCAGCTTTTATCCGTCTCCGGTTTTCCTTCGGATATACCGATTGCGGCAATTTCCACTGCATCGAAGAGCTATCTGGTGGACTGGCTCCACTGGGAGCGACCTCCAGCCTCCACGGCTGACGCGCTAAGCCTCGGTCACGGCCTACTTACTCCGGGGCGTGCACACCCCTTTGCTTTTGTCCGGCCTACGCAACCCTTCGCGCCGTCTAGATCGACCGCTTACGGGTTAACACTGCGCTACAGTCCACCAGATAACTCTTCGATGCCCTCTGATAACCGTCAGAGGGAGCGGTTGATGCTTCTACCGAGCCGCATAGGCCATGAATTGCCCGGCGCGGATCTCGACGATGCGAACCAGCTTTGCCAGCAGCCCAGTGTCTGCGCAGTGCCTGGCCAGGCGCCGCTCGATATTGCGCAGCAGCACGCCTTTAGCCACGTCCTGCGCGAGCTCGTCGAGCATCTCGTTCAGTGCCGATTCAGTGTTCATGCTGTTCTCCTGTCTCGCTTCTTGGTGGTCGCGGCGTCTTGCCGTTGATCCACAGATCCCATGCCGCCTTGTTGATGACTTGGCCCTCGTACTCATGGCCACCGCATGACCGGCAGTAGGTGTGAGGGGTCTGCATGCCCAGGCTTGCTATCTGTCCGGAGTTGCATAATTTGCATGCCATGCTGATTCTCCTATTGGCTTCCCGGATGGCCCTGTTGCCAAGGCCATCGAGGAAATCTTGTCTCGTTGCACCGTCTGCCGGATTCGTATCTCTGGCCGCGTCATCTACTGGAATCTTCGCGGCTGGCTGGTGCAATCTCGCGTCCTCACATATGGGAGGCCGGCCAGTTCCAGAGCTGGCATGGAAGGGAAAATTTGGTATCGCGCTCTGTGCCCTTACGGGGATTCCCTTGCGCGGATCTTGAGTTTTGAAAGAGCGGTGCCGGTGTTCTGGCTGGCGCGTTGTTCTGCGCTGTTGGGAGTAAATATGCACCAGTGCAATCATACTGTCAATGCACTGGTGCAATAATATTTATGCACGATGGAATTCCTGGCTTGCCAACCCACTCACAAATCCGCCACGAACCCGCGCAGCAGCCGGCCTGCGCTGGTAGATTCAAAGCAAAGGAGGAGTCAATTCATGGATAAAGAGCAACTGGAGATGGTGTGCGTGTACCTGGTACCGCCGGCAGCATTTGCCCTGGCGGCGATCTACTGGCTATCGCGAATCACGCCGCAGCAGATGACGACCGGCACCTACCCGCTGGCGCTTGGCGCAGTGGTTTTGGGAATGGGATTGACGCTCATTGGAGCGTTTGTGGTGCTGGGTAAATTGAAGAAGGGTAGGGAAGGGTAGGCAAAAAAAGCCCGCGCGGGGCGGGCTTGGGCTATTCGGGAGTGGCTTCTTGAGGAGGGGGTGAGGGTGAGGCAGGAGCATGTGAGGGCGCCACATGCTCAATTCTAATCTCTGCAGGTGGCGGGCTCGGTTCCGACTTCATCAATTGCCCTATTCCAATGACTGACGTCTGGTTGGCAAAGTAGGCGGCTACGAGAATTGCTGCTACCGAAAGCAGCTGCACAGCAACAGCGGCCCAGTAGTTGCTTTTGACGCTGGCTGCAGTTGAAGCCGCCGTTGCAGTTGTGGCTTCTGCGCGTTGGACTGCATCCTTAGACTGCTCCATCAGTAGTGCCACAGTCCTGTCGCGTTCTTCTTGGGCTGCCAGAAAACCGGAAATACGCCCATCCCAGGCGCTGTCTCGCAGCTCTTGCTCGCGCCTGAATGCTTCGTCTCGTAACGTGAGCTCGCGCCGGTAATCATTGGCGTGGCGGCCAGACTCCTCAGCCAAGCGATCAATACGCTTTTCCATCCTCTCTTCAATAGCGGATAGGGTGCTGCGGAGCTCTTCGCGAGTAATGTCGTTCATTGCCTCAGTATCAACCTCTTCCGCAGGAAAATCACCTTTGAATTTATCATTCTTGTAGCTTTGACCGAAAGACATCTCCTCGGGTTCAATGATGCCAGCCTCGGCTCCTGCCACGCTGAAGCTCTCTAGGCTTATTCGTGCAACAGCGCCGAAAGACGGAATAACAGCAACGACAGTATCCGAAGAAGGAGACGCAATTACAGACCCAACGACAAATTGGATGTCCGGAATCGAGATGCTTGAGCTAACGCTCATGTGTTATTCGCCCTGGGTGTTTGCGTCGAGCGCAGAAGCCTTTTCGGACTCTGCGATTGATTTGTTTAGAGCCGCAACAAGCTGCTTGGCGACGTCTAAAGTACAGGTGAGGTTTGCAAATACTACCTTTTCCATAACAACGTCATCTACGGCAGCTTGAAGCGAGAAATGTCCAGGACTGGTTTCCATAAATGTTTCGCCGGTTAATGATGCCTGCATCCTTGCAGCCATTATGACAACGTGCGACAAGGGACGCCCGGACCCTTGGTTGACTGTGCTGTTTAGAATGTTAAAGCTGTCCACAAACTCGTTGATATGGTTCTCAGATTTTTTATGTTCGAGCCTTTTCCCATTTTCAATCATGTGCTACTCCTTTCAAATGAACTTCTTAATTCCCAATAGGTTGGCTTGGTACGCATCACCAACAAGTGAAAAGCTACCCCCCACAGCCCTAGCCATCCCAGCCTAACTCACGGCACCTGCGCTCTATATCTTCAATAGCTACTATCTCGCCAGTGCCTTCTGGCATGATCCTGGCGTTGCGGATATCGTCGTTGGTGACCGCGTTTTTCTTTATCTCATACAGCGCATCGAGCAGTGCGTTTAGCTCCGGCTTCTGGCTACCTTTGAATTTGTGTCGATAGGCCTTTTCCACGGCAGCGATGACCGGGGAGACGCGAGTGATCGCCTCAAGGTGCTGAGCCTTTTTATCGTAATCGCGAATTACGTCACGATATTCAGGATAAGCCGTCACCTGCTTGAGGGTATCGAGAGCTTTTTGCGCACGAGAAGACCGGGTGGCAGCGGTTTTGGCTTCAGCCATTTTCTCGTAAAGACCCTGTACAGAGCTGGCGATCTGCTGAATCTCGAAGATCCTTTGCTGTCTCGCGGCCTCCACGCGCCGCTCATGCTCCTGAGCAGCTTTATGCTTACCCCACCATATGAGCAGGATCAACCCAATGGCTACAACGATTAAAAATTCCATGTTGTGCGTTTACTCCCTGGCTAAGACGCGGGTGTGATCGAAACAACTCATACTTCCCGATTACAACTCCACCAATCGTGAAGCCTTCACGATGGCGCCCACGGGGTGAATCTTCGTGATGGATGCCTCGGGCACGGTAAGCGGCGGATGCGCGTCATTCACACTCAGAAGCCGCACCTCGCCGTCCCGGTGGTACATGAATACCTTGATCATGGACTGGCCATCGGTTGTCTTGATCAGAACCTCATCCCCGGCGACATAGCCATTGCCGGGCTCAACCAGAACGAACTCGCCACTCCTTATGCGCGGCTCCATGCTGCTGCCAACCACGCGAAGCGCATAGGCGTCCGGGTCGTCGCTGTATATCTTCAGGTAGCCATCGCCACCACCGGGCGGATAGCCCATTTCCTCGAAGAATCCATCCAAACCAAGTTTCGCCTTGCCGACTACAGGTACAAGACCCGTCTTGAGCTTGATCGGGCCTCCCTCGACGTTGCTTTCGCCAGTTGATTGCACAGCCTCTTGATCAGATGCTTGCGGCAGGGGTGCGTGCCCGCGCATCTGATCAGTGGTAAGTCCAAAGTATTCAGCCAGGGGCCTGACCTGCTTGTCCGTGGGCTCTTTTATCCCTTTAGGGCCGCCAGGCTTCAGGATGCGCGAGATCGTGGACTGGCCCACTTTTGTGGCGCGTGAAAGCTCCACCTGGGATATCCCGGCGTCAGCCATGAGGCCTGTCAATATTCGCGAAATGGGTGTTTGCATTCGTGCAATCTTCCGTGACAGCAGTGCATAGATCAAGGCGAGCGCACTTGCCAAATATGCACCAGTGCAATAGAGTTATGCACATGACCATTGGAGGCTCATATGAGCGAAAAAAGTCTTTCCGAAAAAGTCGACGCCCTCATTCAAGACGGCATGACCGGTAACGCTATAGCGGAACGGGCTGGTTGCGATTCATCCACCATTTCTCGTATCCGCAGAGGCCTTATTGGCAACCCAGCGTACTCGGTCGGCATCGCCATCGACCAGATGTATGCCGAGCTTTCTCTGCGCAAAGCTGCCGCCTGACCAACCCATTCTGCGCCACCCGGCACAACAGGAAAACTAGACGATGAAAAGCACCATTCTAGACAGTCGCCGCAAAGTAATGATCACCGCGGCCAACGCCTTTCCAGGCGGCCGGGACTGCGCCGCAGCGCGCCTGGGCGTCCCGCTCAAGCGGCTTGAGAACCAGATCTACGAGACCGCAGGCGTTAAGCCCCTCAGCGACTCCGAGATTTACCAGCTGGAGCAGGAGCAGGGCACAAATCACCTGCCGGATTACATCTGCGCCATGTACGGCGGGGTGTTCGTACGCCTGCCAGAAGAAGACATAGACAGCGTGGACCTGTATGGCCTCTCCGTTATGACCTCTGCCAAGCGCGGGAAGGTGGACATGCTCATTGCTGCAGCTCTGGCTGATGGCGAAATCGATAGCGCTGAGGCGGCTGAGATTTTGGCTGTACACCACAAACACATCGCGCGCGCCACGAGCAGGTGAAGGCAACGATTGCGCTGCATAAGAAGCGTGCCGGTTAAATCACAAGCAATAAAAAGCCCAGCTGGCGGGCTGGGCTCGGGTACTACGCAATGAGGACAGATTATATGAACAGGTTGACCCAGGCAAGTGATGCGTCACGGGGCCATGTCACGATGACAGGGCAGGGGGCGCCGATATGAATTACTACAGCCACAACATTGGCGACTACGCGCAGGCCACCATGCATCTATCTCTGATTGAAGATGCAATTTACACCCGCCTGCTGCGCCGGTACTACGCGGAAGAGCAGCCCATCATTGATGATCTGGCACAGGTTTGCCGGTGGGTTGGTGCTCGCAGCACGGAAGAGCGGGAGGCTGTGCCGGTTGTCCTGGCAGAGTTCTTCGAACTACAGGATGGCTTCTGGCACAACAAGCGCGCGGATGAGGAGATCGCCAAGTATCGCGCAAAGGCAAGGCAGGCTGCTGAGAATGGCAAGCGCGGTGGCCGGCCAAAGAAACCCACACCTTCCAGCCCGAAACCCAGCACACCCAAACCGGAAACCGGATCGGATAAACCTGATAACCCAGAAATAACCAACCCGGTTAATTCCGCTAACCCAGAAGAAAGCGGATCGAAAGCTAACCAAGAACCAAGAACCAATAACCAAGAACCAGAAGATCAAACCCCTTGCGCACCTCCGGTTCGCGACGCCGCCCCGGATATCTCCGAGGACCTGTTCGCAAAGTTCTGGAAGCTCTACCCGAACAAAAAGGGCAAAGCCAAGGCGGAAGCCGCCTGGAAGAAACTCAAGCTCAACGACGACCTGACCAACCAGATTTTTGATGGCTTGGCCAGGTACTGCGTATCGCCCGATTGGACCAAGGATGGCGGCCAGTTCATTCCGCACCCGACCACATGGCTCAACGGTAAGCGCTGGGAGGATGAGATCACGACGCCTGCCAGCAATGTGCACCGGTTCCCTGGTGCATCCCGGCACTCTGGATTCGATCAACGCGACTACACCGCCGGTTTGACCCAGCGGGAGGATGGCACCTATGCGTTCTGATGAGACTGTTCTGGCTCCGATCGAGCGGCAAGCTGTTTGCGATGATCACGGTGACTTTGCCCAGAAGGTGCACACGATCTTCGGCAAAGAGATCAAATCTGGCTGCCCCGAATGCGCCAGGGAGCGCGACGAGAAAGAGCGGTTGGAGCAGGCGGCGCGGGATGCTGCGATGCGTCGCATCGAGGTGGCGTCGAAACTTGGCGAGTCCAGTGTGCCCAAGCGCTTTTCCTCCAAATCATTCGATGGTTACCAGACTGCCAACCCTGGGCAGCGCAAGGCGTTGGAGGTCTGCACCGGCTACGTCAAAGAGTTTGAGCAGCACCTGAAAGCTGGTCGCTGTCTGCTGATGTTCGGCAAGCCGGGGACCGGCAAAACCCACTTGGCCGCAGCCATCGCCAATGAGATCAACCTGCGGAGTAACCGGGCGGCGGTGTACCGCACTGTCGGCGGCATCCTGCAGGCGCTCAAGGCAACCTACTCGAACGGCGCCGACCGCACGGAAAGCCAGATTATGGCCGGCTTGATTGGGCCTGACCTGCTGATCATCGACGAAGTGGGGGCGACCAAAACTTCCGAGTACGAGCAGGCGACGCTGTTCCATGTGATCAACAGTCGCTACGAGCAGATGCGCCCCACTGTGGTGATCTCAAACCTTGACCCACATGAGCTGCCCGATGCGCTGGGGGAGCGCTGCGTTGACCGCCTGCGCGAAGGTGGCGGTATTGCGCTGGTGTTCGACTGGAAGAGTATGCGATCGGAGGTGAAGTCGTGAGCAAAGCAGACAAGCAGCAGCTGCGGGAACTGGCGGAGAAGGCCGGCGCGAAACAGTGGAGCTGGTGGACGAGCTGTTCATTCCTGCGCCTGACATTTGATGGTGAGCGTGACGGCGGAGCTCTGAGTGCATTCGTGTGTGCTGATGGAGTGGCATCTGTTAGCTGCTCGGAGGGAGTGCAGGAGTTCATCGAGGCCGCCAGTCCAGCCACTGTTCTGGGGCTGCTGGATGAGATTGAGACCCTCGAAGGCCTGTATCGGATGCACAAGGCCACCGAAGAGCGGCAAATGATCGACTTGAGGGCCGAGGTCAAGGCGCTGCGCAAGGACGCCGAGCTGTACCGGGCGCTGCGTGCCATGCATTGGAACAACAGCCCGCTGGCAGTAGTACGCAACCCCAAGCTGGCGATCAAGCCCGGACATGACTGCCCAGGCGATGAGCGGCTGGATGAGGCGATTCTGGAAGCGATCGCCGGAGGTGCTGACCGTGGCCGATGAAATCGAAATCGCTGGCGACTACATCCAGCGCAAGACCGACGAGCGGACCGCAGCCATCCGGGCCCAGCTCCAGGGCGAAGGGCAGGACTGGTGCGAGGACTGCGGCGAGGACATTCCCCAGGCACGGCGCCTGGCACTGCCAAGCGCTACCCGCTGCACTCCCTGCCAGGGTCTGGTTGACGCGAAGAGGAGGGCATATGGCTAGCCGCACGTTCCGCATCCAGGGCGCCGCCGGCGTCCGCCCGGCATTCAGGGCGGCATGGGATCTGGTGCAGGGCCTCATGCGCGAGACCGGTGCCGGCTATGAGCTGGTGCTACGCCCGCTCAAGTCAAAGCGGTCACTGGATCAGAACCGCAGATACTGGAAATTACTGCTGGAGCTTTCCGACGTGGCCTGGGTTGGTGATCGCCAGTTCACCAAGGATGCCTGGCACGAATACTTCAAGCGCGAATTTATCGGCATCGAGGAACTACCCGGCGGCGGCCAGATCGGCATCAGCACCGCAAAGCTGAGTGTCGAGGAGTTCGGCAACTACATGACACGGATTGAACAGTGGGCTGCGGAGCAGGGCTGGCCGTTGATGCTGGAGGGCGAATGAGCAAGCAGACCAAATTGACCAAAGCCGCTCGGGGGCGGGATTGCCAGGTGCGACTGCCGGGAATCTGCTGTGGCGATTCCGAGACCGTGGTGCTGGCCCATTACCGCATGGCCGGTATATGCGGGACGAGTATCAAGCCGCCGGATCTGATCGGGGCATGGGCGTGTCGGACGTGCCATGACGAGATCGACCGAAAAACAAGAATCATGGATCACGAAACGGCCCGCCTGTACCACTTGGAAGGGATGGTTCGGACAATCGACACGCTGGCACGCGAAGGGTTGATAAACGCATGAGCAAGGCTGAGGAACTACTGGCTCTACACCTGCGGGCTGAGAGTATCCCAGTGCAGCGGGAGTACCGATTCGGCGCCAAGGCTGCTGGCGGACCGGGGAAGGGACTGCGGGATCGGTTGGCCAAGACAGGGCTGAAAGACTGGCGCTTTGACTTCGCGATTCCAGATCAGATGCTCGCCATCGAAGTGGAAGGAGGTGGCTGGACACAGGGCAGGCATACGCGCGGTACCGGCTTCCAAGCCGATCTGGAGAAGTATGACGCGGCCATGCGCCTGGGCTGGACTGTCTACCGGTGCTCACCGGAGATGGTCACCAGCGGCAGGGCGATCGACACAATCAAAGCCATCATCAGAATGGGAGAGGCGGCATGAGACTCACAACAGCGCGGGCGGCCTGGCACGACTCCAGTTACGTCATGACGCGAGGCGGGCTATCTGGGCTGACAGAGCGGGCGGCCCTTGGCGTGGCTGTGCAGACTACCGCCCGGGGCAATACCGCCGATCATGCTGTGCACGCAGCCCTGGCCGGTATGATCCAGTCCGTGATCGCCAAGCTGCACCCGCAGATCCGCGTATTCGGTGAATTCATGTACTCGGCGCTTCAGGATGACGCGGTACGGGAAGCAGCAGAGGATGTAGTCTTCGCCGCAACCATGGGCAAGGCCAAGCGCATGACCGAAGCAAAGCGGGAACGGGCCTACTATGTCGTCAAGGGTGTGATGTTCCGGTACCGGTACATGCACCAGGGCGGACAGTCGGCCAATCCGGATCCGCTGGCCAAGCCAGAGTTGTTCAGGGCCTGGTTGTTCAATGAGTATGGGGTGAGGCTCGAATCTACGAACTGGGCGCGTGATTGGGAGGAGTTCATTGACAGCTGTTTCCAGTCTTGTGAGGAGCTGGACCGTCGCGCCTTGAGCCCGGTAGCAGCTGTGATTTACGAAGCAAAAGAAGTGGCTTGACTTCCCGTGCGGCTGGGTGCATTATTTCGCTATCTTAGAATTTTTGCCTTTGGCAAACATGACCCCCACACAGAGTGATCTGGCGTGGGGGTTTTTCATTTCAGGGCCTCGCCATTGTGCGGGGCTTTTTCGTTTCCGAGGAACACCCATGGCCGAGCCAAGCAGTACATTAGTCGTGGCGGCGGCTGGAGTGGGGGCGGGAGTAGCTGGAGTGTGGGCGGGCTTCGACGGCTCTGCTGCAGTAGGCGCTCTGTGTGGGGCGCTGATCTACTTTGCATCCGCCCAAGAGCTGCCAATGCCCAAGCGCATCATGTTCTTCTGCATCAGCTTCGTCATGGGCTTCCTATCTGCCCCGGCAGTCGCAAATGCCAAGGTATTCGGGATCGGCCCTATCGAGCTGCCCGCGCTGGCCGCATTTGTCTGCTCCGCCCTGATCGTAACTGTAACCCTGGCCGCCATACGGACGCGGGGACAGGTGTCGCCCCGGGAGGGCTGACCCTATGCTGACCATCATCACTCTGATTCTCTGTGTCACGATCTTCGTGCGCCTTTTCACTTATCGCCGGAAGGGAGCGCAATACCGCCGGGCAGTGTCCTGGCTGGCTACTGTCGTTATGGCCAGCTCAGGGGCGGCAGTCATATTCATTCTGGACGGTCGACTGCAGGTTCAGTTGCTGGCATGGCCCCTGGTCATCCTGCTGGGCGTGTTCGCGGCTGCGACCCTTCAATGCAAGGGTAACTTGTCTGCAGTGATGAAAGGCCCGGAAGCGTGGCACGGGAGGCGCAAATGATGGCATTGACCCTACTGGTGGTGGGAATGAGCGCCGAGGCCCATTGGGTGCTGCTGAATGCTCATGAAGCGGCCCGGTTATGAGCGGCCCAAAGGTAGTCCCATTTGATCGCGAGGGCTGGCGCGATGCTCTGGCTGCATTGAAAGGCGTGGTCGCTGATATCGAATCGGGCGAACTGGCACCGGTTAATGCTGGAGTGCTGGTGCTGATGGATCGAGACGGCGGGACAGAGACATTCGCATTCGGACCAAGGGCAGATGACATAACAGCTCTCGGCCTGCTGCGGATCGGTGAGCAAGTCATTATTGATTCACGTATGGATGGTGAGTGATGGCCACGGTATCCGACCTATCCAGGCGACACCTGACCATCCGCACCCCTGGTGCTATCCATTTCGTGCATGTGAAATTGGTGCGTGACGTGATCGCTGGTCGACAGCCAGTTGAGGTGCTATCAGAGCCGGTAGTGCGGCGGATCATTGAAGAGTGGCTTGTCTGCGTATACAGCCATCATCAGATTTAGGTGTGCCGCATGCAGACGCGGCACGGGCGGGGTCGTTTACTTAGCCTCAAGCGCAGCTTGGATCTGGTCAGCATACATAGAAATGTTTTTAACCTCAGCTTCCAAGTGCGCTCCGTTCGGCGCTGCAGTGGAAACGCGGGCTGTGATTAGCTCAAGAGCAGCAGCGACCGCTATGGATCGCTTACGTTCCTTGGTCGCATTGGAGTAGCTAGCGTTGGTGTTCCCGGCAAGGGCCATCATTACTTCGCTCATGTCTGGTACCTATCAAGTGAGTGAAACCCCTTAATGCCATCAAAGTAATGGCATATCAACCCGAAAATGCTTGAGGTTTCTCAATGCGTCCGAGCCCTCCAGCATCGCTGACACAAATCAACGACTTGGCAGATATTTTTACCCGCTTGGTGCCAGCCCCAAATGTATGGGAGTGGATCCAGTCCGAAGTGCTAGCCGAGACCGGCAGCATCCACAACCCAGACCACGCGCACCTCCTCGACGCTGACATCGAGGTCATGTGGGCATCCACTGCCTTCGCCAAGAAGGGGCGCTCGGTTATCGGCCAAGCCGAGCAGGTAGCGTTCCGTGCCGGCGGGTGGCAGAAAGCCCGGATGGAGCAGCAGATGCGGGATTGGTTCGGGCGTGTGCCGGCTTTCATCATCACGCTCGCTGCTGACTATTGCTCTCAATGCAGTGACGCTGATTTTTTGCGACTGGTGGAGCACGAATTGATGCACATCGCTCACGCTACTGATCAGTACGGGGCGCCGAAATTCACCCAGGAAGGCATGCCAAAGCTTTTTCTTCGCGGCCACGATGTCAGTGAGTTTGTATCCATAGTGGAGCGCTACGGCGTTGGCCATCCGGAAGGCGATCTGGCGCGCATGGTCGAAGCGGCCAAGAAGCCCCCATCAGTAAGTCGCGCATCCATCGCCAGTGCATGCGGTACATGCCTTATGAGGTCTGCGTAATGATTGAGCAGTGGAAGGTCATTCAAAGTCATCCTGACTATGCGGTCAGCAACTATGGCAATGTCAAGCGCATCGTCAAACCGAAGCGCGGTCGCGGCCGCGTTGGAGCAATTCTCAAGCCCCGCATTCCAGGTGGCGGGGCGTATCCGGCAGTTGCGCTCTTCTGTGAAGGTGATGTCACGAATTGGTATGTCCACCGCCTTGTCGCCCATGCCTTTATTGGGCCATGCCCAGAGGGATACGAGGTCAATCATATCGACGGAAACAAGCAGAATCCGCGACTTGAAAATCTTGAGTACGTCACGCGCAGCGGAAACATCCAACACGCATTCCGCACCGGGCTCCTTTCAAGGCAGGGGGCGCGAAACAGCAAGGCTGTCCTTACGGATGACGACGTTCTCGCCATACGTTCTGAATACACCGGAAAATATGGACAGTGTGCAAATTTTGCGCGCCGCTACGGGGTTAGTCATTCGGCAATCCAGGACATAGTGCATGGCCGCAATTGGACGCATCTACTGGCAACTGAATAGCCCGCAACAGGCAATGCTTGTCATGCGTGGGCATACATTAGATACCGCCCTAAATGGCAAAGATCAACATTTCGAGGGCCTGCGGAACCTGTCTGCTCAAGTCCGCCTGACTCCATGACAGGTTTTGACGGATGGCAAACATATGGCAGTTCTACGAAGCGAGGTCAAAGCCTTCATAGTTCAGGCTCTGGCCTGCTTTGACACGCCCTCTCAGGTGGTGGCGGCCGTCAAGACAGAATTCGGCATTGAAGTCACCCGTCAACAATGTGAATCGCATGACCCAACCAAGTTTGCCGGGCAGCGGCTAGGCAAGAAGTGGGTCGATCTGTTCCACCATACCCGCAAGCGCTTTCGCGAAGAGACGGCAGAGATCCCAATTGCTAACCGGGCGTACCGGCTTCGTACGCTGGGCCGCCTGGCTGAGAAAGCCGAGAACATGCGCAACATGGCGCTGACCGCCCAGCTGTTGGAGCAGGCTGCCAAAGAGGTCGGAGACGTGTACGTGAATCGCCAGCCCAAACCGGAAGGCGGTGGCGAGGATGTCCTTCCGACTCGCGTTCAGGTGGAAGTGGTCGACGCGAGGAAGCGTGATGCCGACGCTTAATGTTCCTCAAGCCAATTTTCTACGGCTCCCCCATAAGTTCCGCGGCTTCGTGGCTGGGTTTGGCTCGGGCAAGACTTGGGTGGGCTGCGCCGCGCTGTGCAAGCACATGTGGGAGTGGCCCCGCATCAATGCTGGGTACTTCGCTCCGACCTATCCGCAAATCCGGGACATCTTCTTCCCAACGATTGATGAGGTGGCTTTCGATTGGGGCCTTCGGGTCAAGACCAAGGAAAGCGACAAAGAGGTCGAGTTCTACAGCGGCCGGCAGTACCGCGGCACGATCATTTGCCGATCGATGGAGAAGCCGCAGACCATCGTCGGCTTCAAGATCGGGCATGCCCTGGTCGACGAGCTGGACATTCTCGCTGCAGCCAAAGCCCAGCAGGCGTGGCGCAAGATCATTGCCCGGATGCGCTACAAGGAGGACGGGCTGAAGAACGGGGTGGACGTAACCACCACGCCAGAAGGGTTCAAGTTCGTCTACCAGCAGTTCGTCAAGCAGCTGCGTGAGAAGCCGGCTCTCGGCCCGTTGTACGGGCTGGTCCAGGCATCCACCTTCGATAACGAAGAGAACCTGCCGGACGACTATATTCCATCGCTGATGGATAGCTACCCTCCGCAGCTTATCCAGGCGTATCTGGATGGCCAGTTCGTCAACCTGACCAGCGGCACGGTGTATCACACCTATGATCGCAAGCTGAATGGCAGCAAAGAGACCGTCCAGCCGGGCGAGCCAGTATTCATCGGGATGGATTTCAACGTCGGCAAAATGGCCGCGGTCACCCACGTAAAACGCCTCGGCCTGCCGCATGCAGTCGATGAGCTGATGGATGGCTACGACACTCCCGACATGATTCGGCGAATCAAGGAGCGCTACTGGCTGTACGACGGTAAGGATTACAGCAAGACGCGGGAGATCCTGATCTATCCGGATGCTTCCGGTGACGGTCGGCGCTCGGTCAACGCAAGCACCACCGACTTGCAGTTGCTCAAGCAGGCTGGCTTCAAGGTCATGGCGCCCAACGCCAACCCTCCGGTCAAAGATCGGGTCAACACCATGAATGCCATGCTCTGTAACGCGGAAGGCGAGCGTCGCTACCGGGTGAACGCCGATCTCTGCCCGAGTTATGCGGACTGCCTGGAACAGCAGATATGGGGCGTGAGCGGGGAGCCGGACAAGACCCAGGGCGCCGACCATGCAAACGACGCTGCGGGTTACTTCATCCATCGCGAATACCCGATTAAACGACCGACAGCCGGCACCCGCCGCATCCGAGGACTTACATAATGCCGGTGCAATCCACCAATCCTGACTATGATCGCCATCTGCACGAATGGGAGATGATGGACGCCGCCCTTGAGGGTGAGCAGGCGATCAAGGCTGATCCCAGCAACCTGCCCAAGCCAAGCGGCATGGTCGAGGCGGAAAAGCAGGATGGTGATGGAAACCGGTACCTATATGAGGGCTATGTGGCCCGGGCTCAGTATGAACAATGGGTCCGGGACAGCCTGCGCTCCATGATGGGTCTTGTGTCGCGCTTGCAGCCGGAGATCGAATTGCCGGGCGGCATGACGGGCATGCTGGAAAACGCCACCGCCGATGGTTTCGGCCTGAAGCAACTGTTCTTCCGCCTGGTGCGCCAGATCATTTCCCATGGCCGCGTGCCGCTGGTGGCCAACATCGACGAAAATGGCCTGCCTTACTTCTCGACCTACGCCGCAGTCAACGCGATCAACTGGAAGACCGCCAGCCAGAGTGGCCGGCAGGATCTGGTGCTCGCCGTGTTCCGCGAATTCCGCGAGAAGGCGGATAGCGACGAGTTCAGCCACGAATACGAACCGGTTTACCGCGTCTTCACCATGCGAGAAGGCGTTTGCCACACCGCCGTATGGGATGACAAGGGCGCCATTGTTGAAGAAGAGCGTCCGCTGGGCACCACCGGGGCTGATCAGCGCCTGGTCAAAGGCCTGGCCTATCTACCGGTCATTTACTGCGGCTCAACCGACAACGGCCCCGATGTGGACGAGGTGCCGCTGTTGAGCATGGCTCGGGCGGCGCTGAAGTCGTACCAGTTGAGCGCCGACTACTTCACAGCACTGCACCAGACCAGTCACCCGCAGCCTTGGGTAGCTGGCATGGATGATGAAACTGAACTGTCTATCACTGGCCCGTCTGCCGCATGGGATCTTGGCCCGAACGGCTCCTGCGGCTACTTGGAGTTCCAGGGCGCCGGCATCGATGCCGTGCGCAAAGCGATGGATGACCAGAAGAACTCTGCTCTCGAAGCCGGGGCGAAAGTGATGGATATCGGTGGCGCCGAGTCTGGAGAGGCCCGAAAGACCCGGCAGAACGATCAGCACGCCACGCTGCATAGCATGGTCATCACCGCGGCAGAAGGCCTAGAGCAGGGCTTGCGATACCTGGCCGACTGGATGGGTTTTGATGAAAAGAAGGTCTCATTCACGGTCAAGCCTGACTTCACCGCGGTGGGCGTAGACCCGCAGCTCGCAGCGCAACTGCTGACCGCCGCACAGGCAGGCATCGTGAGTCATGATTCATTCTGGCTGTACATCAGCACCGGCAAGCTTCCTGAGCGAGACTGGCAGAGCGAGCTGGAGCTGATAAACCAGCAGCCGCCGGCGCTGGGCAGCCTCGGTCTTGAGGACTTTGGTTTTGGCAACCGCGAATGATCGACTTGCTGACCTTGCTATAGGTCATCAGATATACCTGCAGCGGTACGGTGGCGGTGTAGCCCGCAAGATAATCTCGCTGCTGAATCGCGTCGATGCCGACCTGTATCGCCAGTTGGGGGATGCTCTCGAAAGGCTGCCGCCTGAGCGCTTCACCGTTCAGCGCCTTGATCAGCTGCTGGTGGGCGTGCAGCGGCTTAATGCCGACGCTTACCGGGCTGTAGGCGAGGAGCTGGATACCGCGCTGCTCGAGCTGGCTGGATACGAAGCGAGCTGGCAGCACCGAGCTATCAGCTCTGTCCTGCCTTCCGTGGTGGCCGAGCAGCTGACCCTTAACACGGTCACAGCGTCCCAGGCACACGCCGCGGCAATGGCCAGACCATTCCAGGGCAAGCTGCTGCGCGAGGCCCTGGCCGGCATAGAGCAAGCCAGGGCATTCCGCATCCGCGACACCATTCGGATGGGATTTGTCGAAGGGCAGACCATTGACCAGATGGTGCGGCGGCTTCGCGGCACCCGGGCGCTTGGCTATGCCGATGGACTGATGGAGGTAGACCGGCGTGGCGCTGAGGCTCTGGTGCGGACCGCGGTCAACCACACGGCAAACTATGCCCGGCAGGCGCTGTATGAGGGCAATGCTGACATAGTCGAAGAGTGGGAGTTTGTCGCCACCCTGGATGGGCGTACCACGCTGACCTGCGCCGGACTGTCGGGCAAGACCTTCAAGATTGGCACCGGCCCGCAGCCGCCCCGGCACTGGGGTTGCCGAAGCGCGTCGGTACCTGTCTTGAAGTCGGCCTGGGAAGCGCTGGGCCTGAGCAAGTCCGAGATTGACCCGGGCGTCCGGGCAAGCATGGACGGGGAGGTGGCAGGCGATATCAGCTATGGGCCCTGGCTCAAGTCGAAGCCTGCAGCGTTTCAGGACGAAGTGCTTGGCCCGGAGCGAGGCAAATTGTTCCGCGAGGGTGGTCTGACTGTTGACCGGTTCACTGATCAGCGAGGCAAGGTTTACACCCTGGACGAGCTGCGCAAGCGTGACGCGGATGCCTTCGAAAAAGCCGGTATACTGGCTGCATGACTACCAAGCATCCATTCCATGTGATCGAAGGCTCACCTGAGCAGACGAACACCGACAAGCTCAAGAAGGCCCGCAAGGCGAATCCAGCGGCGGCCCACCTGTTGACGTGCCACCGATGCGGTGGTTCCGAAGTGATTGAAACCAAGGTCGGCATGATCTTCAAGAACGGCAAGGCCCAGGGTGGCACCAAGCAGATCCTATGTGCTGGGTGTTTCATGAAGGGCAGCAGGGTGGTGCTGGCTTGAGTAACCGCATGCGCTGGATGGTTGGCTTGGCAGTGCTGGCGCTCTGCATCATTTGTGGCCTGCTGGGACTTACAGCAGGGATCAATCTCAACCCCGATTCTACCGTACGGTTTGTGCCGCTCTGGGGAAGCGTCGGCGATTGGTTTGCAGGCGTAGGTACCTCGGCGGCAGTTATTGTAACGCTATGGTTGGCTGAAGTGCGGCGCAAGGAAATGCAACCGAAGGTTCGTATCGTGACGCGATTCGGCGATCTTATTGTAAAAGAAAAGCGGACCGTAAATGTCTTTGTACGAATCATCTCATGCGGAGGGCAGCCAGCAAACGTCACGGGGGTTTCGATCAGATCCCCGCATACAAAGCAGGTCGTGAGTTTACGGAGCACGGTCCCAGTCAGTACTGACCTACCTGCAAACCTAGGGTATGGCCAGGTCGCAACGCTGATATACGAGCTGCCAACCCTAGTCGCGCTCGCGGTCTTCGTTCGAGAAAAGTGCGGGGGCCGCTCCAACGACCTCGAGATATGTGTTCAGACGACTCTTGAAGAATTCTACTCACCGATAGATCTGGGGATCATTAAAGAGATAGCCAAAAGGGTTTAGCGGCTCATCAAAACCCGGCCCCGCGCCGGGTTTTCTATTTCTGAACCCTGACTCCGGTCGGGGTTTTTCGTTACTGGCCCGCCACTGTGCGGGCTTTTTTATGCCCGTCGATCAGGTCGGCGGCCAACCAATCCCGAGGGGATCGCAATGCCTTTTGAATTTGATGCAGCAGAACTTGGACTGGACGACGACAAAGCCGCGGCCCTCAAGGAGGCGCTTGGCGGCAAGGTTCAGGAGTACCTGGACATAGAAGTCTCCGGCCTGAAATCCAAGAACCAGGAGCTGCTGGGCAGCTTGAGAACCACCAAGACTGAGCTGGACGGCCTGAAAGGGCAGTTCGAAGGCCTGGATATCGAAGCGGTCAAGGGGCTGCTCAGCCGGGCCAGCAAGGACGAGGAAACCCGCCTGATTGCCGAGGGCAAGCTGGACGAGGTGGTCACCAAGCGCACCGAGCGCCTGCGCAACGAGTTGGACAAGCAGCTCAATGCCGAGAAGGAGCGCGCTGACAAGGCCGAGGCCTTCGCCAAGCGCTTCAGCGACAAGGTGCTGGCTGACTCCATCCGTGCCGCTGCATTGAAGGCTGGGGCACTGCCCGAGGCATCCGAGGACATCATCCTCCGCGCCAAGGGCACGTTCACCCTTGACGAAAACGGTGAGGCAGTAGCTGTCGACCCAGATGGCCAGGTCATCTACGGCAAGGACGGCAAGACCCCGCTGAACCCGCTCGAATGGGCGGAATCGCTGCGGGAAACCGCAACACACCTCTGGCCCAGGGCTCAGGGTGCCGGACCGACCGGCGACAACGGTGGCAAGGCCACAAAGAAATGGGGCGACTACTCCGAAGCTGAGCGCGCCGCGCTTGCTCGGGACAACCCCGACGCATTCAAGAAGTTAATGGCCACCAAGGAAACATAACCATGGCAACTACTCGCCTCACTGATATTTTTGTCGCTGACTACTACCAGTCTCTGGCGCCGGTCAACTCTCCGGAGAAAACCGCCGTCTACGAGTCCGGCATCATCACCCGCAACCCCGCGCTGGACGCCGTTGCTCAGAACGGCCAGGGCACGGGCACTGTCAGCTACTGGCAGGACCTGGACGCTGACGAAGCGCCCAATGCCTCCACCGATAACCCCGATGATCGCGGGGCGGTGGGCAAAGCAACCCAGGGCAGCATGAAGTCCCGCACCCTGTTCCTCAACAAAGGCTACGGCGTAGCTGACCTGACTGCTGAGCTGGCGAACAGCGAGCCCATGCAGCACATCCGCAACCGCTTCGGCACCTACTGGAACCGTCAGTGGCAGCGCTACACCCTGGGCACCGCTCGCGGTGTGATGGCCTCGAACATCGCCAACAATGGCGGCGACATGGTGATTGACGCCGGCGCAGACGTGGATGCCAACGCATTCATTGACGCCGCGTACACCGCCGGCGATGCGGCTGATCAGTTCAGCGCATTGGGCGTCCATTCCGTCGTCATGAAGCGCATGGCCAAGCTCGATCTGATCGAGTACCTGCGTGACAGCGAGGGCCGCATCATCCTGGCCACCTACCTGGGCAAGCCGATCTTCATGGACGACTCGCTCACCTACGGGGACGGCCAGTACATGAGCATGTTCTTCGGTACCGGCGCGTTCGGCTATGGCGTGGGCTCCCCGCACATGCCTGTAGAGCTGGACCGCGACGCCGCCGGTGGTAACGGTGGCGGCACCGAGGTGTTGTGGGAGCGCAAGACCTACCTCATCCACCCTGCCGGGTTCTCCTGGACCGGTAGCGAGGATCAGAACGCATCCCCGACGCCTACGCAGATGGCTGATCCGGCCAACTGGGCGCGCGTTTTCGACCGCAAACAGGTGCCTTTCGCTGCTGTTATCAGCGGCACCGCAGCCCCGTAACCCATTGCGGCGCCCTGCGGGGCGCCCATCCATGAGGACTGACCCATGAAAGTGATTTACACCAAAACACCGGGCCGCGAGCGCGGCGTCTGCTACCGCACCAAGTACCTGGGCGTGATCGCTACTGCCACCGTTGTGGTGATTGATGGCGACTTCCCGGGCGTGGCCGAGGCCTACGAGCGTGCAGGCATCCAGGTTGGCGACACCAAGCCGGATGGCGGCCAGGGCGAAAGCGACCCGCACAAGATGGGCGTGGCCGATCTCAAAACCTGGTTGACCGAGCAGGGCATCGAGTTTGACGCCACCGCGAAGAAGGCCGAACTGCAGAAGCTGATCCCGCAGCAGGAAGACGGCGACACCAAGCCGGATGGCACTGAGGACTGATGCATGACTGACTTCATTACCGTTGCCGATGTAGACGCCCTGCTTGGTCCTGGCTGGGCCGGCAGCGGTGATGAGGCCCTTGCCGTGACCATGGCCAACGCCTGGTTGACGGCCAAGATTACGCGGCCTGTGCCCGACCCGGTGCCCAGCGAGATCAAGCTGGCCGGGGCGCAGATCGCAAAGGAAGCTGCAGCGGGGCGAATCTTCGCTGCTGAGGATCGGGAGGTGGTCAGCACCAGTGTCACCGCCGGCCCGGTCACCACCGCCAAGACGTTTGCTAAGGGCTCAAAGGCAACCACCACAGGCGAATCATTCGCCCTGGCGTTGCTGGCACCCTGGACACGACGAACCGGCACCATGATGCTCAAGAGGATCTGACATGAGCCTGCGCGCTGAAATCCTCGAGGGTATGGCCGAGGCGGCCGCGGTGGTCGCTGAGATCGGAGAGCTGGTTACGCTGAAGATCACCACGCCGGACGACTACGACCCGGTAACCGGCGTCACCGTGCCGGGGGAAACGAAGAGCCAGCAGGCCCGGGCAATCCTCGACAACTACAACCTCCAGTCGTCGGGCACCCAGTTTGCCGACGGTACCCAGATCATGCGGGACGACAAGAAGCTGTTCCTGCCGGCCATGCAGGGCATAACCGATCCGGCAGTTATGGCGCCGCTTGCCTGGGCCCCGACGCTGGAAACCATCGTGACCGCAGCAGGGCAGCTCTGGAAGGTCATTTCCATCCAGACCATTAACCCCACGGGTGACCTGCTGGCCTACGAGCTGCAAGTGAGGCGCTGATGAGCTTTTCAGGGGATATGCGGCGATTCATCGCCAAGACGACCAGTGCTCACAACAAGATCACGCGGGTGGCCACCCTGGAGCTGTTTGGCGGCATCGTAAAGCTGACGCCAGTTGACACCGGCAGGGCAAGAGGCAACTGGCTCACAGGCGTGCACCGACCTGTCACAGGCGAGACCGAGCGGCTAGATAAGACCGGCCGCAGCGCGATTGCTGAGATCAGTGAGCACACACCGGCTGGCGCTGGGCAGGTTACCTACCTGTCCAATAACCTGCCGTACATCGAAGACCTCGAGCGCGGCAGCTCCAAGCAGGCCCCCGAAGGCATGGTGCGCAAGAACATGGACCGCGTGCAGAAGATGGTCGACGCGGCTATTCGCAAGAACAAGGTGTGACATGAGCGAAATCAAGATAAACGCCGCGCTGGTGTCTGCCTATCTGGCTTGTGGTGTTATGCCGCGGGAGCGAACAGCGTTCGAAGGCGTGAGGTTTGACCCGGTGAGCGGGCAGAGCTGGGCGCGCATCACCGACCTGCCCAGCTCGAACGACCCGGCCGGCCTGGGCCAGCACGCACCCGACGAGCGCATGGGCATCCTGCAAATCGACATATTCCACCCGAAAGGCACCGGCACCGCCCCGATCTTGGGCGATGCGCAGAAAGCGCTGAGCTTCTTTCACAAGGGCCGCCGGCTCGAGTATGAAGGGCAGGGCGTACTGATCCGAAAATCGCAGCGCAGCCAGATCCGCCAGGAAGAACTCTGGCAGTTCGTTAGCGTCGACGTGCATTACACAGCCTGGGTATTCCCGAAGTAACCGGCAAGCAACCTCACCCCGCCCGCCTTGTGCGGGTTTTTTGTATCTGGAGACATGAAATGGCATACGCACAAGGCGTCAACGAAAGTTCCTACTTTAAGCTGGAAGGCGCGGACGGCACGCTCGATCCCGCCACGCCCTGGCAGCCGCTGCGCTTAATCAGCAACGGCCTGTCCCAATCCTTCGAGGAGCTGGAGTCTGACGAGAGGCTGCCGGGTCGCCATACCGCCGAATCGCGCCGCGGTGCATCGAGCGTAACCGGTGACCTTGAGGCTGAGCTGACCTTCGGCACTTTCGACATGCTGCTGGAAGCTGCATTCCACGGCACCTGGGAAGGCGACTCGCTCAAGACCGGAAGCAATCGCCGGAGCTTCGCCGTCCTCAAGCACAACGCGGATATAGGCCGCTGGCTGATCTACCGTGGCTGCGAGGCCGGAACCCTGGCCATTGACTGCCCGCTGCAGGGCAAGATCGGCGTCACGTTCTCGATCATCGGCAAGGCGGAAGAGATTTACGAGTACGACTCCGAGACCGAATCCCTGGCCGAGCCCACCGACACAGTGATGATGACCACCTTTGAGGGTGATCTGCTGGAGGGCGGCATCGGTCTCAACCACGCCACCGCGCTGAACATCAGCCTGGACAACGGCATGGAGGCAATTTACCGCCTGTTCGGTCGCGACCCCTACGACGTCAAGCTGGGCCGCATCAACCTGAGCGGCAGCCTGTCGGCCTACATCGAGGATGACCGTCTCAAGGCCAAGTACTTGGGCGAGACGAAAACGCCGCTGGTTGTCACTCTGACCGACGGCCAGAACTCCTACCAGATCAGCATGACCCAGGCCAAGCTGACCACTGCGACCGAAGAAGGCAGCGGAGACGACCCGATCATCCAGAGCTATGACCTGCGCGCTTTCAACGACAAGGCGCTCGATACTGAAATCACGATTACCCGGGTAGCCGCATAATGAATCCGAGCGACTTTTTCACGCGGTCGAAGGCCAACGAGGGCGAGAAATTGCCGCTCTCGCTGCCTGACGGCACGCCCACCGATGAATGGTTGCTGATCCGTGGCGTTGACTCTGATGAGTTCCAGGCAGCCTTGGACGCGCACCGCCGGACGATCCTGGCGAATGCAGCTATCGAGGATGAGGCCGAGCGGGCCGAGAAAAACCGCCAAGCCGGGCTGAAGCTGCATGCCGCGCTGATAATGGGCTGGTCGTTTGAAGCTGAGCTCACCCCTGAGGCGCTTGAGGAGTTCCTGCGGGAGGCACCGCACCTGGCCGTGGAGGTCGATCATTTTGCGTCGAATCGCCAGCGTTTTTTTCGGAAAGGCTCAGCGAGCTCAGTGAAGGGCTGATCGCTTTCGCTGAGCATCAGCTGGGGCTGCTGAAGCCGGCCGGGCCCAGGCCGAAGAAAGGGCCGGATAGGCGGATCACCATTCGCGCCCAACTGGAGGCGATAGCGAAGAAGACCGGCAAGCGACCAGCAAGGCTGGACGGCCCGCCGTGCCCTGAGGAACTGGCCTATATCTGGCAGTGGTACTGCTCCGCCAGGCCGATTGATTCGCTGACTGAACTGAAGGCCTGGGCGGATCTCCACGGCCGCCGGCTACAGCCATTCGAGATTGACCTGATGCGCCGCCTTGCTTCGGTTGAGGAAAGGGTGGCTGCAAGCTAAGCCGGCGAATCGTGAAGGCTCGTCACAAACCTGCTGGCTGCACGTGTAAAGTTGAAAATAATCTTGCCGCTGCTGTTGCGCCCTTGCGTTAGCAGGCCAAGAGACACCAGGGTGTCAAGATCATTTTGAAGGAATCTGGGTTCTGATATAGCCACGCCGCCGTTTGCATCAAGGAAAAGCAGATGCGGGTCGTCACTAATTGATTCGACTATTAGAGCTGCTCCTGCCTGAGCCGCTTCAAACTTTGTCAAGATATGGATGGCTTGGTCTGACAGCACCGCTCCGGGAAGCAAGCTTTTGCTCAGGCCCGAGAAGCCGTCAATAGTGCTGGTGAAGGTCGCAAGCGCCTCTCCAATTTGGGCCAGGCTAGACTCCAGCTTCGATTGGTTTTGATTCAGGATCGCCTTGATGCTGATTGTGGTGGTCTGATTCGCCTCGATCATGCTTTTAAGCTCTGACTGATTGCTCTCGATCAGCCACTGCATGAATTCGCTAAAGTCTTCGCTTCTGGCTGCGTCCCGGCCAGACTTGAATTGACCTATCAGGCCAACGATTGACGCTAGCGCTGATGCGCCTGTAATCGGATCCATGTCACACCTCGCGAATAGGGGTTTCGGCCATCATAAGCGCATCGGCGAGAATGGTGGCACTGTGAAAGCATACAGGGAGGTGGTCGGGCATATTTATGTCACGGCACCGCGTCACAATTGTTGACTTTAGGCTTGACATGAGGATAATCGGCCCGCACTTTGAATGGTGTATAAATCGAATTCTAGGGAGGTGGGTATGATGCACAGCGAAACCGTTGCCAACTACTTCATCCAGAAATCGTTTGATACCGGCGTCGAGCTTACCCAAATGAAGCTCCTGAAGCTGGTTTACATCGCCCACGGATGGCATCGCGGATACTTCTCCACCAACCTCATCAATGATGCCGTGCAAGCCTGGCGGTATGGGCCAGTTATTCCTGACCTGTACAGAAAGATCAAGCATTACGGGCGTCGCCCCATCGATGCACCAATAGATAATTATGGGGTGCCAGGTGATGGAAGTCCTGGTAACGAGTGTCCGGATGAACAGACACTCGCCTTGCTCGATAAAGTATGGGATGTTTATTCAGATTGTTCCGGGGTAGAGCTTTCTGCACTGACTCATCGCCAGGGGACGCCTTGGGATGAAGTATGGAGACAGTCTGGCGGGGATAATTACCGGGGCGCCATCATCCCTAATGAGTTGATTGAGTCCCACTACAAGGAAAGAATCGGTTCTCAATAGCATGCCTGAGCCTAAAGACTTTTCTGCCATTGGAGCTGGCATTTCTCCCATTTCTTCTAAGGCCATACGCCAAGCCGAGAAAGAGGAGGATATCTTGGAGGACGGAAAGAAGGCCGTCCAAAAAGAGGTGCATAAAATTGTTGTTTGGGCTCTGCGCGGCGGAGCGATAGCGCTCGGGATGCTCGTACTGATCAGGCTTTGGCATATGGGGTCGCCGCTCTGTTGGCGGTGGCTTTCACCTGAGAATGTTCAGGAAATTGACAAGATGCTATTTAGCAGCGCTTTTGGCGGGGTTATTCTTAGTTATTTGAAGCAGATCATGAAGCCCTTGCCCAAATAGGCCGCTGATCCCAGTGGATCCAGCTCAGAACCCAGCCCCGGCTGGGTTTTGCTTTCTGGGCTTTGGTATCCGTGGCGACGTAATTCACTTGTCGATTGCTAAGCCAAGAGACAACCATTTCTTTGAAGGCTTTAATCGATCCCTGGCTTCCTTCGCGCTTCCCAACGCGTCGAGGGGGTCGTCTCTACCTTCTGGCCAGTCGGCAAAAGCATGCAAAACCACCGCTGAGGCTAGGAGGATCGCCTCATCATCACGAGGATCGACAGGCTTGAAGTATGCAACATTCGCCATTGCGAGAGGCTCAAGCTTCAAATAGAACTGTCTGCGCCAGTGCTCCTCATGGCTCTCCAGCTCTCTTTTGAGAAGAGGGTCGTTTATTCTAGCTTTTGTTTCCTTGAACTCTTCTACCAGTCGGGCAGCAGTAAGCCAGGCAAGCCTATCCCTTGGCGGGGATGGCTGAGAAAGGTCGCCACTCATAAGGGCGGAAAAGGCTCTCTCTAGAGAGGTGGTGGCATGCTCAAGTAGGCGTTCATTTTCTCGGCGCGCAGCAGATTGTTGATGTTCTTTGCGCTGCTGCGTGATGGAGCACCAGGCAAGGGTCGCTGAGGCCGCCGCAGCCAGCGCGGAAAGGGTGGTGAAGGAGTCGAAGAAAAGACTAAGAGTGTCAGCCATTATTGTGGTATCTCGGTGAGATGGCAGGGTAATGCTCAGCAGCATCGGATTTCCTTGCAAAAGGGGCCCAAAGCTACCACTGACGCACAGCAGATTAAACTGGCTTTGCATGCAGCCAAGCGCCGCACCCTGTTCTGAGTGCGCCGGGAGTATTCCGCCCGCGTAGGCTGCGTCACGCCGGGATACCCATCAACCCAGCAGAAGCTGGGCCTTGGTGCTGGCGCTTTGGTATGCTCAAGCCTTCTTATAGGGAGGGCAGGGTATGCGCATAATAGGAATAATTTTGGTAATCATGCTGGTAATCGGGGCTTTGCAGTCATGCTCTGACGATAAGGCGCCCAAGGTAAGTCGTGCCGATAAAATGTGCTCAGATCAAGGCTACGCCTGGGTGATGTCAAACAATTTCGTGAAGAGGCAGCTAAAAGCACCTTCGACAGCTGATTTTCCATACAAGCCTGACGCCTACAGCTATTTGGGCGACTGCAGGCATTCAATTGTCGGCTCAGTTGATTCGCAGAATTCGTTCGGCGCCATGATCCGGACTACCTTCAGTGTGACCATGGTGTATCAGAAAAACGACAATAAATGGCGCGCCGAGAATTTGGCTCTCCATTAGGTCTCATCCAGACATACAAACCGCCTCCGGGCGGTTTTTTATTGCCCAAAGGAAAGCCATGCAGCCCCAAGACTTTTACACGAAGACCCGTGCGAGCGATGGCGTGCATGTCGACCTGGAGGACCCGAGCGGTAACAAGGAGTGGATGCGTGTCCGCTCCGTGATCTCCGACGAGTTTAAGCAGGCCAGCAGGGCGGTGCTGCTGCGGGCAGCGCAAGACGGCAAAGCTATCCATGGCGACCCGCAGGAGCGCAAACACCAGCTCAGGTTGCGTCGAGCCGAGCTAGCTGTCTCGTTGATTGCCGATTGGTCGCTACCCATGATCCGAGACTCGGACAAAGTCGAGCTGCTGATAAGCAACCCCAGGTTGCGCAGGGCGATAGAGCGCATAGCTGAGAATCACCGCCTACACTTTGGAGTCCGGCCATGACCGAATATGCACGACTAGTTGTTTCGGTCGATAGCACACAGGTGCCCAAGGCTGATGGGGCGCTAAAGAAGCTTGGCAGTACGGCCAAAGCCGTAGACTCGCAGGCCGGATCACTGGGACGCACTATCGCGCGGCTGGCCGCACCCCTCGCTGCATTCTTGAGTGTTCGCGCAGTGATCCGCGCTTCAGACGAATATGGCCAGATGGCTGCCCGGATGCGCATGGCCACAGCCTCATCTGAAGAGTACGTAATGGTGCAGGAGCGGCTGATTCAGACAGCGCAGCGCACCTACCGGCCATTGACTGAAGCACAAGAGCTGTACATCAGGACCGCTGACGCGCTCAAGTCTCTGGGGCACGACACTGAAGCGACGTTGGATATTACAGACAGCTTCAGCTATCTGCTTGTGACCAACGCGGCGTCCGCGGACAGGGCGGCATCCTCGATTAACGCCTATTCAAAAGCGATCCAGACGGGCCGCATTGACTCGGAGACGTGGCAGACCTTGCTGGCGGCCATGCCAACCATTGTGGATGGTATTGCCGACGCGACAGGAAAAACGACACAGGAAATTCGTCAGCTTGGCATTACAGGCAAGCTGAGCCTGGATGCCCTGAATGAATCGCTGCGCCGCACTGCTGAAACTAATGGCCTGCTGGCCGACTCCATGGAGACATCGGTGGGCGACGCAGTGGTCACGCTGCAGAATAGCTTTAACGTCCTGATCGGGCAGGTGAACGAGTCCACGGGAGCCTCGGGCGGGCTTATCACCTCCATTGAGTCGCTTGCAGAGCTCCTGCAAGACCCCGATACAATCCAGGGCATAGCCAACATAGCGTCCGGGCTGGTAACGCTCACCTCATGGCTAATTCAGGCTGCTACGGCAACATATGGGTTCTTTGACGCGCTGACCGACGGACTGGCCGGTATAAGGCATTTGACAGAAGTCCAGCGGATGGAAGAGGAGGTTCTTTCTCTCCAGGTAGAGCTGAATAACCTGACCGCTGATCTCATGTCGCCCGACTGGCTGCTCTCTATCCGCGGGCTTGATCGCGGCCAGATCGAAGCGCAGGCAAAATCCTTGCAGCTCATGATCAAAGGGCTGAGCGGCACCCTTCAGGAGATGAAGGGCGAGGAGGGTGTTGCGGCTCTGAACGACGAACTCGACTCAGTGCTTGAAAAGCTTGGCGGGTTCCGGGAAGGGGTAAGGCCGCTCGGATTGGTTGCAGCCGCTACCGCGGAAGCGGACAGAGAGGCAAAGAAGCTTGCCAGCTCATATGATTCGGCCAGCGCAGCGCTTGCTCGCCAAGTCGCGCTCTACGGCCAGAACAGTGAAGCCGCCCGGATCAATTACGAAATCACCAAGGGCTCTCTGCAAGGAATTGCCGGGGATCAGATCCAGTACCTGGAAGGCTTGGCCGCAGAGCTGGACGCAAAGCGTGACCTGACCGAGCAGGAGCAACTGCGCATTCAGCTGTTGCGCGAGACGGGGCAGCTGCGGGCGGCCAATGACGCTCAGTTTGAGCTGGAGTATGCCGAGAAAGTCCTGCAGTACGAGAAAGCCGGAAACATTGAGGCCGCTCAGCGACTTAAGAACCTGAGAGCCATCCGCGAGATCCAGATGAATGCCGACCAGGCGCCGGGCACCGTGGAGGGAGTAAGCCAGGCCCCACAGAGTCAGGGGGCAGACGCCATGTATGGCGGCGCTACCGGCGAGCTTGTGAAGCTGGGCGAGCAGGCTGCAGCGCTGGAAGCGTGGAGGGCGTCGGAGCTGGAGAAGCAGCGCGGCTTCCTGGAACTGAAGGAAATCAATGAGGAGGCCTACGCCGAGCGGGTACGAAATATCCATGAGCAGCACAACGCCCAGCTCGACAACATTGACTCCGCTCGGCGGCAGGTGGCCTTGTCTTCAGCCCAAGAGCTGTTTGGCACCCTTACGAGCATGGCGGGTACTTTCGCAGGCGAGCAGTCTGGTGTTTACAAGGCCATGTTTGCAGTTGAGAAGGCCGCAGCGATTGCCCGGTCCATTGTGGCAATTCAGGGCGCCATAGCATCCGCCTCAATGTCGCTCCCTTTCCCCGCGAACCTGGGAGCCATGGCTACGGTCGCCGCATCTACTGCTGGGATCGTCTCAACTATCGCCAGCACATCAATGAGCTTCGACGGCGGCGGATATACCGGCAACGGTCCGCGCGTGGGCGGCCTTGATGGCAAGGGCGGCTTCATGGCGATGGTCCACCCGAGAGAAACCATCATCGACCATACCAAGCAGAAGGCTGGCGGTGGTGGAGGCAAGCCGGATATCAGCTTCACCGCTCAAGTCGTGGTCGAGTCGCAGGCAGGCATGTCGCAAGAGGAGTCGCGCGCGCAAGGCGAGATGGCTGCTGGCGCGATGCGGGCGACCTTCATGTCAATGATCGAAAAAGAATCTCGTCCGGGCGGCATGCTCTGGCGAATGTATGGAGGTGGCCGCTAATGGAAGAGTTCGACTTTCCGGTCGATAACGCTACGAGAGCGGACGCCTCGTTCAGCACACTCAGCGCAGGGTTCGGGGACGGGTATACGCAGGATGCCGGGGACGGCATCAATATCCGCAGGGAAGCATGGCAGGTGTCTGCTGCAGGACACTGGACGGACGGCAGCGGCATGCCGGTAAAGGAAATGTCGGAGTTCTTGGACAGGCATGGCGGCTCTAAGGCCTTTCAGTGGGAGACCCCGCTGGGTAAGACCAAGCTGTTCAAGTGTCGAGGCGGCTACAGCCTTGACCCGGAGGGTGCGGGCAATTTCAAGCTGATGGCGACGTTCCGGGAGGTATTTCACCCATGACCCTTTCAGCAGACGTTCAAACGCTTGAGCCGGGCGACATCGTAACCCTGTACATCCTGGACGCCGAGGCGATCGGGGCGGGCACCTATCTGTTCCACAACCACGACGCTGGTCCGATCGTGTTCCAGATGCGTAGCTATGACCCCTGGCCGCTTGAAGCGAGCGGCTTTGAGATGAGCGGGAGCGCGCTGCCATCGCCGCGGCTATCCATGGGTAATGTGGGCGGGTTTATTACGGCGCTGTGCCTGCAGTTCGATGACCTGGTGGGCGCCAAGCTCACCCGTAAGCGGACGCTGTCCAAATACCTGGATGGTCAGCCCACAGCCGACCCTGACGAGGAGTTCTCCCCTGACACCTGGTACATCGAGCAGAAGGTCGGTGAGACCTCCGAGGTTATCGAGTTCGAGCTGGCCAGCGCGCTGGACTTTCAAGGTGTGCAGCTGCCTCGCCGCCAGATCATTGCAAACCACTGCTCATGGCGGTACCGGGGGCCGGAGTGCGGCTACAACGGCTCGCCGGTTGCGGATGAACTCGACAGCCCCACCGCAGACCCCGGGCGCGATCGATGCGGCAAGCGGTTGCAAAGCTGCAAGCTTCGGTTCGGTGAGCACGGGGAACTACCGTACGGTGGATTTCCTGCTGCTGCTCTGACCCGATAGCCAAACCATCCATCTCAAGGCCGCCATGTGCGGCCTTTTTCGTGGGCGCGAATCATGAAATTACCCGTAGAAGCGCTGCGGCACGCGGAAAAGGAATATCCCCGCGAATGCTGCGGTCTGCTGGTGGCCGGCAAATACCGACCCTGCCGGAACATCGCGGGCACGCCAGGCCAGCACTTCGTCATTGACCCTGCCGATTACAAGGCGGCTATGCGTCAAGGCGAGATCCAGGCGGTGGTGCATAGCCACCCTGATTATCCAGCCATGGCCAGCGAGGCGGATCGGCTGGGCTGTGAGGAATCAGGCCTGCCGTGGGCAATCATCCCGGTAACGGTAGGGGTGGCCGATGAGCCAGCGTGGATCTCGCCAATGGGCGCCGATGCGCTGCTGATTGGGCGCGAGTTCATCCATGGCGTCCACGACTGCCTGGCCATCATTCTGGATTACTACCGGCGAGAGCTGGGAATCGACCTGGGCACCTACGACCGCGAGGACGGGTGGTGGGACGCCGGCAAGGATTACTACCGGGAGCTTCTGCCCAAGGCCGGGTTTCGGCAGGTTTCCGAACCCAGGCAGGGCGACGTGATCCTGATGCAGATCCGGTCACCTGTACCGAACCACGCCGGCATCTACCTCGAAGACGGAACCCTACAGTCGGAGCCAGAGCACTACCCGGCTCCCCAATCAATCCTCCACCACCTGTACGGGCGCGACTCCAGGCGCGACCCGTATGGCGGCTATTGGCTGGAAAAGACAGTGAGCATTTGGCGCCATGAAACTCAGGACAATTAGGCTTTACGGCAAGCTAGGCGCGAAGTTCGGACGGGTTCACCGGCTGGCTGTGTCCAGCGCTGCAGAGGCCGTGCGGGCCCTGGGCGTACTGCTGCCCGGCTTCGAGCAACACCTCGTCAACGCCCCCGGCACGTACGCGGTGTTCTATGGCAAGGACAACCTGGACCCAGAGCAATTGCGCCACCCGGCCGGCTCGGAAGATATCCGTATCGCCCACATTCCTGCCGGCGCCAAGTCCGGCGGCGTGTTCGGCGTGGTCCTGGGCGTGGCAATGGTCGCTGCTGGGTTCTTCACCTTTGGCGCTACCACTGCAATAGGGATGGGCATGATCGCCGGCGGCGTAGGTATGGCTGCTGCTGGCGCAATGATGATGCTGTCGCCCCAGCCGCAGGGCATGGGTTCGCAAGATTCCCCAGAAAACAGACCCAGCTACTCATTCAATGGGGCGGTGAATACCGAGGCCCAGGGCAATCCTGTGCCGCTGCTCTACGGGGAAATGATCATTGGTTCGGCCGTTATTTCAGGCGGCGTTTACGCTGAGGACAGGGCATGACAGATGTTATTCAGGGCGCCAAGGGCGGCAGCAAGAAGCAGCGTCCGCCCCGCGAGGCCCCGGACAGCCTTGTCAGCATTGCCTATGCGCGCATCGTCGACCTTGTTTCCGAGGGCGAGATCGAAGGCCTGGTCGATGGCGAGGCGTCCATCTTTCTGGACGAGACACCCGGCGCCTCCGGTGGTGCACCGACATTCCCAAGCCTGAAATGGGAGTTCCGCCCCGGCACTCAGAATCAGAGCCATATTCCCGGGTTCGCGCAGGTCGAGAACAATATTGGCATCTCGACCGAGCTGCGCTCGGATGCCCCGTGGGTCCGGAGTGTTACCAGCCTTGACCTGTCGGCGGTGCGTATCAATATCGCCGTGCCGCGATTGGCTCAGCAGAACACCTCCAATGGCGATACCAATGGCTATCGCATTGATTACGCCATTGATGTGGCGGAAGGCACCGGGGCGTTCCAGGAAGTGCTTGTTGGCGCGTTCAACGGCAAGACGGCTGGCGGATACGAGCGCTCTATCCGTATTGACCTGCCCGGCCGTCCGGCAGGCGGGTGGCGGTTGCGCGTTCGCCGGCTGACGGCCAATAGCGAATCATCTGCGATCGCTGATACCACCACCATCACCTCGATCACCGAGATCATTGACGCCAAGTTCCGCTATCCAAATTCCGCGTTGATGGCCCTGGAGTTCGATGCTGAAACTTTCGGCGGGTCGGTGCCGAAGCGTGGCTACCACATGCGCGGCCGCATCATTCGCGTGCCCAGCAACTACGATCCGACGACCCGTCTGTATACCGGCGTATGGGACGGCACTTTTAAGCCGGCCTACAGCAATAATCCGGCATGGGTCTACTACGACCTGCTGCTTCACCAGCGGTACGGCCTGGGTGAGCGTATCCATGCCGACCAAGTGGACAAGTGGGGCCTCTATCAGATCGGCCAATACTGCGACCAGTTAGTGCCCGATGGCCGCGGCGGCATGGAGCCTCGTTTTACCTGCAACCTGTACCTGCAGAAACAGGCCGACGCCTACAAGGCGCTGCAGGACATTGCGGCCATATTCCGCGGCATAACCTACTGGGGTGCCGGCCAGGCTGTTGTTTCCGCCGATATGCCTGCCGATCCGGTATTCACCTACACCAACGGCAACGTCATTGCAGGCAAGTTCTCGTACAAAGGCAGCAAGCGCTCGACGCGGTACAGCGCCGCGCTGGTGACCTGGAACGATCCGACCGACATGTACCGCCAGAAGGTGGCGTACGTCCAGGATGATGCCGCTGTGGCGCGCTTTGGCTTGCAAAAGGTAGAGATCACCTCGATCGGCTGCACTTCTGAGGGGCAGGCGTTGCGGGCGGGAGAGTGGGCCCTCCTGACGAACCTGCTTGAGTCGGAGATAGTTAGCTTCTCGGTTGGTCTTGATGGCGTGCGCGGCCGCCCTGGGCAAATTATCCGAGTGGCAGACAATGCCAGGGCCGGCAGACGCATTGGCGGCCGGATCTCCACTGCGACCCGCGACACCGTCACCGTCGACAGCATTGACGGCGCGCTCGCCGGGGATGAATTGACCTGCATCCTGCCGAACGGTAACGCGCAGAACCGCACCATTGAGTCGGTAGACGGGAATCAAATTACTGTTTCCCCGGCATTTGATGCGGCCCCTGTGGCCCAGAGCGTCTGGGCCTGGGAATCTGACACGCTGGCCACCCAGCGGTTTCGGATTATCAACATCGGCGAGGCAGGCCCGCTGGAATACGCCATCACCGCCAGCAAGTATGTTGCCGAGAAGCACCAGGCCGTAGACAGCGGCGCCATTATCAGTCAGCGACCGATCACCAGCATTCCGGCGGCAGTACAGTCGGCGCCCGAAAACATCCGGGCCATAAGCGACTGGATGATCGAGCAAACCATGGCCGTCACTACCATGACGATCATGTGGGATGCCGCCGAGGGCGCTACCCGGTACGACGTGGAGTGGCGCAAAGATGACGGGGACTGGGTTTTTGCCGGCCGCGTTGGCACTAACGAAATCGAGGTCCGTGGCATCTATGCTGGCACCTATCAGGTGCGCGTGCGCGCCATCAACAGCCTGGACGTGCCCAGCCTATGGGGTTACAGCGAGGCGATTCTGCTGGAGGGTAAAACCGGTGAGCCGCCGGCAGTAGCCTTTCTGGATGCCAGCTCGATCGTCTTCGGCATTGAGCTGAGCTGGGGGTTCCCGGCAGGCGCCGAGGACGCTTTGCGCACCGAAATCCGGTACAGCACTCAGCCGTCGGAGCAGAGCGCGCAGCACCTGGGCGACTACGCCTACCCGCTGGACAATCACACCATGGCAGGCCTTGCTGCTGCCCGGGTGTTCTATTTCCAGGCCAGGCTGGTAGACCGCACCGGCAACATCGGTCCATGGTCTGGCTGGGTCATGGGGCAGTCGAGCGCTGACGCCGGCGAGATTCTTGATTACCTGGCGGACCAGATTACCGAATCCCAACTCGGCCAGCACCTCAAAGAGGAAGTCGGCAAGATCTCCGGCGACGGTCCCGGGTCCGTTAATGAGCGCATCGACGAGGTTTCCGGCGAGTTTGGCAACCTGGCCGGCGATATAGCGAACCTGAACAATGCGGTGTCGGACCTGAACGACCAGGTGAGCGACCTGGATACAGGTCTGCAAACCAGCGTGGCCAGTCTCAACGATCAGATAGGCCTACTGGAAACTCAGTTGGCGGATCTCGTCGGCACAGAGGAATGGAGCCCAGAGCAGGTCTACCTGCAGGGCACGCTGGTGCGCTCTGGTGAATCCCTATACCGCGCCGAGCAAGATGTGCCGGCGGGCACACCGGTTACCAATGAGGCCTACTGGCGGAAGGTCGGAGACTACGCCTCCATTGGCGAGGCTGTGGCCGCGCTTGCCATCCAGGTCACCGACATGCAGGTGCAGGTCGATGAGATCACCGGAGCGCAGCGGGCCTATGCAGAAACCCTCAATACGCTGGTGGCATCTACTCGCGGGCAGCGCGCTGATGGTGACAAGGCGGATGCGCTACGGGGCTGGGAGACCCAGGCGTCCATCACCCAGCGGGACCGGGTGGAGGCGAGCGACAAGGAAGCCCTGGCCGAACGTCTGCTGCTGATCGATGCGCAGATCGGCGATACCAGCGCGCAGCTCAGCACCCTTGAGCAGGCGTTTGCCAGCGAGTCGGAGGCCACGGCTGGACGGCTTGATCAGCTGGCGGTTGAGCTGGGCACCACGACTGCCGGCCTGCAGCAGGAGATTCAGGTCCGGATTGATCAGTACGGTGCGTTGGCCCAGGACATCCAGGCTATGCAGGCCGAGCTGGAAGGCGTGGCGACGTCTGAAGCACTGGCTGCGTTGCGTGCCGAGGTAGAGGAAGTCGATGGACGAGTCACCTCATCCGCTCAGGACATTGTGAACCTGTCTACTTCGCTGGGCACGGTAGAGCAGACGGCCAATGCCGCACAGCAAGCAGCGCAGGACGCCTCAAACCTCGCTGGTAGCAAGGGCAAGGTGTTCTTCCAAAGCAGCGCCCCAGCCGCGGCTGAGCGCTTGCCGCAGAATCTCTGGATCGACACGACTGGCGGGGCCAATACGCCGAAGCGCTGGAATGGTTCGGCCTGGGTGGCGGTAACCGACAAAGTGGCAACGGATGCTGCAGAAGCCGCCCAGAGCGCACTTGATGGGCTGAGTTCAAAGGCCGACTCGTCAGCACTGCAGGCAGTGAGCAGCACGGTGACCGAGCAGGGCAACACGATCACCAGCCAGGGGCAGGCTATTACCGCCCTGGGTGGACGAGTCGAAGACGCCGAGAGCGGCATAGCCGGCAATGCTGACGCAATCGAATCTGTGGGGCAGGAAGTCCAGCTGCTGGACGGTAAAGTCACCGCCACCGCAGATCAGGCCAGCAGAATTGCCGCTTCCATCCGCCCGGCCCGGGCAGACGGGGACAAGGCCGATGCGCTGCGGGGGTATCAATCGCAGGCGTCGATTGCCGAGTCTCGCCGCGTAACTGCAACCGAGGCCGAGGCCAGCGCAGAACGGGATCTGCTGCTGCGGGCAGATCTGGCTGATACCAATGCAGCACTGCTGCTCGAACAGCAGGTCAGGGCGTCGGAAACTGAGGCGCTGGCCGAGCAATCTGTGTCCATGCGTGCCGAGATTGAAGGCGTATCGGCAACGGTCGGCCAGGTGGATACCGCCAGCGTCAGCCGTGATGAGGCGCTGGGCCAGCGGGCATCAACAATCGAAGCACGGATGCCGGCAGGTGACGGAGAGCTTGCCACCGGTGCGGCAGTACAGCAGGTGCAGCAGGCCGTGGCGAACGAGTCTTCAGCCAGAGCAGAAGACATATCGACTGTTCAAGCTGAAATCGGCACGGTGTCGGAGGCCGCCCAAACCGCTCAAAGCGCAGCAGACCAAGCGGCGCAAGATGCGGCCAGCGCAGCAGGGATTGCTGAGGGCAAAGGCAAGGTGCTGATCCAGTCGGCCACCCCAGCGGTAGCTGATCGGCAAACCCAGAACCTCTGGATCGATACCACAGGGGGGGGGCAACACGCCCAAGCGCTGGGCAGGCTCGTCGTGGCAGCCGGTAACGGATAAAGCCGCAACGGATGCAGCCGCCGCTGCCGCCACCGCACAGGACACCGCCAATCAGGCTGCTCAGGAGGCAGGAGAAGCGACGGCAGCAGTGCAGACTGTAAGCCAGGCAGTCGCTGATCTGGATAGCGGTCTTTCAGCGATGTGGGCCGTCAAAATGCAGGTCAACCAGAACGGCGAATACGTTTACGCCGGCATTGGCCTTGGCATCGAGAACGGCCCCGGCGGCCTGCAATCGCAGTTCCTCGTCGAGGCCAACCGGTTCGCCCTGCTCAACACAATCGACGGAGAGACCACTGCGCCGTTCGTAGTGGAAAACGGCCAGACCATCATCAATAGCGCCGTGATCAAGCAGGCCGACATCATCAACCTGATCGTCACCGGGGTGCTGCAGTCGCCGGACTATGTGCAAGGCATGGCTGGCATCCGTCTCAACTTCGTCACCGGGGAGTTCGAGCTGAACGGCTCGGTGCCGGGGCAGGGCCGCACTACAACCACGAACCGGGCAACCAAGGTGTACGACGGCAATGGCGTGCTGCGGGTTCAACTGGGAGATCTCGATGCATAGATTGATAGTGGCGACCGTACTGGTAGCCGGCTGCGCAGAGACTCCCAAGCGGTATGACATGCAGCGCACCGAGGCCACGGTGCACATCAGGGTGGTGGAGCGGATACCCGGGAGAACCAACCTGTACGGGTTGTCGTCCTGCCGGGACGGCGAATGCGAGATATGGATCAGGCGCTCGGTTTATCCGAAGTGCCTGGTGCATGAAATCCGCCACGCTTTCGAAGGCAACTTCCACCCGGCAGGGCCCAGCACGGAGGATTGTTTATGAGTTTTGGACTTAGGGTCTGGAATGAGATTGCCCAGGTAAACGTGGGCGTGACAACTCGACTAACCCGGTTTGTTGGGGTAATCAAAGCCACGTCCAGTTTTAATTGGAAATTCATCCCAGTGGTCGGCATGACAGCCGACGGCGCCTGGGGGGTCATAGTAACCGCAATTCACTATTCAGTTCGGGTGGTGGAGGGAGGGTTCGAGTTTAGAAATACTCAAACGGACTATCCGTGGGATATTAACTTTCTAATATTCAGGTATTGATATGGCGTTCGGCATAACAGTAAAAAACCAAGAGGCCGTAATCCAGATTGATTCTACGTACAGGAACTATGTGGTAACAGAGGTAGGCACTTCGGCGTCAGGCGGACCCTCATACGATTTCAATGGCCCTCTCGATAGAACAAACCTGATCTTTATCAGGCCCCCTATCGGGTACTGGATGGGCACGCAGAGAACTTACCCAGGAGGGAGTCCAGATCCTACAGGGATATACCCAGCCGGAAATTACTTTTACTTGTCTGAGGACGCCGATCAAGGTACTTACCCTGCCCCTACCGATTACTTAGTCGCCATCAGGAGGGAGGCTGCGAGCATTGCGGGCGTCGGAACTTACGGCCTGCTTGCATATAACCAAAGTGGTGGAGTTCCGGTCTACGACTCCCGGTTACCAAACTTATCAATAGCAGGCGTCATACTTGCCCCGGCGTCACCAATACAGACAGTCACTCTGGATCTCCCGGAGCCTTCTCCAGGTAAGCGGTACTACTTTCTTCTGAATACCTTGGTGGCTAATAGGTATTCAGAAGGGAGCGGGGTATATGCCTACATGGCCCGCTTCGTTAGTAACACAAGAGTAGAGGTGTACAACAATTATTTTTGGGGTGACAGCTTGGGTGGCGGGACATTCCAGTTGGACGCAGATCATCAGGCAGTCGTACTGATAGCGGAGTATTAAATCCCGACATAAGCCCATCCACACCCACCCGCTCCTGCGGGTTTTTTATTGCCCAAATTTCACCAAAAGAGGAAACACCATGCCCTGGTATGGCTTAGGTACGCTCACCGTCGCAGCTGACGGCACAAACGCAACAGGCACAGGCACGCAGTTTCTCGGCAATGTCCGGGTAGGGGACGGCATCGCCATCCAAGGCAGCGCCTCGCTGCATGAGGTGACCGGCGTCACCAGCAACACTCAGCTGACTTTTTCCCCGGCATTCGCTGGAACGGCAGGTGCTGGCAAAGCATTCCGGGTCGTGCCGGTGCTGGGCTACGACAAGGATCTGTCGGACGCATTCAACGCGCTGCGGCTGCAGTTTGGGGATCAGTTGTCGAATCTGCAGCCGTGGGCAACGGCAGCGACACAGGATGCGGCACAGACTGCGCTGGGGATGAGTGTGTCGGGTAAGGCGGTGGCGACGGGGACGCCGGCTCAGGGGCGGGCAGGGCTGCAGCTGGGAGAGGCGGCGACGCGGGATGTGACCGCTAGCAACTTAGACAACTCGGCCAACAAGCTGCTGAAGTTTGGGGACTTTGGGATTGGCTATGGCCTCCCTTCAAGCGAGGTATCCGTTGATAACTCGCTGGATGATTTAGTTTTCCCCGGCTTTTATTCTGGAATCAGCTCAGTGGCTGGCAAGCCAATAGGCCTCGGTGCCGAAAGTACCTTCCCGGTGATTCATGCAGCCGTTAGATCTGATTCGAGGTACTCTGCTCAGATCGTATTTTCCAGGACTAGAGTCGCGGCGTGGATTAGAACGAAAAATACGGTCTGGGCAGGCTATGCCGAGCTTTACCACACCCGCAACACTACTGTTGATTCCAACGGGTTCCTCAAATCTGCATCGCCCGTCATCAAGCTCTTCGCCGATGCCATTGATGCCAACGACCAGGCAGGTTCTGTAACCCTCGAAAAAGTCGCTACCGGCCACTATCAACTCACCGGTATCAACGGCCTGCGCCTCGATGACGGCTGGTACATCGAAACCCCGCACGACAAGAACGGCAACAAGTACTTCAACATCGAGTGGGAGCAGGATCACACTCCGGTCACCGACGCGGGCGTGCTTGATGAGCCCGAAGACGTCACTCTGACCATTCGTTGCTATGAGCGTGTCTGGAATCCGCAAACGGGCCAGTATGACAACGGCGCCCCGGTTGATATCCCGGATGGCCGCTGGATTGATCTGCGGCTGAACGAGGTCCGCCAACCCGAGCCGGAAATGCCGGATGAACCGGAGGCGCCGCAGCAGCCCGCCGAGCCCGGCGCGCCTGTTGTCCCGCACACCGTTACCAAAGCTCAGGGCAAAGCCGCTCTGATCCAGGCAGGCCTATGGCAGCAAGTTGTCGACTACATCGCCTCGATCGAAGACGAGACAGAGCGGCTACTGGCGGAAGTCGCGCTTCATGATGCCCAGGATTATCGCCGGGACAGCCCGTTCTTGAATGCAACAGCTGATGCCTTGGGGCTTACAGAAGAGCGGAAGGATGAGTTGTTCATCCTGGCGAGCAATATTTTACTGTGATGGGGCGGTAAAGCCGGCACTGCTGGGAACTGACCCACCCAGAGGGTGCATCAGCGTTAAACAAAAGAAGGGGTGCGGCACATCCGATGCCAACACCCCTTCGAGGGCGCTCCTTGCGAGAGCCATACAAGCTTGGCACAAATTTGAGATATCGCCAGTGACACCAGCCATATAACTCGCTTCGGCGGGTTTTTTTATGCCTGCAATTCAGGAAATCCCATGCAAACCAAAACACTGTTCATCAGCGCCGGTCACTCCGCCGCTGACCCCGGCGCCGTGGGCAACGGTTATACCGAAGCCGATATCGCTCTGGAGTTTCGCGACCACCTGGCCGAGGCTCTGCGTGCCCGGGGCGTGGAGTTCAGCAAAGACGGCCAAGCCGGTGAGAACTTGCCTCTATCCAAGGCCTGGCGCATGGCGGCAGAGCACGACATAGCGCTGGAGTTTCACTGCAACGCATTCCACACGCCCACGGCCACCGGCGTGGAGACGCTGAGCCGGCCGGTCAACATGGAGCTGGGTTTGCGGATCTGCCGAGCCATCAGCGAGACCCTGGGCATCGCCAGCCGCGGTGCGAAGGGCGAGGGCAGCGGCCAGCATTCCCGCCTTGCATTCGTAAGCAGTGGCGGCGGCATCATCGTCGAGCTGTTCTTTATCAGCAACCCGAGTGACGTGGTCATCTATCAGCGCTGGAAACTGCAGCTGGCCGAAGTGCTGGCAGACCTGCTGGCGGAGGAGGTGCGCGGTGATTAAAACCAAGACAACGATGTTTGTGGCTGTCTCTCTGCTGCTGGTCGGCTTCACGGGCGGCTGGGCAGGCAACGGATGGCGAATGGGCAAGCAACTGGCCGAGCAACGCACCGCTCACGTAGATCAGCTGCGCCTAATTGCCGAGGCCAATGCCGCCGTCATCCTGCAGCAGCAGGCCGAGCAGCAGGATCAGGCCCGCCAGTTGGCCCAGCTAGACACCAAGCACACCGAGGAGCTATCTGATGCGCTATCCGAAAACCGCCGCCTTGAGAATCTGTATTCTGCTGCTGACGGTGAGCGCCGCCGGCTGCGCATCGAAGTCGTCGTTGCCCGTAACGATGCCATCGTGTCCGAAACCGCCGGCACCGGCAGCGTGGGCGATGCAGCCTCCCTCGAACTCAGTGGAGCAGCTGGACGCGCTGTTTGGGATATCAGACGATCAATGATTGAGGACCGGGAGAAGCTGGAATATTTGCAGGAGTGGGCGATCGCGCAGAGCCATGATTTGCCTAATGCGTCACGTTTGGGTAAGAATGGGGTCTCTCGGCGTTAGGCGGTGAGAGCCGCTCCCTCCTCCTGTCACTCAGTGATGATGGTATGCCGGTATCCTCGGGTTGCCGATAATGGTCATCCAGGTATCCCTTGGTTATAGACCGTGCGCCCAGCGCTAGGTACGCCGAGAATTAAGAGGAGGGATGTAATATGAAATATTCTTTCAATTACAGCCTAGCTCAAAAGCGAGTCGTGCTTTTGATCTCAATAGTCAAGCTATTGGATCAGTTGCTCGGGTTTTACTCGCATTTGAGCGCGGTTATTAACTACCTTTGGAACGGCTTGCGATGGAGCGCTGGATTTACAAGTTTGAAATCAAGCCGGGCCGCTGGGTGTTCGTACCTTCGGAGCCCGAAAGGCTCTATGGTGAGACGCTTCTGACCCGATTAAAAACGCTTTGGAAGCCTCCCCCGTTTTTTTACCACTTGCAGCCGGGCGGCCACCTTGCGGCCATTAACTCGCATATGGAGCATGCCTACTTTTGCTGTTTGGATATTGAAGATTATTTTGGTTCGATCAACCGAAGCAGGCTCATTAGGACTCTAAAAGCCCGGATGGGCTATCCCAAAGCAGTAGAGTCTGCCAGCCGAAGTCTTGTACGCTTACAGCGGAATGGTGAACCCTATTATTGCCTTCCGTTCGGCTTTGTTCAGTCAGCCTATTTAGCTTCTATGTGTCTATATGAAAGCAAGTTGGGAAGAGTCTTGGCTGAAATAAGCGAGATGGAAGAAGTTAAGCTGTCGGTTTATATGGATGATATTGTTGTTTCTTCCGATGATTTTGTGTTGTTAGAAAATTGCATGCAGGAAATCCTCCGTGCGTCAATAAGGTCAAGGTTTCCAATCAATCAGGCGAAAACCCAGCCTCCGGCCACATTTGTTACGGTCTTTAATATTATTTTAAGCAAAGGAAGCCTTCGAATAACTCAAGGCCGTATGCAAGAGTTTAGGGCTGCCTTCCGCGAAAGCAAGAGTCCCGCCCAAGAGAAGGGCATTCTCGATTACGTTAGGATTATAAACTCCGCTCAGGTTTCAGGAGTAATCAACTGACTCCCCTCATTCCTCACATTCCCCACCTCTCTCCCCACCGGGTACCACTCAAACGCATCCACCGGCTCCCCGTGCTGGTGAATAATCTCCTCAGCATCAACCGCCGGCAGCTCTGGATCCAGCCAGTTCGCCGCCGTTTCAGGTGACAGCACCACCGGCCGCCGGTCGTGTATATCCACCATCCCCTGGTCACTGTCCGCAGTGATGATCACAAACCCATCACCCTCGCGCGGCTCGCTGCCGTCCCGCCTGAACTGACCAATCCCAGCAAAATACATCGGCTGCTTGTCGCGCCGGTGGATGTAGTAGGGCTGTTTCTGCTTTGGATCGTCCGCATCCTTAACCCACTCGTACCAGCCGTCCGCCGGAATCACGCACCGGCCTGTCTCCCATATCGATTTGAAGAACTTACCGGTGGCAGTGGTCTCGCCCCGAGCATTGATTGCCGGTGGCCGCTTGCCCTTCGCCCAGAACGGTTCCCAGCCCCAGGGCACAAGATCCCACCGCAGGCCATCCGGGTCCTGGTGCAGTATCCGCACCTTTGACCGCGGCGCCACGTTGTACCGGTTGATCGGCTCGGGATCGACGCCGCCAAGCAGTGGCAGTTCCAGCCCAATCGGTTCAAGGTATTCCCAGGCAATGCGATGCTGAGCAAATCGACCACACATTCTATACCTCCTGTCAGCGCCAAATTGACGATGCCGGCGAATCAAAATACTGTATGCACATCCAGTCACGCCAGCGAGTCACGCTAATGAGTAGTAATGCAGTAATCATAGGCCCTTTGACCAGTTCGACCATCGAGCTGCCGTTTTACAGCAGCCGGGTACCGGCCGGCTTTCCCAGTCCCGCTCTGGATCATATGGATCAGCCATTGTCGCTGGATGAGCTGATGGACGTGGACGCGCCACACACATACTTGGTGCTGGCATCAGGAGACAGCATGATCGGCGTTGGGATTTTTGATGAAGATGTGATGGTGGTGAATCGCAAACTGGATGCGGTGTCAGGGCACATCGTGATCGCCTGGCTTAACGGTGATGTTTGTGTGAAGCGTCTCAAGAAGCGCGGGGACCAGTTCGTACTCGAGTCCGAGAACCCCAAGTACATGCCGCGCTACATCATGGAAGGGGATGAGTTCGAGGTATGGGGCGTGGTCACGGGCAGCCTGCGGCGGTTTCTGCATGGCTGATCGAGCTATCGCACTGATCGATTGCAATTCGTTCTATGCGTCCTGTGAGCGGGTATTCCGGCCAGACCTGCGCCGGGTGCCGATCGTGGTGCTGAGCAATAACGACGGCTGTGTGATCGCCCGCAGTGCCGATGCCAAACCCCATGTCCGGATGGGTGAGCCTTACCACAAGATCCGCGATGTGCTGCGGCGCCAGGGCATAGTCGCGTTCAGCAGCAATTACGCGCTTTATGGCGACATGAGCCAACGAGTCATGACGGTAATCGAGGGCATGGTGCCGGCGCTGGAGGTCTATAGCATCGACGAGGCTTTCGCCGACCTGACCGGCATCAATGGCGCCGAGCAGCTGGCCCGCCAGATCCGCGCCCAGGTGCTGAAGCAGACCGGCATTCCCACCGGCATCGGTATCGGCCCGACCAAGACCCTGGCCAAGCTGGCCAACGCTGCGGCGAAGCGGTGGCAGCAGCACACCGGTGGTGTGGTCTACCTGGACACGCCAGAGAAGCGCGACTGGCTGCTCAAGCACATGCCTGTGGACGAGGTGTGGGGTGTCGGTCGGCGGATGAAAGAACACCTGGGGCTGATGGGCATCCACACCGCCTGGGAGCTCGCCCAGGCTGACGCCTGGACGCTGCGCAAGAAGCACAGCGTGGTGATTGAGAAGACCGCCCGGGAGCTGAGGGGTGTACCTTGTCTGGAGCTGGAGGACGGGACGGAGCCAAAGCAGGAGATCTGCTCATCCCGCGCGTTTGGCGAGCGCCTGCATAACATCGAACCCGTCCGCGAAGCGGTGGCCACCTATGTCGCCCGAGCATGCGAGAAGCTGCGCGCCCAGGGATCGCTCTGCAAGAAGGTGCGCATCAGCATCCGTACCGGCATGTTCAACCCGCATGAGGCGAAGTTCGCCAAAGGCATCGTCTGTGAGTTGCCATACCCGACCGATGACACGCGCCTGGTTATCAAGGCCGCAAGTCAAGGCCTGGATGCGATCTATCGCACTGGTTACGCCTACGCCAAGGCCGAGATCCTGTTGATGGATCTACGGCAGCGGGGCGAGTTCACTGGTGACCTGTTCGCCATGGAGCAACCGCAATCGGTGAAGCAGGTGATGGGTGTGTTGGACGAGATCAATAGCCGCTGGGGCAGGGGCACACTGCGGCCGGCCCGGGTGCCGGCCGCACCCGGTTGGAGTATGCGTCGGGAATTGCTGAGTCCGCGGTACACAACGGACTGGAATGGGTTGTGGAAAGTGAGCTGCCGGTAGGGAAGGGATTGCCCGGACGGGCGGAGGAGGGAGCGGGCGCTACGGCACCCGCGCTTTCAGTTCTGCTGCTGCTTCTTCAGTTATGCCCGCTTCGAGAGCGTCAATATAGTCGCTATACCACTGCATCATGACTCTGCGTTGCTCCAGATAAGCGGCCTTGTCGTATACCTCCCGCAATCCCACCTTCTTGTGCGCGAGCTGCATTTCTGACCATGCATCCGGCCAACCATGTTCGGATAGCAAGGTTTTGCAGGTATGTCGTGCACCATGCCCGGTCATTTTTCCTTTGTAGCCAACCAATGCGAATACTTTATTGATAGTCGCATCGGATATCACCGGGCACTTGGATCCTGATGAAGGAAACAGGTATCGTCCGCGCCCGGTCAGCCGGCGCAGCTCGAGCAGATCGGTCACCACAGTATCAGGCAGCGGCACCAGGTGATCGCGGCTCATCTTCATTATGGCGGCTGGCACCGACCACAGCTTGGCGTCAAAGTCGAACTGATTCCATTCCGCGAACCTGACCATGCCGGGCCGAGAGGCCGTCCTGACCACCATCCAGGCGGCAGTCAGTGCGATCATGCGGCTCGGGCTTTGCCGCAGCGCCTGCAGGAACTCGGGGAGCTCGGCCTCCATCAGGTGCGGGTACTGCTTTTCAGCTGGCGCCCTGGCGGCAATATCCCGGAGGTTTGACGCCGGGTTGTTCTCAGTGCGGCCGTGAGCGATGGCCCAGCCGAATATCTGGTTCAGCCAGGTGCGCGCCTTCTCGGCGGTGTTGTGCGCGCCGCGCTTCTCTATGCTTGCCTGGATTTTGGCGCAGTCGGCCCGGGTAACGTCGGTGATCGGCTTGGCGCCTATTGCTGGCAGCACGTCATTGTCGAGGCAGTAGCGGATCCCGACGAGCGTCTTCTCTGCCCGACCATCATCAATCTTCTTCTGATACCAAGCCTCGGCGGAATTGCGGAACGAGTTCGCCACGGCCTGCTTCTTTGCATCCCTCGCTGCAGCTTTCTCTGCAACAGGGTCAATTCCCCGGTCCAGTAAATCCAGTACTTTTACGGCCTCGACGCGGGCCTTCTTCGCGGAAACGTCTGGGTATGACCCCAGGCCCAGCCACGACCACGTATCAGCGCCCGGCTTCTTGTATCGCATATCCCACCGCTTGCGGCCTGATGGGCTGACGGCAAAGTACAGTCGATCCACGCCATAGGCTTCGCGGTATTCTTTTTGCTCAGGCTCAAGGGACGCCAGCACGGTATCGGCCAGTGGCCGGCGCTTTATCTCTGATCGCTTCATGGGCTTGTACAGTGGGCTTGTATAGTGGAATGGATTTTCTAAGGACTATACACGCCACTATACAAGGCGTGAACTGTATGTTGCGGTAAGTCCGCCATACATCGGGCAACTGAGTCTCCCGTATGGCGCGGTATAGAGGGGGTAGGCGGACAACTTGAGGATGGTTCAGGAAAGGCGTTGGAGCGGGTGAAGGGAATCGAACCCTCGTCGTAAGCTTGGGAAGCTTCTGCTCTACCATTGAGCTACACCCGCAGCGCGAGGCATTCTACGCCGGTTGTCACGGCTTCGGCAATCTATTCTGGGCTGACGCCGCGCACCTCGGTGAGGATCAGGCGGCTCTGTACCATGGCCGGCATGCGCGACAGGCGAATGCTCAGATCCTGGTGGGGGATCTGGTAGGTCATGCGGGTGGTGAGCATTCTCAATGCGGCCTTGATCACCTCAATCGTCAGCCATTCCCCGGCGCAGCGATGCCCATGCGAGTATTCCCCGCCGCCTTGGGGGATGAAGTTGTAGGGGCTGTGATCCCAATCTTTGAAGCGCTCCGGATAGAAGCGCTCCGGTTGCTGCCAGATGCGCGGATCGTGGTTGGTACCGTGGAGGTCGAGCAACATCCAGTCGCCTTTGTGGAAAGAGTGGCCGCGCCATTCGAAGTTTTCCAGGGCGATGCCGCCGACCGCAGGGAAGAAGGGGTAGAAGCGCCGCACTTCGTTGGCGAACAGCTCTGCCAGGCCTTCCTCTCCTTGCTGCAACCGGTCGCGGTACTCGGGGTGATGATGCAAGGCCAGCGCCGAATAGGTGATATACCGGGCGATGGCAACGGTGGGGCGCAGCAGGTTGAGCAGCTCCACCGCGGCAGTGCGGTGATCCATCCCATGGCCGTGCAGTGCGGTGTGATGGGCGATGATATCGAGGGGTGTGGCCGGATCGGCACGCGGATGGTTGCGGGCCTGGTGAATCAGTTCCTGAGCCCAGTGTTCGGTGCGCTGGCGCAGCAGCTGCGCCTTCCAGTTGCGCGGGCCGATGCTGCCGGCGCCTTCGACCATGGCAGCCAGTTCCGTCGCACGTTGTGTTGCCTGACCCTCATCCAGCGTAATGCCGACCCAGCGGCAGGCGCTGCGGCAGAGAATATATTCGGCTTCGGTCTGCAGTACCACCGCGGGCATGCTCTGCCAGCGGGCCAGTCGCGCCTGCCATTCTTCCTCGAAGATCGCCACCAGTTGCTCCAGCCGGGCCGGGCCCATCAGCGCCATGAACATTTCCTTGCGCCGGGCATGGGCTTCGCCTGTCAGCGTCAGGCTGCTGCCCTTGTCCTGCAATAGCGACAGCGTGGTCGGTGGCATCGCATGGTTGCGGGTGAAGCGGCCGGGCACATAGAACATGCGTGCGGCGTCTTCGCCGGTGATGCAATACACCGGTCGCAGCATGATGCGGGTCTGGAAGATGTCGCTGCCAAGGTCCTGGCAGCGATTGGCAATGAAGTTGTAACCGTTGCGCAGAAAGCCTGCGCTGCTATCAAACTGGGTGTCCCGGGGGATGCGGCTCATGGTGGGCTCTCGACTTTTCCGGACGGGGGTACCGTTTTGGAAAGGCCTGCGCCGCCAAAGTTCGAGTCATGTTGCCGCGCTGGTCAAAGCCGCGCGGCTGCATCCATCAGGCGTCGGTAGCTGTCGTGGCGCTTGTCCTGGTCATAGATCGGGCTGTTGACGATCAGTTCATTCGCACCGGTGCGCTCCAGCAGGTCCGCCATCTGCTGGGCGACGGTCTGCTCGTCACCGATCAGGGTGCCGGCCAGGGTCGAGAGTACCTGATGGCGCTCATGGGGCTGCCAGAGCGCGTCCATATCCTCTACGGGAGGCCGTAGCTGGCCGCGCTCGCCGCGAATCATGTTGAGGAAAGATTGCTGGTGCGAACTGGCCAGATAATGTGCTTCGTCTCGGGTTTCGGCGACAAAGGCATTGATGCCGAGCATCGCCTGGGGCTTTTCCAGCGTGGCCGAGGGCACAAAATTATCCTGGTAGGCACGCATTGCCGCCATCAGATAGTCGGGTGAGAACTGGCCGGCAAAGGCGAAGGGCAGGCCGAGGTTGGCGGCCAGCTGGGCGCTGAAGGTGCTGGAGCCGAGCAGCCAGATGGGCACGTCCAGACCGGCGCCGGGCACCGCAACCAACCGTTGACCGGGCTCGGGCTCGGCGAAGTAGTGTCGCAGCTCGTCGAGCATCTGCGGAAAGTCCTCACCATCGGTGCGGCCACGGCGCAGCGCGCGGGCGGTGGCCATATCGGTGCCGGGTGCACGCCCGAGACCCAGGTCGATGCGACCGGGATACAGCGATTCAAGGGTGCCGAACTGTTCGGCAATCTGCAGTGGCGAGTGATTCGGCAGCATGATGCCGCCCGAGCCGATGCGGATACGCTCAGTACCGGCGGCCAGGTAGCCGATGACCACCGAGGTTGCCGCGCTGGCGATGCCGGTCATGTTGTGATGCTCGGCGACCCAGAAGCGCTGATAGCCCAGCTGCTCAGCATGCCTGGCCAGTTGCAGGCTGTTGCGCAGGGCCTGGGCCGGGGTCGAATTCAGGGTGACGGGACAAAGATCCAGAATCGAGAGCGGTACGGCTGGGGTGGTCATGTTGGCTCCGGAACAGCAGGGATGTATGGCCATGCTAACCCTGGATGTCATCAAGGCATAGCCCTGCGGGCAGTTCGGGGGCGGGCATGCCGATTCGGGCGCCCTGGGCGAAGTCGATGCCCAGCGCGCGCACCTGCTGTAGAATTGCCTCGTTGTGCACGAACTCGGCGACCGTCTGCATGCCCAGTTCCTGGGCGAAACGTACGATGCCCTGGGTAACCGCCCGGGCATCCGCGTCGCTGTCCAGCTGGCGGATAAGGCTGCCGTCGATCTTGATCAGGTCCACATCGAGCCGTAGCAGATGTTCGAAGTTGGAATAGCCCGTGCCGAAGTCGTCGATGGCGATACGGCAACCCAGGGCCTTGGCCTTGTCAATAAACTGGCGCACCGCCTGGTAGTTCTCAATACCCTCTGACTCAAGAATCTCGAAGATCAGCCGCCGGGCCAGCGCCGGGTTCTGTAGCCGTTGCAACAGGTGCTCGCTCAGTTCGCTGTCCAGCAGGTCGTCGCAGGAGAGATTCAGCGAGAATTGCAGGTCGGTCTCGGCGAAACGCGCCAGGCATTGGTCGACCATGCGCCGGGTGATCTGCCGGTACAGGCGAATCTTGCGGGCGACCGGCAGAAAGTGGGCCGGACTGATGGGCGTATCGTCACCATCGAGCATGCGCACCAGGCATTCGAACTTGTCGATGCGGCCGGTATGCAGATTCATGATCGGCTGAAACCACGGCACGATGCGGTTCTGTTCCAGTGCCGTGCGCAGCCGGTTGGCCCAGACCAGATTCTGTTCATAGGTTTCGCGCATGCGGTGCGCGGGATCGTGAACCAGATAGTTCAGTTTGCTCAACCGGGCCAGCTTGAGTGCGATATTGGCCGAGGGCAGGAGCTGCTCGCTGGCCAGTGGCGAGCCGTCTGGCTGCACACTGGCAGCCAGGCCCAGGGTTGCCTGGAGCGGAACCTGCTCTTCCTGCCAGCGGATGGTCAGCCCCTTGATGAAAGTCCGCAGATTCTCCAGCCGCTGTTCAAGTACCTGCTGCCCGGGGCTATCGGGAAACAGCAGGGCCATTTCGTCACCGGGCATGCGATAGACCCGCACCGCCTTCCATGCAGGCGTGTCATGCACATGGCGGCGCAGCCCGTCTGCCAGCTCGCGAATGACATGATCGCCGCACTGGCTGCCGTAGAAATCATTGATCTCCTTGAACGCGTCGATATTGAGCAGAACCAGCGTCATGAGCCGGTCCTTCTGCAGATCGAGCAGTAGCCGCTCGCGGTTGGGCAGACCGGTCAGCGCGTCGGTGTAGAGGCTATTCAACTGTTTCAGGGTAGTGGCGACCAGGTAAAGGATCAGTCCCGAGAGCAACAACAGAATACTGACGATGATTGCCACGATGCGAAAATTGCTGGCCCGCATGGGTGCCAGTACCGCGTCAATTTCCGCCTGGGGAATGCCTATGCCGAAGATCATGCCCGCTTCGGTGGGCGCATGGAACAGGGCATATTCGGCCTCGCCGACGAACAGCCTGTGGCTCTGCATGGGTGAGGCGGGGTAACGACTGCCGAGACTGGCCGGCACCTGTTGCGCTGGAGATTGCCGTGGTAGCTGCAGGGCGGTGATGGCTTCCATCAGTTGCTGGGCCTGTTGTACGTCGGTGGCTTCGGCCAGGCTCGACAGGTTGCGATTCTCCCGGTCGAGCAAAAAAGAGAAGGTGCCCGGAGTAATGCGCACCCGGCTGACGAGACGGATGACCTCGTCGGCCTGCCAGTCGGTGGCCGCCAGGCCGATGACCTGGCCGGTGCTGTCGTGCAGCGGGGTGCTGACGCTGATGACCACGGTGACGAACTGGGGGCGGTAGTAGGCCGCAGTCCAGTGGTACAGCTCATTGGGCTTTCCCGGCAGGGAAGATGGTTGCAGCCGCCGGTACCAATCCTTGTTCTCGAAACCGGTTTCCCGATAAGTGATATGGGTTGCGGTGCTGTTCCTGTGGCCGTAGATGCCGACATCGGACAGCCGATAGGCGCCCGGATGGAACAGGATGCCACCTCCGTACAGGTCATGCAGGCTACGTAGGGTTGTGCCCACGCTGCGCTCCAGTTCGGCCAGGTTATCGCGGCCGGAAATCTGCTTCTGCCGGGCGAAAAGTTCGCCCATGCGGGCCAGGGCGCCGGTATTCTGTTCCATCAGAAAGTGATGGGCATTGATGCGATCCAGATTGGAATGGAAGGTGTCGGCAATCTGCTGTTGGCGCTGCTCCGACATGGCGCGCTGGGCAAAGTTGAGGTTCAGACTCGACATCAGCCACATGCCGGCGATGAACAGGCCGATCAGCAGTAGCAGGACCAGCATGATGGAGCTTTTGCGTCGGTTCATGGGGGCAAGCTCAGGGCAGTCGACCACTGAACCCGGCGGCGATACGCTGGCGTGCAGTGTGGAGCTGATCGGCCGTCAACTGCCCGGTCAGGGCCTGTATTCGGGGCTTGGCGCGCGGTTCACCGTTACGTAACGCGTGACTCAGCCAGATATAGGCTTCGGTGTAATCGGGGGGGCCACCGGTGCCGTCCATGTAGCTGGCGCCCAGGCGGTACTGGGCGGTGGCTGATCCCTGGGAGGCGGCGCGCAGCAACCATTGGCGCGCGTAGGCCTGTTCGGCGCCAGAATCATTGAAGTGCAGGTCGGCCAGCTGCAGCTGCGCAGGGAGATGATCCTGCCCGGCGGCGCGCTCCAGCCAGCGCTGCGCTGCGCCTCGATCAGCCGCTTTGCCGGAGCCATGCAGATAGGCCACACCGGCCTCGTACTGTGCTGCGGCTAAACCACTCTCCGCTGCGTCCTCTAACAGCGTCAGTGCTTTGACCTCATCAATGGGCGTGCCTTGACCTTGCTGGTACAACTGCGCCAGTAGTAACTGTCCGGGCGCGTGTTGCTGTGCGGCGGAGTGACGGGCCCAGTGATATGCCTGATCCGGATCGTCGTTAACCTGCAGAATGATGGCCAAGTGATGTTGCGCCTTGGCATCGCCACGCTCGGCGGTTTCAATACAGGACGGCAGCGCCTGCTGGTAGTTCTTGATGGTGAACAATAGATAGCAGCTGTTCGCCTGCCCCTGCTGCCGTGCTGACACTGGGCCGGTTGCGATAGTTTCGGCGGGCGACGCTGTGGCCGGGGGAGTGAGCGCTAGGCGTTGGGCGAAGGCATCGACCTGATCCGGGCAAGAGTACTGGTAACCGCTGCGGAACAAAGCCAGATTCTCGTCGGTGAGTGCCTGCTGCGAAAAACGCGTACCAATGGCGCGGCAGCGGCTGTTGCGCTCGCGGAGGATGTACTGATAGCTGCGGTCATTGGCATCCTGCGCGGCATGTTGCTCGAGAAACCGGGTCAGCGGGTCGATCCGCGGCTGGTCCAGCAGTTGTGCGACCTGAGCATGCATCGCCTGGTCTGCCGCCCGGCTGTCGTTCGAGCCGCTGCCGACCGCGCCCATCAACCGTTGCCCCAGCTCACCGGCACCTGACCATAGACTGGACTCTTCCGGCGAGGCAGCGCAGCCAGCCAGGCAGCACGATAACAACAGTACGGATAATGCGCGCATGAGCTCTCTCGTTTGCGGAACCATCACCCCGTGGACACGGATTATGCATGGTGCCGAGCGATGGCGGTAAGGCAATTTCTTTTGCGCGCTGGGTTTTTTCTGAATTTGTGGAACAGTTCTTGCCTGAGACAGATCAAGAAAGCTTTCACGTCAAATTTTTGATCGGAGTATCTGAGGGGAATGGCTGCCAACCGCGGTGAGATGATCAGTTCCATGCGCAGCAATCTGGCGGGCCTGCGGCACGGTAGCCTGGGCGTGCCGATCCTGTTGCTGGCGATGCTGGGCATGATGATGCTGCCGGTGCCGCCATTTCTGCTGGACGTCTTCTTCACCTTCAATATCGCGCTGTCGCTAGTGGTCTTGCTGGTCTGCGCCTATGCGTTGCGACCGCTGGATTTTGCCGCCTTCCCAACCATTCTGCTGGTCGCCACGCTGCTGCGCCTGGCGCTTAACGTGGCCTCGACCCGGGTGGTACTGCTGAACGGCCATGAGGGCGGCGACGCGGCCGGCAAGGTGATCCAGGCCTTCGGCGAGGTGGTGATCGGCGGCAACTTCGTGGTGGGTCTGGTCGTGTTCATTATCCTCATGATCATCAACTTCATGGTGGTGACCAAGGGGGCCGGGCGTATTTCCGAGGTGAGTGCGCGCTTCACCCTGGACGCCATGCCCGGCAAACAAATGGCCATTGACGCGGACCTCAACGCCGGCCTGATCGATCAGACGGAAGCCAAGACCCGGCGCCTGGAAGTCGCCCAGGAAGCGGACTTCTACGGCTCCATGGACGGTGCCAGCAAGTTCGTCCGGGGGGATGCGGTCGCCGGTCTGCTGATCCTGTTCATCAACGTCATTGGCGGTCTGGCCATTGGCATGGCGCAGCATGGACTGGGGTTTACCGACGCCGGCGAAATCTATGTGCTGTTGACCATCGGCGACGGTCTGGTGGCGCAGATTCCCTCGCTGCTGCTATCCACCGCAGCGGCCATCATGGTCACCCGGGTGTCCACCTCCGAGGACATGGGTGGTCAGGTCAAGCGGCAGATGTTCGCGTCGCCCAAGGCGTTGGGCATCGCCGCAGCCATCATGATCGTCATGGGCTTGATCCCGGGTATGCCGCACCTGTCGTTCCTCGGTCTGGGTGTGCTTGCTGCCGGTGGAGCTTATTACATTGCCCGACAGCAGAAGATCAAGGCCGAGGCCGAGCAGGTGGCAGAGCAGAAGGCGCAACTGCCGGCAGTGCCGTCGCCGGAAACCCGCGAGCTGGGCTGGGACGACGTGACGCCGGTGGACATGGTTGGTCTGGAGGTCGGCTATCGATTGATCCCGCTGGTTGATCGCAGCCAGGGCGGGCAATTGCTGGCGCGGATCAAGGGGATCCGCAAGAAGCTGTCCCAGGACCTGGGTTTTCTGATGCCCTCGGTACATATTCGCGACAACCTGGATTTGGCGCCCAACGTCTATCGCATCACGCTGATGGGTGTCGGGGTGGCCGAGGCGGAGGTCCACGCCGACCGCGAACTGGCAATCAACCCCGGGCAGGTATTCGGCGAGATCAAGGGCATTCCCGGCAAGGACCCGGCATTCGGTCTGGATGCGGTATGGATCGAGCCGGCGCAGAAGGATCAGGCCCAATCGCTGGGTTATACGGTGGTGGATGTCAGTACGGTGGTCGCCACCCATCTCAACCAGATTCTCTACAAGCATTCCCATGAACTGCTGGGTCATGAGGAGGTTCAGCAACTGCTCAAGGTGCTGGCCAAGGCCTCACCGAAACTGGCCGAGGAACTGGTGCCGGGCATAATTTCCCTGTCGGGTTTGCTCAAGGTGCTGCAGGGGCTCCTGCAAGAGCAGGTGCCGGTGCGGGACATTCGGACTATTGCCGAGGCCATCGCCAACCAGTCAGGCAAGAGTCAAGATACCGGCGCGTTGATCAGTGCGGTGCGCATCGCTCTGTCTCGCTCTATCGTGCAAAGCATTGTCGGGCTTGAGTCCGAGCTGCCTGTAATCACGCTGGAACCGAGGTTGGAACAGATATTGCTTCAGAGTCTGCAGAAGGCCGGGCAAGGCAATGATGACGGCATTCTGTTGGAACCGGGTATGGCGGAGAAGCTGCAACGTTCGCTGGCGGACATGGTGCAGCGCCAGGAGATACAGGGCAAACCGGCGATATTGCTGGTGGCCGGTCCGGTTCGCAACATGATGGCCCGGTTCGTCCGCTACGCGGCGCCTGGCGCGCATGTGCTGTCCTACCAGGAGATTCCGGACAGCAAGCAGGTCACCATCGTTGCCACCGTCGGACAGAATTGATTACACAGGGTGAGATCAGGCCATGAGAGTCAAACGTTTTTTTGCGGCAGACATGCGCACGGCAATGAAGCTGGTACGGGACGAGATGGGCGCGGATGCGTCCATCATCGCCAACCGGCGCGTAGCGGGTGGTGTCGAACTGACGGCGGCGCTGGATTACGAAGCGCCGCGGCTGACGCCGCCTACGCCTGGCCTGGATCTGGAGCTGAAGAAGACCCAGGAGCGCATTATCAGCGCCCGGGCCAGCCTGGAAGAGGGTGAGCGTCCTGCCGATGGCCCCAGCGTCAACCGTCAATTGTTTGGTGACAGCATGCGCCAGGCTGCCGAGCAGGGCTCGCCGGTCGCCCAGGGGTTGCTGGAGCGCCTGAACAGCGAGCGTGCCGCGCCGGCAGCCGAGGTGACCTCCAAGCCTCCGGCAATAGATGATCTCGACGCCATGCGCTCGGAAATTGCCGGTCTGCGAGGCATGCTCGAATCCCAGCTGGGTGGCCTGGCCTGGGGCCAGGTCAATCAGCATCAGCCGCGCCAGGCCAGCCTGTGGCGCAAGCTGATTCATCTTGGCCTGCCCGCCGAGCTGTGCAAGCAGCTGCTGGCCAAGGTTGCCGACGTGACCGATGTACGCCAGGCCTGGCGCCTGCTGCTGGCCCACCTGGCCCAGGGCCTGCCGGTGATGCGCGAGGAGCTGATCGACCGGGGCGGGGTGATTGCCCTGGTTGGCCCGACCGGCGCCGGCAAAACCACCACTCTGGGCAAGCTGGCGGCACGCTATGTGCTCAAGCACGGCAGCCAGAATGTGGCGCTGGTCACCATGGACACCTACCGTATTGGTGCCCATGAACAGCTGCGTACCCTGGGCCGCATTCTCAACGTACCGGTGCGGGTGGTCGATGAACAGAACAGCCTGAGCGAGGTACTGGAGGAGTTCGGCAACAAGCGACTGGTATTGGTCGATACCGCCGGCCTGCAAGCCCAGGACCCGCAACTGCGTGGCCAACTGAGCGAACTCGCGGCCCAGGGTGCGCGCATCAGCACTCTGCTGGTGCTGGCGGCGACCAGCCAGTATCGGGTGCTTCAGGCCGCCTGGCACAATTATCGCTGCTGTCATCCGGTCGGCTGCATTCTGACCAAGGTCGACGAAGCTGCTACGCTGGGCGAAGCATTGGGGCTGGCCATGGAACAGCGTCTCCCGGTAGCCTATGTGGCCGATGGCCAGCGCATCCCGGATGATTTGTCTCGTGGTGTTGGTCACCAATTGGTCAGTCGCGCGGTTGGTCTGGCCGGTAACGAGATGGCCGAGGACCAGACCATGGCCGATGTGTTTGCCGGTATACTCCACAACCAGTGCGCAAGTTAACGAATTGAGAAAGGCGACAGCACAGATGGGCAATCATCCGGTTCAGGTAATTGCAATCACTGGCGGCAAGGGCGGCGTGGGCAAGACCAATGTGTCGGTCAACCTCGCCCTGGCGCTGGCAGAGCTCGGCCGTCGAGTGGTGTTGATGGACGCAGACCTGGGGCTGGCCAATGTCGATGTACAGCTGGGTCTGCGGCCCAAGGCGACCCTGGCGGACGTTCTGGCCGGCAACTGCGATCTGCGTGAGGTGATGATCAACGGGCCGGGTGGTATTCGTATCGTCCCGGCGGCGTCCGGCGCGGCGGAGATGGTCAACCTGGGGCCGCGTGAACATGCTGGCCTGATCCAAGCCTTCAGCGATATCGGTGATGACATGGATGTCCTGCTGGTCGATACCGCCGCTGGTATCGGCGATTCGGTGGTCAGTTTTGTGCGCGCTGCCCAGGAAGTGATCGTGGTGGTATGCGATGAACCTACTTCGATCACCGACGCCTACGCGCTGATCAAGCTGCTCAACCGCGACCACGGTGTTTCCCGCTTCCGCATCCTGGCGAGCATGGTGCACAGCCCCCAGGAAGGTCACAACGTATTCAACAAACTGCTGCAGGTGACCGACCGCTTCCTGGAAGTGGCGCTGCAGTATGTCGGCGCTGTGCCTTACGACGAGACAGTGCGCAAGGCGGCACAGAAACAGCGCGCCACCTATGAAGCTTTTCCGCGCAGCAAGGCTTCGCTGGCATTTCGCGCCATCGCACGCAACGTGGACGGCTGGCCGTTGCCATCCAGCCCCCGTGGGCACCTGGAATTCTTCGTCGAACGCCTGGTGCAGCGGACCGGAACCGGAACCCCTTCATGAGCGTGGGGGGAGGTGGCGTCAATATGTATGCGCGCACCATGGGCGTGGCCAATGAGCAGGACCGCCTGGTGCAGCAGTTCGCGCCGCTGGTCAAGCGGATTGCCTACCATATGCTGGCGCGCCTGCCAGCCAGCGTGCAGGTGGAAGACCTGATACAGGCCGGCATGCTGGGCCTGCTGGAGGCTGCACGCAAATTCGATCATGGCAAGGGTGCCAGCTTCGAGACCTATGCTGGTATCCGGATCCGTGGCGCCATGCTGGATGATGTGCGCAAGGGTGATTGGGCCCCCCGCTCGGTCCACCGTAACACCCGCCTGGTCAGCAGCGCGATCCGCGCCGTTGAAGCAAAAGTAGGTCGTGACGCTAAAGATCACGAGGTTGCTGCCGAATTGGATATGAGCCTCGAAGATTACTATGCGATTCTCAACGACACGGCCGGCAGTCGGCTGTTCAGCTTCGAAGATCTGCTGGAGGCCGGGGCGCCGGCCGAAGTCGGCTCTGACCATGAAGCCCTCGACGGAGTGGAGGATGAACGTTTTCGCAAGGCGCTGGCCGAGGCGATAGGTCGGTTGCCCGAGCGCGAGCAACTGGTGCTGTCGCTGTATTACGATGAGGAACTGAACCTCAAGGAGATCGGTGCGGTGCTCGGCGTCAGCGAGTCCAGGGTCAGTCAGTTGCACAGCCAATGTGCCGCCCGCCTGCGCGCACGGATGGCCGATTGGCGCGACGATTGATCCGGCTTTCCCAGCGCTTCGCCTGGTCAGTAGCAACAGTTTCGCGAGGCGCACGCAAGTGCGCTTCTTCTGGTTTGTATGGAGGTCGACTTGGACAAGAACATGAAAATTCTCATCGTCGATGATTTTTCGACGATGCGACGCATTATCAAGAATCTGTTGCGGGATCTGGGCTTTACCAATACCGCCGAAGCGGACGATGGCACCACCGCGCTGCCGATGCTGCAGAGCGGCAGTTTCGATTTTCTGGTAACCGACTGGAATATGCCCGGCATGAGCGGTATCGACCTGCTGCGCGCCGTGCGCGCCGACGAGCGCCTGAAACACCTGCCGGTGCTGATGGTGACTGCCGAAGCCAAGCGTGACCAGATCATCGAAGCAGCTCAGGCCGGGGTGAACGGCTATGTGGTCAAACCTTTCACTGCCCAGGCACTGAAGGAAAAGATCGAAAAGGTTTTCGAGCGAATCGAGGCCAGATAGGCACCGGGGGGCGTTATGGCACTGAGCAACAATCCCGGCCAGGCAATCGCTGATGAATTCGAGCATTCCCTGAAAAACAATGCCCGGAAGCTGGTGGACCACCTCGAAGAGGGGGACTACGGCGAGGCAGTACTGGTCATACACGAGATCAATCAGGCCCGCGACCGCAGCCTGTATTACGAAGTCGGTAAGCTGACCCGTGCGCTGCACAACTCGATCATCAATTTTCAGATAGACACGGCCCGCACGCTGGACGGCGATGCCGAAGCGACCGAGGCATCGAAGATTTCCGACGCCTCGGACCGTCTGGACTACGTCGTTCGGCTGACCGACAAGGCCGCCAACCGCACCATGGATCTGGTTGAGAGCAGCGCTCCGGTGGTGTCCGCGCTGGGCCAAGAGGCGGCGAACCTGCGCACCGAGTGGGCGCGGCTGCAGCGCCGCGAGATGAGCGCGGCGGAATTCCGCGAGCTGTCGCGCAACATTCTGGCGTTCCTTGAGCGCAGCGAGCAGCAGAGCGGTGAAGTGTCAGCGAATCTGAACGACATTCTCATGGCCCAGGATTACCAGGACCTCACCGGTCAGGTGATCAAACGGGTCATTACCCTGGTGCACGATGTCGAGGAAAGCCTGCTGAACCTGGTGCGCATGGCCGGTCAGGTCGATCGGATGGCGGGTATTCAGCATAACCTTCCGGGGCTGGATAGGAAAAAAACCTCGCCTCAGGGTGAAGGTCCGCAGATTCATGCCGATAAGAGGGATGATGTGGTGTCGGGACAGGATGAAGTCGATGACCTGCTGTCCAGCCTCGGGTTCTAGAGGCTGGTGACACCGTTAGTATTATTGTCGCTGGGGCAAGGGAGCGTTGAATGAGCTTTGATGCGGATGAAGAAATTCTCCAGGACTTTCTGGTAGAGGCTGGGGAAATTCTCGAGTTGTTGTCGGAGCAGCTGGTGGATCTGGAAAACCGCCCGGGCGATACCGATCTGCTCAATGCCATTTTTCGTGGTTTTCATACCGTCAAGGGTGGTGCCGGCTTTCTGCAGCTGGATGCCCTGGTCGCCTGCTGTCATATCGCCGAGAATGTATTCGACATCCTGCGAAAGGGTGAGCGGCAGGTCGACGCCGAACTGATGGATGTGGTGCTGCAGGCACTGGATGCCATCAATGGCATGTTCGCCCAGGTGCGTGAAGGAGAGGCGCCAACTGCCGCCGACCCGCAGCTGCTGGCGGCTCTTTCAGCTTTGGCTCAGCCCCAAACCGTTATCGCAGCAGCGCCCGCTGCCGAAGCGGCTTGCGTCAGCAATGTACCTGCACCCACGTCGCCCGGACCGGATGCAACTGCCGACGGTGACATTACCGACGACGAGTTTGAGCTGCTGCTTGAAGCGCTGCACGTAACGCCGGAAGAGGACGAACCAGCCCCCGCTGCGGACAGCGATGATATTACTGATGACGAATTCGAGGCGTTGCTGGACCAGTTGCACGGTACCGGCAAGGGGCCGGGTGCGGCTGAGGTCGCAACGTCACCAGAGCCGGTAGCGATATCTGAAAATGAAAAGCCCGCTGACGGCGTAACGGCCGAAGCCGGCGAGCTGATCAGCGACGACGAATTCGAAGCCCTGCTGGATCAATTGCATGGTCCCGGCAAGGGGCCGGGTGTTGACAGTGCGGCACCTGCCGCCAGCCAGCCGGAGCCCGCTGCACCGCCGGCTCCGGCAGCCAAGCCCGCTCCGGCTCCAGCTCCGGCACCGGCTGCACCTGCGGTCGCGGGCAAGCCCCCGGCCAGCGCACGTGCAGCGAAAAAGTCCGAGGCCGGCGGTGATGCCCCGGTGGTGGAAACCACGGTGCGGGTCGATACCGCGCGCCTGGATGAAATCATGAACATGGTTGGCGAGCTGGTGCTGGTACGCAATCGCTTGATGCGCCTGGGTGTCGGCAGCGAGGATGAAGAGCTGGCCAAGGCGGTGGGCAATCTGGACGTGGTGACAGCCGATCTGCAGGCTTCGGTGATGAAGACCCGCATGCAGCCGATCAAGAAGGTGTTCGGCCGCTTCCCGCGAGTGGTGCGCGATCTGTCGCGTAGCCTGAAGAAGGAAATCACCCTGGAGCTGATCGGTGAAGATACCGATCTGGACAAGAATCTGGTCGAAGCCCTGGCCGACCCGCTGGTGCACCTGGTGCGCAACTCGGTCGACCACGGCATCGAGATGCCGGACGAGCGCGAGGCCGCCGGCAAATCGCGGGTCGGCACGATGGTGCTCGCCGCCCGCCAGGAAGGTGATCACATTCTGCTGACCATCACCGATGATGGCCGGGGCATGGACCCCGAAGTGCTGCGTGCCAAGGCGGTGGAAAAAGGCATGATGGACCGCGACGCCGCCGAGCGGCTGAGCGAGAGTGAATGTTTCAACCTGATCCTGGCCGCTGGCTTCTCGACCAAGACCGAGGTTTCCGATGTGTCGGGCCGCGGAGTCGGTATGGATGTGGTCCGTACCCGTATTGCCCAGCTCAACGGCACTATCTCCATCGAATCGACCAAGGGCCAGGGCACGCAAATCGCTATCAAGGTACCGCTGACCCTGGCGATCATGCCGACGCTGATGGTCATGCTGGCCAATCAGGCATTCGCCCTGCCGCTGGTCAGCGTCAACGAAATCTACAATCTCGACCTGTCGCGCACCAACGTGGTGGATGGCCAGGAAGTGATCCTGGTACGTGACAAGGCGCTGCCGCTGTTCTGGCTCAAGCGCTGGCTGATGCCCGGTGCCGACCAGCAAGTCGACCGCTCCGCCGCCAGCGTGGTGATCGTGTCGGTTGGTACCCAGCGGGTCGGTTTTGTGGTCGACCAACTGGTGGGGCAGGAAGAAGTGGTCATCAAGCCGTTGGGGCGTATGCTCCATGGCACGGCCGGCATGGCGGGAGCGACCATCACTGGTGACGGGCGCATCGCGCTGATTCTGGATATTCCCGGCCTGCTCAAGCGCTACGCGCGGCGAGGGTAAGGGAGAACATATGACCGTCAAGGTGCTGGTAGTGGATGACTCGGGGTTCTTTCGCCGCCGGGTCAAGGAGATACTCGAAGCCGACCCGCGGATCGAGGTAGTAGGCACCGCAACCAACGGCCAGGAGGCCGTGGAGCAGACGCTGGCGCTGCATCCGGACGTGATCACCATGGATTACGAGATGCCGGTCATGGATGGCATTACCGCGGTACGCCATATCATGCAGCGGCAGCCCACGCCGGTGGTGATGTTCTCGTCGCTGACCTACGAAGGCGCCCGGGTCAGTCTGGACGCCCTGGATGCCGGCGCCGCCGATTATCTGCCGAAGAATTTCGAGGATATCTCGCGCAATCCGGATAAAGTCCGCCAATTGCTGTGTGACCGGGTGCATGCACTGGCGCGCAGCAATCGCCGTTCGCTGGGTTTCTCCGCAGCACCCGCTAGCGCGCCTGCGCCAACCACAGCACCGGTCACGTCCTCTGCGGCTGTTTCATCATCTGCGGCCCGGGCACCGGCTCGCCCTTTGTCATCGCCTGCTCAGCCAGCGGCAGAGCCGTCCCGTCGCAGCGCTGCGCCGCGCAAGCGCAGCTACAAGCTGGTGGCGATCGGCACCTCCACCGGTGGTCCAGTGGCGCTGCAGAAAGTCCTGACTCAACTGCCGGCCGATTTCCCGGCGCCCTTGCTGCTGATTCAGCACATGCCGGGGACCTTCACCAAGGCTTTCGCCGAACGCCTGGACAAGTTGTGTCGCATCACCGTACGGGAAGCCGAAGACGGGGACACCCTGCGCCCGGGCCTGGCGCTGCTCGCGCCGGGCGGTAAGCAGATGATGCTCGATAGCCGCGGGGTGATCCGCATCCTGCCCGGTGATGAGCGGCTCAATTACAAGCCCAGTGTGGATGTGACCTTCGGTTCCGCGGCCAAGGTGCTGCAGAACCAGGTGCTGGGCATCATTCTCACCGGTATGGGTGCCGATGGCCGCGAAGGGGCCCGCATGTTGAAGCAGGCCGGCAGCAGCATCTGGGCCCAGGACGAAGCCAGTTGCGTGATCTACGGCATGCCAATGGCCGTGGCCAAGGCCAATCTGGCCGACGGCATTTATGATCTCGATGAGATCGGCCGCTACCTGACGGAGCTGGGCTGATGGATATCCTCAGTATCATCGGCGTCATCCTGGCCCTGGTTGCCATCATCGGTGGCAACCATCTGGAAGGCGGCCATATCAATGCACTGCTCAACGGGCCGGCGGCGCTGATCGTCATCGGCGGTACGCTTGGGGCGGCCTTCATCCAGACGCCGTTGCCGGCCTTCAAACGCGCCCTGGGGCTGGCCCACTGGGTGTTTGCCTCCCCTGATATCCCGCTGCGCGAGGGCATCGGCAAGGTGGTCAACTGGAGCAACACCGCGCGCAAAGACGGTTTGCTCGGCCTGGAAGCCATCGCCGAGATGGAATCCGACCTGTTCGCTCGCAAGGGCCTGCAACTGCTGGCCGATGGCTGCGAGCCGGATACCCTGCGCAGCATTCTCGAAGTCGAGTTGGTCAGCCGGGAGAACAGTGACCTGCGGGCGGCCCGGGTGTACGAAAGCATGGGCGGTTATGCCCCGACCATCGGCATCATCGGCGCGGTGATGGGCTTGATCCACGTCATGGGCAATCTCGCCGATCCCTCGATGCTCGGTAGCGGTATCGCGGTGGCCTTTGTCGCCACCATCTATGGGGTGGCACTGGCCAACCTGTTCCTCCTGCCCGTCGCCAACAAGCTCAAGGCGGTCATTCTTGAGCAGTCCTGTTATCGGGAAATGCTGCTCGAAGGCCTGTTGTCCATCGCCGAAGGGGAAAATCCACGTTCCATCGAAATGAAGCTTGAAGGCTTCCTGGACTGAGCCATGCGCCGCCGCCGCGAAGAGGAGCACGTCAATAATGAGCGCTGGATGGTGTCCTATGCGGACTTCATTACCCTGCTGTTCGCCTTTTTCGTGGTGATGTATTCGATTTCCTCGGTCAATGAAGGCAAGTACAAGGTCCTCACGGAATCGCTGATCGGCGTGTTCAGCCAGGCACCGAAAACTGCCGAGCCGATCCAGATTGGTGAGCAGACGCCACGCACCCTGGCGCCGGTGCAGGAAGCGCCGCCGGCGTCGTCGCTGATGGGGGCCGGGGCTGACAGCGGCACCGGCGATGACCCGCTGGAGACCATTGCCGAGGCCATGCAGGCCGCCTTTGGTGAGCTGATCTCGGTGGGGGATCTGCAGATTCATGCCAACGAGCTGTGGATCGAGATCGAGCTGAATTCCGGTTTGCTGTTTCCCAGTGGCGACGCACTGCCACTGGATGGCGCCTTTGGGTTGATCGAGCGGATCGCTGGCATCCTGGCGCCCTATGACAATCCGGTGCATGTCGAAGGCTTTACCGACAACGTGCCGATCAAGTCGCAGGTCTATCCCACCAACTGGGAGCTGTCTGCGGCGCGGGCGGCGAGCGTGGTGCGGCTGCTCAGCGCCGGTGGTATCGGTGCTGGCCGGCTAGCAGCGGTCGGCTATGGCGAACACCGGCCGGTGGCCGATAACGCCACGGCGGCGGGGCGGCGCGCCAATCGCCGGGTGGTGTTGCTGGTCTCGCGCTATACCGAAACCCGGCACCAGCCGGCGACGGAAGGTGCGGCGGATTTGCAGAATATGCGTCAGGCCCGGGCCGAGAGTGCTGATGGCGGTCGGTCGATGGTCAATGCGGGTAACGGCAGCGGCATGCAGGGGATCAACTGATGCGGCAGCAAACGGTTAGGAGTACAGCGACATGAGAGTCTGGGCAGTAGCCAATCAGAAAGGCGGAGTGGGCAAGACCACTTCGGCGGTGGCCTTGGCCGGTCTGCTGGCGGACCAGGGCAAGCGCGTGCTGGTGGTGGACCTGGACCCCCATGGCTCGATGACCAGTTACTTCGGCCACGACCCGGACCGCCTTACCAGCAGCGTCTTCAACCTGTTCCAGCATCAGGGGCGGGTGCCCGAGGGGCTGGCAGCGGCATTGCTGCTGGATACCTCCCATGAGCACATCCGGCTACTGCCCTCGAGCACTGCGCTGGCAACGCTGGAACGGCAGTCGGCGGCCCAGGGCGGGTTTGGCCTGGTAATCTCCCGCGCCCTTGAGCAACTGCGTGGGGATTTCGATTTCGCGATCATCGACAGTCCGCCGCTGCTGGGTGTTTCCATGATCAACGCGCTGGCCGCCTGCGAGCAGCTGGTGATTCCGGTGCAGACCGAGTTCCTCGCCATGAAGGGGCTGGAGCGCATGGTCCATACCCTGAACATGGTCAACCGCTCGCGGCGCCAGGCGCTGCCGTACACCATCGTGCCCACGCTGTTCGACCGCCGTACCCAGGCCTCGCTGAGCACCCTGCGTACGCTGCGGCGCGATTATGCCGACCAGCTGTGGCAGGCTTACGTGCCGATTGACACCAAGCTGCGTGACGCGAGCTTGGCCGGTATCGTGCCGTCGCGCCTGGAAAACAATGCCCGCGGTGTGCTGGCCTACCGTGCGCTGTTGCGCTACCTGCTGGTACATGTAATGCCGAATTCGAGGGAGGTGGCCTGAGTGGCGGTGCAGCGCTGTTGGCTAATGCTCGGCGCCCCGCGGCCGATAACCTGATAGACCCGGCCGTGCCGGCTTCGCAGATTCGATTCGGAACCCCAGACGACAAATGAACAACCCATTGCCCGTACAGCATTATGTTCCCGAGCAGACCATCCAGTCCTATCTGGATGCGCTGTTGCAGGACGCCGCCATGGAGCTGGCGCTGGCTGAGCAGGCGCCTCAACCGGTGGCGGGGCCGGAGCCCATTGCACCTGGGCCGGCCATTGCCGCTGTGCCGGAACCGGTAAAGGCGCAGCCGCTGATCGAGCAGCCCGAGCCGGTTGCGCCTGCCGCTGCGGCCACGCCGGCCTGGCGTGAAGCGCCCTTCGAAGCCCTGTTGTTCGATGTCGGCGGCCTGACTCTGGCGGTGCCGCTGATTTCCCTGGGCAGCATTCATTCCCTCGATGGCCCGATCACGCCGCTGTTCGGCCAGCCGGATTGGTTTCTCGGCCTGTTGCCGACCCAGGCGGGCAACCTGAAGGTGCTGGATACCGCCCGCTGGATCATGCCGGAGCGTTACGCGCCGGAGCTGCGTGACGCTCTGCGCTTCGTGATTTCCGTGCAGGGCCACGAGTGGGGCATGGCGGTGCATGGCGTGAGCCAGTCGATTCACCTGGACCCGGCTCAGGTGAAGTGGCGATCCGGGCAGGGCAAGCGGCCCTGGCTGGCGGGCACAGTAATCGATCAGATGTGCGCGCTGGTGGACGTGGAGGCGCTTGCCGAACTGATCACCGCTGGCAAACAGGCCGATGCGCGATTAGGATGAATCCCATAACTCCCTACCCAGCTGCAGAGCCTGGCAGGGAATCTACAAGGTTGAGAGCTGAACAAGATGAAAGACAATACCGCACAGCGCGCCGACGATCCGATTCTGCAGTGGGTGACCTTCCGCCTGGATAATGAAACCTACGGCATCAACGTGATGCAGGTGCAGGAAGTGCTGCGCCATTCCGAAATCGCTCCGGTCCCCGGTGCACCGTCTTATGTGCTCGGTATCATCAACCTGCGGGGCAACGTAGTGACGGTCATCGACACTCGCCAGCGCTTTGGTCTGGTGTCGGCGCCGGTCACCGACCAGACCCGTATCGTCATCATCGAGGCGGATCGCCAGGTGATCGGCATCCTGGTCGATAGCGTGGCGGAAGTGGTCTACCTGCGTCAGTCGGAGATCGAGACCGCACCGAACGTCGGCACCGACGAGTCGGCCAAGTTCATTCAAGGCGTCAGCAACAAGAACGACGAACTGCTCATTCTGGTCGATCTGGAAAAGATGATGACCGAGGATGAGTGGGCCGAACTGCAGGATATCTGAGCCATATGGAAGAGCGCTCGCTGCTGCTGTTGGCTGGATTGCTGCTGGGTCTGTTGGTCGCCGCGCTGGTGGCTTCGGTCCTGGCGGTCCGGCGGCTGGGGCAGCGACAGCTTGAGCTCAAGGCCGCGACCGAGGTCCGGTTGGATAAGCTCAATCAGCGGCTGGCTGAATACCAGCAGAGCCATATTCGCATGGGTGAAGAGCTGATCAGCCTGCGCAACAAGCTATCTCAGTTGGAAAACAAGCAGCAGCGGCTGGAACAGCAGGACATGCACACCATGCCCTACAATCAGGCCAGCCGCCTGGTCGGCATGGGCGCCAGCCTTGACGACCTCATGCAATCCTGCGGCCTGACCCGCAGCGAAGCCGAATTGATGCTCAAGCTGCACGGCAACAAATAAGACTTCATCGCTGTCATGATTCTGCACACGCCCCGCTAGGGGCGCGACAAATGTGCAAAGACGGCCTCTCGGTTACCCACGCGCGTCCAGTGCCTGGCCATTCACGCCTTTGCTATCCGGTCCGAGCAGATACAGGAAAACCGGCATGATATCCGCCGGCTCCGGGTTCTTCTCCGGTTCTTCGGCGGGGTAGGCGGCCTTGCGCATGGCGGTGCGGGTGGCGCCGGGGTTGACGCTGTTGACGCGGATCTCGCTGGTGCCGTCCTGTTCGTCGGCCATTACCTGCATCAGACCCTCGACAGCGAACTTGGTGACCGCGTAGGGCCCCCAGTAAGCTCGCGCCTTGCGGCCAACGGTGGAAGACAGGAAAACCACCGAGGCATCAGGTGCGGCGCGCAGGAGGGGGAACATCGCCTTGCTCAGGAAGAAGGGCGCGTTGACGTTGACCTGCATGAGTTCCAGCCAGGCTTCGTGCTTGACGCTCTCGATCAGCGTTCGCGGACCGAGCTGAGCGGCGTTGTGTACCAGGCCGTCGAGCTTGCCGAAGGTGTCGAATAACTGGTCGGCCAGATCGTTGTAATCCTTCTCCACGGCGGTTTCCAGATTCAGCGGGCAGATCGCTGGCTGCGGGTGGCCTGCGGCCTCGATCTCATCGTATACGGCTTCCAGTTTGCTCAGGGTGCGGCCGAGCAGCACCACGGTGGCACCGTGGGCGGCGCAGCTCAGCGCACAGGCCCGGCCGATGCCGTCGCCGGCACCGGTCACCAGTATCACTCGTCCTTGCAGCAGGTCAGCGGGGGCGCGGTAGTCAAACATGGCAAAACTCCTTGGTCCGTTGCTGCTCCAGCCAGGGGCGCAGAGCAGCGGCATTCTCGATACTGTAACTGGCATTCCAGTGTTGCGGATCATCGCCCGCTGGCAGGTAACCGTAAAGGGCGGCAACGGTGCGCATGCCGGCAGCCTGACCCGCTTGGATGTCGCGCAGATGATCGCCCACGAAGACGCTGCGCGCAGGATCCACGCCCATCTCGGCGCAAGCCTTGAGCAAGGGTTCCGGGTGTGGCTTGCCGTGCGTGACCTGATCCGGGCAGACCAGGCTGGCGCAGCGCTCGCTCAAGCCGACAGCTTCCAGTAACGGGATGCTGAAGCAGCTCATCTTGTTGGTCACCACGCCCCAGGACAGCCCCTCGGCATCCAGCCAGTCGAGTAGCTCGGGAACGCCAGGAAAAGGACGGGTGTGCACCGCCAGCTGACGTTGATAGCGCTCGAGAAAGTCGTCGCGCAAGCCGGCGAAGTTGGGGTGTTCTGGGGTGATGGAGAAGGCTGCGCAGAGCATGCCGGCTGACCCATCGGACACCGTCGAGCGAATCAGGTGCAGCGGCGATTCCGGCAGGCCACGATCCTGGCGCATGCTGTGGATGATCGCCAGAAAATCATCGGCAGTGTCCAGCAGGGTGCCATCCAGGTCGAACAGAACGCTGTCCAGCATCTCAGACTCCGCGCTGGCAGTGGATCATGTAATTGACGTCCACATCGTTGGCCAGCTTGTAGTGACGCAGCAGCGGGTTGTAGGTCAGGCCGATAATGTCCTGCATATCCAGCCCCGCGTCGCGGGACCAGCGGCCCAGCTCGGCCGGACGGATGAACTTGGCATATTCGTGGGTGCGCGCGGCAGCATGCGCAGCAGGTACTCCGCACCGACGATGGCGAATGCGAAGGACTTGGGATTACGGTTGATGGTCGAGAAGAACACATGGCCGCCGGGCTTGACCAGGGCGGCACAGGCGCGGATCACCGAGGCGGGGTCCGGGACGTGCTCGAGCATCTCCATGCAGGTCACCACGTCGAAACGGCCCGGGTGCAGTTCGGCCATTTCTTCGGCGGTGCACTGCTGGTATTCCACTTCCACACCGGATTCGAGCTGGTGCAGGCGGGCCACGGATAGCGGCGCCTCACCCATGTCGATGCCGGTGACGCGGGCGCCGCGCTGGGCCATGGCCTCGGCGAGAATGCCGCCGCCGCAGCCGACGTCGAGCACTTCCTTGCCAGCCAGCGCGGCTTTCTCATCGATCCAGTTGGTACGCAGCGGGTTGATCTCATGCAGCGGCTTGAATTCGCTTTCGCGATCCCACCAGCGGCTGGCCAGGGCTTCGAATTTGGCGATTTCCGCCCGGTCGACATTCAGCGTCATCATGATCCCCTCGTTGAATCTGCCTGGCCCCGTTCGGGGGCAGGCGTTCAGTGTGTTCACAAGGGGCTGGCTGCCCCCTTCGTCCATCGTATGGCTGGCAGTATACCCTCTGGCTTTTGCAGCGGGCAGCGACATTTGTTCACGGGGCGAGGTCGCCCTGCAGTCATTCAGTGCGCCCCCGGGTATAATGACGTTTTCCCGCTGGAGTCGTTCATGCAGTTTCAACCCCAAAGTGCCGACCAGCGCGGCGTCCAGGCCCTGGAGTGGTGCGGTGACAGCCTGCGCATCCTTGATCAGCGATACCTGCCTGAAGAAACTCTCTGGATCGAGTGCCGTGATGCCGTGTCGGTGGCCGAAGCGATTCGCGATGGCGTGCTGCAGGGTGCGGCTTCCGTGGGCATCGCGGCGGCCTATGGCATCGCTCTGGCAGCCAGGCATATCGGCCAGGCCGCGGACTGGCCGCAGGCGCTGAGCGCAGACTTCGCCCTGCTCGCGGCGGCGCGGCCGTCGGCTGAGCACCTCGGCTGGGCTCTGCGGATGCTGCAGGATCGGCTGCGCCGGCCGCTGGGCGTGGCGGCAGATGTGCCGGCGTTGCTGGCCGAGGCAGCGATCGCCATCCATACCAGTGACGATGAAGCCAACCGCGCCATGGCCAAGCTGGGCGCGCAAGTGATCCGCCGGCATGATCGCCAGCCCCAGGCATTGCTCACCTTTGGTCACGGTAGCGCCCTGGGCGTTATCCGGGCTGCCCATGACGCTGACCTGGTTTCCCGGGTGGACGTCTGTGCGAGTTATCCGGGCCACGCCGGCGCGATTCCTCATCTGGAACTGAGCCAGAACGATCTGCCCGCGGTGCTGCATGCTGATGCCGCTGTCGCGCATCTGATGAAAGTCGCGAATCCGAATTGGGTAGTGGTGGGCGCCGAGCGGATCGCCGGCAACGGCGACGTGGTCAATACCATCGGTACCTACGGCCTGGCGGTGCTGGCCATGCATCACGGTTTGCGTTTCATGGTGGTCGCCTCCAGTGCCAGTATCGATCTGGAATTGGAGACGGCCGACGATATCGAGCTTGGCGATGTATTGGCAGGGCAGGGCGGGCAGCCGCTGTTCGATGTGACGCCGGCCGATCTGATTGATGTGATCGTCACGGAAAAGGGTATCGTCGAGCGCCCTGATCAGGCCAGGCTGGCCGGATTGCTGAGCCCGCGACGGCTGCACTGAGCCGTTGTCCGGGTCTGCCGGGCAGGCGGTGTGAACTGGCGCTCAGGAAGGTGCGCTATCTCCCGCCGGATTCAGCAGTGTGGTATCATTCCGGGCTTTGATCCGGCACCAAGCCGGGCCCGTTCCGCGCTGCGTGCGCATTGGCACCATCAGGTCGCCAACAATAAAAGGAATGCCGTTTCATGGGTGAGCTGGCCAGAGAAATTCTTCCAGTCAATATCGAAGACGAGCTGAAGCAATCGTACCTTGACTACGCCATGAGCGTGATCGTCGGGCGGGCACTGCCTGACGTGCGCGACGGCCTCAAGCCGGTGCACCGTCGCGTCCTGTTCGCCATGAGCGAACTGAACAACGATTGGAACAAACCATACAAGAAGTCCGCCCGTGTGGTCGGTGACGTCATCGGTAAATACCACCCCCATGGCGACTCGGCGGTATATGACACCATCGTCCGCATGGCCCAGCCGTTCTCCCTGCGTTACCTGCTGGTCGACGGTCAGGGTAACTTCGGTTCGGTCGATGGCGACAGCGCCGCGGCGATGCGTTACACCGAAATCCGCATGACCAAGCTGGCCCACGAACTGCTGGCCGACCTGGACAAGGAAACCGTGGACTGGGTGCCCAACTATGACGGCACCGAACAGATCCCCGAGGTGCTGCCGACCCGGGTACCCAACCTGCTGGTCAACGGCTCCAGCGGTATCGCCGTGGGCATGGCGACCAATATCCCACCGCACAACCTGACCGAAGTCATCAACGGTTGCCTGGCGGTGATCGCCAATCCGGATATCTCCATCGAAGAGTTGATGGAGCACATCCCCGGTCCCGATTTCCCCACTGCCGGCATCATCAACGGCCGTGCGGGTATCGTCGAAGCCTACAAGACCGGCCGCGGCCGCATCTACGTGCGTGCCCGCTGCGAAATCGAGGACATCGACAAGGTCGGCGGTCGCCAGCAGATCATCATCAATGAGCTGCCCTACCAGGTGAACAAGGCGAAGCTGATCGAGCGCATCGCCGAGCTGGTCAAGGAAAAGAAACTCGAAGGCATCAGCGAACTGCGCGACGAGTCCGACAAGGACGGCATGCGCGTCGTGATCGAGCTGCGCCGGGGCGAGGTGGCTGAGGTCATCCTCAACAACCTGTACGCCCAGACCCAGATGCAGAACGTGTTCGGCATCAACGTGGTCGGCCTGCTGGATGGTCAGCCGCGTATCCTCAATCTGAAGGAACTGCTCGACGCCTTCATCCGCCACCGCCGCGAAGTGGTGACCCGTCGTACGGTCTACGAGCTGCGCAAGGCGCGTGAGCGTGGCCATATTCTCGAAGGTCAGGCGGTCGCCCTATCGAACATCGACCCGGTGATCGCCCTGATCAAGGCGTCGCCATCCCCGGCCGAAGCCCGTGAGCGCCTGCTGGCCGAAGCCTGGGAGCCGGGCGCGGTGGTCGAGATGGTCGAGCGTGCCGGTGCGGATGCTTGCCGTCCCGATGAGCTGCCTGAGCAGTACGGCCTGCGTGATGGACGCTACTATCTATCGCCGGAACAGGCCCAGGCCATCCTGGACCTGCGTCTGCACCGCCTGACCGGTCTGGAGCACGAGAAGCTGCTGACCGAATATCAGGAGATCCTCACGCAGATCGGTGAGCTGCTGCGCATTCTCAACAGCGAGCAGCGCCTGATGGAGGTCATCGTCGAGGAACTGGAGGCAATCAGAACCAACTTTGGCGATGCACGGCGTACCGAGATTCTCAACTCGCGCCTGGATCTGAGTGTGGCTGATCTGATTACCGAAGAAGATCGCGTGGTGACCATCTCCCATGGCGGTTATGCCAAGAGTCAGCCGCTCTCTGATTACAATGCCCAGCGTCGAGGAGGGCGAGGCAAGGCCGCCACGGGCGTCAAGGATGAGGATTACGTCTCGCACCTGCTGGTCGCCAACAGCCACACCACGCTGATGCTGTTCTCCAGCAAGGGCAAGGTGTACTGGCTGAAGACCTACGAGATTCCGGAAGCCTCGCGTACTGCCCGTGGTCGTCCGCTGGTCAACCTGCTGCCGCTGGATGAGGGTGAGTACATCACCACCATGCTGCCGGTCGAGGAATATACCGAAGGCTGGTTCATCTTCATGGCGACCGCCAACGGCACCGTGAAGAAGACCCCGTTGCCGCAGTTCAGCCGTCAGCGCAGCGTCGGTCTGATCGCGCTGGATCTGGACGAGGGCGATACCCTGATCAGCGCCGCGCTGACCGATGGCAACAAGCAGATCATGCTGTTCTCCGACGGCGGCAAGGTTACTCGCTTCAATGAAACCGACGTGCGTGCCATGGGCCGTACTGCCCGCGGTGTTCGGGGCATGCGCCTGGCCGAAGGTCAGCGCCTGGTCTCCATGCTGATTGCCGAGGACGGTACCGAGATTCTCACCGCCTCCGAGCACGGCTACGGCAAGCGTACGCCGGTGGAAGACTTCCCGCAGTACAAGCGTGGCGGCCAGGGCGTGATCGCCATGGTCACCAACGACCGCAACGGCCCGTTGATCGGCGCCGTGCAGGTGGTCGATGGCGAAGAGATCATGCTGATCTCCGACCAGGGCACCCTGGTGCGCACCCGCGTAGCGGAAGTGTCCAGCCTGTCGCGCAACACTCAGGGTGTGACCCTGATCAAGTTGGCCAATGGCGAGAAGCTGGTCGGCCTGGAGCGCGTGGAGGAACCGTCCGATGAGGGAGGCGAGGGCGACGTAGGCGAAGATAGTGATGTTGGCGAGACCGATGTCGGCGCGGCTGAAGATGGCGCCGGAACCACTGGTGATCAAGAGTAGAGGTTAAGGTGAGCAAGCGACTGTTCAATTTCTGTGCGGGACCGGCAGCTTTGCCGGAAGCAGTATTGCAGACAGCCAGGGACGAGCTGACCGACTGGCACGGCAAGGGTCTGTCAGTCATGGAAATGAGTCACCGCAGCGACGAGTTCGTCAGCATCGCCGAGCAGGCCGAGCAGGATCTGCGCGACCTGCTGAGCATCCCGTCGGACTACAAGGTGCTGTTCCTGCAGGGCGGTGCCAGCCAGCAGTTCGCCCAGATTCCGCTGAACCTGCTCGGTGAAGATGGCAGTGCCGACTACATCGACACCGGCATCTGGTCGCGCAAGGCCATTGAAGAGGCGTCCCGCTACGGCCACATCAATGTCGCTGCATCCGCCAGGGAATACGACTATTTCGCCATTCCCGGCCAGAACGAATGGCAATTGTCTGCCGATGCGGCCTATGTTCACTACACGCCCAACGAGACCATTGGTGGGGTGGAATTCAACTGGATTCCCGAGGTGGGTGACAAGCCGCTGGTGGCGGACGTGTCGTCCGATATCCTGTCGCGCCCGCTGGACGTATCGCGCTTCGGTCTGCTTTACGCCGGCGCGCAGAAGAACATCGGTCCCAGCGGCCTGACCGTCGTCATTGTTCGTGACGACCTGCTGGGCAAGGCCCACAGCAGGTGCCCGACCATGCTCGACTACAGTGTCGCGGCAAAGAACGGATCCATGTACAACACGCCGCCGACCTTCGCCTGGTACCTGTCCGGTCTGGTGTTCCAGTGGCTCAAGGCCCAGGGCGGTGTCGAAGCCATGGAACGCATCAATGGCGCCAAGCAGCGCAAGCTGTACGCAGCCATCGACGGTAGCGAGCTATACAGCAACCCGATCAATATTGCCGACCGCTCGTGGATGAACATTCCCTTCCGTCTGGCCGACGACCGCCTGGACAAGCTATTCCTGGTCGGGGCCGAGGAGCGCGGTCTGCTCAACCTGAAAGGTCACCGCTCGGTGGGCGGCATGCGTGCCTCCATCTACAACGCGGTACCGGAAGCGGCAGTGGATGCGCTGGTGGCCTATATGGCCGAATTCGAAAAACAGCACGGTTGAATGACATGTCAGACGAAGCGCAACTCTCTGCTCTGCGTAACCGGATCGACTCGCTCGACGAAAAGTTGCTGGAACTGATCAGCGAGCGAGCCCGCTGCGCCCAGACGGTAGCCGAGGTCAAGCAGAAGACCCTGACCGAAGGCGAAAAGCCGGTGTTCTACCGGCCCGAGCGGGAAGCCTGGGTGCTCAAGCACATCATGGAGCTGAACAAGGGGCCACTGGACAACGAAGAAGTGGCGCGCCTGTTCCGCGAGATCATGTCTGCCTGCCTGGCGCTGGAGGAGCCCCTGCGGGTGGCCTACCTGGGGCCGGAGGGCACCTTTACCCAGGCCGCGGCGCTCAAGCATTTCGGCCATTCGGTGCGCAGCATACCCATGGCGGCGATCGACGAGATCTTCCGCGAAGTGGCGGCTGGGGCGGTGCATTTCGGTGTCGTACCGGTGGAGAACTCCACCGAAGGGGCGATCAACCATACCCTCGACAGTTTCCTCGAGCATGATCTGGTGATCTGCGGTGAAGTAGAGCTGCGCATCCATCATCATCTGCTGGTGGGCGAAAACACCCGTACCGACAAGATTTCCCGGGTCTACTCCCACGCCCAATCCCTGGCCCAGTGCCGCAAGTGGTTGGACGCCCATTACCCCAATGTCGAGCGGGTGGCCGTGGCGAGTAACGCCGAGGCGGCGCGCCGGGTCAAGGGTGAGTGGAACTCGGCGGCGATTGCCGGCGACATCGCCGGCGAGCTGTATGGCCTGACCTGTATTGCCGAGAAGATCGAGGACCGCCCGGACAACTCCACGCGCTTTCTCATGATCGGCAACCAGGAAGTCCCGCCGACCGGCGACGACAAGACCTCCATCATCGTCTCGATGAACAACCGTCCGGGCGTGCTGCATCATCTGTTGCAGCCGTTCCATGACAACGGCATCGACCTGACCCGCATCGAAACCCGGCCTTCACGCAGCGGCAAATGGACCTATGTATTCTTCATCGATTTCTTCGGTCACCAGCACGATCCGCTGATCCGCGATGCGCTGGAGAAGATTCGTGAGGAATCCGTGGCGCTGAAGATCCTGGGGTCCTATCCGAAGGCGGTACTTTAACCGTAGCGGCAAGCTACCGGCGGCAGGCTGCACGCGGTTTGGCAGAGGGTTGCTCGGGGCTTGCGGCTTGTAGCTTGAGGCTTTGTCATGAGTTGCGATTTCCTCGGTCTGGCGCTGCCAGGCGTGCAAGAACTGTCCCCCTATGTACCCGGCAAGCCGGTGGAAGAGCTGGCCCGGGAGTTCGGCCTCGATCCCGCCGAGATCATCAAGCTGGCCAGCAACGAAAACCCCCTCGGCCCGGCGCCTATGGCGCTGAAGGCGATCCAGGAAGCCCTGCCGGAGCTGACCCGCTATCCTGATGGCAACGGCTTTGCGCTCAAGCAGGCAGTGTCCCGGCGTTTCGGTTTCGACTTGTCGATGATCACCCTTGGTAACGGCTCCAACGACGTGCTCGAATTGCTGGCCCGGGCGTTTCTCGCACCGGGTAGTGAAGTCGTGTTCAGTCAGCATGCCTTTGCCGTCTATCCCATCGTCACCCAGGCAGTGGGCGCAACCGCGGTGCAGGTGCCGGCCCGTGAGTGGGGGCACGACCTGGAAGCCATGGCTGCGGCCATCACTCCCGCCACCCGGCTGGTGTTCATCGCCAACCCGAACAACCCGACTGGCACCTGGATCGAGCGCGCCGAGTTCGAAGCCTTCATGGCACAGGTGCCGGAGCAGGTATTGGTGGTGCTGGACGAGGCCTACACTGAATACGTCACCGCCGATGATGCACTCAACGGCTTCGACTTCGTTGATCGCTGCCCCAACCTGATCGTCACCCGCACTTTCTCCAAGGCCTACGGCCTGGCGTCGCTGCGCGTGGGTTACGCCATCAGCCATCCGCAGGTCGCCGATGTGCTGAACAGGGTGCGGCAACCCTTCAACGTCAACAGCCTGGCATTGGCTGCTGCTGTGGCCAGCCTGGAAGATACCGCCTATCTGGCCGAAAGCCGCCGCGCCAACCGCGAAGGCATGCTGCAGCTTGAGCAGGGATTCCGTGAGCTGGGCCTGGGCTGGATATCTTCACGCGGCAACTTCATCGCCGTGGACCTGGGCCGCGAGGCTGCACCTGTCTATCAGGGGCTGCTGCGGGAGGGCGTCATCGTCCGCCCGGTAGCAGGCTATGGCATGCCCAGCCATTTGCGGGTGTCCATCGGTTTGCCGCAGGAAAACAAGCGCTTCCTTGATGCTCTGGCCCGGGTTCTGAACGGTGAATGACAGCGTCATGACGACGTCATCTGCCGAGCCGATAATCGGTCGTCTGGCGGTGATCGGTCTGGGTCTGATCGGCGGTTCCTTTGCCAAGGGCATGCGCGAGTCCGGTCTGTGCCGTGAAGTGGTGGGCTGTGATCGCGACCCGGCCACGCTGCGCCAGGCCATGCCCCTGGGCGTGGTCGACTTCATCACCGATGACCTGGCCAGCGCGGTACAGGGCGCCGATCTGATCATGCTGGCGGTACCAGTGCTGGCCATGGAGCAGGTGCTGGGCCAGCTGGCTCAGCTGGAATTGGGCCAGGCGGTGATCACCGACGCCGGAAGCACCAAGAACGTTGTGGTCGATGCCGTACGCAGGGCCTTTGGTTATCTACCGCCAGAGTTCGTGCCCGGACATCCGATTGCCGGGTCCGAGCGGAGCGGGGTGGAAGCCGCCGATGCACTGCTGTTCCGCAACCACAAGGTGATACTGACGCCGCTGGCCGAGACCAGCGAGGCCGCGTTGACACTGGTGCGCCGGAGCTGGAGGGCGCTGGGCGCGGATGTCGAGGATATGCCGCTGGCGGACCACGATGAGGTGCTGGCAGCGACCAGCCACCTGCCGCATCTGCTGGCCTTTTCGCTGGTCGACACCCTGGCCTCACGCAGCGAAAACCTGGAGATATTCCGCTATGCTGCCGGTGGTTTTCGAGATTTCACCCGGATCGCTGCCAGCGATCCGGTCATGTGGCGGGATGTGTTCCTGGCCAACCGCGACGCGGTTCTGCGCAGCCTGGACAACTTCACCCACGATTTAAGCCGCTTGCGCGCAGCGGTCGAGGACGGGGATGCCAACGCCCTGTTGGGGGTATTCACCCGAGCCCGATCCGCGCGCGAGCATTTCAGCAAGATTTTGGCCCGCAGGGCATATATGGAACCCATGCAGACTCAATCAATCAATTTCATCGCCAATCCCGGCGCCAGCGTACAGGGTCGTATCCGCGTTCCGGGCGACAAGTCCATCTCCCATCGCTCGATCATGCTCGGCTCCATTGCCGAAGGCGTGACCGAGGTCGAGGGGTTCCTGGAAGGCGAGGACAGTCTTGCCACCCTGCAGGCATTCCGCGACATGGGCGTCGTCATCGAAGGGCCACACCATGGACGGGTCACCATCCAGGGTGTCGGCCTGCACGGTCTGCAGGCCCCACCCGGGCCGATCTATGTCGGTAATTCGGGAACCTCCATGCGGCTGCTGGCGGGCCTGCTGGCCGGGCAGAACTTCACCACCGAACTGACCGGTGATGCTTCCCTGAGCAAGCGCCCCATGGGTCGTGTTGCCAATCCCCTGCGGGAGATGGGGGCAAGCATCGATACTGCCGCCGAGGGTCGTCCGCCGCTGCTGATCAATGGCGCCCAGAGCCAGCTCAAGGGGATGGACTATGTCATGCCCATGGCCAGCGCCCAGGTCAAATCCTGCCTGCTGCTGGCTGGTCTCTATGCCGAGGGCAAGACCTCCGTTACCGAGCCGGCGCCGACCCGTGACCACACCGAGCGCATGCTCAGGGGTTTCGGCTACCCGGTGCAGGTCAAGGGTGCCACCGCGACCGTTGAATCCGGCCACAAGCTGACCGGCGGCAAGATCGACGTGCCGGCGGATATTTCCTCGGCAGCCTTCTTCATGGTTGCGGCCAGCATCGCCGAAGGCTCGGACCTGACCCTGGAGCATGTGGGCATCAACCCGACCCGCATCGGCGTGATCAATATCCTGCGGGCCATGGGTGGCGACATCACCCTGAGCAACGAGCGCGAAGTGGGTGGCGAGCCGGTCGCCGATATCCGGGTGCGTTACGCGGGCCTCAAGGGTATCGAGATCCCGTTGGACCAGGTACCTCTGGCGATCGACGAATTTCCGGCGCTGTTCATTGCCGCGGCCTGTGCTGAAGGGCGCACCGTGTTGCGCGGCGCTGAAGAGCTGCGGGTCAAGGAATCCGACCGCATTCAGGTCATGGCCGATGGTCTGCAACTGCTGGGTATCAAGGCCGAGCCGACTCCCGATGGCATCATCATCGAAGGCGGCGTGATGGGCAGTGCGACCGTTGACAGCCATATGGACCACCGCATCGCCATGTCCTTCGCCATCGCCTCGCTGCGCGCCACCGGCGAGATTCGCATCACTGACTGCATCCATGTCGCCACCTCGTTCCCCGGCTTCCTCGATCTGGCGCGCTCGGTGGGCATCAATATCCGCCAGGAGGACAACGCGTGACTGCTGACACAGACATGGCGCCCGTCATCACCATCGACGGGCCGGGAGGCTCCGGCAAGGGCACTCTCACCGGCATGCTGGCCGCCCGGCTGGGCTGGAATCTGCTGGACTCCGGTGCACTGTATCGGGTGCTGGCCTTCGCCGCCGGCAATCACGGGGTGGATCTTGCCGATGAGCAGACCCTGACCAGCCTGGCAGCCCACCTGGACGTGCGGTTCCTGGTCGAAGAAGACCAGGAGCAGCGCATCATTCTCGAAGGCGAGGATGTTACCCGGGGTATTCGCACCGAAACGGCCGGCGCCGCGCATCCCGTGTGGCTTCCCTGCCAGCCGTTCGTCAGGCGCTGCTGGGCCGTCAGCAGGCCTTCCGCGAGGCGCCCGGGCTGGTCGCCGATGGCCGCGATATGGGTACTGTGGTGTTTCCCGATGCCCAACTGAAGATATTTCTGACCGCCAGCCCGGAAATCCGTGCTGAACGCCGTTACCGGCAGTTGCTCGAAAAGGGCGAAACTGCTAGTCTTGCGGGTCTTCTCGATGAAATAAATGCCAGGGACGAGCGGGATATGAACCGCAGCATCGCGCCATTGCGGCCAGCTGAGGATGCCATCCTGATCGATTCTTCGCATATGAGCATCGAAAAAGTACTTGAAGCAGTGCAGACGGAAGCGCGCAAGCGCAACCTGCTGGACTGATCAGGCGAGTCCTTGACCGGGTAATCAGCACTACCGGAAAAGGTATCAATATAATCAACCCACGCAAGCTGGTGGCGTGGCGGGCAAGTTGGCTGCAGGGCACGCGTTTGAGCGGCCAGGCGGTTACTGCCTTATTACACTTTTACAGGAATCCAAATGAGCGAAAGCTTTGCCGAACTTTTTGAAGAAAGCCTGAAAACCCTTGATATGGAGCCAGGCTCCATCATCACCGGTATCGTTGTGGACATCGACTCTGACTGGGTCACCGTTCACGCCGGCCTGAAATCCGAGGGTGTCATTCCGCGCGAGCAGTTCCTGAACGATCAGGGCGAACTGACCATCAGCGTGGGTGATGAGGTACACGTTGCACTGGACGCCGTCGAAGACGGTTTCGGTGAAACCAAACTGTCCCGTGAGAAGGCCAAGCGCGCCGAATCCTGGAAAGTCCTCGAAGCAGCTTTCGCCGCAGAAGAAATCGTCAAGGGTGTCATCAACGGCAAGGTCAAAGGTGGCTTTACCGTCGACGTCAACACCATTCGTGCGTTCCTGCCGGGTTCCCTGGTCGACGTCCGTCCGGTCCGCGACACCGCGCACCTGGAAGGCAAGGAACTGGAATTCAAGGTCATCAAGCTCGACCAGAAGCGCAACAACGTTGTCGTTTCCCGTCGCGCCGTTCTCGAAGCCGAGAACAGTGCCGAGCGCGAAGCCCTGCTGGAAACCCTGCAGGAAGGCCAGGTTGTCAAAGGTATCGTCAAGAACCTCACCGACTACGGTGCGTTCGTTGACCTGGGCGGCGTAGATGGTCTGCTGCACATCACCGACATGGCCTGGAAGCGCATCAAGCATCCGTCCGAAATCGTCAACGTTGGCGACGAGATCGACGTCAAAGTGCTGAAGTTCGACCGCGAGCGCAACCGCGTTTCCCTGGGTCTGAAGCAGCTGGGCGAAGATCCATGGGTTGCCATCACCGGTCGCTATCCGGAAGGCACTCGTGTCAACGCCAAGGTCACCAACCTCACCGACTACGGCTGCTTCGCCGAGCTGGAAGAGGGTGTTGAAGGCCTGGTTCACGTTTCCGAAATGGATTGGACCAACAAGAACATCCATCCTTCCAAGGTCGTTCAGGTTGGCGACGAAGTGGAAGTCATGGTTCTGGACATCGACGAAGATCGTCGTCGTATCTCCCTGGGCATCAAGCAGTGCAAGATGAACCCGTGGGAAGAGTTCTCCAGCAAGTTCAACAAGGGCGACAAGATCTCCGGCTCCATCAAGTCGATCACCGATTTCGGTATCTTCATTGGTCTGGACGGCGGCATCGACGGTCTGGTTCACCTGTCCGATATCTCCTGGAACGAAGTCGGCGAAGAGGCCGTACGTCGCTTCAAGAAGGGCGACGAGATCGAAACCGTCATCCTGTCGGTCGATCCGGAGCGCGAGCGCATCTCCCTGGGTATCAAGCAGCTGGAAGACGATCCGTTCTCCAACTTCGTATCCCTGAACGAGAAAGGCACCATCGTTACCGGTACCGTCAAGGAAGTTGACGCCAAGGGTGCGGTAATCACCCTGGTCGAAGACATCGAAGGTACTCTGAAGGCCTCCGAAATCAGCCGTGACCGCGTTGAAGATGCGCGCAACGTGCTGAACGTCGGCGACGAAGTCGAAGCCAAGATCATCAGCGTTGACCGCAAGAGCCGTGTCATCAGCCTGTCGATCAAGGCCAAGGACGTTGAAGACGAGAAAGAAGCCATCCAGGACCTGCGCAAGCAGGAAATGCTGGCTGCCGGTCCGACCACCATTGGTGATCTGATCAAGCAACAGATGGAAAACAAGGGCAACTGATTGCCAGTGTGATCCATTGAAAAAGGGCGACTTCGGTCGCCCTTTTTTGTGCTCGCTGTTCCTGGTCTGGCGTGGTTGGCCATATCAGGCTGTTCAAATCCAGTCAAGCATGGTAAAACAAATCAAAACGGATCCTAGCCGATTGAATAAAAAGGGAAAATCATGACCAAGTCGGAGTTGATCGAACGTATAGTCGAGCAACAGGGCCAGTTATCAGCCAAGGATGTGGAGCTGGCCATCAAGACTATGCTGGAACATATGTCGACCGCGCTGGCCACGGGCGAGCGTATCGAGATACGAGGGTTTGGCAGCTTCTCGCTGCATTATCGGGCGCCGCGTGTCGGCCGCAATCCCAAGACCGGCGAGTCGGTACAGCTCGACGGCAAGTACGTGCCGCATTTCAAACCCGGTAAAGAGTTGCGGGATCGGGTCAACGACTCGCTGGAAACCGCCTGACCCGGCATATGACTCATCCTCAGGCTGCGCTATACTGCCTCCCTGCACAAGAAAGGGGAGTGGCGGCATGCAATGGCTGAAACGCGCGGTGCTGATCATCGTGCTGTTGTTGGTAGCACTGGCGACCATCGATTTCATGCTGGAAAACCAGCAGAACATCGCGTTGCAGTTTCTTGAAATATCCTCTCCCGAATATCCGGTTTCCCTTTTCATTATCATCGCCTTCATTCTCGGCAGTGTGCTGGGTGTTCTGATTGGCTGGCTGCTGACCACCCGCCTGCGACTGCGTTTGATGGTGCAGAGCAATGAACTCAATCGCTATCGCAAGGAAGTCGACAAGCTGCGTACCCAGGCTGTCAAAGGCTGATTGCCATGCAGGAACTGATGTTCCTCGGCTTGTTCGTGGCGGCGCTGGGTATTGGCTGGTTTCTTGGTCGCCGTGAGGCCATCAAGGTCGGCGTAATGCTGGCGCCCCACGGTAGTGCCATCGACAAGCAATATTTCATCGGTCTCAACTACTTGCTCAATGAGCAACCGGACGAGGCGATCGAGACCTTTATCCGCGCCCTTGAGGTCAACCCCGAAACGGTTGAGACCCATATCGCCATCGGCAAGCTGTTCTGTCAGCGTGGTGATGTCGAGCGGGCGATCAAGGTGCACCAGAATCTACTGGCGCGGCCCAATCTCACTACCCAGCAGGCCGACCGGGTGCAGTTCGAGCTGGCCCGGGATTATCTGGCGGTCGGGTTGCACCATCGGGCCGAACGGCTGCTGGATGAGCTGGTAGAGTCGGGCTCCAGCCTCAGCGCCGATGCGCTGTCCGACCTGGTGCGCATTCACGAGCGCGAGCGTGACTGGCAACAGGCGGTGGCAGTAGGCAAGCGCCTGCTGCGTGAGCGAGAGAGCTTCGCGGTCACCTTGGCACATTACCACTGCGAACTGGCCCGCGAGGCGCAGGCGCGTCAGGAGTGGCCGCAGGCGCGGCGCCATCTGCTGGATGCGCTTGCTACCCAGCGCAACTCGGTGCGCGCCATGCTGATGCTGGCCGAGCTGGAGGCGGGGCAGGGGCGTGATCGTGAGGTGCTCAAGTGGCTGCGCCGGTTGGCGGTGAACGATCCGGATTTCATTCCCCAGGCGCTGCCGCTATTGCAGAACCTTGCGGCGGCTGATCATCTGGATCTGCTGGCTTTTCTCGACGAGGTACTGGAAAATGCCCAACCGCCGATGGTAGCGACTGTGCTGGCGCGTGCCGATGAGTTGAACAAGCGCGCCGGACTCGCTGCCACCAGCCGGTACGTGCTTGCCCACCTGCAGCAGCAGCCCTCATTGCGCGGATTGCTGTATCTGATTGATCTGCACAAGGATAATGTCGAGCCCCGCGGGCATGCCAATCTGATGATTCTGCGCGGGATCGTTGAAGCATTGCTGATCGACAAGCACAAGTATCGCTGCCAGGCCTGCGGTTTTTCCGGCAGGCAGTTGCACTGGCAATGCCCGACCTGCCACGGCTGGTCAACGACAAGACCTTTGAAGGGACCGGAGCCGGCTAGCGCCAGCCCGTCGCTGAGAACCATCTGACACAGGAAAGATAAATGCCCTGCAATAGCCCGATAATTGTTGCCCTGGACCTCCCCGATATGACCGCTGCGGTCACCATGGCCGACCGTCTCGATCCGGCACAGTGCCGCCTCAAGGTAGGCAAGGAGTTGTTCACTGCGACTGGGCCGGCCATCGTGGAGGCGCTGCAGAGCAAGGGATTCGAGGTGTTTCTGGATCTCAAGTTTCACGACATTCCCAACACCACCGCCAGCGCCGTTCGGTCGGCGGCCGAGCTGGGCGTGTGGATGGTGAATGTGCATGCCAGCGGTGGCCGGCGGATGATGGAAGCCTGCCGCGAGGTATTGGAGCGCCGCTCCGGTCCGAGCCCGCTGCTCACCGCAGTCACGGTGCTGACCAGTCTGGAGCAGGAAGATCTGCAGGAAGTGGGCATTGATATCGAGCCCATGGTGCAGGTGCAGCGCCTGGCACGTCTGACGCAGGATTGCGGCCTGGATGGAGTGGTCTGCTCGGCGCGTGAAGCGAAAGCGCTTAGAAACGCACTCAGCGAGGATTTCAAGCTGGTGACACCGGGCATCCGCCCGGATGATGCCAGTGTCGATGATCAGAAGCGTATTGTCACGCCACGCCAGGCAATGGAGAACGGCAGCAGTTATCTGGTGATCGGGCGCCCCATCACGCGTGCCGAAGACCCGGCGGCAGCGGTATCCGATATTCTGGACAGTCTGAACAGCTGAAACGAAAGAGCCCGCCAATATGGCGGGCTCTTTTTTGTCACGGTAGAACTGTCAGCTGATCTGCGACTGCTGGTAGTTCTCGATACCTACCTTGTCGATCAGGCTCAGTTGAGTTTCGATCCAATCGACGTGCTCTTCTTCCGAGGTCAGGATGTCTTCGGCCAGCTCTCGGCTGCCGTAATCACCGATGCTTTCGAAATAGGCGATGGCGGCCTTGAGATCGGGGATGCCCTTCATTTCCAGACGCAGATCGCATTCGAGGATCTCGCGGGTGTTTTCGCCGATCAGCAATTTGCCCAGATCCTGCAGATTCGGGATGCCTTCAAGAAACAGGATGCGCTTGGTCAGAGCATCGGCATGCTTCATCTCATCGATGGATTCATGGTATTCATGGTCGCCGAGCTTATCCAGACCCCAATCCTGCAGCATGCGGGCATGCAGGAAGTACTGGTTGATGGCAACCAGCTCGTTGCCGAGCAGAATGTTGAGATGGCGGATTGCCTGTGCGTCGCCTTTCATGACGGAATTCCTCAGTGCGGGATCAATTCACTGAGTGTGCTATCCGCGCGGCGAACTGTCAAATACAAGCCTTGAAAATCAAGAAGATAGAAATGTTTCGCGATGGCATGCAAGACGCATTCATGCCATTGCGAACTGTCCTGCGTTGACGAAGCTGGTGGTGGCAGCCTGGCGGTATTCACCGATGATGGACTTGCATTCACGACCGCATTTACCGCATTGATTGGCGACATCCAGACGTTCTCGCAGATCCCGCATGCTGCAGGCGCCATCGGTAACAGCGTCGCGAATCTGGGTATCGGTAATTCCCTTGCAAAGACATACGTACATCGGTGCCACTCCAAGGTGTCAGCTGAGCAATGGCTATACGCTAATCATAATGAGAATAATTGTCAAACAACTATCGATGCGATTCGCAAAAAGACAGACGGGCGGTCCGCTTAAGTAGTACGCAACCCCCTTGTAGACGGCATCAGTGCGCTGAATATCGCCCATCGTCCGCTCTGATGATGTCTGGATGCCGCGCCAGTCCTGATGCGCAGCGGTACGGCGCGGTGCCTGGGCAAACCCTCGTTACATCTCGTTGAAATCAGGTTCGGATATTGATCGCCGGCTGGCATAGACTCGCATCGACTATTACAAGAAAAGGGGCGGGGCCTGGCTCCCTGCCTGACCAACGGAGTCGTCCCATGAGTCAGTCCGACATTCTGAAACGATCAACCATTCTCGTCCACGGTTCCGTGGGCATCCCCCTGGCCATCATCGGTTATCCGCTGGCCGTCTATCTCCCACCGTTCTACGCCCAGGAAATGGGCTTGAACATGGCGTTGATGGCGTTGGTGCTCGTTCTGGCACGATTTTCCGATGTCATCACCGACCCGCTGGTCGGCATGATCAGTGATCGCTGGCAGACGCGGTTCGGGCGCCGCAAGCCCTGGCTGATAATGGGTACGCCGTTGATGCTGCTGGGCACGGTAATGATCTTCATGCCGCCGGAAGGGGCGGGGATCATGCATCTGATGGGCTGGACCATATTGATGTACCTCGGCTGGACCATGGTCACGCTGCCGTACGGCGCCTGGGGAGCGGAGCTGTCGACACTCTATCATCAGCGCAGCCGCGTTACTGCCTCCCGAGAAGGTTTCATTCTGTTGGGGTTGTTCATCGCTGCCCTGGCGCCGGCCATTGTCCAGGCGCTGGGCGCGCGCTATGCGGCGGGCGATACCGACAGTCTGCTGATGCGTACCGCGGTCTGGTTGGTGGGCCGCGATGGCGAACTGGGGATCGGCTACGGGCCTATTCTGGCCTCGATGGGCTGGTTGCTGCTGATTCTGCTGCCCCTCACCGTGTTGCTGGTGGTCACCTGCGTGCGCGAAGCGCCGCCGCGTTCGGTGCAACGTACCGATTGGAAGAAGGGGCTGCGTGTACTGAAGAATAACGGGCCGTTCAAACGTCTGATGCTGATTCTGCTGATCGTGATTACCGGTGAATCCTTCCGTAATGCCATGTCGGTGTTCTTCATGCAACACGTGATCCAGATTCAGGCGCACATCGGCATGATGTATCTGCTGTATTTCGGCATTGGCATCCTGGGTATCCCATTCTGGCTGGCGCTGGGGCGCCGGATTGGCAAGCACCGCGCTTTCTGTGTGGCGGTTGGCATCTCCAGTCTCAGTATCCTTGGCATGTTCTTCCTGCAGGCTGGCCAGCTGTTGCCGTTTGCCATCATGTTCGCAATCAAGGGCTTCTGCTTTGCGGCCTTCCAGTTTTTGCCGCTGTCGATGCTGGCTGATATCGTCGATCTGGACACGGCGCGCAGCAAGGAACATCGCACCGGCTTGTTCTTTGCCATGTCCGGCATGGCGCAGAAGATGGCCATGGCCGTCGGTCTCGGCTTATCGCTGGGCCTGTTGTCGCTGGTGGGCTTCGATGCGACCCAGACGGTGCACAGCGAGCAACAGTTGATGTCGTTGCGGGTGCTTTACATCATCGGCCCCGTGCTCATGTACATGGCAGCCTTCATGCTGGCGCGCCGGTACCCGCTGACCTCTGATCGACAGGAGCGCATCCGCCAGTGGATCCAGCGGCGCAATGTGCGGTTGCAGATTGTGGAGGCAGACTAAGGGTGGCTGCGGTGCCTGGTCTGTTCGCGGGCGCGCCCGCTCCCAAAGGGGAGGTGTCTGGGTGGGCCCGAGTCGCGCGGCGGTGAAACCGGCCTTGGCCACCAAGCTTTTTTTGCCAGTCATATCGCAGTCGCGCAACTGACAGGTTGTTCCGTTATGCTGTCATCCTTCAGCAGAGGTTAGGAAGGATGGCAGCGATGTCGGAGCGGTCTCAGTTCGGTCTGTTACGCAGCAGGCGTTTTCTGCCGTATTTCATCACCCAGTTCCTGGGTGCGTTCAATGACAATGTGTTCAAACAGGCGTTGGTGCTGGCGATCCTGTTCAAGATCGGTGTCAGCGCCGATCCCAATGTATTGATCAACCTCAGCGCCTTGCTGTTTATCCTTCCGTTCTTCCTCTTTTCCGCCCTGGGCGGGCAATTCGGCGAGAAATATCCCAAGCAGCGGCTGATCCGTCTGATCAAGTGTGCCGAGATCATCATCATGCTGGCAGGGGCGGCCAGCGTGCTACTGGGGCATCTGCCGTTGATGCTGGCGGTGCTCTTTGCCATGGGGGCGCAATCCTCCCTGTTCGGTCCGGTGAAATACTCCATATTGCCGTTGCACCTGGCTGAGCGGGAGTTGATCGGGGGCAACGCCCTGGTAGAAATGGGGACCTTCCTGGCGATTCTTGGCGGCACCCTGTTCGCTGGTGTGCTGATGTCTGGGGAGCAGTGGGCCAGCTGGGTGTCGGTAGCGGTGGTCTTGTTGGCGTTGTGTGGCTTTCTCGCCAGTCTGGCGATTCCGCCCACCGCCGCTGCGCTGCCGCACCTGCAACTGGACTGGAATATCTTCCGCCAGTCGGCGCGGATTCTTCATCTGGGGCTGGTCCAGCAATCGAAGGCGGTATCCCGGTCGCTGCTGGCCAACTCCTGGTTCTGGTTTCTTGGGGCCACCTATCTGGCGCAGATTCCCGGCTTTACCCGGGATTACCTGGGCGGCGATGAAACTGTGGTCACGCTGATCCTGGCGGTCTTTTCCACCGGGATCGCCGCCGGTTCGCTACTGTGCGAGCGGCTCTCGAACAAAAAGGTAGAGCTGGGGCTGGTACCGCTGGGCGCTATCGGCCTGACGCTGTTCGGGCTGCTGCTGTGGGGCGGCGCGGGTTTCATTGACATGGGCGAGGGTGGGCTCGGCTGGATGGATCTGCTGCTGCAGCCGGCCGCCTGGGCGGTCATGGCCTGCATCCTGGGTCTGGGTGTCTTCGGCGGTTTCTACATAGTGCCGCTGTATGCTTTGATCCAGTCCAGAACGGCGGACAGCGAGCGTTCCCGGGTCATTGCCGCCAACAATATTCTCAATTCCCTGCTGATGGTGATTTCCGCCATTTTCGCCATGTTGATGCTGGGCTTGGTGGGGGTTAGCATTCCGCAACTCTTCCTGGTGGTTTCGCTGCTCAACGTAATGGTCAGTCTGTATATCTTTCTGGCCGTGCCCGAATTCACCGACCGACTCAAGGCGTGGGCTGGCAAATGAAGCTGATGGATGACATGCGACGGCGCGATCAATTGCTGGACTGGACCGAGCAGGGTCTGCTCAGCCGTGAGCAACTCCAACGGGCGTTGGCACCGGAGCGGCCGCAGCCGGCCGCGCGTCATTGGCTGACGGCGCTCGACCGGGTGCTGGCGTTCTACGGTTGTCTGTTGCTGGCACTTGGCGTGCTGTTCTTCTTCGCCTTCAATTGGGAAGAACTGCACCGTTTCACCAAACTGGCGCTGGCCGCAGCGGCGCTGAGCGGCTTTGCCGGCATTGCCTTGCTGATGCCACGGGAATCCGTCGTCGGGCGGGCCACGTTAATGGGGGCGGCGCTGGCGACGGGTGGATTGCTGGCGCTGATTGGACAGACTTATCAAACCGGGGCGGATATCTGGCAGCTATTTGCCGTCTGGACGGTATTGAGCCTGCCTTGGGCGCTGCTGTCGCGGTCTGCCGCCTGTTGGGTGCTATTCTGGCTGGTCGCCAACCTGGCGCTGGTGCGCTATTTCGCCAGCACCGGCAGTTGGCTGTTCGGCGGGCTGCACGGTGTCTCTCCGGGATTATTGAGTCTGGCCGCGTTCAATGCGCTGCTGCTGGTGTTATTCGAATGTTGGGGCGGTCGCTTGCTGCTGCAGCCCAGCCGCCTCCTGCCACGCCTGGCGGGCTGTGGAGCACTCGCCGCGCTCGGTCTGGGCGCGATGATTGCCTGGTGGCGTCCGGGGCTGGGCCACCTGTTGCTGATACTGGCTGCGATCTATCTGGTGGGCATTCCCATCTACCGACGCTTCAGACCTGACCTGTTGCTGCTGGCCATGCAGCTGTATTCGCTGGTGGCGGTGCTGACCGCGGGCCTGGCGCGATTGCTGCAGGATATCGACGACTTCGCCTTGGTCTGGCTGCTCGGCCTGTTCGTGCTGCTGGGCAGCGCCATGGTGTCGGTCTGGCTGCAGCGTTGCTATCGGGAGGACCAGCAATGAATAGGAGTTGGCAGCAGGCGTTGCTCGACGAGTTGCAGCAGCGGCGGATACTGGAGCAGGACGAGGGTATGCGACTGCAGGCCGGGCAGGCGGCACCCTGGTATATGACGGCGCTGTCCGGCTTCGCCGCCTGGTTTGCGGCGCTGATGCTTCTAGCGGCCTGGGTGATGAGTCTGGGCAGCGGGCCGCTGCCAAACCTGTTTGCCGGCGTGCTTTTGTTACTGACAGCTATTGGTTTGTTGCGCGGCTCGGGGGCCTTCGTCCCCCAGCTGGGATTGGCCTTTTCCATGCTCGGGCAGGCGTTGCTGGTGTTTTTCAGTGCTGAGCTGCAGCAGACGGATTTTCTGAGGCTTCCGGCACTGGTGGCGCTACTGGTGGCTATTGGCATGCTGCTGGTGCCCGCCGGCAGTGGACACCGGTTTGTCTGCGCCCTGGCGGCCATGCTGGGTCTGGTGCTGTTGTTCGACTCTTACTTCCTGTTATCGATCCAAGCCGTGGTGCTGGCGGCGCTGGCCGTCTGGCTCTGGCTGCGGCGCGCCCACTGGGCACATCTGCCTCAGGCCGGGATGATCCGCGCAGTTGCCGGTGCGGCTACGCTAGTGGCCGTGGCATCAGGCATCATCGGCCAGCCGTCAATGGGCGGCCTACGCTGGATTCTGGCGCTGGAGGGCGACAACGCCGGATGGCTGGCGTGGCTCTATCCGCTGGGCGCCACGCTGGTGTTGCTGGCGACTCTGGTCTGGCTGACCAGCGCCCTTCAATGGCCGGTTCGGCTGGGTGCTCTGGCTGGCGCGCTTGTGCTTGCCGCTCTGAGCAGTCCGGCGCCGGGGTTACTGATTGCCGCGGCACTCTGGCTGGCGGTATTCCACGCCTGTGATCGGCTCTGGTCGGTGCTGGTGGGAGTGGGTGTGGCGTTCTACTTGAGCGACCTGTATTACAGCCTGCATATCACGCTGCTGGTCAAATCGATATTGCTGGTCGCCAGTGGCTTGTTGCTGTTGGCGCTGCGCCAATGGCTGGTCATGCCGTTGAGGAGGGCTGAATGAGTCGATACGTCCTGGGCGTTATTGCTGCCTGGTTGCTGGTGATGGCAGTGGCCGGGTATGCGGTCCTTGGTCATGAACGTACCTTGCGCGACGGCCAACTGGTACTGCTGCGCCTGGCCCCGGTGGACCCGCGTTCGCTGATGCAGGGCGACTATATGGCGCTGCGCTTTGAGTTGGATTCACAGCTGCGGGCCGAAAATGGCAAGTGGCCTGCCTATGCCCACTTGCAGCTGGGTGCAGGCGCGCGAACGACCTTCATCGGTACCGGTGACACACCCATCAACGAGCCTGGCAGAGTATCCATGCGTATCCGGCCAGGTGCGGGTGGCGCAAGCCTGGGGCCTAATGGGTTTTTCTTCCAGGAAGGTAAGGCTGCGCTCTATGAGACTGCGCACTGGGGTGGTTTCCGGGTGGCGGCTGACGGGACTGCGTTGCTCACCTCGCTGTACAGCGAGGATCTGAGATTATTGGGCAACAACCGCCGTTAATTGCGCTGAAAGCGGAAGCGGATCAAGCTTTCTGGGGCTTGGCTGCAGTCTTGCTGGCCGGCTTGCCGTAGGTCTGGCCGCTGGTGCCGCTGGGGATGCTCTGGATTTCGCCGCCCGAGGCAAGGAAGGCTGCAATCTGGTTGTCGATGGACTCGCTGGTGGCTACGGCCGCATCGGCTTTACGTTTGGCAGGGGCGGTTTTTGCTGCGGGCTTGACGGCAGGTTTGACAGCGGGTTTGGTGGACATGTGGTACCCTCTTGGCGGAAAAAACAACCATAATACACTATTTGTGTCAACATTGCTTGGCTGCTTTTTTCAAAGCCGTTTCGTCTACGCAAAAACGGCTCTGAGGACACCGGGGAAGCTTAGTGCTGGTGGCCACCTACGCCGTGGGCATGACCATGCGCCAGTTCTTCGGCAGTCGCTTCGCGGACCGACAGAATCTCGATATCAAAAGTCAGATCGCGACCAGCCAGTGGATGGTTGGCATCCACTTCGGCCTGGGATAACCCTACCTTGACCACAGTCACCTGGCGCGGGCCCTGTTCGGTCTGAATCACCGCCAGCATGCCCGGCTTCCACTTCTTCGCACCTTGCAGATGCTTGACCTGGACCTTCTGGGTGGCATTGTCCTGGCGCGGGCCGTAGGCCTTGTCGACCGGCAGCTCGACGCTGAAGACGTCACCGGCTTCGTGTCCTTCCATGGCCTCGACCAAACCATCCAGCAGACCGGGCTGACCGTGCAGGTACAGCACGGGTTCGTGCTGGCGCGAACTTTCGACTTCGCCATTGGCATCGGAGAGGGTGTAGTGGAACTCGACTACCGTATTTTTTGCGATCTGCATGAATGACTCATCAGGCTGGTTGTAAAGGCGCCATTATCCGGACCCGTCGCGCTCTTGCCAAGTCGCGGCGGGTCAGACCGAAACCCCGGACGCCAATACCTGCTCCAGCGGCAACTGGGCACTGACATTGACGCTACCCTGGGCGGAGAAGATCACCAGATGGTCGGCCGACACGCGGATGCCCAATACCTCGCCCAGCGAATGATCGTCATGGCTCGGGAAAATCGCCTCCAGCACGCTGCCCGTCGCAAGTTGCAGGCGATACAGTGTGCTGGCGCCGAGGAACAGCTTGCCGGTGATGGTGGCCGTCAGGCTGCTGCCTTCCTGGCCAACGATATCGTCGGGGCGCAGCAATACATCCACGGCGCTGCCAGTGGGCAACTGATATGCGCGGTTGCCGCGGATCACGCCCAGCTCGGTCTGCACCGTATCGGGTGTAAGCAACTGGCCGCGAATGAAGTAGCCCTGACCAATGAAGCTGGCGACAAAAGGTGTAGCCGGCTCGTGGTACAGGTTATAGGGCGTGTCCCATTGTTGCAGGCGCCCCTCGCGCAGTACCCCAACCTGATCACAAACGGCAAAGGCTTCGCTCTGATCGTGGGTGACCAGCATCGCACTGGTGCCGCGGGCCTTGAGGATGTCGCGCACCTCACCCGACAGCCGCCGGCGCAGCTCGCCGTCCAGATTGGAGAAGGGCTCGTCGAGCAGCAGCAGCCGGGGCTCCGGTGCCAGTGCGCGGGCCAGTGCTACCCGCTGCTGCTGGCCGCCGGACAGCTCATGGGGATAGCGCTGGCCGAGCTTGCCGAGTTTGACCAGCTCCAGCAGCTCGCCAACAATGCGCTGGCGTTCGGGGTGCTTGTTGATGCCGAAAGCAATGTTCTGCGCCACGGTCAGATGCGGGAACAGGGCGTAATCCTGGAATACCATGCCGATCCGCCGTTGCTCCGGCGGTACGTTATGGGTAGGGCTCGACAGTACCTGGCCATCCAGGCGAATCTCCCCGGCGCTGACCGGCTCGAAACCGGCAATGCTGCGCAGGGTCGTGGTCTTGCCGCAGCCGGAGGGGCCGAGCAGGCAGCCGATATCGCCGGCGCGCAGATGGATGCTCAGCTCCTGTACCACCTTGTGCCCGGCATAGCCGCAAGCGAGATTATTCAGCTCCAGAATGATATCGGACATGGGGGCTACCGTCAGTCGATGAGCAGGAATTCAACCAGTGCCTTCTGTGCATGCAGGCGGTTTTCCGCCTGATCCCAGACCACGCTGCGCGGATCCTCCATCAGCGCCGCTGATACTTCCTCGCCCCGGTGAGCCGGCAGGCAGTGCATGAAGATCACCGACTCGTCCGCCCGGTCGAGCATCGCTGGCGTCACCTGGTAGGGCGCGAAGCTCTGCATGCGAGCCTGGGCTTCCTCTTCCTGGCCCATGGAGGCCCAGACATCGGTGCATACCAGGTGGGCGCCGGCGACGGCCTCGTTGGGATCGCGCAGCAGGGTGACGCGATCGCCAGCCTGTTCGAGAAACGCCGGGTCCGGGTCATAACCCTCGGGGCAGGCAATACGCAACTGGAAGTCGAACTGCATCGCCGCCTGGATATAGCTGTTGCACATGTTGTTACCGTCGCCGATCCAGACCACTACCTTGTCCTTGATGCTGCCGCGGTGCTCCAGGAAGGTCTGCATGTCGGCCAGCAGTTGGCAAGGATGCAGGTCATCACTCAGGCCGTTGATCACCGGCACCTGCGAATGGGCGGCAAAGGTGTCCAGAGTGCTGTGGGCAAAGGTACGGATCATGACCGCATCGCACATGCGTGACAGCACCCGGGCGCTGTCCTCGATCGGCTCGCCGCGACCCAGCTGGGTGTCGCGGGGTGACAGGAAGATGGCCTGGCCGCCCAGCTGGATCATACCCGCCTCGAAGGACACCCGGGTCCGGGTCGAGGCCTTTTCGAAGATCATGCCCAGCACACGGTTTTTCAACGGCTCGTAGATGACGCCCTGCTGATGCAGTGACTTGAGCTCGATACCGCGTTTCAGCAGTCCAGCCAGTTCTGCCGGGGTGCAATCCATCAACGAAAGAAAATGCCGTACAGTCATCTTGTGCTACCTGGTTACATCGGTCGGCTGTCGACCGGAAACAGTGGGCCTTACCGTGACCTGACGGCCCGGTACAAGCCATACGCGAAAAAGTGAGAAGCGGGGATCTTATAGGGAAAATCCGGTGCAAGGCAAATACCCGTGCCCCTGTCGCTGCTCCTCGGCAACGAGATCCACTTTGCGGTACAATGAGCGCAATTTCGGGCCACGCCATTGAGGACTCCCATGAGCACCATCGACACCATCAAAGAGCAGATCTCCAGCCACCCGGTACTCATCTACATGAAAGGCGCACCCAACGCGCCCCAGTGCGGTTTTTCCGCCCGCGCGGTTCAGGCGCTGATGAGCTGCGGCGAGAAGTTCGCCTACGTTGACATCCTGCAGAATCCGGACATCCGCACGGAGCTGCCCAAGTACGCCAACTGGCCGACCTTCCCGCAGCTGTGGGTAAAGGGTGAACTGGTCGGCGGCAGTGACATCATCCAGGAACTGTTCGACTCCGGCGAACTGCAGACCATGGTGAGCGCCGCCACTGCGGAGTGAGCTCCAGTGGGCTGAAAAGATCCCGTCCCGGCCTGGTCGTGACGGGATTTTTTGTGCCCGACCGTATGGGGAAAGCTCCCCTAAGCACCGGATGACAAAAGATTTTTTCAACCCCCTCTTGTGAAAAACGGACGATTATGTAAAATGCCGCCTCACAAACACGGAGCGTAGCGCAGCCTGGTAGCGCGTCTCGTTCGGGACGAGAAGGTCGCTGGTTCGATTCCAGTCGCTCCGACCAATACCGAAAGCCCTGATTCGCAAGAGTCAGGGCTTTTTTGGTTTCTGGTTGCCTGATTGAGCGCTAGCTGTCGGCGTTATCCATAGCGCCTTCTTCATTGCCGATGCTGTTGATTTCCTGCAATGCCTTGCTGGAATGGACGACGCAGCTTTCCTCATCACCTTGCGCCTGGGCTTCACCGGCCAGGCGGATATGATCTTCGAGCTGGGTGCGGGCTTCGTCGGACAGTTGATCCAGGGGCGCCGAAGAATAGCGCGCCAGCTCCTGCATGTTGGATGTGCAGGTGACATCCTCGGCAAACGCGACCGGGGTGGCCAGTAGCGCGGTAGTGAAGATCAGTGCCAGGGTTTTCATGGGGAATCTCCGGTGTGCCAATGAAATGGTACTCATCCATTGGGACAATGAGCTGGTCGCAGGGTTTGGTTAATTTTGCGGCAGCACACATACGTACAGAAATTGCCATGCAGCGTGCTATCTGCAATCGGTTACCACTGGTATTCTTCGTGTTTCCACGGAATCTGGAGTCGCTGGCCGGTCATGCTCAACGAGAATTTTGAAAACAAGAGTTTCATCCTGCTGCTGGCATTGGTCTCGGTGGCCTTCGTCTGGTTGCTGTTGCCGTTTTATGGTGCGGTCTTCTGGGGCACTGTCCTGGCATTGATCTTTCAGCCGATGCAGCGGCGTTTCGAAGCGCGGCTCAATCAGCGGCGGGGGTTGGCGGCGCTGATTACCCTGGCCATCATCCTGTTGATGGTGATTTTGCCGGTCAGCCTGCTGGCCGGTGCGCTGGTCCAGGAAGGGGCGGCCATCTACCAGCGTATCGATACGGGTACCCTCGACTTTGGTGCCTATCTGCAACAGGTCATCAACGCCTTGCCCGGCTTTGCCCAGGATCTGCTGGCGCGTTTCGGCCTGACCGATATTTCCAGCGTGCAGGAACGTATTTCCCAGCTGGCCATGAGTGGTAGCCAATATCTGGCGACCAAGGCCTTCAGCATCGGTCAGAACACCTTCCAGTTCCTGATCAGCTTCGCGATCATGCTTTATCTGCTGTTCTTCCTGCTGCGCGATGGACGGCAGGTGGCGTCGAGAATCCGCCGGGCCATTCCGCTGGGTGAAGGCTACAAACAGCACCTGCTCAGCAAGTTCACTACGGTGATCAAGGCCACGGTCAAGGGCAACATCGCGGTGGCGGTGGTGCAGGGCGCGCTGGGCGGGTTCATCTTCTGGGCGCTGGGGCTGCAGGGCGCGCTGCTCTGGGGTGTGATCATGGCGGTGCTGTCGTTGCTGCCGGCCGTCGGTGCCGGACTGATCTGGGGGCCGGTGGCGATCTACTTCCTGGCAACCGGAGCTATGTGGGAGGCGGCAATATTGACCGCCTTCGGCGCGGTGGTCATCGGTCTGGCGGATAACGTACTGCGCCCCATCCTGGTAGGCAAGGACACCAAACTGCCCGACTATGTGATATTGATCTCCACTCTGGGCGGGTTGGCGTTGTTCGGGCTCAACGGTTTTGTCATCGGGCCGCTGATTGCGGCGCTATTCATCGCTGCCTGGAGCTTGTACGCCGAAGCCCGGGAGGAGCAGGAAATAGTTGCCGTGCCGACCGAGGAGTTGTCTCAGACCGAGCTGGCCGAAGAGAACCCCCTGGCGACGGCTGAACCGGTTATTCCGACGCAGGACAAGCCGATCAGGGATGCTGATTCCTGATTCGGCTGACCGCATCCAGCCAGCCGCTGTAGAGGGCTTCACGGCGCTCCTCGGGCATGGCTGGCTGAAAGCTGCGCTCGCAATCCCAACGCGCCGCAATGGCGTCCAGGCTGTCGAACAGACCCATATGCAAACCTGCCAGGCAAGCCACGCCGAGGGCGGTGGTTTCTGTCACCTGGGGTCGGTCCACCGGCACGCCGAGGGTATTGGCCAGGGCCTGGACCATCCAGTTATTCACCACCATCCCGCCATCCACCCGTAAGGCCGAGGTGGCGATGGCGCCATCGGCGATCATCGCTTCCAGCAGATCGCGGGTCTGGAAGCACACCGACTGCAGACCCGCAGTGACGATCTCGGCGATGCCGGTATCCCGCGTCAGGCCGAAGATCGCCCCGCGCGCCAGCGGGTCCCAGTAGGGCGCACCCAGGCCGGTGAAGGCCGGCACCAGGTATACACCACTCTGATCGCCCACCTGTTCGGCCAGGGCTTCGGTTTCATCGGCGTGGCGGATCAGCTTGAGGCCGTCGCGCAGCCACTGGATCGCGGCGCCGGCGACGAAGATGCTGCCCTCCAGTGCGTAGGTGGTCCGCCCGCCGAGCCGATAGCCGACCGTGGTCAGCAGCCGGTGGGAAGAGGCTACCGGCTGCTCGCCGGTATTCATCACCATGAAGCAGCCGGTGCCATAGGTGCTCTTGACGCTGCCGGGGGCGAAGCAGGCCTGACCGACCAGCGCGGCCTGCTGATCCCCGGCCATGGCCGCGATCGGCAAGCTGGCGCCGAACAGTGCAGCCTCGGTCTGACCGAAATCCGCAGCGTTATCCAGCACCTCCGGTAGCAGGCTGCGCGGTATGTCCAGCAGCTGCAGCAGATCCTCGTCCCACTGCTGGTTGTGAATGTTGAACAGCATGGTGCGTGAGGCATTGGTTGCGTCGGTGCGGTGCACCCGGCCGCCGGTCAGGCGCCACAGCAGAAAACTGTCGATCGTGCCAAAGCGCAGCTCACCCCGTTCGGCGCGCTCGCGCGTGCCAGCGACATTGTCCAGCACCCAGCGCAGCTTGGTCGCAGAGAAATATGGATCAATCAGCAGTCCGGTGCGCTGGTTGATCAGGGGCTCGTGCCCTTCGGATTGCAGGCGATCACAAAAGGCGGCGGTGCGCCGGTCCTGCCAGACGATGGCCGGATAGACCGGTTCACCGGTGGCTGCATCCCAGACCACAGTAGTTTCGCGTTGGTTGGTGATACCGATGGCCAGCACATCGGCGGCATCCAGTCCGGCCTTGCTCAGCGCCTCGCGTACCACCGTCAACACACTCTGCCAGATGTCCTCCGGATCGTGCTCCACCCAGCCATCCCGGGGAAAGTGCTGGGTGAACTCCTGTTGTGCCACGCTCACCGGCTGGCAGTGCTCATCGAACAGCATGGCGCGGCTGCTGGTGGTGCCCTGATCGATGGCGAGAAGATGTTTCGGCATTGAGGAGGTCCCCGAGGTCCTGTGGATGATCAGCTGGCCCGGCCGATAGCGGCGAAGCTGGCGCCGGTCTGGCTGGCCAGATCCTGTGGTTGCAGTTCTATCTCCAGGCCGCGTCGTCCGCCGCTGACGAACACTCTTGGCCAATCATTGGCACTGGCATCGATGAAGGTGCGCAGGCGCTTTTTCTGGCCCAGCGGGCTGATACCGCCCAACAGATAACCGGTACTGCGCTGGGCGGCGGCGGGGTCGGCCATGGCAGTTTTCTTCGCCCCGGCAGCCTTGGCCAGCAATTTCAGGTCCAACACTCCGTTGACCGGCACCACCGCCACCAGCAGTTCGCCGGTGTCGGTGCTGGCCAACAGGGTCTTGAATACCTGTTGCGGGTCGAGGCCGAGTTTATCGGCGGCCTCGCCGCCGTAGGACTCGGCCTGTGGATCATGTTCGTAGCGGTGCAGTTGGTATCCGACCTTGGCTTTGTCGAGCACTTTGGTGGCGGGCGTCATGGGCGGTCTCAGTCAGCTATCTTGACCACCATTTTGCCAAAGTTCTGCCCTTCGAGCATGCCGATGAATGCCTGGGGCGCGTTTTCCAGCCCCTCGACCCGATCCTCCCTGACCTTCACCTTGCCCTCGGCGACCCAGGGGGTCATGGTCTGCAGGAACTCGGGATAATGCGGACCGTAGTTGTCGAAGATGATGAACGCCTGCATGCGGATGCGCTGGCTCAGCATCAAGCGCATCAGTTGCGGCAGGCGGTCCGGGCCCGGTGGCAGCTCGGTAGCGTTGTACTGGGCGATCAGTCCACAGATGGGAACCCGGGAATGGGGGTTGAGCAGTGGCATGACCGCATCGAATACCTTGCCGCCGACGTTCTCGAAATATACGTCGATGCCGTCGGGGCAGGCATTGGCCAGGTCATTGGCCAGGCTGTCGAGCTTGTGATCCAGGCAGGCGTCGAAGCCCAGTTCATCCACCGCATAGGCGCATTTGTCCGGTCCGCCGGCAATACCGATCACGCGGCAACCCTTGAGCTTCGCCACCTGGCCGACCACGCTGCCGACCGGACCAGTGGCCGCAGCCACTACCACCGTCTCGCCGGCTTTGGGCTGACCGATATCCAGCAAGCCCATATAGCCGGTGAAACCGGGCATGCCGAGCACGCCAAGCGCCTGGGACGGCTCGGCCATATTCGGGTCGAGCTTGAAGACCATGCTGCCATTGGACAGGCTGTAATCCTGCCAGCCGGCGGTGTAGCACATCACCAGATCACCGGCGGCAAAACCATCCAGGTTGGATTCCATTACCCGGCTGACGGCACCGCAGGGCATCACATCACCGACCGCTACCGGGTCGGCATAGGACTTGGCATCGCTCATGCGGCCGCGCATGTATGGGTCCAGCGACATCCATAGGTTGCGCAGCAGCATCTGACCTTCGCCAGGGTGGGGGACCGGGGTTTCGACCAGTTTGAAGTTGTCCGGCACCGGTGCGCCCACCGGGCGTGAAGCGAGCAGAATCTGGCGGTTGATAGTGGCGGTTTGCGGCATGTGACTTCCCCGGTGTGAAATGGCTCGCCTGAGCATGGCGGGCGTAGCGGATGAGCTATCAAGTTAGTAAACAAGGTGGGCGAGGGCAACTGAAACCTGTGGCCCGGCGCGTACTTGGTGGTCTGAGCGCAAAGGGGTAATCTTGCACGATACCGAACCAAAGGATAACAACAAGATGACGCAAGTCACCCAGGCCGGATTGGCCGAGCCGCTGGATGAACCCGGGTTGTTGGCCCAAAGTCGTCGCCTTGGCCGGCTGCGATTTCCCGTCCCGATCGAGGCGGACTTCCAGGCCTACATGCACCGCAAAATGTGCAGCCGGGTATGGGCGGTGGCAGTCTCCAGTATCGGCTTCATGCTGTTGTTCATCTGGGTGGATTACGCGTTTCTGCCGGCATCCGTGTATCACCTGAGCATCACCGTGCGGGTGCTGGTGCTGCTACTGGTGTGCTTCTGCCTGTGGTACTCCAACCGGCCGGGCGAGTAAGTCCGCGATCCGCCTTCGATATCGCCACCCTGGGATATATATCTACCGGGTTGATGGTGATCATGGTCATCCTGGTTTGCCGGACGCAGCAAGTGCCGGTGGCGGTCACGCACGATGGGCTGTATCTGATTCTGCTGTCGGGCTGTTTCTTGCTGGGGCTGCCCATGCGCAGCTCCGCGCTGGGCTCCTGGTTCATCGTGCTCAGCTATCTGGCCGGGGAAGCGGCAATCGGTTCCTCGCGGCAGATCGTATTGGGCAATGGCCTGTTTCTCGGCTGTTTCACCCTGATGGGCAGCATCGGTGCCTATGCCTACGAACATATGCTGCGCCGGGCCTATCTCAACGAACAGTTATTGCAGGCTGCCCGGGACCGCGCCGAGCGGGAAAGCCAGGGCAAGACGCGCTTTCTGGCCACCGCCAGTCATGACCTGCGCCAGCCCTTGCATGCCATGACCCTGTTCATCCGCCATCTGGAAGAAAAGGTGATCGAGCCGGAAACCCGCAAAAGCGTCACCCGGCTGGCCGAATCGACCCATCTGCTGCAGGCGATGCTCAACTCGCTGCTGGATATTTCCCGGCTCTCGGTGGGCATGGTGCGTCCGCAATTGCGCCACATCAATCTGCGCGGCTGGCTGCAGCGGCTGCTGGCTGGCTTCGAGGTCAGCGCCGGGGAGCGGGATATCGAACTGGTACTCGACTGCCCGCCGCACTGCGCGCTGTATACCGATCCCATGCTGCTGGAGCGGTTGGTGCGCAACTATCTGAACAATGCATTGGTACACGCCGGCGCCACACAGGTGCGGGTCGTGGTGAGCGAACGGGACGAGCAACTGCGCATTGCCGTGGTGGACAATGGCTGTGGGTTGAGTCGCGATGAGCAGGCGCGAATATTCGAAGAGTTCACCCAGCTGCGCAACCCCGCGCGTACGCTGGAGAAGGGCGTTGGGCTGGGATTGTCGATCTGTCGTCAGCTGCAGCGTCTGCTGGAATACCCTTCCGGCGTTGAATCCGAACCGGGGCAGGGTTCTTCCTTCTGGGTTGAAGTGCCCAAAGGTGAGTGGCAGGAGGAAGCACAGCCTGCAGCCCTGTCGGGTAGCGCGAGGCTGCAGGGCCGGGTGGTGCTGGTGGAGAATGACCTGGTTAACCGCCAGGCCATGGAAGTTCTGCTGCGCCACTGGGGTTGCGAGGTCGAAAGTCATGAGCAGGGGGGGAGACTGCTGCGCGGCGACCGGCGTGATGGCGAAGTCGACCTGTTGCTCGCGGATTACCATCTGGAAGGCGGCATGACTGGCCTGGAGTTGATCGAAGCAATGCGCCAGGAAGAGCTCTACACCGGACCCGCCGTGCTGGTCACTGCCGACACCAGCGACGAGCTGGCCCGCAGCGCCGAAGCAGCAAATGTCCTGCTCATCTACAAACCCGTCCTGCCCGCGCGCCTGCGACGACTAGTGCAGTCACTGCTGCAGGGACAGATGGCATCCATCACCTGAGCTAATGCCACAGGCGTAGCGCCCGAACGCGGGTTGGGCGCTTTTCCTTGTCGTGCGTGAGCGGCTAACTGCTGATCAAACCCTGCCGGCGCGCGGTGTTTACGCATTCGGTGCGGTTGTGGCAGCCGAGGGCGGCGAATACCGCTTTGAGGTGGGTCTTGACAGTATCTTCGGACAGGGACAGCCGTTGGCAGATCACCTTGTTCGGCAGCCCTTCGGCCAGCAGATCGAGGATCTCCAACTGCCGCGGAGTGATGCCTTGCTCGCGGGCATTGGTCTGACGATCCAGCGGCTGGTGTTCGTTAGCCATTACCACCTGTTCACCGAACAGCAGACGCAAGGCGGCGCTGATCAGCATCGGGCCGTCAGCGGTCTTGCTGATGAAACCGGCAGCACCGAGGTGCAGAGCGGCATCCATGTCGCTTGGGTTGTTGCTGCCGGTGAGAATGGCTATTGGCGTCAGCGGGTCGATGGCGCGGAGCTTTTCCAGCAGGATCAGACCGTTACTGTCAGGTAGATGCAGGTCCAGCAGGATCAGGTCATAGGTGTGCTGACGGACCTGCTGTTCAGCTTCGCTGGCATTGCGGGCGTGGTCCAGCTCAATACCCTTGCACAGCGTATTGAGGGTCAAGGTCACACCGTCGAGATAAATCTGGTGATCATCGATCAGCAACAGACGGGTGTCGGGGGGCAGAGTAGCTATGGGCATGCCGGCATTTCCCTGGCTTGTCCTGTCTTGAGACAGGATGGTGTTTTTGTTCTCGGAGTGATGATAGGCAAGCACGCCGGGTACGTCCAGTCAGCTGTGCTGCCGAACGCGGTGCAAGCGGAAGATCAGTGCCAGACTGACCATCAATACCAGCAGACTCCCGGCAACCACGGCCGGCCAGCCTGCAGCGCGCCAGAAGGGGGCCAGATAGTAGATACCGATAGCCGCACCCAGGTAGTAGAACACCGAGTACAGCGAGGCGGAGCTGGCCTTGCCGTGGGCGGCATGCTGGTTGACCCAACTGTTGGCCAGCGAATGGGTGAGGAAGAAGCCGAACGCGTTGAAGATCAGGCCGGTAATGATCAGCCATAGCGGTTCGGCCAGGGTGATCAGGCAACCCACCATGAAGATTACCACCCCCACAGCCATGCCCTGGGCCGCGCGCGCTGGGTTGATGCGACCGGACATGCTGGCTGAGAAAGTGCCCGCCATGTAGGTCAGAAACAGCAGGCCGAGACTGCTGGCGCCCAGTTGCCAGGGCGCCGCGCTGAGACGGAAGGTGATGAAGGTGTAGAGATTGATGAATACCATGAACCCCAGCCCGCCGACCAGATAGGCTGGTAACAGCGCGCGGTTGCGCAGATGGCTGGCAAAGGTGCGCAGGCTGCCGCCCAGCGACAAACGTTGCGGACGAAAGGCCTTGGCCGGTGGCAGCAGCAGGGCGACCGCGAGCGCGCACACTAAGCTGCCGGCGCCAAGGATCAGGAACACCATCTGCAGCCCGAGATGATCGGCAATGAAGCCGCCGAGCACGCGCCCACCGGCGCCACCCAGGGTATTGCCGCCAATGTACAGACCTACGGCGCCGATCAGGGCCTGGCGGTTCATGCTGTCGCCAAGGTAAGCAACGGCGGTGGCAGGGAGCACGCCGAGCGCGACGCCCTGCGCCACGCGCATCCACAACAGCGCATTGAAACTGCTGATAAAGGCCATGCCCAGGGTCAGTAGCGAGGTCATGGCCAGGCCGATGATCAATGGAGCACGCCGGCCAAAGGCATCGGACAGCGGGCCGTGCAGCAGCAGTGACAGGCCCAGGGTCAGGCTGCTCAGGGTAAAGGCATTACTGGCCTGCAGGGTGCTCACGTCGTACTGTGCGGAGATCAGCGGCAGTAGAGGATGAATGGCATACAGGTTGCCGAAGATCACCAGCGAGGAGATGAATAGCGCCAGGCTGGCGCGGCGGAAAGCGGGTGTGCCCCGCTCAATCAGAGCGGGGGCACTTGCCTCTGCAGGCATCGGCTTATTCGGCCTCTTCGAAGGCGCAGAGGGTAAAGGTGGCGATGCCGGCGTCCTGGATCAATCGCGAGCCACCGAGGTCAGGCAGGTCAATGATAGCTGCTGCTTCGTATACCTCGGCGCCGAGCTGGGAAACCAGGCGCGCGGCAGCCAGGAAGGTACCGCCGGTGGCGATCAGGTCATCGAGCAGCAGTACCTGGTCACCCTCTTTCAGGGCGTCACGGTGGACTTCGATATGGGCCTCGCCGTACTCGGTGCTGTAGGCCTCGCGCAGGCAATCGGCGGGCAGCTTGCCGGCCTTGCGAAACAGGATCAGCGGCTTGTTCAGCTCATAGGCCAGTACCGCGCCCAGCAGAAAGCCCCGGGCATCGATCGCGCCGATATGGGTAACCGGTGATTCGACATAGCGCTGGATCAGGCTGTCAGCGACCATGCGCATGGCACGCGGCGACTGGTACAGCGGGGTGATGTCGCGGAAGGTGACGCCTTCCTTGGGGAAGCCCGGTACCGGGCGGATCAGGGACTTGATCGTGAATTCGTCAAAAATCATGGGATAAACGGGTCCTGGTTCAATCGTTCTGGCCGCCGGCCAGAGCACAGAGCTGAATATAGTCGAGGATTTCGATCTGCTTGCCTTCGGCGGTGATCAGCCCCTGCTGTTGGAAGCGGGTGAATACCCGGGATACGGTTTCCACCGCCAGCCCCAGATAGTTGCCGATCTCGCTGCGCGACATGGCCAGCCGGAAGGACTTGGCCGAATAGCCGCGCACCCGGAAGCGCGCCGAGAGGTTGATCAGCAGCGTGGCGATGCGCTGATCGGCATTCTTGCGCGACAGCAGCAACATCATCTCCTGATCCTCACGCAACTCCCGGCTCATCAGGCGCATCAGTTGTTTGCGCAGCTGCGGCAGGACCGCAGTCAGCTCGTCGAGAGTCTCGAAGGGGATTTCGCATACCGAGGTGGTCTCCAGCGCCACGGCGGTCACCGTATAGCGACTGGTGTCCATCCCGGACATACCGATCAGTTCGCCGGCCAGATGGCAGCCGGTGATCTGTTCGTCGCCCTCATCGGAGAGGCTGTAGGTCTTGATCGCGCCGGTACGCAATGCATAGATGGAGTTGAACTCGTCGCCCTGGCGAAACAACACCTCGCCGCGGCGCAGCGGCCGGCCGCGCTTGACGATACGATCCAGCGCGTCCATCTCATCGGCATGCAGCGCGATGGGCAGGCACATGCAGGCCAGGCTGCAGTCCTTGCAGTGCGCCTCGCGGGCTGACAATGGCATGGCATCGGTCATGACGGGTCGATCCTCAACTATTCCTGCGGCCGGTAGCCGAACAGCCGGCGTGCTCTGTCGGGTAAGCAGGAATTCTACCACCGCTTTGAGTTCAATGCCCGGTATGGGGCGCCTGATGTTGCTCGCTGCCATGATGCCCGCCCATCAACCAGGCGGTATGCGGCCCGGGTATGGTCCAGATACCGAACAGGATGATCAGCAGGCCGGCGGTGATGCGCACCGCGCGTTTCTTCAGGATGGCCATCATGCGGTTGGCGAACAGCCCGGTAGCCAGGAGCGTCGGTAGCGTGCCCAGACCGAAGGTCATCATCAGGCCTGCGGACACCGCCGCATCGCCCTGGCTGCTGGCCCAGACCAGGGTGCTGTAGACCAGCCCGCAGGGCAGCCAGCCCCATAGGGCGCCGAGCAGCAGTGCCTGGGGCAGCCGGCTGACCGGCAGCAGCTTGCGCGCATGTGGCTCCAGATGTTTCCACAGGCCGCGGCCGAGTCGCTCAATGCGCGTCAGCCCGGCCCACCAGTTGGCCAGATACAGCCCCATGGCAATCATCAGCAGACCGGCGATGACGCGCAGCCCCTGGCCCAGCCCCAGGTCCTGAATCAGCCAGCCGAGACTGCCGATCAATGCGCCAGCCATACCGTAACTGGCGATGCGCCCGGCGTTGTAGCCCAGCAGCACACGCCATAGTCGCCAGCCGTGGCGCTGTTCGGCGGGAATCGCCAGCGTCAGCGCGCCCATCAGCCCGCCGCACATGCCAATGCAATGGCCGCCGCCCAGCAGACCCAGCGCCAATGCCGTTAGAAACAGCGGTAACAGCTCCATGTTCAGCTGCGACCCTCGCCCTGACCGTCATCCTTCGATGGCGTGCTGCTCTGATCGGCTTTCTTGCGGGCGGCCAGGTGAGCAGGATCTTCCTCGTCAAACAGGATGCTGTGGGCGGGACTGTCGAGGTCGTCGTACTGGCCACTGTTGACGGCCCAGTTGAAGACGCAGATGGCAATGATCACCAGCACTATGGCGACCGGCACCAGAATGTAGAGGATAGTCATGCGAACTGCTCCTGTAAGGGCTTGGATGACGGGCGTCGCGTGCTGCGTGGTAACCGGCTGAGACGCAAGGCATTGAGTACCACCAGCAGCGAGCTGGCGGACATGCCCGCCGCAGCGAGGGCCGGCGAGACCAATCCGAGCGCAGCCAGCGGCAATATCCCGGCATTATACGCCCCTGCCCAGAACAGATTCTGGATCATGATCCGCCGGGTGCGTCTGGCCACGGTGAAGGTATCGCTCAGTACCTGCAGGTGGCTGCTGAGCAGCACCGCATCGGCGCTGGTCTTGGCCAGATCAGAAGCCTCGCCCATGGCCACCGAGATATTGGCGCTGGCTAGCACCGGCACGTCATTGACGCCATCACCGAGCATCAGTACCTGGGCGCCCTGATCCTGCAACTGCTGAACAAAGGCCAGCTTGTCCGCCGGTGTGGCATTGCCGATGGCTTCCTCGATGCCCAGATTGTGGGCCATGCGTTCTACCACCGGCGCATGGTCCCCCGACAGCAACACCACCCGCAGGCCCCGATCCCTGAGCTGGCGGATCAGTTGGCCGGCATCGGTGCGCAGACGATCATTGAGCACGAACCAGGCTATCGGCCCTTGGGCATCGCCCAGCAGCAGCCACTGGCCGGGCTCGTCGGGCACCGCGGGTGCGCTCCAGCTGCCCAGCTCTGCCACATAGCCAGGTTTGCCGATACGCAGCAATTGGTCGTTGCAAAGCCCCTCCAGCCCCAGACCCGGATGACTGGTCACGCTGTCGGCCTGGGCCGCGCTACGGCCGAAGGCGCGGGCGATGGGGTGTTCGGAGCGCGATTCGATCATGCGCGCCTGCAGCAGCGCCTGCTCCCCGTCGTGGCCGGGGAAGGGCAGGATCCGCTCCAGGGTCATGCGGCCTTCGGTAAGCGTGCCGGTCTTGTCGAGAATGACCGTATCAATCCTGTTCAGGCCTTCCAGCACGTGACCGCGGGTGATCAGCAGGCCGAGCTTCTGCAGGCTGCCGGTCGCGGTGGTCAGTGCGGTCGGAGTCGCCAGTGATAGGGCGCAAGGGCAGGTTGCCACCAGCATGGCGATGATGACCCAGAATGCCGTCTCGCCGTTGACCAGCCACCACCAGGCGCCGCCCACCAGCACGATAGCCAGCAGCACGGTGATCAGGAAATATTGCGCCACCTGATCGGCCAACTGCGCCAGCCGGGGCTTGTCCGCCTGGGCGCGTTCGAGCAGGCGGACGATGGCCGATAGCCGAGTCTCGGTGCCGACCGCGCTCACCTGGATCTGCAGTGGACCTTCGACGTTCATGGTGCCGGCGGTAACCTGGTCGCCCACCTGTTTGGCCAGCGGCAGATACTCGCCGGACAGAGCCGATTCGTCGATGCTGCTGACACCGCGGGTAATGACGCCGTCCGCCGGGATGCTTTCACCGGGTTTGATTTCCAGCAGATCGCCGGAGCGTACTTCTTCCAGCATGATCCGCTGCGGCTGGCCCTGTTCATCCACCCGGATGGTGCTGGGCGGCAGCAGGTTGACCAGCTTGGCGGTGCTTTCCACGGTACGCTGGCGGGCGCGGCGTTCGAGATAGCGGCCAGCCAGCAGGAAGAACGCGAACATCGTCACCGAATCGAAGTAGATCTCGCCGGAATTGGTCAAGGTCGCCCAGATGCCCGCGCCATAGGCACTGCCGATCGCCATGGAGACCGACACGTCCATACTCAGTCGACGGTTCTTCAGGTCGCGCCAGCCGCCGCGGAAGAACGGCGCACAGCTGTACAGCACCACCGGGGTGGTCATCAGCAGGGCGGCCCAGCGCAGGGTAACCGCCATCTCCTGGGTCAGGTCCTGATTGAAACCATCCCACAGTGCCATGGTCGCCATCATCACCTGCATGAACATCAGCCCGGCCAGGCCGAGGCGGCGCAGATACTGGCGGTTTTCCCTGGCAATCTGCTCGCTGGCCTTGTCTGGCTCGTAGGGATGGGCGGCATAGCCGATGCGTTTGATCTCACCCAGCAATGCGGACAGCCGCGTATCGGCAGCGCCCCAGCTCAGATTCAGCCGGTTGTTGCCCAGATTCAGCGTGGCTTCGATTACACCCGGCATCTGTGCCAGGCGCTTTTCGATCAGCCAGCCGCAGGCGGCGCAGCTGATGCCCTCGATCAGTAGTTCGATCTGCTGGTGGTCGCCCTCGCTGCGGACATAGCGTTGCTGTACATCGCTGCGATCGAGCATCTCCAGCTCATCCTGCAGAGCCCGGGGCAGGGCTTCAGGATTGGCGGAGTTTTCCGTACGGTGGGTGTAGTAGGACTCCAGGCCGCCGGCGACAATGGCGTCGGCCACGGCCTGGCAACCGGGGCAGCACATGGCGCGCTGCTCGCTGAGGATGATACTGCACCATGACGAACCGGACGGAACCGGTTCGCCGCAGTGATAGCAAGGCGTGGGTTGGGTCATTTTGCGGCGAGCTGGTGCTGCTGTCCCATGACCAGAGTGATTTCGTCGGTCAGGCGCCAGCCAGTTTCGCCGGGCAGGGCCGGATCGCTCAGGTCGATATAATGTCGACCCCGGATGCCCCACTCCAACTGACCGGTGTAGCGGTTGCCGGAAATCTGTTGCAGCATCACTGTACGGTCACGCTCGGCATGGGTGGGTGATATGAGCTCCAGGGCTAACTGGGGCGGCAACTGCTGCAGCTCTCCATCAAGCTGGAGGCTGATATCACCGGTCAGCTCGTCGACCGTGAAGCTGGCGCTCAGACCCAGCTCGCTGGCGCGATGATCGCGCCCCATGTGCATATTGATCGCGCGGCCTTCCTTGTAATAGTTGTCGCGCACCATGCTGTCGGGGTTGAGCATGGAGACGTACAACAGGCCCAGCCCGATCACCACGGCAAACACCAGGATGCTGATCAGGAACCAGGGCCAGAATTGCTTGTACCACGGGGGTATGTTTTCGTCGTGTTGCATGTGTCTACCTGAGTGTCGGGCCCATGAAGCGGCTCTCGGAGGTCGCGGAGATGCTGTCATCATCGGCCGCGGTAACAATGAAAGTGATTGGCATGTTGGTGCCTTGCATGAACTCTGGCTCCAGCTGGACGTTGACCGGCACCTGCAGCAGGCTGCTGGGCTCGATGGCGAGCCGATTGGCGGCCAGTACCAGCTCCAGTTCCGGATGACCTTCTACCGTCAGATTGAAGGTGCGGGCCTGCTGACCCTTGTTCATGACCTTGATTATGTACACGTTTTCGATGGCCCCGCCACGGGCTTCCCGATACAGAACGTTTCGGTCGCGCTGCACATCCAGGCTGACTTGAGCCATATTGCCAATGGTGAAGATGAACATGCCGATCATCAGTGCCAGCGCGGCGCCGTAGCCGATCAGGCGCGGACGCAGGATGCGGGTCTTCTGGCCAGCCATGTTGTGTTCGGTGGTGTAGCGGATCAGGCCACGGTCGTAACCCATCTTGTCCATGACGTCGTCACAGGCGTCGATACAGGCCGCGCACTGGATGCATTCGTGTTGCAGGCCGTCGCGGATGTCGATCCCGGTGGGGCAGACCTGTACGCACATCGTGCAATCGATGCAATCGCCCAGGCCCAGCTCGGCGGGTTCGACGCCCTTCTTGCGCGGGCCACGGTCTTCGCCGCGATGATAGTCATAGGTCACCACCATGGTGTCCTTGTCGAACATCACGCTCTGGAAGCGCGCGTAGGGGCACATGTAGAAGCACACCTGCTCGCGCAGCCAGCCGGCGTTGATATAGGTCGCCGCAGTGAAGAAAAATATCCAGAAGGCCGCCCAGCCGTTCAGGTTGAAGGTGACCAGGTCGACCAGCAGGCCCCGAATGGGCGTGAAGTAACCGACAAAGGTCAGCGCGGTGACCAGTGACACACCGATCCACAACGTATGCTTGGCACTGCGGCGCAGCAGTTTGTTGGCGCTTACCGGCGCTGCGTCGAGCTTGATACGCGCGTTGCGTTCACCTTCGGTGACCCGCTCGGCCCACATGAAAATCCAGGTCCACACGGTTTGCGGACAGGTATAACCGCACCAGATGCGCCCGGCGAAGGTGGTGATGAAGAACAGGCCGAAGGCGCAGATGATCAACAGGAAGGACAGCAGAAAGAAGTCCTGTGGTTGAAAGGTGGCACCGAAGATATGGAACTGGCGTGCGGGCAGATCCCACAGCACCGCCTGGCGACCGTCGATATTCAGCCACACGGTACCAAAGAACAGCAGAAACAACGCCGCCACACCCGCCAGGCGGATGTTCTTGAAAAAGCCCTGGTAGGAGCGCGTATGAATGTTCTCGCGCTTGGCATACAGGTCGACGGCTTCTATCTTGTCCGGGGAAACATCTTTAACGGGTATCTTCTCGCTCATATCAGGCTGGCCATATCGTTATGAGAAGGGACGCCTGGCCAGAGCAGTGCTGGTCAGGATATGCGAAGACGCCCGACCAGCTTAAACCGGACGGGCGTCTCGAACCATGCGACAGGGCGTCGCGCGGGGGTGTTACTCGTCGTCCAGCGAGAGGCTGTAGACGTAGGAGGCAAGCATGTGCAGCTTGTCTTCACCCAGGTGAGCCTGGGACGGCATGTTACCGTTACGGCCGGCACGGATGGAGTGCTGGACCTGCAACATGCTGGAACCATACAGCCAGTTATCATCGGTCAGGTTGGGCGCGCCCAGCAGCGGGTTGCCCTTGCCATCAGGGCCGTGACAGGCCACACAGTTGCTGGCAAATACCTGTTTGCCGGCGTCGATATCTACGCCTTCGGACTCCAGCCCGGAGAGACTGCGCACATAGCCGGCGACGTTGCGAACGCCTTGCTCACCGACCACCGCCAACCAGGCCGGCATCGCAGCCTGGCGACCCTGACGCAGGGTAGTCAGGATCTGCTCGGGCTCACCGCCCCACAGCCAGTCATTATCGGTCAGGTTCGGAAAGCCAAAGGCGCCGCGAGCGTCGGAACCGTGGCATACCGAGCAGTTGGTCGCGAACAGGCGCTGACCGATGCGGAGAGCTTCCTCGTCACGGGCCACTTCGCTGATCGGCAGATCGGTGTAGCGGGCGAAGATCGGTGCAAATTGCTCCTCGGCGCGCGCCACTTCACGTTCGTACTGATTGACCTGGGTCCAGTTCAGAACGCCCGGCCATTTGCCCATGCCGGGGTACAGGACCAGATAGATCGCGCTGAACACCAGCGTTGCGATGAACAGCATGAACCACCAGCGGGGCAGGGGGTTATCCAGCTCGGCGATGCCGTCGTACTCATGGCCGGTGGTGCTGTCGGTCTGGTCAGGCCGCTGTCCCTTGCGCGTGGCAAACAGCAGCCAGGTGGTCAGGAAAAGGAAGACCAAGGTGAGGGTAATGATGTACCCACTCCAGAAATTGCTCATTTTTCATTACTCCCGGTGTCTTGCTGCTCCCGCGTCTTCTGGTCTTCATCGTCGTCGGCGAAGGGTAGCTGAGCGGCCTCATCAAAGTCCTTCTTCTTGTACGAGCTGTAGGCCCATACCACGATGCCGATAAAGGCCACCATGGCGAATATGGTGGCGATGCCGCGTAGAGTGTTGATATCCATTGTTGGTTACCGGCGGTCGGAGATGACAGTGCCCAGGTGCTGCAGATAGGCAATCAGGGCGTCCATTTCGGCGACGCCTTTGACTTCCGCAGTGGCTCCGGCAATGTCTTCATCGGTGTATGGAACGCCCAGCTTGCGCATGACTTCCATTTTGCGGGCGGTGTGCTTGCCATCCAGGACGTTTTCCTGCAGCCAGGGGTAGGCCGGCATCTTCGATTCCGGCACCACGTCACGCGGGTTGATCAGGTGCGCACGATGCCAGTCGTCGGAGTAGCGCTCGCCAACCCGGGCCAGGTCCGGACCGGTACGCTTGGAGCCCCACAGGAAGGGGTGCTCCCAGACGCTTTCACCGGCAACGGAGTAATGACCGTAACGCTCGGTTTCCGAACGGAACGGACGGATCATCTGCGAGTGGCAGCTTACACAGCCTTCGCGGATATAGATGTCGCGGCCTTCCAGCTCCAGCGCGGTGTAGGGGCGCAGACCCTCAACCGGCTGGGTGGTTTCGTCCTGGAAGAACAGCGGTACGATCTGGGTCAGGCCGCCGAAGCTGATCGCTACCACGATCAGCACGATCAGCAGACCAACGTTCTTTTCAACTATCTCATGCTGTTTCATCAATCAATTCCTCAGGCGATCTGGGCTGCGGCTTGGGCTTCGGCCGGCTTGGCAGCACGGATGGTGCGCCAGGTGTTGTAGGCCATCAGCAGCATGCCGATCAGGAAGAACAGACCACCGATCCAGCGCACGATGAAGCCCGGATGACTGGCCTCCAGCGCTTCAACGAAGGAGTAGGTCAGGGTGCCGTCAACGTTGACCGCGCGCCACATCAGACCCTGGGTGATGCCGTTGACCCACATGGAGACGATGTACAGTACGGTACCGACGGTCGCCAGCCAGAAGTGCGCGTTGATCAGACCGATGCTGTGCATCTCTTCGCGGCCGAACACCTTCGGCAGCATGTGGTAGATGGCACCAATGGAGATCATCGCAACCCAGCCCAGCGCGCCGGCGTGTACGTGGCCGATGGTCCAGTCGGTGTAATGCGACAGGGCATTCACGGTCTTGATCGCCATCATCGGGCCTTCGAAGGTGGACATGCCGTAGAAGGCCAGTGCTACCACCAGGAAGCGCAGGATCGGGTCGGTGCGCAGTTTGTGCCAGGCGCCGGACAGCGTCATCATCCCGTTGATCATGCCACCCCAGCTCGGAGCCAGCAGAATCAGTGACATCACCATGCCCAGGGTCTGTGCCCAGTCAGGCAGGGCGGTGTAGTGCAGGTGGTGCGGGCCAGCCCAGATGTACAGGCCGATCAGCGCCCAGAAGTGCACGATGGACAGGCGGTAGGAGTATACCGGGCGCCCGGTCTGCTTGGGCACGAAGTAATACATCATGCCGAGGAAGCCTGCCGTCAGGAAGAAGCCTACCGCGTTGTGACCATACCACCACTGAATCATCGCATCGGTCGCGCCGGCATACATGGAGTAGGACTTCCACATGCTGACAGGCATCGACGCATTGTTGACGACATGCAGCACCGCGATGGTGATGATGAAGGCGCCGTAGAACCAGTTGGCGACGTAGATGTGCTTCATCTTGCGCCTGGCGATGGTGCCGAAGAACACCGCCGCATAGGACACCCACACTATCGTGATCAGAATGTCGATAGGCCACTCCAGCTCGGCGTACTCCTTGGTGCTGGTGTAGCCCAGTGGCAGGGTGATCACGGCCAACACGATGACAGCCTGCCAACCCCAGAATACAAACGAGGCCAGACGGTCGGAAAACAGCCGCGCCTGCGTAGTGCGCTGCACAACATAGAAGGAGGTACCCATCAGCGCGCAACCGCCAAAGGCAAAGATCACTGCGTTGGTGTGCAGCGGGCGCAGGCGGCCGAAGCTGGTCCAGGGCAGGTCAAAGTTGAGTGCGGGCCAAACTAACTGGGCCGCAAGGAAGACACCTAATGCCATACCTACGATACCCCAGACCACCGTCATGACGGCGAACTGGCGAACCACCTTGTAGTTATAGGCTGTCGGAGTGGTAGCTGTGCTCATGCGAGAGATTTCCACGGATAGCAATGGTTAAAGGGGGTCAAAGCGGCGGCAAGTATGAGGAATGCCCGTACTCTTTGCAATGACACATGTCAATGTAATGGCCCGGTCTGCCTGGGGCGGTGCTGCGCAATTGGCGTGGTTTGGCGATGCTCTCGGGAAGGCCAAACCGCGTCATTCCGTGGCGGTTGCTCCGGGGTCGGGCGGCCTTCGGCACGGGGCCATCTGACCGGGCTTGCTAGGATAGTCCCCGGGGTAGTGCCTGTGAAGGGATGGTTCCGACACGCCGCTGTGGCATGATGTCGCAGATGATCAGGATCAAGGTCATTTGGCCGAAAATATAGTTTCCCGTCACGATATCCCCCATCGGAGCCGCCATTTGACATCTTTTCTCGACACCCCGGCCGCCATCCCGCCTCGGGCAACCCTGCTGCTGGCCCATGGGGCCGGTGCACCGATGGACAGCGACTACCTGGATCAACTGGCCGGGGCACTGGCGACGCGCGGCGTGCGGGTGTTGCGGTTCGAGTTTCCCTACATGGCCGGCAGGCGCGAAGGCGGCAGCAAACGCCCGCCCAATCCCATGCCGGTGCTGCAGGACAGTTTTCGCGAGCATTACCGTGCTGCGCCGCAGCCTCTTTATATAGGAGGCAAATCGATGGGCGGTAGGGTTGCCAGTCTGTTGGCCGACGAGCTGCAGCCTGATGGGCTGATCTGCTTCGGCTATCCCTTTCATCCGCCGGGCAAGCCGGAAAAAACGCGGACTGCGCATCTGGCGGAGCTGCGCACGCCGACGCTGATCCTGCAGGGCACCCGCGATCCCTTCGGCAAGCCCGATGAAGTGGCGCGGTACCCGTTATCAGCTCAGGTCCAGGTCGATTGGCTGGATACCGGCGATCATGACCTCAAGCCGCTCAAGAGCAGTGGCCTGACCCAGACTGACCTGATCGATCAGGCAGCGGAGCGGGCCGCAGCCTTTATGCTGGGTTGATTCGCGGGCACCGGGCGGCGCCCCTGGGAGGTTCGAGCACCAGCTCGTACGAAAATCAGCCGGCGACGTCAGTGTTTCCGGCTAGCTCCGCTCATCGAGCTGGTGCTCGACGCTCCCAGGAAAAACCAGCCGGCACTCCCTGGGAGGTTCGAGCACCAGCTCGTACCAAAACCAGCCGGCGACGTCAGTGTTTCCGGCTAGTCCGCTCATCGACCTGGTGCTCGACGCTCCTAGGGGCTAGCACGCTTCCGTTACTGCAATCCCAGGGCATCCGGCAGAATCCCGGCGGTCAGGGTGCCCCAGCGCCGCCCATTGAGCATCAGGGGGACGAACAGGACGAAGATGGGGCGACCATCGGGCAGGATGAAGGTGCCCATGCCTATATAGGTGCACTTGCGCAGATTCTCCAGCTCCACCGGATTGCTGACAGTGAAGCGCATATGGGTACTGCGCATGGCATCCTTGCGGGGATCGCCGCTCGGCGGCTGAGAGGCGGCGGTTCGTGCCGCAGGCATGTAACCGTGGTCATCGATGGCCGTCGTGTACAGCACACCATCCTCACCGCCGCGGTCCCACTCATCCAGTAGCGGCTGGACCAACTGACGGAAGGGCTCTGCCCAACTGACCCGGTGTTTGCCCGGCTGATCATTGATTGCCTGGTAATTGCGGTCGAACATATCCACGCCACGTTGGTTGAGTTCCTGCAGCGCGGATTCCAGCTGGCTGCGGCGCATGAGCAACATATCGCTAACCTGTTCCAGCCGGCCTTCGCCCAGGCGGACCAGGCTCAGTGTCTGCAGCGCTACGTTGCTTTCATCGCGCTGGTGATCCGCCAGCACAAAGCTTTGCTCCATGTTCCGGCTGATCCCCAGGCTGCTGTCCCGGATGGCACTGCTGTGCTGATGGGTCTCCTGATTGCCGACTGCAAGTTCTTCCAGGGCACTGCTGACCATCAGCAGGTCATCATTGGTCAACTGGAAGTCCTCGACCATCTGGCCGAACTGGGCCGCCGCCGCTTGCACCGCGCCCCCGGCACTGTCCGATTGCTGCTGCATGCGCAGGGTCTGCTCCTCGGCACCGTTCATCGCGCCCAGCATCTGCCCCATGAGCTGGTCGATCTGATCCGCGGCATTACCGACCTGGATCGACAGGTTGCGCACCTCATCAGCCACCACGGCAAAGCCACGGCCTTGCTCGCCGGCCCGCGCCGCTTCGATGGCTGCGTTCAGCGCGAGCATATTGGTCTGCGCGGAGAAATCCTGAACTGTTGTCAGAATCTTGCGAATCTGCCCGGAGCTGGCGCCCAGCGCGTCGATGTTGGCCTTGAAGCCGGTCATCGCCTCGCTGATCTGCTGCATGCGTTCGCAGGCTTCGCTCAGTTGCGCCTGGGATGCCTTGGCGCCATCCAGGTTGCGCGCCGTCATGCCGGTGATATTGCTGGTCCGGGCAGCGATATCCTGCAGCGCGCTGCTGGTCTGGTCGCTGGCCTGGAAGATCAGCTCGGATAGCTGCTGTTGCGCCTTGGCCTCGCGTTCCGCGTGCTCGGTCAGTACCCGGTTGCGTGCTGACGCCAGGGCGATGCTCATGCTCTGATGCTGCAGATCGAGCAGCATGCTGCGCAGCCGGGCGCTGAAGCGTGCAAATGCCTGACTGGCGGCAGAGTCATCCTGCAGGGTCGCTACGGCCAGGTTGATCTGCAATGCATTGGCCTGCTCCAGCCGCTCGGCCAGAGGGCTTGTATGTTGTGGTTGTCGCACCAGTTGCCAGATGAAGCACAATGAGACAGCCATCAGACCCAGCGCCAGAGTGCGGATCAGGCCGTCCCCCAGCCACAGCAGCAGGCTGCCCAGGCCGAGAATGCAGATCGCCAGTGCCACGCCGGTACCAGTAACGGCGCCAGCTGGGGAAAAACGTATAGCGGTTTGGGTGTCGTTGGGTGTGGAGATAGCCTGCATGATTCCCCCATTGCCCCTTTCCGGAGCATTGTTATGTTTCGTCCATGAGTCACCTGAGACATGGGGTCTCAAAGTGCTACTCGCCACCTTATCGGCAGAACTGTCTCAAACAAGAGTGTCAATTTGTAATCAGTTCGCCAGAGAAGGCAGCCACAGGGAAATCGAAGGGAACAGGATCAGAATGATGGTCGCCAGCAACAACAGGGCGATGAATGGCGGTGTGCCGCGGATTACATCGAAGTAGGGGCGACGGAATATCGCCATGGCGGTGAAGATATCGCAGCCGAAGGGGGGAGTGGCCGAGCCGATGGCCGCCTGCAGCGTGACAATGATGCCCACATGCACCGGGTCCAGTCCGGCAGCGGCCACCGCCGGCTTGAACAGCGGCGTCAGGATGAGGATCACCACGATGGGGTCGACAAACATGCAACCGATGAAGAAGGACACCGCAATCAGCGACAGCACCAGCACCTGGCTGTGGCCGATATCGGCAATGATCGGATTGAGGATCGCCTGGGGAATGCCGGCAAATGAGATGGTGTAGGTAAAGGCATTGCCCGCGGCCACCAGAATGAACACCACGGCGGTGATCAGGCCAGTGGACAGGGCGACATCCCACAACTCGGTGATCTTGACCGACCGCAGGATCACGACTTCCAGAATCACGGCATAGAGCACCGCGATGGCTGCCGCCTCGGTTGGGCTGAAAATACCGCCATAGATACCGCCTACCACTACCAGCGGAAAGCCCAGCGGCAAAACGGCTCTCTTCAGCGCCTGCCAACGATATCGCCAGGTCGCCTTCGGCTCGGGTTCGATGCCCATGCGGGTGGAGGCGATCCAGCAGTAGATCGAAAACAGCACCAACAATAGCAGCCCGGGCAGGATGCCCGCGATAAACAGGTCGCCAATCGAGGCGCCCGATACCACACCGTAGATGATCAGGCCGATACTGGGCGGAATCAGCAGGGCAATGTCGCTGGCATTGATGATCAGGGCCATGCTGAATTTATCCGAGTAGCCCTTTTCCAGCAGTTTGGGGCGCATTGGCCCGCCCATGGCCACGACCGTTGCCTGGGTCGAGCCGGACACCGCACCGAACAGTGTACAGCTGGCGGCCGTGGTGATTGGCAGTCCGCCGCGCAGATGGCCGACGAAGCTTTGCACCAGATCCAGCAGGCGGTTGGCGGTATGGCCGCGGGTCATGATGTCAGCGGCGAAAATGAATAGCGGCACGGCGGCCAGCGCCCAGCTCTGCACCCCGCTGATCATCTGGCCAATCAGCAGGCCGACGTTGTCCATCTGCAATACCAGAAACAGCAGCATCAGGCTGGCGGCCAGCAGCGGCAGCATCATCGGAAAGCCCATCAGCAGCAGGATCACGGTCACAATCAGGGTGAGCGTCAGCATCAGTTGGTCCCAGTCTCGACCGCACCCTCGGTCGGCACGTCGTCGTAGCGTTCCAGCTCGGTGAAGGAGCGGTAGATGTGCCGGGAGGTGAGATTGCGCGTGGCCGTCAGCCAATATTGGATGCCGGCCAGGGCAAAGCCGATCGGCGCCATCAGATAGGGAATCCACAGAGCAATGCCCAGCGCTGAGGACGTACGGCCCACGGCACGGATACTGCTGACATAACCCCAGGCATGCCACGCGAAGAACATCATCATTGCGCCCGAGACCAGGCAGATGAATACCAGCAATGCCTTGCGTGGTCGGCCGCGCAACTGATCATAAAAGGCTGACATGGCGATGTGGCGTGCCCGGCGCACGGCATAACCCAGGCCGGCGAAGGTCATGATGACCAGGCTGAACTGGGTCAGCTCGACCTGGCCGGGAATGCCACTGTCAAACAGCTGCCGCGCCAGCACATGAAGTACCAGAAGAGCAGTCAGAAACAGTACGCTGCCGCCGAGAATCAGTTTTTCCACCCCTTCGGTGAGGCGGTCGATGGTGCTCAGTGCTCGGACAACAGGGCTTGCCGTCGAGTCTGCGGGCTTGGGCATACACTCCTTCCTGGTTCGGCTGCTGCTAAGTTTATCATTCTTGTACGAAGGATAATCGCCGCCGCTGCGCTTGTTTTTCAAAAATACAGGATCTTTTTTTCAATTGCACGGCCCAAACATGGACATCTGCGAAGCCTGTGATAGTGTTTCCTGTGGTTACAAGAACAATAGATGAGGAATGTTCCATGAAATGGAGAAATGGATGGATAGGCGCTGCGGCCTTGATTCTGACGGCCTGTGGCGGAGACGATGAGCAGCAGAAAGCGCAGACTGCCAAGGATGAACAACCGGCAACCGGCCAGGTCGAAGTCTGGCGTTTCGGGTTGGAAGAAATCGAAGGCAGTGTGCAATATGAATACGCCAATCGCTTCGCAGAAATAGTCAGTGAAAAGACTGACGGGCAAGTGGAAGTCCGCTTGTTTCCCTACGGCCAGCTTGGCGGTCTCACCGATATTTATGATCAGGTGCAGGCTGGTTCAGTTCAACTGGCGTTCGGTTCAGGCTTTCTCGGCGGCACGGTGCCTGAATCTCAGCTGTTCAGTCTGAACTTCATTCTTACCGACGATGAGCTGCGCAACACCCAGATCCTCAATGACGAAGCGTTTCGCAAAAACGATGATCTGATCGACTCCTTCCGGGAACGCAGTCTGCATCCCCTGGCGATCGTGCCCGAGGGCTGGCAGGTCTGGACTGCCAACAAGGCGGTACGCACTCCCGAGGACTTCGCCGGGCTGGCCATCCGCACCATGGATAACCGGCTGTTGCGCGAGACCTACAGCGCCTATGGTGCCAACCCCACCACCATGGAATACGGCGAGCTCTACAGCGGCCTGCAACTGGGACAGCTGGACGGCAACATCCAGCCGGTGTTCGCCCACCAGGAAATGGACTTTTACCAGGTGCAGGATTACATGATCTTTGCCAACCAGGCCCAGTTCATCGCTACCGTCATGGCCAATGCCGACTGGTACGACAACCTGTCCGACGAGCATGAGCAGGTCATCGAAGATGCCGTTGTCGAGCTGGTGCCTTACATTCACGAGGTCCAGACCCGGCTGAACACCGAGCGGCTGAACATCATCACCGAGAATAGCGACATCGAAGTCATCCGTCTCACTCCCGAGGAGCGCGCGGTGTTCCGTGAGCGCAGCCTGCCGGTACGTGATGTGTTCGTGGACATGGTCGGTGACCGGGGCGAGAACCTGCTCAATGCATTGCTTGAACTGGTCGAGGAGGGCGCCCCCGAGTCGGCGGACGAGCCGGTACCGACCACCGAGACCAATGACAGCATCGCACCGGGCGAGTCGCCAACGCAGCCCGAGCTGGACCATGCCGACAACGCCAGTGATGATGCTGCGGAGTCGGTAACTCCCTGACCGCTCTGCGGCGTGGTCAATCGGCGCTCCAGGCAGTAGCATGTGGGGTATTGTTTCCCCATAGGATGTACGCCATGACGCAGATTGACCGCTCCGCTGTAGAACAGGCCCTGGCCAGCTACCAGGACCCTTACCTCAAGACCGACCTGCTGAGCTCGGGTTGTCTGCGGTCGCTGCAGATCGATGGCAACCGGGTGACTGCCGAGCTGGTGCTGGGCTATGCGGCGAACAACATCGTCAATGGCATCGGCGAGATGCTGAAGGTGGCGGTCGAGAATGTGGCGGGTGTGGATTCGGCGGCCATCACGGTGCGCTGGGAAGTACCCGCCGCTCCTGCGCAGGGCAGCATTCCGGCCCTGGCCAACGTCAAGAACATCATCGCTGTTGCCTCGGGCAAGGGCGGCGTCGGCAAATCCACCACCGCCGTCAACCTGGCGCTGGCACTGGCCGGTGAAGGCGCGCGGGTCGGTGTACTGGATGCCGATATCTATGGCCCCAGCATGGGCATGATGCTGGGCGTACCCTCCGGTACCCGCCCCCAGGTACGCGACGAGAAATTCTTTGTTCCACCCCATGCCCACGGCTTGCAGGTCATGACCATGGCCTTTCTCGCCGATGACAATACCCCTCTGGCCTGGCGCGGGCCGATGGTCTCCGGCGCCCTGATGCAACTGCTGACCCAGAGTGTCTGGGATGACCTGGACTATCTGGTGATCGACATGCCGCCGGGTACCGGCGACATCCAGCTGACCCTGGCGCAGAAAGTGCCCGTTACCGGCGCGGTTATCGTCACTACTCCCCAGGACATCGCCCTGCTGGATGCGCGCAGGGGCATCGAGATGTTTGGCAAGGTCAATATTCCAGTACTGGGTGTGGTGGAGAACATGGCCGTGCACATCTGCTCCAACTGCGGCCATGCCGAGCACCTGTTCGGGGAGGGTGGCGGCGAGCGGCTGTCGGACGAATACGGCGTTGACCTGTTGGCATCCATGCCGTTGTCGATGATGATCCGCGAGCAGGCCGATGGCGGCAAACCCACGGTCATCGCCGAGCCGGAATGCCAGATCAGCATGATCTACCAGGACATGGCCCGTCATGTCGGCGCCCGCATCGCCGCCCGCGCCGGCCAGAGCGCCATGCCGGATATCAGCATCAGCGAGGACTGATCCACCGCCCATGGCGCCGGACGCTACACCCGAAAGGCGGACGATGTTGCCCGAGGCTTTAGTGTCCGCCCAATACCCGGTAATATGCAGGCCCTCTTTTCAACGCTTGGATCAGGACAAACCCATGAGCATCAAATCGGACCGTTGGATACGCCGCATGTCCCAGGAACATGGGATGATCGAGCCCTTTGTCGAGCGTCAGATACGTGGCGAGGAGGGCGAGCGGGTGATCTCCTACGGCGTGTCCAGCTACGGCTACGATGTACGCTGCGCCGATGAATTCAAGGTGTTCACCAACATCCACTCGGCCACCGTCGACCCGAAGCATTTCGACGAGAAGAGCTTCGTCGACGTCAAGAGTGACGTTTGCATCATTCCGCCGAACTCCTTCGCGCTGGCCCGCACCGTGGAATATTTCCGCATCCCGCGTAACGTACTGACCATCTGCCTGGGCAAGAGTACCTACGCCCGTTGCGGCATCATCGTCAACGTCACCCCGCTGGAGCCGGAATGGGAAGGTCACGTCACCCTGGAGTTCTCCAACACCACCACACTGCCGGCGAAGATCTACGCCAATGAAGGCGTGGCGCAGATGCTGTTCTTCGAGTCCGACGAAGCCTGTGAAGTGTCCTACAAGGATCGGGGTGGCAAGTACCAGGGCCAGCGCGGCGTTACCCTGCCGCGGGCCTGAGTTACCTCTTTGCTGGAGGCCGGGCACCAGCCCGGCCTTCGCTGCTTTATGAAGTGCCCGGAGCGCGGGCCTGTCAGAACGACCGCGACGCCGAGAAGGTGACATTGGCATCGCAGTAAGTCGCCTTGCCATACCACTCCTCGCAGGTCCCATCTTTCAGGCTGGTGTCCGAATACATCAACGCCAGGTCCAGACCAATCACCGTCTTGCCCACCGACACCGCCCAATCCTGGTAGCTCTCACCGCTCTCCACCTCGCTCAGACTGTCCTTGCTATCGGTATAGCCATAATGCAGCCCAAGTGTGGTCTCCCACGGCAGGGCGAATTCATACCCGACGAAACCGTAGATGGCCGAGCTCGGGTGGTAGGCATACTTGGCGCCCAGCGTCAGGTCGTGAAACCCCAGGGTGCTGATGATCTCATACGATGTGTCCACATCATCGCCGCCGGGATATTCATAGGCGATCCAGGTCAGGTCATAGCTCAGCGCCTCGGTCAGCTCGCCGGCAAAGCCGGCGTAGTAATCCCATTCGACGCTGGCCCCGCCAAACGCCTCGTCATCCACATTCGATGCCCAGGTGCCGATAAACAGGCCACTTTCATGACTGATATCCAATCCACCCTGAATCGCGCCCTTGCCGGCGGTCTGTGACTGGCCGCGCCAGATATAGTCGGTCGCCAGCATGACATTCATGCTGGTATCGATCTGGCCGACGGCAGTATCGAAGGATTCGCCATGGCTCAGGTTGGAGAGACCCAGCGTGCTGATGGTGGCTATGCAGATGGTGAGCTTTTTCATTTAATGTATTACTCCGTGTCGATGATCCGCAAAAGGGATCGGTTGGCACTTTCTACATAGCAATTTTCTCGCCATATCTATTTTTACGTTTTTATTCAATAGGTTATCAGGAAAACATAATCCAGATTGTGGGTCGGGATGAGTACGCCCGCACCGCGCCGGTGCGCTTGATAAGCCAAGCGGCCTTTTTGCCCATCCTTGACGCAGATCAAATGCGCGACAAGGGTTTACGGACTATGCTCAAGGCAGAGCAGAACACGAGAAAGGAGTAGATTATGCAGAACGTACTGGTTCCATTCGACGGATCCGATTCCGCTAAACGCGCCGTCACTTATCTGGTCGAGGCCGCCCGGGCCTATCCGGATATTCTGGTGCATGTGCTGAATGTGCAGCGGGAAGCCAATCTGTACGGCAACTACGTCCCTGCGTCGATGTTGGAAGACCTCCGTCAGGGAGCGCTGAAACATGCGGCCTCAATCAATGCCGAAGCGGTGCAGATGCTGCAGGCCGCCTCCGTGCGTTATGAAACTCACGAGACGATAGGCGATGTGGTTTCCGAAGTTGTCGCGGCGGTAAAGCGGCATAACTGCGACACTGTAGTCATGGGCACCCGCGGTATGGGCAGCCTGGGCAATCTGGTCTTGGGGTCGGTCGCCACCCGGGTGGTGCATGATGTGAACGTGCCGGTCCTGCTGGTGAAATAACTGAACCCTTGTCGCTTCGCCCAGTCGGATATTATGTACTCAGCTGACAGAGGTTCAAATAATGACCGCAGCAAAAGACAAGATGAAAGGCAAAGTGAACGAAGTCGTGGGCAAGGGCAAGCAGGCCAGTGGCAAGCCGAGCACACGCGCCGAAGGTCGCATGCAGGAGCGCAAGGGTGAAGCCCAGCAGGTGAAAGGGCGCGCCAAGAGCGCATTGAAGGACCAGATCGACAAGACCTGATCCACTCCCCTCAGACAAAGGTCGGCATTTCGCCGGCCTTTTCTATTGCCGATGATACAATCTGCGTCTCCTTCCGGATGTAACCCAAGGGTAGTGGGAATGCACGCAGAGAAAGAACGTATTGTCATTGTCGAAGACGACATCAAGCTGGCAGCGCTGATCGGCGAATTTCTGCAGTCGCAGGGCTTGCAGGTCGAGTTGATCGAAGATGGCGCAGAGGCGGTCGAGCGTATTCTGGCCAACCCCCCGGCATTGGTGGTACTGGATCTGATGTTGCCGGGCGAAGATGGTCTGTCGATCTGCCGTCGGCTGCGAGAGGGCGGTTTCGCCCGCCCGATTCTGATGCTGACCGCGCGCAACGATGATCAGGACCATATCCAGGGTCTGGAGCAGGGCGCGGATGACTTCGTCAGCAAACCCGTGCGGCCCCAGGTGCTGCTCGCGCGTATCCGTGTGCTGCTGCGGCGAACCGAAGCCGGCGCCCCGGCGGCCCCCTCGACGCGGCTCGCCTTCGGTGCCCTGGTTATCGACAACATTCGTCGTGAAGCCTGGCTGAACAATGAGTTGATCGATCTGACCGGCGCCGAATTCGATCTGCTTTGGTTGTTGGCCAGCAACGCCGGGCGCATTCTCAGTCGTGAAGAGACCTTCGTCGCCCTGCGCGGCATAGAGTACGATGGCCAGGACCGCTCCATCGACGTACGCATCTCGCGCATCCGGCCCAAAATCGGTGACGATCCTGATATGCCGCGACTGATCAAGACCGTGCGCAGCAAGGGCTATCTGTTCGTTGCCCCTGAGCCGGATCTGCCGTGAACTCAATCTTCCTGCGCATCTACGGGGGGATGCTGTTGGTGTTGATCACGGTATCGCTGGTCAGTCTGCTGAGCATTCAGCTGATCAACGGGGTGCGGGCCGGAGACTACCGTGAGCGTATCGCCAGCGGCACCTTTCGGATGATGGCGGACAATCTCCAGCCGATGGACACGTCCGAGCGCCAGCGCGTACTGAGTCTGTGGGAACGGCTAATGGGTGTGCCATTGCATATCGAGAACATCGAATCTTTGCGGCTGGACTCATCCAGTCGGACGAAACTGATTCGTGGCCGGGTCCTGGTGGAGCCCGCCGAGCCGGATGAGATACGGGTGCTGGCGCTGGTGGATATGGCCGATGAAGCCGTGTTGATGGCGGATATCCAGCGCATTTCCGAGCAGTTGGGCAGGGCAACGCTTTTTCTCATCGCCGACGAACTGGTACGCCGGCCGGAGGCAGACATGCCGGCCCGGCTGCAGGAGCTGCGCAGGGAGAAGGGCTTCGGTTACCCGTTGCAGCTTACCCGTCGACACGAGTCGGATCTGGATCCGGACCAGATCCGCCGCCTGGATGAAAGCGATACCGTGATGACCCTCGGACCGGACGGCGATTCGGTGATGCTCTATCTGAAAATTCCCGACACTCAGTGGATCCTGCACCTGGGGCCGCTGTACCAGATGCGCCCCTATCCACCAGAGCTGCTGATCATCATGGGGTTACTGGCACTGACCCTGATCGGCCTGCTGATCTATCTGCTGGTACGCCAGCTGGAACAGCGGCTGATGACGCTGGAGTCCACCGCGGTGCGGATCAGTGGCGGCAATCTTGACGCGCGGGTCGATATTCACAGCCAGGATTCGGTGGGGCGATTGGCCCGTGCCTTCAATGAAATGGCCGGCCATGTGCAGCGGTTGATGCGCATTCAGCGAGAAACCATCGGGGCGGTATCCCACGAGCTGCGCACGCCCGTGGCCCGTCTGCGCTTTGGTCTGGAAATGCTCGACGCCGCTGAAACCGCTGTAGACCGCAAGCGCTTCAGCGAAGGGATGGATGGGGACCTCAACGAACTGGACCGGCTGGTGGATGAGATCCTTACCTATGCGCGGCTGGAGCAAGGCGCGCCGGCCATCACCATGAAAGGCACCAATATTCCACGGATGGTCGAGCATGTCATCGCCGAGCTGGCGCCATTGGATGCCAGCATCGAGCTGGAGCATGTAGACAACACCTGGGGGCTGGGCCGGCATGTGGATGCCGAGCCGCGCTACATTCAGCGGGCGATTACCAATCTCACCGGCAACGCCATGCGTCATGCAGTCCGCAAGGTCAGGCTCACTACCCAGGTGCAGCATGGCATGTGTCGGATATCCATCGAGGACGACGGCCCGGGTATTCCCGAGGCCTACCGGGAGAAAGTCTTCACACCGTTCATGCGCATGGACCTGAGTCGCACACGTTCATCGGGGGGCTATGGGCTCGGCTTGTCGATTGTGCGCCGCGTCATGTTCTGGCATGGCGGCAGGGCACGAGCTGAAGCGTCGCAGACCCTTGGTGGAGCCTGCTTCGTCATCGAATGGCCGTTACGGCGCCGCTAGCGGCAGGCCCTACCGGGTATGGCCGTTGGCCAATAGGCGGAACGCCTGGGCGGCGCGTACCGGATCAGGCGTGCGACCGCAGATCAGGTCACAGTAGATGGCCCCTTCACCAATGCGAATGATGTAGTAGGCCAGGCTGTCGGCATCCATTTCCGGGTTAATCCGGCCGGCTTTGATTTCCTCTTCGAACAGCGCCTGCCATTCATCGATCAGCCGCTTCTGCAGACCGGAAAGGTTGGACGTCAACAGCTGCAAGCCCCATTGCGGCTCGGCAGCCAGGAAGTCATGCATCGGCTTGGCATTGATCAGTGCAATATTGACGTCGTTGTAGATCTGACCCAGGTAATCGATGCCTTTTTGCGGATGATCGACTTTGGCTTTCTCAATCGCCTGATCATAGATGCCCTTGTACAGCGACCAGAGAATCTCGCCCATCAGCAGGTCCTTGTTGCCGACCCAGCGCATGAGGGTGGCGCGGCCAACGCCCAGTTCCTCGGCCAGCAGCGACAGGTTCAGCCGGCGGCCTTCGAGCCACCAGCGGCGCGCCATGCGAAAGGCTGTCAATGGCGTAGCACGTTCATCGGACTTGCGTTGGGACAAAGCCAGGGACAGAGGTGTAGCGGGGGTGCTCATAAATATGCCTTGATATTGTACTTGCGATAATAATGGCTGGATGATACCAAGGAAAAAAGTGTCCCGTCCATGGTAAAAACATCGAGGACTGGACAGTCACAGCCAAAATTAACCTGCGAGACAAATAGGCGACTAGCGAAGCAGCGGAACGGTTTGTGGCCAGCGGACATAAAAAAGGCCAGTCGCCCGCAAGCGACTGGCCTGATGCACCGCTCAAGTCAGATCAGTTGATGCCCTTGCGCTGCACATCCCAGCGAGTATCGCGGCACAGCCCGCAGTTGCTGCCATAGAAAGTACCTTCGGCGCTCTCGTCATCCATCAGGTGGTAACGCATCCAGGCGGTGGACGGGCCGCGATAATCGCCGCCATTGCCAACCGGCTCGAAATGGCTCGCCGAGCGTCGCTCACCCCAGAACACCGGCACGTTGGCCCGGTTGAATACCGGCCGCGCGTTGAGTGTCGGCGAAGCGATGGTATCGCCACCACCGGTCATCAGGAACATCGGGCCGTTCTGATTGCTCTGGGAAGAGCTGCGATGGCCGAGGCCGATGGTGTATGGCTGGAAGGGGGCGGTCACTGTCACGCGGCTATCCTGGCCTGCCATGATGCTGCCGCCACCCCCCTGGGAATGGCCGGCAGTGGCGACGCGATTGACATTCAGCTTGCCGGCGAAGGTGCCGGTGCTGCGGCCATTCTGTTCCACCAGATAATTCAGGCAGGCGATCATCTGTTCGCCGGACCCGGCATTGGAAGTACGTGCCGCGGCGACCACAAAGCCATGACTGGCCCAATGTTGCAGCAGCGAGCCGTAGGTACTGGGCGAGCTGCCGGTACCGTTACCCCACAGGATGATTGGATGCTGCAGATCATTCTCGCCCAGCGTACGCGGGCGGTAGACGGCGCAGGTGGTATTGACGTTGCTGTTGGTAACCGAAAAAGGACCGCTGGCCGCGAAGTCGGACACGCCGGGGAAGCCGGAGCCCGTACCTGGATCTGGGTCGGGATTGCCAGGGTTGATCGCCATGGCGCCGGCAGAGAGCAACATGCCCATAGCCAGACCGGTTAACTTGAATGCAGGTGCTTTCATGATGGGAGTCTCTTGTTGGTTTCTTATAGGGATAGCTGGACAGATATTGCTATCAGTCCGAGACAAACCCTAGACTCCGTTCATGAGGGCGACACTCGCCTATACGGGTGAAAAGTGATACAAGTTGACGTTGTTCTCGTTTTGGCAGTCAAGTCTCACAAGGATATCAAAACGCCATGGCGAGACGGTCTTGAATACGATTGTGGCATTGAGTGAGGTCTCGGGTTGTCGCACATCAGCGCGACGACAGCGGAGTTAGAGCCGGGCGGCTTACCCCACCGTCTTGGCTGTCACCCCCTCCAGCGTCGCAAAGGAAATGTCCTTCGCTGTCAGCAGGAAATCCTGCAGGTACGACATATCCAGCATGTCTTCGCGTACCGCCGCATACAGCGTACCGAACAGCCCATCGCGGCCCAGCGGGCGAGCGCTGACGTAGCCGCGTTGCAGATACTCGGTAATCGCCCAGCTCGGCAGGCAGCACACGCCACGGCCCGAGGCGACCAACTGCATCATCATGATTGTCAGTTCCGCATTGCGCACATCCGCCGGTTCGACGCCGGCAGGTTCCAGAAACTGGGTGAAGATATCCAGCCGGTTACGTTCCACCGGGTAGCAGATCAGCGTCTCGCCAGCCAGGTCCTGGGGTTCTATGTGATTGCGCTCGGTCAGCCGGTGTTGATTGCCGATGGCCAACATCGCCTCATAGGTGAACAGCGGCACATAACTGAGCCCCGGGATATCCTGCGGATCGGACGTCACCACCAGGTCCAGCTCCCCGCGGGCCAGTGCTGGCAGCGGCGCGAAGAAGAATCCGGAGGCGAAATCCACTTCCACCTCCGGCCAGGCATTGCGGAACTGATCAATGGTCGGCATCAGCCATTGGAAGCAGCTGTGGCACTCGATTGCCATGTGCAACCGGCCCGCCTGGCCGCCGGACAACCGCTGCAGGTCCCGTTCCGCCTGCCGTACCTGAGGCAATACATTGTCGCCCAGACGCAGCAGGCGCAGGCCGGCAGTCGTGAAGCGGATTGGCTTGGTCTTGCGCACGAAGAGGCTGGTACCCAGGCGCTGCTCCAGATCCTTCAGTTGATGGGACAGCGCCGACTGCGTCAGGTGCAGCCGTTCCGAAGCTTCGACCAGACTGCCCGCTTCGCGGAGTGTCAGCAGCGTACGCAAATGGCGCAGTTCGAGCATGAGTCTATGCCTCATCATGAGTGAAATCGAAGTTTAACATTAACATGATGAGTTTGATTCATTATTTGTCAGCAGGGACCATAGGCGCCATTCAACGAAACAGACTTGGAGATGGAAATGGCGTTGGCCCACAACCTTGGATACCCCCGCATCGGTCGCGACCGGGAACTGAAAAAGGCGCTTGAAGCCTACTGGGCAGGAGAGTTGTCCGCCGAAGCATTGCAACAGACCGGCCGCACCCTGCGTGCCGAGCACTGGCAACAGCAGGCTGCTGCTGGTATTGATCTATTGCCGGTCGGTGATTTCGCCTGGTACGACCAGGTGCTTACCCATAGCCTGATGGTCGGCGCGATTCCGCAGCGTTTCGCCACAGCTGGCGAGCCGGATCTCGATACGCTGTTCCACATGGCGCGGGGCGTCAGCAAGGGCGGTGAGGACACCTTCGCCTGCGAGATGACCAAGTGGTTCGATACCAACTACCACTACCTGGTCCCCGAGTTCACCCGTGATCAGACTTTCGATCTGCAGTGGCCGCAGCTGTTCGACGAAGTCGACGAGGCCCTGGCACTGGGCCACCGGGTCAAGCCAGTGGTGCTGGGGCCGCTTACCTATCTATGGCTGGGCAAGACCAAAGGTGAGGCGTTTGATCGCCTGGAGCTGCTCGACCGCCTGCTACCGGTATATCAGCAGATTCTCGCGCGTCTGGCAGAGCAGGGCGTCGAATGGGTGCAGATCGACGAGCCGGTCCTGGCACTGGATCTGCCCAGCGAGTGGAGGACCGCGTTCGAGTACGCCTGGAGTCATCTGCAGAGCGCGCCGGTAAAGAAACTGCTGGCCACCTATTTTGGCACGCTGGACGACAACCTGGCATTGGCCTGCCGCCTGCCGATCCAGGGGCTGCACGTGGATCTTGTGCGCGGCCAGGAACAGCTACTGCCGGTACTGGACCAACTGCCAGCGCATAAGGTGCTGTCGCTCGGGCTGGTCAACGGGCGCAACGTCTGGCGTTGTGATCTGGAGCAGGCGCTCGCGATTGCCCGGCAGGCGGTCGAGCGCCGAGGGCAGGATGTCTGGATCGCGCCCAGCTGCTCCTTGCTGCATAGCCCGGTCGATCTGAGTCGTGAAGACCGGATCGATGGCGAGCTACGCAGTTGGCTGGCATTTGCCGCGCAGAAGGTCGAAGAGGTCGGCCTGCTGGCCCAGGCTCTCGACAATCCCGAGGGGGCGACTGTTATCGCCGCATTGGCAGCCTCAGCCCAGGCAAAAGCCGCCCGAGCCGCCTCGCCGCGTATTCATGATGCCCGGGTGACCGAGCGCCTGGCTGCGATCGAGCCGCAGCACAGCCAGCGTCCGTCGGCCTTTGCCACGCGCGCCATCGCACAACAGTCCCGATTCCAGCTGCCGGCGCTGCCGACCACCACCATTGGCTCCTTTCCGCAGACAGCGGAAATCCGTGCCAGCCGCAAAGCCTTCAAGCAGGGGCAGCTCAGTGAAGCGGACTACATCGCCGCCATGCAGCAGGAAATTGCCGGGGTCATTCGGGTTCAGGAAGAGCTCGGGCTGGATGTATTGGTGCATGGAGAGGCCGAGCGCAATGACATGGTGGAGTATTTTGGCGAGCAACTGAATGGCTACGCCTTCACCCGGTTTGGCTGGGTGCAGAGCTATGGTTCGCGCTGCGTGAAGCCGCCGTTGATCATTGGTGATATCAGCCGGCCGCAGCCGATGACGGTGGCCTGGGCCCAGTATGCCCAGAGCCTGACCGAGCGGCCGGTCAAAGGCATGCTGACGGGCCCGGTGACCATGCTGATGTGGTCATTCCCACGGGAGGATGTATCGCGGGAAACCAGTGCCCGGCAATTGGCGTTGGCCGTGCGTGACGAGGTGAACGATCTGGAGGCGGCCGGTATCGGCATCATCCAGATTGACGAGCCGGCATTCCGTGAAGGCTTGCCACTGCGCACGGCGGCGCAACCTGGCTATCTGCGCTGGGCTGCCGAGGCATTCCGCCTGAGCGCCTCGGGTGTGGCGGATACCACGCAGATCCATACGCACATGTGCTACAGCGAGTTCAACGGGATTCTGGATTCCATCGCCGCAATGGACGCGGATGTCATCACCATAGAAACCTCCCGTTCGGACATGGAGTTGCTCGACGCCTTCGTCGACTACGCCTATCCCAACGCCATCGGCCCCGGGGTCTACGACATCCACTCGCCACGGGTGCCGCAGGTGGATGAGATGCTGCGTCTGCTACGCAAGGCCGCCCGGGTAATCCCCGTCGAGCGCCTCTGGGTCAATCCCGACTGCGGTCTGAAGACCCGGGGCTGGCCGGAAACCCGCGCCGCGCTGGAAGCAATGGCGGACGCTGCGCGGCAATTGCGCAAGGACCTGCAAGCGGCAGCCAAAGCCACTGCGTGACTTAGAGTGGTGAATGAGGCCGCTTCAAGCAGCCACTCATTCAACCGATATAAAATGCCCAATTCGCACTCGGGCGAGGTCTTCGGGGTGTGGCGCTGCGCTACGCCTTCCCGCTCGCCGTCAACCCAAAACCATGTCGTCGCGCCCGAATGCGGACCGAGGCGCGACAACCCGAAATACACCCAGCAGTGCAATCCATATGTTGGCACGGCCCGCTTTCCGGGGTGTAGCGCACATGCGCTACGCCGACGAACTCTCCATCACGCCGAAGCTTCGTCGTCATGCCCGAACGCGCCCTCCATCCAATGCCGCTGGCACCACACCCCCCAGCGGCGTTACAGTAGCGCCCGTTCTCACCTTTGGGGTTTGTCATGCAGGAATTGTTGTTGCACTGTCGTCCGGGTTTTGAAAGCGAAGTCGCCGCCGAAATGCAGGAGCTATCGGCGCAGAAGGGCATCGCTGGCTATCCCATCACCCGCGACGGCGCAGCCGTGGTGCGTTTTGTCTGCCCCGAAGACGGTGATGCCGGTCGGTTGATGCGCAAGCTCGATTTCCGCCAACTGATCTTTGTTCGCCAATGGGCGGTAGGCACCTGGCTCGACGTTCCGGCTGACGACCGCATCTCGCCGATCATCAGCGCCTGCGCCAAAGGCCCTATCGCATCCAGCATGTGGCTGGAAACCGCCGACACCAACGACGGCAAGGCGCTCGCCGCATTGACCAAAAAACTCGGTCGCCCCCTGGAAACAGCACTGACCAAGACCCGTTTCGTGCGCCCGGCAAAAACCGATGCGCCGCGACTGCACGTATTCTTTGAGAGCGGCGAGCGGCTCTTCGTCGGCTGGTCCTGGGCCGGCAATGCCGCACCCTGGCCGATGGGCATCCCACGGCTCAAGGTGCCGCGCGACGCACCCAGTCGCTCGACGCTGAAGCTTGAAGAAGCCTGGCACCACTTCATCCCTCGGGATGAATGGGATAAGCGCCTGGCGCCAGGCATGACCGCCGTCGACCTGGGCGCCGCACCTGGCGGCTGGACCTGGCAGCTGGTCAATCGCCATATGAAGGTCACTGCCGTGGATAACGGCCCCATGGCAAAAAGCCTAATGGACAGCGGCCAGGTCGAACATGTGGAAGCCGACGGTTACATGTTCAAGCCGAAAAAGCCGGTGCAATGGCTGGTCTGCGACATCGTCGACAAACCCGCCCGCAGCAGCGCAATGCTTTCCCGCTGGCTGACCCGTGGCTGGTGCCGTGAAGCTATCGTCAACTTCAAGCTGCCGATGAAGCAACGCTACCGGGAAGTCATGCAATGCCTGGAGCACGTGCAGGATGCGCTGGACGAAGCCAACATCCGCGCCCATATCGCCTGCAAGCAGCTGTATACCGACCGGGAAGAAGTGACCTGCCACGTGCGGATACTGCATGCGGCGAGCTACAAGGTGGAGCAGTAAGCTACTGGTTTTTCGGGGTGTTACACCCCGAAAAACTCTCCCGCCGCAAACTATAGCGGCTCCAGCAAAGTGATCTTTTCCTCCTCCACCAATATCGGGGCGAAGGCCGTCAGGCATTCCCGGCGCTCCGGTGATTGCTCCCAGCGTTCCCACGAACGGATATTTTGCCAGGTCACTATCACGAAGCGGTGATTGGGATGTTGCAGGTCGGTGAACGATTCCCCGAACAGGTATCCCGGCGACTGAATGGCCTGCTGCAGGATGCCGCGGGCCGCAGCTTCGTAAGGCTCTTCGAGCCCTTCGGCAATGATGCGTTCGATCAACACCTTGATCATGGTCACTCCTTCTTGATGATGGATACCGTCAGTGTTGACCGGGACGTCGCGACTGGCAAGTGGCCGGTGTTTTGCGGATAATCCAGCATTACGTTTCAGAGCTGTGTATTGCCATGTCAACCGAACCTACCCAACTCGACACCCGCGGGCTCATGTGCCCGGAGCCGGTCATGCTGCTGCACAATGCGGTGCGTGATATAGCTGCCGGTGAATGCCTGGAAGTCCTCGCCACGGACCCCTCGACACAACGGGATATTCCGCGATTCTGCAGTTTTCTGGGGCATGAGCTGATGGAGCAGGGAGAGCGGGGCGGGGAGTTCTGGTATCTGATCCGCAAGGGCGCGTAACCAGGGTTCACGTGTAGGAGCGGGCTTGCCCGCGAAGGGCCTGGCAGAAGAGCTTCGCGGCCAAGGCCGCTCCTGCAAAAAAGATTCGCGCAATGACTCTGGAGAAGGTGGAGGTTGCTCGACCTCCAGCCTCACTCCACCAAATGACTCCGATCCTGCGGAAACCGCCGCTTGCGTCGCCCGCCAATAACCGCCAGCCGCAGCGATAGAAATAGCGCCGCTGCACTCAGCCCGATGATCAACCCCTGCCAGAATCCTGCCGGCCCCCGTGCCGGGCCGTAGAGATCGGTCAGGCCAAGGATATAACCGCTGGGCAGGCCGATCAGCCAGTAGGCGACCAGCGTCAACAACATGGGAATACGGGTGTCCTGATAACCGCGCAGCGCCCCGGCGCAGGCGACCTGCACCGAATCGGAAAACTGATACAGCGCCGCATAGAACAGCAGAGCGGTAGACAGCGCCAGCACCTCGGGGTCGTTGGTATACAGGCGAGGCAGCAGGTCATCCAGCAGGTAGAAGCTTGACGCTGCCAGGAAGGCAAACAGCAGCGCCACGGCGATCCCCACCTTGGCCGCGAACAGACCCGCCCGGGCGCCATCCATGCCCAGGCTGTGGCCCACCCGTACGGTGATGGCCAACCCCAGGCTGAAGGGCACCATGAACACGATCGAGCTGAGATTGAGCGCCACCTGGTGACTGGCCACAACTACCGCGCCCAGGCTGCCGATCAGCAGGGCGATCAGGGCAAACATGCTGGTTTCGGAAAACAGCGATATGCCGATTGGCAGACCCAGCCCCAGCAGATGTCGCTGAACCGTCCAGCGTGGCCACTCGAAGCGCTCGAACAGCCGGCAGGCGTCATAGATTTTCGACCGTTTCAGATAGATCAACATACAGCCGAGCATGAACCACATCACCAACGTGGTGGCGACGCCACAACCGACGCCGCCCATGGCGGGAAAGCCCAGCTTGCCGTAAACCAGCACATAGTTGGCTGGCACGTTGAGCGCTAGCCCGAGAAAGCCGATCACCATGGTCGGCTTGGTGCGTGACAGGCCGTCGCTCAAGCCGCGCAGCGCCTGGTACATGCCTATCGCAGGAAAGCCCAGGGCCACTGCCCTGATGTAATCCACTGATTTGGGAATCAACTCTTCCTGTACACCGGCCCAGTACAGCAACGACTCAACCGAAAACAGCGCCGCAGCGCAAAGCACACCGAGACACAGCCCAAGCCAGACCGCCTGACGCACCAGCGGGCCGGTTTCCTCGGGGCGGCCGGCCCCATTGCTGGCAGCCACCTTCGAGGTGATGATCATCAGCACACCGGTCAGAAACAGCAACGTCGGCACCCAGAAGGAATTCCCCAGGGCGACGGCCGCCAGGTCGACCGCGCTCACCCGGCCGGCCATGGCCGTATCGACGAAGCCCAGCAGGGTGTGCGACATCTGCGCCGCGATGATAGGCAGCGCGAGCCAGATCAGCGCACGCAATTCTGTTACACTGCGGCGCCCGCGGGAAGGGAGGTTTTGGGTCATCTGATCATCAGCCTGATGCAGCGGCATCGGAGAAAAAAGCAGACCATCCTATCAATTTGCCGAATATTGTCCATCATTCAATGAATTACGATTGTCAGGATCTGATCCGCCTATTCGCAGACTGTTTCGCCGTTGATTTCAATACTCGGCTGGTTGGTGGCGCATCCGAACCGGTGTACCTGCCGGCCGATGCCGACGAGCCCACGCACCGGATCATCTTCACCCGGGATTATTACCGCAGCGCCCTGCACGAAATCGCCCACTGGTGCGTCGCAGGTGCGGCTCGTCGTCAGCAGGTGGACTTCGGCTATTGGTACGCCCCCGATGGCCGCAGCGCGGATCAGCAGAGCGCCTTCGAGCAGGTTGAAGTCAAGCCTCAGGCACTGGAGTGGTTGTTCTGTGCGGCGGCCGGGCATGGGTTCCGGGTCAGTCTGGACAACCTCAGCGGCGACGCAACCGATCCGGCACCCTTCAAGAGGCGCGTGGTCGAGCAGGTCCACTCTTACCTGAACGATGGTATTCCTGAGCGCCCAGCACGGTTCATCGATGCGCTGCTGATGCATTACCGCCCCCAGGCGACGCTGCAACTCAGCGATTTCAATCTCGACTGCCTGTAAGCGGCCCCGCTGGACAGGGCCCGTAACCACTCCGACAATGAAGTCATTGCTCATCACGGACCCGCATCATGCACATAGTCGCTGACGAAAATATTCCCCTGCTCGATGAATTCCTCGCTGGCTTCGGCCGCCTGGCCCGCCTGCCGGGGCGCCTGATCGATCACACCTCGGTGAAGGACGCCGATGTATTGCTGGTGCGCTCGGTGACCAAGGTCAACGCCGCCATGCTGGCTGGCACCCCGGTGCGCTTTGTCGGCACCTGTACCATCGGTACCGACCATCTCGACCTGCCGGGCCTGGCTGCAGCCAGTGTCGAGGTTGCCAGCGCCCCGGGCTGCAATGCACGGGGCGTCGTCGAGTATGTGCTGAGCTGTCTGCTGACACTATCCGAGCGCAGTGCCAGTGCCTGGCAGGACAAGACGGTGGGGATTGTCGGCGTGGGTGAGGTGGGCTCGCGTCTGGCCTGCACACTGCAGGCGCTCGGCATCAAGACCTTGCTCTGCGATCCGCCACGGGCCGAGCAGGACGCTGACGGCATGATTACGCTGGATGAGTTGATCAGCCGCTGCGATGTCATCAGCTGTCACGTTCCCCTGACCAGCGATGGCCCCCACGCTACCCACCACCTGCTCAACGAGCAACGTCTGGCGGCCCTGCGCCCTGGCGCCTGGTTGATCAACAGTAGCCGCGGGCCGGTGATCGACAATATCGCCCTGAACACAGTACTGGAGCAGCGCCCGGATCTATTGGTCGCGTTGGATGTGTGGGAAACCGAACCCCTGGTCGACCCGCAACTGGCTGCCCGCTGCGCCCTGGCGACGCCGCACATCGCCGGCTACAGCCTCGATGGCAAGCTGCGCGGCACTGCGCAGATCTACCAGGCGTTGTGCCGCTTTCTTGATATCCCTGCGACGCTGGCGCTGGAGCAACTGGCGCCGCGTACCGGCGCGGGAACCTGGATCATGGAACCGGGCACCCCGGCTGACTGGCTGCTGAGCAAAGCCCTGCGGCAGGTATACGACGTACGGGACGATGACGCCCGCCTGCGCGCCATGGTCGCGGCTGCCGAATCAGAACAGGCCAGTCGGGAAGGGTTCGATCGATTGCGCAAGGACTACCCCTTGCGCCGGGAATGCAACCTGCTGCGGATCAGCACCGCCACGTCCGAACCTCAAGTAGCCCGGCGCCTGCTGGCCGCGGGGTTTGTGTCGGATGATGAGAGCTGAAGAGTCTGCCGGATTGGCCTCTTCCCGGAATCATGTCGTTGGATGAGCTGCCAGATTCCTGGGAACGTCGAGCACCAGCTCGATGAGCGGAGTCAACAGACAGCCATGGAAGGTGACCACGGAACACCGCAATCAACCTTCCATGGCGCGATGTCTGTTTTGGTGGGGGATGTTGCTGCGTCGCTGCTGGTCGAGCTGGTGCTCGACCGTCCCAGGTGTTAGCGATTGGCCGCGCGCGGCGCAACCCACTGCTGGTCAAGCTCTTCACAGGCCTGCTGGATCATGCGTTCGGTAATGGCAATCTCCCGGCCATGTTCATCCACCAGAAAGCCCCGTGCCTGCAGAGACGGGCGGGGCAGAAATTCGGTGAGAGAACGCTGTTTCTGCTGTACCTGTAGACTCATGATCTTCTCCAAACCAGTTCTAATCGGGTAATGCCGGCAACTCTGCGATGCCTGACATAACGAAGGATAGACCAAGGTTGTGACCACGGGATGACAGAATATTTCCTGGGGGAAGGAGCAAAAGTGGGGTGAGAAGCTTGCGAAAGGGGGATAGTTGGGAGCCCGCCGGTGTAGCGCAGTTGCGCTACCCCCGAAAAGCAACCTTTGCACATGGTGCGTCGAGCGCTGGTTTCGGGTTGTCGAGCCCCGGTCTGCGCTCGGGCTCGACGACAAGGGTTCGGGAGACTGTAAGCCTTCGGTGTAGCGCCCGATTGCGGGCCTGGGCGCTACACTCGACAAGCGAGCCTGATACTTATCTGCGGTTAGCGATAATTCCCGGCGCGCAGCGCGGCGATACGCTGTTCCAGCGGCGGGTGGGTCATCAGCAGGCCGGCGAGGCCATTCTTGAGGTTGCCGTTGATACCGAAGGCGGTCATTTCGCCGGGCATCTCCACCGGAATACCCTGTTCGGCCCGCAGGCGCTCCAGGGCGGCGATCATGTTGCCGCTACCGGTCAGCTGCGCTGCGGCTGCATCCGCACGGAATTCACGCTGGCGCGAGAACCACATCACGATGATGCTGGCCAGAATACCCAGCACCAGCTCAGCCACGATGGTCGAGATGAAATAACCGATCCCCGGACCTGAACCCTCGTTGCGGAACACTGCCCGGTCAACGAAGTTGCCGATGATGCGCGCAAAGAACATCACGAAGGTGTTTACCACGCCCTGGATCAGGGTCAGGGTCACCATGTCGCCGTTGGCCACGTGACCGATCTCGTGTGCCATGACCGCACGAATCTCGTTGGGGCTGAAGCGCTGCAGCATTCCCTCGGATACCGCAACCAGCGAAGCGTTCTTGTTCCAACCGGTAGCAAAGGCGTTGGACGCCCGCGACGGGAAGATACCCACCTCCGGCATGCCGATATTGGCGTCGCGCGCCAGTTCAGCAACGGTATCCACCAGCCACTGCTCCTGGCGGGTCTGCGGTTGGGTGATGACCCGGGTGCCGGTACCGCGCTTGGCCATCCATTTGGACAGGAACAGGGAGATAAAGGAACCGGCAAAACCGAATACCGCACAGAAGATCAACAGCGATGTCAGGTTCATCCCGCCCTGACCGTCATGCACGCTACCGACACCCAGCAAGCTCAAGGTGACGCTGGCAACCATCAGAATGGCAAGGTTGGTTGCCAGGAAAAGCACAATACGCATCATTTAAGTGAAACTCCTAAGGCTAATAGCTAGGCGTATATTTGGGGTTGGCCGGTTGGGATTCAATCGGCAGTCTGTATCAAAGCGTGTCGGGGTAGGGTGTTGAGCGCGAGCGAGTGGGTCGGCTGATAGAAAAGCTTCGCATCAAGGCCGCTACCACAAGAAACGAGTCCGAGCTCTTGGGCAGCGCTTCATGGCGAGCAAGCCGGCACTGTCCTGTAGGAGCGGGCTTGCCCGCGAATGGACCTGGCAGAAGAGCTTCGGGCCAAGAGCCGCTCCTACGGAAAAGCGGCTCCCACAACCTGACCCCGTTACTGCCGATACCCGTGCAGGAAGTTGGCGATCCGGCCAATCGCCATTTCCAGATCATCCTTGCGGGGCAGGGAGACGATGCGGAAGTGGTCCGGCCAGGGCCAGTTGAAGGCGGTGCCCTGAACCACAAGAATCTTCTCCTGCAGCAGTAGATCCAGCACCATCTTCTCGTCGTTGTGGATCGGATATACCTTCGGATCCAGCTTCGGGAACAGATAGAGCGCGCCCTTGGGCTTGGTGCAGCTCACTCCGGGGATATCATTGAGCAGTTCCCAGGCGGTATCACGCTGCTCTAGCAGGCGGCCACCAGGCAGGATCAGGTCATTGATGCTCTGATAGCCCCCCAACGCCGTCTGAATGGCGTGCTGCGATGGGACGTTGGCACACAGGCGCATGGACGACAGAATCTCCAGGCCTTCGATGTAGCTTGCAGCCTTCTGCTTCGGTCCGCTGATGATCATCCAGCCGGAACGGAAACCCGCCACCCGGTAGGACTTGGACAGACCATTGAACGTCAGGCACAGCAGATCCGGAGCGATAGCGGCGAAGGAATCGTGCTCGGCATCGTCGTACAGGATCTTGTCGTAGATCTCGTCCGCAAGAACCAGCAGCTTGTGTTCGCGGGCCACCTCGGCCAGTTGCTCCAGCACTTCGCGCGGGTATACCGAACCGGTAGGGTTGTTCGGGTTGATCAGCACCATCGCCTTGGTGTTGGGGGTGATCTTGCTGCGGATATCCTCGATATCCGGGTACCACTCCGATTGCTCATCGCACAGATAATGCACCGGCTTGCCACCCGACAGGCTGACAGCCGCGGTCCACAGCGGATAATCCGGGGCGGGAATCAGCACCTCATCGCCATTGTTCAGCAGCGCCTGCATGGCCATCACGATCAGCTCGGACACACCGTTGCCCAGGTAGATATCTTCGATACCGACACCCTGAATGTTCTTCGTCTGGCAGTAATGCATCACCGCCTTACGCGCCGAGAACAGCCCCTTCGAGTCGCTGTAGCCCTGTGCCGTGGGCAGGTTGAGAATCACGTCCTGGAGGATTTCCTCGGGCGCTTCGAAACCGAAGGGCGCCGGGTTGCCGATGTTCAGCTTGAGAATCCGGTGACCTTCCTCTTCGAGGCGTTTGGCATGGCGCAGGACGGGCCCGCGAATGTCGTAGCAGACATTGGCCAATTTGTTGGACTTGCTAACCTGCATGATACTTACCTGTAAATCATCGGGTGGTGAGGGGCTTTGATCGCAAAAGCAAAGCGAGCATCATACGACTGCGGTTCCGGCGAAGAAAGCCCGAACACACAATCTTGCGGAGGAAATATGGACAAAATAATCAAGTCGGATGACGCCTGGCGCGACCAACTGGACGACGCCCAGTATCAGGTATGCCGACTCAAGGGTACCGAACGGCCATTTTCCGGCGAGTATCACCTCAAGGGTGAACCTGGTCAGTACCACTGCGTATGCTGCGATGCGCCGCTATTCGATACCGATACCCAGTTCGATGCCGGCTGTGGCTGGCCCAGCTATTACGCGCCGGTGAGCGAAGATGCCATCACCACCACCGAGGATTACAGTCACGGCATGCACCGCACCGAAGTGCTCTGTGCCCGCTGCGACGCCCACCTCGGCCACGTCTTCCCCGACGGCCCACCCCCGACCGGGCTGCGGTATTGCATCAACTCGGTGTGTTTGCGACTGGAGCCGAGATAGAGTGGTGCTCTGATTTGGTCGGCGGTGTTTACCCGCACCGCCGTTGGTCGAGCTGGTGCTCGACCCTCCCAGGGAACACCGGCTTGCTTCTCTTGGGAACGTCGAGCACCAGCTCGATGAGCGAGCTACCATTAGGCCGCGAAGCTGATCATCTGGCTCGACCTCCCATAACGATTACTCAACTGGTTGACCCACCAACGATTTTCCTCTTCCATAGCAAACACATTGCCGCACCCATTCACCTGCCAGGAAACCACCATGTCCGATATCTCCACCGCCGACTTCATGCAGCGGGTCGTCGCCTTTCTTGATCGCTATGAGCAGAACCTGCCTCCTGTGCCGCCGGTCATCGACTGGAGCCAGACGCCAGCGGCGCGGTGGGTAGGGCAGGGCGACGGCGGGTGGCTCAAGCCGTTGGAGGTTACCGCGGGGCATGGGTTGGCTGATCTGGTGGGGGTCGATCGGCAGAAAGCGCTGCTGGAGGCGAATACCGAACAATTCGTCAAAGGTCTGCCCGCCAATAACGCCTTGCTGTGGGGCGCTCGCGGTACGGGCAAGTCCTCGCTGGTGCGAGCGCTGCTGGCAGCTTGGTCGGATCAGGGGCTGCGGCTGATCGAGATCGACAAAGGCGACCTGGTTCACCTGCCAGCGCTCGTGGCCCAGATCGCCGACCAGCCTTGGCGCTTTCTGCTGTTCTGCGATGACCTGGCTTTCGAGGCGGATGACAGCGCCTACAAGACCTTGAAAACCGTGCTGGACGGCTCCGTTGAGGCGACGCCGGACAACCTGCTGCTCTACGCCACTTCCAATCGCCGGCATCTGCTGCCCGAACAGCGCAGCGACAACCTCGGCGCCAGCATGGTCGATGGCGAGCTGCACCCTGGCGAGGCGATTGAGGAGAAGATCGCACTATCGGACCGCTTCGGGGTATGGGTGTCGTTCTATCCGTTCAGCCAGGAGCATTATCTCGAAGTGGTACGGCACTGGCTGACGGCGATGGCGGTGGAGCACGGGTTGGAGTGGGAGTGGGGCGAACAGTTGCAGAAAGAAGCCATCCGCTGGGCCCAGGCACGGGGTAACCGCAACGGCCGGTGTGCGTGGCAATTTGCGCGGTCTTGGGTAGGGCGGGAACTGCTGAAGAAGTAATGCGGGAGCGTGGTTATCGGGTTGTCGAACCCCGGTCCGCGCTCGGGCTCGACGCCGGGGTTTGGGGTAGCGGCGAGTCCGCAGACGTAGCGCCCGATTGCGGAACAGGGCGCTACACCCCGCACCGCGCGCTACACCCGGAAGGGCCTTTTACGTCGCGGAGACGCTTGCGCCATTCACCATGCCCACGATCCGGTGCTCCGCCGGCAACAGGCTGCTCACGCTGGTGCGGGAGGTAACACGGCTCAGCAGGGAGGACAGGGCCGGCCAGGTTTCTTCGTCGATCAGTTCGCCGGCATGGGCGAGGTTTATGAGTTGGCTGCACACGGCGATGTCCGCCATGCTGAACTGGTCACCGAGGAAGTAATGCTGGCTGGCCAGCTGCGTTTCCAGGTAATCGAGCAGCGGTGGCAGATCCTGCTTCACAGCTTGCTGCACAGCTTCTTCATCGCAGGCTTTGCCCATCAGCCGATGAACCACGCGGTTGAAGAATGTCTTGAAGGTCGCCGGGCCGGCCAGCTCATAGTCTGCATACTTTTCCAGCCAGCGCACCCGCGCCGCTTCCGCCGGGGTGCTGCCGTACAGGCGGATACCATCGCGGGTTTCCTGCAGGTACTGGGCAATCACACTGGAGTCGGCCAGACTCAGATCGCCGTCCTTGATCGCCGGAATGCGCCCCAGCGGGCTTATCTCGTAATACCAGTCGGGCTGCATGAAGGGCGTCTGGTTGACCAGTTCATGCTCAATGTTCTGCTCAGCGAGCTGAATGCGGATCTTGCGAACGAAGGGCGAAAGAATCGCCCCGTAGAGGATCAGGGACATGGGGGTACATTCCGTCAGGGGTTAACTCAGTCATCGTACAGAGCTTTTTTCTTCCAGGCCTGATCGTCTTCTTCCAGGGCCTGTATACCGGCGCTTAACTCATTTGCACTGGGGTCAGCGCCCCGCTCTTGTTGCAAGGCAGCCTGTTCAGCATTGAGCAGCAATTGTCGAAACACCGCCAGCTGGCCCTTATCGGCCTGCTGGTGCTTGTTCAGGAAGTCGATTGCCCGTTCATATTGCAACTTGGCGACCCGGGGCTTGCCGGACTGCAGGGCGCTATTGGCGACCGCCTGGTACATCGTCAAGGTGGTTTGCAGCAGATGTTGGTTCAACACCTGGCTCCAGCGTTGGAAGCCCGGATTGTCCAGCACACCGTCCTGCCGCGACTGGTCCAGCAAGCGGAGCAGGTCACTCAGCAGTTGCTTGGTCCGTTGCGCGACCACCTCATCGGCGATCACCACTGGCGCATTGTTGATACGCGGCTCGCCCTTGTCGAGCTGCTGGCGTATTTCCTTCAACTGCTCAGCATGGGCGGTGTGTTTATTATCCAGCCGGATCAATCGTTCCAGCAGCGACGCTTCAATATGCAACAGCAGCGTTTTGAGCTCCGCGGTCATGAACTGGCCCGGTACCTCTGCGGCGAGCGCTGCGCAGTGCTTCCAGCGTGCCTGCAGCTCGGATTGCTTGCGGGCGCGCTCCAGGCGAGCTCGTTCCACCGCCTGATTGATGAAGCCGATACAGATAAGTATCGCCAAGCCGCCAATGACGAGGGCAGCGATGAGCATAGGGGACAAGGGAAAGCTCTCCATGGGCACGAGCTGTCGTTATGCCATATCCATCATTTCAATACAATCAGCTGGAGCGACAGGTGGGCTTGCGCTGGATGATTATTGTGACCAGACTCTCATCACAGCTGTAGGCCACGGTTTTCGCGGGGAGAATCAAAAACCTGAAAAAAACCTGAAAAAAGATTGGCTTGGGGGGTTGACGGACCCCGGGGCCATGCCTAAAATGCGCGCCACTTGCAGCGAACAACGCAACGCGGAAGACGCAGCAAGTAGCCAAGGTTGATACCTCGGCACTGTGAAGTCCGGATACGTCCCCTTCGTCTAGTGGCCTAGGACACCGCCCTTTCACGGCGGTAACAGGGGTTCGAGTCCCCTAGGGGACGCCATTACGGCGTCAGATTTGCGGGAATAGCTCAGTTGGTAGAGCACGACCTTGCCAAGGTCGGGGTCGCGAGTTCGAGTCTCGTTTCCCGCTCCAATATAGATCTGCAGACATCCATTGGAGTCTGCAGATTGGTGAAAAAAGGGCCGAAAGGCCCTTTTTTCATGTCTGCGATTCGGGTTTAAACTCCCCCGTCCTGTCCGGCCAACGCGATGAGGCCATTGGCGCACGCCCGGTCATTGGTACGATTCCATCTTGCTGAACTCTGACTGGATCTGTTCGTTCTCCCGGCGCCTGGTCAGCAGAGAAGTGACGACGGCTACCACTGCGCAGGCCAGGAAGCCCGGTACGATCTCATACATCAGCGCCTGCAGGCTGGCAATATTGCCCCAGATACCCACCACCACGGCACCGGCAACCATCCCGGCCAGCGCGCCCATCGCGGTGAGTTTGCGCCAGAACAGTGACAGCAGGATGATCGGGCCGAATGCCGCGCCGAATCCCGCCCAGGCAAAGGCGACCAGCCCAAGAATGTTGGAGCGTGGGTCAATGGCCAGCAGGGCGGCGATCACCGCTACGACCAGTACGCCCAGACGGCCCAGCAATACCTGCTGCGAGACCGACAGTTCCTTGCCGAAAATCTTGTACAGATCCTCGACCAGCGCTGAAGAGCAGACGAGCAGCTGCGAAGAGACGGTGGACATGATCGCGGCCAGCACGGCAGCCAGTACCAGGCCGGCGATGAGCGGGTGGAACAGAATCTGTGACAGCAGCAGGAAGACGGTTTCCGGGTTATCCAGTGTCTGTCCGCTGGCGTGAAAATAGCCGACGCCGATCAGGCCGGTAAATACCGCGCCGGTGGCGACCAGGATCATCCAGCCAATACCGATGCGGCGACCGGCCTTGGCGTCAGCCGATGAACGCAGGGCCATGAAGCGCACGATGACGTGCGGCTGGCCGAAGTAGCCAAGCCCCCAGGACGCGGCCGAGATGATCGCCAGCAGGCTGCCGCCGAACAGCAAGGAGGTGCGATGTAGTTCGTCATCCGGGTTGGCCAGGTTATGGGCTGCATCTGCGGCATTGATCGCGGCAATGGTCTCGCTCACGCCGCCCATGCTGAAAACGGTGATCAGAGGAACGACGATCAGCGCGGCCAGCATCAGCAACCCCTGTGCAACGTCGGTCAGGGAGGCGCCCAGAAAGCCCCCGAACAGGGTATAGGTCAAGGTGATGCCGGCCACCAGGAGCATGCCGAACAGGTAGTGCGCATCGAAGGATGCCTCGAAGAACACCCCGCCAGCGACCATGCCGGAGGATACATAGAAGGTGAAGAACACCAGGATGATGAGGCCCGAAGTGATTCGCAGCAGCCGGGTGCCGTCCTTGAAGCGACTCTCCAGGAAGCTCGGCAGAGTGATCGAGTTGCTGGACACCTCCGTATAGGAACGCAGTCGCGGTGCCACGAAACGCCAGTTCAGGTAGGCGCCGATGGTCAGGCCGATGGCAATCCAGGCTTCCACCAGGCCGGTGGTATAAATGGCGCCCGGCAGTCCCATCAACAACCAGCCGGACATGTCCGATGCGCCGGCAGAAAGGGCCGCGACGCTCGGTGGGAGTCTGCGGCCGGCCAGCATGTAGTCATCCAGGCTGGAGGTCTGGAAATAGGCGTAGTAACCGATACCCAGCATCCCCAGGAAATACAGGCTGATGGCGATCAACTGAAAGGTCTGGTCTGTCATGCAAATGCCCTCTGCTCTGGGATGCTGTCCATTACCTCGGTACCGTTTCCTAACCCCCGCAGTGGAAGGATCAGCGCAACGGTCAAAATCGTTAGAGCACAATATAGTTGAGTGTGGCAGAGGCTGCCCGGAAACCTCCCTATCCCGATATATTTTCTCAATGATCCGCTTGCACTGAATCAACGGTGCGCGGGATTGTCACCTGATAGACTGCGGACAACCAAGACCATCGGCAAGCAGCGATCATGGAAAAAACCGTCTCATTGGCAGCAGAGCTGCGCAGCGCCTGGATTGACCAGGCCCAACGCAGCCCCTATATCTCCTTCGGCCTTGCCGGGGCGGTACTGGTCATTCTCGCGCTGATTATTGCCAGCGTCGTCAGCGCGGTGAGTGGCGGCAACACCATCAACCTGCGTCACGCATTGCTGGGTGGTACGGCAGGTTTCTTGGCGACGTCGCTGGGCGCCTTCCTGGGCCTTTCCATGAAGGCCATTTCCGTGCGGCGGCAGGACAGCATGCTCGGCTTTGCCGCGGGCATGATGCTCGCCGCCGCCGCGTTCTCGCTGATCCTGCCGGGGATCGCTGCAGCGGAGGACATTCTCGACAACAGCATGGCTGCCGCTGCCACAGTGGCGATCGGGCTGGGGCTGGGTGTGGTGCTGATGCTGGGGCTCGATTACTTCACCCCGCATCACCATGAAATAAGCGGCCACCATGGCCCTGCATTCGATCGCATCAGCCGCGTCTGGCTGTTCGTCCTGGCGATCACCCTGCATAACATCCCCGAGGGTATGGCGATTGGTGTCGGCTTTGCCGCAGGGGATATGCCGGTAGGCCTGTCCATCGCATCGGCCATCGCCATCCAGGATATCCCCGAAGGCCTGGCCGTCGCTCTGGCGCTGCGCACGACGGGTCTGTCAGCCATGCGCTCGGCCCTGGTTGCCGCGGCGACTGGTCTGATGGAGCCGCTGGGTGCGTTGATCGGCATCGGCATGTCCAGTGCCTTCGCCGTCGCCTATCCCGTCAGCATGGGTCTGGCCGCCGGTGCAATGATCTTCGTTGTCTCCCACGAAGTCATCCCCGAAACCCACCGCAACGGCCACCAGACATCGGCGACTATCGGGTTGATGGTGGGCTTTGGCGTGATGATGTTTCTGGATACGGCGCTGGGGTGAGAGGGCGGGGGGTCGGGCTGGTGCGCTGGTCGAGCTGGTGCTCGACCGTCCCAGGGGGCTGGGCGCTGGCGTTGTCTTTCCTGGGAACGTCGAGCACCAGCTCGATGAGCATTGTTTCAGGCAGCGCTCCGTGGTTTCAGGAGTTACGTAGATGCTCGCTCATCAGCAACAGCCGCGCCTGCTCCCAGTCAAACTCTTCCCCGCGGGCCTCGGCCTGTGCCTGGTGTTCATCCAGCAATTGATACTGGGCGATCTCCTCATCAGGCATGTAGTGCAGGCAGTCGCCACCGAAGTACCACAGCAGATCCCGCGGGATCATGTGGGCGACCTGGGGGTAGCGGGTGATGATCTGGCAGATGATCTCCTGGCCAGCGTACAGCGCGTCCTGATCACCTGCCTGCAGCTGCGTCACCATCTCCTCGAAGCGCTCCAGGAACAGCACGTTGCTTTCCTCAGGCACCTGGGCCATCAGCACGGACTGCGCCCGCAGCGTGTCGAACAGGCTCATCAGCAGGGCGAGGTGGTAGCGGTGATAGGGCAGATTGGTATTCATGACGGACTCCGGGTGATGAGGGGCGAGAGTCTAGCAGATGGGGGTGGGTGGGAGAACCGGTGGAGGTGTGAGTGCGCTGCGCGGCTGGCTGGCGTAGCGCCTGATTGCGGAGCAGGGCGCTACACCCCGAAACCCGTGCGCATACTGGGGATCAGATCCCCAGCCGCCTCACCAACCTGGAGAAGTTGCCCCGATCCACACCCAGCTCCCGGGCGGCGCGGCTTTGGTTGTTCTGGTGTTTTTCCAGCACCTGGCGGATGAGCTGCACCTGAAAGTGCTCAGTGGCGTCGCGCAGGCTCTGGGCGAGCGGCAGAGTCGTATTTACCGTGGCGGCAAGCGTCTGTTGGGGTATGTCCGACTGCGGGCCGCCGAGTGCCAGCAACTCGGCACTGATGGTCAGCAGTCGCCGATTACCATCCTGGCCGGCCTGGGCCTTGAGTACGGCGCGGCTGATCAAGTGTTCCAGCTCACGTACATTCCCGGGCCAGCTGTAAGCCAGCAACGCCTCGCGGGCGCTGGCATCCAGGCGCAGGCCGCGCAAGCCGATGCGGCGGCGGTTCTGTTCGAGAAAGTGCCCCGCCAGCAATAGCACATCCTTGTTCCGTTCCCGCAGACTCGGCACGGCAATGGGATACACCCCCAGGCGATGATAGAGATCTGCCCGAAAGCGCCCCTCGGCCACTTCGCGGTGCAGGTCCCGGTTGCTGGCGGCAATGATGCGCACATCCACCTGGTGATGGCTGTCGCTGCCCACCCGCTGCACTTCGCCGCTTTGCAAGGCGCGCAGCAGTTTGGGTTGCACCGTCAGCGGCAACTCGCCCACCTCGTCCAGAAACAGGGTGCCGCCATGGGCCAGTTCGAACTTGCCGACCCGGCTCTGCACCGCCCCGGAAAACGCCCCGCGGGTGTGGCCGAAAAGCTCGCTCTCCACCAGGTTTTCCGGCAGCGCGGCGCAGTTGAGATAGATCAGCGGCGCCCGGGCGCGGTTGGACAGACCGTGCACCTGCCGGGCCACCAGCTCTTTGCCAACTCCGGTTTCGCCGGTGATCAGCACTGCCAGGTCCGAGTGGGCGACCATCTCGATTTCCCGCTGCAACTGCTGCATGGCCCGGCTGCTGCCGATCAGTTGTTGCTGCCCATCGGCGACCAGCGCCTGGGTCATGGCCTGGTGATGCTCGGTGCGGCTCTGCAGTTGGTTGGTCAGCTCGGTGACCCGAATCACCGCCTCGCTCAGGCGCGCCAGATAGCGCAGCTCCGCCGGATCGATCTGATCAAAGGCGTTGGCATTCAGCGCATCCAGCGTCAGCACGCCCCAGGGCACACCCTGCAGATACAGCGCGATACCCAGACAATCATGCACATGCAGGTCACCCTCCACCGCATGCAGCAGTCCGTCATAGGGATCGGGCAACGGCGAGTCGGCGGCAAAACGCACGGGCTCATGGCTAAGCAGGATCCTGGCCAGGCGCGGGTGATCATCGGTCACGAAATGCCGGCCCAGGGTATCGGTGCTCAGACCATCCACCGCCAGCGGGATCAGCTCGGTGCCGCGCAACTGCAACAACGCAGCGGCATCGCAGGGTAACACCTGGCGGATGGTCGCCAGCAACTGCTGGAAGCGTTGGCTGGGCGCCATATCACGGGCCAGATCGCTGATCACGCTCAGCGGTGGGGAGGTTTGGTGTGCTGTCATATATACAACTCGGTTGTGCTTAATACAGCGAAAGGGATGTTGTTATTTATACACATACCGCGCTGAAGTCCAACCCTGGCGCCAAACGTGCCTCTGGCACGATACATGCTCTCCCTCATACCGCCTTGATATGAGTCAATTTTACAAGAGAGAAAAAATGCTATCCCAACAGAGTAAAGACATCATCGCCGCCACGCTGCCTGTCGTGCGTGAGCATGCCGCGACCATCACCGCAGTGTTCTACCCGTTGATGTTCGAGCGCTACCCCGAGGTAAAGGGCTTTTTCAACGAGGCGCACCAAGGGCAGGGCACGCAACCCCAGGCCCTGGCCAACGCGGTAGTCGCCTACGCCGCCAACCTGGATCGCCTGGAGGTGCTGGGTGATGCCGTCTCGCTGATCGTCCAGAAGCACGTATCGCTGAACATCCAGCCGGCGCACTATCCGATTGTCGGCGAATGTCTGCTGGCCGCAATCAGGGCAGTCCTTGGCGAAGCCGCCAGTGACGCCGTGCTGGGTGCCTGGGGTGAAGCCTATGGGCAACTGGCGGATATTCTGATCGGCGCCGAAGAGCAGCGCTACCAGCAGAACGAACAGAAAACCGGTGGCTGGCGCGGCGAGCGCAGCTTCACCGTGCAGCGCAAGGAGCGCGAAAGCGACGTGATCACCTCCTTCTACCTGGTGCCCAGCGATGGCGGCCCGCTGGCCGAGTTCGTGCCCGGGCAGTTCACCTGCCTGGTGGTGGATATTGGCGGCAGAAGCGTGCGCCGCAACTATTCCCTGTCCGACCGCCCGGGCCTGGGGCACTACCGCATCAGCGTCAAGCGCGAAGCCGAAGGGGAGGTATCCAGCTTCCTGCATGATCGCATCCAGGTCGGTGACGAACTGCGCCTGACCGCACCGAGCGGCAGCTTCATGCTGAACCAGCAGCAACGCCCGCTGGTACTGTTGACCGGCGGCGTGGGTATCACCCCGGCCATCAGCATGTTGCAGCCGGCACTGGAGAGTGGTCGTCAGGTGCACTTCCTGCACGGCGCGCTGAATAGCAGCACCCATGCGTTTCGCGAGCATGTTGATGCGCTGGCGCAGCAGCATGACAACCTGTCGATCAGCTATGTGTACAGCCACCCGCTGGCAGGGGACCAGCCCCACGATACCGGCTTCTTCGACCAGCAGAAGCTCAGTGCCATGTTGCCCGACGGCCCCGACGTGGATGTCTACTTCCTCGGCCCGAAGCCCTTCATGCAGAACTGCCAGAAACTGCTCAATGCTCTTGGCATTCCCGCAGAAAATCAGCGCTACGAGTTCTTCGGGCCACTGGAAGAGCTATCAGCGTAAGCTGAGCTGGAGGCCGCCTGCCCGGGCGGTTTCCGTTATACCTCTGCGCCCAGACGTCGGCACGGGCCGCTAATAGATTGGGTTTACGCGGCCAGGGAGTTCGGCCTGCAAGTAGCTCACAAACTCTCTGATACGGGCGGGCACAAAGCGCCGATGCTCATAGACGGCGTGGAAATCAGCGCTTTCAGACTTCCAGGCCGGGAGCAACTCCACCAGCCGGCCGCTTGACAGGTGTTCGCGCACATCCCAGTAAGAACGCAGAATAATCCCGTGACCATCCAGGGCGAAGCGCACAATAACTTCCCCGTCGTTGCTTTCCAAAGGCCCCGCCACCTTTACCGCTTGCTCTCGCTCACTGTGCTCGCGGTGAGTGAAGCGCCAGATAGCATAGTTGTCATTATTTTCGCGCAACACCAGACACGGGTGATCTGCCAGGCTGGCCGGCGTGTCCAGCGGGGCAATGCTCGACGCATAGGCGGGGGCGGCACATAACACCCGGCGATTGGCGAGAACCAGACGGGCTACCAATCGCGAGTCGGGCAACTCTCCTACCCGGATGGCGATATCAACCCCTTGTTCACCAGGGGACATTGGAAAGTTGGATAGCTCCAGCGATGCGTCTATTCCAGGATTGCGCGCGCAGAAGTCAGATAGCAGCGGGGCCACATGGCGCCGTCCAAAGCCAAATGTGGCATTGATCTTGAGCGGCCCCGACAACGCGGCGCGCTGTGCACCGAGGGCTTCCTCCAGCTCGGATAGCTCTTCGAGTATGACTGCACCACGTAACAGGTAGCGCTCGCCCTCTGCCGTCAGGGTCAGCCGCCGGGTGGTGCGGCTGGCCAGAGTTACCCCGAGCCGGGTCTCGAGTAGTTTGAGGCGTTTGCTTACCGCAGAAAGGGAGAGGCCCAGCCCCTGGGCGGTGGTTGTGAGATTGCCAGCCCGCGCCAGGTGTTGGAAGAAAGCCAGGTCATCGAGTTTGGACATGAACCCTCCACTTTTATTCAATAGTAGATTGCATCTTAGACTGATTGTCGCCTTCACATCAGGGACTAGACTGGAGTCATTCCACTGGCAGGGGGGAGTGAACGTGGCCCATCGCATTGCAGTGATTCCCGGCGACGGCATTGGCAAAGAAGTAATGCCCGAAGGTGTGCGGACCCTTGAGGCCGCGGCCAGGCGCTTCAATATCGAGCTGGAATTCGAGTATTTCGACTTCGCCAGCTGCGATTACTTCATCGAACATGGCCAGATGCTGCCCGATGATTGGTTCGAGACCCTCAAGGGGTTTGATGCCATTTTCTACGGGGCCGTGGGGTGGCCCGAGACGGTGCCTGACCATATCTCCCTCTGGGGATCATTGCTGCAGTTTCGTCGCCGCTTTGACCAGTACGTCAACCTGCGCCCTTGCCGGCTGCTTCCCGGTATCAAAAGCCCGCTAGCCGACCGGCAGCCGGGAGATATCGACTTCTACGTGGTACGCGAGAACACCGAGGGAGAATACTCCAGCGTCGGCGGCAAAATGTTCGAGGGCACTGAGCGCGAGGTGGTTATCCAGGAGACGGTGATGACCCGCCATGGCACCGACCGGGTGTTGAAGTACGCATTCGATCTGGCCCAAAGCAGGCCCCGGCGGAAACTCACTTCAGCCACCAAATCAAACGGCATCGCCATCACCATGCCCTGGTGGGACGAGCGCGTCGCGGCGATGGGGCAGCGCTATCCCGAGGTAACCGTCGATCAGTTCCATATCGACATCCTCACCGCTCACTTCGTCATGCACCCGGACTGGTTCGACGTGGTAGTAGCCAGCAACCTGTTTGGCGACATTCTTTCTGACCTGGGCCCGGCCTGCACCGGCACCATCGGGGTGGCCCCTTCGGCCAACATCAACCCTGAGGGCACCTTCCCGAGCCTGTTCGAGCCGGTACACGGCAGTGCGCCGGACATTGCCGGGCGCGGGGTGGCCAATCCGATCGGCCAGATCTGGTCCGGAGCTATGTTGCTCGAACACCTGGGTCATCAGGAGGCCGCAAACGCCATTGTCGCGGCCTTCGAGGCGGTACTTGCCGAGTGCGACAGCAGTGTGCTGACGCCTGACGTAGGAGGGCAGGGAACGACAGAAATCCTGGGCCGCGCTATTGCCAGAGCCATTTCTGACGTCGGGGCACCCAGCGTGCGGCCAACGATTCAGGAAGTCTGAGGTCGTGGTTTGGATTAATTGTAAGACAGTACTACAGTTAGTGTTGTGAGGGATTGTATTACAATTTACCTGTTCTCACTTTGAGAGGAGTTCGATATGACTACTCCGGCATTATGGAGCGCACAGGCGCACATGCCCTCGGTAATCGGTCGCCAGATCAATGTGGTGTCCGCTGAAGGTGCGTATCTCACCACCGATACCGGCGCGCGGTTATTCGACGGTACCGCGTCGCTTTGGTACGCCAATATAGGCCACGCCCGCGAAGAGATGGCGCAAGTGGCATACGAGCAGATGAAGAAGCTTGAGGTCTACCATGTGTTCGGCCGCTATACCAACGAGCGGGCGATCGAGCTGTCCGAGAAACTCGTGAGCATTGCGCCAATCGATGACCCCAAGGTGATCCTCAACAGCGGCGGTTCCGACTCGATCGATGTCGCACTGAAGCTGGCGCGTCGCTACTGGAACCATGTGGGGCGCACGGACAAGAAGGTCATGATCAGCCGTGAAGGTTCCTACCACGGGCTCCATGCATACGGCACCAGCATTGCCGGTCTCGATTTCAATCGCGAGGGCTATGGTACCGACTCCCTGGTAGCAGACACCGAGCGGGTTGCCATGCACGACGCAGGTGCCTTCGCTGCGGCAATCGAGCGCATTGGTGCGAAGAACATCGCAGCCTACATCGCCGAGCCGGTCATGGGCACCGGTGGGGTGCATCCCCCGCAGGCAGGCTATTTTGAGGAAATCCAGCGTCTGTGCCGCGAGCACGACATTCTTTTCATTGCCGACGAGGTCATCACCGGCTTCGGCCGCACGGGCGAAATGTTCGCGTCGAGCCGATATCGGTTACAGCCTGATATTGTCGTTTTCGCCAAAGGGATAACCTCGGGATACGCAGCCCTTGGTGGCATCCTCGTCGCCCCTCGGGTGTGGCAACCCTTTTTTGAAAAAAGTGTGAACTCACCAATCTATCGCCATGGCACCACCTACTCGGGTCATCCGGTCACCGCCGCGCTGGCGCTGAAGAACCTCGAGATTCTGGAGCGTGAAGGTCTCGTCGCGCGGTCGGCGGAACTTGAACAGGTGCTTGCCAGAGAGCTCAAGGCGATTGAGTCACATGAGTTTGTAACGAGCACGCGCGTCGGCGGTTTTCTCGGTGGCATCGAGCTGTCCAGCGATGTCAGCGCCGAGCTGGTGACCGATCAGATCATCGAGCGGGGCTTCATCACTCGCCCATTGCGCGGCAATACCATACAGATCAGCCCGCCCTTCATCACCACGGATCAGGAAGTACGCGATCTCGTTGGTGCGGTGCGTGCGGTGCTTGACGCCGCGAAGACGAAGACGGCCGCTATAGCGTAAGCAAACCAAGGAGAACGGAGCATCATGAGTCTGCCTACCCCCTCAGCCGAGCGACTTGCGGCTTCAGACGACGCGCTACGAAGTCTGCCGGGCTATAGCAATCACGAACCGGGCGAGAAGGAGTTCGCCGTACTCGACCCGTCGACCGAAGAGCGCATCGCCACCCTGCCGAGCTTGAGCCCTGAGGAGGCCATCGCACAGGTTGCCATTGCTCACAAAGCTGGCCGAGCCTGGGCGAAGACGACGCCGCGCCATCGGTCAGACACGCTGCACAACGCCTACCTGGTGCTCATCGCCAACAAGGAGCGGCTTGCCTATGTCATCAGCCGTGAGATGGGGAAGACGCTCGCCGAGGCCCAGGGTGAAGTGCAGTATGCCGCCGATTATGTGCGGTGGTATGCGGATGAGCTATTGCGTCCGGCTGGAGGCTACCGGGATAACCCCGCTGGAGGCTCGACGATTCTGACGAAGCGTGCGCCGGTGGGGCTCGCGCTGCTCATAGCGCCATGGAACTTCCCGATGGCAATGATCACCCGCAAGATCGCACCCGCCATTGCGGCCGGTTGCGCCTCGGTGATCAAGCCGGCAGGGCTTACGCCGCTGACGACATTGCTCACGGTTGAATTGCTGGCCGAGGCCGGCGTGCCTCGCGAGCTGATGCGCGTGGTCACCACCACCCAGTCATCGGCCTTCAGTGAGGCAGTACTCGCCGACCCTCGCGTGCGCAAGATTTCATTCACCGGCTCCACCGGCGTAGGCAGTACGCTCATGGGCCTGGCAGCGAAAAACATCGTTAAAAGCTCGATGGAGCTTGGCGGTAACGCACCACTCATCGTATTCGACGACGCCGACCTTGAGCGAGCGGTGGAGGGGGCGATACTGGCGAAACTCCGTAATGGCGGGCAGTCCTGTGTCGCGGCCAACCGCATCTACGTCCAGGACGGAATTGCCAACGACTTCGTCGAGGCGTTCAGCAAGAGAATGTCGCAGATGGTGCTCGGCCACTCTATCGCCGAGGGCGTGGACCTGGGGCCGGTCATCAACCGCGATGCGGTGAACAACTTCCAGCGCCTTGTCGATGATGCGGTCACTCGGGGCGCCGAATTGCGCGCCGGTGGCCGTGCTGCCGGGGACGCCGGGTACTTCTTCGAGGCGACGGTTCTCGATCGGGTGCCGGCCGATGCAGATATCGCCAACACGGAGATCTTCGGCCCGGTTGCAGCCATCTCCCGCTTCTCCACGCAGGAAGAGGTGCTCCAGCGCGCCAACGACACACCGTTCGGGCTGGCCGGATACGTCTTTACCGAGAATCTCGACCGCGCGCTTAACGTTGCCGACCAGTTGGAGACCGGTCTGGTCGGTATCAATAACGGCGTACCCTCGAACCCCGCAGCACCGTTCGGTGGAATGAAGCAATCGGGTCTCGGGCGAGAGGGAAGTCACGAGGGGCTCGAAGAGTATCAGGAGATCCGTTACTACAACATTGCCAGGCGTGAGACCCGGTAAATGCGACATCAGCAGGTGGCCTGAGCCACCGGGGAGGAGATCAGAACGGGTGGCGCAAGGTGGGCAATTGAATTGCCTGCTGGCAAGTTGCCACAAAAAGGGGCTGTGCTACTGTACAACGGTGTTGGGGATCAACCTCAATGATAAAAAACGCTCCAACACTCGGAATCCATCAACCAAATACTCCGGACACCAAAGTCTAATAAAAGGAGATTCATGATGATTCGCAAGGCTGGTTTTATCGCTGTAGGTGTTGCCGCTGCACTTGGGCTTTCTATCTGGGCAGGCGGTGAGGGTGGTCATGCTGTTGCGCAAAGCGATAGCTATACCATTAAATTCGGCAACGTCATTTCGGTCGGTGACACCCAGAACCAGGGATACGCATTATTCGCTGAGCTTGTGGAAGAGCGCTCTGACGGACGCATCAAGGTGCAGGTCTACCCGGACAGCCAACTCGGGGGCGAACGTGAAATGATCGAGGCCACGCAGTTCGGTGACATCGAGATGACGGCTCCCTCGGTCGGTGTGCTTGCCAACTTTGACAAGTCACTTGAGGTCTTCGACTTTCCCTTCATCTTCGAGGATGCCGAGACCGCATATAAAGTCCTCGATAGCGAGCTGGGTGACGAGATGCTTGCCGGTCTTGAAAACAGCGGCTTGATCGCACTGGGCTGGGGCGAGAACGGTTTCCGCAACCTGGCGATGGTCAAAGGCACGGTCAGAACGCCTGAGGACATGCGGGGTATCAAGCTGCGCACCATGCAGGTACCAATGCATATCGCCTATTGGCGCAGTATCGGCGCAGCGCCAACCCCCATGCCTTTCCCCGAGGTTTTCACCTCCCTCCAGCAGGGCGTAGTCGACGGGGTTGAGAACCCGTACGAGCTGCTCTTCTCGGCAAGATTTACCGAGCCGGCGCACTTCCTCACCGAGACCAGGCACATCTACGATCCCGAGGTCATACTCATCAGCAAGACCTTCTTTGAGGGCCTTTCAGCTGAAGATCAGAAGATTATCCGAGATGCTGCAGATGAAATGGTAGCGAAGATCCGTTCGCTCAAGTCGACTATCAGTGACGAGATCCGGGCCAAGATTGTGGCAGCCGGGGGAACGGTAACCGACTTGACCGATGAAGAGCGCCAACAGTGGATCGATTCCGCCATCCCGTTCTACAAGGAGAATGCATCCAAAGTCGACACAGAGAAGCTCAAAGCCATTCTCGAGGCGGCAGGTAACACTACCTACCTCGAAGCCATCCAGTAATCACTGCTGAATGTGCCCCTGCCAGGGACAGTATCCTCAGGCAGGGGCACACTACTTTCTCTGCACCTGGGGGATTGCTGCCTATGCTCAAAAGTATCTATGCGCACTTCGATGAGCATGTGGAGACCTATCTGGCTACCGTGGCATTGACCGTTTTCGCTTCGCTCGTCATTTTCCAAGTCGTCATGCGGTATGTATTCAATAACCCATCAGTCTGGTCTGAAGAAATCGCCCGCTACGCCCTCGTCTGGTTCGTCTATCTCAGTGGGAGCTATGCGGTGAAGTATCAGCGGCATGTCAGGTTCAATGTGATCGTCGACCTGATTGGCAGGAAGGTGCCTCTGGCCCAGCGAATCATCCGCCTTTTCGTGCTGGTACTCTGGCTCGCATTTCTCATTTTCATGCTGAAACTCGCGGTTGACATGGTCGATAGGCAGTTCACTACGGGGCAGCGTGCGCCGGCCTCTCAAATCCCCATGTATCTTGTTTATCTGGGGCTTCCCCTCGGGTTGCTACTGATGTCCTTTCGCGTATTGCAGCATACGACCAGGGCCATCATCGATATCGTCAGGCAACCCTTTGCACCCATCCCTCCGTCACAGACCGAGGTAGACTGACCCATGGGCATCAGCGTTCTTTTCCTGAGCTTCCTGATCTTGCTTATCCTGGGCATGCCGGTTGCGTTCGCGCTCGGCATCTCATCGCTACTCTCTGTTCTTGTTACCGGAGTGGTCCCGGTCAACTATCTCACCCAGACAATGTTCGGCGCGGTGGACTCCTATTCGCTCCTGGCCGTCCCGCTCTTCGTACTCTCCGGCGTCATCATGGAATATGGCGGGCTCTCACGAAGGCTCATTGATGCAGCGAAAGCGTTCGTCGGCCACATGACCGGTGGCCTGCCGGCAGTTACCTTGCTGGGGACAGCGGTATTCGCGATGTTAAGCGGCTCGGGGCCCGCAACCGTTGCCGCGATTGGCGGCATCATGATCCCCGCGATGATCCGAGAGGGGTATGGGCGGGGGTTCAGTGCCGGGCTGGTGGCCACCGGTGGCGGGATCGGCATCGTGATTCCGCCCAGCATTCCGCTCATCATCTACGGGATCACAACGAACACCTCAATCGGCGATCTGTTCCTGGCGGGCTTTGTCCCCGGGTTCGCCATCGTGCTCCTGCTGTACCTCATGAGCCGGCATATGTCGAAGAAGCATGGTTATGGTGGTGATGTGCCCAAGGCCAGCTGGAAGGAGCGCCGGGCTGCGCTATGGCATGCCAAATGGACACTGCTGATGCCCGTCGTCGTACTGGGAGGCATCTACGGAGGCGTTTTCACCCCCACGGAGGCATCAGGTGTTGCCGTGGCGTACAGCCTGGTGCTCGCCCTCATCTACAGTGAGACGAAGATTACCCAGATCCCGGTAATGCTGAAGGCGACCTTCCTTATCTCAGGGATGATCCTGGTTATCATTGCGACCGCATCGACCTATGCCCGGGTTCTGACTCTCGAGCGCATCCCCACGCTCATTGCTGATTTCCTCGGTGCACTACCAGTGCCGTTCTGGGCGATTCTGGCGGTAATCCTGATCCTGCTGGTGTTCATCGGCATGTTCATGGAAACCATCGCGGGCATTATCCTTCTTGCGCCCATTCTGGTGCCCGTGGTCACGGCAATGGGCATGGACCCGGTGCACTTTGGCGTGGTCATGATTATGGCGTCGATGATCGGATTCGCCACTCCGCCGGTGGGGGATAACCTCAACGTCGCCAGTGCGATCAGCGGGCTCTCGATCGAAAAGGTGAGCATTGCAGCGCTCCCGTTCGTGGCCGCGCTCATCGTGATGTTATTCGTCGTGGCCTACGTGCCGCAGATATCGATGTTCCTGCCCAACTGGCTAGGCAAATAACCTTCTCTCACCCTTGGATCTCCGCGCAGGCGGGGCGCAGGATTCAAGTGTGCGATGCCACCCCATCATTCTCGGTCGTCGCTGAGGATGGCGGGGTAGAGCTGGGCTGTTTTTGCTGGGAGTGTATAACCTGATCGATAAAGGCTTCGGACTCGTCCAGGTGGACGCTGAACGCTTCGACTGCGGCGTCGGGGTCTCCTGCGCGGATGGTATCCAGTAGTACGCGGTGCTGGCGCGCAATCTCGCTGGGTGATTCATGGCTGGAACGGAAGTAGGTCAGTGCAAGCCGCTTTTCCGCAGAGATACTGCGGTAAAATTTTTGCAGACGAGTGCTACCGGTAGCTGCGACCAGCGCCTGATGAAACTCGAAGTCGAACTTGAGAACTTCATCCCAACCATCCTCGTCGCGCAATACTTCCATGAACCTGACCGCGTTTTCGGCGTCTTTCGGCACCACCTTTCGGGTGGTGAGAATACGGACTGTTTCGAGCTCAATCAGCCGGCGCACCGCGAACAGATCACGAATATCGCTTTCTGAAAACCGAGGAATGTAAACACTCCTGTTGGGCTCGCGGCGCAGAATGCCATCATGTATGAGCATCACGACGGCCGAGCGAATGGTTTGTCGTGGTACTTCGAACCGGGCCGCGAGCTGCGTTTCGATGAGCGTCTCTCCGGGGCGGAACATCCCGCTGAAGATGTCTTCGCTGAGCTGCTCAGCAATGGCTTCTACTACCGAAACAGTGCGGAGCTTATGCGGGCTCATGACGCCTCATTGAGTGAAATCGCGGTTTTTTGAGCATAGCATGAGCGCGTAATACTGTTATACAACGGCTATTTCGCCAGATACCCACCATCGACGGGAATGGATATCCCGGTCAGATAAGAGTTGTCTGGCGAAGCGAGGAAGCTCACGACCGAGGCAACATCGTTTGATTCGGCGATGCGGCCCAGAGGAATCGCAGACGCCACACGTTCTGCTTCCCCCTCAGGGTCTGGCAGGCTATCCAGCCACTGCTGATAAAGCGGGGTACGGGTCATGCCGGGGGCAACGGCATTGACCCGAATGTTCTCCGGGGCCAGGTCGATGGCAGCGGCCTTGGTGAAGGCGAGCATCGCGCCTTTGCTCGCACTGTAGACAGCCATGGTCGGGACGCCGATGCTCGCAAGACGTGAGGTGACATTGATGATGGAGCCGCCTTCACCCTGCACCTTCATGGTTCTTGCAGCAGCGATCAGAAGATTCATGGGAGCGAAGGTGTTGGTCTCGAAGGTACTGCGAATCTCTTCCTCGCCTACAGCGAGCAGGTCATTCGTATGGTCGATTGCCGCATTATTGACGAGTACATCAAGGCGTCCCCACTCGGCGAGCGTTGCCTCGATCAGCTTGTCCGCAGCACCAGGCTGGTTCAGGTCGGCACGGATGAACCGGCAACGCTCACCAAGTTCATCAGCGACTCGACGCCCGCGCTCTTCTGATCGCCCGGTAATCAGAACGTGCAGACCGTCCTGAATCAACCGCCTGGCGATCTCCACACCAATTCCCGACGTAGCTCCTGTTACAAGTGCCACGGACATTGCATTCTGCTTGGTCATTTTCACTTTTTACCCCGCTATTGACCGGAATAGAACTTGAAAAGTGGCGATAGGGCCTGGCCGGGATAGTACGCGGCCCGCCGTCACACCCTACGCATGGAATAACACTGCCACGCCAATATTACCAGCAACCCGGCTCCCACCCCCACGCTGTTGGCGTAGATATCGTGGATGTCCGCAGAGCGGGTGGGGTGGAAGGACTGCACGAACTCGACCGCTACGCCCACGCTGAACATGAGTACGCCACGTAACCACCAGCGCCACCGGGGGAAGGCCAGGTAGCTGAGCAGGGTGCAGGTGAACAGGCCACCGGCGTGGTAGAGGGAATAGACCATGTTGAATTTGAATGGCGTCGGCGGCGGGCCCGGGCGCATGCCGAGATACATGCCCAGGAACAGCACCGAGAAAAACAGGATCTTGTAAAGGAGCCGGTAGCGGGTCCAGTGGCGGAAAAGGCTTATCCACATAGCGGCAGAGAATTCCTAATACGGAAAGCAGACGTTGGCTGATGGAAAAGCTTCGCGGCCAAGGCCGCTCCCACAGAGCCTGCTCTAATATCGAGCTTAGGCTTGAAGCGCTGCTGGATGAGCGCTTCCTGTGGGAGCGGGCTTGCCCGCGAAGAGGTTGGCAGAGCGGAGTGGATCACTCCGTCATCAACCCAAAGCCATCATTGAAATGGTCAATGTTCCGCGCATTGGTCATGTTGTACAGACCATACTGTCTCGCCAGCCTCGCACCACCGTCTCGGGTGGTCGGGTTCCAGGCGATGGTGCCGGCAGAGGTCGTTGACCGGGAGAAGAAGGCATCGAATGGGAAGGTGAAATAGATCCCCTTGTCGAAGCTACCTTCACCGAAGTCTTCCGAGGATACATCCGTCCTGGTCGCCCAGGCTCCCACGGTCACACCATTGGCAAAGCGGCGAGACAGATCCAGGGTGGCACCGTAATCCCCGGCCAGGTAGCGACCGGCGCTGCCCTTGGCGAGAATGTCCCAGAAGCGAGTCTGGGAATAACCGGTGATATGCCCGGTCCAGGTGGAGTAATCGCGGAAGTCGAAGTCCTGGCGGAAGCCGCGTTGTTTCACCCAGTTGGCATCCACACCGATCGCCCACCCGGCATCGAAGGGTCGGTAAAGCACCTCACCACCGACACCACCGAACATGCTCTCCAGCAGACCGGCATAGGCCATGGCATACACATCACGATCCAGCTGTCGGGTATGGGTGTACTGCAGGTTCTCCAGCACCACGTCCGAGGTAACCAGATACTCACGAATATGCGTACGCACCTGGGGCAGATTACTGGTGCCGCGCATCTCGAACTTGTCGTAGTTGTTGAGCAGGTTCACACCCAGGTTACCGCGCACCCAGTTATTGCGGTTGAAGCGGTATTCGGCGTTAACGCGAGCCAGGAACTGATAGAGAATGAACCCGTCCGGGCCGCCCATGTTCTGCTTGTAGCCCAGCGACAGACCCCAATCGAATTTATCCAGCTCAGCGGTATGCACCACATCCTTGCTCACCACGCTGGGCGTGGCATTGACGATGCCGCGGCGCAGGTCTTCGGTGTCGGCGGCATTCTGCTCGTAATCGCGCAGCCGCTGCGGGTTGATGCTGGTTTCGCTCACGGCCATGCCACGGGGCTTGTTGACCAGCGTGTACCAGTCGTAGGTGCCTTCACCCAGGCTGTTGTCCAGCACGCGGGAGGCGCGGGTAACGCCTTCGGCTTCGTTGCGATAGATCGTCTGCTCGCCGGTAACGATGACTTCCCGGTCCTTGATGGCAATTTCTTCCACCTCGAAGCCGGCATTGTCTTTCAGGCGATCGCTGACGTTGGCCCAATCGACCGTTTGCCCGGATACACCTGCGGGCAGGGGGCGGCGCGCTTCTGGTTCGGGATCGAGAAACTTTTCCGGCCCGCGCCCGGTTTTCAGGTTGGTGCTGAAAGTGATACCGATCATCGCGGTATTGCCGCGCTCCCAGCCGGCACTGATATCAATGCCGTCTCTGACCTTGAACACCGCACCAATATTGAAACGCGAATCCGCCACCTCAAAGTCCGGGTCGCCCGGCTCGGAGGAGTAGTCGTTACCGTCCAACTCGACTTTCAGGCGCAGCCGATCCCAGGGCGTCTGGTATTCAACGCCACCAAAGAAGGCCGCCGGGCCGCTGAAATAGGTACTGGTATTGAAATTACCACCCCGGTCACCCTCTGCACGCCCAGCGCGTTCGCTGTCGCGCAGGCCACCGAAGGGGTTGCTGATATCGCCCCGGGTGCCGTGATAACCCCAGGCGATGCCCAGGCTCAGGTCCAGATCCCAGAAGCGTTTGTTGGCCACAAAATATTCACTGGAGAACAGGCCTGTACCGCCGACGTCCACAAAGCCCAGCGCGATCTGCGGCATCCAGTAGGACTCTTCCCACAGCCGGGCCTTGGCATCCAGGGACTTATCCTTCAGACTCTGATCGCCACTGAACTCCTCTGACGAGCTATACCGGCGGTTATTGAGCGTGGTATAGCGCAACGTCCCTTCCAGCCACGGCAGCGGGGTGACAGAAATACTGTAACGGCTATAGGGCGATACCCGGTTGGCGTTGAAGCTGAAAGCACCTTCATCAGCAAACCGTGCCGTGGGGGTCTGCAGCAGCCCCACGCCGCCAAAATCGCTCTGGGTGGTACGGTACCGATCAGCCAGCGCATTCTGCGAGAGAATGGCCAGGGCCAGCAGCGTGGGTACAAAAACCGCTGCCTGCTTATGCAAAGACTTACTCACTATAACGGCCTCCCAGGCTGTACTGGGTAGCCAGCAGCGCTGCCATATCCTTGTTCAAGTCCCGGGCATCCGGTGACAGGGCAGAGGGTTTTACGGGCACGTAAATGATCGCCCCAACGGCCAGCGTGACCGGTTGCTGATTCCAGTGGGCAATGCCCACCCGCTCGGTGGTGCCATCGGGCTGAATCACATGCACATAGTCGCGGCCAGCCGATGCGTGGGCAGGGCATTGCCGCAGGTAGTCCTTGAGGCGCAATTCGGCACCGAAGGGCAATTGGCAATCGGCAGCCACGGCGCCCAGCACCCGGATAGTGCTCGGTCGGCGGGGGTAGACCAGCTCATCGCCCGCTTCGAGCAATTCGTTGTTACTGGCGATCAGCAATTGGAAAGGGTCCAGCTCAGCGACGACCCGCCCGGTTACGGGCAAACGTTCGACGAAGGATTCCATGCGCTCGAGCAATTGTTGTAACTCAGGGTTATTCTCGCCCCGGGCATACAAGCCATTGGTTCGCAACTCATACAACACCCCAGCCTTCAGGCGCTGTTGTGGCTCGATGGCGCTCTGGCGCAGCAGCGCGGCGCCCAGCGGCCAGGCCTGAGAACTGACTTGGCCGGCCACTACCGCATCATGCAGACGAGCGCCCTGGTGCCATTGATACTCACCGGGCTTCAGCACCGCGCCATCAATATAAATGGTGTCAGCAGCGAGGGGAGCGATCAGCGAACCGGCGAATAGCGCCGCCAGGGCAGCGCGACGAAGAGAGCGCAGGGTGATCATGGTTGACCCCCGGCGGTTTTCAGTAGAGTGAGACGCAAGGGCGGCAGATCCGGGGCAAAGTGCTGCACACTACGGCGCACCAGCCCGCTATCCGGCTCCAGCCAATAATGATTGGTGGCTTTGAAACCCAGCTCCGGCATACGGATATGCTCATCCACGCGCTGCAGCTGGTGACGTTGCCCCATATATTCGATCGTTTCAACGGGGCCACGCTTATAGCGCGCATGCTGGCGCAGGCCGGTCTGGTATCGGGCGGGGTAGTCCACCAGGCGAACAACCTCCGTGCCATCGGCCACGTTCAGTAAGCCAGCATTGAAGGGGTCGCCTGCCACCAGCGGCGCGATGATGTCAGCGGGCAGCCCGGCTGTTCGGGTAACACGGCCATGCTGCGTAAGCAGCATCTCTGTATTGCCGTACCACTCGACCAGGCCGGTGCCGGTACCATTGCTGACCAGCATCGCCTCGGCCGCGCCAAGGCGAACAGCCAGGGCGGGGCCATTGATGGCATGTACCTTGTCAACGGTAATCGGCGACTCAGGCCCGGATATGGCCAGCTTCATGGTTTCCAGCGCATCGCCTGACAGCGAATTGCACCCGGTCATGCCAGCCATGGCCACGCCCAGTACGACCGTACGTAAAAAGGTCTTCACCGGGGCGTCCTCAGTTTCTGTCTCTCATCTCATCTTCAGTACGAACAGTGGTGTAGACGATGGAGGTGGTGGGCAGCAACTGACTGATAAAGCGGTTCCAGCGAGTCACACCTGCAGCACCGACAAAGACTACATCCTGGGGTTGCATCTCGAACTGATTAGCCAGAATGAAGGCTGAAGGTGACCGGGCATTGAGTTGGAATACGGTCGCCTTCTCGTTCGCGATATTCTCGACGCCGCGAATCACATACACCTCTTTGCCACTGGAGCTCAGAGGCGAAGGGCCGCCGACGGTACCCAGTACTTCGCTGAGAGTCATCTTGCTGGTGCGGTAGGGTATTGCACCGGGCCGACCAATCTCGCCCATAACCAGTATCTTGCGGGAGTCGTTCAACCCCATATGCACCTTATCGCCAGGGCGCAGGTACACGTCGCCAATGCGGCTCGGCATGCTGGTCAGGCGGTCATAGTCCAGGCGATAGGTCACGCCATCGCGAATGATCTGCAGGTTGGACAGGTCAGCGGTCTCGGGATTGATGCCGGCCTGGCCTACCGCTTCCAACAGCGTCAGCTGCTGCGCATTCACCGGCAGGATGCCGGCATTCTCGAAGGCGCCGCTGAAATAGATCTTCTGGCTGTTGTATTCCAGTACGTTAACATCAACCTGGGGTTGTTCGATATAACGCGCCAAGCGGGTGGTGATGATTTCGCGTAACTCTTCTAGCGTTTTACCTGCGACGTGCACATTACCGATGAATGGGTAAAACAGAGTTCCATCATCTCGCACAATACGGGCGTTGGCTGCATTGGTTTGCTGTTGACCACCGGGAATGGTCAGCTCGGGATGATCCCAAACGGTAATAAACAGCGCATCGTTAGCGCCGATCCGGTAATTTTCCGGGGAATAGTCAAGCAGCGGCTGAGGTACTGCCAGTCTGTCATTGACAGCCTGATCCTGAGCGATCAGCTTGGGCGTGATCTGGACCATTTCCACCATGCTGTTTTCAGCGGAGTCCTGACTGGTCAGGCGATCGGTATCCATGTGCATCCCGGGGGAGAACATGCAAGCCTGGAGGAGAAGGGTGGAGGCGCCCAGAGCGACAAGCGGGAATCGGATCATGATTGGTATTCTTCCGTGGTGTTCCAAGTAAAAAAAAGCCACCTGAAGCAAGGTTTCAGGTGGCTCTTTCCAGCCGCAACGATAGATCAGTTGGTGGTGGTGGAAGTGCTTGTCGATGTTGAGGTCGAAGTGCCACCACTGCTGTCGCTATCGGAAGCCGCTGCTACAGCCAGGCCCACAGCCGCAACACCCAGTGCTACGCCACCGTAGGAACCCAGGGTGCCTGCAGCTGCACCTGTACCTGCGCCAGCGCTAGTGCCAGCGGCAGCTGCCGGTGCGCCTGTTTCAGCGGGCGCGCCCTGCTGAGCGAAAGTAAAACCGGAGGCGAGCAGAAGACCACTGGCCACCAATGCGATTGCTTGTTTTTTCATAACCCGACTCCTTAAAAGTTAGTGTCTGTCGGATTATACCGACTTGGTTACCCATGGGAACCCACTAAACCATAATGGTTCCATATTGCAAACTGATTTATTTGGCGTCCGACTTGTATTCGTACTGATAATAGCCGTAATTGCCGTACGCTGCTGCCTTCTTCTCCACCGCATTGAAGATGGCGCCCTTGATCTCGATACCGTTATTGCGGAAGCGCTGTACGGTCAGCTCCACTTCCTTCACCGGGTTAAGGCCAAAGCGGGTCACGATCAGGCTGGTGCCAGCCAGTCTGCCCACCAGGGCGGCGTCAGTCACAGCAAGAATAGGCGGTGTATCGACAATGACAAGGTCATACATCGAACTGAGTTGATCCAGCAGAGCCTGGAAATTGGAATGCATCAACAGCTCTGACGGGTTCGGCGGAATGGTACCTCGGCTGATGAAATGCATGCCCTCTACCTCGGTCTTATGCATTACATCGGCCAGGGTGTGGGTATGCACCAGCAATCCCGAGAGGCCAGCGTCCGGGCTCATATTGACCAGCTTGTGCAGGTAGCCCTTACGCATATCGGCATCGACCAGCACCACCTTCTGGCCACTCTGGGCCACGATGGCTGCCAGGTTGGCCGAGACGAACGACTTGCCCACCCCCGGGCTGGGGCCGGAAATCATCAGGATATTGTTTTTCGCCTCCATCATGGCGAAGTGCAGGCTGGTGCGCAGGCTGCGCAGCGCCTCAATCGACAGGTCTGCCGGGTTGGTAGCCGCAAGCAGGTGCGAGCCCTGGACATGGGAGGGTTTACCCTTGAAGCCGCGCTCCATTACTTCCTGGTCCTTGCTGAAGGGTATCGAGGCATAGACCGGCAAGCCGATCTGCTCGATCAACTCGGGGTTCTCAATGCCACGGTTCAGCGCATGCCGGATCAAGGCGATAGCGACGCCCAGCATGCCTCCCAGCAGAGTAGCCAATACAACAATCAATGCTTTCTTCGGCTTGACCGGCGCGCTGGTATCCACAGCAGCATTATCGATAATGCGCACGTTACCTACGGTACCCGCGCGCATCACATCCAGTTCCTGGGATTTATTCAGCATCTGGGTGTATATCTCGGTACTCACCTGCACATCACGGGTCAGGCGCAGCAGTTCCTGCTGGGTTTCCGGCAGGCCGCCGACTTCTTCAAGCAGGCGGTCCCGTCGGGTTTCCAGCTGGCCCATCTGGCTGATCAGCGCCTGATAGCTGGGGTGGTCGCGGGTAAAACGGCGTTGCAGCTCTTCGCGCTTGAGGGTGAGTTCGGAAATGGCCGCTTCCAGTTCCACGACCTGATTCAATACGGACTGGGTTTCGATGGTGATGTCCACCGAACCCGCGCTGGCCTGGTAGGCGTTCAGTGCATTCTCGGCCTGCTCCAGATCCTTGCGTACTTTGGGTAGCTGGTCGGTCAGGAACTCCAGGCTCTGTTGGGCCTCAGCGGATTTGCGCTCAACGTTCTGGCGCACATACAGCCGGCTGATCTCATCCAATACCGCTATGGCGAAGGCGGGCTTGGTATGCTGAAGAGCGACGGAAAGGATGCCGGAATCCTTGCCTTTCTCGCTGGCATCAATCTGGCGTTGGAAGCTCAGAATAGTACTCAGTCGGCCACGTTTCACGAGTTCAAACTCAGTACCGGGGCGGGCAGTCAGCTCGGCCACCTGGATCTTGAAGCCATCAACGTTTATGGCTGCACCCACTTTGCCGGTCACTAGGTCCCGGCCATCTTCATTGAGGAGGGTGTAAGCACCATTCTCACCCGCTACCAGGATCAGTGGTTTTCCTTCATAGGCTGGCGGTACTTCAAGCTGGAATATGTCAATACGCTCGCCACCCCAGGCGAAGCTGCCAAAGCCGAGAAAGGCTCCAGCCACGGGTTGATCAGGCTCTGGCTGAAAACGGCGATTCATAAAGGGGCCAATCACCGGAAACAACTTGGGCTCGGCAACAATGGTCAGCTTGAGATTGTCTACAGCCTGGCCAATCACCTGACGGGACTTGAGCAACTCGATCTCGGTTACGGCAGGAGAGCTGGTAGCGAACATTTCACTGTCACCCAGCAAGCTGCCAACGCCAGAGGACTTTTCTTCAATCTGGATCATGCCATTGGCTTGATAGACCGGCGTGCTCAACAACGCATAAGCAATACCTACCATGGCAAAGAAAGCGGTACAGGCAATGATGATGGCCTTGTTGTCCAGCAGTGCGCCCAGCAGCGCCAATAGATCGATTTCATCACTGGATTTGGGTGGCGCAACGGCAGGCGTATTCTGCATCAGGGGCTCTCTATAACCGAAAAAAACATCACTTGAGATAAGGCAACCAGGCAGTGGCGGCGTTATCCAGAATCTTGAACACATGCTCAAAAGCGGGGCGCTGCTGACGGTAGGGGTCAGGCACATCCCGCCCATCAGACCACTTGGAGAACAAAAAAGTTTTACCCCGTGCTTCAGGCGCGAGTGAATGGATAGATTGCAGGTGGCGTTGCTCCATTGCCAACACCAGATCAGCCTCGCGCAACATCTCGGGAGTGAGTTGGCGAGCCTGGTGGTCAGGGAGGGGGCAGCCCGCGGTGTCGAGGAACTCCGCAGCAGTAACATCCACCGGCTTGCCAACCAGTGCGCCAAGCCCCGCTGAGCTTATGGTTATGTCTCTTCCTGCCAACTTCTGTTTCAACAGGGCTTCGCCAGTGGGGCTACGGCAAATATTGCCCACACAAACAACCAGAATAGATTTGAACATGCAGTACCGTGGCATCCGTAAATAGGCAGGCGATCAAGTTCGCAACTGTAGATAGAACCCCTATCAAGGTCAAGAAGTGCTGAAGCATGCATGGCGTATATGCCACTTTAATGACGGCAGCTCAATTGTTTTAAGAATGTCTACTCGACCACAGTCTACAAAGCCACCACCCCGGCCTGCGGCCTCCTTACGGTACGCTTTCTCAAGCGCAACACCCAAGCACGACCCGGGGCGCAATAACCAAAAACAAGAAAAGGACTTCCATGACCCACTACCCCCACATCGAACACCACGGCGCCACCAACGGCGTCACCGGCTCCTGTCACCAACTCCACTTGAGCCCAACCGCCAGCGTACTGATCGATTGCGGCCTGTTCCAGGGCGCTGAAGCCTCCAATCGAGGCGCCAAAGCCAACGATCTCAGCATCGAATTCCCGTTAGGCAGCGTGCAAGCTCTGGTGCTTACCCATGTTCACATAGACCACGTAGGCCGTCTGCCCTGGCTGTTGGCCGCCGGCTTCAAAGGCCCCATCTACTGCACCGAGCCCTCCGCCAAACTGCTGCCCACCGTGCTGGAAGATGCCTTCATGGTCGGCATCCAGCGTGACGCTCAATTGGCCGAGCGCTTTATCAAGCTGGTCCAGCCCATGCTCAACGGCAAGCCCTACCGGGAATGGACAACCCTGATCGAGCAACCCGATCTGCGCTGCAAAGTTCGCTTTCAGCGAGCAGGGCATATTCTCGGCTCTGCCTGGGTAGAATTCGATGCGCATTACCCGAAGGAAAGTCGCAGTCGTCGCATCATCTTTTCCGGCGATCTAGGGGCGCCCCATGCCCCTTTGCTGCCGCCTCCCGACACCCCCTATCGCGCAGATGTAGTGGTATTGGAAAGCACCTACGGCGACCGCCTGCACGAAGACCGCCGCACGCGCCGTCAACGCTTTCAAGCGGCACTGGAGCAGGCGCTGGCCGATGGCGGTACCGTGCTCATCCCGGCGTTCAGCATCGGTCGCACCCAGGAGTTACTTCACGAACTGGAAAGCATCATCTCCAGCCAGAAGGGTGACTGGAGCCAGATGCCGGTCATCCTTGATGCACCTCTGGCGACCCGCTTCACCCAGCTTTACCGTGAACTAAAACCCTATTGGGCCAAGGAAGCATTGGCTCGTGTGGCCAAGGGGCATAAACCGCTGGGTTTCGATCAGTTGCTCACGGTCAATACCCACGCCCAGCACCAGGCCATGGTCAATCGCCTGGCCCAGACCCGCCAGCCGGCTATCGTCATTACCGGTAACGGCATGTGCAGTGCGGGCCGCATCGTCAACTACCTGAAGGCCATGTTGGGAGAGCCCCGCCATAACGTTATTTTCACTGGTTATCAGGCCGCTGGCACCCCGGGCCGAGCCATTCAGCAATACGGTCCGCAGGGCGGTTATGTGGACGTGGAAGGGGAGCGTTTCAATATTCGCGCTGGGGTGACCACCTTGGGTGGATACTCAGCACACGCCGATCAAAAAGGCCTGGTCAACTTCATCACCCGCATGCGCCACTGGCCGGCGGAGGTGCGGCTGGTGCATGGTGACAACGGTGCCAAGCAAGCGCTGGCGGTGAAGCTGCGGGAAAAAGCGAGCTCACGCAAACATGTGTTTGAAATTCTTATTCCCGGCGAGTGACGGTATATAGCGAAATGCCAGTTGCAAGATAATTATGCGAATGCTAGAGCAACTGTGATGCACGAAAAGTCCTGTGATAGAGGCGTTCAGGACTTGTAACAGTGAGCCTAGGCTGAGTAATATCTCAGCCCTTGCGACATGGTCGGCGGCATTAAGCAAGATGCCTTTTCCGAGGGCCGCGCTAGAAAAAAGGAAAAGTAACGTGGCTAAAGACTCTGCAGCAGCACAATGGTACCTCATCCAGTGCAAGCCACGGCAAGAGGCGAGAGCCGCTGAGAACCTGCGCAACCAACACTTTCCCTGTTATTGCCCCGTTCATACGGTAGAGAAGATCCAGCAGGGCAAGAAAGTTGTCACAAAACAGCCACTATTTCCCGGTTATCTTTTCATAAACCTGTGCAGGCTCACCGACAACTGGCACAGCATCCGCTCTACCCGCGGGGTGCTGCGGCTGGTGACCTTTGCTAATGAACCCCTGGCGGTAGCGGACGAGATAATTGATAACTTGCAGTCGCGATTGGCCACTATTCATGGCAGGCCCCTGTTTGAAGAGGGTGGCAAAGTGATGGTAACTGAAGGCCCTTTCAAAGATCTGGATGCTATCTTCTGCAAGTCTGACGGTGACGAGCGTGCCATCATTTTGCTAACTATGCTGCACCGTGAACAGCAGATCCGTATACCAATACAGCAACTCAAATCAATCTGAACATTCCGAAAATGGCGCGGTCTTAGAGCCGCTGCGCCAATATGTCGGCGTCAAAATCTGAAAATGGATATGTCCTCAAGAGATCGACATCAAATCTTGGGGCGGTAGCGTGGCCAAGGCCAGCGTGAGAGCGCCATAACGGGGCACGGATGCGCACGCAGTCATAGTTCGACTGAAACACAAAACACAGCATCCAGCAGGAAGAATATATGTGCGGAATCGTAGGTGCAGTAGCCAAACGCAACATCACTCCCATCCTTATTGAAGGCTTGCGCCGCCTTGAATACCGCGGCTACGACTCAGCCGGTGTGGCCGTACTGGCTACCGGCAACGGCATCAAGCGCGTACGTGCTGCCGGCAAGGTGGCAGAGCTGGAAAATGCTCTGGAATTGTCACCAGCCCACGGCCACCTGGGCATCGCCCACACCCGCTGGGCCACCCACGGCAAGCCAGCCGAACACAACGCCCACCCACATCTGTCCGAGCGCCTGGCCGTCGTTCACAACGGGATCATCGAAAATCACGGTGCTCTGCGTAAGAAGCTAACGGACCTGGGCTACACGTTCACATCTGATACCGACACCGAAGTTGTTGCCCACCTGCTGGCCCACAACTACAAGCAAAAGCAGAACCTGCTCTGCGCCTTCCGCACCACCCTGACAGAGCTGCACGGCGCTTATGCGCTGGGCGTCATTCACCAGGATGAACCTGATACCCTCTATTGTGCCCGGATGGGCAGCCCGCTGGTCATTGGTGAAGGCAGTGAAGAACGCTTTATCGCCTCCGATCCGTTGGCCCTGCTGCAGGTAACTGACCAGTTCATCTACCTGGACGAAGGCGACCACGCCCGCCTAACCCTGGAAAGCCGGGAAATCTGGAATAAGCAGAACGTACCGATGGAATATGCGGTGCTGCGCTACGAGCATGCCGCGCATAGCCTGGAAAAAGGTGAATACCGTCACTACATGCTCAAGGAAATTCATGAGCAGCCCGCTGCCATCGCCAATACCCTGAGCGGCATTCTGGGGGATGACCATGTTCTTACTGCTATCCTCGGGCCGGATGCAGAAACCCGTCTCAAGGATATCGAGAACATCCACATCGTTGCCTGCGGTACCAGCTACCATGCCGGATTGGTTGCCCGTTACTGGATCGAAGAACAGGCCGGCCTGCCATGCCAGGTGGAAGTGGCCAGCGAGTTCCGTTATCGCCAGGTCGCCGTACCGGCAAACACTCTTCTTATTACCATCTCCCAATCTGGGGAAACCGCAGACACCTTGGCCGCTCTGCGCCATGCGAAGACTCAGGGCTACCTCAGCACCCTGGCCATCTGCAACGTGGCCGGCAGCTCCCTGGTGCGCGAAGCGGATTGGCGACTGCTTACCCAGGCCGGACCGGAAATTGGTGTTGCTTCCACTAAAGCTTTTACCACCCAACTGGTGGCGTTGCTGTGGTTGGCTACCGCTCTGGCCCAGGAGCGTGGCCGCGCCAATGAGCTGATCGCCGCCAACGTGCGTGCATTACGCAACCTGCCGGCACTCACTGCGCAAACTCTTGAGCTGAATGGCGAAATCGAAGCCCTGGCTGCGAGCTTTGCCAACAAGCATCACGCATTATTCCTCGGCCGCGGCACCCATTACCCCATCGCCATGGAAGGAGCGCTCAAGCTCAAGGAAATCTCCTACATCCATGCCGAGGCCTACGCCGCCGGCGAACTGAAACACGGCCCCCTTGCACTGGTGGATGAAGACATGCCCGTGGTCAGCGTCGCCCCCAGCGATAGCCTGCTGGAAAAGCTCAAATCCAACCTGCAGGAAGTCCGAGCCCGTGGTGGCCAGTTGATCAATTTTGCCTGCGAAAGGGCAGAGCTGGACAATGGCGAAGGTATCACTCACATCAAGATGCCTTGGGTATATGAAAGCGTTTCACCCATCATCTATACCCTGCCGCTACAACTGCTCAGTTACCACGTGGCGCTGGTAAAAGGCACTGACGTAGATAAGCCCAGAAACTTGGCCAAGTCCGTCACAGTGGAATAATCAATCGCTCCGATGCTCCCTTTCCTGGGAACGTCGAGCACCAGCTCGATGAAAGCAGGGCAAAGCCCTGCCAAGCAAAAAGGTAGACCAATGAATAAGCTCAAAACCCTGTGCGTATTCGGCACCAGGCCAGAAGCCATCAAAATGGCCCCCTTGGCACTCCAATTGGCAGAAGACGAAAGGTTTGACGCAAAAGTATGCGTAACCGGCCAGCATCGCGAAATGCTGGATCAGGTACTGGGCCTATTCGAGCTCAAGCCAGATTACGACCTGAACATCATGAAGCCCGGTCAAGATCTGACTGACGTCACTACCGGCATTTTGCAAGGCCTAAAAATCGTACTAGCTGAATTAAAACCTGATATCGTCCTGGTTCATGGCGATACAGCAACTACCTTTGCCGCGACCCTCGCAGCCTACTACCAACAAATCCCAGTGGGGCATGTGGAAGCTGGACTGCGTACCGGTAACATCTATTCCCCATGGCCGGAGGAGGGTAATCGTAAACTCACCGGTACACTGACCACGTTGCACTTTGCGCCCACGGCCACGTCGAAACAGAACTTGCTCAACGAAGGCATAAAGGAAAGCAGCATTGAAGTAACAGGTAATACTGTCATCGATGCGTTGCTGGATGTGGTAGCCAAACTCGACAGCAATCAGCAACTGCAGCAGATATTCAAAGAACAATTCAGCTTTCTTGACACAAAGAAGAAGCTGATTCTGGTGACTGGCCACCGTCGTGAGAGCTTCGGTGGCGGCTTCGAGCGGATCTGTCAAGCATTGGTCGATACCGCCAAGGCGCACCCAGATGTTGAAATACTTTACCCGGTACATCTTAATCCCAATGTCAGTGAGCCGGTAAATCGTCTGTTGCAGGGCATCACTAACGTGCACCTAATTGAGCCGTTGGACTACTTGCCCTTTGTCTACCTGATGAACCGCGCCTATATCATCCTCACTGATTCAGGCGGAATTCAGGAAGAAGCCCCTTCACTAGGCAAGCCGGTTTTGGTCATGCGTGATACAACCGAGCGCCCTGAAGCGGTTGAAGCCGGAACAGTTAAGCTGGTCGGCACAGAAGTATCAGTCATTCGCAAAAATCTAGAGGCTCTGCTTAATGACGAGCAGGCCTATACGACAATGTCGCGAGCGCATAATCCCTATGGGGATGGCCAGGCATGTAAGCGTATTCGCGAAAGCCTGCGGACTTGGCACACGAACTGATTAAATACCACAACATAATTTATTAAGGATCTAAAAAATGCAGTTCAACACCATTTCCATGATTGGCCTTGGTTACATTGGCCTGCCGACCGCCGCAGTATTTGCTTCGCGCAAAATCAAAGTAATTGGGGTGGATGTCAACCAAAAGGCCGTCGACACGATTAATCGTGGAGAGATTCATATCGTTGAGCCTGACTTGGATATGGTGGTGCACGCTGCGGTAAAGGAAGGTTACCTGCGGGCTACTACTACCCCTGAGCCGGCAGATGCGTTTCTGATAGCGGTGCCGACCCCTTTCAAAGGCGATAATCATGATCCAGATCTGAGCTATATCGAATCAGCTGCCAAGGCGATCGCACCCGTACTTAAAAAAGGAAATTTGGTAATTCTTGAATCTACATCCCCCGTGGGCGCTACTGAGCAGATGGCTGAATGGCTCGCCGAGGCCCGCCCCGATATTAGCTTTCCACAAACATTGGGTGAGGAGTCCGATATTCGCGTTGCTCATTGCCCCGAACGGGTTTTACCAGGCCATGTATTGCGTGAGTTGGTACAGAATGATCGCATTATTGGCGGTATGACCCCAAGATGCTCGGAAGTCGCATGTGAACTTTACAAGACTTTTGTAGAGGGTGAGTGTGTTACTACCAATGCTCGTACGGCTGAAATGTGTAAGTTGACCGAAAATAGTTTTCGTGATGTGAATATTGCGTTTGCCAATGAGCTTTCAATGATCTGCGACAAGCTAGATATCAACGTTTGGGAGCTGATTCAACTCGCCAACCGACATCCTCGAGTTAATATTCTCCAACCGGGTCCGGGTGTCGGCGGGCATTGTATAGCCGTAGACCCATGGTTCATCGTCAGTGGGGCGCCGGACGATGCCAAGCTGATCCGTTCTGCAAGAAATATTAACGATGCAAAGCCCCGTTGGGTGTTGGCTAAAGTTGAAGAAGCAATAGAGTTGGTGTTAAAGGAAGGAAAAAGTATTGATAGTTTAACTATAGCTTGCTACGGGCTGGCCTTTAAGCCTGACATTGACGACTTGCGAGAAAGCCCGGCTTTGAATATCGCAAAAGACATATGTAAACAGAATTTTGGTCGGCTAATTATAGTTGAACCAAATATCTCTGAAACTCCTCAAGGTTTAAATGGTGTAAAGTTGGTTGGGCTATCTGAAGCACTGGGGAAAGCCGATATACATGTTATGTTGGTTGACCATAAAGAATTCAAAACAAATAAGCCAGAGCAAGGCTTTGTCATCGATACCAAAGGAATCTGGTAAAATCATTGGTCGACTTTGGTTGCTGTATGTCGACATAGGTGGAGATATGAAAGATATGAGCTTCAATATTGATGGTAGAGAAGTTGGTTCAGACTATGCACCTCTTGTGATTGCCGAAGTTGGGATCAACCATGAGGGGTCTTTGGAGACGGCATTTGAAATGGTTGACTCAGCTTCCAGAGCTGGGATAGAGGTGGTGAAACATCAAACACATGTCATAGATGATGAAATGTCGTCCAGGGCAAAAAAAGTTATACCAGGCAATACAGATGTCTCTATATACGAAGTGATGCGCAGATGCAGCTTGGATGAAAGTCAGGAAGTAGAGTTAAAGAAGTATGTGGAATCCAAAGGCATGATTTTTATCAGCACACCGTTCTCAAGAGCAGCGGCTGATAGGTTAGAAAGAATGGATGTGCCCGCATATAAGATTGGTTCAGGCGAATGCAATAATTACCCTTTGTTAAAACATATTGCTAGTTTCGGCAAGCCTGTTATTCTTAGTACGGGCATGAATAATATCGATAGCATTAAAAAAGCAGTCGCTATATTTGACGACCGTTCCGTTCCTGTTGCTTTACTCCACACCACAAACTTATACCCCACGCCAGCGAGACTTGTGAGACTCGGTGCATTAAAGGAGATGCAACTTGCATTTCCCAAGCACCTTACCGGCCTCTCGGATCACACGACAAGCAACCATGCTTGTTTCGCGGCGGTAGCGCTAGGTGCCTCTATATTAGAGCGGCATTTTACGGATCATATGGGACGCAAAGGTCCAGATATTGTCAATTCTATGGATGAGGTGGCTGCTAGGGAACTGATAGAAGGGAGTCGGTTAATTTGGGAAATGCGCGGAGGAAAAAAAGAAGCCACTCAAGAAGAACAAGTAACTATAGACTTTGCCTTTGCAAGCGTAGTCAGTATTAAAAAAATAAAGAAAGGCGAGAAGCTGAGCGAGACGAATATCTGGGTAAAGCGACCTGGGACGGGTGAGATACTAGCCGAGCATTACGAAGGGTTGATCGGAAAGGTCGCAACAAAAGATATCGAAGCAGATGAGCATCTTAGCTGGCAGGACGTTGAATGAAAAGGAAAATTCTATTTGTAACAGGTACTCGGGCGGACTTTGGAAAGCTAAAGCCACTTATAAACAAGGTTAAGGATTCCTCTTTATTTGATTACAAGTTGTTCGTGACAGGCATGCATCTTTTATCTAAATACGGTCATACTGCTACAGAGATATACAAATCAGGGTTCGATGAAGCTTTCCTCTACATGAACCAAGTGGATGGCGAGGATATGGAGATAGTTTTAGCTAATACCATTTCAGGGCTGAGCCGCTATCTGCACGAAAACAAGTTTGATTTAATAGTAGTACATGGTGACAGGGTTGAAGCGTTGGCCGGCGCCACGGTAGGAGCCTTAAGGAATATCCCGGTGGCCCATATAGAAGGGGGTGAGCTGTCCGGAACTGTGGACGAGTTGATGCGGCATGCTATTAGCAAAATGTCACATTTTCACTTCGTTGCAAGTGACATAGCGAAGCGGAGACTGATCCAATTAGGCGAAAGCGGTAGCTCAATCCACGTCATCGGCTCACCAGATGTAGATATTATGTTGTCTTCTTCCTTACCTAGTATATCTGCCGCCCGCAACCGATATAATATTCGATTCGAAAAGTTTGCATTAGCAATGCTACATCCAGTTACTACTGAATTGTATGATCAACAAAAAACGCGCGGGTTTTTGTAGATGCGCTGATCGAAAGCCAGCGGAATTACATCCTGATTTATCCGAATAATGATAATGGATCAAAATGGATACTTGATGCTTATGAGGTCTTAAAAGATAATCCGCGCTTCCATATATTTCCTTCTATACGCTTTGAGCATTTTTTAACAATGCTTAAGAATTCTGATTTTATCATTGGGAATTCAAGCGCAGGAATACACGAGGCTCCTGTATACGGAGTCCCAACGATAAATATTGGCAGCAGGCAGCACAACAGATTTAAAGGGGATTCAGTATTTGATGTGTCTTTTGATAAGGATCAATTAATAGCATTAATAAAGACTATCGATAATGGACTTCGGTTCGAGCCTGTCGAGCATTATGGGGTAGGTGACAGTGCTGAAAGGTTTATAGATGTACTAATGAGCGATATTTGGAATAATGGAACGCAAAAGTTCTTTACGGAGCTTAGCTTTTAATGTACCGGGGAAAAAAAATAATTGGAATAGTTACTGCTAGGGGCGGTTCGAAAGGAGTGCCAGGTAAAAATATAAAACGGTTAGGCGGAAAACCACTAATCGAATGGACAGTGGATGCCGCCCTAAACTCGTCTTTCATTGACCAAACAATACTTTCATCAGATGACGCGGATATCATATCTGTTGCTCGGAGCGTTGGGTGTGAAGTGCCATTCGTCCGACCAAGCAATTTAGCCGAAGACACCGCGAGTAGTATCGACGTTATTACTCACGCTTTGGGCGAAATAAATGACAGCTATGATTATTTTGTATTGCTTCAGCCGACTTCACCTTTCCGTACAAGTAAAGATATCGATGATATGATTATGGCTTGTATAGATCAGGAGGCCCCGGTACTTGTGGCTGTTGAAGAAATCAAGACGCACCCTATGTTTATTTATGAAATTGAAGATAACGGCTATCTGAGGTCCTTTATCCCACAGGAGAATCAGCTTCGCCGGCAAGATGTACCGAATGTCTATAAGCATAATGGGGCCTTTTATATGGCAAAGGTAAGCTATTTTGACAGGGTGAAGACGTTCGTTGGCGGAGATGTCAGGCCATATATTTGCTATGGGCATATTAATATTGATATAGATACTCTTGATGACTGGAAGTACGCGGAATATATTCTTCGGGAGAAAGGCTTATGAAAGTTCTACACATAGCTTCTTTTAGTGGCAATATTGGGGACAATCTAAGCCACATCGGATTCGAGAACATTCTGGCGAGATTTGGCAGTGAATATGTAATAGATAAACTAGAAATAAGAAAGTTTTATAATAATTATGATGGTGTAGATAAAAGGTGTTTTGATCGTTCTTTTATAAAGAAAATGAACGATTATGATATCGTATTTGTTGGGGGCGGCGGCTTTTTTGATTATTGGGTGGAGGGCAGCGCAAGCGGCACCACCATTAATATGGATGCCGAGATGGTAGCGGAAATAAATGTCCCTACTATATTCTCCAGTATTGGATGCCACCCTCATAGGACTGTACCGCCAGGTAATGAAGAAAAATTTAGACGGTTTTTTCAAGCATTAACAAAAAATTGTAATATTTTAATTGGCTTGAGGAATGATGGTTCAATAAAGGTCTTGGAGTCAATTTTTCCTGATGAGATGGCGACTTGGGAGAACGTATATGAGATATTGGATAATGGGTTTTTCTATGAAACAGGTGAACGTGAAGCCGACTATACCTCTCGTCTGATTGATACCCCGTATGTGGCAATAAATATTACAGACGACCAGCTATCAATGATTAGTAGCCGGCGCGAGAAAATCGAAACAGAGCGATACCTAACATCACTAGTGAAATATGTGAACAATATTTCTGACCAATACCATGTTGTATTTGTTCCACATATTTATTCGGACCTGAAGGCAATATATTCGGTATTAGAAAAGCTGGATCAATCTGTAGTTAGAAATAAAGTAACCGTTTCACCTTGTATTCAAGGGGATATCGGCACGAGGCTTAATTTCTCGGTTTATGCTAATAGTGAACTGGTGATCGCAAGCAGATTTCACGCGAACGTCGGTCCATTGGCGCTAGGGAGAAAGGTGATCGGTTTGGCAGTGTTAGATAGAGTTGCATATATGTATGATTCTATCGCAAAGACTAAGCAATATATCGATGTAAATACAGAGTTTTCAAGTGAGCTATTAGAGAAAAGCCAAGAAATGATTTTATTGCCTTATAATAATCCCGGCTTGCTCAATGAAAAAATAGGCTGCACTCTTGACTTTTACCGAAAGGCGTTGAGTTTGACTGAGGTTTCATCACATAAGAAATGTACGGACCAACGTCATACTGAATTTAGAGAGGAATAATGGCAATAATTAATGTCACGGTAAGCGTCAGCCGGGCAAAAAGTAGATGTCATGTTCATGACGTTATTCTGCTATGCGGAGAAGCCGCGTTCCTATACCGGAAAGGTCTCGTTGTCGAGCGTATCGAATATGCAGGTCGAGGATTTTTTATTGAGGATTTTCGTCACAGATTAGCTTGTTGTGAGAACGATGGACGGTACTTATTGTTACGTTTGTTTTCGAACAGTTTATACCTCTCTTTTTTTTATCCAATATATAAGCGCATCAAGGTTATATCTGACTATGCATCTAAAAAAGGGACGAAAACTATAGTTTTCCTGGATCCTATACTTGATACGGATGTTTTTCCTATAACCGGGGCTGAAGGAGATAACACCTATAATATAGAGTGGGATCGGCGCGTGGTGTTAAAATATCTGGTCGAATATTTCGACGGAAAGAGGGTTGAAACGAAATATTCAGTTGCGAGCAAGATGAAAGTTATAATTAGAAGAAATTGTATTTTTGTTATGAAGTTTCTCATTGTCTCTCTTCAAATGGTTTTGTCACATCTATGCTCGAAAAATAATTACTCGCGCACTGATAAGATATATGTGGTTCGAGACGAAAGAACTGTTAGGGAGTTAGATATTCCTTCTGGCAGTCGTATTCTTTTTAATCCGTCGTTTAGGTGTTACAAACAACCGAAGCTGCTCATCAAATATTTTAAAGCATCGGAGAAGATTACACCTAAGCTGTATAGCAAAAAATCTTTTTTTAAAGAGTTCCAAACACAATCTGCTTACTTTTATCTCTTAGATAACGTCCGTGTGGATGTTCAGAGCTTGGCCATTGCTCTATATAGGGAGCATTATGAGAAGATATGCTATTATGGCGGCCTTAAAAAGAAAAACATCAATGCTGACGCGCTGATCACCCCGGAGTTTATCGGGCCTATTGCTTTTCTCGAGTCTCGAGCATTGTTTGGTAAAGTAAAAATGATTGCTGTGCAAACGTTCGCACTTGATGTTACTAGAGTGACGAGCTTGCCCAGAGTAGATGTTAGAACGTATTCTACGATGATGGATAAGAGAAATTTTTCTACGATAGAAAACTCGGACGTTACGAAAGTAAAAAATGTAAACTATGTTGCAGCCTCGCCAATCGAGAGAGTACAGTCGATATGTGTACTCACCCAGCCAAACTTTAATATGGACAGCGGGATAAAACCTATAATAGATGGGCTTATAAGCTACGCCCGTAATGAAGGTGTTTTTATTAAGCTAAGAATACACCCTCGCGACACTTCCGATTATAGTGAATATATCGACTGCATTGATGCTATGAGTGATCCTAGAGCGTTTATAAAATCTTGTGATTTGGTGGTTGGGAAAACCACTTCTATGATTAATGATGCGCTCCTGTTAGGTGTTCCCTTTGTGACATTTGCCGGCAGTGAATATGCAAGCCTACCATACACTGCCTTCGAAGAGTCCCGCGTTAAACGCGTTGAAGATGTTGTCAGGATTGCACAATCTATTAATGAATACATCGCGAAGTACCGTAAGTTCCAAGAGGTTTATTTTTCTCCCGAGCTCAATGGAGCGGAGATAGTGCATTAATGGATGTCAAATATCAAGGGATAAAACAGCAGGCCTCGGCGGTAATGCGGGGTTTAAATATGACAAGCAAGTTCTTGGTCTTATTTGTTGCTGCTAAATATTTGAGCGTTGAATCTCTGGGTTTCTTTGGGATATATTGGACGGTCGTAGTTCTGGCTGCGTCTTTATTAGGTTTGAATATATATACATACACTGTGCGGGCTATGCTTTCGTCATCTTCTTTCGATTCGGAAGAGCTTTTATCCCATCACTATAGTTCCTTGCTTGTGGTGTTGTTAGGGATGTTGCCATTGATTTTTATATATGCTTTATATGCATGGCAGCAAGAAGGGATGGTTCTTGCCTTTGTATTGGTGCTGCATGTTTTTTTTGAAGTTATTGCCCAGGAAAATTCGCGCTTTCTAATTGGAATGGGACGTCCGTTCCAGGCGGCATTAGCTAATTTTCTCAGAGGCTTTATTTGGTCTTTGTTTGCGATGCTATACCTACTGCTGTGGGGTAAAGAATCATCTGTTCTTGCTATAGCGATAATATGGGTGTTGTTCTCATTAGTTTCAATGGTATTTTCTTTCTTCCTAATGATAAGGGCCGAGAAGCTAAAATTAAAATGGCGTCCCAGTTTTTCATGGGTGATGGTTGCAATAAAGGTTTCGTCTAAGCTTCTTGTAGCAACGCTTCTTTTTCGAGTTATTGTCGGGGGCGATAGGCTTATAGTGGAAAATCTTGTATCGGATGAAACGGTTGGCGTTTACATATATTACAGTCTGATCGTATTTGCCATAGTTGGTATTATTGAGGCAGGGGTTTCTACTTGGCATTACCCGCGTTTAGTTAAATCTATTAGGACGAGACAGACTGCAGATATATTTGATTCTTATGCTGATTATCAGCGAGCCGTAGGGCTGTCGGCAATCGCAATGCTTGTGGTAGTTAATTTGATAGTTTTTATTACGGCAAATTATTTTCTCGATAGAGTTTTTTTGGATAATTATAAGGTTTTCTTTCTGCTGAGTATTGGTGCTCTATCGTATAGCTTATCTATGCCCGCGCATTACGTTATTTATGGGGCCGGCTACGACCGGTTGTATTTGTATATCAGTTTTGCCGCTACCGCTTTGTTTATATTTCTCTGTCTATTCTTATCTACAAGAGGCGGTATTGAAATGATGGCTATTGCCTTTTCTAGCGCTCTGGTTTTTTTTGCAATCAGTAAATATTGTGCGGCTTCTGTTCTGAAGCGTAAATTTAAAGAGATAGCATAAAAGTAAAGCTCATTCTTTTTTGCCTATTAGAGGTTTTTGCTTGGCTATGCTTAATAATAAGTTTGCATCATGCTTGGTGCTGTTTTCGGCGATATTTGCATACTTTCCTTTTGTTGGTTTTGTACCGAAAATGGATTTGCAACCACTGTTCTTTCTGGCTGCTTTTCTTTGTGTGGTCTTCCTGATATGGTATTGTAAAGTCGGTATTTCCTTTGTATTGGCTATATTGCTTGGCGCTGGGCTTGTCTTGAGCCATTTCGCATTTATAGAAGAGGCTCCTGAGTTTAAATATTTGCTGACATATTTGCTGGCTATATTTGCTATCTTTTTCTTTTATGTGTTTTATCCTGAGTACTACGGGGCATTCTTGAATTCAAAATTAATTTATTTTGCCTTTCTTATATATGCAGTAGTAGGGGTGATCCAGTTTTTTTATCCAGAGTTTCTCGCGTTCGCGGTTACACGCAGCGTTGACGCTGCTTTATCCTACAGCGAAACTGGGCGAGGAGTTCGATCTTTAACAGGTGAGCCTTCATCTCTAGGCAAAATGTTTAATCTTTTGAATGCGTTGTATGTTTTATCTCTAGTGGTCCAAGGGAAAGTGCTAGCACCTAGTAGAGTGTTGATAATTAGTTTTGTTTTTTTGGTGGCTAATATTGTCATCGCAAGATCAGCTTATGCTGCAGGGATACATTTTTTTCTTATCTCGGTGCTTTGGCTTCTCATAGCGAGAAGATCTTTCTTTGTTTTTATAATATTAGCTTGCTTGGCTTTTGTGATTACCGCTGCTGCCTTGATTAGCATCTTAAATGAGATCCAAGACGTGAGAATGGTGGGGCTGATATTTGTCTTGATGAATGAGCCCGAGATGATTCTCCAGCAAGGCGCTATGCGGCGGGTCTTAAATATTCCGATTTCGCTCAATAATTTAGCTTTTTATGGTTTTAACGGGGCTGGTAATAGTCCTGATGTCTTCAATGGACGTCTTTGGACGCCGTTAGGCTATCTTCACTATTACGGACATTCACGTAATATCGGTGGCTTCGTTGAGTTTATACTAAAGTTTGGAGTGTTTTCCATACCGATTATTTTGCTATACTTTATGCTGTTACTCAAGGCTCTCTCCGTGACATCGTATTTTACAGGTGCTAAAAGCCGTATTGGTATTTATTTTTTATTATCTGGTCTGTTGCTCTCTTTTCAGGACTCTTCTCCTGCCTTACCACTTGCGTTGTTGTTCGTGGTAGGAGCTGCTCGGGTGTATGATATACAAAAGTCTTCTAATAGAATCGCCGCTTGATCTGTACAAGGTTCGCAAGGCCGGGATTGTTAGGTTGTCGTCCCTATGGGGCTTCTTTTAATATATTTAACCTTGTTCTTGGGCTTGGCCACTTTTGGTTTAAGGGGGGGGGGTGCGGCGATCTGTTTTATTAATGCATACGGTTCGATATCTTAAGTTTAAGCAGCTGTATTACCAGTTGCTTTACAGGGTACGAAAGCCTCGACTGGGTAAAAGTATCTCGGTACCAGCGAGCGGCTGCCTTCAGAGCTGGCCAGATCACTTCTATCTCGATACGCCTACGACGGACGGGGTTCGCTATACCTTTCTGGGAGAAACGGCAACGCTGGGTAGCGATTGGAACTCACCTACCTTCCCAAAGCTGTGGCTTTATAACTTGCACTATCAGGATGTGCTGAATGCTGGTGGGGCTGCGGAAAGGGAAGAGCTGAACCGGACTCTGGTGGATAAATGGATTGCGGATAATCCTCCCATGACAGGTAATGGCTGGGAGCCTTATTGTCTGTCATTACGCACTGTTAACTGGATCAAGTTTTTCAGTCGTGCTGGGGCGCAGCCGTTGAAACCAGAGTGGCTGGACTCCCTTGCGTTGCAGGTAAGCGCATTGGAGCAGCAGCTGGAGTTTCATATCTTGGCAAACCACCTTTTCGCCAATGCCAAGGCTCTGGTCTTTGCCGGTGTGTTTTTTGGTGGTATTCAGGGTGACCGTTGGCTGAAAAAAGGGTTGCAGCTTCTGGATGTCGAAATCCGCGAGCAGTTCTTGGCTGACGGTGCGCATTACGAGCGCTCACCCATGTACCAGGCGATTTTGCTTTGGGATATTGCGGATCTGATAACTCTGCAGCAGAAGTCGAATTTGACCGAAATGTCGGGGCGAGCTTCCTTCTGGCAGGAGACTCTCCTTAGAGGAATCAATTGGTTGCGGGAGCTGACGCATCCAGATGAGGGCATTGCTTTCTTTAATGATGCGACATTTGGTATCGCACCTACGTTGGGTGAAGTCGAGGCGTATGCCAAGCGTTTAGGTGTGAAGCTGCCAAAGGCGTCGCGTGGCACTGACGCGAATGGAAAGTTGCTACAACCTAGTGGATTCGCGGTCGTGGCGTGGCCTCAAGAGCATCGGTTGCTGGCGGACGTTGCACCTGTTGGACCAGATTATCAACCGGGCCACGCTCACGCCGATACTCTGAGCTGTGAGTTGAGTCTTTATGGTCAACGTGTGTTGGTCAATTCGGGCATTTCCCAGTACGGCGAAGATGCTGAAAGGCAACGGCAGCGGTCGACTGCTGCTCATAACACGGTAGAGGTGGATGATAAAAACTCTTCCGAAGTATGGGCCGGCTTTAGAGTCGCTCGCCGTGCGCGACCTATCGATGTTGCGCTTCACCAAGAGGCGAATGAGATACGAGTGTTCGGCCGTCATGATGGTTATCGGCGCCTGAATGGAGGGGTGACACATACCCGCAGCTGGCACGCTCAAGCTGATCAGTTGGTCATCGAAGATCACCTTGACGGTACATTTCAATCAGCCCTCGCTCATTGGCATTTTCACCCTGAGGTTCGTATTCAGCAATTGGATGAGGGACGATTCTCTCTTACCCTGCCGAAAGGGGAGAGGGTTGAGCTTGATATCGAAGGGGGTGTGGCTGTGCTGAAAGATAGTACCTGGCATCCAGGCTTCGGTTTATCGCTTCCGAATAAAAAACTTGAAATCACTTTTCTGGATTCAAGACTGCTAACGCGTATCGAGTGGAGAACAGCTTGAGAGTTTTGCTTCTGAGCTTTTATTTTGCGCCGGATTTGTCGGCAGGATCATTTCGTAACACTGCATTTGTTGAGTCCCTGAAGCGCAAGCTCCCTGCTGGTAGTGAGATTGATGTGGTGACCACCTTGCCGAACCGGTATGCAGGTTATTCTGCGGAGGCGAGAGAGTATGAAAGGTCGGAAGGCCTCTCAATTAAACGTGTTCAGCTACCGACCCATAAAAGCGGTATGCTCGACCAATCAAAGTCATTTTTTACTTATGTAAAGGCGGTGCGGGCACATGTCGCCGGCAAGGAATACGACATTGTGTACGCCAGCTCGTCCCGGCTAATGACCGCAGCGTTGGGCGCTTGGGTTTCACGAACAAAAAAGGTTCCACTTTATCTCGATATCCGGGACATTTTCGTCGACACCATCAAGGATGTACTCCCCTCAAAGCTTGCCCTGCTGATGAAGCCGATTTTCAGCGTAGTGGAAAAATGGACTATTACCCGAGCAGCGAGACTCAACGTAGTCTCTGAAGGGTTTATTCCGTACTTTGAAAGTAGATACCCTGACGTTTCCAAGGTTGTCTTTACCAATGGGATCGATGATCAGTTCATCAACCTGGATACAACAGTAGTCAATGAGGAGGGCTCCGGTAAGTCCAATAATGAAGCTATCGAGGTTGTGTATGCGGGCAATATTGGGGAGGGCCAGGGGCTGCACAATATTGTTCCGGCTGTTGCGAAAAAGCTGGGCGGCCGCATCAGATTTCGAATCATCGGGGCGGGTGGGCGGTTGCAACAGCTTCAGGGGGCGGTAGATGCGTTAAACCTTTCTAATGTGACGATTGAGCCGCCAGTAAGTCGAGCGGAGTTGATTTCGGCTTACCAGAAAGCCGATGTACTTTTCCTGCATCTCAACGACTATGACGCTTTTCACAAGGTTCTTCCTTCTAAACTGTTTGAATATGGTGCTCTGGGTAAGCCGATCTGGGCGGGTGTAGCTGGCCATGCGGCAACGTTCGTTCGTAGCCACCTCACTAATGCCACGGTATTTGCCCCTTGCGATGCTGTGGCGGCTGTTCATGCTTTTGACGAGCTGGATATTGTCGATGCGCCGAGGGAAGAGTTTATCGCTCAGTTCAAAAGGACGGCAATTATGGATGCCATGGCTGAGGATCTTGTGGCAACGGCGAGTAAGACATCATGAACAACATTTTGCAGACCGGGGCTACCGGATTTGTGGGCGGCGCTGTGCTGGACCGTCTTACTGCTGAGCGTGGAGACATAGCGGCTGCAGTGCGTACGCCACAGACTGATCTTCCTGCTAATGTGCGCAAAGTTGTTGTTCCCAACCTTGACGTTGGAACAGATTGGTCAGAGGCGTTGGAGGCTTGCAGTGTGGTCATTCATTGCGCTGCTCGCGTGCACGTCATGAATGATCAATCTAGCGACCCTCTGGCAGAGTTTCGTAAGGTCAATGTCGATGGCACTTTGAATCTGGCTCGTCAGGCGGCCGCCGCTGGTGCTAAGCGCTTTATCTTCATCAGTTCCATCAAGGTCAACGGTGAGGATACGGCACTCGGTCGGCCATACACTGCCTTTGATACGCCTGTGCCTCAAGACCCTTATGGCATTTCCAAAATGGAGGCTGAGAAGGGGGTGAGGCTGATTGCACAAGAGACCGGTATGGAGGTGGTCATCATCCGGCCGGTGTTAGTCTATGGCCCAGAGGTGAAGGCTAATTTCCGCAGCATGATGAGTTGGATGAACAAAGGGGTACCTCTACCGCTTGGCGCAATCAATAACAAAAGAAGTCTCGTTTCGCTGGATAACCTTGTGGACCTGATCGTGACCTGCATTGATCATCCTGCAGCTGCCAACCAGACCTTTCTGGTAAGTGATGACGAAGACCTCTCCACCACGGAGATGTTGCGCCGTATGGCCAGGGCTTTAGGTAAACCAGCCAGATTGATACCTGTGCCCTCAGCTTGGCTTGAGAGCGGGGCTGCCTTGTTAGGCAAGCGAGCCGTTGCGCAGCGCCTATGTGGGTCGCTGCAGGTAGATATTCGTCATACCCGTGAAACGTTGAACTGGACCCCTCCCGTGTCGGTAGATGAAGGCTTCCGAGCTACCGCTGCCGCCTTTCTGAACGAGTAATCGCATGTCTTTATGGTTTTTGTTGCCAGTGGTTCTTGGCGCATCCTTGCTTCTGACTTGGATTCTGCGTCGTTATGCTTTGTCCCGTAGTTTGATGGATATCCCCAATGCCCGTAGCTCCCACTCAATACCGACTCCCAGAGGCGGAGGGGTGGCGATTGTGTTGGCTTATCTCGCCGTATTGCCGGTTGTTGGGTATGACGGTTGGTTGAGTTGGCCAATGGTAATTGGCCTGATGGGGGCGGGCGCTTGGGTAGCTGTGATCGGTTTTCTTGATGACCACGGGCATATTGCAGCACGTTGGCGGCTCCTGGCTCATTTCATGGGGGCGGCCTGGCTGTTGGCCTGGCTACCTGAGCTGCCGCACTTGGCCATCGCGGGTACGAGTTTTGATTTGGGACTGATTGGATATTTGTTGGCCGCCTTGATGCTGGTGTGGTTGTTGAACCTGTACAACTTCATGGATGGTATCGACGGTATTGCCAGTGTGGAGGCTATTACTGTCTGTGCTGGCGGGGCTTTGCTCTATGCTTTGATTGGTATGCCGGCGTTGGCCGCTGCTCCGTTGTTGCTGGCTGGGGCCGTGGCTGGTTTTCTGGTTTGGAACTTCCCCCCAGCACGTATATTTATGGGTGACGCGGGGAGTGGATTTCTCGGTGTGGTATTGGGCGGTCTGACCTTGCAGGCTGCATGGGTTGCGCCACAGTTATTGTGGGCATGGTTGATCCTTCTGGGCGTGTTCGTTCTCGATGCAACTTTCACTCTGCTGCGGCGCTTGATGCGTGGCGACAAAGTATATGAGGCGCACCGTAGCCATGCTTATCAATATGCGTCTCGTCAATACGGTGCGCACTTGCCAGTCACCATGGCGGTACTCGCAATCAATATCCTCTGGCTTCTGCCGTGGGCCTGTGTTGTCGCACTTGGTTATATCGACGGCCTGCTGGCCCTTTTGATTGCTTATCTACCGTTGGCGTTGCTGGCAGTCAGATTCAACGCCGGCCAACTGGAGAAAGCATGATGGATCGTACTCTGCTTGTGTTGGGAGCGGGTGGTCATGGGAAATCCGTAGCCGAGGCTGCGCTGCTGAGTGGGGAGTGGCAGGATATTCTCTTTCTCGATGATGCCTGGCCGTCTGTGAGTGTGGCTCTGGATTGTCCGGTGGTCGGGAAGACTGAATCTGTCGGCGAATGGGCGAGCAAGTGCCAGGGAGCTATCGCTGCAGTGGGTAATAACTCGGTTCGCCAATCCTGGATAGAGCTGATTGAGCATGCTGGGATCGAGCTGGTCTCAATCATCCATCCTCGGGCCTGGGTCAGCCCTAGCGCTACCGTTGGCGCAGGCACTGCGGTGATGGCCGGCGCGGTGCTGGGTACAGTGTCATCCGTAGGGAAAGGGGCGATCATCAACTGCAATGCTACCGTTGATCACGATGTGGTAATGGATGACTTCTCGCATCTAGGTGTGGGGGTGCAACTAGCCGGTGGTGTGAAGGTTGGTGCTGCGGCCTGGTTACAAGCTGGCTCCAGTTGCGGTTACAACGTGGTGGTTGAGGCTGGGGTTGTGCACGGGGCTGGCACTGTTTTGAGATGAGTCCGGGAAAACCTGTGCGGTAATTGATGAGGTGATGGGGGAGGCGGGGTTGTAATTCGCTTCTTCAGTTGCTCCCAAGCCGCTGCTCTGCTTTTGCAGGCAGCGGCTTGGTTGTTTGGCCTTAAGCCCTTGTCGTCGCGCCGGTTGCGTGATCTGGACGCTATCCAGCCGACCGATTCGAGTAGCCTTGGCGATTACGTCTTGCCTGAACTACTGGGGTTGTCGCAGCTGGCGCCTGGAACGTTGAGACACAGCTATAGTGAGGCGGTGCAGGTGGTGGATGATTCGGTACTGGTAATGAAAGCGTTCATTACGCCCCAAGGGCTGCCGCTGCCCCCTGATTTGCAGCAACTTTCCTTGCAGCTCCCTGCGCCTTTGAAAACGCATCCAGGGCAATCTCTCGTGATGGATTCCGATTGCTTTTTTGAGAAGCGGTTTGCCTATGACCATAATGTTGTTGAAAATTGCATCAGGCAACTTCACGACGCATTGCTTGGTATATTCAAGCGATCCCTTACCGAGGAGGCCAGGTTGAAATGGAAACTTTGATTCCCTCTGGTACCGCTGTGCCGTCATCATTCACGGTCACCCGCAGTGCCTTGACTGTCGCAGCCTTGGCGCTGGTGCCGGCTGTATTCATGCCGGGCTCCGGTGGCTCAGCCAATGTTGAAACGCTGATTTCTCGCCATCACTTGTTTGAAGCCAGCGCCGCGCCCGTCACCTTGAATTATACGGAAGCCAGAACTATCGCCGAGCAGATTGACTATCTACGGGCTGTGTTGGGGACCAGTATCACCGACCTGGCCGAGCTGCTAGGGGTTACCCGGCCAACGGTCTACGCCTGGATGAAGGGCGCCGATGTTCGGTTGGATCATGTTAGTCGCGTGGATGGACTGGTATTGATCGCCCAAGAGCTGGAGCTTGCCGGAATCGCAAACTTGCCCACGCTTTTCAAGCGCAAGCTCTCCTCTGGAGTGACTTTGATGGATCTGGTGAGATCGGCACAACCCTTCGATCATTTGCTTCCAGAACTTGCTGCATTATCGGGGGCTGAGTCCCGGCAGAGGGCACAGCGAAAAGGTGGACAGCATATCCGATCAACAGCAGATGTTGCCCAGATTGAGGGTATTGCGAGCTATACGCAGGATGCCTGACAAGCGGGTGGCTCGGACGCTGGAGCGTCCCGGGCTCGGTTTAACTTTCTCGACTCCATCACATTTTTGACTGCTTAATTTGCCTTGCCGTGATTTGTCTCGATACTGTATGGGTATACAGTCTAATGAGGCGCGCCAGCTATGTCCGGCATTACCAGCCATGATCAGAATTTCAAAAACCTGATTCTCGATTATCCGCGTCAGGCGTTGGAGTTTTTTGCTGCTGCGAAAGGGTTGGATCTGGGGCAGGGCGCGCGTATTACCCCGATTCGTCAGGAACAGCTGAAGAGTCGCTTAGGCGACCGCTTTCATGAACTGGATGTGCCGTTGCTGGTGGAATGGCCTGACGGTAGCCGCGAGGCATTGTTGTTTATGCTGGAGGAAGAAACTAACCCGGCGCGCTTTTCGATTCACCGATTGGCTCAGTATTGCTTGGAATTGTCTGACATGTTCAAGACCAACCGGGTGGTGCCTGTGGCCATCTTTCTGCGGGCAGCACAGAAGGTGCCGGAAACGTTAGTGCTGGGCGGCGACAGTTTTACCTATCTGAGCTTCAATTACCTGAAATGCGATCTGGCTAATCTCGACGCCAACCAGTACCTGGATAGCCCCAATCTGGTAGCGCGATTGAACCTGCCGAACATGGCGTGGCCTGCAGACCGGAAGGTGGATATCTACGCGCACGCCACCCGAGGCCTGTTCACTTTGGAATCTGACCCCGAGAAGCAGCGCAAATATCTGGACTTCATCGACATCTACACAGCCCTGGACGATAATCAAATGCACGAATACCAAGCGCGGTACCCGCAGGAGAATTCCAAAATGGTCGGTTTGACAGAGCGTTTGTTGAATGAGGGCTTGGAGAAAGGCATGCGACAAGGCATGCAGAAGGGGCGCCAGGAGGGCGAGGCTAGCTTGCTGGCGCGCCAACTTACCCGCCGCTTCGGCTCGTTAGATTCTGCGACTGAACAGCGTTTGCAGCAGGCCAGCTCTGATGATTTGGAGCGCTGGGCCGATAATATTCTTGATGCTCGGACGCTGGATGAGGTGTTTTCCAAACACTGAGTGAGTCCGGCGCCCCTGATGGTTCCCATCCAACCGCTGCGGCACCATCAGAAATCGAGTGCGGGCTCCCTTTGAGTCAAGCTGCTGCAGAGCCCAAGATCGTTCCCACGCTGTGCAGGCGGGTGGCTCGGACGCTGGAGCGTGGGAACCATCAGAGGGGAAAGTCATAGTCGGCATTAAATTGCCGAATTTAGATTGGTTGGAGCTGATTTAAAGACTTATATTGCTGATTAGGTCGCTATGAACTAGAGTTGTCAGCATCTTAATGCCGATTGAGTTGGCTGCAATGCACGAATCTCTCACTATACAAACCTATGTAGACGGCCAATGGCACGATGCTCTGGATCTGAGTATCTCGAATACGCAGGCTGTTACGAATACGCGCATTACGGCTTCGTACAAGACGGCATATCTGCATGACTTTTATGATGCGATAGATAGCATTTTTGAACATGCCGTCAGCGTGAACTTGCCTGCCAACTGGAGTGCCGAGGAGACCAAAGGCTTCCCGGCCTTCGTTCTCGACATCATTCCCGCTGGTCATGCAAAGAAGTCGCTGAGCAAGCGATTCAATGATGAAAAGCCTCCAGAAATGGATCTTGATCTGTTTTTGCTGGGTAGATGTACGCCATCGCCTATTGGCAATCTACGTGTGAAAGAGTCGGTTGAAGCTCTTGAGGACACAGGGGCTGAGGCCTTTGCTCGTCAGGAAGTGGTTGAGCGTACGAATGACTTTCTCGAGTACGCCTACGAGGCTGGAGCTGCATTGGGCGGCGCGACTGGCGCTCAGGGTGAAGCACCCAAGCTGTTGTTGGTCGAGGGGCGTGACGGGATGTTTTACGCTGACGCCATGCTTGATGATTCTTCAGTGCAGTCACACTCGCTGGTTAAGTTCGCTCGAAACAAGGTGACTGAGAACGACAAGAACATTCTTCGTGCTGAGTATCACTACTACAAAGCGGTGTCGAGCCTTGGTTTGAATACCGTTTCAACTCAGGGTTTGAGCTTGGAAGAAGCTCAAAGGCCCAGCCTTTGGATGCCACGTTTTGACCGCGTTGTGAATGGCGGGAGCGTTGGGCGTATCGCGGTAGAGTCGGTCTACTCCTTGCTTGGTAACACAGAGCCGGGGTCGAGGCTCAAGCATGAGGTTGTGCTGGCGAAGCTGATTGAGTTGTGGTGCTTAAGCGGGCAAGCCGGTGAGGTGCCAGAGCTGATCTTTGAATACATACGGCGAGACTTGCTTAACCGAATCCTTGGCAACAGTGACAATCACGGTCGCAACACATCGATATTCCGGTACAGGGGAAGGTTTGATCTGGCCCCGATCTATGACCTGGCCCCGATGGTCCTGGATGCAGAGGGAGTAACCAGGGCAACGAAATGGGAAGCCGAAAAAAAAGGGAGCCCACAGTGGCGTGAGATCTGTGCCTGCTTCCCGCAATGGTACGCCCCTGATGATCTGTATGAGCGAATCCGTGGCGCCGCCCATGAGTTCAGAGCACTGCCGGACTTACTCGTAGATATGCCTCTGGATGTTCGCCAATCAAAGGCTATTCCAGTCAATAATCTGGACTCGAGCTTTGAGTTATGGAGGCTGGTATGAAAGCCGTGACTGGAGAAGGGCGTAAACAACTGATCGAAGAGATCATCCGGATGCACACTGATGGTGAGTTAACCCTTGGCATGGCTATCCGTAGACTTCGTTTGGAGGTCACTGGTTTCGATCAGGAAACCTTTGCTCAGATGTGCGGTATGTCCACCCGAGCGCTGTATCAGTTGGAAACAGACAAAGGTAATCCGACTTTGAGCACTGTCGATTCGATATTGCGTAAGTTTGGACTGCGGATGGGGCTCATGGCGGCGATTGCACCGAGTAAAAGGTCATTGTTGGTTGCTGCGATGGATTCAAGCGGAAAGCCTGTACCTGAATATGCCACCGCAAGGGGGGCGAAGCCTAAAGGGGCTGCAAGGCACGAAGCTGCAGCTGACAAGTTGCGCAAGGTCACAAAAAAGAAGCGCCAAGAGGGCGGTGGACCAACCAGCTAGCGCGGCTCCCACGCTGGAGCGTGGGGACCATCGTTGGGGGCGCGACAACCCGACAACCTGAAAGTCACGGCATGGGCCAGGACACTTGTTCTGGTGGGATCAGTTCGCCGTCCCAGCCGACCACGGGAATGGTCGTGGAGGGCTGAGCCTGCGCCTGTTTGATCACGGCGGTCAGATTGGGTGGTCGATAGGGTGTTGGCTCAATGTCTTTGTCCGCAGGGGCGTCATGCTGTACGTGCTGCAGTTGCCAGCGTTGCAGGGCGGAGATGTGCAGGCGTTCGTTGACGGTTTCTTCCCCTGGCTTGGGTGAATTGCGCCGGCTGTTTGCGAGGCTGACATGGTCGCGGATCAGGCCGTCGAGTTTGCCGGTGGGCGGGGTGAGGACGTTGCAGAGGGTACGCAGGTAGGGGTAGGTGTGGCTGAGCATGGCGCGGTAGAGCAGTGTTCGGCTTTCAACGCCTTTGCCTTTGACGCGTTCTGTCATGGGCCGGCTGGAGTCCATGATGACATCGTGTACGTCGATAGCCAGGCCGGTGTGAACACGGAGGCGTTTGATCATCCAGTCGAGGGCGATGTCGGATAGGTCACTGTCGGGATAGGAGCCGCCTATGTTGGAGTGCACGCCGGAGAACCAGACCTGCTCGACTATCTGCCCCGGCGGGAGCGGTTGGCCTATGGGTTTCTCCCATAGGGTCGGCGGGAAGGCGGCGCGTTTTTCATCAATGGCCAGAGCGTGAAGCGCTACTTCGATATGTGGCCCCAGATGGACGTCATGGAAGTACCAGCGGGACGCGAAAGAGAGAGTCTTTGCCCAGTCGCCGGGAATGCCCAGAGAGCCGACGGTATCCCATACGCCTACGCATTTGATGGTGACCTGTTCGTGGCGCTCGAGGTTGTCGATGGCCGTAATGGCTGCTTTTCTTGCGTCGTTATCGGTGTATTGGTCTGAGCGGCGAATTTCCAACAGTCGATCCAGTGGCTTTCCCAGACAGGACGCATGGAATATGCCGGCGAGGTTGATCAGCCCTGCCAGGCTGCGGGCGGTGTAGGCGCCGCGGGAGAAGCCAAAGAGGTAGATCTCATCTCCCGGCTGGTAGTTATTACCGAGAAAGCGGTAGCCATCGATGACGTTATTATCCAGCCCGGCGCCGCTGAAACCGCCGCGCATCTTGTCTCCCTTGGCGGTGCCGACGCCGCGTCCGTAGTAGAGAATCTGACTGGTGCCGTCATCAGCGACCGGTGGGATGGAGCGCAGGAGTTTGATGACATTGGTGACTTTGCTGCTTTTGTCGTTGGAGTTCCAGGTGCCGTCCAGGCAGAGAATGAGCCTACGTTTGGGCATGACTGTTTCCTTGTCGTTGGGTGTATGTGTTTGGTATAGCGTATTTATGGGCGGGGGCGTATCACCTTAATTGGGGGCTGCGGGGTGTCATCGCGCGGGTGCACCACAACCCGGAAAGCGCTCCGCTAACCTAAAGTTTCCCCATCTCCCGCCGATCTGGTTCCTGTAGCCGTTGATGCGGGAGCTTTCCTTTTGCCACGCCTTTCCATCGCTTTGTTGCTGGGCCTTGCCTTGCCTGCTCAGGCCCTGACTTTCCAGACTCGCATGGAGAATGTGGAGTGGACGGTGGATGGGGATAAGTTTGAGTGTCGTCTCAGTCAGAAGGTCGATGGTTACGGGGAGGCGATGTTTGTGCGGCGGGCGGGGGAGCGACCGGTGTTCGAGTTATCGGCCTGGAGCAATCTGATGCGGCCGGGGCCGGCGCAGTTGTTCAATGATGCACCGCCATGGCGACCGGGCACAGCGGCACAGTTGGTGGGTTCCGGCACCATCAATAATGGGCCGACGGTGCTGCGCTTGCCCTATCAGCAGGCGGGGCAGATGCTGGCGGGGTTGTCGGCCGGGTTGCAGCCGACCATTCAGCGCGGCAGCATCAGCGATGCGGGGCAGATCACGGTGGTGGTCTCCAGCGTCGGTTACCGGCAGGCGTGGGATGAGTTTCAGGCCTGCGCCACTGGGCTGCTGCCAATGAATATCGATCAGATTTCCCGCAGTGCGATTGGCTTTCCTTCCGGTGGTGCAGGGCTGGATGCGCGGGCGCGGGAGATGCTGGATGCGGCGTTGGCCTATATCGAGGCGGACCCGGAGGTGAGCCGGATTCTGCTCGATGGGCACTCGGACGCCAGCGGAGATCGCTTACTCAACCGGGAGTTGTCGCGGCAGCGGGCGTTGGCGGTGCAGGGCTATCTGGTCGAGCGCGGTGTGGATGAAGAGCTGTTCATCAACCGTTTTCACGGTGAGCGGTATCCGGTGGTGGCCAACAGCAGTGCCGAGGGGCGGGCGAAGAATCGACGGGTGACGTTGCGGCTGGAGCGCGAGTGATTGGTGTTTGCCGGCTGGTGATGTGGCGCCTCCCACAATATTGATGCTTCCTGTAGGTGTATTGGGCTTGTCGGTCGTGCCCTTTGTTGGTCAGCCCCTGTAAATACTCCGTCCCGAACGGTAGAATGACTGCCTTTGGCTGGTGCCCTTCGCTGCGCCGGTAACCTTCATCAATGGAGCGCGTAATGACTGATGTAAAAAAAGTCGTCCTGGCCTATTCCGGCGGTCTGGATACCTCGGTAATCCTCAAGTGGCTGGAAGATACCTACGGTTGCGAAGTGGTCACGTTCACCGCTGACCTGGGGCAGGGCGAGGAAGTCGAGCCGGCGCGCGCCAAGGCCCAGGCGATGGGCGTGAAGGAAATCTACATCGATGATCTGCGCGAAGAGTTTGTGCGTGACTTCGTGTTCCCGATGTTCCGCGCCAATACCGTTTACGAAGGTGAATACCTGCTCGGTACCTCCATTGCCCGTCCGCTGATCGCCAAGCGCTTGATCGAGATCGCCAATGAGACCGGTGCTGATGCCATTTCCCATGGCGCCACCGGCAAGGGTAACGACCAGGTGCGTTTCGAGCTGGGCGCTTATGCGCTGAAGCCGGGTGTGAAAGTGATCGCGCCCTGGCGTGAGTGGGATCTGCTGTCCCGCGAGAAACTGATGGATTACGCCGCCAAGCATGACATTCCGATCGAGCGCCACGGCAAGAAGAAGTCGCCGTACTCGATGGACGCCAACCTGCTGCACATCTCCTATGAGGGTGGTGTGCTGGAGGATACCTGGGCCGAGCATGAAGAAGACATGTGGCGCTGGACCAAGTCGCCCGAGGCAGCGCCGGATGTGGCTACCTACATCGAGCTGAGCTACCGCAAAGGCGATATCGTTGCCATCGACGGCAAGGAAATGACTCCGGCTGAGGTGCTGGCCTATCTGAACAAGGTGGGTGGCGAGAATGGGATTGGTCGTCTCGATATCGTCGAGAACCGCTTCGTGGGCATGAAGTCCCGCGGCTGCTACGAAACCCCCGGCGGCACCATCATGCTCAAGGGCCACCGCGCCATCGAGTCGATCACTCTGGACCGTGAGGTCGCCCACCTGAAGGACAGCCTGATGCCCAAGTACGCCGAGCTGATCTACAACGGTTTCTGGTGGAGCCCGGAGCGCGTGATGCTGCAGGAGATGATCGATGCCTCCCAGCTGAGCGTGAACGGTGTGGTGCGGTTGAAGCTCTACAAGGGCAATGTGATCGTGGTCGGTCGCAAGTCCGATGATTCGCTGTTCGATGCCAATATCGCTACCTTCGAAGACGATGCCGGTGCCTATGATCAGGCCGACGCGGCGGGCTTCATCAAACTGAATGCACTGCGTCTGCGCATTGCTGCCAACAAGGGTCGCAAGCTGATCTGATCGGCTGCGCCATCATCCTAAAGTAACCGCCCGGTGCTAACCTTTGTGTTGGCACCGGGCAGGCTGCTGCCGTGATAACCAACCTGAGGAGAATCAGCATGCGCTTATTGCATACCATGCTCCGTGTGGGCGATCTGGATAAGTCCATTGCGTTTTATACCGAAGTGCTGGGGATGACCCTGCTGCGTCGCAAGGATTATCCGGAGGGGCGTTTTACTCTGGCTTTTGTCGGGTTTGGCAATGAGGCGGAGAACTCGGTGCTGGAGCTGACCCACAACTGGGATACCGCGAGTTATGACCTGGGTAACGGGTATGGGCACATTGCCATTGAGGTGAATGATGTGTACAAGGCCTGCGAGCAGATCCGTGCGAGTGGTGGCAAGGTGGTCCGTGAAGCCGGCCCGATGCTGCACGGCGCGAGCATTCTGGCCTTTGTTGAAGACCCGGATGGCTACAAGATCGAACTGTTGTCCCCCAGTCGCGGCGATTGAACCCTGGGATGGTCGAGCACCAGCTCGACCGCGGAGGTGACGGGTACACCTGTGTCAAGCTGGTGCTTGACACTCCCAGGGGCTGACTTGGGATGTCCCTGGGATGGTCGAGCACCAGCTCGACCGCGGAGGTGGCAGATACACCTGTGTCAAGCTGGTGCTTGACACTCCCAGGGTCTGACTTGGGATGTCCCTGGGATGGTCGAGCACCAGCTCGACCGCGGAGTTGACAGCTACCCCTGTGTCAAGCTGGTGCTTGACACTCCCAGGGGGCTGACTTGAGTGTCCGGGGGGCTGAGCCCTGGGATGGTCGAGCACCAGCTCGACCGCGGAGGTGACGGGTACCCTTGTGTCAAGCTGGTGCTTGACACTCCCAGGGGCTGACTTGGGATGTCCCTGGGATGGTCGAGCACTAGCTCGACCGCGGAGGTGGCGGGTACGCCTGTGTCAAGCTGGTGCTTGACACTCCCAGGGGGTGGCTTGGGATGTCCGGGGGGGTGGACCCTGGGATGGTCGAGTACTAGCTCGACTGCGGAGGTGGCGGGTATGCCTGTGTCAAGCTGGTGCTTGACACTCCCAGGGGGTGGCTTGGGATGTTTGGGGCTCCCCTGGGATGGTCGAGCACTAGCTCGACCGCGGAGGTGGTAGGTACACCTGTGTCAAGCTGGTGCTTGACACTCCCAGGGGAAGCCCGCCGGCCTTGTCCGGGTATCAACCTGGGTTGATGCCTCTGATCCTGGCAGCCATATCCGCCGCATACAGATCTGTCATGCCGGCAATGAAGTCAATGACACGCATATAACTGGCGTACAGATCCCAATCTTCCCTCGGGGCATTATTGCCCAGCAGATCCAGAATCCGTCTGTGCTTGAAGCTCAGGTTCTGGCCTGACTGCTGCTCGTTGACTGCGCCGCAGAAGGCTTCAAGCAATGTCTCCAAGGTGCTGTAGGCACCGATCTCATGCAGGGTCTTGCGCTTGTCCTGGAATATCTTGTGGCGGGCGATGCTTTTGGCTTCGAGCACGCAGCGCTGGGCGGCTTCGGGCATATGGCTTACCAGGTCGCCCGGCAAGGTGCCGGATAGCAGGGCAGGTTGCTGTTCGATGAAGGTCTCGGCCGCTGCATTGACCAGATGCTCGATCGCTTTGCCGCGCAGGATTGCGAGTTTGCGCCGGGTAGAGTCGCGGGGGCCGAGCTGGCGGTAGGTTTCCGGCAGGTCGTCACCGACCAGATCCAGCAACAGGCGCTCCACTTCGCTGTAGCTGAGCAGTTCCATTTCCATGCCGTCTTCCAGATCGATCAGCGCGTAGCAGATGTCATCAGCCGCTTCGACCAGATAGACCAGCGGACTGCGGGCCCAGCATTGGTCGCTCTGCAGGGGCAGGCCGAGCTTGTCGGTGATCTGCACCAGCCGCGGGTATTCAGCCTGATAGCAGCCGAACTTGTGCTTTTTGTAGCCATGGCTGTCGGCGTGTTGCGATGTCCAGGGGTATTTCAGATAGGCGCCGAGGGTGGCGTAGGTCAGGCGCATGCCGCCGTCGAACTGGTGGTATTCCAGCTCGGTGAGTACACGAAAGCCCTGGGCATTGCCCTCGAAGTTGAGAAAGTCCAGCCGCTGGGCGTCGTTCAGCGGATCAAGCCAGCCTTGCCGCGCGGCCTTGTGGAACCAGTGGCGGATGGCGTCTTCGCCGGAGTGGCCGTAAGGTGGATTGCCGATGTCATGGGCCAGGCAGGCGGCCTGGATGATAACGCCCAGGTCGGCTGGCGCGCACCAGTCCGGTAATTCATCGCGCAGCATCTCGCCGACGCGCATGCCCAGTGAGCGCCCTACGCAACTGACTTCCAGACTGTGGGTGAGGCGCGTGTGGATGTGGTCATTGCTCGATACCGGATGCACCTGGGTCTTCTTGCCCAGGCGGCGGAAGGCGCCGGAGAAGATCACCCGGTCGTGATCCTTGTGAAAGGGAGTGCGGCCGAGTTCTTCGGCGCTGGCGGCAGGTTTGCCCAATCGTTCGCGACACAACAGTGTTTGCCAATCCATAGAGCCTCCAGTCAGATCAGTCGAGTATGGGATAACGCCGCTGGGCTGCCAAGAGCGCTGAGCCATTCAGCCGGTGTTCGTTCCGGGGTAGAATGTGCGCTGTCCCGCCTGCTTTCGGAATTGCCATGACTGTGTTGACCCTGTTTGGAACCACTGCCTGCCATCTGTGTGAGGAATGCCTGCACCTGACCCGTCCGCTGGAGGGCAACGGCATTGTCGTGCGGCAGGTGGATATCATCGAGTCGCCGGAGTTGCTGGCGCGGTATGAGCTGCGGATTCCAGTGCTGCGTCGGGAAGATACCGGGGCGGAACTGGATTGGCCGTTCAGTTTGAGCCAGTTGCTGGATTGGCTGGCGGATGCTCTGGGCGAGGAAGGCTGACCATGGCGCAGCGCGTGACAGCTTTCTGGAAGCGCAAGACGCTGGAGCAGATGGACCAGCGGGAGTGGGAGTCTCTGTGCGATGGCTGCGGGCTGTGTTGCCTGCAGAAGCTGGAGGATGAGGATGATGCGGCGTCTATCTATTACACACGGGTGGCGTGCAAGCTGCTGGACCTGAACAGCTGCCGGTGCAGTGATTATACGAACCGGCGCAAGCACGTGCCCGATTGCGTACAACTGACCCCGGCTACGGCGGAAGAATTCGCCTGGCTGCCGCCGACGTGCGCCTATCGGCTGGTAGCCGAGGGCGAGGACCTGCCGCCGTGGCATCATCTGGTGTGTGGTGATCGGGATGCCGTTCACAAATCAGGTATTTCCCAGGCCGGGCGGATGATAGCTGAGGGGAGTGTGGCTGATGATGACTGGGAAGAGCATATTATCTTCCGGGTTTGAGGCACTGGATGGTTTTCCTGGGATGGTCGAGCACCCGCTCGACCGGGGAGTTGCCGGAGACGTTTGGTCGAGCTGGTGCTCGACCGTCCCAGGGGGCCTGCGTTCTTAGGGTCGAGGGTAACTCGATGCTCCCAGGCGCGCGGCGGGGCGCCGCTCCTACAATAAAACTCGGGCTTGCTGCCTGTGCCTACCGCCGAATCTGCAATTCCCGCAATTTGATGTAGAAATACCGAACCTGATCATACTCGAACGGGCTGTCCAACGAACCGTAGCGGAAGCCGTTGATGTAGCGCAGGTTGACGGCGTAGAGGCCGTATGACCAGGGGTGCTGGTTCATGTAGCGGCGGTTGTCGAGGTATGCGGCGGCGTCTTCGATGGACCAATCCACTGCTTTGCCGGCGGTGTCACGCAGGGTGGAGGGGCCGAGCAGGGGCAGGACCAGGTAGGGCCCGGTAGGGACGCCGTAGAAACCCAGGGTCTGGCCAAAGTCTTCCGATTCCTGGGGCAGGCCCATGGCCTTGGCGACGTCGAACAGGCCGAGTACGCCGAGGGTCGTATTGAACAGCAGCCGAGCGGTGGTGCGCGCGCCTTTCTTGAGTTTGCCCTGGGCCAGGCTGTTGGCCAGGTTGGGCACGTCGGCGAGGTTGGCGAAGACGTTGGATACGCCGGTGCGCACGAAGCGCGGCGTGGCCCACTCATAGGCGCCTACCACTGGCAGATAGACGTACTCATCGAACTGACCATTGAAACGATACACTCGACGGTTGAAGCCTTCGATGGGGTCATGGATTTTCAGCGCATCCAGGCTGGAGCGCTCGAACTGATAGTTAGTGCCTTCGGTATCGATGGTCAGGCCATCGAGTGCGTCACGGTATGAGGGTACGGCATTGGCAGTTTGCGCCTGAGTTGCAACGCCGGAGCGTTCGAGCGTGTCGCGGCTGCCCTCGGTCTCGGTAGTCTGTGCGTGCACTGCCAGGCTGGTCAGCAGGGTGCCGGCGACGAGCAGGCTGGGGCTGAGTCGGATCATTGTGCGTTCCCTCCCATGAATTTCAACATCTGCAGAACCACATCCCGGTGTCGCAGGTTGCCGCCGTGGCCGCCGCGGGGATACAAGAAGGCGCGCTCGCCGAAGGTGTCGGCGAGGAAGTGATAGTTTTCCTCGGTCAGGATGAAGTCGTCGGCATTGGTCAGCACCGCGATATCCGGGTTGGTCCGGAGAAACGGCTCAATGCTGTAAAGGCTGGTTTCCCAAGCCATGTCTTCCATGGTCTTGCCTTTGTTGTTGCTGCTCCAGACCGGCCACAGCTGGGTTTCCAGATAACAACCGAAGTCGCAGAACAGCGCCCGGCGCAGATAAGGCGTCAACGAGGTGCTGACCTTGAGCTCTTCATGCGGCGGGGAGTAGCGCCCGCCCTCGGTAATGACGTCGGCCATGAAGTTCAGGTCGGCGGCAGCGAAGCGGAATACCGCGCCGATCAGCATGGCCAGTTCCGGATCGGTCAGGGCATTGTCGGACCGCTGGATATCCGCAAACAGGCTGCTTTCGATGTCGGTTACGCCGCTCTCGAAGTGGCGCGCGAGCTTCTCGAAGATATGCTCGTAGAAGCTGTTACCGCTGCTGACGCCATCAATCTGCGTGCGCGCCAGGGCATCCAGGCGGGTGATCGAGGCGTAAAGATCGACCGGCGGGTTGAGTAACAGGGTGCGGGTGAAATTGAACTGCTGGAGCTCTTCATCGAGATGGGCAACGAAGGCGGCGTTGAGTGCGCCGAGACTGAAACCGGCCAGGCGGTATTCGGTGATCTCCAGGCCCTTTTTGTGGCGGGCATGTTCGGCGGCAATGGACATGGCAGTGTGCAGGTCGCGGGCATCACTCAGCCCAAGACCCGGCAGGCCGCTGCGTGAGGCGGCGGCGATGAAGTCGTGGTTGGTGGGTGAAGACAATACGATAACGTGCATGCCGGCCTGCCAGAAGACACGCTTCAGGTAGTCCAGGTTGGGGCTGCTGTAGCCGGAGCCGGTGCCGGCGATGAGAAATACCAACGGGGCGGGCTTGTCCTGCCAGGCCAGGCGGTAATGCAGTTGCCGATAGCGGGACAGTACCGGTGGCAGGTAACGTTCGGGAATCACGGTGACGGCGAGGTCGGTCTGGCGAACATCCACTTCCGCAGGCACCGGCGCGGCTAGAGCCGAAGGCGTACCCGCGATGGTCGCCAGGAAGGCGTTGTCCACGGGGTAGGTGAAGTTATCATCTGCCTGGGCAAGGTTACCCAGCAGGGGAAACAAGATAATGCAAAACAGCAGGTATCGATTCATGAGCACATTCCCGGTTGGCTTGATGAACTATACCCAAATTGATTGCATTTAGTTCCTTTCTGGCCGGAACTCCGTGTTGCTCCCACTGAAGGTAGCTCCTAATGGGGCTCTCCGGTAACTGGTTTTTCTGTGGGAGCGGGCTTACCCGCGAAGAGGGGCGGGAGTTTGTCAGGCGCGAAAAATCGGGGGGAGGTTGAGGCCGGGTTGGATGATGCGGCGGCGTTCCACGCGTTGCCAGACTTTCTCATGGAAGTGGAAGGCGACGGTATTGAGCGTCGGTTCGATCAGCGCCACCGCTCCGCCGAGCAGAACGCTGCCGGTGATGGCGTAGACTACACCGAAGGCGATGGTGAAATGCATTACTGCGAAGGTAAGGGTTTTGGTCATGGTGCACTCTAAATGGGAATCATTGCTGTTTCCGCAATCTTAAGTGCACCACGCACAATTCAGAACATAACTTTGTCAATCGGGCTGATCGACCGTTTCAATCAGATCAATCGAGGTCGAAATCGTAGTCGGACAGTTGCTTTTGCAGGCGGCGTTCTTCCAGATAGTTATCGATCTGGCGGCGCTTGGTCAAGCTTGCCTTGCTGTTGTCATTATCGGTTTCAGGGGCGTCATCATCCTCGACGCTGAAGTCGTCTTCGTCCAGTTCAATATCGCTTTTCGCTTTGGCCATAACTCCACTCCGCTATTGAAGATGCCATTTGCGCACCTTATAGCGGGAGTCTCAGGGAAGCGGAAATAGATTTTTTTATGGGCGAGATGAAAAGTCAAGCTGGTGTCAATCTGATGTCTTGTGCTTGTATTCGCACAGGTCTTCGATGCGGCAGCTACCGCACTGCGGGGTCCGGGCGCGGCATACGTAGCGGCCATGGAGAATCAGCCAGTGATGCGCGTCGATCAGAAATTCCTTGGGCACATGGCGCATGAGTTTCTTCTCGACTTCCAGCACTGTCTTGCCGGGGGCGATGTTGGTGCGGTTGCTGACACGGAAGATATGCGTGTCCACGGCCATGACCGGATGACCGAAAGCGGTGTTGAGCACCACGTTGGCGGTTTTGCGACCGACGCCGGGCAGCGCTTCGAGGGCTTCGCGGTTGTCCGGTACCTGACTGCCGTGCAGTTCGATCAGCAGGCGGCAGGTCTCGATGACGTTCCTGGCCTTGCTGTTGAACAGGCCGATGGTCTTGATGTATTCGGACAGGCCGTCGACACCCAGGGCATAGATGGCCTCGGGGGTATTAGCCACCGGAAACAGCTTGTCGGTGGCCTTGTTGACGCCCACATCGGTAGCCTGGGCCGAGAGGATGACAGCGATCAACAATTCGAAGGGCGAGTTGAAATTCAGCTCGGTGGTCGGGTGGGGATTGTCTTCGCGCAGGCGGCGGAAGATTTCGTAGCGTTTTTCTTTATTCATGATCAGTTGATGGTTCCGGTAACGCGCACGCGCTTGCTGCCGGCAGCGACGGGCGCACTGTCGCGGGTCGCGGCACGGGCCTTGATCTGTGCATCGATGACATTCTTCAGGGCAATCAGCAGCCCCATGACCAGGAAGGCGCCGGGCGGCAGAATGACGAACAGCACTTCCTTGTAATTGGGGAAGACCACCAGGGTCCAGTCGGCAGCCATCGGGCCGAGCAACAGGTGCATGTCGGCGAACAGGGTGCCTTGACCGAGCAACTCGCGCAGCATACCCAGCACCAGCAATACCAGGGCGAAGCCCAGACCCATCATGAAACCGTCCACAGCGGAAGGTAGCAGCGGGTTCTTCGCGGCGAAGCCGTCGGCGCGGCCGAGGATGACGCAGTTGGTGACGATCAGCGGAATGAAAATGCCGAGAATCAGGAACAGTTCATAGGTATAGGCCTGCATCAGCAGCTCGATGCAGGTGGTGACCGAGGCGATGATCATGACGAAGGCGGGCAGGCGCACGGCGTCCGTCACGGCGCTGCGGATCAGCGATACGGCAACATTGGAGCTGACCAACACCAGAATGGTGGCGATGCCCAGGCCCAGGGCATTGACTGCGGTGCTGCTGACGCCGAGCAACGGGCACAGACCAAGCAGCTGTACCAGCCCGGGGTTGTTGTGCCACAGGCCATCGGCGGTCAGTTCGGACAGCTTCTTGTCAGCCATGGGCAGGCTCCTCTGGCGTCAATTGCAGCAGGGTGTCGCGGTGCTCGCTGAAATAAATGAGCGCCTTGTGTACCGCCTGCACCACGGCGCGCGGGGTGATGGTGGCGCCGGTGAACTGGTCGAAGTCGCCACCGTCCTTGCGCACCGCCCAACCCTCGGGCGCGGGCATGGTCAGGCTCTTGCCATTGAAGCTGAGGATCCAGTCAGCCTTGGTCAGTTCCAGCTTGTCGCCCAGGCCGGGGGTTTCCCGGTGGTTGGCCACGCGTACGCCGGCCAGCTCGCCATCGGCGCGAATACCCACCAGCAGGTCAATGCGGCCACTGTAGCCGTCCATGGTCACCACCGGCAGGATTACTGCCGACACCTGGCCGCCCTGTCGAGCACGCCAGGCGGTGGCGGGGCCGGGCAGGCCCAGATGGGTGCGGTCATCGATACTGAAAGCATCGTCCAGCAGTTCGTTGTCATGCTGGTCGTCAGGCAGTATCTCATTCAGTGCGCGCATCTGCATGCGCTGCTGTTCGGCGATGATCAGTTGCTCGGTACCCTGCTGGATCACGGCGATCAGGCCGACGGTGAAGATGGCGAACAGGCCGAGAATCAGGCTGTTGCGCAGTACCGAGCGGCTGGGCGTCGTCACAGGATCCATGTCATTCCGCTCCCTTGCCCAGGCCGCGCTTGGCCTTGCGGTGGCCGTAGGTGCGCGGGGTGGTGTAGTAGTCGATAGTCGGTGCGCAGAGGTTCATCAGCAGCATGGCGAAGGCCACCGCATCGGGATAGTTGCCCCACACGCGAATCACATAGACCAGAACGCCGATGCCGATGCCGAATACCAGTCGTCCGCGGTTGCTGGTGGCGCTGGTGACCGGGTCGGTGGCGATGAAAAAGGCGCCGAGCATGGTAGCGCCGCCGAGCAGATGAAACAGCGGCGAGCCGTTGGAGGCTGAGCCGGAGCCGTTCCAGAACAGCAGGCTCATCACCGTCAGCGCGCCGAGCATACCCACCGGTGCGTGCCAGCTGTAGATGCGGCGGTAGAGTAGATACAGGCCGCCGGCCAGATAGGCGAGGGCGACCCATTCCCAGGCGCGACCCGCCATGCTGCCGAAGGCCGGCTGTGCTTGCTGCAGCTCGGCCATGGTCAGCGCGGTGTTGTTTTTCAGCAAATCAAGCGCGGTGGCGGTGGCCCAGCCATCCGCCGGTGCACTACCGGGAGTGAATACGCGCTGCAGCCCTTCGATCAGCCCCAAGGTGGGGGAGAACGCCGGCTGCAGTTGTTCGATGCCGCGCCATACCGGCCAACTGGTCATCTCCATGGGGAAGGACACCAGCACCATGGCGTAGCCGAGCATGGCCGGGTTGAATGGGTTCTGACCGAGGCCGCCATACAGGTGCTTGCCGAAGGTGATGGCAAAGCCGGTGGCGACCAGTACCAGCCACCAGGGCGCATAAGGCGGCAAGGCCAGGGCCAGCAGCCAGGCGGTGACCAGGGCGCTGCCGTCGTTGAGGTAGAAGCCGATCGGGCGGCGACGCAGGCGCAGGATGGCGGCCTCGAAGCCGATGGCGCAGGCGCTGGCCAGCAGGATATTGATCAGCGTACCCCAGCCGAAGAACCAGGTCATCAACGCGACGCCCGGCAACGTCGCGCCCAGCACCTGGAGCATGATGGTCCGGGTGCGGTTGCTGCCCTGGGCGTGGGGCGAGCTCATGGGGGCCGCCATTATTGCTTCTCCTGGTCGGACATCTGCTCATCGAACGCCTGTTGCGCCTGGGCGAAGGCCTGCTCCAGGGCCGGGATCTGCGCTTGCAGATCGGCGTTGTCCGGGTTGGCGGTCAACTGCTTCTGCGCCCGTTGCAATGCCATCCGGGCGGTGGCGGCGGCGATCTTCAGTTGCTTCTGCTCGGCGCTCAGGGTGGTGACCTTGCGCGACTGGATACGCGCCAGATCCGGCTCGGCGGGCTTGGGCTCGGTGGTTGGCTCGTGCTGTTCGGCCTGCTGCTGGGCTGCCTGTGCTTCCCGGGCGGCTTTGGCACGGGCGGCCTTCTCGGCGCGTGCCTGGCGCTCCAGCTCTCGCTGTTCGGCCTCGCGTTCGAGCCGCTCCTGACGCTGCTCGAAGCGTTGCCGGGAGTGCTCAGCGCGGCTCTGTTGCAGTTCGATGGTGCGAATTTCCGACTTGCCGGCGCGGAAATACTGTACCAACGGGATGCTACTGGGGCAGACATAGGCGCAGGCGCCGCATTCGATGCAATCGAAGAGGTTCTGTCGCTGCAGCTGCTCGTAATCCTTGCCCATGGCGAACCAGTGCAGTTGCTGGGGAAGCAGCTCCGCCGGACAGGCTTCGGCACACAGACCGCAGCGGATGCAGGGCAGCGCCGGCGGTGGTGGCGGCAGCTCATCTACGGTGCCGGCCAGCAGGCAGTTGCTGGTCTTGATGATGGGCGCGCTGCTGTCGAGCAGGGTAAAGCCCATCATCGGGCCGCCCATGACCAGACGGTGCAACTGCGCCTGGCGCAGACCAGCAAAGGCCAGCAGCTCCGCTATCGGGGTGCCGATCAGCGCTTCAACGTTGGTCGGACGCTCCAGTGCGGCGCCGGTCAGGGTGGTGATGCGGCTGATCAGGGGCTGGCCGAGCAGCACGGCATCATGCACTGCCAGGGCGGTGCCGAGGTTCTGGCAGAGAATGCCGATCTCCGCCGGGAGGCCGCCGCTGGGTACTTCCTTGCCGGTGAGGATCTGGATCAGCTGCTTTTCGCCGCCCGATGGGTATTTGGTGGGAAGCACCATCACCTGCATCGGCCGCTCGCCCACTGCCTCGCGCATGGCGGCGATGGCCTCGGGCTTGTTGTCCTCGATGCCGATCAGTACCTGATCCGGCTTGAGGATGTGCATCAGCACATCGATACCGGCAACGACTTGTGGCGCCCGGTGGCGCATGGTCATGTCGTCAGCGGTGATATAGGGCTCGCACTCGGTACCGTTGATGATCAGGGTGTCGATGTGGTGGTCCGGGCGCGAGGCGAGTTTGACCGCTGTGGGGAAACCCGCGCCGCCCATGCCGCTGATGCCGGCCGCGCGGATACGTTCGAGCAGTTCGAGGGGCTGCATATCGCGGTAATCGGGTAGCGGCTGTAATTCGGCCCACTCATCCTGCCCGTCGCTTTCCAGCACGATCGCCAACTCGGCCAGCCCCGAGGCGTGCGGGTAGGGGGCGGGCTCGATGGCGCGGACGATGCCCGAAGTCGGCGCATGCAGCGGGCAACTGATCGGCCCGTTGGCCTCGGCAATCAACTGGCCCTTGAGTACTCGCTCACCGACCTGGACCACAGGCATGGCCCGGTTACCGATGTGTTGCAGCAGCGGCAGTATAAGCCGGGCTGGCAACGGCATCTGTTCCAGTCCGCGGGCGGTGGACTGGGCCTTGTTCTGCGGAGGATGGATGCCGCCGGGGATATCCCAGATGCGCGGTTGGGCAGTCATCAGGCGGCGCCTCGCTGGGCATCGGTGGCAATCACCTGATACGCCGGGCGCGGGAAGTCCCAGCCCCAGTTCTGCGGGGTGACGGCAACGGGCAGCATGTCGATGCAGTCCACCGGGCAGGGCTCCACGCACAGGTCGCACCCGGTACATTCATCGGCGATGACAGTGTGCATGTGCTTGGCTGCGCCGAGAATGGCATCCACCGGGCAGGCCTGGATGCACTTGGTGCAGCCGATGCATTCGGCCTCGCGGATGAATGCTACCGTGCGCGGCTTTTCTTCGCCGTGTTCGCCATCCAGCGGCAGGGCTTCCACGTCAAGCAGGTCGGCCAGGGCTTGAATGGTGGTTTCGCCGCCCGGTGGGCACTTGTTGATCGGCTCGCCATTGGCGATGGCTTCCGCGTAGGGTTTGCAGCCGGGGTGGCCGCATTGGCCACACTGAGTCTGGGGCAGCAGGGCGTTGATCTGCTCGACCACGGGATCGCCTTCGACCCGGAAGCGGATCGCGGCATAGCCCAGCAGCGCGCCAAAGATCAGCGCCAGGGCCAGCAGAATGATTACCGCGGTAAGGATGATCGACATGCTCAGATCCTGATCAGCCCGGTGAAGCCCATGAAGGCCAGGGACATGAGTCCAGCAGTGATCATGCCGATGGCCGCGCCACGGAAGGGGGCGGGTACATCAGCAATGGCCAAGCGCTCGCGCAACCCGGCGAACAGGATCAGTACCATGGAAAAGCCCATCGCCGCACCCAGGCCGTAGGTCGCGGCCTTGAGGAAGGTCTGCTCGGCCCGGTTGGTGTTCAGCAGCGCCACGCCGAGCACGGCGCAGTTGGTAGTGATCAACGGCAGGAAGATGCCCAGTACGCGGTACAGCAGCGGGCTGGTCTTGTGCACCACCATCTCGGTGAACTGCACGACCACGGCGATCACCAGGATGAAGGAAATGGTGCGCAGGAATTCCAGCTCGAAGGGCAGCAGGATGTACTGGTAGGTCAGGTAACTGAGAATGGAGGCCAGGGTCAGCACGAAGGTGGTGGCCATGGACATGCCGATGGCCGTCTCCAGCTTGCCGGAAACACCCATGAACGGACACAGCCCGAGAAACTGCACCAGCACGAAGTTGTTCACCAGGATGGTGCTGAGCAGGATCAGGATGAATTCAGTCATGGGTGGTCTCGTTTACCGCACCCGCTGCCCCGGTTTGGCTCCTTCGTCCGGGCTCAGCAGATAGATTTCTTCCCCGCCAGGACCGGCTGCCAGCACCATGCCCTCGGAGACGCCGAACTTCATCTTGCGCGCCGCCAGGTTGGCCACGTACAGCGTCAGTCGGCCTTCGAGCTTGCTCGGGTCAGGATAGGCGCTCTTGATGCCGGAGAACACGTTGCGGGTAGCATCGCCGATGTTCAGCGTCAGGCGCAGCAGTTTGTCCGCGCCTTCGACGAACTCGGCCTTCTCGATCAGCGCTACACGCAGATCGACCGCAGCGAAGGTGTTGAAGTCGATCTCGTCAGCCAGCGGGTCTTTTTCCAGCTCGCCATTACCCGTTGGCGCCGCGCCGGTATCGGTGGCGGCTGCGGCCAGGTCTTCCTTGGAGGATTCGACCATGGCCTCGATCTTGGCCGGCTCGATGCGGGTCAGCAGGGGCTTGAAGGCGTTGAGCTGATGGTCGGCCAGCATGCTGCCCAGGTCGTCCCAGCACAGCGGCTCGACATTGAGGAAGGCTTCGGCGTCGGCCGCCAGGGTTGGCAGTACCGGCTTGAGCAGGATGATCAGCTGGCGGAACAGGTTGATGCCCAGCGAGCAGATCGCCTGCACTTCGTCCTGTTTGCCTTCCTGCTTGTTCAGCGCCCAGGGGGCCTTGTCGGCGATCCAGGCGTTGGCCTTGTCGGCCAGAGCCATGATTTCGCGCATGGCGCGGGAGAAGTCGCGTTTCTCGTAGGCTTCGGCAATGGACGGGGTGGCGCTGATGAAGGCGTCGGTCAGTTCCGGCGCCGGGTTGGCCGCGACCATCACGCCGGCATTGCCCTTGTGGATAAAGCCCGCGCAGCGGCTGGCGATGTTGACCACCTTGCCGACCAGGTCGGAATTGACCTTCTGCACGAAGTCTTCCAGGTTCAGGTCAAGGTCCTCGACGCCACGGCCGAGCTTGGCGGCGTAGTAGTAACGCAGGTATTCCGGCGACAGATGATCCAGGTAGGTGCGCGCCTTGATGAAGGTGCCGCGGGACTTGGACATCTTCTGGCCGTTCACGGTGAGATAGCCGTGTACGTTCACCGCCGTCGGCTTGCGGAAGCCGGCGCCTTCGAGCATGGCGGGCCAGAACAGGGTGTGGAAATTGATGATGTCCTTGCCGATGAAGTGGTACAGCTCGGCGGTGGAATCCTTGCTCCAGAAGGTGTCGAAATCCAGCTCCGGACGACGGGCGCAGAGGTTCTTGAAGCTGGCCATGTAGCCGACCGGGGCGTCCAGCCAGACATAGAAATACTTGCCCGGCTCGCCGGGGATTTCGAAGCCGAAGTAGGGCGCGTCACGGCTGATGTCCCATTCCTGCAGACCGGATTCCAGCCATTCGTTGATCTTGTTGGCCACGGCGTCCTGCAGCGTGCCGCTGCGGGTCCATTCCTTGAGCATGTCCTGGAAATCAGGCAGGGCGAAGAAGAAGTGCTTGGAGTCCTTCAGAATCGGCGTGGCGCCTGAGATAGCCGAGCGCGGGTCCTTCAGCTCGGTGGGCTCATAGGTGGCGCCGCACTTTTCGCAGTTATCACCGTACTGATCCTCGGCCGCGCACTTGGGACAGGTACCCTTGATGAAACGATCGGCCAGGAACATGCCCTTTTCCGGATCGAAATACTGGGTGACCGAACGGGTGTTGATGTGGCCGGCGGCATTGAGCCGGTTGTAGATCAGCTCGGACAGTTCGCGGTTTTCTTCCGAGTGAGTCGAGTAATAATTGTCGAAATCCACCAGGAAGTCGGCGAAGTCGGCGGTGTGTTCCGCCTTGACGTTGTCGATCAGTTGCTCGGGAGTGATGCCTTCCTTTTCGGCCCGCAACATGATCGCCGAGCCATGGGCATCATCAGCGCAGACGTACACACACTGGTTGCCACGCAGCTTCTGGAAGCGTACCCAGATGTCGGTCTGAATATATTCAAGCATATGCCCCAGATGGATCGAACCGTTGGCATAGGGCAGGGCGCTGGTAACGAGGATCTGGCGGGGAGTGGCATTGCTGGACATGGGACTCGGCTTCTGTTGGGTAAACGGGTCAAAGCCGACAATTGTACCTGTTTGGCGGGGGCAGGTCATCAGATGGGGATGGGTTGGGTTGTCGCGGGTCCGCAGGCGTAGCAGCCGTTTGCGGACCAGGGCGCTACACCTCAAAAGGCGAGCGCGGGCTGGGTGTTAAGCCCGAGCCCGCGCGCGAGTTGGGATCAGGTTCGTTTGAAAATGCCCAGCGCCCTGAGGATGAAGATGAGCAGTACTGCACCGGCGATGGCGATGATAAGCCGGATGATCAAACCGCCTTCGGCAAAGCCCAGCATGCCGGCGATCCAGAAGCCGAGCCAGGAACCGACGATACCTACCAGCACGTTGGCAATGATGCCCATCTGGGCGTTGGTTTTCATGATGATGCTGGCCAACCAGCCAACGATACCGCCAATGATCAGGGATACGATCCAGCCCATTGTCAATCTCCTTCCTCTGAAAGTTGAGTACGCTCAGTAAAGCAGACAAGCGGGTGGTTTGCATGTTCCAGGTAGTTTTCGACGTTCTTGGCCTAGACTGAGGAAAACATTGGCCAGACCGGAGTGCGGGGCTGCATGAAATACATTTTCGAGGTTCACATTAAAGAGGGTCACAAAGCCGAGGACTACGCCGACGCCTGGGTGCGGGCCAGTGAAATCATCCAGCAGGCGCCGGGTGCGCGCGGGACCGAGCTGCATCGCAAGATCGGCGATCCTGATACCCTGATCGCGATCGCCAGCTGGGACAGCAAGGCGCAGCGGGACGCGATGGAAGGGCGTCATAATCCTACGGTGGCGGCGATCATCAAGAGCGCCGCCCCCTTCTGCGAGATCCGCCCCATCGGCGAGTTCGAAGATCCGGAGTGGGTGGTGAAACCGGGCTGAGGCGCTGCTGAACTCCCGTATCGCCTGAATGTCACTTGTACAACGTCAATGGATGGAAAAGAACATGGTTTCTACATCATTTCGCGGTATCTGGCAGGTAGCTGTTCTGGTGCTGCTCAGCAGCCTGGTTGCCGGCTGCGGTATCAACAATATTCCCCGTTATGACGAACAGGTGAAATCCGCCTGGGCGCAGGTGGAGAACCAGTATCAGCGCCGTGCCGACCTGATCCCCAACCTGGTGGAAACGGTGAAGGGGTTTGCCCGCCAGGAACAGGAGACGTTAACCGCAGTAGTCGAGGCGCGGGCGCGCGCGACGTCGATTCAGGTGTCGGTGGATGATCTGGATGACCCGGCCAAAATGCAGGCCTTCGAACAGGCCCAGGCGCAGCTGACCGGTGCGCTGAGTCGGTTGATGGCGGTGTCCGAGCGCTATCCTGACCTCAAATCCAACCAGAACTTTCTGGCGCTGCAATCGCAACTCGAAGGAACGGAAAACCGCATTGCCGTGGCCCGCCGCGACTACATCGGCGCGGTGCAGCAATACAACACCGAGATCCGCACCTTCCCGGGCCGCATCTGGCATAGCCTGATGTACAGCGATATGCCGATCCGGGAAAACTTCGAAGCCACCACGGAGAACGCTGAGCAGGCGCCGCAGGTGCAGTTCGAATGAGGTGGTTCCGGCTGCTGGCGCTGGGGCTGCTGTGCTGGGCTGCGGGTGCATCGGCTCAGCAGGCGTCCGCGGAACTGACCCTGCCGACCTTGACTGGCCGGGTGGTCGATCAGGCGGAGCTGCTCAGCGCGCCGGTGGAAGCGCAATTGACCCAGATGCTGGCCGGCCATGAGCAGGCCACCACCGAGCAGGTTGTGGTGGTCACGGTGCCCGATCTGCAGGGGCGCAGCATTGAGGAGTTCGGTGTACAGCTGGGCCGCGAATGGGGCATAGGTCAGCAGGGCGAGGACAATGGCGCGCTGCTGATTGTTGCCCGGGATGACCGGCGCATGCGGATCGAGGTGGGCTACGGGCTGGAAGGGCGCCTGACTGACGCCCAGTCCTCGATCATCATCAACCAGATTCTGACTCCGGCGTTCCGCCGGGGTGACTTCGAAGGCGGGATCGTTGCCGGCACCGAAGCCATGATCCAGGTGCTGGGCGGCGATCCGCTGCGTTCATCGACCGGGGCGACGGGTGAGCGTCCTCCGGCGCCCCTGATCGGCGGGCTGACCTTCTTTTTCATGATTATCCTGTTTCTCATCGGCGGTGGTCGTGGCGGCCGGGGACGTTTCGGGCGTGCAGTGCTGGCCGGCGCCCTGCTCGGTGGTATGGGCCGCGGTGGCGGCATGGGCGGTGGCGGTGGCGGTTTCGGCGGCGGTGGCGGCGGCTTTGGTGGCGGCGGCGCTTCGGGTGGCTGGTGATGCAGACAAGGGACAGGCAATGACACTTTTGACGCAGGATGAACAGCAACAGGTCGCGGAAGCCATCGACCGCATCGAACAACATACCGATGCCGAGGTGGTGACGGTGCTGGCCGCGCAAGCGGATGACTACCATTACATTCCACTGCTGTGGGCCGGGCTGGCGGCGTTATTGCTGCCGGGCATTCTGGTGGTGCTGACCGGTTGGTTGAGCAGCGGCTGGCTGTTGCTGACGCAGTGGCTGACCTTCATCGTGCTGGCGCTGGTGTTCCGCATGCCGGGCGTGACTACCCGGTTGATCCCGCGCTCGGTGCGGCACTGGCGTGCATGTAATCTGGCCCACCGGCAGTTCATTCAGTTGGGGCTGCATCACACCAGCGATGCGACGGGCATGCTGATCTTCGTTTCCGATGCCGAGCGCTACGTGGAAATCATGGTGGACCGGGGCATTTCCCAACGGATCGATGACAGCGTCTGGGAGTCGATCATTGCCGATTTCACCGCCCATGTGCGCCAGGGCAAAACGCTGGAGGGCTTTCTGGTCTGCATCGAGGCCTGTGGTGCGGAGTTGCGCCAGGCGGTGCCGGCCACCCATGAGCGCAACGAGTTGCCCAACCGGCTGGTCATCCTGTCGTAGAATGGCCGTTCGACAGCAAAGGAACGATTCATGAAAGGTCTAATGCAGATTCTGGGCGCGTCCGTCATGGTTGCCGGAGTGCTGGGTTCAACTCAGGCGCTGGCGCAGCCAGTCGGATTATGGAATACCGAAGACAATCAGGGACAGGTGGAAGTCAGCCCCTGCGGCGACAAGCTGTGTGGCGAGCTGGTGTGGCTGGCCGAGCCGATGGACAGCAGCGGACAACCCAAGCTTGATCAGCACAACCCCGACGAGACCTTGCGTGATCGCCCGGTACAGGGCTTGCGCATTCTGTGGGACATGCAGCCGACCGGCGATGGCAAGACCTGGGACAACGGCAAGGTATACGATCCGGAAAGCGGCAAGACCTACCAGGGCAAGATCACCCTGGATGGCGCTGACGTGCTCAAGTTGCGTGGCTTTGTCGGCGCGCCTATTTTTGGCCGTACCTCTACGTGGACCCGCGCCGAAACGCCTGGCGCTGCGGAGTGACCGGGGTCAGAGGGTGCGGCCCAGGCTGAGCATCTTCCCCGTCAGGGCCAGGTACGCCAGCGCCCAGGTGGTCGCGGACAGGCTTAGCAACAGCGGCTGGGCAAAGGCCGCCGGGCCGCTGAAATAGCGCAGTACCGCGGCGATGGCGATCAACCCGGTAATGCTCCAGACCCAGCCGGTACTCGGCGGTGTTTTACTGCTGCGCTGGAAATACAGCCGCAGCATCACCCCGGTGGACAGGGTGCCCAGCCCGCCGATGGTGATCAGGTGCAATGCCGGTGCGGTGGCGTGCTGATTGATAAAGGCAACCCCGCTGGCAATACTGCCGAGCGCCAGCCAGGCGTAACCGATGCCGAAAGCCAGCAGGTCGGGCCGCTCGCCGCAGCGCCACAATTCCCAGCGCAGACAACGCACCGCCAGCACCGCGCCGGCGGCAATCAGGCAGAGGCCGGACCAGCGATAGCTGACCGCGTCGCTCAGCCAGGGCAGCAGCAGCGGCAAAATAGCCAGCCCCAACAGAATGATCAGCGTCGATTCCATATGCGGTTGCAGCCGGGCCCTGGGCTCACGTCCCTGGCGCTCCAGGGTGACGGCCGCCGCCGGAGCGATAATGCGCCCGCCCATGAACATCATCAGCAGCAATAGGCAGAGTACGCCGGTATGCAGCAGGCGCTGGGTATCCAGCGGCAGTTGGCGTGCCAGCTCGGGCCGGTAACGCCAGGCGATGAGCAGCCCCAGCCAGGCTATGGGCAGCAGGCAGATCGTCAGGATCAGCGGGCCGGTGATCTTGTTGCGCCACTTCTTCGCCGCGTTGAATCGCGGCACCACGTGCCAGGCCAGGAGCAGGGCGAAGGTCGGGGACAGTAGCAGGGCGAGCCAGCTCTCCGGCATCAGCAACCAGGCCAGGCGGGCCGCCAGCCATAGGCCGATCAGCGGGTAGAGGACTTGTCGCGGCTGGTTGCCAAGGGTGTAGCCGGCAATCAATGCCAGGGCGAAGCCAAAGATCAGCTCATGCCCATGACCGCTACCCAGCAGCCCCGGCGGCCAGCCACTGCCCGACAGCACCGCCCAGACCGACAACGGCACGACGATAGCGGCCAGGACAGCGGCCAGGGGGAAGAACAGCAGGAAGGCCGGGCGTTTGGCGGGGGCTTTCATCTTGATCCGGGAGGCGAGGGGAATGCCCTGATGTTAGAGGCAGCCCGTGTCGCATCGCAAGCCGCGTAGTTGGAGAGGTTACCTGGGATTGTCGAGCACCAGCTCGACAACTAGGTTACCTGAACCACTGCTGGTCGAGCTGGTGCTCGACCGTCCCAGGTTGGCTTGCTCGGTGCTGTTTGAATCACCGGGGCCGGATGGCACTCGGCCCTCTTTCAGCACACCTGGGATTGTCGAGCACCAGCTCGACAACTAGGTTACTTGAATCACCGCTGGTCGAGCTGGTGCTCGACCGTCCCAGGTTGGTTTGCTCGGTGCTGTCTGAATCACCGGGGCTGGATGGCACTCGGCCCTCTTTCAGCACACCTGGGATTGTCGAGCACCAGCTCGACAGCTAGGTTACCTGAACCACCGCTGGTCGAGCTGGTGCTCGACCGTCCCAGGTTGGTTTGCTCGGTACTGTCTGAATCACCGGGGCCGGATGGAACCCGACCCTCTTTCAGCACCCCTGGGATTGTCGAGCACCAGCTCGACAACTAGGTTACCTGAACCACCGCTGGTCGAGCTGGTGCTCGACCGTCCCAGGTTGGCTTGCTCTGTGCTGTCTGAATCACCGGGGCAGGATGGAACCCGGCCCTTTTCTGGGAAAGTATCTCAGTTCAGTACATTCTCCACGATGGTGTAGATCAGGCCGGTGGTGACGGCTACCAGGACCAGGTTGCTGCCGGAGCGATGCCATTCGTAGCCGGGGTAGTGGGGTAGGTGTCGTACATGCTGATGGGGCAGGCGCTGGCCCCAGCCGTGGGGGATGGGGCGGCCGGTGATCAGGCGGGCGCGGGGCGGTAGAGCCGGGCCGCGGCCGATATGATGTCGGTTCCGATGGATCTGGCGGCGCAGCTGGCTGCGGTCGGGTGCCCGATACTGGTGGCGTTGTTCGTAGATCTGCCGGTGACTGGGTGGCCGGGCGTGGTCCCGTGGCCGATAGCCGGAGCCCGGATGTTGCTGGCCGTGGCGGTTATGGTCACGGCGCAGCATCTGGTCGCGGTGATGGTCCCGCTGTTGCTGATGGTGTTTGAACGCCTTGCGGTGTTCCTGGGATTTACCGGGGGCATAAGGTCTTTCAGCGGCTTGGGCCATGGAGCCCAGCAAGGCCGCTACGGCGAACAGGCTGATAAAAAGGTGGCGTAATCTCATGGTGATACCCTCGTTCTGATAAGGCTTAGAGCAGCGCCGGCGGGTGGAATTCCTCGGTGAGCGAACTTTGTGGGAGATCCAGCTCCAGCTCCGGCTCTCGCCCAAGCAAGCTCAGCATATGGCATTGCCAGGGGCAGAAGTGGTTTGTAAAGGAGGGTTTACTTGGTTTTACGCAATGCAGTCATTGAACGCGGCGCAGATGGGTTTGGTAATCAGCACGATAGAATCGATTGATTTTGGTTATTTGTCCGAGCTGCCTAAGATAGCGCCATCCAATACAGTCTACGGAGCGTTTTACTATGGATATTCTCAAGCGAATCTTTATTCATACCCGTACCAAGCCCAAGGCGGCCTTGGTCGAAGACCATCCCAACTTCTGGATGTATCGCTGAGCAAATGCGCTTCGCCCTTGGGGGCGAGCGCATTGCGTCGCTTACTGTGCGGGGCTGGCTATCGGTAGTATCCGCGGCAGGATATCGGCGAGGGTAACGACACCGCGCATGCGTCCGTCGGTCATGATGACGGCGAGCTGCACGCTTGATTTGCGCATGCGGGCGAGGGACTCGTAGACAGGGGTTTTCGCATCGAGCACGAAGGCTTGTCGGGCAAGTTCATGCGCGGGGCGGGTATCCGGTTCGAGCAGGGTGTCACGCAGGTGGACAACCAGCGGCGCAGCGTCATCGGTGCCGAGCACGAGGATACGCAGGTGGCCCGACTGGCTGGCCGCTTCGCGAACATCGGCTACCGTTGCGCCATTGGGAACGTGCGTTGGCACCGTACCCTCTGCCAGCAGGGCCTCCACGGGCATGGCACCCAGATCGATAAGGCTCGATATCTGCTCTTGCACGTGCGGCTTGAGCGTGCCGACTTTCGCTGAATGTTCGACGAGCTGCCGGATGGTGGCAATATCCTGCCCGCCAACGGCCGCGCTCTCGACCGGTTCGACACCCGCTGCCTTCACCAGCCAGTTGGCGATCCGATTGATCCAGCGCAGTAGCGGGCGCAACGGCCAGGTATAGGCCCGCGCGATGATGCCAATCGTCAATGCAGACCTTTCGGGGTGAGCGATGGCCCAGGATTTGGGCGCCATTTCGCCAACCACCAGGTGCAGGAAGGTCACGATGAACAGGGCCAGGGCGAACGCGGCCCCGCCGGCGGCCCATTCGGGCATTCCCCAGAGGGTAAACAAGGGGCCGAGCCAGCTATCGACGGCTGGTTTGGTCACCGCACCCAAAGCGAAGGTGCAGAAGGTGATACCCAGCTGCGCTCCGGCGAGCATCAGGGTCAGGTCGTTCATGCCGCGCAGCGCGGCACGCGCTGAGGCGCTGCTGCCGGCAAGCTCTTCAAGACGATGCCGCCGAGCGCCGAGCAGGGCGAATTCGATGACGACGAAGAAGGCGCTCATGACAATGAGCGCGATGGTCACAAGGATGACGATCAGCGGATCATTCATGGGCTGTCCTCTATCGTCGTTTCAAGTAACCGCACGCGTACCTGGGTCGGGACATAGCGCTCGACCCGCAACACATCAACCACCAGCTGGCGCAGAACCGGTGCCGTGGCAATGACTTCGGAGGGATCAACGGGCAGGTCGATAGTCACGGTGGCGCCTTCCACCGGTAATGCGCCCAGCTCAGCGATGAGCAGGCCGGCTACGGTTTCAACTTCATCCCCGCGCGGCAAATCGTAACCAATGGCGCGCTCGACCTCGTCGAGGTGCACGTCGCCGTCCATTATCCAGCTGCCATCGTCATGGGACATGAGATGGTCGCCGGTCTGGTCGTCATGTTCGTCGGTGATTTCGCCGACGATTTCTTCAGCCAGATCCTCCAGGGTGAGCACGCCGGCGAAGCCACCATACTCATCGATGACACAGGCCAATTGGTTGCTGGTGCGAATCAACTGGGCAAGGGCATCGGGCAGAGGCATCAGCGTGGGCAGTACCGCAGTGGGTCGCATCACCGAGGCGACGGTCTCGTCGGGACTGCCGGTGGATAGGCGCGCCAGCACGTCGGCCAGGTGGGCTACGCCCACCGGGGTATCTTCATCGATCACCGGATAGCGGGTATGCCCGCTGGCCATGAGCTCGCGCAGTTCTTCCAGGGTGGTTTCGGGCCGCAGCCAGTCCACCTGTGAGCGGGGAATCATCGCGTGTTCAACGTCACGCTGGGGAAAGTCGAGAATGCGGTCCAGCATGAGCGACAGCTCGTGGGGCAGATCGCCGCTTTCGCGGGAGTCGGCAATGATGTGCGGCAGGTCATCGGCCGAGACGCTCACATCGAGGTCATGTACCGGTTCGATACGTAACGCCCGCAGAAACAGGTTGGCGGATTTGTCGAAGAAGCCGATGAGCCAGCCGAACACCGTGAGGTAGATCAGTGTGGAGCGCGCCAGACTGCGTGCGAGCGGATCGGCGTTGGCGATGGCGAGGTTCTTCGGAAACAGTTCGCCGAAGACCATCTGGATGATGGTCGCCAACGCCAATGCCGACACCGTCGCGACAGTAACGCCCACCTCGGTCGGAATGCCGACGCCACCGAGTAGTTGGCCGAGCGATTCTCCGACCAGTGGCTCGGCGACAAACCCGACCAGCAGGCCGGTGACGGTAATGCCAAGCTGGGCACCCGACAGCATGAAGCTGGTGCGACGGGTTACCGCCAGCGCGCGCTTCGCCGCGGCGTCGCCCTCGGCGGCACGCGCGGCGAGCCGTGTGCGGTCGACCGCCATGTAGGCGAATTCCTGCGCGACGAAATAGCCGTTCGCAGCGATGATCGCCAGGATAATCAAAGTGCCGAGGAGTAAAGCCAGAACCGGTTCGTTCACCGTGCCTCCTGCCTGTATTGGGTAGAAGGCAAGAAACGGCGTGTTACGAGGTTGTTATTCACAAAGGTTCCGAGGCGGCTATTGGTGTCGTCAAGCTATAGCAGCCCTCTTCGCACTGTCAAGACGGCCCCCCGTTTCAGCTTGTTATGCTGGCTCTTCTTCCAGCAAGGTCGCCAGCACATCGGGTGAGTTCTTGAAGGCTTTGGCAAACAGATCGCGGTGTCTGGCCATGTAGATGCCGGCTTCTTCCGCTTGCGCTTCGTTGATCGACGGTACGGCCTGGCGCAGGACGTCACTCAGCAGCTCGGCCAGTTCCAGCATTTTGTCGTGACGGTCGGCTTCGGCTTTATCCATGAACAGGCGCTCCGGGTCTCTGCTGCTTCGATAGACTACTTCAACGGCCATTTTTTACCCCTGGCTTGAATGTGATTCGTTGGGCCTGCGGCGCTGCATGCCGCGCGGCGGTCGACAGTATACTGGTTTTTTATCCAGTTTTGGTTTTTCGCTTACGGCAGATGGGTTGCGCTTGCTAGAATCGCTCATCGCTTGCATCGAATCGAGACAATTTCATGAGCATTGAAACCTGGCTGGCCTTCTTCGTGGCGTGCTGGCTGATCAGCCTGTCGCCGCGCGGGCGGTGGCTTCCATGGCCAGCGGCATGAACTACGGGTTTGCCCGGGGCTATTGGAACGCGCTGGGGCTGCAGCTGGCGTTGGTACTGCAGATCGTGATTGTCGCTGCGGGGGTGGGCGCGTTACTGGCGACGTCGGCCCTGGCGTTTGCGCTGATCAAGTGGTTCGGGGTGCTCTATCTGTTGTACCTGGCCATCCGGCAGTGGCGGGCGCCGGCGCAGACAATGACCCTGGAGCATCGTCCCATCGGCAGGCCGCTGAGCCTGGTGCTGCGTGGCTTTGTGATCAATTTCAGCAACCCCAAGGCGATCATCTTCATCCTGGCAGTGCTGCCGCAGTTCCTCGATCCGGGGCGACCGATGCTGATGCAGTACCTGATCATGGCAGTGACCATGGTGGCGGTGGATCTGGTCGTCATGGCCGGGTATACCGGGTTGGCCGCCAAGGCGCTGCGGTTGCTGAATTCACCGCAGCAGCAGCGCCTGCTCAATCGCAGTTTTGGCGTCATGTTCGGCGTTGCCGCCGGCCTGCTCGCCACGGTGCGCAGGGTATGAGCCCGCGCCCGCCGGGTTATTTCCAGTCGGCCGACTCGATGTAACGACTGGTGATGATCCAGCCGATGCCGAAACGATCGGTGAGCATGCCGAAGCCCTTGGCCCAGAAGCTGGGCCCAAAGGGCATACGGGTGGTGCCGCCATCGGACAGCCGGTTGTAGGCCTGCTCGGCGGTCAGCACATCATCGTAGTACAGCTGGACAAACACGCCCTGGGCCTGCTGATAGGTACCCGGCGGTGCGTCAGAGCCCATGATCACCTGATTGGCCACGGTGACCTCGCCATGCATGACCTGATCCAGCCAATCTTCGGGCACTCCGGTGCCTTCCGGCGCATCGCGGTGGCTGTGAATTTCGCCCAGGGTGCCGCCCAGCTCCCGGGCATAGAACTGCAGAGCTTCCCGGCAGTTGCCGGGGAAGGTGAGATAGACGGCCAGGCTGACCGGGGTTTTCGGTGTTGTTGCCATGGGTGCCCCCTGGGTGTCAGTGATGGGGATTGGCGGCGTCGCCGCGATTCTGCTGCGGGCTGCCGCTGCTCAGGCCAGAGTCGACTTCTGCAGTCGCCGCGGCATCGGCTGCCGTGGCCGGAGCCATACCTGCGCTCAGCTCATCGGCCAGTTGCTCGGTCATGGCCAGGTGATGCTCCATCTTGCTCTGGGTTGCCCTGGCGAAGTTGCTGATGTCGAAGTCATCGAGCCGGGTGCCGCGCCGGTACAGGTCGATCGCCTTGCGGTGTGCGGTAATCTGATGTTCGGCATAAGCCTGGTCAAAGGACTGGACAGATCTGAGATTCAGCAAGGTGTCGCGGGCTTTTGGGGCGAGACTGTCCGTGCCGGCGACAGGATAGCCGCGGCTGTTGCCCAGTTGCTCAAGTTCACGATTGATCGCGGTGTGATCCTCGATCATCTGGCGGGCGAACTCCTTGACCTTGTCGTTGCCGGTTCTCTCCAGCGCCAGGCGTGCCGCCTCTATTTCGGCCAGCCCCTGGAGCATGGCTGCGTCGATGAAACGGACGGGGGCCGATTGTGAGGTATCGGCGTATTTACGGTACAGGGCCGTCACGGCGCCGACTGCCAGCAGGCCGTAAGTGAGATTGCGCAATCTGATCATGGGTCCTCCACAGATGATGAATCAGCCATTGAGTTGCCGTTCATTACTGTGATGGGAGGGCGTGCGGGGAGTTCAGGCGGGTGGATGAGTGGTCGGGCAGGCCGTGTTGGCCTGCCCGGTATGTTCAATGGGCGGAATGATCGGCCGCGGGTTGAAAGGTCATGATTCCGGCACCGTTGCGCAGGGTCAGCCGCGTGCCGGCATCGCTCAGCTGCACTTGCAACGGCTTTTCCAGGCGTTGCTTGATGGCATTTTCGCGGGCCATCAACGGTGGTTCGCAAGCCATCATGGTCTGCATCAGCATACCTACTTCCAGGGTGTCGCCCTTGAGTGTGTAGTTCCCGCCCATGCCATTGCAGGCATTGCTCACGCCGATACGGTCGGGCTGGAAGCTCAGTTCGATGGGTGCGCGACTACCACCGGTGAGGTCTGTGTCGAGACGGCCGTCGGCGTCGGTTGCTTCGACCAGCGCCCAGGCGTGAGCGGTGAGGGCATCCGGGGACGTGGACGAGGTGGTGCTGGCGCAGCCAGCAAACAGCAGGGTGGCTGCCAGTGTGGCAGGCAGCAGCAGCGTGCGGAAAGTGCTCATGGTATCTCCATTAAACGGGATCGCGCACATCCTGCACGATCCTGCGGTTGTCGTCGAGTCTACCGTCAGGATACGCCGCCATAAGGCGGGGTATTGGCTGAAGCGGCTTTGTCGGGCATGCCGGCGACCTTGACTTCGGGCAGGTCGCCACCGATGAATTCTACGCGACGGATGGGGAAAGCGAACTCCACGTCCATGTCGCGCAGCGCTTGCAACAATTGCAGATTGATCTCTTGCTGAATATCCATGTACTGATTGTAGTCAGCAGTCTGGACGATATGCACCACCTCGAATGTCAGCTGGCTTTCGTTGAAGGCAAAGAAGTGCGCGCGGTCGAATTTGGTCTTCTCGGTGCTATCAATGATGCGTTTGATCTGCGCCCCGACCTCGCGTACCTGGTTCGCCGGGGTGTGGTAGCTGATGCCGAAGGTGAATACGATCCGCCGGGTATTCATCCGCTTGTAGTTGTGCACGATCTGACTGAGCAGGTCGGCATTGGCGATCACGATCTGCTCGCCACTCAGGGCGCGGATACGGGTGGTTTTAAGGCCTATATGCTCAATGGTGCCGGCCACTTCACCGAAGACCACGAAGTCGCCGATCTCGAAGGGCTTGTCGATACCGATGGACATGGAGGCGAACATGTCACTGAGCAGCGTTTGCACGGCCAGGGCGATGGCTATACCGCCAACCCCGAGACTGGCGATCATGGCGGTGATGTCGACACCCAGATTGGCGAGGATCGACAGCAGCATCATGGTCCAGATCACTATGCGCATGATGATGCCCAGCAGGGTAGTGGTCACCGGGTTGCGCGCCTTGCCGTCGCGGGTCAGGCTGTCGGTCCAGAGCTTGACAGCGTGATCAAGCCAGAGTGCGATCTGAAAGGCCAGGGCGATGAACCAGCCATGGGACATCGCCGATTCCCAGCGGGGCGCCAGCTCGACGGTCTTCAGCCCGATCATCAGCGCGAAGGCGAAGATCAGCAGCTTGCTGGTCGAGCGCAACAGCTCCGAGGCGAAATAGAACACCCGGGATTGGGTTCCTTTGTCACGCTGCTCCAACTGCCGACTCACCACCCGCAGTGCGATAGACAGCAGCAGGTAGGTGGCAAGGGTGACGGTAACCAGAATTCCCAATTGCAGCCAGAGTGAGCGGTCGGTGAGGGTTTCCCAATAGGGCATGCTGAACCTCCAGGCGGATAATCGACAAGCCGGTCGCCGGTGAACTAAACGAGGGCAGACCTTATTTCTGTCGTTGACGAGACGGATTAGTTCCGGCAGTTTCGGCGCTCTACCCCAACGCCTATATCAACAGCGACCTGGAGTCGGTGCTGTTTTCCCTGGCGATCCTGTTCAATGCGCTCAATGAACGGCGGTGGTGATCACCCAGCGGGATTGATCGCTTTGCGTGCCTGGTCTTGATCGGGCGTCAAATCTTCTCGGAAGTGCAACAGGGATGACACGCGGCGCTGCCATGCTGGCGCGTCATCACAATCCTACCGAGAACAAGTGCATGAAGAAGACTGCTATGGCGAGTTTGATCGTCGCCGCATCCAGCCTGTGGCTGGCAGGCTGCCTGGATGGTTCCAGCTCCTCCAATGACAATGCCGCACCGGCGCCGGGGGAGACTGCGCCGGATACCCGCGTACGGGTGCTGCCTTACTTGCAGAACCCGACCGATACCGCGATCAGCGTCATCTGGTTCACTGATACCGACGTGGCCGGCGAGCTGGTAGTCGATGGAGTTGGTAGTTTCACCTCCGAACCGGAGCTGGTCGAGGCCTTGGGCTATGGCGACAGCGAGGTCGAATACATCCATGGCGAGCGTAATTTCGGCGGTATTCATGCCGACGTGGCGGCAGGGCAGGCGCCGGCGTTGCCGTACCGGCACGTGGTGCGGGTAGAGGGCCTCAGTGCAGCGACCACCTATGAATACCAGGTTCGGCAACCGGGCAGCGAAACCCTGATGGAAGCGCAGTTCACCACCGCACCGGCTGTGGGCGAACGCGCGAGCATCCGCTTCCTGGCCATGTCCGACATGGAAACCGAGCCAGAGTCCACCGAGAAAAACGTGGCCTGGGGCGCCAGCGCCCTGATGATCGGTGGTGATAAGTTGGAGACCGATCCCGCCACCTACGACCGCCTGTACCCGGTCGACCAGACCACCGGCTACCGCGCCAATATCCAGTATGCGATGGAACGTCAGCCGGATTTCTGGGCGATTGCCGGGGATCTGGTGGAGAAGGGCGGTCGCCAGCTGGACTGGGATGAGTTCTGGCGCCATGCCGCGGGTGAGTGGAGCGACTTCGCTTCCAGCACACCGATCTTCCCGGCACTGGGCAACCATGAAAACTATTGGCATCCCGAAGGCGGCTCCTACACACCGCCAGCGGTAATGCGCTCCTACGACAAGTGGAACAGCTACTGGGAGTTGCCACGCAACTACGGCACCGATGAGCGCTACGAGAAACGCTACTATCGCGTGGACTACGGCCCGGTCACCCTGATCACCCTCGACTCGTCCAATGGCGATGACAGCGATCCGCTCAAGGACACCAACCTGGCCATTGATGGTGTGCAATCGCGGGTGCCGGACTTCAACCGCGGCAGTGAGCAGTGGAACTGGGCGGTGAGCGAACTGGCTGATGCCCAGGCTAAAGGCCAGGTGATTTTTGTGCAGTTCCACCATATGCCTTTCGGTACCGGGGTACACAGTCTGCCATCGGGCAGCGCCGGCATTCCGAACAACGAGGACAACCAGTCCGGCCAGCCGATGCGCATCTATCATGAGCTGTTCGAGCGCTACGGGGTGACCGCAGTGCTCGCCGGGCATGACGAACTGCTCGAATACGTGCAGCTGGATGGCGTGCATTACTGGGATGTGGGCTTTGCCGGGGACGGTCTGCGTGGCCCGGGTTATGCGCCGACTACCGACTATGTGCCCTTCGATCAGTTGCCCACAGAGGCCCAGGAGACCCATTGGAGTGCCCACGGCGATGCGCCGGAAATCTGGAACGGCAACCAGTTGATCGACGGCGGCAAGCACTATGGCTTTCTCGAAGTCGAAGTGCGGCCTGCGGGGAGCCATGATTACGAAGTGATAATGACGCCGCGCTACGTGTTTCCGCTGATGGATGAACAGGGCGAGGTCACCGGCGAGTTTGCCCATCGTCAGTACAACAAGGTGGTGAGGGTTCAGGTCCAGCGGTAAGCAAGGCTGCAGGTTGAGTGCTGGCTTGTTTAGGCTGGCTGTGGGAGGGGCCTTGGAAAGCCCTTCCTACCCGGGAAACAGCGGCTGAATCGTGCCGGGTTCGGGCTGGAGTTCCAGACGGTGACGCTCCAGTTGCCACCAGCGCGGCAGTAACTGTCGTACTGCCAGTTGGCCGAAGCGATCATCCAGCAGCCAGACCACGCCCTGGTCCTCGGTGGTGCGGATCACCCGACCGGCCGCCTGCACCACTTTCTGCAATCCCGGATACAGATAGGCGTAGTCATAGCCCTTGCCGAACATCGTCTGCATGCGGCTTTTCACTTCTTCGGTCACCGGATTGACCTGGGGCAACCCCAGGGTGGCGACAAAGGCGCCGACCAGCCGTTTGCCCGGCAGATCGATACCTTCGCTGAAAGCGCCACCGAGCACGGCGAAGCCGATGCAGCGGGTGTCATCGGTGAACCCCTCGAGAAAGGCTTCGCGCTGCGCTTCGTCCATTTGCCGTGACTGTTCCCGCACCGGTATCTCCGGCGCCATTGCGCGCATGACGTCCAGCACCTGCTGCAGATAGGCGTAGCTGCTGAAAAAGGCCAGATAGTTACCTGGGCGCTCACGAAACTGCCTAGCGATCAGCTGTGCGATCGGTCGCAGGCTGTCGGCGCGGTGCTGATAGCGGGTCGACAGGTTACCGACAAAACGCACTTGCAACTGTTCGGCGGTGAACGGTGATTCCACTTCCAGCCACTGGGTATCTGCCGGCAGGCCCAGTAGATCGGCGTGGTAGTGCTGTGGGCTCAGGGTGGCCGAGAACAGCGTGCTGCTGTGCGCAACGGTGAAGCGGTCGCGCAGGAAAGGCGCCGGGACGATATTACGCAGGCAGAGGGTCGACAGCGCACGCCGGCCCAGCTGGCGGCGGGTGATATCGAACAGGGAATGGGGCCCATGCTGTTCGGCGAGCCGGCAGAACAGCATGGCGTCCAGATAGAAACGCAGCAGCGCCGCATCGTTGCCCTCGGGCTGGTCGCTGAGATGGTCGGTGATGGCGCTGACCGCTTTCTGCAGGCTGAGGATGAACAGGTCAGCGATGGCGGGGTAGATCTGGTACTCGGCCTGCTGGTCGCGGTGTAGCTGGTTCCAGTGGCGATTGACTCGATCCAGCGGTGTTTTCAGGGCGCTGGGGGCGGTTTTGCGCAGGGCGTTGAAATTGCCCTGATCCAGTTCCGCAGTGTACATGCCGCGGGCGCGGTCGATGAGGTTATGGGCTTCGTCTACCAGCAGGGTCACCCGCCAGTCGTTCACCACCGTCAGGCTGTAGAGCAGGGCGGTCATGTCGAAGTAGTAGTTGTAGTCAGCGACCACGATATCGGTCCAGCGGCACAGTTCCTGGCTGAGGTAGTAGGGGCAGATGCCATGGGCCAGGGCGATCTCGCGCACCGCCTGGCGGGTCAGCCAGCGGCGTTCCGAGGCGGCCTGCCGGGCCGCCGGCAGGCGGTCGTAGAAACCCCGGGCGAGCGGGCAGGATTCGCCGTGGCAGGCGTGGTCGGGATATTCGCAGGCCTTGTCCCGAGCGACATGCTCCAGTACCCGTAGCGGTAAGTCCGGCTGCTGGACGCGCAGGCTGGCCAGGGCATCCAGGGCCAACTGGCGCCCTGGTGTTTTGGCGGTGAGAAAGAACAGCCGGTCGAGTTGCTGCTCGGGAAATGCCTTGAGCTGGGGAAAGAGGGTGCCCAGGGTCTTGCCGATGCCGGTGGTGGCCTGGGCCATCAGCGTCTGGCCATCCCGGGCGGCCCGGTACACTGTATTGGCGAGCTGGCGCTGGCCGCGGCGAAAGCTCGGCCAGGGGAACTGCAGCTGGGTCAGGCTCTGATCCCGGGCGGCGCGGTGGGCGGTTTCCTGCTCGGCCCAGGCGAGAAAACGGCGACACTGCAACTCGAAGAATTCCCGCAGGCTGTCGGCACCGAAGCGTTCGCGCAATACCGTTTCCTGTTGGCTGAGCACGTTGTAATAAACCACCGCCAGGTCGATTTCCTCCAGCTCGTACTCGGCGCACAACAGCCACCCGTAGACCTTGACCTGGGCCCAGTGCAGCAGCCGGTGATTGTGGGGGATGCGCTTGACGTCGCCGCGGTGGGTCTTGATCTCTTCCAACAAGTTGAGCGCCGGGTCATAACCGTCGGCGCGGCCGGTAACCAGCAATCCCTCGTAGCTGCCAGCCAGGGGTACTTCACTCAGGTAGGCCGGGCCGCGTCGGGATACCACGGTCCGGTGTCCGGCCATGCCTTCCTGGGCGCTGGGGGACGGAGTGAAACGCAGATCCAGATCGCCTTCGCGCGCGGTGAATTCGCACAGCGCTCGCACTGCGATGCGGTAGTTCATGGGTTGGCCCACTGCACATGGCAGACCGCAACCGGCATGCCATGGCGGTTGCAGAATTCCAGCCAGCGGCGCTGATTGTCCTGCAGGCGGTCACCGGGACCCTTCACTTCAATCATCCGGTAGCGGCGTTGCTCGGGCCAGAACTGGATCAGGTCGGGCATGCCGGCGCGGTTGGCGCGGATATCCTGCAGCATGCGCTGGAACCAGGTCCGCAGGTGGGCTGGCGGCAGGCAGTGCAGCGCCTGGTCCAACAGCGTTTCGGTGAGCACTGGCCAGTGGACGAAGGGACTCTGGATACCCTGTTTGGCGTGCCAGGTATGGCGGATGCGGTGCTGCCAGGTGTCGCTGTCCAGGTGCGCCAGGCTGGCGGCAAACAGCTCATGCCGGCGCTGCTGGAAGTCGGGGCTGTGCAGATCGGCCGGGGCGCTCTGGAACGGGTGGAAGAAGGCCCCGGGCAGGGGCGCGAAGATGGCGTCCCAGCAGAGCAAGCCGAACAGCCCGGTGATCAGGCTGTTCTCCACGTAATGCACCGGCGCCTGGTCGGCATGCAGATGTTCGCGCACGGCTGTCTCGACGCCCAGCGAATGCGGACCGGGGAGCGTCAGGTCGATGCGCAGGGTGTCGGAATCGATGATCACCGGGTGAGGTGGTTGCGCGAGCTTGCGGGCCAGGCGGCGTTGGGCGCGCAGGGCCAGCTGCAATTCGGCTTCGTTCTCCGGCACGGTGATGGCGGCCTGCACCAGTTCCCAGGCTCCTTGATACTGCTGCAGTTTTTCCAGAATACGAATCTGCCGCTGACGCGCGCCGGTCCAGCCGCTGCGCTCATAGAGCATCAGCGCCTGGGGTAGGTTCGCTTCCCGTTCCAGTTGACGGGCCAGGGCGAACAGTAACCGGGCGTGGCGGCTGCGCAGCCAGGGATTGTCGCATTGCGGTTCACCCAGTAGCGTCAGCACCTCGGCACAGGGTAGGCCGGCCTCCAGTTGGCTGCGGCAGTGATGCAGGTGCCGGTACAGCTCGATATCCTGGCGGCAGGAGAAGCCGCGGGACTCGGGAGTGATGTTCACGCTTTCGTAGCGGAAGATGCCCAGTTCGGCGAGCACGAATTCCTCCCAGCCCTGGGACAGGTTGCCGAAGAACATCAACCGCAGGCGTTCGCATAGCTCACCGACTTGCAGCGTCAGCAGGCGCTCGGCGTGGTCCGGACACCACTGGCGAAAGCAGCGGGCCTCGGGTTCGCTGGCCTGCAGACGTTCCACCAGTTGGGGTTTGCGCAGAGCGCGCAGCTCCGCTGCGGGCGGTAGCAGGGCGGCGACCTCGTCCTTGCGCAGCAGAGCGCCCAGTTCGGCCGCATCCAGAGGGTGTTGATCATTCAGCCAGCCGAGCTCCAGCAATGGCGCGGCGGCGATATCAAGATCGCCAATTTCCAGGTAGTTCAGGCGGCTGCGGCGAAAGTGCGGGCCCTTGCGCATGATCAATCTGACCAGCAGTGCCTGCGATGCTTTGGGCAGTGCATCGAAACAGCTGAGAAAACGCTGTTCCTCATCATCGAGCAGATCGGCATAGCGCTGCCGCACCCAGTTCATCGCCTGCTGGAAGTTGTGCAGGTAATAGAACGGCGGCGGTTGATCAGAGATGGTCTGGGCTGTTGGCTGGTTGGGCATACAGTATTCTGCCCGCGCAGCCGCCTGGGCTTCAAGCCTGGAGTGACGGGTGGAGTGCTGCGTCAGAACCGTTCGAGCAAAGTAATGGCGTCCCGAGCGCCCATGGCCTGGGCCAGATCCAGGGCGGTCTTGCCATCGGCATCGGTCGCCTGTGGGTCCGCACCGGCCTGCAGCAAGCGTTCCAGCATATCGGTGCGGTTGAACATGGCGGCATACATCAGCGGCGGCTTGCCGCCCTGGGGCAGCCGTTGGCGTCGGCGCCATGGGTCAACAGGAGCTCCAGCATGGCCATGTCACCCTTGAACAGCACGCCGGCCAGCGGTGTCTGGCAGCGGTCATTGGCCAGCTCCGGGTCGCTGCCATGGGTGAGCAGCACTTCGGCGGCGTCAAGCTGGCCGTTATAACTCGCCAGCATCAACAGGCTGTCGCCCTTGCTGTTGCGCAAGTTGGCCGGCAGGCCGCCTTCGAGCATCGTCTTCAATTGCGCGGCATCGCCGTGGCGGGCCAGATCGAACATGCGCTCGGCGAATGCCAGGGTTTCATCGTCAAGGGTGGGGCGGTCGGCCATGGCTGTGCTCCGGAGAAAAGAACCCATTGTGCCTGCCTGGGGGTAACAGGTCACGCGCAGCACACTGAACCGAACAGACAATGGCCGGGCTCAAGCCGCAACTTCTGCTTTAATGAATACAGTGAGCAGCAATGAGAGGAGGTACCTATGGAACTGCCGAACAAGGATCTGGGGGATCTGTTTGACCAGCTTGGCTTGCCGTCAACCCCCGAGGATATCGAGGCCTTTTTTGCCAGCCATTCCCTGCCGCCTGAGATCAAACTGATCGATGCACCATTCTGGACACCGACCCAGGCCCTGTTTCTCAAGGAGGAAATGCGCGAAGACGCCGAGTGGGCGCCGATTGTCGATCAACTCAATGTGCGTTTGCACGAAGATTAAATGTAACGACCGGGTCGCGCCTGACCGGGTCGTGCTCGACCGGGTCACACTCGACACCCCCTGACGACTATCGCGATGCCCGAGCAGGCCTTGGGGTTTTTCTGTCTCGGCGCGATCTGGCATGATGTCTGATTGCGCCGAGCCCCAAGCCGTTCGGCCCCTGCATTCTGGACCGCTACATGACCTTACGCTTGCTACTCATTCTGGGTGGCCTGAGCGCCTTCGGGCCTCTGGCAATTGATCTTTATCTCCCTGCGTTCCCCGCGATTGCGCAATTCTTCGCCACCGACTCCGAGCATGTTCAGCTGAGCCTGTCGGCCTATTTTATCGGGCTGGCGTTGGGGCAGCTTTTCTACGGTCCTTTGGCGGATCGCTTTGGACGCCGCAAGCCGCTGTTGTTCGGTATCGGCCTGTTTACTCTGGCCTCTATCGGGTGCGCTCTGGCACCGACCCTGGAGTGGCTGATCATCGCCCGTTTTGCCCAGGCGCTGGGCGGATGCGCCGGTATGGTGGTCAACCGGGCGGTGGTGCGTGATATCTGTACGCCCATCGAGGCGGCGCGGGCCTTTTCGCAGCTGATGCTGGTCATGGGCGTCGCGCCTATTCTGGCCCCGCTGGCGGGTGGTTGGCTAATGCTGTTCGGGGGCTGGCAGTTGATTTTCGCGTTTCTGGCGGTGTTCGCTGGCGTCTTCGGTTTTCTGGTGTTCTTTCGGTTGCCGGAAACCCTGCCGCAGCATATTCCGCCCAGCCGGCTATCCAGTGCACTGGGGCGCTACGGCCGGCTGCTGAGGGAGCCGCAATTCATGTTCCATGCACTGACTGGCGGTATCGCCATGGCCGGGATGTTCGCTTATATCGCCGGTTCGCCCTTCGTTTTTATCGAACTGTATGACGTGCCGGTGCAGCACTATGGCTGGTTCTTCGGCATGAACTCGGCCGGCTTCGTGTTATCGGCGCAATTCAACAGCCGTCTGTTGCGTCGACGCACTCCGCTCAAGCTGCTGAAGATCACCACCTTGCTGTTCATGGGCAGCACCCTGGCGCTGTCAGCAGTGGCGCTGTTCGAACCGCCCGTTCTATGGCCGCTACTGGTGCCGCTGTTCATGTGTATGGCGCTACTGGCGTTGGTATTGCCCAATTCCTCGGCCTGTGCGCTGGCCGGGCATGGACACCAGGCCGGCGTCGCTTCTGCGCTGATGGGCACTCTGCAGTTCACCATCGCCGGCATTGTTTCGGCGCTGGTGGGGGCATTGCACAATGGAACGGCGTTACCGATGACCGGGATGATCAGTGTATGCGGTGTTGCGGCAGCCACCATGGCGCTGCTGGCGCGCCGGGCGACACCGGCTGAGGTAGCCGTTGGCGGGGCTGTGAAGAAGTAGGAAGGGCGGGCAGAGGATTCTGCCCGCCATCAGTCTCAGGCGCCGTTCCAGCGCTTGAGGATCAGGGTGGCGTTGGTGCCACCGAAGCCGAAGCTGTTGGACATGATCAGGTCGACGGCCTGGTCCAGGCGCTCGCGCAGGATCGGCAGATCGGCTGCGTTTTCGTCCAGCTCATCAATATTGGCCGAGGCGGCGAGGAAGTTGTCGCGCATCATCAGCAGGCAATAGATGGCTTCCTGCACACCGGCTGCACCCAGCGAGTGACCCGAGAGGCTCTTGGTCGAGCTGATCTTCGGGGACTTGTCACCGAACACTTCACGGATGGCCTTGAGTTCGGCCACGTCGCCCACCGGAGTGGAGGTGCCGTGGGTGTTGAGGTAGTCGATGGTGCCTTCAACGGTAGCCATGGCTTGCTGCATGCAGCGTACCGCGCCTTCACCACTGGGGGCGACCATGTCGTAACCGTCGGAGGTGGCGCCGTAGCCGACGACTTCCGCGTAGATCTTGGCACCACGCGCCAGCGCGTGCTCCAGCTCTTCGACCACAACCATGCCGCCGCCGCCGGCGATGACGAAACCGTCACGCTTGGCGTCATAGGCGCGGGAGGCCTTTTCCGGGGTGTCGTTGTACTGGGTGGACAGCGCGCCCATGGCGTCGAACAGCATGGACTGGCTCCAGTGCTCTTCTTCACCACCACCAGCGAAGACCACGTCCTGTTTGCCCAGCTGGATCTGCTCCATGGCGCTGCCGATGCAATGGGCACTGGTGGCGCAGGCGGAGGAGATCGAGTAGTTGATGCCCTTGATCTTGAACGGGGTAGCCAGACAGGCGGAAACGGTGCTGCCCATGGTGCGCGGCACACGATACGGCCCGATCTTCTTCACGCCCTTGTCACGCAGAATGTCGATCGACTCCATCTGGTTCAAGGTCGAGGCGCCGCCGCTGCCGGCAATCAGGCCGGTGCGCGGGTTACTGATCTGCTCTTCCGTCAGGCCAGCATCGGCGATCGCCTGCTGCATGGACAGATAGGCGAATGCCGCAGCATCGCCCATGAAGCGCTTGACCTTACGGTCGATAGCGGCGTCCAGGTCAATCTTCACGCTGCCGGAGACATGGCTGCGCAGGCCCATTTCTGCGTATTCGGGGTTGTGAGTGATGCCTGACTTGCCTTCTTTCAGGCTGGCAGCCACGCTTTCCAGGTCCTGGCCGAGGCAGGAGACAATGCCCATACCGGTAATCACGACGCGACGCATAGTGATGATCCTCAGAAACTATCAGTAGAAGTGAACAGACCCACACGCAGACCTTCCGCGGAGTAGATCTCGCGACCGTCAACCGCCATGGTGCCGTCGGCGATGCCCAGAGTCAGGGCGCGGTTGATGGTGCGTTTGATATGTATGGTGTAAGTGACTTTCTTCGCGGTCGGCAGGACCTGCCCGAAGAACTTCACTTCGCCCGAGCCCAGGGCGCGACCGCGGCCTTCAAAGCCGAGCCAGCCAAGGTGAAAACCGACCAGCTGCCACATGGCGTCGAGACCCAGGCAGCCCGGCATTACCGGGTCGCCTTCGAAGTGACAGGCGAAAAACCACAGGTCGGGATGAATATCCAGTTCGGCAACGATTTCGCCCTTGCCGAAGCGGCCGCCCGTTTCGCTGATGTGGGTGATGCGATCGATCATCAGCATGTTGGGGGCTGGCAACTGTGCGTTACCGGGGCCGAACAACTCGCCACGACTGCATTTAAGCAGATCTTCCCGGCTGAACGCATTTTGTTTTGACATAGAGGCTCCTGCTCTTCCCCGTTCGGTGGGGCGCTATTGTATCGGCATGGCGGGGGGTTGATGAACGATGAAGTCCGCCAGCGTAAGCTCAGACTGCTGACGCGGGGTGAAAGTCACACCCGGACAGACCAGAGGCGTTGAGGATACCCGTGATGCCAGCGCAGGACAAAAATTTATGTATCTCTGCGCTGGCAGTTAAAGGCTCCAGCTTCAGTCCAGAACGCCGAATTCGGCCTGGAACTGGTCGCGCAGTTCGCGCTTGAGGACCTTGCCGATAGCGCTGCGGGGCAGCTCATCGGTGAGGATGAGGCGGTTCAGGCGCTGGGTCTTGCCCACCTGACCATTGAACCATTGCAGAATGTGTTCGGCAGGGGTATCGGCGCCGGGCTTGAGTACGGCATAGCCGACCGGGGTTTCACCCCAGCTGGTGGAACGCACGCCAATAACGGTGACTTCCACCAGGTCCGGATGCTGGCGCAGCACGGCTTCGAGATCGCTGGGGTAGATGTTGAAACCACCGCTGATGATCATATCCTTGCGGCGATCCATCAGGGTGAGGAAGCCCTCCTCATCGAACCGGCCGACATCGCCGGTGCGGATGAAGCGTTTGCCGGTGTGGTCGTACCATTCGGCTTCGGCGGTCTTTTCCGGCTTGTTCAGGTAGCCGCTCATCATGGCGATGGAATGGCCGACCACTTCACCGATTTCGCCGACGGGCAGCTCATTGCCGTCTTCGTCGATGACCCGCATGTCGTGGCCATCCAGCGGCCGACCGACGGTGTTCAGCTTGTCGGTAAATTCGTGGGCCAGCAGCATGCAGGAGCCACCGCCTTCGGTCATGCCGTAAAACTCGACCAACCCGCCTGGCCAGCGTTCCAGGATGTCGGCTTTGAGCTCACCATGGAACGGCGCGCTGGTACTGAACTTCATCTTGAAGCTGGACAGATCGTAACGGTCGAAGTCATCACGAGCCATGATGCGCTGATACTGCACCGGCACCAGCATGGTATGGGTGGCGCGGTGCTCCTGGGCCAGCTCCAGGTATTTCTGCGCGTCGAACTTGCTCATCAGCACCAGGGTCCCGCCCAGGCCGATGGTCGGCAGGAAGGAGACCAGCGTGGTGTTGGAATACAGCGGGGTGGACATCAGCGTGACGCCGTCGGCGCCGTAGCCGAAGGCGATGCCGCGCTGGATGTGCGACCAGCGCATGAGGTGGTCATGCACGATACCCTTGGGCTCGCCGGTGGTGCCGGAGGAATAGATGATATTGAACAGCGTCTCGGGCTTGAGCTCCACGGGGGTGGGCATGCTGTCGGCCAGCCACTGGCTGAAGCCGGTATTCGGCTGGCTGTCATCCAGACTCAGTAACGGTATCTGGATCTGTCCTGTCACCGGTTGCAGCGCCTGGGCGACGGACTGGTCAACGAACAACAGCTTGGCGGCGGAGTCACGCAGCATGTTGACCAGGCTGTCAGCGGTGGACGAGGGCGCTAGCGGGGCGACGACCATACCGGCGCGCAAAGCGGCGAGAAACAGCACGGCATAAGGTATCGAGTTGGCGGCGCAGATGGCGATGGCGTCGCCCGGCTGCAAGTCGCCGCGCTGCAGCGCGGCGGCGGCGCGATTCACCTGAGTATCCAGCTCGGCATAGCTGAGCCGCTGTCCATCCTGGATAACGGCGGGATGATCAGCCCGGTACCTGGCGTTCAGGGCCAGGAGCTCGGGCAGGGTCGCGAAGGGTGATTCCAGTGTGATCGGATAGCTGGCTACAACGCTCATGCCTGATGGATTCCTGAAATGATGATGGGGCGGCCAGTGTCGCCCGTTTGCCCCCGCTGAATCCATCCCCGGGATATTGCTAAATGCCAGTCAATCAATCGCGCTGATGCAAGCCGGCTCAGAGCCAGTGTTCCAGTACTTGCCGCAGCGCCTTGCGGGTCACGGGTTTACTGAGAAAACCCTGCATGCCTGCTTCCTCGCTGCGGCGGCGATCTTCGTCGGAGGCACTGGCAGTCAGTGCGATGCAGGGGCGCGGCTGGATATGGACGTCGGCGCAATGCTGGAGATACCAGCGGTAGGTGTCGAAGCCATTCATGTCCGGCAGCAGGATGTCCATGAAAATAATCGAAAAGGCCTGGGTGGGGTCCTTGAGTAATTGCATGGCTTGCTGCGCATCCTCGGCGAGTACCACCGGGAGGGCCAGGCTGCGCAGCATGCCTTCCATGACCATCTGGTTGACCGGATTATCTTCTACCAGCAACACCGGCAGAGTGCCGACACGAGCAGCTTCGATCGGCGGGATATCCATCGCCGCCTGCGCTTGGCCGGGCAACTCGAAGGGGAGGTTCAGGATGAAGCAGGAGCCTTGGCCGGGTTGGCTGGTCGCTTTCAGTTCACCCCCCATCTTGCGGGCGAAGTTACGGGCGATCGACAGCCCCAGGCCGGTGCCACCGAAGCGTCGGGACGTACTGCTGTCGCCCTGTTGAAAAGCATCGAACATGCGCTCCAGGCGCTCGGGGGCGATGCCTATTCCGCTATCCATCACACTGCAGGTCAGCTGCAGTGTGCCGTTGGCGTCCACCTGCCAATGTGCGCTCAGCTGGATCAGGCCCTGTTCGGTGAATTTCAACGCGTTGCCCAGCAAATTTACCAGTATCTGCCGCAGGCGCGTCGGATCGCCCAGTACCACAGGGTTTGGTGGTTGGCCGTTCCGTTCGACACTCAGTGACAGGCCCTTTTTGCGAGTGGCATATTCGAATGCGATGGCGGTCCGGTCCAGCAGGGCGGACAAGTCGAAGGGAATATGCTCCAGTTCGAAGGCTTCGCGTTCGACCCGGGAGAAGTCGAGAATATCGTTGATGACCTTGAGCAGGTGCTCGGTGGATTCGCTGGCGATGCGGCAATATTCGACTTGTTCATTGGTCAGTTCGGTGGTTTCCAGCAATTGCAGCATGCCCATCACGCCGTTCATCGGGGTACGCAATTCATGGCTCATCATCGCCAGAAAGTCCGACTTGGCCCGGCTGGCCTGCTCTGCCTGTTCTCGCGCATTGATGAGTTCGGTCATGGCGTTGTGCTGCTGCATCTCGGCCTGCTGCAGGGTCGTTGCCAGGCGGTTGATATTGGCCATCAGCTCACCCATCTGGTTGCGCTCGCGGATCTCGAGGCGGGTATCGAGGCGCCCGTCCTGCAGGGCCTGAACGGCTTTGCGCATTTCTACCAATGGGCGAGCGAAAGCCCGGGCCAGGCGGGTCGATAACAGGAGGGCAGCGAGCAGCACTACTGCACCCAATAGCAGGCTGCGAAACAGGATGCTGCGCTGACGTTCGACGAATGATTGATAGCTGAGGCTGATACGAACCTGCCCCAATTGCTGGGGTTGATGGTCTTCCACGACATCGGTGTTGAGCAGAAACAAATCATAGTGCAGGGGGATGCCCTGGCGCTCGATCTGGGCGCTGAACAGACGCAGCGGCCCTTGGGCCACAGAAGTCTTCTGCTCCATCGCCAACAAATTACCGTCCTGATCAAGCACCTCGATCTTATGCACATTGGGCATCCTCAAGGAGCCCTTGATGAGGTTTCTCAGCAGGTCGAGATTACCGGTTATGACGCCGTATTCGGTCGCTGGCGCCAGCTGATCGGCAATCAACTGGCCGGTGGTTTGCATTTCGCGGTCGAGTGCTTCCAGGCGGACATGGGTGAAGTAGCCCAGCAGGGTGACCCCCAGGAGGATGGCCGGGAGCAGGGCGATGGTAATCAAACGGCGGGTAATGCTGCCGCGTCGAAAAATATTCATCGGGGCTGCTCCTGCGCGCGCATGCCGGGAAGCGGACACACTGACGCCGGCGTTGTCAGGCGACGCTGCAGCATGACTTGGCCTGGTTCTGAAGTGGTTGAGGCACGACGACAGTCCTTGTCACTCTGGATTGGCTCAGAAGTTTAGCCCAGAACACGGGGCGCGAGTTGTTTTGACTGATGTCCATGGTAAACCTGCGGCCAGGTTTTTTCATCAGCGCTTCGCTGTTACTGTTGGCGGACATATACTGAGAGTTGTTTTCTGTCTCAAGGAATTTGCATGACCGACCACAAGGTCCCCGTTACCGTTCTGGGTGGCGGCAGTTTCGGTACTACTCTGGCCAACCTGCTGGCGAGCAATAGCGTTCCGACAACGCTGTGGCTACGTAATGAAGAGCAGGCGAGCGAAATGCGCGAGCAGAGGGAAAATACCCGGTATCTGCCGGGAATCAAACTGGACCCCCAGCTGACCGTCACCACTGATATGGCGTCGGCGCTGAGCGCGGCAGAGTTGGTGTTTCTGGCCATTCCCAGCGGCGCATTTCGCAGTGTGCTGCAACAGATCGGTCCCGGGCTGGCCGGGAAGGGGCTGATCAGCACGACGAAAGGTATCGAGCAGCCGGGCTTTCTGATGATGAGTCAAATCGTCGAGCAGGAGGTTCCCGAGGCCCGCGTGGCGGTGCTGTCCGGACCCAATCTGGCCCGGGAGATGGCGGCTGGGGCGCTGACGGCGACGGTGGTGGCAAGCGATGATGAGGCGCTGAGTGCTCAGGTGCAGGATGTACTGGGCTGCCAGAGCCTGCGTGTGTATGCCAGCCAGGATCGTTATGGGGTCGAGTTGGGTGGGGCGCTGAAAAACGTCTACGCGATCATCTCCGGCATGGCGGCAGCCATGGGCGTGGGTGAGAACACCAAAAGCATGCTGATTACCCGCGCGCTGGCGGAAATGACCCGCTTCGCCGTGCATATGGGGGCCAACCCGTTGACCTTCCTCGGTCTGGCTGGCGTGGGCGATCTGATAGTTACCTGCACTTCGCCGATGTCACGTAACTATCAGGTAGGGCATGCGCTAGGCAAAGGGCTGACCCTGGAGGAGAGTATTGCCCGGCTGGGGCAAGTGGCCGAGGGGGTAAATACGCTGAAGGTGCTACGGCAGAAATCACTGGAAGAAGGTGTCTACATGCCGCTGGTGGCGGGTCTGCATGCCATCATCTTCGAGCAGCAGCCGCTGGCAGACGTTATCGGCCGGTTGATGAGCGCAGAGCAGAAGCACGATGTCGAGTTTTCCGCCTTCATGGCGAGCACACCATTGACCAAGGAGCAGAAATGAACGCTTTCAAAGAGAACATCACATCGGCCGATTTCTGGCTTCGCCTGATCTATACCCTGTTGTTCGCGGTGGCATGGCAGGTGGTCGAGGTGCTGCTGGCGGCGATTCTGGTCTTGCAGATCGTGTTTCGCCTGTTTACAGGTGAACCCAACGGGCAATTGGCCGGCTTCGGTAACAGCCTGTCGCAGTATGCCTGGCAGATGGGTCGCTATGTCACCGGGGCGGCCGAAGAGAAACCCTGGCCGTTCATGGAATGGCCGGATGAAAATGCCGAGTGGCAACCGCGCCCGGCCCAGGATCCGGTAACGGTAGACCCGGCGCATGCCGCTCCGGTGCCGCCAGCGGCCCCGGTAGTGCCTGATACCAATGCTTCCGTCGCTGATGTGACGCCGCCACCGGTGGTGGAACCGGTAGTGGAAGAGGAACCTGATGCGCCGGTGGTAGCACCTGCGGGCGACGTCATCGTGCCGGAGCCACCGGTGCTGCGGCCTGAGGACGAGATCGATGACACGGACGCTACTCCGGGTGATGGCAGCAGGCTGAAACCATGAAGATGTGGATTCTGCGCCATGGCCAGGCGGAGCCTTCGGCAGCCAGTGACGCCGAGCGGCGGCTGACCGACACCGGGCGTGAGGAAGTAACCGACATGGCGGGCCTGCTGGCGGGCCATGGCCTGGAGGCGATTATCGCCAGTCCCTATCGCCGGGCTCAGCAGACCGCAGAGCTGATGCGTCGGGAGCTGGGGTTTCGCCGCAGCATCATTACGGTGGATTGGTTGACGCCGGACAGCGACCCTCTCGCTGCATTGGATGAGCTGGCTGATCGGGTCGAAGGCGAAGTGCTGCTGGTCAGCCATCAACCCCTGGTCGGGCAATTGCTCAGCCTGCTGGTGGATGGGCATCGCCAGCGCCATTATCCCATGCCCACCGCCGGGCTGGCCTGTCTGGAGATGCCGCTGCCGGCAGCCGGCGTGGCTGACCTGGTCAGCCTGGCAAACCCGGCCAGCGTACGGGAGCGCAGCTGAAAAAAGTGGCTGGAATTCGCTGGCAGATCATATAACAATCACAATTCATCGGTACAGCGGAGTGGTCATGGACAATCAGACAGGACCGGGGGAGGTCCGGGTACTGGACGCGTTTTTCCAGCGGGCGCAGCTGCATCCGGAGCGGATCTGGCTAGTCCAGCCATTGGCTGGCGGCCAGGTACAGGAGTTGACCTGGGGGCAGGGCGCTGATGAGGCGCGCCGCCTCGCCGGCTGGCTGCAGCAATTGAATCTGCCTGAGCGCAGTACCATTGCCATCCTCTCGAAAAACTGCGCACATTGGATCATCTGTGATCTGGCCATCTGGATGGCTGGCCATATCTCCGTGCCCCTGCCGCCGACCACGCCGGATGATGCCGTCCGGCGGATGCTGGAGCATGCCGAGGCCAAGGTCGTCATCATCGGTAAGCTGGATGATTGGCAACGGGTGCGGCCGGGCCTGCCCAGCGGCATACCCTGGGTTGGTATGCCGCTGGCCGAGCCTGACGAGCAAATGCTTGACTGGTCGAGCCTGCAGCAGTCCAGCGAGCCCCTGGCGCAGGTCGTAACGCGCGACCCTGCCGAGCTGGCCACCATCATGTACACCGCCGGCACCACCGGGGTGCCCAAGGGCTGCATGCTCAGTTTCGCCAGCATGCAATTTGCCGCCAACAATTTCCTGCGTCTGTTCCTGGTGAATGACCAGGACCGGGTACTTTCGTGGCTGCCATTGTCCCAGGTAATGGAGCGACAGTTCATTGAGATGCAATCTCTGCTGTCGGGCATGACGGTGTACTTCGCCCATAGCCGCGAAACCTTCATCGACGACCTGCAGCGGGCCCGGCCAACTCTGTTTCTCGGTACCTCAACGACATGGCACCAGATTCGCCAGGGCGTCATGCGCCGGGCACAGCATCGGGTACTCGATGCGGCACTGAAAATTCCTCTGTTGGGCAGGCGTCTAGCCGCCGGTATGCTTGAGCAGCTGGGACTGGACCAGCTGCGTTTTGGCGTAGCCGGTGGCGATGTCGCACCGGCTGAGCTGCTGGAGTGGTATCACCGCATTGGCGTACGGCTGTTCCAGCTATATGGGTTGACCGAGAACTGCGGTTACTCCCACGTCGGGCGGCCAGAGCGGCTGCGTCCGGGCTGGTGCGGGCTGCCCAATCCCGGGGTCGAATGCCGTCTGGGTGAGGAGCGGGAGGTGCTGGTGCGCAGCCGCGCGACCATGCTCGGCTATCACCGTGACCCCGAACGCACGGCTCAGATGATTGATGCCGAGGGGTTCTTGCATACCGGGGATCGGGGCGAAATCGACACCGACGGCTTCCTGCGCCTGACCGGGCGCATAAACGACCTGTTCCACACTGCCGAAGGCCGGAAGATCGTGCCACAGCCTCTGGAACATCGCCTGTTGGCCCACGGCTTCATACTGCAGGCCTGCGTCGCCGGGGACGGCTTGCCGCAGCCCCTCGGCCTGCTGACGCTCACGGAGCGGGCCCGCGCAGCTCCGCGGCACGAAGTCGAACAAGAGCTGGAAGCATTGCTGCGGGCAACGAACGCAGCCCTGCCACGGGCGGAGCAACTGGGTTGCCTGGTAATCCTCGATGAGGAATGGAGCCCGGCCAATGGCATGCTCACCGGCACCCAGCAGCTCAGGCGCAGCGTCATCTATGCCCGCTATCATGATCGACTCGGCGATTGGTCGGTACGGGGCAGGCCAGTCGTCTGGGCTGATTGAAGTACCTCTTATGTGGCTGCATTCAGACCCCGGCACTTGCTTGCCCGGGCGCAGCCCCATCTTTACATTCCATTACCTCGATCATTCAATCAATTACGGGACATCCATGAGCGATAGTCATGAGATACGTTTTACCCTGCCGTCGATCGAAGTTGCCGGCAAGGTTTGGGGAGAGCCGGGCGGTTTGCCGGTCATCGGGCTGCACGGTTGGCTGGACAACGCCGCCACTTTCGATCTGATCGGCCCTGCCTTGGACAATGTCCATCTGGTAGCCCTGGACCTGCCCGGTCATGGCCTGTCAGACCACCTTCCGGCGGGCGGTTACAGCCTCTGGCAGCAGGCGGCGACCGTACTGCAAGTAGCTGACGACCTGGGGTGGGAGCGGTTCGCCCTGCTAGGGCATTCCATGGGCGGCATCATCAGTTGCATCCTGTCCGGGGCAGTGCCGGAGCGCCTGTTGGGCGCGGCCATGATCGATGGCATCCTGCCGGTTACCGGTGAGGCGGCCGATGCACCACAGCAGATGGCGCGCTTTCTCAAGGCCACCCAGGCGCTGGCGAGCAAGCGTAAACCGGTCTATGACAGCGCCTCCAAGGCGGTTACCGCGCGGATAATGGGCAGCACTTTCAGTATTTCTCGCGATGCGGCGAGCAGATTGGTTGAACGTGGCTTGATGCCGGAGCAGGGCGGCTGGACCTGGCGCTCTGATCCGCAACTGATGCTGCCTTCGCCGATGCGGCTGACGTTCGAGCATGCGGTGGCGTTCGCCGAAGCGATAAGCACGCCAACCTGTCTGGTGCTGGCCAACCAGGGAGTGATGGCCAAGCGGCCGCAATTACGCGAGCGTATCGAAGGCTTCGAACACATCCAGACCCACCACCTGGACGGCGGACATCACCTGCATCTGGAGGAACCGGCACCCGCCGTTGCAACAATTATCAACAGCTTTTTCCGAACCCTTGCTTGACCCCGGGAGGAGGCTGGGCAAAGCTGCCATGACACCCGCTCTGAAAAAGGCGGCCATCGGTACCGGGCGCTGGCGCCACATGCGCGCAGGGGCTGTCTGTTCATAGGAGTATTGATGCATTTGCAATCGAAGGTTCGCCAGGATTGGCGGCCGCTGTTGTTGACCTTGGCATTCTGCGGCTTCGTACCGCCCAGTTTGGCCGCGACTCCCATCATCGAGCCTTTGCCGCGTTCCGAAGTGGCCCGGGAGCGTATCCAGGAAGATGTCGAGCATACTGTCGTTATCGGTAATATCCGCCGAATCAACAATCAGGTACGGGCCGAGCGGGAGGTGTTGGCCGAAGGTGAGCTGCTCCGCATATCCTGGCTGATTCCCGAAGGCCACACCTCCAAGGAGGCCATGGCGCACGCCGCCAAGCAATTGCAAGAGCATCCGCACACCACCCTGTTCTTCTGCGAGGGGCGAGAGTGTGGCAGCAGCAGCCTGTGGGCCAATCAGGTGTTGGGCTATTCCCGCCTGTATGGCCCCGAGGAAAACCAGTCCTACCTCGCCCTGCGCCTGGACGATGAACCACAGCGCTTCATCAGCCTCTACGCCATTACCCGCGGTAATCGCCAGGTCTATCTGCACCTGGACCAGATGACCCCGGAGCAGCCGGTTACCGACATGCTCTATCCGACCCCGGCTACCCTGGGCAAGATACTGCGTGCTGACGGTGAGCTGAAGATATCCGGCATTACGCCCGAAGACAGCGACAGCGCCATCACCGAAGCCTGGCTCGACCTGACCGCCCGCATGCTGCGCTCAGACAACCGCCTGCGTATCCAGGTCGACGGCGCCCAAGCCCCGGCCTTCGTGCAAAGCCTGCTCGACCGCGGCATCAGCCAGCAGCGCCTGGAAATCGGCGAACCAGAACCGGAGAACGGCGTGCGATTGGAAAAGCGCTGATTCATCAGCGCCCCAGACCACTTTGGGTTCAGGCATATCTCTATTCGTAGCCCGCGCGGCTCCATTGTAGGAGTGGCGCCTAGCTGCGATGGCGCCCGAGGGCGCCTATGCAAGGCCCGGCTCATCCAGGGCTTACTATCCTGCCACGGCGCTATTGTCTGAATGTTGGCTTTGAGTAGTAGCTTGATTTGTGGACAGGCTACCCCTTGGTCGATCAAAGCCGCGGATATCAAAGAAGTTCTCTCCTGACCACCAACGAGCGGTACGCTGCGTGTTACTCAGTACCTGTTGGTCGTGGACAAAGAAGGCAAATAGATCTGCGATTTCTGGTTCCAGCGGTGAAGGCTCGAACCACTCTGTAAGTAGAACCAACCAAACCTCAAGTTGCTGTCGCGTGCCGGCAGCTCTTGTGCGATATATGCGTAAACGGTTTCGCATGTCACGCGCCTCTTCATCGACTTCGCTCAACCAGCGAAACTGGTCATGCAGTTCCGCGCGACGTTGATGAACAGCATTTGTCTGTTCCAGTCTGACTTCACGTTGCCGAGCTGTTTCACTACCCAAGCCAAGCGTTCTGGCAAGCCAGGATGAGTCGGAAAACTGGCTTTGATATAGGGACTCCTCCCGGTCATCCAGTTGCTGCAATTCGGCCTTGTAAGCGTGCCAGATGTTGGCCAGCCAGCGTATGTAATAGCGCATGTTAAGAAGGAAGCCATCATGACCGGGTGTTTGATGGCCCAATAGGCGGCGGTAGCGGGCGGTCAGGCTTTGAGCACCCTGTTGATTCGGGGTTTTGTCGTTGAAAATAAAAAGTTTTGCAACGTTGATATCTTTTTCACCCAATTCTTGCAGTGGAAGCAGTGAAACTCCAGCCGAATATGCTGCTCGGTACATCCGGTGCAGGCTGACCAATGCCAGCTCGTTACTGGGTTTTTGCTCGCCGGGGGCAATACCTCCGCCAATATCTTCGCTTACACCGGGCATGAGTTCTTCCCGCCAACCTCGCCGCTGATCGCCCAGCAACCTCGCGCGGCGATAGAAGCGCCGCTCGTGGGCGGCGACCAAGTGTAGCAATGCTTTGACCTCGGGATGGATCAGTCCACCGTCATCAAGAACATTAGTGGTCGGCAGGAAAAATTCCAGTGGCGGTATCTCAGCAGAAGTACGGTCCACTGCGTCGAACAGACCAGCGAATACAACCTCAATTCTTGCCTGCCGGTAGAATTGATCGTTGCCTTGTTTCTGGCTACGTTCAAAGACAGCATGAACGAAGGCACGCGCCAAGGTGGCGCCGAAATCAAAACCGAAAACTGATATCTTGATAGTGCGTAGAGGGATGGAGCTATTAATTTCTACATCTGCAACTTCTCTATCAAACGCAAGTAAGGCCCCCTGCAAACGGGTGCCCGCCCCGGTTTTTATTAGCGAAGCAGCCCATCGAGAGTCTCGTATTGGCTCCACTACCTCGGCTGCTGTAGTAATTGCTGCGTCTTTTAGTATTTTGAGGCCTTTCAGTGGGTTTTGTTTTAAATCACCTAGCTGGCGTCGTAAACGCTGCCATCCGCTATTGCCGTTCCAGCTATCTTTTACTCCTTGCCATGCTTGGTCTCCAGCGACATCGGTTGGGATGTCCATGGTTTTTGATCCTGCTATATGAGCAGAACCTTTAGCTCGAGCACCAAGAGAGGCATCATAATCAGTACCCAGACCTGAAAGATAAACACGGCGATAGAGATTGAGCTCATCATCCTTTTCAGGGTCGTTATGAGCTAGAAATAATCGTGCTACATTACTGACTTTGTTATCTAATAGGTCGTTTTCGCGATGTCGAGCAAAGCCGTCGAAGAAGAACCCAATATGAAGTGTTTTGCCACACGAGGGATACAAGCTATCTGGTACCCGGCTACGTGAGCTTATTGCTTGTGCAAGTAGTAAGTTGTCACAACTGGTCATCAGGTTTCCTCGGATAGAGGGTATCCAGCTCTTGTTTCAGAGGACTGCTGGCACTCCGGTTCCAGGCAAGGCGCACCTGATTGTTTGGTAGGAAATGCACATGGAGAGTGTCATCCTGGCGTAGCCGGGGCGGATTCGGGATATCCATTTCGTGGCGTTCTTCCTGCAAGCCTTGTGTCTTCTGGGTTTTGGTTAGGCTTACAATCCAGACTACCTTCAGGGTGTCGCCCTCTATACGAGAGCAGCAAACCACACCGCCGCCTCCATTAGCGAAAGCGTTACCGCCCCAGATATCATTGACCCAGTAACTGAATATCGGCCGATCCGTATGATTGTGGCTGTACAGCATGGCCCCTCCGGGGCGTTGATACTGCCAGAGTAGATAACCACCAATCAGGGCCAGGTAGAACAGGGTGATCAATGTCCAGCGCACGGGGGATGACAGGTTGCGCCATTTTTTTCTAAGTACATTCATGCTTGGAAAGAGTCTCTCGCTGTGGTCAGTGCATGTTCAAAATCGATGCTCTGGTCCGACACCATTTGCATGACTATGGGCCAGTCTGGCGCATGATCGGGTGGGTGTCCTTCAAGTAAATACAGTATCGCAAACAGGCTATGATCGTCCGGATGGGTAAGCTCTGTTTTGCGGGCAGCAGCTAGAGCCTGTTCGACTTGCCGCAATCGGTCACCGTGACAGTCTGAGTCAAATACCTGGGGTGCGCTGCGCTGTAGTTCGCCCAGCAGGGCGAGAGCTTGCCTATCCATGGCGAGGGCCAAGAGTAGTTCGGTATCCAGTGTTATTGGTTGATATGTCGGGAGGGTAGTCATACCTCCGCCCTCATACTGCTGAACTTCGGTTCCGTTGAACAGCCACCAACTGTTGATCGGGCCGAAAAAAGCAGCGTGCCAACTGCAGTCCTTGCGAGCATGTAAGGCTGGCAGCACCGAAGGTGCGTAGCTTCGTAGCAGAAGATGCTGACCATCCGGCCCTTGGGCCACCAGAGCGTCGCTGAGATGTTGACTCAATGGCTCGATTGGCAGGTGGCTGGTAAGCCATCCCTTTACCGCTTCTTGTTGAAAATCAGACTGGGGGGTATTGAGTCGGGAGAAAGCGGCATCATCGAGCGCAACCAGCCAGGGGCCTGCATGACTGAGATGTTGAAAATCCTTCTGTTGCATCAATGGCAGGCAGGAAAACTCAGTTTGTATCGATATCCTTTGTTCACCGGCATTTGCGGGCTGCTCGATGATGACGAAATGAAGCTCGGGCATCTTTATTCTCCAGTCAGCATCGGTTGGTTTTCATGCAGAGCCTTAAGCCAACATTCCACACAAATATTCTTTGGCGCTTGCAGGCGCTGTTCCAGCAAAGCCCCGGGCGTAGCGGCATCGGCTGGCATAACCTCTCCCGGCAACAACGGCTTGGCCCTTGTCCCGATCCCCGCGCTCCCGCCCGAATTCATCTGCACCTGCGGCCCCACCAGCGACACCCCGCTTGGATCGATCTTGAGAAAGCTGCCGCCAGCTTTGGCGGTCAGTTCCATGCCGGCGTCAATGACCAGTTTGGTGCCGGCGTAGTAGTGGATTTCGTTGCCTGCTTCGATGAAGTGGCCGGTGCCGAGTTTGATGTGTTGATTGTTGGCGACGGTCAGGTGGTCATCGGCCTTGATCTCCGTCTTGCGGTCGGCATGGGTGGTGCGGTGTTCTTCGGCCAGCAGCTCGGTGTAGCTGTTAGCTTCGACGCGGTCGTGGCGTTCGTTGCCGACGCGGATATGTTGGTCGTGCTGGATGTTCTGATCCCAGTCGCGCTGGGCGTGGATGAATATCTGTTCTTCGCCAGCCTTGTCTTCGATACGCAGTTCGTTGAAGCCGTCGCCGCCGGGGCTGCTGAGGGTTTTGAAGACGCTGCGGGTCTTGTGCTCCGGCAGGCTGTACGGGACCGGGTGGGTCTTGTGGTACAGGCAGCTGGTGATCAGGGGTTGGTCGGGGTCGCCTTCGAGGAAGCTGACCAGCACTTCCATGCCGACACGCGGGATGGCGATGCCGCCGTAGCGGTCGCCGGCCCAGTTGCTGGCGACGCGGAGCCAGCAACTGGTTTTGTCGTTGGCCTGACCTTGACGGTCCCAGTGGAACTGGACTTTGACGCGGCCGTACTCGTCGCAGTGGATTTCTTCGGTTTCGGGGCCGGTGACGACGGCGGTTTGGGTGCCGTTGATGGGGTTTTTCTTGTGCTGCGTTGGCGGACGAAAAATGACGTCCCAGGGGGTGGCGGTGAAGGTGTTGCGGTAGCCCTGGGTGAAGTCATCCCCGGGGTTGGTCGCGCTGGTCACCGACTCTTCCAACACTTGGGGCTGTTTGCCTTCGTGGGTCACAGAGGTCAGCAGCCAGAGGTCGTTCCAGTCTGCTCTTGGGTGTTCGGTCAAAGCCAGAAAGTGGCCACTGATCAGGGTTGGCTGGTCGCTGTCGCCTTGCGCCACACGGTAGTCGCTGCGGTGGGCTTCGAGGGTTCTGGTGGCCAGATGTTGGCCACGGGTGCGGTCTTGGAAGCGGCCGGGGTAGTCGTAGTCTTCCAGTGCGGGCAGGGCTTCGCTTTGCGCTTTGCTTTCCATCAGCAGGCGCGGCTTTTCGAAGTTGTAGTCGCGGCGACTGACCTGGCTGGGGCGGGTTTGCAGGCGCAGGTTGAAGCGTTTGATGACCGGCTCGTCGGCGACCATGCCGCTGCCCTGGTTGAAGCGGGTCGGGGTCAGTTTGGGGAAGACGGTCTGGTCTTCGCCGAACACCAGCTGATGGCCTTCGGGGCTGTGCTGAAAGTGATAGTGAATCCCTTCTTCCTCGCACAGACGCTGGATAAAGTGCAGGTCGGTTTCGTTGTGCTGGGTGCAGTAGGTCCGCTCGGGGCCGTCTTCACGCAACTGGAAGCGGAATGAATCGGTAAAGATGCCGTGGCCCTTGAGCACCTCGGTGATGATCTGCGGCACAGTGCGGTGCTGGAAGATGCGCTGGTTGGTGGCGTGCTGCAGATAGGCCAGCCGGGGGACCAGGGTGATGCGATAGCGGGTCAGGCGTTTGCCGGATTCGCCCTGGGCGACGCTGTGGATCAGGCCGTGCACGCCCTGGTCCGGCCCGGCGTAACTGAGAAACGCCGGCTGATGCAGCAACCCTTCGATATCCAGGTCCGGTCGCTCACTGACCAGGTCCAGTTCGAAGCAATAAGGCTGGCTGATGGCTTCGGTGCCCTGGAAGGCCAGCACCTTGAAGTCGTGTTCCAGGTACGGAATGGCGAGGCTGAAGTGCGCGGTATTGGCCGGGGCGAACATCCTGTATTCCCTTGTCTGACGAACAAAGCCGCCGTTATATCAGACCGGGGCCGGCCAGGCTTCCTTGGGTAAGCAGGGTTGTGAGTCAGTTGGCAAAACCGTGGTGCCAGGGCCGGAACAGAGCTGTTCCGGCCTCATCTTCGAGTCGCTTTACTTACCCCGAGGACGCAAGACGAGCCGGTCGGGCAGGGCGCGAATACCCAGCCAGTCGAACAGGTGGGCGCGATAGTTACCCTGGGCGAATAGCTGCGCCTGGTCGTTGTAATGGGGATCGAAGGGGTTGCCGGATTGGCCGAGAGGGTTGATGCCCAATGCCGACTCGAGGTTGCCGAGGTCGATCAGCCGGCGGGTCGAGGGGCCTGCCTCCACGTCGTAATGATCGCCGCCGCGCTTGAAAGCCATGTTGTTCATGCTGCCATCAGTACCGGTGACCTCTACCCGAGCGCTGTTGAGTCGCCCGGCAAAGGGAATCTTGTCTGCCAGCGGATGCTTGTGCTGCAGGCTGGCGACGGTGCCCCAGGTCCACTCCTCGGGTTCCATGCCTAGCTGTTCCGTCAGCCCTTCGATGGTGCGGATCCAGGCTTGTTCGATGGCGGACTGGCGGCCGTCCATGATTGGCTGCTGACGGTTGTCCCACCAGGGCGATGCGGGTTTCCAGTACAGGCTGGCGAGGGTTTTTCGGGCCATGAAGGTGTCGCGGAAGTGCAGGTAGTGGTCGCCCAGTTCATCGGCGAACAGTGCTTCCATCAGATTGTCTTCCCAGCGCTGAAACAGCACGGCGCCGACGCTGTCCGGCGTAAAGCGGCCATCCCAGTCAGTCAGAATCTGCTTGGCCTGCTCGGCTGTGGGGCGCAGATTCTGCTCCAGCAACTCGCCGTCAAATAATGGCAGGGCGTCCTGAACCATGGCCACAGCATGGGGCCGCTGGCTGTCCAGCTGCATGGCCTTGAAAACGGAAAAGTCGAGCTTGTCCCGGCTTTTCAGCAATTCAGCCAGACGCTCGGCCCGTTCCGCGGGTGCGTAATAACCCGGCAGGATACGGCGCACACTGCTTTCCGGATAGGGGTTGTTGGCGCTGTAGATGAAGCCGGACGCGGGGTTGATCAATCTGGGGTTGGCGCTGAAGGGCTGATAGCCGAGGAAGTCATCACGGCGATTGCTGCCATCGAGCAGGCTGAAGCTGTTGTTGCTGTTGGGCCAGCGTTTCAGGCGGCCGGTCGCCCACATGGCGATGTTGTCGTCGACATCGGCATAGATGACATTCAGCCCCGGCGACCAGTGCAACGCGGCAGCGGCCTCGAACTCAGCCATATTGGTGGCGCGGGAGTAGCGATAGAAAGCTTCGGTGGAATCGCTGCCGGGGGTCAGGAAAGTCCAGAATAGACTGACCGGCTGAGGCGGCGTACTGCTCTCGTCCGTCGTGGTGGCAAGATGATCATTGATGATGGGGCCGTGACGCGAGCTGCGCAGGCGCACCAGGCGATCTTCCTGGCCACGGACCTTGATGACTTCTTCATGCACGGTCAGGTTCTGCCAGCGATCACCGACCCGCACCTGATTCGGGTTGTCCGGATTCAGCCGCTCGCGGTAGAAATCGATTTCGTCGTTCATCAGCATGGTCAGGCCCCAGGCATGCTGACGGGTCTGGCCCAGCAGAGGAAAAGGCAGGCCGGCGAGAAAGTGGCCATAGACCTCATGTTGCGGTGTGCGGATATGCGCTTCGTACCACACTGCCGGCACGGCAAAGCCGATATGCGGATCGTTGGCCAGCAGGGGGCGGCCGCTGGCGCTCAGGGCGCCTCGGACTGCCCAGGCGTTACTGCCCTGAAACTGCCCGGCCGGCAATTGCTGCTGTACCTGCGCGACCTGGTCAAGCAGCGGCTGGAGCAGCTCGACGGTCAGCGGGTTGCCGGAGGGGCGCGGCGGCAATCCCTGGGGCGCACCCGGTACCAGGTCCTGAACATGGCGCTCGCCGAGCGTGCCGCGGACGTGATCCACCAGGGCATCGGTGCGGAAGGCTTCGGCGAGCGAATAAGCCATGTAACCCATGACATGGGCGATGTCCGCTGTGGAGAAATAATCCGGCTGCGTCAGCAGCGCCCGGTATTCCACAGGAGTGCGGCCCTGGTCGATATATTGGTTGATGCCGTCCTGGTAAGCCTTGATCAGTTGCACATGGGGTTGATCGGCATTCTCCTCCAGCTGCGCGGTATATTGACGAGCATGACGACTGATACCCAAAGTGCGGAAGAACCTGTCGGTGGCGTAACTCTCCTGGCCAAACAGCTCGGACAGGCGCCCGCCGCCGATACGCCGCAGGATGTCCATCTGGAACAGGCGGTCCTGGGCGTGCAGATAGCCGAGGGCGCGGTAGGCGTCCTCATCATTCTGCGCATCGATGTGTGGCACACCCCAGGCATCGAAATAAACCGACACTTCCTGTTGGAGCCCTTTCAGGCGTAATGTGCCGCTGCGCTGCGCTTCGGCAGTGTGCAGTATCCAATGGCCAAGGGTGGTCAAGCCGACAGCAGCGACGAGCAGGGCGGCAACAATCTTCAAGCGGAAACGGGTGCGAGGCTGGATCACGGCTGGCCTTGTAACAGAGAATGGTTCCTGAGCGGGGCATCATGCTGAGACAGCGCTCCGGCGTCAATCGGGATTCAATACGGAGATGATGAAATATGGCACAAAGCGTTGCGCTGGTGCTTGGTAGTGGGGGTGCCAGAGGGTATGCCCATATTGGTGTCATCGAGGAAGTCGAGCGGCGTGGATACTCGATCGAGTGTATCGCTGGCTGTTCAATGGGGGCGGTGATCGGTGGCGTCTATGCTGCCGGTGGGCTCCAGGCGTACCGTGAGTGGGTGTCCGGGCTGGCCTATCTTGATGTGCTGCGGTTGCTGGACTTTGGCTTCGGCAATCTGGGTGCTATCCGCGGCGAGCGGATCTTCTCCCGGATTCATGAAATCGTCGGTGATCTGAATATCGAGGAACTCCGCATTCCTTTCACGGCCGTGGCCACCGACCTGACCAACCAGCAGGAAGTGTGGTTTCAGCAAGGTAGTCTGCAGCAGGCCATGCGCGCCTCGGCGGCCATTCCCAGTTTGTTCTCGCCGGTGCGCCAGGGCAGCCGCGTGCTGGTGGATGGCGGGTTGCTGAACCCGCTGCCGATCATCCCGGTGGTCTCCGCCCATTGCGATCTGATCATGGCGGTCAACCTCAATGCCAACCACACCAATGGCTATACCTTGCCGGTCATCGAGCGGCCGGCACCGATACGGCAGCAGTTGGAGCAGTGGATGGACTCATTGAGCCTGCGCAATCTGCTGCACTGGAACAGTGAAGAGGAGGAGGGTGAGCGGCAGGGCACGCTGGATATCAGCGAGGAGCCGAGCGACGCTGAGGTGGCGGCAAACCGTCAGAAGGATGAGACCAAGCCGGTGCGCGCGGACATCCCGATAGGGCCGGCCAGCATGCTGGAGCTGGTCAACCTGTCCTTCGAAACCATGCAGGCCTCGCTGACCAAGTACAAGATCGCTGGCTATCCGCCGGATGTGATCTTCGACGTGCCCAAACGGCTGTGCAAGTTCTTTGAGTTCCAGCGCGCACCGGAACTGATCGAGCTTGGCCGGATGATTGCCAGCGATACGCTTGATCGGTTCGAGCAGGGCAAGCCGCCGGTTTGACCAGCGAGTTGGCTGGAGGGCTGGTAGAATGCGCGCTGAGTTTTTAGCGGAGGCAGTCATGACCGATACAGTGCGCTTGACCGAATACAGCCATGGGGCTGGCTGCGGTTGCAAGATTTCTCCCCAGGTGCTGGATGAAATCCTCGCCAGCAACCAGCCGGCACCTGCGTATTCGCAGCTCTGGGTGGGCAACAGCAGTCGTGATGATGCTGCGGTATTCGGTCTCGATGACGAGCGCGGTATCGTCAGCACTACCGACTTCTTCATGCCGATTGTCGATGACGCCTACGACTTCGGACGTATCGCCGCGACCAATGCCATCAGTGATATCTACGCCATGGGCGGTACACCCTTGATGGCCATCGCCATTCTCGGCTGGCCGGTGAATGTGTTGCCGGCCGCGGTGGCTGCCCAGGTCATGGCCGGTGCTCGCGCTGTCTGTGCCGACGCCGGCATGCCCCTGGCCGGTGGCCATTCCATCGATGCGCCCGAGCCGATCTTTGGTCTGGCGGTGACCGGCCAGGTCACTCGCCAGCAACTCAAACGCAATGACACTGCCCATGCCGGCGCCCGGTTATATCTGACCAAGCCGCTGGGTATCGGCATTCTCACCACTGCTGAAAAACAGAAAAAGTTGCGTGAGGAAGATATCGGCGTGGCCCGCGATCTGATGTGCCAGCTCAACCGTATCGGTGCGCGCTTCGCGCAGCTGGACGGCGTGCAGGCGATGACTGATGTCACCGGCTTCGGTCTGCTCGGCCATCTGGCGGAAATGGCCGAAGGCTCGGGTGTACTGGCGCGCGTTACCGAGTCCGCTGTGCCGCGGATTGCCGGCGTTGAGCATTATCTTGCTGCCGGTTGCATACCCGGTGGTACCGGGCGCAACTTCGCCAGCTATGGTCACAAGCTGGCAGACATGCCGGAGCAGTGGCGTCACCTGCTATGCGATCCGCAGACCAGCGGCGGGTTGCTGGTCGCGGTCGATCCTGCGGTCGATGAGGCGTTTCTGGCAGTTGCCCGGGAGGAAGGGCTGAGCCTGCAACCGATCGGTGAACTGCTGGAGCACCGCGGTGGCCACTGGGTCGAGGTTGTCTGATGCGGGATAATAGCGATGATTACCGCAGCCTGTTTCTGACCGACGTGCCGATGATGGATGTGCGTGCGCCGATCGAATTCGACAAGGGGGCGTTTCCCGGTGTGCTCAATCGTCCGCTGATGGATGACGAAGAGCGCCGCCGGGTGGGCATCTGCTACAAGGAGCATGGGCAGGACGCGGCTATCGCGCTGGGCCACAAGCTGGTCAAGGGCGATCTCAAGGCGGCTCGTATCGCCAGTTGGAAAGCCTTTGCCGAGGCCAATCCCGATGGTTACCTGTACTGCTTTCGTGGCGGGTTGCGCTCGCAGCTGGTACAGCAGTGGCTGGCCGAGGCAGGGGTTGAATATCCGCGGGTAATTGGCGGCTACAAGGCCATGCGCCGGTTTCTTATCGATACGCTGGATGAGGCGGCGCGCGATTGCCCGCTGCAACTGGTGGCGGGCCTGACCGGTACCGGCAAGACCGAAATCATTACAGCGCTCGACAACAGCCTTGATCTGGAGCGCCATGCCCATCATCGCGGCTCCAGTTTCGGCCGTCATGCCACGCCCCAGCCAGTGCAGATCGACTTCGAGAACCGCCTGGCGATCGAAGCGTTGCGGGTGCGCGAGCGGGGCGCACGCACTCTGGTGCTGGAAGACGAGGGCCGCATGGTCGGCAGTTGTTCGGTGCCATTGGAGTTGTTCCGCGTCATGCAGACCGCGCCGCTGATCTGGCTGGATGATAGCCTGGAGAATCGGGTGACGCGCATTCTCGGTGACTATGTCATTGATATGCGGGCCGAATTTGCCCTGCAGTATCCGCAGAGCCCGGAGCAGGCCTTCGAGGCGTTTGCCGCGTACCTGCTGGGGAGTCTGCTGCGCATCCGCAAGCGCCTGGGCCCGGAGCATTTCCAGGCGCTGGATCAACTGATGCGCCAAGCGCTGGAGCAGCAACAACGCAACGATGATGTTCAAGGCCACCGTGGCTGGATCGAAGGGCTACTACGCGATTACTACGACCCGATGTATGCCTATCAACGTGAAGCCAAGGAAGAGCGGATCGTGTTTGCCGGAGATAGGGATGCGGTGATCGGCTATCTGCAGGACGGACGGTCTTTATAGCGCCGCTCGCGGAAAACCACTTGTAGGAGCGGGCTTGGCCGCGAAGGCGGTGGAAGGCTTCGCGGCCAAGGCCGTTCCCACCCGTGCTCTGCGAAATCAGTCATCGCGGCCTTCGAGCATTTCTCGTTTCAGTAGTACATACACCGACCCGGTGCCGCCGTGACGCGGGATGCAGGAGGTGAAGCCGAGCACTTTCGGGTGCTGGCGTAGCCAGGTGTTGACGTGGCTCTTGAGGATCGGGGTGCGGCCGTCCTTGCGTTGGGCCTTGCCGTGGGTGACACGCACGCAGCGCACTTCCAGCTGGGTGGCCTCGGCGAGGAACTCCCACAGCAGCTCGCGGGCCTTCTCCACGGTCATGCCATGCAGATCGATACTGCCATCAAAGGGAATCTGTCCGGTCTTCAGCTTGCGCAGTTGGCTTTCCTGCACACCATTGGCGGTCCAGGCGAGTTCTTCCTCGGGCGCGACATCAATCACGAAATGATCGGACAGCCCATCCACTCGGGTCTGCTGCTGTGGCTGCACAGCGCGTTGGCGCAGCGCCTGGAGCTGGGCGCGGTCGCTGCGCGGCTTGCCGGTGTCGGCGCGGTCGGTAGTGATGGGGCGGGCGCCCCGGATGGCCTGGCGGAACAGCTCCAGGCCATCCGCATCATCGTTATCCTGGGTCATGGTTGCGGCTTGGTTCGGCTCATTGAACAGGCCGGCAGTCTATCAGATAGCGTCGCCGGTTCCGATCAGCGCAGGACCACCCAGAGCAGCATCAATGCCTGGAAGATGGAAAACACGATAAGACAGCCGATGGCGAAACGATGGCCGATATCGTTGCTCTTGTACTCATCAAGGGTCGCCTGCAGCGAGGTGAGCTGGGCTTGTTGCTGGCGGTTCAGAGTTTCCTGTTCGCGCAGTTGACGCAGGGTATCGGCGATGTGCAGTTGCTGAACCCGCTCGACATTCCAGCTGGCAACCAGGTCGCTGACCCGGTTGGCCTGCGCCTTGCCTTCGGTGCGGGCGTCATTGCTGAAGGTCAGATGAAAGCCCGCCCGCTTGAGCAGCCGCTCGCGCATTTGCCGAGTCTCCTCGCTGGGCACTTCACTGGCATGGAGCACGATGGGTGTCACCGCATAGTCGGCGCAGTGGCGTTGGCACCAGTCAACCAACTGGGCGAGCATGAAGCCGGCCAACCCCCGCTGGGGCGGGAAGATGCGCAGGCCCGACAGCGGCCCGAAACGAACCCGGTGATGCCGGTGGTCGATCAGCACCTCCATGAAATTGGTGTCCGGCGGCACGGTTTCGTCTTCGATCCGGATCTGCAGGCGCAGCAGTTCGAGTTGGGCAACCCGCTCGCGGGTCACGGCGATTTGCGCCAGGCGTTCGCCGTGCAGCATCAGCCTGCCCTTGAATACCGGCTTGAGCTGGATCCAATAGTATTCCGAGGGCCGTGCATGGGCGAAGGGATCGCGCACGGGAGGCGACTCGGGAGCCTCGGGGTGGGTCAGATCTTCATTCATGGGTGAGATTCCTGCCTGCATATTTCGTTATCGGCGGATTGTCATTGTTCTTGAATGTGACATGCAGTGTGACTATCCGCTGATGGCCTGCCAGATCAGGCGTAGCGCCAGGAGTGTCAGCAGGGCATTGAAGATCAGCGTGAAGCGGCTGTCGGTCAACCGCCGGAGCAGCCGCAGGCCGGCCCATGTGCCCGCCGCACCGGCAGCGATCATCAGCAGAATCAAGCCCAGCCACTCGGCGAACACGAAGCCCGCGGCGCCGTAGATCACCGCCTTGGGGGCATGTTGTAAACACATTGCGGTGGCGAATGTAGCCACCGTGGAAAAGCGCTCGCCTTTCTGTTGCTGCTTGACGAAAGCGGCAACCAGCGGCCCGGTAGCACCGACGAACAGACTGACGAAAGTGGTCAGCCCGGCGGCCAGCAAGGTGCCCACTGGGCCGGTAGCCACCGCCGGAATGGGCGGCCCCCAGCACAGCAGCAGAATGAACCCGGCGATGCAGATCTGTACCAGCGCCAACGGCAGGTCGACCAGAAACAGGCTACCCAGCCAGGCGCCGAGCAGAACACCGGGGGCGAACCAGAGAATCAGCCGCAGATTGATATGGCGTAGCGTCATGCTCGCCCGGCTGAGGTTGGAGCCCAGCTGGACCATGCCATGCACCGGAATGATCGCGGCTGGGGGCATGACGATGGCCATGATCGCCAGCAACAGTACGCCGCCGCCGATGCCCAATGAGGCAGTGATGGCCGAGGTGAGGGCGGAAACGGCCACCAGCGCGGCACTGGTCAGCGGCGGCAGGGCCGCGGGCAGCAAAAGGTCCAGCAGTGCTTGCATCGGTCGGTTTGGCTCAAGAAGGTCGGGCCGACAAGATTACCGCCGCCATCTCAGGCTGTCACCCGTGCCGGCCGAGCGTTATACTGCCTGCCTTTCTCTGATCTGGAAATGGATGGCACGCATGGCCGGAAATACCCTTGGCACCCTGTTCACCGTCACCACTGCTGGCGAAAGCCATGGCCCGGCGCTGGTTGCCATTGTTGATGGGTGCCCGCCGGGGCTGGAGCTGAGTGCTGCTGATCTGCAGGCGGACCTGGATCGGCGCAAGCCTGGCACCAGTCGGCATACTACCCAGCGCCAGGAGCCGGATGAGGTCGAGATCCTCTCCGGGGTGTTCGAGGGGCGCACTACCGGGTGCCCGATTGGCTTGCTGATCCGCAATACCGATCAGAAGTCCAAGGATTACTCGGCGATCAAGGATCTGTTTCGCCCAGCCCATGCGGACTATACCTATCACCACAAGTACGGTGAGCGCGATTATCGCGGCGGTGGTCGCTCCTCCGCGCGGGAAACCGCGATGCGCGTGGCTGCGGGCGCGATTGCGCGCAAATACCTGGCCAGCCAGGGCATTACCGTGCGCGGCTACATGAGCCAGCTGGGGCCGATCGAGATTCCGTTCAAGAACTGGGAGGCGGTTGGCCAGAATGCCTTCTTCAGCCCTGATCCGGACAAGGTGCCGGAGCTGGAAGCCTACATGGACCAGCTGCGCCGGGATCAGGATTCGGTCGGGGCGAAGATCACCGTGATTGCCGAAGGCGTGCCGCCGGGCTTGGGCGAGCCGGTTTTCGACCGCCTGGATGCGGAGCTTGCCTATGCGCTGATGAACATCAACGCGGTCAAGGGGGTGGAGATCGGCGCCGGTTTCGGCTCGGTCAGCCAGCGCGGCACCGAGCACCGGGATGAACTCACTCCCGAGGGTTTTTTGAGCAACAACGCCGGCGGCGTGTTGGGCGGCATTTCTTCCGGCCAGCCGATCATCGCTCATCTGGCGCTCAAGCCGACCTCCAGCATCACCACCCCGGGCCGCTCCATCGATGTGCATGGCAACCCGGTTGAGGTGATCACCAAGGGTCGTCACGACCCCTGTGTCGGCATCCGTGCGACGCCCATCGCGGAGGCCATGATGGCCTTGGTGTTGATGGACCACCTGCTGCGTCATCGGGCGCAAAATGGTGATGTGCGGGTCGATACGCCGGTGCTGGGACAGCTCTGATGGGCACGCCGACGTAAACGCTTCGACATCGCTGAGATGTTGCCCTACTGGCGTCTGTCCGGCTTCTATTTCTGCTACTTCGCCCTGCTCGGCGGAGTAGCTCCCTTCCTGTCACTGTACTTCCATCATCTGGGCTTTTCCGCGGCGCGGATCGGTGAGCTGGTGGCCATTCCCATGTTGATGCGTTGTTTCGCTCCGGTGCTGTGGGGCTGGTTGGGTGATCGCAGCGGGCAGCGGCTGTTGATCGTGCGGCTGGGTGCCTTGCTTACCGCGTTGACTTTCACCGGCATCCTTTGGCGTCAGGATTATCTGTGGCTGGCGTTGATCATGGCCCTGCACAGTTTCTTCTGGCATGTGGTCTTGCCGCAGTTCGAAACCATTACGTTTGGCCATCTGGGTGAACAATCGGCACGCTACAGTCGAATCCGGCTGTGGGGCTCGGTCGGCTTCATCGTCACGGTGGTGGTCCTGGGGCTGTTGCTGGACAGGTTCAGTCCGGCAATCTATCCCCAGGCCATGCTCAGTATCATGCTGGCGATCTTCTGTTGTAGCCTGCTGGTGCCGCCAGCCCCGGTGGCTGCGACCCGCTCCGCCTTGCCGGGTGATGGTTTTCTGCGGCAACTATGGCGGCCTGGGGTGCTGGTGTTCTTTTTCAGCGCCGGGCTGATGCAATTGTCCCACGGACCGTACTACACCTTTCTGACACTGCATCTGGAAGCGCTGGGTTACGACCGGGTATTGATCGGGGCAATGTGGGCGCTGGGGGTGGTTGCGGAGATCATCCTGTTCATGGTGATGAGCGTGATACTGGCCCGTTTTTCACTCAAACAGCTGCTGATCGGCAGTTTTATCCTGGCGGCGCTGCGTTGGCTGCTGCTGGGGTTCTGGGCGGACAGCCTCGTACTGCTGGCGCTCGCCCAGGTAATGCATGCAGCGACCTTTGGCTGCTTCCATGTGGTGGCGGTGCACTTCGTCCAGCGCAGCTTTGCGGAGCGTTATCAGGGGCAGGGCCAGGCACTGTATGCCACGCTGTCCGGTTGCGGCGGGGCTCTTGGTGCGCTGTATTCCGGTTACAGCTGGAATGCCCTGGGCGCCGGCTGGACCTTTGCACTGGCCAGCGTGGCGGCGACGCTGGCGGCGTTGTTGCTGCTGCGTTGGATGCCGGGTCGGGCCAGCTGATGGTCTATAGTGGGGCGGAACAGGAGGTGGCGGGATGAATACCAATTTCATTGTCGTGATGGGCGGTCTGGCACTGCTGTTGTTGGCGCTGTCGGCTATCAGCAGTATTGCGCAGAGCACCGAATCACGCAGCCATAAAACCGGCTGGATCGCTCTGGTGGCCCTCGTGCCGCTGGCAGGCTGGGCTCTATGGTGGCGCAAGGGGCCGCGACGCCCATGAATGAACAGTCAGGCGTGCGAGTGGCGCTGGTAACTGGCGCGGCGCGGGGGATTGGCAAAGGTATTGCCGCCAGTCTGCTGCGCGCCGGCTGGGCGGTGGTGCTGGGTGATGTGGATGAAACTGAAGGGCTGGCCGCTGCAGAGGAGCTGGCGCGGCTGGGAACGGTGGAGTTCGTGCCGCTGGATGTGGCAGACGAGGCCAGTGTGCAGGCGGTGGTCGAGCAGATCGAGGAAGACTTCGGGCGGCTCGACGGCGTAGTCAATAACGCGGGTCTGGCTGATCCGGATAACGGACCCCTGGAGCAGTTGACGCTGGAGGCCTGGAACCGCCTGTTGTCGGTCAACCTCACCGGCGCCTTTCTGGTCTCCCGGCAGTGTATCGGCCTGCTGCGCGAGAGTGGTGGTGCCATCGTTAATATCGCCTCGACCCGAGCGTTGCAATCCGAACCCCATACCGAAGCCTATGCGGCGAGCAAGGGCGGCCTGGTGGCCTTGACCCATGCGCTGGCGGTGAGTCTCGGCCCGGATATCCGCGTCAATGCGGTCAGCCCCGGCTGGATCGATACCCGCCCGAAATCATTGCAGGCCACTGACCCGCTGCGTCAGGTGGATCATGAGCAGCATGCGGTCGGTCGGGTAGGGCAGCCGGAGGATATGGGCGAACTGGCGGCGTTTCTGTTGAGCCCGGCAGCGGCGTTCATTACCGGCCAGAATATCGTTGCCGACGGCGGCATGACCCGGCAGATGATCTATCGGGAATAGGGCGGCAACAGTGGGGGGAGATAAGCAGGCGCCCGGTATCGCAAGTCCGGGCGCCGGTAATGCAGAGGCTTACTTCTCGACGAAGGCCCGCTCGATGGCGTAGTGGCCCTGAATACCCTGGCGGGATTCCTCGAAGCCCCAGTCATCCAGGATGGCGGTCAGGTCCTTGAGCATGGCCGGGCTGCCGCACAGCATGAAACGGTCGTCTTCCAGGTTCGGCTTGGGCAGGCCGATATCCTCGAACAGTTTGCCGTTGCTCATCAGGTCGGACAGGCGGCCTTCATTGCGGTAGGGCTCGCGGGTCACGGTCGGGTAGTAGATCAGTTGCTCGCGCACCTGCTCGCCGAAGTACTCATGATCCGGCAGATCCTCGGTGATCAGCTTCTGATAGGCCAGTTCGCGTACCCAGCGGCAACCGTGGGTGAGGATGACCTTGTCGAAGCGCTCGTAGGTTTCCGGGTCCTGGATGATGCTGATGAAGGGCGCGAGGCCGGTACCGGTACTGAGCAGGTACAGGTTACGGCCGGACAGCACGTTGTCCAGAACCAGGGTGCCGGTGGGCTTGCTGCTGACGATGATGTTGTCGCCTTCCTTGATATGCTGCAGGCGCGAGGTCAGCGGGCCATCCGGTACCTTGATGCTGTAGAACTCCATGGTGTCTTCGTAGTTCGGGCTGGCGATACTGTAGGCGCGCATCAGCGGACGACTGTCGACTTCAAGGCCAATCATGATGAAATGACCGTTCTTGAAGCGCAGACCCGGATCACGGGTAGTCTTGAAGCTGAACAGGGTATCGGTCCAGTGGTGGACACTGAGGACACGTTCGGTTCTGAATTTGGACATCCAGGTGGTTCTCCGCTTGGGATGGTTTCGAATTGCAGCCATTCTACCGTCCAGCTAATCTACCGGTTAAATGACTTATTTTAATTTGCCTATCCGGGAAAACCGATAATGAAGTATACCCTCCGGCAACTGGAAGTTTTTCTCGCCACGGCCTTCCATGAAAACCTGACCCGCGCCGCAGACAGCCTGGCGATGTCCCAGTCGGCGGCGAGCAGTGCTCTGCGAGATCTTGAGAGCCAGTTCGAGGTGCAGTTATTCGACCGAGTCGGCAAGCGGCTGCAGCTGAATGAGCTGGGGCGCAGCATCCGGCCTCGGGCCCAGGCGTTGCTGGAGCAAGCCAACGGGCTGGAGGCGGCGCTGGCTGGGCATGAGGAGATTGGTCATCTGCGGGTTGGTGCAACCATGAGCGTTGGCAACTATATCGCCGTGGGCATCATGACCCGCTACATGCTGGAGCAGCCTGGCGCGCGGGTAGAGCTGGAGGTGGCCAACACGTCGAGCATCGTGCGCAAACTGGTCAACTTCGAACTGGACCTGGGGATGATCGAAGGCGAGACCCGGCATCCGGACCTCAAGATGCTTTACTGGCAGGAAGATGAGCTGGTGGTGTTCTGCGCCCCGGATCATGAGCTGGCCGGCAAACCCTGGCTGACCGATGAGGATCTGATGCAGGCGGAGTGGATCGTCCGCGAGCAGGGGTCGGGTACCCGGCAGAACTTCGAGTGGGCGCTGCACGGCCTGTTACCCCAACTCAACATCAAACTGGAACTGCAGCATACCGAAGCCATCAAGCGGGCAGTGGAAGCGGGGCTGGGGGTGGGATGCCTGTCGGCCATTACCCTGGGTGACGCGTTTCGTCGGGGTACACTGGTGCCCTTACCGGTACCGCATCGGGATTTCAAGCGGGGGCTGTACTTCGTGCGTCATCGCAACAAGTTCATCAGCGCGGGGATGCGCCGGTGGCTGGAACTGTGTCAGGAGGAGTCGAACTAGCAAGACCGACCCGGGCAGGGAGCCCGGGCCGGTTGGTATTACTGACCTGCCAGGACCAGTTGGCCGTCCTGCAGGGGGATGGTGTCGCCGGGGTGGCGATCCATGCGCACGGTGCCATTCTTGTCACCGATGCTGTAGTCCACCTGATAGCCGACAACCTTTTCATGGTTGTCGTAGACGGTCTCACAGCGCTGCTCAGTCGTGGTGTAGGTATTACCCTGCTGGATGCGCTCCTGGGTCTTGTTACCGGCATAACCGCCAGCGGCCGCCCCGGCAACGGTGGCGATTTTCTTGCCAGTACCGCCGCCGACCTGATTGCCCAGTACGCCGCCGATCACGGCGCCGGCCACACTACCCAATACCTGATGCTGATCCTGAACTGGTTTCTGACGGGTTACGGCGACCTGCTGGCAAACCTCACGCGGAGTGCGTTCGTTTTCCTTGATCTCGACCACATTGAGGACTTGCGCGTGGGTCGGCGTCTTGTCGGACAATGCGTTGTAGCCGGCGATGGCACCACCAGCGGTAGCGACGATTGCGCCGATGACGATGCCTGACAACATTGATTTGTTCATGGTGATTTCCCTGTGCACTGCGTTGATCTGTTGCGGGTATCCGCACCTCTTACCGGCTGAGACTGCCAAGTTTGCCACAAGTTCAAAGCGGGCCGCTGTTATCGCTATGCTGGTGCAGTAGTTCGATCAGCGCCCGGCCGGCATTGGAAAGGGTTCTGCCGTTGTGATGAATGCAGCCCAGCTCGCGGACCAGGCCAGCGTTCGGTACCTGTAGCGCGCGGACCTGGGAGTCGATCATGGTGCGTGGCAGTACGCTCCAGGCCAAGCCGATGGAGACCATCATCTTGATGGTCTCCATATAGTTGGTGCTCATGCTGACCTGTGGAGTGATGCCGTGGCGCTCGAACAGCTGGCCGACTACGCGGTGGGTAAAGGTATTGACCCCGGGAAACACCGCCGGATAACTGGCCAGCTGCTGTAGCTGGACTTCGTCTTTACCGGCCAGGGGATGCTCCGGCGCTACCACGAATTCCAGCTGGTCGTGCCAGATTCGGGTGGCAATGATCGGTGGCTCGACCGCCGGGGCCAGGGTGATCACTGCTAGCTCGATCTCGCCATGCAGGACTTTCTCATAGGCAATTTCGGAGTCGAGAAACTCGATATCCAGCACCACACCCGGATAAGCCTTGGTGAAGCGGCGCAGCAGCGGGGGTAACCGATGCAGTCCGATATGATGACTGGTAGCCAGTCTGAGCCGGCCCTGGATATTGGCCGATAGGTTGCCGAGAGCCCGACGGGTGTCGTTGAGAGTATTGATGATGAGCTCGGCACGGGGCTGCAGGGCGCGCCCGGCCTCGGTCAGCCCGACGTGCTTGCCGATGCGGTCGAACAGGCGCGCGCCGAGCTGTTGCTCCAAAGTGGCGATGCGTTTGCTGATGGCTGGCTGGGTCAGATGCAATTGTTCCGCAGCACGGGAAAAGGAGCCAGTGGCAGCTACAGCGAGAAAAGCGGTGAAGTTGGCAATGTCCATGTGGATTCCTGATGGTTATCCAATGCATGAATATAATGAATTTGTTTTATTGATTGCCAGCTCTTACTATCGTTTTGTATTCAAAACTGTCGGCCGGATGTTCAGGGACCGGCAGACCTCAGCCGATTCAGGAGATAAGCATGTCCGCCAAGACGCTCTACGACAAGCTTTGGGATAGCCATCTGGTCAAGCAACGGGACGATGGTTCGGCCCTGTTGTATATCGATCGCCATCTGTTGCATGAAGTGACCTCGCCACAGGCCTTTGAAGGTCTGCGCCTGGCCGACCGCAAGCCTTGGCGCATCGACGCCAACCTGGCGACGCCGGATCATAACGTGCCCACGATCAACCGTGCAGCCGGAGTGGCTGGTATCGATGATCTGGTATCCAAGCTGCAGGTCACCACCCTCGACGATAACTGCAAGGACTTCGGCATCCTGGAGTTCCAGATGACTGATCGCCGCCAGGGCATCGTGCATGTGGTGGGGCCGGAGCAGGGCGCGACTCTGCCGGGCATGACCATCGTCTGCGGCGACTCCCACACCGCCACCCATGGTGCCTTCGGCGCTCTGGCTCACGGTATCGGCACGTCTGAGGTCGAGCATGTGCTGGCTACCCAGTGTCTGGTCGCCAAGAAGATGAAGAACATGCTGGTCCAGGTCGACGGTGAGTTGGGCTTTGGCGTAACCGCCAAAGACATCGTGCTGGCGGTGATCGGCAAGATCGGCACCGCTGGTGGTAACGGTCACGCCATCGAATTTGCCGGGTCCGCTATCTGCGGCCTGTCAATGGAAGGGCGCATGACGGTGTGCAACATGGCCATCGAAGCCGGTGCCCGCGTTGGTCTGGTCGCGTGCGACGAGAAGACCGTGGCGTACGTCAAGGATCGCCCCTATGCGCCCAAGGGCGGGGACTGGGACAAGGCCGTGGCAGCCTGGCAGGATCTGGTATCCGACGTCGATGCGGTGTTTGACACCGTGGTCGAGCTGGACGCCGCGCAGATCAAGCCGCAGGTGTCCTGGGGCACATCTCCCGAGATGGTCGTGGCAATCGATGCCAAGGTGCCGAATCCGGCCCGGGAAACCGACGCGGTCAAGCGCAGTGGTTATCAGCGTGCATTGCAGTACATGGGCCTGGAGGCCGATCAGCCGATCACTTCGATCAAGCTGGATCGGGTGTTCATCGGCTCCTGCACCAACTCGCGGATCGAGGATCTGCGTGCGGCCGCGGTGGTCGCCAAAGGCCGCAGGGTCGCCAACACCGTCAAGCAGGCGATGGTTGTGCCCGGCTCGGGCCTGGTCAAGGAACAGGCCGAGCGCGAAGGCCTGGATGTGATCTTCAAGGCCGCCGGCTTCGAATGGCGCGATCCGGGTTGTTCCATGTGTCTGGCCATGAACCCCGACCGCCTGCAGCCCGGCGAGCACTGCGCCTCGACATCCAATCGCAACTTCGAAGGGCGGCAGGGCAATGGCGGGCGCACCCATCTGGTCAGCCCGGCCATGGCGGCTGCGGCGGCGATCGCCGGCCATTTCGTTGATGTGCGTGACATGCTCACAGAGGAGGCAAGCGCATGAGAGCCTTTACCAAACATACCGGCTTGGTAGCGCCGCTGGATCGGGCCAACGTGGACACCGACCAGATCATTCCCAAGCAGTTTCTCAAGTCGATCAAGCGAACCGGCTTCGGCCCCAATCTGTTCGACGAGTGGCGCTACCTTGATGAGGGCTACCCGGGCCAGGACCATACCAGCCGTCCGCTGAACCCGGATTTTGTTTTGAACCAGCCCCGCTATCAAGGTGCCAGCGTGTTGCTGGCACGGGAGAACTTTGGTTGTGGTTCCAGCCGCGAACACGCGCCATGGGCCCTGGATGAATATGGCTTTCGTGCCGTACTGGCATCCAGCTTTGCCGATATATTCTTCAACAATAGCTTCAAGAATGGCTTGTTACCTATTGTTTTAAATGAAGAAGATATTGATGATCTGTTCAAGCAGGCCGAAGCGGAAGAGGGCTATCAGCTGACCGTGGACCTGCAGGCGCAGACGGTGACTCGTCCGGACGGCAAGAGCTACAGCTTCGAGATCGATGCGTTTCGCAAGCACTGCCTGCTCAATGGCCTGGATGATATCGGATTGACCCTGCAGGACGCTGATGCGATCCGCGCATTTGAAGAAAAGCATCGCCAGGCGCAGCCGTGGCTGTTTGACGCCATCAAATAAATTGAAGCTTTCAGCTTAAAGAACAAAGGCTTAGTGAAATATGTCAAAGAAGATTCTGGTTCTGCCGGGCGATGGAATTGGTCCTGAAATCGTTGCCGAAGCGGTCAAGGTGCTGGACGTGGCCAGCGAAAAATATGGCCTGGGCGTCGAGCTGAGCTATGACGATCTGGGTGGCGCGGCCTATGACCGTTACGGCACGCCGCTGGCGGATGAGACGCTGGAGCGCGCGCGGCAGGCCGATGCGATCCTGCTCGGCGCAGTTGGCGGTCCCAAGTGGGATACCATCGACCCGGCCTTGCGCCCCGAGCGCGGCCTGCTGAAGATCCGTTCGCAGCTGGAGTTGTTCGGTAACCTGCGCCCGGCCTTGCTGTATCCGCAGCTGGCCGAGGCCTCCACGCTCAAGCCCGAGGTAGTATCGGGGCTGGACATTCTTATCGTCCGCGAACTGACCGGCGGCATCTACTTCGGTCAGCCCCGCGAGCGTCGGGTGTTGGACAATGGCGAGCGTCAGGCCTATGACACCTTGCCCTACAGCGAAAGCGAGATCCGCCGCATCGCCACGGTCGGCTTCGACATGGCCCGTCTGCGCGGCAAGAAGCTGTGCTCGGTGGACAAGGCCAACGTGCTGGCGTCCAGTCAGCTGTGGCGCGAAGTGGTGGAAGAGGTGGCGAAGGACTATCCGGATGTCGAGCTGTCGCACATGTATGTCGACAACGCCGCGATGCAGCTGGTCCGTGCACCCAAGCAGTTCGACGTGATCGTTACCGACAACATGTTCGGTGACATTCTGTCGGATCAGGCTTCCATGCTCACCGGTTCTATCGGCATGCTGCCATCGGCGTCGTTGAATGCGCAGAACAAAGGCATGTACGAGCCCTGCCATGGCAGCGCGCCGGATATCGCAGGGCAAGGCATTGCCAACCCGCTGGCGACCATCCTCTCGGTGTCCATGATGCTGCGCTACAGCTTCGCTGAAGCCGCAGCTGCCGATGCCATCGAGCAAGCCGTCAGTCAGGTGCTGGACCAGGGCCTGCGCACCGGCGACATCATGGCGGCTGGTTGCCGTCAGGTTGGCACCCGGGAAATGGGTGACGCCGTGGTCGCGGCGCTGAAAAACCTGTAACCTGTCGCATTGCTTAATTTGTACCCGGCGCTGGCCGGGTGCAGTCGTCGTGAATTTCACCCCATGGGGGTCTGCAGTTATGAAACAAGTTGGTTTGATCGGCTGGCGGGGCATGGTGGGTTCTGTGCTCATGCAGCGTATGCGTGAAGAGAATGACTTTGCTTCCATTGATCCGGTATTTTTCACCACCTCCAACGTTGGTGGCACCGGTCCGGATGTTGGCAAGGCCATTCCCGAGCTGAAGGATGCTTACGACATCGAAGCCCTCAAGCCGATGGACATCATCATCACCTGCCAGGGTGGCGATTACACCAGTGCCGTCTATCCCAAGCTGCGTGCCGAAGGCTGGAAGGGCTATTGGATCGATGCTGCCTCCGCCCTGCGCATGGAAGATGAAGCGGTCATCGTGTTGGACCCGGTCAACCGTCGGAACATCGATCAGGCCGTGCGTGACGGCATGAAGACCTTCGTCGGCGGCAACTGCACCGTCAGCCTGATGCTGATGGGCCTGGGTGGCCTGTTCGAGAACGGTCTGGTCGAATGGATGACCGCCATGACCTATCAGGCAGCCAGTGGCGCCGGTGCGCAGAACATGCGCGAACTGATCAACCAGATGGGTGTGATCAACGGCTCGGTGACTGATCAGCTGGCCGACCCGGCCAGTGCCATTCTGGACATCGATCGTCAGGTCGCAGCGACCCTGCGTGATGATAGTTTTCCGACAGAGAACTTCGGTGTGCCGTTGGCCGGCAGTCTGATCCCCTGGATCGACAAGCAGCTGCCCAATGGCCAGAGCCGTGAAGAGTGGAAGGCCCAGGCCGAGACCAACAAGATCATCGGTCGCAGCGGTCGCCCGATCCCGGTAGACGGCATTTGTGTGCGCATTGGCGCCATGCGCTGCCACAGCCAGGCGCTGACCATCAAGCTGAACAAGGATGTGCCGCTGGCGGATATCGAAGCCATGCTCGATGCGCACAATCCCTGGTCCAAGGTGGTGCCGAACGAGAAGGAAGCCAGCATCCGTGATCTCACCCCGACTGCCGTAACCGGCACACTGAAGGTGCCGGTAGGTCGTCTGCGCAAGCTCAATATGGGCTCGCAGTACCTGTCCGCCTTCACCGTTGGTGACCAACTGCTGTGGGGCGCAGCCGAGCCGCTGCGCCGCATGCTGCGGATCCTGCTCGAGGGTTGAGTCGCGCCGGATCAGGCAAGTAATCGGGGCACCCCCGCCAGGCGGGGGTGCCCTTTGTGTTTTCAGGATTCAGTGAGAATTTCCTTATATGAGCAAGACCGGTGATGTTGCGATAGTGGGTATGAGCGGGCTGGCAGGCGAAACCCTGCTGAATGTACTGGACGAGCATGAATTTGCCTTCGGCCGCATTCACCTGCTGGACACCGAAGACCGTGCCGGTGGCCGGCCCATGCTCAAAGGGCAGAGCCAGCGGGTAGAGGTGCTGGAGCGATTCGACTTCACCCAGGTGGCGGTCGTGTTGTTCGCTGATGCGGAGCTGGCCACCGGCTGGGCTGAGCGGGCCGTGAAAGCCGGCTGCCTGGTCGTCGACGGTTGTGGCGCCTTTCGTGGTGAAGCCGATGTGCCGTTGGTGGTCGCCGAGGTCAATCCTCAGGCGCTGGAGGGTGTCCGGGCGCGCGGTGTGGTGTCCTGTCCCGATGCGCAAGTGGTCCAGACGCTGATAGCACTGCAGCCTTTGGTGGCTGAAGCTGGCTTGCAATCAGTCACCGTGGCCACTTATCAGTCGATGTCGACCGTCGGCGGTGAAGAGGTCGAAGCCCTGGCGCTGCAGACCGGCCGCCTGCTCAATGGGCAGCCGCCAGAGAAGGGCGCATTCGACAAGCAGGCAGCCTTCAATCTGATTCCGCGGATCGGTGAGCTGGATGAGAGCGGTAGCAGTACTGCCGAGGTGCGGCTGGCGGAGGATATCCGGCGCATTCTGCAGTTGCCGCAGCTGCCGGTGTCGGCCACCTGCGTGCTGGTGCCGACCTTCTTTGGTAGTGCCCAGGTCATGCAGGTCCGTACCCGGGATGCCCTGCCTGCCAAGCGCGCCGCCACGCTGCTGCGCAAGGCGCCTGGCGTCAAGTTGCTGGACCGGCCCAGTGCCGGGGGGTATCCCACACCGGTTGCCGACGCGACTGGCACGGATCAGGTATGGGTTGGCCGGCTGCGGCAGGATTCCCTGGATCCGGTCAGCGTCAGTATGTGGCTTGTGTCTGATAATCTTCGAAAAGGTGTCGCACTCAACGCGCTTGCTGTTGCAGACTTATTGATAAAAGGCCATTTGTAATCGATACTTGCTGCTGGTTTGTAACTATCGATTCAGGTACTGTCCGGGCAAATACTGATTTTGAGTTCGACTTGTTTTCAGATTGTCGATTGCCGGTGGGGAGTCAGGGTGCGTTGGAAACGCCGCTTATAGAGCGCAGGTGTTTTTCAGCGATATCCTGAACCGGTGGGCGGGAATGGGGTTCATGGACGCGTGTAAAACGATAAAGCAAAGGATCTTCGCTATGGTTCGTAAACTGGTTTTGGCTGTCGCCGCAGCTAGTGCCCTGATGTCATCCAATATGGTCCAGGCGCTGGGGGTTGGCGAGATCAACCTGCGCTCAGCCCTGAATCAGCCGTTGGAAGCCGAAATTGAACTGCTGCAGGTGCGCGATCTGTCGAGTAGCGAGATCCGTCCGCTGCTGGCATCGCCCGACGACTTCGGCAAGGCCGGCATCGAACGTTCGTTCTTTCTTACCGACCTGACCTTTACCCCAGTGGTCAGGCCGGACGGCAAGGCCGTTATCAAAGTGACCTCGACCCGGCCGGTCAAGGAACCCTACCTGAACTTCCTGATGGAAGTGCGCTGGCCGTCCGGTCGCGTGCTGCGTGAATTCACCCTGTTGCTGGACCCGCCGCTGTACCAGCCGACGCCGGTTACCGCCAGCGCGCCGGTTGCCCGGTCGGCGACCCCGGCAACTGGTGATATCGTACGCCCGGCGCCGGGCCAACCAGCCTCGGCTGCCGCCGCGGGCAGCCAGACGCCACGCACCGCCGCGCCGCGTCAGCCTGCGGGCCAGGCCTCTGGCGAATGGAAAACCAATCATGCCGACACGCTCTGGGAAATCGCCCTGAAGAGCCGGCCGCAGGGCGCCAGTGTCCAGCAGACCATGCTGGCTATCCAGGACATCAACCCTACTGCCTTCAGCGGCAACAACATCAACAACCTTCGTGCCAACCACACGCTGAACCTGCCGACCGCCGAGCAGGCAGCCGCTCGCAGTCATGCTGAGGCGGTGGCCGAGGTGGCCAGCCAGACAGCCTCCTGGCGCAACCGTGCGCCAGCCAGCGAGCCCACAGCGCGGCAGCTTGATGCTCGCGAGCGGGACGCGGCTGGCCCGGCGCCCTCACAGAGCAGCAATGAGGACTCCCTGCGGTTGGTTTCCGGCACCGATGAGGCCAGCGAGACCAATACCGACTCGGCCGCCGACGGCGAAAACGGCGGGCTGCGCGACGCGCTGGACCGCACCAAGGAACAGTTGGACTCCACCGAGCGGGAGAAGGACGAGCTCACCGATCGGTTGGCCGATCTGGAAGGGCAGCTGGATACGCTGCAACGTCTGCTCGAACTCAAGGATGCCCAGCTGGCAGCCCTGCAGCAGGAGCTGAGCGGCAACGGCGAGTTGCCTGATGTCCTGCCGGTGCCCGCCGAGGAAGGCGGCGCGGAAACAGCTCTGGAAGAAAGCCTTGCGCCGGTCGAGACATTGCCGGAAGAGCCAGTTGAATCGTCGGCGGACATGGAAACCGACGCCGAGCCTGCCGGGAATGGCGAAGAGGCAGGCGACGAGACGGGTGCCAGTGAGGAGCAGCTGGCTGTGGCGCCGGTGGCCACACCCGCCAATGAACAGCCGTCTGGCGGCCCGGGTGATACTGCGCCGGAGCAGCCCGCTCCTGTAGCGCCAGTTAGCGAACAGCCGCGGATGGACAGCGGCTCACCCGAGGCGCTGCTGCAGCGGTTCATGCAGAACCAGAGCTTGTTGCTGGGCGCTGGCGCGGTTGCGCTGCTGGTCCTGTTGCTGATTCTGATGGCGGTCGCCCGACGCAATGCGCGACGGGAAGCTGAACTGGCGGATAGCTTCATCGCCCAGTCGGCGCTCGCCGGCGACAACACCGATGCTGGCAGCGAAGGCAGTGACTTCAATGTAGCCCTGGCTGGGGCGCAGACCGACGCGGCTGATGATATGGATCTGGCGCGCGACCCGCTGGTCGAAGCGGACGCCCTGATTGCCTATGGCAAGCTGGACGAGGCTGCCGAAGCGCTGCAGACAGCCATTCATGAAGAGCCCGAGCGTACCGATCTGCGACTGAAGATGATGGAAGTCGAAGCGCTGCGCGAGAATCCGCAAGGCTATGCGGCCCAGGCTGAGGCGTTGCGGCGCATGGGTATGGATGACGCTGCCGTGGAGCTGATGAATGCCCGTTACCCGCTGATGGCTACTGGTCTGGTGACTGGCGCGGCGTTGATGGCAGATGACGAGCAGGCGGAACCGGCCGAGTCGCTGTCGATCGACGACCAGGGCGGTGTGGATGATAATGTGGCGCTGGATGCCGAAGCTGACGAATTCGATTTTACCGACTTCGGCCTGGAAGAAGAGGCTGCTGCCTCGCTGGCCGATGCCGATGGCAGGGAGGAAGTCGGTTTCGATCTGGATTTCGACCTGGACGAGAGTCTGGAAGAGAGTCTGGAAGAGAATCCCGATCAGGCGCTGGATGAAGCGCTGACCGATCTCGCCGAAACCGACTCGACGACGCAACCTGCCGTCGAGCCGACGCCGGTTGAGCCGGCCGAACAGCCGGTATCTCCGGCTCCGCTCGATGACTTCGAGCTGACGCTGGATGATGAGCTGCAGGCAGACAACCTACTGGCCGAGTTCGAGGCGATGAGCCTGGCCGGTGCCGATAACGATTCCCGTGAGGCTGCAGCCGAGCCGGATGACAGCAGTTTCGCCCTGACCGATGACGACCTGGCTGGTTTCGAAGCAGAGCTGCAATCAGCGATGAACAACGATGTGGCCCAGGTGAGCGGCGAAGCTGGGCACGATGAGTTTTCGACCACCCCGAATGAGGGCTCCATGCCAGCCGAGAACCTGGACGACGACGATTTCGACTTCCTGTCGGATACCGATGAGTGTGCCACCAAGCTGGATCTGGCCCGCGCCTACATCGACATGGGCGATGAGGAAGGGGCACGTGATATCCTTGCCGAAGTGGTCGAAGAAGGGACTCAGCAACAGCAGCAGGATGCTCGGGAACTGATGGGGCAACTTGGCTGATAAATGAGTAGTACACCTGTAGATGCGGCCGCCCCCGAGGCGGCCGCTGTTGTTTCAAGAGTGGCAGCCTGTGTTGAGTACAGCGGGACGGCTTATCGCGGCTGGCAGCGTCAGCAGCCTGGCGTGCGCAGTGTTCAGGAAGAAGTCGAGAAAGCACTGTCGCGGGTAGCCAATCATCCAATTCAGCTGTTCTGCGCCGGGCGCACCGATGCCGGGGTGCATGCCTCCTGCCAGATCATCCACTTCGACAGCAGTGCCCGTCGCGAGCCGACGAACTGGTTTCACGGCGCCAACGCCAATCTGCCCCATGACATCAGCTTTGTCTGGGCCAAGCCGGTGGGGCTGGATTTCCATGCGCGCTTCTCGGCAATGGCCCGACGCTACCGCTATGTGATCTATAACGACCCGGTGCGTCCGGCGCAGCTGGGTCGTGAGGTAACCTGGAACTACCGGCCGCTGGATATCGAGCGCATGCAGGAGGCAGCCCAGGTGCTGGTCGGCGAACATGACTTTACCTCTTACCGGGCTACAGCCTGCCAGGCCAAGTCGCCGATCAAGAAGATTCATCACCTGAAGCTGGTCCGTTTTGGCAAGTTCATCGTGCTGGATATCCGGGCCAATGCCTTCTTGCATCACATGGTGCGCAACATTGCCGGGGTGTTAATGCAGATTGGCTGTGGTGAGCGACCGATCGAGTGGGCCGGGGAAATTCTGCAAGCGCGAGACCGGCATACCGGCGGGTTGACTGCGCCAGCCTATGGCCTGTATCTGGTGGATGTGACCTACGCCGAGCACTTTGATCTACCCAAGCGCTACCTGGGGCCGCACTTTCTCTCGGCACTCAATGAGCTGGACGACTGACGCCCCGTAATCGATCTGCTACTATCGTCTGCTTTACCGATTCAGGGTCATCACTTGCCTATGACGCGTATCAAAATCTGTGGCATCACCCGGGTCGAGGATGCTCTGGCAGCAGCCGGGGCCGGGGCTGATGCCATCGGTCTGGTGTTCCATGCCGGCAGCCCGCGAGCGGTGAGCATCGAGCAGGCCCGGGCCATCGTCCAGGCGCTGCCACCCTTTGTCACTACAGTGGGCCTGTTCGTCGATGCGGCGGAGGAGACCATCCGTGCGGTGCTGGACCAGGTGCCGCTGGACCTGCTGCAGTTTCATGGTGACGAGCCCGATACCTTCTGCCAGCGCTTTGCGCGGCCCTATATCAAAGCCGTTCGGGTCCGCCCGGGCGACGATCTGGATGCCCTGGCGGCCAACTGGCCGGGTGCCAGCGGTATCCTGTTGGACAGTTACAAGCCCGGCGTGCCGGGTGGCACCGGAGAGACCTTTGACTGGTCCATGATTCCTGCCCAGCGGTCCTGGACATTGGTCCTTGCCGGTGGCCTGCAGTCGCAGAATGTGCGCCAGGCCATCGATCTGACCGCGCCCTGGGCGGTAGATGTCAGTGGCGGCGTCGAGGCCACCAAGGGCATCAAGGATATCGACAAAATCAACGCTTTTGTTCATGAGGTGAAGCGTGGCTGATTCAAACCCCATCGATTATGCGAGCGTCCCCGACCAGCGTGGCCACTTCGGCCCCTATGGCGGTCGCTTCGTCTCCGAGACGCTGATGGATGCGCTCGAGGAACTCGAAACCCTGTATGAAAAGCTGTCCCGGGACCCCGAGTTTCAGGCTGAGTTCGACCGCGACCTGGCGCACTATGTCGGTCGTCCATCGCCGCTGTACTTCGCTGAGCGCCTGAGCACCAAGGTCGGCGGGGCGCAGATCTGGCTCAAGCGCGAAGACCTCAACCATACCGGCGCGCACAAGGTGAACAACACCATCGGCCAGGCGCTGCTGGCCAAGCATATGGGCAAGCCCCGGGTGATTGCCGAGACCGGCGCTGGCCAGCATGGGGTCGCCACTGCGACTGTAGCCGCGCGCCTGGGTCTGAAGTGCCAGGTCTACATGGGAGCCGAAGACGTAAAGCGTCAGGCGCTCAACGTCTATCGCATGAAGCTGCTGGGCGCTGAGGTGATTCCGGTTACTTCGGGCTCGAAGACGCTCAAGGATGCGATGAACGAGGCCATGCGCGACTGGGTCACCAATATTGACGATACCTTCTACATCATCGGTACGGTGGCCGGCCCGCATCCCTATCCCAAACTGGTGCGTGACTTCCAGTGTGTGATTGGTCGTGAGGCCCGCGAGCAATCCCTGGCCCAGGCCGGCCGGTTGCCCGACGCACTGGTAGCCTGCGTCGGTGGTGGGTCCAACGCCATCGGCTTGTTCCATCCCTTCCTGGAAGACCAGGATGTCGCCATGTACGGCGTTGAAGCCGGTGGTGATGGTCTGGAGACCGGCCGCCACGCAGCACCGCTGGCCTCCGGTCGCCCCGGCGTACTGCATGGCAACCGCACCTACCTGATGGAAGACGAGAACGGCCAGATCATCGAGACCCACTCGGTATCCGCCGGTCTTGATTATCCGGGTGTGGGGCCAGAGCACAGCTGGCTGAAGGATGTGGGTCGGGTCAACTATGTCGATGCCACCGATACCGAGGCCCTGGCCGCCTTCCGTGAGCTGACTCTGGTCGAAGGCATCATGCCGGCGCTGGAGTCCAGTCACGCGGTGGCCTACGCGATGAAACTGGCGGCGACCATGCGTCCCGACCAGATCATCGTGGTGAACCTGTCCGGTCGGGGCGACAAGGACATCCATACGGTCGCCGGTATTGACGGCATCAGCGTTTGAAGAGGGTGGTATGAGCCGAATTCAACAGTGTTTTGATGCCTTGCGTGCCTCAGGTCGCAAGGCGCTGATCCCCTACGTCACGGCCGGTGATCCAAACCCGGAAATGACCCTGCCGCTGATGCACGAGCTGGTCGAGGCCGGCGTCGATGTGATCGAGCTGGGCATTCCGTTTTCCGATCCGATGGCCGACGGCCCGGTTATCCAGCTGGCCATGGAGCGGGCACTGGCGCACAACGTCAGCCTGCGCCAGGTGATGGAGATGGTGCGCGAGTTCCGCACCACTAACCAGACTACCCCCGTGGTACTGATGGGCTATCTGAACCCCATGGAGCGCATGGGTTACGAAACCTTCGCCAGGGAGGCCGCAGCAGCAGGTATCGATGGCGTGCTGACCGTGGATCTGCCACCGGAAGAGGCCGAGGAAGTCGCTCCGCTGTTTCGTGAGCACGGTCTGGACTGCATTTTCCTGTTGGCACCGACCACGACCCTGGCCCGGGCGCGCAAAATCTGCGAGCACGCCAGTGGTTATGTCTATTATGTTTCACTGAAAGGTGTGACCGGATCGGCTGCCTTGAACGTCACCGAAGTAGCAGACAAGCTGGCGCAGCTGCGTACTGTCACCGATCTGCCGATCGGTGTCGGTTTTGGTATCCGTGATGGTGCCTCCGCTGCCGCCGTGGCTGGCGTGGCTGATGGGGTGGTGGTGGGCTCGGTATTGGTCAACCAGATTGCCGCCCATGTCGGCGAGCCCGAGCAGGCCCGTGCCGGCATCACTGCCGTCATCCGCGAGATGCGGGCAGCCATGGATCGCTGAGCGACAGCGCATTCGTACATTTTGGTGAAGCAGACAACAGATAAGGATTGGCAATGAGCAACTGGCTGGTGGATAAACTGATTCCTTCCATCGTGCGTTCCGAGGCGCAGAAGAGCAGTGTGCCCGAAGGGCTGTGGCGTAAATGCCCGTCCTGCGACGCCGTGCTGTACCGCCCCGAGTTGGAAAAGAATCTGGAGGTTTGCCCCAAGTGCAGCCACCATCTGCGGATCAGCGCCCGGCGCCGTCTGGATATTTTCCTGGATGCCGATGGCCGTACTGAGATTGCCGCAGAGCTCGAGCCGGTCGACAAGCTCAAGTTCCGGGATACCAAGAAATACAAGGACCGCCTGGTTGCAGCCCAGAAGCTGACCGGCGAGAAGGACGCGCTGGTGGTCATGCAGGGCGCCCTCAAGGGCATGCCGCTGGTGGCAAGTGCCTTTGAGTTCAACTTCATGGGCGGTTCCATGGGCAGCGTGGTCGGTGCGCGTTTCGTGCGCGGTGCCGAGATTGCCCTGCGCGAGCGTATTCCCTATGTCTGCTTCCCAGCCTCGGGCGGGGCGCGGATGCAGGAGGCGCTGTTCTCGCTGATGCAGATGGCCAAGACCAGCGCGGCGCTGGCGCGACTGAAGGAAGAGGGGATTCCCTTCATTTCAGTCATGACCGACCCGGTCTACGGCGGTGTATCGGCCAGTCTGGCGATGCTGGGTGACCTGAACGTCGCCGAGCCCAACGCACTGATCGGCTTTGCCGGTCCGCGAGTGATCGAGCAAACGGTACGCGAGAAGCTGCCGGCCGGCTTCCAGCGCAGCGAGTTCCTGCTTGATCATGGTGCCCTGGACATGATCATCCCGCGCCACGAAATGCGTGATCGCCTGGCGGGTATTCTGGCCATGCTGACCAACCAGCCGGCACCGGCCGTTGTCGGCACCGACCTGCCGGCCGCAGACGGCGAAGTGGCCAGCATCTGATGGCCGAGCTGGGGCTGGCCGACTGGCTGGCGCGGCTCGAGCGCCTGCATCCTGCGGAAATCGACATGGGCCTGGACCGGGTGGCCGAAGTGGCTACCCGGCTCCAGGTGTTGGACCCGGCACCGCTGGTGTTTACCGTTACCGGGACCAACGGCAAGGGTTCCACCTGTGCGGCGTTGGACAGCCTGTTGCGCCATGCCGGACGGCGCAGCGGCTGTTACTCGTCCCCTCATCTGATCGCTTACAACGAACGTGTCAGCATTGATGGCCAGCCGGTCAGCGATGCCGATCTGTGTGCGGCCTTTGCCGCTATCGATCAGGCACGTGGTGATATCTCCCTGACTTATTTCGAGTTTGGCACCTTGGCGGCGCTCTGGCTGTTCAAGCGGGCCGGGCTGGATGCCGTGGTGCTGGAAGTAGGCCTGGGCGGTCGCCTGGATGCGGTCAATGTAATCGATGCCCATGTGGCGGTAGTCACCAGTATCGGTCTGGACCACAGCGATTATCTGGGCGACAGTCGCGATTCGGTCGGTTACGAGAAAGCCGGCATCCTGCGCCATGGGCGGCCGTTGGTCTGCTCGGAAACCGATCTGCCGCCACGCTTTCTGGAGCAGGTGCGGTTGCTCGATGTGTCCACGCTGCAGCGTGGCCGGGACTATGGCTGGACGGATGGCAGTGACGGACATTGGCGCTTATTCGGGCTCGATGCAGCCCAGACTCGGCGGGACATCAGCGTAGCGCCGGTGCGTCTGCCCCGGGATAACCTGAGTTCAGCGGTGCAGGCCTTCTGGGCTGCGGGGCTGGATATGCCCGACGAGCAGATTGCCGCGGCGCTGGTTGCAGCCTTCGTGCCGGGCCGCCTGGATCGGCGCTCGCTGCAATGGGGCGGCCGGGCGCGGGAGCTGCTGCTTGATGTCGGGCACAACCCGCAGGCGGCAGGTTTCCTGGCTGCTCATCTGGCGGCGGCGCCGGCTCGCCAGCATGCGGTATTCGGTCTGCTGGCGGACAAGGATCTGGATGGCATCCTGCAGCCCCTGCGGGGCCAGTTCGGTTCCTGGGCGGTAGCGCCACTGCCAACGCCGCGCTCGCGGGATGCGCAGTCCCTGGCGGCGCAACTGGACGAGGCAGGCGAGCGCACCGGGATCTTCACGACCATCGGTGAGGCGATTGCCTGGCAGCTGGATCACAGTGCCGCTGATGAAAAAATCGTCGTGTTCGGGTCGTTTTTCTGCGTCGCCGAGGCCATACTCTGGCTGAACAAACAGAGCGGCGGAGACAGATAATGGACGAAGGCCTCAAGCAACGCATCATCGGGGCGCTGGTGTTGGTAGTGGCAGCGGTGGTATTCCTGCCAATGTTATTGTCCGGACAGGATGAGACCGAGCAGGTGCAGGTGGATGTGCCGGAGCCCCCGGTTCTGGATGAGCGCGAGATTGCCGCTGCGACTCCGCCGAGCCTGCCCGAGCCGGCACCGGTACCCGAGATTCCGCAGTCCGCTGGAGCGCCGGCGGATGAGCCCCCAGCCACGCCGCTGCCCGACACCGCGTCGATCGAGCCCGTGCCGGTAGTGACCGAGCCGGCTGCACCTGCCGCCGAGCCTGAGCCGGCGCCAGCCGAGCAGCCCGCTGCCCCGGTGCCGGCCACCAGCGGTGGCTGGGTGATCCAGCAGGCCAGCTTCTCCAGCGTCGATAACGCTGAAGGCTTCCGCAAGACATTGGCCGGTCAGGGCTACAATGCCTATACCCGTTCCGCACAGACCGATGGCAAGACCATTGTGCGGGTCTATGTTGGCCCGCTTGAAAGCCGCGAGGCGGCCGCGCGGGTGCGTGACGAACTGCAGCGCCGGCACCAGAACAAGGGCCTCATCCTGGCCCATGACGACAGCAACCGCGCTCGTTGATCTGCCGGGGATGGCTGCAGGTAGCGTGCATGCGCCTGCAGCTGTTTCGAATGTCATGCAGTTGTTGTTGATTGCCGGTTTCGGTGTGCCGCGGGGCTCTGGTAGAATACGTTTTTCGTTATTGGATACCTGACCGTGACATTGACCGGCGTAGACTGGGTGATACTCGCCGTAATTGCCGTTTCCACTCTGATCAGTCTGACCCGCGGCTTCGTCAAGGAAGCACTGTCCCTGCTGAGCTGGATCATTGCCGGACTGGTTGCATGGATGTTCGGCGGCGCGCTGGCCGAGCTGTTGGTTGATTACATTGCCACGCCGTCCATCCGGGTAATCACGGCCTGCGCCATTCTGTTTGTGCTGACGCTGATTCTCGGTGGTCTGATCAATTACCTGATAGGCCAGTTGGTGCTGGTAACCGGTCTTACCGGTACCGATCGTTTTCTGGGCATGGTATTCGGCGCGGCGCGCGGTGCCTTGCTGGTGGTGGTGGCTGTCGGTCTGCTCAGTCTGGCGCCGGTCCAGGCGGATGCCTGGTGGCGTGAGTCAGCACTCATTCCTCATTTTCTGCTGGTGGCCGACTGGTCAAAAAATCTGATTCTCGGCTTCGTCGGCCGCTGAAACCGGCGTGAATATCCGCCGGTACTTCTTCAAATTCAACGAAAAGGTGTTTAGGCATGTGTGGCATTGTTGGCATAGTGGGCAAGTCGAACGTCAATCAGGCGCTCTATGATGCCTTGACCGTCCTGCAGCATCGCGGCCAGGACGCCGCCGGCATCGTGACCTGCGACAATGACCGACTGTTCCTGCGCAAGGACAACGGTCTGGTGCGGGATGTCTTTCATCAGCGACACATGCAGCGCCTGATCGGCACCATGGGGCTGGGGCATGTGCGCTATCCGACGGCGGGTTCTTCGACCTCGGCCGAGGCGCAGCCGTTCTATGTGAACTCGCCCTACGGTATCACCCTGGCGCACAACGGCAACCTGACCAACGTCGAGCAACTGTCCAAGGAGCTCTACGAGTCCGACCTGCGCCACGTCAATACCAACTCCGACTCGGAGGTACTGCTCAATGTGTTCGCCCATGAGCTGGCCCGCGAGCGTAAGTTGAATCCAACCGAAGAAGACATCTTCAATGCGGTGCGCACGGTGCATGATCGCTGTCGTGGTGGTTATGCCGCGGTGGCAATGATTACCGGCCACGGCATCGTCGGCTTCCGTGATCCCCACGGGATTCGCCCGATCGTCTATGGCAAGCGTGAAACCGAGCAGGGCGTCGAATACATGGTCGCCTCGGAAAGTGTTGCTCTGGACGTGCTCGGCTTCGAGACCATTCGTGACCTGGCACCCGGCGAAGCGGTGTTCATTACCGTGAACGGCGAGATCTTCACTCGCCAATGCGCCAGCGACGCGACCTATGCACCCTGTATCTTCGAGCATGTCTATCTGGCTCGCCCCGATTCCATCATCGATGGGGTGCTGGTGTACAAGGCACGCCTGCGCATGGGTGAGAAACTGGCCGAGAAGATCTTGCGCGAACATCCGGATCACGGCATCGATGTGGTCATCCCGATTCCCGACACCAGCCGGACCTCGGCGGTGGAGCTGGCCAATCACCTGGGCGTGAAGTTCCGCGAGGGCTTCGTCAAGAACCGTTATATCGGCCGCACCTTCATCATGCCCGGCCAGGCTGCCCGCAAGAAGTCGGTGCGCCAGAAGCTCAACGCCATGGAGCTGGAGTTCCGTGGCAAGAACGTGTTGCTGGTGGATGACTCCATCGTCCGCGGCACCACCTGCCGGCAGATCATTCAGATGGCCCGTGAAGCTGGGGCGAAAAATGTCTATTTCTGTTCGGCGGCACCGGCGGTGCGCTATCCGAACGTCTACGGCATCGACATGCCCTCGGCCCACGAGCTGATTGCGCACAACCGGACCACAGAAGAAGTGGGCGAGTTGATCGGCGCCGATTGGCTCGTCTATCAGGATCTGGAAGACCTGGTCGAGGCGGTGCGCGAAGGCAATCCGGCAATCACCGATTTCGATTGCTCGGTGTTCAATGGTGAGTACGTGACGGGCGATATCAACGAAGCCTATCTCGGCCGGATTGAACAGTCGCGTAATGATGCAGCCAAGGCGATAGTCGATGTCGAAAACGCCCAGATTGGCTTGCACAACAACTGATCAGCGCGGAGACAAGAGATGATATCCGATTGGGAACCCGGGCGGCTGGACAGTGATCTGCAGGATGCCGGCTTCGACACCCTGGCGGTACGTGCCGGGCAGCAACGCAGCCCGGAAGCGGAACATGGCGAAGCCCTGTTCCTGACCTCCAGCTATGTGTTTCGCAGCGCCAGCGATGCCGCGGCCTGCTTTTCCGGTGAGCGGGTCGGTAACGTCTATTCCCGTTACATGAACCCCACCGTGCGCACCTTCGAACAGCGTATTGCAGCGCTGGAAAATGCCGAGCAGGCGGTGGCCACAGCCTCCGGCATGGCGGCCATTCTGGCCACGGTGATGAGTCTGTGCAGCGCTGGCGATCATATTCTGGTCTCGCGCAGTGTGTTTGGCGCCACGGTCAGCCTGTTCGACAAGTACTTCCAGCGTTTCGGCGTGGAAGTCGACTACGTCACTCTGGCTGATCTGGACGCCTGGCGCGCCGCCTGCAAACCCAACACCCGCCTGTTCTTCGTCGAGTCACCGTCCAACCCGCTGGCCGAGCTGGTGGATATCCGCGGTCTGGCGGCGGTGGCGAAGGAGCAGGGCGCGCTGCTGGCAGTGGATAATTGTTTCTGCACGCCGGCATTGCAGAAGCCCCTGGACCTGGGGGCCGATATCGTCATTCACTCTGCCACCAAATACATCGATGGGCAGGGGCGTTGTCTGGGTGGTGTCGTGGCCGGGCGCAAGGAGCACATGCAGGAAGTGGTCGGCTTTCTGCGCACTGCCGGACCAACCCTGAGTCCGTTCAACGCCTGGGTCTTTCTCAAGGGCCTGGAAACCCTGCGCTTGCGTATGCAGGCCCATTGTGCTGCGGCGCTGGAGCTGGCCCAGTGGCTGGAACAACAGCCGCAGGTCGAGCGGGTGTACTACGCCGGCCTGCCGAGCCATCCCCAGCATGAACTGGCCAAGGCGCAGCAATCAGCCTTCGGTGCGGTAGTCAGCTTCGAGGTTCGGGGTGGACGTGAGGCGGCGTGGCGGTTCATCGATGCCACGCGGCTGATTTCCATCACCGCCAATCTCGGCGATGCCAAAAGCACCATCACCCACCCGGCCAGTACCACCCATGGCCGTCTGAGCGCGGAAACGCGGGAAGCGGCGGGCATTCGCGAAGGCTTGATCCGGCTGGCGGTCGGACTGGAAGAGGTCGCGGATCTGCGTACTGATCTGCAGCGCGGACTGGACGCGGCCGGGAGCTGACCCAGTCGGCATGCTCGCCGGGCTCAGTGTCCGACGAGCGTGCCTGCTTCATGCAAGGTGATGCGGTTGCGCCCGGCGGACTTGGACTGATACAGCGCCTGGTCCGCCTCCTCGATCAGCATGTGATAACTTGTCGTCTCGCTATTAATGCAGGCAATGCCGACGCTGACGGTGCAGGACAGCGGCTGGCCCTCATGATCGATTTGCAGCTGCGCGATGCTGCTGCGTAGCCGCTCGGCAAACTGACCGGCGCCGACCAGATCGGTATCCGGCAGCAGAACCACGAACTCCTCACCGCCGTAGCGCCCCGCCAGATCTGTTTCGCGAGCCATCTGCCGAGTTACTCCGGCCACCTGCCGGATGACTTCGTCACCTGCCCGGTGGCCATAGCTGTCATTGAGACGCTTGAAGTGGTCGATATCGAACAGCACCAGGCTGGCCGGACTGCTGTAGCGGGTATGGCGGGCGAACTCATGCTCCAGACAGGTCTCCCAGTGATGCCGGTTGAGCAGGCCAGTCAGACCGTCATGAATGGCCAGGGTGCGCAGCTGGGTATTGGCCGTCTCCAGTTGCAGCCGGTTGACCGCCGCGTTGGTCACGTCATAGATGATCAGGCAGACATGGTCCGAGCTGTTGCTGACCGTACGCAGTGGCAGGATGGTCACGTTCTGGTACATCACATCTGCCAGGCCGGTAATCGGGTGATAGCTCTTGAACCGCATCAGATAGGGGCGCTGCTCCCAGATGGTGAAGGCGCGAGTGCCCAGCATGACGGCGGTTTCCACCTTGTGAGCGAACCAGGGCCGATCAATTTCGGGAAACAGCTCGAACAGCGATTGCCGGGCTACCTGGCTGGCACTTCGACCGGAGTGGTTTTCCATGAAGCTGTTCCAGGCCTGGATCCGGTAATCGCGATCCAGCACCACCACGCCGACGTCGATGCTCTGGACAATGTCGAGCATCCAGTGAAGTTCGCTGATATCAAGGGGAGCGGTCATGACGGGTCGTCCTGCATGAGAGTCATCAGAGCAGCAGCTCGACTCGCTGCTGCAATCGTTCCACCGAGCTTTCGGTGAACAACAGCATCAGGTCGAAGTGGATGTCGTGGTCTTCCAGGCCGTAGCTGATCTCCACCGCCAGGGTCTGTTTCCAGCGCGGGCGGTTGAGGCGGATCAGCTCGTCGATGGTGCAGTGCTGACCGAGCAACAATGGATGCCCCAGCGACAGCTGCAATCCCAACTGCTCGGACAGACCATTGAGACAGGCACCAGTGATGATTGCCGCAAGGTCCAGCAGTAGCTCCGGATGGGAACTGGCGTCCAGTTTGGTATCCAGCAGGCCGGCCACATCGGCGATGGCCGAATCATGGAAGATCAACAGCGCTTCGCCAGCGACACCACCACCGATATAACCCTGGCAGATGGCCGAGACTTGCTGATTGCCCTGGGCGTCGCTCAGCGCCATCTGCAACTCACCGGGTTCCAGCAGGTTGACGTTGGGTATTGGCAGGTGGACAAATACTTTCAATGCCCGCCCGAGCAGCTCCGCAGCGCGGCCCATGGCAATGTTGGACAGCTCCCGGAGGGCGTCATGGAAACTGACCGAGGGGAGCGGATGCTGTGAATGGTGTTGCAGCGCTGCCGGGGCGGGATTCATGCCCAGGGCGAGCAGGGCGGCTTCCAGTTCCGGTGCGGCCACCGGCTTTCTGAGAAAGGCCCGGGCGCCGAGCGCGCGGGCGCGGCGTATCGCTTCTTCCTGAACATCGCCGGAAATGACGATTACCTCAGCCTGCAGGCCTTCATCCCGCACGCGGGCGAGCACCTCGAAGCCGTTCAGCTCGGGCATGGTCAAGTCGAGCAATACTATCCGCCCGCGGCCGCTGCGAATCAGCTCCAGGCCGAGCACACCGTTCTCCGCCTGACTGACCCGGAACGGCCAGTTCGCCGGCAGACTGCGGATCAGTTGCTTGCGGGCCATGCTTGAATCGTCGCATACCAACAGCGGGATGGCGTCGTCCACTGAGGTCATCCTTTTCCGGTAGAGACTAACATGAGGCATAATGCCATCACTGCTGTCGGCTTACTAGCCCCGCGTCTGTCGTATATATATAGTTGGCGGCAGAACTGAGAGTCCTTTCACAAATCCGGCTGCTGGGGCTTTTGTTAGCGTAGCGTTGCGCGTACTTTGCTCTGCAGCCGCAGGGAAGCGCGTAATCATTCGATCGTTGTCCGGTTTTTCTCCCTTGAAGTGCGGTATTCATTTATCCAAGGAGAAAGACCCATGAAAAATATTCTTGCTGCCGTCATCCTCTGTCTGACCGCCTGGTCTGTGGTACCTGCGTTCGCGGAAATCCCTGCTGAACCGCTGGTGACAGTCAACATCAACAATGCCAGCGCTGCGGAAATAGCCGAGACCCTGAACGGTATCGGTCTGGCCAAGGCAGAGGCCATTGTTGCCTATCGGGAAGAGAACGGCGGATTCGAATCGGTTGACCAACTTACCGTGGTCAAGGGAATCGGCCCTGCTACCATCGACAAGAACCGCGAGCGAATTGCGTTGCAGTGATCCAATGGGCTCCCGCCAGCGGCGGCTGACGGGAGCTTGGATATCAGGATTTCAAACGTCCGACCGCGGCGGTCAGTTGATGGGCGAGGGCGGCCAGCTGTTCGCTGGTGGCCGCGCTCTGCACCGTCTGCATGACCGTCTGTTCGGTCACATCCCGAATCTGGATGACACTCTGGGTAATGGACTCGGCAACTTCGCTCTGCTGCTCGACAGCAGAGGCGATCTCACTGTTGCCGTTGCTGATCTGACTCACCGAGGCGGTAATATCCGCCAGCGACGAGCCCGCCTGTTCCACTTGCTCGACCGATTCGTGCGTGAGGCGTGCACTATCCTGCATGTCCGCCACCGCATCATGGGTGCCACCCTGCAGAGCCTCGATCATGCGCTGGATCTCATCGGTGGAGTTCTGTACCCGCTGGGCCAGGGCCCGCACTTCATCCGCCACCACGGCAAAGCCACGCCCGGAATCGCCTGCCCGTGCGGCTTCGATGGCGGCATTCAAGGCCAGTAGATTGGTCTGCTCGGCAATGTCGCGGATCACTCGTACCACGCCGCTGATTTCCTGGCTGTGACCTTCGAGTTTTTGCATATGCTGCGTGCAGCGTTCAATGCTGGTGGCCAGTCCGGTGATCGTCTGACTGACGCGCAATACCTGATCGCGGCCTTCCCGGGCCATGGCATCCGCCTGGGTGGATTGATCCCGGGTGACGGCGCTGTTGCCGGCAATGTCCTGCACAGTGGCGCTCATCTCGTTGACCGCGGCAGCGACCATATCGGTTTCGCCTTGCTGGGTAACCATGCCATCCTTGACGCTGCTCATCAGGCGCGCCATTTCATCGGTGCCCTGTTCCAGCTGGCTGGCGGCCTGACGCACGGTGCCCACAACCTCTTGCTGGGCGCTCTGCATGGCGTTGAAGGTCTGCGCCATGGCGCCTACCTCATCCCGCGATACCACCGGCGCGCGCAGCGTGAGATCACCGGTTTCCTGCACGGTGAGCATGACATCGCGCAGTGCCAGCAGGTTGCGCGTGATGAAGGAGATGAGCAGCTGAGACACCATCAGTACGCCCAGCATCAACGCCAGCACCACTATCGCATAGAGGGGGGCACGGTCCAGCAGCAGAGCGATATAGCCCTGCCGCTCAACCCCGAGCAATCGCGCCTCGCCACCCTGATTGATCAACCAGGCGCCATGCATGGCATCGGTTGTTTGCGATATCGACAACTGCTCTGGCGGCAGCCAGGTCGCCGTGCCGGTGGCGGTGGCTGCGGTGTTACCTGCCGGCAACCAGCGCAGCCCGGTCAACTGTGTGTCGGTCTGGGGCTGAGCGAGTATCTCTCGGGCCAGTTCCTGGCGCAGTTCGTGAATCCGGTCCTGTTCTACCCAGAGCGCGACGAGAACCAGCAGCATGGTGCTGACAAAGGTGACGCTGTTGACAGCCCAGAACTTGTACTTGAGCTGCAGGTGTTGAAAAAACGCCATTTTGACTCCTGAGAACTGATAATTGCCGCTGCCGTGCGCAGGCATTCTAGGGCTACTAGGTTCTGTATCGGTTGATACGCATCAATCTTGACCCTTGCGGAGAAAAATACTCAGTAAAAACAAGTGACGAGCGACACATCCGGCTAAAGTTGCAGACCGCGGCGGGGAGTCGGTCGGTTATACTGTGCGATCAGGTCAAGGAACCGAATTTATGACAACTGAGGCCCGCCCTCTCATGATCCACCAGGACGCCGTGCTGGCTGACTGGTGCAAACAATGGCTGCAATTACCCTTCGTGGCCGTGGACACCGAGTTTGTCCGTACTGAAACCTTTTACCCCATCGCCGGATTGATTCAGATCGGCGATGGTGCGCGGACCTACATGATCGACCCGTTGACGATCACTGACTGGTCGCCACTGGTTGCGTTGCTGGAGAGTCCTGACGTCGTCAAGGTGCTGCACGCTTGCAGCGAAGACCTGGAAGTCTTTCAGCACCTGTGCGGCGCGTTGCCGGCGCCGCTGTTCGATACGCAACTGGCTGCGGCCTTTCTGGGCATGGACTTTTCCATGGGCTATTCCCGGCTGGTCAGCAATCTGTTGGGCGTTGAGCTGGCAAAGGAGGAAACCCGTTCCGACTGGTTGCAGCGTCCACTGAGTGAACGGCAGTTGCAGTATGCGGCGGATGATACCCTTTACCTGGCGGCGGTCTATCAGATACTGGCACCCCGTATCGAGGCAGCAGGGCTGACCGAGTGGCTGCTGGAGGATACTGCCGAGCTGGTGGCCAATGCGCGAACCATCATGGAACCGGCGGAAGCCTACCGGCGGATCAAGCAGGCCTGGCGGCTGAAGCCCGCGGAGCTGGCCATCTTGCAGGTGTTGTGCGACTGGCGCGAACGCGAGGCGCGGCAACGGGATCAGGCACGCAATCGTCTGCTGCGCGAATCGACCTTGTGCCCATTGGTGCAACGTCAGCCTGACTCCCTGCAGCAACTGGCCCGCCTGGAGGACATGCATCCGCGCACCGTACGACACGATGGCCAGACTATCATTGAGTTGATCCAGCAGGGATTGGCGGTACCGCCGGAGAACTGGCCCGCGCCGATGCCCGAACCCTTGCCGGCTGATGCCAACCGACTGCTGAAGAATCTGCGCAAGGTGGGGCAGCGGCATGCCGAGCGACTGGGCATGGCCAGCGAAATCGTACTGCGCAAGAAGGTGCTCGAAGCCATGGTGCGCACCGGCTATCCCTGCGGGCCCTATACGCTGCCTGCAGAGCTGAGCGGTTGGCGGCGCGAGTTGATGGGTGATGAACTGCTGGCCCTGGCCAATCAATTTTCCAGCAAGGGGCAACCCGCATGAAGATGCTGTGTTCGATCTACCGCAGCCCGCGCAAGCAGGGCATGTATCTGTATGTGCCGCGCGAGAAGGGCACCCGTGAGGTGCCCGAGCAATTGCTGAAACTGTTCGGCAAGCCCGAGCACGCCATGGACATGGTGCTCACCGAAGAGCGCAAGCTGGCGCGGGAAGACATACTGCAGGTACTCGACAATCTGAAAAACCAGGGTTATCACCTGCAGATGCCGCCCAAGCAGGAAGACTGGATAGTGCATCTTCCTGATGAGCTGCTTACGCGCAACGACCCGGTGTGATTACCAGGCCTTTTCCATGTTCTTGACCGAGATCTGCTCGTTCAGCGTCCAGTAGTCATAGAGCACGCCCAGCAGGAACAGGCCGCCGGTGAAGAAGTAGATGATGGCGGTGATCCACTTGCCCATGTACAGGCGGTGGGCGCCGAAGATCCCGAGGAAGGTCAGCAGGATCCAGGTCAGGTTGAAATTGATCCGGCCGCTGCGAAACCGCTGATCGGCCTGCCGATCCATGCCTGGAATCAGGAACAGGTCAACGATCCAGCCGATGAAGAACAAGCCGAGGGTGAAGAAGTAGAGGGTACCGGTCCACGGCTTGCCGTAGTAGAAACGGTGGGCGCCCATGAAACCGAATATCCACAGCAGATAACCTACTGCTTTGCTGTGTGTGTCTGCATATGCCATTGAATTTTTCCCTGTCCTTGTTATGCGATACTGCCCATAGACCATAGATTAGTTCGGGAGTGCCTGCATGGCAGCAATAAAACCACCGCAGTGGCTGGAGCAGGTTCGACAGCAGGCGACCAGCCTGGGCAATCCGCATGTGAAAGTAGGGGTGACCGGCCTCAGCCGGGCCGGCAAAACTACCTTCATCACCAGCCTGATCAACCAGCTGGAAAACCACCAGCGCGGCCTGCTGGCCAGGCGCGCACCCTTTGATCGGCTGGAGGCGGTGCGCTGGCAGCGGGAGGGGGTGGAGCAACCCTTTGCCTATTTGCGGGCGTTGGAGGCCCTGGCCGGTGAGCCGGCGCGCTGGCCTGAGTCCACCCGGGATCTGTCGCGGGTAGTGATCGATCTGCGTTTTCGCCAGACCGGACTGCTGCAGCGAGTACAGCGCAGCCGCTCGTTGCGGATCGAGATTCTCGACTACCCCGGCGAGTGGTTGCTCGACCTGCCGTTGCTGGGCATGGATTACGGCCAATGGTGTGAGCAGATGCGCGAATGGCTGGACGCCGAGCCCCGGCGCAGTCTCGCCGGACCGTTGCGCGAGGCCTTGGAGGCAATCGATCCGCTGGCGCCGCAGGACGATCAACGCCTAGCGGAGCTGGCTGCGGCCTGGACCGACTTTCTGCAGCGCAGCCGCAGCGAAGCGGGTCTGTCACGTAACCAGCCGGGGCGATTCTTGCTGCCCGGTAGCGGTATTGCCGCCGAGATGCTGCTGTTTGTGCCGCTGCTCAGCGGCAACCGCCATACCCGGGGGCCAGCGGGAAGCTGGTGGGCCGTTTGCGAGGCGCGTTTCCGCTATTACCGCGACTATGTGGTGAAGGGGTTTTATGACGAGCATTTCAGCCGACTGGACCGGCAGATCCTGTTGGTCGACATGCTTGGCCCCATGGACGCCGGGCAGGCTGCCCTGGCCGACCTGAAAGCTGCGCTGGAATCGGTACTGCAGAGCTTCCGTTATGGTCGCGATAGCCTGCTGGGACGGCTGTTCCGACCGCGTATCAGCCAACTGGCCGTATGCGCGACCAAGGTTGACCAAGTTGCACCGGAGCAGCAGCGGGCCGTGCAGCAATGCCTGGAAGATCTGCTTACCGACAGCCTGGCGGATGTGCGTCACGGCGGCGTACGAGTGCGGGGCTTTCCGCTGTCGGCGGTACGGGCTACGCGCCAGGAGGGGGACGCTCTGGTCGCCGGGTTGCAAGGGCAGGCCGGCTGGGTCCGTTACCAGCCTGGGGGCATTCCCGAGCATCTGCCGTTGGATCTGCACATCAGTGGCCCGGAGCTGCTCGACCTGCGTCCCCCGGCCGGGTTGCACCGTAATGAACCCTTCCCCCATTACCGAATGGATGAACTCATCGGCTGGATAGTGGAGGGCCACGCGCTATGACTGATCAACCCAAGACCCGGATTCTGGAAACCCTGGAACAGCCAAAAACCACCGAGGAGCTGACCCGCACCCGGGTGCTCGGCGAGGTGACCGCGACGGCTCGTGAGCAGAGCATGGCCGCCGAGCTGCCCGCGCCGGGGATGCTCAACGCGCCGGCCCCCAGTCGCTGGCCGGCGCGCCTGGCCAAGTTGATCGGGGCCGTTGTGGTGGGTGGCGTCGCACTGGAATGGAGCCAGTGGACCCTGGCGGCCTGGCACTGGCAGCCGCTGGCCGGCGCTGTGGTCGGGTTGGTGGGAGTTGGGCTGGCCGGTACCGGTCTCAAGGCGCTGCGGGATGTGCGCCGGCAACGAGCGCGGCTGACAGACCTGGAGCAGTTGCGTCTGGAAATGCAGGCAGCCCTGGCGGACCCACGCGAGCGGCTGGCGGTAGACTGGCTGGAGCGCCTGCAGGCACTGTACCGGGACACGCCACTGCAATCGCGTCTGGCGCTGGCATGTGCGGACCTGGATACCTCGCACAGCGCCGAGGAGGTCAGTCGGCGGCTGAGCCTGCTGTTCTACCAGCCACTGGACGAGCAGGCACGGCGCCTGCTGCGCCGCGAAGCGGTGGGCACTGGCCTGCTGGTGGCGACCAGCCCCTGGGTCACGGTCGATCTGCTGCTGGTGGTGTGGCGCAATGTCCGGATGATGCAGCGCATCGCCATCTGTTACGGCCTGCCCATTACCCAATTGAACAGCTGGCGCCTGGCGCGCCACGTGCTGCGTAATATCGCCCTGGCCGGCGGCAGCGAGATGGCCATCGGCGCGCTCAGTGACAGCCTGCTGTCAGGGCTGTTGGAAAAGCTCGCCGCCCGGGTGGGGCAGGGTATCGGCGTCGGGCTGTACAGCGCGCGACTCGGACATTTTACCCTCGACCTGTGCCGCGCTGTGCCGTTGCCCAACCGCACTGGGCTGGCCGAAGATAACCGTGGCATTATCCAGGGCATCAGGGAACGTCTGGGAAAGGTAACGGATGACAAGCTTTAAATCGCGCCGGCGCTGGCTGGCGGAGCGCTGGATCGATCGACAGCGTGAGACATTGGGCGAACGCTGGTCAGAGCTGCGGAAACAACTGCTGCCCGCCAGTTGGCCGGCACGCTGTGTGCGGGCGAGCAGCCTGCCGGATGGTCAGCTGGGTCATTGGCAGCCGCAACCCGGCTCCAGCAGCGCCGAGCTGACCTTGTTGCTGCGGCCGCTGCCCCTGGTGCAGCGCCAGTTGCTCGCCAGCCTGCTGGATGCTCCGGCAGCCGGTGCGCTGGCCCTGGTGGAGGCGGTGGAGCGTCTGGAACTGGATTGGCGGCAGCGGCTCGACCCGCTGCACAGCCACCGTGAATATGCTGCGCAACTGGAAACCCTGGCCCGGTTGCTCGAACTGACGCCGGCGGCGCGCTCTGCCTACCTGGAGAACGAGTGCAGGATATTCCCGGCCTTCGACAGCCTGCTGTTCGAATCGCTGCCCATGCGCCTGCGCACCGAGATGGCCAACCGGCATGTCATGGGTGATGGAGCCTGCCTGCAGTGGTGGCTGGAGCGGCTGTACGCCCGGGCCGGCATAGCCGGGCATGATCTGGCGGGGCTGGGTGATAACGACTGGCCGGATATGCCACCTGGCTGGTTTGCTCTGGGCTGGATCAGTGGGCTGCGTCGCGGCAGTGCATAGACGGTTATTCGGCCTTCCACCCCGCTGCACTATGGAAGGCCGACCGCGACCCGACCGGCTTCCATCCCGGCCAGCGGTGGCCCAGCTAGCGCTGTTGGCCGAGCTGGTGCTCGACCGTCTCAGGTATCCGTCGCTGGGAGCGAGCTTGCCCGCGAATGGCCGAGGCCGTTTGCCAGTTCACTCAGGTCGTTTCGCCAGCAGGGTGGCGCGTAGCGGTGCGGGATAACCTTCGCAGGTGAGTTCGGCATTGGTCGGGTCGAGGAAATCCGGCAGCGATTGAAAGCGCATCCACTCGGTACTGCGCTGCTCCTCGACACTGGTGCGGTTGAGGTCGACGCAGCGCACGTCGGTATAACCGCAGCGGCGCAGAAAGCGCTCCAGCATGGCTACCGAAGGAAGGAACCAGACGTTGCGCATCTGGGCATAGCGATCTTCAGGCATCAGGCATTGCTGGTCATCACCTTCGATGACCAGGGTCTCCAATACCAGCTCGCCACCGGGGCGCAGGCAGGCCTTCAATTGCAGCAAATGGTCCAGCGGTGAGCGGCGGTGATAGAGCACGCCCATGGAAAACACCGTATCGAATCCGCCGGTGGGTTCCGGCAGCTCCTCCAGGGTGAACGGCAGTTGCCAGACCGGGGCGTCAGGCAGGTAGCGGCGGATGGCCTCGAACTGGGTCAGGAACAGCAGGTTGGGATCGACACCGATGACCATGCGGGCGCCGTCCTGCCACATGCGCCACATGTGGTAACCATTGCCACAGCCCACATCCAGCACCCGCTTGCCCTGGAGCGTGAGATGCGGTGCCACGCGATCCCATTTCCAGTCGGAGCGCCATTCGGTATCGATCTGCACACCGAACAACTCGAACGGGCCCTTGCGCCAGGGATGCAGGCCCTGCAGCGTCTCGCGCAGGGCTTGCTGCTGTTCGGCAGACAGCTCATCGGCGGCACCGATGTGTATGCCCTGCTGCAGTTCCACCGTGGCGGGCAGCAGGTCCGGCAGCTGCGGCAGGCAGGCCTGCCACCGGGGCAGGTCACCGTGCCGGTGAGCCTCGGCCAGTCGGCGTTCCAGGGCGGTTGGCAGATCGGCCAGCCAGTTCTGCAGCGAGGTGCCGCTCAGATCACGATACAGCGGGGAATAATCAATCACGCGTGGGCCATTATCGAACCGAAATTGAGACATTGAAACCAGGTGCAGGCATGGCTGAACCCAGCCGCTTGCAGGCGCTCGAAATGCGCTTCCTGGGTATCCAGCAGCATGACATTCTCGATGGCGCTGCGTTTCTGGGCGATTTCCAGCTCGCTGTAGCCATTGGCCCGCTTGAAGGCGTAATGCACCTGTTCCAGATGTTGCTGGGTGCCGGGATCGGCGAAGCGGAATTTCTCCGAGAGAATCAGAATGCCACCGGGCAGCAGCGCCTGGCGAATACGGGTGAGCACCGCCAGGCGCTGTTCCGGGGCAATGAACTGCAGGGTGAAGTTCAGCACTACCACCGAGCAAGGTTCCAGCTCCAGCTGCAGGATGTCGCCCTGTATCACGGTTGCCGGCACCAGCTCTTCCATCATCGAATCCTGGGCGGCGAGGTATTCGCGGCAGCGCACCACCATGGCTTCGGCATTGTCCACCGCCAGAATGCGGCAATCGGCGCCGCCCAGATGGCGGCGCATGGATTGGGTCGCTGCGCCGAGGGAGCAGCCCAGATCGTAGATCAGGGTGCCGGGCTGGGCATACTGGGCAGCGATCACCCCGATATTCTCCACGATGGTGGGATATCCGGGGATGGAGCGCTTGATCATGTCGGGGAAAACCCGTGCCACATTGTGATCGAACACGAAATCGCTCACCTGGGGCAGGGGAGCAGCGAACAGCTTGTCTACATCGCTCATGAAAGGGTCCGGCTGGGGTCGGCAAAAGGCAAGTTTACCTCAACTTGGCCGGTGTTACCGACAGGTGCGCCGGATCTCGGTCGTCAAACAATTGGCGAAATGCGAGGCGCTCGGCAGAAATGGCAATTTATTTGACGAGATGAGGCTGTTATCGGTTCGCACGATGTTGCTCTGATGGCATAATAATATCTTTCACGGCGTCGCCACGCCCGAACGGGTGGCCAGGATAAAGCAGAGCTAAGGAAGGTTGAAATGGATGCCCATCATCGATTGATCGTTGGAATGGCTTCGCTGGCCGCTCTGTATGCCGGCAGCAGCCATGCACTCGGGCTGGGTGAGGTGCGGTTGACTTCGGCGCTGAGCCAACCGCTCAATGCCGTTATCGAGTTGCATGGTGCTGAGGGTTTGGCCCCCAATGACATCGTTGTGTCCCTGGCTGATGCCGAGACCTTCTCACGGGTTGGTATCGAGCGGCCATACTTTCTCAACGATCTGCGCTTCACCCCGGTGCGGGTGAACTCGCAACTGGCGGTGCGGGTAGAGTCCAGTCGCCCGGTCAACGAGCCCTATCTCAACTTTCTCGTGCAACTGCATCGTCCCAGTGGGGTGTTGCTGCGTGAATACACCCTGTTGCCCGATCCGCCGTTGTATCGGCCGGCTCCGGTATTGGCATCCAGTGCCGATATCGAGTCTGTTGCCGAGCCGGCTGTGGTAGCCAGTACAGTTGTGGCGCCACCGGTAACGCCGGCTCTGCCCGACCTGCAGCCGCAGGCCGATGCCGGGCGCTACGAGACGTCAGTAGGAGACAGCCTGTGGGCCATTGCCCAGGCCACCCGTGCTGACGAATCGGTCGCCGTAGCTCGGCAGATGCGCGCTATCCGCGCGCTCAATCCCGAGGCGTTCGTCAATGGCGATATGGACCGGTTGCGGGTCGGCCGGGAGCTGATCCTGCCGACCGCCGCGCAGATGGGTGTGACGGGCGACGTCTCGGTGGAACCGCCGCAGCTGCGAATCGAGGAGCCGCAACTGGAGGCGGCGGTAGGGGCCGCCCTCGCCGAGAGTGAGCAGATGCAGAGCCGGCTCGCGGCCCTCGAGTCACGCTTCAATGCATTGCTTGCTGAGCTGGAGGAGCGGGATCGCCAGATCACCAGTCTGCAGGCGGAGCTGGAAGCAGCGCGTAATGCCCGCGCTGCGGCTTTGTCTGCTCTGCCGGTGGCAGGGGAGGAAGCATCCGGGAGTATGCTGCCAGCGGCGCAGACGGCAATGGAGCCGGGCGCCGTGGCGCGGCCACTGGCGGATCCGGGCGAAGCGGCAGAGCCGGTGACCAACCCTGAACAGCGCTCTGCGTTCAAGGGCTGGTGGTGGATGCCGGTAGCGCTGGTGGCCGCCATTATTGCTCTGGTAATGGGCTATCGCCGCCGTGAACCCGAACCCGAACCCGAACCCGAACTCGCCGAGCCCATCGCGCCCCGACCGGTCCCGCAGCCGGTTACCATGCCGGGCAACTGCGTTGCCGACCCGCTGGAAGGAGTGGAGCTGTACCTCACCTATGGCCGCCTGGTCGAAGCGCGCACCATGCTGGACAAGGCCATCAAGGCCGAGCCTGTGCGGGTCGACCTGCGATTGAAGCAATTGGGTGTGTTGGCGGCACTGGGCGATTCCCCGGCCTTTGCCGAACAGGCGCAGGCGGTCTGCGAGCTTGATGGTGACGTCTCTCGGATCGAGCAGCTCAAGGCGCAATTTCCGCAGATCGACACTGTCCCGCGTACGGAGCAGGTGACGCCGATGGGAGAGGTGACGCCCATGCACGACGACGCTCTGAGCTCGGGGCAGGCTGATCTGGAGATGGACTTCGATCTGAACGCCGATTGGGAACTGATCGACGGGCTGGGGGCAAGAATGTCACGTTCGGAGGTGGCAGAACCTGGCTTCGAAAGTAACCTGACCGACTTTCCCGAGGTGGGCGAACTGGATGAGGACTTCGCCGGGCACTTCGAGCAGGCCGGGCGCAAGAACGACAACTGACCGGGGCTGGTGAGCAGCCCCGGTTATTCATCAATCAAACAAGACCTTGGCCACATCCGCATAGCGGGCGGCGAAGTGGATGGTCATGCCCTGTTGCAGGTAGTCGGGCAGCTCTTCGTAATCTCCGCGGTTGGCCTCCGGCAGAATCAGCTCGAAGATCGATTGCCGGCGGGCGGCAATGACTTTCTCACGAATACCACCGACCGGTAGCACCTGCCCGGTGAGGGTGATTTCCCCGGTCATGGCCACACCGGTCTTCGGCGGCTGATTACGCGCCAGCGAGAGCAGGGCGCTGGTCATGGTCACGCCGGCGCTGGGCCCGTCCTTGGGTGTGGCACCCTCGGGAACGTGCATGTGCACGAAGGCTTCGTCGAAGAAGGTCCGATCAGCCTGAAACCCCGCCAGATTGGCGCAGATATAGCTGTAGGCGATCTCCGCCGATTCCTTCATCACTTCACCCAGCTTGCCGGTGAGCTTGAAACCGCGGTTAAGGGTATGCACCCGGTTGGTCTCGATGGGCAATGTGGCGCCGCCCATGGAAGTCCAGGCCAGGCCGGTCACCACGCCGACGCCCTTGAGGCTCTTTTCGGTACGGAAGGCTGGCGTACCGAGCAGTTCCTGCAATTGGTCCGGCTTGATGCTCAACTTCTGGTCGGGGTTTTCCAGCAGTGTCATGACCGACTTGCGCACCAGCTTGGCCAGCTGTTTTTCCAGGTTGCGCACGCCGGCTTCCCGGGCATAGCCTTCGATCAACTGACGCAGGGCGCGGTCGGTGATGCGCAGCTGGCTCCTGCGCAGGCCCGCGCGTTCCAGCTGGCGCGGCCAGAGGTGGTGCTTGGCGATCGCCAGTTTCTCTTCGGCAATGTAGCCGGACAGGCGAATCACATCCATGCGGTCGAGCAACGGCCCGGGGATGCTGTCCAGGGTATTGGCGGTACAGACGAACAGTACCTTGGACAGGTCCAGGCGCAGGTCCAGGTAATGATCCAGAAACTGGTTGTTCTGTTCCGGGTCCAGGGTTTCCAGCAGCGCGGACGCGGGGTCACCCTGTGACTGCTGCCGAGCTTGTCGATCTCGTCCAGCATGATCACCGGGTTCATCACCTTGACCTCTTTCAACGCCTGCACGAACTTGCCCGGCATGGCGCCGATATAGGTACGGCGGTGTCCCTTGATCTCGGCCTCATCGCGCATGCCGCCGACGCTGAAGCGGTAGAAGGGCCGGCCGAGACTCTCGGCGATGGAGTGGCCAATGCTGGTCTTGCCCACACCGGGTGGGCCGACCAGCAGGATGATCGAGCCACCCACCGAGCCCTTGAAGGTGCCCAGCGCGAGGAATTCGAGAATGCGCTGCTTCACATCCTCCAGTCCATCATGGTCGCGGTCCAGAATGCGCCGGGCGCGCTGGATGTCGAGCCGGTCCACGTGGGTCTGGCCCCAGGGCATGGCAGTGGCCCAATCCAGGTAGTTGCGGGTGACGGCATACTCGGGGGAGCCGGTCTCGAGAATCGACAGCTTGTTGAGCTCTTCCTCGATCTTGTTCTGCGCTGCTTCGGGCAGCTGCTTGCCGGCCAGGCGTTCGCGGAACTGCTCGACGTCGGCGGTGCGATCATCCTTGGACAGGCCCAGTTCCTTCTGAATGACCTTCAACTGCTCCTTGAGGAAGAACTTGCGCTGCTGCTCGCTGATGGTGCGATTGACCTCGGCACTGATCTCGCCTTGCAGGCGGGCGACATCGATCTCCTGCTTGAGCAGCACCAGCACCTTCTGCATGCGCCGCAGCACCGGGATGGTGTCCAGCACGTCCTGCAACTCGCTGCCCTTGGCCGAGGTCAGTGCCGCGGCAAAGTCGGACAGGGGGGATGGCTGGTTCGGGTTGAAACGATGCAGATAATTCTTCAGCTCCTCGCTGTACAACGGGTTCAGCGGCAGCAGTTCCTTGATCGAGTTGATCAGGGCCATGGCGTAGGCGCGTACCTCGTCCCGCTCATCGCTGGGGGATTCGGGATACTCCACTTCCACCAGATAGGGAGGCTTGTGGCTCAGCCACTGGGTGATGCGCACCCGGGTCAGGCCCTGGGCGATGAACTGGATCTTGCCTTCTTCCTTGACCGCCTGGTGGATCTTCACCGCGCAGCCGGTCTTGGGTAGCAGCTTGGGGTCGAGCACGCCATCGGCCGGTAGTGGCTGGTCCACCCAGAACAGCGAGAGCGCATGATGGGGGGTATTGGCCACCCGCTCGATGGTTTCTGCCCAAGGCACTTCGTTCACCACCACCGGCATCACCTGGGCGGGAAAGAAGGGGCGGTTGTTGATGGGTAACAGATATAGCTTCTGCGGCAGGCGCTGGTCCGGCAGCACCAATCCGGTTCCGGGCTGGTCGCTGCGTTGCTGCTCGATGTAGTCCGGCACGTCGTCCTGATCAGTCATGAGGCACCCTAGTCTGAAATATCGTTCTACAAAGGTGGTGTCTGCGACGGGGTATTTCAATGGTGATTGATAAACCAGGCTGCTGAGCGTCGTTTAACCGACTATGTTGTGATAATGGCAGTAACGGGAGTAGCCCATGATCACCGCAGCAGATGTGCTTGATGGAACCTTCCTCGGCGATAGCGCCGATGATTTTCTGGCGATTGTCAGCGCGCACTATGTGCAGGATGAAGCGGCCTGCCTGGAGCAACTGATGCGGCTGGCCGAGCCGGAGAGCATCGCCGCGGTGGCTGATCGGGCAAGACACCTGATCGAGTCGGTGCGGCGGCGGGACGATGCGGTGGACAACCTGGATGCCTTGCTGCAGCAATACAGCCTGGATACCCGTGAGGGCATCATGCTGATGTGCCTTGCCGAGGCGCTGCTGCGCATTCCGGATGCCGCCACCGCCGATGCGCTGATTCGCGACAGGCTCAATGCGGCGCAATGGGACCTGCACCTTGGCAAGAGCGAGCATGCGCTGGTCAATGCTGCTGCCTGGGGGCTGGTGATGACCGGTCGGGTGGTGAATCTGGAGCAGTCGGACGAGGGCACACCGGGGGCGGTGCTGCGGCGCTTGGTCCGCCGCAGCGGTGAGCCGGTGATCAGGGCCGCCATGCTCCAGGCAATGAAGCTCATGGGCCGTCAGTTCGTGCTCGGGCGCAACATTGGCGAGGCGCTGAAGAATGCCCGGGCACAGGCTGCCCGGGGGTATACCCACTCCTTCGATATGCTCGGTGAGGCGGCCCTGACCCGTGCCGACGCAGGGCGTTACCAGCAAGATTACAGTGCGGCCATCGCCGCACTGGCTGAGTCAGGACAAGATGGGAAAGGGCCTCGACCGAGCATCTCGATCAAGTTGTCCGCGCTGCACCCGCGCTACGAGGTAGGCCGAGAAACCCAGGTACTGGACGAACTGGGTGCCAGCTTGCTGACACTGTTGCGTCAAGCTCGGGCGGGTAATGTGGACATCGCCATCGATGCGGAGGAGGCCGATCGCCTGGAGTTGTCACTCAAGGTGTTTGCCCAGTTGTATCGCCATCCGGACCTGGCTGGCTGGAGTGGTTTCGGCATGGTGGTGCAAGCCTATTCCAAGCGTGCCTTGCCGGTGCTCTGCTGGCTCACGCTGCTGGCGCGGGAACAGGGGGACCGGATACCGGTGCGGTTGGTCAAGGGCGCCTACTGGGACACCGAGATAAAACTCAGCCAGCAGGCGGGCCTGGATGGCTATCCGGTGTTCACCCGCAAGGAGGCGACGGATGTGTCCTATCTGGCCTGCGCTCGCTACCTCCTCGGACCCCATACCGCGGAATTGCTCTACCCGCAGTTCGCCACCCATAACGCCCACACCGTGACTTGCATTCTGGAAATGGCGAACGGCCGGGATCTCGAGTTTCAGCGGCTGCATGGTATGGGTGATGCGCTCTACGACACGGTTATCGACGTGCACCAATATCCCGTGCGCATCTACGCGCCGGTAGGTGCACACCGGGAGCTATTGCCTTACCTGGTCAGGCGGCTACTGGAAAACGGCGCCAATTCTTCCTTCGTGCATCGGTTGGTCGACCCCGCGTGCCTGTGGACTCGTTGATCGAGCATCCGCTGCAGGCACTGCGCCGCTACCCGGACTTGGCCAACCCGCAGATCCCGCTGCCACGGGATATCTATGGTTCAGAGCGACGCAATTCCCGCGGCATCAATCTGGATATTCAGAGCCACTGGTTGCCATTGCAGGCCGCGCTGTCCGACTGGATGTCTCGGCAGTGGAGCGGTGCGCCGATCGTCGATGGTCACCGTCTGACCGGCCTGGGGCGGCCGGTATGCTGCCCCTGGGATCTTGAGCGCCAGGTGGGTGACGTGATCTGGGCTACCTGCCCACAGGTCGGTTCGGCCATCACCGGGCTGGCGGCAGCTTTTGCCGACTGGAATGCGCGACCGGTTTCCGAGCGTGCTGAAATCATCGAGCGGTTTGCCGACCGTCTGGAAGAGCATCTGCCCGAATTGATGGCCTTGTGTAGCCTGGAGGCGGGTAAGAGTTTGCAGGACGGTCTCGATGAGGTACGCGAGGCGGTCGATTTCTGTCGTTATTATGCGCACCGCGCGCGACAAGATTTTGCCGTGGTGAGCCTGCCCGGTCCCACCGGTGAGAGTAACGAGCTGTATCTGCAGGGGCGGGGGGTAATGGTTTGCATCAGCCCCTGGAATTTTCCCGTGGCGATCTTCGTCGGCCAGATGGTTGCAGCATTGTTGAGCGGAAACACGGTCGCCGCCAAACCCGCGGAGCAGACCACTCTGCTGGCGGTGCGCTGTGTCGAATTGCTGCTGGAGTCCGGCTTGCCGCCACAGGTGTTGGCGCTGCTACCTGGCGATGGGGAGCAGGTCGGCAGTGTGCTGACCGCGGACCCGCGGATTGCCGGTGTAGTGTTCACCGGCTCGCTGGCCACCGCCCAACTCATCAACCGTGCCCTGGCGGAGAGAGCCGGACCGATCGCCACCCTGATCGCCGAAACCGGTGGCCAGAATGCCATGCTGGTCGACTCCACCGCGTTGCCCGAGCAGGTGATCCGCGATGTGCTGCATTCGGCTTTCGCCAGCGCCGGCCAGCGTTGCTCGGCGCTGCGGGTCCTGTATCTGCAGGAGGATATTGCCGAGCAGGTGATCGAACTGCTCAAGGGAGCCATGGTGGAACTGCAGGTGGGTGATCCCTCCCGGCGTGATGTCGATCTGGGGCCGGTCATCGATGACGAGGCGCGGCACAATCTGCTCAGGCATATTGACCGACTCACCGCCGAAGGGCGGCTGATCGCGCAAACGCCACTGCCGGCCGATGCCAATGGCCACTTCATTGCCCCCTCGGCCTTTCGCCTGGAGCGGCTGGATCAGCTCGACCGCGAGCACTTTGGCCCCGTCCTGCATGTGATCACCTGGCGTAGCGACGAGCTCGACGAGATCATTGCCCAGATAAACAACTCGGGCTTCGGTCTGACGCTGGGCGTCCATAGCCGCAACGAACAGACTGCCGCCCACATCGACCAGCGGGTACGTATTGGCAATGTCTATATCAACCGTAATCAGATCGGTGCAGTGGTCGGGGTGCAACCCTTCGGTGGCCAGGGATTGTCAGGTACAGGTCCCAAGGCCGGTGGCCCGCATTATCTGGTGCGCATGGCGACCGAGCGCACACGCACCATCAACACGGCCGCAGTAGGAGGGGATACAGGCCTGCTGGCTCTGGGGGATGGCCCCGAGGTTACTTGATGACTGCCAGCAGAAAGCTGTACTCCTCGGCCAGCTCCTTCATCGACTGGTAGCGCCCGCTGGCGCCGCCGTGGCCGGCGCTCATCTGGGTGCGTAGCAACAGCGGCTGGTCATCGGTCTTGCTGTGCCGCAGCTTCGCTACCCACTTGGCTGCCTCCCAATACTGTACGCGCATGTCGTGATACCCCGCAGTGACGAACATCGCCGGATAAGCCCGCTCGCGCACCTGTTCGTAGGGGGCGTAAGACCTGATGCGCTCGGCCACCGCAGGATCATTCGGATCGCCCCATTCCTCGTACTCGCCGATGGTCAACGGCAGGGCAGGATTGTTCATGGTGTTCCACACATCGACGAAGGGCACATCGGCTACCGCGGCGGCAAACAGCTCGGGGCGTTGGTTGACGACGTTGCCGATTAGCAGGCCGCCAGCGCTGCCACCGGCGATGACCAGCTTGCTGCTGTCGGTGTAGCCGCTGCTGATCAGGTGCTCAGCGCAGGCGATGAAGTCATTGAAGGTATTGCCCTTGTGCTCGAGCTTACCCTGCTGATACCAGGCTTCCCCCATGTCGGCGCCGCCGCGCACATGGGCGATGGCGAAGATCCAGCCGCGGTCGAGCAGGGACAGGCGGGCATGGGAGAACCAGGGGTCCATGCTGGCACCGTAGGCGCCATAGCCATACAGATAGAGCGGGGCGGCAGCGGCCAGGCTGGCCGGTCGACCTACCAGGCTGATGGGAATCCGGGTGCCATCCGGCGCGGTGGCCCATTCGCGGCGGACTTCGTAATCATCCGCATCGAATGGCCCTTCCACCGGGGTCTGCTTGAGAACGGTCTGACTGCCGCTGGGCAGATGCAGCGCGCGCACCTGGGCTGGCCGATTCAGCGATTCGTAACGCAACCGAATATGCTCGCTGACGTACTCTTCGCCGCCCTGTACATGCAGGCTGTAGACCGCATCCGGCATGCTCACCTCATAGTGCGCGCCGTTGGCCGGGCGTACCTCCAGGCGGGTCAAGCCGCCGTCACGGTAATGCAGCAGCAGGCCATGGCGCTGCACGCTGAAATCCTCCAGGGTGCGCTGCGGGTCCACATCCACCACCAGCTCCCAGTTGCGGCGCAGCGGGTGATGCGGGTCGGTGCGGTAGAGTGCGAAGTTCTCGCCGCGGTCGTTGCTGCGGATAAGCAGGCCGTCTGGGCCATGGTCCACATGGTATTCATGACCGGTAACGCGGCGGCTGAGCAATTGCCAGTCGCCGGCGGGATGGTCAGCTGACACCACCCGCACTTCACTGGTGTTCTTGCTGTCACTGGCCAGCACCAGCCATTGCTCCGAACTGCTGCGGTAGGCATGCAGATAGAAACGCTGGTCGGCCTCGTGATATACGCGGACCGCCGGGGTCCCCAGCTGCAGACGCCAGAGCGTGGCCGGGCGGGAGGCTTCGTCCATGCTGACGGCGAACAGGGTGACGCTGTCGTTGGCCCAGACCAGGCTGCCATCGGCCTGGTCCAGCGGCAGTTCGCTGATATTGCCGCTATCCAGGTGCTTGAGATACAGGCAGTAGGTCTCGTCGCCCTGGCGGTCGAGGCTGTAGGCGAGCCAGTGGTGGTCGGGACTGATGGCAAAGTCGCCCAGCTGCAGAAAACCATCACCGGCCAACTCGTTAAGATCCAGTAACAATTGCTCCTTGGCCAGGTCGGTCTGCAGGCTGCCGTCGGCGGGCCGGGGACTGCGGAAGTAGCGGGGGTACTCGGCACCGGCTTCGGTACGCTGGTAGTACAGCCAGGGGCCCCAGACCGCCGGCAGCGACAGATCGGTCTCGCGTATGCGCCCGCGGATTTCTTCAAACAGTTGGGCCCGTTGATCATCATGCGTGCTCAGCCATTGCTCGGTATGGCTGTTTTCGGCCTTGAGGTGGTCGATCACTTCGTCGAGGTCGCGCTGTTCCAGCCAGGCATAGGGATCAGGCGTCGCATCACGGCGAGTTGATGGCGGCATGGTTGTAGGACTCCAGGGTCAAAAAAGCTATTATAGTCGCTCGTTTATCGACAACCGGTCAGAGAGCATGTTCAACGAGTCGGAATACCAGACAGTGTGGATGATTTATCTGGGCGCTGCAGCCTGCGGCTGGCTGGTCTGGACCCAGATGACCCGCTGGATCAGCTGGTGGTACGTGCGTGAGCCGTTGTGGCTGGTGATGGCGGTGATCCTGTTCACCCCGTCGCAGGTCGAACCGCTGGAACCTGGTCTGGCGCCCGCCGCCATCGGCTGGGCACTGGATGTGCTGCTGGGGACCGGCGAGCAGGCGCCGAAACTGCTGGGCGACCTGGCGCTGGCGATGTTGCTGGCGAGCCTGGCCTATGTTGGCTTTGCCTGTCTGCGCCTGGTCTGGCGCCATTGGCGGAGCGGCCGCAGCCGCGCTGCCAGCTGATCATTATTCTTCGTTGTTCTGCTCGTACATGATGCGTGCCAGGCGCATGATCTGCTCCTGGAATTCGGTGCGCTGGGTATCGGTCATCGGGCAGATGCCAACCTGCTCGAACAGGCGATAGCCCCGTACCGAGAAGAACAATACCGCGGCCTGGGCCAATCCCAGGGGTGACTTGGCCAGAATATCGAACAAGCCCTGCACATCATCCGAGGTGGTTTGCAGCAGGGCCGGGTTGCTGGCCGCCGCAGCAAAGATCGCTGAGTCGAGGTTCTTCTCTTCCGTGGACTCGCTCATGTTGCTTAGCAGCAGGGCCTTGAGTTCGCGCATGGGCTCGTCGGGCAGGACGCTTTCATAAGCACCCCAGCGTACGCGGAAGCGCTCCAGGCGATGTTCGATCATCGCTGTCAGCAAGGCTTCGCGGTCGGGAAACAGGGTGCTGAGGGTGGCTTCGTCGACACCGGTGCGTTCGCTCAGGGTGGCGAAGGTGAGCTGGGATGCGCCCAGTTCACTGACGATGGCTTCCGCGGCGCGGAACAGGCTCAGGTGAAGAGAGTCGGTCGATTTCTGATTGGTGCTGTCCACTGCGAGAACCCCTTTGTCTGGACGTCTGGAAGGAGGCTGGCAACAGAATGGATGGTAAGTCTGTCGTCCTCGGATCATTGCGCATAGGGTACGATGTCGGGGCGGTACAGGCGAGTGATTTTTGCCCCGGGACGCCAGAGCTCAAACGCCAGGCAATAAAAAACCCGGCCGAGGCCGGGTTTTTCTATTCAGATTCGGAATTAACCGATGATCTGAATGTTCGCAGCTTGCTTGCCCTTAGGACCAGTAGTGATGTCGAAAGACACCTTCTGGTTCTCGGCCAAGGATTTGAAGCCTTGAACCTTGATCTCGGAGAAGTGGGCGAACAGGTCGTCACCGCCGCCATCAGGAGTAATGAAGCCGAAGCCTTTAGTGTCGTTGAACCACTTAACTGTACCAGTTGCCATTTCAGATAATTCCTATCAAATTGAAATACTTGAGCAAAGCTCAATTAAAGCGTGGGAATCAAAGATTGCGAGAATGACAAACTTACGTACTAAAAGTGCGCTTGCAGCCTACTACTCTATCTCTTGAAAACCTACGCGCTCACTTTGCCCGGGAATCTGAACCAAGTCAAGACAATTACTTGGCAGGCTCTCCGGTACAAACGAACGAAATTCAGTATACGTCAGTTTGCGGAAATAGCACGTCTTTCGTCGGATAATTTTCACAGGGCCTTGCAACCCTCTGCGGCCCGGTCCTGCAGGCGATGATAGGGGTACACGTCGATCACCTTGCCGTCCAGAATCTGCTGTTGTAACCCCTTCCAGAAGTCCGCATCGAAAAGGTCGCCATGCAGCTGACTGAACAGCCGGCGCTGCTGTATGTCGGCGAACAGGAACACGGGAAACTCCTCGGGAAATACATCGTTGGGGCCGACCGAATACCAAGGCTCCGACGACATTTCCTGCTCGGGATAGAGCGGTTCGGGTATATGCCGGAAGTTGACCTCGGTCAGATAGCTGATCTCGTCATAGTCATAGAACACCACGCGACCATGGCGGGTGACGCCGAAGTTCTTCAGCAGCATGTCGCCGGGGAAGATGTTGGCGGCGGCCAGTTCCTTGATGGCCTGCCCGTAGTCCAGCAGCGCCTCGCGGATCTGGGATTCACTGGCGCTTTCCAGATAGATGTTGAGCGGAGTCATGCGCCGCTCGGTCCAGCACTGGCGGACCAGCACGGTATCGCCCTGAATGATCACCGTGGAGGGGGCGACTTCCAGCAGCTCCTGCAGGCACTCGGGCTCGAAACTGTCCCGGGCGAAGCGGAAGTCGGCAAAATCCTGGGTGTCAGCCATGCGGCCGACGCGATCGTGGCGCTTTACCAGCCGATATTTCTCGATGACCGTGGCGCGGCTGATGTTCTTCGAGGGGGCGAAGCGATCCTTGATGATCTTGAATACGGTATTGAAGCCCGGCAGGGTGAATACCGTCATGACCATGCCCCGCACCCCCGGCGCCATGGTGAATCGATCATCGGGAGTGCGCGCCATGTAATCGATCAGCGTCCGGTAGAACTCGGACTTGCCCTGCTTGTAGAAGCCCAGGGCGGTATAGAGTTCGGCGACCTGTTTGCCCGGCAGCAGGCGCTTGAGAAAGCCGATCATTTCCACCGGTACCGCAGCGTCCACCATGAAGTAGGAGCGGGTGAAGGAAAAAATGATGGATACCTCGGACTCGTCGGTGATCACGGTGTCGACACTGACGCCTTCCTTCTCCCGGTGGATCAGGGGAAGTACAAAGGGCCATTTCTCACCCTGGCTCAATACGCGCCCGACCAGATAGGCACCCTTGTTGCGGTAGAACACCGGCTGGATCAGCTCGACGGTCAGACCATGGTCCAGCTGGGCCCAATCCGGCAGTCCCTGACGCAGGCAGCGCACAATCAATTGGCAATCGCGCTCGAAATCCGCCCACGGCACGTCGAAGGCGTACTGATCCAGGATCTGTCTGGCCAGGCTGGTCAGGCAGCCACCGGAGATGAATCCCCGAGTCAGCGGTACACGAGACGGTTTGCGCACCGTCGGTCGGGTGCTGTGGACGAACATGGTGCGGTCGCTGATCTGATCATGGCGATGCATCTTGAAGAACACCGAGTTGAACCAGGTTTCCGCCAGGTCATCGTCGAAGCGGTCTTCGATCAGTTCTATATACGCTTGTTTGATCGCCGGCCAGCAATCGGCGTCGAGAATATCGTGGCAGGCCGGGTCGGCGGAAAGCTGATCCCGGGTCTCGAAGATGCGCTCATCGTATAGGTTGATGCGCGCGGTGGAGGTTTCCTGGATTTCAGGCCATTGGGCCTGCTCGAAGCGGGCGCGGGCGCCCAGGGTCAGTTCGCGGAACGTCGCTCGATAAGCATCGAAGGCATCCAGCAGGCGTTGGGCGATATGCACGGCGGTATCTGACATGGGCAACCCTGGTAGTGAATCCGGAGGTGCCCAGAATAGCCAGTCAGCGAGTCCGGCGGAAGAGCCGCGGCTGATCGGATACCGGCGAGGTCACGCCGGCTCCGGATCAGCCCGACGGCTCAGGGCAGCATTTCCTGGTCGGTGAACAGGTCGGCGAACAGCATGGTGGACAGGTAACGCTCGCCGGAATCAGGCAGTACCACGACGATGGTGCGCCCCTGCATATCCGGCTCTTCGGCGATGCGCACCGCGGCGGCCATGGCGGCGCCGGAGGAGATACCGCAGAGAATGCCTTCCTCGCGCATGATACGCAGGGCCATGTCCTTGGCTTCTTCGTCGGTGGTCAGCTCTACCCGGTCGACCAGACTCAGATCCAGGTTGCCGGGGATGAAACCGGCGCCAATACCCTGGATCTTGTGCGGTGACGGCTTGATTTCTTCACCGGCCCGGGCCTGGGTAATCACTGGTGAGCTGACCGGCTCCACGGCGACGACAGTAATGGCCTTGCCGCAGGTCTGCTTGATATGGCGCGACACGCCGGTCAGCGTCCCGCCGGTGCCGACCCCCGAGACCAGTACATCGATACCGCCGTCGGTATCGCGCCAGATCTCCGGGCCGGTGGTCTTTTCATGGATGGCGGGGTTGGCCGGGTTCTCGAACTGCTGCAGGAGAATGTGGGTGTCGGGAGCGGCCTGGGTTATTTCAGTGGCTTTCTCGATAGCGCCCTTCATGCCCTTGGCCGGCTCCGTGAGTACCAGTTCGGCGCCCAGCGCCTTGAGTACCTTGCGGCGCTCCAGGCTCATGGAAGAGGGCATGGTCAGAATCAGTTTGTAACCGCGGGCGGCGGCTACGAAGGCCAGGCCGATGCCGGTATTGCCGGAGGTGGGCTCGACGATGGTCATGCCTTCTTTCAGAATCCCCCGGGACTCGGCGTCCCAGATCATGCTGGCGCCGATACGGCACTTGACCGAATGCGAAGGATTGCGCCCTTCAACCTTGGCCAGGATGGTGACGCCGTGGGGGGCCAGGCGGTTGATCCGGACCAACGGCGTGTTGCCGATGGACTGGGAGTAATCTGTGAAAACGTGGCTCATGGTTGTTCTCCTTGTGGATGCGCGGCCGGACCAGCCTATGCCTGGCGTTCATGGGCGTCAATCGGTTGAACTACCGATAACGGCACAAGTCAATCCTGTTATGAACAAGACCCTGCGTATTTCCATGATAACGGTGGCGGTGCTGTTGATCATACTGCACCTGATGCTGCCCTGGTTGGTACGCGAGTTCCTGAATGACAAGCTTGCCGAGATGGGCGACTACCGTGGCCATATAGAAGATGTGGACATGACCTGGTGGAATGGCGCCTACCGGATCAACGAGCTGGTGATCACCAAGACCGAGGGCGAGAATCAGGTGCCCTTCGTCAAGCTGCCGGTTATGGATATCAAGGTCCGCATGCGCGCCCTGTGGAAAGAGGGCGTGCTGATCGGTGTGGTCGACCTGTATGAACCGGAACTCAATTTTGTCGATGGCGAATCCGAGGCCCAGAAGCAGACCGGTGAAGGGGTCGATTGGCGTGCGCAACTGGAAGACATGGTGCCGGTGCGCCTGAACGAGGTGAACGTACACAGCGGCACGGTGTTCTTCCGTAATTTTTCCAGCGACCCGCCGGTCAACATCAACGCCAGTGATATCCAGATGACGGTGCGCAATCTGACCAACGCGCCCGATGCCCAGGGGCAACGCAGTGCCAGTATGAACGGCACCGCCAATTTCCTCGGTCACGCGCCGGTCGAGGCCACGGCGCACTTCGACCCGCTGGGGCGGGTGGACAATCTCGATCTGCAGTTTCGCATGCTGGGCCTGGACCTGACCCGCATCAATGACTTCGCCGGCGCCTACGGCAAGTTCGATTTCCGCGGGGGCGAGGGCGATCTGACCATGGAGCTGGATGTCGAGGACCGGCAATTGACCGGCTACATCAAGCCTTTGATGCGCGATGTCGACGTATTCGACATGGATCAGGATATCCGCAACGAGGACAAGGGATTCTTCCGGGGTCTATGGGAGGCGATCGTCCATGGCGGGCAGGAAGTGCTGCAGAATCAGCGCCAGGACCAGTTCGCCACCCGTATCGAGCTGAGCGGCAGTCTGGATAACGCGGAAATGAGCGCCTTCCAGGCCTTTATTCAGATCCTGCGCAATGCCTTCGTTGAAGCCTTCACACCCCGCTTCGAGCGGGCGCTGGAGGAAGATCAGGAGTAAAAGCCTGCGGTGAGGCGGTCATTTCGAGTGGGAGCGGCCCTGGCCGCGAAGCTCTTCTGCCAGGCCTCTTCGCGGGCGAGCCCGCTCCCACAATGCCAGTTCGCCGTCGTGCAGGTCCGCCCGCCATTCACTGAGTGAATTCCGCCTGTGCGTTTACACCCATTCGGGGTGCGGGCTATAGTCGAGGGCTGAGAAAATAACGTGAATGCCCGCTGTCAGCGGCCCGTCCCAAGGAATTCCCCATGAAGTTCGAAGGTACCCAGTCCTACGTCGCCACCGACGACCTCAAGCTCGCCGTCAACGCCGCCATTACCCTCGAGCGCCCGCTGCTGATCAAGGGCGAGCCGGGCACCGGCAAAACCATGTTGGCCGAGCAGTTGGCCGAGTCCATGGGCGCCAAGCTCATCACCTGGCACATCAAATCCACTACCAAGGCGCACCAGGGGCTCTACGAGTACGATGCGGTCAGCCGCCTGCGCGACTCCCAGCTCGGCGTGGACAAGGTGCATGACGTACGTAACTACATCAAGAAGGGCAAGCTGTGGGAAGCCTTCGAATCCGAAGAGCGGGCCATCCTGCTGATCGACGAAATCGACAAGGCCGATATCGAGTTCCCCAACGACCTGTTGCAGGAACTCGACAAGATGGAATTCTACGTTTACGAGACCAACGAGACGATCAAGGCCAAACAGCGCCCGATCATCATCATCACCTCGAACAACGAGAAAGAACTGCCCGACGCCTTCCTGCGCCGCTGCTTCTTCCACTACATTGCCTTCCCTGACCGCGAGACCATGCAGCGCATCGTTGATGTGCACTATCCGAACATCAAGAAGGACCTGCTCAGTGAAGCGATGGACATCTTCTTTGACGTGCGCAAGGTGCCGGGCCTGAAGAAAAAGCCTTCCACGTCCGAGCTGGTCGACTGGCTGAAGCTGCTGATGGCCGACGACATCCCCGAAGCCGTGCTGCGTGATCGCGACCCGACCAAGGCCATCCCGCCGCTGTATGGCGCGCTGGTGAAGAACGAGCAGGACGTGCAGCTGCTGGAGCGCCTGGCCTTCATGACGCGCCGGCAAAACCGCTAAGCGCTTCACCCTCTCTCCAGCCCTCTCCCTGCAAGGGGGAGGGGCTATCCGAGTTCTCCCGAGAGGCTGCAATCATGCTACTCAATTTGTTCAATGAGATGCGTGCAGCGAAGGTGCCGGTGTCGGTACGCGAGCTGCTGGATCTGATCAACGCGCTGAAGAACCATGTCGTGTTCGCCGATATGGACGAATTCTACTATCTGGCGCGCACGGTGATGGTCAAGGACGAGCGTCACTTCGACAAGTTCGACCGCGCCTTCGGCGCCTATTTCAATGGTCTGCAGGACCTCAACGAGCTGCTGGAAGCGCTGATTCCGGAGGACTGGCTGCGCAAGGAATTCGAGCGCCTGCTCACCGACGAAGAACGCGAGCAGATCAAATCCCTGGGCGGGCTGGACAAGCTGATCGAGGAGTTCAAGAAACGCCTCGAAGAGCAGAAGGAACGCCATGCCGGCGGCAACAAGTGGATCGGCACTGGTGGTACCAGTCCTTTTGGCTCCGGCGGCTACAACCCGATGGGTATCCGTGTCGGCGACGCGGGCAAGCGCCAGGGGCGTGCGGCCAAGGTCTGGGAGCAGCGCGAATACAAGAACCTGGATGATCAGGTGGAGCTGGGCACCCGCAACATCAAGATCGCCCTGCGCCGTCTGCGCAAGTTCGCCCGCACCGGAGCCGCAGACGAGCTGGATATCGACGGCACCATCGACCACACCGCCCGTGACGGCGGCCTGCTGAATATCCAGATGCGCCCGGAACGGCGCAACGCAGTCAAGTTGCTGCTGCTGTTCGATATCGGCGGCTCGATGGATTCGCATATCAAGGTCTGCGAAGAACTGTTCTCCGCCTGCCGGACCGAATTCAAGCATCTGGAATATTTCTACTTCCACAACTGCCTCTACGAGTCGGTATGGAAGGACAACATGCGTCGGACCAACGAGCGCATCCCCACCATGGACCTGCTGCACAAGTATGGGCCGGACTATAAGGTGGTGATCGTCGGTGACGCGGCCATGGCACCCTACGAGATCACCCAGCCCGGTGGCAGCGTGGAGCACTGGAACGAGGAGGCCGGCCACGTCTGGATTACCCGCCTGCGCGAGAAATATCCCAAGATGATCTGGATCAACCCTTATCCCAAGGATGCCTGGGGCTATACCACCTCGACTCGCATTATCCAGGACCTGATGGAGGATCACATGTATCCCCTGACGCTGGAGGGGCTTGAGGAAGGGATGCGGTATCTGAGCAAATAGATGTCGGGCTCTCGGGCTCGGGCATTGTAGTTGTAGGTGTCTGGTGCAAGGACTGCGCTTGGGTACTGCCCTTGGCGGACACGCCGCAAGTACCCGCAAGCGGGGCCTGCCCGTCAATCAAAGATTGCCGGGCGTTCGGCTGCACGCGAAGCAGTGCTTCGCAGACGTTTGCCTCACCCCTGTAGGCTCGCGGTTGCTATCCGACCGCCAGGGAAGGCGGGAGTGCCGGAAATGCAGGAGCATTTTCCGGCCCTGGCAACCGACGGTCCGCCAAGGGCAGTACCCAAGCTCCGCCGGCTAGCTCATCGCATATCCCGGCGAAAACACTATGGGATCTGCATAGCAACAGCTCCTTCTGCATAAATAGCTTCCCGTCTGATACCAATGCAGGGTTTCCCTGTAGTAACTTCAGGACGTTCTGACAGTCTTTGCCGGTTGGGTCAGGCAGACCGTCGGTTGCCAGGGATGGCAACCGCGAGCCTACAGGGATGTACTTGCGGCGTGTCTGCATGGCCCAGCCGGCAAAGGCTGTCTTGCACAGAGTCGAAGCCCCCCGCACAAGAGAAATAATCATGACATTGAAGCCAGGCCGCTACCGCCACTATAAAGGTAAGGACTACCAGGTGATCGGCATCGCGCGACATTCCGAAACAGAAGAGCCGTTAGTGGTCTACCGTACCTTATATGGCAAATTCGACCTGTGGGTGCGGCCGCTGGACATGTTCACCGAACAGGTGGTTGTGGAAGGCAAAACATATCCACGCTTTACCTTTGTCAGCGAAGACGTGTAGGCTCTGGCCCTCCAGACCGCCTGCGCCCCTTGCAGGCAACGTTGACGCCTCGCTCCCCCGCGCAGGCCGATTTGATTGATTGAGGAATACTGTTACCCATGGGAAAAGCACTGGTCATTGTGGAGTCACCGGCCAAGGCCAAGACGATCAACAAATACCTTGGCAATGACTTCGTGGTGAAGTCGAGTATCGGACACATCCGCGACCTGCCCACCAGCGGCAGCAGCAAGACCGAAAGCAAACCCAAGGGTGGACGCAAGGCCGCCTCCGCACCGGAAGTCGACAAGGCAACCAAGGCGCGGATGCAGCTGGTCAACCGGATGGGCGTCGACCCTGAAAATGACTGGAAAGCGCACTACGAGATCCTGCCCGGCAAGGAAAAGGTCATCGACGAACTGCGCCGCCTGGCCAAGGAAGCCGACACCATCTATCTCGCAACGGATTTGGACCGCGAAGGGGAAGCCATTGCCTGGCACCTGCGCGAATCCATCGGTGGTGATGAAAGCCGCTACCGTCGGGTAGTGTTCAACGAGATCACCAAAAAGGCCATCCAGGAAGCCTTCTCCGAGCCGGGCGAGCTGGACATGAATCGGGTCAACGCCCAGCAGGCACGGCGCTTCCTTGATCGGGTGGTGGGTTATATGGTCTCGCCGCTGCTGTGGCAGAAGATCGCCCGCGGCCTGTCCGCCGGCCGGGTACAGTCGGTCGCGGTCAAGCTGATCGTCGATCGCGAGCGGGAAATCCGCGCCTTCATCCCGGAAGAGTTCTGGGAAGTGCATGCCAACCTGAACACCCCGAAAAGCGAATCCGTTCGCTTCGAAGTGGTCAAGGAAAATGGCGAAGCCTTCCGTCCGCTGAACAAGCAGCAGACCGACCAGGCACTGGAGCAGCTGCAGAGCGCCGACTACAAGGTGGTCAAGCGTGACGCTCGCCCGACCAGCACCAAGCCCGGCGCACCCTTCATTACTTCCACGCTGCAACAGGCTGCCAGCACGCGCCTGGGCTTCAGTGTGAAGAAAACCATGATGATGGCCCAGCGGTTGTATGAAGCGGGCTACATCACCTATATGCGGACCGACTCGACCTTCCTGTCGGCTGACGCCGTAAGCATGGCGCGCGGCTATATAGAGAAGAACTTCGGCGCCCAGTATCTGCCCGAAACGCCGAACGTCTATGGCAGCAAGGCCAACGCCCAGGAGGCGCACGAAGCCATCCGCCCCTCGGACGTGAAGCTCAAGTCCACCGAGCTCAAGAGCATGGAGCGGGATGCCGAGCGGCTGTATGAGCTGATCTGGCGCCAATTTGTCGCCTGCCAGATGCCGCCGGCCAAGTACCTGTCCACCACCATCACGGTGCAGGCGGGTGATTTCGAGCTGCGCGCGCGCGGTCGTATCCTGCAGTTCGACGGTTTCACCAAGGTCCTGCCGCCGCTGGGCAAAGGTGGGGAAGACGAAGTGCTGCCTGACATGCAGGTGGACAACCAGCTTGAGCTGATCAAGCTCGATCCGAAGCAGCATTTCACCAAGCCACCGGCGCGTTATTCTGAAGCCAGCCTGGTCAAGGAGCTGGAGAAGCGTGGTATCGGCCGCCCGTCGACCTATGCCTCGATTATCTCCACCATCCAGGAGCGCGGCTACGTCACCCTGAACAACCGGCGTTTCTACGCCGAAAAGATGGGTGACATCGTCATTGAGCGGCTCAATGAAAGCTTCCCGAACCTGATGGACTACAGCTTCACCGCCCGCATGGAGGAATCCCTCGATGATGTGGCCCAGGGTGAAGTGATATGGAAGCAGGTGTTGGACAAGTTCTACGCCGATTTCAGCCTCAAGCTCAAGGCCGCCAGTGCGGCGGATGAGGAGCAGGGCATGCGGGCGAATCTGCCGACGCCAACCGATATCCCCTGTGTGGAATGCGGCCGGCCGATGATGATCCGTACCGCCTCTACCGGTGTTTTCCTGGGCTGCTCGGGCTATGCTCTGCCACCCAAGGAGCGCTGCAAGGCGACCGTCAATCTGGTGCCCGGTAACGAAGTGGCAGCCGATGACGAGGAAGGCGAATCACGCATACTGCGCGCCAAGCGCCGCTGCCCGATCTGTGCCACCGCCATGGACAGCTACCTGGTGGATGAGCGCCGCAAGCTGCATGTGTGCGGCAATAACCCCGACTGCAGCGGCTTCGAGGTGGAAGAGGGGCAGTTCAAGATCAAGGGCTATGATGGTCCGGTGATCGAGTGCGACAAGTGCGGCAGCGAGATGCAGCTCAAGACCGGCCGTTTCGGCAAGTACTTCGGTTGCACCAACAGCGCCTGCAAGAACACCCGCAAGCTGCTGAAAAGCGGTGAGGCGGCGCCGCCGAAGATGGACCCGGTACTGATGCCGGAGCTGCGCTGCGACAAGGTCGATGACGTCTATGTGTTGCGCGACGGTGCCTCGGGTCTGTTCCTGGCTGCCAGCCAGTTCCCGAAGAACCGTGAAACCCGCGCTCCGCTGGTCAAGGAGCTGCTGCCGCACCGCGACGCGATCGACCCGAAGTACCACTTCCTGCTTGATGCGCCGGTGGCTGATCCCGATGGCAACCCCACGGTGATCCGCTATAGCCGCAAGAGCAAGGAGCAGTACGTGCAAAGTGAAATCGAGGGCAAGCCCAGTGGCTGGCGCGCGTTTCACGATGGCAAGGGCTGGGTCGTGGACGATGGGCGCAAGCCCAAGCGCTGAGCGGAGGCTGTATGGTGAATGAGATCTACACCCGCACCAACCAGGCACTCTCATTTGCCCGTCTGGCGCTGACATCCTGGGAGGCGGCGGCAGGTGCCACTGATCTGGGCGCCATGACCCAGGCGCGTTACCACCGTGAGCACGTCCTGTTCCATGGTTACCGCGCGGTGTTGGCGCTGATTCATGAAATTGCCGAGCGTTATCGCTGGCCGTTGCTGGACGCTCGCGATGTCGAGCAGGTGTTGCGCGGTGATCTGTCCGAACGCTTTCCCGGGCCGGAACTGGGCGAGCTGACGCAACTGGCAATGGATGATGGCAGCTGGCTGGCGGGGCTGTTGCGGGCCTGGGGGCAACTGTTCGCAGCCGAGGCCGCCCCATCCCGAACTGCTGCCGCCGGCGAGCTGATTGCCACCACGGCTGCTCCGGTGGCGGAATGGGGTATCGACGAGGCGCAGGCAGCGCTCGCTGCGCTGGCCGCGCAGATCGAGCGTTATCGCGAGGGAATGCAGGAGTGGTGAGCGGTGGTCGGCTCAGGGTGGCTGTGATACCCTGCGCGGCTTGACTGACAGGAGACGTACAATGCCTTCACCCTTTCTCGAGATCATAGAGCTTGCCGACGGCACTGTCGCTTTGCGCCGCCCGGACGAAGAGGGCAAGCCGCTGTTGACCATCGAGTTCTCCGAAGAGGCAAGGGACTTTCTGCAGGGCAACTACGTGGAAGTGGCCAAGGCGATGATCAGTACTGGCATGCAGATGGCTGGTCAGATCATGGAAGAAGATCCCGATCTGGAATTCGACGAACACCGCGTATTGCATTGACCCAGTCGGGCAAACGCCCGACCGAGGTGGTCACATCAAGCCATGCCGGTGCTGCCCAGGCGCACATTGAGGCTGGCGCAGTACCCTGAGCGGGCAGCTGCCTCTAGGCGTAGATGGGTGCTTGCCAATGGTGGCAGCCAGCTCACCACTGTGTGGCTGTAGCCTAGCCGCAGAATCTCGCAGCATAATTCCAGTGTATCCATGCCATGCTTGGGACGGATGATGAGTATGCGCTGGGGATCGAGCCCCGAGGCCCGCAGCCACTTCTGGCTGACCGGCAGCGGCGGGTCGATCAACGTCAGCCAGCCCGGACAACTGGCCTGGCTCAGATCCCGCAACACCGGCGCCAACCATTGCAGGCACTGGCGTGGCGTACCATTCAGACTGATCTCACTGAAGCCGATGTTCTCCGGCTCGCTGTCAGGTAGGGCCGTACCGCTCAGGCTCTGTGCCTGCAGGCGAGACGACATCATGACCTGGTGCAGCAGGTCGGGTTGTGCGGCTGAACCTTTGTTTCGCGCATACTGCATGGCGTACTCCTTCAGTGGCGTATCACGCCGACGCTCAGACCTTCGATGATCAGTTCCTGTTCGCGCAGATCGACTTCTATGGGCGCGAAATCAGGGTTCTCAGCAATCAATGACACCTTGCGGCCCTGCTTGTGGAAGCGCTTGACGGTCACCTCGTCATCGAGGCGGGCGACGACTACCTGGCCATTCCTGACTTCGCTGGTGCGATGTACGGCGAGCAGGTCTCCATCAAGAATGCCGATGTCCTTCATGCTCATGCCGCGCACGCGCAGCAGGTAGTCGGCACGGGGGCTGAAGAACTCGGGGCTGATGCGGCAATGGTCCTCGATGTTCTCTACCGCCAGGATGGGGGCGCCGGCGGCCACCTGGCCGATAACCGGTAATCCATCTTCCTGGTTCTGGGCCTCACTGTCGGCCGGCAGGCGGATGCCGCGGGAAGCGCCGGGGATCATCTCAATGGCGCCTTTGCGGGCCAGTGCCTTGAGGTGTTCTTCGGCCGCGTTTGGTGAGCGGAAGCCAAGCTCGCGGGCAATCTCCACCCGGGTGGGGGGATAGCCATTGGCACTCATGTATTCCTTCAGGAAGGCCAGTACCTGTTGTTGCCGTGCCGTCAGTTTAAGCATTATCCAGTACCTGTCTTTTTATACAGTTATTGGGATTATATACAGTTGTGCCCGCAGGGCAAGTCGTTTGGCCAGTTTGCTTGCGCAGACGGCTGTGGTAAAACGTTCAAGTTGACAGGGAGATCGTTTGAAACGTATGTTTCAAACAAATGTATCTGGGAGTTATCCGTGGCACAGTCTGAAACAGTCGAGCGCATCCTTGATGCCGCCGAGCAGTTGTTTGCCGAAAAGGGGTTTGCGGAAACCTCGCTGCGTCTGATCACCAGCAAGGCCGGGGTGAACCTGGCGGCGGTGAACTACCATTCGGTTCGAAGAAATCCCTGATCCAGGCGGTGTTCACCCGCTTCCTCAATCCCTTCGTCAGCAGTCTGGAGCAGGAGCTTGATCGCAACGAGCAGGCCGGTAATCCAGAGCAGAGTCTTGAGGAGTTGCTGGACATGCTGGTGCGGCTGGTGCTGGCGGTGAAGCCACGCAGCGGGCACGATCTTTCTACCTTCATGCGGTTGCTGGGTTTGGCTTTCAGTCAGAGCCAGGGTCATTTGCGCAAATATCTGGGTGAGGTCTACGGCAAGGTGTTCCAGCGCTACATGGCGCTGGTATTGCGCAGCTCGCCCGAGCTGCCGGCGGATGTGCTGTTCTGGCGTGTGCATTTCATGCTGGGCAGTGCGGCATTCACTCTGTCGAGTATGAAGGCGCTCAAGGCCATGGCCGAAGCAGAGTACGGTGAGCGCGCCGGGACCGAGGAGGTGCTGCGACAGATGGTGCCTTTCCTGGCCGCCGGCATGCGTGCCAGCCCGCAGTTGCGGGGGGAGGCGAGCAGTCGCCTGCGCGATGCCCCGGAACCGGTGGCGCCCTAGGACTTACTTCCCGCTGTGTGATCCGCTATCGTGTATGCCTTTGTTGCAGCGGAGTGACCATGCAGCTGGACCTGATCCATATATCCATCGAGCGTCAGTTGCTGACCGGCTCCAGGGCCGGTCGGCAGCTGTGCCAGTATCCGGTATCAACAGCAAAGAATGGTGCGGGGGAATTGAACGGCAGCGGTTGCACGCCGCGCGGCCGGCACCGGGTGCGGGCCCGCATCGGTGAGGGCCAGCCGCTGGGTGCGGTCTTCATTGGTCGGCGGCCGACCGGCGAGGTCTGGTCGCCTGAGCTGGCCGCTACGCACCCGCAGCGGGACTGGATCCTGACTCGCATACTCTGGCTCTGCGGTGAGGAGCCGGGTATCAACCGTGGCGCCGATCGTGATTCCCAGCGCCGCTACATCTATCTGCACGGTACCGGTGACGATCAGCCGATGGGCGTCCCGCTGTCCCATGGCTGCATCCGCCTGCGTAATCCGGATATCCTGGCGCTGTTCGAGATGACCCCGGCCGGCTGTGCGGTAATCATCGAATAGCGCTTGCCCTACATTCCAAGGAGCACTTCATTGAAACAAGGCACATTGATGCTGGATCTGGCCGGCACCTGGCTGACGCCGGAAGACCGCCAGCTGTTGAGACAGCCCGAAGTCGGCGGCATGATCCTGTTTGCCCGCAATACCGAATCCCCGGCCCAGGTGCGCGAGCTGGTACGCAGCATTCGTGCAGTGCGCCCCGATATGCTGATCGCCATTGACCAGGAAGGCGGGCGGGTCCAGCGGCTGCGGCGGGATGTGTTGCGGTTGCCGGCGCTTGGCCGAATCGCCGGGTGCGCTGCCGCAGAGCAGGAGCAGCTGGCCGAGGCTGCGGCCTGGCTGATGGCGACCGAGATGCTCGCCTGCGGTATCGATATCAGCTTTGCGCCGGTATTGGATCTTGATTACGGGCGCAGCCAGGTAATCGGCGACCGTTCCCTGGGCGGTGATCCGCAGCAGGTGAGTCGCCTGGGTCAGGCCTATATCCAGGGGCTGCGGCAGGCCGGCATGGCCGCGACCGGCAAGCATTTCCCCGGGCATGGCTGGGCAGAGGCTGATTCACACTTCGACCTGCCGGTCGATGAGCGCAGCGAGGCGACGATCCGCGAATCCGATCTGCAGCCCTTTGCGGCGCTAGCGCCGTTGCTGGATGGGATCATGCCGGCGCACGTGGTCTATCCGGCGGTGGACAGCCTGCCGGCGGGCTTTTCCCGCCGCTGGCTGCAGGACATCCTGCGCGCTGAGCTGGGCTTTCGTGGGGTGATCTTCAGTGATGACCTGACCATGGCCGGCGCTCACGCGGTGGGCGGCATGGCGGAGCGGGTCGATGCGGCGCTGGCGTCCGGTTGCGACATGCTGCTGGTGTGCAATGATCGCGCTGCGGCTGAGCAGGCGCTGGCGCATGCGCAGCAGATGGGCATGCAGCCGTCGCCCCGGGCGCAGGGCATGTTGGCCAGGAGCACCCCCGGTATCGATTACAAGGCCCAGCCGCGCTGGCGGCAGGCGGTCGAACTGTTGCAGGGGGCGGGCTTGCTCTGATTCTTGGTGGGGGCATCTTTTGAGCTGCCCCCAACCCAATCAGCTGGGCACAGCCCTCTTCATCGACGCTTGCCTTTGCCGGGGCTGGGGGGCGTGCTGGGCACTTGCTGCAGCCGTTCCACCAGGGCTTCGACGGTATTCAGGCGCAGCGCCGCGGTGCCCATGGGCGCGCTGAAGCGGAATACGCTGCCGCCATCCAGCCGGTAACGCTGCGGGTTGTCCTGAATCAGGCGGATCAGCGTCAGCGGATCGACACTGGTATCGGCAGCGAACTCGACGCGGCCATGCTCCGCGCCAACATCGATCTTGGCGATACCCAGCGGCGCACAGCGCAGTTTCAGCGCGGTGACCCGGAACAGGGTTTTCACCTGTTCGGGCAGCAAGCCGAAGCGGTCGATCATTTCCACCTGCAAGTCCTTCAGGTCGTCATCATTGGCGGCATTGGCGATGCGCTTGTACAGGGTCAGGCGTGCATGCACGTCCGGCAGGTAGTCGTCGGGAATCAGCGCCGGCAGGCGCAGGTTGATATCCGGGCCGCCGCTCAGCGGGTTTTCCAGCTCCGGCTCCTTGCCCTGCTGGATGGCCTTGATGGCCCGTTCCAGCATGTCCATGTACAGAGTGAAACCGACCGCCTGGATCTGCCCGCTCTGGCCTTCGCCAAGTAGCTCACCGGCGCCGCGGATCTCGAGATCATGGGTGGCCAGGGTAAAGCCTGCGCCCAGGTCCTGTGCCGCGGCAATGGCTTCCAGGCGCTTTTCCGCGTCACCGGTGAGTTTGCGCCGGCCGGGGTCAGCAGATAGGCGTAGGCCTGGTGGTGGCTACGGCCGACCCGGCCGCGCAGCTGGTGCAGCTGCGCGAGGCCGAACTTGTCGGCGCGCTCGATGATGATGGTGTTGGCGCTGGGCACATCGATGCCGGTCTCGATGATGGTCGAGGTCACCAGGATGTTGAAGCGGCGATGATAGAAGTCGCGCATCACCTGCTCCAGAGCACGTTCCGGCATCTGGCCGTGGCTGATGCCGATTCGCGCTTCGGGCACCAGCTCTGCCAGGTCGGCCGCGCATTTCTCGATGGTTTCCACTTCGTTGTGCAGGAAGTACACCTGGCCGCCGCGCAAGAGTTCGCGCAGGATGGCTTCCTTGATCACCGCCGGTTGCTGCTGCATGACGAAGGTCTTGACCGACAGGCGCCGCGCCGGTGGCGTGGCGATGATCGACAGGTCGCGCATGCCGGTCATGGCCATGTTCAGGGTCCGTGGAATCGGCGTGGCAGTCAGGTTGAGGATATCCACCTCGCTGCGCAGGGCCTTGAGGCGTTCCTTCTGGCGTACCCCGAAGCGGTGTTCCTCGTCGATGATCACCAGGCCCAGATCCTTGAACTGGACATCGCCCTGCAGCAACTTGTGGGTGCCGATCATGATGTCGATCTTGCCATCGGCCAGCTCCTGGGTGGCTGCCTTGACTTCCTTGGCGGAGCGGAAGCGGGAAATCACCTCGACTTTCACCGGCCAGTCCGCGAAGCGGTCCTTGAAGCTGTTGTAATGCTGCTGGGCAAGCAGGGTAGTGGGCACCAGTACTGCAACCTGCTTGCCGCCATGCACGGCGAGGAAAGCGGCGCGCATGGCGACCTCGGTCTTGCCGAAGCCGACATCGCCACATACCAGGCGATCCATTGGTTGCGGGCCGGTCATGTCTTTCGTTACCGCATCGATCGCGGCTTGCTGGTCGGCCGTTTCCTCGAAGGGGAAGGCGTCGGCGAAGGTTTGATAGTCCTGTTCCGGCTGGCTGAAGGCGTAGCCCTTGCGCGCGGCGCGGCGGGCGTAGACATCCAGCAGTTCGGCGGCCACGTCGCGGACCTTTTCGGCGGCCTTGCGTCGGGCCTTCTGCCACTGCTCCGAGCCCAGCCGGTGCAGCGGCGCGTTATCATCATCGGCGCCGGTATAGCGGGCGATCATGTGCAGGTTCGCCACCGGCACATAAAGTGTGGCCTCGTCGGCGTACTCGAGCTTGAGGAACTCGGCCTCCTGGCCTTCGACGCTCAGATTGACCAGGCCGCGATAGCGACCCACGCCATGGTCGATGTGCACCACTGGCGCGCCTTCGCGCAGTTCGGTCAGGTTACGGATCAGGGTGTCGCCCAGGTCGGTAGCCTTGCCGCGCCGCCGACGCTGCATCACCCGCTGACCGAACAGTTGGCTTTCGGCGATCAGGGCGACGGGCGGGTCTTGGCTCAGCAGCCCTTGATCCACCGGCGCGATCATGATGGCGCAGGACAGCTGGCTGTTGATGAAATCAGCCCAGCTGTCCACCGGCTCGGGCTTCAGGCTGATGCGTGCCAGCAGTTCCAGAAGCGCCTCGCGGCGGCCGGCGGTTTCGGCGATGAACAGCGAGCGACCGTTGAACTCGTCGAGAAAGCGCTGCAGTTCGCGCAGCGGTTGTTCCTGCTTGCTATCCAGCGGCAGCTCGGGCGGCGGGCTGCAATTGAAATTGGTGACCCCGGGCGCTGCCGGTAGCGGCTCGTCGTGGCAGATGACGCGCGGGTAACGCTTGAGCAGGGCGAAGCACTCTTCAACGGGCAGAAACAGTTCTGCCGGCGTCAGCAGCGGTCTGGTCGGATCAATGCCCTGTTCCTCGTGTCGATTGCGTACATCTGACCAGAACTGGGTGGCACTGTCCTCGATGCCGGGCAGGCTGAACAGCAGCGTGTCGTCCGGCAGGTAGTCGAACAGGGTGCCCAGCTCTTCGAAGAACAGTGGCAGGTAATATTCGATGCCCGGCGGCACCATGCCGTCGCTCAGGTCCTGATAAATGGGGCAGCGTCGATGATCGCCCTCGAAACGTTCACGAAAGCGCGCGCGAAAGCCGGTCAGCGCACTCTTGTCGAGGGGGAATTCCCGCGCGGGTAGCAAGTGGATGCGCTCGACCTTGTCGATCGAACGCTGGGTCTCCGGATCGAAGGTGCGCAGGGTTTCGATTTCCTCATCGAACAGGTCGATGCGGTAGGGCAGGCGGCTGCCCATGGGAAACAGGTCCAGCAGCGCACCGCGCACGGCATAGTCGCCATGCTCATAGACGGTATCGACGCAACGATAGCCCGCCGCATCCAGGTCCTGGCGCATGCGGTCGATGTCCAGCCGCTGGCCGACCTTCAGCATCAGCACCGAGCCGCCCAGGAAGGAGCGGGGCGCAATCCGGTGCAGCAGGGTGATCATAGGTACGACCAGGATACCGTGCCCTACCTGCGGCAGGCGGTACAGCGTCTCCAGCCGCTGGGAGATAATGTCCTGGTGTGGCGAGAAGCGATCGTAGGGCAGGGTTTCCCAATCGGGGAAGGTAGCCACCGGCAGCTCGGGAGCGAAGAACCGAAGTTCCTGTTCCAGGCGGTCCGCCATGGCGGTATCCCGGGTGATGACCAGGCTCAGGCCGGTATGCTGGGATGCTGCTTCGGCAATGGCCAGGGCGCGCGACGCGGCGGGCAGGTTGCCCCAGGCTGTTTTGTTACCGAGGTGGCTCTGCAACGGTGCGGCGAACAGAAGTGATGTGTCAGGCATGCTGGTGGGCTTATCTTGTTGCGCAAAACGCACAGTTTAACCCCCCGGGCGATTCCGTGTTGTGATTGCGCTGTTTTTATCTCCACTTGTCGAAGTCTGAGGCCGGTTATATCATGCAACCTGCGTGACGCCGGGCCCCTCTGGCGGTGGTTGGTCCCACCGTGATGTCGGAGTCATAAGTTTATTGAAAACTTTGACAGGAGGGCCGCCATGGAGCCTCTGATTTCGTTTTTGACCAACCCCTTTCTCGGTACTGCTGTCTGGCAATGGTTGCTCTTTCTGACCATCGTGCTGGCCATTCTCGCTTTCGACCTTGGTGTGCTGCACCGCGAAGAACATGAAATCGAAGTGCGTGAAAGTTTCCTGTTGTACGGCGGCTACTTTGCCGTCGGTATGCTGTTCGGTCTGTGGGTCTGGTTCCAGATGGGCTCGGCCAGCGCGCTGGAGTTCTACACTGGTTTTCTGATTGAGCAGTCGCTGTCCATGGACAATGTGTTCGTCATGGCGATGATCCTCGGTTTCTTCGGCATTCCGCGCATCTATCAGCATCGGGTGCTGTTCTGGGGCATTCTCGGGGTGATCGTGCTACGGGCGATCATGATCGGCCTGGGCGCGGCGCTGGTACAGGAATTCGAATGGATCCTGTATATATTTGGTGTGTTCCTGCTGTTTTCCGGTATCAAGATGTTCCTCAGCAAGGATGAGGTGGAGCATACGGACCTGTCGCAGAATCGGATGGTGGTTTTTATCCGCCGGCATTTTCGGGTGACCGACGACTTGCATGGTTCGAAATTCTTCGTCCGCCTACCGGACAAGGCTGGCAAGGTGGTGCTGTTCGCCACGCCGCTGTTCCTGGCCCTGGTGCTGATCGAGCTGGCAGACCTGGTATTCGCCGTGGATAGCGTGCCGGCAATCTTCGCCATCACCCAGGATCCCTTCATTGTCTACACCTCGAACATCTTCGCCATCCTGGGTCTGCGTTCGCTGTACTTCGCCCTGGCTGCGCTGATGCATCGCTTCGTCTACCTCAAATATGCGCTGGCGCTGGTATTGATCTTCATTGGTTGCAAGATCCTGCTGCATGGCCTGGACATCAAGATTCACGCTGGTGTATCGCTCGGCGTTACCTTCGCGCTGCTGGCTGGTGGTGTGCTGCTATCGCTGTACCGAACCCGCAGACAGGTGGCCTGACGGATGACTGAAACGGCTGCTCCGGCGGGCGCTGGGGCGGCCGTTTTACGTTCGGTGATTGCCTCCTCGGTCAGCTAGCCGCATAATATTGGCCCTTTAGCTCCCTGACCCTGGAAGGAAAAGCCGTGACTCAAGCCCAATACGAGCAATGTCTGGAGAACTGGACCGACCGCGAAGCTACCGCTGAAGCGATGATCCCGTTGATTGGACGTTTGTACCGTGAACACAACGTGGTCACCTCCATCTATGGCCGCGGCCTGGTTAACCGCTCCGTTATCAGCCTGCTCAAGTCCCACCGTTTCGCTCGGCAGATTGATGACAATGAACTGTCGGTACATGACACCTTTCCGCTGATCAAGGCGTTGCTGGATCTGGACCTGGGTCCGGCCTCGATTGATCTGGCTCGCCTGGCGGGCAAGTACGCCCAGGAAGGTAACGGTGATCTGGACGGGTTCCTGCGCAAGGAGCTGGCCAGCGTTATCGGTCGCAAGGGTGAGAAGCGCCAGGGCCGCGATGTGGTGCTTTACGGCTTTGGCCGTATCGGCCGCCTGCTGGCGCGCATCATGGTTGAGAAGGCCGGCGCCGGGGACGGGCTGCGTCTGCGGGCGATCGTGGTGCGCAAGGGCGCGACCAATGATCTGTCCAAGCGCGCCAGTCTGCTGCGTCGCGACTCGGTTCATGGCTCCTTCCAGGGCACCATCACCATCGATGAAGAGAACAACACCCTGACCGCCAACGGCAACCAGATCCAGGTGATCTATGCCGGCGATCCGGCCAGCATCGACTACACCGCCTACGGCATCAATGACGCGATCATCGTGGACAACACCGGTGTCTGGCGTGACGAGGCGGGCCTGTCCCAGCACCTCAAGTGCCCGGGTGCTTCCCAGGTGGTACTGACTGCGCCGGGCAAGGGTGATCTGAAGAACATCGTGCATGGCATCAACCATGCGAGCATCACGCCGGAAGACAAGATCGTTTCCGCGGCCTCCTGTACCACCAACGCTATCGTTCCGGTGCTCAAGGCGATCAATGACAAGTACGGTATCGTCAATGGTCACGTCGAAACGGTTCATTCGTACACTAATGACCAGAACCTGATCGACAACTTCCACAAGGGCGATCGTCGGGGGCGCAGTGCAGCGCTGAATATGGTCATCACCGAGACCGGCGCTGCCAAGGCGGTTGCCAAGGCGCTGCCGGAGCTGGGCGGCAAGCTCAGTGGTAACGCGATCCGGGTGCCGACGCCTAACGTATCCATGGCGATCCTCAACCTGAACCTCGAGAAGTCGACTGACCGTGATGAGGTCAATGACTACCTGCGTCACATGGCCCTGCACTCGGATCTGCATAAGCAGATCGACTTCACCAACAGCCAGGAAGTGGTCTCCACTGACTTCGTTGGCTCGCGGCATGCGGGTGTGGTGGATGCCGAGGCGACCATCTGTAACGACAACCGCGTCATTCTGTATGTCTGGTATGACAACGAGTTCGGTTACAGCTGCCAGGTGGTGCGGATTCTGGAAGATATGGCCAGTGTCAATCCGCCGGCCTTCCCGGCATAACATGCAGTAACGAAAAAAGGCGCTTCGGCGCCTTTTTTTGTGGGCGCTCGGTAGCGGTTTGGGCTTGATGGGTCGCGCTTCTTGACCTGGATCAAGCGGGGGTGCTCGGGTGCGACACCTTGACTCAGGAAGGCTTTAAAAATCCGCGCCTTGAGTAGCTTTGGCGGGCCATGATCTTTATACTTGGCAGGATTTTTTGATCGAGGTCGTGGTCGCGTTGTCTGACTGTTTCTGCTCAATTTTTGCGGAGCCGATCGCCAGCTCTGCGCGTTGCCATTGCCTTCTAACAATTCCACTTCGTGATTAGGCTATTCGTATGATAAATATCAAACGGGGCTTGGATCTGCCAATCACCGGCTCGCCCGAGCAACGTATTGAAGACGCCCGTCCAGTCAGAAGCGTTGCGCTTGTAGGTTTCGATTACCACGGTATGAAACCTACCATGGAGGTGCAGGTCGGCGATCGGGTGCAGGCGGGACAGATCCTGTTCAGTGACAAGAAAACCCCCGGTGTGCTTTACACCGCCCCAGCGAGTGGCGTGATCAGCGCCATCAATCGCGGCGAAAAGCGCGTTCTGCAGTCGGTGGTGATCGATGTCGAGGGTGACGATGCCGTTGATTTCGGTAGCCACGCTGCCGAGAGCCTGGAAGGGCTCGATCCCCAGGCAGTACGTGACCAGCTCATCCGCTCCGGTCTGTGGACTGCGCTGCGGACCCGCCCGTACAGCAAGGTGCCGGCGGTAGACGCAACTCCCAGCTCCATCTTCGTAACCGCCATCGATACCCACCCGCTGTCCGCTGATCCGGCTGTGGTATTGCAATCCTGTGGTGCGGATTTTGAAAACGGCTTGAAAGTGCTGGCCCGTCTGGCTGGCGTCTGGCTGTGCAAGGCCGAAGGCGCGAGCATCCCTGGCGAGAATGTCGCTGGTGTGCGCTCCGAGAGTTTTGCCGGTCCGCATCCGGCTGGTCTGCCGGGTACCCATATCCACATGCTGGATCCGGTCAGCGAAAGCCGGCAGGCGTGGCATATCAACTACCAGGACGTGGTAGCCGTAGGTCGGCTGTTCACCACTGGCCGGCTGTCAGCCGAGCGCGTTGTCGCGCTGGGTGGTCCGCAGATTGAGCGGCCACGACTGCTGCGCACCGTACTCGGTGCCAACCTGGAAGAGCTGGTGGCTGGTGAAATGAAGCCGGGCAACAACCGGATCATTTCCGGCTCGGTGCTGGGCGGCCGTCTGGCCCGTGGTCCGGTACTCTATCTGGGGCGCTATCACCTCCAGGTATCGGTGCTGCTGGAAGGAACTCAGCGCGAGATACTGCATTATCTGCGTGCCGGTGCGAACAAGCATTCGATCCTGAATATTTTCATCTCGAAGCTGGCACCTTCCAAGCTGTTCAACTTCACCACCAGCACCAATGGCAGCCCTCGGGCGATGATTCCGGTCGGCAATTATGAAGAAGTCATGCCGCTGGACATCCTGCCCACGCAGTTGCTGCGGTCGCTGATCGTCGGTGACACCGAGATGGCTCAGAAACTCGGCTGTCTGGAACTGGATGAAGAGGATCTGGCCCTGTGCAGCTATGTCTGTGCCGGCAAGTATGAATATGGCCCGATCCTGCGTGACAATCTCACGCGCATCGAGAAGGAGGGTTGATCAATGGGATTGCGTAGTTATCTTGACAAGATCGAGCATCATTTCGAGAAGGGCGGCAAGCACGAGAAGTGGTACGCCCTTTACGAGGCGATGGATACCTTCCTGTACAAACCTTCCAGTGTAACCAGGACCACGGCCCACGTGCGTGACGGCATCGACCTCAAGCGCATGATGATCACCGTCTGGTTGTGCACCTTCCCGGCCATGTTCTTCGGCATGTGGAACGTCGGTTACCAGGCCAACAGCATCTTCGCGGTCGATCCCGATCTGATGGCGGCCCAGGAAGGCTGGCGCATGGCGTTGATCGGCATGCTGGCCGGTTTCGACCCGGGCAGCATCTGGGACAACATCATCCACGGTGCTACCTGGTTCGTGCCGATCTATGCGGTGACCTTTATTGTTGGTGGCTTCTGGGAAGTGCTCTTTGCCTCCGTGCGCAAGCATGAAGTCAACGAAGGCTTCTTCGTCACCTCGGTGCTGTTCGCGCTGATCGTGCCGCCGAGCATTCCGCTGTGGCAGGTCGCCCTAGGCATCAGCTTCGGTGTGGTCATCGGCAAGGAAATCTTCGGCGGTACCGGGAAGAACTTTCTCAACCCGGCATTGACCGGCCGGGCCTTCCTGTTCTTCGCGTATCCCGCACAGATTTCCGGGGATGCAGTATGGACCGCCGTCGATGGTTTCACCGGTGCTACCGCGCTGAGCGTGGCGGGTGCGGGCGGTATCGACGCGGTGGTGAGCAGTGGCCTGACCTGGATGGATGCCTTCATTGGCACCATGCACGGTTCCATTGGCGAGACCAGCACACTGGCTATCTTCATCGGCGGCGCCGTATTGCTGATGACCAAGATTGCCTCCTGGCGCATCGTCGCCGGGGTGATGATCGGCATGATCGCGTTGAGCATGCTGTTCAACGCCATCGGCTCCGAGACCAATCCGATGTTCTCCATGCCCTGGTACTGGCACATGGTCACCGGTGGCTTCGCCTTTGGCCTGATCTTCATGGCCACCGACCCGGTGTCGGCGTCGATGACCAACCTTGGTAAATGGATCTTCGGTGCGCTGATCGGCGTCATGGTGGTGCTGATCCGTGTGGTCAACCCGGCCTTCCCGGAAGGCATGATGCTGGCGATCCTGTTCGCCAACCTGTGTGCACCGCTGATCGATCATTTCATCGTTCAAGCCAATATCAAGCGGAGGCTGGCGCGCAATGTCTAGTCAAAGAGAATCCACTGTCCGCACGCTGGTGGTAGCCCTGCTGGTGTGTCTGGTCTGCTCCGTGTTCGTGGCGGGCGCCGCTGTGGCGCTGCGTCCGACCCAGGTCGAAAATGCCCAGTTGGACAAGCAGCGCAATATCCTGGCGATTGCCGGTCTGGGCAATCCCTCCATGTCCGGTTCTGAAGTCAAAGCCCTGTTCAGCGAGCGTATCATCGCTCGTCTGGTCGATCTGGAAAGCGGACAGTTCAGTGATGAATTCGATGCGCAGACCTTCGATCCGCTGGCTGCTGCCAAGGACCCGGCGCTGTCGAAGAACCTGACCGGAGGCGAAGATATCGCCTCGATCAACCGCCGCGAGAACTACAGCGTGGTGTATGTGGTCGAGAGTGCTGATCAGCAGATGGAAACCCTGATCCTGCCGGTTCGTGGCTATGGTCTGTGGTCAACGCTGCATGGTTTCCTGGCCTGCAGGGCGATCTGAACACGGTTCAGGGTTTCGGTTTCTACCAGCATGCTGAAACGCCCGGTCTGGGGGGTGAGGTGGATAACCCCAACTGGCGCGGATTGTGGCCTGGCAAGGAAATTTTCAATGACGACGGCCAGCTGGCCATCCGCGTCATCAAGGGCAGCGTCGATTCTGCCAGCCCGAATGCCGACCACCAGATTGATGGTCTGGCCGGAGCCACGCTGACAGCCAACGGGGTCAACAATCTGTTGAACTACTGGCTGGGCGAGAACGGCTTCGGTTCCTTTATTGATAACCTGCGCGCAGGGGAGGCTTGATCATGTCACAGCCGACAATCAAACAGGTCCTGCTGGACCCGATCTTCAACAACAACCCCATCGGTCTGCAGATTCTCGGAATCTGTTCGGCCCTGGCGGTCACCTCGAACCTCAATACCGCGCTGGTGATGAGTATTGCTCTGACCCTGGTGTGCGGGTTCTCCAACCTGTTCATCTCGCTGATCCGCAGCCAGATCCCCAGCTCGATTCGCATGATCGTGCAGATGGTGATCATCGCGTCGCTGGTAATCCTGGTGGATCAGGTGCTCAAGGCCTATGCCTATTCGCTGTCCAAACAGCTGTCGGTATTCGTGGGTCTGATCATCACCAACTGTATCGTGATGGGCCGCGCAGAAGCCTTTGCCATGCAGAATCCCCCGGTGTTGTCATTCTTCGACGGCATCGGCAATGGTCTTGGCTACAGCATCATGCTGATCGGCCTGGGTATCGTGCGTGAGCTGTTTGGTGCAGGCAAACTGATGGGCTATACCGTTTTCCAGTCCATCAATGATGGCGGCTGGTATCTGCCCAACGGCATGCTGCTGCTGCCCCCGTCCGCGTTCTTCCTGATTGGTCTGTTCATCTGGGCCATACGGGTATGGAAGAAGGAGCAGGTAGAAGCACCTGACTTCCGCATGGCCCCGCAGGTTTCCAAGCAGGAGGCATACTAATGGAGCATTACATCAGCCTGTTCGTCAAAGCCGTGTTCGTGGAGAACATGGCGCTGGCGTTCTTTCTCGGCATGTGTACCTTCATTGCCATTTCCAAGAAGGTAGAAACGGCTATCGGTCTGGGTATTGCGGTCATCGTGGTGCAAGGCATCACCGTACCGGCGAACAACCTGATCTATACCTATCTGCTCAAGGATGGGGCGCTGGCCTGGGCCGGTCTGCCGGATGTCGATCTGAGCTTCCTCGGTCTGCTCAGCTATATCGGCGTGATCGCGGCGATCGTGCAGATTCTGGAGATGCTGCTGGACAAGTTCGTACCTGCGCTCTACAACGCGCTGGGTGTGTTCCTGCCGCTGATCACCGTGAACTGCGCCATCATGGGCGGCACGCTGTTCATGGTCGAGCGTGATTACAATCTCTCCGAAAGTGTGGTTTACGGCTTCGGCTCGGGTACGTCCTGGGCACTGGCTATTGCCTTGCTGGCAGCCATTCGCGAGAAGCTCAAGTACAGCGATGTTCCCGAAGGACTCCAGGGTCTGGGCATCACTTTCATCACAATCGGACTGATGTCGCTGGGCTTCATGTCTTTCTCTGGCGTACAGCTGTAAGAATGGAGTGAGCAGATGAACTATGAAATTTTTCTCGCCATCGGCATGTTCACAGCCATCGTGCTGGCGCTGGTGGTGGTGATTCTCATCGCCCGTTCCAAGCTGGTGAGCAGTGGCGATGTGAGCATTGAGATCAACGGCGAGCGCACCATCACGGTGCCGGCGGGTGACAAGCTGCTGGGGACGCTGGCGTCCAATGGCATCTTCCTGTCGTCGGCCTGTGGCGGTGGTGGTACCTGTGCCCAGTGCAAGTGCGTGGTGGAAACGGGGGGCGGCGAAATGCTGCCGACCGAGGAATCCCACTTCACTCGGCGCGAGGCCAAGGAAGGCTGGCGTCTGTCCTGCCAGACACCGGTAAAGCAGGATATGAAAATCGAGATTCCGGAAGAGATTTTCGGGGTCAAGAAGTGGGAATGTGTGGTTGAGTCCAATCCGAACGTGGCCACCTTCATCAAGGAGCTGACCCTGCGTCTGCCCGAAGGCGAGAACGTCAACTTCCGCGCCGGTGGCTATGTACAGCTGGAATGCCCGCCGCATACGGTGAACTACAAGGATTTCGACATCCAGCCGGAATTCCGGGGCGACTGGGACAAGTTCGACCAGTGGCGCTATGTATCCAAGGTGGACGAGACCGTCATCCGCGCCTATTCCATGGCCAACTATCCGGAAGAGAAGGGCATCGTCAAGTTCAACATCCGCGTGGCGTCGCCGCCGCCCGGCCGTGACGATGTACCGCCGGGTCAGATGTCTTCCTATGTGTTCGCCCTGAAGCCGGGTGACAAGATCACGGTCTACGGTCCCTTCGGTGAGTTCTTCGCCAAGGATACCGATGCCGAAATGGTCTTCGTTGGCGGCGGGGCCGGTATGGCACCGATGCGTTCGCACATCATGGACCAGCTGCTGCGCATCAAGACCAAGCGCAAGATATCCTTCTGGTACGGCGCTCGCTCATTGCGCGAAGCCTTCTATGTTGACGAATATGACAAGCTGGCTGCCGAGCACGAGAACTTCGAGTGGCACCTGGCATTGTCCGATGCACTGCCCGAGGATAACTGGGAAGGCCCTACCGGGTTCATCCACAACGTCCTGTACGACAATTACCTCAAGGATCACCCGGCACCGGAGGACTGTGAGTTCTACATGTGCGGGCCGCCCATGATGAACGCGTCGGTCATCAAGATGCTGGAAGATCTCGGTGTGGAACCTGAGAATATCCTGCTCGATGACTTTGGCGGTTAGCATGTTAAGTCGCCTTGTTTGGCCCGTCAGTGTTGCTGCTTTGGCAGCAGCCCTGACGGGCTGTTTCAATTCTGCCGAGCCGGTTTCCGAGATCTACGGCTCAACCATGGGCAGCACCTATTCAATCAAGTGGGTTGGTTCCGAGCAGTCACCAGCCGCGGCCGAGGTCAAGGCCTCGGTCGATCAGTTGCTGGAAACGTTCGAAGAAGCAGCTTCCACCTGGCGGCCCAACTCGGAGATGTCCCGTTTCAATGCCGCACCCGCTGGTACCTGCCAGGCTATGCCGCAATCGATACTGGAGATTGTGGAACTGGCGCAGCAGCTGCATCGGGACAGTGACGGCAGCTTCGACCTGACACTGGACCCGCTACTGGCGCTGTGGGGATTCCACGGTGATGGTGGGCAGAACGTGCCGGATGACCAGCAACTGGCTGCCGCCATGGCGCAGACCGGTCACCAGTACCTGCACATCCGCGATGGGCAATTGTGCAAGGATGTCGCCTTGCAACTGGACATCAGCGGTATTGCCGCCGGTTACATGGTCGACGAGGTGGTGGAACACCTGGCGAGCATGGGCATCCAAGATTATATGGTGGAGTTGACCGGCGAGTTGAAAGCCGATGGTCACAAGCCAGGTGGTCGGCCGTGGCGCATTGCCGTGGAAGAGCCGCGGGATGATAGCCGGATAGCGCAGTTGATTTTGCCGTTGCGCGGGCTGGGCGTTTCTACCTCAGGTGATTACCGAAACTATTTCGAACACGAAGGCCAACGCTACTCGCACACCTTCGATCCGGTCACCGGTCGGCCGGTAATGCACGACCTGGCAGCAGTGACGGTTCTACATCCCTCAGCCGCCTGGGCCGATGGCTTGTCTACTGTCCTGTTGGTCAAGGGCTCGAAGCTGGGTTGGGAGTATGCGATCGAGCATGAGCTGCCGGCGTTGTTTGTCATTCGCGAAGGGGATGGCTTCGTTTCCCGAAGCACACCCCAATTCATCGCTCTGCAACAGAGCAAGGAGTAAATCATGGTTTGGTTACTGGCTTTTGTGGTGATGCTGCTTTGCGTCGCCGGCATGGCCGTTGGCGTCATGATGGGTCGCAAGCCAATCGCCGGTTCCTGTGGCGGCATCGGAGCGACTGGCCTGGACAAGAGCTGCGGCATCTGTGGTGGCAACCCCAACAGATGTGAGGAGTCGCGTCAGGACACCGATTCGACCAAGAGCGCGGCGCTTGGCTACGACGCCACTCGCAAGGATTGAGGATACGCTGCGCGGATATATTCCTATTGTTACAGGACCGAAATTGAATGGCTGTTTATAACTATGATGTAGTGGTACTGGGTGCAGGCCCAGCGGGTGAGGGCGCTGCGGTCAACGCGGCGAAGAATGGGCGCCGGGTAGCGGTGGTCGAGGAACGCAATATGGTGGGCGGTAACTGCGTCCATCTGGGCACCATCCCATCCAAGGCGCTGCGCTACTCGGTCAAGCAGATCATTCAGTTCAACACCAACCCGATCTTCCGTGTGGTCGGCGAGCCACGGGATTTCTCCTTCCCTGATGTGCTCAAAAGTGCAGAGAAAGTCATCGCCCGCCAGGTGCGTTCGCGCAACAGCTACTATGCGCGCAACCGTATCGATCTGTTTTTCGGCAAGGGCAGTTTCGCCGATGCCCATACCATCGAACTGGTGAACGCCGAAGGGGCGGTGGATCGACTGGTCGCCCAGGAGATCATCATCGCCACGGGTTCTCGCCCGTATCGTCCGGCGGACGTCAATTTCAACCATCCGCGGATCTATGACAGCGACACCATCTTGCAGCTCAACCACACACCGCGCACGCTGATTATCTATGGTGCCGGCGTCATTGGCTGCGAATACGCTTCCATCTTCTGCGGGCTGGGCGTCAAGGTGGATCTGATCCACAACCGCGACCGACTGCTGAGTTTTCTGGATGACGAGATCTCCGATGCGCTGAGCTACCATCTGCGCAATAGCATGGCGCTCATCCGGCACAACGAGGAGTATGAGAAGATCGAGGGCCTGGATGGCGGTGGGGTAGTGCTGCACCTGAAATCGGGCAAGAAAATCAGGGGAGATGCGCTGCTCTGGTGCAACGGCCGCTCGGGCAACACCGATGGCCTGGGGCTGGAGAATATCGGCCTCAAACCCAACAGTCGTGGCCAGGTGCTGGTGGACGAGAACTATCGCACCGACGTACCCAATGTTTATGCAGCCGGGGACGTAATCGGCTGGCCGAGCCTGGCTAGCGCGGCCTTCGACCAGGGCCGCTCGGCAGCGGGCAATATCGTCGAGAATGACAGCTGGCGCTTCGTCGATGACGTGCCGACCGGCATCTACACCATTCCCGAGATCAGTTCCCTGGGTAAGACCGAGCGCGAGCTGACCAGCGAAAAGGTGCCCTACGAGGTAGGCCAGGCTTTCTTCAAGAGCATGGCGCGGGCGCAGATCAGCTGTGAGCCGGTGGGTATGCTGAAGATCCTGTTCCATCGTGACACGCTACAGGTGCTGGGCATCCACTGCTTCGGTGACCAGGCTTCCGAGATCGTGCATATCGGTCAGGCCATCATGAACCAGGAAGGGGAGGCGAATACCATCAAGTACTTCGTCAATACCACCTTCAACTACCCGACCATGGCCGAAGCCTACCGGGTTGCTGCACTGGATGGCCTCGGTCGGCTGTTCTGAATGTCTGGGTGGCCGGCGGGCTCAATGAGTTTCGCCGGTACCACCCAGAACCCTCACGGCCAGATGCGGTACATCGGTTATCAGGCTATCGACACCCATGTCCCGCAATCTCAGCATCAACTGCGGATCGTTCACGGTCCACACCGAGACATGCAGTCCCTGGCGCTGGGCCTGGGCAATCCGGGCAGGGGTGCAGAGTTTCCAGTTCAACACCAGAAAGCGGCACTGATATCTCAGCGCGCTTTTCACGGGATCCAGAAAGCCATATTCCTCGACCAGCCCGGTGGGCAGTTCGCCGCCGTTCTGCTGGACGTAGCGCAGCAGCGTGCGACTGGATGAGGTGATCACCACCTTTTCGCGCAGGCCGAATTGCTCCACCAACGGCATGACCGCGTTCATTACCCGCCGCGATTGCGCGGCCGAGCCACTCTTGACCTCCAGTTGGTAATGCTCGAATTCGGGGCAGCTGTGAAACAGTTGCTCCAGGGTGGGGATGGCGCAGTGCTCGTTCCAGCCGGCCAGCCCGAGCCGGGCATCCAGGCGGGTCAGCTCGGCGGCGGTATGGGCTGCAATCTTGCCCTTGATGCCGGTAGTGCGCTTGAGCGTGGGGTCATGAATGACCATCAATTGATGATCGGAAGACAGGTGCAGGTCGAGTTCGACCCGTCTGACGCCGGCTTCCAGGGCTTTGTGAAAGCTCGGCAGGGTATTTTCCGGGGCTTCGCCGCGGGCGCCCCGGTGGCCGTATATCTGCATACCGTCTCTCAATTATTCCGCGGGGTGTGCTGATGCACGCTGTGTACTACCTTGTCATGCTCGAAATACACACTGAAACCGGCATAGTCCCAACGGCTGATGGGCGGCTCGCCAACCGCTGCATGGCGGGTTAGCGGTTCGCCGTATTGCTGGCTGACCGCGCTGGTGCTGGTACCCCGTTGCGGCAGGCTGGATTGTTGGCCGGACGCCTGCTGGCCCACCGGAATGGTCAGGGTGTCGGCCTGGATGCTGACTGCGGCGAGCAAGGTGCTGGTGAGTAATATGGGTAGTGCGTATTTCATGTCGAGGTCCTTTCGTGGTTTTCCTTGGCAGCGCGGATATCCTGTGCCTGCTTGTGCATGATATGCCGAGCCAGCAGCTGGTGCTGGGCATCATTGAACTGATCGAAGCTTACCTGTATCAGATGGAGGCCGGAAGCGTCGTCGCGAAGGCAGGCGGCGATCTGTGCTGGAGCGCTCAAACCGATGGGTGTCGGCAACAACAGGCGCAGATTGATCCATTGGCCGACTGGCAGTGCGTCGTGGGCTGGGAAGGTGATGCCGGCTTCGCTCAGGGTTACCTCGACCGGCGTACCCATGTCCTCGGCCATCTGCGACGCCAGTGCCCGGCCGATCAACTCCACCCGCTTGCCAAGGATCTTCAGGTAAGCCGCGAGATTGCGGTCACGCTCACCGATCTGGCGCAGCAGATGCTGTGAATCATGGTCCAGCAGGTGGAGTTCGCCAAGCAGGCCGAACAGGGGCGATTCATCCGGTTGGACTGAGGAAGGTGTCGCTGGCGCCTCGATAGGTCGATAGTCCAGTGCCAGATGATCCTGAATCTGGAAATAACCCGTATGCACATCGGTGAGATTATTGGTTTGCATGTTCAGCCCCGTTTACCGAAACCGGATTCAGTGTAACATGACAGCCCGAACTGCTATTCATTGGGGCTTTCCCCATCAGGTAACTGGTATTCCATGTTCAGACCCTTGCCTTTTTTTATCGGGTTGCGCTACACGCGCGCCAAACGCCGTAACCACTTTATCTCCTTCATTTCGTTGATTTCCATGCTTGGCCTGACCCTCGGGGTGCTGGTCATGATCCTGGTGTTGTCGGTAATGAATGGTTTCGACCGTGAACTGCGTACGCGCATTCTCGGCATGGTGCCCCATGCGAGCATCAACGGCTATCAGCCCATCGATGATTGGCGCTCGCTGGCAACGCAGCTTGAGGCAGACCCGAAGGTCGCTGCGGCTGCGCCGTTCATTCAATTGCAGGGCATGTTGACCCATAACGGCAGTGTCGCTCCGGTGCTGGTCAGCGGCGTGATCCCCGAGGCGGAGGCGCAGGTCTCGATCATCGAGGAGCACATGCAATCCGGCACCTTGGCTGATCTGAAAGATGGCGAATTCGGCATCATCATTGGTGAGCTGATTGCCCGCCGCTTCAGTGTGATGCCGGGCGACAAGCTGACCCTCGTCCTGCCGGAAGCTTCGGTCACCCCGGCCGGGTCTTTCCGCGGCTGAAACGTTTCCATGTCACCGGCATATTCAAGGTTGGCGCCGAACTGGATGGCTCCATGGCGATGATCCACGCCGGGGATGCGGCCCGTCTGAGCCGCTGGGAGCCAGGCCAGATGCAAGGTGTTCGGCTCAGACTGCATGACCTGTTCCAGGCGCCGCAGGTAGCCTGGAATCTGGTTGAGCAACTGCCTGGCAACTATTACGCCCAGGACTGGACGCGCAGCCACGGCAATCTGTTTGCCGCGATCCGCATGGAGAAGACCATGATCGGCCTGCTGCTGTTGCTGATCGTTGCCGTGGCGGCCTTCAACATCATTTCCACCCTGGTCATGGTAGTAACCGACAAGAAAGCCGATATCGCCATCTTGCGTACCTTGGGCGCGTCACCGGGCACCATCATGGGCATCTTCATGGTCCAGGGCTCGGTCATCGGTGTGGTTGGCACCCTGGCCGGGGGCATCCTCGGCGTGCTGGCGGCGCTCAATGTATCGGCATTGGTGGCCGGGCTGGAGCGTCTGCTGGGCACCCAGTTTCTCAGTTCCGATGTGTATTTCATCAGTTACCTGCCGTCCCAGTTGATCTGGACGGATGTCGTTGTCATCTGCACCGCTGCGCTGGGCATGAGCTTCCTGGCTACCCTGTATCCGGCCTGGCGTGCATCCCGTACCGAACCGGCGGAGGCCTTGCGTTATGACTGATGTAGTACTGGAATGCCGGAAACTCAGCAAGCACTACGCGGTCGGACCGCAGCGCCTGCAGGTACTGGACAATATCGACCTGAGCCTGCGCGCCGGCGAACGCATCGCGATTGTCGGCAGCTCGGGCTCGGGCAAGACCACGCTGTTGAACATGCTGGGTGGGCTGGATACGCCGAGCACCGGTGAGGTGTGGCTGGCCGGCCAGCAGATGTCAGCGCTCAAGGAGGCGGAGCGTGGCAAGTTGCGCAATACCGGCCTCGGCTTCGTCTATCAGTTCCATCATCTGCTGGCCGAGTTCACGGCGCTGGAGAATGCCTGCATGCCGCTCTTGATCGGCGCGACGCCGATCGCCGAGGCGCGTGAGCGGGGGCTGGCGATGCTGGAGCGGGTCGGGTTGTCAGCGCGGGCTGGCCACAAGCCGGCGGAACTGTCCGGTGGTGAGCGTCAGCGGGTGGCCATCGCCCGGGCGCTGATCAACGAGCCGGCCTGCGTACTGCTGGACGAGCCGACCGGCAACCTTGACCAGCACACCGCCCGCGGCGTCCAACAGCTGATGCTGGAACTCAGTCAGCGGCTGCATACCGCCTTTCTCGTTGTTACCCATGATCTGGCGTTGGCGGGGCAGATGGATCGTGTGCTGACCCTCGATGAAGGTCATCTGGTAGAGCGGCAGCCTGCTTGAATCAGGACTGACGACGGCGTCGCATTTTGCGGCGCTGCCAGTTGCGTGCCACCCAGAAACGCCAATATAACAGGGTGCCGGCGTAGCCGATGCCGGCCAGCACCAGACCCGACAGCACCGAGCCCAGCAGCATGGGCTGCCAGATATGCTGCAATTCCGTAGTCAGCCAGGTCAGCGACAGCTCCATGGGCATGGTGCGTTCGGGTGTGCCGAGCAGCATGGTGCCGATCTTGTATTGCATGAAGAAGACCGGCGGCATGGTGATCGGGTTGGTCAGCCAGACCAGTCCGATCGAAATCGGCAGATTGGCTCGGGCGAACATGGCGATACAGCCGGACAGCACCATCTGCATGGGGATCGGCAACATGGCGACGAACAAGCCAGTGGCTATCGCCCGTGCAACGCTATGGCGGGTGATGTGCCAGAGATTCGGATCATGAAGGATGGCCCCCATGAAACGCAGCGACTTGTTGCGTTTGATCCGTTCCGGACTGGGCATGTAGCGTTTGAGTAGCTGGCGCGGCATCACAGACTGATCGGCGGGAAGGATAGACAGCAATTATGCCCGTAATGGCTGTGGCCGACTACCACCCGCCGTCGCAATTCACCATCACAGGATATTTCCGCGCATGGATGTGCCGCTGCTGCTGATCGCGCTGATAGCCGGCATGCTGTTGCCCCTGGGGTTGCCCGAGCTGCCGCCACTGTGGCTGACAACACTGCCACTGGTGCCGGCTCTGATGCTGTGGCGATGCCCCGCGGGGCGCTGGCTGGGTGTGCTGAGTCTGGGATTGCTCTGGTCCTGTCTGTTTCATCAGCAGCTGTTGGCGCAGCGTCTGCCGCCTGATCTGGATGGCAGTCGGGTGCAGGTGCTGGCACGGGTCGACGGGTTGCCTCAGGCCACTGCGACTGGCTGGCGTCTGGCCCTGACCCAGGTGCGTCTACTGGAAAACGATCAACCGCTGCCGCCGATAAGGGCGCACTGGTTCCAAGGGCAGCCGGTCAATCCCGGCGAGCTCTGGCAGTTCGAAGTCACTCTGCGCCGCCCGGCGGGTATGGCCAATCCCGGCGGCTTCGATTATGAGGCCTGGCTGTACGCCCAGGGCGTTGGCGCCCTTGGTAGTATTCGCCAGGGCGAGCGGCTCGCCGAGCCGCCCCGTTTCGCCGGCTTCGCAGCGCTGCGCCACCACTTGCGCACCCGCATAACGGCGGTGCTGGAAGAGCAGGCCGGCGGCGCCCGCCTGATTGCTCTGGTGGTGGGCGACAAGGGTGTGCTCGACCGTCAGGACTGGCTGGTGCTGCAGGCCACCGGCACCGCTCACCTGATGGTTATCTCCGGGCTGCATATTGGCATGCTGGCGGCAGCGGTATTCGGTTTGGTAACCCTGCTTGGGCGGATTGGCGTGCTGCGCTGGCCCTGGCCGCGACTATGGTTGGCGGTGGCGGTAGTCGTCCCGATTACCACTCTCTACGCGATTCTGGCCGGGTTCGGGGTGCCGGTACAGCGCGCCCTGTTGATGATCACGCTGGGGCTGTTGATCCAGCTGTGCTACCGCCGGCCGGGGCTCTGGACCTTCTGGCTGGTCGCCTTTGCCACCGTAGTGGCGCTCAATCCCGCGGCGCCGCTGCGCGCGGGTTTCTGGCTCTCCTTCATCGCGGTGGGACTGCTGCTCTACGGCATGGGTGCCCGGTTGGGCTCGTCCTCGCTGTGGTGGCGCTGGGGACGGGCGCAATGGGTGGTCTTCGTTGGGCTGTGGCCCTGGTTGATGTTCTGGAGCATGCCGGCCAGCCTGAGCGCACCGCTGGCCAATCTGCTGGCGATCCCCTGGGTCAGCCTGCTGGTGGTGCCGGCCGCCTTGCTGGGTACGGTCCTGGAGCTGCTGTTCGATATTCCCTGGTTGCTGCAAGGCGCGGCGGTGGCACTTAACTGGTTGTTCGACGGTCTGGCTTGGATCGCAGAGCTGCGTGCCGCGGAGCGCCTGGCCACTCCCGACTGGCTCGGTTTCGCGTTGGGCCTGGTGGGGGTGGCTGCCTTGTTGAGCCCCATGGCCCGACTGCTCTGGCTACCGGGGGCGGCCTGTCTGCTCGTGCTGTTGCTACCATCCCACGAGCGACCGCTGCCAGGTCAGCTGTGGGTAACCGTGCTGGATGTCGGCCAGGGCCTGTCGGTATTGCTGCAAACCGAAGAACATGACCTGCTGTACGACGCCGGCGCCCGGTTCAGCAGTGGCTTCGATCTGGGCGAGGCGGTGGTGTATCCGGCATTGCTGGCGCTGGGAGTGCGGGAGCTGGATGTCATGCTGCTCAGTCACGCCGATAACGACCATGCGGGGGGCGCACCCTTCATTGCCGGCCACCTGCCGGTTAAACGCGTCCTGGCGGGGCAGCATGCCGCGATCGATCCGGTATTGCGGGCGCAGCCCTGTGAACCTGGTGAGACCTGGCAATGGGATGGGGTGCGCTTCGAGATTCTCTACAGCCCACCGCCTCCGGCACCACCCAACGAGCAATCCTGTGTGCTGCGGGCAGTGGCTGGGAGCAGCGCCGTGCTGCTGCCGGGGGATCTGGGTATTCGGGGCGAGTACCAGATGCTCGACCGGAGCCTGGCTGCCGACCTGCTGCTGGCGCCCCACCATGGCAGTCGCAGCTCGTCGTCCTATGCCTTTATCCGGGCGGTAGAACCGCGTTGGGCGGTCTTCAGTGCCGGGCGTCACAGCCAGTACGGCCATCCGCATCCGCTGGTTGTCGAACGTTACCGCGAACTGGAAGCAGAACCGGTTTATACTGCCACCGCCGGAGCGATACGCTTTGTCCTGGACGACACAGGGAAGGCCCGCCGGGATTGGTCCTGGCGAGAGCGTGCACGACGCTTCTGGCATGAAGATCAAGCACTGGCCAGGCTGGCTGAACCGCCAGCAAAGCCCGTGCTAGAGTAGACAAATTTTCTGGAGGGAACGCCTGTGTGGGAACTGATCAGTGCCGGTGGTTGGCTGATGTTGCCGATCGTATTGTCATCCGTGGTGGCGTTGGCCATCGTTTTTGAGCGTCTCTGGGCGCTGCGCAGCAGTCGCGTCGCGCCGGCCAATCTGCTGGGGCAGGTATGGCGCTGGATCAAGGACGGGCAGCTGGATGCGACCCGTCTGAAGGCCCTGCGCGCCGACTCGCCATTGGGCGAGATTCTTGCTGCCGGTCTGGCCAATACCCGCCATGGTCGCGAGATCATGAAAGAGAGCATCCAGGAGGCCGCCACCAAGGTCATCCACGAGCTTGAGCGTTATCTCAATACACTGGGCACCATTGCCGCCATCACCCCGCTGCTCGGCCTGCTGGGCACCGTCATCGGCATGATCGATGTCTTCACTGCGGTGATGGTGCAGGGCACCGGCAATACCGCGGTACTCGCCGGCGGTATCTCCAAGGCGCTGATCACCACTGCGGCAGGCCTTACCGTGGCCATTCCGGCTCTGTTCTTCCATCGCTTCTTCATGCGCCGGGTCGACGAGCTGGTGGTAGCCATGGAGCAGGAGGCGACTAAACTGGTCGAGGTGGTGCAGGGCAGTCGCGACGCCGAGCCGAATGGCAACGACGTGGCGGCCGATCCGGCCATCCGGCAAGCCGCCAAGACGGCGCAGGGGAACTGATCCATGAACTTTCGACGTACCCGGCGAGAGGAGGTCGGTGTCAACCTGACGCCCCTCATCGACGTGGTGTTCCTGCTGCTGATCTTCTTCATGGTGTCCACCACCTTTACCCGGGAAACCCAGCTGAAGCTTGATCTGCCGGAGTCCGCCTCGGGCGAGCCGGTGGAAAACCAGAACCTGGAGCAGATCGAGGTGCTGGTGTCGGCCACCGGCGAGGTCACCATCAACGGCAAGAGCCTGATCAATCCAGACCTGGACAATCTGCAGACCGCGCTGCAACGTGAAGCGGCCGGCAACAACAGTCTGCCGGTGGTGATTACCGCGGATGCCAAGGCCTCTCACCAATCGGTGATCACCGTCATGGATGCGGCAGGCCAGCAGGGCTTCAGTCGGTTGCGCCTGACCACCAACGAACTGGAAACCCCTGCCCAGTGAAGAAGGAGTCACTGGAAGGCTTCATGCTGCGCTCCTGGTATCAGGGGCGCCGCTGGCTGACCCTATTGCGGCCGCTGTCCCAGCTGTATCGGCACGTGGCACAACGTCGACGGCAGCGTTACCTGGATGATCCGGCAGCCAGCTGGCAGCCGCCAGTGCCGCTGATCGTCGTTGGTAACATTACCCTCGGCGGCACCGGCAAGACGCCCATGGTTATCTGGCTGGTGGAGCATCTGCGCGCCCGTGGGTTGCGGGTGGGCGTTATCAGCCGGGGATATGGTGCGCAACCGCCAGCCCTGCCTTGGCGCATCCGACCAGACCAGGACACCCCCGAACAGGTTGGCGATGAGCCGCTGTTGATCGCCCGTCGCTGTCAAGTGCCGGTGGTGATTGATCCGGATCGCCCACGAGCCGGCTGCCAGTTGCTGGAGCAGGAGGCAATCGACGTGATCATCAGCGACGACGGCCTGCAGCACTACCGCATGGGCCGCACACTGGAGGTGCTGATGCTCGACCACGCCCGCGGCCTGGGCAACGCCCGCTGTCTGCCCGAGGGCCCCCTGCGCGAACCGGCTTCGCGACTGAAGTCGGTCGACCTGATCGTTCGCAACGGCGCCGCAGCTGATGCCGCCGACGGTTTCGCCATGCAACTGCAGGCCACCGAACTGGTCAATCTGGCCACCGGCCAGCGGATCAGCCCTGCCGAGTGGAAGGCGCCGCCCCGGGTACAGGCGGTGGCCGGCATCGGCAATCCCGACCGGTTCCGCCGCACACTGGAAAGTCTGGGCTTCATACCGACGTTGCAGGCGTTTGCCGACCATGCCGGTTACAATGCCGACAGCTTCGCCGCATTCGATCATGGCGAGCCACTGATCATGACCGAAAAGGACGCGGTGAAATGCGCGGGCTTCGCCCGTGAACATTGGTGGTATCTACGTGTCGATGCCCAATTGAGTGCCGCTTTTACTGCGGCTCTGCATCAGCGGCTGGACAGCCATCTGCCGTCCAGCCGGACTACTTCTCTTTGACCGGAGTCTGACGATGGATCCCAAACTGCTCGATATCCTGGCCTGCCCGCTGTGCAAGGGCCCGCTGGTACAGAATCAGGACAAGACCGAACTGTGGTGCCGCGCCGATGGCCTGGCGTTCCCCGTACGCGATGGTATTCCCGTCATGCTGGAGACCGAAGCGCGGGCCCTGGATGCGGACGAGAGGCTGGGACACTGACAATGTTTCACGTCATCATACCTGCCCGTTACGCCTCCACCCGCCTGCCGGGCAAGCCGCTGCAGGACATTGCCGGCAAGCCGATGATTCGCCATGTCTGGGAGCAGGCCCGCAAGAGCGGGGCGGCGACCGTGACGGTGGCAACCGATGATGCGCGCATTGTCGACGCCTGCCGCGCCTTTGGCGCCGATGTGGTACTGACCCGCACCGATCATCCGTCCGGCACCGACCGGCTGCAGGAGGTGGTAACCCTGCTGGGCCTGGATGCCGACGCCCATGTGGTGAATGTGCAGGGCGACGAGCCATTGATTCCGCCGGCACTGATCGATCAGGTAGCGGGCAATCTGCGGGCCTTTCCAGCCGCCAGCATTGCTACCCTGGCTGAGCCGTTGCAGGACATCGAGACGCTGTTCAATCCCAACGCGGTGAAGGTGGTTACGGACCACCAGGGCTTTGCCCTGTACTTCAGTCGCGCGCCCATGCCCTGGTGCCGTGATGATTTCGCCGCCGGCAGGCCGGATCAGTTGCCACAGGTGGCGCCGTTCCGCCGGCACATCGGGCTGTACGCCTACAAGGTGGGCTTTCTGCACGACTACGTGCGCTGGCCGGCGAGCCCGCTGGAAAGCGCCGAGTCGCTGGAGCAATTGCGCGCCTTGTGGTTCGGCTGCCGTATTCATGTGGCCGATGCCTGTGAGATTCCTCCGGCGGGCGTGGATACCATTGAGGATCTGCAGCGGGTGCGCCAATTGCTGGCCTCGGCCGAATGATGCCGGACATCCTCCGCGCGGCAGCGCTGCGCGATCTCAATACCTTCGGCATCAACGAATCCGCGGAGCGGCTGGTGCCGGTCGAAACCGAACAGCAATTGCGCGAGGCGCTGGCGCTCGCTGATGCTCAAGGCTGGCCGGTCACTGTGCTCGGCGGTGGCAGCAACATGATCTTGGCCGGCCCGTTGGCAGGCCTGGTCATCGCCATGCGCAGCCGTGGCCGCCGGGTACTGTCCCGCGAGCCGGGCAGTGCGGTGATCGAAGGGGAGGCCGGCGAGAATTGGCATCAACTGGTGAACTGGAGCCTGGATCATGGTTTCCATGGTCTGGAAAACCTGTCACTGATCCCCGGCACCCTGGGCGCTGCGCCAATGCAGAATATCGGCGCCTACGGCGTGGAGCTGTGCGATGTGTTCGACAGTCTCGACGCGCTGGATCGCACCACAGGGGAGGTTTGCCGGTTCGATCGGGACGCTTGCCGGTTCGCCTACCGAGACAGTCTGTTCAAGCAGCAGGCTGGCCGCTTCGTGATCTTGCGGGTGCGCCTGCGACTGAGCACGCAGCCGGTGCCGCGGCTGGATTATGCGCCGCTGGCAGCCGCCTGGAGTGTCACCGGCCTGAGTCGACCCGACAGCCGCGTCATCAGCCAGCTGGTATGCCAGATTCGCCGCTCCAAGCTGCCCGATCCGGCGCAGCTGGGCAATGCCGGCAGTTTCTTCAAGAATCCTTTGCTGCCGGCGGACCAGGCGGCGGCCTTGCTGGCGGCCTGGCCGGAAGCGCCGCATTACCCGCAGCCCGATGGCAGCGTCAAACTGGCTGCCGGTTGGCTGATCGAGCGGGCAGGCTGGAAAGGTCATTGTCGCGACCGGGTCGGTGTACACCGCGAGCAGGCGCTGGTACTGGTCAACCTGGGCGGCGCCCGGGGAGCGGATGTGCTGGCGCTGGCGGAGGACATCCAGCGAGACGTGCAGGCGAAGTTCGGTGTGCAACTGGAGATGGAGCCGCAGCGGGTAGGCGGCTGATGCCAGTTGCCCAACAGGGCTGTTGCTGACAGTGAATCGGGAATGAAAAAGGGGATGCCAATGGCATCCCCTTTTCTATTGCAGCGATGAAACTCAGCCCTTGGGTGTTTCCGGGCGGTTGTCATCTTCCTCAGGCGCGTCCTGTTGTACCGGTGCGCTGGTAGCCGGATGCTCCGGCACCTCGCCTTCGGCAGGGCTGGGGAGTGCGGCTTCGGCTGCCGGCTCGGCTGACTGAGCGTCGGTTGCTGTTTCCGCTTGGTCAGCGGCCTGAGCTTCCGGGATGTGTTCAATCACTTCCTGGGCCTCGGCCATGGCTTCGCTTACCGGCTCGGCTGCAGCTGCCGGCTCGGCGTCAGCTTCCACTGCCGGGGCAGGTGCTTCCGCTTCGGCCTTGGCCTGTGCTTCGGCCTGCTCGGCGAGGCGCTTGGCCTCCATGCGACGCTTGCGGATCTCACGCGGGTCGTTGAATGCGCGACCGCTTTCGGTGAGGGCCGGAATCGCCTGCTCGACAGGCTCCTGTGCTACCGGGGCCGGCTCCTGCGCTTCAACCTGAGCGGGTGCCGGGGCTGTCTCCTCGGTGACTACCGGGGCCGGTTCGGCTTCAGGCGCTTGGGCTACCGGTGCCTCGGGTTCGACGGCTGCTGCGGTTTCAGCGACGGGTTCGATAACGGCGGCAGGCTGCTCTTCGGCCACGACTACAGCAGGTTCGGCTGCGTCAGCTGTGGCGCTCGGCTCGGCTTGAGTGACCTCGGTCTCGGCCTGAGCCGGGGCGCTGTCATCGCGCTGGGACTGATTGAAGGCTTCAACCGCGTTCTCGATCGATTGCTCGATGTCGGATACCGCCTGGGTCAAACCTGCTTCCACCGGTTGCTTGACCTCAGCCAGGGCTTCGGTAGCCGCTTTCGGAAGGGCAGCTTCGACGGCGGGCTCGTTGATCATCTCTGTCGGCTCATGACCTTCACTGGCGGCAACCGCCTCGGTGACGGCTACCGCGGCAGCAGCCGGAACCTTGACGTCGGTAGCGGCAGCGTCGCCGTGCTCGGCCGTTACCGGCTTGCTGGCGTTGCTGTCATCAATCGCTTCGCTGGTCTGGTTTGCGCTGGCAGCGTTGTCGCCGCTCTGGTCATCCTGGGCGGAACGGCTGCGACGATTGTTGCGACGGCGTTGGCTGTTGCGTGAACGACGCTTCGGACGCTCACCCTCAGCGGTATTTTCGCTGTCGGTCTGCTCGGCAGTCTGCTCGACTGGCAATTCTTCGTCTTTCACGGTGGCCTGTTCGGCCTGGCGCTGCGGGCGACGATCCTGACGGGCCGGTGCCTGCTCGGTGGCAGCAGTACGTTGTTCGCTACTTTCAGCGGTCGCGGCCGCGGTGGGGCTGCGACGGCGACGACGACCGGTGGTGCCTTCTGCCGGCTTGCTGGCGCTCGGTGTGGCGGCGTCGGTATCGGCTACGACGTCGCTGGACTTGCGTTCGCTGCGCTGGGGCTTGTCAGTGCGCTCGGCAGCAGCTTCACCACCACGGTTGCCACGTGCACCGCCGCGGTTGTCACGCTCTGGGCGCGGCCGGCGGTTGCGGTTGCTGCGGCGCTCGTTGCCACGGCCATCCGCCGCTGGCTTGCGATTGGCCTGGCTGGTCGCCTGCTGCTCGGCTTCCTCTTCCTGGCGGTTGTCCTGGGCGAACATGCCGACCAGGGACTTGATCAGGCTTTTGATCAGACCCGGCTGGGACTCCTGGATGGCCTTGTTGGCTGCGGCAACCGGTGCTGGTGCTGGCGCCGGAGCGGCCGTGGGGGCCGGACGCGAGTGGGCGAGGGTCTTGACCGCTGCTTCCTGGCGTACGATGGCACGGGTCTGGCTCACCTGTACCGGCTCTTCGGGCTCGGCTTCGGTGGTCATGCTGTAGCTGGATTCGCCATTGAGCACGGCTTCCTGGTCGTCGCGCAGACGCTGGACCTCGAAGTGCGGGGTATCCATGTGCGGGTTGGGCAACACCAGCAAGCGCACCTTGGTGCGGGCCTCGGTTTTGGCCAGCACATCACGCTTCTCGTTGAGCAGGAAGGTAGCGATGGATACCGGCACGTGGGCGCGCACTTCGGCGGTGCGATCCTTCAGCGCTTCTTCTTCGATCAGGCGCAGTACCGAAAGCGACAGGGATTCAACGTCGCGGATGGTGCCGCGGCCGTTACAGCGTGGGCAGACGATACCGCTGGTTTCACCCAGGGAAGGACGCAGACGCTGCCGGGACATTTCCAGCAGCCCGAAACGGGAGATACGACCGACCTGGACGCGGGCGCGGTCGGCTTCGAGGCTTTCGCGTACCCGCTCTTCCACGGCGCGCTGGTTCTTGGCCGGGGTCATATCGATGAAATCAATGACGATCAGACCGCCGATGTCACGCAAACGCAGCTGGCGGGCGATTTCTTCAGCCGCTTCCAGGTTGGTTTGCAGCGCGGTTTCTTCGATGTCGCCACCTTTGGTAGCGCGCGCCGAGTTGATGTCGATGGACACCAGGGCTTCGGTGTGGTCGATGACGATGGAGCCGCCGGAAGGCAGTTTCACTTCACGCTCGAAGGCGGTCTCGATCTGACTTTCGATCTGGAAACGGTTGAACAGCGGTACGCTGTCTTCGTAGAGCTTGACCTTGCTCGCGTACTGCGGCATGACCTGGCTGATGAAGTTCAGCGCCTCTTCCTTGACGGTTTCGCTGTCGATCAGTACTTCGCCGATGTCCTGGCGCAGGTAATCGCGGATGGCGCGGATGATGACGTTGCTTTCCTGGTAGATCAGGAAGGTGCCGCTGCGTTCGCTGGAGGCAGACTTGATCGCTTCCCACAGTTGCAACAGGTAATCCAGATCCCACTGCAATTCCTCTGCGCTGCGGCCGAGACCTGCGGTACGGACAATCATGCCCATGTCGGCGGGAACGTTGAGGCTGTTCAGGGCTTCGCGCAGTTCGTTGCGCTCTTCACCTTCGATGCGACGGGAAATGCCACCGGCGCGGGGGTTGTTCGGCATCAGCACCAGATAGCGGCCGGCCAGGCTGATGAAGGTAGTCAGGGCGGCGCCTTTATTGCCGCGCTCTTCCTTGTCGACCTGGACAATGACTTCCTGGCCTTCCTTGAGCACTTCCTTGATGTTGACGCGACCTTCAGGCTGTTTGGTGAAGTATTCGCGAGAGATTTCCTTCAGCGGCAGAAAGCCGTGGCGTTCGGAGCCGAAGTCGACGAAAGCGGCTTCCAGGCTGGGTTCGACGCGGGTAATGCGGCCTTTGTAGATATTGGATTTCTTCTGTTCGCGTGCGCCGGATTCGATGTCCAAATCGTACAGCTTCTGGCCATCTACCAGGGCGACGCGCAACTCTTCGGGCTGAGTTGCGTTGATCAGCATTCTTTTCATGAAGTACCGTTGTGTTTCCAATGCTTCCGGAACACGAGTACGGCACCTGATTCTTCTGTTAGGTGTCAGGCGTGTTTCTGCTTGGGCCAACCTTGCCCTTGTTCAGAATTCAAAATTGCCGTGCCGTTGGGCAACAGCATTTCAGTCTGTCTATGGCGAGTACAGAGAAACTTCTTTGTAGGGAGGAATCAGCCGGACTGGGACGGGGACACACATCAATGCAAGTGTCAGCGCTCGTCACATCATCCTGAAGCTGTGCATCTCCACCTAATCACTTGCCCATCTGAATCGGTGCCGCTCGTCGTCTTCGGGGAGCGGGTTAATATTCTGCCGGCCTGTGGCCTGCAGCATGTTTTTCCATCGAGGTTCGCCGGCGTTGCTTCCAGCCTGGCGAAGGCTCTACATCAATGTTTCTGGGAAGGCTGCAATCGCGTCGATCGCGGCTGCCTTCCTGCTGCCTTTTGCGCAGCTCGTCGGACTATAGCAGCATTAATCAAGTGCTTCAATTGCATGAAAAAATGTATCATGCGCCGATGAAAATCGATCAACCCGTTATTTCCGCTGCCGTGCAGACCGACCTGATCAGCGAAGACCAGGCCGGTCAGCGAATCGACAACTATCTGCTGACCCGACTCAAGGGGGCACCGCGCACACTCATTTATCGCATCCTGCGCAAAGGCGAGGTGCGGGTGAATAAAGGCCGCATCAAGCCCGAGTACCGGTTGCGCGCAGGTGACAGCATCCGGATTCCGCCGGTGCGCCTGCCCCAGCCCGATGAGCCGGCGCTGGTGGGGCAGGGCATTCTCAATGCGCTGGAGAGCAACATCCTCTATGAAGACAAAGGGCTGATCGTGGTCAACAAGCCGGCGGGCCTCGCTGTGCATGGTGGCAGCGGGCTGGACTTCGGCGTGATCGAGGCGATGCGCCAGTTGCGTCCCGAACTGCAACAGCTGGAGCTGGTGCATCGGCTGGACCGCGACACCTCTGGCTGCCTGATGATCGCCAAGAAACGCAGCATGTTGCGCCATCTGCATGCTGAGCTGCGTGGTGACGGGCCGGGCAAGGGGGTCACCAAATGCTACCTGGCGCTGGTGCGCGGACGCTGGCCGTCAACGGTGAAGAAGGTGCATGCACCTTTATTGAAAAACAATCTGCGCTCCGGCGAGCGCATGGTCGAGGTCAATCCGGAAGGCAAGGAGTCGCTGACCGAGTTTCGGGTAATCCAGCGCTTCGGTGACTTTGCCACGCTGGTAGAGGCCAGGCCCATCACCGGACGGACCCACCAGATCCGGGTGCATGCCCGGCATGCTGGTCATCCGATTGCCGGTGATCCCAAGTACGGCGATGATGATTTTTCCAGAATCATTCGAGAAAAGGGTGGTAAGCGACTGTTCTTACATGCGGTTTCCCTTTCCGCTGAGCTGCCCGAGGGCGGGCGCCTGGAGGTGTCCGCCGAGCCTGGGACGGTCTGGGACAGAACCCTGAGCCGCTTGAGCGAGGAGTGACATGAATACCCTGATTTTCGACTGGGATGGCACGCTGGCCAATTCCATCGACAATATTGTCGTTGCCATGCAGCGCGCGGCAGTGGATGTGAGTCTGCCGGTGCGCTCGGTACGGGAGGTGCGCGACATCATCGGCCTGGCCCTGCCGGATGCGGTAGCGGTGCTCTACCCGGAGCTGGATGACCCTGCTCAGGCTAAGCAATTGATCCAGGCCTACGCCGATAATTACCTGACGCTGGAACAGAATCCTTCGCCGTTGTTCGAAGGTGTACGCGGCGCGCTGGATATTCTGCGCGGCCGTGGTTTCCATCTGGCCGTGGCGACGGGCAAGGGGCGGCGTGGACTGGATCGTATGCTCGACTCCCACGGTCTGGAAAACTACTTCGATGTGACCCGCTGCGCGGATGAAACCGCCGGCAAGCCGCATCCGCTGATGATTGAACAGATTCTCGCCGAGTTGGACGTAACGCCGGCCGATGCCTGCATGGTTGGCGATAGTGAGTTTGACATCCTCATGGGCCACAATGCCGGCGTGTGTCCGGTAGCAGTGACCTATGGGGCCATGACCCATGCGCAGCTGCTGCGCTGCCAGCCGGTGCATTGCGTGGATTCCTTCGATGAGTTTCATGGCTGGGTCCTGCCGCGATTCCGGACGGGCCAACTGACAGAGGTGTAATAGATGGAACATAACCAATGGACTGAAGGCCCGATGGTCGAGCGCAATGAGCTCAAGGCGCAGAAGGAGGACAAGAAGGCCTGGGAGCTGTTGGAGAAAACCCTGCTGGCTTCGGTGCAGGAACAGCGTCGATCGCGGCGCTGGGGGATTTTCTTCAAGAGTCTGACTTTCCTTTATCTGATCGGCGCGTTGTTTCTGTTTTCCCCGCTCGGCGCCATTGACGGCAGCGGCGCCACTGGCAAGCCACACACGGCGCTGATCGAAGTGCGGGGCGCCATCGCCGACCAGCAGGAAGCCAGTGCCGACAACCTGGTCACCAGTCTGCGGCGAGCGTTCAAGGATGAGCAGACCCGCGGGGTCGTGCTGCGCATCAACAGCCCGGGCGGCAGCCCGGTACAGTCCGGATACGTGTATGACGAGATCAAGCGGCTGCGCGCGCTGAACCCGGAAGTCAAAGTCTACGCGGTGATCGCCGATATCGGTGCTTCAGGGGCCTATTATATTGCTGCAGCGGCGGACGAGATCTATGCCGACAAGGCCAGTCTGGTGGGTTCGATCGGGGTGACGGCGGCCGGTTTCGGTTTTGTCGAGACGCTGGACAAGCTCGGGGTCGAGCGGCGCACCTATACCGCTGGCGAGCACAAGGCCTTCCTCGATCCCTTCCAGCCCGAGCGTCAGGATGAGCGCGAGTTCTGGCAGACGGTGCTGGAGACCACTCATCAGCAGTTTATCGAGCAGGTGAGAGAAGGGCGTGGTGATCGGCTCCAGGAGCATCCGGAGTTGTTCAGCGGGCTGGTCTGGTCCGGTGAGCAGGCGCTGGAACTGGGGCTGATCGATGGGCTGTCCAGCGCCTCGGCAGTGGCTCGGGATATCGTCGGCACCGAAGAGCTGGTCGACTTCACCCACCGCGAGTCGCCTTTCCAGCGCTTTTCGCGCCAACTGGGCACCAGCATCGGCAATACCCTGGCGACCCATCTCGGTCTGGCGGCGCCCGCACTGCGGTAAGGGTCGCCTTCCGGCAAGCCTCTCGCTGCAGTGTATGCCGACCAGCGGGAGCGGATGTTTGAGGCAGAGTCTTACGGCAGCTGCACTCCTTCCTGGCGCAGCATCTCGCACAGCCTGATCAGCGGTAGTCCGATCAGGCTGTTGGGGTCGTCGCCTGCAGGGCGCGGAACAGCGAGATGCCCAGTCCCTCCATTTTGAAGCTGCCGGCACAGTCGTATGGGCGTTCACGCTGCAGGTAACGCTCGATGCTGTTCTCATCCAGCTCGCGGAAGCTGACCTTGAAGGGCTCGCTGGTCAGTTGGTATTGATCGGTGGCGCTGTTGAGCAGGCAAAGCGAGGTGGTGAACTGCACGGTGCGGCCGCTGCAGTGCCTGAGTTGCTCTTTTGCCGCGGCATGGGTCCCAGGTTTGCTGACCGCCAGGCCTTCCAATAGCAAGACCTGGTCCGAACCGATAATCAGGTGATCGTTAAAGCGGCTTGCCAGGGCGCGGGCCTTGTCCAGGGCCAGGCGCAGCGTGAGCTGCTCCGGTGTTTCGCCAGCCCGGGGTGTTTCGTCGACCTCGGGCGCGGCATGCTCGAAGGGAATGCCGAGGCGCTCAAGTAGCGCGCGTCGGTAGGGAGAGCTGGAGGCGAGAACCAGATGGGCCATCTTGGGATCCTTGTGCGATAAATTGCGCTATTCTAGCTTCAGTTGTCCCCGTGACGTCGGTGGCATGGTTTTTTCGGCAAATAGTTTTGACAGCAGCCCCCGCGGTGCCTAGAATTGCGCGCTTATGTCTGGACCCATACCTGCACACATAGAGCCGCGTCGGCTGGTTGACCGTGAAATCGTCCTGAAAGGGACTGTGCCCACCGCCAATATGCCCCGTCTCACCGCCTTGCTTGACGCTCCTGCTGGAGATGTTCAGGTGGAGCTCGCATTTGTGCGGGACGCACAGGGCATCAGCGCCATGCACGGGCATTATCAGGTCGAGGTGGCGCAGATCTGTCAGCGTTGCCTGGAGCAGGTTGTGCTGACGCTGGATACCGAATGTGAGGTGGGTTTTGTAACGAGTGACGAGGCGGCGAAGAATCTGCCTCGCCATTATGAACCGGTTATTGTGGATGACGAGGCGCTCGATCTGCACGCGCTGATCGAGGACGAACTGCTGCTGGCCTTGCCCGCAGTGCCGATGCATCCGATGGAAACATGTCAGCACCCGCCAGGCTTTCAGCCTGATACTGCGGAGCCTGAGGAAGAAGCTGAAAAGCCCAACCCCTTCAGTGTGTTGGCCAAGTTGAAACGTGATACCTGAAGCTTAGGAGCTTAAAGTCATGGCTGTACAGCAGAACAAAAAGTCTCGTTCCGCACGTGGTATGCGTCGTTCGCACGATGCACTGACCTCGGCGGCTCTGTCCGTAGATCAAACTACTGGCGAGACTCACCTCCGTCACCACGTGTCCCCGGACGGCTTCTATCGTGGTCGTCAGGTGGTCAACAAGGACAACGACGAATAAGTCTTGTCCACGTCAGTCCGCTTAGCGATTGATGTGATGGGCGGGGACTTCGGTCCCCGTTGCATTATCCCCGCCGTTGCCCGCTGCCTTCAGCAGATTCCTGGGTTCAACGTCGTTCTGGTCGGTTCGCCCGAACCGATGGCCAGCCTCTCCCGTGAATACCGCCTGCCTGACGATCGTGTCAGCTTCGTCCATACCTCCGAAACCATTCTCGCCGACGATCTGCCTGCCAGCGTGCTGCGCAGCAAGCGTGATGCGTCCATGCGCGTGGTCATCGAGCAGGTGCGTGACGGCGTGGCCGATGGCTGTCTGAGTGCGGGTAATACCGGTGCGCTGATGGTGCTGGGAAAAACCCTGCTGGGAACGGTGGAAGGTATTCAGCGGCCGGCGATCATGGCGGCTTTGCCGGTAGCCGGCAAGTTCTGCCATGTACTCGATCTGGGGGCCAATGTCGATTGCTCGGCGCGGCAGCTGTTCGAATTTGCCGTGATGGGCTCCGAAGCGGTGGCCGAGCTGACTGATATCGAGCGACCGCGGGTCGGGTTGTTGAACATCGGTAGCGAAATCAACAAGGGTTCCCTGCGGGTGCGTGAAGTATCCGAGCTGTTGCGTGATAGCCGTTCGCTGAATTATATCGGTCATATAGAAGGTCACGAGCTGTTTCAGGACCGTGCCGATGTGGTGGTCTGTGACGGCTTTGTCGGCAATGTGGTGCTCAAGGCCAGCGAAGGGCTGGCTGGTTATATGCAGGATGAGTTGCGCCGGGCCTTGTCCGGCAGCTTCGCGCTGCGTTTGCTGGCGCCGCTGCTGCGGCGGGCATTGAAGCCGATGGGCGAACGCCTGGACCCCGGTCAGCATAATGGAGCGGTGCTGCTCGGACTGCAGGGTGTCGTGGTCAAGAGTCACGGCAATGCCGATCAGACTGCCCTGGAAGTGGCCATCGGGCAGGCAGTGCGCGCCTGTCAGTCGCAGATGCCGCAGCGCATCGCCGCGCGCCTGGCACGTTGCCGGGGCGAACTCTTGTGACCCGTCTGACCAGTGGGTCATCTCAGACGGAAGACTTAATCAATGAATGACAACAATGAGGAAAGTTGCATGACTCAAACCCTCGCTTTCGTATTTCCCGGACAGGGTTCCCAGGCGGTCGGCATGCTGGCTGGCCTGGCGGAGCAGCATAGTCTGATTGGCGACACCTTTGTCGAGGCCAGTGATGCGCTGGGCTACGACCTGTGGCAACTTTGCCAGCAAGGCCCGGACACCGAGCTGAATCGGACCGACCGCACCCAGCCGGCAATCCTGGCGGCGTCCGTTGCCCTGTGGCGCCTGTGGCAGGCTAACAGCGATGTTCGTCCGGCCTTCGTTGCCGGCCACAGTCTGGGTGAGTACTCCGCCCTGGTGGCTGCCGAGGTTATCGGCTTTGCCGACGCGCTGCGTCTGGTCGAGCGTCGTGGCCAGTTGATGCAGCAGGCCGTGCCGGAAGGCGAGGGTGGCATGGCGGCGATTCTCGGGCTGACCGATGAGCAGATCATCCAGCTGTGCGCCGAGGCGGGCCAGGGTGAAGTGGTCAGTGCGGTCAACTTCAACGCGCCTGGCCAGGTGGTCATCGCTGGTCAGGCGGCCGCCGTGCAGCGTGCCATTGACGCCTGCAAGGCCGCCGGCGCCAAGCGTGCCATCGCGCTGCCGGTCAGCGTACCGTCCCACTGCGCACTGATGCGGCCGGCCGCTGAGCAGCTGGCGCAGGATTTCGCCGGCCTGACCTGGAATCAGCCGCAGATCACTCTGGTGCAGAACGTGACGGCGCGCCCGGCAGCGGATCTCGACGGTCTGCGCCAGCAGCTGGTCGAGCAGCTGTACAGCCCGGTGCGTTGGGTCGAAAGCATCGAATACATCGCTGCCCAGGGTGTCACTGACATGGTCGAATGCGGTCCTGGCAAGGTATTGTCGGGCCTGAACAAGCGCTGCGCCAAAGGTGTGGCCACCCATAATCTGGATAGTGTCGAGGGTTTTTCCGACGCTGTCGCCCGTGTTGCCGAAGGAGCTTGATATGAGTCTGGAAGGAAAAGTTGCCCTGGTTACCGGTGCCAGTCGTGGTATCGGGCAGGCCATTGCCCATGCGCTGGCTGCCCAGGGAGCCATTGTAGTCGGTACTGCCACCAGTGACGCCGGCGCCCAGTCCATTGCCGAAAAACTGGCCGCCGCAGGCTACCAGGGCACCGGTCTGAAGCTGGATGTACGCGACCCGGCCTCGGTTGCCGAGGTGCTGGAGCGCATCGCTGAGGATTATGCAGCGCCGGCGATTCTGGTCAATAATGCCGGCATCACCGCCGATAACCTGCTCATGCGTATGAAAGATGATGAGTGGGATGATGTCATCAGCACCAACCTGGGCTCGGTTTACCGTCTGTCCAAGGCTGTGCTGCGGGGCATGACCAAAGCGCGTTGGGGCCGTATCATCTGCATCAGTTCGGTGGTTGCCGGTATGGGCAACGGCGGTCAATCCAACTATGCTGCGGCCAAGGCCGGCATGGAGGGCTTTGCCCGTGCACTGGCCCGTGAGGTCGGTTCACGCGGAATCACCGTGAATGCGGTGGCACCTGGATTCATTGATACGGACATGACCCGGGCGCTGAATGACAATCAGCGGTCGGTCATGCTCGAACAGATTCCACTGGGGCGCCTCGGCCAAGCCGAGGAAATTGCTGCAGTGGTAGCATTTCTTGCCGGTGAGCCGGCTGGATACATTACCGGGGCAACTATCCCGGTAAATGGCGGTATGTTCATGGGTTGATCTTCGGCTGCTTTTGGGCAGTCGGGGCTTTGACTAGTGGGAATCCGGCCTCTCTGGGCCGGGCCATTTTGACACAGAAGCATTTCCAGCTTGAAATCTCGGGAATTCTTTCTATAAACTACCCGCAGTCCGGCTTATCGGAACTGCAAAATCAGGAGTGAGAACAAGGTATGAGTACCATCGAAGAGCGCGTCAAGAAAATCGTTGCCGAGCAGCTCGGCGTCAAAGAAGAAGAAGTAACCAACAGTGCTTCCTTTGTTGAAGATCTTGGCGCTGACTCCCTTGACACCGTTGAGCTGGTGATGGCTCTCGAAGAAGAATTCGAGACCGAAATTCCGGATGAAGAAGCCGAGAAGATCACCACCGTGCAGGAAGCAATCAACTACGTGAACTCGCACCAGAAGTAATCACGCAGTCTGCTTGCAGGTCGAAAAGGCCGCAGTCCTGATATCAGAGCTGCGGCCTTTTTGTTCGTGTTCGCTTTGCAGTAGTTCCCCTGAAATAACTGGTGACGGACGGCCGATAATCATTCAGTTGCCGCGCCGCCCCTTTATGCGGACAATAGCCCGCTGTCGAACGAGTTGAATTAAGGAGTCTCCCTTGTCGCGTAGACGCGTCGTGGTAACCGGCCTGGGCATGTTGAGCCCGCTGGGGAATACGGTTGAAAGCAGCTGGCAGGCGGCTTTGGCAGGCAAGAGCGGTATCGCGCCGATCGAGCATATGGACGTCAGTGCCTTCAGTACCCGTTTTGGTGGCTCCATTCGCGATTTCGATATCGAGCCTTACATGTCGGCCAAGGAGGCACGCAAGCTGGATCTGTTCATCCAGTACGGCATTGCTGCGTGCATCCAGGCGATGAATGATGCGGGGCTGGATATTACCGATGACAACCGCGACCGCATCGGCGTGTCCATGGGCTCTGGTATCGGCGGTCTGACCAATATCGAGCGCAATCACGAGTTGCTGCTCAACAGCGGCCCGCGTCGTATCTCGCCGTTCTTCGTGCCTGGCTCGATTGTCAACATGGTGGCCGGTTATCTGTCCATCCAGTATGGACTGCGTGGGCCGAACTATGCGCTGACGACCGCCTGCACCACGGGTACCCACAGCATCGGCATGGCCGCGCGCAACATCGCCTATGGCGAAGCGGACGTGATGATCGCTGGTGGTTCCGAAATGGCTACCAGCGGCCTGGGCCTCGGTGGCTTCAGCGCTGCCCGCGCGCTGTCGACCCGCAACGAAGACCCGACCCGCGCCAGCCGTCCGTGGGATGCCGAACGTGATGGCTTCGTGCTGTCCGACGGTTCCGGCGCCATGGTGCTGGAAGAGTATGAGCATGCCAAGGCCCGCGGTGCGCATATCCATGCCGAGTTGATCGGTTTCGGTATGAGCGGCGACGGTTTCCACATGACCGCGCCGCCGGAAGATGGCCGCGGTGCAGCCATGTGCATGGGCAATGCCCTGCGTGATGCCGATGTGGCGCCAGAACAGGTTGGCTACATCAACGCCCACGGCACCTCGACCCTGGCCGGCGACCTGGCTGAAACCCGCGCGGTGGCAACCGTGTTCGGTGACCACGCCTGTAAACTGGCCATGAGCTCGACCAAGTCCATGACCGGTCATTTGTTGGGCGCCGCCGGCGCAGTCGAGGCGATTTTCAGTGTGCTCGCCCTGCGTGACCAGGTGGCACCGCCGACCATCAATCTGGACAACCCGGGTGAGGGCTGCAACCTCGATTACGTGGCCCATGAAGCCCAGGCTCGCCAGCTGGACGTGGTGATATCCAACTCCTTCGGCTTTGGTGGCACCAACGGCAGCCTGGTGTTCCGCCGCCTCTGATGGACATCACCGGGATGGCCGCAACCCGCGTCGCCGAATGCCTGGTCAATGGTGTGCCGACCAGTGCTGTTTCGGCCCGCGATCGCGGCCTGGCCTACGGTGACGGACTGTTCGAGACCATTCTGGTTCGCGGCGGCAAGCCGACGCTGGCAGAGTGGCATTTCCAGCGGCTGGCATTGGGGGCGCAGGCCCTGCGCCTGCCTGTGGATCTAGCGGTGATCCGCAGCGAAGTCGAGCAGCAGGCGCTGCTGCTCGGTGACGGGCTCTTCAAACTGATCATCACCCGCGGTGAGTCCCTGCGTGGCTACGCCATGCCACAGCAACCTCAGGTGACGCGCATTCTCCAATCCTCTCCACTGCCGAGCTATCCCGCACAACATGCCGAGCAGGGCGTTTGCCTGTATCCCTGCGCCACCCGGCTGGGCGATCAACCCATGCTGGCGGGTCTCAAGCACCTCAATCGGCTGGAGCAGGTCCTGGCGCGCAGTGAATGGCAGGATTCAGTCCACGCAGAAGGGCTGGTGTGTAATCTCGCTGGCGACCCCATCGAAGGCACCATGAGCAATCTGTTCATGCGGCTGGATGATCGATGGGTGACGCCTGCGCTCGATCGATGCGGCGTGCGGGGCGTGATGCGCGGCTTCCTGATCGAGCAGTTGGCGGCGCAAGGTGACGCCGTAGAGGAGCGTTCGATATCTTTTGACGAACTGTTGCGCAGCACCGAGGTGTTCTGTTGCAACAGCGTATTCGGTGTCTGGCCGGTGGTGGCGCTGGCAGACTGGCAATGGCCCGTCGGCGTCCATACCCGCGACATCCAGACCCTGGCTAAGCAGGTCCTAATGTGAAGTGGTTTATAAGGTTTTTAATGAAAGCTGCTGTTTTTTCAGTGGTTTTGTTGGCTGGCGCTGGGCTCTGGGGATACTACACCCTGAATTCCACGCTGGATCAGTCGTTGCAAATCAAGGTCGCAGATACGCTGGACGTTCCGCCTGGCAGCACGCCCGCCCGGGTGTTCTCCAGCCTGGAGCAACGTGGAGTGATCGAGCGGTCCAGCTGGATACGCCGTTACTGGCAATGGCAGATGCCGGACACCGTATTGCAGGTCGGCGAGTATCGACTCACGCCCGGCATGACGGTGCAGCAGTTGCTGGCATTGCTGCAACGAGGTGAGGTGATACAGCGCAGCGTTACCCTGGTCGAAGGCTGGAACTTCAGCCAATTTCGCGCTGCTTTGGCCAAGGCCGAACGGCTGCAGCACAGCTTGTCCGACGAACTGAGCAACGCCCAGGTAATGGCCGAGCTGAACCTGACGGAAGATCACCCGGAAGGCATGTTCTTCCCTGATACCTACCGGTACACGCTGGGTATGAGTGATCGCGACATCCTGCTGCGCGCCCATCAGCGCATGCAGCAGGAGCTGGAGGCAGCCTGGGAGCAGCGTGGCGAGGGGTTGCCGATCGATACGCCCTACGAGGCGCTGATTCTGGCATCGATCATCGAAAAGGAAACCGGTGTACCCCATGAGCGCGGCGAGATTGCCGGCGTGTTCACCCGCCGCTTGCAGATGGGCATGCGCCTGCAGACTGACCCGACAGTGATCTATGGTATGGGCGAAGACTGGCAGGGCAAGATCCGCCGCAGCGACCTGCGCCGGCCGACACCTTACAACACCTACACCATCGACGGGCTGCCGCCAACGCCCATCGCCATGCCTGGTCGCGAAGCGCTGCTTGCCGCAGTCAATCCGACCCCAGGCAAGTCGCTGTATTTCGTGGCCCGGGGGGATGGCTCCCATGTCTTCTCCGAGACCCTGCAGCAGCACAACCGCGCGGTCCGCCACTATCAGATTCTGCAGCGGGCCCCCAACTATCGCTCCAGCCCGCCTCCGGCGGAGCCAGTAAAAGACAGCGGGGCGGCGCAATGAGCGGACTGTTCATCACCTTCGAAGGCCCGGAAGGGGCTGGCAAGTCCACCAACCTCAAGGTCTTTGCCCAGGCGCTGGCCGAGCGGGGTTGCGCGCCGTTGATCACGCGTGAGCCGGGCGGCACGCCGCTGGCCGAGCGTATCCGCGACGTGCTGCTGAGCCTGCATGAGGAGCCGATGCACGCGGATACCGAACTGCTGCTCATGTTCGCCGCCCGCGCCCAGCACCTCAACGGCCTGATCCGCCCGGCGCTGGCCGAGGGGCGGGTGGTGATCAGTGACCGCTTCACCGATGCCACCTATGCCTATCAGGGCGGCGGCCGCGGTATCGATCCGCAGCGTATCGCCGCGCTGGAGAACTGGGTCCAGGGCGACCTGCGCCCCGATCTGGTGATCATCTTCGATGTGCCGGTGGAGCTGGGCATGGCCCGGGCCCGGGCCCGCAGCGAGCTGGACCGCTTCGAGCGCGAACAGCAGGCATTCTTCGAAGCGGTCCGCGGCAGCTACCTGCAACGCGCAGCGGCTGATCCGCAACGCTATCGGGTGATCGACGCCAGTGGCGATCTCGACTCGGTGCGCCAGGCCATGCAACCCCTGATTGATGAAGTGCTGGAGCGCTCATGACTGATCAGGCCGTCAGTCCTTGCCCCTGGCATCTGCCGGTCTGGGATGCCCTGACCGCCGGCAGCCGGCATGCCCATGCCTTTTTGTTCGCCGGGCTGCCAGGGGTCGGCAAGCGGCTGTTCGCCGAGGCCTTCGCCGCCCACCTGTTGTGTTTGCAGCCGCAGTCCGGGCGTGCCTGTGGCCAGTGCCGCAGTTGCCATTTACGCCAGGCGGGCAGCCACCCTGATCGGTTGGTGGTGGAGCCGGAAGAGCAGGGCAAGGCCATCCGCATCGATGCAATCCGCCAGCTTGGCGATTTCATGGGGCAGACGGCGCAGCAGGGTGGCCGCAAGGTCATCATCCTGCATCCAGCCGAGGCGATGAACCTGAACGCTGCCAACGCCTTGCTCAAGTCCCTGGAAGAGCCTACTTCCGATACCTATCTGTTGCTGGTCAGTGATCAGCCCAGTCGATTGCTGCCGACCATCCGCAGCCGCTGCCGGGTACAGCCACTGGTCACTCCCGGCCACGCCGAGGCGATGGCCTGGCTGCAGCACAGTCTTCCGGACCTGGATGCCGAGCAGCACGGCGCGTTGCTGTTGATGGCCGGTGGTGCCCCCCTGCGCGCAATTGCCCTGCATGAGATGGACGCCGCCAGCCTGCGTCAACAGGTAGTGGAGGGCGTCAAGGCGCTGTTGAAGAACCAGCAATCGGCCTCCCAACTGGCCGAGCGCTGGCCGAACCTGCCGCTGGAGTTGCTGGCCGACTGGTTCTGTGACTGGACGCTGGATCTGCTGCGGCTCAAGACCGGAGCCATGGAAGTTCCGGTCAATACCGATATGGACAAGGTACTGCCCTACATGGCGCGCCACCTGCAATTGCCCGCGTTGCTCAACTGGCAGAGCTGGCTGCTGCAACATCGGGGCATGCTGCTGGGCAAAGCCAACCTCAATCGGGTGCTGTTTATCGAAACGCTGCTGATCCAGTGGAAACAGTTGCTGGAAAGACGCTAGTCTAGATGGCAGACCCATGCCGAGTATCAACAAGGACAACGATATGAGCATTGCGACTGCGCCAGGACCCCGCAACGGCATTCTTTCACTGACGATCAAGGACAAGTCAGTGCTGTATGCGGCTTACATGCCTTTTGTAAAACACGGCGGGATGTTCATTCCCACCAACAAGACCTATCGCCTGGGCGATGAGGTCTTCATGCTGCTGAACCTGATGGAAGAACCGGAGAAGATCCCGGTGGCAGGCAAGGTCATCTGGGTTACCCGCGGGCGCCCAGGGCAACCGTGCAGCCGGTATCGGAGTCCAGTTCAGTGATCAGGACAATACCGCCCGCAGCAAAATCGAAACCTACCTGGCCGGCGCGCTCAAATCCGACCGCCCGACCCATACCATGTGACCATGCTGATAGATTCCCACTGCCATCTCGACCGCCTCGACCTCACTGCCCATGACGGCTCTCTCGACAACGCTCTGAATGCTGCGCGCGAGCGTGGTGTCGGCAAGTTTCTCTGTATCGGCGTGGACGCCGCCAACGCGCCGGTGGTCAAGCAGTTGGCCGAGCAGTACGACGATGTCTGGTGCAGCGTAGGGATACATCCCCTGGACCTGACGCGTAATGATCCGACCGATCTTGCCTGGTTACTGGAGGCGCTGGAGCATCCGCGAGTAGCCGCCATCGGTGAGACTGGCCTGGATTATCACTACGAGCCGGACATGGCCCAGGCGCAGCAGGACTCCTTCCGCTATCACCTGCAGGCTGCCGCCACCACTGGCAAGCCAGTGATCATCCACACCCGCGAAGCGCGGGAGGATACCCTGACCATGCTCCGCGAGGCAGACCTGCCCAATGCCGGAGTACTGCACTGCTTCACTGAGGACTGGGACATGGCGCGGGCGGCGCTGGATCTCGGCTACTACATTTCCCTATCTGGCATCGTCACCTTTCGCAATGCCGATGCGCTGCGGGACGTGGCGCGGCGGATTCCCGCCGATCGGTTGCTGGTCGAAACGGATTCACCCTACCTGGCACCAGTGCCGCACCGCGGCAAGCCGAACGAGCCGCAATTCGTCTGCGAGGTGGCTGCCTTTCTTGCCGAGTTGCGCGGCGAGCAACTGGAGCGCCTCTGGGAGAACACCACGGCCAACTTTCACCGGCTGTTCCCCCTGACGGCTGTCTGAATCAACGGGTCAGCTTGCTGGCAATCTGCGCTACATGCTGGCCCTGATGACGTGCAATGCCCAGTTCCCGTTCATCCGGCTGGCGTGAGCCATCGCCACCAGCAATGGTCGAGGCGCCATAGGGAGTGCCGCCGCCCACCTGGGATATATCGAACAGTGCGGGGGTGGTATAGCCGACAGGCACTATCACCATGCCGTGGTGCGCCAGGGTGGTCCAGGTGGAGGTGATGGTCATCTCCTGGCCGCCGCCAGTGCCGGTAGAGGTGAACACGCTGGCCACCTTGCCTGCCAACGCACCCTTGGCCCAGAGACCGCCGGTCTGGTCGAGGAAGTTGCGCATCTGCCCGGACATGTTGCCGAAACGGGTCGGTGTGCCAAAGATGATGGCATCGTAGTCGGCCAGTTCCGCCGGGCGGGCTTGGGGGGCCTGCTGATCGGTCTTGCCGCCCGCTGCGGCAAAGGCCTCGGCGGGCATGGTTTCCGGCACACGCTTGATGTCGACTTCGACACCGGGAACCTGACGTGCGCCCTCGGCGACGGCATTGGCCATGGTTTCGATATGGCCGTACATGGAATGGTATAGCACCAGTAGCTTGGTCATTATTGCTTCCTCTGTCGTTATGGTACTCAGTGATTCAACCCATTGGAGTTGCGCCTCTGGCGCATCGTTCAGCTGGATGCGGCCCTGGTCAGGCAACATCCACCAGCACGACCTCACTCTCTTGTTCAGCGGTAATCCGCAGCAACGTCTCGCCCTGCACCGCGACGCCGTCACCGGCATTGGCGGTAACACCGTTGATCTCGACCCGGCCGCTGGCCGGTACCAGATAGACCTTGCGCCCCGTGGCAATAGCATAGTCCGCAGTCTGCCCCGGTTTCAGGGTGGCGGCGACCAAGCGGGCATTTGCCCGGATGGGCAGGGCATCACCATCCTCCGCCAGCCCACTGGCCAAGGTGACAAAGGTTCCGCTGCGTTCACCCTTGGGGAAAGGTCTGGTACCCCAGGAAGGGGCCAACCCTTTTTCGTCGGGCAAGATCCATATCTGGAACAGCCGCGTTTCCTGGTCCTCCAGGTTGAACTCGCTATGGGCGATGCCAGTGCCGGCACTCATTACCTGTACATCGCCCGCGAGGGTCCGGCCCTTGTTGCCCAGACTGTCCTGGTGGGTGATCGCTCCCTCGCGGACATAGGTGATGATCTCCATGTCGCGGTGCGGATGGGTTGGGAACCCCGAATGCGGAGCGATGATGTCATCGTTCCATACGCGCAGATGTCCCCAGTGCATGCGTTTGGGATCATGGTATTCAGCAAAGGAAAAATGGTGCCGGGCATTCAGCCAACCGTGGTGGGCACCACCTAACTCTTGGTAAGGACGCAGTTCGATCATTGTCTGTCTCCTGTTCTATGGTGATCGGAGCTCTGGCTGCTTCGATCAGATGCAGCGATGATCTATCAAAGTAATCTGGGTTAAAAGCGCAAAATACCCAGCATAAATATCGAATAAGTTGATGTGTTCTCTGTTGTATAGTTAAAAAAAACCCGAATTCCGGGGGAGAAATTCGGGTCAAGACCATTAGGAGTGATACAGAGTCGGACGGGGCCGGCTCTGCCAGATGCGGCACTTGGGGGAGGTGCTGCATCTGATATGAGAAGTATTGCCGACTTTTGCGGCATTTCCAGTCAGATAGGCCCCTTTCATTAAACCTATTCGGAATAAGGTGCAGGAGCTTATCGTGACTGGTTAGTCTTGCCGCTGGGCGAGGATGCCTTTGAGGATAACCAATGCTCGATCCAGCACGTCCTGCCGCGTATAGAAATGCGGCGACCAGCGAATGCCGCCACCACGGGCGGCGCAAATCACTCCGGCTTCCTTCAACTGGGCAAACAGCTGGCTGGTATCCCAACCCTCGATGCGAAAGGTGACGATGCCCGCGCGTCGTTCAGGTGCGGCAGGGCTGAGAATGCGCACCCCCGGCAGGCGACCAAGTGATTGCAGCAAGTACGCCGTGCGCTGCTGCAACGCTTCCTGAATGCGCTGTTCGCCGACCTCCAGCAATAGCTCCAGGCTCGCCGATAGAGCATGTTGGGCGAGGGTATTGGGACTGCCGGGCTCGAAACGTCGGGCGGTGCTCGCTGGCATCCAGTCTTCGCGGTCATAGTCGCCCATGGCCTCGACCATGTGCCAGCCGAATTGCAGAAGCTTCAGCCGGTCGCGGGCAGCGCGCCTGCAATAGAATACGCCCAGTCCTTCAGGCCCCAGCAGCCATTTGTGTCCATCGGCCATGGCGAAGTCGCAATCGAATGCCTGCACGTCCAACGGCAGGGCGCCTAACGATTGAATGGCATCGACGCAAAACAGGATGTTGCGCTCGCGACAGGCGCGCCCCAGGCGCGTCAGGTCCATGCGCAGGCCACTGGCATATTGCACGGAGCTGATGCTCAGCAGACGAGTCGCCGGCCCCATTGCCGCAATCAATGCCGCTTCCGGATCATCTCCATCGAGACTCACCTGACGCAGAATGACGCCACGACTCTCCAGCGCCTGCCAGGGAATGCGGTTGGAAGGAAACTCCTGATCGCTGATGAGGACTTCGTCGCCGGCCGTCCAGTCCAGCCCCATGGCTACCAGGGACAGCGCCTCGGAGGTGTTCTTCACCAGGGCGATATCGCCTTTGCTCGGCGCGTTGAGCAGGGTCTGGAATTGCCCCCGCAGGCGATGCTCCAGTTGAATCCAACGAGGATAATCCTCCGCTCCCCGTGTAATGTTCTCCCGGGCGAAGGCCGTCACTGCATCAGCGGCGCGTTTGGGCCAGGGGGCAACAGCTGCGTGATTCAAATAGCAAATGGTGGGGTCTTGGGGGAACTCATCATCCCATTGCAGTTTATGGAGCATGGTCGGGTCCTGTGCGGATTGCATTTCTGTTGCCGATGATAGCGTGCCTGGAGCCAAACGGAACATGGTCACTGTAAAGGTATGAACTTTGGGTCATATTAATACCAAAAGTGTGCAATTGGTCATGAAATTGGCATAATGCATTTTCATCGTCACGCCCATGCAGGTAAGCATATGCAGAAAGAATCACGCAAGATCCGGGAGTTTCGGCGCCGGGAACAGGAAATTCTGACCTCGGCGTTGCGTTTGTTCCTGGAGCAGGGAGAAGACAGCGTCACGGTTGAAATGATTGCCGATGATGTCGGAATCGGCAAGGGCACCATCTACAAGCACTTCAAGTCAAAAGCCGAGATCTATCTGCGCCTGATGCTGGACTACGAGCGCGATCTGGCCGAGCTGCTGCACTCGGAATCCATCGAAACGGATCGGGAGGCGCTCTCCCGGGAATACTTCGCCTTTCGCATGAGTGATCCGGAGCGCTATCGACTGTTCGATCGCCTGGAGGAGAAAGTTCTCAAGGCCAATCAGATGCCGGAACTGGTGGAGGAGCTGCATCGCATCCGCGCCTCCAATTTCAATCATCTGACCGGGGTGATTCAGGAGCGTATCGACGAAGGCAAGCTGGAGGATGTACCGGCGTACTTTCACTATTGCGCGGCCTGGGCTTTGGTGCACGGCGCAATGTCCATGTATCACTCGCCGTTCTGGCGCGAAGTGATCGAAGACAAGGAAGGTTACATGCAGTTTCTGATGGATATTGGCGTACGCATGGGCAACCGTTCCAAGCGGCGGCGCGATGGCGATCCCGCCTGAGGGCAGGGCGTGAACTTGAGGCGCAGCGGCGGGTCTACCGGGCAATCGACTTGAACAGGAGTACCCGCTTGCCGCCTTTCCGTTCTGCCTTGTGTCTCCTCGCCGCGCTGGCGGTCTTGCCCGCCCAGGCGCGTGACTACAGTTATACCGATGCCCATCTGCATTACGTCGACTTTTTCCAGGAAACCGACGGCATGACCGAGCTGTTGAAGCAGATGGATGAGCACAATATCCGCCACGCCATGATCAGCGGTGTTCCGGTAGCCAAGAAATGGCATGAAAATGAACCACGTCGGCCGCGTTATTACGCTGGGGATGACGCAGGGGCATACTGGTTCAGCGCAACGGATTACATCGTTGCGCATGCGCTGGAACAACTGGATGAAAAACAGCGGTCGCGTTTTCATCCCTTCCTCTCTGGTTTCAATCCCAACGACAAGAACTCCGACGAGCACCTGCGTCGCCTGCTGGAGGCCTATCCGGGCATGTGGCAGGGCATCGGGGAGGTATTCACCCGCCATGACGACCTGACCGCACTGACCAACAGCGAGGTGCCCCGCGCCAACAGCGAGGCCATGGATCGGATCTACTACCTGGCCGCCGAGTATGATCTGCCGGTGATGATCCACAGCAATATCACCTCCAAGCGTGAGCGTAATCCGCTGTATCTGCCGGAGCTGGAAGAGTCCCTGCGTGACCATCCACAGGTACGCTTCATTTGGGCCCATGCCGGTACCAGCAAGGAAATCCATCGTCACCAGGAGAAGCTGACATTCCTGTTCGATGAGGTGGAGCGGTTGCTCGGGCTGTATCCGAACCTGTATATCGACCTGTCGTGGACCATGCTGGAACCTTACCTGCTCGACAGCGAAGGCAAGCCGGACCCGCGCTGGCTGCAACTGGTCGAACGCTTCCCGGATCGCTTCATGATCGGCTCGGATGTGGTGGGCAAGTTCGGCAGTCTGGGGGAGTACATGAGCGGGTTCGACGTTTTCCTCGATGCCTTGCCCGAGACGGTGGCGCACAAGGTGGCGGGGAGTAATTTCCTGGCGATCCTGCCACGGCAGAGCCAGGATAACTGAACCGTGGCATCGACTGATTCGATGCCACGGCTGGAGCCTGCCTTACCCCAGGGGAATGCGCGGCGGGTTCTGCCAGTAAGCGCATTGGTGGGCTGTGTTGAAGGCGCTCTGATCGACCGCGGCCGGGGTCGGAGCGTCAAGGCGCAGGATCTGTCCGCCTGACGTCAGACGTGGCCATTCCACCGCTTCCGCTGCGCCGTCAGTGCCATTGGGGCCGATGGCTGGGTCATCGCCGTATTTGGCGAAATTGGTCCAGTAGCGGGCCATATGTTCCGCCAGGGCGAGCTGATCTTCTCCGGCGCCACGGTCAATCAGTGTCTGTTCGGAGCTCAGCACGTATTGAATCTCGAAGGAATGAGCAGCACCCAGGGGGAAGGGCGCCGTTACACCGTCAAGAATATTTGGTGCGTTGCGATCAGCAAACCAGTAACCCCAGATATCCACTTGGCTCTGTAACAGGTTCCACTGGTTGTTGTTCGGGCAGTTGAAGCGCCAGTCGGTACCGATTGCCGAATAGGCATTGACGAACTGCAGGGGGCCGGTGGGTTGCTCTGCGGCATAATCATCGGCGATCTGGCCGGCGTCCAGGGTTGGGTCTTCTGTCAGCAGCTTGGCGACAGCGGCGGTATAGCCCGCCGGGGTGAACAGATCCTCGCCGTCTCCCAGTGCCAGCAGGGTAAATAGCGCGCCTTCATCCAGGTTGCTGCCCATCATCACCGGGACCTCATTGAATTCCCCGCTGGCCAATGCCTGGTTGATCGACCGGGGGAGCGTCGCGGTGTTGGAGACAGGGAGAATATTGCCCGGCTGGGCATCGAGCAGCTCCCGTACGGATAAGTCTCCCAGACATTGCAGCAGTTGCGCATCCGGGGTATCTCTACAAGTGGTCTGGGCAATGGTGGGGAGGCCAAACAAGCTCTGGCCGCCCGGAATGACAGTGTCCAGCCCCAGGGGGATATCCCCCAGCGGTACCTGCGCGCCGTTGTAGGAACCACTCTGCACGATGGCCTTGTGAAACAGGCCCGCTGCGCCTGGTGAGGCCAGCTGACTCATGACGCTGTGGCCGCCCGCAGACTCGCCGAAAAGGGTGACGTTATCTGGATCGCCATCGAACTGGTCGATATTGTCCTGGACCCACTGGAGTGCCAGCTGCTGGTCCTGCAGACCGAAGTTGGCATTTGCCAGCGCGACATGGGGCAGGAAGCCCAACGCACCCAGGCGGTAATTGAGGGTCACCACTACCACGCCTTGCTCTACCAGCCGCACTGGTTCGTAACTGGCACCGCCGGAGCCATAAATGAAGGCGCCGCCGTGGACCCAGACCATGACCGGATACTCGCCAGGCTCTTCCGGCGCATAGACATTCAGGAACAGGCAATCCTCATCCAGACTTGCTTCACCGAAGGGGCTGGCATCTTGCGGGCAACTGCTGCCGAAGGTTTCACTCAACTGGATGGCATCAGCGTGAGCCGGCGGGAGAGCGGGCGCGGCAAAGCGCTCGGCTACACCGTAGCGAAGGCCACGGAATACCCGCATGCCGTCATGCTCGATCCCGATGTAATCACCCTGCTGGGTGGTGACCTTCAGTGGGTTCTCAACGGAGCCGCCGTCATGACTGCTGCCGCCACCGCCTCCCGACAGGCAGCCACTCAGGCTGGTAGCCATGACCACTGCCGATAGGGTGGACAGGATGAAGCGAGATGATGTGATGCTGGTTGTTTTGCGCATTGTTATTATCCGTATGATTATTCAGCCGATTACCCTGGCAAAATGCCTTCTTTCGGTACGGAAACCATAAAAGAATCATCAGCCGCGCGCTAAACCCATACGGGTGATCAATCACCGGGGGAGGGCGTATGCCCGGCTATTCTGTAAACTGAGCAGCGAACCTTGATTGGAGTGATGCATGTCAGCCCAGCCCCGTTTTCCCATCGACTACATCGAGCCGGTATTTCGTCCGCCGAGCGAGGCGCATTCGCTGATCTTGCCGGTGACCAACGGCTGCTCATGGAACCAGTGCACCTTCTGCGATATGTACACTGCGCCGCAGAAGAAATTTCGCGCCCGTGACGAACAGCAGGTGCTGGATGAGATCCGCCGCAGTGGCGAGCAGTTGATCGTGCAGCGGGTGTTTCTCGCCGACGGCGACGCCATGGTGTTGCCGACTCACCGCCTGCTACGCATTCTCGAGGCGATAGGCGAGTACATGCCGGAAGTACAGCGGGTCACCTCGTATTGCCTGCCGCGCAATCTGCGCCGCAAGTCCGTAGAGGAACTCAGGCAGTTGCGCGAGGCCGGCCTGCAGATGCTCTATGTCGGTGCCGAGTCTGGTGATGACGAGGTGTTGCAGCGGGTGAACAAGGGCGAGACCTTCGATTCCACTGCCGAGGCGTTGCTCAAGGCCCAGGAGGCTGGCTTGCAGACCTCGTTGATGATTCTGAACGGGCTGGGTGGCCGGAATCTGTCCGAGCAGCATGCGGCGAACTCAGCCCGGCTGATGAACCTGACCCAGCCGGATTTCCTGTCCACACTGGTGGTCAGCTTTCCCCATGGCATGGAACGCTACCAGGCGCGTTTCCCTGACTTCCAGCCCCTCGATCAGCTCGGACTGTTCCGCGAGATCGAGATGCTCCTGTCTGCCCTGGAGCTGAACAATACGGTTTTTCGCAGCGACCATGCATCGAACTATCTGGTGCTCAAAGGGATACTGGGCGCTGACCAGCCGCGCCTGCTGGCGCAGGTGCGTCAGGCCATCGAGCAACCGGAACAAGCCGGGCTGCGACCGGAACGGATGCGTGGATTATGAAACCGATGATATCGCTGTCCCGAATTACCGCGATGCTGGCGCTGGCCGTGCTGGCCTGGGGTTGTACGCCTTCGCAGATGAAGGAGGAAGGGCGCTTCTACCTCAGCGATGCCGGGCTGCTGGATCGCTATCAGATCACCCGCAGCGGCAACTTCCGCCTGCAGGCCGACTCGCGATTCTACATAGCGCAGAGTCACTTCGTGCCGGTCGGTCATGCCTATGCGCGCCCGAACATTCTCGCCGAGGAAGGATTTGCCGCCGCAGTGCAGGTCTTTCCCATGGTGCGGCGAGCGGAACAGCCGTTGGGGCTGGACGAGGCGTTGCTGCACACCCGACAACAGGGGCTGGATTATCTGCTGTACACCCGCTTCGCCAGCGCCCAGAGCAGCGCCGGCGCGCAGCCGACCGCGGAGCAGGCCAGTGCAGGCCATGTGGGGCGCGATGCAGTGGTGTTGCAATTGATGCTGCTGGAAGCGGGCACCGAGCGGCTCATCGATTTTGCCACCATCACCAACCGCACCGGCTTTCTCGCTTTCTCCAAAACCCGTCCGGAAAATCTGCTGCGGGAACCGATGGAAGACTATACCCGTCAATTGCTGGGCAGACCCTAGCCATCCCGAGATCGAGGTAACCTATGGACAACCGACCACCACCTCCCCAGTCGCTGCTCGACAGCTTGCCTGAGTCGAGTACCGGCGACGCCCGCGAGCCGGCGCCAGTGCATCTGTGGCATCCGGATTTCAGCGGTGAGCTGGATATGCACATTGCCCGTGACGGCACCTGGTATCACGAAGGCGGACCCATCAGCCGCAAGTCCCTGGCGCAGCTGTTTTCCGGCATTCTGCGGCTGGATGAAGATGGCCGCTATTACCTGGTCACGCCGGTGGAGCGCTGGGCCATCCGGGTCGATGATGTCCCCTTCGTTGCGGTACGGCTGGAGGTGGAGGGGCAGGGCCGCGAACAGCGTCTGACCTTCTTCACCAGCCTGGGCCACAGTGTGCTGGCTGGCGAGATGCATCCGATCACCGTCCGAGTGGATGCCGACACCAGCGAACCTTCACCCTACGTGCTGCTGCGCAGCAACCTGCGGGCGCTGATCCATCGCAATGTATTCTATGAACTGGCGGACCTGGCGGTCGAGGAACAGGTCGATGGCCAGCCCCGCATCGGCGTATGGAGTGACGGACATTTCTTTCCGATAGATGGCTCGTCGGTCACCGCCTGAGCTGTCGCGGCCTGCATGCATGTCAAGATCTCCAGGCCGCATTTTCAGGTTTCCTTTGTTGTTGATCTTTACCATATCTGGGTCTAGGATTCGCACTACGCACAACCAGTAGTGTTTTTCAGGTGCAGGGGTGAGCAGGCGTGAACGTTTGTCAAGCCCGTACAGCACTGATTCCAGGAGAATATGATGAGTCAAACAGCCAAGGTGCAACGTCTGCATAATGTCGTAACCAACATTCCCATGCAGCCGGCCTCGGAAGATATCTGGGACACCAAATATCGGCTCAAGACCAAGGATGGCGTAGCCATCGACCAGACCGTCGATGAGACCTATCAGCGTGTCGCCCGCGCCCTGGCCGAAGTCGAGCTGCCGGAGCTGCGCGAAGAGTGGTATGACAAGTTTCTCTGGGCGCTGCGCCATGGTGCCATCCCCGCCGGCCGCATCACCTCCAACGCCGGCGCGCTGGAACACAAGCCTGCAACCTCGACCATCAACTGCACCGTCTCGGCGACCATCGGCGACTCCATGGACGATATCCTGTCCAAGCTGCACGAGGCCGGCCTGACGCTGAAGGCCGGCTGCGGCATCGGCTATGAATTCTCCACCCTGCGGCCCCGCGGTGCTTATGTCTCCGGCGCTGGCGCCTACACTTCCGGCCCGCTGTCGTTCATGGATATCTACGACAAGATGTGCTTCACCGTGTCGTCCGCCGGTGGCCGTCGTGGTGCGCAGATGGCGACTTTCGATGTGGGTCATCCGGACGTGGCGGACTTCATCCGCGCCAAGCGCGAGGGCGGTCGCCTGCGTCAGTTCAACCTGTCGCTGCTGATCACTGAGGAGTTCATGCAGGCGGTGGAGTCCGACAGCGAATGGAAGCTGGCCTTCCCGCTGGGCATCGGCGAAGCCGAAGCAGACAAGGTCGATGTCAACGATGCCGAGCAGGTGATCTGGCGTGAGTGGCCAAGCAACGAACGTTATGTGACCCGCGACGACGGCCTGGTAGCCTGCCGCGTGTTCCGCACCATGAAGGCGCGGCGCATCTGGGACATGATCATGACCTCCACCTACGACTTCGCCGAGCCCGGTTTCATCCTGATCGACCGGGTCAACCAGATGAACAACAACTGGTTCTGCGAGGAAATCCGTGCCACCAACCCCTGTGGCGAGCAGCCGCTGCCGCCCTATGGCGCCTGCCTGCTGGGCTCGATCAACCTGACCCTGTTCGTACGCGATCCCTTCACCGACAAAGCCCGGTTCGATTGGGACGAATACCGCAAGGTGGTGGACATCTTCACCCGCATGCTGGACAACGTGGTCGAGATCAATGGCCTGCCATTGGAAGAGCAGCGCAATGAGATTTTCCGCAAGCGCCGCCACGGCATGGGTTTCCTCGGTCTGGGCTCGACCATGACCATGCTGTGCATGAAGTATGGCGATGCACAGTCGCTGGAATTCACCGAGCAGGTCTCCCGCGAAATGGCCCTGCAGGGCTGGCGCACCGGCCTCAAGCTCAGTGAGGAGAAGGGCCCGGCGCCGATCATGGAAGAAGAGTTCACCGTCACGGGTGCCATGCTCGCCAAGCGTCCGGAAATGCAGAAGGACGGCTTCAAGGTCGGTCAGAAGGTCAAGGGCAAGGTACTCTGGGCCAAGTACAGCCGCTACATGCAGCAGGTCGCGGGTGAAGATGCGGCGTTGGTCGAGGCGTTGGCAGAGCAGGGTTCGCGCTTTACCCATCACAGCTCCATCGCCCCCACCGGCACCATCTCCCTGTCGCTGGCCAACAACGCCTCCAATGGTATCGAGCCGAGCTTCGCCCATCACTATTTCCGCAACGTGATCCGCGAAGGCAAGAAGTCCAAGGAAAAGGTCGACGTGTTCAGCTTCGAGCTACTGGCCTATCGGGAATTCATCGATCCCCAGGCGCTGCCGGACATGGAAGCTGCCTCGCGCAACCTGCCGGATTACTTCATCGCTGCCGATGACGTGAAGCCCACCGAGCACGTGGACGTGCAGGCCGCAGCGCAGAAGTGGATCGACTCGTCGATTTCCAAGACCGCCAACGTGCCGACGGATTATCCCTACGAGGACTTCAAGGATATCTACCTGTATGCCTACCACAAGGGTTTGAAGGGCTGCACCACCTTCCGCTTCAACCCTGAAGCCTTCCAGGGCGTGCTGGTGAAGGAACAGGACCTGGCCAACACCACCTACCGCTTCAAGCTGGAAGACGGCAGCATCATCGAGGCCAAGGGCGGGGAAGAAATCGAATACGACGGCGAAATGCATTCCGCCGCCAATCTGTATGATGCGCTCAAGGAAGGCTACTACGGCAAATTCTGAGCCGCTGGATTACTGCATCGCACGGCTGAACAAACAACACAGCCCCGCCAAGGCGCGGGGCAAGGAAGATGGACATGGCACTCAAGATAACCAGCAAGATTGTCGACTACGCAGTGGTCAAGCCGGACGAGCCGGCCAAGGCGCCCGAACCGGCTGCGCCCACCTATGTCGAGATGCATGAAAAGCTCAAACGCCCAGAGTTCCTCGAAGGCTCGACCTACAAGATCAAGACGCCAACCTCCGAGCATGCCATCTACGTCACCATCAATGACGTGGTGCTCAACCCCGGCAGCGACCATGAAACCCGACGGCCCTTCGAGATCTTCATCAACTCGAAGAACATGGAGCATTACCAGTGGATCTCGGCGCTGACGCTGATCATCTCCGCAGTCTTCCGCAAGGGTGGCGACTGCACCTTCCTGGTCGAAGAGTTGAACAGCGTATTCGACCCCAAGGGCGGCTACATGAAGCGTGGCGGCCGCTGGATGCCCTCGCTGGTTGCGGAAATCGGCGATGTGCTGGAGCAGCACCTCAAGCGCATCGGCATGCTTGAGGATGGGATGGACGAGCACCAGCGTGCCTATCTGGAGCAGAAGCGGGCCGAGTTCACCAGCATCAACGCTCCCGCTCAGGCGGCAGCGGACTGTGACGACAGTGCCGAAGCCTACCCGGCCGGCGCGCAGATGTGCGGCAAATGCCACACCAAGGCCGCGGTGCAGATGGATGGCTGTCTCACCTGCCTGGCCTGCGGCGACAGCAAATGCGGCTGATGGTCTGACGACTCCACTGCGCCGGGGCTACCGGCGCAGTGTCCTGCCTTTCCCGCTGGCGCTCGCCGGCCATCGTTCCTACCTTCATTCGCTTCGCCCATGGTTGTCATAGTCATTGCCGCAGGGCCGCTACTCGCGCTGGTCGGTGAGGCCGCCACCTTGCGTTAGCAGCCAACGGTTACATATTCAGCCATACGCAGGGATAATACCGGGCAGCCATAGGAGATGACCCATGCCCCTGAATGAAATGCGGTTTCTGTTGCCCTTGCTCAGCCTGGCCCTGTTGGGTGGCTGGCTGCTCACCGGCTGGGTGTTGCTGCGCCGGGAACGGTTGCTGCAAGGGCGGGTCGATGAGTTGCTTGAGCAAAACCGCAGCCAGCAATTGGAAATGCATCAACAGCTGGGTGCACAGCTGAGTCTGGAAACCCGCCGTGAGCACCTGCAGGAATCCGTAGCCCGGCTGGATGCGGAACGTGGTCGGCTGGCAACCCGCCTGGCTGATGCAGAGGGGCAGTGCAATGAATGGCAGCGTTCTGCCGAGCGCTTTCAGGTCCAGGCCCAGGAGCAGCAGCGCCAGGGCGAGCAGTTGCAGGCCGAACGCCGGACCCTGGAGCAGCGGCTGCAACAATTACAGCAAACCCACGAACAGCTGCGGGTCGAGCATTCCACCTTGCAGACCACCCTGAGCCAGCGCCAGCAGCACTTCGATGAACAGCAGCAATTGCTCAAGGACAGCCGCGAGCAGCTCAAGCTGGAATTTGAGCAACTGGCCGGACGCATCTTCGAAGCCAAGGGCCAGACCTTCACCCAGACCAGTCAGCAGTCTCTTGACGCGTTGCTCAAGCCGTTCCGCGAGCAGATCGATCAGTTCCGCAGCAAAGTGGAAGATATCCATCACAAGGACACCCAGCAGCAGGCGGCTCTGGCGCAGGAACTGCTGCACCTCAAGCAGCTCAACCAGCAGATCACCCAGGAAGCCCACGACCTGAGTACCGCCCTGCGCGGGCAGAAGAAGACCCAGGGCAACTGGGGTGAACTGATTCTGGAGAACGTGCTGGAGCGCTCCGGTCTGCGCGCCGGCATCGATTTCAAGCGTGAGGTGAGCATGACCGCCAGCGATGGTCAACGCCAGCGCCCCGATGCCTTGGTCTACCTGCCCCAGGACAAACATCTGATCATTGATGCCAAGGTGTCGCTGAATGCCTACACCCGCTATATCAACAGCGAGGACGATACCGAGCGCCGGCTGGCCCTGGCCGAGCATGTACAGGCCTTCGGGCAGCGGATACGCGAGTTGGCCGAGCGCAATTACTTCGACCTGCCGGGGCTCAACGCACCCGAGATGGTGTTCATGTTCGTGCCCATCGAATCCGCCTTCGTCGAAGCGCTGAAAGCCGACGAAACCCTGTTCCAGAAGGCCATCGAGCAGAACGTGCTGGTGGCGACGCCGACCACCTTGCTGACCAGCCTCAACATCGTGCGGCAGCTGTGGCGCTTCGAAGACCAGAACCGCCACACCGCCGAGCTGGCCGAGCGGGCCGCACGGGTGCATGACAAGCTACGCACCTTCCTCGGCAGCATGGAGAGTATCGGCAGCAGCCTGGACAAGGCCAGCGAGGCTTATCACAAGGCCTGTGCCCAGTTGGTCAGTGGCCGTGGCAACCTGGTCAAGCAAGTAAATGATTTCAAGGAGTTGGGCGTATCTGTTAAAGCAGAACTTGGGGAAAACTGGACCGATCGTGCCGAGCTTGAGCTCGGCCACGATGTACCGGCAGCGGATACGCTGGGATGAAGTTCGGAAGGGAAGAGGGAAACCCGGCAGGGCGCCGGGCTTTACAGATGGAAGTCGCCGCTTGCTTCGGGCTGGTATTCGATATCGATGATCTTGAGCTTGAGCGGGCGACCATTGGGGCCGGTCCAGTCGATGCTCTGGCCTTTCTTCAGACCGAGCAGGGCAATGCCCACCGGCGCGAGTACCGAGATGGTACCATCCCGTCCGGCCTTGTCAGGGTAAACCAGAGTCAGGACCATTTCGCGGCCGCTGGTTTCATCCGCGAAGCGCACCGTGGAATTCATGGTGACCACATCCGGAGCAACGCGCGTATGAGACACGACCTTGGCTCGCAGCATCTCGTTCTCGAGAGCCTCCAGCAGGTCGATCGGCGCGTCCATGGTATTCAACACCTCATCCAGGCGTTGGACATCCAGACGGGTGAGCACGATAGAGGGTGATTTGCTCATGGCGAACAGCATTACTCCTTGTTAAAGACAATGAAAAAACGGTAGTTGGGAAAAACAGGTAAAGAAGCCAACAGGACATCGGCATAGATAGACAGTACCAGAATGGCGACTTCTTGCAAGCTCCTCGCCGGTTTTGGTGCTGGCGCTCGCCCGGTTTCCACCCGGCCATGAGACTGGAGAAGCTCAGATGCACGCAGTGAAGCAGATCGCGTTGTTCATTCGTACCAATTTATGGATTGTACCGCTGGCGCTGCTGCTGGCCTGGGGGCTGTTCCGCTTTCTCGACCCGGCGCCGCCGCGGACCCTGGTGATGACCACGGGTGGTGAGTCCGGCGGCTACCATGGCTTCGCCATGGCCCTGCAGGAACGGCTGGCAGAGGATGGGCTGACGTTGGAATTGCGCCCCAGCAGCGGTTCAGTGGAGAACCTGCAGCGCTTGAGTGATGGCTCGGGCGAGGTGCAGCTGGGTCTGATTCAGAGCGGCACCACCAGCCTGATCGAGCCCGCGCAGCGAGCCCGGCTGGAGGGTTTGGCAGCCATCTATCACGAGCCGTTGTGGCTGTTTCAGCGCCGAGGTGCGGATATTACCCGGCTGGCGGACCTGCATGGCCGCAGGGTCTCGGTCGGCACCATGGGCAGCGGCACCTGGGCAGTAGTACACAGCCTGTTCAGTCAGCTCGGTGATCAGGTCGGCGAGGCAGATGTGCTGGCGGGTAACTGGCAGCGTTTGTCGGCGCGGGACTCGCTGGAGGGGCTGCGCAGCGGCGAGCTGGACGCGGCCTTCTTCGTTCTGCCGGTGAATAATGCCACGGTACGCCAACTGCTGGCCGACCCGGATCTGGAACTGGTCAGCCTCGAGCAAACCGAGGCGCTTGCCGCCAGACTGCCGTTTCTCGATACCCTGAGTATTCCCGAGGGGCTGCTCGATCTGGAACGTAATGTACCGGCCCAGCCCACCCGATTACTGTCGCCGGTCGCCACCCTGGTGGTCAACGATGCCTTCCATCCGGCACTGGCGTCGCTGGTTTTGAAAGCAACCACCGATGTGTTGCGCCAGGGCAGTCTGCTGGACCCGCCGGGGGCCTTTCCCGCGGCTATGCCCATGGAGGTGGAACTCACCGGTGAAGCGGAGTACTACCATAAGAATGGCGTGCCGATGTTGCAGCGCTATCTGCCGTTCTGGGTGGCTTCGATTTTTGACCGCTACGTGGTGCTGTTGATCCCCTTCATCGTCATCATGCTGCCGCTGATCAAGAGTATGGGGCCGCTCTACAGCTGGCGCATGCGGGCGCGGGTCTATCGCTGGTACGCGGACCTGCGGCGGGTGGACAAGCTGATTCATAACGGCGGTATCCATCAGGTGCTGGAGCGGGAGATTGCCAGTCTGGTAAAGCTGGAAGACGAGCTGACCCGGGTCGATGTGCCCCTGTCCTATGCTCATGAACTGTATAGCCTGCATCTGCATGTAGGCTACATGATCACCCGGTTGCGGCAGATGGAGGAGGAGCAGGGTGCTGCCCGTGGCGAGAGGGCCGCGGGTGTGTGACAGTTCATTGCGCGGGGTTTCAACTGTCAGGGACTGACCATAAGATGGACCAGCAGGCCAACGAGAGGTGTACATGAAGGATGTGCTGAGTAACGCAACGGATGCAATCAACCAGGTGCTGCTGGGCAAACAGCATGCGGTCAAGCTGGCAGTGGCCTGCATACTGGCCCGCGGGCACCTGCTGATCGAGGACCTGCCGGGTATGGGCAAGACCACTCTGTCCCAGGCATTGGCGCGGGTGATGGGGCTCAGCTATCAACGCATCCAGTTCACCAGTGACCTGCTGCCCGGCGATATTCTCGGCACCTCGGTATTCGATCGTGACAGTGGGGGCTTCGTTTTCCATCCGGGGCCGATCTTCGCCGAGCTGGTGTTGGCGGACGAGATCAACCGCGCCACGCCAAAGAGCCAGAGCGCGCTGCTGGAGGCCATGGAAGAGGGGCAGGTCACCGTGGACGGTGCAACCCGGCCGCTGCCGGAACCCTTCTTCGTCATCGCCACCCAGAACCCGGCCTCCCAAGGCGGTACCTTCGCCTTGCCGGAATCCCAGCTCGACCGATTTCTGATGCGCTTGTCCCTCGGCTACCCAACCCCGGCGGCAGAGAAGACTCTGTTATTGGGCGGTACCGGGCGGGCGCGCCTGGATGACCTCAAGCCGGTGCTCACCCGCGCGCAGCTGCAGGCATTGCAGGCAGCGGTGCCGCAGATAACAGCGAGCGAGGCGATCATCGATTACATCCTGCGGCTGGTCACCCGCACGCGGGAAAGCCATCTGTGTGCTTGGGGCCTGTCGCCCCGGGGCAGCCTCGGCCTGCTGGCAGCTGCTCGCGCCTGGGCCATGCTGGAACACCGGGCCTACGTCATTCCCGAGGATGTGCAGGCGGTGCTTCCGGCTGTGGTCAGCCATCGTCTGCGCGCCAGTGAGGACCCAGCCGGGCACGGCGGCGGCAGTCTGGCCCAGCGGCTGCTAAACGAGGTGCCGGCGGTTTGATCGCCCGGCTGGGTGGCCAGACCAGCGCCCTGTTCCAGCGCTGGTTGAAAAAGCGCATTCCGGCGGCCAGCCAGGTGACGCTCAACCATCGGCGTATCTTCATCATGCCTACCCGCGCCGGCATGGGCTTGCTGCTGTTGCTGCTGATCATGCTGATCGGCGCCATCAACTATCAGAACAGTCTGGTCTATGCCGTGGTGTTCCTGCTCGGGAGTCTGTTCTGGGTCGGCCTGCACCACACCTACCGCAACCTCGCTGGACTTGAGTTGCATGCCAATGGCAGCCTGCCGGTGTTCGCCGGGGAGGAGGCGGCGCTGACACTGACCTTGCTGGCGCCGCGCCGGGAGCATCAATCGGTCGCCCTGTTCTGGCCGAGCACCCCGCCGCGGCAGGTGGATGTGGAGCAGCAACTGGGCACCACGCTGTCGCTCTATCATCCGACCACCCACCGTGGCTGGTTCAAGCCCGATCGCTTGCGTGTGGAGACCCGTTATCCACTGGGCTGGTTCGTGGCCTGGAGCCTGGTGGATCTCGACTGGCAGGTATTGGTCTACCCGCAGCCGCTGAGCCTGCCACTGCCGGGTACGCGTGCTGCCGAAGCAGGCGAGGGCGACCAGTTGCTGGCTGAAGGTGTGGACGATTTTCAGGGCCTGCGTGCCTATCAGCCCGGAGACTCGAAGAAACGGCTGGATTGGCGCGCCTGGTCGCGGGGGCAGGGGTTGCACAGCAAGGTGTTTGCCGAGCCGCAGCATGACAGCCTCTGGCTGAGCCTGGAGCAAGCACCCGGCGCCTCGCTGGAGCAGCAACTGAGCTGCCTGGCCGGTTGGGTGCTGCAACTGGAAAGCCGCCACCGGCCCTACGCGCTGGAGCTGGCCGGCCAGCGCATCGGCCCGGCGTTGGGCGAAGCCCACCGGGATGCCTGCCTGCGTGCTCTGGCGCTCTATGGAGTGACCCCATGACGTCCCATGCGCTGATACCCCGCAACAGCCTGGTCTGGTTGCTCACTGCACAAGTGGTCGCACTGGCGCCACACCTGCCCCGGTTGCCGCTGTGGGTAGCCGTCCTGTGGCTGGGCTGTGCATTGTGGCGGGTGCAGATTCAGCGCATGCGTTGGCCCTATCCGGGATTACTGGTACGGGTGCTGGCGCTGGTACTGGTGACTACCGGGGTGTTTCTGGTGCAGGGGACCCTGATCGGGCTCGATGCCGCGGTGATGCTGCTATTGATGCTGTTCATGCTCAAACTGCTGGAAATGCGCAAGCCCCGCGATGCGCTGGTGGTCATCTACCTCGGCTTTTTCATCGTCGCCGCGGCTTTTCTGTTCGATCAGGGGATACCGCTGGCGCTGTTCCAGTGTTTCTCCTTGCTGGTGCTGGTGGCGGCACTGGTCGGTCTGCAACAGACACCGGGGCGCAATGACCCGGCTCGGGCCATGCGCACCGGCGGCATACTGCTGATGCAAGCCGTGCCGCTGATGGTGGTTCTGTTTGTGCTGTTTCCGCGCATGGGCCCGCTATGGTCGGTCAATGCACCGGGCAACCAGGCGCGCACCGGGCTGGCGGAAAGCATGGCGCCGGCAGATGTGGCCGAGCTGGCCCGTTCCGGTGAGCTGGCCTTCCGTGCGGCGTTCGACGATGCAGTGCCGGCGCAGCCACAGCTGTATTGGCGCGCCATGACCCTGAGCCGCTTCGATGGCCGCACCTGGAGTCGTTCGCGCTTCACCACGGCGGCGGCGCCACCGGAGTGGCAGCCCCAGGGCGAGCCGATTGGCTACCGCGTCATTGCCCCGGCCAGTAACCAACCCTGGGTATTCAGCCTGCGCGGCGCCAGTACCGAGGATGAGCGCTTGCTGCTCACCGGCGATTTCGTGCTGCAGGCCCGGCAGCCGCTGGGACGGGCTATTTCCTACGTCGCCAGCTCCAGGATGGATAGCCTGCTGCAACCGCAGGAGCTGGACCCCTTGCAGGAACGGGTCAATCTGCAGTTGCCGGAGGGCAGCGACCCCCGCAGTCGAGCCTTCGCTGCGCAATTGCGTCAATCCCATCCTGAGGACGCAGATCTGGTTCAGGCGCTGCTTGGCCATTTCAACCGCGAACCCTTCCATTACACCCTGCGTCCAACCCCGCTGGGTCTGCACAGTAATGATGAGTTCCTGTTCGACAGCCGCCGCGGCTTCTGTGCGCATTTCGCCGGCGCCATGACCTTTGTCCTGCGTGCGGCGGGCATTCCAGCTCGGGTCGTCGCTGGCTACCAGGGTGGGGAAATCAATCCGCGGGGCAATTACGTGCTGGTACATCAGTTCGACGCTCACGCCTGGGTCGAGGCATGGTTGCCAGGGCAGGGATGGGTGTCGGTCGATCCGACCTTCCAGGTGGCGCCGGAGCGTATCGAGCGGGGCTTGCAGGACGCGTTGTCGGAGGAGGGCAGTTTTCTCGAGAACTCGCCCCTGGCTGCAGCACGCTACCGCGACATTGGCTGGCTGAACAATACGCGGCTGTTCTGGGATGATCTCAACTATCAATGGCAACTGCGAGTACTGGGCTACCAGAGCGAGCGTCAATTGGAATTCTTCCGCCGCTGGCTGGGCACGGCCGACTGGCAACGTATAGGTCTGATTTCCCTGGGTGTGCTGTTGCTGTTCATGCTGCCGATGGCGTTGTGGATCCTCCGTCCAGCCCGGCAACCGCGTGACCCGCAGCAGCGGGCCTGGCAGACGCTGAACCGGCGCCTGGCGCGGCTGCAGCTGCAGGCAAAGACGGGAGAAGGGCCGCGTGACTGGCAGCAACGACTGGAGCAGATACTGCCTGGGCAGAAGGCAGAACTGGCGGCCTTCTTCGCTGAATACATCCGTCTGAGCTATGCCACCGCGCCGGCGGCAGCTGCGCCGACAGCAACACAGTTGAACCTGGCCCTGCGAAACCTGCTGCGGGTCCTGCCGCGCACCCGCCCGCGGCGGCCGATTACGTCGCTGGACTTGCCTGGTTAGGGCCGCGGTTGTAATGTGAGCGCGTTCACGCTGTTAGACAGGAGCCTGCAGTGCACCCTTTCAATGCCTCACGCCCACCCGGGCTTGCCGTTGGGCTGGCCATGGCTGCACTGGTGCCCTTTGTTACCGGCGCACTGGGTTTGTGGGTTATCCCGGAGGGCTGGCGTGTCTGGGTGATGGAAGAACTGCTTGCCTTCGCCGCGGTGATGCTGGCCTTTATGGGCGCAATTCACTGGGGATTGGCCATGCGGGCCGATGAGTCGAGCCCCGACGCACCGATTCAATTGGGCCTGTCCGTCATTCCGCCACTGCTGGGCTGGTTCGCTCTGAGCCTGCCGATCGACTTCGCCGTACCGCTGTTCTTCTGTGCCTTCGCCGCGCTGTATTATGCGGACATCTGGGCGGTCAGGCACGGCCTGGCGCCGGATTGGTACCCCGCGTTGCGCAAACCCATCAGTCTGGTCGCCGTCGGCTCGATGGCGGTGGCCTGGGGCGCCACGCTGGTGAAGAATTACTGATCAGCTCTTCTTGACGAACTCGGACTTGAGTTTCATCGCACCGATGCCCTCGATCCGACAATCGATGTCGTGATCTCCGCCCACCAGCCGGATATTCTTTACCTTCGTGCCGACCTTCACGACTGAAGAGGAGCCCTTGATCTTCAAGTCTTTGATGACGGTAACCGAATCCCCATCTTGCAGAATATTGCCATGGGCATCGGTGATAACAGTCTCATCTGCCAGAGCTTCTTGTTCACCCTCTTTTGCCCATTCATGCGCGCACTCCGGACAGACATACATGGTCCCATCTTCGTAAGTATATTCGGAGCTGCAAGAGGGACAGTTGGGAAGTGTGCTCATGATATTACCTTCATTGTTTCCGGCTCTCGGAGCCTGGGTGAAAGCCTGTTTGAATTGGCCCGGACAGTAGCATGCGGAGGAGGGGTTGTCCATTTGCAGGCCCCGAACCAGAGGGCTTCGGCTCTTTCATGGCTGGGTACAGAAAAGTCCCAAGGTTGTAGCAAAGAGACTACTGCTGTAGAATCGACCAATCGAATAAGTCGGCATGGCCCTGAAACAGGCGTTCTGTCCAGTCGATATCGCCATTGTAAAGTCTGCTGTTCATCGCCACTTTCGCAGGTATCGACAGCGTTGTTTCATTGTCTGCCGGGTGAATACGGGTCGATTACCCAATACGTCCGGTTATGTTTGCATCAGGAGATGTTCGTAAAGCCAGCCATATAAATGGACAGAAGTAGCATCGGAGAATAAATAATGTCTATGTTCAACTATCGTGATAAAGACTTAGCATCAGCCCTTCGTTTAAAGACCGCGTTTTACAATCATTCAGCCTACAAAGGCTACCATTAGCACTTCTGCTGTCCTCTCCCGGGAATCTCTGAAAAGCGGCAACGCTCGGCCACGCTGATCTTTCATCGGGCCTGAATCAGGTTTTTCATTCGCGTTTGGCCGGACTCCGGCGCGCTGCGTTTTCCAGAGCATTCTTGTTTCATATCGTTTGTCGTGCGCGTAAGTCGAGCGCAGCGGCGCGATTTCGTTTCTTTTTTGTGGTTCGGTCATGCCCCGAATTTGGGTGCTGGGTTCCGCCGCAAAAAGCCTTGAGGTCAAGTAGTGAATTCCGAATTGTTTCAATTTTCCACCATCACGGTCCTGTTGTTGATGGTTGCCTTCTATGGCGGCACTTATCTGCTCTCCACCCGGCTCAAGCAAAACGATGGGGATGCCGATGGCTTTATGGTCGCCAACCAGCGGATCGGCCTGGGTATGGGCGCGGCGAGCATGACGGCCACCTGGATCTGGGCGGCATCCTTCTACGCGGCTGCCACCTCGGGTTACACCTATGGTGTTTCCGGGCCGCTGCATTACGGTTTCTGGGGCGCGCTGATGATCCTGTTCATCTACCCCTTTGGCCGTCGCTTTCGCGAACTGGCGCCCAATGCCCATACGCTGGGTGAGCTGATTCATGCGCGCCATGGCGCTTCCAGCCAGCTGATCCTGGCGTTGTCCAACCTGCTCGGCAGCATCATCAGTCTGATGGTCAACCTGACGGCGGCGGGTGCGCTGGTGTCGGTGCTGTCGCCGCTGTCGTTCCAGGCGGGGATCGTCATTGCCGGACTGGGGGTGCTCAGCTACACCTTGTATTCGGGTTTTCGGGCCTCGGTATTCACCGACTTCGCCCAGTTGATCGCCATGATGGCAATTGCGGTGGTGATCATTCCCGCGGTGCTATTTGCCATGGGCGGGCCGGCGGTGATGGTCGACAATCTGTCGAACCTGACAGCGGAGCAGGCCAATATCTTCTCCCGTGAAGCCTTCCTGCATCAGGGTGCGCCGTACTTCGTGGCGGTGCTGGCCTACGCCATCGGCAACCAGACCATCTCCCAGCGGCTGTTCGCGGTGGATGAGTCGCATATCAAGCCGACCTTTATCACTGCGACCATCAGCTACGGTGCGATTGTCATCGGCCTGGGCATGATCGGTCTGATGGCGCTGACACTGGGCGTGGAGCCGATAAATGGCAACATGAACAATCTGATTCCGCAGATGGTGTCGAGTTATCTGCCGCCGTTCTTCATCGGCCTGTTCTTCATCCTGGTAATCGGTTCGCTGTCTTCCACCGCCGACTCCGACCTGTCAGCACTGTCGGCGATCATGATGGCCGACGTGTATGGCAAGAACATCGCCAAGAACAACGCTGACCCGAAGAAGATGCTGTTGATCGGTCGAATGACCATGATCGTCGCCACCGTGCTGGGCATCATTCTCGCCAGTTTTTCGCTGGATATCCTGGTCATGCTGGTATTCGTTGGCGCGCTCTGGGGCGCTGTGGTGTTCCCGGTCATCGCCAGTTGCTTCTGGGACCGTGTTACCAACAAGGCCTTTACCTGGGCGGTGCTCTCGGCGCTGGCGGTTTTCTGTCTCGTGCGTTTCGACCTGCTGCCAATGACGGGAGTGCTGGCCATTGGCATCGAGCTGCTGGCATCGATCGGTGCAGGTGTGGTGGGCGGCTTGATGGTTTTCGGCTTCCTGGGCAAGCGCCTGGGGGTAGCGGCTTTCTTCATCGCTGCCGTGGTGGTGGCCTGGATCGGCGTGGGCACGTTGCGCGAATACACCGTGTTGCTTTCGTCCCTGACCGCCTACGGCGTGAGCACACTGGTATGTACCGTCATCAGTCTGGCCAGCAACGAACGCTTTGATTTCGATCTCATTCAGGAACGGGTGGTGGAATACAACAAGCCCGCCGCCGACGAACTGAAGGGCGAGACGGTCGCCGCTCGCTGAAACAATTTTCAGCAGCCTGCGGTGGCCGCAGGCTGCTCTTTCAACCAAGGAGAATAATCATGCAGACAATCATTCTGGGTTCCTACATCCTGGTCTGGCCCGCTATTACCCTGGGCATGCTCGGGCTGATCAGCTACGCGGTGGTGCGTGACTACCGCGAAGCCAGACGCACCAATGCGGACATGGTGTAACCGGCAGCGTTACTGCCGGTCGGGGGAGCGCTCAGGCTCCCCAGCCGGCTGCAATGCGGTGTTGGCGTCGGCGGTGATGCGTTCCGCGATGCCGCAAGCCAGATCCAGTCGTCGCAGTATCCAGGGTTTCAGGTCATAGACGAAAGGATCACTGTAAGTTCCTTCCTGCTCCCATCCTCCCACGCTCAGCGGTATGCTCGGCTCCGGCGCTTGTGCGGCGGTCAGGGTGCTGCCGATTTTTGCAGCTGCTACGCGCAGTGCGTCTTGCACATCTTCTTGCTCCTGATGCCGCCGCATCAATAACATGGTTTTCACCGTGGTCAGTTGTGCCAACAGCTGATAACCATGCCCCAGCAGGCTTTCCAGTGATTCGAGTCTGGGCCGTACCGCTCGTGGTTCGGCAATGGATCGCCGGGTAGCCTGAACCAGCGCCGAGAGGCTGTCATAGGCCTCCTTGCGAGCAAGTCGCCACTCCAGCTCCGGCTCGTTATCCACCGCGGTCAGATGACCCAGGTTCAGCGCGACCTGCGCATGCCGGGCCTGAGCCAGCAGCGTGCGGTTCACCAGCGAGGGAATCTGACTGCGTTCCCAGGATGGTAATACATAGCTGAACGCCCAGGCGATGCCGACCCCGATCAGGGTGTCGGCAATGCGCTCCAGCGCATTGAATACCGGAATATCGACGCCACTGAGCAGGTGCGCCTGGACCAAGCTGACCACCGTCGCCGCGACGGCGGTGATCAGATAGCGTTTGATGGCGAAGGAATGGGATACCGCCTGGGCAATCGGCACTATCACCAGCAGCAGTAGCGTCGGTGCCTGGGTGGAAAGAATCGCGCCGGCGAGAACACAGCCCAGTATGGTGCCGGCGACACGGCTGTTGCGGCGCTCCAGAGTCTGCGACAGGCTGCCGCGCAGTACTACCACGATGGTTACCAGGATCCAGTAACCGTGGGTAGCCCAAGGCAGCGCCAGGGACAGCAGATAGCCGGTGCCGATCGCCAGCGCAGCGCGGATGGCGTGGCGCATCGGCGGCGCATCCCAACGCCACAGCACCAGGATCGGGCGCAGTGACCAGTTGGTGGGGCTGACGAACAGCTGCCAGGCAGTGCGTACTGCCGCCAGATCAGGTTCCACATCGCCACGTGCCAGCCGGTTCAACCGCAGAATCTCGTCGTTGATGTTGCCTACCCGGTTGGTCAGGCCACGCAGCAGGGTGCGAAGTGACGGTGTATCGCCCGGCTGGCCGGATGACTCGGCCTGGATCCGGTTGAGCGCCGCCAGCGCTGGTCGCAGGTCAGTGAGCGGTGCGGGCTTGCGACCGCGCAACAGCGCATCGGCCATCCGATCGACCTCATCCGCCAGTTGATCGATGACCTTGCGCATGGCGGTCAAAGCCTCCGCCGAATCCGGTCGGGATTTGATCAGGTCCAGATCCAGCTCGCTGGCCAGCAGGTGGTCGCGCATTTCCAGCACGTTGATCAGCATGGCGGCCAGACGCTGGCGGCGGGTTGTGCGTGGCGACTCCAGCAGCAGATCGCGGGCCGATTGCAACTGATCCGCCAATGCGGCTTGCTGCTGCATCAGCTGGCCGGTCGACGGGGTATCCGTCGTCGGGTCGAAGCAGTCGGCCTGGGTGCGCATCAACTGGCTCAGCGTCAGCATGGACTGTGCCAGCAATTGCACCCGATAGCGGCCGTTGAGCAGCGCATTGGACGCGGTGGCATACAACACGTAGCACGCCGACCCCATGGCGAAATACAAGGCGGTATTCATCAGTGAGCCGGTGTTGAGATGCTGGGGTATGGCCATCGAGAAGATCATCGCGAGCATGATGGAGATGACGATGGGTACTCCGCGCTGCCCCCAGGCACCAGCCAGAAATGCGATGAAGGTTGCCGGGACCAGCAGCAATCCCAGATACAGCGGCTGGTCGTGCAGTGCCTGGACGCTGACGAACAGCGGCAGACCGAGCAGGGCCGCTGGCAGCAGGCTGCGGAGCTTGCCGCGCCGGGGCAGGGCATGATCGGGCGGGATACAGATGATGGCGCCCACGGCGGCCACCGAGGCGGGGAAGCGGCCGAACAGCAGATAGACGCCGGCTGACACCAGTAAGAGTCCGACCCCGGCAGATATGCCGGTCGTCACGTAAGAACTCAATAACACTCGCAGCGCATTGCCGAGCCGCCTAGCCATATCTTTCCCCTTCCTGCCTTGACTCCAGCATAGACGCAGGTGAGCCGTCACGGGATACGCTTGGCTTCGGCTCAGGGCGTTTCACGCCTTCAATGCGCAAATAGCCTAGAGCCAGGGGCCAGTACGGAAAGTGGTGCCGACGATAACGAAGGCTACGCCGAGGGTGGTGATCAATCGAATGCGCAGCGCCATGGCCGGTAGAGTATCGGCCGATAGCCGGGGAATGACCCGCAGTCGCGCGTCCATCGCCACGGCCAGAGTCAGCGCGAGCAAGGTCAGTTTCAGCAAGATCAGCCGGGTGACGAAATTGTCCGCGGCAAACCAGGAGCCCATATCCGGGATCAGCGTATGGGCGAGCCAGAGGCCGGATAGCACCTGTATCGCCAGCGCCGCCATGCCCCATTTTTCGTAGGCCGACTCGAAGGCCAGCAGATCGGCCACCGAACGTTCCCGCAGAATCCTTGGCAGCAGGGCCAGCGTCAGGACCAGGTGGCCGCCGGTCCAGATCGTGGCGGACAGAATGTGCAATACCAGAACATATTTGTACACGGAGGCTTTCCTTGACGCGGCTGGGTTGACCGCGCGATCAATGCGCCGGGGCGGGGGTGTCCGACACCTCATCGCGTTCGCGATGGCGGGAGAAGTCGTTCTCGGAGAACACGTCGGTGAGGATCGCCTGCTCGATGAAATTGCGCTCACCGGCTTTGGCGGGGATGCGCACGGTCAGGTGGATCTCGCCGGCGACCGGCACCTGGATGGTTACCCGAGGGTCAACCGAGGGCATCATCAGGCCACGCTGGTTGCCGATCTTGCTCATGTAGCGCCGCACCAGTTCCAGGTAGGGTTCGCAGTGACGGGTCGCAGACGCCAGCAATGCTTGCTGGGCTGCCTGCCAGTTATCTTCCCGCTTGAAAGGGATGGTGAACACATGAAAGTCGTAGTGGGTGGTGAAGCTTTCGTTGATCACCGGCTCGGATACGAACAGCGCGTTGGGAATGACGATCCGGCGCCCGGTGCGCTGGTGCAGATGCTTGCCAGGACCAACTTCCAGAATGGTGGTCGCCAGCAGGCTCTGATCGATCACGTCGCCACGCAGATCCTTGATCTGGATGCGGTCGCCGAGGACGAAGGAACGCGAACCACTCTTGAGGATCGAGCCAGTGAAGCACAGGATGAGTTCCTTGGTTGCCACTACGAACGCCACAGCGATAGCGACGATGGACAGTGCCAGTGTTCGCAGCTCTTCGCCCCAGATCATTACCAGCCCGAGCAGCAATAGCAGCAGGAAGCCGTTGCGCGAATTGACCAGCCATTTGCCACGCAGTTCGGGCGACTGCACGGTGCGCTGGATGAAGCGTGTCGTCAGTGCGCGTAGGATGAAAACCGTTACCATCAGAATGGCCGAACTGGCCAGCAGGCTCAGCACCGCGTCGGAAATGACGAAGTTATCCGGTAGCCAATCCACATTCTCAAACATGTTGCGTATCCCTGTTGCGGTCAGGCAGGAATGATCTGCTGTCGTCGCGTCGGCGTCAATCTATGACCGCACGGCTGCGTCTCAATAGGGGAAATACGACTCCAGCTCGGTAATCCGTTGGGCGGCCCGGGTCTGCATGCAGCCGAGATAGACGGCGGTGCGGATACTGCCACCGGCGTACAGGGCGAACTGGGCATCGCAATCAGCCTTGCGGAAGTCGATCCACAGACGCTGGGCGGCGCGCACCTGCTCCCGTACCGAGCCAGGATCATCCAGGCCGCTATCCGGCTCGGCAAGGCGATCCATCAACTGCTGATATACCGCATTCAACTGGGCCTCGGTCTGCTCCTGTTGCGCCGCGGCACAGGCATTGATTTCCATGGTGGTCAAGGCGTTGCTGCAGCTGTCGGCCGCAGGCTCTTCGGCGTTGCTGCAGCCAGCCAGTAACATGAACAGGGGCACGGCTCTGAGCGCTTTCATGTTTTCAACCTGTGTTAGGCATTTCTCGATAGTGCTTCGCGGTTTCGGCAGCCCAAGCCGGCGGGTACCTGCCTGGGATGGTAGCAGAGCCGCGAATAATAGTCGCGGCAAGTATAACAGCCCCATCTTGCCTCCAGACTGAGACTGTGATGTTGGCAGTCGAACGTGAAGCATCCGCGAAGAATTAAATAGCACTCTGGCGGGCGGTGGCTTATTCAGGATAGATGTTAGTTGGCCATTCACACGAAAGAGTGAGTACGGTGATTGTAACTCATTGATTTATTGCAAAATACATCGCTTGGTCGACATGTTTATAACCAAGCGAACATTTGAATTAACCCATGCGGGTGAACTTGCCTGTTCGCCATTGACGCCGTGGGCAGCAACTAAAATACTTTCCCGCTGTTGATGGCGGTTCTCGTTCGGGACATCAATATAAAGCGTTATATGCAAGTAACAACAAACTGAAAAAATGTTCCTGGAGTAATAATGATCAATAAAAATCTATCCCAATCGCTGCTGGCCATGATGGCCGCAGGCGCGCTGCTGCTATCGTCTTCTGCCTTTGCGGTCAACCCGCCGACTGATGGACCGACTGATCCCGATCAGGCTTACGAGCGAGGGCCTGACCCGAGCGTCGCCTTCCTCGAGGCACCCACAGGACCCCACAGTGTGCGGACCAGTCGGGTTTCCGGGCTGGTCAGCGGTTTCGGTGGTGGGACTATTCATTACCCGACCGGCACCACCGGTACCATGGCCGCCATCGTGGTGATTCCTGGCTTCGTATCCGCCGAGTCGTCCATCGAGTGGTGGGGACCCAAACTGGCGTCCCATGGCTTCGTGGTCATGACCATCGACACCAACACCGGCTTCGATCAGCCGCCTAGCCGTGCCCGTCAGATCAACAATGCGCTCGACTACCTGGTTAGTCAGAACACCAGCCGGACCAGCCCGGTCAATGGCATGATCGATACCGAGCGTCTGGGTGTCATTGGTTGGTCCATGGGCGGTGGTGGCACCCTGCGGGTGGCCAGCGAAGGGCGGATCAAGGCAGCCATTCCGCTGGCGCCATGGGATACCACCCGCTTCAGGGGAGTACAGGCACCCACGCTGATCTTCGCCTGTGAATCCGATCTCATCGCCCCGGTACGCAGCCACGCGTCGCCCTTCTACAATCAACTGCCGGATGACATCGACAAGGCCTATGTCGAGATCAATAACGGATCGCACTACTGCGCCAATGGGGGTGGCCTGAACAATGACGTACTCAGCCGCTTCGGGGTGTCCTGGATGAAGCGCTTCCTGGATAACGATACGCGCTACAGCCAATTCCTGTGTGGCCCGAATCACGAGTCTGACCGGAACATTTCCGAGTACCGCGGCAACTGTCCTTACTGATCGGCAACAGCAACAGCAACAGAAAGCCGACCTTGTGAGGTCGGCTTTTTAGCATCTGCATACAGCATCAGCGGCAGAAACCGAAGCCACTGCCGTCGAAGTGAAAGTGATTTTCATGGGGCTGGTTGTAATCTGGCCCCAGCACCGTACCGAAGTAGCCACAGGCGGCATCATGGGCATCCTTGAGGAAGGCCGATTTATACGTGGCATCTTCATCATCCCAATGTGCCAGCACCGAGATCTGCTGCCCATTCTCGAAACGAAAGCCCGCCACGTCGAAGGCGTTGGCCGTTGCATGCTGGCTGCGCCGAGCGCTTTCACGATGATAGATATTGCGACAGGCAAAACTGCCCAGATGGTCGACCCGTACCAGCGCGCTGTCCAGATGCTGCTGTGCCAGCGGCTGGAGCTGCTGGCGCTCGAACATGACCCAGGCCACCGCCAGTGGACAGGTCACCGTGAAGATGGAGCTGAAACGCACGCCGGTACGGCTGACCCGCACCACATTGGTCAAGGGGCAGCCGGCAACGGGTGTGTAGTCATCCAGCGCCAGGTAGTCAATGGCGCCTTCGGGGGCGGTTTCCAATACCGCCAGACATTGTTGTGGGTCTTCCTGGAGGCGGGATAGCTTCCATTTACTCACTACCGTCATCGGATGATCAATGGCCAGTGGCTGCCATGGATGCCAGTGCGGCGGGATGTGCTCCCAGGGGCGAGTCAGCACAGCTGCGGCAATGATCCCCAGGACCAGCAGCCACTTCAGCAATCGAAACAGGATGGTCTTCAACAGCAGGCCTCCAGCAATGATGCGGTTCGGTAATTCAGACCGGGACGGTGCCCGAAAGTGCAGGCTGTCTGCGATTGCCGGCCCCGGAAGCCGCTGATTCTGTTATGGTTGCCATCCTGTTTTTGCTGGTCGGGAAAGTCCCATGTCCGTTGTAGACCCGATTACCTTCGCTGGAACCGAAACCCTGAGTCTGCGTCAGCTGGATGAGCTGAACGGCCTGCCCAAGGGCACCAACTTCCGCTGGTTCAAGGTTTGTGAGGCTGATCTCGTTGAGAGGGTGGACTATTTCCTGTTGCCGGCTGATGAGCATCAGGAGCTGATCGACAGTCTCAAGGCCGACGGCAGGATTTATCCCAGTACCCGTCATCTGCTGTTGCTGACCCGCCGTGGTTATCAACAGTTGCGTCAACGATCACTGAGCTGAGCACCCCTATGTTTTTCGAGCTTTTCGCCGTCATGGCTCCCGTACTGATCGTCGCTGGTATCGGCTATGGCTGGGCGCGTTCCGGTCAGGCCTATCCCACCGAGTTCGTTACCCGCCTGGTGCTCAACATCAGCACCCCCTGTCTGGTGCTCTCGACATTGAGCCGCGCCGAGATAGATCTGGAGATATTTGGTCAGATGGCCCTGGGCTGCGTGGTGATCACGCTGTTGATGGCGGTAGTCGGCTGGGTGTTGAGTCGCACGATCAATGCTGATCCTAAAGTGCTGGTGCCTGCTTATATGTTCCCCAACACCGGCAATATGGGATTGCCGATCAGTCTCTACGCCTTTGGTGAGCCGGGACTGGCGTTGGCAGTGGCGTTCTTCGTGGTGCTCTCGGTGGGGCACTTCAGTGTGGGGATGATCCTTTCCGGCGCAGCGGAGTCCTGGCGGCGCCTGTTGCTCAACCCGGTGATTCTCAGCCTGGGGGTAGCGCTGGTGGTTCTCTTGCTGGATCTGCAGTTGCCGCGCTGGCTGGGTAATACGATTGATCTGCTGGGGAGTCTGAGCATTCCCATGATGTTGCTGACGCTGGGTGTATCCCTGGCCAGCATTCGGCCCAAGCAGGTAGGGAAGGGCATGGCGCTCGGCGGGCTGCGGATGCTCTGCGGCGCGGCCATCGGTTGGGGTATCGCCCTGGCCCTGGACCTGCCACCGCTGGCCCAGGGGGTTCTGGTATTGCAGGCGGCGATGCCGGTGGCGGTGTTCAATTACCTGTTTGCGGTGAAGGCCAATCGCTCCCCGGAAACCGTAGCCAGCCTGGTCATCTGCTCGACCCTGCTGTCATTCATATTCATCCCGTTACTGCTGATCTGGTGGTTGCCGGCAGCCGGTTGATAGCCGGCCTCAGGCCTCGTGCCCGTGTGCCTGTTCCGCCAGCTTGCCGGCATCCACCCGCACGAAGATCGAATCACCGATAGCGGTCAGCACATCACCAGCGTAGATCTCGCAAATGATGCGGCTCTTGCGCCCGAGCGGGCCATCCACTCGGGCACGCAGGGTCAACTCCACGCCCATGGGGGTTGGCTTGATATATTTGATGCCCAGTTCGCCGGTCACGCAGTTGATCGCGGTCGGGTCCTTGCCGTCGGCCTGTTCGGCGCGCAGGTGATAGGCCATTGCCGTCCAGTTGGAGTGGCAATCCACCAGCATGGCGATCAGCCCACCGTACACCAGGTCCGGCCAGCCGCAGTATTTGGTCTCCGGCAGATGTCTGGTGATCACATGCACCCCATCCGTATCCCAGTGGCTCTTGATCTGTAACCCGTGCGGGTTGCCGCCGCCACAGCCGTAACATACGCCGTGCGGTGAAAGAAGGTCCTGCAATGCCTGTTCTGTCATGGAATGCCTTGTACTTGTCTCATGGATCAGACAGTCAGTCTGCCCTTGAGCAGCGGAAAAGGCCATGCCGGCACCGCGACTATCATCCAGATAAATGGTCATCCATGGCGGTCACAGAATCAACGAACGATGTTGTTCATCGCTTGCCGAATCGACTCTGCATCTTGCGGCCGCACCAGCCGTTCGATTTCTTCCCCGTCGCGCATGAAGATCAGGGTGGGCCACAATTTGACCCGGAAGGATCGACCCAGTGGCCGTCCGGGACCATCTTCAATCTTCAGATGCTGCAGATGGAGATGTTCGCTGAATGCCTTGGCGAGATGCGGTTGTGCTGCCTGGCAGTGGCCGCACCAGTCGGTACCGAATTCGATCACAGTGGCGCCCTGGTAAGCATCGACCTCTGCGCGGGAAGGGGCCTGCTCGGAATAGTTGCTTAGCATCGCCATGGTGCCCTCCTGAATGAGCCGTTATTGCGGTGTATACAGGTTGGACTGTCATTTGCGGCTCAGGTGCAACATCCAAGAGTTCATTCGATACGAAAACCGGGGCCATGGGCCCCGGTGTGTTTCGGTTCAGACCAGCTCTGCCCAGAGATCATATTCGTCGGCGGCGGTGACCCGCACGCTGACGATGTCGCCGGGCTGCAGCGGCTCATCGCTGTCGATATAAACGTTGCCATCGATTTCCGGCGCATCGGCCATGGAGCGGGCGATGGGGCCTTCCTCGTCCACCTCATCAATGAGCACCTGGATGGTCTTGCCGATCTTCAGCTGCAGGCGAGCGGTAGAGATGGCCTGCTGGTGGGCCATGAAACGGTCCCAGCGGTCCTGCTTGATCTCGTCCGGCACAGCTTCCAGGCCCAGTGCTTCGGCGGGAGCGCCCTCCACTGGGGAATACTGGAAGCAGCCGACGCGGTCGAGCTGCGCTTCGGTCAGCCAGTCGAGCAGATATTGGAAATCTTCCTCGGTTTCGCCGGGGAAGCCGACGATGAAGGTCGAGCGGATGGTCAGCTCGGGACAGATCTCGCGCCACTTGCGGATACGGGCCAGGGTCTTGTCTTCGAAGGCAGGGCGCTTCATCGCCTTGAGCACTTTCGGGCTGGCATGCTGGAAGGGAATATCCAGATACGGCAGGATCTTGCCCTCGGCCATCAGCGGGATCAGCTCATCCACGTGCGGGTAGGGGTACACATAGTGCAGCCGCACCCAGACGCCCAGTTCGCTGAGCGCCTCGCACATTTCAGTCATGCGTGACTTCACCGGGCGGCCATTCCAGAAACCGGTGCGGTACTTGATATCCACACCATAAGCGCTGGTGTCCTGGGAGATGACCAGCAGCTCCTTGACGCCCGACTTGACCAGACGCTCGGCTTCGCTCAGAACCTCGCCCACCGGGCGGCTGACCAGCTTGCCACGCATGGAAGGAATGATGCAGAAACTGCAGCTGTGATTACAGCCTTCGGAAATCTTCAGATAGGCGTAATGCCGGGGGGTCAGCTTGACGCCCTGTGGCGGTACCAGGTCGATCAGCGGATTGTGATCAGCCCGCGGCGGCACGACTTCGTGCACAGCATTGACTACCTGTTCGTATTGCTGCGGGCCGGTTACTGCCAGCACGCTGGGATGCACATCGCGAATGGTCCCTTCCTCGACACCCATGCAACCGGTGACGATGACCCGACCGTTCTCGGCAATCGCCTCGCCAATGGCGTCCAGGGATTCTGCCTTGGCCGAGTCGATGAAGCCACAGGTATTGACCACCACCACATCCGCGCCCTCATAGGTCGGCACTACCTGATAGCCTTCAGTGCGCAGCTGGGTGAGGATGCGTTCGGAGTCTACGAGCGCTTTCGGGCACCCAAGTGATATGAATCCTACACTGGGGGCACTGTTCTTGGTGGGGGTCGCGGTGTCAGTCATCGAAGGCCATGGAGTAAGAAAAAACGTGGCGTATTCTAGCTGGCAGCCCTGCACCGCGCCATAGCCGCGGTACACCATCGGTCGATCATTTCCGCCGTTAGGTATGGTACGAGCGCTCTGACTATACTGCGGCAATCCACCCGTATGACCGGAGATGTAGCCATGAAGTCATCAATGCTGCGTTGTGTTCTGATTGCTGCCGCTCTCCTGCTGCCGGCAGCCGCCTGGGCCGATAACGAACCGGCGCAAGCGCGCCACCTGCTGTCCAGCCTGCTGGAGGCGGTCGCCGCGGAAGATTACCAACAGTTCAGGGTGCTGGGCACCGAGGACTTCCAGACGGGAATCCCCGAGGAAGAGTTCAACCGGGTGACTGACGTCATCGCTGAGCGGGTCGAGCAAGGTTATGAAGCAGATTACCTCACCCATCTGAATCAGCAGGGGTACCGGGTGGAAATCTGGAAGATCAGCTTTGCCGATGGAGGTGATGACACCCTGGCGCGGCTGGTGGTGTTCGAGGGCAAGGCGGCGGGGTTCCTGTTGCAGTAGGACGCGGCATCTTCATGGAAGAGCCGCTCCCACAGGTATTGACTAACCTCACTGCTTGGTCATTTCATCCTACCGTCTCTTGCGCCGTAGCCTGTCCAGCAATACGCCACGTTCGCGCCAGGATTCTATCTGGCGGTCAAGGAAAAGGAGATAGGTGCGCCGGCGGGCGCGTCTTCTGCGGGACTTTCGGCGTATACGTGAACGCCGTACGTTTGCCATTGCTGCTGCCTTAATGTCGATCCTGATGTTCATCCTGGGTGGAGCGGTCTGCTTTGGGGTGCCCTGCGGGGCGCGCGCCCGCAGGGCAGGGCGAGATCAACGTTCCTTGATTTCGCGGACATCGCCCTGCGGAATCTGATTATCGCGGCCGCTATGGTCCTCGTATTCGATCATGCCGGTGTCGTCGTCGATTTCCGGTTTATTGTCCGCTTCAATGACCTGTCCGTCGCTGGTGCGAATCAGGTGATCGTTGGAGCAGCCGACCAGAGCAAACATTCCGGAGATGCAGAACGCGGCAATTAACCATTTCTTCATGTTTTCAATCCTCTTGTTTGCGTCATCTTTCAATGCAAGTACAAAATTTGTGACAAGAAATCCTTCCAGCCGGTTCCGGTTGTTTTTCGCTGGCATAAAAAAACCCCGCACAAAGCGGGGTTCTTTCACTGATTACGGGTAATCAGATTTCGGTCACCGGAATGCTGGCAGCAGCCTTCTGGTAGGACGCGATTTCGTTGAAGTTCATGTAGCGGTAGACCTCGGCAGACATGCTGTTGAGATCAGCTGCGTAGGTCATGTACTCATCAACGCTCGGCAGACGACCCAGGATGGCGGCAACCGAAGCCAGCTCGGCGGAGGCCAGGAAGACATCGGCGCCATCACCCAGGCGGTTCGGGAAGTTCCGCGTGGAGGTGGAAACCGCAGTCGACTTGGCGGCGATGCGTGCCTGGTTACCCATGCACAGCGAGCAGCCCGGCATTTCCATGCGCGCACCAGCCTTGCCGTAGATGCCGTAGTAGCCTTCTTCGGTCAGCATCCACTGATCCATCTTGGTCGGCGGGGCGAGCCACAGACGGGTCGGCAGAGAGTCCTTGTTCTTCTCCAGCAGCTTGCCAGCGGCGCGGAAGTGACCGATGTTGGTCATGCACGAGCCGATGAAGACTTCGTCGATCTGGCGGCCGACAACGTCGGACAGCAGACGGGCATCGTCAGGATCGTTCGGCGCGCACAGGATCGGCTCCTTGACGTCGGCCAGATCGATTTCGATGACCGCAGCGTACTCGGCATCGGCGTCGGCCTGCATCAGTTCCGGGTTGTCCAGCCAGGCTTCCATTGCCTGGGCACGACGCTCCAGGGTACGAGCGTCGTCGTAGCCTTCGGCAATCATCCAGCGCAGCAGGGTGATGTTGGACTTCAGGTACTCGGCGATGGCGTCTTCCGGCAGCTTGATGGTGCAACCGGCAGCGGAACGTTCGGCGGAGGCGTCGGACAGCTCGAAAGCCTGCTCGACAGTCAGACCGCTCAGACCTTCGATCTCGAGAATACGGCCGGAGAAGATGTTCTTCTTGCCTTTCTTCTCGACGGTCAGCAGGCCTTCCTGGATCGCGTAGTAGGGGATCGCATGGACCAGGTCACGCAGGGTGATACCCGGCTGCATTTCACCCTTGAAGCGCACCAGTACCGATTCCGGCATGTCCAGCGGCATGACGCCAGTGGCTGCGGCGAAGGCGACCAGACCGGAACGGCCGGGAAGGAGATGCCCATCGGGAAGCGGGTGTGCGAGTCGCCACCGGTACCGACGGTATCGGGCAGCAACATGCGGTTCAGCCAGCTGTGGATAATGCCGTCACCCGGACGCAGCGCGACACCACCACGGTTGTGGATGAAGTCGGGCAGGGTGTGGTGGGTGTTGACGTCGATCGGCTTCGGATAGGCTGCGGTGTGGCAGAAGGACTGCATCACCAGATCGGCGGAGAAGCCCAGGCAAGCCAGGTCTTTCAGCTCGTCACGGGTCATCGGGCCAGTAGTATCCTGGGAGCCGACGGTAGTCATCTTGGGTTCGCAGTAGGTACCCGGGCGAACGCCTTCGACGCCACAGGCCTTGCCGACCATCTTCTGCGCCAGGGTGTAGCCCTTGTTGCTCTCGGCAGGTGCTTCCGGCTTGCGGAACAGCTCGGAGCCGCCCAGACCCAGCTCGGCGCGGGCCTTCTCGGTCAGACCACGGCCGATGATCAGCGGAATACGGCCACCGGCGCGTACTTCGTCGAGCAGCACCTGGGTCTTCAGTTCGAAGGTGGTGATGACTTCGTCAGTGCCGTGCTTGCAGACCTTGCCTTCGTAGGGGTAGACGTCGATGGCGTCGCCCATGTTCAGGTCGTTGCAGTCGAACTCGATCGGCAGGGCGCCGGCGTCTTCCATGGTGTTGTAGAAGATCGGAGCGATCTTGGTGCCGAAGCAGAAACCACCAGCGCGCTTGTTCGGCACGTTGGGGATGTCGTCGCCGAAGAACCACAGCACCGAGTTGGTGGCGGACTTGCGCGAAGAGCCGGTACCGACCACGTCACCAACGTAGGCAACTGGCAGACCCTTGGCCTTCATGGCTTCGATCTGAGTCAGCGGACCGGTAACGCCGGGCTCGACCGGCTCGATGCCGTCACGGGCCATTTTCAGCATGGCCAGGGCGTGCAGCGGGATGTCCGGGCGCGACCAGGCGTCCGGAGCCGGGGACAGGTCGTCGGTGTTGGTTTCGCCAGGCACCTTGAACACGGTCAGGCTGATCTTTTCTGCAACGGCAGGGCGGTTGGTGAACCATTCACCGGCGGCCCAGGATTCCAGCACGGCCTTGGCGTACTCGTTGCCGTTCTTGGCGCGCTCAGCGACGTCGTGGAAGGCGTCGAACATCAGCAGAGTGTGCTTGAGTTGTTCGGCGGCGGTGGCAGCCAGTTCTTCACTGTCGAGCAGCTCGACCATGGTGGCGATGTTGTAGCCGCCCTGCATGGTACCCAGCAGTTCGACGGCGCGGACCTTGTTCAGCAGCGGCGAGGTGGCTTCACCCTTGGCTACTGCAGACAGGAAAGCGGCTTTGACGTAAGCAGCTTCATCCACTCCCGGCGGAACGCGGTTGGTGAGCAGATCAAGCAGGAATTCTTCTTCGCCGGCCGGCGGGTTTTTCAGAAGCTCAACCAGACCAGCGGTTTGTTCGGCATTAAGCGGCTGAGGCACGACGCCTTGGGCGGCGCGTTCTTCAACGTGTTTGCGATAGGCTTCAAGCACAATAATTACCCTCATCAGTCTGTTCCGTTTGTGACGGAACGGTCATCCTCACGGACCTGGGATGCCGAAAATAGGGATGGGTGCAAGCGCAGGCCCGATCTGGTGGGGGCAACCTGATTTACTGGGGTAACAGAATACGGTTGCGGGCAAACGCCTGTACACATGCACTCACGGCGGCCAGCAATTCTACAGGAACAGGCGCACAAAGTTAAGGCAGACGGCGATACAACCTGCCTCTTGTTGTTGGCAAGGGACAAAAGGTCGCGGCCCGGTGGCAGGCCGCGATCATTGGCTCACTTTTCCAGTAGTTGTTCCAGATGGGCGACCATGTCATCAGGTTTGAGTACCAGCACATCTCCGCCCAGCTGATCCAGCACCACTTCCGCGGTATTGCCGATCAGCGCCCCGGAGATGCCGGTGCGGGCGACGGTGCCGATAACGGTCACGCTGGCCCCGATCTGCTGCGCCACCTTGGGTATCAGCGTATCGGCCGGCCCCTCGTCGATATGCAGGTTGGACTCGGGGATATTGTACTGATCACGGTAACGCGCGGCCTTGTCGGTATAGATCCTGACGATGTTCTCGCGCAGCTGGTAGACCGGATTGGCGGCCGACAGCATGGGCGCCGGGTGAGCGCTGATCAGATGCATCTGGCCATTGATCATGTCGGCGATATCCGCCGCGTGGCTGACGATGGTGTCATGCAACACATGATGCTGGTCGTCATGGTTGCCCAGGTCGACCGCGGCCAGAACGTTGCCATGCATCCAGGAGGCGCTGTCCTTGACCAGCAATACCGGTGCTGGGCAATAACGCAGCAGCTTCCAGTCATCCGGGGTCAGCAGGGCTTTTTTCAAGGGGTTATCCGGCAGGTGCTGCTTGATTACCAGCCCGCAGCCCTCGGCTCTCAGGGTATGTACTATGGTCTCGGTCAGGTTGGCGTGCCACGTCTGGGTATAACTGGCCGTGACGCCGGCGGCTTCCAGCCCGGCGCACAGCTCCGCCAGCAGCGGTTTGTGGTCGTGGCGGTTCTCGCATGCCAGCAGATGCAGCTCGGCACCGATGAAAGCGGCAATCAGCCTGGATCGTACCAGCGCTACGTTGTCTTCCCGGGTGGGGTCGATGACCACCAGTATTCGTTTGATGGCTTGCATGGGTTCTTCCTTTTCAACGGGGCATGTCGCTGTTGGGAGCCTTCGGATTCCCTTACTGACAATGTAGACGTTTTTTCCCGTCCTGCTGTTGACTCGGATCAATGCCGTGGGTCTGACAGGGTGCCGCCGTAGCCGTATAATCGCCGGTTGATCCACTGACTGCGTGAAGACATGACACTCCCCGACGAATTGCTCGCCTTCCTCTGGCGCGCCACCCCGGATGCCTGGGTGCGCCAGGCACTGGCACATCCCGAAGAACTGCTGATCGACCATGCCAACTGCGAGAAGAAGGCCGCCTCGACGGCGCTGAACCTGATGTTCCGCTATATCGACAAACCGGAGCTGCTGCAGAAGATGTCGCGCCTGGCAAGGGAGGAGCTGCGGCATTTTGAACAGGTCATTGCGCTGATGAGCAAGCGTGGCGTGGCCTATCGCGGATTATCCGCCAGCCACTACGCTCAGCGGCTGCGCGAGCATGTGCGTACCGTGGAGCCGGGGCGGTTGGTGGATACGCTGATTGTTGGCGCATTCATCGAGGCACGTTCCTGCGAGCGTTTTGCCAAACTGGCGCCGCACCTGGACGCCGAGCTGGGCGACTTCTATCGCTCCCTGCTCAAATCCGAGGCGCGTCACTACCAGGACTATCTCAAGCTGGCCCGCGATTACGCCGATGAGCCGATAGACGAGCGTATTGCCTTCTTTGCTGCGATCGAGGCCCAGGCGATCATCGAGGATGATGCGGAATTTCGCTTTCATAGCGGTGCGGTTGAATCGGCCGCCTGATCTGTCGCTATACTGCGGTCTGTGATGATGACGGGAGAGCGCAGGATGAGGGAGCATACGGCATGCAATGGCAAGCTGTGGTCAGCGGTGGCGCTGACATTCGCCCTGCTGGGCATCAGCGGCCAGACTCTGGCGGCAAACGGCACCTGTGAGCGCATCGTGGTCACCGGCAACGCTCAGTACCCACCGGTGCTGTGGGTGGACCCGGATGATCCCAAGCGGTTGACCGGCGCGGCGGTAGAGCTACTGGAGAAGGTGCTGGACGGCAGCGGTATCCACGTCGATGCACTGCATGTGGGGCCCTGGTCCCGCGCCCAGGAGGAAGTGCGCAGCGGTAGGGTTGATATGCTTGCCGGCGCCTTTCTCACGCCCAGTCGCCTCGCCGAGATGGACTATGTACATCCCGCCTACATGGATGTGCCGAGCGTGATCTTCGTCAAGCGTGGCAAGGCATTTCCCTACAGTGGCTGGGACGATCTGCGCGGCAAGCGCGGCAGCTCGCTGGTCAGTAACAGCTTCGGCGCCGCTTTCGATACCTACGCTGCCGATCATCTCGAAATCAACATGGTTCCTTCCATCCAGCAATCCTTCGAATTGCTGGCGCGCGAGCGGGTTGATTATGTCATCTACGAACGGCATCAGGGGTTGGCCCTGGCGGCGCAGATGAACATCCTCGATCAGCTGGACGTTATTGAAGGTTCGCTGATCAACGAGGCACTGTACTTCACGGTGTCGCATAACTCGGCCTGCAATTCGCCGGCGCTGCGCGCAGCGCTGGCTCAGGGCATGCATCGAATGGCCGGTCAGGGCGAGCCGCGCCGGCTATTGGAGAAGTATCGGGAAATCTGGGAAGGCCAGTTCGCGCCGGCTCCCGGAGAAGAGCCGACGCTGGAGTGAAGCGGATCAGGCGCCAGCTTGCAGCTGTGCTTCCCGTTCCTTGTTCATCTTGCGCTCGAGCTGTTGCGACAGCTCGATAATCTGTTCGCGCATCCAGCGGTTGGCCGGGTCCTGATCGGTACTTTCATGCCAGAACAGGTGCGTCTGGATCGGCGGAATGTCCTCGATTGGCAGCTCCGCCCAGTGCAGGTTATGACGAAGGGCGAAGCGCTCGTTGACGGTCATCACCATGTCGGTCGATTCCAGCACCAGCGGCGCCATCTGGTAATGCTGCGAGCGCAGCACGACGCGGCGCTGGATCCCCATCTTGCCCAAAGCCAGGTCCACATGGCCCAGCCCGTTGCGGCGGCTGGAGATATGGATGTGCGACTGCGCCAGATAGTCGTCCAGGCTGATCTTGTCTTTCCCCGCCAGCGGGTGGCCCTTGCGCATGATGCAGACGTAGCGATCTTCGAACAGCTTTACATGGCGCACCTGGGTATCGGTGTTCAACGGCGCGTCGATGGCAAAGTCCAGACGTCCGGCGGCCAGTTCCTTGGTGGTTTCCCGGCGCCGGGTAAGGAAGCTGTCGATATTGATATTCGGTGCCAGGCGCCGGATGCGCGCCGCCAGGTGCGGCAGGATCACCGCCTCGGTGAGGTCGGTCATGCTGATGCGGTAGGTCTTGTTGGCTTGGTCGGGGTTGAAGCTGCGGCTTTCCTGTACGGAAACGCGCAGCAACTGCAGCGCGTGGCGCACCGGAGTGATGATGTTCTGCGCCATCGGCGTCGGCACCATGCCCTGAGCGGTGCGCACGAACAGCGGATCGTTGAAGGTGTCACGCAGTCGGGCCAGAGCATTGCTCACCGCTGGCTGGGTGATGCCGACGATCTGGCCGGCTCGGGTCAGGTTCGCTTCGGTGTAGATGGCATCAAACACAATGAACAGGTTCAGGTCCACTTTACTGAGGTTCATCGCTGGATCCTTCATATGGCTTGTTTATAGGCTCTTATAGATACAGACGGGCTGAGTATATATAACTTATGAATCTTTATACACGCGGAAAATAGGTTAGATAAATTTGCGTGACTCATCTACCTTTTTTGTGACCCAGATACATATGTACAACAAAACGGAAAAGGTGCGTGAATTATGAATTTCGGATACTCCCCCAAGGTTCAACAGCTGCGTGAGCAGGTCGATGCTTTCATGCAGGAGCATGTCTTTCCCGCAGAAGCAATTTTCCACCGGCAGGTTGCCGAAGGCGATCGCTGGCAGCCCACCGCCATTGTCGAGGAACTGAAGGAAAAAGCCCGTGCCGCCGGCCTGTGGAACCTGTTCCTGCCTGAATCGGAGCTGGGTGCTGGCTTGACCAACCTGGAGTACGCGCCACTGGCCGAATTGATGGGCCGCTCTGGCCTGGCCTCCGAAGCCTTCAACTGCAGCGCGCCGGATACCGGCAATATGGAAGTGCTGGTGCGCTATGGCAGTGAAGAGCACAAGAAACAATGGCTGGAACCGTTGCTGGCCGGCGAGATCCGCTCCTGTTTCGGCATGACTGAGCCAGGGGTGGCTTCATCCGACGCGACCAATATGCAGGCCAATGCCCGTCGCGAAGGCGATGAGTGGGTGATCAATGGCCGCAAATGGTGGACTTCCGGTGCCTGTGATCCACGCTGCAAGGTGATGATCTTCATGGGTCTGACCAACCCCGATGCGCCGCGCCACCAGCAGCACTCCATGATTCTGGTGCCGATGGACGCGCCCGGCGTAAAGGTTCTGCGTCCGCTCCCGGTATTCGGCTATGACGACGCGCCCCATGGCCATGCGGAGGTTATCCTGGATAACGTCCGGGTGCCCTACAGCAACGTGCTGCTGGGTGAGGGTCGCGGCTTCGAGATTGCTCAGGGCCGCCTCGGGCCAGGCCGCATCCACCACTGCATGCGTTCGATCGGCGCAGCCGAGCGTGCTCTGGAGCTGATGTGCCGCCGCTCGGTGGAGCGTGAGGCCTTCGGACGCCGTCTGGCCCAGCTGGGTGGCAATATCGACCTGATCGCGGAATCGCGGATCGAGATCAACCAGGCGCGCCTGCTGACGTTGAATGCGGCCTACATGATGGATACCGTAGGTAACAAGATCGCCAAGAGCGAGATTGCGCAGATCAAGGTGGTAGCTCCGAATGTGGCGTTGCGCGTCATCGACCGTGCCATCCAGATGCATGGCGGGGCAGGGGTGTCGGAGGACACACCGCTCGCCCACATGTATGCCATGCAGCGTACCTTGCGTCTGGCCGATGGCCCGGATGAGGTGCATCGCGCATCAATCGGCAAGATCGAGCTGGGTAAATACATGGCACGCTGATACGACCGCCAACCACCCTTCGCCGTGTGCAGACAGCAGGTTTGCACGCGGTTTTTTGTTTATGGGGATGTGAGAAAAGCCAGCGGGGGTAAATCATCGCCCCTGACTGAAGTGTCGGGGCGTTGCGGATACGCTACCGCCGAACTCAGCGAGCGCGGTAGGTGATGCGACCCTTGGTCAGGTCGTAGGGTGTCAGTTCAACGCGCACCTTGTCACCGGTCAGGATGCGAATGTAGTTTTTGCGCATCTTGCCTGAAATGTGGGCAGTCACGACGTGGCCGTTTTCCAGCTCAACCCGGAACATGGTGTTGGGCAGGGTGTCCACGATGGTGCCTTCCATTTCAATACTGTCTTCTTTCGCCATTAAGCAAAGGCCTCTCAATCTGTTGCATTAGGCGGGCTGTCGGTATGAGAGCCCGCAAAAAAGGTGAGCAATTGTGCCTCAAAAGGCAACAACAGCCAAGTTTTGCCGGTACTTTTACTTGAACCTGATCAATTGACCCTGATCCAGCGCTGATTGATCAACATTTCCAGCGGCCGATATTCGGTCTTGTAGCTCATCTTGCGGCAGTTTCTGATCCAGTAGCCGAGATAGACTGCTGGCAGACCGGCCAGGCGTGCCTGCTCGATTTGCCAGAGGATCGCATAGCGGCCCAGGCTGCGGGATGACTCGTCCGGATCGAAGAAGGTGTATACCGCCGACAACCCATTGTTCAGCCGGTCGGTGACTGCAACCGCGAGCAGGCGGCCATCCAGGCGGAACTCGTTGAATTCGCAGAATGCATCCTCGCTGACGAGAAAGGACTGAAACTGCTCACGGCTCGGCGGATACATGTCGCCGTCGCTGTGGCGGGCGATGATATAGCGGGAATACAGCTGGTAGATCTCTTCATTCATGGCCGGACGCCGGCTGGTTACCTGCAGATCGCGGTTGCGCTTGTGGATGCGCGCCTGTTGCCTGTTCGGCACGAAGTCCGCGGACGGGATGCGTGCTGGAACACAGGCCCGGCACTGCGCGCAGTGCGGGCGATACAGGTGTTCGCCACTGCGACGAAAACCCAGTTCCGACAATTGACTGTAGGTATCCGTCTCGATCGGCTGCTGCGGGTCAAGAAACAGCGTCACCGCCTGCTCCTCGGTGAGGTAGCTGCAGGGGTGCGGCTGGGTCGCGTAGAACTTCAGGTGCGCCAGATCAGTCATGGGAATCGCTCTGGAATCTGTCTGCCAGGAGATCTGAGTATAGAAGCTGCATGGAGGGCTTCAATCCTGCGCCCGAGCCGGCATGTTCCGCCAGCAGCTGGGGATCTGCTCATTGCACAGCCTGTCGAGAGCCTGGACGAAAGCCGCGCGGGAAATAGTTGTAGCGCCCAGACTTTCCAGGTGGTCGGTCGGCATCTGGCAGTCGATCAGCTCGCAGCCACACCGCTCGAGTTCGCGAACCAGACTGATAAAGCCGGTTTTCGATGCGTTGCTGCGGCGGCTGAACATGGATTCGCCGAAGAAGACCTTGCCCAGCGCGAGCCCATAGAGTCCGCCGACGAGCTCGGTCCCATCCCAGACCTCCACCGAGTGGGCAATGTTGCGCCGATGCAGCTCCTCATAGGCGCGCCGCATATCGGCGGTGATCCAGGTGGCATCGGTATAATCGCGCGGTTCAGCGCAGGCGCGCAGGACCGCCGAAAAGTCCGTATCGAAGGTCACCCGAAAGGCGGTCTTGCGCAGGAACTTCGCCATGCTGCGCGAGACATGCAGGGTGGAGGGTGTCAGTACGGTGCGCGGGTCAGGCGACCACCACAGCAGCGGCTGGCCTTCCTCGTACCAGGGAAAGATGCCCCGCCGATAGGCGGCTATCAGACGGGCGGGGGCGAGGTCACCGCCGACAGCCAGCAGTCCGTTGGGGCTGGCAAGCGCTTCGCTGGAGGGTGGAAAGTCCAGACTATCCGGATCCAGCCACCTCAGTTCAGTCATCGCAAATCCCGTATGGTTCGCATTTCAGATAAATGGAATGTTGAAAGGTTTATCAAAAAGCATCGTTAAGTTATTGTCCTCTATCAAGATAGTTCCCATAACTGGCGGAACGCAACCCATCTTTGCAGGTCAACTCAACTGAGTTTTGTAGAACCTGTACAATAAGCGGCTGAATCATGACGGAAGCCAGAGCGTTGAAGGATACCCGATCTCACAAAGGCCAGCACTTTGCCTGGCAAGAGCAGCTCAGTTTGCGCCTGCGCGAAGGTGCGCTGCTGGGCATGATCGCCCTGTGCCTGTATCTGTGCATGGCATTGTTCACCTATGATGCCAGTGATCCCGGCTGGACGCGCAGCAGCGGCACGGTGGCCGTGCAGAACGCCGGCGGCAGCATGGGCGCCTGGATCGCAGATGTGCTGCTGTTCGTGCTGGGTTATCTGGCCTATCTGTTCCCTCTCATCGTAGCGGTCAAGGTGTGGCAGATGTTCCGCCGCCGGCACCTGCCGTTCGTCTGGAACGGCTGGCTGTTCTCCTGGCGGCTGATCGGCTTTGTGCTCACGCTGCTGGCCGGTACCGCGCTGGCGGCCCTGCATGGGACCGCGCCGGACAGCTTCCCCGAAGGCGCCGGCGCCGGTGGGGTATTGGGCCAGTTGCTGCAGGATATGGCCATTCCGGTGCTGAACATGCAGGGCAGCACCTTGGTGTACCTCACTCTGTTCCTGTTCGGGATCACGGTTTTCACCAACCTGTCCTGGTTCAAGGTGATGGATCTTATCGGTCGGATTACCCTGGATCTGCTGGACCTGCTCAAGCGTGCCTGGAGCGGCTGGCTGGCACGGCGAGCCGCCGAACGGGACGAGCCGGCCTACAAGGCCCCGTCCGTGCGCCGGGAGCCGTCGGTATCGGCTGAAGAGAAACGCCAGGCCGAAGCATCCCGCGCCCAGCGTCATGAAGCCTTGACCAGGCATGTCGCCGCTCAGGAAAAACGCCAGCCGCCGAAGATCGAACCGCTGGACACCAAACCGGCGCCCGCCAGTGTGCGGACCCAGAAAGAAAAGCAGGCCCCGCTGGGCTTTGAGCCTGTGGTTCCCGGTTCACTGCCGCCAATCGGCCTGCTGGACCCACCGAGCAAGATCAACAAGGGCTTTTCGCCCGAGTCGCTGGAAGCCATGTCGCGCCTGCTGGAGATCAAACTGAAGGATTTCGGCGTCGAGGCAGAGGTGGAGAAAGTCCAGCCTGGACCGGTTATCACCCGGTTCGAAATCCAGCCGGCGCCCGGCGTCAAGGTCAGCAAGATCTCCAACCTGGCTAAGGACCTGGCGCGGTCGCTGGCGGTGATCAGTGTGCGGGTGGTGGAAGTCATCCCCGGCAAGACCACCGTCGGTATCGAGATTCCCAACGAGGATCGCGAGATCGTACGGCTGTCGGAAGTGCTGCAGACCCGCGAGTTCGACGAAGCGAGTTCGCCCGTGACGCTCGCCCTGGGGCACGACATCGGCGGCAAGCCGATCCTCGCCGATCTGGCCAAGATGCCCCACCTGCTGGTGGCCGGTACCACCGGCTCGGGTAAGTCGGTGGGTGTCAATGCCATGCTGTTGAGCATCCTGTTCAAGTCGCCGCCCGAAGAGGTACGGTTGATCATGATCGACCCGAAGATGCTGGAATTGTCGATCTACGAAGGCATTCCGCATCTGTTGTGCCCGGTGGTAACCGACATGAAGGAGGCTGCCAATTCCCTGCGTTGGTGCGTCGCGGAAATGGAGCGTCGCTACAAGCTGATGGCGGCCTTGGGCGTGCGCAACCTGGCGGGTTACAACCGCAAGGTCAAGGATGCGCAGAAGGCCGGGGAGCCGCTGACTGATCCGCTGTATCGTCGGGAAAGCATGGACGATATCCCGCCCGAGCTGCAAACCCTGCCGGTGATCGTGGTGGTGATCGACGAGTTCGCCGACATGATGATGATCGTCGGCAAGAAAGTGGAAGAGCTGATCGCCCGGATCGCCCAGAAGGCGCGGGCGGCGGGTATCCACCTGATCCTGGCGACCCAGCGCCCGTCGGTGGATGTGATCACTGGTCTGATCAAGGCCAACATCCCCACGCGGATGGCGTTCCAGGTATCGAGCAAGATCGACTCGCGGACCATTCTGGACCAGGGCGGGGCAGAGCAACTGCTTGGTCACGGTGACATGCTCTATATGCCCCCAGGCACCAGTCTGCCGGTGCGGGTACATGGCGCCTTTGTCTCCGATGGCGAAGTGCATCGGCTGGTGGATGAATGGAAGCTGCGTGGCGAGCCCGATTATATTCAGGATATTCTCGACGGCGCCGATGATGGCGGTGGCGGCAGCTTCGATGCCGGCAGCATGGGCAGTGACGGCGAAGAGGAAGATGCGCTGTACGACGAGGCTGTGCGTTTCGTCACCGAGAGCCGCCGGGCGTCCATTTCCGCGGTGCAGCGCAAGCTCAAGATTGGTTACAACCGAGCCGCGCGCATGATTGAATCCATGGAAATGGCGGGTGTCGTAACACCAATGAATACCAATGGCTCGCGCGAGGTGATCGCGCCGCCTCCTGTACGCGACTAGTTTCAGCGGAGCAACCAAACCAAGATGATCAGCACCTTACTGCGTTCCACCATTACCGCCGTGTGCCTTGCCGCGCTGCCCCTGGCGGCGCTAGCGGACGACCAGGCCGAAGCCGCCGAGCGGCTGAACGAGCTGCTGTCCCGCGCCCAGACCATGACCGGCGGCTTCTCGCAGATGACCCTGAGCTCCAACGGCGCCAACCTGCAGGAAACCACTGGCACCCTGGCGCTCAAGCGCCCCGGGATGTTCCGCTGGCATACCGATCCGCCGCTGGAACAGTTGCTGGTCTCCGATGGCGAGCGGATCTGGCTGTATGACCCGGATCTGCAGCAGGTCACCATCCAGACCGTGGACAAGCGCCTGAGCCACACACCGGCCTTGCTGCTGTCGGGTGATGTCAGCCAGTTGCAGGAAAGCTTTGATATCGACTGGAGCAAGGGCAGCAGTGTGCAGGATTTCACCTTGACGCCGAAGGACGCGGACTCCATGTTCGACAGCTTGCGGGTTTCCTTCAGCGATGGCGTGATCAATGATATGCAGATGAGTGATCCGGTTGGCCAGCGCACCAATATCCTGTTCCGCAACGTGGAGCTGAATGCGCCGCTGGACGATGCGCAGTTCACCTTCGAAGTACCTGACGGGGTCGATGTCATCAGTGAGTGACATGGATCTGTTTGCCGCCCGGACGCCGCCACATCAGCCGTTGGCGGCGCGGATGCGGCCAGCCAGCCTGGATGAGTATGCTGGCCAGCAGCACCTGCTTGGCCCAGGACGGCCGCTGCGCGTGGCGCTGGAGCAGGGCGCGCTGCATTCCATGATCTTCTGGGGGCCGCCGGGGGTGGGCAAGACCACGTTGGCCAAGCTGTTGGCTACCCTGGCGGATGCGCATTTCGTGACCATTTCCGCGGTCTTGGCCGGCGTCAAGGATATCCGCCTGGCGGTGGATCAAGCACGCCAGCATGCGGCGCAGAACGGCCGGCAGACCATCCTCTTCGTCGATGAAGTACACCGGTTCAACAAGGCTCAGCAGGACGCCTTTCTGCCCTATGTCGAAGACGGCACCCTGTTGTTCATCGGAGCCACCACCGAGAATCCGTCGTTCGAGCTGAACAACGCACTGCTGTCCCGCGCCCGGGTCTATGTGCTCAAGTCGTTGGACGAAGAAGCGCTGGATGCCTTGCTGTCACGCGCGCTCAGCGATGGAGAGCGCGGGTTGGGGCAGCATCAGTTGTCGATCAGCGCCGAGGCCAGGAGCATCCTGATCGGCGCCGCCGATGGGGACGCCCGCCGGCTGCTCAACCTGCTGGAGATCGCCGCCGATCTGGTGCCCGATGGCGGGACTATCGATGTCGAGCTGGTGGGGGATCTGCTCAATGATAACCGCCGGCGTTTCGACAAGGGCGGCGAAGCCTTCTATGACCAGATTTCCGCGCTGCACAAATCGGTGCGCGGCTCCAATCCGGACGCCTCCCTGTACTGGTATGCCCGCATGATCGATGGTGGCTGCGATCCGCTGTACATCGCCCGGCGCGTGGTGCGCATGGCCAGCGAGGATATCGGCAATGCCGATCCCCGGGCCCTTACCCTGTGTTTGCATGCCTGGGATGTCCAGGAGCGCCTCGGCAGCCCGGAAGGGGAACTCGCCATTGCCCAGGCTATTGTCTACCTGGCCTGTGCGCCGAAGAGCAATGCGGTGTACATGGGCTACAAGAAGGCCATGCAGGATGTCGCCGGCCAGTCGTCGCTGGAGCCGCCGCTGCATCTGCGCAACGCACCAACCAAGTTGATGAAGGAGCTGGGCTACAGCCAGGGCTATCGCTATGCCCATGACGAGCCCGAAGCCTACGCTGCCGGGGAAGACTACTTCCCCGAGGAACTGGAACCGCGCAGCTACTACCAGCCGGTCAGCCGTGGGCTGGAGTTGAAGATCGGCCAGAAGCTGGAGTATCTGCGCTCGCTGGACGCCGCCAGCCCGAACAAGCGCCGGCGACCATGATACAGAGCCTGCTGGCGATCGCTCTGGGTGGGGCGCTGGGCGCGATGGCTCGCTTTGGCCTGGGGCAGGGTGTCGCAACCCTGTGGCCAGGGGCCTTCCCATTGGGTACATTGCTCATCAACCTGCTGGGATGCCTGGCGATAGGTGTATTATATGGCGCGTGGCTGAACCGCCCGGAGCTGTCCCCGCTGCTGCAACAGGGACTGATGATCGGTTTCCTGGGTGCCTTTACCACTTTTTCCACCTTCTCCCTGGACGCCTGGCGTCTGTTGGAGACAGGCCAGAGCCTGCTGGCTCTGGGATATGTCCTGCTCAGTGTGTGCCTTTGTCTGATTGCCACCTGGGCCGGCCTGATGCTGACCCGCTAGTCGTCAGGCTGTAACCTGCAACCATAAGATGATGCCCGATGCTTGATCCAAAACTGGTCCGTAGCCAACCCCAACTGATCGCCGAACGCCTTGCCACCCGCGGTTATGAGCTGGACGTCAGTCTGCTCGAGTCGCTGGAAACCCGCCGCAAGGCCGTTCAGACCCGCACCGAGAACCTGCAGGCCGAACGCAACAGCCGCTCCAAATCCATCGGTCAGGCCAAAGCGCGTGGGGAGGATATCCAGCCGCTGCTGGCTGACGTGGACCGCATGGGCGATGAACTGAATGCGGCCAAGCAGGAGCTGGACGGCATTCAGGCAGAACTCGATGCCATCATGCTTGCCATCCCCAACCTGCCGGATGCCAGTGTGCCGGTGGGCTTGAGCGAGGATGACAACGTTGAAGTGCGCCAGTGGGGCACCCCGCGCCAGTTCGATTTCGAGGCCAAGGACCACGTCGCCATTGGCGAGCTGTATGGCTACCTGGATTTCGAAACTGCCGCCAAGCTGTCCGGCGCGCGCTTTGCGCTGATGCGCGGGCCGATTGCCCGGCTGCACCGTGCTCTGGCCCAGTTCATGCTGGACCTGCATGTCAACGAACACGGCTATGAAGAGGTCTATACCCCTTACCTGGTGCAGGCCGAAGCGCTGCAGGGCACCGGCCAGCTGCCCAAATTCGAGGAAGATCTGTTCAAGGTGCCGCGCGGTGAAGATCAGCGTGACCTGTATCTGATCCCCACCGCGGAGGTCTCGCTGACCAATATCGTCAGCCAGAGCATTCTCGATGCAGCCAGCCTGCCACTGAAGATGACTGCGCATACGCCGTGCTTTCGCAGTGAAGCTGGCTCAGCCGGCCGCGATACCCGTGGCATGATCCGCCAGCACCAGTTCGACAAGGTTGAGATGGTGCAGATCGTGCGCCCGGATGATTCCGAACGTGCTCTGGAGGAACTCACTGGCCACGCCGAAGACGTGCTGCAGCGCCTCGGCCTGCCATATCGCGCCCTGGCTCTGTGCACCGGTGATATGGGCTTTGGCGCGGTGAAGACCTACGATCTGGAAGTGTGGGTTCCCAGCCAGAACAAATACCGGGAAATTTCTTCCTGCTCCAGCTGTGGCGACTTCCAGGCGCGGCGCATGCAGGCGCGCTGGCGCAACCCGGAAACCGGTAAACCGGAGCTGGTTCATACCCTCAACGGCTCTGGCCTGGCGGTGGGCCGCACCCTGGTAGCGGTGCTGGAGAATTATCAGCAGGCCGATGGCAGTGTGACCGTACCCGAGGTGCTGCGCAGCTATATGGGCGGGCTCGAGCGCATCGGCTGAGTGCGGAAGCGCTTGTGTGGGAACGGCGCTGGCCGTAATTCAACGAGAGTCTCGCGTGTCGCTATCGAGAGAGGGTAAATATGGATTTTCTACCACTGTTTCATAATCTGCGTGGGCGCTTGGTATTGGTCGTTGGCGGTGGTGACATCGCCCTGCGCAAGGCGCGCCTGTTGACCGACGCCGGTGCCCGGCTGCGCGTGGTGGCGCCGGATATCACCCCTCCGCTGCACGAACTGCTGGAGCAGCATGAAGGGGAAGGGTTGCTACAGGGTTACCAAGCGGCGCAGCTGGATGGTGTGCAGCTGGTGATCGCCGCCACGGACGATGAGACGCTCAATGCCCAGGTCTCCCGCGATGCCCAGGCGCGCAACCTGCCGGTCAATGCGGTGGATGCACCGGAGCATTGCACTGTCATCTTTCCTGCCATCGTCGATCGTTCCCCCTTGATGATCGCCATCTCCAGTGGCGGTCATGCGCCGGTGTTGGCACGCCTGACCCGCGCCCGTATCGAAACCCTGTTTCCCCATACCTGGGGCCGCCTGGCGCAGCTCGCCCAACGTTTCAGGGATAAGGTCAAGGCCGCTTTTCCTGGTATCAACCAACGCCGGGTATTCTGGGAAGACGCTTTCCAGGGCGATATCGCCGAGCGGGTATTCGCCGGTCGCGATGCCGAAGCCGAACAGTTGTTGATCGCACGTCTGCAGGAGCAGAAGGGCCAATCCTACCGAGGCGAGGTCTATCTGGTCGGCGCTGGCCCGGGTGATCCGGATCTGCTGACCTTCCGCGCACTGCGTCTGATGCAGCAGGCCGATGTGGTGCTGCATGATCGGCTGGTGCCGGATACCATCATCGATCTGTGCCGGCGTGACGCGGACCGTATCTATGTGGGCAAGGCCCGCGCCAACCATGCGGTACCCCAGGAGCAGATCAATCAGTTGCTGGTGCGCCTGGCGAAGGAGGGCAAGCGGGTACTGCGCCTCAAAGGCGGCGACCCCTTCATCTTCGGTCGGGGCGGGGAGGAGATCGAGGAGCTGGCCGCCAACGGCATTCCCTTTCAGGTGGTACCGGGTATCACCGCAGCCAACGGCTGTTCCGCCTATGCCGGTATACCGCTGACCCACCGCGACCACGCCCAATCGGTACGCTTTGTCACCGGCCACCTCAAGGACGGCAGCACCAATCTGCCCTGGCAGGAACTGGTGGTGCCGGGCCAGACGGTGGTGTTCTACATGGGGCTGGTTGGGCTGCCGGTGATCTGCGAGCAATTGATCCAGCATGGCCGGGCGCCAACCACCCCCATCGCGCTGATCCAGCAGGGCACCACGTCCAGCCAGATGGTGCTGACCGGTACACTGGCCAGTATGCCAGCATTGGTCGAGCAGACTGAAATCAAGCCGCCGACCCTGCTGATCGTGGGTGAGGTGGTGAGTCTGCGCGACAAGCTGAAATGGTTCGACACGCCAGAACAAGGCTGATCCGGAGGGCATATGGCACGCAAGTTGGTAGTCAGGCGCGGGGCCAAGGTCGGAGCACCGCCCGGGACACTGGTGCATATCGGCAAGCACAAGCCGGACAGCGCGGCCATCCGCCTGATCGGTTATACCCCTGACGAGCTGTCCGAATCGGTCATCGAGGATATGGATAGCTATGCCAGGGAGACAGACGCCGAGCGCATCCTGTGGCTCAATGTCGATGGTGTCAGCGACGCAGCAGTAGTGGAAAAGCTCGGGGCGCTGTTCGAACTGCATCCGTTGGTGATGGAAGACATCCTCAATACCGACCAGCGGCCCAAGGTGGAAGACTATCAGGGCTATCTCTATATCGTGCTGCGCATGCTGCAGTTCGACCAGGGGCGGCAGCAGATTCATTCCGAGCAGCTGAGCCTGGTGCTGGGACCGAATTTCGTTCTGTCATTCCAAGAGCGCCCGGGCGATGTGTTCGAGGGAGTGCGCGAACGGCTGCGGGCCGGCCGGCGTATCCGTTTCATGCGCACCGATTATCTCGCCTACGCGCTGCTGGATGCGGTGGTGGATCATTATTTCGAAATGCTGGAATACATCGGCGAGCAGGTCGAGGCACTGGAAGACCAGTTGATCGACGCACCCGGCCCCGACACTCTGGCGCGCATCCATCACTACAAGCGGGAGATGCTGTTGTTGCGCAAGTCGATCTGGCCATTGCGCGAAGTGCTCAGCCGGTTGAGCAGGGACGAAAGCACGCTGATTTCCGAAGAAACCCGGCTCTACCTGCGTGATGTATATGACCATGCCATCCATGTGATGGACAGCATCGACACCATTCGCGAGCTACTGGTCAGCATGCTCGATCTGTATCTATCCAGCATCAGCAAGCGCATGAACGAAATCATGAAGGTGCTGACTATCTTCGCCACGTTGTTCATGCCGCTGACCTTCATTGTCGGCGTCTACGGGATGAATTTCGATGTAATGCCGGAGTTACGCTGGCGCTGGGGCTATCCAGCGGTGATGGCCCTCATGCTGGTGATCGTCGTCGGTCTGCTGGTATTCTTTCGTCGGCGACGCTGGATCTGACCCGGAACCGCTGCGCCAGGCCGTTTCCATGGGCAATTCGAGGTTGCACCTGATATGCAGCTTCGCTTCTAATCATGGGCTATATTGCATGGCGATAAACAAATAAAAACAAGGAGCATGGGATGAGCGCAGTATTGGTATTGGCGGCAGGATTGATCCTGATGGCATTGGGATATTTCGTCTATTCCAAATTCATCGCCGAGAAGATATTCCGTCTGGACCCGGACTTTCGTACGCCTGCCCATGAGTTGGAAGACGGCGTCGATTTCGTGCCCACCAACAAATACGTTCTCTGGGGTCACCATTTCACCTCGGTTGCCGGGGCCGCGCCTATTGTGGGGCCGGCCATCGCGGTCATCTGGGGTTGGGCGCCGGCGTTTCTCTGGGTGGTCTTCGGTACCATCTTCTTCGCTGGCGTGCACGATGCCGGGGCCATCTGGGCGAGTGTCCGCAACAAGGCCCGCTCCGTCGGATCGCTGACCGGTGATGTGGTCGGCAAGCGGGCACGCAGCATATTCATGATCGTCATCTTCCTGTTGCTGCTGATGGTTAACGCGGTATTCGCCGTGGTGATCGCCAACCTGATGATGTCCTTCCCTTCGGCAGTCGTGCCGGTGTGGGGCGCGATTATCGTGGCGCTGGTTATCGGACAACTGATCTATCGGCGCAAGATTGGTCTGATCACGGTATCGGTCGTCGGGGTGGCGGCCTTGTATGGTCTGATTCTGCTCGGGCCGTCAGTGCCGGTTCAGATGCCAGCTGAGGTCGCTGGCATGTCTGGTAACGCCGTCTGGATCCTGCTGCTGTTCCTCTATGCCGGTGTCGCCTCGGTATTGCCGGTGTGGATGCTGCTGCAACCCCGAGACTACATTAACGGCCTGCAACTGTTTGTCGGGCTGCTGATCCTGTATGCCGCTATCGTGCTGCTCAACCCGAGCATGATCGCGCCGATGTTCAACGACAACGTGCCGGCCGGTACGCCATCGATTCTTCCGCTACTGTTTGTGACCATCGCCTGTGGCGCCATCTCCGGCTTCCACGGCCTGGTTTCGTCAGGCACCACCTCCAAACAGCTTAATCGCGAGACCGATGCCCGCTTCGTTGGTTATTTCGGTGCGGTAGGGGAAGGCATGCTGGCCCTGGCGGCGATCCTGGTGGCGTCGGCTGGTTTTGCCACGCTGGCGGACTGGGAGACCATGTATTCCGCGTTTGGCCAGGGTGGGGTGACGGCATTCGTGCAGGGCGGTGCCTACATCATTTCCAACGCCATGGGGGTATCCGATGTATTGGCGGCCACCATGCTGACGGTAATGGCTGCGCTGTTTGCTGGTACCACCATGGATACCGGCCTGCGCCTGCAGCGCTACATCTTCCAGGAGTGGGGTGATATCTACAACATCGAGTGGATGAAGAAAGGCTTGCCGGCGACCGTACTGGCCATCGCATCCTGTCTGTTGCTGGCGTTTGGCGCCGGTGGCGCGGATGGCTCCGGCGGCATGCTGATCTGGCCCTTGTTCGGCACCACCAACCAGTTGCTGGCTGGCCTGACGCTGTTGGTCATCACCGTGATGCTGGTCCACCTGCGCCGACCGATCAGGTATACCCTGGTGCCCCTGTGCTTCGTGCTGGTAATGACGGTCATCGCGCTGGTGCTCCAGGTGCGGACCTTCTACGAACAGGGCAACTACTTCCTGCTGGCCCTGGACCTGGTGGTGCTGGTTGCGTCGATCCTGGTCGCCATGGAATGCGCCTCGGCGCTCAAGCGCCACCGCGCCATTGCGGCGCAGGAACAGCCGTGACCGGAGGGCGAGAGCCGAAGCAGCGGGGCTGGCTTGACCAGGCCCGCTTCTTCCTGGAAGAGGCCTACAGCAGCCGCTATCGCGGCGCGATTGCCCGGGCTCGACGCGATGAGGATGACCTGTTCATGCTGCTGGTCTTTGCCGAGATGATGGGTGTGCCGAACCCGGCCGCCTATTACACACTGGAGCTGCAGCCATTCTTGCTGGAACGCTTCCACGACTGGCACCGGCGCATGGGCATGGAACATTCGCCGCTGGATCACTTTCGTTGCTGTTGAGAGAATCCCATGTTTGATCTGTTGAGCCGTAGGCTGGTCTGGGTCGGCGGCAAGGGTGGCGTGGGCAAGACCACGGTGTCGGCTGCGCTGGCGGTACTCGCCGCCGAGCGCGGTCGGCGTTGCCTGGTGGTGTCCACCGACCCGGCCCACAGCCTCGGTGACGTCTTCGCCCGTGAACTGGACGACAAGCCACGCCGCATACTGCCGAATCTGGACGCCATGGAAATCGATCCGGATGCCGAGGTCGATAGCCACCTCAAGCGGGTAATGGAGCAGATGAAGGGCTTTGCCGCCCCGGAAATGCTCGGCGAACTCAAGCGGCAGATGCAATTAACGCGGCAGTCCCCGGGTACTCAGGAAGCGGCATTGCTGGAGCGCATTGCCCGGTTGATCAATGACCCGGACAGCGCATATGACCTGATCATTTTCGACACCGCGCCCATCGGTCATACACTGCGCCTGTTGTCATTGCCCGAAGCCATGGCCGCCTGGACCGATGGCCTGCTGTCACACAATCGCAAATCTGCCGAGCTGGGCAAGGTATTGCAGCACCTGACGCCAAAAGCGGGGCGCGATATCGCCACGCCCTTTGACGATCCGGAGCAGGATTCGCTGAGCACCGTGGACCGGCGATCACGGGATGTCGCCAGAACCCTGATGAACCGTCGTCGGCTGTTTCACCAGGCGCGGCGCAAGCTGGAAGATCCTGCGATCAGTGGTTTTTTGTTCGTAATGACGCCCGAGCGGCTGCCCATTCTGGAAACCGTACGGGCAGTTGCTACGCTCGCGGAAGTGGGCATTCCCGTCGTTGCGACACTGGTCAATCGGGTCATTCCCGAGCAGGCCGATGGCGACTTTCTGCGCCGCCGCCGCGAGCAGGAAGCAGTGTATCTGCAGCGGATCGATACCGAACTGAGCCAACTGCCCCGTCCGCGCTTGCCCTGGCTGGAAACCGATGTCCAGGGGCTGGAAATACTGCAGTCGATCGCCCAGCGTCTGGCGGCGCTGGGCTTCTGAGTTCAATCCTCCCGGAGGGCGGCGCTCAGGGCTTTCCCCAGAGCCTCATCCATGTGATAGGGGTCAGGCAGATAGCGCAGGCTGCCGTCCTCCATCACCTGCACCGTCCAGTAGCCGAGGATCACCTGCGGGCCATTCCTGACCCGGATCTCATGGGTTTTTCCGGTGGCTTGGAGTTTGCGGATGCGTTCTCGCTCGCTTGCGTCCAGGTTATCGAATAGATAATCCGCCAGTTCCGTTGCCTGCTCCACCCGCACACAGCCGGAGCTGACATTCCGCGCAGCCCGTTCGAACAGCGACCGGCTGGGCGTATCGTGGAGGAATACGGCAAAGGGATTTTCGAAGCGGAACACCATGGCCCCGAGCGGGTTCTCTGGCCCCGGTGGTTGACGCAACAGCACACCTTGGGGGTTGTACCAGTCGATATCCGCCGGATTCAACCGGTTACCCTGGTAATCCAGCACCTGCAGATTGCGCTCGGCAAAGTAGGCCGGATTGCTGCGGATCTGTGGCAGTTTATCCTTGCGGAAAATGGTTGGCGGAATGGTCCAGCTGGGATTGAGGGTAACCCGGTTGATGCGCGATACCATAAGCGGAGTAGCTCGGTCGGCTGTGCCCGATTGCACCCGGGATGCCCAGCGGACATCGTTGCCCTGGAATATGACCGCGGTGCTGCCAGCCGAATTGACCAGCAACACATGCTCATCCCTCCTGGCCTCCAGCCAGCGCAGACGTTCCAGGTTGATGAGTAGCTGCAGCCGACGTTCTTGCGGGGTGACGTTCAGCGCCGCCACCGTCTGCCGACCGACAATGCCGTCGCTTTGCAAACCATGGGCAACCTGGAATGCCCGGACTGCTTGTTGCAGTTGACTATCATAGCTCAGCGGCTGAGCGCGTACCGGCTCGGCAACAGAGGTGATCGGGTCGGTGAGCGGGCCGGCAGAAGGGTCTTCCCATGGCAGAAAACCTTCCAGCATGAGCCGCTGGGCCAGCTGGGGCAGGCGCTGATCGGTCGCTCCCGGCTTGATCGACGGGCCCTCGGGGAAGGCAGTGAAGACCATCGGTTCGCGGTCCATCTGTCGGTAGGCGCGGCGTAATTCCACGTATTGGGGCAGAGTGGGGCGCGCACGGTCGAATGCCCGGGACATGTCTGCTAGTCCATAGCGGGCCAGCTCGGCAACGGTCGACCGCATGGGTGGCGGATAATCCTTCGGATGCCACATGGGTTCATGGTCTTCGGGGTCCAGACGGCCGCGGCTCAGGTGCTCCAATGCTTGCAGATAAGTGCCGGTCACCCGCAGTTCTGCGCAGACATCTTCGGGCGGGTCGGCAAAGGCAAGAGCATATTCCCGCGGCTCCAGCCCGTCAGTGGCCAGCTCGAGCAACTCCTCCTGCAGGCTCTGCAAACGTTCTTCCTGTTGCCAGATGGAAATGTAGCCATTGACCTCGTAGAGCTGCTCCAGGGCTTCGTCGATCGGCATACTGCGTAGTTCCGGCAGCCCTTCACACCGCTGGGCGGTGCCTTGCATCAAGCTCTCCTGGATGGGCGTCAATGCAACCTTGACGGTGAATTCTGCCTTGGCGGGTACTGCGGCCCAGCAAAGGCAACTGACGAATAGCACTGTACATTTTTTGAGCAACAGGTAATCTCCCAACGACATTTTGGGGGCGCATCTGTTCATCCGGCCTGTTCTGCAGTATAGGCAAAGCCACGCAGACTGTTTGATAAGCAGCCGGAGAGCGACCTGTTTTCTTTATTTTTTGTTGGCTCGACCCTTTTGAGCCGAGGGGTAATTCGATGTTCGATCGTCTACGCTGCGTTGGCGTATTGACTGCTGCCTATCTCGCATTTGTAGCCGGCCCGGCGGCCGCCATGGAGACCGCCATCACCCATCCACCCACCCAATCCTACCCGCAGAGCCACTTGGCCAGCACCCTGGCCAGCCAGGCCCCTGATCTCAATCCGCAGGTACTGCTGACCGCCGTGTCGGCGATGCAATGTGCGGTCAATAGTGGCGCCGAGCCGGCCGAGCGTCTTGCCGTAATCGACTTCTCCCTGCCATCCAGCGATCAGCGCTTGTGGATCTTCGATCTGCAGACCAGGACGTTGGTGCTGCAGGATCTGGTCGCCCACGGCCAGGGCTCGGGTGATAACCTGGCGAGCAACTTCTCCAATATCGAGGGCAGCCATCAGTCGAGTATCGGCCTGTTCCGCACCCAGGAAAGCTACTTCGGCAAGCACGGCTATTCCCTGCGCATGGATGGCCTGGAGCCGGGCATCAATGATCTGGCCCGACAGCGGGCGATCGTTATTCATCCCGCCGATTATGTTGATCCCAGTTGGATCGAGCGCCATGGCCGTATCGGTCGTAGCCATGGTTGCCCGGCGGTACGCCCGGAAGTGGCGGGCATGGTGGTGGATAGTCTGAAGGGCGGGCAGTTCATGTTCTCCTGGTATCCGGATGATCATTGGCTGGCGACCTCGTCGTTCATCAATTGCCCGGTCTCCGAGGGCAGCAACATGATGGTGTCGACCCGCTGAACCGCCCCGCAGGCCGGCAGCGGCGTGATGCTGGTTGCCGGTTTGTAATCAAATTGCAATCCCTTTTCCATAACAACGCACATTTGGTATTTGGTGCGTTGCCCTCCATGAAGATATCCACCCGCTTGATGCTGGCCGGATGGGCTGGCGCTTGACCGCAGCAGCGAGGCGGTAGGGCGCCGTCGCCGGCGAATCCGGTCTGGGGCAAATGCACAACCCCTTCGGCGCGTCCGTACTCATGAGCTAGCAGCCCCTGCAGGTCGGTGACACCACCGTCTGGCTCACGAAATAGCGCCTAATTGTGAGCTGGATCACAATATTCCCTTAGGTCGTGGCGAGACAGTTATTGATTCTGCTCGCTCTGTCGCATAGAGTACTTTACAAAATAACAACAAAGAGATCCGGTATGACCACTACCGTTGAAGAGGCCGCCCAGGCGCTGCGTGAAATTGATTTGATCCGGCATCGCGCCGCCGGCTTCCAGGATTATCAGGCCGAATCCGGACAGCTGCTGCTATGGGGGCTGGCCTATGTCGTCGGATTTGCTCTCACCGCCTGCTTCCGCGATTACCTGATCCCAATCTGGGTAGTGGTCGTTCTCGTCACCATAGGCGTCGGCACCTGGATGGCCAGCCGTACCGGTGCCGACGGAGCCCGCGTCGCCTGGCGTTATCTGGCCGTCATCGGGACCTTTCTGCTGTTCTGCCTTGCCCTCAATATCGTCTTCTGGCCCCTCACACCCGAGCAGGGCGCCATGCTCGCGCCCATGTTGCTGGCGGCCCTTTACATTCTGCGTGGCATTCAGCTGCGGCCGCGCTATATGGTCATCGGCTTGCTACTCGGCACCCTGTGCCTGGGCGGCTATATCCTGTTACTCCCGGTGTTCTGGCCCTGGATGACGCTCGCCTGCGGCGGCACCCTGATCGTCTCCGGCCTCTGGCTCAGGGCGTTGTGATGCAGACACCTGATGAAATCATTCACCAGCCGGTCCGGCTGAAAGTCATGGCCGCGCTGAACACGCTGGATGCGGGGAAGTGGCTCGAGTTCGTGGCATTGCGCGCCATTGTCGAGGCTACCGATGGCAACCTCGGCGCGCATCTCACCACGCTAGAGAATGCGGGCTACGTGCTGGTCAAGAAGGATTTTGCCGGCCGCAAGCCCCGCACCCGGGTATGCCTCAGCGCCCAGGGCCGTACTGCCTTCAGCCGTTATGTCATGGCGCTGCAGGCCATTCTCGCTCCCCTGAATCCGGATGCCTCCGGCTTCGACGACAACCAATAACAACAAACGAGGTTCATATGGAAATCAATAAGCTTCGATCGCGGGCGGGTAGCTGGCAGGCAAGGCTGCGGCTGATGAGTCTATTGACGCTACTGGGTCTAGCTGGCTTGACCGGCGGTCTGGCATTGGCCCAGGCACCCGCCGCTCCCGCCAGCCCAGCGGTACAACAATCCGGCGATAGTGTCGCTCCCGCGGAGATCGTTGCCGTCGCGCCCTTCGCGGCGACCGCTGTTGAGCGCTTTGGTGTGCGCGAGATGTTCGTTCAGGCCGACCTGGTCGTGAAGTCGGTCATGATATTTCTGGTGTTCTGTTCGCTGCTGACCTGGGCGATTCTGTTCGAGAAGCTCTGGGCCTTCTCTGCCGCCAGACGACGTAACCGGGCATTCATTAACGCCTTCCGCCACGGGGATACCGCCCAACTGACCGAGCAGGCCAGCGGCAGTGCGGTCGGTCGCATCTGGCAGGCAGCACAGGCTGAGCTGAAGCATTTCGATCATCACCGGGGCAGCAACGTCACGGCTGATCAGATTAATCGCTTGCTGCAACGCATGTCGCTGAGCGCGAGCGTGGTGCAGGAAGGGGACCTGTCCCGGCTCGGCGCCATGATGGGCGTGCTGGCGACCATCGGGGCGACGGCGCCTTTCATTGGTCTGTTCGGTACGGTCTGGGGGATTCTCAACAGTTTTGCCAGTATCGCCACCATGAAGACCGCGAGCCTGGCGGTGGTCGCGCCAGGAATTGCCGAGGCGCTATTGGCAACGGCACTGGGCCTGTTCGCGGCCATACCGGCAGTGATGATCTTCAACAAGTTCGCCCGCGACATCAACGGCTTCGTTGGCACGCTGGACAACTTCTGCGCCGAGTTGCTGGCCACGGTGTCCCGGCAGATGGATGAGGCTCGCTGATCATGGCCATCCATCTTGATTCCGGACCGACGGTGAAACGCCACAGCTACCAGCAGAACGCCGAGATGAACATCACCCCGTTTGTCGATGTGATGCTGGTGCTGCTGATCATCTTCATGGTGGCGGCGCCGCTGGCTACCGTGGATGTGCCGGTGGATCTGCCCAGCAATGCCGCAGCGCCGAATGTGCCGCCGACTGATCCCGTCTATATCAGCGTGCAGGCCGATGGTCGTCTGTTCGTGCAGGAACGGTTGGTGGCGTTCGAAGAGCTGAGCGCTGCGACCCATGGTGCAACGGGGCAACGGCTGGATACCCGGTTATTCCTGCGCGGCGACCAGGCAGTGGATTACGGCACCCTGATGCGGGTAATGAACCAGTTGCAGAAATCCGGCTACCCGCGCATCAGCCTGGTGGCCATGGAAGAGCTGGTGCCCTGATGCAAGCTCACCGCGGAAACCCGCAGCGGGCCTGGCCGATACGCTTGCTGGTAATCGTGCTATCCATTGGGCTGCATGCGGCCCTGGTGGTCTGGTTGATGGACAGCCGATTCAGTCATCCGATAGTGCAGCAGTCGCAGGTAGTTGCTATCGAGCTGGTATCGCCGGTAGAGCCCGAACCGGCCCCCGAGCCCGAGCCCGAACCAGAGCCAGAGCCAGAGCCAGAGCCAGAGCCAGAGCCAGAGCCAGAGCCAGAGCCAATAGCTGAGCCGGAACCAGCACCCGAACCTCAGCCCCAGGCTGTAGCGCGAGAACCGGCGCCGGCACGGCCGGCAACCCCGCAGCGCAGCGGGCCGCCAGTGCATTCCTTCGGCGATAACCAGGACTGGGCAGCGCCGGCCCCCACGCCCATGGAAAGCCAAGTTGCGGCCCGAGGGCGGCCGGTGCCCTCCGGCTATGCCGATACGGTCAAGGGCCGGGTCACTGCACGTCTCCAGCGTCCGGAAGGATCGGTATACAAGCCGCCGCCGGGGTACAAGGGCGATCCCAATGACTTTAAGCGCCAATGTTATATCCCCTATGAAATTACCGTCGACGCCAGTGGCCGGATGTTGAGTTACGAAATTGATCGCTGTGGTGATGAGTTGCTCGACGCTGCGGCCGAGCAGGCCGTACGCGGCGCGGGGCCGTTTCCGCCGCCGCCCAATCAGGGAGCCGAGAAATATGTCATCTATGGCACCGCCATCTTCATCAAATGACACCGTTGCAGGGAAGGACTGAGAATATGCCGGTAACAACACGTTTTTCTTGCACCCTGATTGCCGCAGCGTTGCTGGGAGGCTGTGCCGCCCCAGTGCCGCCGAAGCCACCCATCGATACCACTCCCAAGGCCCGCCCGGCAGTGCAGCAGACCCGAGCCAGCTTTGCTTGTACTGGGGCCTTGCCAGCAGTGCATCGGCAGATCTGTGCTGACGATGCCCTGGCCCAGCTGGACAAGGCGTTGGTCCAGAAGCAGCACCGGCTGCAACATGAGCTGGACCCGGTAGGCAGCCTGCTGCTGGCGGCAAATCATCGACAATGGCTGCTGAGCCGAGGCGAGCAATGCGCGGTTACAATGGATACCGAGCCCAACGAGCAACTGCGCCATTGTCTTACCGGGTTGTACCAGCAGCGGCGCCGCGCATTGGATAGCTGGCCGCCGGCCGGGCCCACTGCCGGTAATGACCCCCATGCCCTGGCCAGCTACGCCGAATACCGTCTGGTGGATAATCGAGACGCCGGCGTGTGCGAGCAGACCGGCGCTGAGCTGAACCGGGATCTGCGCCGCCATGGCCTGCCGTCACCGGCGCGCTTGGATGGCGTAACGCTGATCGCCGGCAGTCACGCTCAGGTGCCGCAGGCGAGTGTCGACGGGCGCCAGGTCAGGGTCGAGCTCTACAACGCCGGGCTCTACGCCGGTTACCAGACCCGCGCCCGCGGTCTCAGCGTGGATGGCCAGCCGCTGCTGGACGATGCGACTCTGCCGTTCTGGATTGCCGAGCAGCCCAACTACGGAGGGCGTGCCCATGCGGCCTCATCGCAGACCGGTGATTACGGGACCATCGATGTATTTCGCCGGGGCGGGCAGGCCTACGTGCTGGTCAACGAAACCTGGGGCTTCTATTCGCCGGCGGCGCGGGGTGAATCGGCCTACGCCGGGTTGTATCGGCTCGATGGCGCCAACCTGCAACCGCTGTGCCTGTACCAGACCTATCTTACGCCGCCGCGGACCAACACCCTGGCCGGGTTGGCAGCCTATTCCAGGCTGGAAGCCGAGCTCAATGACATCGCTGGCGATCCATTACCGGCCATGGCTCAGCATGAGCGCCGCGACGCCTTTCAGGCCTGGAAGGAAGCGCAGTGGACGCTGCTGAATCTGCCATTGCTGGGAACCGACGCCCTGCAGCGGTACGGGCGGGAGGCGGCGCTGCATCAGCGCCAGGATCAGGCGCTGGATGCGTTGTTCGACTGGTCCGAGCGCAACCTGACCAACAAGCAGATCTACCGGCGGGTGATGCCGATGATGCAGCCGGCCTGGCAGGAGCTGCAGCAGATGTTCCTCGGCCAAGGGCTGAACGAGGCGCAGGCGCGCATTGCAGCGGATCTGCTGCTGCATGAAACCCTGGCCCGCGCCATGGAGAACCTCGCGCCACCGGCCCAGCCGGTGGCGCTGCCGCTGGCTGCCCATGCAAGCTATAACCCGCGCTACGCCGTGGCCCCCGCTCCGGGCGATCTTGAGCGCGGGCGCCAGTTTGCCACGCTGCACAGCGTGCTGCTGAACAATGCACCGGCGCCAGTGGTGCGGGATTTCATCACCTATGAATCGAATACCCTCGGCCCACGCCGTGGTCTCGGGCCCGACGACTCGCCGGCGGTAATGGCGGCGGTTCTGCGCCCGGACAATCTGCAGTTGTTGCTCAATGCCGGTTTCGACGCCGATCAACGCAACCGCTGGGGCAAGACCGCGCTCATGAGCGCCGCCGAGCACAACCAAGCCGACAGCGTGCGACTGTTGCTGGACCAAGGCGCCAATGTGCATGGTCAAACCCAGCTGCGCCCGACCATGGGCGTCGGCGGCCCGGAGCGGCGCGAGGCCGGGCAGGGCCGGCAGACCGCTCTGCTGATGGCAGCCGCTAGAGCGGATCGGACGGTTATCGAGCGACTGACCGCCGCCGGTGCGACGACCCTGGCGTGGGATGGTTACGATCGGCAGGTGTGTCAGGCGATGCAGAGCAACGACACCTTGGACACCAGCGAACGGGACCGCCTTCGCGATAGCCTGTGCGGCAGCTACGCTGCATTGCCAGCCGCTGAGCGGCAGCCGGTTGATGTACGCCAGGGCGATGTTCTGCAACATCAAGTCGACGGGGTGGAATACCGCATCAGCCTCAAGTCACGGCCCGCCATGAGTTTATTCGGCCGCTCGCTGGACCTCAGGCCTGACGAGCTCGATCGGCAATTGCCTCCACTGGCGCTGAAAATCGGTACCGCGGCCGTGCGCCGCGGCGGCATGGAGCTCACCGGCCCGCTGACGCTGCAATTGCCCGACCTGGCAGGCAGCTCCGCAAGTTCGCTGGCCATGCATGTGGGGTTCCCGGTAGCGGCCAAAGGTGGTCATGTGGCGGGATACAGCCTGTCCCAACAGCCAGCGGCCAAGGTACTCAGTGTGCTCTTCGATAGCGAACGCGATGACGCTGCCGGCACCTGGCATGCGCTGCTGAGTGCGGCCCAACTACAGAATCTGAAGCCGACCAACCAGGCTTACATCCTCCTGCACACCCGCGCGGCCGCGCCATAGAGTATCAGTTGATGGTTACAGATTAACGCTCCACGCCGGCTCGCTGCTAGACTGCCATTGTCAGCATGCGAGCAAGGCGGGGCAGGGTGAAGACAGGTTTCCGGACATTATTGATCTTGATAATCGTGACGCTGGTGGGCTGCGCCAGCTCCTTGCCGGAACGCCATTTACCTCCGAGCGTCGCGGTCAAACCCGATTACGGCTCCGAAATCGGCCGCTACGTCCGTGACCATCAGCCTGAGAATAGCGCCGGGCTGTCCGGTTTCACGCTGGTGCAAACCGGCACCGACGCGCTGGCGGCACGACTGGCGATGATCGACGGGGCCGAGCGGAGCCTGGATCTGCAGTACTACATCTACCGCGGCGATGTGACCGGCGGACTGATCGCCGAGCGTCTGCTCAGCGCCGCTGACCGCGGCGTGCGGGTGCGCCTGCTGCTTGATGATATCGGCAGCGGCCTGCGTGACTTCGACGTCGCCACGCTCAACCATCACCCCAATATCGAAGTCAGGCTGTTCAATCCCGTGACCCTGCGCGGGCGTGTGCTGAAATATTTCAGCAAGATTGGCGAATTCGGCCGCATCAACTACCGCATGCACAACAAGCTGATGGTGGTGGATAGCCAGATGTTCATTACTGGTGGACGTAATATCGGTGATGAGTACTTCTCCCTCAGCGCCATGGATTTCCAGGATATCGATATCCTGGGCATGGGCCGCATCACTCGGGACGTGACGCGCAGTTTCGATGACTACTGGAACGCCAACGAGTCGGTGCCAGTGGAAAGCATGTTCCGCCGCCCCGGCAAAGACGCCAGCCTCAAGCTGCGTAAACAGCTCGAGGCGTTGCGTGAGCGGCACGACGGGGGCGCCTATCTGCAGGCGGTGGCCGAGTCGCCCTTTCACCGGGCGCTGCATGATGACCGTATCGTCTGGCATTGGGGTGAGGCGCAATGGCTGTCGGACCCGCCCACCAAGGCCGACCCCCAGCACGACACCAATCAGGTGCCAATACTGGCACGCAAGCTGATCGGCCATGCCCGGGACAGTGAAGAAGAGCTGTTGTTGATGTCCGCCTATTTCATTCCGGGCTCCCGAGGAGAGGTTTTCCTGATCGATATGGTAGAGCACGGTGTGGATGTGCGCGTGCTGACCAATTCGCTCGCTACCACCGATGTGCTCGCGGTGCACAGTGCCTACGCCCGCTATCGCAAGCCGTTGCTCAAGGGCGGTGTGCGAGTCTGGGAGCTCCAGCGCCAGTCCACCCAGCAAGAACGGACCAGCACCTTCCTCGGCGAATCCCAGGCCAGTTTGCATGCCAAGGCCTTCGTCTTTGATCGGGATAAGGTGTTCGTCGGCTCGGTCAATCTCGATCCGCGCTCCATCGTCCTGAATACCGAGGCGGGCGTGCTGGTGCATCAGGCCGACTTGGCGCAAGCGCTGGCTGGCCTGTTTCGCCACTGGACCTCAGGTGAATTCGCCTTTGAGCTGAAACTCGACGATAACGATCAACTGCGCTGGGAGTCCTCTGAACAAAGCTGGGATCGGGAACCCCATGCCAGCCGCTTCCGCCGCACCGCGGCCTGGTTCCTCGGCTGGCTGCCGATCGAGGGGCAGCTCTAGGAGGCTGCCCCTGTACCTGCTTCCCGCGTTTGACGTAGGATGAGCGAAATTTTCCTTGCAGGCCTCGCATGTTTCGGATCGTTCTGCTGTCGCTGGTCACTTTCCTGATGATTCTCAGTAGCCTGTGGGCAGTGCTGGCACTGTGGTTTCAGGCACCGGGTGGTGGGGCGGGGCGCTATGGGTTTCCGCTGTTGTGGCTGCTTGGTCTGGTAGCGCTGCTGTACTGGTTCTGGCTGGGAGGTAGCTGGTGGCAAAGCCTGTTGGTGTACATCGCCCTGTTCGCCCTGCTGGTTGTCTGGTGGGGGACAATCAAGCCGAGCAATCAACGGGACTGGGCTGATGACCTGGCCCACATCACCACGGGCACCGTCGATGGCCGACAGGTCAGGCTGGATAATGTGCGCAATTTCCATTGGCGCAGTCAGCAGGACTACGACATCGGTTGGGAAAGCCGCGTATATGATCTGTCCCGCCTGCGCTCGGTGGACATGTTCACCTCCAATTGGGGGCTGGCGGCCATCTCCCATGTCCTGGTGTCATTTGGCTTCAGCGACGGCGAGCATGTGGCGTTCTCGGTGGAGATTCGCCGGGAGAGGCATGAAAGGTTTTCCGAGCTGGGTGGTTTCTTCAAGCAATTCGAATTGAGCATCATCGCCGCCGATGAGCGCGACATTGTGCGGGTGCGCAGCAACGTGCGTCACGAGGAGCTTGAGCTGTATCGCATCAATCTGGGCCCGGCTGATGCGCGCGAGCTGTTTCGCTCTTTCGTAGTACAGGCCAACCAGCTCGCTGAGCAGCCCCGTTTCTACCATACGGTGACCGGCAACTGCACCACCATCGTGTATTCGATGATGAAGAAGATCGTCGATGGCCTGCCGCTGGACCACCGGCTATTGCTGACTGGCTATCTACCGGCCTATGTTCATGAGGTAGGTGGCATGGTCCCTGGCCTGTCACTGGCGGAGCTGCAGCGCCGCGGTCGGATTACCCGGCAGGCTCGGGAGGCGGATACGGCTCCCGATTTCTCGGCGCTGATTCGCCGTGGTGTGCCGGGCTGGGAGTAGACGGCACGGCCATTGCATTGCCTCCCGCCTGGGGGTAATGGGGCTCCGTAGCCAGATTCATTCGATGAGGTGAAATGTGAAGATCGGTATTTTGCAATGTGATGATGTGAAGCAAAGCCTGCAGACGCAATACGGCAATTATCCGCAGATGTTCGCCACTCTATTGCAAGAGCTGTTGCCCGACTGCGAATTGCCGGTGTACCGGGTGCTGGATGGGCAATTGCCCGCTGGCGCAGACGAATGCGATGCCTGGCTGATCACCGGTAGCAAGTTCGGGGTGAATGATGGCCTGCCCTGGATAGAGGCGCTGTGCGAATTCGTACGCACCCTTTGGGAGCAGAGAATCCCCCTGGTCGGCATCTGCTTCGGCCACCAGCTGATGGCCCGGGCGCTGGGCGGCACGGTTCGGCAGTCGGAAAAGGGCTGGGGGGTGGGCATGTCGTTCAACCAGGTGCTCGAGCGCAAGCCGTGGATGGAGCCCTTCCAGACTCATCTGGACCTGCTGGTCAGTCATCAGGATCAGGTGGTGATCCTGCCGCCGCAAGCCGAGGTACTGGCCAGCAGCGAGTTCTGTCCATACTACTTGATCCAGTACGGCGACAATTTTCTCAGCGTGCAGGGGCATCCCGAGTTCTGCAAAGGCTATTGCCGGGATCTGATGCAGCTGCGTGAACGGACATTGCCACCGGCGCGTCTGCGAGCCGGCCTGGCGTCGCTGAGTGCCGAGCCGGACAGCCTGCTGATGATGCGCTGGATCGTGCGTTTTCTGCACGACGCCAGAAGCGCGGCAAGCGAGCCCCAATGCCGCGACGCAGCGGGTGTGGCCGGATGATCCAGTTGTCACCAACCGTCGCGCTGGACGAGAACGAGCTGGAGTTAACCGCCATTCGCGCCCAGGGCGCCGGCGGCCAGAACGTCAACAAGGTTTCCAGCGCGATCCACCTGCGCTTTGATATTCAGGCGTCGAGCCTGCCGGATTTCTACAAGGAACGGCTGCTGCAGTTCAAGGATCAGCGCATCAGCAAGGAAGGGATCGTGGTGATCAAGGCGCAGCAGCATCGCACCCAGGAAAAGAACCGGGACGATGCCATTGCGCGCTTGGTGCAGATGATTCAGGAAGCCACCGTGGTGGAAAAGCCGCGCCGCCCGACCAGGGCCACCAAGAGCTCGCAGAAGCGGCGCATGGACAGCAAGACCCAGCGCGGCAAGATCAAGGCGCTGCGTGGCCGGGTCGATGACTGATCCCCTTATTCCAGATCGGCGTCCATGATGCGCTGGATGCGCTCTTCTTCCTCGGCCATGGCCGCCTTGATCTCGGCAACCACTGAATCGACATCCGCGCTCTCGTCGCTTTCATCGAACTGCCCGGTGAGTGGTGTGTCCGGCGTCAGCTTGCCTTCTTCATAGAGCGCCCACATTTCCTTGGCGTAGCGCGTACTCAATAGCTCGGGGGCGTACTGGCCATAGTAGAGCGACATGTTGGTGACATCCCGCTGCAGCATGGAGAAAGCATTATTGTTGGCCGCGGCATCCACTGCCTGGGGCAGATCGATGATGACCGGGCCGTACTCGTCGACCAGCACGTTGAACTCCGACAGGTCACCATGCACCAGACCTTCGCAGAGCATGCGCTTGACGAACTCCATGACCAGGGCGTGATCCTCCAGAGCCTGCTCGGCGGACATGGAAACATCGTTCAGACGCGGGGCTACCATACCCTCTTCGTCGGTCACGAGCTCCATCAGCAGTACGCCGTCAAAACAGCCGTAGGGTTTGGGCACCCGCACGCCAGCTGCGGCAAGCCGGTACAGCGCATCCACTTCGGCGTTCTGCCAGATGCTTTCCTGCTGCTCCCGACCGAACCTGGAGCCTTTCTCCATCGCCCGCGCGCGCCGGGAGTTGCGCACCTTGCGGCCTTCCTGATACAGCGCGGCCTGCTTGAAGCTGCGCTTGTCTGCTTCCTTGTACACCTTGGCGCAGCGGATCGCATCGCCGCAGCGCACGACATAGACTGCAGCTTCCTTGCCGCTCATCAATGGGCGGATGACTTCGTCGACAAGGCCATCGTCGACCAGGGGTTGAATTCTCGGGGGTATTTTCATTGCGCCGTTATACCCTTATCCGGCGTTTTTATCAGCCCCCCGGTAGGCTTTCCGGTGAAAAATCAATCAACCAGGGCGGCGTTGACCAGTGCCCGCAGCTCCTGACGGATCATGTAACTGGAGGAGGGGATCAGTTGGGTCATGAAAATCACGATCAGATCCTCCACCGGATCGATGAAGAAGGTGGTGCCGGCCATGCCGCCCCAACCGTATTCCCCCGGCGAGCCGATGGTCTGGGATTTGGCTATATCGGTTTTCACGGCGAAGCCCAGCCCGAAACCGGAGCCGTCATAGGGCGTCTCGCTGAAGCCGCCGGTGGATACGGAGGGCAGGTCGGTATTGTTCGGCAGGTGGTTGAGGCGCATGAACTCCAGCGTCTTGCGTCCGATGATGCGTGCGCCGTCCAGCTCGCCGCCGTTGGCCAGGGCCTGGGCGAAGCGGTAGTAATCGCCGAGAGTAGAGATCAGCCCGCCGCCGCCTGAAAGATAGCCATGGCGCCGGGTGAAGTGCGAGCTTTGTGGGTCGTCCTGCAGGCTGAAGGTATCGCCATCCTGGTACTGATAGCAGGCCGCAAAACGTGCCAGCTTGTCCTCAGGTACAGTGAAAAAGGTGTCCTGCATGCCCAGAGGTCGGAAAACATGGGCTGCAAAATAATCATCCAGAGGTTTGCCGGACAATACCTGGACCAGGTAGCCGCACACATCCGTTGCCAGCGAGTAGTTCCAGGCGCTGCCCGGGGAGAACTCCAGGGGCAGCCGGGACAACTCATCGATCAGACCCTCCAGGGTCAGGCCGGAGTGGCCATCCAGCCTGAGTTCACGGTAGGCAGCATCCACATTGGTGCGGCAGGAAAAGCCATAGCTCAGTCCGGACTGGTGGGTCAGAAGATCGCGAATCGTCATCGGCCGTGCTGGCGGCGTGGTGATGAACTGCGGATGGACTCCAGACTTGTACACCTGCAGATTGCGCCAGGACGGGATGTACTTGTGCACCGGATCGTCGAGCAAAAAACGCCCCTGCTCATACAGCTGCATCAGCGCGATAGAGGTGATCGGCTTGGTCATCGAATAGATGCGATACAGCGTGTCGCTGTTGGCGGGCAGAGCCCGCTCGACATCCATCAGCCCCTGGGTCTGCTGCCACACCACCTGGCCATGGCGGGCCACCAGCGTCGCCGCGCAAGGCAGTTTGCCGGGCGCAAGGTAATTGTTTTCCAGATGCTCGGCAATGCGGTTCAGTCGGTTCAGGTCCATACCGGCAACAATGGGGGAATCGGCCATCGGGTTCTCCAGGCTAGCGGCGAAACAGGCCCTCGATAGTAACGTGAATGTAGCGGGGCAGGGCAAGGGGCCGCCCCCGGCAGGCAATATTTTTTTCTTCCGCCTACTTGTGAAGAACCGGGTAACAGGCGTAAAAATCTCTTCCGAAAAACGAATGAGGATTGCCATGCGATGAGCGAATTTTCACCCTGCCTGGACTGCGGTGCCTGTTGCTCCACCTTCCGAGTCTCCTTCTATTGGGGCGAGGCCGATAGCGCGCCCGGCGGGCTGGTGCCTGAGCGACTGACCGAAAAGGTCACTCCCTACCTGAGCTGCATGCAAGGGACCAACCAGCCGTCACCTCGTTGCGTGGCGCTGATGGGCGAAGTAGGGGATGCGGTCCGCTGCAGCATCTATGAAAAGCGCTCCAGCACCTGTCGCGAGTTTCCTTATCATGGTGAAAATGGCCTGGACAGCCCGGACTGCCAGCGGGCCCGGGCCCTGCATGGATTGCCTCCGCTGCCGTCTAATCCACGGGGGCCGGGGTTGATACCAATCGTGGCGGCCTGAAGGGCAGAGCAATATCTCGACAAATACAAAAAAGCCCCGACAAATCATTTTGCCGGGGCTTTTTGCTGCGCCTGGATCAGGCACAGTAGCGAACCTTACATGTTGGGGTAATTCGGTCCGCCAGTACCTTCCGGAGCCACCCAGTTGATGTTCTGGGCCGGGTCCTTGATATCACAGGTCTTGCAGTGTACGCAGTTCTGGGCGTTGATCTGGAAGCGCTTGCTGCCATCATCATTGCTCACCACCTCGTACACACCGGCCGGGCAGTAACGCTGCGCGGGCTCGTCGTACAACGGCAGGTTCTGCTCGATCGGAATGCTCGGGTCCTTCAACTGCAGGTGGACCGGCTGGTCTTCCTCATGGTTGGTGTTGGACAGGAACACTGACGACAGCTTGTCGAAGCTGATCACGCCATCGGGCTTCGGATACGCGATCTTCGGCGCTTCGGAGGCCTTCTTCAGCTGCGCATGATCCGGCTTATTATCGTGCAGGGTGACCGGGATCTTGCCGCCGAACCAATTCTGGTCGACATAGTTGAACGCACCGCCGAGCAGGGCGCCGAACTTGTGAATGGCTGGCCCGAAGTTACGCGAACGGAACAGCTCGTCATACAGCCAGCTGGACTTGAAGCTGTCCACGTAGCCGGTCAGCTCATCACCACCTTCACGGCCGGCTTTCAGTGCTTCGACTACTGCATCAGCGGCGAGCATGCCGGACTTCATGGCGGTGTGGCTGCCCTTGATCTTGGCGAAGTTCAGCGTGCCCAGATCGCAACCGATCAATGCGCCACCGGGGAAGACCATCTTCGGCAGGGAGTTCAGACCACCCTTGCAGATCGCGCGGGCACCATAGGAAACGCGCTTGCCGCCTTCCAGGTACTGCTTGATCACCGGATGATGCTTGTAACGCTGGAACTCATCGAACGGCGACAGGTGCGGGTTGCTGTAGGAAAGATCGATGATCAGGCCCACGACAATCTGGTTGTTCTCGATGTGGTAAAGGAAAGAACCACCGGTATTCTCGTTGCCGGTGATATCCAGCGGCCAACCGGCGGTATGAACCACCAGGCCATGCTCGTGCTTGGCCGGATCGATATCCCAGATTTCCTTGATGCCAATGCCGTAGTGCTGGGCGTCGGCGTCGGAGGCGAGGTCGTAACGCTTGATCAGTTGCTTGCCGATATGGCCACGGCAACCTTCAGCGAACAGAGTGTACTTGGCGCGCAACTCCATCCCGGGGGTATAGAAGCCGTCCTTCGGGTTGCCTTCACGGTCGACACCCAGGTCGCCGGTCAGGATACCGCGAACCACACCGTTCTCGTCGATCAGTGCTTCCTGGGCAGCGAAGCCCGGATACACCTCAACGCCCAGGTTCTCGGCCTGCTGGGCCAGCCAGCGGCACAGATTGCCCAGGGAGATGATGTAGTTGCCTTCGTTGTGCATGGTTTTCGGCACGAAGAGGCCAGGCAGCTTGGTGGACTTCTCTTCGCTGGTCAGCATATAGATGTCGTCACGCTTGACCGGCGTATTCAGCGGAGCGCCAAGCTCTTTCCAGTCGGGAAACAGCTCTTCCAGGGCACGGGGCTCGAACACCGCACCGGATAGAATGTGGGCGCCCACTTCAGAGCCTTTTTCCACGACACAGACGCTGATCTCCTGATCGGCGTCAGCTGCTTGCTGTTTGATGCGACAGGCGGCAGACAGACCGGCAGGGCCCGCTCCCACGATGACGACATCGAACTCCATGAATTCGCGTTCCACTATTTTTATCTCCTAACTCATCGGCCGAATCGAAAATCGCTTTATCTTGAGATCTTCCGTGAATACATAGCGGCGCATTATATCAATCACGCTTCTTCACACCAGTGTAAAGATGTAAAGCTGCCGTTTTTTCAATACTACTTTTGCTGTATGGCTATTGACCCGCCATCGGACCCTCGGCATGATAAGGGGCTTTACGAAACACTCTCTTTAGTCCTTTTGTGACTATAAGCCATGAAGAAGTCACTTTTCAAGACAGGCTTCGCCTGCAGTTACGCGGCAACTACGCGACAAGAACGAGGTAACCATGAAGGTACTAGTAGCGGTTAAGCGGGTCGTTGACTACAACGTCAAGGTTCGCGTCAAGGCGGACAACAGCGGTGTTGATCTGGCCAACGTCAAGATGTCCATGAACCCCTTCTGCGAAATCGCCGTGGAAGAAGCGGTACGCCTGAAGGAAAAAGGCGTGGCGACCGAAATCGTCGCCGTCACCGTCGGCCCGACTGCTGCTCAGGAGCAGCTGCGTACTGCCCTGGCACTGGGCGCCGACCGCGCCATCCTGGTCGAGTCCGCTGACGAACTGAACTCCCTGGCTATCGCCAAGCTGCTCAAGGCCGTCGTCGACAAGGAGCAGCCGCAGCTGGTCATCCTCGGCAAGCAAGCCATCGATTCCGACAACAACCAGACCGGCCAGATGCTGGCTGCGCTGTCCGGTTACGCCCAGGGCACCTTCGCCTCGGCCGTGAATGTCGACGGTGAGCGCGTCAAGGTCACCCGTGAAATCGACGGCGGTCTGCAGACCGTTGACCTGAAACTGCCGGCCATCGTCACCACCGACCTGCGCCTGAACGAGCCGCGCTACGCTTCTCTGCCGAACATCATGAAGGCCAAGAAGAAGCCGCTGGACGTGCTCAAGCCCGACGAGCTGGGCGTCAGCACCGCCTCCACCCTGAGCACCGTCAAGGTCGAAGCCCCGGCTGCCCGCAGCGCTGGCATCAAGGTCAAGAGCGTTGACGAGCTGGTCGACAAACTGAAGAACGAAGCCAAGGTGATCTGACATGACGATTCTGGTTATTGCTGAACACAACAACGCCGAACTGAATGCCGCCACCCTGAACACCGTGGCTGCTGCCGCTGCCATTGGTGGTGACATTGACGTACTGGTTGCCGGCGCCGGTTGCGCCGCAGTGGCCGACGCCGCTGCCAAAGTCGCAGGCGTCTCCAAGGTCCTGTTGGCCGACAACGCTGCCTATGCGCACCAGCTGCCGGAGAACATCTCCCTGCTGATCGCCGAACTGGGCAAGAACTACAGCCACGTCCTGGCCCCGGCCAGCACCAACGGCAAGAACTACCTGCCGCGCGTTGCCGCGCTGCTGGACGTTGATCAGATCTCCGAGATCATCGCGGTAGAAAGCGCCGATACCTTCAAGCGCCCGATCTACGCCGGTAACGCCATCGCCACCGTCAAGTCCGACGCGGCGATCAAGGTCATCACCGTGCGCGCCACCGGTTTCGACCCGGTTGCTGCTGAAGGTGGCAGTGCGGCGGTGGAAGCCGTTGCCTCGGCCCAGGACGCCGGCACCTCCGCCTTCGTTGGCGAAGAACTGGCCAAGTCCGACCGCCCCGAACTGGCGGGTGCCAAGATCGTCGTTTCCGGTGGTCGGGGCATGCAGAATGGCGACAACTTCCAGCTGCTGTACGGTCTGGCCGACAAGCTGGGCGCCGCTGTCGGTGCCTCGCGTGCTGCGGTGGACGCGGGCTTTGTACCGAACGACATGCAGGTCGGTCAGACCGGCAAGATCGTTGCTCCGAGCCTGTACATCGCCGTCGGTATCTCCGGCGCGATCCAGCATCTGGCCGGTATGAAGGACTCCAAAGTCATTGTTGCGATCAACAAGGACGAGGAAGCGCCAATCTTCCAGGTCGCGGACTACGGTCTGGTTGCTGACCTGTTTGAAGCGGTGCCGGAGATGGCCGGCAAGGTGTAAGCCTGCGGCAAGCTAAGCAGTAGACAACAAGCCCCCGGCTCGGAAGAGTTGGGGGTTTTGTTTTTGGGACGCCTGGCGAGGGTGCGGTGAAGGCCGGATCAGAGCTCAAAGCTCTCCAACCGATAACCATCCTCATCCACTTCCAGCACCCAGCCGCTGTTATCCCAATCTCCCAGCACAATTCGCTGCGCCGGTTTGCCTTCGATTTCCAGCGGATGCACAGCAGGGCGGTGGGTATGGCCGTGGATCAACGTGGTCACCCGCTGCGAGTGCATCACGCGCAACACTTCGCCCTCGTTGACGTCGGTGATATCCGCTGCCTTATAGCGCGTCCGTTCCCGACTTTCGTTGCGCAGTTTACGCCCGATGCGGTGACGGGTTTTCAGCGGTAGGTGATGCAGGATAAACAGGCTCAACGGATTGCGCAGCCAGCGACGCATGCGCATATAGCCGAGGTCGTCGATGCACAGGCTGTCGCCATGCATCAACAGCACGCGCTCATCGTTGATCTCGATAAGGGTGGGGTCTTTGAGCAGAGTGCAGCCGGAGCGGCGGCAGAAGCTCTTGCCGATGAGAAAATCGCGGTTGCCGTGCATCAGATAGATCGCGGTGCCCTGGCGGGATAATGCCAGCAGGGCGGCGCTGACCTGATCGGCCAGTGGGTCGGGGTTGTCATCACCCAGCCACACTTCAAAGAAGTCGCCCAGGATATACAGCGCGTCGGCATTGCGCGCGCGGGTGTCCAGGCAGTGTAGAAACGCCCGGGTGATATCCGGGCGTTGTGCTTCCAGATGCAGATCCGAAATGAACAGATAGCGCATCTGCAGGTATTACTCGATCACTTCGGCGCGTTCGATGATCACATCGTCAGCGGGGACGTCCTGGTGACCGGCACGGCTGGTGGTGCTCACGCCTTTGATCTTCTCGACCACGTCCATGCCTTCGCTGACCTTGCCGAATACGGCATAACCCCAACCCTGAGAGGTCGGCGCGGTGTGGTTGAGGAAGGTATTGTCAGCCACGTTGATGAAGAACTGGGCGCTGGCGGAATGCGGGTCCATGGTGCGGGCCATGGCAACGGTGCCGATAGCGTTGCCGACGCCATTGTTGGCCTCGTTCTCGATCGGCGCGCGGGTGTCCTTCTGCTTCATGCCCGGCTCGAAACCGCCGCCCTGGATCATGAAGTTGCCGATGACGCGATGGAAGATAGTGTTGTCGTAGTGACCGTCACGCACGTACTGCTTGAAGTTCTCGACAGTTTTCGGCGCCTTGTCAGCGAACAGCTCCAGGGTGATGACACCAAAGTTGGTATGCAGCTTGACCATGCGGTTGATCCTCGGGTTGGTTGCGATAAAGGTGCAATGCTATCAGTTGATGGGGATTGAGGCATCAGCTTGTTCAGCCGGCCGTGGCTTGGTGAAACCACGACAGCTCCTGGGTTATGATAGGCGTCTTTGGCCGGACGGATCAGATTACCCCAATGCAGGGCGCTGTTCTGTCCGCTGATCACTACCGTAATGCCAGCGGCATTGCCCGAGACGAGTCCTGAAATACTTATGAATAAACCGGAATCCACGCCTCCAGCCCACTTTCTGCGTCAGATCGTTCAGGCCGACCTGCAAAGCGGCAAGCACACGAAGATCGTGACGCGCTTTCCGCCGGAGCCCAACGGCTACCTGCACATCGGGCATGCCAAGTCGATCTGCCTGAATTTCGGCCTGGCGCAGGAGTCTGGTGGTGAGTGTCATCTGCGCTTCGATGACACCAACCCGGCCAAGGAAGAGCAGGAGTATATCGACGCCATCAAGCAGGACGTCGAGTGGCTGGGCTTCAAATGGAGCGGTGATATTCGCTACGCCTCGGATTACTTCGATCAGCTGCACGCCTGGGCCATCGAGTTGATCAAGGCTGGCAAGGCGTATGTCTGCGATCTGACGCCGGAACAGGCGCGGGAATACCGTGGCAATCTGACTGAGCCGGGCAAGAACAGTCCTTTCCGCGACCGCAGCGTCGAGGAGAACCTGGATCTGTTCGCGCGCATGACCGCCGGGGAATTCCCCGACGGCGCCAAGGCGCTGCGGGCCAAGATCGATATGGCAGCGCCGAACATGAACCTGCGCGATCCGATCCTGTATCGCATCCGTCATGCCCGTCATCACCAGACCGGTGACAAGTGGTGTATCTATCCGAGCTACGATTTCACCCATGGCCAGTCGGATGCCATCGAGCTGATCACTCACTCCATCTGCACCCTGGAATTCGAGGATCACCGCCCGCTGTACGAATGGTTCCTGGACAATCTGCCGGTACCAGCCAAGCCGCGGCAGTATGAATTCGCCCGGCTGAATCTGAACTACACCGTCACCAGCAAGCGCAAGCTCAAGCAACTGGTCGATGAAGGTCATGTGGATGGTTGGGATGATCCGCGCATGTCGACCCTCAGCGCCTTCCGCCGCCGCGGTTATACCTCGGCATCGATCCGCGAGTTCTGTGAGCGCATCGGCGTTACCCGCTCTGACGCGGTGGTCGATATGGGCATGCTGGAGTTCTGCATCCGTGACGACCTGGACAACAACGCGCCGCGCGCCATGTGCGTATTGCGCCCGCTCAAGGTCACCATTACCAATTACCCGGAAGGCCAGGTAGAGAACCTGAGCCTGCCGCGTCATCCCAAGCAGGATATGGGCGAGCGCATGCTGCCGTTCAGCCGTGAGCTGTACATCGACCAGGATGACTACATGGTCGATCCGCCCAAGGGCTACAAGCGCCTGGTGCCCGGCGGCGAAGTGCGCCTGCGTGGCAGCTACGTGATCCGCGCCGATGAAGCGATCACCGATGCCGAGGGCAATATCGTCGAACTGCTGTGTTCCTACGATCCCGATACCCTGGGCAAGAACCCTGAAGGCCGCAAGGTCAAGGGCGTGATTCACTGGGTACCGGCTGCCGACAGCGTTGAATGCGAAGTACGCCTGTACGATCGGCTGTTCAATGCCGCCAACCCGGACAAGGGCGAGGAGGGCGGTACCTTCCTGGACAATATCAACCCCGACTCACTGGTCGTGCTCAAGGGCTGCCGCGCCGAGCCGTCGCTGGCCACCGCCACGGCCGAGGAGCGTTTCCAGTTCGAGCGCGAAGGCTATTTCTGCGCGGACAGCAAGGACTCGCGCCCGGGCAACCTGGTATTCAACCGTACCGTTACCCTGCGCGACTCCTGGGGGCAATAACCGATGGCATTGCATGTCTACAATACGCTGAGCAAGGCCAAGGAGGCTTTCAAGCCGCTGGAGGACAACCAGGTGCGCATGTATGTCTGCGGCATGACGGTGTATGACTTCTGTCATATCGGTCATGCCCGGGTCATGGTAGCCTTCGACGTGGTCTCTCGCTGGCTGCGCTTTCGCGGCTACGACCTGACCTATGTGCGCAACATTACCGATATCGATGACAAGATCATCCGCCGCGCCAACGAAAATGGTGAAAGTTTTCAGCAACTGACCGAGCGCATGATCGCCGCCATGCATGAGGACGAGGCTCGCCTGAACGTGATGCGCCCGGATCAGGAGCCACGCGCCAGCGAGCATGTCGAAGGCATGCACAGCATGATCCAGACACTGATCGACAAGGGCTACGCCTATGCGCCCGGCAACGGCGATGTCTACTACCGGGTCGGCAAGTTTGCCGGCTACGGCAAGCTGTCGCGCAAGCGCATCGAGGATCTGAAGATCGGCGCGCGCATCGAGGTCGATGAAGCCAAGGAAGACCCGCTGGATTTCGTGCTGTGGAAGGGCGTCAAGCCGGGTGAGCCGAGCTGGCCCTCACCCTGGGGTGATGGCCGCCCCGGCTGGCACATCGAATGTTCGGTGATGTCCACCTGCTGTTTGGGTGACACCTTCGATATCCATGGTGGTGGTCCGGATCTGGTGTTCCCGCATCACGAGAATGAGATTGCCCAGAGCGAGGCAGCAACGGGCAAGCCCTACGCGATGAGCTGGATGCATGCCGGTGCGGTACGGGTGGATGGCGAGAAGATGTCCAAATCCCTGGGCAACTTCTTCACCATCCGTGAAGTGCTGGAGAAATACCACCCGGAGGTGGTGCGCTATCTGCTGGTGGCCAGCCACTACCGCAGCCCGATCAATTATTCGGAAGATAACCTCAAGGAAGCCAAGAGCGCCCTGGAGCGTTTCTATCGTGCCCTGAAAGGCTTGCCCAAGGCCGCAGCTGCCGGTGGCGATGCCTTTGCCGAGCGCTTTGCCGCGGCGATGGATGATGACTTCAACACACCTGAAGCCTGCGCCGTACTGTTCGACATGGTGCGTGAAATCAACCGTTTGAAGGACGGCGACCCGCAGGCCGCCGCTGCACTGGCCGCGCGTCTGCGCGAACTGGCTGGTGTGGTCGGTATTCTGCAACTGGAGGCGGACGCTTTCCTGCAAGCTGACGCAGCCAGTCGGGTGGACGCCGCCGAGGTCGAAGCACTGATCCAGGCGCGCCTGCAAGCCCGGGCGGAGAAGAACTGGGCCGAGTCCGATCGCATTCGTGACCAGTTGGCCGGGATGGGAGTGGTATTGGAAGACGCCAAGGGCACAACCACCTGGCGTCTGCAGGACTGATCTGCTCTGCCGAGATCCTGCTCCGCGTAACGCGGAGCAGGATCTGGGTGTTATTTACTTCCAGATATCGTCGTCGAGCTGCCGGTCCAGCTCGGGGTAGTCTGCCGACTTGAAGGTCGGTATCACCCCCTGTTTGCGCTGCTCGAAATAATCCTTGGTCAATTTCGTTACCGTGCCGGACAACAGTACGATGGCTATCAGGTTGATGGTTGCCATCAGTCCCATCGAGGCATCTGCGGCATTGAACACCGTCAAGACCGCTTCCTTCGCACCCCAGACCACCATCGCCAGTGCAACCAGCCGCAACAAGGTAATGCCAAGCGTATTGCCACCGCCGAGATAGATCAGCGCATTTTCCGCATAGGTGTAGTTCGCCACGATCGAGGTAAAGGCAAAGAACAGGATGGCGATGGCGATGAAGTAGCTGCCGGCGCTGCCGATATGCATCTCAAGGGCCTGCTGGGTGAGCTGAATACCGGTGACACCGTTACCGGGTTCCAGCATGCCAGACAGCAGAATCATTATCGCGGTAGCGGTACAGATGACAATGGTGTCGATAAACACCCCCGCTGCCTGAACCAGCCCCTGGGAAGAAGGGTGGTGGGGCGCCGGTGTTGCCGTGGCTGCAATATTGGGTGCCGAGCCCATACCTGCCTCGTTCGAGAACAACCCGCGCTTGATACCGTTGAGCATTGCTGCGGTAATCGACCCGGCAACCCCGCCGGCGGCTTCCTCCAGGCCGAAGGCGCCGCGGATGATAGACATGAAGGCTGCCGGCACGTCTGTGATGTTTATCGCCAGCACGTACAGCGCTACCAGCACATAGGCGCTAGCCATGAAGGGCACCACGAATTCGGCGAACCGGACAATCGAGCGGAGCCCGCCGAAAATGACGATGCCAGCGAACACGGCGATGCCCAGGCCGACCGAGACCTTCGGTAAACCGAAGGCGCTCTCCATGGCATCGGCAATCGAGTTGGCCTGCACGGCATTGAAGACCAGGCCAAAGGAAAGGATCAGGCTGACTGCAAAAATGGCACCGGCCCAGGGCGCTTTCAGGCCCTTGGCTATATAAAAAGCAGGACCGCCCCGGTATTGGCCCTTGCGGTCACGCACTTTGTACAGCTGAGCCAGGGTGCTTTCGGCATAACCGGTAGCCATCCCCACCAGTGCCACCACCCACATCCAGAAGATAGCTCCCGCGCCACCAAGGTAGAGGGCAACGGCAACGCCGGCGATATTGCCGGTGCCGACCCGTGAAGCAAGACTGGTACACAGTGCCTGAAAAGGCGAGATGCCGTGCTTGTCGCTTTGCCGGGCACCGAGTATGGCGCGGACCATTTCACCGAAGTGCCGGAACTGAATAAACCCGAGCCTGATGGTGAAAAATACACCCACGGCCAGCAAGCCATAGATGAGAACATAGCCCCATAGAATGTTGTTCAGGAAATCGACGATGGCGTTCATTGGCGTTCCTTCTTCGCTGGTGAGATTAGAAGGTAGCCGTTGCGTGGGCATCCGTCATGCCGAATGGGTGTATCTGCGCCACATTTCCGAATCATCCTGTTACACTTGCGCGCCTTGATCGGAAGTTGTTTTCCGAGCTGTCCGGGAGATCTCGATGGTTGTGCTCAATGCCCTGGTACCTGTTTTCGGTCTGATATTTCTGGGGTGGTTTCTCGGTGCCCGACGCGTCATCCCTGCCGAGGGGCACGCAACCCTGGGCATCATCACTTTCAAGCTGTTCATGCCGGTGTTGCTGTTCTCCGGCCTGGCCAAGGCAGATCTGGCCGAAGCTCTCTCACCCTTGCTCCTGATGCGCTATTACCTGCCAGCCTTCGTGGTGTTCATCGTGGTGAATCTGCTGGTGCATCGGCGGCTGGGACGGCCTTCGTCCATGGGGTTGGCTGCCAGCTATTCCAATAACGTGCTGGTGGGCATTCCACTGATCACCGTGATGCTGGGCGCTGAGAGCCTGGTCTATCTGTTTGCCGTCCTGGCATTCCACAGCTTGCTGCTGTTTACCCTGCAAAGCATCTATAACGCTTTTTGGGGTGGCAAGGGTGAGGAAAGAATCGACTGGCGAGGGCTGCTCGCCAGTCTGGCCAATCCGCTGATCATCGGGCTGTTCCTTGGTGGGTTGGTCAACCTGGCCGGTATTCCCATTCCCGGCCCACTGTGGCATATCGTCGAGATGCTGGCCGCAGCGGCGCTGCCTACTGCACTGCTGATGCTGGGGTTGAGTCTGGCGAGCTACCGACTTTACCTGAGCGGCACCATGGCTTTGCTGACCGCGGCCAAGCTGGTGGTCTTTCCGTTGCTCGTGCTGGGGATGGGCTGGCTGATGCCGGGCCTGACCACCGAGGCGCGTACTGTCCTGGTATTGATGGCGGCCTGTCCGACCGGTATCAACGTACTGGCCTTTGCCATGGGGCGCGAGGACATGCGCATACTGGGTTCGGTGATCTTTCTATCAACGGTCATGGCCGCTATCACCTTGCCGGTCTGGTTGCTGGTTCTCGCCAGGTGATGTGCTCAAGTGGAAACAGGGGAAGCGCCTGAATTTCCCGTTATTTCACGGAATTCCCCTGTTTTTTTCATCTAACGGACAAATTAATTGTAATTTACGCCGCTTCTTTTCAAATTGAATACAAAAGTCTAGTTGCACTTGGTGTATCCTTGCCCCCGCTTTTTGGATTGAATAAAACAAACAAGTAGGAAAAGGAGACCCCATGCCGGTCAGTCTGTTTGTCCCCGGGGAAACACGCGAACACGAAAAACGTGTAGCTCTGGTCCCCTCCGTCGCCACCAAGTTGGCAAAGCTGGGCATTGAATGCTCCTTGCAACCGGGTGCAGGCCTGGCAGCACGAATTCCCGACAATGCCTTTGAGAAGGAGGGGGTGCAGATTACTGCTTCTCCGACCAATGCTCAGCTGATTTTCCGGGTACAACCGCCGGAGCTGTCAGACATCGAGCAGATGGCACCGGGCACCGTTCTGTGCTGCTTCGTTTATGCGCACCGGGAACCGGAGATCGTCAAGGCGCTGCGTGATCGCCAGATCACCTGCTTCGCCATGGAACTGGTACCGCGCATCACCCGCGCCCAGGCGATGGACGCACTGTCTTCCCAGGCCGCACTGACCGGCTATGCCGCTGGCCTCATGGCCGCCACCAGCCTCAATCGTATTCTGCCGATGATGACCACCGCGGTCGGCTCTCTGCGTCCGGCCAAAGTGCTGGTCATGGGTGCCGGTGTCGCCGGTTTGCAGGCATTGGCCACGGCCAAGCGCCTGGGCGCCATGATCGAGGGCTACGACGTGCGTGCCGAGGTGAAGGAGCAGGTTGAATCGGTCGGTGGCAAGTTCGTCGATACCGGTGTTTCCGCCAGCGGCGAGGGCGGTTATGCCCGTGAGCTGACTGATGAGGAGAAGGCCCAGGTCGAGAAGGTCGTCACCCGCCATATCCAGCAGGCCGACGCCGTGATCACCACCGCAGCGATTCCCGGCCGCCCGAGCCCGAAGATCATCAGCGAAGCGCAGATCATGGGCATGAAGCCCGGTTCTGTGATCATCGATCTGGCGGCAGAAGGCGGCGGCAACACTCCGTTGACCGTGCCTGGCGAAACCGTTGAAGTCGGACCGGCGACCATCGTTGCCCCGCTCAACGTACCCAGCCGTCTGGCCGAGCATGCGTCCGAACTGTATGCACGCAACCTGCAGAACCTGGTCGGCCTGATGATCAAGGATGGCGAACTGGCCATCGATTGGGAAGACGAGATTCTGGCCGGCGCGGTACTAACCCATGCCGGTGAAATCCGCAACGAGGCCGCTCGCAAGGCCATCGAATCCGCTGAGGGATGATCATGGATCCAGTAACTACCATTACCGGCTTTGTAGCCCTGTATATCTTCATGCTGGCCGCATTCACCGGCTACGAAATCATCGGCCGCGTACCGGCCATTCTTCACACGCCGCTGATGTCCGGCTCCAACTTCGTCCACGGTATCGTCGTGGTCGGCGCCATGTGGGCACTGCTGAATGCAGGCTCCACTCTGGAGCAGGTCATCGGGTTCTTCGGTGTGCTGCTGGGCGCGGGCAACGCCGCCGGCGGCTATGTGGTGACTGAGCGCATGCTGGAGATGTTCAAGCCCAGCGACAAGCGCCAAGGTACAGCGGACAAGGAATAACATCCAATGAGTCAATTTATAATCGAAGCCGTTTATTTTCTCACGGCACTATTGTTCATCTACGGCCTCAAGCGCATGGCCAGCCCGGTTACCGCGCGCTCGGGCATCCTGATTGCCGGCATCGGCATGGTACTGGCGGTATTGGCTGCCTTCCTGTACGGCTTTGACGTACGTGAAGCGGCCCAGGAACACCTGACCATGAACGTGGCGCTGGTGCTGATCGCGCTGGGTCTGGGTCTGGGCTGGGCCTGGTACAGCGGCAAGAAGGTCGCCATGACCGACATGCCGCAGATGGTCGCCCTGTACAACGGTATGGGTGGCGGTGCTGCCGCAGCCATTGCGGCCACCGAGCTGTTTTCCGGCAACGCCCAGTCCCATGGCGTGGTGGTCTCCATTCTGGCGGTACTCGGTGGTCTGATCGGTGCGGTGGCGCTGTCCGGCTCGCTGATCGCCTGGGCCAAGCTTGATGGCCGCATGAATGGCGTCATCCGCCTGCCGGCCCAGCAACTGATCAACCTGGTGCTGTTCCTCGGCTCCCTGGCACTGGGCGCATACATCGTGGCCAGTGGCATTGAGGGTGGCATTTCCTTCCCGCTGATCGCGCTGTTCTTCATTCTTGCGCTGATACTGGGTGTGCTGCTGACCACCCCGATCGGTGGCGCGGACATGCCGGTGGTGATCTCTCTGTATAACGCCTTTACCGGTCTGGCCGTTGCCTTCGAGGGCTTCGTGTTGCAGAACCCGGCGATGATCATTGCCGGTACCGTGGTTGGCTCGGCGGGTACTCTGCTGACGCTGATGATGGCCAAGGCGATGAACCGTCCGGTCAGCAATGTTATCTTCAGCCAGTTTGGCGGTGATGACGGCAGTGAAGACGGGGATATCGAAGGCACCATGAAGCCAGCGGATGCTTCCGATGCCGCCATCGCCATGTACTATGCCAGCAAGGTGATCATTGTTCCGGGCTACGGCCTGGCGGTCGCCCAGGCCCAGCACAAGCTGTACGAGTTCGTGAAGCTGCTGCAGAAGCAGGGCGTGGACGTGGCTTTCGCCATCCACCCGGTTGCCGGTCGTATGCCTGGCCACATGAACGTACTGCTGGCCGAGGCCGGTGTTCCCTACGACATCATCCATGACCTGGAAGATATCAATGAGGACTTCCCTCAGGCTGACGTGGCTATCGTTCTGGGTGCCAACGACGTGGTCAACCCGGCCGCCCGGCACCGTAAGTCCAGCCCGATCTACGGCATGCCGATCCTCAACGTCGACATGGCGCGTCAGGCTTACGTGGTCAAGCGTGGCCAGGGCAAGGGTTACTCCGGCGTGGAGAACGAACTGTTCTTTGCCGAGAACACTTCCATGGTCTACGGCGACGCGCAGAAGGTAATGGTACAGATGATCGAAGCGGTGAAATCGCTGGGTTGATTCTGTCCTGAGCGGAAACAGAAAGGGGCTTCGTTAACGCGAAGCCCCTTTTTTGTGTCTGGTTCCCGGCTCCGCTACTTGCTCGGAATCCTGAAGGGCCGGGTTCCATCCCAGCCAGCAATGTGCACTCCTACACCAATGGCACACGTGTATAAGAGAATTAACGAAGCGCCGCAGGCGCAAAGCACGTGTTGCGGATCAGGCGTTTCTCCAGTTCCGCACCAACAAATACCAATAGACCTGCGCCGAGCACCTTGAGCCACTGTCCCGGCGCCAGGCCGACCGAGCCGAAGATACCTTGCATTACCGGCAGATAGGTATAGATCAGTTGCAGGGATGCGCAGGCGGCAATGGCCAGCAGCACATAACGATTACCCAGTAGCCCTTCGCGATTGAGCACTGAGGCCAGGATATAGCGGCTGTTGATCAGATAGAACATCTCCGCAGCCACGACCGCATTGACCGCCATGGTGCGGGCGGTTTCCAGGCTGGCGCCGTGCTCCAGTTCCCAGAGAAACAGGCCCAGTGCGCCCGTCGCCATCAGTACCGAGATCAGGCATACCCGCCAGACGAAAAATCCGGATAACAGCGCTTCGCCCGGCGGTCGCGGCCGCCGTTGCATTATGCCTCGCTCCGCCGGCTCGAAGGCCAGTGCCAGACCCAGTGCCCCTGCGGTCACCATATTGATCCACAGGAGTTGCGCCGGGGTAAGCGGCAGGATCAGACCGAACAGGATCGCTGTTAGCACGATGAGGGATTCACCCCCGTTGGTTGGCAGCATGAACAGGATGAATTTCTTCAGGTTATCGTAGACTGCACGACCCTCGCGCACGGCGCTGGCAATGGTGGCAAAGTTGTCATCGGCCAGGACCATATCCGATGCCTCCTTGGCCACCTCGGTGCCTTTCAGTCCCATGGCCACGCCAACATCCGCGCGTTTCAGCGCGGGCGCATCGTTGACGCCATCCCCGGTCATGGCGACGACCTGGCCATCATCCTGCAATGCCCGCACCAGACGTAGCTTCTGCTCGGGGCTGGCACGGGCAAAGATGTCCACCTCCATCACTACCCGGCGCAGGGCGGCGTCATCCATCAACGCCAACTCGGCCCCGGTGATCGCAGGCTTGCCTACGCCGATACCCAGCAGGGCGCCGATGGCCCTGGCTGTCTCGGCATGATCACCGGTGATCATCTTCACCTGAATGCCGGCGCGGCGACAGTCGGCGACGGCGTGAATTGCCTCCTCCCGCGGCGGATCGATAATGCCGACCAGTGCCAGCATGCTGTAGCCGCTCTCCACGTCGGCAAGAGCCAGACCCATGCCGCCCGGCGCCTCCCGTTTGCAGGCAAAGGCCAGCAGGCGCAGGCCCTGGGCCGCAATATCGGTTGCCATACGCCGCCAGTAATCGGCATCCAGTGGTTGATCACCGTCGCGGCTTGTTTGCTGCGAGCACATATCCAGAATCCGCTCCGGCGCGCCCTTGACGAAGATCCACGGCTGGGCTTCGGTGTCCTGATGCAGGGTGGCCATGAACCGGTGTTCCGACTCGAAGGGGATTGAATCCTGACGCGGCCAGGCAGCGCTGCTTTCATCCTGGGTGAGCCCCAACTTGCCGCCCAGTGCCAGCAGCGCGCCTTCGGTGGGATCACCTTCGATATGCCACTGGTCGCCGGTCTGTCGCAAACGCCCGTCATTGCATAGCACACCGGCTCGCACCGCGAGGTGGAGTGCCGGGTACTGCGCCGGGTCAACAACCTTTCCGGCAATGCTGACATCTCCCCACCGGCTCGCACCGCGAGGTGGAGTGCCGGGTACTGCGCCGGGTCAACAACCTTTCCGGCAATGCTGACATCTCCCCGCGGGGCGTAACCGACGCCGTCCACATCGAATATCTGGTCCGCACACACCACCCGCTGCACCGTCATCTCGTTACGGGTCAGCGTACCGGTCTTGTCGGAGCAGATGACAGTGACCGAACCCAGCGTCTCGACCGCCGGCAGGCGGCGGATAATCGCATTGCGCCGCGCCATACGCTGCACGCCAAGGGCCAGGGTTACGGTCATGATTGCTGGTAGCCCTTCGGGAATGGCGGAGGCTGCCAGCGCCACTACCATCATGAACATATCCGATGCGGGAAGGCCGCGCAGCCCAGTGCCGAGCAGGAAGGTAAGCGCACAGAACCCCAGGATGACCAATGCCAGCACGCGGCCAAAGCGGTCAACCTGACGTAGCAGAGGCGTCGACAGGTTGCGGATGCTGGTCAGCATCTGATTGATTCGGCCCAGCTCGGTGGCGCCGGCGGTGGCCACAACAATGCCACGAGCCTGGCCGTAGACGACGAGGGTGCCGGAGTAGGCCATACCATGACGGTCACCGAGCGACGCATCCATGTCCACCGCATCGGTGGACTTGCTCGCCGGCATGGACTCACCGGTGAGCGTTGCCTCCTCCACCTTGAGGTCCTTGACCTCGATCAGCCGCAGATCGGCCGGGACGCGGTCACCCGAAGCCAGCAGTACCACATCACCGGGCACCAGTTCAGCGGCATCGATTTCGCGGCGTACGCCGTCACGCAGTACGGTTGCGTGGGCAGACAAAAGGGAACGAATGGAGTCGAGAGCGGCCTCGGCCTTGCCCTCCTGGATGAAACCGATGACAGCATTGATCAGCACCGCTCCAAACAATACTGCGGTGTCGATCCAGTGGCCAAGCAGCGCCGTGATCAGCGCAGCGCCGAGCATCACGTACAGCAGAATGTTGTGAAACTGCAGCACAAAGCGCAGCAGCGGTCCTTGATGCCTGGGTGGCGCGAGGCGGTTGAATCCGTGTTCAGTAAGCCGCCGCGCAGCTTCAGCTTCCGACAGTCCGGCGGAGCCAGTGTTTAACCGGTGCTCCAGATCTTCATGGTTTACCGTGTGCCAATCCTGTTTCCGGGCTGCCTGTGCGGCACCCTTGTTCCCCTGATGAGTCATAGAGATCGGACCTTTTATGTCATGGCTGGAGAGATGCTCAGCCTCCTTCAATTTGTCGCATAGCCTTCGGCCGAAGGCTATAAGTACATTGGTTTTTATTGATTCATGTCATCTCTTTTAATGTAAGCGCGGCCTATGCTCCGGCTGTAGGTGTCCAGCGCCAGCTTCTGGCTGACCGATATTTTCCACGGCTTTGCAGTCGCAGGCGGTCTTCGGTAAAGCCCATGGGCAGGAGAAATGACAATGCTTGAAGAAAATACACAAGAACAGAATCCGGACGAGGTTCTGGCAAGCCGATTCCCGACCGCTTATACGGTTCTGTTCCTTCTGATTGCTCTGATTGCTGCACTTACGTGGATCATCCCCGCTGGGCAGTATGAGCGTGTGATGAGTGAAGAAATCGACCGCGAGGTGGCCGTACCCGGCACGTACCAGATTGTCGAACCCAATCCGCAAGGTTTTGTGGATGTCATGCTGGCACCTACCGCCGGTTTCTATGACCCCGACAGTTATGCCGCCAATGCGATTGATGTAGCGCTGTTTGTGCTGTTTCTCGGTGGTTTCCTCGGGGTGGTGAATGCCACGGGTGCGATTGATACCGGTATTCGGAGCGTCATGCAGCGGCTTGAAGGCCGAGAGATCTGGATGATCCCGATCCTCATGGTGTTATTCGCTATCGGTGGCACAACCTATGGTATGGCGGAAGAAACCCTCGCGTTTTATATCATTCTCATTCCGATCATCATCGCCGCCGGTTATGACGCAGTAACCGGCGTGGCAATCATTCTGATCGGTTCAGGCATAGGCGTGTTGGGCTCCACCATCAACCCCTTCGCTACTGTGATTGCGTCCAACGCAGCGAACATTCCTTTTACCGATGGCCTGCTGCTGCGCATGGTGTTGTTGATCGGCGGACTGGTTATCTGCATTGCCTATGTCATGCGTTATGCCGCACGGGTCAAGGCCGATCCGTCACGCTCGGTGGTAGCCAGGCAACTTGATGCACACCGTCAGGTTTTTCTCAGCAGACAGGATGACAAGGCCGCAGTGGCGCTTAGCGTTACCCAGAAGATTGTTCTGATCATCTTTGCGCTTACCTTTGTGGTCATGATCTGGGGCGTATCATCCCAGGATTGGTGGATGGCCAATATGGGGGCGCTGTTCCTTGGTGCAGCCATTGTCATTGGACTGGTTGGACGTCTGGGGGAAAAGCGGCTGACTGGCAGCTTTGTCGGTGGGGCCCGGGATCTGCTTGGCGTCGCGCTGGTGGTCGGCCTGGCTCGCGGGATTGTGGTGATCATGGAACAAGGCATGATCGCCGACACCATATTGCACAGCGCTGAAAACAGTCTGGGCGGGTTATCGGAACTTGCCTTTATTAACCTGATGTTCTGGATTGAGGTAGGCATGAGCTTCTTCGTGCCGTCTTCCTCCGGGCTTGCCGTACTGTCGATGCCCATCCTTGCGCCGCTGGCGGACTTCGCCAACGTAAACCGGGATCTGGTAGTTACCGCCTTTCAATCAGCCAACGGACTGGTCAACCTCATCAACCCGACCTTTGCGGTGGTGATTGGTGGCCTGGCTATCGCGCGTGTTTCCTATGACCGCTGGCTGGTCTTCATCTGGCCGTTGCTGCTGGCGCTTACCCTGTTTATCACGCTGGTGATCAGCATCGGTACCTTCCTGTAATCCGTCAACTGACGAGGATTTTCGCATGACTGACTATACCCTGGGCGTTCATTCTGAAACCGGCGTGCTTCGGCAGGTTATTGTTTGCAGGCCGGGGCTGGCCCACCGCCGACTGACGCCCAGCAACTGCGATGCACTCTTGTTCGACGACGTATTCTGGGTCAAGCAGGCGCAGAAGGATCACGATGTGTTCGTCGAGCTGATGCGCGCTCGCGCAGTAGAGGTGCTCGACGTCAATGAGCTGCTGGCTGAAACCCTGGATATCACCGAGGCACGGGCCTGGATTCTGGATCACCGGATCAGCTGGAATCATGTTGGTGTGGGTATGGTGTCCGAGCTGCGTGCGTGGATGGATGCGTTGCCGGGCACACAGCTGGCAGAATTTCTCATCGGAGGCTTGCAGGTAAATGACCTGCCATTCAATCCGAGTGGCCTGTTCGGTAACCACCTGGGCCCCTTCGGCTTTATTCTCCCACCCTTGCCGAACTTCCTGTTCACCCGCGACAACAGCGCGTGGATTTATGGCGGCGTTACCCTGAACCCTATGTACTGGGCTGCGCGCAAGCCGGAAACCCTGCTGATGACGGCAGTCTACCGCTTTCATCCCAAATTTTCCGGCAAGGTCGAGGAAATATGGGGCGACCCGCTCAAGGATCATGCGCTGGCCACGCTGGAGGGCGGCGACATCATGCCGGTCGGTAACGGCGCCGTGCTGATCGGCATGGGCGAGCGGACATCACCCCAGGCTATCGGGCAGTTGGCCAATGCGCTGTTCGAGCGCGGCACGGTCAATCGTGTGGTGGCCTGCCAGATCCCCAGCAGCCGTGCGGCGATGCACCTGGATACGGTGTTCACGTTCTGTGGCGGCAATGTGGTCACCGCCTTCAAGGACGTGTCCGACCAGATGGTGTGTTACGACATTCGTCCCGGCCAGGGCGGCAAGCATCTCTCGTTCACCCAGGACCCGCGTCCGATGTTCGATGTGGTGGCGGATCTGCTCGGGTATGAATCTCTGGTCGTGGTGCCGACCGGTGGGGACACGCCTGCAGAGCGCGAGCGCGAGCAATGGAATGATGGCAACAACGTATTGGCGCTTAGCCCCGGCGTAGTCGTCGGCTATGACCGCAATGACGACACCAATGCTGCACTGGCGGCGGCCGGAATCGAGGTGCTGCAGGTGCCTGGCGCGGAGCTGGGCCGTGGCCGCGGCGGTGGTCGCTGCATGAGTTGCCCAACCATACGTGACGCTCTCTGACCGACAAGGGTATCGAACCATGGCTTTCAATCTGAACAACAGGCACTTTCTCACCTTGAGGGACTTTACTCCCCGTGAAATCGCCTTCCTGCTGAAGCTGGCAGCCGACCTCAAGGCGGCCAAATATGCGGGTACCGAAGTACCGCAGTTGCGCGGCAAGGAGATTGCCCTGATCTTCGAGAAGGATTCCACCCGGACCCGCGTGGGATTCGAGGTGGCGGCCTTTGATCAGGGGGCGCATGTCACCTACCTTGGGCCGAGCGGCAGCCACATCGGGCACAAGGAGTCGGTCAAGGATACCGCCCGCGTGCTCGGTCGTGTGTACGACGCCATAGAATACCGCGGCTACGGACAGTCCGTGGTCGAAGAACTGGCCCGGTATGCCGGGGTACCGGTGTACAACGGGTTGACCGATGAATTTCATCCCACCCAGGTGCTTGCCGACTTCCTGACCATGCAGGAGCATGCGGAAAAGCCACTGCGGGACATCGCCTATGTGTTCATTGGCGATGCGGCCAACAACATGGGCGACAGCCTGCTGATCGGCGGCGCCAAGATGGGCATGGATGTGCGTTTGTGTGCGCCACAGAGTTGCTGGCCGTCTGCCGATATCCGCCAACAGGCCGAGCAGATTGCCAGCACCACCGGCGCGCGAATCATGATTACCGACGACATTGACAGCGCGGTAGCGGGGGTGGATTTCGTTTATACCGACGTCTGGGTGTCCATGGGCGAGCCAGAGGAAAAATGGGCCGAGCGGATCAAGCTGCTGCTGCCGTATCAGGTCAACGCCGCACTCATGGCCAGAACGGGCAATCCTTACGTACGCTTCATGCACTGTCTGCCGGCATTCCACAATACCGAGACGGTTATTGGCAAGGAGATCGAGCAGAAGTTCGGCATCGCTGCCATGGAGGTTACCGATGAGGTATTCGAAAGCCCCGCCTCGATCGTGTTCGATCAGGCGGAAAATCGAATGCATACCATCAAGGCCGTGCTGGTCGCTACCCTAGGAGGTTGATCATGCTGGTAGTTGCAGCCCTGGGCGGTAACGCCCTGTTGAAGCGCGGCGAGCCGTTGACCGCCCGTACCCAGCGAACCAATGTACGGATAGCCGCCGAGGGCCTGGCAGCCATCATCCGCGCCGGTCATGATCTGGTGATTACTCATGGTAATGGCCCTCAGGTGGGGTTGCTGGCGTTACGAACGGCTGCCTACAAGCCTGACGAACCCTATCCTCTGGATATGCTGGGTGCGGAAACCGAAGGGATGATCGGTTACGTGATCGAGCAGGAGCTGGAGAATGCACTGAATCATGAGCGCGCAGTGGCGACCCTGCTGACGCAAGTGGTGGTTGATCAGCACGATCCGGCGTTCGATCATCCAACCAAGTTCATTGGCCCGGTATACCAGCGGGCCGAAGCCGAATCGCGGGCCAGCGCCCTTGGCTGGCACATCGCCCAGGATGGCGAGAAATGGCGCCGGGTTGTGCCTTCCCCCAGGCCCCTGGAGATCCCCGATATACGGGTAATCCAGCTGCTATTGGAGCAGGGTGTAGTGGTGATCTGCGCCGGCGGTGGTGGTATTCCCATCGTCCGTCGCGATGATGGCAGTACGCTGGGCATCGAGGCTGTTATTGACAAGGACGCTGCCAGTGCCCTGCTGGCGCAGCAGCTCAAGGCTGATGTGCTGTTGCTACTGACCGACGTTGATGCAATTTACCGGGACTTCGGTACAGACAGCGCGGAGGCAATTACCTCACTGACGATAGAGCAGGCCCGGGCGCTGGACTTACCAGCCGGCTCAATGGGGCCGAAACTCACCGCAGCCGCTGACTTTGCAGAACATGGGGCAATCAGTGGAATTGGGCGGCTGGAAGATGCTCTGGGTATTCTGCAGGGGACAGCTGGAACCCGAGTATGGCGTAAGCCTGAGTAAGCCGGGTAGCGACGCCATGAAGCAGCCGGCTCTTTCCATGCCGGCCACTTCACCGCTGATCAGGGTCTGATAGCGATTTTCAGTACGCCGTCCCGTTGATTGGCAAACAGGTCGTAGGCTTCGACAATCCTGTCCAGCCCATACTCGTGGGTAACCAGCACACCCAGATCCAAGCGGCTGGAAGCAACCACGTTCATCAGGCGGCGCATGCGCTCCTTGCCGCCGGGGCATAGCGCGGTGTTGATCCGGTGATCCCCCAGGCCCGCAGCAAAGGCGCCGAGCGGAATGCTCAGGTCTTCGGAATACACGCCCAGACTGGACAGAGTACCGCCGGGTTTGAGCACCTGCAGCGATTGGCTGAAGGTCAATTGGGTACCCAACGCCTCGATGGACGAGTCAGCCCCACGACCGCCGGTAATCTTCATTACCTCGTCAACCACGTCGCAGTTGTTGAAGTTGAGCGTGATATCCGCGCCCATCTGCCGGGCAATGCCCAGACGGTGCTCATTGCCGTCCACGGCGATGATGGTGGTGGCACCGAGTAACCGCGCTCCCGCGGTAGCGCACAGTCCGATCGGGCCCTGGGCGAAGATGACCACGGTGTCCCCGATGCGGATATTGGCGTTCTCAGCCCCCTTGAAACCGGTTGACATGATGTCCGGGCACATCAGCACCTGCTCGTCGGTCAGCCCGTCAGGGATCGGTGCCAGGTTTGCCTGCGCGTCCGGCACCAGCACGTATTCCGCTTGGGTACCATCGATCAGGTTGCCAAACCGCCAGCCTGCGGTGGCCTTGTAACCATGGCAGCCGCAACGGCCATCGGCGGTCAGATAGCTCCCATCCTGCGAAGCGACGCCATCCTGGGCGGCATAGGAGTTGAAATTGGGACAGATTGCTCCAGCAATAACGCGCTGGCCTTCCTGATAGCCTTGCACCGCGCTACCCAGCTTCTCGATCACACCCACCGGCTCGTGACCGACAGTCAGGCCTCTGGCGACAGGGTACTCACCTTTGAGAATGTGGATGTCGGTACCGCAAATAGTGGTGGTGGTAATACGCACCAGTGCGTCATTGGGACCTACATCGGGGATGGGCTTATCGGTCAGCTCGATACGTCCAGGCTCGATAAATATCGCCGCTTTCATCATCTTGGTCACGGGGGTTCTCCTGATAATCGATGGAATCAGCTCTGCGTGTTGAACAGGAAACCACCCCAGCCTAGCTCAGCTGCTATCAGCCAGCCTGACGCAGATCAAGTAACCGGCTATCGAACGCCATCGCCCTGTCCAGGGCCACCATAAGCAACATTCGACAGAACCTGCTCTGGGCTTTGCCTACAACACGGCACTGACCCAATTAAACCCCATTGTTTGACCTGGCTCATCCCCGGGTCATGCCGCTTGGCTTAGACTGGCAGTAGTAATCACCCATCTCGTTACAAGGACACTGCATATGGCCTCTTCCGTTCTATCCAATAAGCGCGTGTTGATTCCTGCGGTCATTGGCATCCTCGTGCTGCTGGGCTGGTACGGTTGGTCCGAGCATGCGAATCAGGGGCCCGGTGAGGGCTTTGTCGTTGGCAACGGCCGCATCGAGGCCACGGAGATTGATGTCGCCACCAAGCTGCCGGGGCGGGTCGAGGAGGTACTGGTAAGCGAAGGGGATTTCGTTTCCAGAGGCCAGGTGCTGGCGCGCATGCAGGTAGATACACTTACCGCGCAGCATGAGGAAGCGTTGGCCGGCTACCGCGAGGCGGAGTTTGCCGTAGCCGCTGCCCGGGCGCAGATTGCCCTGCGCGAAAGCGATGTGGCGGCGATGGAAGCCGTGGTACTGCAGCGCGAGGCCGAGTTGTACTCCGCCCAGCGGCGCATGCAGCGCACCGAAAAGCTCTCCGTCGACGGTGCAGTGTCCCGTCAGGAGCGGGATGATGACCGCGCCCGCGCGCGCAGCGCAGAGGCCGGGGTGGCAGCAGCCAAGGCCCAGGTGTTGGCCGCCCGGGCTGCCGTGGAAGCGGCGAAGGCCCAGCAGACCGGTGCAGAGTCCCGGGTCGGCGCGGTACAGGCCAGCATAAACCGTATCAATGCCGACCTGGCTGACAGCGAGCTCAAGGCCCCTCGGGACGGGCGTGTGCAGGTGCGTGTGGCGCAGCCGGGCGAGGTGCTGGGTGCCGGCGGCCGGGTGCTCAACCTGCTGGACCTGTCGGATGTGTACATGACCTTCTTCGTGCCGGAAGCAGCCGCAGGGCGTGTAGGCCTGGGCAGCGAGGTCCGCCTGATACTGGATGCAGCGCCGGATTACGTGGTGCCGGCGCGGGTATCCTTTATCGCCAGCCAGGCCCAGTTCACACCCAAGACTGTAGAGACCGCCAGCGAGCGGGAAAAACTCATGTTCCGCGTGCGCGCGCAGCTGCCACCGGCGCTGCTGCAGCGCTATCTGGACCAGGTCAAGACCGGCGTACCGGGTGTGGCCTGGCTCAAGCTGGATCCGGACGCCGAGTGGCCCGAATCCATGGCGGTGCATCCCGACCTGATGTCCGTGCATGACAGTGAATAAGGATCCCGTCGCCCGCTTGCAGGGCATCAGCCTCAACTATGGCAAGACCCGCGCGCTGGAGCAGATCGATCTGGAGTTGCCCGCTGGCTGCATGGTCGGCCTGATCGGGCCGGATGGTGTCGGCAAGTCGAGTCTGCTGGCGCTGCTGTCCGGCTCGCGCCGCCTGCAGGCGGGTCAGCTGCAGGTGCTTGGCGGCGACATGGCCGAGCGCGAGCATCGCAACCTGGTCTGCCCGCGTATTGCCTATATGCCCCAGGGACTGGGCCGCAACCTGTACCCGACGCTGTCGGTGGAAGAGAATCTGCAATTCTTCGCCCGCCTGTTTGGCCACGATGCGGCGGAGCGGCGTCGGCGTATCGATGAGCTGACCCGGGCTACCGGGCTGCACAGCTTTCTGTCCCGGCCGGCCGGCAAGCTGTCCGGTGGCATGAAGCAGAAACTCGGGCTGTGCTGCTCGCTGATCCACGACCCGGACCTGTTGATCCTTGACGAGCCGACCACCGGGGTCGACCCGCTGGCGCGGGCTCAGTTCTGGGAGCTGATTGACAGCATTCGCCAGCAGCGCCCCGGCATGAGCGTGGTGGTCGCCACAGCCTATATGGACGAAGCCCAGGGCTTTGACTGGCTGGTGGCGATGGACGCCGGCCAGGTACTGGCCACCGGCACCCCGGCCGAACTCATGGAGCAGACCGCCACTGCGTCGCTGGAGGACGCCTTCGTGGCGTTGCTGCCCGAGGAGCGCAAGCGTGGTCACGCGCCGGTGACCATCCCGCCGCTGGATGTCGACGAGAACGACATCGCCATCGAAGCGAAGAATCTGGTGCTGCGCTTCGGCGACTTTGTCGCCGTGAAGGATGTCAGTTTCCGCATCCGCCGAGGCGAGATCTTCGGCTTCCTCGGCTCCAACGGCTGCGGCAAGACCACCACCATGAAGATGCTCACCGGCCTGCTGCCGGCCAGTGAAGGCCAGGCCTGGCTGTTCGGCCAGGAGGTCAGCCCGAAGGATATCGAGACCCGCCGTCGGGTCGGTTACATGACCCAGGCTTTCTCCTTGTACAGCGAGCTGACCGTCCAGCAGAACCTGGTACTGCATGCCCGACTCTTTGCCGTGCCAGAGGACGAAATCCCCGGGCGGGTGAAGGAAATGATCCAGCGCTTCGATCTGGCTGATGCCGCCGACAGCCTGCCGCCGGATATGCCGCTGGGCATGCGCCAGCGCCTGTCGCTGGCGGTGGCCATGGTGCACAAGCCGGAACTGCTGATCCTTGATGAGCCCACCTCCGGCGTCGACCCGGTGGCCCGGGATGCCTTCTGGCGACTGCTGGTGGAGCTGTCGCGCAAGGATCGCGTCACCATCTTCCTGTCTACCCACTTCATGAACGAGGCCGAACGCTGTGACCGCATGTCGATGATGCATGCGGGCGAGGTGCTGGATAGCGACGTGCCCGCCAGACTGGTGGAAAAGCGCGGCGCGGCCAATCTCGAAGAGGCCTTCATCGGCTATCTGCTCGAGGCGGGCGCCGGTACCCAGGACGCGCCCCAGGCCGAGTCCGGTGCCGGGCTGTCGCAGCAGGCACAGGCCGCGCCGCCCCGGCGCAAGGCATTCAGCATGCAGCGCATGTTCAGCTATCTGTGGCGCGAAGTGCTGGAGCTGCAGCGCGACCCGATCCGCGCCACCCTGGCGCTGGCCGGCTCCCTCGTGCTGATGTTCGTCATCGGCTTCGGCATCAGCATGGATGTGGAGGACCTGCGTTACGCCGTGCTCGACCGGGACCAGACCACCCTGAGTCGCGACTACGCGCTGCAGCTGTCCGGCTCGCGCTACTTCATCGAGCAACCGCCAATCAGCGATTACGACGAACTGGACAGGCGCATGCGCAGCGGCGAGGTCTCGCTGGCCATCGAAATCCCGTCCGGCTTTACCCGGGATCTGCTGGCCGGACGTCAGGCGCAGATCGGTGCCTGGGTCGACGGGGCCATGCCACAACGGGCCGAGACCCTGCAGGGTTATGTGCAGGGTATGCACCAGCACTGGGTCAGCGAACAGATCAGTCAGCGGCTGGGCAGACTGCCGGTGACGGCGGAGATCCAGACGCGCTTTCGCTACAACCCCGACGTGCGCAGCCTGCCGGCCATGGTTCCGGCGATCATTCCCTTGTTGCTGCTGATGATCCCGGCCATGCTCACCGCGCTGGCGGTGGTGCGGGAGAAGGAAACCGGCTCGATCACCAACTTCCATGTCACCCCGGTGACCCGCAGCGAGTTCCTGCTCGGCAAGCAGCTGCCCTATGTCGCGCTGTCGATGCTCAACTACCTGTTGATGATGTTGCTGGCGGTCACGGTATTCGGGGTGCCGGTCACCGGCAGCTTCTTCGCCCTGACCCTCGCCGCGCTGATCTTCAGCTTTGCCTCCACCGGCATGGGACTGCTGGCCTCATCGGTCACCCGCAGTCAGATCGCTGCGATGTTCTTTGCCATGATCGGCACCATGGTACCGGCCACCACCTTCTCCGGACTGATTGATCCCGTCTCATCGCTGGAGGGCTTCGGTCGGGTGATCGGTGAGCTGTACCCGGCCACCTACATGGTCAACATCAGTCGCGGCGTGTTCAACAAGGCGCTGGGGCTGGGAGAGCTGTCGGGGGCCTACTGGGCCATGCTGGCGTCGGTTCCGGTGATCATGGGGCTGGCCGTGCTGATGCTGAAGAAACAGGAGCGCTGACATGAAATTGCGCAGTCTGGCCAATGTCTACCGGCTCGGGATCAAGGAACTCTGGAGTCTGGGGCGCGACCCGATGATGCTGGTGCTGATCGCCTACGTCTTCACCGTCGGCGTGTTTTCCGGCGCGAACGCCATGCCGGAAACCCTCAATCACGCGCCCATCGCCATCGTTGACGAGGACGACTCGGCACTGTCCCGGCAGATCACATCGGCCTTCTATCCGCCGAATTTCACCACGCCGCAGATGATCAGCATGGGGCAGATGGACTCCGGCATGGACTCGGGCCAGCATACCTTTGCCCTGTACATACCCCAGGGTTTTCAGCGCGATGTGCTGGCCGGGCGCAGCCCGGATCTGCAACTGAACGTGGACGCCACCCGCATGAGCCAGGCGTTCACCGGCAGCGGAGCGGTGCAGCAGATCGTCATGGGCGAGATCAACACCTTCGTCCAGCGTCACCAGGGCCTGGCCCAGGCTCCGGTCGAGCTGGTGTTGCGTGCGCGCTTCAACCCGGCGCTGGAACGGGCCTGGTTCGGCAGCCTGATGCAGGTGATCAACTACATCACCATGCTATCCATCGTGTTGGCCGGGGCGGCGCTGATCCGCGAACGGGAACACGGCACCATCGAGCATCTGCTGGTGATGCCGGTGACCCCTGGGGAAATCATGCTGGCCAAGATCTGGTCCACCGGGCTGGTGGTGTTGGTGGCGGGGGCCATCTCACTCAACCTGGTGGTGCGCGGCTTGCTCGGCGTGCCCATAGAGGGCTCCCTGCCGCTGTTTTTTCTGGGTGTGCTGCTTTGCCTGTTTGCCACCACCTCGATGGGCATCTTCCTCGCTACCCTTGCCCGCAACATGCCCCAGTTCGGCATGCTGATGATGCTCACCATCATGCCGTTGCAGATGCTCTCCGGCGGCAGCACACCGCGTGAAAGCATGCCCGAGCTGGTGCAGAACATCATGCTGGCAGCCCCCACCACCCACTTCGTCGAACTCGGCCAGGCGATCCTCTATCGGGGCGCCGGGCTGGAAACCGTATGGCCCAACTTTCTGGCGCTGATGGTGATAGGCAGTGCGCTGTTCGGCGCTTCCTTGCTGCGCTTCAGAAACACCATCCACCGCATGGCATGAGTGTTTGATAACGTCATCCTCGGCACACGCCGGGGATCCAGGGTTCGGGCCGCACTCGGAGTCAGTGGATTCCAGGCATGCGTCGAGAATGACGAGGTGGCGAACAACTCGCCAACCTCTGCAAGTGGGCAGACCGAATAACGATAAAAGGAGCACCATGCATGAGCAATAACACCGACTCCCGCAGCCTGTGGCTGGCCGGTCGTGGCCCCATCCACCATGGCCAGCAGACCCAGCAGCGTATCACCGCGCTGGCCACGCAACTGCTGGAAAGCGGGCGGGTGGTTGATGAGGACAGATTCTATGCCATGCTCGCTGCCGCCGACCGGCTGACCTGCGCCGGCATGAATGTGGTCGCCCACATGACCTATGCCCAGCGCATCGACCTGGACGGCAAACCGCTGGCATCCGAGGACTTCAAGCCCACTCCCGAAGGGCATACCGGCGGTGCACTGAACATGGTTCCGGCCTTTGTCGGCTACCTGCTGGCCAACGCACTGACCGGCAGAACCCGGGCCTGGCTGATGGGGCAGGGCCACTGTGTGGCGGCTATCGAGGCAATCAATGCGCTGACCGGGGATGTGTCACCCGCTCAGCAGGGTCGCTACGACCGCAGCGCGGCAGGGCTGGCGCAGTTGTGTCAGGACTTCTACTCCTACGAAACCGATGACAGCGGTCTGCCCGCTGCACCGCTGGGCAGTCATGCCGGGCCGAACACCGCTGGTGCCATCTCCGAGGGCGGTTATCTCGGTTTTGCCGAACTGCAGTACATCCATATGCCTCTGCCCGGTGAGAGTCTGGTGGCCTTTTTAAGTGATGGCGCCTTCGAGGAGCAGCGTGGCTCGGACTGGGCGCCGCGCTGGTGGCGTGCCGAGGACAGCGGGATGGCGATTCCGGTGATGATCCTCAACGGTCGGCGCATCGAGCAGCGCACCCAGATAGTGCAGGAAGGCGGCGCCCAATGGCTGGCCGAAGATCAGCGGCACAATGGCTTCGACCCGGTGATCATCGACGGTCGCGATCCCGCCGCCTTTGCCTGGGCCATCATCATGGCCGAAGACAAGCTGCAGACCTTTGCCGATGACCCACAGCGTCGTTATCCGGCGGCCTTGCCCTACATCATCGCCGAGACCGAGAAGGGTTTCGGTTTCCCGGCGCGGACCAACGCTGCACATAACCTGCCGCTGGTGACCAATCCCTTCAAGGATGTGATTGCCCGGGAGCTGTTCAATACCAGCGCCCAGGCGCTGTATGTGCCCCGTGTCGAGCTGGAGCAGTCACTGGCTACGCTGGCCAATCATCAGCAGCAGGGCAGGTCGCTGGAAAGCCAGAACCCGCTGGTGCATCGCCAGCCGTCCGCTCCCAGTCTGCCAGAGCCGAAGTGGCAGCCCGTGGGGAATGAAAACAGCGCCATGAGTGCACTGGATAACTGGTTCGTCGAGCTGGTCAAGGCCAACCCCGCGTTGCGCGTGCGCGTCGGCAACCCGGACGAGCTGGCCAGTAACAAGATGGGCGAGACCCTGGCTCTGCTCAAGCACCGGGTCAACGAGCCGGAACCGGGCGTTCATGAAGATCTGCACGGCGCCGTCATTACCGCCCTCAATGAAGAGGCCGTGGCGGCCGCAGCGCTGGCCAACAAGGCCGGGCTCAACCTCATCGTCAGTTATGAAGCCTTTGCCGTTAAGATGCTCGGCCTGATGCGTCAGGAAGCCATCTTTGTACGTCGCCAGAAGGAGCTGGGCCAGCAGCCGGCCTGGCTACCGGTACCCCTTATCGTCACCTCCCATACCTGGGAGAACTCGAAGAACGAGCAGTCCCATCAGGACCCGACGATGGGGGAAGCGCTGCTGGGAGAGATGTCCGACACCGTGCGCGTGCTGTTCCCGGTGGGCGGCAATACCACAGTGGCGGCCATGCGCTCGGTGTATGCCGGTCGCGGACAACTGGCCTGCGTGGTGGTCTCCAAGCGCGATGTGCAGCAGTATCTGGACGGGCCCCAGGCCGAGGCGCTGGTCGAGCAGGGCGCGGCCCATGTGCTGGGCGATCCGGCCAGTGCCGACCTGCAGTTGATTGCCATCGGCGCCTACCAGCTGGAGGAGGCGCTCAAGGCTCAGGCTGCACTTGAGCGCGCCGGCCATGCCGTTTGTGTCACCGTGATCATCGAGCCGGGCCGGCTGCGCATCCCGCGGGACGAGCTGGAAAGCGCCTTCGTAGTGGATGATGCGACCCTGAATCGGCTGTTCCCGCCGGGCCTGCCGCGGGTCATCCTCACTCACACCCGCCCAGAGCCGATGCTCGGCATATTGCGTCGCATCGACAGTGGCCCGGCGAAAACCCGCGCGCTGGGCTATATCAGCCGCGGCGGCACCCTGGATGTACCGGGCATGCTGCGCGCCAACCGCTGTACCTGGGTCGATGCCATCCGCGCCGCCACCGCGGTGACCGGCTGGGAGCTGGCGGACCTGAGTGACTATGCCAACCTTGGGGGGTGAATGACTATGCTGACTCTGACCTGTCTGGGTGGAGCCAGTACTGTTACCGGCTCCAAACACCTGTTGTCCCACGGCGGCACGCGCATCGTCTCCGCCAGCGGTGGTCTGTCTCGGTGCCGCTGCAGGATCAGGTGCATCCGTTAGGTTGATCAAATGTCAGTTGCCCAGCACGCTGGGCACTGGGTCACTATCATCATTCAATCCCCTCCTGCGCGCATCTGCTGCAGGAGCTCTCCACACTGGCTGGCCTGTTCGCCGCTGGGTGCAATCAATGCCAGCAGGGCCGCCGGTGGTGCCAGTGCACCCAGCGCCAGCGCGCCCACCCCACGCAGCGCCAGCGGCCCGGCGTGAACCCCGGGGCGCGGCTCGCTGAAGGTGCCCTGTACGTAGAGCGGGGAGCGCAGCGAGATGATGCGCATGCCCTTGGAACTGGGGGCGATGTCCAGATCCAGTTCTTCGCTGGCGAAGTTCACTGTGCCGTCAATCTCAATCAACGCGTTCTCGGTATCCAGGACAAACAATGGAGTACTCATCAGACCGTTATCGAGGGCGAGGTCGGCGACCGCGCAGTTGATCTGTACGTCCTCATCACCGAACAGCCTGCCCATCACATAGTTGCCCACGTTGAGCCCGGCGATTTCCATCAGGCCGCGGCTCACCGTGCCGTCATTGATCACCATACGCACCGTCCCATCGGCGCTGCCCAGCAGGGCGGCCACCGAGTTGCCGCTCCCGCGCAGCTCGGCATCGCCATTGAGTTCGCCCAGGCTGGTCTGCATCGGTGCAAAGCTGGGTGCCAGTTGCTTGAGCTTGAAGCCCCGCGCTTTCAGGTTGGCCCGGCCCTGCAATGGGGTGCTCGTGCCGTTGAGCTCGATATCGGCGTTGAGTGCACCACCGGCTACGCCGAACTTGAGCGGCGAGAGGCGCAGGCGGCCGTCGTCCAGCACGATGTGCGCGTCCAGGTCGGTGATGGGCAGTTTTTCGCTATGCACGATACGTTGACCGCGCACGCGAACGTCGGCATCCATCGCCCGCCAGCGCTCGGTGCGGAACTCCTCGACCGGCAGCACCTTGTCCGCAGGTTGTCGGGCGTCGCTGCCCCGCGCTTCTTTCTCTGCGTTGGAATCGGCCCCGATCAGCGGCGCCAGGTCGGTGAACAACAACTGCCGGGAGACGACTTCGCCGGACAGCTTGGGCCGGGGAGTTCCGGCCAGGTAAGTCAGGTCGCCGTGTATATCGCTGTCGCCGATGCGCCCGTTGAAATCCTGGTAGCGGTAAGTTGCCCCTTCAGGAGCCTGCAGCTCGGCACGCAGCCGGCCATCGGTAGAGTAGGGTGGACTGTCCGGTAGGGTGACGCCGGTCAGGGGATACAGATTGCCCAAGCTGGTACCTGACAACTGCAGGTTCAGATCCAGGGCGCCAAAATTCAGTGGATCGGTCAGGGTTCCAGCGAGACGGATGCGGGTGGAGCCAGCTCGGACATCCGCCTGCAGTGGGAATGGCAGCGTGGCATCCTGCAGTGCCAACAGGCCGCCAATCTTGCCTTCGCCTTGCACCGCCTGCCCTTGATAGCGACCCTCGGCGCGCCAGGCGAAGACATAATCCTGCGGCGCAGCCGCATCTGATTGCTCCTGCTCGCCAATGATTTCACTGAAGGCGATGGGTTCACCCAGCGGGTCGACCTGCAAATCGAGTTGAAGCCTGCTGATCGCATCGTCGATCCTTATCTGGCCCTGATCGAAACCAATGGTGCCGATATCCAGGACCAAGGATGCGGGTTCGGATGGATCGCTTTCGTCGTTGCCCAGATCGAAGGTCCAGTTGTTGCGCCCGTCGGCCAGGCGCTGCAGATCGGCATTCGGGGCTTGCACGTCGATGCGGGGGATGCTGACGATCTTGCGCAATAGCGGCAAGGGCGCCAGTCGCAACTCTACCCGCTCCAGACTGACGAAGGTGTCGCCTTCGGCCCATTCCGGATTGCCCAGCACCATGTGTTCGGCGGCGATGTGCGGCCACGGCACCCAGGCCCGCCAGCCGTTCGTTTCCGGCTCTCGGCGCCAGGCCACTGCCAGGTCGCCTTCGATGGCGAAGGGTCGATCCAGCGCCTCGGAAACCCGATCATTAATGGTTGGTTTGAGCAGGTTCCAGTCGAACAGCACCAGGAACAAGGTCAGCGCCGCCGCCAGCAGTATCAGGCCGGTCAACATCCAGACGAAGAACCCACGAACGTGCGCCATACCAATCCGCCCCTTGATCATGCATCCGATAACGATGCCTCAGGTTCAGACTAGCAAATCCTGGAAATGTCGAGCTCGCCGATCCAATAGCGATGCCGGCAAGCACCAGCTTCAGGCTTTCAAGCGGCTAATTGGGGGGATGGGTTTGCGGGAGCAGGCTCGGTGGGAGCGGCCTTGGCCGCGAATGGGCTGCTGCAACCCTTCGCGGGCGAGCCCGCTCCCACCGGTACCTTCAAAGGGGGGAAGGTCCCCCTGGAAATCACTTCTTCTCGGCGTAATAACCGAAGATGGATTTCACTTCGAGGAAGTCTTCGAAGCCATAGTGGCCCCACTCGCGGCCGTTGCCGGATTCCTTGTAACCACCGAAGGGGGCGTTGTTATCCAGCGGGGCGCCGTTCAAATGAACCATGCCGGTACGGATCTGGCGGGCGACGTTGCGGGCGCGATCCAGTTCCGCTGAAGAAACGTAACCGGACAAACCGTAGCGGGTATCGTTGGCGATGCGAATGGCGTCTTCTTCGTTCTCGTAACCAATGATCGACAGTACCGGCCCGAAGATTTCCTCCCGGGCAATGGTCATATCGGTGGTTACATGGCTGAAGATGGTCGGTTGTACGTAGTAGCCCTTGTCCAGACCCTCAGGACGACCGGTGCCGCCGACTACCAGGTTGGCACCTTCTTCGATTCCCTTGGTGATCAGCTCCTGGATCTTGCTCCACTGGGCCTTGGATACCACCGGACCGATGGTGGTGTCCGGTGCATCGGGGGCTCCGGCCTTGACCTTGGCAGCGACAGCCTTGGCAATGGCAGCTACTTCATCCATGCGGCTGTTGGGGACCAGCAGGCGGGTAGGCGCATTGCAGGACTGTCCGCTGTTGTTCATGCAGGACATGACGCCATGGGCAACGGTTTTTTCGAAGTTGGCATCATCCAGCAGGATGTTGGCCGATTTTCCCCCCAACTCCAGCGCGACGCGCTTGATGGTCTCGGCACCGTTCTTCATGACCTGGCGACCAGCACCGGTGGAACCGGTGAAGGACATCATGTCGATATCCGGGTGCGCAGACATGGTCGAACCTACGGTCGGACCGTCACCATTGACCAGGTTGAACACCCCCGCCGGCACCCCGGCTTCGTCCAGCACTTCGGCCAGCAGCAGGGCGGATAGGGGGGCGACTTCGGAAGGCTTCAATACCATGGTGCAGCCAGTGGCCAGGGCAGGAGCGATCTTGCAGGCCAACTGGTTGATCGGCCAGTTCCAGGGAGTGATCAGGCCGCAGACACCGACTGGCTCCTTGACCACGAGGGTGTTACCGATGCGCTCTTCGAACTCGAACTCCTTGAGCGCCTTCAGTGCGGCAGCAAAATGGCCGGTGCCGGAAGGAGCCTGGGCGTATTTCGACAGTTTGGCCGGTGCGCCCATCTCAAGGGAAATCGCCTGGGCGAATTCCTCGGAGCGACGCTGATAGATCTCGAGAATGCGCTCCAATAGGGCGATGCGCTCTTCACGGCTGGTCTGTGAGTAGGTGTCGAATGCCTTGCGCGCCGCAGCCACAGCAATGTTGACATCTTCTTCATTACCCAGAGCGATGGTGGCAACGACCTCTTCCGTGGCGGGGTTGATCACATCAACCGTACGGTCACCCTTGGGCTCTACCCATTGGCCGTTGATATAGAATTGTTTTTCATGGCTCATTTGATCAGGACTCCTGCTGGGACATAATCTTTAAAGTGTCGAAACAATACACGTAATTCGCATTTGTATCAGCTGTTTGAGCGAATTTACCAAGCAAAACATGCGTCTGCTTTCACTTCAAGCGTTCAGGCAATAACTCTATACTATGCCCCGGAAAATCAGCCGCGCCCGGTCTAGCAACGTGGCTCAGGCGTGGTGCCAGCATTTCTGTCCCCGGAAGGGGTAATACTTGACTAAAACAGTGGGATATTGCATAGTTCTGCCCATGTGCAAACCTGACACGGGTGCTCTATGCGTCTGACCACCAAAGGCCGCTACGCGGTTACAGCTATGCTGGATCTGGCCCTTCACGAGGACCAAGGACCTATTACGCTGGCAGATATTTCTCTGCGCCAGGGTGTGTCGGTGTCCTATCTGGAGCAACTCTTCGCCAAGCTGCGGCGCAGCAAGTTGGTAGAGAGCGTGCGCGGACCCGGTGGGGGGTATCGTCTGGCGGGAGGCGCCGCGTCCATCAATGTGGCACAGATCGTCGAGGCCGTGAACGATTCCATGGACGCGACCCGGTGTCTGGGCAAGGGGGATTGCCAACATGGGGACGTCTGCCTGACCCATTACCTGTGGACGGACCTGAGCGAGCGTCTGCGCCAGTTCCTCGGCGATATAACCCTTGCCGACCTGGTTTCACGTGAAGATATTCAGCGCGTACGCACCCGGCAGGATAAGGGAGCCTGCGCCAACGCCAACCAGGACGCTATCAACCTGGAACGCATCATCTGACGGCCGCTGGCCGTACGAACTAGAGAGCAGTGCCCGAAGAGGCATTGCAGCCTGACATACAATGCAGCCACCGCCATGACGTTGACTGCGGGATTGAGGTGATACCGTGACTCAAGAAGTCGAGAACCTTATCAAGACGGATTACGCCGCCGGCTTTTATACCGATATCGAATCCGACACGCTGCCGCCTGGCCTTGATGAAAATGTCATACGCTTTATCTCGGCCCGCAAGGAAGAGCCTGAGTGGATGCTCGAGTGGCGGCTGAAAGCGTATCGCGCCTGGCTGGAAATGGAAGAGCCGACCTGGGCCCACGTACATTATCCGGAAATCGACTTCCAGAGCGTTTCCTTTTACTCGGCTCCCAAAAGCATGGCTGATCGGCCCAAGAGTCTGGATGAGGTCGATCCGGAGCTGTTGGCGACCTATGAAAAGCTGGGCATTCCGCTGCATGAGCAGGAAGCACTGGCTGGCGTTGCAATGGATGTGGTCTTCGACTCGGTATCGGTCGTCACCACCTTCCGCGAGAAACTGGAAGAGGCGGGCGTCATTTTCTGTCCGATCAGCGAGGCCATTCGCCGTTTCCCGGATCTGGTAAAACAGTATCTGGGGACCGTAGTGCCGCAAAAGGACAACTACTACGCTGCCCTGAACTCCGCGGTTTTCTCCGATGGCTCCTTTGTCTACATTCCCAAGGGCGTACGCTGCCCCATGGAGTTGTCCACTTATTTCCGGATCAATGAACTGAATACCGGGCAGTTCGAGCGCACCTTGATCGTTGCTGATGAGGGCTCCCACGTCAGTTATCTGGAAGGCTGCACCGCCCCCATGCGTGATGAAAACCAGTTGCACGCTGCGGTGGTCGAGCTGGTAGCGCTGGATGGTGCCCAGATCAAATATTCCACGGTACAGAACTGGTACCCCGGCGATGCAGAAGGCAAGGGCGGTATCTACAACTTCGTGACCAAGCGTGGCGTTGCCCATACCAATGCCAAGATTTCCTGGACCCAGGTGGAGACCGGCTCGGCGGTAACCTGGAAGTATCCCAGCTGCATTCTCAAGGGTGACAACAGTGTCGGCGAGTTCTACTCGGTCGCGCTGACCAATAATTTCCAGCAGGCTGACACGGGCACCAAGATGATCCATCTTGGCAAGAACACGCGCTCAACCATTGTTGCCAAAGGGATTTCCGCCGGTCAGAGCAACAGCTCTTACCGCGGACTGGTGCGCATCAACCCCGGCGCTGAAGGCGCGCGTAATTTTACCCAGTGCGACTCGTTGCTGATCGGCGACCGCTGCGGTGCGCATACCTTCCCGTATATCGAGAGCAAGAATCCCAGCGCAGTCGTCGAACATGAGGCGACCACGTCAAAGGTCAGTGATGACCAGATGTTCCTCTGCCAGCAACGCGGTCTGGACGCTGAGAAGGCGGTCTCGATGATCGTCAACGGCTTCTGCCGCGAGGTCTTCAAGGAGCTACCGATGGAGTTTGCCGTGGAAGCAGGCAAGTTGCTGGAGGTCAGCCTGGAAGGTTCGGTGGGTTGATCCACCGCAGGCTGTCGAGACCATTTCATATAGATTATCAGGCGTAAAATATGTTATCGATCAAAGGGTTGCACGCTAAAGTTGAAGAAAAAGATATCCTCAAGGGGCTGGATATCGAGATCAATCCGGGTGAGGTGCACGCGATCATGGGGCCGAACGGCTCCGGCAAAAGCACCCTCGGCAACGTGCTGTCCGGCCGCCCTGGCTATGAAGCAACCGGCGGCAGCGTGCTGTTCAAGGGCCAGGACCTGCTGGAACTGGATACCGAAGAGCGGGCCCGTGAGGGTATTTTCCTGGCGTTCCAGTACCCCGTTGAAATCCCCGGCGTCAGTAACATGGAATTCCTCAAGGTCGCGGTTGATGCCAAACGCAAGCATGCCGGACTGCCGGAGCTGTCCGCCGTCGAGTTCATGAAACTGGCGCGCGAAACCAGCAAGCGGGTTGACCTTGATGCCAGCTTCCTCAAGCGCGGCGTCAACGAAGGTTTTTCCGGTGGTGAGAAGAAGCGGAACGAGATCATGCAGATGATGCTGCTCGAGCCCGACCTGTGCATCCTCGATGAAACCGACTCCGGTCTGGACATCGACGCCCTGCAAGTCGTCGCCGATGGTGTGAACTCCATGCGCGACGGCAAACGCAGCTTCATTGTCGTCACCCACTATCAGCGTCTGCTGGATTACATCGTGCCTGATTATGTGCACGTTCTGGCTGGTGGCCGCATCGTCAAGTCCGGCACCAAGGAGCTGGCGCTGGAGCTGGAAGCCAAGGGCTATGGCTGGCTGGAAAATGGAGAAGGCTGAATATGTCCGATTTTCAACAACAGGCCCTGACACTCGCAGCAGAGCAGCGCAGCCCCGAATGGCTGGCTGAGCTGCGGGGCCGGGGTGCTGACGTCTGGTCGGCGGCAAAATGGCCGACCCGCAAGACCGAAATGTGGAAATACACGCCGCTGCACCCGTTGCAGAGCGAGACGCCGGCCCAGTGGGCCCAGGTGGACAACTGCGCCTGGCAGCAGGCTATTGACCCGATTACCCTGGACGCCACCCGCCTGGTATTCATCAACGGGCATTTTTCCAGCGAGCATTCCAGTGATCTGCCCGCCGGCGTGGTGCGCTTCGTCGATGCCGATGCCAATCAACAGGCGCTGATCCGTCAGCAGCTGGGCACCGTCGCCAATACCGGCGAACATCTGTTCGCTGCCCTGAGCGATGCCTGGGCCGCCGACGGCATATTGCTGCACGTTCCCCGTGGCACCCGCCTGGAAAAGCCGGTCTACATCCTCAACGTGGCTACGCCTGAAGCGCAGCCGGCGGTGAGCAGTCAGCGCGTGCTGGTGATTCTCGAAGATAACAGCGAAGCCGAGCTGATCGAGCATTACGTGTCCGGTAGCGAGAAGCAGAATCTCTTCGTCAACAGTCACACCGAAGTGGTGGTAGGCAACAACGCGCAGATTCAGCATTACCGGATCAACCTGGAACAGGAAGATCTGCTGCACGTCGGTGGCGTGCACATCGACCTGCACCGCGACGCCCGCTTTCTCGGCTTTACCCTGGCGCAGGGCAGCCGGCTCAAGCGTATCGACTACCACGTCAATCATCGTGGCGAAGGTGCGCACCTGGGGCTCAACGGCGTTTACCTGCCGCGCAACAAACAGTTGATCGACTATCACACCAACGTCGAGCACCGCGTGCCCAATTGCACCACCGACGAAGTGTTCCGCGGCATCATCGGTGACTCGGCCAAGGCCGTGTTCAATGGACGCATCCATATTCATCAGGATGCCCAGAAGACCCTGGCCGAGCTCAGCAACAAGAACCTGCTGACTTCGCCGACGGCCGAGATCAATACCAAGCCGGAGCTGGAGATCTACGCCGACGATGTTCGCTGCGCCCATGGTGCAACCATTGCCCAATTGGATGAGACCTCGGTGTTCTATCTGCAGAGCCGTGGCGTTACCCGCGCCGATGCGGTGCGCATGCTCAGCTTTGGTTTCATCAATGAGTTGCTCAATGAAGTGCCTGAGCAGGCAATTCAGGACTACCTGCGGCCGCGCCTGACCACCCTGTTTGGTGAAAGCCCTCAGGGCGACGAGCTGGGACAGATGCGTTATGAATGATTTGGCCATCGACCGGCGCAGCACGTTCAATGCCGAACAGGTGCGGCAGGATTTTCCGATCCTGCAGCAGGATGTTCATGGCAAACCGCTGGTGTACCTGGATAACGCTGCCACCACGCAGAAGCCTGAGGCGGTGATCCAGGCGATCGTCGATTACTACCGCAAGGACAACAGCAACGTCCACCGCGGTGCCCATGCCCTGGCTGAGCGCGCTACCGACAAGTTCGAGCAGGCGCGGGTCAAGGTAGCCGGCCTGATCAATGCCGCCGAGCCGCGGCAGGTCATCTGGACCCGTGGCACCTCGGAAGGCATCAATCTGGTAGCGGCCAGCTGGGGACGCAGCCAGCTGCGCGAAGGCGACCGCATTCTGGTGTCGGCCATGGAGCACCACTCCAACATCGTGCCTTGGCAGATGATCGCCGCGCAGATGGGCGCCACGGTTGAGCCGATTCCGGTAAGCAACGACGGCACGCTGGATCTGGATGCCTTGCAGGGCATGCTGGATGCGCGGGTACGCATGGTCGCCTGCGGGCACGTGTCCAACGCCCTGGGTAGCGTCAACCCGGTGGAACAGATTGTGCGTATGGCCCACTCGGTGGGCGCGTTGTGCCTGATCGATGGCGCTCAGGCCATGAGCCATCTGCAGGTGGACGTGCAGGCGCTGGACTGCGATTTCTATGTGTTTTCCGCGCACAAGATGTTCGGCCCGACCGGCGTCGGCGTGCTTTACGGCAAGGCCGAGCTGCTGGAAGCCATGCCGCCATACCAGGGCGGTGGTGAAATGATCGAAACGGTCAGCTTTGCCGGTACCACCTACAACCAGCTGCCTTACAAATTTGAAGCCGGCACCCCGGATATCGCCGGCGTGATCGCCTTGGGCGCTGCGGTGGATTACCTGCAGAGCCTCGATCGCGAAGGGGCTGAACGGCATGAGCAGGAACTGCTGGAATACGCCGAAGCCAGGGCCCGGGCCATGCCCGGAATTACCCTGGTGGGCACGTCAGCCAAGCGCACCGGGGTCCTGAGCTTTCTCATGGACGGCACCCACCCCCACGATGTGGGCATGCTGCTGGATCAGCAGGGCGTCGCGGTGCGTACCGGCAACCATTGCGCCCAGCCGATCATGGACCAGTTGGGTATCCCTGGCACAGTGCGCGCCAGTTTCTGTTTCTACAACACCAGAGCCGATATCGATCGTCTGTTCGAGGCGCTGACCAAGGCGAAACAGTTCCTTGTCGAGGAGTAGAGTATGAGTGTCGAATCTTTTGATCCAACCAGCCAGGCGGTTTCCGTCAGCCCGGCTGCGCTCGAACACTTCCGTCGTCAGTTGACCAGCCAGCCGGGCAAGGCGGTACGCGTCAGCATCAAGAAAAGCGGCTGCACCGGTTTCATGTATGTCATCGACATGGTGGAGCAGGGCGCCGAGGATGACCTGCATTACCAGCTGGACGACCAGGTCGAACTGCTGGTGGAACGCGAGAGTCTGGCAATTCTCTCCGGCACCGAGATCGATATGGTGAAGGAAGGCATCAACCGCCAGATCCGCTTCATTAACCCCAACGTCAAAGACCAATGTGGTTGTGGCGAAAGCTTCAGTGTGAGTTGACATGGAAAGACGCATGGTTGTCGCCCGGGCAGACTGCCCGGCGCGGCGGGTTCCCGATGGCACACCGCTGACGATCCCGAAAGATACTTTTGTAACCATTACCCAGGCGCTGGGCGGTAACTATACCGTTACCTACAACGGCCAGATGGTGCGTGTGGATGGCACCGATGCGGAGAACCTCGGCCTCGAGCCCGAGCTGCTGTCATTCCCCGCGCCGAGCGACGACCAGATCCGTGAAGAGGACGTCTGGACCGCATTGAAGACCGTTTTCGACCCGGAAATTCCGGTGGATCTGGTTAATCTGGGGCTGATCTATTCGGTCATAGTCGACCAGCCGGCCAAACGGGTGGACATCAGCATGACCCTGACTGCGCCCGGTTGCGGCATGGGTCCGGTGCTGGTGGGTGATGTTGAGTACCGGGTTCGCCTGGTACCCAATGTCGAGAGCGTGCACGTGGACCTGGTCTTCGACCCGCCGTGGAACCGCGACATGATGAGCGAAGAAGCGCAACTCGAAACCGGTATGTTTTTCTAAGAGCGACCTCAAGGACTTTGCATGAGCCAGTTCGGCACAGACATCAGTAGCGACGATATCATCGAGACGCTGTCATTCTTTGACAGCTGGGAAGATCGCTACAAGTACATCATCGATCTCGGTCGCGAGCTGCCACCGCTGGATGACAGCGAGCGCACCGAGGGCAATATCGTGCGCGGTTGCCAGAGCCAGGTCTGGCTGACCAGCCGGGCGGAGGGTGGCCGCCTGTATTTTGATGCTGACAGCGATGCCTTTATCGTCAAGGGGCTGCTGGCTGTGGTGCTGGCCGCTTACAACGGCAAGACGCCGGAGGCTATTCTGGCCTTCGATATCGAGGATTACTTCACGCAATTGAATCTGCTCAAGCACCTGAGCGTGACCCGCGGCAATGGTCTGCGCGCGATGGTCAAACGGATCAAGGACACGGCTGCAGCGCAGTAACGCTCATTGCCGATGCGTTCTCTGCTGTAAAGCCAAGGGATAGGACAGGAGCCGGGTGGCTCCTGTCCCAGGCGAATATTCAGCGGCGGGCGATAATCCAAACAGCGTGAATGATGCCCGGCAGGTAGCCGAACAGTGTCAGCAGGATGTTCAGCCAGAAAGCGCCGCCAAAGCCGACCTGAAGAAACACCCCCAGCGGTGGCAGCAGAATGGCAATGATAATTCTGATGATGTCCATGTATTCACTCCTGATTGATAAGCAACCGCGGTGCGGTCATAGGGCGGTCAGGTTCTGTGACTGTCGGCGCAGCCTTATGGTTCCGATTCTCCGAACTCAGTATAGATCGCGCCGATAGCGCTGCTGCTTCTGTAGTTCCTGCCATTGTTGAGGCGACAAGACCGCTTGCAGCAGGCTGTGGATCTCGTTACCCATGCCGGCCAGGCTGCCACAAACGTGAATACTGGCCCCACGGTCCACCCATTGCCGAAGCTGATCTGCCTTGGCAGCCAGGCGGTGCTGCACGTACTCCGGCTGATCGCCGGCGCGGGAGAAGCAGCGATCCAGCAGTAGCGTGCCTTCGGTCGTCCAGGCATCCAGCTCCTCTGCGAGCCAGCGGTCATGCTGCTGGCAGCGTTCGCCAAAGAGCAGCCAGTTATCCGGACACCCCAGACGTTGGCGCTGCCGCAGCAGGCCGCGCAGCCCGGCCAGCCCGGTACCGGCGCCGATGAAGATGCCAGGGCGGTTATCCTCAGGCAGATGGAAGCCGGGGTTCGACCGCAGCTGTATTTCCACCATCGCACCAGGTTCTGCATGACAGCACAGCCAGCCGGAACCTTGTCCTGCGGAGCCGTCGTCAGTGACGACCTGACGAACGATCAGCTCCAGAGCGCCGTCCTCCGGCAGGCTGGCGATGGAATAAGTGCGCAGGATCGACCCGATGCGTACCTCAGCCAGATCGCCGGCCCGCCAGTCAGGTAGCTCACCCACCGGCAGCAAACGTATCAACCAGGCAGGCGAGCCCGGACTGTCAGGATTGAGCTGAGTGCGCCCGCACAATGTCCAGTGGCTGAACGGAGCAGAAGAGGGCGCCTGGAGTTTCAGGCCAGTCCATTGCGATACTTGCCGATGCCAGGCATGCAGCACGTCGGTATCCAGCCGGTCCGCCTCATGGCGAGGCAGCGCAGCCTTAGCCCCGGTTCCATCCAGCCAATCCCCCAGCTGCCGGCCAAACCCACAGAAGTCGGCATAGCGGCGGTCACCCAGCGCCAGCAGGCTGTAGTCCAGGCCCGTCAGATCAGGCCGGGCCTTGCTGGCCCGCTGCCAGAAGGAGGCGCCGTTGTCCGGCGCTTCCCCCTCGCCATAGGTGCTGACAATGAACAGGGCCCGCGAATAACCTGAGAGAGCGTCAGGGTGCAGTGCATTCAACGGCAGCAGCGCTGGCTGCAGATTGTGCTGGTGGAACGCCGATGACAGCCTTTCGGCGATGGCCTGGGCCGCGCCGGACTGGCTGGCATAGGCAATCAGCCACTCCAAAGCCGTTACTGACGACATCGCTTTGGGCCGTGGCGGGCGCACCAGGCACAGCCAGCACAATAACAGCCAACTGCCAAAGGCCAGAGCGGCCCACAGCAATCGCTGATCGGCTAGCCAGCTCACCGGGGACAGCTCCGTCATCAGGGCGCCATGACTTCCAGCGTGGCGCTGTAGGTAGCGCGGCGCTGGGTCAGCGGTGCCTGCACGCCATCTTCCTGCACCACCTTGGCTTCCAACCACCAGAAGCCGGCGCTTGGCCAGGTGAAGGCGACTTTGCCGTCGGCATCCGTGGTCTGGCGGATATCATTGAGCCCGTCGCGGTGGCGGATACCGCCGGGGATAACATTGACCTCGACACCCGCCGCCGGCTTGCCGTCCAGCAGGAAGACGAACTCCGCCGTTTCCGTGGCGAACAGGTCATTTGGATGGGTGATCGGCTGCAGCTCAAGCCCTTGGCCAGTGGGCGCAAAGACGCTGTCGGTCGGCTCGCCAGAGGTCACGAAGACCTCCATGCGTGATTCCATCTGGCTGACCTGCACATCCTGCGCATTAGCCGGCAGGGCATCACCGACATCGGCGAGCTCTCCCATCCAGCGGCGCTCCTCACCATTCTCCTGGTAGCGCGCGAAGTACCGTGGTGCACCGGCGACAGCCAGTTTGTAGGTCCCTTTCTGGGTGATCTCAACATCGAATACGCTGCGGTACTTGCCGACATGGCCGTTCTGCGCGGCGACTTCCTCGCCGTCGGGCGCGGTGATGACAAGGCGGTTGGCGGCGCGTGGCCTTGCATTGCCATCGGCACGCTGCGGCGGCTGGCCGATGCCCTCCAGCACCAGCGGGTGGTGTTCGAAGTAGAACAGGTCATTGGCGACGGCCGCATCAACACTGATCCAGGCGTTATCGCCCGAAACAACGGTGGTCGAGGGCAGCATCCAGGCCCGGTGGGCATTGGCTGACAGGGGCAGGGTGACGGCAATGGCGAGGGCGGTCCAGCGGGTAAGTTGTTTAAGCATGGTGTTGTATTGTTCCTGTTCTGGTCTTGAGTGTGGTTCAGGGCTGTATGTTCAGGCTGATGTTGCCCAGTTCGGTTTTACCGCTCACTTGATGCTCGGTCTGGTCGGCTACCGGCCAGCTGAATGGCAGGCGCACCAGCTCCCGGCCGCCTACTTCACGGGCCGCTTCCACCACCAACTGGTAATCCCCGGGTTTCAGGGCGGCGAGCGCCGAGTGGTCAGCCGGGAAGGTGAGGCTATGCTCGCCGACCGGCCGTGTGGCACCGGACAGGCCATCCACCGGCAATGCCAGCGAACGACCGCTGCGCCGCCACCATTGGCGCATGTCCTTCAGCCATTTTTCTCCTTCGTTGTCTTGCAGCTTGAGGTCATACCAGACCGATAGATCAGCCACATGTCCCTCGCCATTCTCGATCCAGATGGCGACGTAGGGCCGGTGATATTCCGCTACTGCCAGCCGCGGTACTTCGACCGAAACGGTCATCTCGGCTGCGCTGGCGTGGGCCGCGAAAGCAGCCAGCGGCAGCAAGAACCATGTGCGCATGGGGTTATCCTCTTTCAGTGGATTCAATGAATGAACAGCAAGGCAATGAGTACCGGAATCAGCAGACCCAGCCCGGTGACCGGCCAGGTGGAAGGGCGATTGCGCGCCTGCCGCCGGAGCAGCAGCAGACCGGTCAGGCTGAAGATCACGCAGACCCCGGCGAAGATATCGATAAACCAGCTCCAGGCTGCACCGCTGTGCCGTCCCTTGTGCAGGTCGTTGGCATAGGCGATCCAGCCCCGATCGGTATCCTCGAAAAACACTTCTCCAGCCTGCAGATCCAGTGTCAGCCAGGCATCGCCGCCTGGCCGGGGCATCCCCACATAGATCTCATCAGCCGACCACTCGATAGCATCCTGACCAAACCGGACCTCGAGTGTCGCCTGCAGCCAATCATGTAACGGCGCGGGGAAGACCTCCTGCTCGGCTGCCATCGGCAGCAATGGCCTCAGCTCATCCGGCAGCTGCAGCTCCAGGGTACGCACCTGTGGCTGCGACTCGATTCCCGCCGCATGGTTGAGGGTGATGCCGGTAACGGCGAACAGCAGCATGCCCGCCAGACACAGAGCGGAACTGATCCAGTGCCATTGCCGCAGGGTGCCGATAACCAGGTGTTTCATTGCCTGTTGCTCATCTCGCAAGGCCCACGGCGACCGTGGGCCGGGGTTGGTCAGAAGCGGTAGTTGGCGGCCAGCCAGAAGCTGCGTGCCTTCTCCGTCACGTTGTAGTCATTCGAGCAGGACCAGGTGTCGTGATTGCCCAGATCATCGAAGGTCGGCTCGCAATTGCGACCGGCCATATCCTTGTCCAGCAGGTTGTTGACGCGACCATGCAGGGTCAGATCGTTACTGGCCTGAAAGCGCATCCCCAGGTGATAGATGTCGTAGGACTGGTAGTAGAGCTTGCGGGTAACCGGCGTCGGCCCGCTGCTGACAGCGGTGCCGCGATAGCGTTCGTCACGCAGCTCGGCGATCAGCGATAGATTCAGGCGGGGCAAGGCATCCCAGCTGAGGGTGCTGTTGAGCATGTGCTCCGGTGTGTTGACCAGGGGCAGGCCTTGCTGGGCGCCGCTCTTCTGTTCGCTGTCCGTGTAGGTGTAGTTGCCGCTGAGGCTGAGCGTGGGAATGATTTCCCAGCGTGCGGCCAACTCGATGCCCTTGGTCTCGGCCTTGTCCACGTTGGTGCTCTGGCTGAAACTGTCGTATCCCAGTTCGGCCCAGCCGGGGCCGACATCCACGCAGCCCGAGCTGAGATACTTCACGCCGTTGGCGTTGTAACAGTTGGGGACGGCATCGGCGCGGGCGATCTTGTCCTTGAACTCATTGAAGAACAGCGTGACGTTGGCATTGAAATTGGTCAGGTTGTCGTAGTACGCCGCGACTTCATAGTTGGTGCTGGTTTCCGGCTGCAGATCCGGTGACCCGGCCATGGGGCTGACGCCCTGGCCGCCGAAGCCAACGATACCCGGGAACAGTTGGTTCGGCTTGGGCGTCTTGTAGCCAGTACTGACCCCACCCTTGAGAGTCCAGTTGTCCGTGGTACGCCAGGTGAGATAGGCGCGCGGGCTGATCTCGGAGCCGAAGATGTTGTGGTCGTCGTAGCGGGCGCCATAGGTGAAGGTCAGCTTGTCGGTGAGGTCCCAGTTGTCCTCGGCGAACAGCGCCCACTGCTTGTGATCCTGCGTCGCGCCGGATTGATAGCTTGCTCCGTCCATACCGAATACACCATCCTCCATCTCGGCAACGAAATACTGACCGCCGACGGTGAAGTGGTGATCGCCGATGTTATTGCTGAGCTTGGTGTCGAAGATGGTGTTGCGAATTTCCAGCTCGCGGCGGTTGCGGGGCAGGAAGGTATTTTCCAGTTCCGCACGCAGCTCATCGGTCAGCTCCGGCGTGCCAATACCCTGATCGGCGGCGGCCTGATCCCAGATGGCCTGCAAGGCGCCTCGCTCCTGCACCGTCAGCGGCAGGGAACGACCGAGGTTACTGCTGGTGCTACGGGTCAGGCTGGTGTCACTGGTGCCAAACGTCCAGCGTCCGGTATGCGCCAGGACGAATTGCTCGCGCTCGACCCGCTGGTATTCCGCATAACCGACACGGGGCTGAATGGTCCCTGCTCGGGCGCGCCACAGGCTGTCGACCGAGTCCAAGGTCCCCGTCTGGCCTTCGGTGTTGTCGTAGCGCTGCTTGGCGATATCGTATTCGAACTGGAAGTCATGATCTTCCAGTGGCGTGAGATTGAGGGTGAAGCCGGCGTTCCAGTTCTTTGCCGCCACGATCTTCTTGTCGCCGAAACTGCCGTTATCCTCGAACAGGCTGCCATCGCCATTGACCAGCGTGCCCACACTGTACCCCGGATCGCTCTGTTCGCGATCATACAGGCTGGCGCGCAATCCCAGACCGAGTAGCCCCTCGATCAGCGGGCCACTGGCGAACAGGTCGGTCTTGCGATCGTCACCGAACTGGGAATCCTCCTGGATAGAGATGCCGTGGCTGATGGAACCACCCCAGCTGTCCTGCACCTTGCGTGTGATGATATTGATCACCCCACCCATCGCATCGGCGCCATAGAGGGTAGACATTGGCCCGCGGATAACTTCGATGCGCTCGATGGCATCCATCGATGGCATGTACATGAACTGGCTGTTGCCGAAGTTGTTCGGCCCGATGTCGCCGATATCACTCTGCCGGCGCCCGTCGATCAGCACCAGGGTGTAGTCCTTCGGCAGTCCCCGCATGGTGATGCTGATATTGCCGTTCTTGTCGAGATCGGCGCCGACATCTACGCCTTCTACGTCACGTAGCGCATCGGCCAGCCCAGCGTAGGGTTTGCTCTGGAGTTGTTCGCGGCTGATCACGCTGATACTGGCGGGTGCGTCGGCAATCTTCTGCTCGAAACCCGTGGCTGACACGACGGTGACATCGGGTAACTGAATCGAGTCCTGATTGGCCAGCGCAACACTGGCCGCCAGCAGCGCAACGCCACCAGCGAGGTGGGCGGGGAGGGTAATTCTGATCGACATCCGTTAGTGCTCCTTATTATGCCCTGGCAGGGCTTCCGGTGTGATCATCATGCTAATCAGAATCGTTATCATTATTGATTGTGCGCGAGAGTATAGAGACCCTTTAGCGAAAGGGCTACCGTCTTTTATATTTAAACGGGAATATTTCTCGTTTCCGAGAGAAAAGCGAGAGGAGGTTTACTTTAGGGCAATGTGGAAGCCCGGAAATGAAAACGCCCGCCGAAGCGGGCGTCTGCCGAGGCAGCTCAGAGCCGATCAGAAATCGACGGTAGCGGAGAGCCAGAGGCGGCGACCTTCCTGGATGGTACCGCTGGTGGAGCGAGTGATATGGGCATAGTTCGAGGTCCACTGAGTATCGCCTTCACTATCGATATAGTAAGAGCCCTCCAGGAAGTCCTTATCGAACAGGTTGTAGATGGTAGCCGTCAGGGTGACATTATCGGAAGCCCGGTAAGAACCGCCCAGGTGGAAGAGTTCATAGGCATCCATGTCGCCAACTTGCCGTTCTATCGCCTGATCATCGGCGTTCAGGTTTTCATAGCGCTGAGTGAAGCGCGTACGCTCGCCCCGATACTCACCGCGCACCCAGAGCGACAGCCGCTCTGTGGCAGCCCAGTTGAGCTTGGCGTTAAGCAGGTGTTCCGGGGTGTTGTTGATACGCTCACCCTTGTCCGGCCCGCTTTTCTGTTCGCTGTCGCTGTAGGTGTAGTTACCGCTCAGGGTCCAGCGGGGGGCGAACATCCAGCTCGCCGCTAACTCCAGCCCTTGGGTTTCAGCCTCACCGATATTGGTCAGTTGCGAATAGGTGCCGTCGGGGATTGTCGGATGCCCGGAGACAACAATGTCATTGCCATCGGAAATCTTGTCCTTGAACTCGTTATGGAACACGGTGGCGTTGGCGTTGAAGCCGGCCAGGTTGTCGTAGTAAACCCCGAATTCCATGTTGGTGCTTTCTTCCGGGCTCAGGTCAGGGCTACCGATAGTGATAGTGTCGCCCTGACCGGTAACGCCATTGATACCGTCATGCAGGTCGTTCAGGTCCGGTGTCCGATATCCTTTGCTTACACCGCCTTTCAACGTCCAGTTATCATTGGTATTCCATACCAGATAAGCGCGCGGCGTGAAGTGACCACCAAATGCATCGTGGTCTTCATAGCGCCCGCCCAGCGTCAAGGCCAGATCCTCACGCATACGCCACTCGTTTTCCGCGAACAATGCCCATGATTTCTGTTCGAAATCTTCATTGGCAATGCCGTCGGTCATCTCGGAGTCACGGTATTGGCCGCCCACGGTGAACAGGTTGGCATCGCCGATGGGGGCAACCAGTTTGCTATCGAGAACCAGATCGGTGGATTCAAGCTGGCGGCCATTACCGCCGATGATCGAAGGAAAACCGGCGTAGGGCGCGCCGATCTCGCCAGGAATCGTGCGGCCGAGGGTTTCGGTAGTGCTGTGAGTAATACTGCTGTCCAGGTTACCAAAGCCCAGGCGGGCGCTGTGCCCAAAAGCGTACTGCTCGCGTTCAAAGCGCAGCTGGTCAGCGTACCCGTTTGCCTCAGGATTCGCGGGAACCTCACAGTTTCTATTCCTGCCATCCAATGTACCCAGCTGGCATTCATCGTTCTCATACACCTGGCGACCACGCTCGAAGTCCAGGTAGAAGTCATGATTATCAACAGGCGTGAGGTTGAGGCGACCACCGATGGTGTAGTTACGCCCTTCAACCGGCGAGGCCCCACGCTTGCTGACTTCCGAGTTGTTGTCGAACATCAGGTCAGACTCTTCCCGGTTGTACAGACTGCCGCGCACGGCCATGCCAAGCAGGCCTTCCACCAGCGGCCCGCTGGAATAAAAGCTGGTCTTGCTGGCGTCACCGTAATCACGGTTTTCCTGGAAGGTATGATCCAGGCTGATGGAGCCGGTCCACTCGTCAGCCACTTTCTTGGTGATGATGTTCACCACGCCGCCCAGAGCATCAGAGCCGTACAGAGTGGACATTGGGCCTCGGATGACTTCGATGCGCTCAATGGCGGACATGGGAGGAATAAAGCTGGTGGAGGTTTCGCCGAAGCCATTGGGAGAAACATTACCCGGAGCATTCTGCCGGCGGCCGTCAATGAGAATCAGCGTGTGCTGACTTTCCATGCCGCGAATGCTGATATTGAGCCCACCGGTTTTGCCAGTGCCCTGATTGACGTCGATACCTTCCACATTCTCCAGAACCTGCGCCAGGTTACTGAACCGATTCTGCTGCAGATCCTCCTGACTGATCACACTGATGCTGGCCGGCGCTTCGGTGATTTTCTGCTCGAAGCCCGAGGCGGTGACGACGGTGTCGGACAGGCGGATGGCCTCCTGGTTGGCCAGCGCAACGCCGCTTGCCAATAGAGTCAAACTGCCGACGAGGGCGCAATGTGCTGCAAGGGCAGGGCGGTTCGGCAACATCAGAAACTCCTTTCGGATGAGCTGTAGACGAGAATAGGGTGCGTCTAGCAGGAAGATTGATAATGATTATCAGGCGCCGGCAATATTACATCTCACTTTGTAAATTTCAACCGGCAAATGTAAATTTCTGAGCGGAGCGGGAGGACGGAGGAGGAGCAGAGAAAAACCCAGCGTGCCGGGAGCCCGGCACGTGAGCGTCAATAGAAAAACTGCAGGCAGTGAAGAGAGGTTACTTCAGGCGGCGCTCGATCCCCATGTGTACCAGGATCTTGGCGGAGATCTCCTCCACCGAAAAATGCGTAGAGTTGATGTGCGGGATGTTTTCCCGGCGGAACAGGTTTTCCACCTCGCGGATTTCGAACTCGCACTGGGCGAAGCTGGCGTACCGGCTATTGGGGCGGCGTTCATTGCGGATGCTGGCCAGGCGATCAGCATCGATGGTCAGGCCGAACAGCTTCTGTTTGTAGGGCTTCAGCGCGGCCGGCAGTTGCAGGCGCTCCATGTCGTCATCGGTGAGCGGATAATTAGCCGCACGAATGCCATACTGCAGAGCCATATAGAGGCAGGAGGGCGTTTTGCCGCAGCGGGAAACGCCAACCAGGATGATGTCCGCTTCTTTATAATGATGAGTGCGCGCGCCATCGTCGTTGTCCATGGCAAAATGCACGGCATCGATGCGATCCTGGTAGTTGCCGTTGTGCTGGATCGAGTGGGATTTGCCCACCGAATAGGACGAGCCGGCGCCCAGTTCCTGCTCGAGCGGCGCCAGGAACGTGGAAAAGATATCGATGATGTAGCCTTTGGACAGAGTCAGCTCTTGATGAATGTCACGATTGACCACGGTTTCGAAAATGATCGGAGGCTGACCATCTGCCTCGGCAGCGGCATTGATTTGTTGTACCATGTCCCGCGCTTTTTCCACGGTGTCCACATAGGGCCGCAGCAGCTTGCTGAATTGGATGTTCTCGAATTGAGAGAGCAGGCTCTGGCCAAGCGTCTCGGCAGTGATACCGGTACCATCGGAAATGAAAAAAGCAGTGCGTTTCATGCGCGAAGCCTTAAGATAACAGAATTTGCGAGGGCGTCAGTCCTGAGCCCTCGATCAGCGTCAAAGTGGCATTGTGGCGTATTTGTGACTTGCAGACCAGACGGCAAAGCCCGCGCTGCGAACCTATTCATCGATTGACGGAGAGATCACCTTGCTAGAGTACGTAGTGTCCTTTGAGCAACTGGGTGTTGGAGATGTTGAGCGAGTTGGCGGCAAGAACGCCTCGCTTGGTGAAATGATCAGCAATCTGGCTGGTGCCGGTGTATCCGTACCGGGTGGCTTTGCCACCACCGCTGATGCCTATCGCGAATTTCTCGAACAGAGTGGTCTCAACGACCGTATCAATGCGGCGCTGGACGTGCTGGATGTGGATGACGTCAACGCCCTGGTGCGTACCGGTGCGCAGATTCGCCAGTGGATCATGGAAGCCGAATTCCCCGCTGCGCTGGATAGTGCAATTCGCGAAGCCTTTGCCAAGCTGTCGGCTGGCAATGACAACCTGGCTGTCGCCGTTCGTTCCTCGGCTACCGCTGAGGACCTGCCTGATGCTTCCTTCGCTGGTCAGCAGGAGACCTTCCTCAATATCCGCGGCGTAGACAACGTCATCCGCGCTACCAAGGAAGTTTTTGCCTCCCTGTTCAACGACCGCGCTATTTCCTATCGAGTCCACCAGGGCTTTGACCACAAGCTGGTTGCCCTGTCTGCTGGCGTTCAGCGCATGGTGCGCTCTGAAACAGGTACTGCTGGCGTGATGTTCACGCTGGATACCGAATCCGGTTTCCGTGACGTGGTGTTCATCACCGGTGCCTACGGCCTGGGCGAAACCGTCGTGCAAGGTGCGGTAAACCCCGACGAGTTCTATGTTCACAAGCCGACCCTGGAAGCGGGGCGCCCATCCATCCTGCGCCGCAACCTCGGTAGCAAGGCGATCAAGATGGTTTACGGCGAAGAGGCAGCGCTGGCCGCTCGGTCAAAACCGTGGATGTGGATGCCGCCGAACGCGCACGCTTCTGTCTGAGCGATGAGGAAGTTGTCAGCCTGGCCCGCCAGGCAATGATTATCGAGAAGCATTATGGCTGCCCGATGGATATTGAGTGGGCCAAGGACGGGGACGACAATCAGCTGTACATCGTTCAGGCTCGTCCGGAAACGGTCAAGAGCCGCAGCAATGTCAACGTCATGGAACGCTATCTGCTGAAGGATAAGGGCACGGTGCTGGTAGAAGGCCGGGCGATCGGCCAGCGTATCGGCGCAGGCCCGGTGAAGATCATCCGTGACGTGTCGGAAATGGACAAGGTTCAGCCCGGTGATGTGCTGGTGTCGGACATGACCGACCCGGATTGGGAGCCAGTCATGAAGCGCGCCAGCGCTATCGTTACCAACCGCGGCGGCCGCACCTGCCACGCCGCGATCATCGCCCGCGAGCTGGGGATTCCGGCTGTGGTCGGTTGCGGTAACGCCACCAGCGAACTGAGCGATGGTCAGGAAGTGACTGTTTCCTGCGCCGAAGGCGATACCGGCATGATCTACGAAGGCCGGCTGGAGTTCGATATCCGCACCAACAGCGTGGATGCCATGCCGCCGCTGCCGTTCAAGATCATGATGAACGTCGGCAACCCGGACCGTGCATTCGATTTCGCCAACCTGCCCAACGAGGGCGTGGGTCTGGCGCGTCTGGAGTTCATCATCAACCGCATGATCGGTGTGCATCCCAAGGCGCTGCTGAATTTCGACAGCCTGCCTTCGGAAGTCAAGGACAGCGTCGAGAAGCGCATCGCCGGTTACGCTGACCCGGTCAGCTTCTATGTCGACAAGCTGGTCGAGGGCGTCAGCACCCTGGCAGCGGCGTTCTGGCCGAAGAAAGCCATTGTGCGACTGTCGGACTTCAAGTCCAACGAATACGCCAACCTGATCGGCGGGCGCCTGTACGAGCCGGAAGAAGAAAACCCGATGCTGGGCTTCCGTGGCGCGTCGCGCTACATCAGCGAATCCTTCCGTGACTGCTTTGAGCTCGAATGCCGGGCGATGAAGCGGGTGCGTGATGAAATGGGCCTGACCAACGTGGAAATCATGGTGCCTTTCGTGCGCACCGTGGGCGAAGCCAAACAGGTTGTCGAACTGCTGGCCGAGAATGGCCTCAAGCGTGGTGAGAACGGCCTGCGCCTGATCATGATGTGCGAGCTGCCGGCCAACGCGCTGCTGGCTGACGAGTTCCTGGAGCACTTTGACGGTTTCTCCATTGGTTCCAACGACCTGACTCAGCTGACTCTGGGCCTGGATCGTGACTCCGGCATCATCGCGCACCTGTTCGATGAGCGGAACGCTGCGGTCAAGAAGCTGCTGGCCAACGCCATTGCTGCCTGCCACAAGGCCGACAAGTACATTGGTATCTGCGGCCAGGGTCCGTCGGATCATCCGGACCTGGCTCGCTGGTTGATGGAGCAGGGCATCGAAAGTGTATCGCTGAACCCCGATTCGGTAATGGATACCTGGTTCTTCCTTGCGGAAAACAACGGCTGATCAGCCTGGGAGCATGACGATGTATATAACGCCAGACCTGTGTGACGCTTATCCCGACGTCGCGGTTGTCGAACCCATGTTCGGCAACTTCGGCGGGCACGACTCCTTTGGCGGCGAGATCGTCACGGTCAAGTGCTTTGAAGACAACTCCGTGGTCAAGGAGCTGGTTGAAGAGAACGGTAAAGGCAAAGTCATGGTAGTGGATGGCGGCGGCTCTCTGCGCTGCGCCATGCTCGGCGACATGCTGGCGGACAAGGCGGCAAAGAACGGCTGGGAAGGCATTATCATCTACGGCTGCGTGCGCGATGTGGATGTGCTGATCCAGACACCGCTCGGCGTCCAGGCCCTGGCCAGCCATCCGCGCAAGAGCAACAAGCGTGGCGTCGGCGAGCATAATGTGCCGGTCACCTTCGGTGGCGTGACCTTCCGTCCGGGTGAATATGTATATGCCGATAACAACGGCATCATCGTATCGTCCACAGCGCTGCAAATGCCCCAGTAAGCGCCAGGCATTTTCAGTTCGACACATCGGCCGGGTGACATCATCCGGCCGATGTTCGTCTGTGCTGTGTATTCATCGACTCGGAGATAGCCATGGACGATCCATTTGAAAGCCAATTACGCCAGCTGATGCGCGAAGATGCCTCCGGGCAGCCTCCCAGCGCGGATGACAAGCGGCTGGAACGTGTCCTGCATCGAGCTCATATCCACAGCGGTCTGTTCGATCTGCTCCGGCTGTTCGCCAGCTGGGGGTGGGTCATCGGCGAAGGTGGAGGGCGCGGCTTGCGCCAGGCTGCCGCAGCTCGCCGGGAACGGCGCACCTCTTCCACTGATCTGAATTCATAGCGAGCCTATCCCATGGAACAAGAAACCTGGAGCCAGAGTTTTGTGGCTGCGATGACTGCTTTGTGGACCAAAGTAGCCTCTTTCATACCTGACTTGATCACCGCGCTTATCATTGTGCTGCTAGGCTTCGTGATTGCCCGTATCGTCGATACGGTGCTGAGCAAGGGCCTGGCCAAGCTCGGGCTCGATCGGCTGATGACCGGGGCAGGGGTGACCAAGATGCTCGGCCGCATCGGCATTGCCTCGCCGGTATCGGCAGTCATCGGCAAGATCATCTACTGGTTCATTATTCTCACTTTCGTGGTTTCCGCTGCGGAAACCCTGGGGCTGGCACGGGTCTCTGCGACACTGGATGCCTTTGCGTTGTACCTGCCAAAGGTCTTCGGAGCGGCGCTGATTCTGCTGGCGGGGTTGCTGCTGTCCCATCTGGTAGCCGGGATGGTGCGCGGCACCGTCGAAAGCATTGGCGCCGACTATGCCGGCGGCATCAGCCGGCTGGTGCAGGGGCTGCTGGTCATCATTACGGTGTCGCTGGCAATAGGGCAGTTGCAGATCGAGACCCAGTTGCTCAATACCGTGATCGCCATCGTGCTGGTGTCCTTCGGTGCGGCGGCGGCGTTGGCCATGGGTTTGGGCAGTCGCGACACGGTCAGTCAGATTATCGCCGGGGTTTATCTCCGGGAACTGTATCAGGTCGGAGATCGAATCAAGGTCGAAGACCGCGAAGGCGTGATCGAAGAGATCGGCACTGTTAAAACCACACTTGTGGATGATGAAGGCCGTTTCATTTCTATACCCAACCGCACTCTACTGGATAAACCCGTGTCGCTCTGACGGCGATACGGTCCTGCCAACTTGCCGATGACTCTGTTTTGACCGATAGCCTGGCTTCACGCAATCGCAGCCAATTGTCCGAGATGACGGACGAAGAACTGGTCGCGCGCGCCAATCGTGAACTTTTCCATACTACCGTTGCCTATGAGGAGCTGATGCGAAGGTATCAACGCACACTCTTCAATGTGTGTGCCCGATATCTTGGCAACGAAAGGGATGCTGATGATGTATGTCAGGAAGTGATGCTCAAGGTGCTGCACGGGCTTAAGCACTTTGAAGGTAAGGCCAAGTTCAAAACGTGGCTATATAGCATCACTTACAATGAATGCATTACCCAGTATCGAAAAGAAAAACGCAAGCGGCGGTTATACGATGCGCTTAGTCTGGACGCTCAGGAAGAAGCCCAAGAACCTGAGGGCCCAGCCGTAGACAGCAAGGGCCTGGACCATTGGCTCGTGCATGTCAACCAGGTAGATCGGGAAATCCTGGTATTACGCTTCGTTGCGGAGTTGGAGTTTCAAGAGATATCCGACATCATGAACATGGGATTGAGTGCGACCAAGATGCGCTACAAGCGAGCATTGGAAAAGCTGAGGAAGCACTTGAACAATCCTTTTTAGATGTGGCTCGCTTGAATTACCGTAGCTTCTGCTATACTGCCTGCGAGTTTTGCGCAAAACCTAACGTCCGAATGGATTTAACGGGGATTCAAAGATGAAATTGAAAAACACAGTAGGTATCGTTGTAAGTGCTGCTATCGCCGGCTCCGCGCTGCCGGTCATGGCCCAGAGTGCCGGTTCGGTTGAAGTCGAAGCCTTCGCCAAGCGCTATTTCACCGACAGCCGCCACAATCTGAACGACGGTACTCTGGTTGGTGGTAGCCTGGGCTACTTTGTCACCGACGACGTACTGTTGAACATCGGCCTGGGTACTTACAAGAGTCTGGAAGTGGATAACGGTCCGAACTCCGGTGAAGATATCGACGGCAAGCTCGCCCACGTTGAAGCCGTTTACCACTTCGGAGAAGGTGCGCTGCGTCCTTACATTTCCGGTGGCTTCGCTCACCAGGAACTGGAACAGGTCGGTACCAACACGGATGACCGTACCACTATGGCTGTGGCCGGTTTCGGTGTGAAAAACTACCTGAACGAAAACTTCTTCGTGAAGGCTGGTGTTGACGCCCTGTACGGTCTGGACCATCGCAACACCGAATGGCAGGCCGGCGTTGGCTTAGGTCTGAACTTCGGTTCTTCGCCCGCTCCGGTTGTAGCCCAGGCTGAGCCCGCTCCTGCCCCGGCACCCGCTCCTGAGCCCGAGCCAGAGATGCAGTCCGTTCGCGTTGAGCTGGACGTCAAGTTCGACTTCGACCGCGACACCATCCGTCCGGAGTTCCGTCAGGACATCCAGAGCCTGGCTGAGTTCATGAAGACCTATCCTTCGGTCACCACTACCGTTGAAGGTCACACTGACTCCGTCGGCACTGATGCCTACAACCAGAACCTGTCCGAGCGTCGCGCCAACTCTGTTCGTGAAGCGCTGATCGCTGAAGGCGTTGAGTCTTCCCGCGTGAATGCAGTCGGTCACGGCGAAGCTCGCCCGATCGCTGACAACTCAACCGACGATGGCCGCGCCATGAACCGTCGCGTTGAAGCTGAAGTGGAAACTGAGGTTGAAGTTCGTTAATCGATCTTCTTCATCATAGACCCCGTGGGCGTTGCATTCGCGACCACCCGGGGTCAGCTTGCCAAGGATGGCAGGCCAAAAAAAGCCGGTCATTGACCGGCCTTTTCGTTTCTGAATCTAGGTATTTCTCAATCGACGGCCTGGTTCACGCCAGGAAAGCGCAACCTGAAATCCTCAGGCATCGGCGCAACCTTTGCGGTAAGGAAGTGATAGAACACGAAGCCGGACTTGGCCAGGGCAACCAGCTCGCCGCTATCGGCCTTGGTGATACGGAAGATGATATCGCCGCCGTACTTGTTCAGATCCATCAGCCCCACTTCAAAGACGAGAGTTTCCCGGGCGAACGCCTCCTTGAGGTAGGTGGTGGCCAGATCGGTGACGATAATGCCGACCTCTGTGACACCAGCTTCTTCTATACCGAACTGATACAGAAAGCGAGCCCGGGCCTCAGATATCATCGAGACCATGGAATCGTTTGCCAGATGCTTGCCTGAGTTGATGTCGGTGATGCGGACGGTCAGTTGAGTGGTGAAGTAAAACTGATCTTCCGGAAACTCCAGATGTAAACGTGCCATTCTTTCCAACCTGTTGCTGCATGATGTGCCGGAGGAAGCGAGTACGCCGTCGCGGCCGGCAATGGAGCGCGCATTGTACGCGACTTGGCGGCTTGGAGCCTACTGGAAGGAAAAAGGCCACCCGGAGGTGGCCTTTTCTTCAACACGCGGGCCGAGGCCCGTGAATCAATTCGATCAGAACTGGTTCATCGTGTTGTCTTTACCGCCGGCTTTCAGAGCGGCTTCGCCAGCGAAGTACTCTTTATGGTTGTCACCGAGGTCGGAGCCAGCCATGTTCTGATGCTTGACGCAGGCGATACCCTGGCGGATTTCCTGACGCTGAACACCTTTCACGTAGGCCAGCATGCCTTCCTTGTCGAAGTACCCTTTTGCCAGGTTGTCGGTAGACAGTGCGGCAGTGTGGTAAGTCGGCAGGGTGATCAGGTGGTGGAAGATACCGGCTTCACGGGCTGCATCAGCCTGGAAGGTGCGGATCTTCTCATCAGCCAGCTGGGCCAGGTCGGTCTCGTCGTACTCGACGCTCATCAGGCTGGCACGGTCGTAGGCGGAAACATCCTTGCCTTCGGTAACCATGGCATCGAATACCTGCTGACGGAAGTTCAGCGTCCAGTTGAAGGACGGGCTGTTGTTGTAGACCAGCTTGGCGTTCGGTACCACTTCGCGGATGCGGTTGACCATGTCGGCAATCTGGCCAACGTGCGGCTTCTCGGTTTCGATCCACAGCAGGTCGGCACCGTGTTGCAGGGAAGTGATGCAGTCCAGTACGACGCGGTCGACACCGGTGTCCTTGCGGAACTGGAACAGACCGGAAGCCAGACGCTTGGGCTTGAGCAGCTTGCCGTTGGCCTTGATGACCACGTCGCCGTTCTCGATGGAATCGGCATTCTCGATGTAGTCGCCATCGAGGAAGCTGTTGTACAGGTCGCCCAGGTCGCCCGGCTCGTTGGTAACAGCGATCTGCTTGGTCAGGCCGGCGCCCAGGGAGTCGGTACGGGCAACGATCACACCGTCGTCGACACCCAGTTCGAGGAAGGCATAGCGAACGGCGTTGATCTTGGCCAGGAAGTCAGAGTGCGGAACAGTGACCTTACCGTCCTGGTGACCGCACTGCTTCTCGTCGGACACCTGGTTCTCGAGCTGGATGCAGCAGGCACCCGCTTCGATCATCTGCTTGGCCAGCAGGTAGGTGGCTTCGGCGTTACCGAAACCGGCGTCGATGTCGGCAATGATCGGCACCACGTGGGTTTCGAAGTTGTCGATCTGGGCCTGGATTTCCTGGAGCTTGGCATTGTTGCCAGCGGCGCGGGCATCGTCCAGAGCGGTGAACAGCAGGTCCAGTTCGCGGGCGTCAGCCTGGCGCAGGAAGGTGTACAGCTCTTCGATCAGACTGGAAACGGCAGTCTTCTCGTGCATGGACTGGTCGGGCAGGGGGCCGAACTCGGAACGCAGCGCCGCGACCATCCAGCCGGACAGGTACAGGTAACGCTTGTTGGTGGTCTTCAGGTGCTTCTTGATGGAAATCAGCTTCTGTTGGCCGATGAAGCCGTGCCAGCAGCCGAGGGACTGCGTGTAGGCAGAACTGTCGGCGTCATACTCGGCCATGTCCTTGCGCATGATAGCAGCGGTGTACTTGGCGATATCCAGACCGGTTTTGAAACGGTTCTGTGCACGCATGCGTGCGACGGATTCCGGGTTGATGGCGTTCCAGCCGTTACCGGCGGTTTCTTTGAGCGCGGAAACTGCTTTGATATCGTTCTGATATGCTGACATGGTCAATCCTTCAAAGTGTGCGTTGGTTCTGACGTTAGTCGACCCCGAACCCTTAAGCCAGAGCCTGGGTTGCGGCACTCCGCAGTGCGTCGAAACAGTGACCGGAATTGAAGAATGACATAAGAGAGAGGAGGGTACGTTACAGTCGATGCGCTGGATGGCGTGTTTTGCTCAAGCTGATAGCTTGAAGAGCATACCGCCGCTCCGGTGTCATACAGGCTGCTACGTTTGAATCGCTTCCCCGTCCCTCAGGACAACTTCGTTCCAGTCGCAACCTCGTCGAACTGCCTTGTGGGCTGTCGAGACACAGATGGGTCCTTAGGTTCAGGAACCATCCGGAGACCCGTAAAGGGGCTCTGGCTAGCGGGAGCGGGGCAATAATGCGGCCTGGAAAAACAGAAGTCAACGATCTTGTAGTGAATTTATCTAAACACTACAAAACTCCAACAAAACTCATTGCAAGCGTTCGACCATCAATCGGATGCTCTGCTGTTGCGCGCTGCGGGTGGTAGTTCGGCGCCCTAGGCCGCGGTCCTGGCGGCTTTCAGCATCATCCACCCCACCAACGGTAACCCACTCGCCGAGGCGTGCGGTGACTACCGTATCGGTACGCTGTACGTCGATGACATCCTTGCCGGCAGGGTGCAGCCGATCGTTGTTGGCGCTCAGGGTGATGGTTGCAAGATCGCCGTTCAGGCGCACGGTGGCGTAGAAGCCGGAGGTGACGTCGTGATATTCGGTCTGATTGATCACTTGGCCATAGATATTGGTCGTGGTGCTGGTCAGCGGTATCCGCTGGCCGGTCTGGATCAGCACCGGGTAGCCTTCGTTGGCTGTGATCACCCGGGTACCGTCACCCGCGCCGCGGGTTTCACGGCGGATGACTCGCGCCTGATTGGCACCTCGCGGCTGCCCCACAACAATGTCCCCAGCGCCAGTTTCCAATCGACCATCCAGCCGGTAGCCGGACTCGTTACCCCGTGAACTGGCCGAGTTGCTGACGGTGATACGCAGCTTGGCCGGTTGGCGATCAAGCTCGCTCAGCAGCGCTCGGATCTCCTGCAGCCGCTCAGGCTCGGCGCGAATGATCAACTGATTGCCATAGGCGGAGACACGTTCGTCGGCACGGAGCATCGGCTGAATAGCCGGAATGACATCCTGGGCCATGGTGTAACCCAACGGGATGACCTCGGTCCGCGGCGCGGCGAGGAGCTGAACAGAGCTGAAAGCAAGGGCGAGACTGGTAAAAATGGCCAGCATGATTCGCAGATTCATGGCGCGATCTCCTCGTTACCGAAGCTGAGTTTAGCATTCGAGGGCGCGCGCGAGATCGCCGCCAGCGCCGTTACTGGGCTGCAGTGGCTTCCCACGTCATGCTCTGGTGAGGAATGCCGGCATCGAGATACACCTCCGAGCAGGGCACGAACCCCAGTTGCCCGTAGAAATCGAGCGCGTGGGTCTGGGCCGACAACCTCAGCTGCGTCATGCCTTGCTGGCGGGCGTGCTGCATGACGGCCAGCATCAGTTGCCGGCCAAGGCCTTTGCCGCGCGCCTGTGGCAACAGGGCAACACGTCCGATACGGCCATCATCCAGCAGCCGGGCAGTACCCACCGGTTGTTCGTCGGCAGTCAGCAGAAAGTGCGTGGCATGCGCGTCATCTGCGTCCCACTCGAGCTCTGGTGGTACCTGTTGCTCGTCGATGAACACTATCTGGCGAATATCGCGCAATGCCGGCGTGCTATCCCAGTCCGCTAGCCGAATATCCAGATTATTCATCCTCGTCCTCTTCCAGCAGCAGATCGCCTTTGCTCAGCAATTGCTCCAGCAGCAGGACGGCCTCATCGTCCTGGCGCCACGCCTCCAACTGCTCGGCATCAAGATAATCGCGATTGCAGATCAGCTGCACCAGCGGCAGCAGTCGGGTCGGCAGCAGGCAATGTTCGCCACTGGCGAACAGCATCAGGTACTCGTCCTGCTCCTGGCGCCAGGCGAGGCGGGCGTTAGGGCTGCGTACCAGGCCGTAGCCCTGGTCCAGCGCATCGTTCAGCACCTGCTCGTCCAGCTCTTGCGCCGTGATCATTTCCGGGTAGCGTGGCTCGGTCATGAAGCGGCCGAACCAGGTGCCCAGGGCTTCCTTGTCCTGAATCAGCTCCAGCAGGAGCTTTTGCAGGCAGTCAACCGTCGGCCCATCGATTTGTGCCGGGTCTGCGGGCAGGCTGAGACCAGCATCGCTGTAGCGCTGATGATCACCGAGATACTGACCGAGAAAGTCGCTGAAATGGGTCAGTACTTCGGCGTGGCTGGGAGCCCGGAAGCCGATCGAGTAGGTCATGCAGTCGTCTTCAGCGATGCCGTAGTGGGCCAGACCCGGAGGTAGATACAGCATGTCACCGGGGCCAAGTACCCACTCATCCTGCTGCTGGAAATCGCTCAGAATGCGCAGATCGGGATGACTCAATAGCGGACTGTCAGCATTGCAGGCCTGTCCGACCTTCCAGCGTCGATGGCCATGTCCCTGCAGCAGGAATACGTCGTAGTTGTCGTAATGCGGGCCAACGCTGCCGCCCGGCGCAGCGTAGCTGATCATCACATCGTCGACCCGCCAGCTGGGCAGAAAGCGGAACGCCTGCAGCAGCTCGGCCACCTCGGGCACGAACTGGTCAACAGCCTGGACCAGCAACGTCCAGTCCCGCTCCGGCAGCTTGCGGTAATCGTCTTCGGTGAAGGGGCCATGGCGCAATTCCCAGGGCGTGGCGCCCTGTTCCAACACAATGCGCGATTCCACTTCCTCTTCCAGGGACAGGCCTGCGAGCTCATCCGCGCTCAGCGGATTTTCGAAATCGGCAAAGGCCTGGCGGATCAGCAGCGGCTTCTTCTGCCAGTAATCCCGGAGAAACTCATCGGCAGACATGCCGCCAGGGAGGGTGGTGACGGAAAAGGACATGGGGCAGCCTCGAATGCGGCAGGAAGGTCGAAGGGAGTGGCTTGAGCCGATGCCCGGCGAGACCGGGCATCGGCGGCAGTTCAGATACGGCGAGCTTGCGCCACGGCGTTGCCAATGTAATTGGCAGGCGTCAGGGCCTTGAGTTCCCGCTTGGCTGCATCGGGAATCTCCAGCGCGTCGACAAAGCTCTGCAGCGCCTGCGGGGTGATGCCCTTGCCGCGGGTCAGCTCCTTGAGCTTTTCGTAGGCGTCCGGCACAGCGTAACGCCGCATGACGGTCTGCACGGGCTCGGCGAGCACTTCCCAGCAGTTATCCAGGTCTTCAGCAATACGTTGAACATTCAGCTCTAACTTGCTGATTCCTTTGAGAGTTGCTTCATAAGCAATGATGCTGTGAGCAAAGCCGACACCCAGGTTGCGCAGCACGGTGGAGTCGGTCAAATCGCGCTGCCAGCGGGAAATCGGCAGCTTGCTGGCCAGGTGCTGGAGGATCGCATTGGCGATACCCAGGTTGCCTTCCGAGTTCTCGAAATCGATTGGATTGACCTTGTGCGGCATGGTCGAGGAGCCGATTTCACCGGCAATGGTCTTCTGCTTGAAGTAACCCAGGGAAATGTAACCCCAAATATCCCGGTCGAAATCGATCAGGATGGTATTGAACCGGGCCACCGCATCGTACAGCTCGGCGATGTAATCATGCGGCTCGATCTGGGTGGTGTAGGGGTTGAAGGTCAGCCCCAGGGTTTCTTCGATGAACTGACGGGCGTTGGCTTCCCAGTCCAGCTGGGGGTAGGCCGACAGGTGGGCGTTGTAGTTGCCGACGGCACCGTTGATCTTGCCCAGCAGCGGAATGTTCTCCACTTGGGTGATCTGACGCTCCAGGCGGTAGACGACGTTCGCCAGTTCCTTGCCCAGGGTCGTGGGGGACGCCGGCTGACCGTGGGTGCGCGAGAGCATCGGCACGTCGGCGAACAACACCGCCAGGGCGCGAATTTCATCGGCCAGGCGACGCATCAGTGGCAGCACCACCTCGTCGCGACCACTGCGCAGCATCAACGCGTGGGACAGGTTGTTGATGTCCTCGGAGGTGCACGCGAAGTGAATGAACTCGTTGATTTTCTGCAGTTCGGGCAGGGCCGCGACCTGTTCCTTGAGCAGGTACTCCACCGCCTTGACGTCGTGGTTGGTAGTCCTCTCGATTTCCTTGATGCGCTCAGCGTGGCTCAGCTGGAAATCATCGACCAGACGATCGAGCAGGGCATTGGCCTCGTCGGAGAACGGACCGATCTCGGGAATGCCCGGGTGCGCAGCCAGGCATTGCAACCAGCGGACCTCAACCTGCACACGAAAGCGGATCAGGCCGTACTCACTGAAAATGCCACGCAGGCTGGCGGTTTTGCTGCCGTAACGGCCATCAACGGGTGAAACGGCGGTCAAGGAGGAAAGTTGCATAGGAGTTCTCGTCAAAGGCTGGCTGAAAGCCGCAGATCATACACCATCCTGAGGTGATTGGGTTCGACCTGCGGGCAGGTGGGCAGCGCCTCGTGCGCTACCCGTTGAGGATGGAGCGGGTCGCTTCCAGCAACTTGCGGCGTGACAACAGCAGTTGCCAGCGATGACCGCCGAGCTGACGCCACAGGCGCGCCGAGCGGATGCCAGATAACAGTAGTGCACGGATGCGGTTGGCAATATCGGGTTGCTGGAGATGCCGCATGTCGCCATGCACCTGAATGCGCAGCCGCAAGGTGCTCAAGGTATCCTGATAGGCGCTGCCCAGGGAGGCCATGGTGTTGTCATGCAGCAGTCCGAAGTGACCAACCTGCTGCTGCGCCTGATCCAGACGCTGACCGAGCACCGCAAGCATGTCGTCGCGCTTGTCCAGCTGCCGTTCGAGGGTAATCAGGTTCATGGTGTAGCGCAGGGCATCACGCTGCAGGCTGGCGGTATCCCGCTCCAGCATGGCATTGAGTGCCTGCAGTCCGCTGCGAATCTGGTGATGGGAGCCGCCATAGATACCGAGGGTGTCGTCCGGCGAGCGTTCGAAGATGCTCTGGATCAGACAGCTCACCGGGCCTTCGCTGTGCTGGCCGGTGCGGGCCAGTTTATCGACCTGCAGTGCCGCCTCGAAGATCGCTCCCAAGGCCAGTACCTGTTCTTCAGCCGGCGTCATGGCGCGTCCTCATAGGCGGGAGTCGCCTGCTCGATGACACCGCCGCCCAGGCAGACATCGTCCTGGTACAGCACTATGGACTGCCCCGGGGTAACTGCACGCTGCGGCTCATCGAAGCGGATCAGGTAGCCATTGGCAGTCCGCTCGAGGGTGCAGGCCTGATCGGGCTGGCGGTACCGCACCTTGGCGGTCAACCGCATGGGCTCGGTGATGTCCAGCGGGTTGACCCAGTAGATGTTGGAGCAGGCGAGCGCGCTGGAAAACAGCCAGGGGTGCTCATTGCCCTGGCCGACGACCAGCACATTGCGCTCGAGATCCTTGCGCAGTACATACCAGGGATCATCACTGGCGCCCTGCAAACCACCGATGCCCAGACCCTGACGCTGGCCGATGGTGTGATACATGAGGCCATGGTGACGGCCGATGACCTGCCCATCAGTGGTCTCTATCTCGCCAGGCTGGGCTGGCAGATACTGCTTGAGAAAATCGGTGAACCGACGCTCGCCGATGAAACAGATGCCGGTGGAGTCCTTCTTGCGCGCCGTGGCCAGCTGGTATTTCTCGGCAATGCGCCGTACTTCGGGCTTTTCGAGTTCACCCACCGGAAACAGCGTACGGGCAAGCTGCTCGCCGCCAACCGCATGCAGAAAGTAGCTCTGGTCCTTGTTCGCATCCAGCCCACGCAACAACAGCGTCTGGCCGTCGCGCTCGGCGCGGCGGGTGTAATGGCCGGTGGCGATCAGGTCGGCGCCCAGCATCAGCGCGTAGTCCAGGAAGGCCTTGAACTTGATTTCCCGGTTGCAGAGGATGTCCGGATTGGGCGTGCGGCCGGCCTTGTATTCTTCCAGGAAATGCTCGAACACATTATCCCAGTACTCGGCGGCGAAGTTGGCTGTATGCAATTTGATGCCGAGGCGATCAGACACCGCCTGGGCATCAGCCAGGTCTTCGCGGGCGGTACAGTATTCGGTGCCGTCGTCTTCATCCCAGTTCTTCATGAACAGACCCTCGACCTGATAGCCCTGTTCGAGCAACAAGGCCGCAGAGACGGAGGAGTCGACCCCGCCGGACATGCCGACAATAACCCGGGTCTGGCTGGGCGTTTTGGTTTGCGTAGTCATGTCAACGAATCAGATCCAGTGGATACCGCGGTTTGTTCAGGTAATCGGTGAGGCATTCAAGCACCATGGGACTACGCAGTTGTTCACCCAGCGCAGCAACTTCTTCCAAGGTCAGCCAATGGGCGCCTACGATACCGTCATCCAGTTGCAGGTGGGGCTGGTGAGCCACCGGCTGGGCGATGAAGCAGGTACGCTGGTAGGTGACACCATTTTCGCCGCGGAACAGGTAGACTCCGGTAAGCCCGGTGATTTCCACTGTCCAGGCGGTTTCTTCCAGAGTTTCGCGATGAGCAGCCTGTATGAGACTTTCGTCTGCTTCCAAATGCCCGGCAGGCTGATTGAATACAACTCTATTGTTGCTGACTTCCTCAACCATGAGAAACCGGCCGCGATCTTCGACGATAGTGGCGACGGTAACGTGAGGTAAAAAGCGCATATTTGACTCCCGATTCAGGCCGATAGGTTACCGTAAACCGGCCTCCCGGTGAATGGTCGGGATGAAACGCAACGGCTCCAGCGAGGGAGGGGGCTGGAATTGGACGGAAAAAGGGCTAGGATGCGAAGAGCGTCCAGGCCCTGTAGTGAGAATGTAGTCTCACTACAAAATCTGGTCACCAATCAATCAGTGGCTCCTCGAGAAAGGCGTTTCTTGCGGGAGATACCACTGAAGATGATGAAAGTGCGTGACTTTTTGTAGGAAAACTACAACAATACGGCCCACCAAATCCGTATTCTTCCGATTCGGACCAACCGTCCGGGTCTTCACTGACAACGACACACAACGGAGTCACAAATGGGATACCAAAAGATCCAGGTGCCGGCGAGCGGCGACAAAATTACCGTCAACGCCGACTTCACCCTGAATGTTCCTGCCAACCCGATCATCCCTTACATCGAAGGTGATGGGATCGGCGTTGATATTTCCCCGGTCATGATCAAGGTAGTCGATGCGGCCGTGGAAAAAGCCTACGGTGGCAAGCGCAAGATCTCCTGGATGGAAGTGTTCGCCGGCGAGAAAGCCACCCAGGTCTACGACCAGGACACCTGGCTGCCGGAAGAAACCCTGGATGCAGTCAAGGACTACGTTGTTTCCATCAAGGGCCCCCTGACCACGCCGGTAGGCGGCGGTATCCGCTCCTTGAACGTAGCTCTGCGCCAGCAGCTGGACCTGTACGTCTGCCAGCGTCCGGTTCGTTGGTTCACCGGCGTACCCAGCCCGGTCAAGAACCCCGGCGACGTCGACATGGTCATCTTCCGCGAGAACTCCGAAGACATCTACGCTGGTGTCGAGTGGAAAGCCGACTCCCCCGAAGCGAAGAAAGTCATCAAGTTCCTCACCGAGGAAATGGGTGTTACCAAGATTCGCTTCACCGAAGGCTGCGGCATTGGCATCAAGCCGGTTTCCGAGCAGGGCACCAAGCGCCTGATGCGCCAGGCTCTGCAATACGCAGTGGACAATGATCGTAGCTCCGTGACCATCGTGCACAAGGGCAACATCATGAAGTTCACCGAAGGTGCCTTCAAAGAGTGGGGCTATGAAGTCGCTCGTGACGAGTTCGGCGCCGAGCTGCTGGACGGCGGTCCGTGGATGCAGTTCAAGAACCCGAACACCGGCAAGAACATCGTCGTGAAAGACGCCATTGCCGACGCCATGCTGCAACAGATCCTGCTGCGCCCGGCCGAGTATGACGTTATCGCTACCCTGAACCTGAACGGTGACTACCTGTCCGACGCACTGGCTGCCGAAGTGGGCGGTATTGGTATTGCTCCGGGCGCCAACCTGTCCGACTCGGTTGCCATGTTCGAAGCGACCCACGGTACTGCACCCAAGTACGCCGGTCAGGACAAGGTCAACCCTGGTTCGCTGATCCTGTCCGCAGAAATGATGCTGCGCCACATGGGTTGGGTAGAAGCTGCTGACCTGATCATCAAGGGTACTGAAGGCGCCATCGCCAACAAGACCGTTACCTATGACTTCGAGCGTCTGATGGACGGTGCCGTCCTGCGCAAGTGCTCCGAGTTCGGTGATGATCTGATCGCTGCGATGTAATTCAAGCGGCAGTCAGAAGCAATAACAAACAAGCCGGCAAATGCCGGCTTGTTTGTGTAAGAGTGCCCGGTACAGCGAGGAACACGCGGGCAGGTGTCAGTTAAACAAGCGTCGCCACCGGAGCCGCTTCGGTCATTTCAGCCGATTTGCGAACCGGCTCACCAACGGCCTGGATATTGACTGCATGCAGGCCCTTCGGACCCTGGATGATGTCGAACTGTACAGGCTGGCCTGCCTTGAGCGTTCGGTACCCATCCATCTGGATAGCTGAGTAGTGGGCAAAAAGGTCTTCATTGCGACCATTGGCTACCACGAAACCATAGCCTTTGGCATTGTTGAACCATTTGACCTTACCTATCTCCATACTGCTTTCCTCTGCTGTCCCCATACTGGGTAGTGAATCCTGCTGTGACCTCACATGACACGGAATGTCGGAGAATGACGGATTACGTATCAGGCTTGTTACACTTATTAACATTGAATCGAGATAAGTCAAGGCGGGTACAGGCAAGCTGTGTACCAGTGCACATTTTGCCTGTAGCCTGACATACACCATGTGATCAAAAGACATTTGCAACGATGGAAACTCAACTAACGTTCATGCAGGAGCCGGGGCAGCCGGAGCACGAAGAAGATGATGGTCTGGCGGTACAAACCGGCAAACCGGAACTGCAGCCGCCGGCACGCTATCAGGTCATTATGCTCAATGACGATTACACGCCGATGGATTTCGTCGTGGAGGTATTGGAGGTCTTCTTCTTGCTGAATCGGGAAAAGGCTACACAGATCATGCTCAGGGTCCATACTGAGGGCAGAGCCGTATGTGGCGTCTATTCTCGGGATATTGCCGAGACCAAGGCGGCTCAGGTAAATGAATATGCCAGGGAATGTCAGCACCCGTTGATGTGTCAGATAGAACGCGAAGCGTAATAGAGCGACCAGAGTCGCACAATGAGGGGGCAGTATGCTAAATCGAGATCTGGAGATCACCCTGAACCTGGCGTTCAAGGATGCTCGCAGCAAACGCCACGAATTCATGACTGTCGAGCATCTGCTGCTGGCCTTGCTCGATAACCAGGCCGCCGTGGCCGTGCTGCGGGCATGCGGTGCGGACATGGACCGGCTGCGTCGGGAACTGACCGAGTTCATCGACTCCACCACACCCTTGATTCCAACCCAGGACATCGAGCGCGAAACCCAACCCACGCTGGGCTTTCAGCGCGTATTGCAGCGCGCCGTGTTCCACGTCCAGAGCTCCGGCAAAGGCGAAGTGAATGGCGCCAACGTGCTGGCTGCGATCTTCAGTGAGCAGGAAAGCCAGGCGGTGTTCTTCCTCAAGCAACAACACATCGCCCGCATCGACATCGTCAATTTCATCTCCCATGGCATCTCCAAGGTGGCCGATGATAACGAGAGCATGCAGGCCGAGCAGGAGAACCTTGATGAGGAGGGTGGCGAGGCGGTGGCCGCTAATAATCCTTTGGAGTCCTACGCCAGCAACCTGAACGAGCAGGCGCGGCTGGGGCGGATCGATCCGTTGGTCGGCCGTGCAGCGGAAGTCGAGCGGGTGGCGCAAATCCTGGTGCGGCGACGCAAGAACAACCCGCTGCTGGTCGGTGAGGCCGGCGTCGGCAAGACGGCTATCGCCGAAGGGCTGGCCAAGCGTATCGTCGATGGCGAAGTGCCGGACATTCTCACTGAGGCAGTGGTGTACTCGCTGGATCTCGGTGCGCTGCTGGCAGGTACCAAGTACCGGGGCGATTTCGAGAAGCGCTTCAAGGCGCTGCTCAAGGCGCTGAAGAAGCGTCCCCAGGCGATCCTGTTCATTGACGAAATTCATACCATCATCGGCGCGGGCGCCGCATCCGGCGGGGTGATGGATGCGTCCAATCTGCTCAAGCCGCTGCTGTCCTCAGGCGAAATTCGCTGCATTGGTTCGACCACCTTCCAGGAATTTCGCGGCATTTTCGAGAAAGACCGGGCCCTGGCGCGGCGTTTTCAGAAAGTCGATGTGGCCGAGCCTTCCGTCAGCGACACCATCCAGATTCTCAAGGGGCTGCGCAGCCGCTTCGAGGACCACCATGGCATCCGCTATACCGACGATTCGCTGAAGGCCGCGGCGGAATTGGCCGACCGCTATATCAATGATCGGCACATGCCGGACAAGGCCATCGATGTGATTGACGAAGCAGGAGCCTACCAGCGCCTGAAGCCGCAGGATGAGCGGCCCGAGTGCATCGACGTAGCCGAAGTGGAAGCCATCGTCGCGAAGATCGCACGGATTCCACCCAAGCATGTCTCCACCAGCGACAAGGAACTGCTGAAGAACCTGGAGCGAGACCTGAAGTTGGTGGTATTTGGCCAGGACCAGGCCATCGATGCGCTCAGCACAGCCATCAAGTTGTCCCGCGCCGGGCTGAAGTCCGCCGACAAGCCGGTCGGTTCGTTCCTGTTCGCCGGCCCGACCGGGGTGGGCAAGACCGAAGTGACTCGCCAGCTCGCCAAGAGCCTGGGGGTGGAGTTGCTGCGCTTCGACATGTCCGAATACATGGAGCGGCATACCGTATCACGGCTGATTGGCGCGCCTCCGGGTTACGTCGGCTTCGATCAGGGCGGTCTGCTCACCGAGGCGATCAACAAGACGCCGCACTGCGTATTGCTGTTGGATGAAATCGAGAAGGCCCATCCGGAAGTCTTCAATCTGCTGCTGCAGGTCATGGACCACGGTACGCTGACCGACAACAATGGTCGCAAGGCGGACTTCCGCAACGTGATCATCGTGCTGACCACCAACGCCGGGGCGGAGTCCATGGCCCGGTCGTCGATCGGCTTCACCACCCAGGACCACACCACCGATGCCATGGAGGTGATCAAGAAGACCTTCACGCCTGAGTTCCGCAACCGCCTGGATGCCATCATTCAGTTTGGCCGGCTCAGCCACGACAGCGTCAAGTTCGTGGTGGACAAGTTCCTCACCGAACTACAGGCCCAGCTGGAAGACAAGCATGTACTGCTGGACGTGGATGAAGACGCTCGTAACTGGCTGGTGGAACATGGTTACGACCCGCTGATGGGTGCGCGGCCCATGGCACGCCTGATCCAGGACCGGATCAAGCGGCCGCTGGCAGAGCAGATCCTGTTTGGTGATCTGGCCGAGCATGGCGGCACCGTGCATGTCACCCTGCGCGACGGCGAGCTGGTGCTGGATGTGCCGGAAGAAGAGATGGCCTGACCGGCCTGGCAGCGGAGCCGGAAACGGCTCCGCTGATTGGGCGCCTCAGACGTTGAAGCTGGCCCACACCGGCGCATGGTCCGACGGCTTTTCCATGGCACGGATGTCATAGTCGATGCCGGTATCGACACATTGGTCGATCAGACCGCGGCTGGCCATTACCAGGTCGATGCGCAGGCCGCGTTTGGGGTCATCCTCGAAGCCGCGGCTGCGGTAGTCGAACCAGCTGAACCGATCATTCACCGCGGGATTCATATGCCGGAAGGTATCGACCAGCCCCCAGTCCTTGAGCCGCTGGAGCCACTCGCGCTCCTCGGGCAAAAAGCTGCACTTGCCGGTACGCAACCAGCGTTTGGCGTTGGCTTCGCCGATACCGATATCGCAATCCTGTGGCGAAATATTCAGATCCCCCATGACCACGATCCGCTGATCAGCCGCATAATCCTGCTGCAGATGCTCCTGCAGATCCGCATAGAACCTGGTCTTGGCCGGAAACTTGATGGGATGAGCCCGGCTTTCGCCCTGGGGGAAGTAGCCATTGAATACAACCAGCGGCGAGCCATCAGCGCAGGGCAGGGCGGCACTGATCATGCGGCATTGTGCCTCCTCACCATCATTGGGCAGCCCCTTGCGTACCCACAGCGGCTCTTCGCGGGTCAGCAGCGCCACGCCGTAATGGCCTTTCTGACCATGAAAATGCACGTGATAACCCAATGCCTGAACCGACTCCAGCGGAAACGCAGGGTCATCCACCTTGGTTTCCTGAAGACCGATGACATCGGGCGAGTGCTTGCTGACCAGCTCCTGCAACTGGTGAGGGCGGGCGCGCAAGCCGTTGATATTGAACGAGACAACTTTCATCAAAATTCCTATCCTGAAGAAAACGGGAAAGCCGGAATGCGTATCGGCCAGAGGCGGTCTGCATGTTAGCATTCCCCGGCGGCAAGTTGGCCGCACCAACCCGTCCGGCAGGTTAGGAAACGCTGAACCACGATGCCATATTGATGCTGGAACAGAACATGGTCCGTTTTTCCATATTGCTGGCTCTACTGCTGTTCACCACGGTCGCCCATGCGGAACTCGAGGTGCAGGTCGAGCCACGCAATGATGCGGCCCGCAAGAATATCGAGGCCTTCATCGGGCCTGTGACGGCCACCAGCCGCGAAGCCATGTGGCGCCTGGCCCGGTCCAGCCGGGAGCAGGCACTCAGCGCGCTGCAGGCACTGGGTTACTACCATGCCCGGGTACGCCCGCGGGTCACCGGCGAGGATACCGACCCGGTGCTGCTGCTGGAAGTGACCCTGGGCGAGCCCGTGCGGCTGGATAACGTCACCCTGGAGGTAAGCGGGGCGGGCCAGGATGCGGACTATTTCAACTTCCCCCTCAGCCGCCACATGATGCCCGGCGCGCAGCTGCACCATGGCCATTATGAAGACACCAAGAGTCTGCTGCAGAACCAGGCTTTGCAGCACGGCTATTTTTCCGCCGAGTTTCTGGAAAACCGGCTGCTGATCGATGTCGAAGACAATCTGGCGGATATCATTCTTCGCTATGACACCGGCGAACGCTACAGCCTCGGTGAGGTGAGCTTTTCCGAAACGCCTTTCGATGCCGATCTGCTGCAGCGCATGGTGCCGTTTCGCTATGGGGTACCCTACGAGGCGGATCTGATTGCCGAGTTCAATCGCGAGTTGCTATCCAGTGGTTACTTCGAAGCGGTGCAGGTTACCGCACCGGCTGATCTTGCGGTGGATGGGGTAATCCCTGTGCAGGCCCAACTCAAGGCCCGCAAGCCTCACTCGCTGGGCTTCGGTGGCGGTTTCTCCACCGACGTAGGGCCGCGCGTGAAGGCTGACTGGACGCAGCATTGGCTCAATTCCCGAGGGCACAGTCGTGGCGCCGAGCTGGAGGTGTCTGCCCCCCGACAGAAGATAACATCCTGGTATCAGATCCCTCTCACGCCGCCTCAGTCCAGCCATCTGCGCTTCTTCTCCGGCTGGCAGCGCGAGGATATCGACGATACCGAAAGCCAGAGCATGGTCATCGGCGGCTTGTTGCAGCGACGGTTGGAGAACGGCTGGAACCGCAGCATCGGTCTGCGCCTGGAGCAGGAACGCTATTCGCTCGGCGACGACTCCGGCCGCAGCACTCTGCTGATTCCCAGCCTCGGCTTTCAGCGTACCGTCAGCGACAACAGCATGGACCCGAGCCGCGGCTACAGTCTGATGATGGATCTGCAGGGCGCCAAGGCCGGCGTCCTTTCCGATATCGACTTCCTGCGCCTGAATCTCGCTGCCAAGGGGCTGTATACCCTGTGGGACAACCACCGTTTCCTGACCCGCGCCCAGGTCGGCGGCATCGCCAGCGATGGCTTTTCCAGCGTGCCGCCATCGCTGCGCTTCTTTGCCGGTGGTGACCAGAGCGTACGTGGTTACGATTACCGTACCCTGGCACCTACCGATGATACTGGCGAGCGTATTGGCGGGCGCTACCTGCTGGCCACCAGCGGGGAATACCAATACGAGTTCCGCCCCAAATGGCGCGCTGCAGTGTTCGTCGACCACGGTAATGCGGTGGACAGCTGGAAAGACCCAATGAAGACCAGCACCGGGGTAGGCATACGCTGGGTCTCGCCGGTAGGCCCGATCCGCCTGGATCTGGCCAGGTCGATGAGCGATCCGGATGAGGGCTTTCGCATACACTTCTCCATGGGTGCCGAACTGTGACGGGGTTTCTACTCAAGGCGCTGTTGCGCGGGCTGCTCATTCTATTGGCAGTGCCTGTGCTGTTGGTGGCGATCCTGCTGGCGGTGCTGTCCAGCGAAGGGGCCAATCGATGGCTGTTTGGCAAGCTGCCGGAACTGGAGCCGCGCCTGCAGTTGGAGTTCAGTAGCGGGCAGTTGTGGCAGGGCTGGCATTTTTCCCAGGTGGCCTGGCGTGACACTGGTATCGAACTGACTATTGATGAGCTGGAACTGGCCTGGACACCCGGCTGCCTGCGCGGCAAACGCCTGTGCATCGATTTGCTCGCGGCGGAGCGTATTCAGGTACACACCACCCCAACGGATGAGCCGGACGAGCCGCGGCAGGACATTACCCTGCCGGAGATCCGCCTGCCCCTGGGCATACAATTGCAGGAAGCGCGCATCGGTGAGGTGTGGGTGAACGGCGAAGAAGCGCTGCTTCACGATATTTCCCTGCAGGCTCAGCTCAGCGGCGACCAGCTGCATATCACCCACTTCAGCGGCCAGGGGCCCGACCTGACCTGGGACCTGGAAGGCGATCTACGCATGAGGGGCGACTGGCCGCTGCGGGTGGTAACCGCACTGACCTTGCCGCCGATGGATGAACGCCCTTGGGAGCTGCAGGCCCGCATCGATGGAAGCGTTGCCCAGCTACAGCTGGAAGCCCGCAGCAGCGGTTATCTGTCCGGCGTGCTGACAGCTGACGTCCAACCACTGCAAGCCGAGCTGCCGCTGACAGCCCAGTGGCGCGGCGAGGCTTCTTTTCTGGCGCTAGAGTCTCTGCCGCCCAGCCTGACCCTGAACGACCTGGTAGTGAATCTGGCCGGTGACCTGGAGAGAGGCATCGCATTGCAGGCCGACAGCCATTTGCCAGGTGAAGGTGGCAGGATAGACCTGACCGTACGCGGCCAAGCCACGAGCACCGGCGTATCCGACCTCAACTTGCATCTGGTCGTGGCTGAGCAGCCGGAACGGGAACTCAGGCTCACAGCCAATGCTGGCTGGTCTGACGTACTCACCGCCGATGCGCAGCTCGCCATGCAACAGTTTCCGTGGCAATGGCTGTATCCGCAGGATATCGGACCGCTGGAAGTGCACCAGCTGAATCTTGAGGCCAATCTGCGGGATATGGCATTCGACGCGGCACTGCAAGCGCAACTCGGCGGGGTGGGAGAGCAGGAGGCCGATCTGCAACTGGCCCTCAGCGGAACCCCGGAACATATCGATATCGCCCCCTTGGCGCTGACCACCGAGCAAGGCAGCCTCACTGGTGAAGCGGCGCTGAGCCTGCTCGATGGCATCGCCTGGGACGTCAGCCTGCTGTTGCAAGAGCTCAATCCGCAGATGTTCGCAGCTGAGCTCCCCGGCTCGCTGAATGGCCCGGTAACCAGCTCCGGCAGTATCCGCGATGAGCAACTGCAACTGACTGCCAACTGGGACTTGAGCGGCACCTTGCGACGCCAGCCCCTGGCCCTGTCCGGCGCTGTGGCGAGCGCCGAAACGGGCTGGCAGGTCACCGATCTGGAGCTGCGCCAGGGTGACAACCGTATCCGTGGTGCGGGGCACTGGGGGCAGACCGTAGAAGGCCGCTTCGATATCAACCTGGCGCGCATGGCAACGCTGTGGCCGGGGCTGTCTGGCAGTCTGGTAGGTAACGCCGAGGCATCGGGATCGGCAAATGAGCCGACCGTGACGCTGGCATTGCAGGGGGAGCGGATAGGCTATGCCGAGTTCGGCCTGGCGGCGCTCAGCGCTGACGGCCGGGTCACGCTCAACGATGGGTTGCCTGGCAATCTGACCCTTTCCGCCAGCCGCCTGCGCAACGGTGATACCCGGCTGGGCAGCCTCAGCCTGGTACTTGACGGCACCCGGGCATCGCATCAGCTGGCGATTGATCTGCAAGGCGGCCTGGTGGATCTGGATACGAGCCTGACCGGCAGCCTGAATGACGAACGCTGGCAGGGCCAGTTGCGCGACGCCAGCATCGCCGCTGAAGACATGGTCTGGCAACTGAACGACTCCGCAGCCCTGAACTATCGCTTGGCCAATGGCGAACTGCGTCTGGGCGCCCACTGCTGGAGTCACCTGCAGAGCCAGCTCTGTTTCAATGGCGAACAACGGTTGATGCCCGACCGGCAGGTAAATCTCAGACTCACCGATTTCCCGCTGGCCTCGTTGCAGGAATGGCTGCCGGATGACCTGATCTGGGATGCAACGCTCAATGCCGAAGCGCAATTTCGCCAGGCGGTGGGTGCCGAGCCACGGGCCAACGTGGTGGTCAGTAGCCGTAACGGTGAGCTGCGGGTCAACAACCCGGACCAGCCATTGACCTTCCCTTACGAAAACCTGGAATTCACCATCCAGCTCGATCCCGAGCAGGCCCGTAGTCGGCTGCAGTTGGTCAGTGACGGGCTCGGCAATCTTGATGTCCAGGCCGATATTGCCGACCCCGGCGGCGCCCAGCGTCTCGACGGCCGCTTCGATCTGCGTGATGTGCAACTGGATATCCTGCGACCCTTCCTGCCGCAGGTCGACACGCTCAACGGAGACCTGATTGGCCGCGGCACCTTGGCCGGGACGCTCACCGAGCCGCAAGTAGACGGCGATATTTTGCTGAGCAATGGTGAAATCAGCGGACCGGAGCTGCCGGTCAGCTTCAAGCAGTTGCGGATGCAGGTGGGTATCACCGGTCAGCAGGCCGTGATCGATGGGCAATGGCAGAGCGGGGAAGGGCAGGGCCAGCTCGCCGGCACCGCCGCCTGGGCACCGGCCCTGGCCGTGGATATCAGCCTGACCGGTACCAACCTGCCAATCCGCGTCGATCCCTACGCTGACCTGTTGGCCAGCCCGGATCTGCATATCGGTCTGGCCGACAATAACCTGGCGCTCACCGGCACCATCGCGATTCCCGAGGGGGATATCACCGTGCGAGAGCTGCCGCCGGCCGCCGTCCGAGTGTCCCCGGACGCAGAGATTGTCGGTGCCACCGAAGAGACGGAAGAATCCCTGCCGCTGGGCATCAGCATGGGCATCCAGCTGCTGATCGGTGATCAGCTGAACTTCAGCGGCTTCGGTCTCACTGGCCGGCTCAGTGGCCGGCTGCATGTGCGCGAAAACATGACCGCCGCTGGTAACCTGAATATTCTGGACGGACGCTTTCGCGGCTACGGCCAACGCCTGGAATTGCGGCGGGCGCAGATTCTGTTCGCCGGCCCGATCAGCAAGCCCTACCTGGATATCGAAGCCATCCGCCGGGTCGATGATGTCATCGCTGGCCTGCGCCTGACCGGCCAGGCCGATGCACCCATATCCGAGGTGTTTTCTGAGCCGAGCATGGCCCAGGAGCAGGCGTTGGCCTACCTGATCCTCGGGCGCCCGCTGGGTGCCGATACCGGTGACAGCAACGTCTTGGGTCAGGCCGCGCTGGCGCTGGGCATGGCCGGTAGCACGCCGCTGGCGAAGAACATTGCCGGGTCGCTCGGTATTGATGATTTTCAGTTGGATACCGAGGGCAGCGGCCTGACAACCAGTGTGGTAGCCACCGGCTATCTCACCGAGAAGTTGAGTCTGCGCTATGGTGTAGGGGTGTTTGAACAGGCAAACCGGTTGGCCGTGCGTTACGATCTGACCAAACGCCTGTACCTGGAAGCCGTTGGCGGCCTAGTCAGCTCCCTGGATTTTTTCTACCGCATCGATTTCTGATGCATCACTTGTGACTTAAGGAGTTTCAAATGTCGAACGTTACATTGCGTGGCAACCCGATTACCGTTGGCGGCCAATTTCCCTCCGCAGGCGACAATGCTCCGGCATTCAGTCTGGTGGGTCTGGACCTGGCTGACGTGGATCTGTCCTCGTTTTCCGGCAAGCGCAAGATCCTGAACATCTTCCCCAGCGTGGACACCCCGACCTGCGCCACCTCGGTGCGTACCTTCAACAGCAAGGCCAGCAACCTGCCCAACACCGTGGTGCTGTGCATCTCGGCGGATCTGCCCTTTGCCCAGAAGCGTTTCTGCGCCGCTGAAGGCCTGGAGAATGTGATCAACCTGTCGACTCTGCGCGGCGGCGAGTTCATCCGCAACTACGGCGTCGCCATCGAAAATGGCCCCATGGCTGGCCTGGCCGCGCGTGCGGTTGTCGTGCTGGATGAAAACGACAAGGTGCTGCACAGCGAGCTGGTATCCGAGATCGGCGACGAGCCGAATTACGACGCAGCACTGGCCGTCCTGGCCTGATCTGTGTGCTGGCCGGCTTCGCCCGTGCGGCGAACCGGCCGGTATCGGCGAATACCCGTCAGGCGCCTAACGCCCCTTGATCGGAATCGCCTTGATTGAGCTGGCTCGCTGATCGTCCAGCGAATCGTAGTAACTGTCCTGGGTCGTGGACAGGCTTTCATGGCGTAGATCTGCCTGCAGATCCTTCATGTCCCTGAACGGCGCATCCAGCGTTGCCGACGTATGCCGCAGCCAGTGCAGACTCGCCGCACGCAAGGCATCGCAATCCTCCTGCAGACCTTCGGCAATCATGCGCGCACACGCCGCATCGAATACCATCTGTACCAATTCCCGTATCCGCCGCCCCGATAGCCCTGTGCGGCCATCCAGCGCCGACAGCAGTGGTGTTTGTTCGCCAGGGTAGGGCAGGTCAGTCAGCCCCAAAGTACTGCGGTAGCGGACCAGATACGGCAAATAGCTGTCGCGCACGCTCACTTTGGCCGCCTTGTTGCCTTTACCCACCACATGGAACCACCAGTTATCACCCGCTTTCTTGAAACTGCCCATGGTCGGCTGCCAGTTATCCCGCCCAGTCAGATCCGATACCCGCAGGTACATCGAGAACAGCGTGGTGAGAATGAACAAGGTACGCTCATGGAACTCCGGCTCCTGCTCGGCCATCTGTTCCGCGGTTTCGATCACGAACTCCCATTGCAGTTGGGTCAACGAGCGGCTGGTCACCTGGGAGACAACGCTCTGCTTGTAGCGGGATTTCTGTTTGACCGCCCGAAACGGATTGGCATCGGTGTAATCCTCATCGATGCAGAATTGATAAAAACTGCCGCACACGGTGAATACCTGGGCAATGGTGGTCTGCGACATCTGATAGGCCTGGATCTCCGGCATGCCAGACTCGATTTCATCAGCCAGTTTGCGCGTTGCCTTGCTCACCGTGTAGTTGAATGGGCGCCAATCGGGATTGAGCACAAAGATATCCGAATCGGCTTTCTTGCGACCACCAATACGTATAAAGCGCGACTTGGTCACCGGACCGACCCAGTTATCGGGCGGGTTGAGGCAGAATTCCAGAAAGGCTTCGGCATCCTGGCGGCGTAGATGCAAGATAGGCTTCTTGCACACCAGCAACGACCACAGCAGCAGACGCTCGACATGGGTGCGGTAGCTGTTGAACGTGGCCTGATTGGCGGCATAGGATTTCAGGAACAGCTTGACCACGGAATAACCATCCATGGCCTCGGTGGGATTGGCGAATCTCTCGAAGGCAGCAAGAACAGCGGGCAGTTCGCCGTCCAGATTATGCCGGGTAAGAAACTGGAAGTTCTTGTAGGTATCGAACAAGGGAACCGGTTGGGACATAAGGCGAATGATCCAGAAACCAAAGACAGAACGGCGCGGCCAGTGAGATTACCACATATGCAATATCCGATAATGGCTAATATCGGAAATAGGATGCAGCCGGAATGGCGGTTCCCGTCTGGGTTCGCATAACCTATATTATGTTAAATAAGATATGTATCTAGAAGAGTCCTTACGATTTGCGTATTGCAGTCAGGCATATCCGCAGTCAACTGCCCCCCTCCGTTCTCAGCCTGAAAACCATGCACTGCGTGAGGACGCCCGCCAACTACGCCTGCAAACGGAACACCATCGAATTCCAGGCTGCGCAGCATTGCACCCAAACGTACATGAAAATGAAATGACCAGCAGCGATCATCGGCAAGCATCACCCAGCTGATAGTACAGGATGTACCATGTCTCGTTTTACTCGTCGTGACTTTCTGCGTCTTTCTCTGGCGACCGTGGGCACCGTCGCCATTTCCACAGGGCTGCAAGGCTGCCTCAGCAGTAGCAGCAATAGTCGAGCCGATGAGCAGGCTCGGCAGGCCGCCTTTCTGCATGGTGTTGCCAGTGGCGACCCGCTTCAGGACCGGATCATGATCTGGACCAAGGTCACTCTTCAAGATACTGATCAGCGCGATATAGAGATCAGCTGGGAAGTTGCCAGTGACGCCGAGTTCACCGACTTGCTGCATGACGGGAGCTTCACCACTGGCGCCGAGCGTGACTTCACCCTCAAGGTCGACGTGCTCAACCTGCTGCCGGGTCAATCCTATTACTACCGTTTCCATTGCGCGGGAGCCACCTCGCCTACCGGCAGCATGCGTACCCTGCCCGCAGCCAGGGTTGATCAGGTGCGTCTGGCCGTCTTGTCCTGCTCCAATTTCCCCGCTGGCTATTTCCATGTGTACGCCGAAGCGGCCAAGGTCGAGCAGCTAGACGCTGTGATACATCTGGGCGACTACATTTATGAATATGGGGCTGGTGGTTATGCCAGCGAAGATGCTCAGGCCCTTGGTCGTCAACTGCCTGCAGACAATGCGGGCGAACTCCTGACCTTGACGGATTATCGACGCCGCTATGCGCTGTATCGCACCGATCCTGATCTGCAGCGTCTGCATGCCAGCGTACCGTGGATTCTGGTCTGGGATGACCATGAAGTAGCCAACGATGCCTGGCGCGAGGGTGCGGAAAACCACAACGAGGGTGACGGCGACTTCGCTGAGCGCAAGCTGGCGGCGCTGCAGGCCTACTTCGAATGGCAGCCGATACGCCCGGCCTCCGAGCATGACGAGGAAACCCTGTACCGGCGCTTCGACTTTGCCGACCTGGTCAGCCTGCATATGCTCGATACCCGCATCATTGGGCGCGATGAACAGCTCGACTTCACCAATTATCTGACTGCCGGCGGCATGGACGGCACGCGCCTGGCGGCGGATCTGGCCGACCCTGACCGAACCATGCTGGGTTTGCAGCAACTGGATTGGCTGCAAACCCAACTGGCCACCTCGACCGCCACCTGGCAGGTACTCGGTCAGCAGGTGCTGATGGGCCGCATGCTGGTGCCTGCGGAAATGCTGGCAGCGATACTCGCCACCATGACCGATCCGGGATCCACCGACATAACAGCCCTGCTGACCGAGCTGGTCACCCTCAAAGTGCGTCAGCAGAACAATGATCCTACGCTGACGCCCCAGGAGCTTGCTCGGATCACGACGTTGATCCCTTATAACCTGGATGCCTGGGATGGCTATGCCTACGAGCGCGAAGTCCTTCTGGAAACCTGTGCCAACCTGAACAAGAACCTCGTGGTGCTGGCCGGCGACACGCACAACGCCTGGGCCAGTGACCTCAAGACGGTTGACGGCAAGCAGGTAGGTGTCGAACTCGCCACCGCGTCGGTGAGTTCACCGGGGCTGGAAGCCTATCTGGACTTGCCACCTGAAATGATCCAGCCAGCTGAACAAGCCATCACCATGCTGGTCGACGATCTGCATTACCTCAACGTCAATCAGCGCGGTTTCATGGTTGTCACCTTGACGCAGGAACAGGCCCGCGCCGATTGGCACTTCGTCGATACGATCAAACAGACTGACTATCGAATGGATACCAGCCGCAGCCACTCATTGCAAACCCTGCCCGGTGCCGGACAACGACATTTGCAGGCACTGCGCTAACATTGCTTGGCTGCTGTCGTCGTGCCTCGATGTCACCGCTGTGTAACGTAGAGCAATGTATGATCGCTGGCACCAAAGGATTGGTAGCTATTTAAGGATGAGTGCTTGCTGAAGGATTAGTACGCTGAAGGACCAGCACTCCCCATCAAAAGCCCGGCAAAAATGCCGGGCTTTTGTTTCCAGGCTTTAGAAGCCGAACGGCGTAGCAATTACGATCACCGCCTCTTGTCGCACGATACCTGTGTCGTCTGGCTACAAAGTAAAGACCCTCTGCGCTATAGTGCGTGCCCTTCATGATCTGAAGAAATCACTGCGGCTTTCCTACTTCCATTTCTCGATTAAGTCCTGCTCCGTGTCCGCTCAGCTATCCAATATCCTTGCTGCAATCCTGCCCATCCTACTGTCCCTGCTGGTCGGTTATCTGGTGGGTAAACGCTTGCCCAAGCCCGTTGTGAAACCTCTGCTGCGCGGCATCACTCCCGTGGTCTGGATTATCCTCTTCGTGATCGGCCTGGATTCGGGCGCGACCTTCAGCAGTCTTGCCTCGGGCATGGAGGTATTGAAGCAGTCGGCGCTCTACGCCTTTACCATCAGCGCCGTGGTATTTGCCTGCCTCATGCCGCTGAATCGGCCCGGCACCGCGCAAGAAGACAGCCCCGGCGGCTGGCTGGGACTCTGGCATCCGGTCAAGGAATGTCTGATCGCCTTCGGCCTGGTTCTGCTTGGCGCTTTTGCCTGGCGCCTGCAATGGCATGACAACGGCATTGGTGCTGTGCTGATCAATATTTCCGGGTGGCTCTATGCCCTGCTGTTCCTGATCGGCCTGGATCTGGCCCAGGTTGTCATCAGCCGCTCCTGGTTGGCCCCGCGGGTGCTGAAAATCCCGCTGGTGGTGATGCTTGCCTCCATGTTGGCCGGTGTGCTGCTGAGCTGGATCACAGGTGAGCGACTGGCCGTGGCCCTGGCCCTGAGCACCGGCTTTGGCTGGTTCAGCCTGTCTGGCGCTCTGGCTGGACAATATCTGGGAGAAGCTTACGGCAGCGTCGCCCTACTAACCGATCTGATGCGCGAGCTGATTGGCCTGACGGTGGTGTTCATGTTGGGACGTAATTTTGCCAATAGCAGCATTGGCGTCTGCGGCGCAACGGCCATGGACACCACCCTGCCCTTTGTGCGCCAGGCCTGCCATTACGAATATGTGCCCACCGCTATCATCAGTGGCCTGATCCTGACCATTGCCGCGCCCTTCTTCATGCTGTTCTTCCTCAGCTTTGTCTGACGACAGCAGCCGGCTCCAAAGGGCCCGGCAAAATGGCGCCCTTTGTTGATAGACTGTAGGCCCGGCAGGCAGAGGATATGTGACTGCTGCCAATGGACTGCTGATGAGAGGAAAGACATGTCTGTGCAACCACCCATGTACGGTACCCAGGACGCCTCCTACCAGGCCGCTGGCGGCATCGATGGTTTGCGCCGGCTGGTGGATGACTTCTACCGGATCATGGATACCTGGGAGCCCGCCCGTACTATCCGTGCCATGCATGCTGAAGACCTGACCACTGCACGGGACAAGCTCGCCTGCTTTCTCAGCGGTTGGCTCGGTGGCCCCAAGCTGTTCCAGGAGCGCTACGGGCAAATCAGCATTCCCATATTCCATACTACCTGGCCGATCGGTGAAGCTGAACGGGACGCGTGGCTGGGCTGCATGGCGCAGGCTATCGAGTTGCAGCCCTACACACCTGAATTCAAGGACTACCTGTTGCGCCAGTTGCGGATACCGGCGGAACGTGTGGTCGCCGTGCAACGCACCCACTGACAGATTCAGGGCGCGACGCTCATATCCTTGCTGAACAAGTGCAAACGCCGCGGCTGTTCCAGCCAATCCTGCAGTGTCTCTTGCCACATAGCGTGGGAGAGCTGCTCCAGCGCGATGCACTGCTCGTGGATCGTTGCCCCCGGTAACCCCAGACCGCGCGCCCAATGCAGTTCAAGTTGGCCGGATGGCGTAGAGGACTGGGCTCGCAGATGAGTTGCCAACCGCTGCGCCTGGCTTTGGACTTGTTCAAAAGGCAGCCCTGCCAACCGTTCTTGCTCACCTTTTAACCAGGCAGTAATGGCGGTTTCGATCTGTTCGTGGTCATGGGTGGGCGACTGCACCAATAGCATCAGCCCCGGGGTTCCTGCCACTTCATGGTAGCGAGCCACGACCCAGTAGCCGAGTTGCTGCCGAGTGCGCAGCTGATCGAAGAAAGATGCGCTGATGTGCTGTTGCAGCAATTGCCAACAGGCGCGCTCGGATATGCCGCTGGTGCGGGCCTGGCAATACAGGATCTGGGCCCGGTCAGCGTGGTGGCAATCCACCGGAACAGTCCCCGTGCCCTCCTCCACGCTCCTTGCTGCTGGCGGTTGCCAATGAAATGGCTGAGCCACACGGGGACAAAGGCGTTGCAGGCTGGCGGCTATCGGCTCCAGCTGTTCGGGTTGCCAAGGTTGCGGATGCAACCAGACCACCTGGGCGGCCGATGGTTGAGCGGCATCGGCAGCGTCCCGGGGCTGGCTGGTTATTGGGCTCAATAGTACCTCCAGCTCATCAAGCAGACGATAGGCTGGCAGGGCATGGGTGCGCTCGTTCAGACTTTTCTGGTAGCGATGCTCGGCCAGGCGCTGCAGTGACAGATCAGGTGGCTGGGCCAACGCCGCCAGTGTAGCGGCTGCGCCAACCCAGAGGGCCTTGTCCGGACCTTGCAACTCCAGCGAGATCAAACCCGCTTCATCATGCCAGTGCAGGCTGAGACCAGAGGCATTTGCCCAGTTATCCAAAGGCTCGAGCTGGAGGGACCATAAGGCTTTCAGCCTGTCTCGCTGGTGCCGATCCAACTGCCCTTCGGGCCAGCACCAGGCAAAGCGGGTTGTTTCCATGCCCTGCCCCGCTGTGGGCGCTTTCGGGCTTGGGATCATGTGCAAGCCGGGCATGGCGGTTACGCTGCGGCGGCCTATCTCCGGTGGGCTCACAGCCCAGATCGGCCAGCCCGCCTCTGCCAAGGCATTACCGTCGCCTGCGGCTGGTTGCCAGTACAACTGGCTACTGGCGAAGCGGGTATCTGTCCAGGCTGTCCGTTGCGGCAAATTTGTGCTGTCGCTCTGGCTCTGGGCAAGCAGCACGCGCTCTGGCTGAATCTGCTGCAGCAGCCGGTGCCATGCTTGCTCGCATAAATGCGCCCACTGGGCTGTGCTTTCCAGGATCTGCTCCGGGGGCTCGTATAGGGTGCGCTCCGCGAGTGCGGTCAGCCAGCGCAGCGGCTCCCCCTGTGGTCCGTTGAAAAAGGCCTGATCAGCCAACTGCTGGCGGGCATCCTGTGGCCAGTCTGATATCGGTGTTGCCCGCAATGCGGCCAGCCAGGTGAAAAAGCCGCTGAGCAGCGCAGGATAATCACTGGCCGCCACCAAGGGCTCAACCTCAATCCGCAACAGGGTTTGCTGACCGGCATAACGCTGGGTGCGGACATTCAGTTCCGCGGCCAGCCCCTGGGCTCGCAACCAGCCTAGCCCCCCGGCCGGGATGAGCTGGCCAGCCACTCGCATAACCAGCGCAGGGCCTTTGAATCTTCTGCCGAATGGGCGTCATCCAGCGCAAACAGCAAGAGCCATTGTTCCTGCTTGCCGCGGTTCTGCCAGCGCAACAGGCCTGGCAGGCGCTGCGGAGAAAACAGCGGCCCCGTGCTGGCCCTGGACGCCGACTTGCCTATCGGCAGACGAGCATCCAGCTCATTTGCCAGCAGCTCGAGTTGATCCATGGGTAGCGCTGCGTGAAGCAGAAGGCAGCCATTGGCAGCTCGGTAGTGTTTTTCATGAAACTGCCTGAGCGCCTGCGCCAGAGCCGTAGGTTCCAGGTTCAGACTGGCCAGGTTGCCTGCGCTGAAACGGCTCAGGGGATGGCTCGGATTGAACATCTGTCCCAGAGCAGCCTGTTCATGCAGGGCATCATCCGCCAGCCGGGTATGAAACTCGGCATCGATCACCTGCCGCTCCGCGGCAACCGCCTCAGGCGCAAACAAGGGCGCGGCCAGCATATCGGTGAGCTGGGTCAGGCAGGCACCCAGGCCGGCCGGGTTGACGCTGAAATGATAGCGCGTGCGTTCGGCTGCGGTGCTGGCGTTGAAGCGTCCTGACCATTCGCTGACCAACTGCGGGAAGGAACCGGCCTGTGGGTAGCCCGCCGAGCCCATGAACAGCATGTGTTCCAACAAGTGCGCCAGGCCGGGTAGGTCTTCTGGCTCATCATGGCTGCCAACGGCGAACTGGACCACGCAACTGGCGGCATCGGCTGCTGGATCGCTGATCAGCAGGCAGAGCAGTCCGGACGCTGCCCTGCAGAGCTGGTAGCTTCGGCCGTCGTCAGGTAGGCGTGGGGGTTCGAGTATGTGCATGCGTGCTCTTTGATCTTCTGAGAGGCCGTTGGCGTAGCGCGAGTGCGCTACGCCCCGAAGACAATACCGTCCAATTAAACCTATTATTAAATTACAAATACATACGATAGAAACTTAATTCAGTATCGAGAACGTGCTGCAGATTGGCTGGCTGTCGAAAACCATGGCGTTCCTCATCGAATTTGACGTACTGCACCGGTACGCCCTGCTCTTCCAGCGCCGCGACCATCTGTTCGGTCTGCGCCGGCAATACCACCGCATCCTGCAGCCCCTGAAAGAAAATCGTCGGCGTACTGATAGCTGCTGCCTGGATCAGCGGCGAGCGCTCCTGATAGCGGTCGGGCTGGGTGAGCGGATCACCGATCAACCAGTCAATGTAGTCAGCCTCGAACTTGTGGGTAACGGCACGCAGTTGCAGCAGATCACTTACACCATACAGGCTGGCCGCTGCACGAAAACGCCCACTGGCATGGACCAGGCTGTTGAGCGTGGTAAAACCGCCTGCACTCTGGCCGCGGATAAATACCCGTTCGGGATCGATCAGGCCGCGCTGGGTCAGATGGTCGATGGCCGCCAGCACATCCTCGGTATCGGTCACGCCCCAGTTGCCCTGCAGCCGCTGCCGGTAGGCTCGGCCAAAGCCGACACTGCCTCGGTAGTTCAGATCAGCCACGGCAAAACCGCGCTGGGTCCAGAACTGGATGCGGTTATCCAGCGCCGGGTAACAGGCTGAGGTCGGGCCGCCATGGGTAAAGATAACCAGTGGCGGCCGCTCACCGCTTGCCAGCCCTGCCTGGCTGTTGCGCGGCGGATAGAAAAAGCCGTGGGCCAGCTCCTGATGGGCTGTGGGATAGGTCATGGGTTCGGGATGGGAAATATCCTCCGGCAGCAGCCTGTTGGACGCCTGTGCCAGCACACTGACCTCCCCGCTGGCGAGGGAGACGTGCACTACCGCTGCACTGCAATCGCGGGAGCTGGCCAGACAGAACAGTCCGGTGCTGTTGTGGGCCAGCCCCCGAAAGCGGGTGTATCCCTGGGCCAGCTGTTGCTCTTCGCTTCGATCGGCGTGACGCAGAGCCAGGCGACCATAGCCCTGTTCGCTCCAGCTCAATGCCAGCCAGCCATCTGGCAGAGCAAGATAATGCCTGGGGTTGAGTTGCCAGGGCGCTGGGGCGTGGTCGGCTTCGCGCGATGGCAACATGTGCCACTGGTCTGCCGTCTGCCGCCAGGGCCGCCAGTGGCCGGTGCGGTCTGTCAGGGACAACAGCTCATTGCTGTCATCGAATAATGGCTGCTGCAGTGATTCACCCTCGCCCATGCGTTCAACCGCGCCTGGCAGGCCCTGGCTATCCAGGTCGGCCCAGCACAGCGAGCTGCTGGTCCAGGGGAGTTCGGGACGCTGCCATTCGATCCAGGCCAGGCGCTGGCCATCGGGACTGAGACAGGGACTGTTGTAGAAATCCGCGCCCTCGGCAAGCAGTTGTCGGGCGCCCTGCCAGTCGATCGCGACCAGCCGATGGCTCACTACGGTTCCGTCATGCTGCTCTTCAACCGCAACGACACGTCGGCGTAATGGATCGTGAACCAGCCCCCCATAGCGGCAATCGGCGGCGAAAGTGAGTTGTTCGCAGGTCAGACTGTCCAGCGACTGACGATACAGCTGTTGATCGGCTTCGTTAACGAACACCAGACTATCGCCGGCCAGGCAAAGCGCGCCGCCGCCATACTCATAGACCCGGCTCCGCACGCTATAGCCCGGCGGGGTAAGTCGCCGCGTACCGGCCGGCGTCCACTCCACTACGGCATTGAGCCCCTCCTCCGGGAAAAACTCCACCCAGAGCACATGCTGGTCATCACAGGTCAGGTCAGCGTAATCCGTGCCGGCGGCGACGGCATCGGCTGCGGAGAAGCTACTGTGCCAGTGCCCGGCCCGCTCAGCTCTTGCAGATGATTCTGGAGGTGCGTTCATTGCGAAAGGTCAGTGCCTCGATCGGTGGCTGGGGTAGATCGGCCTCGGCGCGGGCGGCAAGGATCTGATGATGGTGTGGTGATTTGCTGCAGACTGGATCGGCCTGGGTGGCGTCCCCAGTCAGCATATAGGCCTGACAGCGGCAGCCGCCGAAGTCCTTTTCCTTTTCGGGGCAGGAGCGACAGGGTTCCTGCATCCAGTCATCGCCCCGATAACGGTTGAAGCCGAAGGAGTCATACCAGATATGCGACAGGCTATGTTCGCTGACATTGGGAAAGGCCACCGGCAGCTGCCGGGCACTGTGGCAAGGCAAGGCGGTGCCATCGGGGGTAATCGTCAGGAAGATGTTGCCCCACCCGTTCATGCAGCCCTTGGGGCGATCTTCATAGTAGTCAGGCATCACCAGAATCAGCTTGCACGGATGGTCTTCGGCCGCCAGCTTGGCCCGATAGCGATTGGTAACCGCTTCAGCGTGGTCCAGCTGCGCCTTGGTGGGCAGCAGGCCGGCGCGATTCAGATGTGCCCAACCGTAATATTGGCAGGTGGCCAACTCGACAAAGTCCGCCTCCAGCGCCAGGCACAGCTCGATGATCTTCTCGATCTGATCGATATTGTGCCGGTGGGTAACGAAGTTCAGCACCATCGGGTAGCCTGCGGCCTTGACCGCCCGGGCCATGGCCAGCTTCTGATCGAAGGCCTTGCGCGAGCCGGCCAGCATGTTGTTGACCTCGCTGTCCGAGGCCTGAAAGCTGATCTGGATATGATCCAGCCCGGCGTCCAGGAACTGATCGATGCGCGCCTGATTCAGCCCCATCCCCGAGGTGATCAGATTGGTGTAATAGCCCATGTCCCGCGCCGCGCTGATCAGTTCGGCCAGGTCATCACGCACCAGCGGCTCACCACCGGAAAACCCCAGCTGGGCCGCACCCAGCGCCCGCGCCTGGCTGAACACCTCAATCCATTGGGCAGTGGTCAGCTCCTGTTTGTGTTCGGCAAATTCCAGCGGGTTGGAGCAATAGGGACACTGCAGCGGGCAGCGGTAAGTCAGCTCGGCCAACAGCCACAACGGCGGTCCCTGTTCGGGTCGGTCTTGCATGTCAGCGGAAAAGGATCCAACGTTGTTCATGGGCTTCCCCCATAAAGGCCAGGACGTCTTCATCCAGTTCGGGTGCAGACGGAAAACAGGCTTGCAGTTCAGCGATGATCTCGTTGATTGAGCGCTGGCCATCGACCCGTTTCAGGGCTTCTGCAGCGCTTTCATTGAGTTTGACCATCCCTTCGGGATAGAGCAGTACATGGCAGTTCTGTACTGGTTCCCATTGCATCCGGTAGCCGGGACGCAACGCCGGCACGGCGGTCGGCTGCGGTATGCTCATAAGCGGATCCCCCGGTGCCAGACCGGCTGGTCGGTGACCGTATGGTATGGTGCGCGGCCCAGTTCATAGGCCATCGACATGGCATCGAGCATGCTCCAGAGCACATCCAGCTTGAACTGGAGAATCTCGAGCATGCGCTGCTGAGCCTCGAGTGTCTGATAATGGTCCAGGGTAATGCGCAGGCCATGCTCCACATCCCGGCGCGCTTCGCCCAGACGGGTGCGGAAGTAGCGATAACCCTGGGCGTCGATCCAGGGATAATGCTGCGGCCAGCTATCCAGCCGCGACTGATGGATCTGTGGGGCAAAGAGTTCGGTCAGCGATGAGCTGGCCGCCTCCTTCCAGTTGGCGCGGCGGGCAAAATTGACATAGGCGTCTACCGCAAACCGCACACCGGGCAGTACATGGCGCTGATCGAGGAGTTCTTCCCGGCTCAGGCCCACGGCTTCGCCCAATTGCAGCCAGGCTTCGATGCCACCGTCACCGTCGGCCGTGCCATCGTGATCGATGATCCGCTGCACCCACTCGCGGCGCGCAGCGGCGTCGTTGCAGTTGGCCATGATGGCTGCGTCCTTGAGCGGGATGTTCACCTGATAGTAGAACCGGTTGGCTACCCAACCGCGGATCTGCTCCGGAGTGGCGCGCCCTTCATGCATGGTGATGTGGAACGGATGATGGATGTGGTAGTACCGGCCCTTGTCACGCAGGGCCTGCTCGAACGCGCGCGGCTCATCGGCTCAGTTGGCACCTTGCTCTCCTTACAGATTGATCAACATCCCATCATGGGCGACTTCGATGCCGTGGCGCGTCAACTCGGCGCGCTCGGCAGAGTCTTCGTCCAGAATCGGATTGGTGTTGTTGATGTGGGTCAATACGCGCCGGCTCTGCGGATAGGCACTGAGTACCTCGATCATCCCACCAGCCCCGCTCTGGGGCAGATGGCCCATCTCGCTGCCGAGCTTGGTCCCTACCCCGGCGTGGAGCATTTCGTCCTCGCGCCAGAGGGTGCCATCCACCAGCAGGCAATCGGCAACGCCCATCGCGTCTCTGACCTGACTGCTGAGCTGCCCCAGGCCAGGCGCATAGAACAGCACCCCGCCGGTATGGGTATCGCGCACCAGTAAACCGATATTGTCACCGGGATGCGGATTGTTACGGTGCGGTGAATATGGCGGCGCGGCGCTGCGCAACGGGATCGGGGTGAAATGCAGGGCCGGACAGGCGGGAACGGTAAGGCCGGCGTCCAACTCTATGCGGTTCCACTGCAGCCCGCCGTTCCAGTGCTCGAGTATGTTGAATAGCGGAAATCCGGTGCTCAGGTCCTGATGAACCATCTCGGTGCACCAAACCTGGTGCGGGCAACCTTCACGCAGGGTCAACAGTCCCGCGGTGTGATCGATCTGGCTGTCCATCAGGATGATTCCGCCAATCGCGGTGTCGCGCGACTGGCGGCCCGGTTGCAGCACTGGCGTCTGTTCCAGTTGTGTGCGGATATCCGGGGAGGCGTTGCACAGAATCCAGTTGCCACTGCCGTCGGACAGGGCAATCGAGGATTGGGTGCGTGAGCGGGCATTGATCTGCCCCTTGCGCAAACCGTCACAATTACGGCAATTGCAGTTCCACTGCGGAAAACCACCGCCCGCAGCGGAGCCTAGAATATGGATCAGCATGATATGGGTCCTGGATGCGGCTGCTTGACCGGTTCAGCATGCAACCGGCCAAACAGCACGCCTGTGCTCAGCGGTTGGCAAAGTACATGGTGACTTCAAAGCCAATGCGCAGATCGGTATAGCTGGGTTTGGTCCACATAATCGAATCCTCCAGTAAGTTGACGATCAGGCCTGCCGACACCTGCCGGCAAACTCGGTTAAGCACTTGAACCCTGACGTGCTACATAGGCAACCCTCCTTACCATAGGAGCCTGGCGGGCCCCTGTCGACCCATACGCCATAGCCAGTCCGGTCCGCTATTGCTCGACAGCAACCGTTTCCAGCCAGGCGCGGATAGCCCAGAGTGCTTCCTGGCTGAGAAAATCAGCCATCTTCGGCATATACACTCGACCGTCACGTACGGCGCCATTGACGACCCTTTCCTTGTACCACTCATCGCCGTAGTCGCCGTTTTCCAGGTAGCGCAGGTCGGGATTGATGCCGCCGGAGATACCATCCAGCCCGTGGCAGGCGGCGCAGTTCTGGTTGTAGGCGGAGGCGCCGATGGTCACGGCGGTGTCATATTGCGGATGGCCTTCACGGTAAGGGTTGGTGTCCAGCCACTCATCGCCGAGATCGCTGAGGCCCTTGGTGTCAACTGCCTGGGGGGTAACATTGCCATGTGCCCATGCCTGGCCGACTGCCAAGGCCAGCCCTATGGTGACCAGTTTCAGTGTCTTCTTGTGGTGTGTCATCCTGCTTACCTCGCGGCCAGGTGATCTGTGTGTGATCACGGATGTTTTTATTCTGTTGTCGGCAAGGATGATAAGAAGGCCCTGTCTTCCCCCCCTATGCTGCTTTGGTTGTCGAGTTCTGCTCCCTTGGTAGTAGTTCATGGGCAGCCCCGATGTCACAGACGCCATCAGGCGCGGCGCGGTACGGCGCCGGCAGATACCAAGGCAGCAATTTCCTGCTACTGAAGTAGCGGTCCCCCGGTATCCCTCCCAAGGAGCATCCGCAAGGGACTATTTCCCGCCAACTACGGGTTATTTTCCGTTTCGCCCCTTCCTTGCCCTGACCAAGATGTTGGCGTGGACCAGCAACGCTGCCCTCTTCCAACAACAAGGAACACTGCCATGACAACAAAAACACTTCCTGCCCTGAGGCCTGCAGCCCGGGCCGTCAGATACCTGATTCTCTCGGCGGGGCTTGCCCTGAGCGCGTCTCAGGTGGCGGCCAAACCAGTCACCTGGGACGATATCGCCAACGATCACGTCTCCACCCACAACGTACTGATGTACGGCATGGGCAACAACGCCCAGCGTTACAGCCCGCTGAGCCTGGTGAACGACGAGAACGTCTTCAAGCTGACGCCGGCCTGGTCGTTCTCGTTCGGCGATGAGAAGCAGCGCGGGCAGGAGTCCCAGGCGCTGGTGCACGACGGCGTGATCTATGTCACCGGTTCGTATTCGCGGATGTTCGCCCTGGATGCCAAGACCGGGAAGCGTCTGTGGAGCTACTCCCATCGCCTGCCTGATGATATTCGGCCCTGCTGCGACGTGGTCAACCGCGGTGCTGCGATCTATGGCGACAACGTATTCTTCGGCACGCTGGATGCCGGGATCGTGGCGTTGAACAAGGACACCGGCAAGGTGGTCTGGCGGGAGAAGTTCGGTGATCACCGTGCCGGTTACACCATGACCGGGGCACCGACCATCGTCAAGGATCAGAAGACCGGCAAGACGCTGCTGATCCATGGCTCCTCCGGTGACGAGTTCGGCGTGGTCGGCAAGCTGTTTGCCCGTGATCCCGATACTGGCGAGGAAATCTGGATGCGGCCCTTCGTCGAAGGTCACATGGGTCGCCTGAATGGCAAGGACAGCACGCCCACCGGCGACATCAAGGCGCCCTCCTGGCCGGACGACCCGAACTCCCCCACCGGCAAGGTTGAGGCCTGGAGCCAGGGTGGTGGTGCGCCCTGGCAAAGCGCGAGCTTCGACCCGGAAACCAATACCATCATCGTCGGTGCCGGCAACCCCGCGCCGTGGAACGGCTGGGCGCGGACCTCCGAGGACGGCAATCCGGCTGATTACGACAGCCTCTACACCTCCGGCCAGGTCGCGGTGGACCCGAGCACCGGCGAGGTGAAGTGGTTCTACCAGCACACCCCCAACGACGCCTGGGACTTCTCCGGCAACAACGAGCTGGTGTTGTTCGACTACAAGGACTCGTCGGGCAAGACCGTCAAGGCCACCGCCCACGCCGACCGCAACGGCTTCTTCTATGTGGTCGATCGCAACAACGGCAAGCTGACCAACGCCTTCCCGTTCGTTGACGACATCACCTGGGCCAGCCATATCGACCTGGAAACCGGCCGTCCGGTGGAGAACGAAGGCCAGCGCCCACCACGTCTGCAGCCGGGCCAGGAACGCAGCGAATCGGTCGAGGTATCGCCGCCCTTCCTCGGTGGCAAGAATTGGAACCCGATGGCCTACAGCAAGGACACCGGTCTGTTCTATGTTCCCGCCAACCACTGGAAGGAAGACTACTGGACCGAGGAAGTCAGCTACAACAAGGGCTCGGCCTACCTGGGCATGGGTTTCCGCATCAAGCGTCTGTATGACGACCACGTCGGCATCCTGCGGGCGATGAACCCGACCACCGGCAAGGTCGAGTGGGAACACAAGGAACCGCTGCCGCTGTGGGCAGGCGTCCTGGCTACTGCGGGCAACCTGGTGTTCACCGGCACTGGCGATGGCTACTTCAAGGCGTTCGACGCCAAGACCGGCAAGGAGCTGTGGAAATTCCAGACCGGCACAGGGATCATCTCCCCGCCGATCACCTGGGAACAGGATGGCGAGCAGTACATCGGCGTAACCACCGGCTACGGTGGCGCGGTTCCGCTGTGGGGCGGCGACATGGCCGAGCTGACCAAACCGGTCGCCCAGGGTGGCTCCTTCTGGGTCTTCAAACTCCCCTCCTGGACGCAGCAGACCGCCAAGCGCTGAGCACTATCGCGGTAACCAACGTTGCGCCAGGCCCAGCCTGGCGCAACAGCATGAATCACAGACAGAGGTACGGAGCATGAATCCACTGACACCCCGTATGCTGCTGATATCCGGCCTGGCAGCATTCAGTCTGACGCTGCAGGCCCAGGTGGCCGATGTAGCCGAAGAAGATATCGTCACCATCAACGGCTGCGCCCTGGTGCGCGGCACATCCTGCCCCGGCGTAGACTTGCGCCAGGCCGATCTGCGCCACAAAGACTTGAGCAAGGCCGACTTCACCGGGGCCGATCTGCGCGGCGCGGACCTGCGTCACGCCAAGCTGGACCAGGCCAAACTGGATAACGCCCGGCTCGATGGCGCCAACTTCAACCGCGCCAGCCTGCAGCAAACGGCCATGCGCGGAGCCAGTGCCATCGGCAGCAGCTTCGTCGCCGTCCAGGCCTGGAACCTGAATGCCCAGGGTGGCGAATTCAAGCAGGCCGACTTCACCGGCGCCAACCTGGAGTTCGCCCGCTTCAGCGCAGCGCACATGCATGACGTGATATTGCGTGCCGCCAATCTGGAGATGGCCTGGCTGCCCAAGGCCGACCTCAAGGGCGCCGACCTGAGCGATGCCAACCTGCAGGAATCGAAAATGAACCACGCCAACCTCGAGTCGGCCACCATGACCGGCACCCGCCTGCATTACGGGACTTACCTGAACATGCACATGACCAACTGCACCGACTGTCCGGTGAACTGGGAAGCCCATCTCGGCTCCCAGGCGCGCTAGGGTCGGTTGACCATCAGCCCGCCTGCCGGCCAACCAGCCCGTGCAGGCGGATCACGCCGGTATCGATGGCCAGGTGGACCAGCTCGGTCAACGAGGTCACCTCAAGCTTCTGTTTCAGGCTGGTCAGGTTATTGGAAATGGTCTTGCTGCTCAGGCACAGGTGGTGGGCCACCTGACGCGGCGCCAGTCCCTTGGCAAGCATGACGAAGATCTCGAATTCGCGCGGAGTCATGCACTCCAGCCGCGGATCGAGCCGGGTTTGATCGCCCGAACAGGCAAGCTGGATGGCCAATTCCTGCTCGATATAGCGATGTCCGGCCAGGCAGCGCTTCACCGCTTCGAGCAATACCTCTTGCCCCGCGCCCTTGGTTATGAAGCCCATGGCGCCGGCGGCCAGCGCCTGGCGCACCAATGGCAACTCATCGTGCATGCTGAAGAACAGAACGCGCAGCAGCGGCCAGCGCTGCAGCAGGCGGCGAGCGGTTTCGATACCACTGATGCCGGGCAGGCTGACCTCCAGGATCACCAGGTCCGGGACCCGCTGCTGGACGGCGCAGAGCGCTTGTTCGCCATCACCGGCTTCGAGGATTGCCGCCTGCGGAAACTGCGCCGTGAGCAGGCTGCGGTAGCCCTGCCTGACAATGAAGTGACCATCCAGTAACAGGATATGCATGCCCTGACCTCCCAGACAATAGCGGCGGCACCGCCAACGTGCTTCCATGCTAAGGCCTGGGCCCTGCACTTGAATGCTACCTTGGTACTTCCTGAGCGCTACTTGTTGGCAGGGTGCGGCAGTTCTTTCCACTGCCATCTACTACTTTGGTTGTATCTTGTGATGCCAATGTACTATTTGAAAGTGCCCCTGCCGCAGGGTGTAATGCCGGACATAATACAAATGCTGCGAGCGTCATGACTGGCAGCCCATAACAAGAAAAATCTGGAGCAGGCCATGCACAAGATATTGATAGCCGACGATCATCCGCTGTTTCGTGAAGCTATCTGCAACGTGATTGCAGCCGGCTTTCCCGGCTCTGAACTGCTGGAAACCTCGGACCTGGACAGCGCGCTGACCATTGCCAGGGAGCACGATGATCTGGACCTGATCCTGCTGGACCTGAACATGCCCGGCATGAACGGGTTGAACGGCCTGATCAGCCTGCGCAACGAGTCGCCCTCGATCCCGGTGGTGATCGTCTCCGCCGAGGAAGACAAGCAGGTAGTACTGCAGGCCATCACCTATGGGGCGGTGGGTTTCATCACCAAATCCTCGCCCAGGGCGCAGATGACCGAGGCCATAGTGCAGATCCTCGCCGGTGACGTCTACCTGCCGTCGGATATCATCCGCTCCAACCGCATCATTACCCGCCGCACTCCCGACGAAGCCCCGTTGTCGCCGGAGCTGCTGTACGCCCTCACCCGCAAGCAGTTGCTGGTCCTGGAGCGCATGGCCAAGGGGGAATCGAACAAGCAGATCGCCTATCACCTGGACATTGCCGAAACCACGGTCAAGGCGCATGTGTCGGCGATTCTCCGCAAACTCAGCGTCAGCAACCGGGTTCAGGCGATTCTTTCCGCCGTCGATGTGGACTTCAGCGCCTATCTCAGACGCTGAAGCGTCACCGCTCTGTGGGTGTCAGCATGTGGCTCATGGCAGCCTTCAGCTTCATCGGCTTGACCGGTTTGTGCATCAGCATGTGCCCCAGCTCCCGTACCTGCTGCTTCAATTCGTTGCTGTAGTTGGCGGTGATCAGTAATACCGGCAGCGGCATGGCACGGCGGACGTTGATCGCCGCGGCAACATCCACCCCATTGACCCCATTGTCCAGGTGGTAGTCGGCGAGCAGCAGATCCGCTGCGGCGCGGAAGCCATCCACCTGACTGGCCAGGTCATCGGCTGACAGCGCCGTGATCACCTGGCACTCCCAATTCTCCAGCAGAGTGCGCATGGCCGCGCAGATGGACGGGTCATTATCCAGCACCCAGATACGCGCGCCGCGCAAGTGCTCGCCAATGCTGGCCGGCATGCTCAGCTGCGTGGCCGCGGCCGGGCCGCGCCTGCCGTAGGGTATCTCGACGGAGAACACCGATCCCCTGCCCTCGACCGAACGCACCTGAATGCAGTGACCAAGCATGCGCGCGACCTTATCGGCGATGGCCAGCCCCAGGCCCAGCCCCTGATCCCGAGCTTGGCTCGCGGGCTGAATGCGCTTGAACTCCTGGAAGATCTCTTCCAGCTTGTCCTGGGCAATGCCCATTCCGGTATCCCAGACTTCGATGCGCAGCCCCCGAGCATGCCGTCGACAACCCAGCAGCACCCGGCCATGCTGCGTATAGCGAACCGCGTTGGTCAGGAAGTTGCGCAGAATACGCGCCAGCAGCTGCACATCGCTGTGCACCACGCATTGGCTGCCGACAAAACGGAACTGCAACTGTTGGCTGGCGCAGACCTGCCGGTACTCGTTGGCCAGGTTGTCCAGCAGGTCAGCGATATTGAAGGAACCGACATCGGGCTTGATCACACCGGCATCGAGCTTGGATATGTCCACCAGGGTGCCAAGCAGGTTCTCGACATCTTCAAGGGACTGGTTGATTTGCCTGGCCAACGCACTACTGGCCGGCGGCACCGGCTGTTCAAGCAGGGCTCCGGTGAACAGCCGCGCCGCATTCAGCGGCTGCAGCAGATCATGGCTGACCGCGGCGAGGAACTTGGTTTTCGACAGATTGGCCTGTTCGGCTTCATGCTTGGCTTCGCGCAAGCGCGCCTCCGCCCTGGCCCGTTCATTGATTTCCTGACGCAGTTGGTCATTGACGCTGGTCAGCTCCCGGGTACGTTCGCGCACCCGTTGTTCCAGATGCTGATAGGCCTGGTGCAAGGCTTCAGCGCTGCGCTGGCGCTCGGTGACATCGCGGATCAACACGAACAGGCCGGTAACCTCACCATCGGGGTTGCGGTTGGGTACATAGGAACGCAGCAGGTAGCGCTCATCCCCCTGGAGGCTGCGTTCGGCAAACTCGAAGCTCACGCTTTCACCCTGGAAGGCCCGTTCGATGTAGGGCTCCAGACGAGCGAATTGCTCCGCGTCATGCACATGAATCATGCTCTGCCCGAGGATGTTGCCGCGTTGCCAGCCGTACCATTCGTCATACATCCGGTTGGTGAACTGATAGCTCAGGTCCTGCTCTACGTAGGCGATCATGGCCGGCAACTGGTCGGTGATCAGGCGTACCCAGCGCTCGCTTTCCAGCAGTGCCTTGGCATACAGGTCACGCTCGGTGATATCGGTGTAGGTATTGACGAAGCCACCGGCCGGCATGGGGTGGCTGCGCATTTCCAGCACCCGGCCATTGTCCAGGCGCTGTTCACGGGTCAGCTCTGGCTGGCCCGCTACGCTGTGGCTGCCGGGCGTGAACAGCTCCAGTTCGCTGTCCTCCAGCACTTCGGCAAAGGGCCGGTGCGGCTGTATCGGGGCCAGCCCGGCCAGCTCCAGGAAGCGGTAGTTCCAGAGCTCCAGCCCGCCCTGCTCGTTGACCACGGCAACGCCCTGGGACAGGCTGTCCACGGTCCGCTGCAGCAGTCGCGTCTTCTGCGCCAGGGCCTGTTCCCGGCGGGCTGTTTCGGAGTTCTTCAGGTCGGTGATGTCTGTATAGAGAATGACCAACCCGCCCTCTCGGGTCGGACGCTCACGGACCTGGACCCAGCGTTTGTTGCGCATACGGTAAAGCATGTGCCCATCGCTGCCGGCTTCCATGTCGATCACCAGGCCGGTTGCGGTCGCCAGGCGCTTGAGCTCCTCCAGTCGCGCCCCCTCACGCACCCGCACCCGGGTGCCATGCCAGAAGCGCGCATAATGACTGTTGAACAGCACCGCACGTTTGTCCTTGTCGAACAGTACCACCCCGTCATTCATGCTTTCGATGGCATCTGCCAGGTGATGCCGGGCGGTTTCCGCCCGCGCCCGCGCCTCGTTGAGCAGCCGGTTGCTGGCTTGCAGCTCGGCCATGGTCTCGTTCAATGCCTGGGTACGCTCGCGTACCTGCTCGGCCAGCTCTACCGAATGCTGGAAAGCTGCGTAACCTTCGGTACGCGGGTTGGCAATCGACTCGACGCGCTCGATGAGCGCCGCGTTGATCCTTCGCAGCTTATTGTTGGCGGCGCGCAGAGCCTGCAGTTCGTCGCGATCGGCCTGCATGCTCGCTTCAGTGCGGGTAGGCAAAAACCACCCCGGTGAAGGTTTGGTTGATGTGCATGCCATTGAACTGCTCGCCGTAGGTATTGAAACCTATCACTGCATTGCTGGCCATGTAGCTGGCCAACTCATCATCATCCCCCAGCAGCTCGGCTTCCAGCCGACGCAACACGCAGTCGCAGGCGATCATGAGTACCGGCTCGCCCAGGCGCTGGCGCAATTGCGCCAGCTGCTGCTGCAGGTCCGGCAGCAATGGTCGCGAGGCCATTGCGGTCAGCACGATGCCGGTATCCACTGCGCAATAGAAGGTCAGGCTGCCATCAGGGTTGACCCGCTGGATGGAGCGCACATAGAACTGATCACGGATACGCACCGCCAGTGCGTTCATCGCGAAGGTGGCGGTACTCAACTGCTCGACAGGCACACCGACCAGCCTCGCGTACTCCTCTGCGGCGGGCTCGGCATTGAGCTCCAGCACGGTCCGGCGCTCGGTATCGGCGGCGGTTACCACCAGTTTTTCAGCCTTCGCCTCTAGGTTATGGGTGGTGAAAACTTCGAAATCGAGCCAAGTATTGACCATCACCACTACCGCCGCCTCGGAGTGGAAGGTGCCCTGGTAATAGACGTAGGTATGCACCGGGTGATCGTCGCCGCCCGCCGATCCGCCAAAATGCGGAATGCTCCCCAGCGTGGCGTTCAGGGTGGCAAGCACCACTTCCTCGCGGCTGGAAAGGCCATCGAGCAGGGTCAGGGCAAAGGTGTGCCCCTTGATCGGAGCCAGTCCCGCGTGACGGCAGTGGTCCAGCATTCGGTCGGCCGCCGCCTGAGCATCCACCAGGCTGAAATCATCCAGTGCACTGATCAAGGTACTGTCGATGGCAAAGGCGCGGCAATCGAACCCCACGGCGCTGATGCAGCCCCGGCCATAACCTTGCGAGGTTATCTCGCCGGCCGTAGTGCACCCGACCAGGACCACACCGCCAAAATGCTGCTCCAACGCCTCCCCCAGCCTGGTGAGCGGGTACTGAGATGAGCAGAAGAACAGCACGAAGCCCAGATGGGGATGGAGCAACTGGCTAGCCAGGCTCTGCGCCGCCAGCTCGGGATCGGCAACATCGGTCATGGCGGTCCGGAAACAATCTGCCAATATCTGCTGCATGGTTACCTCTCGCACTAGGGGCTGTTGTCATTCTATTGAGCCCCCCGCCCCGGCCCCATCCTGCTTGAGTAGCAAGACCCTAGTGCTAAAGGACGAAGGGCTGCCCGCCGGCCTCTACCAGCCCAGCGCCACTCCCAGGGCCAGGGTGTCGGTTTCTTCTATCCGGTCACCGGCATCACGGTTCTTCAGGTCGAAACGGTTGTACTCGGCAACCAGTGTCAGGTTCTCATTGAGACTGTGGAACAGGCCGATACCGCTGGTCTTGAAGTCCGCCTGATAGCCCAGGCCGTTGCCGTCATCCCGGGTCTTGCCATAGGACAGCGCCACCCGGGTCTTGCCAAAGGTATACGAGCCCTGCAGCAGGTAACCCTTGCTGTCGCTTTCGCGCAGGCTGGCCTGGGTCGCGTTGTTGGTGAAGAAGGGATTGACGCCCTCGGCGTTGAAGCCGGAGCCGGTCAGCGACAGTGCCCCCAGCTTGGCCTGCACACCGTAGCCCAGCCCGCGGGAGGTCACCGAATCAATGCCTGCGCCGGTATTATCCGCCTGCTGGTACATGCCGTTGAGCCAGCTATGCAGTTGCGCGCCACCCAGCTCGAACTGGTAGGTGAGCTCACTCTCGAAACGGGGACTGTCCTGGTAGTCCTTGCCGGTCTGCACACCGTTGTCGTCCACCAGATGACCATCGACCGGGTCCATGATGCCCACGGCGGCGCGAAAGCCGCTCATCACCGGTGAACGGTAGGTGATCTGCGAAGTGGGAAACGGATAGGGATAGCCGGTGCCGATATTGCCGAAGGATACGCCGCCACCATCGACCAGGCCGAGGGTATCGCTGGATTGGCCATAGGCAGTAAGGAACTCGTCGAGCATGATGTTCGAGCGTCCGAACAGGCCGAAGTCCTTGCCGAACAGTACCTCACCCCAACTGCCGGAAACGGTACCGTAGAACTGGCGAACATCGATGCCGGTCTCGGTGGCGTTGTCCTGGCTGTCGTTGATGGTGACCCAGAACGAGGAACGGCCACCGAGGGTCAGGTTGTCGTATTTCTTGCCGACATTGAAACCGATGTAGTTGGGCAGGAAACCCATTTTCACCCGCGACTGGTTGCGGTCCAGATCGGGGTCGATATGATCAACCTTGTTGTGCACGTAGAAGGCATTGAAATAGCCGTCGACCGAAAAGCTGGTGTCATCCTGATCGTACAGGGTGATGGCGGCCGAGGCCGGTGCGCTGAGCATGGCCGCAGCCAGGGCGGTCAATAGAGGATAGGCAGTATTGTTCTTGTTCATTGTGCTCTCCGATGGAATCAGTGGCTGACGAAACTGGGCGTCCAGCGGATTATCGGAAAGCGGAGGCAGCGCCCCCATTCTGCCAAGGAGCTGAAAGTACCGGGCTTTGGTGGGCCCTACCAAGGATTGACGAGCTGCTGCCAAAGCACATGCTCGCTTGCTACCTTGGGAGGAAGCGTGTTTTTCCACTCACCCTCGGGCACATTGCTGCCTGGCTCTGGCCGAGGTGGAGGGACTTGGGCCTGGGAGGTTCGAGCACCAGCTCGTACCAGGGCTGGCCAGCGGCAATGGCGTTACCGGCTGACTCGCCCATCAAGCGGGTGCTTGACGTTCCCAGGACCAGAGCCTAATGCAGCACCTGCCCGAGCATGGCCCTGAGCTTGCCGGCCTTGATCGGCTTGTTGAGCACCGGTATGCCCAGGTCACGCAAGCGCTGCCGGCTGTGTTCACTGCGATCGGCGGTGATCATGATTGCCGGTATCTGCCATTGGAAGTGTTCGCGCAACCAGCTTACCGCATCGCAACCAGTCTGCCCGGCATCGAGGTGGTAATCGGCAAGGATGGCGTCCGGGAGGCGACCACTCAGCACCGCCAGTGCGCCCGGCAGATCGACCGCGACCTGTACCCGGGCGCCCCACTGTTCCAGCAGCCCCTGCATACTGGAAAGGATCATCGCATCGTTGTCGATCACCAGCAGATGCCGCCCCTGCAGCGGCGCGTGCAACCGCGCCAGCAATGCATCCGGCGGGGTCGGTGCACTGGCCCTGGCCAGCGGCACGGTGACGCTGAACATGGAACCTGAACCAACCACCGATTGCACTTGCAGGGGCGCCTCGAGCAGCCGGGCGATACGTTCGACAATCGCCAGCCCCAACCCGGCTCCCTTGCGTGGGCCGACACGGTCACCATGCAGTTGGTTGAACTCACGGAATATGTCATCGAAGCGTTCGCTGGGGATGCCCAGGCCGGTGTCCCACACCTGGATGCTCAACAGCTCACCCCGGCGCCGGCAACCAATCAGTATCCGCCCGCTCGGTGTATAGCGAATGGCATTGCTCAGCAGGTTGCGCAGGATGCGGCTGAGCATGCGGTAATCGGTGCGCACGGCCCAGCGCCCGAGCCGTGCCCGCACCTGCAATCCGTTGGTTTCGACCAGCCCCTGAAACTCGCTCAACAGCGGGTCGATGATCTCGACCAGGGTGTGATTGCCCAGCTCCAGCGGGATGTTGCCATGATCCAGGCGGGCAATATCGAGCAGGTCACTGAGTATGTCCTCGGCGCTTTCCAATGCTGCTTGGGAGCGTTCGACCAGTTGCGCCTCGGACCTGGGCAATGCTCGTTCACGCAGGGTGGCCATCAGTAGCCGCGCGGCATTCAGCGGCTGCAGCAGATCGTGACTGACCGCTGCCAAGTAGTGATCCTTGTTGCGATTGGCGAGCTCGGCGGCATCCCGGGCATCACGCAGTGCCCCTTGCACCCGTTCCCGTTCGATGATTTCGCGGCGCAGGCTGTCATTCAGGGTTTCCAGTTCCAGGGTGCGCTCATGCACCCGCTGCTCCAGTTGTTCGTTGAGCTGCTGCATGGCCCGCTCGGCCTGCTTGCGACCGCTGATGTCGGCAACGAAGCCCTCCACCAGTTGGCGCCCCTCCTCTTGTTTGAGCAACAGGTTCATGCGCACATCCAGCTCGCTGCCATCCAGGCGTCGCAGGCGAGTCTCGTAGCCAACCAGCTCGCCCTCCAGCTGTAGCCGCTCGCAGACCTGGACGAACTCCGCCGGCCCGCCGGCGAAGAAGTTATCCTTCAGCTCACCGGCTGCCGCCAGCACGGCCTCGGTCGAGGGATAGCCAAGCATGCGCACCAGTGAGGGGTTGGCGGCCCGGATGCCGTGCTCCATATCACCCTGGAATATGCCATGCACGGCATTCTCGAACAGCCACTTGTAGCGATTGCGCTCTGTTTCCAGTTCCTGCAGACGGTCCATCAGTTCCGGATAGTAGCTTTTACGCGCGGACTGCAGCCCCAGCCCCAGCAGGCCGGTCAGCATCTCGCGACGTGGGTCAAAGTGCTTCGGCATAAACCACTTCCACATCCCTGATGCTGGATTCACGCGGGTTGGTCAGGATACAGGGGTCGTCCATGGCGTGGATCGACAGCATCGGCAGATCGCTGATGCCCACGCCATGCATGCCCAGCGTCTGCGCGAAGCCCACCGCATGCTTGAAATCGATCAAATGCTGCACCAACCGCTGGCGGACCTGCGGGCCGCTCAGGCCGCGGATATCGATACCCAGCGTCTGGGCCACCACCTTGAAACGGTCCGGGGCGGCATCATAGTTGAAGGCCACCACGTGCTCCATCAGGATGGCATTGCACAGGCCATGGGGCAGATCCAGATAGCCGCCCAGGCTGTGCGACATGGCATGCACCGCCCCGAGAATGGCATTGGAGAACGCCAGCCCGGCCTGCAGGCTGCCGAGCATGATTTTCTCGCGCAGCTGGATATTGTCGGGCTGCTTGATCATCGCCACCAGGTTGCCGTTGATAAGTCGCATGGCCTCCAGCGCGTGGGCATCGGTCATCGGCCCACTGCCGGTGGATACATAAGCCTCGATCGCATGCACCAGGGCATCGACGCCGGTACAGGCAGACAGGAAAGGATCCATGGTGGCGGTGACTTCCGGATCGATCAGGGCCACGTCCGGCACCACCGCCTTGCTGATGATCGAGAACTTCACCCTCTCCTGCTGGTTGGAAATGATCACGAACTGGGACACATCCGCCGAGGTGCCCGCCGTGGTCGGGATCAGGATCACCGGCGGCACGGGCGTGCGAATGGTATCGACTCCCTCGAAATCGAGGATATGCCCACCGTTGGTGGCGACAATGCCGATCGCCTTGGCGCAGTCCATCGGGCTGCCCCCGCCAATGGCAACGATGGCATCACAAGCCGAGGAGCGATAGACCTCGGCGCCCAGCATCACCTCCTCTACCCGCGGATTGGCCGATACCTGGGTATACAAAACGTAGTCCACGCCCTGCTCTTGCAGACTGTTCTCCACGTCTGCGGCCCAGCCCGCTGCCACCACGCCAGGGTCGGAAACCAGCAGTACCTTGCGGGCGGCGAAGGTGTTGACGTAGTTGGCCACGGTTTTGCGTGAACCGGCGCCGAAAATGATCTCGGGAGTAACGAATTTGCGTAGCTGGCTAATATCGTAGGCCATGGTAGTAAGCGACCTTTATTGTTTTATTTGTGGAAACCACAGGTTACCTCAAAGCGGGCGGCGGAGGCGTTTTTACGACTGAAGTCGTGCCTCGGCGCCCCTCAAGTCGCATGGTCGCGTGTCCTGAGGCGGATAGCATGGTGAGACACCATGAACCGATCGAGGCAAGCCATGTCGATGTTCTCTCGACTGCAGCCAACGCTACGCTTGCTGGCGCTGATCCTGCTGCTGATCAGCCCGCTGCTGCCAGCCGATAGCGCTCCACCACCCAAGGTCCAGGAAGCGATCCAGGCGCTGTTCCCCCAGGCGACTCGGGTTGATGCCAAGCAGGGCGATGTGCCTGTTTACCCGGTATACCAGTTGAATGAGCTGCTCGGCTACGCCTTCGAATCTACCGACCACTCCAGCCTGCAGGGGTTTGCCGGCAAACCCTTCCACCTGCTGGTTGGCCTGGATGTCGATGGAGTGCTGACCGGGGTCCGGGTGCTGGGTCACCATGAGCCGGTATTCCTGCATGGTATGGGGGACAAGGCCCTGCTGGATTTTGTTGAACAATACCGCCAGCACCCCCTCAGCAAGCCCGTGGTGGTCGGCGGTCGCAAGCCGGATTCCAGTGACGGCCAATCGATTACCCAGTTCGATGGCATCAGCAAGGCCACCGTCTCCGTGGTGATCCTCAATGAAAGTGTGTTGCAATCGGCTCTGGCCGTCGCTCGCGCTTATCTTGAAGGCTTTACCAGCGCGCCGTTGGCGACACCACGCATGGATCTGTTTGAACCATTGGATTGGCAACAACTGCTGGAGCGGGGGCTGGTCCAGCGTTGGCTACTGAAGCCCGACGAGTTGGAGCAACGCCTGGGGCATTCACTGGAGCATTATCCAGGCATGGTTCACGACCAGGCTTTCAGCGAGCTGTTCCTTGCCTACCTGGATACGCCCATGAGCGGGCGCAACCTGTTGGGCGAGCAGGGTTTTGCCCGTTTGCAGAGCAGCCTGCGCGACGGAGAGCAGGCACTGCTGGTGATGTCGCGCGGCAGCTACCGCCATGTGCCGGAGGATTTCACCGCCGCCTCCTCGCCCAGCCGGCTGCTGCTGGTGCAGAACGGCCAGGCCATCGAGCTGCACGATATGGACTTCGATAACGGTGCGCTGCTGGATAGCCTGGCGATAACGCCCCCGGATGATCTCCAGGCGCATATATTCCGCATCAAGACCCACGCCGCCTACAACCCCGCGCAACCCGCTCAGGTGCGGCTCAACGTCAACCTGCAACGCAATCACCTGGTGGAAAGCCAGCTGGTGCTGGAACACCCCTTCGAGCCCGACCCCAGACTATTCGAGATCCACCAGCCCAGCGCCGCCGCCAAGCCGAGTCCGGTGTGGTTGCGTCTATGGCAGGAGCGTTGGTGGCAGTTGGCGCTGCTGGGTAGCGCGTTATTGCTATTGAGCCTGATCTTCACCTTCCAGCACCGGATCAGCCGGCACACCCGTGCCTTTCACCTGCTGCGCGGCGGTTTCCTGCTGTTCACCTTGGTGTTTATCGGGCTGTATGCCCAGGGGCAGTTGTCGGTGGTCAATATCACCACGCTGTTGCTCGCACTGGTCGATGGCTTCGATATCCGGGTATTTCTGATGGACCCGGTGATCTTCGTGCTCTGGAGCTTTACCTTTATCAGCCTGTTCGTCTGGGGGCGTGGACTGTTCTGCGGCTGGCTCTGCCCGTTCGGTGCGCTACAGGACCTGGTCGCCTGGCTGGGCCAGAAACTGCGCCTGCGCCAATGGAAAATAGCGGAGCCGCTGCACCGCCGTCTGCAGTGGATCAAGTACGGGATTCTGCTGGTCCTGCTGGTCAGCGCCCTGCTGTCGCAGACCCTGGCCGAGCGCTTGGCCGAGGTCGAGCCGTTCAAGACCACCATCACCCTGTTCCTGATCCGCAGTTGGCCCTTCGTCGCTTATGCCTTGCTGTTACTCGGGCTGGGCCTGTTCATCCACAAGTTCTATTGCCGCTACCTGTGCCCGCTGGGTGCCGGGCTGGCGGTACTCGGCAGGCTGCGCCTGTTCTCCTGGCTGAAGCGCATTGATGCCTGCGGCAAGCCTTGCCAGCATTGTCGCAACCACTGCGGCATAGGCGCGATACACCGCGACGGACGGATCGACTATGACGAATGCATCCAGTGCCTGGAGTGCATCGTCATCCTGCATGACGATCAGCAGTGCGTGGCTACGATCAGTGCCCGCAAGAAGGCCGAGAAGAGCCAGCGCAAAGCTGGCTCTGGGGCACTGATCTACAAGAGTTAAGGGCGGGTTCGCATTAGCGCCACTGATACTGCAGCCCCAATCCCACCAGCCAGCTGCGCTCCGGCGCCGGCTCGTAGTAGCGCCCACCCGAGCCGTTGACGATCAGCGAGCCGATATACTCGCGGTCGGTGATGTTATCCAGGCGAGCGAAGGGCTCGAGGGACAAATTGCCGACCGGGTATTGATAGCCCGCGCGCCAGTTGAACACCGTATAACCCGAGGCCTTGTGCTGGTTGTCGTCGGTAGCGTAGCGCTGGCTCATGCCCTGGGCCTCGATGGCGGTGGCGAAGCCACTGTCCTGGGGCTGCCAGGCCAGTTCGGCGAAGAAGCTGTGGCGCGGAATGCCCGGCAGGTCATTGCCGGCGTGATTGGCGCCATCGCCGTCGACGAAACGATCGTACTCGGCCTGCAGCCAGGTATAGGCAAGGTAACCACTCAGGCCAGCAGCGAACTGCTGCTCGATGCTCAGCTCCATGCCGCGGCGGGTGGAGCGCCCGGCATTGGTATAGGTAGAACGGCCGGTGCCCAGCTGGTTGGTGCCGGTAACGATCTCATCCTTGACCCGGCTGTGGAACAGGGCGAGATCCAGCCGGGTGTTTTCCCGGCGCCATTTCAGCCCGACCTCGGCATTGCGGGACAGGCTCGGCTTGAGCGCCTGGTTCATGCCAGCACCATCGGGCCGGTAGGCCAGCTCCTGGAAGGTCGGGGTCTCGAAGCCCTGGCCGAAGGCGGCGTACAGACTCATCTCCGAGCTCCACTGCCAGTTCAGACCCAGCGCCGGGTTGGTGCGGTGCACACTCATGCGGCCGCTGTCGTCCTGGCCATCGTCCAGATAGTCGTCGTCCGAGTCGAATTCCACCCGGTTGTAGCGCATCCCCGCCACCAGTTCCCAGCGCGGCGCCAGTTGCCAGGTACTGATCAGATAGGCTTCCTGGCTGTCGACCCGGTTGAACTCGTCGCGCTGCAAGCCGCCCTTGCTACCATTGGCATTGACGAAGCCCTTGCGTTCCTCGCCCTGGTAGTTGTAGGCCAGACCCGCTGCAAAGGTCACCGGTAGTTCGAACATTCGGGTCTCACGCTGCCAGCCCAGTTCGCCGCCGCCGAAACGTCGGTCCAGCTCGACCACCCCGCCACCAGCGGTCGCGCCACTGCCGGGAAAGGCCAGAAACTGCTGCATGTCGCGCTCGCCACCGTAGACCATCGCCGTCAGTTGGTCGTCATTGGCCAGGCGCCGCTGGTAGTTCAGCCCGACCTGGTTGTGGCGTACCGACTTGCGGGTATCGAAGGTGTAGGCCTGCGGTGGTGCCTGGCGTCGGTCGGCGCGCACCTGCTCAGCGGTCAACCCCAACGGGTCCTGGGTATCGGGCTGGTCCAGGCTATTGATCAACAGGGTCAAACTGGAATCATCATCAATATCCCAACCCAGACGCAGGTTGGCAATGTCGCGGCGGGTGTCGCTGTGATCGCGGTAGCCGTCGGTCTCCAGCCGCGAGACGTTGGCGCTGATGTTCAGGTCGCCATGCTGGCCACCGTAGCGCAGGCGCGAGCGCCACAGTCCGTCGCTGCCGATCACCGTGCGGTTGTCCAGTGTCGGGTAGAACGGTGCCTCACCGGTGTAGCCCTGAATGATGCCGCCGGAGGCATTGCCGTACAGCGTGGTCAACGGGCCGCGCAGCACCTCGATGCGCTGCAGACCATCAAGGTCGAATAGTGCCGGTTGGCCCTGACCGTCAGGCATGGTCAGCGGAATACCATCCTGCACCAGACGCACGCCACGCACGCCGAACTGGGCACGGGCGCCGAAACCACGAGATGAAATTTGCAGATCCTGGGCATAGTTCTGCCGGTTGAGGGCCACCAGTCCGGGTACTCGTTGCAGGGATTCCGAGAGGTTGGCACCCAGGTTGGGCCCATTCAGCTGCTGGCCTGACACCGTATGCCGCGCCAGCGGCAGTTGCAGGTCCTGGTCATCGCCACCACCGAGGATGATCTGCGCCGGCAGGCTGAGCCGGTCCTGGGCATGGGCCTGCGGTAGCAGTGCAAGCGTAAGTGCGAGCGCCAGCGGCGTCCGTCTGAGTATGCGCTCACTGGATGTTGTGCACATGTCGTGTCCTTTTTTGTCATTGCAACCGAAAGCCTGCTGATAGCGGCGGACATCATACTGAGGGCGCGCTTATCCGGCAGCCTGGTAGATAAAAAAAGGCCCCGAAGGGCCTAAGATCCAAAGCATGCTACTGCGGCCTGCCGGTGGAGCGGACCGGCACACCGTCTGGTTACCGACAGCTCAGAAAAAGCCCATCGGATTCACGTCGTAGCTGACCAGCAGATTCTTGGTCTGTTGATAGCTGTCGAGGATCATCTTGTGGGTCTCCCGACCGACGCCGGATTTCTTGTAGCCGCCGAAGGCCGCGTGGGCCGGGTACATGTGATAGCAGTTGGTCCATACCCGTCCGGCCTGGATTCCCCGGCCCATACGGTAGGCAACGTTCATGTCTCTGGTCCAGACGCCGGCGCCCAGGCCAAACTCGGTATCATTGGCGATGGCCAGCGCTTCGGCCTCATCCTTGAAGGTGGTGACACTTACCACCGGGCCGAAGATTTCTTCCTGGAACACACGCATCTTGTTGTGTCCCTTGAGCAGGGTCGGCTCGATGTAGTACCCACCACCCAGTTCGGCCTCCAGACGCTCGGCGTTGCCACCGATAAGGAATTCAGCGCCCTCCTCCCGAGCGATTTCCATATAGGAAAGGATCTTGTCGAACTGCTGTTCGGAAGCCTGCGCTCCCACCTGGGTATCAGTGTCCAGCGGATTGCCACGTTTGATGCGGCGAGTGCGTTCAAGCACCCGCGCGATAAAGTCGTCGTAGATACTTTCCTGAATCAGCGCGCGGGCCGGGCAGGTGCAAATTTCACCCTGGTTGAAGAAAGCCAGCACCAGACCTTCGGCCGCCTTGTCGATAAAGCTCTCTTCCGCCTTCATGATGTCGGCGAAGTAGATATTGGGAGACTTGCCACCCAGTTCGGTTGTGGACGGGATGATGTTCTCCGCTGCACAGCGCATGATATGCCGGCCCACCGGGGTGGAGCCGGTGAAGGCAATCTTGGCGATGCGCTTGCTGGTGGCCAACGCTTCACCAGCTTCCCGGCCATAACCATTGACGATATTGAGTACACCCGGCGGCAGCAGGTCGGCGATCAGCTCGGCCAGCACCAGGATGCTGACCGGCGTCTGCTCAGCCGGCTTGAGCACGATGCAGTTACCCGCTGCCAGCGCCGGCGCCAGCTTCCAGGCGGCCATCAGGATCGGGAAGTTCCAGGGAATGATCTGCCCTACTACACCCAGCGGCTCATGGAAGTGATAGGCCACGGTGGTTTCGTTGATTTCCGCGGCACTGCCTTCCTGGGCGCGGATACAGCCGGCAAAGTAGCGGAAGTGATCGGCCGCCAGCGGGATGTCGGCATTCAGCGTTTCACGCACGGCCTTGCCGTTGTCCCAGGTCTCGGCTACCGCAAGCAGCTCCAGGTTCTGCTCGATACGATCGGCAATCTTCAACAATAGATGCGAGCGCTCCTGCACAGCGGTTTTCCCCCATGCCGCCTTCGCCGCGTGAGCTGCGTCCAGCGCCAGCTCGATATCTTCGGTCGTGGAGCGGGGGATCTCGCAGATGGCTTCACCGGTAACCGGCGTGGTGTTGCTGAAGTACTGGCCTTTGACCGGGGCAACGAATTCACCGTTGATGAAGTTGCCATAGCGGTTCTTGAAGGTGATGAGGGAGCCGGCAGCTCCAGGATTGGCGTAAATCATTGTTCTTAGTCCTCTATGCGCAGCCTGGCCCCAAGGCGCAGGTCATGCTTCGATACTAGTGACTCCAGGCGTGTAGCGTGAATGCCTCCTTGGCAGGTCTGGTGTCGTCATTTAGTAGTAGATGCTGCGGTTAGCGGATCAACACTTAGGGCGGGTGACGGCTGATGATGGTCTGCAGCCAATGGGTCTGCCCCGCTTCGACAAGGCGTGCATCCGGTCCGGCATTGGCGGCTTCGATGCATACCATGCCGCGATAGCCATCCGCGGGGAACTGGGACAGGCGTGCGCCCTTGGCTTGCCATGGGTTCCATACCACCACTGATTGGCTATTGCGGCGCTGCACCCACAACGGCTCGCCCGAGCCATCAAGCAATTGCACGTCCGCTGTGGTGTCAAAGTACACCCGGTCCACTTCGCCACTGAACCGAACGGGTCCCTGCTGGCGACATTGCGCGCCCGCCTGCAACTTGTCGATGTAACTGGCACCCTCCAATCCCAGGATCTGGGCGCTATCGATATCGTCCACGGGTAGATAGCTGTGCAGCGCCTGGCTCAGAGGCTGGGGCCGGGGGCCGATGTTCGTTGTGGTGAGCGTCACACTCAAACTGCTACCAAGCACCATCTCGACCTGGACGGCCCAATGCTCACCGGGCAATTGCCGGGCTATCTCCTGCTCGGGCAGTTCCAGCACGAGGCGCACCTGCTGCGAGTCGGCTTCGGCCAGGCGCAATTGCCAATGGCTGGTACGGGCGATGCCGTGTGCCGGCCCCGGGCGCTCATCGGCAAACCATGGCCAGCACAGCGGAATACCGCCGCGCAATGCGGTGTCGGGCTTGGCCGGGTCCACCGGACTCATCCATAACAAGGGTTGTTGACCGGTGGGTGCGCAAGCGATGATCTGTGCCCCCTGTTCCGCGATCCGGGCATGCACCGCTGGGTGGTCAACCTCAATGAAACGACGTCCAAGCGCATTGCGGGTCCGGATGACGCCGGTTGGCAGAGTATCGATCACGCCTATTCCGCTCCCATGCAGAGATATTTCAGCTCGGTATATTCATCCAGGCCATGGCGGGAGCCTTCGCGCCCCAGACCGGACTCCTTGACGCCACCGAATGGCGCCATGGGATTGGAAATCAGCCCCTCGTTGATACCGATGATGCCTGCCTCCAGCGCATCTGCCACCCGCCATATGCGGTGGATATCACGGCTATAGAAATAGGCCGCCAAGCCAAAGGGAGTGGCATTGGCCAGCTCGATCGCTTCTTCCTCGGTGTCAAAACGCAACACCGCCGCCAGCGGGCCGAAGGTTTCCTCGTGGCACAACGTCATTTCGGTGTTGATATCAGTCAGCAACACCGGCTGCACATAGTTGCCTCGATCGGTGTCCGGCGCCGCCCGCAGACCCGTTTGGCTCCCTTGGCCAGGGCATCCTCGAAATGCTCCACCACCTTCTCTACCGCATCGCCATTGATCAACGCCGATTGCGTGACGCCCGGCTCGAAGCCATCTCCCACCCGCAGCTTGCCCATGGCTTCAGCCAGCGCGGCGACGAATTCATCATGCACGCCCGACTGCACCAGAAACCGGTTGGCGCAAACGCAGGTCTGCCCGGTGTTGCGGAACTTGCAGACCATCGCGCCTTCTACCGCCCGGCTGATATCCGCATCGTCGAAGACGATGAAAGGTGCGTTGCCACCCAACTCCAGGGAGATCTTCTGAATATGCTCGGCGCATTGCGCCATCAGCCGGCGGCCAACATCCGTCGAGCCGGTAAAGCTGAGTTTGCGGACCTTGGGGCTGTGGGTAAGGGCTTCACTGATTTCACTGGCTTTGCCGGTCACCACGTTGAATACGCCGTGGGGAATGCCCGCCTCGTCCGCCAGTGCTGCCAGGGCCAGAGCGGAGAATGGCGTTGCGCTGGCCGGTTTGACGATGATGGTGCAACCTGCGGCAAGTGCCGCGCCGGCCTTGCGGGTAATCATCGCTGCGGGGAAATTCCAGGGCGTGATCGCTGCACATACTCCGACCGGCTGCCGAGTGACCAGGATATGCTGACCGATCCGCGCCCCGGGAATGGTCTCCCCGTACATCCGCCGGGCCTCCTCGGCAAACCAGCGGATGAAGGAGGCGGCATATTCGATTTCGCCACGGGATTCCACCAGCGGCTTGCCCTGCTCGAGGGTCATCAGCGTTGCCAGATCTTCCTTGTGTTCGAGCATCAGGTCATGCCAGTCCAGCAGGCAATCGGCCCGTTCCTGGGCGGTGCGAGTGCGCCACTGGCGCAGCGCTGCCGACGCCGCGTCAATCGCCGTACCTATCTCCTCCGCTGACATGACCGGCACCCGGCCAACCAGATCGCCATTGGCAGGGTTGTCCACTTGCAGCGTCTGACCGCTGGCGGCATCAAGCCAGCGACCATCAACATAACACTGCTGACGAAACAGCCGGGGGCATTTCAGCCGAGAAATCGTCATATATCCTCCTGAACAAGGGGAATGGGCCTTGATAGACGGTAGATAGCACCGTCACGCAGGGCTTTGCAGGTCATGTTCAGAGGTTAGACACAGCCATGCGGGGACGCAAACGGGAGAGGAAATAAGCGAACCAGAGCGGCAAGGGAGCCGGCGCCCAGCCCCCTCCATAGAACATCGAAATCAACTGCCTTCGACGCGAAAACCGATTTTCACAGTGACCTGGAAGTGCGCCACCTTGCCATCGACAATGTGGCCCCGGGTTTCCATCACCTCAAACCATTCTACGTTCTTCACGCTCTTGCTGCATTCGGCGATTGCGTTACTGATGGCGTCTTCAATGCTATTGGTCGACGAACCAACCAGTTCGAGCTTCTTGTAGGTGCGATGATCTGACATATCAACCTCCTCTTTTGCCTGTCCTGAGTATGGCAAAGGATTGACAGGTTGGTTCAAAGATCCCCGCTGACGCTCCGTCGCGCTTTGCGCCGGCTATCGGTTTTGGCTGGGCAACCAGGCGCACGGCACTTCTCGGTGCGGCTGCGCTCGAGTTCCTGCAGTGCATGCCAGGCTTCGCACAGGGATCGGGATGATCCAGCCATCAAAGTCACTTTGCTCATGGAACAGCCTCCGGAATAAATCGATAGACCGAGTATTATCGCGATGATACAAGCTGTCAATGAGAATAATTCCCATTATTCTTCGGGTTTTCTCCTGCGTCGCATTGCAATATGAAGATACAAGTCTATAATCGCAACGCAAATCATTATCACCGGGAAACGGGACTCAACCATGGCACGCACCTTTCGCTACACCACATTGGCTTTGACGATATCCGCTGCGGTGCTGCTCAGCGCCTGCGACAACAACCAGGACCCGGTGGCGCAATCTCCGGCCGCGACGACGTCCGATGCGGCGCAGTCCCAGCCCGCTGACAACACCAACACCACACCAGCTGCCACGGCGATCAGCGAAGCTGATGTAGCCAGCCATTATGCCGACCTGGCCCACGCGGTGTACCTCGATGCGCTGACCGCTGCCCAAGCTCTCGACAAGGCCATCGCTACCTTGCTGGCAGAGCCGAACGAGGCGAATCTCGAGGCTGCCCACCAGGCGTGGCTGCAGGCGCGTATTCCCTATCAGCAGTCCGAGGCATTCCGGTTCGGCAATGCCGTGGTGGATGATTGGGAGGGCCAGCTGAACGCCTGGCCGCTGGATGAAGGACTGATCGATTACGTTGCCGCCGACGACTATCAGCACGAACTGGGCAATGAAGGCGCGACCGCCAACCTGATCGCCAACCAGACCCTGACCATTGGCGGTGAGACGCTGGATGCCAGCGAACTCAGCTCCCAGCTGCTGGCTGACCTGAACGAAATCGGCGGCTCGGAAGCGAACGTCGCCACGGGCTACCATGCCATCGAGTTTCTGCTCTGGGGGCAGGATCTGAATGGTTTCGAGGCCGGTGCCGGCCAACGCCCGGTAACGGATTTCGTTCAGGGAGAAGCCTGCACCAATGGTAACTGCGACCGCCGGGCGGCTTATCTGAGCGCTGCATCCGAGCTGTTGGTCAATGATCTGCAGTGGATGGTCGGACAGTGGTCCGCCGACGAAGCCGGCAACTACCGCGCCGAACTGCTGGCGCTGCCGACCCAGGACGTGTTTCAGAAAATGCTGTTCGGCATGGGTTCGCTATCACTGGGCGAACTGGCCGGCGAGCGAATGAAGGTCGCGCTGGAGGCCAACTCCTATGAAGACGAGCATGATTGTTTCAGCGACAACACGCACAACTCGCATTACTACAACGGCAAAGGTATTCAGAACATCTACCTGGGCAGCTACCAGGCATTGGACGGCTCGGTAACCAGTGGCCCTTCCCTCTCGGCACTGGTAGCGGAAAAGAACCCCGAGCTGGACCAGCGTCTGCGGGATGATCTGGATTCCACCATGGAAGCGCTGACCGTCATGAAGGAAGCCGCCGAAGGTGAATCAGCCATGACGTTCGACATGATGATCGCCCCCGGTAACGAGACCGGCGCGACTATTATCAACGATGCCATCGCCGCTTTGGCCCAGCAGACCGGGTCCATTGAGCAGGTCGCTGCGGTCGTGGGCGTAGACTCCCTGCAACCCGATGACGCCGGCCATTCCTTCTGATCCGTGATGATGGCGCCCGAGCCCCGGGCCAGTTCCGGGGGCTCGGGCGTCCATGTCTTCATCCAGGCCATACAGATTTACGCCCATGAAATTCTTGCTTTTCACTCCTGCTCTGGCGCTATGCCTGTTCGCCACCCCCAGCCTGGGCGCCGACTATCCGGTGCAGGACACCCCCAACTCCGGCGGTGCCGGTACCGTTACCCAGAGCGACCACAACGCCTACTCCCTGCCCCTGGGCAATCTGCCGATATCCCGCCGTCTGGATTTCAGCGTGGGCAACAGCTTCTTTCGCAACCCCTGGGTGATTGCGCCTTCGAGCACCGACGCCCGTGACGGCCTGGGCCCGCTGTTCAACACCAACTCCTGCCAGGGATGTCATATCAAAGACGGTCGTGGTCACCCGCCGGCACCGGGGGAAACAGCCGTTTCGCTATTTCTGCGGCTGTCAGTGCCGGCCGGCCCGGATACGGATCCGCAACTGCTGCAGCAACATGGTTTCGTACCCGCTCCAGTCTATGGCAGCCAGTTACAGACGGCCGCCATCCCGGGGATGAAACCGGAGGCGCGGCTGAATATCGAATGGCAGCTGTTCGAGGAAACCCTGGCCGATGGCAGCAAGGTGGAATTACGGCGCCCGCAGTACCGGATTGATGGCCCAAACTATGGCGCCCTGCCCGAGGATCTGCTGATTTCGCCCCGTGTTGCTCCGCCAATGATTGGTCTCGGTTTGCTCGAAACCATCCCCGAGGAAGCCATATTGGCGGCCGCAGACCCGGACGATCTGGATGGCGACGGTATTTCCGGGCGAGCCAATCAGGTGTGGGACCGTATAGGCCAACGCACCGCGCTGGGGCGCTTCGGTCTGAAAGCAGCTGAAGTCAGCGTCATGCAGCAGAGCATGGCCGCCTTCGCCGGCGATATGGGGCTGAGTTCCAACATCGTTCCGGACACGGACTGCACCGCCGCGCAAGAATGCGACCGCTTTGCTGACGGCGGTACGCCCGAGGTCAGCGACAAGATTGCCGCCTTCGTCAACTTCTATGCCATGAGCCTGGCAGTACCGGCCCGCCGTGATATGGACAACCCAGCAGTGCAGTCCGGTGCGAAGCTGTTCAATGAAATAGGTTGCGCCGCTTGCCACACGCCGCGGCATACCACCGGCACACTGGCTGACCGACCGGAACTGAGCGATCAGGTAATCTGGCCCTATACCGATCTGCTGCTGCATGACATGGGCGAAGGCCTGGCCGACGGCCGCGCCGAATTCCTGGCCGACGGCAACGAGTGGCGCACGCCGCCGCTCTGGGGCCTGGGGCTGACCCAGCAGATCAATCCCCGGGCCGGCTTTCTGCATGACGGCCGCGCCCGCACGCTGGAGGAAGCCATTCTCTGGCATGGCGGCGAAGCCCAGGCAACGACAGAGCGCTACCGGACATTGCCGGCGGAACTGCGCCAGTCGCTGCTTACCTTCTTGAACTCCCTGTAACGGATCTCACATGCCCTCATTATCCAATCTGAGTCTACGCACCTTGAAATGGGGTTCAACCGCCCTGCTCGCTGCGTCCTTCTGCACCAGCGCCTGGGCGCAAGCGCCCCGCGAAGCCTGGCACGGCGCCCTTACCGAAGGCTATGCCGCCCTTGCCACCAGCACCGCCAACCTCGACCAGGCGGCAACAACCTACTGCGCAACGCCCTCGGCAGAGCAGCGTGAAGCCCTTGAGTCCGCCTGGTTCAGCGCCTTCGACAGCTGGCAGGCGGTGCGCTTCGTCGATTTTGGGCCGATCGAGCAGGACAATCTCAGCTGGCAATTCCAGTTCTGGCCGGACGCCAAGAACACCGTCGCGCGCAAGGTGAATCTATGGCTGGGCGGCGAGCAAGCGATCGGCATTGACCAACTGCGAGCCGACAGCGTAGCGGTGAAGGGCTTCCCCGCCCTCGAATACTTACTCTTCGACCCGCAGGCCGCCAGGACCCAGCCGCTGCCGGAAAAACGCGCCTGCGAACTGGTGACCGCCATCAGTAGCCTGCTGCAGCACAACGCCGCGCACTTGCAGGAACAATGGCAGGCGTTCCGCCCGCACTACTTGGGCACCGAGCAGTTCCAGAACACCACGGTGCTGGCCGCCATGCACGGGCTCGACATCCTGCGTAACAAGCGCCTGGCTGCGCCCATGGGGCTGGAAGGCAAGCCGCGGCGCAATCCCTACATTGCCGATGCCTGGCGCAGCGAACATTCGTTGGCCGGTATCCGCGCCAGCCTGGTCGGCCTGCAGCAGTACTTCCTGCCGGGATTGCGCGAGTTGATGGTTGATGCCGAGGGGAGCGAGCTGGTCGAACGCCTGGATCAACAATTGACGGCGACCATCGCCCGGCTGGAGCAGCAGCCGGCGGATATGCAGACGTTGCTGGCCAACGATGACGGCTATCGCACGTTGCAATTGATCTTCATTGAAATCGACAAGCTGAACCAGCTGCTGTCCGGCAATATCGCCAGTCAGCTGGGGATTATCCGCGGCTTCAATTCGAGCGATGGGGACTGACATGCAGCGGCGCGATTTCATCCAGTTCAGCCTGCTGGGCATCGCCGCCTTCTGCAGCGCCCATAGCTTTGCTGCCAGCAGCCGCGAATTACCGGATCTGCGTTTTCTCAGCTCGGTCGACACGGCCCTTGGCGAGCATTTTATCGTCGCCGCCAACAGCAACGGGCGGGAGCTGTTCCGCCTTCCGGTAGCTGAGCGCTGTCACAGCGGCTGCCTGCATCCGAACGCGGGCCAAGCGGTAATCATGTCTCGCAGACCTGGGAAAAATCTGTATGTAATCAATATCCTGGAAGGCACTCTTGATGCATTGGTTGAGGCTGGAGATGGCTTCCATTTCTACGGCCACGGTGTATTCAGCGAGGACGGCAGCCGCTTCTACGCTACGGCCAATCATTATCCCAGCGGTGCCGGGCAGATTCGGGTTTACGCAGCAGATGATGGTTACCGGCATATGCAGGATCTGCCTGTAGGCGGCATGGACCCTCATGAGCTGCGTCTGCATCCCGACGGGCAAAGGTTGGTGGTCGCGCTGGGGGGAATCAAGACGCACCCGGACTATGGCCGTATCAAGCTCAATCTGCAGTCCATGCAGCCGGCCCTGATCGTGATGGATCGCCATAGCAGTGAGGTACTGCAACATTGCGAGCCCTCCCATCACCAGCTCAGCTGCCATCATCTGGATATCAGCCGCGACGGCATCGTCATCGCCGGATACCAGTTTGAAGGAGAGAAATGGCAAACCCCGCCATTGATCGCCCGGCTGGACACCAACACCGGGGACTTCAGCGAGATTGCGCTGGCGGAGCATGAACAGGCGATGCTGGGCAACTACACGGCCAGCGTTGCGATCAACCCCCACTCCACCGTCGCAGCCATTACGGCGCCTCGTGGGAATTGCGTCATGCTGTTGGATTATCGTTCAGGGCAGCCCATGGGAGTGGTCTCGGTACCTGATCCTGGGGGTGTGCTGGCGGAGCGTGATGGCAGCTTTGTGGTGTCATCCGGTCATGGCGGGCTATACCGGGTCCGGACCTCGGCGACAGAGCCTGAGCTGATCACCCACCACACCCTGCGCTGGGATAACCATCTGACCCGCGCCTGAACAGGGAGGCGCGGCTCAGCGGCTGGAAACCATGCGCTCTATACAGCGGCGGGAATCCTCGGGCAGATGGGTGAATTGCAAACCGGTCCAATACTGGCCGCTGGCGAGGCTCTTGCGATCCCAGCGACTTTCCGCGTCCAGCATGAATTCGCTGACGCCATTGAGGTTCATCGGCAGATTCACTTGCAGCGCCCAGCTTCGGTTCAATTCGATCGGTCGTTCGCTCAGCAGCATCAACCCTTCGGTGTGGAGATCCACAACACGCCCAAGTAATTCCCCGCTATCCAGGTCGTATACTTCCAGGCTGTTGCTCACGTGGTGGCGCTCCAGTTTTCGTCTTTCGTTCATGACATACTCTGTCCGGTATATGACCCTAAGTGTCGATCAATTAGGTGATAGCTAAAAGCCATATTCCATGTATTTACGTAAACATTGAAGCGTTTTGTGATGCGTTTGACATATCAGCGTCGCCTTGCCCCTGCTCCGGAGCGGCACCCATAATGACCGGACGTAAACGGCTCCCACATACCGGCCCATTGGCCACCCATAACGAGGATAACCCATGCGACTCACCCAGTTCAGCGTACTGCTTGGCGCAACGTTACTCAGTGTCCAGGCGTTGGCGCATGACTTCACCGCAGGTGACATTCATATCATCCATCCTTGGTCACGGGCACTGCCGCCGGTAGCGCCCACTGGCGCCGCCTATCTGGTATTGGAGAACAAGGGAGACCAGGCCGACCGACTGACGGGGGCCACCTCGCCCATTGCCGGGCGGGTCGAATTGCATGAGCACGTCCACCAGGACGGATTGATGAAGATGCAGCAGATCGACAGCGTGGCCATTGCTCCCGGCGCGCAGGTGGAGTTCAAGCCGGGCGGCAATCATTTCATGCTGTTCGATCTGCAGCAGCCGCTGGTCGAGGGTGGCAGCTATCCGCTGACGCTGAGCTTCGAACACGCGGGTGAGGTGGAAGTCGAAGTCAAGGTGACCGGAGAGCCGGCCCCTGCTGCACCTGCCGATCATGACGCCCATAGCCATCATTGAGCGTCACGACAGCAGCTCGCCGGCTCAGTCGCAGCGAGTCGGCGTGCGCATGGTGACAAATTCCTCCGCAGCCGTGGGGTGAATGCCCAGGGTGGCATCGAACACCGCCTTGGTCGCCCCGGCCTTCAGCGCCACCGCCAGCCCCTGGATAAGCTCGCCGGCATCCGGGCCTACCATATGAATGCCCAGCACCCGGTCGGTGCTCTGGTCCACCAGCAGCTTCATGAAGCTCTGCTCGTCATTGCCCGCCAGGGTGTTGCGCATCGGCCGGAAGCGGCTTTCGTAGATATCCAGCTTATGCCCATTGGCGCGCGCCTGTTCCTCGGTCAAGCCCAGGGTGGCGATATTGGGAATGCAGAACACCGCTGTAGCGATATCCGCATAATCCACGGGGCGGTACTCCTCCGGCCGATATAGCCGCCGCGCCAAGGCCATCCCTTCGGCCAGGGCCACCGGCGTCAATTGAAGGGTATTGGTCACGTCGCCAATGGCGAAGATCGCGGAGTCGGTAGTCTGATAATCGCCGTCGACCTTGATGAAGCCCTTGTCGTCCAGGGCTACCTCGGTATTTTCCAGACCCAGCCCATCCAGCTTCGGGCGGCGCCCGGTTGCATAGAGCACCAGGTCGGTATCCAGGCTTTCGCCATCCTTGAACTCGACATGGAGGCTGCCGTCGGCCTGCTTGTCGATTCGGGCCACGTCGGCATTGAAGCGCAGATCGAGCCCCTTGTTCTGCATTGTCACTACCATGTGATCACGCAGCCCCTGGTCGAAGCCGCGCAGGAACTGCTCGCCCCGGTAGGCGAGACTGGTATCGCAGCCCAGACCATGGAAAATGCTGGCGAATTCGATAGCGATATAGCCGCCGCCGACAACCAGGCAGCGCTTGGGCAATTGATCGAGGTAGAACACCTCGTTGGAACTGATCACATGCTCTCGGCCGGGGAATTCAGGAATGAATGGCCAGCCGCCGGTTGCAATGAGAATGCGCTCGGCAGTGAAGGTCTTGTCGCCCACCGCAACCGTGTGGGAGTCAAGCAGCCGTGCCCGACCATGCACCATGGTTACCCCGGCGGCGGTAAGCAGGTTGTGATAGATGCCATTGAGCCGGGTGATTTCGGCATTTTTGTTATCCAGCAAGCGTTGCCAGGTGAAGCTGGCATCGGCCAGATCCCAGCCGTAACCGCGGGCATCGGCGAAGTCTTCGGCAAAGTGGGCAGCATAGGCAAACAGTTTTTTCGGCACACAGCCAACGTTCACACAGGTTCCGCCGAGATAAAGTTCCTCGGCTACCGCCACCCGCGCGCCGAAACTGGCAGCCATCCGGCTGGCGCGCACACCACCCGATCCGGCACCGATAACGAAAAGGTCAAAATCATAATCCGACATGCTTGCTGTCCTGCAACTGATACGAGCGTCACAGCATACCCGATTGGCTCCCTTCGGGTGTAAAACGGCCGGATAGGCATTTTCAATTTCATGCCCCGGCAACGGGCCTCGCGACGCTGCGGGTAACGGGCTGATCAGCCCTGTGCCAGCAGTTCGTCGTATTCGTCATTGTATTGCTCGGCCAGCTCGCTTTTCTGTTGTTCGGTAAGCAGTTTCCCGGCCATCTGGAAGAACTTCTGCTCTTCCTCTTCAAGATGATGCAGCACCTTGTCACCCAACGCCCGAGCAGTGTTCAGCCAGGCGGAACTGGACATCTCGATCTCGTCGAGCTTTTCCACCAGTTCGTCCATTTCGTGGTGTTCAGCAATGGCGTGACGGCTCAGGTCGACACCGTTCTCATGGGCCATCAGCGGGATATAGAAGTGGCGCTCTTCTGCCGTCTCATGGGCATACAGTTCTTCCTTCAGCTGCTGGTACGCTTCGACCCGCTCCTGGGTGTCACCGCTGGTCCGCAACACCGCATCGACATACTTGCGCTGCTTGTCATGGCTCATCCGCAATGCTTCGAAAATGGTCATATGCCGCTCCGTCAACCTAGGTAGTTTTTTGGACTAAGCGCACCGATCGAAGTTCAGGCAGGCTAATTGGCCCGTCTGTGTAAAAAATTGTTACAGGCCGACCCAGCCCTTTCATAACCCGCCCAGCGGGCCTACACTAGCTGCAGCCTGACGCGAAGAAACATCTGATTCGCGTATAAGAACCAATAATCAAGCCGATTCTCCAAGGAGTCCGGCATGCCTGATGCTGTATCAACACAGCCCCACAACTGGGCATTGGCTGCTTTTCTGCTGGGCGTTCTGGGTCTGTGCGCTTTCATGTTGCTGCTATCGAGCATCCTCGGCAGCAGAGCTTGGGGCCGCAGCAAGAACGAACCCTTCGAGTCCGGTATCGTTTCCACTGGCGATACCCGCCTGCGATTCTCCGCAAAATTCTATCTGGTCGCGATGCTCTTCGTGATCTTCGATGTTGAAGCCCTATTCCTGTTTGCATGGGCCGTTTCGGTGCGCGAAAGCGGCTGGGCCGGTTTCATCGGAGCCTCTATCTTTATTTCAATTCTAGTTGCGGGTCTTGTCTACGAGGCGGCTATCGGTGCCCTTGATTGGTCACCAGCCGGCCGCCGCAGGAGGCAAGCGAAGCTGAAATGAGGCTTTTAACATGCAATATGAACTTGTTCGGATCGATCCGGATGCCGTCAATGACGAGTATCCCATCGGTACCAGGGAGACCGTCGACGATAGGCTGCTGAAAGATCAGGTTCACCGCAACATCTTCATGGGCAAACTGGAAGATGTTCTCAACGGCGCGGTGAACTGGGGACGCAAGAATTCTCTCTGGCCATACAACTTCGGTCTCTCCTGCTGCTATGTGGAGATGACCACCGCCTTCACCGCCCCGCACGATATCGCGCGCTTTGGGGCGGAAGTCATTCGCGCCTCGCCCCGCCAGGCGGACTTCATGGTTATTGCCGGCACCTGCTTCATCAAGATGGCGCCGGTCATTCAACGTCTGTACGAACAGATGCTGGAGCCCAAGTGGGTCATTTCCATGGGAGCCTGCGCCAATTCCGGCGGCATGTATGACATCTACTCCGTCGTCCAGGGCGTGGACAAGTTCCTGCCCGTGGACGTCTACATTCCCGGCTGCCCGCCCCGCCCAGAAGCCTTTCTGCAGGGCTTGATGCTGCTGCAGGACTCCATCGGCAAGGAGCGCCGCCCGCTGTCCTGGGTCGTTGGCGACCAGGGTGTCTACCGAGCGGATATGCCTTCGCAACGCGAGCAGAATCGTGACCGCCGCATTCAGGTCACCAACCTGCGTACTCCTGACGACGTGTGAACCGGCGCCACGCCAACACCGCCGCCGTATTCACCGTTGACCGATAGCGATTCATATGAAGACTGCAGATCAGGCGCTGTATATACCCCCATACCAGGCTGACGACCAGCGGGTCGTTGCCGAGCTGACGTCCCACTTCGGGGCCGCCGCTTTCACCATCCAACCGACCCGCACCGGTATGCCGGTGGTCTGGGTTGGCCGCGAGCAACTGATCGCGGTGTTGCAATTTTTGCGGCAACTGCCGCAACCCTACATCATGCTGTATGACCTGCATGGCATGGACGAGCGCCTGCGCACCCATCGGCAAGGGCTCCCCGACGCGGATTTCAGCGTGTTCTACCATCTCATGTCACTGGCACGTAACAGTGATGTGATGATCAAGGTCGCACTCAAGGAAAACGACCTCAATGTCCCCACCGCCGCATCCATCTGGCCGAACGCCGACTGGTATGAGCGCGAGGTCTGGGACATGTACGGCATTCATTTCGAAGGCCATCCGCGACTGACCCGCCTGCTGATGCCTCCGACCTGGGAAGGCCACCCGCTACGCAAGGACTATCCGGCGCGGGCCACCGAGTTCGATCCCTTCAGCCTGACTGCCGCCAGGCAGGACGCCGAGCAGGAAGCCCTGCGCTTCAATCCGGAAGATTGGGGCATGACACGGGGCGGCGAGCATGAGGATTTCATGTTCCTCAACCTCGGCCCCAACCACCCCTCGGCCCACGGCGCTTTTCGCATCATCCTGCAACTGGACGGCGAAGAGATCATCGATTGCGTACCGGACATCGGCTATCACCACCGCGGCGCCGAGAAAATGGCCGAGCGCCAGAGCTGGCACAGCTTCATCCCCTATACCGATCGCATCGACTACCTCGGCGGGGTCATGAACAACCTGCCCTACGTATTGGCGGTGGAAAAGCTCGCCGGCATCACCGTGCCGCAGCGGGTCGATGTGATCCGCATCATGCTGGCCGAGTTCTTCCGCATCCAGAATCATCTGCTGTACCTGGGCACCTATATCCAGGACGTCGGCGCCATGACCCCGGTGTTCTTCACCTTCACCGACCGTCAGCGCGCCTACAAGGTGATCGAGGCGATCACGGGGTTTCGCATGCACCCGGCCTGGTACCGCATCGGGGGCGTCGCCCATGACCTGCCGAACGGTTGGGACCGACTGGTCCGTGAATTCCTCGACTGGATGCCCAAGCGTCTCAATGAATACGAAAAAGCGGCGCTGAAGAACAGCATCCTGATCGGCCGAACCAAGGGCGTGGCCGATTACAACACCAAGGAGGCCCTGGAATGGGGCGTTACCGGTGCTGGCCTGCGAGCCACGGGTTGCGACTTCGATATCCGCAAGGCACGGCCCTACTCCGGCTATGAGAACTTCGAGTTTGAAGTGCCGCTGGCCGTCAACGGCGACGCCTACGACCGCTGCATGGTCAAGATGGGCGAGATGCGCCAGAGCCTGCGGATTATCGAACAATGCCTGAACAATATGCCCGAGGGGCCGTACAAGGCGGATCACCCACTGACCACGCCGCCGCCGAAGGAACGCACGCTGGAGCATATCGAAACCCTGATCACTCACTTTCTGCAGGTCTCCTGGGGGCCAGTGATGCCGCCCAACGAGTCGTTCCAGATGATCGAGGCGACCAAGGGCATCAACAGTTACTACCTGACCAGTGACGGCAGCACCATGAGCTACCGCACACGTATCCGCACGCCGAGTTTCCCTCATCTGCAGCAGATCCCGTCAGTGATCCGCGGCAGCATGGTGTCGGACCTGATCGCCTATCTGGGCAGTATCGACTTCGTTATGGCTGACGTGGACCGCTGATTATGACTACGTTGATTAAGACAGACCGTTTCGTTCTCAGTGACGCCGAACGCGCGGCCATCGAACATGAGATGCATCATTACGAAGACCCGCGCGCGGCTTCCATCGAGGCGCTGAAGATCGTGCAACAGGCGCGTGGCTGGGTGCCGGACGGTGCCGCCGATGCCATTGGCGAAGTGCTTGGCATTCCGGCCAGCGATGTGGAGGGTGTCGCCACCTTCTACAGCCAGATCTTCCGCCAGCCGGTGGGGCGTCACATCATCCGCGTGTGCGACAGCATGACCTGCTATATCGGTGGGCATGAAAGCATTCTTGGCAGCATCAAGAGCCAGCTCGGCATCGGCCCGGGGCAAACCACCAGCGATGATCGCTTCACCCTGCTGCCGGTGTGCTGTCTGGGCAATTGCGACAAGGCGCCGGCACTGATGATCGATGACGATACTTTCGGCGACGTCACCGCCGACAGTGTGGCCGCACTGCTGGAGGCCTACCCATGAAAACCTTCGCTTCCTTCGGCCCTGCCAACCGTATTGCCCGGACCGAAGAAACCCATCCACTGACCTGGCGCCTGCGCGATGACGGTCAGCCGGTCTGGCTGGAAGAGTACCAACAGAAAAACGGCTATACCGCGGCCCGCAAAGCGCTGCTGGACATGGCCCAGGCCGATATCGTCAACACGGTGAAGACCTCCGGGCTCAAGGGCCGCGGCGGCGCCGGCTTCCCCACCGGGGTCAAGTGGAGCCTGATGCCGGCAGACGAATCGCTGAACATTCGCTATCTGCTGTGCAACGCCGATGAGATGGAGCCCAATACCTGGAAGGACCGCATGCTGATGGAGCAGCTGCCGCACCTGCTGATCGAAGGCATGCTGATCTCGGCACGAGCGCTCAAGGCGTACCGTGGCTATATCTTCCTGCGTGGCGAATACGTCGATGCGGCGCGCCACCTGAATCGTGCGATTGACGAAGCCAAGGCTGCCGGTCTGTTGGGCAGGAATATCCTCGGCTCGGGTTTCGACTTCGAACTGTTCGTGCACACCGGCGCCGGGCGTTATATCTGCGGTGAAGAAACCGCACTGATCAACTCCCTTGAAGGTCGCCGCGCCAATCCCCGCGCCAAGCCGCCCTTCCCTGCTGCCGTCGGCGTCTGGGGCAAGCCGACCTGCGTCAACAACGTGGAAACCCTGTGCAACGTGCCGGCCATCGTCGGTAACGGCGTGCAGTGGTACACCGGACTGGCGCGCCCAGACAGCGGCGACCACGGCACCAAGTTGATGGGATTCTCCGGCAAGGTGAAGAATCCCGGTATCTGGGAACTGCCCTTCGGTATCACCGCCCGCGAACTGTTCGAAGAGTATGCCGGCGGCATGCGCGACGGCTACACCCTCAAGTGCTGGCAGCCTGGCGGTGCCGGTACCGGTTTTCTGTTACCGGAACACCTGGAAGCGCAGATGTATTCCGGCGGTATTGGCAAGGTCGGCACACGCATGGGTACCGGGCTGGCGCTAGCGGTTGATCACTCCGTCAGCATGGTGTCGCTGCTGCGCAACATGGAGGAGTTCTTCGCTCGTGAATCCTGCGGCTGGTGTACGCCTTGTCGTGACGGCCTGCCCTGGAGCGTGAAGACCCTGCGCGCGCTGGAACGCGGCCAGGGCCGCCCCGAGGATCTTGAGGTATTGGCACGCCTGGTGGATTTTCTCGGGCCGGGCAAGACCTTCTGCGCCCACGCGCCGGGGGCAGTCGAGCCGCTGGGCAGCGCAATCAAGTATTTCCGCAGTGAATTCGAGGCCGGTATCAGCCCCGCGGCAGCGGTCGGCAAGCCCGGCGCCGAGTTCGTGCAGGCGTGACGAGCAACGGAATTCCATTAGCAGCACCCGTATAACGGGTAAGAAGACAGTACAACCATGGCCACTATTCATGTAGATGGTAAAGACTACGAAGTCGATGGGGCGGACAACCTGCTGCAGGCCTGCCTGTCCCTCGGCCTTGATGTCCCCTATTTCTGCTGGCACCCGGCGCTGGGTAGCGTGGGCGCCTGCCGCCAGTGCGCGGTCAAGCAGTACAGCGACGAGGACGACACCCGCGGCCGGCTGGTCATGTCTTGCATGACTCCCGCAACGGACAACAGCTGGATCTCGATCGACGACGAGGAAGCCAAGGCCTTCCGCGCCAGCGTCATCGAGTGGCTGATGATCAACCACCCGCATGATTGCCCGGTGTGCGAGGAAGGTGGTCACTGTCACCTGCAGGACATGACGGTGATGACCGGCCACAATCAGCGGCGCTACCGCTTCAGCAAACGGACCCATCAGAATCAGGAGCTGGGGCCGTTCATCGCTCACGAGATGAACCGTTGTATCGCCTGTTATCGCTGCGTGCGCTATTACAAGGACTATGCCGGCGGCACCGACCTGGGTGTATTCGGCGCCAATGACCAGGTGTACTTCGGCCGGGTCGAGGACGGTACGCTGGAGAGCGAGTTCTCCGGCAACCTGACCGAGGTCTGCCCCACCGGCGTATTCACCGACAAGACCCACTCCGAGCGCTACAACCGCAAATGGGACATGCAGTTCGCCCCGAGCATCTGCCATGGATGTGCCTCCGGCTGCAATATCAGCCCCGGTGAGCGTTATGGCGAGATTCGCCGCATCGAGAACCGCTTCAACGGGTCGGTGAATCACTACTTCCTGTGCGACCGCGGCCGCTTCGGCTATGGCTACGTCAACCGCAAGGACCGTCCGCGCCAGCCGATCGGCCAGCGCTCCAGGCTGAGCATGGGTATCGACGCCGCGCTGGATCAGGCCGCTGGTCTGCTCAATCGCCGCCGTATCATCGGCATCGGCTCGCCCCGCGCCAGCCTGGAAAGCAACTTCGCCCTGCGCGAGCTGGTCGGCGCCGACGATTTCTTCTCCGGTATTGCCCGCCATGAGCTGGACAATATCCAGGCCATACGCACCATTTTGCAGCATGGCCCGCTGCCGGCGGCGACCATCCGCGACATGGAGAGCCACGATGCTGTTTTAGTACTCGGCGAAGACCTGACCCAGACCGCCGCGCGCATCGCCCTCGCCCTGCGCCAAGCCGCCAAAGGCAAGGCATCCGAGATGGCCGCAGCTGCCGGCATCCAGAGCTGGCACCAGGCAGCGGTGCAGAATATCGCCCAGGGTGCCCTGAACCCGGTATTCATCGCCAGTGTGGACAGCACTCGGCTCGATGATATCGCCGCCGAGTCGGTACAGGCTGCACCGGATGACCTGGCCCGCCTCGGCTTTGCCGTGGCCCATGCCATTGACCCCAGTGCGCCGGCAGTACCCGGCCTGGAAGCCGATGCCCTGGAACTGGCACAACGTATCGCCGGGGCACTGCTCGCGGCCAAGCGCCCATTGCTGGTTTCCGGCGCCTCGCTGGGCAGTCGCGCGATTATCGATGCGGCAGCCAATATTGCCCAGGCACTGAAGAACCGCGAGAAGAACGCATCCATCAGCCTGGTCGTGCCGGAAGCCAACAGCATGGGCATGTCGATCCTGCTGGCCGACGACCCGGCTGACAAGTCAGTCGAAGCCGCCCTCGCCGCCCTGAGCGCCGGCCAGTACGACGCCTTGGTGATACTGGAGAACGACTTGTATCGCCGGGCCGACAAGCCCAGCGTCGATGCGGCACTGGCCGCAGCCAATGTGGTGATCGTCGTCAATCATCAGCAGACGCCGACCAGCGATCAGGCGCACCTGCTGCTGCCGGCCGCCAGCTTTGCCGAAGGCGATGGCACCCTGGTCAGCCAGGAAGGCCGTGCCCAACGTTTCTTCCAGGTGTTCGATCCGAGCTACTACAACTCCGAGGTGCTGATCCGTGAAGGCTGGCGCTGGTTGCACGCTCTGCGCAGCACCCTGCTGGGCAAAACCGTGGACTGGACCACTCTGGATCAGGTGACCGCGGCCTGCGCTGCGGCACACCCGCGTCTGGCTGCCATTACCGACGCGGCGCCGGATGCCAGCTTTCGTATCAAGGGCCAGAAACTGGCGCGTGCGCCCCATCGCTACAGCGGCCGCACGGCGATGCGCGCCAATATCAGTGTGCATGAACCGCGTCAGCCGCAGGACCCGGACAGTCCCTTCGCCTTCTCCATGGAAGGCTACGCCGGCAGCAGCGAGCAGCGCCAGCAAATCCCCTTTGCCTGGTCACCCGGCTGGAACTCGCCGCAGGCGTGGAACAAGTTTCAGGATGAAGTGGGTGGCCATCTGCGCAGCGGTGATCCCGGTGTGCGCCTGCTGGATGATACCCGTACAGACCTCACCTGGACCCAGCCACCCAGTGCCTTCGCGCCAGCAGCGGGCACCTGGCAGGTCGTCCCCCTGCATCACCTGTTCGGCAGCGAGGAGAACAGCAGCCGGGCCGAGCCGATTCAGCAGCGCATGCCGCCGCCGTATATCGCCCTGGCCGAGACCGAGGCCGCTCGTCTGGGCGTTACCGAGGGAACGGCATTGAGCCTGGTATTGGATAACCAGCGACTGCAGTTGCCGGTACGCATCAGCAGCGGTCTGCCGCTGGGCGTGGTTGGTCTGCCGGCAGGCCTGCCGGGCATCCCGCCCCTGACGGCCAGCAGCGTGGTGACTGATCTGAGGGAGGCCGCACAATGAGCTGGTTTACTCCCGAGGTGATCGCCGTACTGATCAATGTGATCAAGGCCATCGTCATTCTGCTGGCCGTGGTCATTGCCGGCGCCCTGCTGAGCTTTGTCGAACGACGCCTGCTGGCCGTGTGGCAGGACCGTTACGGCCCCAATCGGGTCGGCCCCTTCGGTATGTTCCAGATTGTCGCGGACATGCTGAAGATGTTCTTCAAGGAGGACTGGACCCCACCGTTCGCCGACCGACTGATCTTCACCCTGGCCCCGGTGGTGGCGATGAGCTCGCTGCTGGTGGCCTTTATCGTGGTGCCGATCACGCCAACCTGGGGGGTGGCGGACCTGAATATCGGCCTGCTGTGGTTCTTCGCCATGGCCGGGTTGACGGTCTATGCGGTGCTGTTCGCCGGCTGGGCCAGCAACAATAAATTCGCCCTGCTTGGGGGGCTGCGCGCTGCAGCCCAGACCCTATCCTACGAGGTGTTCCTGGGCCTGTCGCTGATGGGCGTGGTGGCGCAGACCGGCTCGTTCAATATGCGCGATATCGTTGCCTACCAGGCCGACAACCTGTGGTTCATCATTCCGCAGATCTTCGGCTTCCTGACCTTCTTCATCGCTGGGGTGGCGGTCACCCACCGCCACCCGTTCGACCAGCCAGAAGCGGAACAGGAGCTGGCCGATGGTTACCACGTGGAATATGCGGGGATGAAATGGGGCATGTTCTTCGTTGGCGAATACATCGGCATCGTGCTGGTATCCGCGCTGCTGACGACACTGTTCTTCGGCGGCTGGCATGGCCCCTTCGATCTGCTGCCGCAGCTGCCATTCCTGTGGTTCGCCTTGAAGACCGCCTTCTTCATCATGATCTTCATCCTGCTGCGCGCCTCGCTGCCCAGGCCGCGCTACGACCAGATGATGGCGTTCGGCTGGAAGGTCTGCCTGCCATTGACCTTGATCAACCTGCTGGTGACCGGCGCAATTGTGCTGGCAGCAGCCTGAGGAGACAGCCATGATCAAATCGATTATTCATGTAGTGCATGGCACCTACACCCAGCTGCGCAGCCTGGTGATGATCTTCAGTCATGCATTCCGCAAGCGGGACACCCTGCAGTACCCCGAAGAGCCGGTATATCTGCCGCCGCGCTACCGCGGCCGCATCGTGCTGACCCGCGATCCCGACGGTGAGGAGCGCTGTGTGGCCTGCAATCTGTGCGCCGCCGCCTGCCCGGTGGGTTGTATCTCCCTGCAGAAGGCCGAGACCGAGGATGGTCGCTGGTATCCGGAGTTCTTCCGCATCAACTTCTCGCGCTGCATCTTCTGCGGCCTGTGCGAGGAAGCCTGCCCGACCACCGCCATTCAGCTGACCCCCGACTTCGAGCTGGCCGAGTACAAACGCCAGGATCTGGTGTACGAAAAGGAAGACCTGATGATTGCCGGCACCGGCAAGAACCCGGACTACAACTTCTATCGCGTGGCCGGCCTGTCAATCGCCGGCAAGCCCAAGGGCGCCGCGCAGAACGAGGCCGAGCCGGTCAACGTCAAGGGGCTATTGCCATGATCTGTGTGAGGAATACCTGATGGAATTCGCCTTTTATTTCTCCGCCGGAGTGGCCGTGGCGGCCACGCTGATGGTGATCACCAATACCCGCGCGGTACACGCGCTGCTGTATCTGGTCACCTCGTTGCTGGCCGTGGCCATGTGCTTCTTCTCCCTCGGTGCGCCCTTTGCCGGCGTACTCGAAATCATCGTCTATGCCGGCGCTATCATGGTGCTGTTCGTGTTCGTGGTGATGATGCTCAACCTGGGAAGCGACAGCCGCAACCAGGAGCGCCAATGGCTCAGTCCGCGGGGCTGGATCGGACCTGGAATCCTGTCCGGCCTGTTGCTCGCCCAGCTGCTGTACGTGTTGTTCAGCGAGCCATCCTCCGGGACCATCAGCGGCGCCAGCGTGGATGCCAAAGCGGTGGGCATCGCCCTGTTCGGCCCCTACATCCTGGCTGTTGAACTGGCAGCGATGATGCTATTGGGCGCAATGGTCACCGCCTTCCATATTGGCCGCCATGAAGCCAGGGAGGTGGCATGAACGGTATCCCCATGGAGCACGGCCTGGCATTGGCCGCCGTGCTGTTCAGTCTTGGCCTGACCGGATTGATGATCCGCCGAAACATTCTGTATGTGCTGATGAGCCTGGAGATCATGATGAACGCGGCCGCGCTGGCCTTCGTCGTGGCAGGTGCCCGCTGGGAGCAGCCCGACGGACAGGTGATGTTCATCATGGTGATCACCCTTGCCGCCGCCGAGGCCAGTATCGGCCTGGCCATATTGCTGCAGCTGTATCGCCGCTTCAGGACCCTGGATATCGACGCTGCCAGTGAGATGCGCGGATGAACCTTCTATTTCTTACCCTGTTGTTTCCACTGCTGGGCTTCCTGCTGCTGGCGTTCTCCCGCGGGCGCTGGTCGGAGCGTACCTCGGCGCTGGTTGGCGTCGGCTCGGTGGGGTTGTCGGCACTGGTCAGCGCCTGGATCACCTGGCTGTTCAGCACCGGCGCGCTGCAGGATGGCGCCTATATCCAGATACTCTGGCAATGGATGGCGGTAGGCGACTTCACTCCCAGCCTGACGCTGTATCTGGACGGGCTGTCGCTGACCATGCTGGGCGTGGTCACTGGCGTGGGCTTTCTGATCCACCTGTTCGCCAGTTGGTACATGCGCGGCGAGGCGGGTTATTCGCGCTTCTTCGCCTACACCAATCTGTTTATTGCCAGCATGCTGTGTCTGATCCTGGCCGATGATCTGCTGTTCCTGTACCTGGGCTGGGAAGGCGTGGGGGTCTGCAGCTACCTGCTGATCGGCTTCTACTACACCGAACGCAAGAACGGTAATGCCGCGCTCAAGGCCTTTCTGGTCACCCGGGTCGGTGACGTGCTGATGGCTTTCGGTCTGTTCATTCTGTTCATGCAACTGGGTACGCTGAATATCCAGGAGCTGTTGATGCAGGCACCGCAGCGGTACGCCGAGGGCGACTTCTGGATCACCCTGGCGACCTTGTCGCTGCTCGGCGGTGCGGTGGGCAAATCCGCCCAGTTGCCGCTACAGACCTGGTTGGCCGATGCCATGGCCGGCCCGACTCCAGTGTCGGCGCTGATCCACGCGGCAACCATGGTGACCGCAGGCGTCTACCTGATCGCCCGCACCCACGGGCTGTTCCTGCTGACCCCGGATATCCTCCAACTGGTCGGCATCGTCGGCGGGGCAACGCTGTTGCTGGCAGGCTTCGCCGCGCTGGTACAGACGGACATCAAGCGCATCCTCGCTTACTCCACCATGAGCCAGCTCGGCTACATGTTTCTGGCACTGGGTGTCGGCGCCTGGGAGGCGGCGGTCTTCCATCTGATGACCCATGCGTTCTTCAAGGCGCTGCTGTTCCTCGCCTCCGGTTCGGTTATCCATGCCTGCCACCATGAGCAGAACATCTTCCGGATGGGCGGGCTATGGAAAAAGCTGCCGATAGCCTACGCCAGCTTTATCGTCGGCGGCGCGGCGCTGGCGGCGCTGCCACTGCTGACCGCCGGTTTCTATTCCAAGGACGAAATCCTCTGGGAAGCCTTCGCCAGCGGCAACAGCGCCCTGCTATACGCCGGCCTGCTGGGTGCCTTCCTGACCTCCATCTATACCTTCCGGCTGATCTTCGTGGTGTTCCACGGTGAGGAACAGACCCAGGCCCATGCAGGCACGGGGCTGGCGCATAACCTGCCGCTGATCGTACTGATCATCCTCTCGACCTTTGTCGGCGCACTGATCACGCCACCGTTGGCCGGTGTATTGCCGCAGAGCGCCGGGCATGCCGGTGGTGAGGGCCGGATCGGTCTTGAAATTGCTTCCGGCGCTATCGCCGTGGCGGGCATCCTGGTGGCGGCCTGGCTGTATCTGGGGCCTCGCCGTGTGGTCGGGGCCATACGCAACAGCGCACCGGGCCGTTTCCTGACTGCCTGGTGGTTCGCCGCCTGGGGCTTCGACTGGCTGTACGACAAGCTGTTCGTCCAGCCCTATCTGTGGCTGACCCGGATTCTGCGCCGCGACCCGCTGGACCGCACCATCGGTATCGTGCCGTTGCTGGCGCGCGGCAGTCATGCGCTGCTCAGCCGCAGCGAGAATGGCCAGATTCGCTGGTATGCCGCCTCCATTGCCGGTGGTGCCGTGTTGGTGATCGGTATTCTGCTGCTGTCGGTGGCCTGATTATGAATTCACGCAAGGAAATGATCCCGTCATGATTTTGCCTTGGCTGGTCCTGATTCCCTTCATTGGCGGCCTGCTGTGCTGGCAGGCCGAACGTTTCAGCAGCACCCTGCCCCGTTGGCTGGCGCTGCTGACCATGGGGCTGGTGCTGGTCCTGAGCCTGTGGCTCTGGGCCAGCGCAGACTATTCCCTGGCTGGTGTAACCGATGGCGCGCCGGTCTGGACGCTGGAGTTCAAGCACGTCTGGATCGAGCGCTTCGGCATCAATCTGCATCTGGCGCTGGATGGCCTGTCCCTACTGATGCTGATCCTCACCGGTATCCTGGGTGTGCTGTCGGTGCTCTGCTCATGGAACGAGATCCAGCATCGCATCGGCTTCTTCCACCTCAACCTGATGTGGATTCTCGGTGGCGTGGCCGGCGTGTTCCTGGCCATGGATCTGTTCCTGTTCTTCTTTTTCTGGGAAATGATGCTGGTGCCGATGTATTTTCTCATCGCGCTCTGGGGGCATAGCGGCGAAGGCAAGAAGACGCGGATCAACGCGGCGACCAAGTTCTTCATCTTCACCCAGGCCAGCGGCCTGATCATGCTGGTAGCGATTCTGGGTCTGGTACTGTTCAATTTCAGCCAGACCGGAGTACTGACCTTCGCCTATGACCAGCTGCTCGGTCTCGATATGCCGCCGGGGGTGGAATATATCCTGATGCTCGGCTTCTTCATCGCCTTTGCGGTGAAGTTCCCTATCGTACCGCTGCACTCCTGGCTGCCTGACGCCCATGCCCAGGCGCCGACCGCCGGCTCCGTGGATCTGGCGGGCATCCTGCTGAAGACTGCCGCCTACGGCATGTTGCGCTTCGCCCTGCCGCTGTTCCCCAACGCCTCGGTCGAGTTCGCGCCGATCGCCATGACCCTGGGCCTGATCGGTATTTTCTACGGAGCGATACTGTCCTTTGCCCAGACCGACATCAAACGCCTGGTGGCCTATTCCAGCATCTCGCACATGGGTTTCGTGCTGATCGGCATCTATGCCAGCACCCAGCTGGCGCTGCAGGGAGCGGTGGTGCAGATGGTTGCGCACGGCCTGTCGGCGGCGGCGCTGTTCATCCTCTGTGGCCAGTTGTATGAGCGTATCCATACCCGGGATATGCGCGAGATGGGCGGATTATGGGCCCGCCTACCCTATTTGCCGGCGCTGAGCATGTTCTTCGCCATCGCCTCGCTGGGTATGCCGGGGACCGGTAACTTCGTCGGCGAGTTCCTGATCCTGTTCGGCAGCTTCGCCAACAACCCCTGGGTGGTGGTGATCGCCACCTTCGGCCTGGTACTGGCCTCGGCCTATTCGCTGATCATGATTCACCGCGCCTACTTCGGTGCCGAGCGTTCCGGCGAAGCCTTGCGCGGGCTCGATCGGCGCGAACTGGTCATGGTGCTGTCACTGGTCGTATTGCTGGTCGGGCTCGGGTTATACCCCCAGCCGCTGCTGGATACCTCTGCAGCGAGCATGAGCGGAGTACAACACTGGCTCAGCGACGCCCTCTCCAACCTTGTTCCGACCCGGTAGCCGTTTGATGGAAAATGACGCCATGCAATTTACCCAGTCCCACTTCATCGCCCTGCTGCCGTTGCTGATCGTCGGCGCCACGGCCATCGTGGTCACGCTCGCCATCGCCTGGCGGCGCAAGCACGATCTGATCTTCGTACTGACTGCGCTGGGCCTCAACCTGGCGCTGCTGTCACTGATCCCGGCGTTGCAGGTCGTGCCCCTGGAAGCCACTGCGCTGATGCAGGTGGATCGCTTTGCGCTGCTGTACATGGGCATCATTCTGATTGCTACCCTGGCCTGCGCCACCCTGGTCCATGCCTATCTGGGCAAGACCAATACCGGCGAGGGCTTTCCCGGCAACCGGGAGGAAATGTACCTGTTGATGCTGTTGTCCGCGACCGGCGGACTGGTTATGGTCGGCGCCTCGCATCTAGCCACGCTGTTTATCGGCCTGGAACTGCTGTCAGTGCCGGTCTACGGCATGGTCGCCTATGCCTTCTTCAACAAGCGCTCGCTGGAAGCGGGTATCAAGTATATGGTGCTGTCAGCGGCCGGTTCGGCCTTCCTGCTGTTCGGCATGGCGCTCGCGTACGCTGAATCCGGCAGCCTGGCATTCCCTGCTCTCGGCGCCGTGGCCGTGACGCCGATCCTGCAGATCGGTTTCGCCATGATGCTCATCGGGCTGGCCTTCAAGCTGTCGCTGGTACCCTTCCACCTATGGACGCCGGATGTCTACGAGGGCGCTCCCGCACCGGTTTCGGCGTTCCTCGCCACCGCTGCGAAGGTCGCCGTATTCGCCGTCCTGCTGCGTCTGTATCAGGTATCGCCGGCAACCAGCGGCGGCTGGCTGAATGAACTGCTGACCGTGATTGCCATCGCCTCGATCCTGTTTGGCAACCTGCTGGCGTTGATGCAGAGCAATCTCAAGCGTCTGCTGGGTTACTCGTCCATTGCCCACTTCGGCTATCTGGTGATCGCCCTGATCGCCAGCGATGGCCTCGCGACCGAGGCCATCGGCGTATACCTGGCAATCTATGTACTGACCACCCTGGGCGCTTTCGGTGTGGTCACGCTGATGTCCACGCCGTTCAAGGGGCGCGACGCCGATGCCTTGTACGAGTACCGTGGCCTGTTCTGGCGACGCCCGTACCTGACCGCGGTATTGACCGTGATGATGCTGTCGCTGGCGGGAATTCCGCTGACCGCCGGCTTCATTGGCAAGTTCTATATCATTGCGGCCGGGGTCCAATCGAGCCTCTGGTGGCTGCTCGGCGCGCTGGTCATCGGTAGCGCCATCGGTCTTTACTATTATCTGCGGGTCATGGTCACCCTGTATCTGGTGGAGCCAGGCATTCGGCGCCACGACGCACCGCTGAACTGGGGCCAACAGGCCGGCGGCATCATGCTGCTGCTGATTGCCTTGCTGGTGTTCATTCTCGGCGTATATCCGCAACCATTGCTGGGGCTGGTTGAACAGGCCACACTAGCGGGACTTTGATTGGTCGACCGGGACAAAGTCCCGGACCAACGGAACTTTTGTTGATCCTTCGGATCGATTTTATCCGCAGCACGGTCAATACTTGTTTCATCCGCTGCCTCGGCAGTGATACGACGCTCTACTTCCGAAGTACTGAAAGGATAATCGACATGCAACGTCTTTCCCTGGTCATCGCTACCACCGGCCTCTTGGCTCTCGCTGGTGCTGCTCACGGCAGCAGCTTCATCGGCACCACAGACGCCATCGCCGGCTCCCTGGTCAATACTATTGACGCGACTAGCGATGCCACTACCGGCAACAACAAGGTGGTACTGGAAGCCCGTGAGGATGCGGCCAGCTTCGTCGGTAGCGATGGCCAGCTGCGCAGTGCACGTCTGGAGGCTGCTCTGCTGCATATCCGCCAGTCCCACCCCGATCTGGAAGCGACTGACCTGCAACTGGCCGAGGCGATTCTCGCGCTGTGATGCATGCCTGAGATCAATGCCCGCTCGATAACGGCAGCGGTTAGCCAGCTTGGGTAAGGCGCACTCCATCGCAGGTCAGCTGCTGTTGGTCGACGCCTTGCTGATGAGCCCTATCGCCACGGCGGGGTTGCAGCTGGACCTGGACCAGAGCCAGCTCACCCCGGCCCAAGTGCAGGTCAGCCAGACGCTGCTCGCGGAGGCCACCGCGGCGCTCCCCCCCTCGCTGGTTGAGCAACTGGACCGGACCGTGCCGGTGCGCTGGCGTGACCTGCAGGAATCGGTATTCGGGCGCGCCACGCCTGGCGGCACGCTGGAGCTGAACCGGCATTGGCTGACGGACCTCAGCGCCGGGCACGAGGACCGTTTCCCCGACGGGCGCCAGCACGGCACCTTGCGCCAGGAACTGCTCGCCACGCTGATTCACGAGATTGCTCACCTGTATGATCGCGGTCGCTCCTGGCAAGCGGAACAGCGTTCTCTGCTGCGCCACTGCCGCAACCGTTACCAAGCCCAGGGCAAGGCCGGCTTGCCTGCGGAATGTCGCGGCCAGACCGAACGCCGCTTTACCCTGAGCGACGACCCGCGCTTTCTCGATCTGGCCGGCTGGGCGCAACAGGCGGGTCGCCGAGGTATACGAGAATCTGATAATCACCAGTCCTACCGCAGCCCGGACAATTATGAGCTGCACAGCCCGGCAGAATACCTGGCGGTCAATCTCGAATACTTCCTGCTCGATCCACAATACGCTTGCCGGCGCCCGGCTCTGCATGCGTATTTCAGAGATCACTTCGACTGGGCACCGCCAACGGTAGATTGCCCCGGCGAAGTCCCCTATCTGTACGCCGGACTGGATGCACAGCGTCCGGCCCTGGGTTCGCTGGACCCCGAACGCATCTATGCAGTCCACTACCTGCTGGCCGAGCCCAACGAGCAATGGGCCAGCCGCTGGGGGCACAGCATGCTGCGGCTGGTAGTCTGCGCGCCGGGCCGCCCGCCCGGCCCGGATTGTTTGCTCGACCTGGATCACCACCTGGTGCTGTCCTTCCGCGCCTTTGTCGATGACCTGCAGTTGTCCAGCTGGGACGGACTGATCGGCAACTACCCCTCGCGGCTGTTCATGCTGCCGCTGCAGAAGGTGGTCGATGAATATACCCGACTGGAACTGCGCGGCCTCAGCTCGATACCGCTGCGAATGGATGAACAGGCGCGCCACCAGCTCGCCCTGCAGGCCGCGACCCTGCACTGGAGTTATGACGGCACCTATTATTTCATCAGCAACAACTGCGCTGTCGAAACCCTGAAATTATTGCGCAGCGGCAGCGCCCTACCCCAATTGCAGGATATGGACAGCCTGACACCTGCTGGCTTGCTGGCAGTGCTCAACGCCCGCGGGCTGGCGGACCTGCGACCATTGCAGGACCGTCAGGCGGCGCTGCGCCAGGGTTACTATTTCGATTCCTATCGGGAGCGTTACCAGCAAATGTTCGAGGTCATTCGCAGCCGATTGCAGATACCTATCGAGCGCATTGAAGATTGGCTGGCCAACCCCGCAGATCAGCGACAGGCCTGGTTCGCCGCAGCGGATACCCGCTCCACCGCCGCCTTGCTGGTATTGGAAGAAGCTATTCGGCGCCGCCAGATGCTATTGATTCAGCAGGATCTCAAACAGCGATTCCTGTCTTCGGACGCCCCACCAGCACTCACCGAAACCGCCCAGTTGGTCCAAGGACTGCTGAGCGCCAGCAGCTTTCTGAGCCGTCCTGGGGAATTATTGGACGAAGGCTACGGCTTGCCGCAACCGCAGGAATCCCAACGCTTCATCGAACTTGCTGGTGCCAGACAACAGGCACTGTTGACCACAGCCGATGACGTCGAGCAGCGCCTGCTATCGCTGATCAATCCACAACAACGTCAGCAGCTGGACGCCACGAACGGCAATATCAGCCTGCTGGCGCAGCAATTGCGACGATTGCATGAGGAGTCCGGTGGGATTCAGTTGCCGTGATTACACTCAGCGACAATGCACCCACCCAGTAATACCAGGCGCGCTGAGTGATTGAGCTATCAGGAGAAATTGCGCAGCAGTTGCTATGTTGCGGACCAACGAGATAACGAGGCCTATGCCTGTAACCCATGGTTATTGGTGCCCGGAGCCGGAATCGAACCGGCACGATGTTGCCATCGAGGGATTTTAAGTCCCTTGCGTCTACCAGTTTCGCCATCCGGGCTGGCTGGCACTTGGGTTTGAACATGACCTGCAAGATGGATCTTGATCCAGCCATAACTCCAAGAGATTCAGAATGTTACACAGATCATATCGCCGTAACAAGGACTTTCTTCGAGACTCGGGGCCGACCGACAAGCTGAACCATCAGCTCAATGCCACCTCCAATCAAGAGAGCCATTCAAGGTCCTCAGGAGGTTAGTCATGAGTATTGATCCGCTTGATCTTCCGCAAGAATAGCAGCCGGTACCAGGGCAGCGTCCAGGCCAGGGGCCGAACCCGGGTACGCCTCCAGAACGCGCCCCGACAGAGCCGCCGGGACCGGATGATGTGCCGCAGCAAGCTCCGGAGGAGGCTCCTGATATGGTGCCGAAGCCCAGGGCGCAGCCGCCAGGAACAGTGCCGGGGCCAGATGAGCCGGATATACCTGATCGAAGTGAGCCGCTTTGACAGAAATGCTGTCCCTTCCCGAGATGACTCACGCCATTTTCGTCCCGCCGCAATAGCGCCTGGAAAGCTTGATACGGCCAGCGCTTAACACCTATTGATCAGACGCCCCCTTGTTCGCCCCTTCAGCAAAATCGCTGTTCACGGGTTACACTTCTGAATTCTACTCCGTAGAATTCCACAACGTAGAACAAGGCGAGAGACGATGAAGAAGCAATTTCAATTGAGAAGTCGCAAGGAAGTCCATTGGACTCGGCAGTGGCTATTGGGCCAGATACAGGGTGGTCGGTTGTCTCTGCGTTATCAGCTGATTGAGCTGCTGGATACTGCGGAGCAGGTGCAGCAATTGGTTGACCAGCAATTGGATTCGGAATCCCGTACACGCTTGCAAAAAGCGCTTTCCGCCAGGCGAGCACGGGAAGCAGCCCTTCCGACTCGCAAGGGGGCACCTTCTACGCGAATGGTACGAACCGAGGTAACCGCACTGGCACGTGAGATGCTGCATACCGTTGCTGCCTCCAGAGGAGTTACTACCTCCGAGCTGATTACAAAACTGCTTGAGGATGAATACGGCAGGGTTGCGCGCTGATCACCATTGAGCCTGTCGCAACATCTGCAGACATGCTATCCTACAATTGCATTCTCCAGACAACCACTGGATAGCAAGCGGGTAGATAAAATGTCATTAGCAGATATTCAGAAAATCAGCGCCGAGAAACACCAGAGCACCGTGGGCTTGCGCACAGCGGTAACGATCATGGAGCGCTGGGGTGCTTCACGGGAGCAGATGTCGCGGATTCTGCGTGTTTCCGGCAGCACCCTGGCCCGGGCCAAAGCCGGTAACGGGACCATTGCCCTGGATAATGATCAGCTCGACCGAATCAGTTATGTGCTCAATATCCATGGGACGTTGCGGCTGATCTTCGACAACCCCGACAACGTGTATGGCTTCCTCAAGCTGCCCAACGACAATGCCTTTTTCAACGGCCGCCAGCCGCTGAGTGTCATGGCTGACGGCAGCTTTGCATCACTTTACGAAACGTTTCGCCGAATCGACGGGCTGCGGGGGGCAATGTGGTGAACTGGGTCGACCTGCCCGAGGTCGCTCCTGGCACCGCAACCGGCTACCGCCTGGTCAACTCCAAGTATCCCCCCATCGCCCTGTTCGACGATGTAGCTGATCCTGAAGAATTCGAGGCGCTGCATGAGCTCCAGGCGCGAACCAACCCGCGCTTGTTGAACGAGGCCGGGCGACTTGAGTTCATGCGCCGCACCGATATCCCCTTCGGCATCCCCGGCTGTTCCTATGCGGTAGCGCCCTTCACTCATATCAATCCTGCCGGCTCGCGCTTCAGTGATGGTAGCTTCGGCGTCCTCTATCTGGGGGACTCGATCACTACGGCCCTGGCGGAGGTGCAATATCACCAGCAGAGCTATTGGAGCGGCGTGAAAGGCCTCGCCTTCGACCGCATCCTGCTGCGCGGGCTGTGCTGCCAATTCGACCAGACCGGTTTGCGCGACCTGACCGGTATCACGCCTGACCATCCGATCTACGACCCCGACAGCTATGCGGCCGCGCATGTCGCTGGCGCCAGCCTGAAGCACGCGGGGATACCGGGCCTGAAATATCACTCAGTCCGCAGCCCGGGCAATACTTGCTGGGGACTGCTGACTCCGAGACCGGTGCACTCCATCGTGCAAGCCACCCACTACGAAATGATTTGGGACGGCAAGGCGATTTCCAGCGTGAACAAGATCGCCTCGGTCTAAAGGCGGAGCGGACTCGCATCGCGGTATTTTTGAGAATGCTGCGGAAACGGTTCGCAGAAAGACAGAAAGCAAAAAGCCCCGCAGACGTAGAATCTGCGGGGCTTTAATACTGGAGGCCGAGGTCGGAATCGAACCGGCGTTCACGGATTTGCAATCCGCTGCATGACCACTCTGCCACCCGGCCTCGAAGGGGGCTGCTGTGCTGCTACTGCAACACAACTGAATATGGAGCGGGAAACGAGACTCGAACTCGCGACCCCGACCTTGGCAAGGTCGTGCTCTACCAACTGAGCTATTCCCGCTCTGGAACGGCGCCTATTCTATCTTTCTCCGACGCCCTGTCAAGTCATTGATTCAAAAAAGTTTATCTGTCGTTTTTTTCGCCAGCATCGGGGCGCAGGTGCGGCCAGGCCGCGCGCAGATAGGCCACCATGGACCACAGCGTCAGCGCGGCAGAAATCATCAGCAGCACATACCCGAGAACGACCCAGGCAGTCATTGGCAAGGCCGGGTTGGCCAGCAGCACAACCAGGGCGATCATCTGGGCGGTGGTCTTGTATTTACCCAGGTTGGAGACGGCTACCTGCGACCGTGCGCCAAGCTCGGCCATCCACTCACGCAAGGCGGAGATGACGATCTCACGGCCGATGATGACCACCGCCGGCGCCGTTACCCAGAAATTGCTGTGACTCTGCACCAGCAATACCAGTGCCACGGCAACCATGAGTTTGTCTGCCACCGGGTCGAGAAAAGCACCGAAAGGGGTACTCTGCTCCCATTTGCGCGCCAGATAGCCATCCAGCCAGTCGGTAATACTGGCCAGAGTGAAAATCACTGCGGCAGCCAGATAACTCCAGTGGAACGGCAGGTAATACAGCAGGATAAATACGGGGATCAGGCCAACCCGCATCAAGGTAAGAATATTCGGAATGTTCATAACGTCTCTGCGAACGGGTTTGGACAGCATTCTAGTCGCTATGCAGGGCAGTATATATCTGTTCTGCCAGTTTTTTGCTGATGCCGGGCGCCTTGGCGATCTCCACGGCGCTGGCGCGAGTCAGCTCCTGCAAGCCGCCGAAGTGTTTCAGCAGCTCTCTGCGTCGTTTCGGACCCACCCCGGCGATTCCTTCGAGGGTGGAGGTGTTTCGGGTCTTGCCGCGGCGCTGGCGGTGGCCGGTAATGGCGAAGCGGTGCGCCTCGTCGCGAATATGCTGAATCAGGTGCAGCGCCGGTGAGTGGCCGGGCAGCACCAGTTCATTGTGCGGGTCGTTCAGGTACAGAGTCTCCATGCCGGCCTTGCGGGTAACGCCCTTGGCCACGCCAAGCAGGGTCAAGTCATGAATGGCCAACTCCTGGAGCACTTCGCGAGCCATGTTCATCTGACCCTTGCCACCGTCAACCAGGAGAATATCCGGCATCTTGCCTTCACCATCGCGCAATTTGGCGAACCGCCGCATCAATGCCTGCTGCATGGCTGCATAGTCATCACCTGCGGTTACGCCCTCGATGTTGTAGCGCCGATAGTCGCTTTTCAAAGGCCCTTCGGGACCGAATACGACGCAGGACGCCACGGTCGATTCGCCACTGGTGTGGCTGATGTCGTAGCACTCCAGGCGGGTGGGAATCTCATCCAGCCCGAGCGCTTCCTGCAGCGCCTCGAAACGCGCCTGTACATTCTGCCGGTTGCCGAGCATGGAGGTCAGCGCCTGTTCGGCATTGGTAACCGCCATGCTCTGCCAGCGGCTGCGCGTGCCCCGCACCCGGTGAGTGAAGTTGACCGCCCGGCCCCGTGCCTGCGCCAGCGCATCGGCGATAACGGGCAGATCCTCAGGGACTGCGTTGAGGATGATTTCCTTCGGCAGCTCCCTTTCGCCGGTGCCCAGATAGTATTGCGGCAGGAAAGCCGCGAGAACTTCACCGGGGGTCTGTTCGATTGGCACCCGCGGGAAGTGGTTGCGACTGCCCAATACCCTGCCCTGCCTGACCATGATGACGTGAACACAGGCGCCGCCCGGCGTCACGGCGGCGGCAATGACGTCCACGTTGCCATATTCGGTATCGATGTTCTGCTGATCCTGCACCCGCCGCAGTTGGCCGATCTGATCACGCAGCTCGGCGGCCCGCTCGAAGTCGAGATTCTGTGCAGCGCTCTCCATGGCCTGGGTCAATTCATCCGTCAGAGCATTGCTGCGCCCTTCCAGAAACATGACCGAATGCCGCACGTCCTCGGCGTACTCCTCCTCGCTGACGAAGCCAACACAGGGCGCCTTGCAGCGCTTGATCTGGTATTGCAGACAGGGCCGGGTACGGTTGCGGAAATAGCTTTCCTCGCACTGACGCACTTTGAAGGTCTTCTGCAGCAGGCTCAGGCTCTCGCGGATCGCACCCGCGCTGGGATAGGGGCCAAAATAGCGTCCCTTGGCCTTTTTGGTCCCCCGATGCAGTCCGAGCCGTGGATAGGCGTCCAGACTGGAAAGATAGACATAGGGGTAGGATTTATCGTCGCGTAACAGAATGTTGTACGGCGGGCGCGAAACCTTGATCAGGCTCTGCTCAAGCAACAGCGCCTCGGTTTCGTTGGCCGTGACGGTGGTGTCGATGTGCCGGATACGCGCTACCAGCGCCGCGGTCTTGGGGCTCAGCCCGGTCTGGCGGAAGTAACTGGACAGGCGTTTCTTCAGGTTGTTCGCCTTGCCAACGTACAGCAACTCGCCGTCGGCATCGAACATCCGGTAGACCCCCGGCTTGCCGGTTACCGCTGACAGGAAGGCCGCGGCATCGAATCCTTCCGGCTTCATGCCTGGCTGAATGTGGCGTCGATCATGCCATGACGCACTGCCAGCAACGTCAGCTCCACATCACTGGTGATGCCGAGCTTTTCGAATATACGGTAACGGTAGGTGTTCACGGTCTTGGGACTGAGGTGAAGCTTGTCGGAAATGCCTTGCACCTTCTCACAGCCGACAATCATCAGCGCAATCTGCATCTCCCGCTCCGACAGCGCATCGAAGGGCCCCACATTGCCCGGTTCGTACATCCGCGCCAGCAGCAGCTGGGCAATATCGGGACTGATATGGCGTTGGCCGGCCACCACCTTGCGGATGGCGTTGACCATTTCTTCCAGGGCGGCGCCCTTGGTGACGTAACCGGCAGCTCCAGCCTGCATCAGACGAGTCGGGAAAGGCTCTTCGTCACAGGCGGTAACGGCGATAACCTTGATGCTGCGATCATGCTGCAGCAGCTTGCGGGTGGCTTCCAGGCCGCCGATTCCCGGCATGCGTACATCCATCAGAACGACGTCCGGCTTCAACGCTCGTGCCTGGGTGATGGCCGTTTCGCCGCTGTCCGCCTCCCCGACAATGGACAGTCCGGGCACGTCACCGAGCATTCGGGTGATTCCCATGCGCACCAGATCATGATCGTCCACCACCAATACCTTGATCACCGTTTACCCCTTTCATGAGCACAGCGGGTGTAGCTTCTAAATGCCGCAATATCCCGCAACCGCGCCACGATAGCAAATTGGTGATTATTGTGAAACGCCAACGACCTCCGCCCCCTCCGGCGTCTGCAACAATAGCGCCAGTTCATCCAGACAGCCGGGGTCATCAATGGTAGACGGCGCCGTCCATTCCTCGCCCCGCACCATTTGTCGCAGAACACGCCGGAGGATCTTGCCCGAGCGGGTTTTCGGTAGCCGACTGACCACCAGGGTGCGCTGATAGCACGCCAGTGCTCCGATCTCCTCGCGTAGCAGTGCCGCCAGCTCCGCACTCAATCGGGCTGCCTCGATGGTGACATCGTTCTTCAGTACTACCAGTCCGACCGGCAACTCTCCCTTGATCGCATCAGGCACACTGATGACCGCACATTCGGCCACCGCCGGATGCGAACCCAGCACTTCTTCCATCTCCCCGGTGGAGAGCCGGTGGCCGGCCACGTTGATGATGTCATCGGTACGGCCCATGACGAAAAGATAGCCATCGGCATCGACATAGCCGGCATCACCCGTCTGATAGTAACCGGGAAACTCGCTCAGGTATCCGGTCTGCAAGCGCTCCGGGCTACCCCAGATGGAAGTGAGGCAGCCCGGAGGTAACGGCAGGCGGATAACGATGTTGCCCTGCTCGCCCGACGCGACCGGTTGCCCCTGGTCATCGAGGGTCGCCAACTGGTAACCGGGCATCGGGAAGGTCGCCGAGCCGGGACGGGTTTCGGCAAGGCCGTAACCCGCCGGGTTGGCAGCGACCGCCCAGCCGGTTTCCGTCTGCCACCAGTGATCCAGTACTGGCCGCCGGATGTGTTCGTGCAACCATTCCCAGGTAGGCGGATCAAGGCGCTCACCCGCCAGGTACAGCCGCTCCAGCTGGCTCAGGTCATACCGTCCGGCCAGCTCGGCAAGGGGGTCCTCCTTGCGGATGGCCCGGAAGGCGGTGGGCGCAGTGAATAGCGCCTTGACGCCGTGCTCGGCACACACGCGCCACACCGCGCCCGCATCCGGTGTGCGTACCGGCTTGCCTTCGAACATGACGGTGGTGCAACCGGCCAACAACGGCCCGTAGACGATATAGGAATGACCGACCACCCAGCCGACATCCGATGCCGCCCAGAACACCTCTCCTGGCTGCATGCCATAGACCACCTCCATGCTGTAGCGCATCGCCACGGCGTGGCCGCCGTGGTCGCGCACCACGCCCTTGGGCTTGCCGGTGGTCCCAGAGGTATAGAGGATGTACAGCGGGTCCGTTGCCGCGACCGGCACGGCATCAGCCGGGACTGCCGCTGCCAACTGCTGACGCCAATCCAGGTCTCGCCCGGGTTGCAACCCGGCAGCCGCCTGGGGACGTTGCAGCACCACGCAATGGCGAACCGGATGATTTGCCCGGGCAATCGCCTGGTCCACCAATGGCTTGTATTCCACCACACGGTCAACCTCGATACCGCAGGAGGCCGTGAGAATGATGTCGGCTTGGGCATCATTGATGCGTACCGCCAGCTCGTTGGCCGCGAACCCGCCGAAGACCACGCAATGTACGGCTCCGATACGCGCACAGGCCAGCATGGCGATGACCGCTTCTGGCACCATGGGCATGTAGATGATGACCCGGTCGCCCTGTTTCACCTGCAGGCTGCGCAACATACCCGCACAGAGCGCTACCTGTCGGTGCAGTTCGGCATAGCTGATATGCGTCTTGGTACCGGTCACCGGCGAGTCGTGAATAATGGCCACCTGCTCTCCCCGGCCGTCTTCGATGTGCGCATCCAATGCCAGCCAGGCAGTGTTCAGCTTGCCATCGGGAAACCATTCGACCAGGCCGGGGCTGACGTCGCTTGGCTGGCAGGTGATGTTTGGAGGGGTGTGCCATCTCAGCCTGGCGGCATGATCGGCCCAGAACAGCTCGGGATCACGGATCGCGCGTTGCCGGGCGAGGACATAATCAGGGGGTGCGGACATGATCGTCTCCTTATTGTCATATCAACCTAGACCATCCTGCTGAAAACGAAACTAGACTTACGTCGGATGGGCTGCACGCGGCAACCAAGGTGAACTATCCCTTTCGGAGAGAGGCGCAGATGAGCAGAGACGACTCGCTCGATCAGATGGGCAGGACCGCCGTGAAGCAGAATATTCACGGCATCATGACCTTCCTGCTCGGCTACCCGCCATTCGATCAGATGGAGCCCCATCATCTGGCCTGGCTGGTGGAGCATTGCCAGTTGCGCTTCTATGCCGCAGGGGATGCCATCATCCGCCCCAGCGACGGGCCGGTGCAGCATTTCTATATCGTCAAACAGGGGCAAGTGCGCGGCGAACGGCGGATCGCCGGGCAGGACACGCCAGACACTACCTTCGAGATCAGTATCGGTGAATGCTTTCCCCTGGCCGCTCTCATTGGCGATCGGGCCACCCGTACCGAGCATATAGCCGGGCAGGATACCTTCTGCCTGCTATTGCCCCGCGTCGATTTCAGTGAGTTGGTCGGCATATCTCCGGTGTTCCGTGATTTTGCCCTGCGCGGCGTCAGCAGCCTGTTGCAACAGGTCAATCTGCAGGTGCAACGCCAGGCGGCGGAAACGCTCGGCGCCCATTATTCACTGGACACCCTTCTGGCCCAGATTGCCATCCGCAAGCCGGTCAGTTGCTCTCCCGTCACGCCAATCGGCACCGCCGTCAGAATGATGCATGAAGCCAGCGTGGGCAGTATCGTCATCACCGATGCGCAGGCCGCGCCAGAGGGTATTTTCACCCTGCGCGATCTGCGCCGTATCGTTGCACACGGCGAGACCGACCTGCAGCGACCCATCGCTGAGGTAATGACGCCGTCGCCCTGCTACCTGCCTTCAACCGCCAGCGCCTTCGATGCCGCCATCAGCATGACCCGAGAACATATTGCCCACTTGTGCGTGGTGGACCGGGGGCGATTGGTGGGCGTGGTATCCGAGCGTGACCTGTTTGCCCTGCAGCGGGTAGACCTGGTGCACCTGGCACGTGCCATCAGCCAGGCCGAAAGCATTGCCAGTCTGGTAGCGCTGCGCCGGGACATTCGTCATCTGGTCGACAGCATGCTGGCCTATGGCGCATCTGCTGGCCAGGTCACCCACATCATCACGCTGCTCAACGACCACAGCGTATGCCGGGTCATCGAGTTGTGCCTGCGCCAGCATGGCGATCCCGGCGTTCCCTTCACCTGGTTATGCTTCGGCAGCGAGGCCCGACGCGAGCAGACGCTGATGACCGACCAGGACAACGGCATGCTGTTCGAAGCGGAGAATGCCGACCAGGCCGCAGCCTACCGCCAGCAATTGTTACCACTGGCACAGCAGATCAACCAGGCGCTGGCCGAATGCGGGTTCACCCTGTGCAAGGGCAACATCATGGCGAGTAATCCCGAGCTCTGCCTGTCCCGTGCCGAATGGCAGGCCCGCTTTACCCGCTGCATCCAGTCGGCCACGCCGGAGAACCTGCTGGCGTCGTCCATCTTCTTTGATTTTCGCGTGATCTGGGGCGAGCCGGCGGGTGCCCAGGCGCTGTTCGGCAGCGTACTGGACATGGTCGCACGCAATAGCACTTTCCAGCATCTGATGGCCCGCAACGCCCTCGCCCACCGCCCGCCGATCGGTCTGTTCCGCGACTTCGTCACCTCCCGCAGTGGCCGTGAGAAAGACACCCTGGACCTGAAGATCCAAGGGTTGACACCTTTTGTCGACGCTGCCCGAGTGCTGGCCCTGGCCCACGGTATCAGCGAGACAAGTACAATCCGCCGGTTACAATTGCTCAAGCAGCAAGAGGCGATCGCGGCCCTGGATGCCGAGGCCTATACCGAGGCCTATGAGTTCATCCAGCTTATCCGGATGCAGCAGCACCAGCGTCAGGAGCGTGAGCGACAGCCGTTCAGTAACCGCCTCGTGCCCGACACCCTGAATCACCTGGACCGCCGCATCCTCCGCGAATCCTTCCGTCAGGCCCAACGCCTGCAGTCCAGCCTGGCCTTGAGATATCAGCTATGAAGCTGCGCAGTCTGCTCTTGCGTGGTCGTTCAACTGGTCTCACACCGGCGATGACGGCACGCCGGGCTGCCCTGCCCGCACCCCAGCCCATCGACAGCACACCTATTGATCAAGCGCGACTGGTGGTACTGGATCTGGAAACCAGTGGGCTCGACCTGCAACGCGATGAAATCCTTTCCATTGGCGCCGTGGCGATTACCGGCAACACCTTGCAGATGGCTGACCAATTCGAATGCACACTGCTACGACCAGCCCATCGGGCCAGCCAGGCTACCTTGCTGCATGAAATCGCGCCCAGCGAGGTCCATGCCGGTTGCCCCGCCGAGGAAGCGCTGCTCGGTCTGCTGGAGTTCGCAGGCCGCTGCGTCTTTGTGGCTTTCCATGCGGGTTTCGATCAACGCATGCTCAGCCGCGGCCTGCGCCAGGATCTGGATTACCGCCTACAGCATCGCTTTCTGGATGTGGCCGAACTGGCTCCCATGCTGTTTCCCGAAGCAGACCGGAAGTGCTCGACGCTGGACGATTGGCAGCAACACTTCCGGTTAGTCAACAGCGAGCGCCACAATGCCGCCGCCGACGCTCAGATCAGCGCCGAGATCCTGCTGATCTTGTTGCACCGGGCCGCCACCCAGGGCACTGCTACACTGGCAGAACTGAACAATCGACTGGTGCTCTGGCGACGACTCAATCTGGTGCGCTCCAGCGGCTTCTAATTCAACCCCTCGGTCTGCGGCACAACACCATAAGCCACACGGATGCGGCGTGACTGATCAGTCTCTAGCCAATTCAATGGCCGTTTACGTTTTTTAACGTGAATTATCGGAAATTCAGGACATAACCCATAGCGATACGGTTTCTTTCCTGCTAGTTTCCGCGCCTCCAACAAAGTCAACAGGAGTACCCGATGATCAAACACGCTTGGTTCAAAACCACCCTGGCCGTAGCCGTAGCCAGTGCCTCCTGCCAGTTGATGGCCAACGGGTTGGCCATCAACGAGCAAAGCGTCAGCGGCATGGGTACCGGTTTCGCTGGCCGCTCCTCCTCCGCCCAGGATGCCAGTACCGTGTTTGGTAATCCGGCGGGTATGTCGCGCCTGGATCGCGCCGAGATCAGTGGTGGTTTTGCGGCGATCAAAGCTAGCACCGATATCGACGCTGCCAGTCCAAACCCTGCCACTGGTACGAATCTTGTCCAGGGCACCAACAAGGGTGATATCGCGCCCGAGGCAGCTGTTCCGTTCGCCTATTATGTTCGCCCCCTCAACGACAAGTGGCATTTCGGCCTTGGCCTCTATGTCCCGTTCGGTGTGATCAGCGATTATGAAAGCACTTCTCAGGGCCGGGATCTCGGTCTCTACAGCAAGGTGCAGGTGATGACACTGCAGCCGACACTCAGCTACCGTATCAATGACCGCGTAGCCGTCGGTTTCGGCCCAACCATCAACAAGATCGACGGCAAGCTGACCAGCAACCCCATCGCGGTCCTTGGCTCCCCCGCTGAGGTAAACATCAAGGGTGATGATATCGGCTACGGCTTCAACGCGGGTATTCTGGTAGATGTAACCGACCGCCTGGCCTGGGGCTTCACCTATCACTCCAAGGTGGAATACGAACTGGAAGGACGGATCCGTAACACCGGCTTCCCTCCGGTTGCGCCCATGCCGGCCAATGGCAGCCACAAGGCCACTCTGGATTTCACCTCGCCCGAGTCGGCTGATACCTCGGTCACTTACAAGGCCAACGACAAATGGACTCTGTATGCCGGTGCCACCTGGACTCGCTGGAGCCAGCTGGATAGCATCGTAGCGGAGCTCAAGCAGCCTCTACCGGGCTTTTCCGAAGTGAGTGAAGACCTGAATTGGGACGACACCTGGTCCTATGCCATCGGTGTTGCCTATCAGCTCAACCCATCCTGGGTACTGCGCAGCGGCTTCACTCTTGACGAGTCCCCCACCAGCAACGCCGATCGCACCGTGCGCATTCCGGTGAGCAACCGTAAGATCGTATCGCTGGGCGCAGGCTGGAATATCGACCAAGACTGGACCCTGGACTTCGCTTACGCCTACCTGCGCGAAAGCAAAGGACGGGTAAACCAGACCAACCACGCAACAGGCACCCAGTACGCCGCCGAATATCGCAACAGCGCCCACGGCGCCGGTGTGCAGGTAACCCACCGCTTCTGATCCTTCAGGCGGTAAAAGAAAAGGCCCCGGTTGCTTCCAACCGGGGCCTTTTTCTTCCAGCTCAGATTACATCAGTGAGCGATGGCACCTCCTGCTCCACGGGGCACACGGATATCTTCGATCAGGTGCTGAATCTCCTCCGGCGGCGCCTTGGTAACCGAGGCTACAGCGACAGACGCGATGAAGTTGAAGATCATTCCCAAGGTACCGATCCCTTCTGGCGAGATACCGAACCACCAGTGTTCAGCGGTATCCAGCTCAGGACTGATGAATTTGAAGAACACGATATAACTGAAGGTAAAGACCAGACCCACCGCCATACCGGCAATCGCACCTTCCTTGTTCATCCTCTTGGAGAAGATGCCCATCACAATGACCGGGAAGAAGGACGCCGCCGCCAGACCGAAGGCAAAAGCCACCACCTGCGCCACGAAGGCTGGTGGGTAAATCCCGAACAGGCCGGCGACGATCACCGCGACCCCCGCCGCAACGCGCGCTGCCAATAGCTCGCCCTTCTCGCTGATATCCTTCTTGAAATTACTCTTGAGCAGGTCATGCGAGATGGAAGTCGAAATAACCAGCAATAGACCTGCCGCAGTAGACAGCGCCGCGGCCAGACCACCAGCGGCAATCAGGGCCACCACCCAGCCTGGCAGGTTGGCAATCTCGGGATTGGCCAGAACCATGATGTCACGGTCCACATACAGTTCAGTTTCCGCTTCGGTCGGGGCGTTGCTTATCAGCCGCTCCCCGTTCGCACCACGCTCATTGGTAAACTGCGGAGCGCCAGCAAAAGGAGCACCTGCACCGTACTGAATGACACCGTCACCGTTCTTGTCCTGCCACGCAATCAGTCCGGCGTTCTCCCACGTCTTGATCCATTGCGGAGCCTCTTCATAAGCCACGCCAGGCACGTTGGTCAGCAGGTTGATGCGGGCAAAGGCAGCTACGGCAGGAGCAGTGGTGTACAGAATTGCGATGAACAACAGAGCGTAACCTGCTGATTTACGGGCATCACGAACCGTTGGTGTGGTGAAGAACCGGACAATCACATGGGGCAGACCCGCTGTACCTACCATCAAGGCCATGGTGATGGCGAACACGTCGATGGTGGACTTGGTGCCGTCGGTGTAAGAAGTAAAACCTAGCTCTGCACCAAGACCATTAAGACGATCCAGCACCGAGGTATCGGTGCCGGTCACGGTGTCACCAAAACCGAACTGCGGAATGGGGTTGCCCGTGATCAGGATGGAAATGTAGATAGCCGGGACCATATAGGCAAAGATCATCACGCAGTACTGCGCCACCTGCGTATAGGTAATGCCCTTCATCCCGCCCAGCACGGAGTAGAAGAACACGATGGCCATGCCGATGATGACGCCCATGTTGATATCGATCTCCAGATAACGGGAGAAGACAATACCTACCCCGCGCATCTGACCCGCCACATAGGTGAAGGAGATGAAGATCACACAAATCACCGCTACCACCCGTGCCGTTTGCGAGTAATAACGAGTACCGACGAACTCCGGCACCGTATACCGGCCGAACTTGCGCAGATAGGGGGCGAGACACATCGCCAGCAGCACGTAACCACCCGTCCAGCCCATCAGATACACACTACCGTCGTAACCGGTGAACGAGATGATACCCGCCATGGAGATGAAAGAGGCCGCCGACATCCAGTCAGCCCCGGTTGCCATGCCGTTGGCGATGGGATGAACGCCTTTGCTGGCGACGTAATACTCGCTGGTACTGCCAGCGCGGGTCCAGATCGCGATGGCTATATACAGCGAAAAAGTCGCCCCCACCATAAGATAAATCAGCGTTTGGGTTTCCATATGCAAGGCTCCTGATTGTTATTCTTCGTGGAGGTCGTACTTGCGATCAAGTTTGTTCATCTTCAACACGTAGATCAGGATCAGCACCAGGAAGCCATAGATGGCGCCTTGCTGGGCAAACCAGAAACCAAGTGGAAAACCAAAAAACTGGATTTGATTGAGTGCATCTACGAACAGAATGCCTGCGCAGAAAGATACGACGAACCAGATGACCAACAAGGTGATCATCAACCGCAGGTTCTCCTTCCAGTAGGCTCGGGCTGCGTCTTCTTTGGATAAAGACATGACTGTCTCCTATTGTTGTTTTTATATTGCAGCTTAAAACTAGCATTAGGATGAGCAGAACGAGACTAAGACTTTGGTATAAACAGGAGAAATATCGTCGAGGCTGGGTGGTCAACCCTCCGGGTTAGCGGCATACACCGTGCGATTGCGACCTTCATTTTTTGCCCGGTACAGCGCTTCATCCGCCAGCGTAAAGATCTCATCCACCTCACCCTGCAGCGACGCCAGGCCGATACTCGCAGTGACAACAATAATGCTGCCTTCATGCTCAATGGCGCTGCGCTCGATAGCCAGGCGCAGGCGCTCCGCGATAGCCAGAGCACGCTCATGCCCGGCATCGGGCAACAACACGACGAACTCCTCTCCACCCAGGCGGCCCGCGATATCGTTCTGCCGCAGCATACTGCGCATCAGTTGCGCCAGATGTATCAGCACCTTGTCCCCTGCCGCGTGACCGTAGGTATCATTGATACTCTTGAAATGATCCAGATCCAGAACCAGCAGCGCGCCATCAGCAAGCCCCTGCCCAGCGCGACGAAGTTCCCGCTCCATACCTTGCAGAAACGCTCGCCGGTTTGCCAACCCGGTCAAGGGATCGGTTGCCGCCAGCCGCTCCAGATTGCGCTCATGCTCCCGCCGCTCGGTTATGTCTGTGACGATCCAGAGTTTTCCGGCATCGGTATCCTTGATCCGGATGGGGATCTGATTGATCTGCAGTGTGCGCCCATCCGCCATGATCAGCTCGCTGATGCGTCGATTACCCTCGCGTCTCTCCTCAGGCGGAGCCGCTTCCGACTGCAGATCGAGCAACTGGTAAAAGCGGCCTCGTTCGGTACCGGTGAGCGAGTCGGGCGGCATCTCCAGACCAAACAGATCACAGAGAGCCTGGTTGACGACCAGAATTTTGCCATCGGCATTTTCCAGCAATACGCCGCCGGGGAAATGCTTGATTACCTCGATCAGGCGGACGCGAGCGGCGGAAAGCGCGATTTCCATCTGTCGACGCTCGGTGATGTCGATGAGAGTCCAGATAATGTCTCCATCGAGCCGCTCAGCATCAAGCAGCGTGCCGTGGATGCTGAACCAATGAAGCTGGCCATTGGCATCAGGGAAGGGATGCTCCGCCTCTACTGCGCCTTTGTTCTGACGCAGCAGTTCAACCTGTTCCAACAAGTCGTCAGCACCTTCTTCACCGCCCTGTAGCTGACGGAAAGGAATACGTTTTAGTGGGCGCCCACCGGCAAATAGCTCCTTCGCCCGGCGGTTGGCCAGGCGTATCCGGTGATCCGGCCCCACGAGCAAAATGGCCGCGGCGTTATTATCCAGCAAGGCGTTACGCAGCTGGGCTTCTGTCACTCGCTGGCTGATATCGCTCTGCGTGCCGAGTACCCGCTTGCCTTTCTCGTCCTCCACCGCCCTGCCCCGGATTTCAGTCCACAACCAATCGCCGGTGGCTGTACGAAGACGCAACTCCAGACGGAACATTTCTCCCCTGGAAACCTCATTGATCACCTTATCCAGAGAAGCTCTGTCGTTAGGGTGCACCTGTTCGTACCAATGCGCGAAAGTCGTTGCGCGGTCATCGTGCTCATGCCCCAGCATCCGCATGCAACGCTCATCGAAATACAGGGTGTCATCCACCAGATGCCATTCCCAGAGCCCGTCATGTACCGCATCGATGGTCAGGCGCAGCCGCGCCGTGCTGTCGCGCAATCTGTCATTGATCGCATGCTGGCGGCTTATATCGTGAATATAGCCATGCCAGAGAACGCTGCCGGCGACGTCCGGCTGCGGGTTGGCATAACCAGCAACCCAGCGGATTTCGCCATTGGGGAATAACAGTCTGAACTTGATGTCCCAAGGGGTCAGTTGTGCAGCCGACTCGGCAATAAGAGCAATCGCCTCGGGCCGGTCTTCCGGGTGGATGATGTCGAATATCTCAGGCAGATCCTTGATTACCTGTGCGGGCGAGAGTCCAATCAAAGTCTCGATACCCTGGCTGATATACACCATCTCGGACGTGCCATCAGGCCATCGACGGAATTGATAAACCGCGCCGGGCACTTGGGCTAACAACCGGCTCAAACGCTCCTCGTTCCAAGCCAGATTCCGCTGTTCGAAACGCAGTCGCCCCATCAGCACGGCGATTGATAGCGCCGCCAGGAGAATTGCCAGCGTGCTGACCGCAGTCCAGAACCGGCTCTTGGTGAAACGGTCAGTAACCGGTGACAGCGCCGTCTCTCGATCCAGGCCGACGCTGATCGCGAGCGGATAGTCATCGACCCAGCGCCAGGCATAATCACGATTGATACCATCCCAGGCGGGAGCCAAGCGGTATTTGCCACCACCCGCCCCCGTGGCCATGCTGGCCTGCAACGCACCGGATACCTGGTTCCCTATGATCTCGTCCTGCCGGGTTGAGCGAGCCAGATAATAGCTGCGCTCATTAAACAACAGCGCAACGTCACTGCCAGTATGGGGAAGACTTTCTGGAAATAGCGAGAAATAAAGGTAGGCGATACCGATACCACCAAAACACCGGCAAATACACCTTCACTCCGCAACGGCTGTGCGAACTGAATGGACCATTTGCCTGATAAACGCCCAAGCACCGGATCACTGATATACAGCCCCGATGCTGGCGCACGCCCTTCGGCATGTACGCGAAAATGCTCCCGGTTGGCGATCGAGATCGGCGTCTGTGCGTTTCCTCCTGAGGGTGCCAGAGTGCTGTAAATAATCTCTCCGGTAGAGTCAGCCACCGATACCTGAAGGATGGTGCCATCTTCATAGGTATCGATGGCGGTTCTGACCGCCGCATCAAACTGATCCAGGCCATCAAGATATTGCGCGACCAGGCTATCACCCAGGTAGTCCAGGCCAGCCATCAACACGTGGATCTGCATCGCCAGTGCTTCGGAGGTCTGCTCTGCCCGCAACTCCAACTGCTGCTCGGCATAAGCCAGCTGCGATCGTTGGTTCTCAATCAGCAGCCACCAGTACGCCATGAGAATGAGCACCAGAACCGAGACTGCAATCCAGAGCGGGCCTGATGGTCGTGCCATAGCCGGCTCGCTTTCAACTCTACCGATTTCGCCCATTTATGCTTCCTGCCGCAAACAGCTTACAGTATAGGTGCTATTCGCGCTCTTAAGCAGCAGGCATCAGCAGAGCCTCCGGAGCGGTTGCTCCGGAGATGCCTACCCTTTATTGAGTAGTGTCTGTTCCGGTCGCAGGTGCTGTGCTGTTCATCCCGTCATCCGCAGGCTGCCCCATATTGCTTTGCGGCTCAGCCGATGGCGGCATGGCATTTTCTTCATTGGTACGATCATTGTCATCTGGACCACAGCCAGCCAGCATCAAAGCAAAGGCAGGAACCAACAAGTACGTCAGTCGCATAAAGGACTCCTTCTCATGATTGAAAATAGTGCGTTGGGTTTGACCGGACGTCATGAGGTAAGTGCAGATTAGTTTGCAGGAAAATGGCTGAAGGAGTATCGGAACGGGACCATCAAAAACAACAAAGCCCCGATCAACGGAGCTTTGGGAGGGGAAAAGTGGCGGAGGGCTGCCAAGCCATGGGCTACGCGACGGGGAGACCCCCGCACGCTTCAGGCAAACAAATGACCAGGCTGAAAGGCCGGTAGCCAACGTCGTTGCCCGCCCCGGCCCAAACCAAGTCGATACTACCTCCGATCTCGGCCAGGCCACTGCGTACTGCATCCATACCCACGCCACGGCCGGACACCATGGACACTTGCCCCGCGGTGCTCAGGCCGGAGTGGAACATAAGCTCAGCAATCTCGTCGTCGCTGACTACTTCATCGTCTCGCAACAGCCCTGCCCCGATAGCTTTGCTACGTAGGCGTTGCAAAGCCAGGCCGCGTCCATCGTCGCTGACACGCAAGGTGATGTACTTTCCGTCTGTGCCCCCATCGACATGAACAGTACCAGCGCCAGGCTTGCCCATTGCCAGGCGCTCGGCGGCCGGCTCAATACCATGATCGAGACAGTTACGCAGTATATGCACCATTGCGTCACTCAGCCGTTGGGCTTGTTTGTTACTCAGATGACAATCAGCCAGTGCCGGGCCGATGATCAACTGCGGCGCAGGCTTGTCCAGCTCATTGGCAATTCCGCTCAAGCTCTCCCCCAACGCGCTCAGCATGGCGTTGAGGTTGCTGCCGCTGGCCTGTTGCAGTAGCGCCAGTAGCTCGCTGTCTCGACGCTGGCTGGCCAGTTGTTCCAGTTGCTGCCATAGAGTATTGCTGACGATCTGCGTATCCCGGTCGCGGCCAAATCCTTGCAGGCGGCTGGTATAGAGCAAGTGGTACTGGCTGAAGTCATGGCTGACCTGATGCAAGGCTTGTTGCAGTGCGCTGACTGACACGTCAGCCCCCGAATCACGGCTGGCCTGTAGAACCTGCTCGGCATCATGCAGGCTGTCGGTCACAGCCATCAGCCCCAGAGTCCGGGCATTCCCTTTGATGGTGTGCAGTTGGCGGTACAGGATGGTCTGGGCCTCATCAGCAATCACGTCCTGAGTGCTGTCGAGCAACTGTCGGCAAACAGCCAGTTGCTGTTCACTGGCATCCATGAAAGCGGTGAAACGTGATTCACCAGCAGCGAGGATTTCACTCAGGATCTGCAATTCATGCTGCTGTTGATCGGCCTGCTGTTGCAGTTCGCGCATGCGGCTGAGGTCGCGTACGACCAGCATCAGGCGGCTGACTTCGTCCTGCTCATTCAGCATCGGGTTCCAATGCAGCTCGAGAATCTTGCGCTGACCGGCAAGCGTGACCGTGACTTCTGTCGGCAGCAGATGGGCGTTGCAGTCGAACATGAAGGCATCCTGTTCGAGCACAGCCATTAACGCTGCTTCGATCTGCTGCAGGGCGTCCGGGCCGAGTTCGCTGTGCTTGAATAATGTATCCATCAGCGCAGCCCCTGCCAGCTCCTCCTGCTCCAGAATACTGGACAGGTGCGCGGAGAAGTCGGTGTGCAGGGTCAAGTCCGGCAGAATGGTACAGATCCCCTGTCGCATGTTTTGCAAGACAGCCTGGATCTCGCGGTTTTTTTGATCCAGCTCGGTATTATGCTGACGAATGATCTCCATCTGCTGCTCGTGGGCCATTTCCACCAGCGCAGACGCACGAATGAAACCAATATAACGACCGCCTGCGGTAATCAGCACCCCTTCTGTGCCGGGCACAGCATGGGCGGCCTGCAGTACCTGCTCGATAGTGGCGTCGATCTCCGCACTCGGGCAGGACGTCAGGAAACTGTCCAGTTGACGAGGCTGCCCGCGGTTGGACAGTAGTGCCATACCGTAACGGGAATAGACATAGCTCTTCAGACTCCGCTCGCGGATCAGCCCCAGCGGGGTACCGGCCAAGTCAAGAACAGGAAAAAAGTGTTCTTGCTGATGGCCACGAAACACTTCCAGCACCTGCAGCATGTCACTCTCGATGGACACCGGCCGAATGGTTTCCAGCGCCCGGTGGATCGATGCTGTACCGTAATCCCGCAGTTGGTGCAGTCGATCCTCGGGAGTATAGAAGCGGCGTTCTTCAGTAGTATTTTCAGTCATGCCCGACGTCTTGCTATCCAGGCTGTGGGGACTGCTCAGTGCGGCGGTATTGGGCGTCATTTCCGGGCTACCAGGTCATGTATTTGATGGCATAGTAATACCACTACATTTCCGCTACGTGACAGGCTGATGGAGTTCGCCCTATTGGCCATAAGCCATCATTTTGCCCTTGCGGTCATCAAAGTGACATCACCCGCTGTTTAGCATGACGGCCTGTCAAACTTCCTGATCATTTCAATGAGGTGCCGGCTGTGTTTCTCGTAACCCTGCTGCTGTTGCAGACCGTGTTGTTGGCTGGGGTGGGTTGGTATTACTACCAGCAGCGTCGGTGTTTGATCGTCCTGACGGATAAGCAACGCACCATACTGACAGAGCTGACAACGTTGGCGGCCAGCAATCATGAGCAGACAGCGCAATTGCAGTCTCTGAAGACCCGGGAGCGGCAACTGTTGCAGCAGATCGATGCTCAACAGCACGATCACGACCAGCAACTGTCAGCCCTTCGTGAGGAACGAGATAACGCTCATGGCTTGCAGGACGGTCGCTATCAGGCCGTGCAGGAGCAGTATCAGCAGGCACAGCAGCTCAATCGGCAGTGGCTTGATCTGGGTGACGATATTGATCGGCTCGGGCAGATTGTGCACGCCTTTGATCGCTGGAATGGTCGCCTGGATGAACTCATGGCACACAACCAGGCCATGCAGAGTGAAAGCCAAGAGTTCACCGGTATCGTCAAACAGACCATTCTGCTGGCTCTGAATGCCAGCATTGAGGCAGCACGGGCCGGTGAGAATGGGCGCGGGTTTGCAATTGTTGCCGATGAGGTTCGGATACTGGCGCATCGCTCTGAGGCGCTGAATGACGGTTATCGCCAGCGCCTGCTGCAAAATGCGGTGATCACCACCGGTACCTTCCAGGATATCCAGGCGGCCAGCCGCATGATCCATACCGCAATTCAGGATATTCGACAGAACCTGGGGCGCCTGAGTGAGCAGTCGCGGCAGCAACCATCTTCCCTGGCCGCTTGAGTACATTCCCATGATCAGCGCACAGACCAGCGAACAGCTACTCACCCTGCTCAGCACCAGTGTATCGGGCTGCGTCACCAGCCTGAGTGGCGTGCATCCGGTATCCACCGACGACTGGATGTCCCAGCAGCACTGTGAGGACGCCCGACTGATCATGTTGACCTTGAGCGGTTACAACTTTCGGAGCCTGATCTGTCTATCGGCGGACAACACCGAGGCCACCACCGCGATGGACGATGACCACCTTCAAGAATTGGCCAATAACCTGTGTGGCACCTTCAAACGCCAACTGAGCCAGAGCATCCCCGAACTGGGTATGTCGACCCCCAGTGCCCTACCGTTAGGATGCGTGGCCTATTTGCAGGAAGACGGCGCTCCGGCACTGGCGGTACGCTGTGTCGATGCCAATGGCATAGTCCTGCATGCCTGTATGGTGCCGCTGCAGGTCGGTGAAACATGGAGCCTGTCGTCACTGGAGTTGAACACGCCCGAGCCCCAGGCACTGGGCGAACTCGAATTATTCTAGGCCGTCACCGGCCAAAAGCAGTACCTGGATTCATTCAGCGCATTCACAGGAGAATGTCATGTCACTTGTTCTGGTTGTCGATGATTCAGCCACCGTGCGCAACGATGTTGCGGGCTTCCTCCAACAAAACGGTTTGCAGGTGGTCACTGCTCAGGATGGCCGTGAAGGGCTGGAGCAGTTGAAGCGCCATCAGGGTATCAGCCTGGTGATCTGCGACGTCAACATGCCTAATATGGATGGTCTGACCATGGCCGAAAAATCCCGCAGTGAACTGCGCAGCTCGGCGCCCATCATCATGCTGACGACCGAAAGCTGTCCCAAAATGAAGGAACGTGGCAAGGCTGCTGGCGTCAAGGGGTGGATCGTCAAACCCTTCAATGGGCCGAGCACCATTGGCGCAATCCGCAAGCTGGCGTCAGCCTGAGATCAAGAGGTGGGTATCCCCTTAAAAGATGGGAAACGGTCAAGCGGTGATGATTAGTGGTACAGAAGATCACAAAAACAACAAAGCCCCGGAGTGCGGGGCTTTGAGGGCATAATGTGGCGGAGGGACAGGGATTCGAACCCTGGGAAGGCTTTCACCTTCGCCGGTTTTCAAGACCGGTGCATTCAACCGCTCTGCCATCCCTCCACGGCGGGCAATACTACCGGAAACTCGTAGGCAGTCAATGGAAAAAGACGCATCAGGTAACGTTTTTAGAACCTGCCGGTGTTGCCAGGTCGATATGAACGGGTATGATCACGAAGAAGGATGTCCGTACTGCAACCACTGGAGCCAATGAACCATGCAAATGCAACAGCGCAACACACTGCAACATACAGGGGTAAGTGAGGTAGAGGTCAGCAAGCTGTTCCGCAACACCTACTCGCTGCTCGCCATGACCCTGGCATTCAGTGCTCTGGTCGCCTTCACTTCCATGAGTCTCAATCTGCCCCACCCGGGTCTGATTATTACCCTGGTCGGCTTTTATGGTCTGCTGTTCCTGACGGCCAAGTTGCGCAATTCCGGTTGGGGCTTGATCAGCACCTTCGTCTTTACCGGTTTCCTGGGATATACCCTCGGCCCTATCCTCAATGCCTATCTGTCGTTGCCCAACGGCGGCCAGTTGGTCACCATGGCTCTGGGCATGACAGCGCTGGTGTTTTTCGGTCTGTCCGCCTATGCGATCCTGAGCCGCAAGGACTTCAGCTTCCTGTCTGGCTTCATCATGGCCGGCTTCGTCGTCCTGCTGTGCGCTGTGGTCGCCAGCTTCTTCATTCAGATCAGCGGGCTTCAGCTGGCTATCTCTGCGGGCTTTGTGCTGTTTTCGTCCGCGGTCATTCTGTACCAGACCAGCGCCATCATCCATGGTGGTGAAGACAACTACATCATGGCGACCATCACCCTGTTCGTATCGATCTACAATCTGTTCCTGAGCCTGCTGCAGTTGCTGGGCATTTTCAGCAACGACTGATTCAGCGGTTTTGGTTATACTCCGGAGGCTCGCCAGTTGGCGGGCCTTCTTTGTTTTCACTGGGTCGGATTCATGAAATTTGCCATTGCCCTGTTAGCTGGCCCGCAAGACCCGGCGGCTCGAAGCGCACTCGAATTTGCGCGGGCCGTTTTGTCTTCCGGACACCAGATCAGCCATTTATTCTTCTATCGCGAGGCGGTTCATCTCGCCTCGCTGCTTGGCGTCCAGCCGCAGGATGAGCAGGATATTACAGCCGAGTGGCGTCAATTCATTACCGAGCATCGATTGGACGCCGTCGTCTGCATTGCGGCCGCCCTCAGGCGTGGCGTGCTCGATAAGGCTGAAGCACAGCGCTGGGAGCGCCCCGCGGCCAATACCGCTGCCCCCTGGGAACTATCAGGGCTTGGGCAATGGGTAGATGCTCTGCAGAGTGCCGATCGAGCCGTGACCTTTGGAACCTGACATGAAAAGCCTGTTGATCATCAGTCGCCATGCCCCCACTCGGCACGCCGCCCGTGAGGCCCTGGATGTGGCGCTTGCCGCAGCCGCTTTTGATGTGCCTTGCGGTATTCTGTTCATGGACGATGGGGTCTTTCAATTGATGCGGGGCCAAGACGCCGCCCAGATAGGCCAGAAATCGCTGGCCGCGAACCTGCAAGCCCTACCGCTATTTGGCGTGGAGGATGTCCTGGTGTGTCAGCATTCGCTCGGGGAGCGAGGCCTGCAGGCCAGCCAATGCCTGTTGGAAACGCGTGTTGTGAACAACGCTGAGATTGCCACGCTAATTGAACATTACGATCAGATCCTGACGCTCTGACCTGTCCATAGGATGTCCCCATGCTGCACATACTCCGTCACTCGCCGCATGCCGATTCCCGGTTCGCCAGTTGTCTGCGGGCGATCAATGCCGACCAGAGCTTATTGTTGATTGAAGATGCGGTCTATACGCTGTTACCTGGCACGTCCGGCCGCAATGCACTGGAATACCTACCCGCAAGCGTAAGCCTGTATACATTGGAGAGCGATCTGCTGGGCCGGGGCGTCGCTCTGGATGATATTTCCAGCCGCATCGAGGTGATCGACTATCAGATGATGGTGGCTTTGTGTACGGAGCATGCCAAGGTGGTGAGTTGGTGAGCCTGTTGGTGGACGGGCGAGAAGTGGCGCTCGACAAGGACGGGTTCCTGGTTGATCTCGCAGACTGGTCCGATGATGTTGCCCAAGCCTTGGCGGAGCAGGAAGGTCTGGAGATGACAGCAGCTCACTTCGAAGTGATCCATGCTCTGCGTCGGTTTTACGCTCAATACCAGCTCTCCCCCGCCATGCGCCCGCTGGTCAAGTACATTGCTCAGGAGCTGGGCAAGGACAAGGGAAGCAGTCTCTATCTGTTATCACTGTTCCCGGGCAGCCCCGCCCGACTAGCCAGCAAGCTGGCTGGACTGCCAAAACCGGATAATTGCCTTTGATCGACACCTCCTATCTGCACAGCATCCTCGGCTGGGCTCTGGCGGGGTTCTACTGGCTGCTCACTGCCTCCGTCACTATTCGCATCATCGCCCAGCGCCGTCCGGTCAGCGTCACCCTTGCCTGGCTGCTCGTCATCTATATCCTGCCTTTTCTCGGCGCAGCGCTGTATCTCCTGATTGGTGAGCTCAATCTCGGCCGGCAACGTGCGGCTCGCTCCACCGCCATGGTCGAACCTTACCTGACCAACCTCACCACCCAATTTCAGGACAGTAGCTCTCCCCTCCCCGGCGGGGATCTGAGCTTGGCGATCAACCGCCTGATGACGACGCAGGTGGGCATCGGCGCGCTCAGTTACGAAGGTCTGGAGATTCTCGACACCCCCGAAGACATATTCGCACGTGTGATCCAGGATATTCGTAACGCGCAGCAATGCATTGTATTGGAAACCTATATCTGGCATCCGGGCGGGCTGGTCGATGACGTAGCCCGGGAGCTGATCGCCGCCAGCCTGCGTGGTGTCGAGGTGAAGCTGCTTATCGATCATGCCGGCAGCCGCGGCTTTTTCCGTTCTGTCTGGCGTACGGCCATGGTGCAGGCGGGCATCAAAGTGGTTCCAGCATTACCGGTTCGCCTGCTCCGCGCTCTGGCCCAGCGGATAGATTTACGGCTGCATCGTAAGTTAATCGTGATCGATGACCTGATTGCCTACACCGGATCGATGAACATGGCCGATCCCGCTCATTTCAAGCAGGAAGCGCAAGTAGGCCAATGGATTGACATGATGCTGCGTTTGGATGGCGAGGCGGCTGCGGGATTGGCAAAAGTATTCGCCTGGGACTGGGAAGTCGAAACCGGAGAGCGTTGTTTCCCCTCCCTCGCCGACAGGGCTGGCTTGCCAAGCCAGTGGTTGACGATCATCCCCTCCGGCCCCGGCTTGGGTAACCTGATCAACCAGACAGTATTGGCGAGCATCTACCGCGCCAATAAGAGCATCATCATCAGCACCCCCTATTTCGTGCCGTCGGAAGCAGTACTGGAAGCATTGTGCCAAGCGGCGAACCGGGGTGTGGAAGTCAAGTTGCTGCTGCCGCGCAAGAACGACTCTCTGATGGTAGGCTGGGCCAGCCGCTCCTATTTTGACGTCCTGCTCGAAGCTGGCGTGCAAATCCTGCTGTTTGACGGCGGGCTATTGCACACCAAAGCGATGTTGATGGATGAGAAGCTGGCACTGGTCGGCAGCGTCAACCTGGATATCCGCAGCTTTCAGCTCAACTTCGAACTGACCGTTGCTCTCTTCACCCCGGATAGCTGTACTTCCATCGGGGCGCTGCTACGCCGTTATGAGATATCCAGCGAACGTCTGCAGCCCGAGCGCTGGGCCTTGCGTGGCAAAGCCCCCAGAGCCCTGGAGCGGCTGATGTTCTTTATGAGCCCCTTGCTGTAGAACGTCTCATGCAGCCATGCGACGACACTCTTCGGCGCACTCATGGCACAGCGCAGCGCAGTCCTGGCAGTGTTCTGCATCATGTTTGGCGCACTCTTTTGCGCAATCATCGCAAATTTTCGCACACAGATTGCAGAATGCTCCGGCATAAACACTTTCGCGCGCCATGAGCGCCGCCGCCATACGGCATGCATCGGCGCAATCTCTATCCAGACGTATGCAGTCAGCCATCATTGCCACGTTGTTTTCCTGAAGGCAGGCTGACGCACAGGTTTCGCATGCGACCGCACACTTGTTGCAAGCTCGGATACACGCCTCGAATTCTGTATTCATGGGGTAAACCTCCACGTGAACATAATTTAAGTCGGGACACTCCATAGAGACTATCCTGCCCTAAGCTTGTTCAGACAATCAGGCAGGCTAATCGCAACGTAAGATTCACAGAAGTTGAATAATCAGTGCGAAGAGGCCTAGAAACAGCCAAAAAGCCGAGAATAGCCAGGGCGTTCGCTTGGAGAATATCAGCGCCTTGCTTTGTCCCTGGTAGGAAGATTCCCAGCTCGAAAAAAGCGGGGCGTCGTCATAAGCCGGACCTATTTCTGGCTGGCAGCTCAAAAGATCCGTCTGCTTCCGATGCCAGTGGTTAATAATATCGCAGGCCGCCTGAATCCCCGGCCAGGCACTCATTGAACTCAACACACCAAAGAGCGCTAACATCGGAGGGATTATCAAAGTAAATATCGGCCCCCATTCCGGATTCGTATTGGCCATCGACGAGGCATAAGCAATTACGAGAAACGATTGGGCAGTCAGATAGGCGTTGGTCCGAGCAGATAAATTGTTCGCCTCATGGTGAATCTCTTTGCGGTAGAAATCCAGACGGTCCTTCGGCGAGACAAACATCTTCATATCCAGCCCTTCCATCATTGGTGGCGGAGTACAAGACGTGATAATCATCGAGCTTTCTCCCATAACCGATCTCTCAGGTTTGAATAGAAGCTGGGGAGCAAGTTCAACGCAAAAGGCGAACGGCAAGACGACGATTTCAGGCCAAAAAAAACCCCGCCAGCTGGCGGGGTTTCTTATTTGAAGCTTGACGATGACCTACTCTCACATGGGGAGTCCCCACACTACCATCGGCGATGCATCGTTTCACTGCTGAGTTCGGAATGGGATCAGGTGGTTCCAATGCTCTATGGTCGTCAAGCAATTCGGTTGTCGCGTGGGTGTTGAGTCCACACAACGAAAGGGTGGGAAAAGTGATAGTCATTTAACAAGGAGGTTACTGTAATCTCGTGCCGTTCCAGCTTGTCGTTCAATCAATGTGTCAGGCCATGGCCCAAATTGTTTGGGCGTTATATGGTCAAGCCACACGGGCAATTAGTACTGGTTAGCTCAACGCCTCACAACGCTTACACACCCAGCCTATCAACGTCGTAGTCTTCGACGGCCCTTCAGGGGGATCAAGTCCCCGGTGAGATCTCATCTTGAGGCAAGTTTCCCGCTTAGATGCTTTCAGCGGTTATCTTTTCCGAACGTAGCTACCCGGCAATGCCACTGGCGTGACAACCGGAACACCAGAGGTTCGTCCACTCCGGTCCTCTCGTACTAGGAGCAGCCCCTCTCAAATCTCAAACGTCCACGGCAGATAGGGACCGAACTGTCTCACGACGTTCTAAACCCAGCTCGCGTACCACTTTAAATGGCGAACAGCCATACCCTTGGGACCGGCTTCAGCCCCAGGATGTGATGAGCCGACATCGAGGTGCCAAACACCGCCGTCGATATGAACTCTTGGGCGGTATCAGCCTGTTATCCCCGGAGTACCTTTTATCCGTTGAGCGATGGCCCTTCCATACAGAACCACCGGATCACTAAGACCTACTTTCGTACCTGCTCGACGTGTTGGTCTCGCAGTCAAGCGCGCTTTTGCCTTTATACTCTACGCACGATTTCCGACCGTGCTGAGCGCACCTTCGTACTCCTCCGTTACTCTTTAGGAGGAGACCGCCCCAGTCAAACTACCCACCATACACTGTCCTCGATCCGGATAACGGACCAGAGTTAGAACCTCAAAGTTGCCAGGGTGGTATTTCAAGGTTGGCTCCACGCGAACTGGCGTCCACGCTTCACAGCCTCCCACCTATCCTACACAAGCAAATTCAAAGTCCAGTGCAAAGCTATAGTAAAGGTTCACGGGGTCTTTCCGTCTAGCCGCGGATACACTGCATCTTCACAGCGATTTCAATTTCACTGAGTCTCGGGTGGAGACAGCGCCGCCATCATTACGCCATTCGTGCAGGTCGGAACTTACCCGACAAGGAATTTCGCTACCTTAGGACCGTTATAGTTACGGCCGCCGTTTACCGGGGCTTCGATCAAGAGCTTCGCCGAAGCTAACCCCATCAATTAACCTTCCGGCACCGGGCAGGCGTCACACCCTATACGTCCACTTTCGTGTTTGCAGAGTGCTATGTTTTTAATAAACAGTTGCAGCGGCCTGGTATCTTCGACCAGCCAGAGCTTACGGAGCAAGTCCTTCACCCTAGCCGGCGCACCTTCTCCCGAAGTTACGGTGCCATTTTGCCTAGTTCCTTCACCCGAGTTCTCTCAAGCGCCTTGGTATTCTCTACCTGACCACCTGTGTCGGTTTGGGGTACGATTTCTAGTTACCTGAAGCTTAGAGGCTTTTCCTGGAAGCATGGCATCAACCACTTCGTGTTCTAAAAGAACACTCGTCATCAGTTCTCGGCCTTGAGATCCCGGATTTACCTGAGATCTCAGCCTACCACCTTAAACACGGACAACCAACGCCGTGCTGGCCTAGCCTTCTCCGTCCCCCCATCGCAGTAACCAGAAGTACGGGAATATTAACCCGTTTCCCATCGACTACACCTTTCGGTCTCGCCTTAGGGGTCGACTCACCCTGCGTCGATTAACGTTGCGCAGGAACCCTTGGTCTTCCGGCGTGGGAGTTTTTCACTCCCATTGTCGTTACTCATGTCAGCATTCGCACTTCTGATACCTCCAGCCAACTTCTCAATTGACCTTCACAGGCTTACAGAACGCTCCTCTACCGCACATCCTAAGATGCACCCGTAGCTTCGGTGTATGGTTTGAGCCCCGTTACATCTTCCGCGCAGGCCGACTCGACTAGTGAGCTATTACGCTTTCTTTAAAGGATGGCTGCTTCTAAGCCAACCTCCTAGCTGTCTAAGCCTTCCCACATCGTTTCCCACTTAACCATAACTTTGGGACCTTAGCTGACGGTCTGGGTTGTTTCCCTTTTCACGACGGACGTTAGCACCCGCCGTGTGTCTCCCGTGCTCTGCACTCACTGGTATTCGGAGTTTGCATGGGGTTGGTAAGTCGGGATGACCCCCTAGCCCAAACAGTGCTCTACCCCCAGTGGTGATACACGAGGCGCTACCTAAATAGCTTTCGAGGAGAACCAGCTATCTCCGAGCTTGATTAGCCTTTCACTCCTATCCACAAGTCATCCGCTAACTTTTCAACGGTAGTCGGTTCGGTCCTCCAGTGCCTGTTACGGCACCTTCAACCTGCCCATGGATAGATCGCCCGGTTTCGGGTCTATACCCAGCGACTAAACGCCCTATTAAGACTCGGTTTCCCTACGCCTCCCCTAGACGGTTAAGCTCGCCACTGAATATAAGTCGCTGACCCATTATACAAAAGGTACGCAGTCACCGAACAAGTCGGCTCCCACTGCTTGTACGCATACGGTTTCAGGATCTATTTCACTCCCCTCACAGGGGTTCTTTTCGCCTTTCCCTCACGGTACTGGTTCACTATCGGTCAGTCAGGAGTATTTAGCCTTGGAGGATGGTCCCCCCATGTTCAGTCAACGTTTCACGTGCGCCGACCTACTCGATTTCACGGCAAAGAGTCTTTCGTGTACGGGGCTATCACCCACTATGGCCGCCTTTTCCACAGCGTTCCACTAGACTCAATACCGCTTAAGGGCTGCTCCCCGTTCGCTCGCCACTACTTGGGGAATCTCGGTTGATTTCTTTTCCTCCGGGTACTTAGATGTTTCAGTTCCCCGGGTTCGCCTCACACACCTATGTATTCAGTGTGTGATACCCAACTTATGTTGGGTGGGTTTCCCCATTCAGAGATCTCCGGATCAAAGGTCGTTTGCCACCTCCCCGAAGCTTTTCGCAGGCTACCACGTCTTTCATCGCCTCTGACTGCCAAGGCATCCACCGTATGCGCTTATTCACTTGACCATATAACCCCAAACAATCTGCTTGCGCCGATTGCTCAAAGCCTATGTCTTGACATGATTTCACGACAATCCGGAACTTGCACTTGAGATTACAAGTTACCTTAGCCATAACGTGTGCAGTGAAACACCCGTTATGTCTTGTCTTACTTCTATCACTTTTCCACATTGTTAAAGAGCGACTGATCAAAGATCAGACATCAATCATCCCGTCATAAACCTGCGGGATCATTCATGTATGAACTCTTATCGAGTACCGGCGATGGCAGCTGCTGTCCTGGTGGAGCCAAGCGGGATCGAACCGCTGACCTCCTGCGTGCAAGGCAGGCGCTCTCCCAGCTGAGCTATGGCCCCGTTCAGACCTGACACCTCGACAATTGGTGGGTCTGGGCAGATTCGAACTGCCGACCTCACCCTTATCAGGGGTGCGCTCTAACCAACTGAGCTACAGACCCAATTATCTCGGCCTGCTACCTGTTGCGTTAAAGCTACAGACCTAATCGCCTTTCTTTCGGAATCAAGTAATTCGTGTGAGTGCTTGAAAAAGCGTGTGATCTTTCGATTAAGGAGGTGATCCAGCCGCAGGTTCCCCTACGGCTACCTTGTTACGACTTCACCCCAGTCATGAATCACACCGTGGTAACCGTCCTCCCGAAGGTTAGACTAGCTACTTCTGGTGCAACCCACTCCCATGGTGTGACGGGCGGTGTGTACAAGGCCCGGGAACGTATTCACCGTGGCATTCTGATCCACGATTACTAGCGATTCCGACTTCATGGAGTCGAGTTGCAGACTCCAATCCGGACTACGAGAGACTTTATGGGATTAGCTCCACCTCGCGGCTTGGCAACCCTTTGTATTCCCCATTGTAGCACGTGTGTAGCCCTGGCCGTAAGGGCCATGATGACTTGACGTCATCCCCACCTTCCTCCGGTTTGTCACCGGCAGTCTCCTTAGAGTGCCCACCATAACGTGCTGGTAACTAAGGACAAGGGTTGCGCTCGTTACGGGACTTAACCCAACATCTCACGACACGAGCTGACGACAGCCATGCAGCACCTGTGTCAGAGTTCCCGAAGGCACCAATCCATCTCTGGAAAGTTCTCTGCATGTCAAGGCCAGGTAAGGTTCTTCGCGTTGCTTCGAATTAAACCACATGCTCCACCGCTTGTGCGGGCCCCCGTCAATTCATTTGAGTTTTAATCTTGCGACCGTACTCCCCAGGCGGTCAACTTAGTGCGTTAGCTGCGCCACTAAGAACTCAAGGTTCCCAACGGCTAGTTGACATCGTTTACGGCGTGGACTACCAGGGTATCTAATCCTGTTTGCTCCCCACGCTTTCGCACCTCAGTGTCAGTATCAGTCCAGGTAGTCGCCTTCGCCACTGGTGTTCCTTCCTATATCTACGCATTTCACCGCTACACAGGAAATTCCACTACCCTCTACCGTACTCTAGCCCAGCAGTTATGGATGCAGTTCCCAGGTTGAGCCCGGGGATTTCACACCCATCTTACTGAACCACCTACGCGCGCTTTACGCCCAGTAATTCCGATTAACGCTTGCACCCTCTGTATTACCGCGGCTGCTGGCACAGAGTTAGCCGGTGCTTATTCTGTCGGTAACGTCAAAACTTCAGGGTATTAGCCTAAAGCCCTTCCTCCCAACTTAAAGTGCTTTACAATCCGAAGACCTTCTTCACACACGCGGCATGGCTGGATCAGGGTTGCCCCCATTGTCCAATATTCCCCACTGCTGCCTCCCGTAGGAGTCTGGACCGTGTCTCAGTTCCAGTGTGACTGATCATCCTCTCAGACCAGTTACGGATCGTCGCCTTGGTGAGCCATTACCTCACCAACAAGCTAATCCGACCTGGGCTCATCTGATAGCGCAAGGTCCGAAGATCCCCTGCTTTCTCCCGTAGGACGTACGCGGTATTAGCGCCCGTTTCCGGACGTTATCCCCCACTATCAGGCAGATTCCCAGGTGTTACTCACCCGTCCGCCGCTAAATCCGGGAGCAAGCTCCCTTCTTCCGCTCGACTTGCATGTGTTAGGCCTGCCGCCAGCGTTCAATCTGAGCCATGATCAAACTCTTCAGTTAAAAACTGCATGGGTTTTGAGAAAACCCTAAACTTGGCTCAGCTTACTAAACTCATGAATTCACGAGTTACTTGTAGGCTGATAATCTTGCGATCATCACGACATCCACAAGCACCCACACGAATTACTTGATTCCAATTTGTTAAAGAGCGATTCGGTCCGCGTTTCCGCTTAACCAAGGCCGCGCATTCTACGCCAACCTTATGATCTGTCAAGCTTTTTTTGTGAGGCTTTGCAGCGCTGCACCGCTTGACACATCGGCCTGGAACGTTGCTGCTGTTCCGGGCCAGGGAGGCGCATTCTACAGGAGTCATACCCCGTGTCAACGCCTTCCTGAAAATCCTTTCTCACCCTGAAAAAGCGATGCTGCCGGCCTCTTCAGTGAGCGGCGCATTCTACGCCGTTTCGCTTGCCTGTCAATAGCGTAGCGCTAAATTGATAGCTCTACCCAAGTGGGCGCATGATCGCTGGCTTTCGGCTCATCGCGCACCCAGAGATCCACCCCGCCGCCGGTCAATCGCTCAGTCAGCTGCGGACTCAGTAACAAGTGATCTATCCGCAACCCCGAGTTGGTTTTCCAATGCTGGCGAAAATAGTCCCAAAAGGTGTAGATACGCTGACCTGGATAGAGACTGACCAGCGCATCGGTCCAGCCACGCTTCAATAAGCGCTGGTAGCACTCGCGGGTTTCTGGCTGAAGCAGCGCGTCATTTTTCCAGGAGCGGGGATTATAGATATCGGCATCCGTCGGCACCACATTGTAGTCGCCTGCCAGTACCACTGGATGTCCCGCCTTGAGCAAAGTGTCAGCATGCTCAATCAACCTATTGAACCAGGCAAGCTTGTAGTCGAATTTAGGGCCTGGCTGCGGATTGCCATTGGGCAGGTAAAGGCAGCCTACGATCACCCCTTCCACTACCGCTTCTATATAGCGGCTCTGCCCCGGGTCAGGATCACCTGGCAACCCGCGCCGACTTAATAGAGGCTCAACTCCCCTGGCCAGTATTGCCACTCCATCCCAGGATTTCTGGCCGTGCCATACCGCCTCATACCCCGCCCCCCGGATAACATCAACGGGAAAGACATCGTCTGCCGCTTTCAACTCCTGCAGACATACGATCTCCGGCTCCTCGCGCGATAGCCACTGCAACAGAGCCGGCAAGCGGGCACGAATGCCATTGATGTTGAATGTCGCTATCTTGAGGGTGCGCATCGCCCTTCACCTTGAATCATGCTTCTAGGTATCGGAACGAGAAGACCGCGCTTTAGTTCCTTCAATGACCATGCCCCCTAACGGAACCGCGCAAAACCAAGCTGCATTGCGCGAATAAAAATCGGAAGGGACATCGCAAGAGACACCGATTATCTACCGGCCAGGATTGAGAGAATTCGCGAATAATCGGGCATAAAAAAACCCAAGCATGAATGCTTGGGTTTTTAGGGATTTTTGGTCGGGACGGAGTGATTCGAACACTCGACCCCTTGCACCCCATGCAAGTGCGCTACCAGGCTGCGCTACGCCCCGATCATGCTTTACGGTTCCTGCCAAAGCGGGACGAACTATACATTAACTAACTGAAATGCGAAAGGTTTTTTTCACGCTTTAGCTTATTTTGTCTTCAATACCTGCAGCACTTCTTCCAGCTCGGCGATGGTCTGCCGGATGAGCTGTTTGTAATGACTACCATCGTCCTTGGCTTCATCACCAGAGAGTCTTTGGCGGGCGCCACCGATGGTGAAACCCTGATCATAAAGCAATGCTCGGATCTGACGAATCATCAACACATCCTGGCGCTGATAGTAACGGCGATTACCGCGACGCTTGACCGGTGACAGCTGCGGAAACTCCTGCTCCCAGTAGCGCAGCACGTGTGGTTTGACGGCACAGAGCTCGCTAACCTCACCGATAGTGAAGTAGCGCTTTCCCGGGATTGCCGGCAGTTCGTTGTTATGGCTGGGTTCCAGCATAGGCTTCTACTCGGGCCTTGAGTTTCTGACCGGGGCGGAAGGTGACCACGCGCCGGGCCGTTATAGGTATTTCTTCGCCGGTCTTGGGATTGCGACCAGGGCGCTGACGCTTGTCGCGCAGGTCAAAATTGCCAAAACCGGACAATTTGACCTGCTCGTTGCTTTCGAGCGCATTGCGGATCTCTTCAAAAAACAGTTCTACCAGCTCCTTGGCTTCACGCTTGTTGAAGCCAAGCTCCTCGTAGAGACGTTCCGCCATTTCTGCTTTTGTCAGAGCCCCCATAGCAATCCTATTTCCGTAGTGTGGCGTTGAACCTTTGCTCCAATGACCCGAGCACCTTGTCCATAACTGCATTCACTTCTTCGTCAGTAAGAGTGCGCGATGAATGCTGTAAGGTCAAGCCGATTGCCAGACTTTTACTTTGGGGATCAATACCTTTCCCTTCATATACATCAAAGAGCCTGAGGTTTTTCAGGAACTCACCGGCCTGCTCGCGGATATCCGCCATCAGGTCGCCGGCAGCGACTCCCTTATCCACCAGGACCGCGATATCACGTCTGACTTCAGGGAAGCGGGAGAGTTCGCTGAAGCGCGGCAGCCGGCCTTCGACGATATTCTCCAGGCTCAACTCGAAGGCAAATACCGGACCTTGCAGGTCCAGCTCAGTTACCAGTTGCGGGTGCAGTGCGCCGAGCCAACCGACAACCTTGCCGTCACGCATGATGCGCGCGCACTGACCCGGATGCAGCGCGGGGTGTTCCGACGGCTCGAAATCAAAGGATGCCAGCGCGCCCCCCTGCCCCAGCACCGCCTCGACATCGCCCTTCACATCGTGAAAGTCCAGCTTGTCGCTACTATTAGCCCAGCCTTCGGGCAGTCGCGAACCACAGGCGATGCCTGACAACATGGGCTCCTGCAGCAACTCGCCGTTCGCTTGGGGCACGAAGCGCAGGCCACTCTCGAACAAGCGAACCCGTGATTGCTGGCGGTTCTGGTTATGCTGCACCGCTTTGCTCAGGCCCGGCCACAGGGAAGTACGCATGACTGCCATATCGCTGGAGATGGGGTTGGCCAGCGCCAGGGGCTCACTTTGCGGATCGAACAGTTTGTTCAGGCCCGGCTCGACAAAACTGTAGGTGATCGCTTCCTGGTATCCACGCGCGACCAACAGACGCCGCAGAATCGGCAATTCACCTCGGGTTTCCGGCTTGGCGGTGAGGCTCAATGCAGCAGTCGGAGCGCTGACCGGCAGGCGGTTGTATCCATACAGGCGGGCCAGCTCTTCGATCAGGTCGATTTCCAGCGAAATATCGAAGCGATGGCTGGGTACATCCACCTGCCACTCGTCTTCGCCCCTGGCCGCGATGGCCAGTTCCAGGCCGCAGAGATAGGCTTCGACTTCCGCCGGGGCGATCTCCAACCCAAGCATCTGCGTCACACGCTCGTTACGCAAAGTAATACTCACCGGCTTCGGCAGATATGCCGGCTCGATCGCTTCCACGACCGGGCCAGCTTCACCACCCACGATATCCAGCAACAGCGCAGTAGCGCGCTCAGCCGCTTCACGTTGCAATTGCCAGTCGACACCACGCTCATAACGATGGGAGGCATCGGTATGCAAACCGTAGTTGCGGGCCTTGCCGGCGATCGCAATATTGTCGAAGAAAGCGCTTTCCAGGAACAGGTCGGTAGTGCTGTCATTGACACCACTGTGCTCACCACCCATGACGCCAGCCATGGCCAGGGGGCGCTCATGGTCGGCAATCACCAGCGTATCGCTGCGCAGACTGATTTCCTGGCCGTCGAGCAGCACCAGCTTCTCACCCTCCTCAGCCATGCGCACCCGGATGCCACCGCGAATCTGCGCCAGATCGAAAGCATGCAGCGGCTGGCCCAGCTCCAGCATGACGTAGTTGGTAATATCCACTACAGCGTCAATGCTGCGAATATCGCTACGGCGCAGGCGCTCGACCATCCACAACGGTGTCGGGCGAGAAAGGTCGACATTGCGAATGACACGACCGATATAACGCGGGCAAGCCGCGGGAGCCAAAAGCTCAACCGCGCGGATCTCATCATGACTGGCCGGGACGGCATCGATTACCGGGCGGCTGACCGGCGCTGCGTAGTTAGCGCCCACTTCGCGGGCCAGACCAGCGATGGACAAACAGTCGCCACGGTTAGGCGTCAGGTCGACCTCGATGATCGCATCATCCAGGCCCAGATATTCACGCACATCTTGACCAGTCGGCGCATCGGCGGGCAACTCGAACAGGCCGTCGTGATCGTCCGACAGCTTGAGCTCGGATGCCGAGCACAGCATGCCGAAGGATTCGACGCCACGCAGCTTGGCCTTCTTGATCTTGAAGTCGTCGCCGAGCACGGCACCAACCATGGCGAAGGGAATCTTGATGCCAGCACGGGCGTTTGGCGCACCGCACACCACCTGGAATTCCTCGCTGCCGTTACTGACACGGCAGACACGCAGCTTGTCCGCATCGGGATGCTGCTCGGCGGCTAGAATCTCCCCCACCACCACGCCGCTGAACACACCGGCAGCCGGCGTTACGCTGTCCACTTCGAGACCAGCCATGGACAGGCGCGCGACCAGATCGTCTCGGGAAACCTCCGGATTCACCCAGCTGCGCAGCCACTGTTCACTGAATTTCATGTTCTCTTCCTGCTATCAAAGGTTGCGATTACGGTGTCAGCGAAACTGGGCCAGGAAGCGCAGGTCGTTGTCGAAGAACAGGCGCAGATCGTTCACGCCGTAACGCAGCATGGCCAGGCGCTCGACGCCCATACCGAAGGCAAAGCCCTGAAACTGCTCGGGATCGATACCCGAGGAGTGGAATACATTGGGGTGCACCATGCCGCAGCCCATGACTTCCAGCCAGCCGGTCTGCTTGCATACCCGGCAACCGCAGCCGCTGCACATCACGCACTGGATATCGACCTCGGCGGACGGCTCGGTGAAGGGAAAGAATGACGGCCGGAAACGCACCTTCAGGTCTTTCTCGAAAAACACCTGCAGAAACTCGGCAATGGTGCCTTTCAGATCGGCGAAGCTGACCTTGCGATCAACCAGCAGGCCTTCGACCTGATGGAACATCGGCGAATGGGTCAGATCTGAATCGCAACGATAGACGCGGCCGGGGCAAACGATACGAATCGGCGGCTCCTGGCTTTCCATGGTGCGCACCTGCACTGGCGAGGTGTGGGTGCGCAACAGGGTGTTGGCGTTGAAATAGAAGGTATCGTGCATCGCCCGAGCCGGGTGATGACCGGGAATATTGAGCGCCTCGAAGTTGTGGTAATCATCTTCCACTTCAGGGCCTTCCGCAACGGCGTAGCCAATGCGGGAAAAGAACTCTTCAATCCGCTCCATGGTCCGGGTGACCGGGTGCAATCCGCCGCTGGCCTGGCCGCGGCCAGGGAGGGTCACATCGACCCGCTCCGCAGCGAGACGGGCATTCAGCGCTGCCGCTTCCATGCTGGTCTTGCGAGCATTCAGTGCTGTCTGCACCTGCTCCTTGGCTTCATTGACCATGGCGCCCACTTTGGGGCGCTCTTCGGCAGGGATATTGCCCAGGGTCTTCATCACCTGGGTAAGCTCACCCTTCTTGCCAAGATACTGGACGCGAAGCTGCTCCAGCGCATTGACATCAGCCGCCTGCTGCACGGCCTCCAGGGCCTGGGAGACCAGCGCGTCTAGGTTTTCCATTTCACACTCCAGAAACAAAAATAGGGGAAGAGCGATGAGGCTCTTCCCCTATTAATGACGTTGCCAACCGGCACACGAGGCGCCGGTGATTGTCGTAACGAGGGCTTAAGCCAGGCTAGCCTTTGCTTTTTCGACAATCGCGGTAAACGCCGCTTTTTCGTTCACAGCCAGATCGGCCAGAACCTTACGGTCGATTTCAACGGATGCCTTTTTCAGGCCAGCAATCAGACGGCTGTAGGACATGCCATTCTGACGAGCACCGGCGTTGATACGGGCAATCCACAGAGCACGGAACTGACGCTTGCGCTGCTTGCGGTCACGATAGGCGTACTGACCTGCCTTGATGACCGCCTGCTTGGCAACCCGGAATACACGCGAACGCGCACCGTAGTAACCTTTGGCGAGTTTCAGAATCTTCTTGTGACGCTTGCGCGCCATTACACCACGCTTAACACGAGCCATTCTTTAAATCCTCAACCTTGATTAACGGAGGCGCAACATACGTTCAACTTTCTGGACATCTGCAGCATTGAGCTGAGAAGTACCACGCAGTTGACGCTTACGCTTGGTGCTCATCTTGGTCAGGATGTGGCTTTTGAAAGCGTGCTTGTGCTTGATGCCACTGCCAGTCACTTTAAAGCGCTTGGCGGCACCGCTCTTGGTTTTCATCTTTGCCATGTTCAGGTACTCCAAATAGAGTGGATAAGATAATCACAAGGCCTGGCGTTGCCCTGGAGATTACTTTTTCTTCTTGGGTGCTAGGACCATCATCAATTGACGACCTTCCATTTTCGGGTGCTGTTCAACGGTGCCGTATTCGGCGAGATCGGCTTCGACCCGCTTCAACAACTCCATGCCCAGCTCCTGATGAGCCATTTCGCGGCCGCGGAATCGCAGGGATACCTTGGCTTTGTCACCCTCACTAAGGAACTTGATAAGGTTGCGTAGCTTGACCTTATAGTCCCCTTCTTCCGTCCCTGGACGAAACTTGATTTCCTTGATCTGAATGATCTTCTGATTCTTCCGGGCAGCAGCCTGCTGCTTCTTCTTTTCGAAGATGTGCTTGCCGTAATCCATGATTCGGCAAACAGGCGGCTCTGCATCGGGGGAGATTTCAACCAGGTCGAGCTTGGCCTCATCAGCGGCGGCCATGGCTTCCTGAATGGACACGATACCGATTTGTTCACCTTCGGCGCCGATCAGGCGCACTTCGCGCGCCGTGATGTTTTCGTTGATCGGCGGGCGCTGTGCGGCTCTTTTGTCTTGTCTCATCTCGCGTTTAATCTTTATTGCTCCGAATTCGGGCGGCCTCGTTGTGCGACGGCGCGGGCAAGGAAATCGGAGAACTCGGCAATTGTCATCGTACCCAGATCTTTTCCCTCCCGCGTGCGCACGGCCACAGTGTGCGATTCGACTTCCCGGTCGCCGATTACCAGCAGATAGGGAGTCTTGTGCAAAGTATGCTCGCGGATTTTAAAGCCGATCTTCTCGTTTCTCAAGTCCGCAACAGCGCGATATCCCATTTCATTGAGAGATTTCTCAACTTCCTGGGAAAATTGCGCCTGATTATCGGTGATATTCAGCACCGCCACCTGGGTCGGTGCAAGCCACGCCGGGAAGTCACCAGCGTAGTGTTCGATCAGAATACCGATGAAGCGCTCGAACGAACCAAGAATGGCACGATGCAGCATAACCGGCGTCTTGCGCGCACCATCTTCGGCGACATACTGCGCGCCCAGACGGCCCGGCAGCATGAAATCAAGCTGCAGGGTACCACACTGCCAGACCCGACCCAGACAGTCGCGCAGCGAAAACTCGATCTTCGGACCGTAGAAAGCGCCTTCACCGGGTTGCAGATCCCACTTGAGACCTGCCTCGTTCAGCGCCTCTTCCAATCCCCGCTCCGCCTGATCCCAGTCGGCATCATCACCCATCCGATCTTCCGGACGAGTGGACAGCTTCAGCTCGACGTCATCGAAGCCAAAATCGCGATAGACCTGCAAGGTCAGAGCAATAAAGTCGGCCGCCTCGGCCTTGACCTGCTCATCGGTACAGAAAATGTGCGCATCATCCTGAGTGAACCCGCGCACCCGCATCAAACCATGCAGCGAACCAGACGGCTCGTTACGATGACAGGAGCCGAACTCAGCCAGACGCAACGGCAGCTCACGGTAGCTCTTCAGCCCCTGATTGAATACCTGAATGTGGCACGGGCAGTTCATCGGCTTGATCGCGTAATCGCGGCTTTCCGACTCGGTAGTAAACATGTTCGCCGAGTAATGTTCCCAGTGTCCGGAACGCTCCCACAGCACCCGATCCACCACCTGAGGCGTGCGAATCTCGCGGTAGCCAGCGTCACGCTGGAGCTTGCGCATGTATTGCTCAAGGACCTGATAGACAGTCCAGCCGTTCGGATGCCAGAACACCATGCCCGGCGCTTCTTCCTGGGTATGGAACAGATTCAGGCGCTTGCCGATTTTGCGATGATCGCGCTTTTCGGCTTCTTCGATTCGCGTGATATAGGCAGCCAGCTGCTTCTTGTCCGCCCACGCAGTACCGTAGATGCGCTGCAGCTGCTCGTTCTTCGCATCGCCGCGCCAATAGGCGCCGGAAATGCGGGTCAGCTGGAAAGCCTTGAGAAAACGGGTATTGGGCACATGCGGACCACGGCACATGTCGACATACTCTTCGTGATAGTACAGGCCCATGGCTTTCTCATCGGGCATGTCTTCGACCAGGCGCAGCTTGTAATCCTCGCCTCGCTCGCTAAACAGCTGAATCACTTCATCACGCGGCGTCACTTTCTTGATGACATCGTACTCAGTAGCGATCAGCTCGCGCATGCGCTTCTCGATGGCCGCCATATCTTCTGGCGTAAAGCCGCGCTCGTAGGCGATGTCGTAATAGAAGCCTTCATCGATGACCGGCCCGATCACCATCTTCGCGGTGGGATACAACTGTTTGACCGCGTGCCCGACCAGGTGAGCGCAGGAGTGGCGGATGATCTCCAGCCCCTCTTCGTCTTTCGGCGTAATGATCTGCAGACTGGCATCCTGATCGATGACGTCACAGGCATCTACCAGGCGACCGTCGACCTTGCCCGCCACAGTGGCCTTGGCCAGGCCGGCGCCGATGGACTGTGCCACCTCGGTCACGCTTACGGGATGATCAAAAGTACGCTGACTGCCGTCAGGAAGAGTAATGATGGGCATGAACCGCTCCTTCTCAGTGGTGACCGCTACGTAAGGCCACATGATGGAAATAGCCGGCCGGGATGACTGCTGCAGCCCGTTCGGCGTAGAAATAAAAAAGCCCGATCACAGGGTGATCGGGCTTTGATTTGGTAGGCACGATTGGATTCGAACCAACGACCCCCACCATGTCAAGGTGGTGCTCTAACCAACTGAGCTACGTGCCTGCGATGGAGGCGAACTATACGGACCACCCTCGCACCCGTCAACCCCTAAGTTACTGAAAAAGTGCAAAAACCTCGACACTCCCTCAGACGTTGACCAACTGCTTGCGCAGTTGCTGTATGTCATCACGCAGCTGTGCCGCGGCCTCGAATTCGAGATCCCGGGCGTGCTGGTACATCTTCTCTTCCAACTGGCGAATGCGCTTGGTGATTTCCGCCGGCGAGCGCAGTTTCTCGGCACCATAGCCGGCGGCATCTTCTGCAGCCTTGAGCTGACGCCGCTTGTTCGAGCGACTGCCAGGCACCACTGCGCCTTCCAGGATATCCTGCACACTCTTGACCACCCCTTTGGGAGTGATGCCGTGCTCCAGGTTGAAACTGATCTGCTTGGCGCGGCGGCGCTCGGTTTCGCCGATGGCGCGCTCCATTGAGCCGGTGATGCGGTCGGCATAAAGGATGGCCTTGCCATTCAGGTTCCGCGCTGCCCGGCCGATGGTCTGGATCAACGAGCGCTCGGAGCGGAGGAAGCCTTCCTTGTCCGCATCCAGAATAGCGACAAGAGAAACTTCAGGCATATCAAGGCCTTCACGCAACAAGTTAATGCCAACCAACACATCAAAACCGCCGATGCGCAGGTCGCGAATAATCTCGACACGCTCCACCGTATCGATATCCGAATGCAGATAGCGCACCCGCACACCATGATCGGCCAGATAGTCAGTGAGATCTTCGGCCATGCGCTTGGTCAAGGTAGTCACCAGCACCCGATCGCCTTGGGCGACGCGCAAGCCGATTTCCGACAACAAATCGTCCACCTGGGTCGTGGCCGGTCGCACCTCAATCAGGGGATCGACCAGCCCGGTCGGTCGCACCACCTGCTCTACCACCCGACCGGCATGGGTTTCTTCGTAGGGCCCAGGGGTGGCGGAGACAAAGATGGCCTGGGGCGAAATCGCTTCCCATTCATCGAAGCGCATGGGCCGGTTGTCCAGCGCCGATGGAAGCCGGAAGCCATATTCCACCAGCGTTTCCTTACGTGAGCGGTCGCCCTTGTACATGGCGCCGACCTGAGGCACCGACACGTGGGACTCGTCGATCACCAGCAAGGCGTTGGCCGGCAGATAATCAAACAGGGTGGGTGGCGCCTCCCCCTGTGGTCGCCCAGACAGATAGCGTGAATAGTTCTCGATGCCGTTGCAGTAACCCAACTCCATGATCATTTCCATATCGAAGCGGGTCCGCTGTTCCAGGCGCTGGGCCTCGACCAGTTTGTTCTGACTGTTGAGCACCTCCAGGCGCTCCTTGAGTTCAACCTTGATTTCCTCTACCGCCTCCAGCAACTTCTCTCGTGGCGTCACATAATGTGATTTAGGATAGATAGTTACACGCGGAACCTTACGTAAAACCTCTCCAGTAAGCGGATCAAAGAAACTGATGGTTTCCACCGTATCGTCGAACAGCTCGATGCGGATCGCCTCCAGGTCAGATTCGGCGGGGTAAACATCGATCACATCCCCGCGCACCCGATAGGTGGCGCGCGACAGCTCCATATCGTTGCGCGTGTACTGCAGCTCTGCCAGGCGACGCAACATGGTGCGCTGGTCGAGGATATCGCCCCGATCGATATGCAGCACCATGCGCAGATAGGATTCGGGGTCGCCCAAGCCGTAGATAGCCGACACGGTGGCCACAATGATTGCGTCCGGCCGTTCCATCAATGCCTTGGTCGCGGACAGACGCATCTGCTCGATATGGTCATTGATCGAAGCATCCTTCTCGATGAAGGTATCTGACGCCGGCACGTAGGCCTCGGGCTGGTAGTAGTCGTAGTAGGAAACGAAGTACTCCACCGCATTGTTCGGGAAGAACTCGCGGAACTCGCCATACAACTGCGCGGCCAACGTCTTGTTCGGCGCCATGATGATGGTCGGGCGCTGCATCCGCTGGATGACATTGGCGATGGTGAAGGTCTTCCCCGACCCGGTCACTCCGAGCAGCGTCTGGTGAGACAGGCCGGCTTCCAGCCCTTCTACCAGTTGCTCAATGGCTACCGGCTGGTCACCAGCGGGCTTGAAACGGGTTTGCAGATTGAATTGGTTCATGACGAAACGGCACCGCGAATGGACAGACAGCCATAATCATAGCATTGCCCACCGCATGGTCTGTTCTCGTTTCAAACACCACTGACCGGGGCCGCGCGCACTCGCACCGCGCCCCAGTCTCTGTTTATAATAGTCGGCCGCCTGCGGCACAGCCCGACGCTTACATTCACCTGTTTCGAGTCTGCCCATATCATGAGTCTGTTTTCCCCCGTAGAAATGGCGCCACGCGATCCCATCCTTGGCCTGAACGAAGCCTTCAATGCCGATCCGCGTACAGAAAAAGTCAATCTGGGCGTCGGCGTCTATTACGACGAGAACGGTAAGGTTCCCCTCCTCCGCGCAGTACAGGCGGCAGAAGAGGCGCGGGTTGCCGAGCACGCTGCCCGCACCTACCTCCCCATGGAGGGTCTGGCACCTTACGATCTTGCTGTACAGAAACTGCTGCTGGGTGCCGATTCAGCGCTACTGGCCTCCGGTCGCCTGGTCACGGCCCAGTCGCTGGGCGGCACCGGCGCACTGAAGCTGGGCGCGGACTTCCTGTATCGCCAGGCAGGCAAACGCCTGGTCGCGATCAGTGATCCGAGCTGGGAAAACCATCGCTCGCTGTTCGAAACCGCGGGCTACGAGGTGGTGACCTATCCCTATTATGATCCGGCCACCCACGGGCTGAATCTCCAAGGCATGCTGCAAGGGATCGAAGCCTTACCTGAAGGCAGCGTGGTGCTGTTGCACGCGTGCTGCCACAACCCGACCGGGGTGGACCTCAGCGCGGACCAATGGAAGCAGGTGATCGACGTTGTCCGCAAGTGCAACCATGTGCCCTTCCTGGACATCGCCTATCAGGGCTTTGGTGACAATCTGGAAGACGACGCGCTGGCAGTGCGCCTGTTCGCCGAGGCCGGCCTGCCCTGTCTGATCGCCAGCTCTTTCTCCAAATCCTTTTCACTGTACGGCGAGCGCGTCGGCGCACTGACACTGATCACCGAAACGCCCGAAGAAGGCGAACGGGTGCTATCCCAGCTCAAGCGTGTCATTCGCACCAATTATTCCAACCCGCCGACCCATGGCGCCAAGGTAGTGGCCGCGGTATTGAACAATGCCGAACTGTATGCCATGTGGGTTGAAGAGCTGGCCGAGATGCGTGTACGCATCAAGCAGATGCGCCACGCCCTGGCTGACAAGCTTCGTGCCGCCGGCGTCCAGCAGGATGTCAGCTTCATCGAACAGCAGCGCGGCATGTTCTCCTACTCCGGCCTGAGTCGCGAACAGGTCGCGCGCCTGGCCGAAGAGTCCGCCATTTACGCGGTCGGCAGCGGCCGCATCTGCGTGGCCGCGCTCAACCATGGCAATATTGATCTGGTCGCCAACGCCATGGCCAAGGTGATGCTCAAAGGCTGAAGCAAACCTCCGCGCACTTATTGAAAAGTGGTTCAAGGTATTGACTTGGATGATTTTTTTGGTAAAGTGCGCGCATCCGTTCCGCGATAGCTCAGTTGGTAGAGCAAATGACTGTTAATCATTGGGTCCCAGGTTCGAGTCCTGGTCGCGGAGCCAAATCAAGAAAAACCCGGCGAATTGCCGGGTTTTTTATTGCCTGCAGAAAAGCCTCATTCCGGTGCGCAATCGATATGCACCCGGACCCGAATGATCTCCCGCGTGAACTCATGGGTCAGCACTACCTCCTCGCCCGGCTGCAGGCGTACTCTGCGCGGTAGCGGCCGCTCGGGGCCATTGACGAAGGTGGCCTGGCAACGCAGCGGCACAGTAGCCTGACTGGTCAGCTTGAGCGCAGCAATATTGCCCAGATCGGTGCTGCTCACCGACACCTCGTCTGCGCCAGGGCCCAGCTTCACATCGATGGGAAATGCCTCGGCGAACACTGGTGGCGCCAGGGCTATCCCGATGGCCAGCAAAAGTTGGTACATTTGCTTCCTCGTCTCAACGATATCTCATTCATCACCATAGGCCAGAGGTTCCATCGATGAAAGCACCACGCGTCACCCTGGAACAATGGCGCACCCTGCAAGCCGTCGTCGATCATGGCGGCTTCGCTCAGGCTGCCGAGGCCCTGCATCGCTCGCAGTCTTCGGTCAGCTACACGGTTGCCCGCATGCAGGAGCAGCTCGGTGTACCGCTGCTGGAGATTGCCGGGCGCAAAGCCGTGTTGACCGAAGCCGGAGCCGCCCTGCTGCGGCGCTCGCGCAACCTGCTCAAGGAAGCCAGTCAGCTGGAAGAGCTGGCCTGGAACATGGACCAGGGCTGGGAAGCCGAAGTGCAGTTGGTGGTCGATGCCGCATACCCCACCCAGCGTCTGGCCGGAGCGCTGAAGGCGTTTATGCCGCAGAGCAAGGGCTGCCGGGTGCAGCTGCGTGAAGAGGTGCTTTCCGGGGTGGAAGAGTGCTTGCATGATGGCACTGCCGATCTGGCCATTTCCGGTATTAACATCGCGGGCTACCTACCCCATCAGCTTGATGATATCGAGTTCGTGGCCGTAGCCCATCCAGAGCATCCCCTGCATCGGCTTGGCCGGACGTTGACCCACAACGATCTGCAATCCCACCTGCAGGTCGTGATCCGGGATTCGGGAAGGCGTCAGCCACGCGATGCTGGCTGGCTCGGAGCTGAACAACGCTGGACAGTGACCAACCTGAACACTGCCAGCCAGTTAGTGACGCAAGGGTTGGGCTTCGCCTGGTTTCCCGAGCATGCCATCGCCGAGCAACTGACCCGCGGCAGCTTGAAAGCATTGCCCCTGGTCCAGGGCGGCCGCCGCGCGGCCAACATGTTTCTTTTTGCAAACAAGGACAAGCCCCTGGGGCCTGCCACACGCATATTGGCCGACCTGATCATCGAGCACTCCCAACGCTGACCAGCGCACCCAGGGCCGTTGTGTCCGGCTTCGGTTGTGCTTACACTCGATGCCCTCTGAATTCCCAATGGCGCCCCTGCGCCTTTCCTTTTCGATGGAGATAAGCATGCTCAAGAAACTGATCGGAACCTGCGCGCTGCTGTTGGCCAGCACTGCTGTCCTGGCGGATAACCCGCGGGTGCTGCTGAATACCAGTCATGGCGATATCGAACTGGAGCTGAACGCGGAAGCGGCGCCCATCTCCGTGGAGAATTTTCTGCGTTATGCTGACGCCGGCCACTACGACGGCCTGATCTTCCATCGCGTCATCCCCGGCTTCATGATTCAGGGGGGTGGCTTCGATGCCAACATGCGTCAGCGTGCCGTTGGCCAACCGATCAAGAACGAGGCTGATAATGGGCTGAAGAATGACCGCTACACCGTTGCCATGGCCCGCACCCAGGTGCGCGATAGCGCCACCAGCCAGTTCTTCATCAATCTCACCAGCAATGACTTCCTGAACCACGGCAGCCGCGACTTCGGCTATGCGGTTTTCGGCAAGGTTGTCGCTGGCGAGCATGTGGTTGAAACCATTGCCAAGGTACCGACCGGCAACCAGGGCGGACACCAGAACGTGCCGCAGAACCCAGTCACCATCATCAGCGCCAAGCGGGTAGAAACCGCGGAATAGGTCTCTCGGCAAGCCCCTGGAAAGCGCAGAAGGTCTTCAGGGGCGGCCTTCCCGACGATAGGGAAGATAATTCATCGCGTCTTGCTGGTAGGCGCGAATGCCGTCACGCTCCTGCAGCAGAAAACCCGCTACCGCCTCATGCAGGCCAGGCTGCATCCGGTGCCAGGATTGAGTCAATACCGGTTCAAACCCACGCAACAGCTTGTGTTCGCCCTGGGCACCGGCATCGAAACGGCTCAGCCCCTCGGCAATACAACGCTCCATGCCCTGATAGAAACAGGTCTCGAAATGCAGCCGGTCATACTCTTCCAGGCAGCCCCAATACCGGCCGTATAGCGTATCACCGCCCACCAGAAACAACGCCGCAGCAACCTCCCGCCCCGCCTCCCTGGCAAACACCAACCGCACCGACTCCGCCATACCAGCCGACAGTGACTCGAAGAAAGCGCTGTTAAGGTAGGGATGACGCCCGCGCTTGAGGTAAGTCGCTGCATAGAACGGATAGAACCGCTCCCAGTCGGAGCTGCTGATGTCATTCGCGCAGCGCCAATCGAACTCGATGCCCTGGGCCGCCACACTCTGGCGTTCCTTACGGAAATTCTTGCGCTTGCGCGAGCTGCAGGCGATCAGAAAATCATCGAAGCAAGCATAACCGCGATTGACCCAGTGGAATTGGCAGCCCAGCCGCTGAAGCCAACCGGCCGCTTCCAGAGCAGCGTTTTCCTGGCCATCATTGAACAGCAGATGCGCTCCGCTGATCCGGCCGGCAGCTACTTCCCGATTGAGCCAGCTGATCACCAATCCACGACTGTCAGCACAGCGTGCCACCAGGCGTGGCCCCTGAATGGGAGAAAAAGGAATGGCAGCCGTCAGCTTGGGATAATAACGCTGCCCTGCCCGCTCCCAGGCGTCAGCCCACTGAAAGTCGAATACATATTCGCCCCAGGAGTGGTGTTTGCGATACAGCGGCAATAACGCCTGAAGGCTGCCATCAGGGTTTTCCACCACCAGATGGGCAGGCTCCCAGCCCTGCTCCGAGCTCACCGACCCGCTGTGCTCAAGCGCATGAAGAAAGGCGTGGCGAAGAAAAGGATAATCGGTGCTCAGCAGAGCATCCCAGGCTGATGCGGAAATATCGCTTATGTGGTTCAACTGACGTATGTGCATGGCGACAAGCATGCCACAGGGAGAGGATGGGCGGGAGGCCGGAATGCCTCCGCGCGGGGCTATCTTACTGTTGCGCCCATTCAAGGAAGGTCGCGCGACTGTCTTCGCTGAGCAGCTGCCACATCTGTTGCAGCGTGGTCAGCGTAGCGTCGTTATGCGGCAAGGTCTGCTGGGTTGCAGCGTTCGGCATAGGTGCAATGACCTGTTGTGCCGGAGCCGTTTGAACCGCAGGAGCAGTGGCCGGGGTTGCACCCAAAGGAGCTACCGTAGTTTGTTCAGCAACCGCAGTGGAACCACCGAGTAAATTGTTGACCAATGACGTGTTACGCTGACCAGCGGTTGCTGCATATCGCTCACCGGTGCGGGTATTCACCGCCCAGGCATTGAACTCGTTTTCGAAGTCCTTGGCTTCCTGCAGACCTTGCGGCCGGTCGAAGTCCAGCTCCCACAGCTCACCACCTTGACCATCAATGGTAAAGATCACGCTGCGCCCACGCACGACTTCATGATTGATACCACCATCGATATCGAAGCCATTCTTGTAGAAGGCGCTGACCTGATAAGCCCCCGGCTGAAGCTCCAGGCGCTTGTCCGCGGTCCCAAAGCTCCAGTTGGCAGCGGGGAGCTGCTGACCGTTGATAGTCTGCACTTCGAGTTCGTTGGGCACCACTACGGTGAGCACCTGGCCGGCGGATAACGGCGAACCGGGATAGAGCTGCACATGGGACTGCTGAGCACAGGCAGACAGCAGGCAGGCAGCGGCGAGAGCGAAAAGACTACGCATGGAAACTCCTTGATGCGAATGGGCAGGCTGGACGTTCGCAGCCACCGTGTAGGATTACGAGCGAAACAAGAATAAGAACAAATGATGTCAGTTCGATGACAGGCCGCTCGGCACGTCAGGTAACATCAGAGCCGATTGAGCACAAAAAAACCGGGTTGCTCTGAATGAGCAACCCGGTTCGGTGCTTCCGTTCCCTCAGCTGGGATCAGAAGTCGTAGCGCAGACCCACACTGAAACCAGTAGCTTTTTCACCCGAAGCATCGGCGTCGCCTGGGTTAGCAGTACGAGCCTGGCTCCACGGCGTCAGCGCAACATCGTCGTCATTATCGACAAGGGCATAGTTGGCATAGACACGAACGGCCTTGTCCAGCTTGTGCTCAATACCCACTACCCACATGTCGCTGTCGGCATTGTTGGCATCGGCGTCACGGGTCATGTACATCGCCTTGACCGCGGTATTGGGGGCAAATTTGAATTCGCCGCCCAAACCGTAGACATCAGCAGTCCACAAATCACGCTGAACAGCCGTAGCGTCGGAATCATCATATTCGACGGTCTGATAGAAACCCACCAGCTTGAATGCATCAGTCAGCTTGTAAGCCGCCGCAGCACGCAAACCATCACGCTCGCCGCGGCCGGTGTTGCTCTCTGCAGTTTCATAAGCCAGGGAGCCTTCAAACGCGCCGGCAGCATAGTTCAACGAGGCACTGAAAGCATCGGAGTCTTCGTTGTAGTCGGGGTGATTTTCATCAACGACCAGTGACTGACCTTCGTAGACCGAATAGGCCAGCTTGATATTGAAACCACCGAGGCTTGGCGTGGTGTACTGAACGGTGTTGTCGTAACGCTCATCGAACCGGGCATTGCCGACACGGGTCAGGTTACGCATGTCACCGACCTGGTCACCGAACAGGTTGGCCGGACCACGGGCGACCTTGAACGGGCTGTCGAAACGGCCCAGCTGGACAGCACCCCAGTTGGTACCGGCGACGCCAACAAAAGTATCGCGGGTAGCGAAGTTCTCACCACCATCACTCTCGCCGGTGTTGAAGTTGATCTGCTGCTCGATCTGGAAGAACGCTTTCAGGTTCGGGTTGATCTGGTGATCGCCCTTGAAGCCCAGGCGCGAAGAGTTGCTGGAGATGTTGGTTTCGGAGTAATCGGCACCATCGTCCAGGAAGTCGGTGGAAACGTGGGCACGACCATAGACTGTTACATCAGCCATGGCCACGGCGGGCATGACAGCTGCAGCACCAACAACAAGTGCAATCAACTTCTTCTTCATCGGATAAAACTCCTTCGGGTTGTAAAACGTCATCCTGCGTGTGACTGACGTCGTTTTGTTTCGACGGAGCGATTATGGAAATCCGATATGACAGACAGCTTGCTGAAATATGAAGATTTGAAGACAGGGGGAACTTTTGCGAAAACGGATAATAGAAACGCCGGCATATTGCCGGCGAAGAGATTGCCGCCGAGAGAGTTCTGGGCGGCAGTGTAACGAGAGAGATATTACCGTTTGCGGACGATAACGCTGCCAATGGAGTAACCGGCACCGAAGGAGCAGATCACGCCATGGCTACCGGACGGCAGATCATCCTGGTACTTGTGAAAGGCAATGATCGAGCCCGCCGAACTGGTGTTGGCATATTCATCCAGCACTACCGGCGCTTCCTTCTCCAGATCAGGGTCACGGCTCAGCAGCTTGCGGGCGATCAGCATGTTCATGTTCAGGTTGGCCTGGTGCAGCCAGAAGCGGCTCACGTCAGCCACCGACAGCTTGAGCTCTTCCAGGTGCTTGCCGATCAGCTCGGCGACCATCGGGCAGACTTCACGGAATACCTTGCGGCCTTCCTGAACGAAGAGTTTGTCCGGCTGGCCGATACCGCTTTCATCGGCCCGGTTGAGGAAGCCGAAGTTGTTGCGGATGTTATTGGAGAACTGGGTCAGCAGCTTGGTGCCGACGATCTCGAACTGATGCTCGGAGACCGCATCCTCAGCCCGCTCGACAATGACCGCGGTGCACGCATCGCCAAAGATAAAGTGACTGTCACGGTCACGGAAGTTCATATGACCGGTGCAGATCTCGGGGTTGACCATCAGCACCGCGCGCGCCTGACCCGTGCTTACGGTATTGGCGGCGGCCTGGATGCCGAAGGTGGCAGAAGAGCAGGCAACGTTCATATCGAAGCCGAACCCCTGGATACCCAGAGCGGCCTGCACTTCCACAGCGATAGCCGGATAGGCCCGCTGCAGATTGGAGCAGGCAACGATCACGCCATCGATATCCGCAGCGGTGCGGCCGGCACGCTCCAGGGCTTCGGTAGCGGCCTTCACCGACATTTCGCAGAGGATCGACCACTCGTCATTGCTGCGCTCGGGAATATCCGGAACCATGCGGTCGATATCGAGGATACCGCTCTTGTTGACCACATGACGGCTCTTGATGCCGGAGGCCTTCTCGATGAATTCGCTGCTCGATAGCGGCGCTGGTGCCAGCTCGCCGGCAGCGATGGCCTCGGCGTTCTCCTGGTTGAACCGCTCGGCCCAGGCGTTGAAGCTGACCACCAGTTCGTCGTTGCTGATGCTGTTCGGGGGGGTGTACAAACCTGTGCCGCTGATGACTACTTTCTGCACGGTCGAACCTCTTTATATTTTCAATGTAATGGGCGGTGACGCCGGATATCGGCGGTACGGCCACTGAAATATCTGCTATGGCGTGTCTGCATCCATCTGCCGAGCCAGCCAGGCCAGCATCAGCGGAAAATGGTCATTGACGGCCTGAGGGTGAGTCAGCACATCGAGGTGGCCATAATCACGGGCGCTGCCGGTGCCCTTGCGCAGCAATACCAGCTGCGCGTCGTGGCTGCCCAGCTCCCGAGCGAACGCCTTGACGTCTGCGAAGTGCCCCATGCAATGATCCTTGTAGCCTGCCAGATACAGACTGCTCGGCCAGCGGATCGCTGCCAATGCCGCAGCATAATCGAAACTATCCTGCGGATCACGCCAGTTGCCGCCATTTTGCCACAGTTGGCTATCAGCATGCAGCCTCAACGACAGGTCAGCACTCCCCAGACCGAGCCTGCTCAGGGGTACGAAACCATGACGTCGGCCAGCCAGCGGTGCGAGCCGTTTCCACATCACATCCAGTAACAACCGACGCTGCCAGTTGCGCTGATGACAGACGCGCCGAACCCCGATATGGATCAGTCCGGCGATATGCTCCAGCCAGGCCGGCTGCCGGATCAGCGCGCTGGCTGCCAACACGCCGCCCCAGCCGTGAGCAATGATGGCAAAGCGCTCGCCCGGGTGTTCGCCAGCAATGAGTTCGTACAACGCAGGCAGGTCTTCGCAGATCAATTGAAACTGGGAAATATCCGGTACGGGGGCGCTGTCAGTCGCGCGGTCGCGCAGATCCGGCACATACACATCGTAGCCCGCATCAGCCAGCCAGGGCGCCAGTCCGGTGCCACCGGCTGGACAGAATACCGCGCCCCGCTCGCCCAGGCCGTGCAATAGCAGCACCGCCGGCCCACCGGCGGCGGAAGTGAAGCGTCGTACCCGGAGGGACGCATCCGCGGTTCCGGGCACGGAGCTAGAAACAATCCGCTCTTCATTCACCAGACAAATCCTTTTCTCGACAATGTCCATGGTCTACCGGTGGCGCCCATTCAGCCGGTGATCTCATGCCAGAGTTTCTTCAGGCGCTTCTCCGATACGGGTACTTTGGTCCCCAACTGTTGGGCAAACAGCGATACCCGGTATTCTTCCAGCATCCAGCGCCACTGCTCCAGACGCTCATCCTGTCGGCCTTCCAGCCGGTAGCGCTCGGCCCGGGTGCGGTGTTGCTCGCTGAATTGCTGGATCTCGTCAGTCCAGACCCGATCACGCTGCACCTGTCCGGGCAGTTTGTCCAGCCGCTGTTCAATAGCTGTGAAGTAGCGCGGATACTGCCCCAGCCACTGCGCCGGCACGGCGCGCACGAAGCCTTTGAATACCAGCTGCCCCAGCTGTTCGCGGATATCATTCATGGCGATAGCCCGGGCCAGGTCGATCTTGCCTTTGAGGCGCTTCTGTACCGCATGCCAGGCCTTGAGAATGCTCAGTACCTGCGCCGCGAGTTTCTCCGCAGTGGGCACGAACTCCGCCCTGCCCGCCTCGACCCGCGCCTGCAGCTGCGCCGGGCTGCGCGGCAAGGGTTCGCCCGCAGGCAGACAGGCCCGATCCACTGCCGCCAGCAGCACATCTTCAGTCAGTTGTTGCTGATTGCCGAAGTCACGGTAATAGATCGCCGCTTCCTTGAGCGCGCCCAGCTTCTGACGCAGGAATTTGGCCTGCTCGGACAGAGCCTGCAACAGCAACCGCTGCACCCCGAGGCGATGGGCCTGTTCCGCCTGGGCCGGATTATCGAACAGTTGCTCGGTCACCCCATCGCCCTGCTCTGCCCAGGCCGGCCAGAAGTCCACGTCGATACCAGCCTGCCGGCGGCTGACTTTCAGAGGTAACTCGGCCTGACCGGCCGGCACGCTGGTCTGCGCCGCAGGTGCCGCCTCGACCGACGCCTGACGATCCGCCAAGCGCCCGCTCAACTGGCTGCACAGCGCACTGTAGTCTCGGCCCGAGGCGATTTCCTTGCCTTCGGCATCCACTACCTCAATGCGCATCAACAGATGTTCTTCAAGACTGATGTCGGCCCAGGCTTCCTCGTCCAGACGTACGCCGGTCATCCGCGTGAGCTCCCGGCCCAGGGCTTGAGTCAACTTGCCCTCGCCGAAGGGCATTCGCTCCAGTGCCGCCCGGACAAAATCGGGCACCGGCACGAAATTCTTGCGCAGCGCCTTGGGCAGGCCGCGTACCAGCGCCACGCATTTGTCATACAACAGGCCGGGCACCAGCCATTCCAGCCGCTCCTCAGGCAACTGCCGCAGCAGGGCCATGGGCACCTTCAGGGTGACACCGTCAGCAGGATGGCCCGGCTCGAAATGATAGCTGAGCGGCAACGCGACCCGTTGCCAGCGCAGGGTATCCGGATACTGCTCCGCGCTGACCTCGTTGGCCTCACGCTGCAGGAGGTCCTCACGGGTCATGTGCAGCAGTTTTGGCTGATCCTGGCTGGTGCGCTTGACCCAGCGCTCAAAGCTGGCCAGTTGATATATATCCTCCGGGACTCGCTGATCGAAGAACCGATACAGGGTCTCATCATCGACCAGAATGTCACGCTTGCGCGCCTTGGCCTCCAGCGCATCCAGCTCCTCCAACAAGGCCTGATTGGCACGGTTGAAGGCGGCGCGCCCATGCCATTGCCCTTCCACCAGCGCATGACGAATGAACAGTTCGCGGGACACCACCGGGTCGATGGGGCCAAAATGAACCTTGCGCCGCGGCACAATGATCAGCCCGTAGAGCGTGACCTGCTCGAAAGCCACTACCTGGCCGCGCTTCTTTTCCCAATGGGGCTCGCTGTGGCTGGTCTTGGTCAGGTGACCGGCCAGAGGCTCCACCCACAAGGGATCGATCTTGGCGACCAGCCGGCCATAGAGCCGCCGGGTTTCGGTCAGCTCCGCGACCATCACCCAGGCCGGGCGCTTTTTCGCCAGGGCCGAGGATGGATGCAGCATGAACCGACGCTGCCGTGCGCCGAGATAATCCCCCTCCTCGGTCTTGTTACCCAGGTGGCTCAGCAGACCGGCCAGCAGCGCCTTGTGCACCGGGTCATAACCGGCTGGCTCGGGATTACTCTGCAGGCCCAGGTCCCGGCAGGTGAGCAACAGCTGACGGTGGGTTTCCCGCCATTCCCGCATCCGCAGGTAATTGAGGAACTGTCGCCGGCACCAGCTACGCAACTGGTTCTGCGACAAGTCCTGCCGCTGCTCCTCGAAACCGCGCCACAGGTTGACGAAGGCGGCAAAGTCGGACTGATCATCGCGCCATTGGGCATGGGCCTGATCTGCCGCCTGTTGGCGCTCGATCGGCCGCTCCCGCGGGTCTTGCACGGCCAGCGCACTGGCGATGATCAGTACCTCCTGCAAGCTGCCCAGCACTGCGGCTTCGATCAGCATGCGGCCGATACGTGGGTCCACCGGCAGTCGCGCCAACTGGCGGCCCACCTCGGTGATACTGCCGTCTCGCTCGACCGCGCCCAGCTCCTGCAACAGGTTGAAGCCGTCGCTGATGGCACGACCGTCCGGCGGCTCGATGAAAGGAAAGTCCTCGATCCGGCCCAGGCGCAGATGCAGCATCTGCAGAATCACCGCCGCCAGGTTGGTCCGCAGGATTTCCGGGGCGGTGAATTCAGGGCGCCCGAGGAAATCCGCCTCGTCATACAGGCGCACGCAGATACCCGGCGCCACGCGGCCACAACGCCCCTTGCGCTGATTGGCGCTGGCCTGGGACACCGGCTCGATCGGCAGCCGTTGCACCTTGGAGCGTGGACTGTAACGACTGATCCGCACCTCACCAGGGTCAATCACGTAGACGATGCCCGGCACCGTCAGCGAGGTCTCGGCCACGTTGGTTGACAGAATCACCCGGCGCCCGGCATGGCTGGCAAAGATCTTCTGCTGCTCTGCCACTGACAACCGGGCGTACAGCGGCAAGATCTCGGTATGCTTCAGATTGGCCTTGCGCAGGAAGTCGGCGGTATCGCGGATCTCCCGCTCGCCGGGCAGAAAGACCAGCGCATCCCCCGGCGGCTTGCCGGTAGCCCGCTCATGGGCGTCCAGTTCGCGCAGCGCCGCGAGGATACCCTGATCGATGCTCAGGTCTTCCTCGACACGATTGCCCTCCTCGTCCACCTCCGCCGACAACGGCCGATACCAGACATCCACCGGGAAGGTGCGGCCCGACACTTCAATGATGGGCGCATCGTTGAAATGGGCGGAAAAGCGCTCCAGGTCGATAGTGGCCGAGGTGATGATGAACTTGAGGTCCGGCCGCAGCGGCAGAATGGTTTTCAGGTAACCGAGCAGAAAGTCGATATTCAGACTGCGCTCGTGGGCCTCGTCGATGATCAGGGTGTCATAGCGTGACAGCAGGCGGTCATTCTGGGTTTCGGCAAGCAGGATGCCGTCGGTCATCAATTTGACCAGAGTGTGCTCATTGCTCTGGTCAGTGAAGCGCACCTGGAAACCGACCAGCTCGCCCAGGGGCGTACCCAGCTCCTCGGCCACCCGGCTGGCAACACTGCGCGCTGCGAGGCGCCGTGGCTGGGTATGGCCAATCAGGCCATGGGCGCCCCGCCCCAGTTCCAGGCAGATTTTCGGCAACTGGGTGGTCTTGCCCGAGCCAGTCTCCCCGGCGATCACCACGACCTGGCTGCCCATAATGGCGCGTTTGATCTCGTCACGCTTGGCGGCAATCGGCAGGCTGTCGTCATAGCGTACCGTGGGTACACTCTCACGCCGTGCCGTCACCTTGGCGCAGGAGGTTTTCAGCTGCTCCAGCCACCGCTCCAGCCGTGCGGGTTCCGGTTGCTTGCCCAGGCTCTGCAACTGGCGTTGCAGTCGTGGGCGCTCAGCGGACATGGCGTGTTCGAGATTGGCGGCAAGGGTATCGAGATCGGTCATGCTTTCCTGTCTGTCAAAGGTACGTCATGCGGGGCAATTCAGGCAGCAGCACGAAAAAGCCCCGCCCGGAGGACCCGGGCGGGGCTTATTGTCGCAAAGAATCGGGCGTTATGCTGCGCCGAGTTTCTTCAGTTCCTCGTCACGCAGCTCGCGGCGCAGGATCTTGCCAACGTTGGTAGTCGGCAGGCTGTCGCGGAACTCCACGTCCTTGGGCACCTTGTAAGCGGTCAGCTTGTCGCGCATGTGAGTCTTGACCTGTTCGGCGGTCAGCTCCGCACCCGGCTCCCTGACCACGAACACCTTGATCGCCTCGCCGGACTTGTCGCTGGGAACGCCGATGGCTGCGCATTGCAGTACACCCGGGATCGCCGCCATCACGTCTTCCAACTCGTTGGGATAGACGTTGAAGCCAGACACCACGATCATATCCTTCTTGCGGTCGACGATGCGCATGTAGCCGTCTTCCTGGATGATGGCGATATCACCGGTCTGCAACCAGCCGTCCGCGCTAAGCACTTCATCGGTAGCCTCCTGCCGCTGCCAATAGCCCTTCATCACTTGCGGGCCCTTGACGCACAACTCGCCGCGCTCACCCACCGGCAGCTCCTGACCATCGTCATCAATCACCTTGCACAGAGTCGAAGGGACCGGGATACCGATGGTGCCCAGTTGCGTGGCATGGGTCGGGTTGACCGAGACCACCGGACTGGTTTCAGTCATGCCGTAGCCTTCGGACACCTCACAACCCGTCACCTTGTGCCAGCGCTCGGCGGTAGCCTGTTGCAGGGCCATGCCGCCGGACAGGGTCAGCTTCATGGCGCTGAAGTCCAGTTGACGGAACTGCTCGTTGTTGCACAGGGCGGCAAACAGGGTGTTAAGACCAACAAAGGCGCTGAAGCGGTACTGCTTCATTTCCTTGACGGTCGCCGGATATCCCGCGGGTTGGTAATCAGAACGTTCTGCCCTCCCAGCAGCATGACCGACATGCAATGGAAGGTGAAAGCGTAGATGTGATAGAGCGGCAGCGGGCAGATGATGACCTCTTCGCCCTCTTTCATGTTCTCCGGCATCATCACCTTGCACTGCAGCATATTGGCCAGCAGGTTGCGATGCGTCAGCATGGCCCCTTTGGCCACGCCGGTGGTGCCGCCGGTGTATTGCAGCACAGCGGTATCTTCAGCGCCGGGATTGGCTTCACGGAAGTCGGCCTTGGCACCGACCTTCATGGCCTTGGTGAAAGGCACCGAGCCGGGAATGGACCAGGCGGGAACCATCTTCTTCACATGCTTGACCACGGCGTTGACCAGCACCCGCTTGAGCGGCGGCAGCATGTCGCCGACCTCGGTCACGATGACGTGCTTGACGCCAGTCTTCGGCACCACTTCCTCCGCCAGGTGCGCCATGTTGGCCAGGCAAACCAGCGCCTTGGCACCGGAATCGTTGAACTGGTGTTCCATTTCCCGGGCGGTATACAGCGGATTGGTGTTGACCACTACATAGCCGGCGCGCATGGCACCGAACACGACGATGGGGTACTGCAACACGTTCGGCAGCTGTACGGCGATACGGTCGCCCGGCTGCAGACCGGCATGGGTCTGCAGGTAGGCAGCAAACTCACCTGACAGGTGATACATTTCGCCCCAGGTAATGGTCTTGCCGAGGTTGGTAAAAGCTGGCCTGTCGGCGAAACGCTCGCATGAATCCTTGAGGACCGCCAGAACATTGGGGTATTGATCAGGATTGATCTCGGTGGGAATGCCCTCCGGATACTTGTCGGTCCAAAAACTCGCGTGCATGAATACCCCCTGTAATGCGTCCGGTTGCAATTACCGCTGCTATTGTATTTGGTTATCGAAGCTCTGGCCTCGGCTGGCTTCGCCAGTCCGGGATGATGCGGTGAGCCCCTACTATCAGGCAGAATCGGGTTTCGACCTTTTGTGAATATTTCATCCATTCCGGTCGAAAAGTGGCTGCAGCCTAACAGCTTTTTTGGGCTCAGGCCATAGCGCGGAAGTGATCCGAGGTGACGGAGAAAAGCGGGACGAGAAGGACAAAAACCGACTGATCAGTCAGCCGGTTTTTGTATTCGACAATCAATGGAAAGTTACTGGTCGCGCAATTCCCGACGCAGGATCTTGCCAACCGGACTCATGGGCAGCGAGTCGCGGATCTCATAATGCTTGGGTACCTTGTAGCCGGTGAAATTGGAGCGGCAATAGGCTTTCAGCTCCTCCACCGTCAGATCAACGGCCGAGGGCACGACAAACAGCTTCACTGCCTCGCCCGACTTCTCGTCCGGTACTCCGATCACCGCTGCGCTGGCCACCTTGGGGTGAGCCGAGACTACATCTTCAATCTCGTTGGGGTAGACGTTGAAACCGGACACAATCACCAGGTCCTTGATCCGGTCCACGATGCTGACGAAGCCGTCCTCATCGATCACGGCAACATCACCGGTCTTGAACCAGCCATCGGCATCCATCGCCTCGGCAGTGGCTTCGTCGCGCTGCCAGTAGCCTTTCATCACTTGTGGCCCCTTGACGCATAACTCGCCGCGCTCACCCAACGGCAGCTCGACGCCATTTTCATCAATCACCTTCACCGCCGTGCCGGGTACCGGCAAACCCACGGTGCCCAGTCTCGCCAGGCCATCCCCGGGACTGGAGCAGACCACCGGTGAACACTCGGTCAAGCCATAGCCTTCACCGATACCGCTGCCGGTTCGGCTCTGCCAGCGCTCGGCTGTCACCTTGACCAGTGCGGTGCCGCCGGAGGTGGTGCTCTTGAGTCGGGTGAAATCCAGCTCGTCGAACTCCGGATGCTCCATCAGCGCGACGAACAGCGTATTCAGCCCGACGATCGAAGAAAACTGCCACTTCTTCAATTCCTTGATGAAGCCCGGGATATCACGCGGATTGGTGATAAGCACGTTGTGGTGCCCGGCCAGCATCATGCACATGCAATTCACGGTAAACGCGAAGATGTGGTACAGCGGCAGGGGCGCGATGATTACCTCACCGCCGTCGGGCAGCAACCGCTGGCCGTCCTGGCCCAGCTGCTGCAGGTTGGCATGCACCTGCAACATGTTGGCCACCAGGTTGCCATGGGTCAGCATGGCGCCCTTGGCCACCCCGGTGGTGCCGCCGGTGTATTGCAGTACGGCAATATCATCCAGCGTGCGGGTGACCGGCATGGGCGACAGGTTCTGGCAACGAGCCAGCGCCTTCTTGAATGACACCGCCTGTGGCAGACGATAGGTCGGCACCATTTTTTTCACATGCTTGACCGCAGCATTGATCAGCAGCCCCTTGACCGGCGGCAGCATATCGCCCATGCGCGCCTCGAACAGGTACTTGATCTCGGTATCAGGCAACACTTCCTGCACCAGGTGGCCGAACAGGTTCATGTAGATCAACGCACGCGCACCGGAGTCGGTGAACTGATGGCGCATTTCCCGGGCGGTGTACAGCGGGTTGGTATTGACCACCACCAGCCCAGCGCGCATGGCGCCGAAGACGGCGATGGGAAACTGCAACACGTTGGGCATCTGAATGGCGATACGGTCGCCGGGTTTGAGGTCGGTATAGTTCTGGATGTAGCTGGCGAAGGCTGCGGATTGGCGTTCCAGCTCACCGTAGCTCAGGGTCACCCCCATGTTGGTGAAGGCCGGCGTGTCGGCATGCTGCGCGCAGGACGATTCGAATACTTCGATGATTGAATTGAACTGGCTCAGATCAATATCGTGAGCCACCCCCGGTGGGCGTTTGTCATTCCAGAATGATGCTTCCATTTTAATCCTTCTCTCCCGTTGGGGCGCTGACTGTCAGGCCAGGCACCTGCGCTGTTATTATCCAAGCCAAAATTACCAGCAATAGCAAAAAACACAAAACCGCGTTCTGTTTCATCAATTGTCTGAATACGGTTGCATGTCAACCCAGACACTATCGGAGTTTTTCCATGTCCATGCTAGAAAACCGCACCTACGATGAAGTCCGTGTAGGCGACACCGCCAGTGTCAGCCATATCGTCAGCGAACGGGACCTGATTCTGTTTGCCACTGTTTCGGGAGATGTGAATCCGGTGCATCTCGACCAGCAGTTTGCCGAGACCACCCCGTTCAAGGGCCGCATCGCCCACGGCATGCTGTCGGGCGCGCTCATCTCCGCCGCGATCGCCTGCGAGCTGCCCGGGCCGGGCACTATCTATATAGGCCAGGAGTTGAACTTCCTGCGGCCGGTACGTCTTGATGATGAGATCCGCATCGAGCTGGAAGTATTGGAAAAGCTGCCGAAGAACCGGCTGAAGATTGCCACCCGGGTGATCAATCAGGATGCCAAGAAAGTGGTGGACGGCGTGGCAACCGTGATGGCGCCCACCGATAAAGTGCGTCTGGAGCGCATCCAGTTGCCCGAGGTCAGCTACTGATCTGCTCTACAAACGACAAGGCCGCCATCAGCTGAGCGGACGGCGGCCTTGTTCATGAACCGAGATCGTCAGATTCGGCTCTGGGCCTCCTTGGCCAGCTCTTCGGTGGAACGCTTGCGGGTGCGAATCCAGCTCGCCGCGATGGCGATGATCAACACCAGCCCAACCACACCCAGCATCGGATAGACGGTACCCACCAGCTTGGTGAAGCCGACCTGGCTCAAGCCCAGCCCGACCACCGTGAAGATGGCACTCAAGACTTTGAAGCGCTTGGTTTCCGGCGCAGCGAAACGGGCGCTGAAGGCAAAGAACATCCCGACCGCAGTACTGTAGATCATGGCGACCAGCGCCAGGGACAGGAGCACCGCCAGCCATGGATGAATATTCTGCGCCAGCATCAGTGTGGGGATCTCGATACCCTGCAGCTTGTCCAGGTTGGCAAACAGGCCGATGTTCAACAGGATGATCAGAAAGCCCAACCCCAAACCTCCTACCACACCGCCGCGCCCAGCCGCTCTCGGCGATTTGGTCAGGCCACCGATGACTGCCAGCATGGGAAAGCCCACGGCGATATTGAAGGATGCGTAGAGCAAGCCACTCAAGGCCCAGTGCGATACTTCAGCGCCAAGGAAGGTGATGACCGGTACATCAGTTGCCGCCTGGTTCAGCTCTTCGGTAGAGCCGGTGCTGGTGACAATGGAGTAGACCATGATCGCCAGAACCAGAATCAACAGGAACGGCATAACCGCACTGATCAGGTTGATGATGCCCTTGACGTTCAGACACAGGGTGCCGATCACCAGCACGGTCATCAGGACGGAACCCACCAGCGGGTCCAGACCAAACTGCTGGGCGAGGGTCGAGCCCGCGCCAGCGAGCATGACCACACCCACGCCGTACAGAAAGAACGACAGAATAAGATCGACGACAAAACCCGCTTGCTTGCCGAAAATGATGTAGAGCACCTGCTTATGCGATCCGGCCTGCATGATGGAGCTGATGCGGGCGATCTGCATGCCCAGGAAGGCAAAAAGCACGGCTGATACAACCGATCCTGCAACCCCGGCAATACCGTAACCGGTGAAGAATTGCAGCACTTCGTTACCGGAGGCAAAGCCGCCACCGATAACCACGGACATGTACGCCAAGGCAATTTGCCAAGAGTTTTTGTTCATCTTACTTATCTCAACTTGTTAGATTTATAGGTTGTCGGGCCGCGTTATTTCAGGCAGTGCGGCAACTACTGACATTTCGACCAGAATATCCGATTCGCACATTCCGGCCTCTACAGTGGCTCGCACGGGGGCGACGCCCTCGGGCAGCCAGCGATCCCACACGGCATTCATGCCGGCGAAATCACGAGCGATATCCTTCAGGTAGATAGTTACCGAAAGGATATGCTGTTTGTCACTGCCCGCCTCGGCGAGCAGCTTTTCTATTTCCTGCAGGGTCTCCTGCGTTTGCTGTTCGATACCTGCGTCCATGCTCTCGCCAACCTGACCCGCCAGATAGACGGTGCCATGGTGGATGACGATCTGGCTCATCCGGTTGTCAGTGTGCAGTCGCTGGATGTGCATGTTGGTCAACCTCTTTGTTGTCGCCGTAGCGCGATATGTCGAATCCGGCAGTGCTGATCGCCGAAGGCTTTTTCGCCATCATATCAGCCAGCAGGCGCGCCGAGCCGCAGGACATGGTCCAGCCCAGGGTGCCATGGCCGGTATTCAGGAATAAATTGCGATAGCGGGTTTTGCCGATGATCGGCGTACCATCGGGCGTCGCCGGGCGCAGGCCGGTCCACAGGTCGATGGTCGAAGTATCCGCGCCTTCGGGGAACAGATCCTCGACGATCATTTTCAGGGTTTGCCCTTTGCGTGGGTCAATCTTCAGATCGTAGCCGCGAATTTCCGCCATGCCACCGACGCGGATGCGGTTATCGAAACGGGTAATGGCCACCTTATAGGTCTCGTCCAACATGGTGGATACCGGAGCCATGTCCGAATTGGTGACCGGCACGGTGATCGAGTACCCCTTGAGCGGGTAGATCGGCGCAGTGATTCCCAGAGGGGCCAGCATGTGCGGACTGTAGCTGCCCAGCGCCATGACATAGCTATCGGCGGTTTCCAGCTTGCCATCGACCCAAACGCCATTGAGGCGATCACCGGCGTAATCCAGACGTTCGATGTTCTGGTTGAAGCGGAACTCCACGCCCAGTTCGCGCGCCATTTCGGCAATGCGGCGGGTAAACATCAGGCAATCGCCGGTCTGATCATTGGGCAGGCGCAGGCCGCCGCTCAGCTTATGTGCCACTTTGGCCAGCGCTGGCTCAGCCGAGGCCAGGGTGTTGCGATCCAGCAGTTCGTAGGGCACTCCCATCTGTTCAAGTACCGCGATGTCCTTGGCCGCGCTATCAAGCTGGGCCTGGGTTCGGAACAATTGAGTGGTGCCGCGCTGACGCCCTTCGTATTGAATGCCGGTTTCGGCGCGCAGCTCGTCCATGCAGTCACGACTGTATTCGGACAAGCGGACCATGCGCTCCTTGTTCACGGCGTAACGCGCGGCAGTGCAGTTGCGCAGCATGCGCGCCATGAACAGATACTGATTGATATCACCGGTCGGCTTGATGCTCAGCGGCGCATGCTTCTGCAACATCCATTTAATAGCCTTCAAGGGCACACCCGGTGCGGCCCAGGGCGATGCGTAACCGGGGGAGATCTGCCCGGCGTTGGCGTGACTGGTCTCTTCCGCCACGCCAGACTGGCGGTCGATCACGGTCACTTCGAACCCTTCCCTGGCAAGATAATAAGCACTGGTGGTGCCTACAACACCACTACCAAGAATCAGAATACGCATCATGAAACTCCTCGCCTCTACCGGGCTTATCGCAGTGACCGGGATTATAGGAGAGCCACAACAGTTGAATTCACTATTTAATCCGCTATATTTGGCATTAATTTTCGTTCAATTAGCCAAAGGTCTAGTCAGATCCCCCAATGAGAACCAAACATCGTGCCCAGCGAGAACTCGATCGCATCGATCGCCAGATCCTAAGAGAACTGCAGGAAGAAGGCCGTCTCGCCTTTACCGAACTGGGTGAGCGCGTGGGTCTGTCCACCACGCCCTGCACCGAACGGGTCCGCCGGCTGGAACGCGAAGGCGTGATCATGGGCTACAGCGCCCGCCTGAATCCCGCCCATCTGGAAGCAGGTTTGCTGGTCTTCGTGGAGATCAATCTGTCCTACAAATCCGGCGACATCTTCGAGGAGTTCCGCCGTGCGGTACTCAAACTGCCCCACGTTCTGGAATGCCACCTGGTTTCGGGCGATTTCGACTACCTGATCAAGGCTCGCATCAACGAGATGGCGTCCTACCGCAAACTGCTTGGCGACATCCTGTTGAAACTGCCGCACGTGCGCGAGTCGAAAAGCTACATCGTCATGGAAGAAGTGAAGGAATCGCTGGCACTGCCAGTGCCGGAACAGTAGGCCGCTGCGTCATCGCAGCGACCTGTGTAAAGACTGTCAGGCGGATTGTTCAGGGCGACTGCTCGATAATGCCCAGCGCCTTCAGCCCCGCCAACTGCTCGGCGCTCAATCCCAGACGTTCACGCAATACCGCTTCGGTATCCTGCCCCAGCATCGGCGCCGGCCGCTGATATTCCACCGGCGTCTCGGACAGCTTGATCGGGCTGCCCACCATGGTGAAATCCGGATTGAGCGGATGAGGCATGTTGACCAGCATGTCACGAGCCTGGACCTGCGGTTCCTCCAGCGCCTGGGCAATATTGTTGATGGCCCCCACCGGCACCTTGACCGCATGGATCTTCGCCACCCATTCATCGGCCATGCCGCCGAGAAAATGAGCCGCCAGAATATCCACCACCTGCTCCCGGTTACGAACCCGGTCCGCATTACGGATAAAGCGGGGGTCCGCCGGCAGTTCTGGCAGACCGATGGCATCACACAGAGCCACGAACTGGGAGTCATTGCCACAGGCGATGATGAAGTCCCGGTCGGCCGCGCGAAAGACCTGATAAGGCACGATATTGGCGTGGGCATTGCCATAGCGCCCCGGCACCTTGCCCGAGGCCAGGTAATTCATGCTCTGGTTGGCCAGAGTCGCTACCTGTACATCCAGCAATGCCATATCGCAATGCTGGCCGCGCCCGGTCTTCTCCCGGTTGATCAATGCCGCCTGGATGGCAATGGTGGAGTACAGCCCGGTCATCAGGTCAGAGAAGGCCACCCCGGTCTTCTGCGGCCCACCACCGGGCAGATCGTCGCGCTCACCGGTGATGCTCATCAGCCCACCCAGGCCCTGGATGATGAAATCGTAGCCCGGCTCTGCAGCCCGCGGTCCGGTCTGACCGAAGCCGGTGATGGAGCAGTACACCAGACGCGGATTGATCTGCGCGAGGGTCGCGTAATCCAGCCCATATTTCTTGAGCGAGCCGGCCTTGTAATTCTCGATCAACACGTCGCAATCGGCCACCAGCGCCCGTACCAGCTCCTGGCCTTCGGCACTGGCCAGGTCAATCGCAACCGACCGTTTGCCCCGATTGGCTGATTGGTAATAGGAGGCTTCGGCCGTCCATTCCCCAGCGCTGTCCTTCATCCAGGGCGGCCCCCAGCCACGGGTGTCATCACCGCATCCGGGCCGCTCGACCTTGATTACCTCAGCTCCGAGATCGGCCAGAATCTGACCACACCATGGCCCAGCCAGCACCCGGCTCAGATCCAGTACCCGTATTCCAGTCAGCGCACCCATTCAGTTTTCCTGTTGCCATGAAGCCAGCGACTTCGTTCCCAACGAATTCCGCAGCATGGGCCCGCATCGCACCCCTGAAGTACCGCGGTTTTGATCATTCTGTTTGACCAGACTCTAACACTGCGCAGCGACGGCTGGCTCACAGTTCCGTGCAACAGGGCTCGAAGCCGGCCCGAAGCAGATCATTGAATGGAGTTTCGCTATGCAGTATAAGATTCCGTATTCCGCGATAATCATAGTTTCGCCGGCAAGCTGAGTAAAGCAGCAGACCCCTCTCGCAAGGCTATAGCCCCGAGCGCCGGTATATTTACCTGCTTTTCTGACGAACTCGTGTTTCACTGTGCAGTATTTGATTTTGTTTTGTTGATATTTCATGAAAACTGGAGATAACATGCGTGCCAGTCACAATCCGCCGACAAGCAATTTAAATGAACAGGCTTCAGATGCGGACGCCTTCGATGCACAGATGCTCGATCCGTTGAGCGCCTTTGACGAGGCGCCCAAGGACCGACATTTCGTCACGGCCTTGGCGCGTGGAGTGGAGATCCTGCGGTGCTTTACCCCGCGGGAAACGCTGCTGGGCAATCAGGATCTGGCCACGAAAACCGGTTTGCCAAAGGCAACGGTTACGCGGCTGACGCATACGTTGACCCGGCTTGGCTGTCTGAAGCGGCAAGTGCAGACAGGCAAGTACCAGTTGGATGTGGGCGTGATGGGCATTGGTTATGCGCTGCTGTCGAACCTGTCGGTGCGCGCCTCCTCCCATCCGCTGATGGAAGAAATGGCCGCTTATGCGCAGGCGTCGGTGGCAATGGCAGCCAGGGACCGGCTACAGATGGTTTATCTGGATGTGGCCTACGGCAAGGCCAACATGAGTACGCGCCGGCACATAGGTACCTATCTGCCGATGCACCTGACCTCGATGGGTCGGGCGTGTCTGGCAGCAATGCCGGAAAACGAGCGGGAATTCATTCTCGATCACCTGCGGGCCACGCACCAGGACGACTGGCCGATGATCCGCAAAGGGCTGGAGCGCGCGTTCAGGGATTACGCGGATTTCGGTTATTGCATGTCGATTGGCGAATGGCAGCGGGACATCAATTCCGTGGCCGTCCCCATGATCCATGCGCAACACGGCCTGCTGGCTTTCAACTGCGGCGGCCCGAGCTTTCACCTGCCTCGAGAGAAGCTTGAGGAGGACATCGGACCGCGTCTGGTGAACATGGTAAACAACATAGAGGCTGCCACCCGCTGACGTAGCTCCGGGTGACGGATCTCTGGATAACCAGCCTGCCGGGCAGGCTACTGAGGAGAGCATATGATTCGTGATCCGGAAACACTGCAGATTCTGCTGGATTCCATCCATCAATTCGTCAATCAGGAATTGATTCCCCGGGAACATGAAGTCGCCGAGACCGACAGCATTCCCGCGGATATCGTCCAACAGATGAAGGACATGGGCTTGTTCGGTCTGACCATCCCCGAGGAATACAACGGGCTGGGCGTGACCATGGAAGAAGAAGTGAATATCGCCTTCGAACTGGGTCGCACTTCTCCCGCGTTCCGTTCCTACATCGGCACCAACAATGGCATCGGCTCCATCGGCATCCTGTTGGATGGTACCGAAGAGCAGAAAGCCCATTATCTGCCAAAGCTGGCCGCCGGTGAGTACCTCAGTTCCTTCTGCCTGACCGAGCCCGATTCCGGTTCCGACGCCGCCTCACTGAAGACCACTGCCGTGCGCGACGGTGATGACTACGTGATCAACGGCACCAAGCGCTTCATCACCAACGCCCCGCACGCCGGTATCTTCACCGTCATGGCCCGCACCAATCCCGAGATCAAGGGCGCCGGCGGCATCAGCTCCTTTATCGTCGAGCGCGGCACGCCGGGTCTGACCATCGGTAAACCGGATCAGAAGATGGGCCAGAAAGGCGCCCATACCGCCGATGTGATCTTCGAGAACGTACGGGTGCCGGCCGCCAATCTGATCGGCGGCAAGGAAGGCGTCGGCTTCAAGACCGCCATGAAGGTACTCGACAAGGGCCGCCTGCACATCGCCGCACTGGCCGTTGGCGCCGCCGAGCGGATGCTCGCCGATTCGCTGCAGTACGCCGTCGAACGCAAGCAGTTTGGTCAGCGCATTGCCGACTTCCAGCTGATCCAGGGCATGCTCGCCGACAGCAAGGCCGACATCTATGCCGCCCGCTGCATGGTGCTGGACGCCGCCCGCAAGCGTGACGAGGGACGGAACATCAGTACCGAAGCTTCCTGCGCCAAGATGTTCTCCACCGAGATGTGCGGCCGGGTCGCCGACCGCGGGGTGCAGATCCACGGTGGCGCCGGTTACATCAGCGAATACGCCATTGAGCGGTTCTACCGCGATGTGCGCCTGTTCCGTCTGTATGAAGGCACGACGCAGATCCAGCAGGTCATCATCGCCCGCAACATGATTCGTGACGTCCAGGGCTGAGTAGCCCTATAGCGATCAAACCGGAGCCAAGCTCCGGTTTTTTTATGCCTGCAGAGTCAAGCGAGTGGCGCTGCCTGCAGGCTCCGCCGCACAAAATCGGTGGTGAGATCCGGCTGGGTCAGCGGCAGCATATGCCCACCATCAATCAACTCCAGCTCCACACTTGGCAGCCGCTCGACCATGGCTTGGCCTTGCTCCTGCGGGTCAAGAATCCGGTCGTCACGTCCATACAGAATCCGGATCGGCAACTGCAGATCGGTATACCGCTGCTGCATCTGCGGCAGCACTTCCTCCAGCGCCACCAGATCCCGTGACGCCGCCACGAAATGGCTGGGTCGCAGCCCCAGCGCCCCGCCTCCCCTGATCGGAAAATCTGCAGGTACCGCCTCCGGCCCGAATACGATATCCAGCACCTGCTTGCGCCTACGGATAGCCATGGGCACCATCAATGTCCAGGCGAACAGCTTGCGCAGCCAGGATTGACGAATGGCCAATGCAGCAAAAGCTGACGAGGGGCCACCGGGAGGCATATGGGTCAACGGCGCGATCAGCGCCAACCCGCGTAGCTTCTGCGGATGGCGCAGCGCTGTGGCCAGGCACACCGCCCCGCCCAACGAGTGGCCGACCAGCAGGGGCTTATCCAGTTTCAGCGCATCGATTAACCCTGCTATCACATCCGCCTGGACCACCACAGACGCAGAGGCATGACCCGGCCGTTCTGAATAGCCACTGCCAGGCCGATCGATAGCCACTACCCGGTAATCCCTGGCCAGCTCGCCAAGCATCCGGTAGGAGAAGTTCTGCGATACTCCGCTCAGGCCATGCACCAATAACAGGGTCTGCGCGCCATGACCCTGCTCGATATAGTGGATACGGTTGCCCATGATGGTGATGAAGCGCCCTTCCGCAGGCAAGCCCAGCTCCACCCGGCGGGCAGTCATGACAGTGAAAATAAACAGCCCGGCCGCGACCAGCACCACCAGACAGAACAACGCAATCAACAGATAACCCATGTGCGTTTCACTTCCCTTTTAATGTACGTTGCCATCAGCGCTGGGCACCGGGCATTCTGGGCAATAGCCGCCAATAGCTGACCGGCATCAAGCGCTCCAGCCAGGACAATATCAGCGCATCGTTACCGACAATCACGCGCGCTTTATCCCGCACAATCCCCTTGAGAATGATTTCCGCTGCCTTGGCTGGCGGCATACGCAATAACTTGGCCGCACGATCCAGCTGGATTTGCCGCTCCTGTTCGCAGGCGCCTTCAGGCCCTCTGGCGCTGGTCGCAATCGAAGTGGCAATCCCACCCGGATGTACCACCGTTACTCCCACCGGGCTGCCGGCCAACTCCTCGCGCAACGCATTCGAAAAGCCCCTGACGGCGAACTTGCTGGCGCAGTAGGCGGTTTGCCCAGCAGGTGCGATCAGCCCGAACAGGCTGGATACATTGACGATACGCGCCGCTGGCCGTTGCCGCAGCAGGGGCAGGAAGGCCCGCGTCATGCAAACCACCGCATCGAAGTTGATTGCCATCAGCCAATCGAAATTCTCTACCGATAGCTGATCGAATTGCCCGCCAAGGGCCACACCCGCATTGTTGATCAGCAGGTCCACCTGCCCATGGCCGGCGATAACCTGTTCGGGTAAAACCGCGATTGCACTTCGATCTGCTACATCAAGCGGGTGCTCGGTGACGTTGACGCCACTATGTCGTGCTTGCTCCGCTGTTTCGCGCAGGTTGTTGGCATTGATATCCACCAGCGCCAGATGGCAACCCTCACGAGCCAGTGCCAGAGCCAATGCTCGACCAATCCCACTGCCCGCCCCCGTCAGTACCGCTATGCATCCCTGGATTTTCATATTTGGTTTTCTTGTTGGTTTTATTGAAGTTGCAACACGCCGTCATCCAGCTTGCCGTACTGGATAATGTACTTGTCCGCCAGGTAGTTCTGACTCACCTGCCAGCATGGCCGATCACCCTGTTTAGGTAGTATCTCTGCAGCGCGCTGCACATAGCCGGAGGTGAAATTCAGAAACGGCAGCTCCGCCACCGCCGGATCACGGGGCGCCACCGCTATACGCGCACCTTTCTTGTCCATATGGCGCAACAGCCGGGCCATGTAATTGGCGGTCAGTTCCGCTTTCAGCGTCCAGGATGCGTTGGTATAACCGAAGGTAAGAATCAGGTTCGGCACATCGCTGAGCATCATGCCCTTGTAGGCCATGCAGTCACCTGGGTTGACCGTCTTGCCATCCACCAGCACCTGCACATCGCCCATGCTGTTCAGCTTCAACCCGGTCGCGGTCACGATAATGTCCGCCTCCAGTTCCTGCCCGGAGCTGAGCTGTATGCCCTGGGCGGTAAAGCAGTCGATGGTATCGGTGGCAATGTCGATCTGCCCGGCGCGGAGCATGTGAAACAGATCACCGTCCGGCACGGCACACACCCGTTGATCCCAGGGGTTGTAGCTGGGCGAGAAATGCTTGATGTCCACCGCCGAGCCGAGCTGGCGTTGCAGCAAATGCAACAGATAGGCCCTGACCCGTTGGGGCTTGTTGCGGGCGAGCCGGTAGAAGTACTGACCGAGCAAAACGTTCTTCCAGCGGGTCAGATGGTAGGCCAGCGGCAAGGGCAGCCAGCGTTGCAGGCGCTGGGCAACCCCATCCACCAATGGCCGGGAGACGACATAGCTGGGTGAACGTTGCAGCATGGTCACCTGCGCGCCCTGCTCGGCCAACGCCGGCACCAGGGTCACCGCCGTGGCGCCGCTCCCGATAACCACCACGCGCTTACCCCGGCAATCCAGATCTTCCGGCCAGAACTGCGGATGGATGATCTGCCCGGTAAACTCCGCCTCGTTGGGAAACTCGGGACGGTAGGCCTCGTCGTAGCTGTAATAGCCCGAGCAGAATGACATGAAGCGCGCCTGCAACTGCTCATCGCGCTGCCTGCCAGCGGCGTCGGTTACCCGAACGAGCACCGTCCACAAGGCCTGCTCACTGCACCAGCTGGCCGAGACCACCTGATGACCAAAGCGGATGTTATGAGTAACGCCCGCCTCGTCAGCAATATCCTCGATATAACGCTTGATGTCTGGCCCATCAGCTATTGCCTTGCGCCCGACCCAGGGCTTATAGCTGTAGCCCAGGGTATACATGTCCGAGTCCGAACGAATCCCCGGATAACGGAACAGATCCCAGGTTCCACCAATGGCCTGTCGTCGTTCGAGAATCAGATAACGCTTGTCCGGGCATTTGTCGATCAATGCCCGAGCGGCGCCGATACCGGACAGACCAGCCCCGATAATCAGTACATCCAGCGGCGCTGGTTGGAATTGTTCTTGTAATTTATTCATGCTGAGCATCCCTGAAGCCTGTTGACAATCTATATTGTCAGCTATGATCTGACAATCTTAATTTTCAGAACAGATCATGACTGCAGACACCACAGGCAAACGCTACCGGGGATCGGCGACAGCGGAGCGGCGTGCGCTGCGCCGCCAGCAGTTGATTGATGCCGCCACCGAAGTCTATGGCGAGCATGGTTACCGTCATTCAGGCGTAAAGCAGGTGTGTGAAGCGGCTGGCCTGACCCAACGTTACTTCTATGAATCCTTCAATCACAGTGATGAGTTGCTGCTTGCCTGCTATGAACAGGCCACGCGACGTTTGCGCGAACGCAACCTCGCCGCTGCCAAGGCGGCAGGCGATGACCCAGTGGCGCGCAGCCGCGCCATGCTTGGCAGTTACTTTCAGGCGTTGAAGGATGAGCCGAATGTGGCGAGATTGCTGCTGGTGGAGATTCGCGGCATCAGCCCGGCAGTGGACCAGGCTATCGAAGATGCGCTGCGCGCCAGCACCCATGACATGACCCTGGCACTGGCAAAACCCGGTCAGCAGTTCGACCGCATGCTCCAGGCAGGTATTCTGGGTGGCGTCATCCACATCGCACTGTACTGGATGGCCAGCGGTTATGCCCAGCCGGTGGAGGTGGTGACCGAGACCACGCTGAAGATCGGCGCGTCCCTGTTGCAATAAGCCCAGAAACAACTACCCCCGCCATGGGCGGGGGTAGTTGTTTGGATCAAGCTGAAACAGCTCGAGCGATCAGACCCGTTCGAAAACGGTAGTGATGCCCTGACCCAGACCGATACACATGGTCGCGATACCAACGGTACCGTTGTTCTGCTTCATCACGTTCAGCAGGGTGCCGGAGATACGCGCACCGGAACAGCCGAACGGGTGACCCAGGGCAATGGCGCCGCCGTGCAGGTTGACCTTCTGGTCCATCTGGTCGAGCAGTTTCAGATCCTTGAGCACCGGCAGAGCCTGCGCCGCAAAGGCTTCGTTCAACTCGACATGGCTGACGTCATCCATGGTCATGCCAGCGCGCTTGAGCGCTTTCTTGGTCGCGGGAACCGGACCATAGCCCATGATCGACGGATCACAACCGGCGACAGCCATGGAACGGATGACCGCCAGCGGCTCCAGACCCAGGGCCTTGGCGCGCTCGGCAGACATGACGATCATGCAGGAAGCACCATCGGTAATCTGCGAGGAAGTACCCGCCGTCACCGTGCCACCTTTCGGGTTGAACGCAGGACGCAGGGCGCCCAGGCTTTCCATGGTGGTTTCCGGGCGGATGGTTTCATCCTCGGTGAACACCCGCAGGAAGCCGTTCTCGTCGTGGCCTTCCATCGGGATGATTTCATCCTTGAAGTTGCCCTCGACGGTGGCCTTGTGCGCCAGCTGGTGCGAACGCACACCGAACTGATCCTGCTGCTCGCGGGTAATGCCGTGCATCTTGCCGAGCATTTCCGCGGTCAGACCCATCATGCCGGCAGCCTTGGCGGCATACAGCGACAACGCCGGGTTCGGATCAACGCCGTGCATCATGCCAACGTGACCCATGTGCTCGACACCGCCGATCACAAATACATCACCGTTGCCGGTCATGATGGCCTGGGCGGCGGTGTGCAGTGCGCTCATGGACGAACCACACAGACGGCTGACGGTCTGGGCGGCACTGGTGTGGGGGATCGGGGTCATCAGCGATGCCATACGGGCGATGTTCCAGCCCTGCTCCAGGGTCTGGTTAACACAGCCCCAGATAACATCTTCAACTTCTGCCGGATCGATTTTCGGGTTACGCGCCAGCAGACCAGTGATCAGCTTGGCTGACATGGTCTCGGCACGGACATTGCGGTACATACCACCCTTGGATCGGCCCATCGGCGTGCGGCCAAAGTCGACAATTACAACGTCTCTTGGATTGAGGCTCATAAATTCACTCTCGCTCTGTACGTTCCGCGGTTAACCGAAGAATTTCTTGCCGGTGGCAGCCATTTCACGCAACTTTTCAGTCGGGTGGTACATGGGGCCAAACTCAGCGTATTTGTCAGCAATGGCCACAAACTCGGCCAGACCAATGGTGTCGATATAGCGCAGCGCGCCGCCCCGGAAGGGAGGGAAGCCAATGCCGTAGATCAGGCCCATATCGGCGTCGGCAGCGGACTCAACAATGCCATCTTCCAGGCAGCGAACGGTTTCCAGGCACAGCGGAACCATCATGATCTCGATGATTTCTTCATCGGTCAGCTCACGCTGTTCCTGCACGATAGGCTTGAGCAGCTCGTAGGCCTCGGCATCGACAACCTTCTTCGGCTTGCCCTTCTTGTCCACTTCGTAGGCATAGAAGCCCTTGCCGGTCTTCTGACCCAGGCGGTTGGCTTCATACATGACGTCGACCGCGGTCTTGGTCTTGTCTGCCATACGATCCGGATAACCTTCGGCCATCACGTCACGGCCATGGTGACCGGTGTCCATGCCAACCACGTCCATCAGATAGGCTGGGCCCATGGGCCAGCCGAATTTTTCCATGATCTTGTCGACGCGCTGGAAGTCGGCACCCATACCGATCAGACGGGCAAACCCGCCGAAATACGGGAACAGTACGCGGTTGACCAGGAAGCCCGGGCAGTCATTGACCACGATCGGCGTCTTGCCCATTTTCTTGGCGTAGGCAACGGTGGTAGCCACGGCCTTCTCGCTGGACTTCTCGCCACGGATCACCTCAACCAGCGGCATCATGTGTACCGGGTTGAAGAAGTGCATACCAACGAAGTTTTCCGGACGCTTCAGCGCCTGGGCCAGGTAGGTAATGGAGATGGTCGAGGTGTTGGAGGCGATGATCGCGTCTTCGCGTACGTGCTGCTCCACTTCGGCCAGAACGGCGTGCTTGACCTTGGGGTTCTCGACGACCGCTTCGACCACGATATCAACGTTGCCGAAATCGCCGTAGGACATGGTCGGGCGAATGGCATTCAATGCCGTAGCCATCTGCGCAGGCTTCATCCGGCCCTTCTCGACGCGCTTGCCGAGCAGTTTGGCGGCTTCGTCCAGACCCAGCTGGATGCCTTCCTCGCGGATATCCTTCATCAGGATCGGCGTGCCCTTGGAAGCGGACTGATAGGCGATACCGCCACCCATGATACCCGCGCCCAACACCGCAGCCAGTTTCACGTCGCCAGCTTGCTTGTCGTACTTCTTGGCCTTGCTCTTGAGCGCCTGATCATTCAGGAACAATCCCACCAGCGAGGCAGCCACAGTGGTCTTGGCCAGCTTGGCGAAGCCAGCAGCCTCAACTTCCAGAGCCTTGTCGCGGCCATGGTTGGCGGCTTTCTGGATGGTCTTGATCGCTTCAACCGGCGCCGGGTAGTTCGGGCCAGCCTGACCGGCAACGAAACCCTTGGTGGTTTCGAAAGCCATCATCTGCTCAATGGTGTTGAGCTTGATCTTTTCCAGCTTGGGCTGACGCTTGGCGCGGAAATCCAGCTCACCGGCAATGGCGCGGCGCACCATGTCCAGCGCCGCATCACGCAGCTTGCCATCGGCAACCACAGCGTCCACAGCGCCCACTTTCAGCGCATTGTCGGCACGCTGTTCAGCGCCACCGGCAATCCATTCAACGGCGTTGTCCACACCAATCAGACGCGGCAGGCGGACGGTGCCACCGAAACCGGGATAGATACCCAGCTTGGTTTCCGGCAAGCCGATCTTGGTGCTCTGCGCCATGACGCGGAAGTCGCAAGCCAGGCACATTTCCAGACCACCACCCAGCGCCAGGCCATTGATGGCAGCGACTGTGGGTACGTTCAGGTCTTCGAAAGCATTGAAAATGCGGTTGGTTTCCAGGTTGGCAGTGACCAGCTCCTCTTCGGACAACTGGAAGGCCTGGACGAATTCGGTGATGTCGGCACCCACGATGAAGACATCCTTGCCACTGGTGACAATGACGCCGGTGATGCTGCTGTTGGACTGGATGCTGTCAACGGCCGCCTTGAGCTCGGCGAGGGTGGCCTGATTGAACTTGTTGACCGACTCGCCCTGCAGATCGAACCGCAGTTCGGCGATGCCGTCTTCAAGGATTTGAACCGTGATGGCTTTACCTTCGTAAATCATCAACTGATCTCCACGCTGTGAAAGCAGATGAGAAAACACCACCCAGCCGTTCTGCCGGACGGTGTCATGATAGTTCCCGACTACACTGGAATGATGCCTGACCAGGCAAAATTCATACGCTCGTTTGATTCGGGTACGCACACCTTCATGGAAAACCGCGCCATTGTCAATCTGCCACATTGGCATGACAGCAAAAAAACGGCGACAAGCTGCCCGGCGTCAGATATCAGCGATGGCGCTCAGGCTGCCCGAGCCTCCGCTTTCAGCGGCGCCAGCGCGGCGACAAGCTGGTTCAGTACCGCCGCATCATCCGGCTCTCGCCAGTACACCACTACCGACAGGCTTTGCCGATCAATACCACGAACCTGCGGTGGCAGTTGGCCCAGCACTTCCAGGCACCCCGGCGTTGCCGCCGAGCCGTTCAGCCATGACCAATTACCGTCGGCATCGCGGCGGCAACTGAATTCTCGGTCCAGTGGCGCGCGCTCCAGGGGCATACGGTAGGCAATACAACCCTCCAGCTGGTTCACCCGTTGTGCCTCTCGCAGCCACTCAACGGCAAAGCCGCAGCGTCTGGCCTGCTCGCGCAACCGGTGCAGATGACGCTCACGGCCACGCGGTAGCAGCTTCGCCAGATTGGAAATCAGGATTGCCGCTACCAGGCCGACTATTACCCAGGTGATCATCGGTTTTTTTCCCCATTCGGGTGAAGAATCAAGTATTTGATCGGCCTTCAGTCATTCACTGTAGACCTCCAGCCAAAGACTGCTAAGATCAGCGAAAAGCAAGGAGAGAACCCGCATGCTCTACTCACATGTGCTGGTCGCGGTTGACCTGATCGACGAATGTCGCGCCGTGGCGGATCACGCCCGACAACTGGCCCAGGCACTGGATGCCAAGCTGACCATTGTCCACGTCGTTGAACCCTTGGCCATGGCCTATGGCGGCGACGTTCCCATGGATCTGTCCATGTTGCAGCAACAGCAGTTCGAGCAGGCCCGCGAACGCATGCAACTGTTTGCCGGCGATTTCGGTCTGCCCACCGAACAGCTGCAGATCGCCTTCGGCCATCCCCGTCAGGAAATCCACCGCGTGGCGACTGAATACGGTTGTGATCTGATCGTGGTCGGCAGCCATGGCCGTCACGGGCTGGCGCTGCTGCTCGGCTCCACCGCCAACGACCTGCTGCACGGCGCCCCCTGCGATGTCATCGCTGTGCGCCTGCACAAGAAAGAAGCCAGCTGACACCCCGCCACCTCGCACAAATAACAAGGGCGCCGATTCCCGTAGGAACGGCGCCCTGGCTTAACCCTCCATATCCTCCAACTCAGCCCAGCGCTCCAGTGCCTGGTCCAGCTCGCCCTGTTTGCTCTCCAGAGCCGCGAGTACAGGCGCCGTCTGTTCGTGGGCCTGCAGATAGAACTCGGGATCGCTGACCTGCTGCTGCAAGGCTTCCAGTTCCGCCTCCAGCTTTTCCAGCAGCGCCGGCAAGGCATCCAGTTCCCGCTGCAACTTGTAGCTCAGCTTGGTCTTGGTTTTTGCCGCTGGCGCCTTGGCCGGTTCAGGCTCGACCGCGGACTCGGTCGGAGCTGGCGACTCGCTTACATCGTCGCCCCACTCCGCCAGCAATTCGACCTTGCCGCCCTGGCGCAACCAGTCCGCATAACCACCTACATACTCACGAACGTTGCCGTGGCCCTCAAACACCAGGCTGCTGGTGACCACGTTATCCAGGAAGGCCCGGTCGTGGCTGACCAACAGCACGGTGCCATCGAAACCGGCCAGCACTTCTTCCAGCAATTCGAGGGTTTCCACGTCCAGGTCGTTGGTCGGCTCGTCCAGTACCAGCACGTTGGCCGGTTTGCTGAACAACCGCGCCAGCAGCAAGCGCGCCCGCTCGCCACCGGACAGGGCCTTGACCGGCGTGCGCGTACGCTCGGGCGAGAACAGGAAGTCGCCCAGATAGCTGATCACATGCCGGCGCTCGCCATTGATCTCGATGAAATCGCGCCCCTCTGAAAGGTTGTCGATCACTGTCTTTTCCAGATCCAGCTGGCCACGCAACTGATCGAAGTAAGCCACTTCCAGCTTGGTACCGTGCTTGATAGTGCCGCTGGTGGGCTCGAGCTGGCCGAGCATCAACTTCAGCAAGGTACTCTTGCCGGAGCCGTTGTTGCCGATCAGACCGATACGGTCGCCACGGATGACATTGGTACTGAGGTTGCGCACCAGCGGGCGCTGACCCGGCCAGGCGAAATTGACCTGATCCAGCTCGATGACGCGCTTGCCCGAGGCATCGGCCGTTTCCATCTGGAAACTGGCTTTGCCCTGACGCTCGATGCGCCGAGCGCGCTCATCGCGCATGGCCTTGAGCGCCCGCACGCGACCTTCGTTACGGGTCCGCCGGGCCTTGATGCCCTGGCGGATCCATACTTCTTCCTGCGCCAGCTTCTTATCGAACAGCGCATTGGCCGTGGCTTCGGCGGCCAGTTGCTGCTCCTTGTGTTCGAGAAAGCTGCGGTAGTCGCCCTGCCAATCGATCAACTGGCCGCGATCCAGCTCCAGAATGCGCGTGGCCAGCGCCTGCAGGAACTGACGGTCGTGGGTGATGAACAGCACTGCACCGCGAAATTCCAGCAGTACCTGTTCCAGCCAGGCAATGGTGTGGATATCCAGATGGTTGGTCGGCTCATCGAGCAGCAGTACATCCGGCTCACCGACCAGCGCCTGAGCCAGCAGCACCCGGCGACGCCAGCCGCCGGACAGCTCGGCCATGGTCTTTTCCGCCGGCAGGCCCAGGCGCGTCAGGGTGGTTTCAACCAGTTGATTCAGGCGCCAGCCATCCTTCGACTCGAGTTGACCCTGCACTTTCTCCAGCTGCGCCAATTCCGCCTCGCCCATCTCGCCATGTACCAGGCGGTGATACTCGGCCAGCAGCTCGCCGACGCCTTCGAGGCCAGCAGCCACAACGTCATATACCTTCATCTGCCCCGCTTCGGGCAATTCCTGAGGCAGCTGGCCGATTTTCAGCCCCGGCGCGAACCACAGCTCGCCCTCATCCGCCGGCTGTTCGCCGGTAACCAACCGGAACAGGCTGGACTTGCCAGCCCCGTTACGGCCGATCAGGCAAACCCGTTCACCACGATCGAGTTGGAAGCTGACCTTGTGGAGCAACGGATTCAGACCGTAGGCCAGGGAAACATCGGTAAAGGAAAGCAGCGCCATATAACACCTTTTGAGCAATCAGGCCGGCATTCTACCTGCCGCCGACCACAGCTGCATGTTTATTGCCGCTCATAGCTTTGAAGCCTCTCGGCAAACGGCTAAGCTGGAGAGCACCAGCCCACGACGGGCACCTTCGAAAACAGAGCCTTGCGCCCACCCGGGCAGGATGGTCAATGCGTCATATCGTGAAAAAACATTTTGTCAGATCCACCGGCCTGCTGTGCAGCTTGCTCATGCTGGCCGGCCTGCCGGTGCAGGCCGATCGCCTCAGCGACCAGCGGCTCCAGTACGATCAAGCCCAGAGCGCTCTGGCGCGGGGCGATCACGCGCAGTTTCAACGCCTGAAAGCAAACCTGAGCGATTACCCCCTCTATCCCTACTTGCTGCTGGAATCCCTGCGCAAGCGCCTCGACCACGCGCCGCATCAGGAGATCGAGCAGTTCCTCACCGCCCATGGCGACCTCCCTGTCGCCCGCGGCTTGAAACAGAACTGGCTCCAGCGTCTGGCCAAAGAGCAGGATTGGGAGCGGCTGCGTCGGCATGTGGATGCCGACTCGCTCACCGCCGAGCTGGAGTGCCCGCTGGTCATGCAGATGTGGCGTGAGGGCCGTACCGAGCAGGCCATGCAGCGTACCCGCGAACTCTGGACCGTGGGCCAGTCCCAGCCGAATGCCTGCGATCCGCTGTTCCAACGCTGGATGACTGCAGGTGGCCTGACCGAGGATATCGCCTGGGAGCGCATACGCGAAGCCCTGCTGTATCGCCAGGACGGCCTGGCCAAGTATCTGACGCGATATATGCCGAGCCAGACCGCACTGGCAGAACGCTTCGTCGCCACTGCCAGCGACCCCAAGCTGCTCAATCAATTCAGCCGCTACCAACCGAGCGCCAGCCAGCCGCTGGACAAGCTGACCGAGATGGTTACCGTCGCCCTGCGTCGCCTCGGCCGGGATGCCCCTGACGCAGCCCTCGCCCTGTGGCCGCACTATCAGCAGTTGCCGTTCACCGAAGAACAACGCCTGGCGCTGACCCGGGACATCGGGGTGCGGCTCGCACGCCGGCATCAGCCGGAAGCGCTCCCCTTCATGGCCGCCAACGATCCGCAGATGAAGGACGACACCATCACCGAATGGCGCGCCCGGCTCGCCCTGCGCACCGGCCGTTGGAACGCCGTGCAGGATCTGACGCGCAGTATGCCCGACCATCTGCAGCAGCACAGCCGCTGGCGTTACTGGCAACTGCGCAGTGCTCAATTGGCCGACTCGGATACCGGCGACCTGCTGAGCGACTATGCGCAACTGGCAGGGGAAAGGGATTTCTACGGTTTTCTGGCAGCCGAGCGTAGCCGTCAGCCCTACGCCACCAATCACCAGCCGGTGCCCATCGAGCCGCGCGCTGCCGCTCGGGTTCAGGATACTGCCGGCATTATTCGCGCCCGGGAGTTTTTCGCCCGTGGCGAGTATGTGAATGCCCGCCGCGAGTGGTACCACGCCGAGCGCCTGTTCAGCCGCGAGGAACTGATCGCCCAGGCGGCGCTGGCACGTCAGATGGATTGGTACTTCCCGGCGATTCGCGGCATCAGCAAGGCGCAGCACTGGGACGATCTGGAGATCCGCTTTCCGCTGGCCTATCGCGATCCCATTATCGAACAGGCGCGGTTACGCCAGCTCAATTCGAGTTGGGTATATGCCATTACCCGCCAGGAAAGCGGCTTCATGACCGACGCCCGCTCCCATGCCGGCGCCCTGGGACTGATGCAGCTGATGCCGGCCACTGCCCGGGAAACCGCTCAGCGTTATGGCATTCCGCTGGGTAATACCAATGATGTGCTGCTGCCCGAACGCAATATTGCCCTGGGTACCGCTTACCTGTCCCAGCTATACAATCTGTTCGAAGGCAACCGGGTGCTCGCCTCGGCCGCCTACAACGCCGGCCCCGGACGCGTACGCCAATGGACCCGCGACATGCCGGCCTTGCCTTCGGATATCTGGATCGAGACCATCCCCTTCGACGAGACCCGCAACTATGTGCAGAGCGTGTTGACCTATGGGGTGATCTACGGCGAGAAACTGGGAATAAAACAGGCGGTGATGGAGCAGCACGAACGCTACGTGGAATAGCGTAATAGATAAGTCGATAAGCCGGGGTGTAGCCCATCTGTGCTACACCCCGATACACGCTGCTACTTAGTAGTAGGCGTTTTCCTTGACCGAGTGGTCGGTCACATCACGTACCCCGTTGAGCTCGGGAATCCGCGCGACCAGAGTCTTCTCGACACCTTCTTTCAATGTCACGTCGACCATGCCACACCCTTGGCAACCACCGCCAAACTGCAGCACAGCGATACCACCCTCAACCACATCGATCAGCTTGATTTCACCGCCGTGGCTGGCCAGGCCGGGGTTGATCTCGGTCTGCAGCAGGTAATTGATGCGGTCATTCAGCGGGCTGTCATCATTGACCATGGGCACCTTGGCGTTGGGCGCCTTGATGGTCAGTTGGCCGCCCATGCGATCAGTGGAATAATCAACAACTGCGTCTTCCAGGAAAGGCTCGCTGGTAGCATCAACCCAGACGCGGAAAGCCTCCAGGGCGATCACGGTATCTTCGGGCTTTTCTTCACCAGGCTTGCAATAGGCAATGCAGGTCTCCGCGTAAGGCGTACCGGGCTGGGTGATGAATACCCGAATACCGATGCCATCGGTGTCCTGCTTGGATAACAACTCCGCCAGATAGCTCTGGGCAGCCTCGGTAAGGTGAATGCCTGCCATGAAATGCCTCGTGTTCGATGACTTGATGCGACATAGTGTACGGGATACCCGGCCGCGAATAAAGTCCCACTGTTTTACTTGGTTATTATTCACAAAGCCCCCATCCAGGCAGTCGGGCGCTGCTCAGTGCCAGCCCGGATATGACTATCTGCTTGAATCAAATGAAAGATGCCCTTGAGTTCCTTTCATTCAGTGCTCCGCGACCTTCTGGTAGACTGGTTGGCTTTATCTACCCTGTTCCGGAGTCTTCATGTCTGACCTGACCACCCGCCTGGCCGCTCTGAATGATGCTTTGCGCCAGCGCATTCTGATTCTCGACGGTGGTATGGGCACCATGATTCAGAGCTTCAAACTCGAAGAAGCCGATTTTCGTGGTGAACGCTTCGCCGATTGGCATCGGGATCTGAAAGGCAATAACGACCTGCTGATCCTGTCGCGCCCGGATGTGATTGCCGATATCGAGCGCGCCTATCTGGACGCCGGCTCGGACATCATCGAAACCAACACCTTCAACTCCACCCGGGTTTCCCAGGCCGACTACGGCATGGAAGAGCTCGCCTACGAGTTGAACCTGGAAGGCGCTCGAATTGCCCGCCGGGTTTGTGATGAGAAGACCGCTGAGACCCCGGACAAGCCGCGCTTCGTTGCCGGCGTACTGGGGCCAACCAGCCGCACCTGCTCCCTGTCACCTGACGTCAACAACCCGGGTTACCGCAATATCACTTTCGATGCGCTGGTGGAAAACTACAGCGAGGCTACTCGTGGCCTGATCGAAGGCGGCGCTGATCTGATCATGATCGAGACCATCTTCGACACGCTCAACGCCAAGGCGGCTATCTTCGCCGTGCAAGGCGTATTCGAGGAGCTGGGTGTGGAGCTGCCGATCATGATCTCCGGCACCATTACCGATGCTTCCGGCCGCACGCTCTCCGGCCAGACCACTGAAGCCTTCTGGAACTCGGTGCGCCACGCCAAGCCGATCTCCATCGGCCTGAACTGTGCGCTGGGCGCAAAAGAACTGCGCCCCTACCTGGAAGAGCTGTCCGCCAAGGCTGACACCTACGTCTCCGCGCACCCCAACGCCGGCCTGCCCAACGCCTTCGGGGAATACGACGAAACCGCCGCACAGACCGCCGAGCTGGTGGCCGAGTTTGCCGAGTCCGGCTTCGTCAACATCGTCGGCGGCTGCTGCGGCACCACACCCGAACATATCCGCGCCATCGCCGAAGCGGTCAAGCATATCGCCCGTCGGCAGATCCCGGATATCCCAAAGGCTTGCCGCCTGTCGGGCCTGGAGCCCTTCACGATCGATCGCAGCTCATTGTTCGTCAACGTCGGTGAGCGCACCAATATCACCGGCAGCGCCAAGTTCGCCCGGTTGATCCGCGAGGACAATTACACCGAAGCGCTGGAAGTCGCGCTGCAGCAGGTGGAAGCCGGCGCCCAGGTCATCGACATCAATATGGACGAGGGCATGCTGGATTCGAAGAAGGCCATGGTGACCTTCCTCAATCTGATCGCAGGCGAGCCGGACATCTCCCGGGTGCCGATCATGCTCGACTCCTCCAAGTGGGACATCATCGAAGCTGGCCTCAAGTGCATCCAGGGCAAGGGCATCGTCAACTCCATCTCCATGAAGGAAGGCGAAGAGCAGTTCCGTGAACACGCGCGCCTGTGCAAACGCTATGGCGCCGCTGTGGTGGTGATGGCCTTTGACGAAGCTGGCCAGGCCGATACCGCAGCACGCAAACAGGAAATCTGCAAGCGCTCCTACGACATACTCGTCAACGAAGTCGGCTTTCCGCCAGAAGATATCATTTTCGATCCGAACATCTTCGCCGTGGCCACGGGTATCGAGGAGCACAACAACTACGCGGTGGACTTTATCGAGGCCTGCGCCTACATCCGCGACCACCTGCCCCATGCGTTGACCTCCGGTGGCGTGTCCAACGTGTCCTTCTCGTTCCGCGGTAACAATCCGGTGCGCGAGGCGATCCACTCGGTATTCCTGTACTACGCCATCCAGAACGGCCTGACCATGGGGATCGTCAACGCCGGCCAGCTGGAAATCTATGATCAGATTCCGCTGGACCTGCGTAACAAGGTCGAGGATGTGATCCTCAACCGCCACCCCGGCGCCACCGAGGCCCTGCTGAACATCGCGGAGGACTATCGCGGCGACGGCACGGTGAAAGAGGTCGAGAACGAGGAATGGCGCAGCCTGCCGGTGGACAAGCGGCTGGAGCATGCGCTGGTCAAAGGCATCACCGCCTTCATCGTCGAGGATACCGAAGAAGCCCGCCAGCAAGCCACGCGACCGATTGAGGTCATCGAAGGCCCGCTGATGTCCGGCATGAACGTGGTCGGCGACCTGTTCGGCTCGGGCAAGATGTTCCTGCCCCAGGTGGTCAAATCCGCCCGGGTGATGAAGCAGGCCGTAGCGCACCTGATCCCCTTCATCGAAGAGGAGAAAGGCGACAAGCCCGAGGCCAAGGGCAAGATTCTCATGGCCACGGTAAAAGGTGACGTACACGATATCGGCAAGAACATCGTTGCCGTCGTGCTCGGCTGTAACGGCTACGACATCGTCGACCTGGGCGTGATGGTACCCGCGGACAAGATCCTCAAGACCGCCATTGAAGAGAAGTGCGACATCATCGGCCTGTCCGGCCTGATCACCCCCTCGCTGGACGAGATGGTCCATGTCGCCCGGGAAATGCAGCGCCAGGATTTCCACCTGCCACTGATGATCGGCGGCGCCACCACCTCCAAGGCGCACACCGCAGTGAAGATCGACCCGCATTACAAGAACGATGCGGTGGTCTATGTCACCGACGCCTCCCGTGCGGTGGGCGTGGCGACCACTCTGCTATCCAAGGAGCTGAAGCCGGACTACGCGCAGAAGACCCGCGACGAGTACGCGATGATCCGCGAACGTACCGCCAACCGCGCAGCGCGTACCGAGCGTCTGAGCTACGAGAAGGCCCTGGCCGCTGCTCCGCAGTTCGACTGGACGGAGCATGCGCCGGTACAGCCAAGTTTCCTTGGCCGCAAGGTGCTGGAAGACATCGATCTGCGGGTGCTGGAGCAGTACATCGACTGGACGCCCTTCTTCATCTCCTGGAACCTGGCAGGCAAATACCCGCGCATTCTCGAGGATGAGGTCGTCGGTGAAGCAGCCACCTCGCTGTTCAACGACGCCCAGGCCATCCTGCGCAAGCTGATCGACGAGAAGCTGATCCGCGCCAAGGCGGTGTTCGGCTTCTGGCCGGCCAACCAGATCGACCATGACGATATCGAACTGTATGACGAACAGGGCCAGCCGATCAGTCGGCTGTTCCACCTGCGCCAGCAGACAGTCAAGACCGACGGCAAGCCGAACTTCTGCCTGGCCGATTTCGTCGCGCCGAAGGACAGCGGCGTCACCGATTATGTCGGCGGCTTCATCACTACCGCCGGCATCGGCGCCGAGGAAGTGGCCAAGGCTTACCAAGAGGCCGGCGACGATTACAACTCGATCATGGTCAAGGCGCTGGCCGACCGTCTGGCCGAAGCCTGCGCAGAATGGCTGCACCAGCGGGTGCGCCGCGAGTACTGGGGCTATGACCCGGAAGAGAATCTGAGCAACGAAGAACTGATCAAGGAGCAATACAAGGGCATCCGCCCTGCCCCCGGCTATCCTGCCTGCCCGGATCACACCGAAAAAGGCACGCTGTTCGAACTCCTCGACCCCGAGAACAACAGCGGCGTAACGCTCACCGAGCACTACGCCATGTTCCCGACCGCAGCGGTCAGCGGCTGGTACTTCGCCCATCCCAAGGCGCAGTACTTCGCCGTTGGCAAGATCGACAAGGATCAGGTGGAAAGCTACAGCAAGCGCAAGGGGCAGGACCTCGACATCACTGAGCGCTGGCTGATGCCGAACCTCGGCTATGACGTCTGATATTGGGTAAGCGTCGAATCCAGCTACTGCCCAGCCGGGACCGTTTCAAGAATATTACTCTGCTGGGCTTGCCAATCGTGGGCGGCATGCTCAGCCAGAGTGTGCTGAATCTGGTGGATGCCGCCATGGTCGGCTCCCTGGGTGAAGCGGCGCTGGCGGGTGTCGGACTGGGCGGCTACGCCAATTTCATGATCATCGCACTGGTCATGGGGCTTGGCGTGGGAGTTCAGGCCACCGTGGCCCGTCGACGCGGTGAAGGCCGCAACGAAGCGATCGCCGCACCACTCAATCATGGGCTGTTCATCGCCGCCCTGCTATCCCTGCCACTGATGCTGTTGTGCTGGTTCAATGCTGAGCAGATCATCGCTCTGCTCAGCAAGGACGCAGATGTCATCGCCATCGGCAGCGAGTATTTCCAGTGGCGCACCCTGGCGGTCATCGCCGTGGGCTGCAACTTCGCCTATCGCGGCTATTGGAATGGTATCCGCCAGACCGGGCGCTATCTGCAGATCCTGGTCGTCATGCACCTGTTCAACGTGGTCATCAGTTATGGGTTGATCTTCGGTCATTTCGGCCTGCCGGAAATGGGCGCTGCCGGTTCTGGCCTGGGCACCACCATCGCCATGTTCCTGGGCACCGGGATGTACTTCCTGCTGACCTGGCACACCGGCCGCCGCCATGGCTTCATGCGCAGCCTGCCGAGCCTGACGGACATTCGCTTCATGCTGCGCCTGTCCCTGCCCAATTCCCTGCAGCAGTTCTTCTTCGCCACCGGCGTCACGGCCCTGTTCTGGATCATTGGCCAGATCGGTACCGCAGAACTTGCCATCGGCCATGTGCTGGTCAACCTGGCGCTGCTGTTGATCCTGCCCGGCGTCGGCCTGGGTATGGCGGCCACCACGCTGGTCAGTCACAGCCTCGGCGAGCAGCGCCCAGAGGAAGCCTACCGCTGGGGTTGGGATGTGGTGCGAGTGGCGGTAATCACGCTGTTCATCATGGGCCTGCCCTTCTGGTTGGTGCCTGAACTGATACTGCAGGCATTTACTCGAGACCCGGAATTGATCGCCCTGGGCACCTGGCCATTACGCATTACCGGACTGGGCATGACCCTGGACGCCGTCGCCCTGGTGTTGACCCAGGCGCTACTGGGGGCCGGTGCCAGCCGGACGGTGATGAGCGTGAACCTCGGCAGCCAATGGTTGATATTCCTGCCCTGCGCCTACCTCGCCGGCCCCATTCTTGGCGGTGGATTACTCGCGGTGTGGTTGTTGCAGAGCCTGTATAGGGTCATGACTTCTGTTATCTTTGCCATAATGTGGCAACGCAAACACTGGGCTGATATCCGGATCTGATCCAACAGGCGAGACAGCGATGACCGATAAAAAGAATGATGACAGGAACGCCCCGCCACGGATGCGCCGGCGGGACATGATCAGCACCATCCTGTTCGGTGCCCTCGGGGTTCAGAGTAACAAGGCCAGGGAGCGGGACTTCAGCCACGGCAAGCCAAGCCACTTCATCTTCTTCGGGCTTGGCTTCATGCTGGTGTTCATCCTGGCGCTGGTGGGTATCGTGATGCTGGTGACCCGTATCGCCGGCTCGTGACAGGGCAGCCTAGTGTTGGCTGACCCAGAACACCGCAGTCGCCACAGCGATCAGGATCAGCGCCACTGCCGCAAAGGCATCGAGGCCACTGTTTTCGTCACCGCCGGTGTGGGTTTCATGGTCGTCCATACGGGTATTCCTCTTGTTTTTGAAATGGGAATGTTCTGCCGGTACAGTTAAGCCCACCCCGCGCAAATGCACAAGTAACAGCGGGATTGGACTCCGTTATTCGATCTAAGCATATAAATAAACATTCCTTTTAAGCATAAAGAAAAACTGATATCGTCTCCGCGCTTCCTGGGCCATGCCGGGTTGTGCTTCCGTAGTCACGGGCAACAGAGTGCCCTACAACAGGTTGTCAGAATGTATATTTACGACGAGTATGATCAACGCATCGTCGAGGACCGCGCCAAGCAGTTCCGCGATCAGGTACGCCGCTACCTCGCTGGCGAGTTCTCCGAAGCGGAATTCCTGCCCCTGCGCCTGCAGAACGGCTTGTACATCCAGCGTTACGCTCCGATGCTGCGCATCGCGGTGCCCTATGGGGTCCTGTCATCCGAGCGCCTGCGCAAACTGGCATACATCACCCGTCGCTATGACAAGGGTTATGCGCACGTCACCACGCGCCAGAATATTCAGCTGAACTGGCCAAACCTGGAAGAAGTACCGGACATTCTCCAGGAGCTGGCATCGGTACAGATGCACGCCATCCAGACCAGCGGCAACTGTATACGTAACACCACCACCGACCAGTTTGCCGGTGTCGCCGCAGACGAGCTGATCGACCCGCGCCCCTGGTGCGAGATCGTCCGCCAGTGGTCGACTTTCCACCCCGAGTTCGCCTTCCTGCCGCGCAAGTTCAAGATCGCCATCAACGGCGCGAAAGAAGACCGCGCGGCTATCGGCGTACATGATATCGGCCTGAACGCCGTACGCAACGAGGCTGGTGAGCTGGGCTTTCAGGTGCTGGTTGGCGGCGGCCTGGGGCGTACGCCAATGGTCGGCGCCGAGATTCGCGCCTACCTGCCCTGGCAACATCTGCTGACCTACCTGGAAGCTATCCTGCGTGTCTATAACCGCTATGGTCGTCGGGACAACAAGTTCAAGGCCCGTATCAAGATTCTGGTCAAGGCGCTCACCCCCGAAGTCTTCGCCGAGAAGGTCGAAGCCGAGTGGTTGAACCTCAAGGATGGCACCGCCACCGTGACTGACAGCGAACTGCAACGGGTAAGCAAATACTTCGTCAGCCCGCAGCTGGAAAGCTTCGCAGGTGATGATGCCAGCTACCTGGACAAGCGCCACAGTGACAAGGGCTTTGCCAATTGGGCCAGCCGCAATGTGCATCCGCACCGTGCTGCCGGCTATGCCGCCGTAACCCTGTCGCTGAAACCCAATGCCGTGGCGCCTGGTGATATCACCGCCGAGCAACTTGAGGCCGCCGCCGACCTGGCCGAGCAGTACAGCCAGGGGGAGATTCGCTCCACTCACTATCAGAATCTGGTACTGCCTTACGTGCCGCAGAAGGATCTGTACGAGCTGTGGCAGAAGTGCCGCGCCGTGGGCTTCGCCACGCCGAACATCGGCCTGCTGTCGGACATGATCTGCTGCCCTGGCGGCGACTTCTGCTCGCTGGCCAATGCCAAGTCGATTCCAATTGCCGAGTCCATCCAGGCCCAGTTCGACAATCTCGACTACCTGTATGACATCGGTGACCTGGAATTGAACATTTCCGGCTGCATGAACGCCTGTGGCCACCACCACGTTGGCCATATCGGCATTCTCGGTGTGGACAAGAAAGGTGAGGAGTTCTACCAGGTATCGCTGGGTGGCAAGTCCGGCCGTGATGCGGCCATCGGCAAGATCCTCGGCCCCTCCTTCGCCGCAGCCCAGATGCCCACTGTGGTGCAGAAGCTGATCGACGTCTATATCGAGAACCGCACCCCGGAGGAGCGCTTCATCGATACCTACGAGCGCATTGGTATGGCCCCGTTCAAGGAGCGCGTGTATGCAGCAGATAATTAAGGGCAACCAAGTCGTTCCGGACACCTGGGAAATGCTGACCAAGGATGCCAGCCTGGAACAGCTGACCAACTCCGGCGACATCATCGTGCCGCTGGCCATGTGGCTGGAACACGCCCATGCCCTGAAAGCACGGGATGGCCGCCTGGGTGTGTGGCTGGATGCCGATGAAGAAGCTGAAAGCATTGCTGATGACCTGGAGCACTTTGCGGTTATCGCGCTGAACTTCCCGGTCTTCAGTGACGGCCGCAACTACTCCAATGCACGGCTGCTGCGCGACCGCCACGGCTACCAGGGCGAATTGCGTGCTATTGGTGACGTACTGCGTGACCAGCTGTTCTTCATGCGCCGCTGCGGCTTCGACGCCTACGCCCTGCGTGAAGACCATGACCCGCATGCCGCACTGGCCAGCCTGAACGACTTCTCCGAGGTTTATCAGGCGGCTACTGACCAACCGCTGCCATTGTTTCGGCGACGCTGATCAGATAAAAGAACCGGACGCATCAGCGTCCGGTTCTTTTTTGCTGTCCATTACAGCTACATCACACCCGCCCCCTCACGAGACCAGCGCCCCAGCGAAATACCAGCATCATTGCTGCATTTCAAAAGGTTGAGCTTACGTCGCGGCCTCGAACGAAGCATGGTATGCAACCTCTCCAACAGGGAGTGCGCCGTCGAAGATAATGACCTGGAAGTACTCGGCAGGAACGCCCGGATGATGCTCACCTATATCTGAATCTCACCGGCAATGCAGGTCACAGTGGCTCCTCCCACCCAAACCGTACCATCTGCGCTTTGTTGGATATTAAGTCGGCCTTCACAACCAAGCCGTGTTCCCTGACTCACAACATACGGTGCAGTCGCGCGCCCGGTTGCGATGAGCCATTCAGCGAGTGAGGCGTTGAGACTGCCCGTCACGGGATCTTCTACCATGGCGCCCTGCTGGTTCCTGAAAAGTGCGCGCACCTCGAAGGCACACTCCGAGCCCTGCGGATAAGAACCGACAAGGCCAATGTCCAGACTCTCGCTGCCGGAGTACCGGCTGAAATCCGCCTCGATGGCCAGAACGGTAGCCGCATCCTCACGCAATAGCCCAACCCACCCTGGCCCGTTGTCAGCCCACGCGGTATCGACAATCTGGCTGCGATCAATACCCAAGACAGCAGCCAGCTGTTCTGTATAGGCAGCATCGACCTGTCCCGAACGCAAAAGCGGTGGTGCAGCAAAAGCCAGTCCTTCGGCGGCCCGTTTGATCGATACCAGGCCGGCTCCGCATTCCTGAACAATCAGATCCTGCTGCTTCGGCTGGATTCCGGAACTGAGCCAAGCGTGACAGCTACCAAGCGTCGGATGCCCCGCGAATGGCAACTCGTGCGTCAATGTAAAGATGCGAACCCGATAGTCGGCCGACGCATCACGAGGCGGCAATATAAACGCCGTCTCAGACAGGTTCATCCAGCGCGTAATACGCTGCATCTCCTCGGTGGATAGCCCTTCGGCATCCAGCACAACAGCAAGTGGATTTCCAAGAAACGGCTTTGCCCCGAAGACATCGACTTGTTGAAAGCGTCGTTTCATCAGTCAATTTCTCTTGATTCCTGAAACCTTGATCCCATGTTAAATCAAGGCGCATGCCCTCCGCTTACACGGATACAACGTTTGAGATAAGCAGCCCGCCGAGACACGACAACAGCGCCTGGCTAGAGCTTATTTACACACTGCAGGATGAACGATACACGCTCATCAATTTTGCCGCGTGGGACTTCTACCGTCTCGTAATCCCATTCCGAATACCACTTTCTCATACCTTCAAAAACCCTTACGGACTCCTCAAAGTCTTGGTCGCGCTCTGAGTCTGTAGCGTAGATTTCTTTCCATGGAGGAAGCAAAAACACAACGCCGTTATATGGAAACTGCTGAACGTAATGCGAAATTTCATGACGCGTTAACGCGCTTTCCGCATCAAGCATGTACAGCGCGTCTAGCACCCCACGATCAAAGAACACGGTATGGTCGTAGGCACCTGCTTCCCGATACTTCTCAATATCCGAACACAGGATCTCCTGGGCGAAAGAGTCCGGATCTGGCCGAGGTGTTAACCCTGCCGCCAACCGTTCCTTGATTATCCTACGGGCCGACTCCGGCACGACGTGATACCCACGCTCCGCCAACGCACTCAGCGTCGTGGTTTTGCCACCACCGGGACCGCCGGTGATTACGAATCGATGGTTCATTTCACCCTAACGCCGCTGCTATCGCGTGCTTGTCGCATGCGTTGTTTGGTGATGCTGTGTTGAATGGTCACTTACCAGTCGCCCATACATCGCCGAATCAGAGACGACTCCATTGACCTCCCAACGCTGTCTTAGTAGACCTTCTCGGGAAAAACCGAGCTTTTCTAGCGCTTTCGCGGAAGACAGGTTGTCTGGATCGATCTCTGCTTCAATTCGCCGAAGACCTAATGAGTTGAACCCATACTGTACTAACGCTTCTCCTGCCTCACTAATGTAACCCTGTCCCCAACAAGAACGACCCAAACCAAAACCGATCTCGGCACGTTTTGATTCTTTGTCGTAGCTGAACAACATGCATTTGCCAACCAACTCACCCGTAGACTTCAGATACACGCCAAGTATAAGCGCTTCTTGACGCTGCATTGAGTCGTTGCTCTCATTGATGAAGCCAAGAGAGTCCTTGATTTCTGCCCAAGCCGCAGTATTCCAATACCGCATAACCTCAGGGTCAGAGAAAATCTTCAGCAGGCTCTCCGAGTCATCAATTATCAAAGGCTTAAGTATTAATCGCTTGGTTTCAATAACAGGGAAAAACAATTTCTGGGACATTCATTCCTCCATTCTGCGCATAACGCTTGGCACATGTCCCGCAGCGCGGCGGAAAAGCGGTTACCGTGGCGCCGCTTTTGCGTTCTTTGCAAAAGGTGTGACACGGCGATTGCGTGCCTTTGGAACGCCTTGTTAGGGTGAATACTCCTGTTGCACTTCAACTTGGACAATGAGCGGATACTCCTATTTCGCTTCAAACTAGAAACTACACGGCGCTTTCCCAAGCATTCCGCAACCAACGGCGGACTTGCTCGTCGATTTCATTTTCTCGGTACAACTCCAAGTGATGTGTAAAGCGCTTCGGCCCAACCGCTGTGACCTCCTTCCAACGCGAGGAGCTATCCGGATGCGAGAAGGATAGCGTAAGAACGAGTGGCGCGGTAAAGGGACTCTTGAGGTACTGCCCTGGAATCCATACCAACGCAAAATTTCTCTTTCTACGAAATGCAATCTGGCTTTTTGAGACTCGAACCGTTGCATCTCCCAGCTGATCCACCTCGCGCGAAATAGCGTTGAAGAGCCGCTTTGAGACACTTCTACCCTGAAAGAAGTCATTGATACTCTGGTCTGACAAGCTCAAAACCTCATTCATTGCGACGTAGGAGCGCCGGCCGCTAACGCCACGTACAACGGCGGCGGCGAAGCTGACATCCGGCGCCAACAGGAGTGAATTGATGCGCTTTGTTATGCAGTTCCATCGCCGGACTCGACTGAAATATCAAAGTGTAGAACTTCTTCCCGCAGCCCAAGCTTGGTGTATAGCGCGATTGCCGGCTCGTCTTCAACGCCGGTATCAGCCTGAACGAAAATTACATAGGCGCCTCGATCAGCCGCCAGCACTCTTAGCGTCTCAATCAAAGCCGTAGCTATTCCCTTTCTCCGGTGCCCCGATGATACGGCAAGGTCGTATATATAGATCTCACTGCGCTCTTGCTCGAACTTTTTCAGTTCGTATGCTGCAAGTCCACCGACAACATCTGTGCCTTCTAGCGCTACCAGCGCCAGAAAGGAATCACCGCTGAGCAAACCTTTCAGATAGTCTGCACTTGGGCGCTTTTTAGTATAGGTGGGAATGTCTTTGAATGCTTCGCCGAAGCATGTCGACAAGGCCACCATCAGGCCGACGTCATTCGGCGCAAGTTGGCGAATTTCTACTGGCATCGACAACTCCTAAGCTGCATAACAGTGATCAGACCCCACGCGTTACGGTGAATGCGAGCTTCAGCCACCCGAGTTGGCAGACCTCATCCGCGGATCAGACTCGCGCCGAACGGAACACGCCGCTCCAGCTCATAACAGTTGCCAGGCGGTGGTTGCTGTCCGTCAGGACGATCATGAAACCAGATACGACATTCACCAGGCGGCGGCAGGTGCCCCTTGGGAATTGGCGACGAGTGTTCCAAGTATGGATAACGGCGGGGGTAGTCACCTTAGGAGTTGCCATACGCGCTACAGCCACTGAGTGCCACTGCGCCGAAAACAATCAAAAGGTAAGGTCGAAACATGCACAGTCTCCACTGAAGCCTAATAGTGATTAAGACGTATCCGGTATTGATCCCATGGTAGACACCTCGTTATGGCTTCAGATCCGTAACGACAGTGAAAGATTAATCGAGAAAGCCGGATAAACTTCAACCCGCCTTACGCAACGTCAGATTAATCCGCTGACTCCCCAACTGCGGATGCGGTATGTCTGCCAGCGGCAGCACCCCATGAAAGCGCATCCTATCTACCCCTCCCCAGACGGCTACGTCGCCGTGATTCAGGATTGTTCTGGCGGGTCGGTCCGAGCGTTTGAAGCCGCCAAACAGGAAGGTGGCTGGCATGCCCAGGGAGATCGAGACGATGGGTGCGCTGAAGTCGCATTCGTCCTTGTCCTGATGCAGGCCCATACGGGCGCCGGGGAGGTAGCGGTTGATCAGGCAGGTGTCTGGGTTGAACTGGTTGAAGCCGGCTTCACTGGCAGCGCGTTGGGCCAGTTCCAGTAGGCAGTCCGGCATGGCCGGCCAGGGTTGGCCGCTATTCGGGTCGATGGGGCTATAGCGGTAGCCGTGTTCGTTGGAAATCCAGCCGAGCTTGCCGCAGGCAGTGGTTTGCACTGACATGCGCCGCCCGCCTTTGGTGGTCATCTGCCGGAAGGGAGCCTGGCGCTGGATGGCTTCCAGCACGGGGAGCAACTGGTCAAGCCAGCGCTCGGCGAAGCCGGGCAGGACGAATGCCTGCGCGCCCATCGCTATGCGCTGCCCCGGCTGCGCCTGGTGAAACAGATCCAGCGTACTCATTGGCCCTCAGTCGAGGTTGACCACTGCGCGACCGACCATGCCGCCGGCCAGAATGGTTTTGATAAATCCCGGCAGTTCATCCAGGGTGATTTCCTGCTCCAGCTGTGTGAGGTCGGTCTTCCATTGCAGTGACAGCCGATCCCACATGGAGGCTTTCACCACCAGCGGCTGTTCCACCGAGTCCACACCCAGCAGGTTGACGCTGCGCAGGATGAAAGGGAGCACACTGGCCTGGAACTGGACACCAGCAGTCAGGCCACAGCAGGCGACGCTGGCATCGTAGCGCAGGGACTTGACCACATTGAACAGGATATCGCCGCCCACGGTGTCCACCGCACCGGCCCATTGCTCGGGCAACATGACCTTGGCTGTGCCGGCTTGCAGCTCCGCCCGATCGAGCACCCGAGCGGCGCCCAGGCGCTGCAGGAAATCGGCCTGATCAGCCTTGCCGGTGACGGCCACCACTTCATGGCCCAGCTGGGCCAGCATGGCCACGGCGATGCTGCCGACGCCGCCGGTTGCCCCTGTCACCAATACCGGACCCGCACCAGGCACGAGCCCAGCACGCTCCAGCTTGTCGATACAGAGCGCCGCGGTCAGGCCAGCGGTGCCGAGCACCATGCTCTCGCGCAAACTCAAGCCAACGGGACGCTTCAGGACCCAGGCAGCGGGTACCCGGATGTACTGACCGAAGCCGCCGGGCGTATTCATGCCCAGGTCGTACCCGGTGACGATCACCTCGTCGCCAACGGCCAGTTCGGCTGCCGAACTGGCTTCCACCACGCCGGCGGCATCAATGCCGGGGGTATGCGGATAGTTGCGGGTAATGCCGCGATTGCCGCTGGCGGACATGGCGTCCTTGAAGTTGAGGGAGGACCAGCGCACGCGGATCAATACTTCCCCGGCTGGCAGCTCATCCAGCTGCCTTGTCACCACCTGGGGTACAAATTGTCCCTGCTCTTCAGTTACCAGCAATGCCTTGAATTCGGACATGACGGACTCCTACCAGAAACGCTGATTATGAAAACGTGAGACCCAGGTCAGCACCAATCGGTCCAACGCAGTGGACATACTGGAACTGAGGCGATCCTGCAGCCGTTTGGGTCGGGCGAAATGCACTTCGAATACATCGGCCTGGCGGATGCGCCGGTTGATATAGTCATCGCTGGTGTTGACCTCATCGGCCAGGCCGCGCTCCAGCGCCTCGGTGCCGAACCAGACTTCGCCGGTAGCCACGGCATCGACATCCAGCACCGAGCGATAACGGCTGACGAAGCGCTTGAACAGGTAGTGGATGTTTTCCAGATCTTCCTGAAATTTCTCCCGCCCCTTCTCGGTGTTTTCACCGAACAGAGTCAGCGTGCGCTTGTACTCGCCCGCGGTGAGCATTTCATAATCCACATCGTGCTTCTTCAACACCCGGTGGAAGTTGGGCAATTGCGCGACCACGCCGATGGAGCCGAGCATGGCAAAGGGCGCCACCAGAATACGGTCGGCGATGCAGGCCATCATGTACCCGCCGCTCGCGGCGACCTTGTCGACGCAGACAGTCAGGGGTACACCGGCTTCCCGAATCCGGGTCAGTTGCGCGGCGGCCAGACCGTAAGCATGCACCATGCCGCCGCCACTCTCCAGCTTGACGATCACCTCGTCCTGGGGCGTTGCCAGCTCCAGCACGGCAGTGACCTCGTGGCGCAGATTCTCCAGCGCACTGGCTTTGATATCACCATGGAAATTCAGCACGAAGACCTTGTCGCGTTCGGCGCTGTGCTTGGCACGCGCTTTCTGTTCCTGCTTGCGGGTCTTCTGTAGCGCCTTGAATGCCGGCTTGTCCAGGACAGCCTGGCCCAGACGCTCGGTCATGCGGGCCAGTTGATCGTTCAATCGGGTCACGGTCAGGGCGCCCTCGCCCTTGCGCTGCCGCCCTTTAAGCGAGGCGATCAACAGCAGCACGAACACGACCGCCAGCAATACCGTCAGCGCCTTGGCGGCAAACATTCCAAACTCGGCAATCCACTCCACAGGTGTCTCCAGTCGATTCGGTTTCAGGACTACCTCAAGCATACAGGATCAGCCGATGCGGTAGACAGACCGTCCCCGGCAGGATTCAAACGATCGTATGATTCTTGTTGACAGCTTCCCTGAGCCACCCTACCCTCTGACGAGTTGCACAACCCTGCGTTGCAACGATTGCCGTTGCCCCTATGAAACATCCGATAAAGGAAGAATCCATGACTACCGTTGCTGACATCATCAATAACATGGAAGGCAAGTTCAATCCGGCTGCCGCTGCTGGCCTGGATCTCGTTTTCCAATTCAACATCGAGGATGATTCCAATTTCTACGCCGTGATCAAGGACGGCACCTGTGATGTCCAGCAGGGCGATGCGGAAGACCCGAACGTCACCCTGATCATGGACTCGGAAACGCTGAATGGTGTTATCACCGGCGAGACCGACGGCATGCAGGCCTTCATGGGCGGCAAGCTGCGCGCCGAAGGCGACATGATGCTGGCGCTGAAGCTGGGCGAGCTGTTCCCGGTCTGATCGAGCAGCAAGACAAAAAACCGGAGCCAGGCTCCGGTTTTTTATTGCCCGGCATCGCTGGTCGGGCGCTGCGCGTCAGTCGCCCGAAAGGGTCGTGCCAATCGCAATTTGCCGCCATAGACACAACCGATCCCCTGCCAACACGGTTTCTGATAAGTAACACTGCGTCTTGGCAGCCTCTTGCCCCTGCAGTAGATTGACCAACGATCATGCCTATCTCAACAAGGACAAGACAGATGCAGAAAACCCAACTGTTCGACCTGGACGGAAAAATTGCCCTGGTAACCGGCGCCAGCCGCGGCATCGGCGAAGCCATTGCCAAACTGCTGGCCCAGCAAGGTGCCCATGTCATCGTCTCCAGCCGCAAGATCGATGGCTGCCAGGAAGTGGCCGACGCCATCGTTGCCGCGGGTGGCAAAGCCACCGCCATGGCCTGTCATATCGGTGAGATGGAGCAGATCAAGGCGACCGTCGAGGCCATTCGCAGCCAGTTCGGCAAGCTGGATATCCTGGTCAACAATGCTGCCACCAACCCCTTCTTCGGCAATGTGCTGGATACCGATCTGGACGCCTTCCAGAAAACCGTGGACGTGAACATCCGCGGCTACTTCTTCATGTCGGTTGAAGCTGGCAAGCTGATGCGCGAAAACGGCGGCGGCGCCATTCTTAACGTCGCCTCGGTCAACGGCCTGGTACCGGGCATGATGCAGGGCATCTACTCGATCACCAAGGCGGCGGTCATCAACATGACCAAGGTGTTCGCCAAGGAATGTGCGCAGTTCGGCATCCGTTGCAACGCCCTGCTGCCGGGCCTGACCGATACCAAGTTCGCGTCGGCGCTGGTGAAGAATGACAGCATTTTGAAGCCCGCCCTGCAGCGCATTCCACTGGCGCGCCCGGCGGACCCGAGCGAGATGGCTGGCACCGTGCTCTACCTGGTGAGCGATGCGTCCAGCTACACCACCGGCACGGCGATCAACGTCGACGGTGGCATGCTCTCCTGAAGCCTGGCCGGCCTCGCGGGCCGGCTTCTTCAATCGAAGCCCTTCAGCGCCGTCAGGGCCTGAGGGTTCATCGCCACCGGCGACAGACCGGTGGTGCCGATTTCAATGGCATAACGAGCACCATCGGCCGCCGGCATGAAGCGAATGGCAAAGGCATCGGCATACAGCCAGCCCAGGTCGACGCCATCCAGCCAGGACCAGGCGTCGCGCCAGCGCGGCGTATCATGCAATGGCCGAGTCGGAGTGACTTCTGTTTGCTGCTCCAGCGCCAGATAGCGCCCGCTCAGGCGATCGAGGCGGTAGCCATCTTCCAGCCCCAGCGCGTGCAGCAGTCCCTGCCAGCGCAACACCTGAACCTCCAGCTCCCATAGGTCACCCTGCAATTGCAGTTGCTGAACGCCGTCTGCCGTTCGCAGGGTTGCATCAAACCGCTGGGGCGCACTTTCATTCAGCTCCAGTGTGGCAATCTGGGCACCGTCGGTAATCGGGCGAAACTGATACAGTTCCCAAGCGATAACCGCGACCGCCGCGCAGCAGCCCAGCAATGCCAACAGCAGCATGCCTTTGAGCCAGCCGAGCAGCCAATCCAGGCGCCAACCAAAACGTAGTATCAGCGATAACAACAGCAGCGCGAGGCATCCCACCAGCACTGCCAGACCAGCGTATTGCATGCGAACTCCTTGTCACATTCAGGCCGGAACGGGGGGTTGTGGCTGGCCGGCCAGCCGTGCCAGATAACAATCGATCAACCAACGGGAAATGGTGCCCTGGGGCGGTATGGCGGGCAGTTGATGGATATTCCACCAATGGGCCTCTTCGATCTCGCCGGGCTGCGGAACGATCTCACCATCGACATAGGAAGCATGGAAACCCAACATCAGCGAGTTGGGAAAGGGCCAGTTCTGGCTGCCGAGATACTCGATATGATCGACGGTAACACCGACCTCCTCCATCACCTCGCGGCGCAGCGCTTCCTCCGCCGACTCGCCAGGCTCGATGAATCCAGCCAGGGTGCTGAAGAACCCGGCGCGGAAATTGGCCGAGCGCGCCAGCAGCACTTCTTCGCCGCGGGTGATCAACACAATGATGCACGGCGCGAGCTTGGGGTACTGGCGATTGCCACAACCGCTGCATTCCATCGCCCGTTCGTCCGGGCGCACCTGGGTTGGCTGACCGCAGCGCCCACAAAAACGGTGGGTGTCGTGCCAGATATCCAATTGCTGAGCTACGCCGAGCAGGCGGAACGTCGAGTCATCGACTTGCCCCAGCAGACTGCGCAAACCATGCCATGACAGCCCAGGCAGATCGATCTGCTCCTTGACGCGCACCAACTGGCATGGCCGGTCATCCACCAGCCCCAGGGTCATCTGGTATTCGGCATCGCCCAGGTAACGCGCCATATCCGGATCATGCAACAGGTTGCCCTGGTACATGGCGAAGGATTGTTCATGACGGATCAGCACCCAGCCGTCGGCATGCGTTTCGGTGGTCAGGGAGGCAGTAAACCGGGTGAATCTCTGCACGGGAATCAGGCTCCGACGCCGTAGCCGAGTTCGGCAAGGCTGTCTTCGGCGACGGCCAGGACATCGCCTGTACCGACCGAGGAACGCTCCGCCGACTCAAGATAGAATTCGATGCTGGTCAGGGCATCGGCCAGCACCTCCAACTGCTGCGGGTCCGGTGTAGCCTGCTGCTCCAGCATGGACTCGCGAATGAAGCGTGAGGCATTGCCAATGATATCCGACGCCCGGGTCATACCCAGGAAGATCAACCCGCCCCGCACGGTTTCCAGGGTCGCCGGTACGTTCAGCAAGTGCATGCGGTCGTTGCCCGACTCGATGTAGGCCGTGATGGCCCGCCTGGCCAGCGCCAGTCCCGCCTGGGATTCCTCAACTAGCACGATATGCGCTTCCTTGAGTTCGACCGGGCCGGGATTGCGGCTTTCGTCGAACCCGCCCAGAGCTTCTCCCTCGTTTTCCAGGCGGTTCACCGTCAACTCGGCATGCAGTACCGCGTCGGCAACCTGCTCCAGCACCCCGCTGTTGCCGGACTGCCAGCCGCTCAACTGCTGTGCCGCATGCCGGATCTTGCCGGAAATCTCCGCCAGGTCCAGCATATCCAGCGTCTTCCACAACCGCTGCAGGGCAGTGTCCAGGGTCTCGAGGGATTGCTCGGCATCGCCGGCGTTGCGCGCCAACAGGTCCAGCAAATCCTTGACCGCGGCAATTTCCTCATGCAACGCCTCGGCAACCGAGCGCATCACATCGGCACCAGGACCCTGCAGACGGTCGAAGGCACGTTGCAGAGTCGCTTCGCTGTAACCGGGGTCCGGCAGATTGACGGCGCGGCGGACTTCCTCGCACAACACGCAGCCGGCATCGCCCAGGGCGACCAGATACAGCATCGCCCTCAGCAGCGATGCACTGTCCGAAGCGGAATGACCAGAAGCCAGGCGCTTGAGTTCGCGATCCAGCCGCGAGTACAGACGTTTGCGCTCCGCAGTCAATTGCAGGGGTACGGCATCCATCGCCTCAAGCGAGGCGGATGCAACCCAGCACAGGGTCGCTGTACGATCATCCAGGCGGGTTTCCATGCGTTGCAGGGCACGCTGCATCAACGAGATGCCCACCGCCGGCCGCTCATCCCGGAGCATACCCAGCAGCCCCAATTGGTACATCTGCCGCAGCCGGGCAAAGGTGCGGGTATCCAGCGGCTCCTTCGATCCATCACGCAGGGCCACTGGCAACCGTTGTACATCCAATGGGTAGAAATGACTTTCCGCCAGGGGCGGCGCGTCCGCCCGGTGGGCGCGCAGGTCGTTGATGGTCGGCAGCAGCAGTTCGGGCTGCTCGACACCCTGTTGGCGGCACAGATGCAAATAGCGCTGGAGCAGGAACAGGCCATTGCACAAGGCGGATAGCGGGGCGTTTCTGCCCTCGCCCTCATGCTCCGGAATATCCGTCGCCAGGGCGATCATTTCTTCCGCCAGCAATGCTGCGCCATCCAGCTCAATCAGGTTCAGCGTACCGCGCAGCTGCTGCAGCCCCTCAATGGCCTGTTGCAGCAGGCTGCCGTTTTGTCTTTCCTCAAGGAACTGCTGCAGCAGATCCTCGACGCCAGCCATGCTGGCGAACAGCTCATCCTTGACAAGATCGAGTGATGTGGCACCGGTTAACATCGCTTCAGTCTCCTTCGTCCCTGCAGTCAGACTGGCACGCTCAATCGGCGAACTCGGCTGGTTTTCTGCTCATATGTGCCGTCATGGCCAGCTTGAGATCTTCCGATTGCAGCATGGCCGCGTTCCAGGTGGCGATATAGTTCAACCCGTCTGCAACGCTGTGATCACGGCTGTAGCGAATCATTTCCTTGGTCCCGCGAATGGCCAGCGGAGACTTGGCGGCAATCTGGCCGGCAATACCCATCACGCCTTCGATCAGCGTGGCATGGTCAGCATAGACGCGGTTTACCAGCCCCATCTCCCGGGCCTCGTCTCCGAAGACCGCGCGACCGGTGTAGGCCAGTTCGCGCATCATGCCATCACCAATAATATGGGGCAATCGCTGCAACGTACCGACATCCGCCGCCATGCCCATGTCGATTTCCTTGATCGAGAAATGCGCGCTCGCAGTAGCATAACGCATGTCGCAGGCGCTGATCAGATCTATCGCACCACCGATACAATAGCCATGTACAGCGGCGATGACCGGCTTGCGGCATTCTTCAACGGCGTTGAAAGCAGCTTGCAGGCGCAGCACATTGCGGCGGATACGCTCGGCGTTGCGGCCAATATCCTGGGTCATTTCGCCGGCCGCCTGGGCCAGCATGGCCAGATCGATTCCGGCGGAAAAATGGTCACGGCGCCGGAGATAACCGCGACACGGACGCTCTCGGTGCGGTCGACCCAATCGAATATGTCGACCATCTCGGTCCAGAATGCTTCATCCATGGCATTGGCCTTGGCCGGACGGTTGATCAACACATGGGCGATGGCCCCGTGTTGCTCGACTTTCAGCGATTGGTATTCGTGCATCTCTACAGCTCCCTGATATTGTTCTGATGACCGGCAAACTATACCAAGCCCACCCCCAGCGGTATAACCATTCCTGTTACTGATGCGTGGGCGGCGGCGCCGTCTATTCGGTGACCAGTTCGGCTGTTTGCGGCCAGGCGACAAAGCCGGCCGCCTTTTCAATGGCCGCCAGGCGTTCCTCATGGGCCGCCAGCTCCGCCTCGCTGGCCCGGATGACCGGTAGCGCTGGACGCGCTGGGTCCAACCGGCGAATCGTACCGACCTCCCCGCCACCATTTTCCCCGGCGGCATGGCTGGCCAGCGACAAAGCCGTCTGGCCGCCGGTCATGATCAGGTAGACATCAGCCAGAATCTCGGCGTCCAGCAGCGCGCCGTGCAGGTCACGCTGAGAGTTGTCGACACCATAGCGCTTGCACAGGGCGTCCAGGCTATTACGCTGGCCTGGGTGCTTGTCCCGGGCAATACGCAGGGTATCAACCACTGAACAATGATCCGCTACCTGACCATGGCCCCCTCTAAGCAGCTGTAGCTCGGCATCAATGAAGCCGACGTCGAACGCCGCGTTGTGGATGACCAGACGTGCGCCCTTGATGAAGGCCATGAAGTCATCGACGACATCAGCGAACAGCGGCTTGTCTGCCAAAAACGCATCACTGATGCCGTGGACCGCGAACGCGCCCTCTTCCACTTCCCGCTGGGGGTTGATGTAGACGTGGAAGTGGCGGCCGGTCAGGCGGCGGTCGAGCAGCTCGACACAACCGATTTCGATGATCCGGTGCCCTTCACGGACTTCAATACCTGTGGTTTCGGTATCCAGAACGATTTCACGCATCCTGCACCGCCCCTCTGCCCAATACCTGATCCACACCGCGATTGGCCAGTGCGTCGGCCAGATCATTTTCCGGATGTCCGCTATGCCCCTTGACCCAGCGCCATTCAACCTGGTGCTGATTGACCAGTGCGTCCAGTTCCTGCCAGAGATCGGCGTTCTTTACCGGTTGGCGGCTGGCTGTCTTCCAGCCGCGCTTCTTCCAGTTGGGCATCCATTCGCGGATGCCTTTCATGACGTATTCCGAATCGGTGGTAAGCAACACGCTGGCTGGCTTTTTCAGCGCCTCCAGCCCACGAATGGCAGCAGTCAGCTCCATCCGATTGTTGGTGGTATTGAGTTCACCGCCGAACAGGGTTTTCTGGTGTTCGCCCAGACGCAGAAGTACGCCCCAGCCCCCCGGCCCCGGATTTCCCTTGCAGGCGCCGTCGGTAAAAATCTCGATTGTGTGGCTCATTACTCGTTCCGTTTATGTGTCCGCCGGTTGCCCGCAACCAGCGGCGGGAGATGCAGTGTGGGGAAGACAATTCCCCGTTGCCGGCGCGGCGTGAGGCCCAGCGCCTGGCGTCGTGCCAGCAGAAAGTAGAAGCCGCCGCCGGGTAACTGGTGCCGTTGGCCCAGGGCATCGATGCGCCGGAGCCGCTCCAGCCAGGCTTGCGATTTGAGGGGCGGAAGATAACACCCATCAACGCGTTTCTCCACTGCAAAACCCAGCAACTCCAGCCAGTCGGTCAGGCGCGCAGGACTGATGAATCCTGCTTCGCTGAACCAGTCGCGCCCGGCAAAGTGATTGAAACCCCAACTGCTCCAGGGGTTGAAGCCGAATACCAGCAGATGGCCACCCGCCCTCACCGCCTGGCCGGCTTCGCGCAGCAAGCTGCGCGGTGACAGGCAGAAATCCAGCCCGTGATGCAGTACCACGGCATCCAGCGAGTGCGGAGCAAAGGGCCACTGAGTCTCTTCCACCGGCAACGCCGACGGCCCGCCCAGCAGGTCCAGCTGCCAGTGATTGCGCAGCACAGTGCGCTCATCATCCAGCAGTTCGGCAGCCAGCCCGTACTGCACCAGGTGATGACCGAAGCAGGCCGGCAACGCCTTGCGCATCACTGCCCGCTCGGACTCCAGCAACCAGCACCCGGGCGGGCTGTTCAGCCAGTCCCGGGCCACGCCGAGCAGGCGGAGCAGGTCTTCCTGGCTGATGGAGCGTGACGACTCTGGTATCACCATGGGATCTCCGGGTTGGCCTGGGTCATATTACCTCCTATAAGATACAGATCACCATTCAAGGAAGGTACGAAGCCCATGCCACAGTTCATTGCCTTGCCAGCATTCCAGGACAACTACATCTGGTTGTTGCTGGACGAAACCACACTGCAGGTTGCGGCGGTCGATCCGGGCGACGCCCAGCCGGTCATCACCTGGCTGAGCCGCCATCCGGAATATCAGTTGTGCACCATACTGCTCACCCACCACCACCCTGACCATACCGGCGGGGTACTGACCCTCAAGGCCGCGACCGGCTGCAAGGTCTGGGGGCCGACCAACGACACCATCAAGGGTATCGACCGGCCGCTCGAAGATGGCTTCCAGATATGCCTGTTCGAACAGGAGATCCAGGTGCTGGCGGTGCCCGGCCATACCCTGGACCATATTGCCTACTTCTGCGATCACCCAAGTGACCCCTGGCTGCTCAGCGGCGACACCCTGTTCGCTGGCGGCTGCGGCAGACTGTTCGAGGGGTCTGCCGAGCAGATGTATGCCTCGCTGCAGAAGCTGGCCGCGCTGCCGGATAACACCACCATATATTGCACCCATGAATATACCCAGTCCAACCTGCAATTCGCCCGTGCGGTCGAGCCGGACAATCTGGATATAAAGGTGCGCCTCGAAGTGGTCGAGGACCTGCGCCGGGACGGTCGCATTACCCTGCCCACTACCCTGGCCCTGGAAAAGCGTACCAATCCCTTTCTGCGCTGCGAAGATTCCCATGTGCGCGGCGCAGCGGCCAGTCACAGCGGCAGCATGCCGGCCAGTGCAGTGCAAACCTTTGCTGCCATTCGCGCCTGGAAAGACACATTCTGAAACAGTATCATCCGGCGTAGCCGCACGTGGTGTCATGGGCATCCGTGCGGCAATTTTCGCCGGTGCGACATATGGTCCGGATCTGCTTCCTTGACCCCTCGGGGGTGGCTCCCTAGAATCGGGCAAATTTTAACGGACCAGCTCATGTTATTTTCGCCCAACGCTCTCAGAAATGGATTCCTGACGCTGTGGCTAGTCGTACTTGTCGGCTGTCAGACCACCACCGGCCCAACGGGCCAGTCCACCGCTATCAAAACCTTGCCCGCGCCCTCTGCGGCAGGCTCTGCAGACAGCGCCCAAACCACCAAGCCGCGCTGGCGGGTACCGCAACAGGTCGATGAACCACGCACCCTGTGGACACGCATCCGCGATGGCTTCCTGCTCGACCCCACGGTAGAGGACAATCCCCGCGTCGATCAGCAGCGTCTGTTTTTCGCCTCCCAGCCGCGCTATTTCGAAATCACTTCCAAGCGCGCCCAGCGTTACCTGCACTATGTAGTAGAAGAGCTGGACAAGCGCGACATGCCTCTGGAGCTGGCGCTGCTGCCCTTCGTGGAAAGCGGCTACAACCCCATGGCCTACTCCACGTCCCATGCCGCTGGCATCTGGCAGTTCATTCCATCCACCGGCCGGGTGTTCGCCCTGCGCCAAGATGACTGGTATGACGGTCGGCGTGACATCACCGCCTCCACCACCGCAGCACTGGACTACCTGAGCAAACTCAGTGATATGTTCGAAGGTGACTGGCTGCTCGCCGTGGCGGCCTACAACTGTGGTGAAGGCTGTGTCGGCCGGGCGGTCAAGCGCAACCAGGCGCTGGGACTGCCGGCGGACTACTGGAACCTGCAGCTGCCCCGCGAAACCATGAACTATGTACCCAAGCTGCTGGCTCTGGCGCAGATCATCAACAGCCCTGAAGAATACGGCACCGTCCTGCCCTCGCTGGATGACACGCCCTATTTTGCCCAGATCACCATCAAGCGGCCGTTGGATCTGGTCAAGGCGGCCGAGCTGGCGAGCATTTCCACCGACGAGATGAAGTATCTCAATCCAGCATTCAAGCATCGGGTAGCAACGCCCAACGGCCCCTACCAATTGTTGATTCCGGTGAATCAGGCCGAACAGTTCAGCTCGGCGCTGGCCCAGTTGCCAGAGAGCGAACGGGTATCCTTCACCCGTTATACCGTACGCCGCGGCGATACCCTGTCGCAGATTGCCCGCCGGCACAACCTGAGCGTAGGCATGCTGCGCCAGGCCAATGAAATGCAGGGCAGCCTGATCAATATCGGTCAGACCCTGATCGTGCCTCACGGCCCGTCGACCCAGCTAGCCAGTGCTAATGTGCCGGAAAAACGTACCTATACCGTCAAGTCCGGCGATTCCCTGTACAGCATCGCCCGCCGCTTCAACGTGGAAATCAAGCAGTTACGCGCCTGGAACGGTGTCGACACGCATCTGCGGCCGGGCCAGCAACTGACCCTGCGTATGCCCTAGGGCCAGCGCTTTCGCTTATAGCCGGGGGATGTTAGCTTTACAGCTTCCCCGGTTACGCGAATGCCATGATCTTGCCGCTGAAACTGCTTTATGCCCTGCTACTGATTACCCTGCTCTGCCCCGCGGCAAGCGCGGCCGTCTATAAACAGCATGGTTATGCAGTCTTCGGTCAGCCCAAGTACACCAGGGACTTCACCCACCTCGACTATGTCAACCCCGACGCGCCCAAGGGTGGCACGCTGCGGGTAATGGGCAGCGGCACTTTCGACACCCTCAACCCCTACACCCTCAAGGGCACCAGCCCGATCAGTACCGGCAATTTCTATCAATACGGCATCAGCGAGCTGAACGAGCCGCTGATGGTTGGCAATGGCATTTATGACCCGTCGGGCGACGAACCCTATTCCGCCTATGGCCTGATCGCTGAAACCCTGGAGTTCTCCGACGACCGCAGCTGGGTGGTATTCAATCTGCGGCCCCAGGCACGCTTCCATGACGGCCGGCCGATCACCGCCCACGATGTCGCCTTCAGCTACCGGCTGCTGAGCGAACAGGGGCACCCCAACTATCGCGCCATGTTGCAGGAGGTCGAGCGCATCGACCTGCTCGGCACCCACCGTATTCGCTTCATCTTCAAGAGCAGCAACAACCCACTGCTGATCCTGCGCCTGGGAGAGCTGCCGGTGCTGCCCGAACACTATTGGCGTGACCGCGACTTTACCGCGACCACCTTCGAACCGGCGTTGAACAGCGGCCCCTACCGCATCACGCAGGTCATGCCAGGACGTCGAGTGGTATTCCAGCGGGTGAAGGATTATTGGGGCAAGGACCTTCCGGTCAACCGCGGCAAGTACAACGTCGACCGCCTGGAAGTGGAGTTCTATCGCGACAACAACGTTGCCTTCGAAGCCTTCAAGGCCGGAGAGTTCGACATCTATCTTGATCACAAGGCCAGCAACTGGGCCAACGCCTACGACTTTCCAGCGGTGACCTCCGGTGCGGTAATCAAGCGGGCCATCAAACACGAGATTCCGGCTTCGACCCAGGCGTTGTTCTTCAATACCCGGCGCAGCCCCTTCGATCAGCGCCTGGTGCGCCAGGCGCTCGGCATGCTGTTCGACTTCGAATGGTCCAACCGGGTGCTGTTCTACGATGCCTACCAGCGCTCACTGAGCTACTACCCCAACAGCCCTTTCAGCGCCACTGATTTGCCGGCCGGCCAGGAATTTCTCTATCTGTCCGAATACCGTGACCAGCTACCCAGCGAGCTGTTTCTGCAGCCCTACAGCCTGCCAACCACCGATGGCCGGGGTATCCCGCGTGACACGCTGCGCCAGGCGGTGGAGCTGTTCGCCGAAGCCGGTTGGACCCTGCGTAATGGACGACTGCAGAACGCCGCAGGCCGGCCACTGACCTTCGAGGTATTGCTGGTCAACCCGAGCCTGGAGCGCATCCTGCTGCCTTGGAGCACCAACCTGGCCCGGCTGGGTATCGACTTGCGCATCCGCACGGTTGACCGAGCCCAGTACAAGGCCCGGCTGGATCAGTTCGACTTCGACATGATCCTCACCACGCTGCCGCAGACGCTGTCTCCAGGATATGAGCAGCATGTCTATTTCCATTCCTCCCAGCGCGACGTCAAGGGCAGCCGCAACTATGCCGGTATCGCCAACCCGATCATCGACGAGCTACTGGGCACACTTCTGGCCGCCAATACCCGCACCAAGCAGATCGCCGCCGCCAAGGCCATCGACCGGGTGTTGCTATGGGAGCACTATACAATTCCAAACTGGTATATAAACTACCACCGCATTGCCCATCGAAGTACGCTGCGGTCATTGACGACTCCACCCTATTCATTGTCCATCCGCAGTTGGTGGATAGATAACAAGACCGACTGAACAGGAAGGCCATCTCGATGTTCGACACCTTGAAGACCTGTCTGGGATGCCTGCTGCTGGCAGCATCGACCATTGCCATCGCCGCGCCCGGCGGCCATGCATTGACCCTGTACGGCGAGCCGCCGAAGTACCCGGAAGACTTTTCCCACTTCGACTACGTCAATCCCCAGGCCCCCAAAGGCGGCACCTTGCGATTGTCCGGGTTCGGCAGTTTCGACTCCTTCAACGGCTTCATCAGCCGCGGCACGGCCGCCAGTGAGCTCGGCCTGATCTATGACACCCTTACGGTACAGTCGCTGGATGAACCCTTCTCCGAATACGGCCTGCTGGCCGAGCGCATCGAGCGGGCAGCCGACAATACCTGGGTACGTTTCCACCTGCGCCCCGAAGCCCGCTTTCATGATGGCGAGCCGGTCACTGCGGCCGATGTGGTATTCACCTTCAACACCCTGATAGAACAGGGTGCACCCTTCTACCAGGCCTATTACGCCGACGTAAAGGAAGTGGTGGCCGACACCGAGCGCAGCGTGACCTTCCATTTCCACCATGGTAATAACCGTGAGTTGCCGATGGTGCTGGGTCAATTGCCAGTGCTACCAGCACATTATTGGGCCGACCGGGACTTCACCCGTAACGGTCTGGAGCGGCCGCTGGGCAGCGGCCCCTACCGCATCGGGCAGGTACGTCCCGGCCGCTCGGTGACCTTCGAGCGGATCACCGATTATTGGGCGGCCGAGTTGCCGGTGCGCAAGGGCTTCTACAACTTCGACCGCGTGGTGGTGGACTATTATCGCGATACCGGCGTCGCCCTGGAGGCGTTCAAGGCCGCTCAACTGGATTTCAACCTGGAGTTCAGCGCCAAGAACTGGGCCACTGGCTACGACAGCCCGGCGCTGAGCCAAGGTCGCATCATCAAGGAAGAGATCGCCAACCAGAACACCCAAGGCATGCAGGGCTTCATCTTCAATCTGCGCAAGCCCTACTTCCAGGATGTTCGCGTACGCCAGGCAATCGCCCTGCTATTCGACTTCGAATGGGCCAATGAGCGTCTGTTCCATGGGGCCTACACGCGCAGTGCCAGCTACTTCGGCAACTCCGAACTGGCGGCCGATGGCTTGCCTGGAGAAGATGAACTCGCGCTGCTGGAACCATTGCGCGAACAGCTGTCCAAGACCGTGTTCGATAGCGCCTATCTACCTCCGCAGACCGATGGCAGCGGCAGTATCCGCGATCAGCGCCGCCAGGCCTACGACCTGCTGCAGGAGGCCGGCTGGCGAATCGAGAACGATCAGTTGATCAATGCCGATGGCGTCCCGCTGAGCTTCGAGTTCCTGCTGATCCAGGCCGATTTCGAGCGGGTGTTGCTGCCCTTCAAACGCAACCTGGCCTCCCTGGGGATCGATATGCAGCTGCGCCGCATCGATGTTTCGCAGTATGTAAATCGGCTGCGTTCAAGGGATTTCGACATGGTAGTCACCAGCTTTCCACAATCCAATTCACCGGGTAACGAGCAGCGTGAATACTGGCACTCCTCCAGCGCCGACAACCCCGGTAGCCGCAATCTCATCGGCCTGCGCGACCCGGCTATCGACCAGTTGGTGGATGGCTTGATCATCGCGGATTCGCGAGCCGAGCTGATCACCCACACCCGCGCCCTGGATCGGGTGCTGCGCGCCGGCCATTACCTGGTGCCCAATTACCACACGCCGGTCTACCGCGTGGCCTACTGGGACAAGTTCGCCCATCCCAGCCAGCCGCCCAAATACGATGTAGGCATGTACACCTGGTGGGTCAAGCCCGGCGCGCCGGACCCGGTATCGGTGCTGCCGACCGCAGAGCAGGAGCCCTGAGCATGCTCGCCTACATCATTCGGCGTCTGTTGCTGATCATCCCGACCCTGTTCGGCATTCTGCTGATCAACTTTCTCATCATCCAGGCCGCCCCCGGCGGCCCGGTGGAGCAGATGATCGCCAATCTGGAGGGCTTCGAAGGGGCTACCAGCCGGATTGGCGGCAGCGCCCAGGGCGAGGTGTCCAGCGGTGGCAATTATCGCGGCGCCCAAGGTCTGGACCCGGAGATCATCGCCGAGATCGAGCGCATGTACGGCTTCGACAAGCCGGCCCATGAACGCTTCTGGCTGATGATCAAGGGTTATCTGACCTTCGATTTCGGCGACAGCTTCTTTCGCGATGCCAGCGTCATCGACCTGATCATCGAGAAGATGCCGGTATCCATTTCCCTCGGGCTATGGACTACCCTGCTCACCTATCTGATATCCATCCCCCTGGGCATCCGCAAGGCCATCCGCCACGGCTCGGCCTTCGATGTCTGGACCAGCTCGCTGATCATCGTTGGCTACGCCATCCCCGGTTTCCTGCTGGCCATCCTGCTGATCGTGGTATTTGCCGGCGGCAGCTATTTCGACTGGTTTCCACTGCGCGGGCTGACCTCCAACAATTGGGAGGAGCTGGATACCTGGGGCAAGATCACCGACTACCTGTGGCACCTGGTTCTGCCGATCACGGCCATGGTCATCGGCAGCTTCGCCACCCTGACCATGCTGACCAAGAACTGCTTTCTGGATGAAATCGGCAAGCAGTACGTGACTACCGCCCGGGCCAAGGGGTTATCGGAAAATCGTGTGCTCTATGGCCATGTGTTTCGCAACGCCATGTTGCTGATCATCGCCGGCTTTCCCTCGGCATTGATCAGTGTGTTCTTCACCGGCGCTCTGCTGATCGAGGTGATCTTCTCCCTGGATGGCCTGGGACTGCTCGGCTTCGAGGCAGCAATCAACCGCGATTACCCCTTGATGTTCGGCACTCTGTACATCTTTACCCTGCTGGGGCTGGTGGTAAAGCTGATCGGCGACATCGCCTATACCCTGGTTGATCCACGGATCGACTTCGAAAGCCGGGAGGGTTGAGTCGATGCCGCGTTTTCAGTTATCACCGCTCAACCGTCGCCGCTTCGCCCGCTTCCGGGCCAACCGCCGAGGCTGGTGGTCATTGCATGTGTTCATGGTGCTGTTCGTACTCAGCCTGGGCGCCGAGTTCATCGCCAACGACAAACCGCTGCTGCTGAGCCATCAGGATGAACTCTACTTCCCGGTCTTCAAGCGCTACGCGGAAACCGAGTTCGGTGGCGAGTTTCCCATCGAGGCCGACTACCGCAGCCCCTATGTACGGGAACTGATCGAGGACGCTGGCGGCTGGATGCTATGGCCACCGATCCCCTATCACTACGACACCATCAACTATGACCTGCAGGTGCCCGCCCCCGCGCCGCCCTCGGCGGACAACTGGCTGGGCACCGACGATCAGGCGCGGGATGTGATGTCGCGGGTCATCTACGGCTTTCGCATCTCGGTGCTGTTCGCCCTGACCCTGACCATTCTCAGCTCGATCATCGGCGTCATCGCCGGCGCAGTGCAAGGCTTCTACGGGGGGCGCATCGACCTGTTCGGCCAACGCTTCATCGAAGTCTGGTCGGGTCTGCCGGTGCTCTATCTGCTGATCATCCTGGCCAGCTTCGTGCAGCCGAACTTCTGGTGGCTGCTGGGCATCATGCTGCTGTTCTCCTGGATGGCGCTGGTCGACGTGGTGCGCGCCGAGTTCCTGCGCGGGCGCAACCTGGAATACGTGCGCGCCGCCCGCGCCTTGGGCGCCGGTAACGGCACCATCATGTTCCGGCATATCCTGCCCAACGCCATGGTCGCCACCCTGACCTTCTTCCCGTTCATTCTTACCGGCGGGGTGATTACCCTGACGTCGCTGGACTTTCTCGGCTTCGGCCTGCCACCCGGATCGCCGTCGCTGGGCGAGCTGATTGCCCAGGGCAAGGCCAACCTGCAAGCGCCCTGGCTGGGCCTGACCGCCTTCGTGGTGTTGTCAGTGATGCTGTCGCTGCTGGTGTTCATCGGCGAAGCCCTGCGCGATGCCTTCGACCCGAGGAAATGACATGACCGAACAGCCATTGATACGGATCGACAATCTCAGCGTGGCCTTTGCCAGCGAGAAGCAGGAAATCCAGGCCGTGCGCGGCGTCAGTTTCGATATCCGCCCGGGTGAAACCCTGGCCCTGGTAGGCGAAAGCGGCTCGGGCAAGTCGGTGACTGCCCATTCCATCCTGCGCTTGCTGCCCTACCCCCAGGCACGGCATCCGAGCGGCCGCGTCCTGTACCAGGACGAAGACCTGCTCAGCGCGCCGGAAAAGCAACTGCGCAAGGTGCGCGGCAACCGCATCTCGATGATCTTCCAGGAGCCGATGAGCTCACTGAACCCGTTGCACACGGTGGAGCGGCAGATCAACGAGGTATTGTTCCTGCACAAGGGGCTGGACAAGCAGGCTGCCCGCGCGCGCACCCTCGAACTGCTTGACCTCGTGGGCATTCCCGATCCGGCCCAACGCCTGAAGAGTTATCCCCACGAGCTCTCCGGCGGCCAGCGCCAGCGGGTAATGATCGCCATGGCGCTGGCCAACGAGCCGGAACTGCTGATCGCCGACGAGCCGACCACCGCACTTGATGTCACGGTGCAGCTGAAGATTCTCGAGTTACTCCAGTCCCTGCAGCAGAAATTGGGCATGGCCCTGCTGCTGATCAGTCACGACCTGAACCTGGTGCGTAAAATAGCCCACCGGGTATGTGTCATGTATCAGGGTCAGGTCGTCGAAGAGAATGATTGTGCGGAACTCTTCACCCGGCCGCAGCATGAATATACCCGGCAGTTGCTGGCTGCAGACCCGTCGGGCGAGCCGGTACCGGCCGATCCGGCGGCGCCGTTGGTGATGCGGGCCGAGCAGCTGCGGGTGTGGTTTCCGATCCGCCAGGGCGTGTTCAAGCGCACCGTGGATCATGTGAAGGCAGTGACCGATGCCAGTTTCAGCCTGCAGCGCGGACAGACCCTGGGTATCGTCGGTGAAAGCGGCTCGGGCAAGACCACGCTGGGCATGGCATTGTTGCGGCTCACTGAAAGCCAAGGGCTGATAGAATGCAACGGCCAGCGGCTGGATGGGCTCGATCAGCGGGCGGTGCGACCGGTGCGGCGGCAGTTCCAGGTGGTGTTTCAGGACCCCTTCGGCAGTCTGAGTCCGCGCATGTCGATTGCGCAGATCATCAGCGAGGGATTGGAGATCCACCGTATCGGCACGCCGCAGGAGCGCGAGCAGATGGTGATCCAGGCCATGCAGGAAGTCGGCCTGGACCCGGACGCCCGGCACCGCTATCCCCATGAGTTCTCGGGGGGGCAGCGCCAGCGCATCGCCATCGCTAGGGCGCTGGTGTTGAAGCCGTCGCTGATATTGCTGGATGAACCGACCTCGGCACTGGACCGCACGGTGCAGAGCCAGGTGGTCGAACTGCTGCGTGAACTGCAGCGCAAGCACAATCTGAGTTATCTGTTCATAAGCCACGACCTGGCGGTGGTCAGGGCCCTCAGTCATCAGCTGATGGTCATACGCCAGGGTGAAATCGTAGAACAGGGACCGGCCGAGCGAATCTTCGCCTCGCCGCAGCATGACTATACCCGTCAGCTGTTGGAGGCGGCCTTCGCCCACCCGGTATCCGATAAGTCGGCCTCGGTTTGAGGCCCTTTGCAAAACAGGAAAAGAACATGGGATTTCTAAGCGGAAAACGCGTACTCATCGTTGGTGTTGCCAGCAAACTGTCCATCGCGTCGGGTATTGCCGCGGCCATGCACCGCGAAGGTGCTGAGCTGGCCTTCACCTACCAGAACGACAAGCTCAAGGGCCGCGTCGAAGGTTTCGCCAGCGACTGGGGTTCCAGTGCGGACATGTGCTTCCCCTGTGACGTGGCCGATGATGCCCAGATCGAGCAGGTGTTCGCCGAGCTGAGCAAGAAATGGCCCGATGGTATCGACTGTATCGTGCACTCGGTGGGCTTTGCCCCTGGCGACCAGCTGGATGGCGACTTCACCGAAGCAACCACCCGTGATGGCTACAAGATTGCCCACGACATCAGCGCCTACAGCTTCATCGCGCTGGCCAAGGGCGGCCGTGAGCTGCTGAAAAAGCGCAACGGCAACCTGCTGACCCTGACCTACCTGGGCGCCGTACGCACCATGCCCAACTACAACGTCATGGGCATGGCCAAAGCCAGCCTGGAAGCCGGCGTGCGCTACCTGGCCAACAGCCTGGGCGAGGACGGCATCCGCGTCAACGCCATCTCCGCTGGCCCGATCCGTACCCTGGCTGCCTCGGGCATCAAGAGCTTCCGCAAGATGCTGGCGTACAACGAAGCCCGCACCCCGCTGCGTCGTAACGTGACCATCGAAGAAGTCGGCAATGCCGGTGCCTTCCTGTGCTCGGACCTGGCCTCCGGCATCTCTGGTGAGATCCTGTACGTGGACGGTGGTTTCAACATCACTGCCATGGGCAGCGTCGACCAGGAATAAGCGGTACTTGCAGCCGCCAGACGGCGGCTGCAAGCGTCTGTAGCGCTCACCCTAGCCCAGGGTGGCGTTATCCATCACAAAGCGGTACTTCACATCCCCCCGGATCATGCGCTCGTAGGCTTCATTGACCTCATCGGCGCGGATCATCTCGATATCCGACACGATGCCGTACTTCGTCGTCTGAATGGCAGCCTTACAGAAACAAGCGGATTTGATTCGCCTGTGTGGTCTTCATGAATCCTTGAGGTTTTTCATCAATGATTCGGGCCGGTCACCGATTGGATCACCGGATCGTCCAGATCCCAGCCACCGCCGATGATTGCCGCCAGTTGCAGCGTAGCCGCCAATCTCTCCGCATGAATGTCCACCGCCACTCGCCGGGTACTCAAGGTAATGTTCTGCGCCGTGGCCACTTCGAGGAAGGAGACCTGCCCCGCACGATAGCGGTTGGTGATCACCCGTTCGTTTTCCAGGGCCAGTTGCAGCAGCGCATCCTGCTGCTCGGTTTTCTCCGCAAGGATCTGCAGCGTGGCCAGCGCATCTTCCAGTTCCTGCAGGCTGTCGAGCACGGTCTGACGGTAGAAAGCCGCCTGTTCATCATAGCGTGCGATAGCGATGTCCCGGGTTGCCGCACGCTGCCCACCATCGAACAGCGTCTGGGCCAGGCTCGGCCCCAATGACCAGACCCTGGCCGGAGCGTCGAACAATCCGCTGAAGCTGCCGCTCTGCACGCCGCCCCACACATCCAAGGTCAAGTCCGGCAGCCAGGCGGTCTGGGCTACGCCGATCTGGGCGTTGGCTGCGGCGACCAGGCGCTCGGCGGCGATCACATCCGGACGCCGGGCAATCAATACGGCAGGCAGGCTTTGCGGCAAGGCGGGGATGGCCGGCAGGCGCTCCCCCTCCTCTTGTAGATCCAGTTTGGCCGGTGCGATCCCCAGCAGGGCGGCCAGGGCATTCTGTTCCCGGGCACGAGCAGCCTGCAGATCATACATCTCGGTACGCAGCGACTGGCGTTGGGTCTCGGCCTGGATCACATCGGCCCGGGAGACGATGCCGGCGTCATACTGGTTGCGCGTCAGGGTCGCGGAGCGGTCATATGCCACCATGGTCTCGTTGAGAATATCCTGCTGACGATCCAGCGCACGCAGATTGACGTAAGCGCCGGCCGCGGCCACCTGGATGGCAAGCCGGGCCGCGGCCAGGTCGGCGGCGCTGGCCTGCAGGCTGGCCTGATCCGCCTCGATCCCCCGCCGCACCCGTCCCCAGAGGTCCGGGGCCCAGCCGATCTGCAGGCGGGCATCGTATTGCTCGGTAGCGGATCGCCCGGTGTCCCCACTGCCACCGCTACGGCTGCCGCCTACCGTGGCGCCTACCTCGGGGCTCAGACCGCCGCGGGCCAGCCGCCACTGGGCCTCGGCGGCGCGGAAGCGGGCCTCGGCCTGGGCCAGGGTCTGGTTCGCCTGGGTGCTGCGCTCAACCAGCGCCGTCAGGGTGTCATCCTCGAAAGCCAGCCACCAGTTGCCACTGGCCGCCCAGCTTTGCGCCGGCATCGGCTGCCAGCCCTCCTGGTGCCGAATGGTGGCGGTGTCCACGGTCTCGGGCTGGATGTAGTCCGGCCCCACAGTACAGGCAGACAACAGAACGGCAAGCAGGGTTATGGACAGCGGCAGTATTTTCATGGCGATGGATTCATTGAGTCGGCCGGTTGCTCCCGGTGCCGCAGCACGCGCTGGCGCAAGCGCTCCAGGTATAGATAGATGACGGGTGTGGTGTACAGGGTCAGCAATTGGCTGACCGCCAGACCGCCGATAATGGTGATGCCCAGCGGCCGACGCATCTCGGCCCCCTCGCCAAAGCCCAGCACCAGCGGCACAGCGCCGAGCAGGCCGGCGAGGTTGGTCATCAGGATCGGGCGCAGCCGCAGGACGGCAGCACGGCGGATCGCCGCCTGGGGTGGCAGACCATCACGGCGCTGGGCGTCCAGGGCGAAGTCGATCATCATGATGGCATTCTTCATCACCACGCCGATGAGCAGGAACAGCCCCAGCAGCGCGATCAGGCTGAAATTCGTGCCGCTCAGATTCAGTGCCAGCAGCGCACCGACTCCGGCTGAGGGCAGGGTCGAGAGGATCGTCAGCGGATGCAGGGTGCTTTCGTACAACACTCCCAGCACCAGATAGACCGCCAGCACTACCCACAGCAACAGCCAGGGCTGGTTCAGATTGACGCTGAAATCCGGCCGCCCGGACGAGGCCGGCACCGTATGCACACTGGTCGGCAGCATGATCTCACCGAGCAATCGGTCAATGGCCTGCTCCGCCTCATAGGCCGTTACGCCCGGGGCCAAAGCATAACCGACACCCACCGAGGCAAACTGCCCATCATGCCGTACCCGATCGCTGGCCATGCCGTAATCCCAGCTGGCGAAAGCGGACAGCGGAACTCGGGTGCCAGCATTGGTGATCACTTCGATCTGAGCCAATACCGCCGGGTCTTCGGTATAGCGCGGGTCGAGTTCCATCACCACCCGATACTGATTCAGTTCATCGTACAGCGTCGCTACCTGGCGTTGGGAGAAGGAGTTATTGAGGACCGAGGCAATGGTCGCCATGTCAACGCCAAGGCGGCGAGCGGCCTCACGATCAATATCGAGCATTACCTGGCGAGTCTCTTCACCGCCCGCGGCGTCAACATCCACCAGTTCAGGCAACTCCTGCATGCCTTCGGACACCCGTTGCGACCATATTTTCAGGTCCTCCAGGGAATCGGAGCGCAATACCACTTCGTGTTCGCTGCGGCGAAACGGTGAGCCGAGATAGATATCCTGGTCCACCATAAGGAACATAATGGCACCGGGAATCTGCGGCGGGTTCTGCCGCAGCCGCTCGATCACCTGTTGGGCAGACACGCCCCGCTCTTCCAGGGGTTTGAGATTGATCGACAGTTGGGCATTGGTGGTGCCACTGGCGCCGCCGCTGGTCCCGGTAAGATCCTGCACCGCCGGGTCAGCCAGAATGAACTGCCGGTAGGCCTCGATCTTTGGCTGCATGACGCGGAATGAGAAACCGTCATCGCCCCGCACGAAGCCGCGGATCTGGCCGGTGTCCTGCTGCGGCAGGGTTTCCTTGGTAATGTTCACATACAGCCAGGCATTGCTGGCGATCACCGCCGCCAGGGCCAACAGGATCAGCACGCCGTGGCGCAACGCCCAATCGAGGGTGTTCTGGTAGCCCTCACGCAAATCGCTGAACAGGCTTTCGCTGTACCGCGCCACCACCCCGGGGGTCTGCTCGGCCCGGCTTTTCAACCACAGCGCGCAGAGGCTCGGGGTCAGGGTCAGGGACACCAAGAGTGAAATGAGCATGGCCGCAGCCAAGGTAATGGAGAATTCGCGGAACAGCCGCTCAACTATCCCACCCATGAACAGAATGGAGACGAATACCACCACCAGCGCCACGTTCATCGCCAACAGGGTAAAGCCCACTTCGCCGGTGCCCTTCAACGCGGCCTGGAACGGCGTCAGGCCATTTTCGATATGCCGCTCGACGTTCTCCAGCACCACGATGGCATCGTCCACCACCAATCCCGCAGCGACGATCAGCGCCATCAATGACAGGTTGTTGAGGGAAAAACCATAGAAATACATCACCACGAAACTACCGACCAGCGATACCGGCAGCGCCACCGAGGGGATCAGCGCGGTACGCGCGCTGCCGAGAAACAGCCAGACCACCAGCACCACCAGCAGCGAGGCCAGCACCAGGGTGAACTGGGCCTCGTTGAGCGTGGAGCGGATGACCGGTGAGCGGTCCATCACCACCGCCAATTCACTGTCGGTGGGCATCAGCGCCTGGAGTTGCGGCAGTTGCTCATGGATGGCATCAATGGTACGCACGATGTTGGCACCGCTCTGGCGGCTGACCATCAGGATCACCGCCGGCCGGTGATTGTGAAAACCGCTGGTGTAGCGGTTTTCCACCGAGTCGGTGACCGTGGCCAGATCGCCCAGCCGCACCACGGCACCGTCCTGATGGCGGATTACCAGCTCCCGATACTGCTCGGCGGTGCGCAGCGAATCGCTGATGCCCACCCGCCAGCGATGCTCGTCATCCTCAACGAAACCCAGCGGATACAAGGCTGTGCTCTGGGTGATGGCGCTACGCACCTCATCCAGGGCGATACCGTTGTGCAGCAGGGCGCCCGGGTCCAGCTGTACCCGCACCGCTGGCAGCGAGGCACCGGTAACGTTCACCTCCCCCACCCCGCTGATCTGCGCCAGTTTCTGCGCGAGGATGGTGGAGGCCGCATCATAGAGATCGCTGGAGTCCAGATTGGCCGAACTGAGCGCCAACGCCATGATTGGCGCCTGGGATGGGTTGATCTTGCGGTACTCGGGGTTGCCAGGCATACCAGCGGGCAGCTCGCCGCGGACGGTGTTGATGGCAGCCTGCACCTCCCGCGCCGCCTCATCGATATTCCGGTCCAGCTCGAACTGCAACATGATCTGGGTGGAACCCTGGTTGCTGCTGGAGGTAATGGCAACCACCCCGGAAATACTGCCCAGCGCGCGCTCCAGCGGCGTAGCGACGGTGGTGGCCATGCTTTCCGGGCTGGCGCCCGGCAGACTGGCACTGACCGTGATCACCGGGAAGTCCACCTCCGGCAGCGGTGCCACCGGCAGCAATCGCCAGGTCAGCAGACCACAGGCCAGGAAGGCCAGAGCCAGCAGACAGCTGGCGATGGGACGGCTGATGAACAGACGTGCGGGATTCATCAGCCCTGACTCGCCACGTCCGCACCCGCCGGGTTGCGGCGCCGGCTCAGCCGGTCAAAGAACAGATAGACCACCGGTGTGGTGAACAGGGTCAGCACCTGGCTGACCAGCAAACCACCGACCATTACCAGCCCCAGCGGCTGGCGCAGCTCGGCGCCCGAGCCGCTGGCCAACATCAATGGCACCGCACCGAACAGCGCCGCCAGGGTAGTCATCAGAATCGGCCGGAAACGCAGCATCGCTGCACGGTGAATCGCCTGCCGTGGCGTCATGCCCTGGTTGCGTTGGGCCTCGAGAGCGAAGTCCACCATCATGATGCCGTTCTTCTTCACCAGGCCGATCAACAACACCACCCCGACTACCGCGATCATATCCAGCGCCCGGCCACTGACCAGCAGCGCCAACAGCGCACCGACGGTTGCCGATGGCAGCGTGGACAGAATGGTGATCGGGTGGATGGTGCTCTCATAGAGCACGCCCAGCACGATGTACATGGTCAGCACCGCCGCCAGGATCAACCACAGGGTGTTGGCCAGCGAGGCCTGGAACGCTTCGGCGGCACCCTGGAAGCGGGTTTCGATCTCCGCCGGCAGGCCCAGTTCCTGCTCCACCTGCTGGATCGCCGCTACCGCCTGGCCAAGCGATGAACCCGCGCCCAGATTGAACGACACCGTAGCCACCGGGAACTGTCCCTGATGGTTGACCATCAGCGGCGTGGCCCGCTGGTGCAGCCGCGCCACTGTAGCCAGGGGAGCCTGACCGCCCGAGGCGGTAGGCACGTAGATGCTGCGCAGCGCCTCCGGCCCCTGAGCTAGCGCCGGGTCCATCTCCAGCACCACCCGATACTGGTTGGCCTGGGTGAACAGCGTGGAGATCTGCCGCTGGCCGAAGGCGTTCTGCAGTACCTCGGCGATAGTCGATACACTCACGCCGAGGCGTGCCGCCGCGTCGCGGTCAATTTCCAGGTAGAGTTCCTGGCCGCGCTGCTGCAGGTCGGACGCCACGTCGGCCAGTTCCGGCCGCTGCCCCAAGGCATCCACCATGCGTGGCACCCATTCACCGAGCGTCTCGCTGTCGAGGCTGGTGAGGGTGAACTGGTACTGGGTGCGGGCCACCCGGTCCTCAATGCTCAGTTCCTGCACCGGCTGGAACCACGCCTGGATACCTTCCACCTCAGCCGCCCGCTGGCGCAGCCGCTCGATGACGGTAAACACCGTTTCGCTGCGTTCACTGTGCGGCGGCAGATTGATGAACATGCGCCCGCTGTTGAGGCTGGTGTTGGTACCATCCACGCCGATGAAGGATGACAGGCTGACCACGCCGGTGCCGTCCAGCAGGGCTGCGGCCAGGGCCTGCTGCCGCTCGCCCATGGCGCCGAAGGAGATATCCTGTGGCGCTTCGGTCACCACCTGGATCACGCCGCTGTCCTGCACCGGAAAGAAATCCTTGGGCACCGCAAGATACAGCAGCGCCGTCAGCGCGACCGTCGCCACCATCACCAACAGCATCAGCGGCTGACGGTTCAGTGCCCAGTCCAGCCACTCGCCATAGCGGCGGATAGTCCGGCTCATCAGCCCCGCCCCCTCAGCTGGCTCATCATGGGTCAGCGGCTCGCGCAGCATGCGCGCACACATCATCGGCGTCAGAGTCAGGGATACCACCAGCGAGATGGCAATGGCCACCGCCAGGGTCACCGCAAACTCATGGAACAACCGGCCCACCAGATCGCCCATGAACAACAACGGAATCAAGACCGCGATCAGCGACAGGGTCAACGAGACCAGGGTGAAGCCAATCTCCGCTGCCCCCTTGAGCGCCGCCTCCATTGGCGAAGCGCCCTTCTCCCGGTGCCGCGCAACGTTCTCCAGCATGACGATGGCATCGTCCACCACGAAGCCGGTGGCGATGGTCAGCGCCATCAGCGTCAGGTTGTTGATGGAAAAGTCCATCAGGTACATGAAACCGAAGGTGCCGATCAGGGACAACGGCACGGCAATGCTGGGAATGATGGTGGCGGGGATACTGCGCAAGAAGGCGAAGGTCACCAGCACCACCAGGAATATCGCGAACAGCAATTCATGCTGCACATCGCGTATCGACGCGCGGATGCTCTGAGTGCGGTCGGTGAGCATGGTCACATCCACCGCTGCGGGCAGGGTTGCCGTCAACTGCGGCAATAGCGCCTGCACCCGATCCGCTACCTCGATGACGTTGGCGCCGGGCTGGCGCTGCACGTTGAGCAACACCGCCGGCTGGGTATCGGCCCAGGCCGCAAGAAAGCGATCCTCGGCTCCATCGATGATCGTGGCCACGTCACCCAGGCGCAGCGCGGCGCCATCCTGCCAGGCCAGAATCAGCTCGCGGTAGTCCTCAACCGAACGGATCTGGTCGTTGGCATCCAGCATCGTGGTGCGGTGGGGGCCGTCAAAGCTGCCCTTGGGCTGGTTGACGTTGGTGGCGTCGATAGCGACGCGCACATCGTCCAGACTGAGACCGCGGGCGGCCAGCGCCCCGGGATTGGCTTGCACCCGCAGCGCCGGTCGCTGGCCGCCAGCCAGGCTGACCATACCTACCCCTGATAGCTGGGCGAGTTTCTGGGCCATGCGGGTATCGACCAGATCATGAATCTGCGGCAACGGCATCGCATCGGACGTGATGGCCAGGGTAAGAATGGGCGCGTCGGCCGGGTTGACCTTGCGGTAGATCGGCGGCGCCGGCAGATCATTGGGCAGCAGGCTGTCAGCGGTATTGATCGCCGCCTGCACCTCCTGCTCCGCCACTCCGAGATCCACTGCCAGACCGAACTGCAGAGTAATCACCGAGGCACCAGCGGAACTGGTAGAAGACATCTGCTCGAGCCCGGGGATCTGTCCCAGATGCCGCTCCAGCGGCGCGGTAATGGTCCGTGCGGTAACCTTGGGCCCCGCACCGGGCTGGAAGGTGAATACCTGAATGATCGGGTAGTCCACCTGGGGCAGCGCCGCAACCGGCAACATCCGCCAGGCGATGATGCCGCTAATCAGAAAGGCCAGCATCAGTAATGAAGTGGCAACCGGGCGCAGGATGAAGGGGCGCGACAGGTTGTTCATCTATCGCTGCCCCCGGCCTGTGGCAGAGGCTTCAGGGCGATCAGACACCTCATCAGCCAGCAGCCTCGTCGGTAATCACCACTTCGCGGCCATCGCGCAGCCGGTCGAGCCCTTCCAGCACCACCAACTCCTGTTCCTCCAGCCCCTCGGTTACCGCCACCCTACCGTCAGCAGTGGCGCCCAGCTTGACCAGCCGGGTATAGGCCTTGCTTTCTTCCGCATTGATCACGTAGACATAGGTTCCTCTGGAACCGAACTGCACGGCATCCGAGGGGATGGTGATTACCGAAGGCAATGTCTGCAACCGCAGGCGGACATTGACGAACTGGTTGGGGAACAGCTCGTCATCGCCATTCTCGAACAATGCCTTGACCCGCAACGTGCCGGTGGCGATATCGATCTGGTTATCCATGGTATGCAGTTGGCCACGGGCCAGCACCTGCTGTTCATTGCGGTCCAGCGCCTGCACGGCCAGCGCTTCGCCGCTGCTGACGGCCCGACGCAGCGCCGGCACATCCGGTTCCGGCACGGTGAACTCCACAGCTATCGGGCGCATCTGGGTGATACTGACCAGCCCCTCGGTGTCGCTGCTGCTCACCAGGTTGCCAGCATCTACGCGGCGCAGGCCCAGCTTGCCGGCGATGGGTGCCTCGATCCGGGTCCAGGACAACTGCAGCCGGGCATCCTCGACCTGAGCCGCATTGGCCTTGAGCGTGCCACGAAGCTCCTCTACCAATGCCCGCTGGCTGGTCAGTTGCTGGCGAGCAATGGAATCCTGCTCGTACAGCCCCTCATACAACTCCAGATCCGCCTGGGCGTTGGCCAGTTGCGCCTGATTTTGCTGAGCCAGACCTTCGGCCTGGGCCAACTGGGCCCGATAAGGCGCCGGATCGATCTCGGCCAGCAAGGTGCCCTGCTCCACCTCGGCACCTTCAGTAAACAGCACCCGGGTAAGCTCCCCGTCAACCCGACTGCGCACCGTGACCGAATTGAGCGGGGTAACGGTGCCGATGGATCTGATCTGCACATCGAGGCTGCCGCGCTGCACAGGGACGACCCGCACCGGAGTCGGCTGGTTCCACGCGCTGCGCTGGGGTAAGGGTGCCGAGGGTGGATTCCTGGCCAGCAGGTAGCCAATTCCGATCAGTATCAACAGCAATATCAGGATGCCGATCAGGCGCTTGTGACGAACGGACAATGACGGAGAATCGGTCATGGAAAAGCACAAACCCAGGATGAGAGGAAACGGAGGCCCAGCGCCGCAATAGCGACAAGTCAATAATGGCGGGCAAGCGGAGCAGCGGCAACAGTAAATGATCGATATGCCACCTGCAAACGATTCTATTTATCGAAATAAGACCAACAATCACGCCCACGGCCACAAAAAAACCGCATGCCCAGGGACATGCGGTTTCTTATCGAGCAGCATCACTGCGAATCAGAAACGCTCGATATCAGCCTGGTCCTGCAGCTGTTGCTGGACGCCAGCGAAGTCCTGCTCACCGGTCTGGCCAGCGATGTAGTCGCCATACATGGGCGAATCGGCTTCAGCCAGCGCTTCCTCGGGGATCGAGACACCACGCAGTTCGACGATCCACTGGCTACCGTCAGGCTGACGGAAGTGTGCATACTCCGGTGTAGAGCCGGGTTTCGACATAGTGAAGACGTTACGCAGCAGCGCCTGAGTAACATCCCGATCGGAACGGCTTATGGCTTCATGCACCTGCCACTCATTACCCAGCTCAGCGGCCAGCGCCTGGGTGTCCAGCTCGCCCTGCTCCAGTTGCGTCACCCATTGCTCTGCTCGTTCAGCCGCCAGCTCGCTGGCTTTGCGGAACTGCAGCAGGTCAGCGATCTCGGCACGCACCTCGTCCAGCGGCCGCTGCTCCGGCTTCAGGTGTTCCTTAACCCGTACCACCGCCACAGTATCAGCATCCAGCTCGATCAATTGGCTATTACGCCGATCAACCAGCACGTCTTCGGCAAAGGCCGCAGCCATGATCCTGGGATTAGCGGTCAGGCCTTCCCCACCGGAGCGCTCCAGCGGGCCGTGGGTTTCGACTTCCACGTTCAGTATCCGCGCGGGCTCGGCCAGGTCTTCGGATTCATAGGCCAGATTCGCCAGCTCCCGCGAAGCCTCGACAAAGCGACGCTCTACCTGCTCGGCCTTGAGCTCCTGCTCCAGCGTCGGACGCATGGACTCCAGCGAAGGTACTTCCGGCGATTGCAGGTCGGTCAGCTTGACCAGATGCACACCGAAACGGCTGCGCACCGGCTCGGACACCTGGTTTTCCTCCAGGGCGAACAGCGCATCGTCGAAGGCTGGATCGAAACTGCCATGTTCGACATAGCCCATATCGCCGCCATTGTTCGACGTACCGGGATCGTCCGATACTTCCTTGGCCAGCGCCGCAAAGTCTTCACCCGCATCGAGCCGCGCCTTGACCGCCGCAGCCTCTTCCAGAACAGCCGCCTCATCGTCGCTTACTTCGAAGAGGATATGCGAAGCGCGACGCTGCTCGGTCAGGTTGCCAACCTCGCGCTGGTACAGGGATTCCAGGGCAGCTTCATCCACCTCGGCGCCCTCGAAGAAGTCGCTGCGCGAGAGTGTCAGGGTTTCCAACACCACTTGTTCCTCAGTGAGGAAATCAGCCTGATTGTCGTTGTAGTACTGCTCCACCTCCGCATCGCTCACCTCGACGCTGGCAGCGTCGGTGTCCAGTTCGATCACCGCAAAGTCACGGCTCTGGTTTTCCAGCCGGGCAAGCATCTGCCGCTCAGCTGGTGTGGCGAAGGATGTGGCCTGATAGGCATTACGCAGCTGCGCGAGCATCAGCTCCTGGCGTACCAGATCGCGGAACGCCATGCGCGAGCTCATACCCATGTTGCGGATCACCACATCGAACCGGTTGGCATCGAATTGGCCATTGGTTTGAAAATCCGGCGTGTTCAACAACATGTGGTCAACCATCTGCTCGGAGATGCGCAGATTCGCATCCTGGGCGCCCTCCAGCAGAACGGCACGCTGGATCAGCCCTTCCAGCACCGATTCACGCAACAGTCGCTCGTCAATCATGTCCGGATCGAACTGTTCGCCCAGTTGCTGCAATTGCTGGGTCAGTTGGCGACGCTGCAGAGAAACAGCCTGTTCGAACTCTGCCGTGCTGATGACGGTGCCGTTGACCTCGGCTGCCTTCTGGTCGTTGCTGGTGAAACGGCTGATGGATTCCCAGCCGGTCATCGCGAAAACCAAAACAATGACGCCTACGATCACTTTCGCGACCCAGCTCTGCGCCTTGTCCCTCATGTTTTGCAGCATCATGCCCCCAAATCTGCTTGTCGGTCGTCTGTGGTATCAGACGACAGAACTGGCGGCCCCGCGGAGCTGCCAGCTCGTCCATATTCTGTACAACAAAAAAAGGCGCACCGGATTGATGCGCCTTTTCGGGAACTGACTGAACCTCTGTGTCTTTCCTGCTGACCAGGAGTCCGAAAGCATGCCGCAACAGGTGTTATGGCGGCATGTCCTGTCAGTTGCGGGACGCTATCAGTTGACGGCGTCCTTGAGTGCTTTACCAGCCTTGAAGCCGGGAATCTTGGCAGCGCTGATTTCAATCGGCTCGCCAGTTTGCGGGTTGCGACCAGTACGGGCAGCGCGCTCTTTGACGGCAAAGGTACCAAAGCCTACCAGAACAACCGAATCACCTTCCTTCAGAGCACCAGTAACGGACTCGATGACGGCGTCCAGAGCACGACCGGCGGCAGCTTTCGGAATATCGGCAGATGCAGCAATGGCATCGATCAATTCAGACTTGTTCACTCTAAGTCCCCTTATACATTTCAGTGAGTTGTTTAGTCGTTATGTAAGCTTGTGGTTCTAGCAACGCTGTAGCCAGTCAGCATACCTGCTTGGGTCGAAGCACGCTTTATATCAAGCGCTCAAAAACCGTGTCAAGGAATGCTTGCCGTTTCGCCAGCATGGCTGATGGGCCAAGCTTCATCGCCTGGACCCAATGCCGGCTAGCTTAACATCAATGAGTGCTGATGCGCCCTTTCGCGTCAGCATTATGAGGCTCTTCCTTGGCGACGATTCCATCCCCTTCTTCCTTCAAGGGCTCCGGCATGTATTGCAGCGCAATCTGCAGCACCTCGTCAATCCATTTTACCGGGATAACCTCAATATCCTCCTTGATATTGTCGGGAATCTCCCTCAGGTCCTTGATATTGTCATGGGGAATCACCACCGTGCGAATGCCGCCACGGTGCGCCGCCAGTAATTTCTCCTTCAGGCCACCGATCGGCAGAACCTGCCCGCGCAGGGTAATCTCACCGGTCATGGCGACATCGGCACGCACCGGAATTCTGCTCAGCGCTGAAACCAGTGCGGTACACATACCGATACCGGCACTGGGGCCATCCTTTGGTGTAGCACCCTCGGGAACGTGGATATGCACGTCGTGCTTCTCGTGGAAGTCGGCACCGATGCCCAGGCTCGCGGCACGGCTGCGTACGACCGTCATCGCCGCGCTGATGGACTCCTGCATCACATCACCCAGCGAACCGGTCTTGATCTGGCGCCCCTTGCCCGGCATGACCGCCGCTTCGATGCTCAGCAGCTCGCCGCCGACCTGGGTCCAGGCCAGCCCGGTCACCTGGCCGATCTGATCCGCCTCCTCGGCCAGGCCGTACTTGAACTTGTGCACGCCCAGGTGCTGCTCCAGCAGCGCGCCATCGACAGTGACGGCCGCCTGAGCGCCCTTCTCCGTCTGCTCACGCACCACCTTGCGGCAGACTTTGGCAATCTGGCGCTCCAGGCCACGCACGCCGGCTTCGCGAGTGTAATAGCGGATCAGATCCCGCAGCGATTCGGTGGTGAAGGTCAGTTCGTCTTTCTTCAGACCATTGTTCTTGATCTGCTTGGACACCAGATAGCGCTGGGCGATATTGATCTTCTCGTCCTCGGTATAACCCGGGATGCGGATCACTTCCATGCGGTCGAGCAGCGGCGCCGGGATATTCATCGAGTTCGAGGTACAGATGAACATGACGTCGGACAGGTCGTAGTCCACTTCCAGATAGTGATCACTGAAGGCGTGGTTCTGTTCCGGGTCCAGCACCTCGAGCAGCGCCGACGAAGGATCGCCGCGCATGTCCTGCCCCATCTTGTCGATTTCATCGAGCAGGAACAGCGGGTTCTTCACTCCCGCCTTGCTCATCTTCTGGATCAGCTTGCCCGGCATCGAGCCAATGTAGGTGCGGCGATGGCCACGGATCTCCGCCTCATCACGCACGCCGCCCAGGGCCATACGTACGAACTTGCGGTTGGTCGCCCGCGCCAGTGATTCACCCAGGGAGGTCTTGCCCACGCCGGGCGGCCCTACCAGGCAGAGCACCGGCCCTTTAAGCTTGCGCACGCGCTTCTGCACCGCCAGATACTCAAGAATCCGTTCCTTGACCTCTTCCAGGCCGTAATGATCGCTTTCCAGGACCTTCTCAGCGTGCTGGAGATCGTGGCGCACGCGGCTGGACTTGGTCCACGGCACGTTACTCAGCCATTCGATATAGGAGCGCACCACAGTGGCCTCGGCGGACATTGGCGACATCATCTTCAGCTTGCCCAGCTCGGCGTTGGCCTTGTCCAGCGCTTCCTTGCTCATGCCTGAGGCGTCGATCTTGCGCTGCAACTCATCCAGCTCGCTGCTGCCCTCGTCGAGACCGCCCATTTCCTTCTGGATGGCCTTCATCTGCTCGTTCAGGTAGTACTCGCGCTGGCTGCGCTCCATCTGCTTCTTGACCCGCCCACGGATACGCTTCTCGACCTGTAGCAGATCGATCTCGGTATCCAGTACGCCCAGCACGTGCTCAACGCGCTGGCGCACCGCGAGAATCTCCAGAATCGCCTGCTTCTGCTCGACCTTGAGGTTGAGCTGCGCTGCCATGGTGTCGACCAGCCGCCGTGGGTCGTCAATGCCGGCCAGCGAGCTGACCGCTTCGGCGGGAATCTTCTTGCCGAGATTGACGAACTGCTCGAACTGGCTCATCAGACTGCGGACCAGTACCTGCGCCTCACGCTCGTCGAGCACATCCTCTTCGAGCAGCGTCACGCTGGCCAGTTGGTAGCCTTCCAGGTCCTCGACATGCTCAACCCGGGCGCGCTGTTCACCTTCCACCAGCACCTTGACGGTGCCGTCGGGCAGTTTCAGCAGCTGCAGTATGGTGGCGACAGTGCCGAGCTCATACAGAGCGTCGCGGGTCGGATCGTCATCGGCTGGGTTGCGCTGAGCCAACAGCAGAACCTGCTTGTCGGCGACCATGGCCGCTTCCAGGGCCTCGATGGATTTGTCGCGGCCCACGAACAGCGGAATGACCATGTTGGGGTACACCACCACGTCACGCAGTGGCAATAACGGAAAATCGCTGAGAGTCGTCATGACTTAGGCTCGCTCGCAGTGGGGTGAAGCCACAGGCCTGCACCCGGATTTGAAAATGTCCATGGGTTCAAGATGAGGGCGCATGGAGCAGATTACAAGATGCAATCACGCCCAAAATCGGGTGGATGCGTATCAATGGACTACAGAAGGGAGCCGCGCCGCCAGAACGGCGGCGCGGGAATCACTCAGTCTTCGGGCATGGCCTTGGGCGGCTGCTCAGCAGACTCGTACATCAACAGCGGTTTGGCATTGCCGTTGATGACATTTTCGTCGATGACCACCTTGCTCACGTGCTCGGCCGACGGGATCTCGTACATGGTATCCAGCAGCACGCTTTCCAGGATCGAGCGCAGGCCACGGGCGCCGGTCTTGCGCGTCAAGGCCCGTTGCGCGATCGCCTTGAGCGCGTCGGTACGGAACTCGAGCTCCACGTCTTCCATTTCGAACAGCCGACCGTACTGCTTGGTCAGCGAGTTCTTCGGTTCCGTGAGAATCTGGATCAGCGCGTCTTCGTCCAGCTCGGTCAGGGTTGCGATCACCGGCAGACGGCCGACAAACTCGGGAATCAGGCCGAAACGCACCAGATCCTCCGGCTCGACTTCCAAGAGGGTGTCACCCACCTTCTTGCCGCCATCCTTGCTGCGCACGCTGGCATTGAAGCCGATGCCGCTCTTCTCCGAGCGGTCCCGGATAACCTTCTCCAGACCGGCAAAGGCACCGCCGCAGATGAACAGGATATTGCGCGTATCAACCTGCAGGAATTCCTGCTGCGGATGCTTGCGGCCACCCTGCGGCGGCACCGACGCCACGGTGCCCTCGATCAGCTTGAGCAATGCCTGCTGCACACCCTCACCCGATACATCCCGAGTGATCGACGGGTTGTCCGATTTGCGGGAGATCTTGTCGATCTCGTCGATGTAGACGATACCCATCTGGGCTTTTTCCACATCGTAATCGCACTTCTGCAACAGCTTCTGAATGATGTTCTCGACATCCTCACCGACATAACCGGCTTCGGTCAGCGTCGTTGCGTCGGCAATGGTGAAGGGCACATTCAGCAGGCGCGCCAGGGTTTCAGCCAGCAGAGTCTTGCCGGAACCGGTGGGGCCGATGACCAGAATGTTGCTCTTGCCCAGCTCGACTTCATCCTTGCCGTCACGCTGATGCAGTCGCTTGTAATGGTTGTATACCGCAACCGACAGTACTTTCTTGGCCTGTTGCTGGCCGATCACGTACTGATCGAGGATGCCGCAGATTTCCATGGGCGATGGCAGCTTCTGTTCGCCGCTGTCGCTCTGGCTTTCCTGCACTTCTTCCCGAATGATGTCGTTACACAGATCGACACACTCGTCACAAATAAATACGGAGGGGCCGGCAATCAGCTTGCGCACTTCATGCTGGCTTTTGCCACAGAAGGAGCAATACAGCAGCTTGCCGTTGTCATCACCCTTCCCAGTCATATCTGTCATCTAAAACCCCTGCTTGCAGATCAATCTTGTAACAAAGATGGGGGCTGCCACGCCTCTTTGCAAGTGCAATCCGATCACCCGCACCGGCACGCCGGTCAGGCAGGCTGAACATGGAAAGGCCCGGACGTATTGCCCGGGCCGTTAAACGGTGCGTCAGCCGTTACTCGGCAACGGGACGGCTTTCCAGCATCTGGTCGATCAGACCATATTCCACCGCCTCGGCGGCGCTCATGAAGCGGTCACGATCGGTGTCGCGGGCAATCACATCCAGCGGCTGGCCGGTATGATGGGCCAGCACCTTGTTCAGGCGTTCGCGGATATAGAGGATCTCACGGGCATGGATTTCGATATCCGATGCCTGCCCCTGGAAGCCACCGAGCGGCTGGTGGATCATTACCCGCGAATGGGGCAGCGCAAACCGCTTGCCTTCGGCACCGCCGGCCAGCAGGAAGGCACCCATGCTGCAGGCCTGACCGATGCACAGCGTGCTGACGTTTGGCTTGATGAACTGCATGGTGTCATAGATCGCCATGCCCGCCGTCACCGATCCGCCTGGCGAGTTGATATACAGGTGAATGTCCTTGTCGGGGTTTTCCGACTCGAGAAACAGCAGCTGAGCCACCACCAGGTTGGCCATGTAGTCTTCGACCTGACCGACCAGGAAGATCACCCGCTCCTTGAGCAGACGCGAATAGATGTCGTAGGAACGTTCGCCCCGTGCCGACTGCTCGACAACCATGGGCACCAGACCGCCCGCGGCCTGAATTTCCGGCGGTAAACCGGTATAGCTGTTATGAATCATGCTCTGGTGTCACTCCGATTTAGCCTGTCGCGTAAAACCCCGAGCCCATGCCGCAGCCGTTTTCGGGGTTTCCATAAGCATTGAGCCAGCCCGAAGGCTGGCTCAGTGTGCTGCGCAAGATCAATGACGAAAATTATTCGTCAGAGCTGCTTTCCGCTTCGTCGTCTTCAACCTGATCAGGCTGAGCCGGCTTGACGGCATCTTCGTAGGCAACCTGCTTGTCGGTCACCTTGGCCTTCTGCAACACAGTATCCACGACTTGCTCTTCCAGCACAACAGACTGGATTTCGGCAAGCTGCTGCTCGTTCTGCATGTACCAGTTCACCACCTGCTCCGGCTCCTGATAGGCGGAGGCCAGGTCTTCGACCATGGCACGTACACGATCGCTGTCCGGTTTGATGTCGTTCTGCTTGACGATTTCAGCAACGATCAGACCGAGGGATACACGGCGCTTGGCCTGTTCTTCGAACAGTTCTGCCGGCAGCTGGCTCGGGTCGATATTGGCACCACCGAACTGCTGAACAGCCTGCTCGCGCAGACGATCGATCTCGCTGCTGATCAGCGCCTTGGGCACGTCGATTTCGTTGGTCTTCAGCAGACCGTCCATGACCTGATTCTTGGTCTTGGTCTTGATCGCCTGGCGCAGCTCGCGCTCCATGTTCTTGCGCACTTCGGTGCGGAAGCCTTCGATGCCGCCTTCTTCAACGCCGAAACGGGCGAAGAACTCGTCATTCAGCTCGGGCAGCTCGGCAGCAGCCACTTCGTGGACGACGATTTCGAACTCGGCAGCCTTGTTGGCCAGATCCAGGTTCTGGTAGTCCTCAGGGAAGGTGACGCTGATAGTGCGAGTCTCGCCAGCCTTGGCGCCGACCAGGCCGTCTTCGAAGCCCGGGATCATGCGGCCGGAGCCCAGTACCAGCTTGGTGTTGCTGGCGGTACCGCCCTGGAAGGCTTCGCCATCGATGCGACCAGTGAAGTCGATGGTCAGCTGGTCGCCGTCTTCGGCAGCGCGTTCCACAGCGGCATAGCCGGTGTGCTGCTTGCGCAGGATTTCCAGCATGTTTTCCAGATCGGCGTCGGTCACTTCGGAATCGATGCGCTCGACTTCGATGTCGGCGAAATCGCCCAGAGTCACTTCGGGGTATACCTCGAAGGTGGCGATGTATTCGAAGTCCTTGCCTTCGTCCAGCGACTTGGGCTCAACGCTCGGCGCGCGGCGGGGTTCAGTTTTTCCTGAACGATGGCTTCATAAAAGGAAGACTGAATCACTTCACCGATGACTTCCTGACGTGCAGATGCACCAAAGCGCTTGCGAATCACGCTCATCGGCACCTTGCCCGGACGGAAACCATCAACACGTGCACGGCCAGCGGTCTGCTGCAGGCGCTTGTTGACTTCGTTTTCGATGCGCTCGGCAGGGATGCCAACAGTCATGCGGCGCTCAAGGCCGGAGATGGTTTCAACCGAAACTTGCATGTAGAGTCCTCGTTGAACAGACAATGATGAATGAATAAAAGGCGGACATTCTAGTCGCTTGTGCAACAGAAGTCATCCTTGCCGGCGCGCTCTTCTTTCCCTGCCTTCGCAAACGGTTGGGTGGCGCGCGGCCTGACCGGGCAGCATACGCCGCCGCCGGGCAATCGACCACCTGTCGGGTCACAAAATTATCACCTGGCCCCGGTTTCGTTACCACTCAACCGAAACCTCAACCTTTCATTGAATTTTTTCAGCCGCAACCGCTCGATATCTATAACTATTCGACGCAGCCGCAGGCGGAGATATATGCCGGCTCGATTCACGGCATGTCATCTCGCCCGTCTGGCCCTGAACAGGATAAAGGCATGCCAACGTTGAGCTCCCCCACCCCATCACAAGCAGTCGCAACGCATTTATCCCTATCGAGCCCCATCGAACTCTATCGGGGGCTGCAGCAGACCCCGGAGCAGTATCTGGCTGTCGCACGCAACTTTCTGCAGGAACAATTGAAAAAGGCAGCGAAACTGAAATGCGACCTGCCCGATTCGCCCGAGGATCTCCATCAATGGGTCATTGATGGCAATGCCCGGACCACCCAGGCCTACAGGCAGTATCTGGACACCCGCAAACAGGGCCAACCCCGGCGCTACTTTGCCAACCGCTCCCAGGCACTGTTCTTCCTTCGCGGGGTCGCACCAACCAAACTGGTGGACGGTTCCTGGCTGTACGGTGTTCTGCCCCAATGGCAGGACCTGCGCCTGCACGCCCTGGTACGCACTTACCTGGAGGAACTCGGCGAAGGCGAGCCCGAGCAGAACCATGTTGTGCTGTACAAGCAATTACTGGCACAGCATGAGCTGGAAGACATCGAATCGCTGCCAGCCAGCCATTTCGTCCAGGGCGCCCAACAACTGGCACTGGGGCATCTGGCACAGGACTTCTTGCCGGAACTGATTGGCTATAACCTGGGGTACGAGCAGCTGCCGCTGCACCTGCTGATTACCACCTATGAGCTCAACGAGCTGGGGATCGACCCCTATTACTTCCAGCTGCACGTCACCATCGACAACGCCGACACCGGCCATGCACACAAGGCGGCGAGCGCCGTTTTGGACAACCTGCCGGTGACCGGCGATGCCCAGACGTTTTACCGACGGGTTCGGCTTGGCTACCTGCTGAATGACCTCGCCCTGTCGTCGACCGACATCATCAACAGCTTCTGCCTGGAACAGGAGCTATACCGAGTGCTTGAACAGAAGGCCCTGGTCGCGCGCAACATGCACTCGGATTTCTGTCGGATAGAAGGCCGCACCATCAATGAATGGCTGAATCAGCAGGGACAGATCGGAGATTTCCTCGCTGCCCTGGAAAAGCGAGGCTGGATTCAGCGCGACGAAGACCCGGCGCAGAGCCGTTTCTGGCAACTGGTGCAAGGCAATCGCGCACCCATGTTCGGCGTATTCAGCCACTACGAGCTGCAGCTGCTGCATGATTGGATTGCTGGGGAATGGCTGATCAATGATCAGCCCAATCGGCCGAAAAAGTTTGTCCAGCCTGCCCACAATCAGAGCCAGGACAACAGCGCAAGGGCCGGCGATTTCAGTGCCGAGCAACAAATACTGGAAAAGGAATTACGAACACTGGATGGTGCGTCGAGAACCCGTCGCCTGATTCAGTTGATGTCGCCGGCTCATCACTACAAGCCAGCCGGATTGCTCGCAACCCGGCTATTTAACAAACTTCAGGCCTGACTCCATTGCTCGCTGGCCGAGTGGTCAGCGAGCATCAGGATCAGTCAGTCCCCTGCCCCAGCACCACGCCGTTGACCTCGACGCCATAGAGGTTGACGCCGTCATTTGCGTGGTATTTCTTGCGGGTTTCCTCAACCGAACCATCAATCAAGCGCGGATCTTGCGGCCGCTCATGGCTGTTCATGAACGCGGCAACATTCCATGCCTGTTCATCGGTGAGCGACCCACCCTTGCCCAGCGGCATGCTTTCCTTGATGAAATCAGCTGCCGTATTGATTCGATGCATGCCGGCGCCCCAGTTGAAGGACTCTTTCCCCCACAGGGGCGGAAAGACAAAATCCTCTCCTGACTTCTGCCCCTGGCCTTCATCACCGTGACAGATGGCACACTGCTCCTCATATACCTGCCGCCCCTGCGCGAGATCGTACCCACCCTCAGGCTCCGGCACCTTGGGGTAAGCACGCCCCGGTTGCACTTCACCGGTAGGCGCACCGGTAGACAGCCAGTAGGAATAGGCCGACAGGGCATTCATGATATGGCTGTCAGCGGCCGGAGCCGTACCGTCCATGCTGAACTGGAAGCAACCCTGCATGCGCTCCACATAGGTATTGACCTTGTCATTCTTCGAACGGTAGGCCGGGTACATGGGATAAGCGCCCCACAACGGAGCTGAATTGGCCTTGCGCCCCTGGTCGAGATGGCAGTTGGTGCAGTTCATACCGTTGCCAACATGCTCCGGTGCTCGATTACGGGTGTCCACAAAGATCGCCCGCCCTTCGCGCACCAGCGCCCCAAACGCATTATCCGGCAGCTCGCTTTCGAGCGGCGGCTGAAAATAATCCGCGCCGGCGGGCGGCTGGACTGATGGTGCCAGTTGCGACTGATCATCCATGGCAACGGGAGCTTGAGCGGCAACAGGCAGTGCAATCAGGGTCGCGGCAATGGCCAGATAGATTTTCATATTCGCTTCCTCACTGACCCAGGCCGGAAAAATAATCGGATACCGCCTTGACCTCATCATCGGTCAGGCTTTTGGCTATATGACCCATCAGGTCATTGGGATCATTCGTCCGGGTGCCCTTTTTCCAGGCTATCAGCTGCGAGCTCAAATAGGCCGAAGACTGTCCAGCCAAGGGCGGAAATGCCGCACCTACGCCCACCCCGCCCGGACCATGGCAGGCCACACATTCCGGAATGTTGCGCTCCCAGGCTCCTCGCAGCGCCAACCGCTCGCCCACCGAAGTGGCCTCCGCACTGCGATTGATCCGCGGGTAGTCGGGGGTCGTCATCTGCTCTATATAGAGGGAAACGCTCTGCATTTCTCCCTCCGTCAGTGCACTGGCTATTGGCAACATGACCGAGTGGGCCCGCGAGCCGGACTGAAAGTCCAGCAACTGCTTCTTCATGTACTCGGCCGACAGGCCCGCCAGCCGCGGAAAACCCGCCGCCGCCATGCCCATCCCATCAGCCCCATGACAAGTGAGACAGGCAAGCGCAGCCGGATTCGCGCCGCCCTTGGTGTATACATCCGCACTGGGGTCCGCCTGCACTGATGCCACCCATATACAGGCCAACAGGCCGGCCGCGAGATTACGCTTTTTCATGCTCCCTACTCCCAAGAAAACCAAACGGTACCGCACCCATCAGGCTCGAACCGTTAATAACATTAGGAAAGACAAGGATATTACGCCGGCCGCGGCAGATTGTCACGGAAAGGAATATGCTTATTCCAGCAAGGAATAAGGCTTATCCGAACCAGGCAGTACCTGCGACCAGTATAAGATAACGCCCGCCCTTGGCCAGGGTGACCAACAGCAGGAAACGCCAGAACGGCTCACGCATGACACCGGCAGCCAACGTAAGAGGGTCGCCGATCAATGGCGCCCAACTGAGAAGCAGCGACCAGTATCCGTAGCGCTGATAGGCGGATTGCGCCTTGTGCAGCTTGTCGGCCGACACCGGAAACCAGCGCCTGTCTTGCCAGCGCTCGATATAGCGCCCAAGCAGCCAATTCACCACCGAACCCAATACATTGCCAACGGTGGCGACCAGCAATAGCAATCCCAGCGAATGATTACCCGCCAACTGCAATGCAACGAGCACCACTTCCGACTGCATCGGTAAAAAGGTCGCCGCGACGAAGGCAGCAAAGAATAGGCCCAGATAGCCCGACATCTCCCACATATCACTCTCTTCACAGGGCATAGCTGGCGCAGCTTCGCAACGCTACCGGCAACGCATGATTATTTGGTTACGCCGACAGTATAGGTGCAACCACTACTCAGCCGCGCGCCATACTTGCCCGATAGGCTGCTGGCGGAAGCGAGCAAGATACCCGGATAAATATGACGGAGCAGTGGTCAATAAATTATCGTCATAACACTCATGGTGCACAGATGACCAAGAAAGGAATATTTGAATGCGCATCCCAATGGCTTGCCGACAAAGCCGGCAGCGCCCCGGCCTTTACGCTCGCCATTGCCGGCATAGCCGTATGGGCGGCCAGCGGTCCCCTGTGGGGCTTTAACGACACCTGGCAACTGATCATCAATACCAGCACGACAATTGTTACCTTCCTGATGGTCTTTCTGATCCAGAACACTCAGAACCGAGACACGGACGAGATCCATATCAAGCTGGATGAATTGCTGCATGCCACCCGCGGCGCGCACGATCATTTGTTGTCGCTGGAAGATCGAAACGCAAAGGAGCTTAAAGCACTACGCGAGGAATACGTCGAGCTGGGCCGCAAGAATGGCGACCAGCAATGAGGAAAAACTGAAATGGTGCGGATGGGGAGACTCGAACTCCCACACCTTGCGGCGCCAGAACCTAAATCTGGTGTGTCTACCAATTCCACCACATCCGCAAAACAGGCTACAGATACAAAAACGCCAGGCTGATTGCCTGGCGTTTTTGCTGAAATGGGGTGGACGATGGGGATCGAACCCACGACACCAGGAGCCACAATCCTGTGCTCTACCGACTGAGCTACGCCCACCATTACAGCAGCAACACTAACACGACTTCGCAGAACCATACCATATGCGCTTGGCGCGCCCGGCAGGATTCGAACCTGCGACCACCCGCTTAGAAGGCGGGTGCTCTATCCAACTGAGCTACGGGCGCCGTATACACATTGTCAATCCCGAAGGCTTGAAATGCTGGAGCCTGAATCGCCTTCCAAACCGACTTCGTTGTGTTTGTGAAGCGGGGCGAATAATACTCAGCCCCTATCTCCCCGTCAACGATGAATTCACATTTTTTTCAAATATTTGAGTAAGTTAAGAATCCACACCCTACCGCTCTTTTGCCAACGCCCCGCCGCATGCGACAATTGCCGCATTCTATGCACTTCCCAGGAACATCATGAAAGCCCAACTGATCGATGGCAAACAGATTGCCGCCAATCTCCGGCGCGAAATCGCCGATAAGGTCAACCAGCGCCGCGAACAAGGTCTGCGTATCCCCGGCCTCGCGGTCATTCTGGTCGGCAGCGATCCCGCCTCCCAGGTTTATGTGGCACACAAGCGCAAGGACTGCGAAGAAGTCGGCTTTATCTCCCGCTCCCATGATCTGCCGGCCGATACTGCTCAGGAAGACCTGTTGCAGTTGATCGATACCCTTAATGAGGATTCGGACATCGACGGCATTCTGGTTCAGCTGCCGTTGCCGGCGCACCTCGACTCATCACTGCTGCTCGAACGTATTCGCCCGGACAAGGATGTGGACGGTTTCCACCCCTACAACATCGGCCGCCTGGCCCAGCGCATGCCGCTGCTGCGTCCCTGCACCCCGCTCGGCATTATCCGTCTGCTGAAAAGCACCGGTGTCAGCCCCTACGGTCTGAACGCCACCGTGGTGGGTGCTTCCAATATCGTTGGTCGCCCGATGGCTCTGGAGCTGCTGCTGGCTGGTTGCACCACCACGGTGGCCCACCGCTTCACCAGCGATCTGGAGGAGCATGTACGCCGTTCCGACCTGGTGGTGGTGGCAGTTGGCAAGCCCGGCCTGGTCAAGGGGGAATGGATCAAACCCGGTGCGATCGTCATCGACGTGGGCATCAACCGCATGGAGGATGGCCGGCTACGCGGCGATGTGGACTTCGAAGCGGCTGCCGAACGCGCCGCCTGGATCACTCCCGTCCCCGGCGGCGTCGGCCCCATGACCCGCGCCTGCCTGCTGGAAAACACCCTCATCGCTTGCGAGAAGCTGCACAGCTGAGCAGGGCCTTTGGCCCTGCTTGCCTTGCTACAGGCTGGCGGTCGCGCCACCGTCTACCGGCAGGTTGATGCCGTTGATGAAGGCCGCCGCCGGTGATGCGAGAAAACCCACCGCATTGGCGAACTCCTCCGGCTCGGCAAAACGCCGGGCCGGAATGGTCTGCAGCAACGCCTGCTCCACTTCCTGCTCGGTTTTGCCGGCCGCTTCAGCGCGGAAGGTCAGCAAGCCCTCAAGACGCGCGGTACGCGTCAGCCCCGGCAATACGTTGTTGACTGTCACTCCCTCCCCCGCCAGCTCCGTAGCAAGGGTCTTCGCCCAGTTGGCCATGGCCGCGCGTATGCTGTTGGATACTCCCAGATTAGGGAGCGGGGTCTTTACTGAGGTCGAAAGCACATTGATGATGCGGCCGTAATTAAGCTCGCGCATGCCTGGCAACAGCAAATGCAGTAAGGTCTGGCTGCTCAGCAGGTGTTGATTGAATGCCGCTGCGTAGCTTTCTGTTGCCGCCAGATGCGCCGGCCCCGGCGCCGGACCACCGGTGTTATTGACCCAGATACAGATAGGCCCACCCCGGTCGACCTCCGCTTGCACCGCTACCGCCAGCGCTGGCAAATCACCCGAGTCAACACAGATGTAGCCATGCTTTTGTCCTTCGGCGGTCGGCAGTTGCTCGACCACCTCGGACAGTTTTTCTTCACTGCGGGCCAGGGCGATAACCTCCGCTCCCTGCAACGCCAGTTGCCGCGCGCAAGCGGCGCCCAATCCCTGGCTGGCCCCGCCGACCAGGGCTCGTTTTCCAGCTAAATTCAGATCCATCGTTGACTCCCATGATAGTGACACCCGGTTCAAGGGTTCGATGCATCTCAGCTTAACGTATCCGGCCCGCCTTGCACGGCTTTCAACAGGTGCCGTCGGGCACCCGCACCCAACCTTCCATGAGAATCCGTGCACTGCGGCTCATGATGGCCTTGTTCACCGTCCAACTGCCATTCACTTGACTGGCCTGCGCGCCCACCCGCAGCGTGCCTGACGGATGCCCGAAGCGTATCGATTCACGCTCGCCACCGCCGGCCGCCAGATTGACCAGCGTGCCCGGAATGGCCGCAGCGGTACCGATCGCCACCGCGCAGGTGCCCATCATGGCGTGGTGCAGCTTACCCATGGACAACGCCCGCACCAGCAGATCGATTTCACTGGCCTGGATCTGCTTGCCACTGGAGGCCGGATAGTCCTTCGGTTTGGAGACGAAGGCGATCTTTGGCGTATGTTGACGCTTGGCCGCTTCCTCTGGATTGTTGATCAGCCCCATGCGCAGAGCGCCGGCCACCCGAATCGCCTCGAAACGCGCCAGCGCCTCGGGATTGCCATTGATATCTTCGCGCAGCTCAGTGCCCTGATAGCCAATATCCTCGGCGTTGACGAATACCGTTGGGATGCCCGCAGTGATCATGGTCGCCTGCAGCGTGCCGATACCCGGTACCTCAAGCTCGTCCACAAGATTACCGGTGGGGAACATGGAACCGCCCTCGCCGTCATCTTCCGACGGGTCGATGAATTCCAGCACGATTTCCGCTGCGGGAAAGGTCACTCCATCCAATTCGAAATCACCCAGCTCCTGTACCTGGCCATTGGTGACCGGCACGTGGGCGATGATGGTCTTGCCAATGTTGGCTTGCCAGACCCGTACCGTGCAGGTGCCGTTGTCCGGAATACGCGCCGGATCGACCAGCCCGGCATGGATGGCAAAGGCACCCGCCGCCGTAGACAGGTTGCCACAGTTACCGCTCCAGTCGACGAAGGGGCTGTCGATGGAGACCTGGCCGTAGAGGTAGTCGACATCGTGATCCGGCTGGCTGCTTTTTGACAGGATCACGCATTTGCTGGTGCTGGATGTCGCACCGCCCATGCCATCAATGTGGGCAGCATAGGGATCAGGGCTGCCGATCACCCGCATGAACAACTGATTACGCGCTTCGCCGGGCACCTGACAGGAGGCCGGCAAGTCTTGCAGGCGGAAAAACACGCCCTTGCTGGTACCGCCACGCATATAGGTGGCGGGGATCTTGATCTGTGTTGCCTGGGTCATTGCTTGCTCCTGTTGGAATCCCCCTCTCCCGGAAGAGAGAGGGACTCTCCTGGTCGTTACACCTTTCCTTCCAGAAAGTCCTGAGCAAACCGCTGCAGTACACCACCCGCTTCGTACACAGTGACTTCCTCATCGCTGTCCAGTCGGCAGGTCATGGGGACTTCAACCCGCTCGCCGTTCTGGCGGTTGATCACCAGCGTCAGCTCGGCACGCGGCGCCGGCGTGCCCACCACGTCGTAGGTCTCGGTGCCGTCCAGCTCCAGCGTTTTGCGCGTGGTACCCGGTTTGAACTCCAGCGGCAGTACGCCCATGCCGATCAGGTTGGTACGGTGAATACGCTCGAAGCCTTCAGCGGCAATCGCCTCAACGCCCGCCAGACGCACACCCTTGGCTGCCCAGTCGCGACTGGAGCCCTGGCCGTAGTCGGCGCCGGCGACGATGATTAGCGGCTGCTTGCGGTTCATGTAGGTCTCGATGGCCTCCCACATACGCATCACCTGACCTTCCGGCTCGACCCGTGCCAGCGAGCCCTGCTTCACGCTGCCGTCGTCGTTCAACACCATCTCGTTGAACAGTTTCGGGTTGGCGAAAGTCGCGCGCTGGGCGGTCAGGTGATCGCCGCGGTGGGTGGCGTAGGAGTTGAAGTCTTCCTCCGGCAGGCCCATCTTGTGCAGGTACTCACCCGCGGCGCTGTCCATCATGATGGCGTTGGACGGCGACAGGTGGTCGGTAGTGATGTTGTCCGGCAGGATCGCCAGCGGGCGCATACCGGTCATTGTCCGCTCACCGGCCAGCGCACCTTCCCAGTATGGCGGGCGGCGGATGTAGGTAGACATCGGCCGCCAGTCATACAGCGGGCTTTCCGCTTCCTCGATAGCGCCCAGATCGAACATCGGGATGTAGACTTGCTTGAATTGCTCGGGCTTGACGCTGGAGGCAACGATGGCGTCGATTTCCTCATCGCTCGGCCACAGGTCCTTCAAGGTAACCGGCTGCCCATTCTGGTCGCGGCCAAGCACATCCTGCTCGATATCGAAGCGCACGGTACCGGCAATGGCATAGGCTACCACCAGCGGCGGCGAGGCCAGGAAGGCCTGCTTGGCGTAGGGGTGAATACGCCCATCGAAGTTGCGGTTACCCGACAGTACTGCCGTGGCGTACAGGTCGCGGTCGATGATTTCCTGCTGGATTTTCGGATCCAGCGCGCCGGACATGCCGTTACAGGTGGTGCAGGCATAACCGACGATACCGAAGCCGAGCTTTTCCAGCTCCGGCAGCAACCCGGATTCCTCCAGGTACAGCCTGGCGACTTTGGAGCCCGGAGCAAAGGAAGTCTTGACCCAGGGCTTGCGCACCAGACCCAGTTCGTTGGCTTTCTTGGCGACCAGCCCGGCGGCAACCACGTTGCGCGGATTGGAGGTGTTGGTGCAGCTGGTGATGGCGGCAATGATTACCGCACCATCGGGCATCAGCCCCTGTGCTTCTTCTGTCTTGCCAGATTCCCACTTGGCTTCGTCAGCAATACCCCGTTCGGCCAATGCCGACGTGGGCAAGCGGCGATGCGGGTTGGACGGGCCAGCCAGATTACGCTCCACAGTGGACAGGTCGAATTCCAGTACCCGCTCGTATTCGGCAGTGGTCAGCGCATCGCTCCACAGCCCCAGGGTCTTGGCGTATTGCTCGACCAGTGCGACCTGCTCCGGCTCGCGGCCGGTCAGTTTCAGGTAGTCGGTGGTCTGCTGGTCGATATAGAACATCGATGCAGTGGCGCCGTATTCCGGGCACATATTGGAGATGGTTGCGCGGTCACCGATGGTCAGGCTGTCGGCACCTTCACCGAAGAACTCGACATAGGCGCCCACTACCCGCTCCTGACGCAGGAACTCGGTCAGCGCCAGCACGATATCGGTAGCGGTGATACCCGGCTGACGCTTGCCGGTGAGCCTGACGCCGACGATGTCGGGCAAGCGCATCATCGATGGCCGACCGAGCATCACGGTTTCCGCTTCCAGGCCACCCACTCCAATGGCGATCACGCCCAGCGCATCAACGTGCGGCGTATGGGAATCGGTGCCCACGCAGGTATCCGGGAAAGCGACGCCATCACGGGCCTGGATTACCGGGCTCATCTTCTCGAGGTTGATCTGGTGCATGATGCCGTTACCGGCGGGGATCACGTCGACGTTCTTGAACGCGGTCTTGGTCCACTCGATAAAGTGGAAGCGATCCTCGTTGCGGCGATCCTCGATGGCGCGGTTCTTGTCGAAGGCGTCCGGGTCAAAGCCTGCATGCTCGACGGCCAGCGAGTGGTCGACAATCAACTGCGTAGGTACCACCGGGTTGACCTTGGCCGGGTCACCACCGGCCTCGGCGATGGCATCACGCAGGCCGGCCAGGTCCACCAGCGCGGTCTGACCGAGGATGTCATGACAGACCACCCGCGCCGGGTACCAGGGAAAGTCCAGGTCGCGCTTGCGGTAAATCAGCTGCTCCAGCGCCGCGGTGAGCTTGTCCGGCTCGCAGCGACGCACCAGTTGCTCAGCCAACACCCGCGAGGTGTAGGGCAGCTTGGCCCATGCTCCGGCCTGGATAGCGTCCACGGCCGCTGGGGCGTTGTAATAGTCCAGGTCGCTTCCTGGCAGGTTTTCACGATATTGGGTGTTCATTACTTACGATCCTTCAACGCCACGAACTGCAGATCTTCCGGGCCAACATAGTTGGCGCTCGGGCGGATGATCTTGCCGTCGATGCGCTGCTCGATCACATGCGCTGACCAGCCGGCAGTACGAGCGATCACGAACAACGGAGTGAACATCGCGGTAGGCACGCCCATCATGTGGTAACTCACGGCGCTGAACCAGTCGAGGTTGGGGAACATCTTCTTGGCTTCCCACATGACGCTTTCCAGACGCTCGGCAATGTCGTACATCTTCTTGTTGCCCTGCTCCTGGGACAGCTCCTCGGCAACTTTCTTGATCACTTCGTTGCGCGGATCGGAAACGGTGTAGACCGGGTGACCGAAGCCGATGACCACTTCCTTGCGCCCTACCCGCTCACGGATATCGGCTTCTGCCTCGTCCGGATTGTCGTAGCGCTTCTGGATCTCGAAGGCGACTTCGTTCGCACCGCCGTGTTTCGGGCCGCGCAGCGCGCCGATGGCGCCGGCGATGGCCGAGAACATGTCCGAACCGGTACCGGCGATGACCCGGCTGGTAAAGGTCGAGGCGTTGAATTCGTGCTCGGCATACAGGTTCAGCGAGGTGTGCATGGCGCGCACCCAGGAATCGCGGGGCTTCTCGCCGTGCAGCAGGTGCAGGAAGTGACCGCCGATGGAGTCATCATCGGTTTCCACATCGATGCATTTGCCGTTATGGCTGTAGTGATACCAGTACAGCAGCATGGAACCCAGCGACGCCATCAGCTTGTCGGCGATATCCCGGGCGCCCGGATGGTTGTGGTCGTCCTTTTCCGGGGTCAGGCAGCCGAGCACCGACACACCGGTACGCATTACGTCCATCGGGTGCGCCGACGGCGGCAGTTGCTCCAGGGCGGTCATCACCGCAGCAGGCAGGCCGCGCAACGCTTTCAGCTTGGTCTTGTACGCGGCCAGCTCAGCCACCGTGGGCAACTTGCCGTGCACCAGCAGATGGGCGATTTCCTCGAATTCACAGGTAGTGGCGATGTCGAGAATGTCATAGCCACGGTAATGCAGATCGTTACCGCTGCGGCCGACAGTGCACAGCGCGGTATTGCCGGCGGCGGTACCGCTCAGGGCGACGGACTTCTTCGGCTTGAAGGTCGGGGTGGTCGATTCGTTGGCGCTCATGGCGTTCTCCTCACTTGGACCCGGTCGGGGCTGTTATTGTCTTTAGCGGTTTTACTTCTTGCCGGCGGCAAACAGTGCGTCGAGCTTATCTTCAAAGGCGTGGTAGCCGATGCGGTCATACAGCTCGTTACGAGTCTGCATGCTGTCGATTACATTCTGCTGATGGCCTTCAGTGCGGATGGCGTTGTAGACATTTTCCGCCGCCTTGTTCGCTGCACGGAACGCCGAGAGCGGATACAGCTGGATGGCCACGCCAACCGAAGCCAGTTCCTCGCGGGTAAACAACGGCGTAGCGCCAAACTCGGTAATGTTGGCCAGCACGGGCACGTCCAGTTCCTTGACGAAACGCTCGTAGGTCGGCAGGTCGTAGGCAGCCTCGGCGAAAATCCCGTCGGCACCGGCCTCAACGTAGCGCTTGCAACGCTCCAGAGCGGCTTCCACACCTTCGGCCTGGATGGCATCGGTACGGGCGATCAGGAAGAAGTTCGGATCGGTCTTGGCATCAGCAGCGGCCTTGACCCGATCAACCATTTCGCCGGTGGAAACAATTTCCTTCCCCGGGCGGTGACCACAACGCTTGGCACCAACCTGGTCCTCGATGTGCGCAGCAGCGGCGCCGGCCTTGATCAGACTCTTGACCGTACGCTCGATATTGAAGGCGCTGGGGCCAAAGCCGGTGTCGATATCCACCAGCAGCGGCAGATCACAGACATCGGTAATGCGGCGCACATCGATCAGCACGTCTTCCAGGGTATTGATGCCCAGATCAGGCAGGCCCAGCGAGCCTGCCGCCACGCCGCCACCGGACAGGTAGATGGCCTTGAAGCCGGCGCGCTTGGCCAGCAGCGCATGGTTGGCATTGATCGCACCGATAACCTGGAGCGGATGTTCTTCGGCAATTGCATCACGGAAACGCTGGCCTGGGGTCTTGTTCATTGGGTACTCCCTCCTGAGGATGTGGTGAGGTCACGCTGTTCCAACATGCGACGCTCGATGTTGCGGCGGGATGCGCTGATATGACGGCGCATCAGCATTTCCGCGAGTTCACCATCGCGATCGGCGATGGCTTCGATGATTCGGTGATGTTCGGCGAATGCCTGCTGCGGGCGCTTGGGCGTGGACGAGAACTTATAGCGGTACATGCGCACCAGGTGATACAGGTCGCCACAGAGCATGTCGCTGAGCGTGCGGTTCTTGCTGCCCTGGATGATCACGAAGTGGATATCCAGGTCGCCTTCCTGCTGGTAATAGGATTCGTTGGCCTTGAGGCCTGAGTGCCGCTCGTGGGTGGCCAGCACATCGCGCAGGTTGGCAATCTCTTCGGCGGTCATGTTCTGTGCCGCCAGTCGACAGGCCATGCCTTCCAACGCCTCGCGCACGTGGTACAGCTCGATCAACTCTTCGTAGCTCAGCGACACCACGCGCACCCCCGCATGGGGAACGCGTACTACCAGGCGGCGCCCTTCAAGGCGGCGGATGGCTTCGCGCAATGGACCGCGGCTGATACCGAAGGTCGTGGACAGAAATTGTTCACTAATGCGCGTACCCGGCGGGATCTCGCCTTTGACAATAGCCGTCTGCAGACGCTGGAAGGCGCCGTCGGACAAAGTTGCGGCTGGTAATGCGTGATCAGTCTCGGCCAATTGTTGACAACCTTATTGTGTTTTGTAAGTCGCACTGCAATTTATGGGCAGATCATGCCTTCCAAAGATACGGATTGTCAACAATCCATTAAATGGCTGAATTTTTTGAAAAACAATCGAGGGGAACTTATCGCTCTGGGTGCCGGTCTGCTTGGCATGCTACTATTCCGCCTGCCTAACGCTGCCTTTTCCACCACATCCAGGGAATGGAGCAGCTGTCCGAAACTGCTGCTGAGAACACTATGCAATCGATCAATACGCATCTGAAAATCCTGATTGCCCTGATGGTCAGTCTGGGTCTGTTGATTACTGGCTACCAGATATATGTACTCGATATCCCCGTCAGGGAGGATGAAACGGATGATATCTGGAGCTTGGATGCGAAGGTCGAGTTCCGCGCCAGCACCGGCGTTCCGGTCAAGGCGCAGCTGTTCATTCCGCCATTGAACCAGGAGTTCATCGGTCTTAATGAAAGCTTCATCTCCAACAACTATGGCGTCAGCGTAAATCAGTTGAACGGCAACCGCCGGGTCACCTGGTCAGCCCGCCGGGCCAGCGGCTCGCAAACGCTGTATTACCGCCTGGTCCTGACCAAGCGCTACGGCGTCGAACCCACCGAAGCCCCACCACCGGCCCCGCGCCAGCCGATTCCGCTGGACGGCCCCGAACAGATCGCCGCCGATGCGCTGATCAACCCGATTCGCCAGCATTCCGCGGATATCGAGACCTTCATCAGCGAGGCCATTCGCCGGGTCAACGACATCACCGATGACAATGTCCGGCTGCTGCTGGGCGGTCAGACCAGCGCGCTGGACAAGGCCCGGGTGATTGACGTGCTGCTGTCCAACGCTCGCATTCCGCTGGAGCTGGTGCACACCATCCGTCTGGAAGCCACCCCCAATCAGGAGCCGGAGCTCTGGTTGCGCAGCCACAACGGCGAGCGCTGGCTATACTTCCACCCGGAAACCGGCCAACAGGGCATTCCGGAAAACCGCCTGGTCTGGTGGACCGGCGCCACGCCGCTGCTCGCTCTGGAAGGTGCGCGCAACGGCAACGTCAGCTTCACCATCAACAACAGCGAGATGAACGCCCTGCGGCTGGCCAAGATGACCACCGAGAACAGCCCCTCGGCACTGCTGGAATATTCCCTGTATGGCCTGCCCCTGCAGGCGCAGCAGGTCTATCAGGTGATGATCATGATCCCGATCGGGGTGCTGGTGATCCTGGTATTGCGTAACCTGATCGGCATTCAGACCCTGGGTACCTTCACCCCGGTACTGATCGCCCTCGCCTTCCGCGAGACCCAGGTTGGCTGGGGTATTGTGTTGTTCACCCTGATCACCGCCCTCGGTCTGTCGCTACGCTCCTATCTGGAACATCTGAAGCTGCAGATGCTGCCGCGCTTGTCCATCGTACTGACCTTCGTGGTGATCATCATTGCGGTCATCAGTCTGTTCAGTCACAAGCTCGGCATCGAACGCGCCCTCTCCGTGTCCCTGTTCCCCATGGTGATCCTGACCATGACCATCGAGCGTCTGTCGATCAACTGGGAAGAGCGTGGCGGTGGCCACTCCTTCAAGGTGGCGCTGGGCACCCTGGTCGCGGCCACGCTGTCGCATATGCTGATGACCATTCCGGAGCTGACCTACTTCGTATTCACCTTCCCGGCCATTCTGCTGGTACTGGTGGGCTTCATGCTGGCCATGGGTCGCTACCGCGGCTACCGTCTCACCGAACTGATGCGCTTCAAGGCGCTGACCAAGCAAGGTTGAGGAGACGCCATGTTCTGGAAGACCTGGAAAGCGCTTAGTGACTTTGGAGTCATGGGCATCAATCGGCGTAACGCCGACTACGTGCTCAAGTACAACAAACGGCATCTGTACCCCGTGGTAGATGACAAGATCCTGACCAAGGAGCGCGCCATCGCCGCCAAGATCAACGTGCCCGAGATGTACGGCGTCATTGATACCGAGAAGGACATCGGCAAGTTCAGCAAGCTGGTCGAGAACCACAAGGACTTCGTCATCAAGCCGGCTCAGGGTGCCGGCGGTGACGGCATCATGGTGATCGGCGACCGTTACGAAGGTCGTTACCGGACTGTATCCGGCAAGATCGTCAGCCACGATGAGATCGAACACCACCTTTCCAATATCATCTCCGGGTTGTATTCGCTGGGTGGCCACCGCGACCGGGCACTGATCGAATACCGGGTCAAGCCCGATCCGATCTTCAAAAGCATCAGTTACGAAGGCGTACCGGACATCCGCATCATCGTGCTGATGGGCTACCCGGTCATGGGCATGCTGCGCCTGCCTACCCGCCAGTCCGGCGGCAAGGCTAACCTGCACCAGGGTGCCATCGGCGTCGGTGTCGACCTCACCACCGGCATCACGCTCAAGGGCACCTGGCTGAACAACAAGATCAGCAAGCACCCGGATACCGCCAATCCGGTGGATGGCGTGCAACTGCCCGACTGGGATGGCTTCATGCGCCTGGCCACGTCCTGTTACGAGCTGTCCGGGCTGGGTTATATCGGCGTGGACCTGGTACTGGACGAGAAGCAGGGCCCGCTGATTCTCGAGCTCAACGCGCGCCCCGGCCTGAACATCCAGATCGCCAACGATGCCGGCCTGACCCACCGCTGCCACAAGGTGGAAAGACACATCGCCGAACTGGCCAAGGCCGGCATCATCGAAACCCCGGAAGAGCGCATGGCGTTCTCCCAGAAGCATTTCGGCAAACCAGTCTTTCTCAGCGCAGACGAGGCGCCGGTCGAGCCCGAACTCAACGCATGACCCCCTACCACATCACCGAATTGCCCTGGCACGCCGATCCGCTGCCGGGGCTGCTTGCCATCCGCGGCATGGGCCAGCCCGTACTGCTGGATTCGGCGGCCAGCGGTGACCCATTGGGCCGCTATAGCATCCTCGCCGCAGACCCGCTGACGACGATCACCCCGCACGCCAATGAACCAGGCGAGCAGACCATCGCCCGCCTGCGCCAGGCATTGCAAGAACTGGGGCCAGCCCGTTGGCCAGAGTCGCTGCAACTGCCCTTTGGCGCCGGTGCGTTGGGTTATGTCAGTTATGACTTTGGCCGCGCATTGGAGCAGCTGCCGGTGCAGGCCCGGGCCGATATCAAACTGCCCGACCTGCAACTGGGCCTCTATCGCTGGAGCCTGATCAGCGACAACCAGCTGCGCCAGCGCTGGCTGGTATGTCACCCCTCGGTCGAAGCAGATTATCGAAAAGCCCTGCTTGAGCGACTGGCAGGCCCGATCAGCGAACCCGGTGCCTTTGCCTTGCAACACAGCTTCGCCGCCGAACAGTCCGCGCCGCAATACCAGCAGGCCTTCGAGCGCATCCAGCGTTACATACACGCCGGCGACTGCTACCAGGTCAATCTGGCACAGCGTTTTTCCGCGCCCTGCCACGGTGATCCGCTGAGCGCCTACCAGCAGCTGCGCCAGGCCTGCCCTACTCCCTTTGCCGCTTACCTGGAGTCACCTGATCACGCCCTGTTATGCCTGTCGCCGGAGCGCTTTCTCAAGGTCGAAGACGGACAAGTGGAAACCCGCCCGATCAAGGGCACGCGGCCGCGCGGCGATACGCCTACAGAGGATCAGGCGCTGGCCGATGAGCTGCGCAGCAGCACCAAGGATCGGGCCGAGAACCTGATGATCGTCGATCTGCTGCGCAACGATCTGGGCCGCGTCTGCGCCTATGGCAGCGTACGGGTGCCAGAGCTGTTCAGCATCGAAAGCTACCCCAACGTCCACCACCTGGTCAGCAGCATCACCGGCCAGCTTGCGCCAGGCCACGATGCCCTGAGCCTGCTGACCAATGCATTTCCCGGCGGCTCGATCACCGGCGCACCGAAAATCCGCGCCATGCAGATCATCGAGGAGTTGGAGCCAGTCCGCCGCAGCCTGTATTGCGGCAGCATCGGCTATATCGGCTGCGAGGGGCAAATGGACCTGAATATCGCCATCCGCAGCCTGGTGCACCAGGATGATCATCTTTACTGCTGGGGCGGCGGCGGCATAGTCGCCGACTCGGACGGCGAAGCGGAATACCAGGAAAGCTTGACCAAGGTTCGGGTTCTGCTCGAGACTTTGACCACCGGGGTGTAGCGCACCCGCGCTACACCTATGGCCTCGCAGCCATCCTTGCGCCGAGCCCGCTCATAGCCGAAACGCTCGACACACCCAGGACTACATCGAGTTGATCCGCCTCCGGCAATCTGACTGCCTGGAACGCGACAGGCCGGGACTGAACCCGGCCTGTCAGGAAGACGCTGTTACAAACTCAGCGGGCGATTCGAAGCCTTGAGGAATTCCTGTTTCAGCTCCTCGAACGTCTGCACCGCCGGGAACTGCGGGAATTCGGCGATGACGTTGTCCGGCGCATGGAACAGGATGCCGGCATGGGCTTCGGCCAGCATGGTGGTGTCGTTGTAGGAGTCGCCAGCGGCGATCACGCGATAGTACAGGCTCTTCAACGCGATGACCGACTGACGCTTCGGGTCCTTCTGGCGCAATTGATAGTCCACTACCCGGCCGCTGTCATCGGTTACCAGCTTGTGGCACAGCAACGTCGGGAAGCCCAGTTGGCGCATCAGTGGCTGGGAGAACTCATAGAAGGTATCGGACAGGATCACTACCTGGAAACGCTCGCGCAGCCAGTTGACGAACTCCACTGCGCCTTCCAGCGGCGCCAATGTGCCGATCACTTCCTGAATGTCCGACAGCTTCAGACCATGCTCATCGAGAATGCGCAGGCGCTGCTTCATCAGCACGTCATAGTCCGGGATATCCCTGGTGGTCGCGCGCAGTTCGGCGATACCGGTTTTCTCGGCAAAGGCAATCCAGATTTCGGGGACCAGAACACCTTCGAGGTCAAGGCAGGCGATTTCCACAGAGTACTCCTGAAGCAGTGATTGAACTGGCGCAACAATCTACCGGCTCCGCTTGCGGGGCGCAACGGCGAGCCGACCGAACACCGGAGATTGATAGCCAAAGGGCATAAAACTATAACTAAATAAAAGCAGAAGTGCTAAGCAGTGCTTGTTAAAATGCCGCGATTAAAGATGGCCCGCATGCAGGGCCGCATCGCGGGAGAGCCTGATGTCCACCAATCTGTTCGATGTTGAAACCCTGGCTGCGGAATATGCGAGCAAGTCGCCGCAGGATATTCTGAAACTGGCCTTTGAGCATTTCGATGATCTCTGGCTGTCCTTCAGCGGCGCGGATGATATCGTCGTGCTGGATATGGCCTGGAAGATCAACCCGAACCTCAAGGTCTTCACCCTGGACACCGGCCGCCTGCATCCGGAAACCTATCGTTTTCTGGAAGAGGTGCGCAAACACTACGGCATTCAGCTGGAAGTGCTATCCCCGGATCAGCAGGCGCTGGAAGCCTATGTAAAGGAAAAGGGCCTGTTCGATTTCTACGAAAGCGGCCATGGCGAGTGCTGCGGCATCCGCAAGATTGCCCCGCTACGCCGCAAGCTGGCGACGGTGGACGCCTGGATTACCGGCCAGCGCCGTGACCAGAGCCCCGGCACCCGCAGCAATGTGCCCGTGGTGGAAATCGACGGCGCCTTCTCAACTGCCGGCAAACAGCTGATCAAGTTCAACCCGCTGGCCAACTACAGCAGCGAGGATGTATGGAACTACATCCGCATGCTGGAAATCCCCTATAACAGCCTGCACGAGCGCGGCTTCGTCAGCATCGGCTGCGAACCCTGCACCCGTCCGGTGCTGCCGAACCAGCATGAGCGTGAGGGCCGCTGGTGGTGGGAAGAGGCAACGCAGAAGGAATGCGGGCTGCATGCGGGCAATCTGATCGTCAAGAGCTGATGAGCGGCAGCTAGCGGCCGATGGCGTGCAGCGCACGCCTCGGCTCCCGATCAAACTCAATAAACCGGCAATTCCACCGCCGCAAACAACGCTTCGATTTCCTGCCTGCTCTGGCACTGCAGCACCTCTTCTATCCGTTCCCGGGTCAGGTGCGGAGCAAACTCTTCGATGAAGTCATACATGAACCCGCGCAGAAAGGTGCCGCGGCGAAAGCCCAGGTGAGTCACGCTGGACTCGAACAGGTGGCTTGCATCCAGTACCACCAGATCATCATCGATCTTCGGGTCCACTGCCATCTTCGCCACGATCCCTACGCCCAGCCCCAGCCGCACATAGGTCTTGATCACGTCAGCGTCGGCGGCGGTGAAAACCACCTTGGGCGCCAGCCCCTGATGGTTGAAGGCATCATCCAGCTTGGAGCGACCGGTGAAACCGAACACATAGGTCACCAGCGGCTGCTCACTGAGGACTTCCAGGGTCAGTTTGCCGACCTCGGTCAGCGGGTGGCCCTTGGGTACGATCACGCAGCGGTTCCAGCGGTAACACGGCATCATCACCAGCTCGTTGAACAGCTCCATGCCCTCGGTGGCAATGGCGAAGTCAGCAGTGCCATTGACCGCCATTTCGCTGATCTGGGTGGGCGTGCCCTGATGCATGTTCAGCGCCACATCGGGATAACGTTGCATGAAACGGCTGATTACTGGTGGCAGGGCATAACGCGCCTGGGTATGAGTGGTGGAGAGCGTCAGCACGCCCTTGCACTCATGACTGAATTCCTGGGCGATCTGCTTGATGCTTTCGCACTTGCGCAGAATTTCCCCCGCTGTCTCGATGATCTTCTCGCCAGCCGGGGTGACCCGTGTCAGATGTTTTCCGCTGCGGGAAAACACTTCTACGCCCAGCTCATCTTCGAGCAGACGGATCTGTTTGCTGATCCCGGGTTGAGAGGTATACAGGCTCTGCGCCGTCGCGGACACGTTGAGGTCGTGGTGCGCCACTTCCCAGATGTAGCGAAGCTGCTGCAATTTCATCGAGATACCCCTCCTGTTGGATCAAGCTGAATATCATGAACCGTTTATAACCAGATTCATAGATACACGCCTGATGTTAGACCAAAAAGCCCAACAAGAAAGGTCACGCACGAGATTGACGTTACCGCCGGTCCAGCGGGTTCGCCCCAGAGCCGAGGCGAACCCGTCAGGTGGCTCGGTTACTCAGCCAGATAGCCCGCCTCGACAAACCGCAGCATCTGCAACAGCGCCTCGGTCCGCGGCATGCTGCAACCGGCTTCGGCAGCCAGCTTCAATGCCTCGCCATAGAGCGCGTCCAGCTCCATGGGCCGTTTGTGCAGCCAGTCGTGATACATGCTGGGCAGATAGTCGGGAATGCGCTGCGTGCCGATCAGCAGCTTGTCCGCCAGCGCCTCAGGCATGCTGTGGCCACAGGCTTCAGCTGCATTCACCACCTCCTGCATCAGCTCCCTGATCAGCTGGCGGCTGGATTCGTTGGCCAGCAACGCCTGCGTTCCCGCATTGAGAATGACCGACACACCATTGAAGGGTGCGTTCCAGATCAGTTTCTGCCAGCGGGCGCTGTCCAGACCACCCATTTCCCGCGCCTTGAGCCCCGTCTCACGGAACATGGCCGCCCCGGCGCTGATAATTTCCTGGCGCTCCGCTTCGGCGGCTGGCCCTGAATGGTAGGCCAGATCGATCATGCCGTTGTCCTGATGCACCACCACGCCCGGGGCCTTGCGGTACAGACACACATAGCACAGCCCACCGATCAGATGCAGATCAGCCGGCAGCAGCTCACGCAGTTGCTGCTCATTGTTCAAGCCATTCTGCAATAGCACCACCCGCGCACCCGGCGCCGCGGCGCGAGCGATGAGCGGAGCCAGGGATTCATTGGATGTGGACTTGGCGCCGACCAACAGCCAATCACAGGGCGGCATATCGGCCGCATCGGCGTATGCCTGGACCGGATGCAGATTCAGTTCACCATGGACACGACTTTCCACGGTAATGCCGTGCTCCCGGACCGCCGGATACTCACTGCGCAGCAGAAAATGCACGTCATGGCCCGCCCGGGCTAGCATCAAGCCATAGAAGCCACCGATGGCGCCGGTGCCAATGATGCCGATACGCGGTTTTACCTGTTGCATGCTTACCTCTTGTTTTAACGATGCGCGAAATAGTCAGATATGCTGGCCATGGTAAACGCTGGGTGCGGCCGACAACAGTCGGCAAGGCGACAAAGCTAGCCGCCACCCTGTCCAGAGCACCTGGTTTGCGTTCAATCGCACCAATCGCCTGCCGACAGGGTAGCCGCAGCCGCCATCCATGCTTTAAGCTGTCGGCCACTATTAAGAAGGCCGACCGGTTGGTGGCCGAAAGACACGCTGGGAAGAAAGATGGCCGATTTACCTATTAATGATCTGAACGTTGCTTCCAACGAAGTGATGATTACCCCTGCCCAACTCAAGGCCAGGATCCCCATGAGCGATGCCGCACACGCCACCATCGTGGAAAGCCGGCAGGTCATTCGTGACATTCTGGATGGCAAGGATCACCGCATCTTCATCGTCATCGGGCCCTGCTCCATCCACGACGTGGAAGCCGCCAAGGATTATGCCCGGCGCCTGAAGGCCCTTGCTGAAGAAGTCAGCGACAGCCTGTATCTGGTCATGCGGGTGTACTTCGAGAAGCCGCGCACCACCGTCGGCTGGAAGGGTTTGATCAACGATCCCTACCTGGATGACTCGTTCAAGATCGAGGATGGCCTGCATATCGGTCGTCAGTTGCTGTGCGATCTGACCGACATGGGCCTGCCCACCGCCACCGAGGCGCTGGACCCGATCTCCCCGCAGTATCTGCAGGACCTGATCTCCTGGTCGGCCATCGGCGCGCGCACCACCGAATCCCAAACCCATCGCGAACTGGCCTCCGGCCTGTCCTCGGCGGTCGGTTTCAAGAACGGTACAGATGGCAATCTGGGCGTGGCGATCAACGCTCTGCAGTCCACCGCCAGCCCGCACCGCTTCATGGGCATCAACCATGAAGGCCAGGTATCCATTGTCACCACTCGCGGCAACCGCTACGGCCACGTGGTATTGCGCGGCGGCAACGGCAAGCCCAATTACGACTCGGTCAGCGTCGCGCTCTGCGAGAAGGAACTGGAAAAGGCCGCCATCCAGCCGAACATCATGATCGACTGCAGCCATGCCAACTCCAACAAGGATCCGGCCCTGCAGCCGCTGGTCATGGATAACGTCGCCAACCAGATCGTCGAGGGCAACCAGTCAATCGTCGGCCTGATGGTCGAAAGCCACATCGGCTGGGGCAGTCAGTCGATCAACAAGGATCTGTCGCAACTGGAATATGGTGTTTCCATCACCGACGCCTGCATCGACTGGGATACCACGGTCCAGGCGGTGCGCAGCATGCACACGAAGATTGGCGATGCCCTGCGGACCCGCAAGCGCGGCCACTGATACTGCAGACAAGCATGAAAAACCCCGCCGCGGCGGGGTTTTTCATGTCAGCTGGGATGTTCTTGCATGTAGCGCTCGACATAGGAACAGGACGGGATCACCGTGTAGCCCTGCTCTCCGGCATACTTCAGCGCCTCGGCAGCGAGCCTGGCGGCCAGCCCCTGACCGCGCAGCGCATCTGGCACAAAGGTTCGATAGATATCCATGGTCTGCTTGCCCAGGTCCATATAGGCAAGATAGGCTCGTCCACCCTCGGCGTCGATATAGAACTGCTTGCCTTCGGCGTCATGCTGGACCGGAGCAGCGGAGGTCATGGCAGTCTCCCTGATAATGCAACGTGAATGCTGAACACAGTTGACCTGCGGCAGCAGCAAAAGATTCCGCCGCTGCCGCACGCCTCAGGCTGGCGGCGTAACGCCAACCCCCAAGGCCATCAACAGTGCAATGGACAGCAGACAGGCTATCACCGGCACCGCCACGGTAACAACGAACATGTCCTTGTAGGCTTCCCGGTGCGACAACCCCATGATCATGAAGGTGGCAATGACCGCACCACAATGGGGGAGCGAATCCAGACCGCCTGCGGCAATCGCCGCGATACGATGAAGAATCTCCGGCTGGATACCCATTTCCAGATAGCTGGGCGCCAGTGTCTGCATGAAGATCTGCAGGCCGCCGGAAGAGGAGCCGACAATCGCCGACAACGTACTGACCGAGGTGAATACCGATAACAGCGGCGGCATGTCGACACCCAGAATCCACTGGGCGAATTCACCAAAGCCGGCCGTCTGGGTCACTACACCACCGAAGCCGATCACTGCGGCGGTGTTGAGCAGCGGCATGATCGAGTCTTCCGCACCCTGGCCGAATACCTGACCAAGCTTGCGCCGGGCACTGACAAACAGGACCCCGCAGGACAGCGCGCCGATTACCAGTGCAATACTCGGCCAGATGATCGGCTGCGCCGCGCTGAAGCGCAGAATGCTCGCGAACATGCCTTCGGTCTGCGACCAGTCCGCCATGCCCAGGATCAGTCGCGGCAGCATGATCACACCCAGTACCAGCACCAGCGGAACCAGTGCCAGCCCCCATGGCGGCGCATCATTCGGATCACCGATCAACTGCTCCATCCGCACATCCTGGGCGTTTTCGACGAAGCCTTCACCCTTGGCACGAGCCAGACGCCATTCGCGCTCGACATACCACATACCCAGACCGCCCATCACCACTGCAGCGAATATACCGATCCAGCCACCGGCGAACAGATCCGTACCCAGCGCGCTGGCGGATATCACGTTGTGAATCGAGGGCGTACCGGGCAGCGCGGTCATGGTGAAGGTGCCAGCACCGACGGAGGTGGCCGCACACCAGATCCGCTTCGGCAGGTTGGCCTCGCGCATCAGGGTAATACCCAGCGGGTACATGGTGAACACCACCACGAAGACCACCACCCCGCCATAGGTCAGCAAAGCGCAGACGACCATCCCCACCAGCAACGTGTGCTTGACGCCCAAGCCGCGGGTAATGGCAACGGCGATACTCTTGGCCGCCTGGCTGGTGGCCATGGCCTTGCCGAAAATTGCACCACAGAGAAACAGCAGAAAGAACTTGCCGGCGAAAGTAAAAGCGCCCAGTGCACCGAAGGGATAGTGCTCCAGCAGCGCCGCGGGCACCAGGATGCCATTGGGGATGGCCACCACCAGGGCGCAGATCACCGACGCCAGAAAAATATTCACACCCCTGAGCGCGAACCCGATAAGCAGTGCGAGCCCGGCAAACAACCCCAGATAACCCAGCATGAAGCGCATCCTTGTTTGTATTTTTTTTTGCGTGGAATCACCTTAACCCAGACGGCCTTGGGAACAAACTGCGCGGCCACTCAGTCAATGAGCTGAATATCATCAAACCGCCACCGTTTATGACGCTCGTCAATCTCCACTCGTCGGGATAACTGCTAATATGAATCGGTCGGCAAAACGACACTATTGTCAACCAAAGGGGTATTACGATGAACATCGCATTGAAACTTTCGGCTTTGTCGCTGGCTGGCCTGCTTGCTGTCGGTTGCAGCAGTAACCAATATCAGGAAGAGACCGGCACTCGCCTGTCCGCCAATGAAAATGCCGCTGCCCGTGCACAATCCACCGCAGATGAAGCCAACCGCAAGGCGGATGAGGCGCTGGCTGCGGCCCAACGCGCCCAGCAAACCGCTGATGAAGCCAACGAGCGCGCCCTGCGCATGCTCGAGCGAGCGAGCCGCAAGTAAGCTTGTCAGGCGTCCAGCGCGAGCTGGGCGCCTTTGCTGCCCCGCCTCAGATCGACCGGTAGGGTTCGCCGATCACCGCCGGCACCCCCTCTTCGGCAAAGACCATATCGCGGATCTTCTGCCAATCCAGCCGGTAGCCGCTGATCAGCTCACCCTGAGCCTGCAACAGCTCCTGGATCGCCGCCTGCTTGTCCAACGCTGACGGAAGGCCTTGTTCATCCAGCGGCGTATGCACCTCCAGATACAACCTGCCATCCTGCACTCCCAGCTTGTATGGCTGGTTGACGATGGTCACCTCGGTACCGATGGGCACTTGCGGAAACAGCTCCGTCACATCCGCATTGTTCATCCGAAAGCAGCCATGGCTGACGCGCATACCGATGCCGAACGACTTGTTGGTGCCATGAATGACGTAGCCGCTCATGGCCAGGTTCATCTTGAACGGCCCCATGGGATTGTCCGGTCCCGGCGGCACCACTGCGGGCAGCGGGTCGCCAGCGGCGGCATGTTCCGCGCGGATTGATTGCGGCGGGTACCAGGATGGATTGGCCTCCTTGCGCGCAACACGCGTCTGCCCTATGGGCGAGGACCAGCCTTCCCGGCCGATACCTACCGGCCAGGTACTGACCCTGCCGCCATCAGCCGGGTAATGGTAGAGGCGGTATTCCGGCAGATTGATGACGATGCCGCTGCGCGGTGCATCCGGCAGGATGAACTGGCCAGGTAGCCGTATCGTCGTACCTTCGCCCGGCAACCAGGCGTCGACACCCGGGTTGGCTGCCTGCATTTCGAGAAAGCCGAAGCCGTAGGTCTCGCCGAGATCAGCGAAAGTGTCCTCGTACACCGCCTCCACTGTCTGAACCGAGCCCACCAGCTGCTGCCCAGGCGCCAGAGGGAAGTCGGCGGCATGCGCGGCGCAGCCCAGACAGGCTGAGAGCAAACCGACACCAAACCATCTCTTGCCAGGCAGGTATTTCATTCGTTCAACTCCCCACGGGTGCATACAGATCAAATTGCTGACCAATGGACGGCAACCCCGAGGCACGGCGGGCTGCTGCCGGCCGTCGCCCGGTATCCCGCAGGGTCTGCGCTGTATCTCGACAATGCGGGCACAGATTCTTCACCAACTGGCGGGTCAACTCCCGATAGACCGGCCGGGAAGGCAGCAGATCACCGCACAGCGATCGCTCCAGCGGCGCGTCCAGCCGCAGATTGATATCGACCAGATGGAAATGCCAGGGATCTCCCACGAACAGGTCCTGTTGCTCATCCTGCTCCACCACACACCACCGTCTGGAAATCCAGGACATCGTCACGCAACCTGCTCCTCATACCGATTAATTGCCATCAAGCCACTGCTTGATGGCCGGCCAGGCATTATCCAGCAAAATCGGCTGGGCTGCAGCGGTTGGATGCACGCCGTCGCTCTGCATCATGCCTTCCACACCGCCCGCGCCTTCCAGTAAAAAGGGCACCAGAGGCACGTCATGTTCATCTGCCACCTCGACAAAAGCGTTTTCGAAGGCCTCGGAGTAACGGGGACCGTAGTTTGGCGGGATGCGCATACCCAGCAGAATGACATCCGCACCGGCCTCCCGGGCCAGGGAAACCATGGCCGAAAGATTCTGTTGCATATTGGCCACCGGCAGCGCCCGCAGCCCATCATTGCCGCCCAGCTCAATCACCACCAGTTCCGGTGAAGCCTGCTCCAACAGCGCCGGGAGCCGGGCCAGACCGCCTGCAGTGGTGTCGCCGCTGACCGAGGCATTAACCACCTCATAAGGTTCATTCTGCTCTGCCAGACGCTGTTCCAGCAGCCGGACCCAGCCCTGCTCGATTTCCAGACCGAAAGCGGCACTGATACTATCGCCGACCAGCAGAACGTTCTGCGCCGACACGGGCATCGCCAGCAGGCAGAACAGGACCGCAGCAGCGCATTTCTTCCAGACATTCATCAAGGCCGATCCCCATGTCAGACAGCGTCATCATTGCCCGCCACCTTAGCAAAGTCGTCGATGCCCCGGAAGCGAAGCTGACCATCCTCGACAACGTCAGCCTGGAGATCCAGCGCGGCGCCAGTGTGGCCATCGTTGGCGCTTCCGGCTCGGGCAAGTCCACCCTGCTGAGCCTGCTGGCCGGACTGGATCTGCCCAGTCACGGTGAGGTGATACTGGCCGGCGAATCCCTCGGCATGCTGGATGAGGACCAACGCGCCGCCCTGCGCGCCGAGCAGGTGGGCTTCGTATTCCAGTCCTTTCAATTGCTCGACAGTCTCAATGCCCTGGAAAACGTCATGCTGCCGCTGGAGCTGGAAGGCCGGCGGGACGCCGCTGCCCGCGCCCGGCAGCTGCTGGAGCGGGTGGGCCTGGAGCATCGCACCAGCCACTATCCCCGCCAGCTGTCCGGCGGCGAGCAACAGCGCGTCGCCATTGCCCGCGCCTTCGCCTGCGAACCCGCCATCCTGTTTGCCGATGAGCCCACCGGCAACCTGGATGCTGTCACCGGCGCCCATATCACCGACCTGCTGTTCGAGCTCAACCGCGAACAGGGCACCACTCTGGTGATGGTTACTCACGATGAGCGCCTGGCCCAGCGCTGTGAACATGCGTTGCACCTGGAAGCCGGGCGCCTCAAGGAAGAGCAGGTATGATGAATCGCGACCTGCCACTGGCCTCGCGCCTGCTGCTGCGCGAATGGCGCGCCGGAGAATTGCGCATCATGCTGCTGGCATTGGTGATCGCCGTGCTCGTCAGCACCGCCATCAGTTTCTTTACCGATCGCCTGCAACGCGGCATGGCGACGCGTGCCGCGGAGTTTCTGGGCGCGGACATGCGCATCTCATCACGCGAGCCGCTGCCCGAGGAATATCTTCAGGAAGCGATTAACAATAATCTGCAACATACTGATATTGTTGATTTTTCAAGCGTAACTTCAAGTGCTTCCGAGATGCAGCTCAGCAGCATCAAGGCCGTCGGCCCCGGCTATCCGTTGCGCGGCGAGGTGCGTACCAGCCAACAGCAGTTCGGCGGCGAACAGGTCGCTGCCGGCATCCCCGAGGGCGGCACCTTGTGGATTGAACCGCGCCTGCTGAATGTGCTCGGACTGGCGATCGGCGACCAATTGGAGATCGGCTATGCCCAATTGCGGATCGCCGCCCTGCTGACTCATGAGCCGGATCGTGCCGGTGACTTCTACAGCCTCACGCCACGGGTGCTGATGAACCTCGACGACCTGCAAGCAACCCGGGTCGTACAGCCCGGCAGCCGGGTGCGCTATCGCCTGCTGCTCAGCGGTAACGAAGCCGACCTGCAAGCCTATCGCCAATGGCTGGAACCGCGTCTGGAAGACCATCAGCGGCTGACCTCGGTCGCCGACGACAATCGTCAGATTGGCAGCGCACTGGAGCGTTCCAACCAGTTTCTCGGGCTGGCCAGCATCGCGGCAGTGGTGCTGGCGGGAGTCGCCGTCGCACTGTCCGCCAGCCGCTTTGCCAGCCGACATTACGACACCAGCGCGCTGCTGCGTTGCCTGGGTGCCAGCCGCCGCCGGGCGCTGAGGCTGTTCCTGATCCAGCTGCTCGGACTGGGTATCGTCGCCACGCTGATCGGGCTGCTGCTGGGCTGGCTCATGCAGTGGGGGCTGGTGCATCTGCTCCGTGAGCTACTGCCGCCGGACCTGCCCCAGGCCGGGATCAAGCCGCTGCTGGTCGGCACCGCCACCGGCCTGGTCGGCCTGCTCGGCTTTGCCCTGCCGCCGCTGTTGCGGTTGGGCCGGGTATCCCCGCTGCGGGTATTGCGCCGCGAGCTGACACCGTTGCCCGGCAGTGCCTGGCTGATCTACGGACTGGCATTGGGCGGGCTCAGCCTGCTGATGTGGCAGTTCACCGGCAACCTGCCGATGACGCTGGCCGTGATTTTCGGCGGCGCGCTGGCCGCCCTGCTGCTCGGCAGCCTCGCCTGGGCGCTGTTACAGGCCAGCGGCAAGCGCCTGCGCAACGCCGGTCTGGCCTGGCGCCTGGGCAGCGGGCAGCTGCTGAAACAACCGAGCGCCGCCGCGGGCCAGATTCTTGCCTTTGGCCTGATCCTGATGTCCATGGTGGTGATCTTCATCCTGCGTACCGAGTTGCTGGACAGCTGGCAAGCCCAACTGCCGGAGGACGCACCCAACCATTTTGCACTGAATATCCTGCCCGCCGAAGAACCGGCATTCCGTCAGACGCTGGCCGATATCGGGGCGCGCAGCGCGCCGCTGTATCCGGTTGCGCCGGGGCGGCTGACCGCCATCAATGGCGAAGCCGTACGCGAGCATGTCACCAAGGACAGCCCCGGCGAACGCGCCATCAATCGCGACCTGAGCCTGACCTGGGCCGCCGACCTGGCGCCGGACAACCTGCTGCGTGACGGCCAGTGGTGGGATCAACTGCCAGCCAGCGATGGCCATCGCGTTTCCATCGAAGCGGAACTGGCGGACAGTCTTGGTGTGAGCCTGGGGGATCAACTGAGTTTCCTCATCAGCGGGGCCACGGTGGAGGCCGAGGTCAGCAGTGTGCGCGAGGTCAATTGGGACAACTTCACTCCCAACTTCTACATGGTGTTCTCACCCGGTGCGCTGGACGGCCTGCCCAGCACCCTGCTGACCAGCTTCCACCTGCCACCGGAGCAGCGCGAGGGATTGCGCGAACTGACCCGCACCTTCCCGGCGATGACGCTACTGGAAGTCGAAGCCATCCTGCAGCAACTGCGCGAAATTCTCGATCAGGTCACCCTGGCGGTGGAATATGTGCTGGTGTTCGTACTGCTGGCCGGCTTCACCGTGCTGTTTGCTTCGCTGCAATCGACGCTGGATACCCGGCTATATGAAGGCGCCCTGCTGCGTACCCTGGGCGCCCGCCGGCAACTGCTGCGCCAGGCCAACCGACTGGAATTTGCCCTGCTCGGTGCCCTTGCCGGCCTGCTGGCCATCGTCGCCGCCGAGCTCATCACCTGGCTGCTGTACCGCTACGCCCTGGATCTGCAATGGCAGCCGCATTACCTGCTCTGGCTACTGGTCCCCCTCGGTGGCGCCTTGCTGATCGGCCTCGCTGGCGCCCTCGGTACCCGCGCCGTGGTCAACCAGAGCCCAATGAAACTGATCAACCGGGGAGCCTGAACATGAGCCGCTATCGCCCGCCGCGCTCTGCTGGCACGCCATTGATCACCGCCGACGGCGCACAACGCCTGCGCGCTGAGCTGCACCAGTTGTGGAATGTGCAACGCCCGGAAGTCACCCGCGCGGTCAGCGAAGCTGCCGCCCAGGGCGACCGCTCGGAGAACGCCGAGTACACCTATGGCAAGAAGATGCTGCGCCAGATCGACAGTCGCGTGCGCTTTCTGCGCAAGCGGCTGGAAAACCTGAAAATCATCGACCAGCCGCCCAGCGACCCCGACAAGATCTTCTTCAGCGCCCGGGTCGAACTGGAGGACGAGGATGGCCAGCCACTGACAGTCCGCATCGTCGGCCCCGACGAGATCGATCCCAAGCAACAGCACATCAGCATCGACAGCCCTCTGGCCCGCGCACTGCTGGGCAAGCGGGTGGATGACGAGGTGGTGGTACAGGCGCCGGCGGGTGAGCGGCTGTATTGGGTGATAGCTATCCAGTACTGAGCCAGCCTCCTCGCTTAAAGCCCGAGCCACTCCGCCGGCCGCACCCCGCGCCCATGGGGCAACGTCAGATCCTGCCCCTCGCCCAGCGGCACGATGCGCGTCGGGTTGATGGTGGCATGGCTGTAGTAGTAATGCTGCTTGATATGCTCGAAGCTGACCGTCTCGGCAACGCCCGGCCACTGATAGAGTTCGCGCAGATAACCGGAGAGATGGGAATAATCCTCGATACGCCGGATATTGCACTTGAAGTGACCGTGGTAGACCGGATCAAACCGCACCAGCGTAGTGAACAACCGCCAATCCGCCTCGGTAATGCGCTCCCCAGTCAGGTAGCGCCGCTCCGCGAGCAGGCCGTCGAGCCAGTCCAGCGCGGCGAACAACGTCCGGCACTCCTTCTCGTAGACGTCCTGAGCAGTGGCAAACCCGGTTTTGTAGACGCCATTGTTCACTTCGTTGTAGATACGCTCGTTCAACCGGTCGATTTCCCCGCGTAACGACTCGGGATAGTAATCCTCGGTGTTGCCGGTCAGGGTATCGAAGGCGCTGTTGAAGATGCGCACGATCTCCGCCGACTCGTTATTGACGATGGTCTGTTCCTGCTTGTCCCACAATACCGGCACCGTCACCCGACCGCTGTAGTCCGGCTTGGCCAGGGTGTATAGCTGATGATGGCAGGCGAAACCGTAGAGCGGCTCGACCGGATCATAGACCCAGCCCTGATCGAGCATGTGCGGATGCACCACGGTCACATCGATGTGCGGCTCCAGCCCCTTGAGCCTGCGCAGTATCAGGGTGCGGTGCGCCCAGGGGCAGGCCAGAGAGACATACAGGTGATACCGCCCGCTCTCCGGAGCGAAGCGACCGCCCTCCTCGATCCCGTGGCGATACCCAGCGTCTTCACGCACGAAAGCGCCCCCGGTGGCGCTGGTGTCATACCATTGGTCATGCCATACACCCTTGATCAGGCGTCCCATTCTGCACCTCCGGCTTGTCTGTTCGACGTGTGACACTGCGCACTGCGAAATGTCTGCAGCAATTTATATTGGATAAGCGTATACTACGCGATCTTCAATCCCCCAAGGTTTACTTCCCGTATGTCCGATACCGCTCCGGCGGCACCGCAGTTTGCCGATCTCGGCTTGCCTGCACCGCTTCTTGAGGCTCTGAACAGCCTCGGCTATGAAACACCCTCTCCTATCCAGGCCGAGGCTATTCCGACTCTGTTGGCCGGCGAAGACCTGCTGGGCCTGGCACAGACCGGCACCGGCAAGACCGCGGCCTTTTCCCTGCCGGTACTGGCAGGTATCGACGTCAGCATCCGCGCCACCCAGGCGCTGGTTCTCACTCCGACCCGCGAACTGGCTCTGCAGGTCGCTGAAGCGCTGCAGCGCTACGCGCAGAATATGCGTGGCTTTTCCGTGCTGGCCCTCTACGGCGGCTCCCCCTTCGCTCCGCAGTTCAAGGCTCTGGAGCGAGGCGCCCACGTCGTCGTGGCCACCCCGGGTCGCCTGACCGACCACATGCGTCGCGGCAGCATCAAGTTCGACAACATGCGCTTCCTGGTGCTGGACGAAGCCGACGAGATGCTCAAGATGGGCTTCGCCGACGATCTCGAAGCCGTCTTCGAGAAAGTGCCGGAGCAGACCCAGAAGGCGCTGTTCTCCGCCACCATGCCTGCCGGCGTGCGCACCGTGGCTCGCAAGCACATGCGCGAGCCGAAGGAAATCCGCCTGCACAGCGGCAAGAGCAGCAGCCTGGACACCATTACCCAGAAGGTCTGGGAAGTGGCCAACCACCACAAGCTGGACGCCATGACCCGCCTGCTCGAAGTCGAGCCGGTCGAAGCCATGATTGTCTTCGTGCGTACCAAGACTGCCAGCCTGGAACTGTCCGAGCGCCTGGAAGCCCGTGGCTTTGCCGCTGCGGCGCTGAACGGCGACCTGAGCCAGCAACTGCGTGAGCAGGTGGTGGACCGCCTCAAGCGCGGCCTGCTGGATATCGTGGTCGCTACCGACGTGGCTGCCCGTGGTCTGGACGTGGAGCGCATTTCCCACGTACTCAACTACGATCTGCCCCACGACAGCGAATCCTATGTGCACCGGATTGGCCGTACCGGCCGCGCCGGTCGCTCCGGCACCGCCATCCTGTTCGCCACCCCGCGTGAGCGTCGCCTGCTGCATGTACTGGAGAAGGCCACCGGACAGAAGATCGAGCCCCAGGCACTGCCGAGCGCCGATGCGGTGCGCAGCGGTCGCCTGACCAAGCTCGCCACTCGCCTGCAGAACGCTGCGGAAAATACCGGTGCGCTGCATCAGCAACTGGTGGAAGAGCTGCTGCAGTTGACCAATATGGAGCCGCTGGAACTGGCCGCCAGTCTGCTGGCAACCCTGCCCAGCGCCAAGACGCTGGTCGAGCCGGTAGCCGATCTGCCAGCCGCGCCGCCGCGCCGGGAAATGTCCGATGACCGCGACAGTGGTCTGGTGCGTTATAAAGTCCAGGGTGGTCGCTCCAACGGCCTGATGCCCAAGCCGTTGGTCGACGCACTGGTCAAACATGGCGGCCTGCGCCGTCAGCAGATCGGTCACATCAAGATGTTCACCGAGCACACTGGCGTTTTCCTGCCACAGCTGGATCAGTCCGTACTGGGCAAGCTGGCCGGCGTCGAGGTCAATGGTGTGGCCCTGCAGATCCGCGAATGGCCGCTGCCGCCGGGTGAAACCGAGCGTCCACGCAGCCCGCGTCCGCCGCGCAAGGACTTTGCCGGCAAACCCCGCGCAGCCAAGCCGCCTCGGCGCAGCTGAGCGGGTCCGTTTTCATGGAATGGGTCGATATCGGCGTCAACCTGCTTGATGCCGCCTTTGACAAGGACCGTGAAGCGGTACTCGAACGGGCCTGGGCGGCCGGTATCAGCCAGATGATACTGACCGCCACCTCGGTAGCAGATTGCGCTGCAATACAGGCGCAATGCGCCGAGGACCCGCTCCGGCTGTTCTGCACTGCCGGCGCTCACCCCCACGAAGCCCGTCACTGGAATACCACCCAGGCAGCTGACCTGCGTCTGCTGGCTGCGGCCGACTGCGTTCGCGCCATCGGTGAATGCGGATTGGACTTCAACCGCGATTTCTCGCCCCGCCCACAACAGATCAAGGCTCTCGAAGAGCAGCTTGAGCTGGCCGTGGAGTTGGGTTATCCCGTCTTCCTGCATGAGCGCGACGCCAGCGACACGCTGGTGAGCATCCTGCGCGACTTCCGTGATCGACTGCCGGCGGCGGTGGTACATTGCTTTACCGCCGACAAGGCAGCGCTGTACGGCTATCTCGACTTGGACCTGCATATCGGTATTACCGGCTGGATCTGCGACGAACGGCGCGGCACCCATTTGCAGCCGCTGGTCAGCGAGATACCCACCGGCCGGCTGATGCTGGAAACCGATGCTCCCTGGCTGCTGCCAAGAACGCTTTCACCCAAGCCGAAGAACCGGCGCAACGAGCCGGCATGGCTGCCCGAAGTAGCGACAATGGTGGCGCAGTGTCGTGAAGAAAGCCTGGAACAGCTGGCGGAACATACCACGGCGACGGCCCGGGCTTTTTTCCGGTTACCGTAATCCACGCGCCCTCAAAAAACACCCCAGCCGCTCACCCCACCGGTAGTTTTCCGACTCGCTCATACGCTATCCTGTCTGACAACCGGCTGTACTCCGGGAAAGGACACTCCGCACAGCCTCACCACCCGTTTTCCCTGGGAGTCGCGCTCAATGCTGCGCCTGAAAAAACTGTCCCTGTGCTGCCTCCTGCCCCTCGCCGGCCTACTCGTCAGCGGCGTCACTGTCGCTCAAAGTGATCGCGGCATCCTGCCCGCCAAGGTCAGCTCAGCCCTGGCTGCTGCCAAGATCCCAGGCGATGCCATGGCACTGGCGGTCATTCCACTGGAAGGCCAGGGCTTGGCGCAATATGTGAATGCCGATCAGCCGGTCAACCCGGCCTCAACCATGAAATTGGTAACCACCTATGCGGCGCTGGAGCTGCTCGGCCCGAATTACCAATGGCAGACCGATCTCTACGGCACGGGCGCAATCAGCGGCGGCGAGTTGCAGGGCGATCTGATATTTCGCAGCAGCGGCGATCCCAAGCTGACCATGGAGCGTCTGTGGTTGATGTTGCGGGATTTGCGCGCCGCAGGAGTGCGCGAGGTGCGCGGCGACCTGGTGCTGCAACCGGCAGACATTCGCCTGCCGCTGGATGCCGGCCAGTTCCGTGATGACGGCAATGATCCGAGCAAGCCCTTTCTGGTCGAACCCGATCCGCTGCTGACCAATCTCAAGCTGCTGTCGCTGAAGAGCTTTGCCAGTGCTGACGGTGTTCGCACCCATCTGGAACCGGCCCTGCCGGAAGTCACCATCGATAATCAACTGACCACCCTGCCGGCAGTCAAGAGCTGCCCGTGGCCGAACGTGGCGTACGCCATCCGCGATGACGGCAAGCGCGCCACCATTACCCTGACCGGCTCCCTGCATGAGGGTTGTGACGCCGAGCGCTATCTGTCGGTGCTGGACGCCCCCGTCTATACCGCCAGCCTGATCCGCATCCTGTGGCACGAGATGGGCGGACGCATCCATGGCGGCAACCGCATCGGGCCCTCGCCCGCCGATGCACGCCTGCTGGCCCGCAGCACCTCGCCGGACCTGGTCAGTGTGGTGCGTGACATCAACAAGTACAGCAACAACACCATGGCGCGGCAACTGTTCCTGACCATTGGCCGTGAGCAGCGCAGCGCGGCGGATACGGATGATCATAAAGCGGCCAACCGCATCATCAATCAATGGCTGGCGGACAAGGAGATCCAGCCCAACGGGCTGGTGCTGGAAAACGGCTCGGGATTGTCACGCCTGGAGCGCATGACCGCGCGGGACATGGCGCAGTTGCTGGCGCAGGCCTGGGAGAGCCCCTACGCGGCGGAGTTCGTCGCGTCCCTGCCACTGGCAGCGATGGATGGCACCATGCGCCGCCGCATGCGCAACACGCCGGTAGCCGGCCAGGCTCATATCAAGACCGGCTCACTGCGTAACGTGCGGGCCATCGCCGGTATTACCCGGGATAACAACGGCCAGAGCTGGGCTGTCGCCGCCATCGTCAATCACCCCGCCGCCGGGGCCAGTCGGCAGGCGCTGGATAACCTGTTGAGTGATGTCCATCGCCGCGGGCCGACGGATGTGGCGGATAGCCGGTAAGAATCCCGGCTCTGCAGCCAACGCCCGCTTTTCAGGGCCTGGCGCATCACAGGCTTACTGTTGACTTAGCGACTCAACCGCCACGTCCGATGAATCCGCGTATTACGCTGGAAGTCCTTGTCCAGGGTCTGCGCGGAAATATCCTGCACCTGGTACTTTTCTTCCAGCACCGGATCCAGACGGAAGCGGCGGAAATTGTTGGAGAAATACACCACCCCGCCCGGCGCCAGCCGCGCCATGGCCATGTCCAGCAGTTGCACATGGTCGCGCTGCACATCGAAGACGTCGTCCAGGCGCTTGGAGTTGGAAAAGGTCGGCGGGTCGATGAAGATCAGCTCGTATTCGCCGCGGTCCTGCTCCAGCCATTTCATGACATCGTCCTGCACCAGTTGATGCAGGTCGGACAAGCCGTTCAACGACAGATTACGCCGCGCCCAGTCCAGGTAGGTCTTTGACAGGTCCACGCTGGTGGTTTTGCGCGCACCGCCCACCGCCGCATGCACCGAGGCACTGGCGGTATAGCAGAACAGGTTGAGAAACCGCTTGCCCCGCGCCTCGTCGGCGATGCGCAGGCGGATCGGCCGGTGATCGAGGAACAGGCCGGTATCCAGGTAATCGGTCAGATTGACCAGCAGCTTCACCTGCCCTTCGGTGACCGTCATGAATTCGCCCCGGCGATCCATGCGCTGGTATTGTTGCTTGCCGGTCTGCCGCTGGCGCTGCTTGAGCACCACCTGACTGGCCGGAATGCCCAGCACCTGGGGCAATGCCACCAGCACATCCTGTAGACGGGCCTGGGCCTTGTCTTCACTGATGCTCGCCGGGGCCGCATATTCCTGCACATGGGCCCAGTCGCCGTAGAGGTCGATCGCCACCGCGAATTCGGGCATATCCGCGTCATATAGCCGGTAGCAACTGATGTTCTGCTGCCGCGCCCACTTACCCAGCGTTTTCAGGTTCTTCTTCAGCCGGTTGGCAAACATCTGCGCCGATTCGCTGAGCCGCGCACCGGTCTCGACCGGTGCGGCGATGTCACGCCCTTCTTCCCGCTCCGCCTGATGCGGCGCGGTCCCGGTGATATAGCGTTCGGGCTGCAGGTCCATCATCAATAATTTGCAGGGCAAGGCGCCATTGAACAGCGAATACTGCTTGTGGCTGCGGATACCCATGCGCCGGCCCAGTTCGGGGTTTCCGGTGAAGATCGCCGCCTGCCAACCGGTACACTGCGTACGCAGCACATCGCCCAGTTTCTGATACAGATAGACCAGACTGGCGGTGTCGCCCAGGCGTTCGCCATAGGGCGGGTTGCAGACGATCAGGCCAGCCTGGCCACGGTCAGGGTTGGGCGCGAAGGTCGCGAGTTCGCCCTGATAGACCTTGATCCACTCCGCCAGGCCGGCCCGCTGAATGTTGTTGCGCAGCGGCTGCAGTAGCCGTGGATCGGCTTCATAGCCGCGAATCCACAATGGCGGACGAGCCAGGCCAGCCTCGGCGCGCTGTTGCGCCTCCGCATGCAGCCGCTGCCACAAAGCCGGCACATGTTGCAGCCAGTGGCTGAAACCCCAGTGCTGGCGGTGCAGGTTGGGGGCGATATCCGCCGCCATCAGGCCTGCTTCCACCAGGAACGTACCGGAGCCGCACATGGGATCGGCCAGTGCCGCGCCCTGGGCAGCCAATGCCGGCCAGTTGGCGCGAATCAATACGGCGGCGGCGAGGTTTTCCTTGAGCGGCGCGGCGCCTTGCTGGAGGCGATAGCCGCGCTGGTGCAGGCTGCTGCCGGACAGGTCCAGCGCCAACTGCACTTCGCCATTGCGACAATGCACATTCACCCGCAGATGCGGGCTTACCTTGTCCACCGAAGGGCGAATACCTTCCGGGGTCCGCAGACGATCGACAATCGCATCCTTGACCCGCAGCGCACCGAAGTGGGTATTGTCCACGCCAGCCAACTGTCCGGTGAAGTCCACGGCCAGGCTGCCGTCGGGTTCAAGATGGTCGGCCCATTGCACCCGTGCCACGCCTTCATACAGGCCTTGGGCATCGCTGGCCGGAAAGCGCTCCAGGATCAGCAGTACCCGGTTGGCCAGGCGTGACCACAGACATATCCGATAACCCAGCTCCAGATCACCCTCGGCATATACCCCAGCGACGGTTTCCCGGGCGGAGCCTGCCCCAAGAGCGCGCAGCTCGTCGAGCAGCAGGCCCTCGATACCTTTCGGGCAGGTTATAAAAAATTCAAGGGTGTCGCGCATCTCATTGATTTCCAGAGCAGTGTTACGTTTATGTTGCATGGAGACTTCTAAACAATGATACCAGTATGCCAATTCGATCTTTCCAATACCGTTCCAAAGCCCGCTCCGATAGGGTACAACGGACCTCAAGACTTTGCGTTGGTAAACCGAATAAGGAATCCGCAACTATTGCGGACTCCGGTGCAGAGGGCCCTTCTTCTGCGCCATATCCCGACCCCGAACAACGGTCGGGCTGTCATACCACTCGAGGGCTGTACTTTATGAGAAGACTAAAGCGTGATCCGATGGAACGAGCATTTTTGCGCGGATATCAGAACGGCGTTCAAGGCAAGTCTCAAGACTCCTGTCCCTTCAACAGTACCACCGCCAGGCAAAACTGGATCAATGGCTGGCGTGAAGGCAGAGCCGATCACTGGGCAGGATTCACCGGTATTTCAGGCGTACATCGACTCAACGAGATGCGCGCGGTAGGGTAATCCCCTCCTCACCCCTTTTCTCCCAAGGCGCTTACTCCAAGCGTCGGGCCTGCGAGGCCCAAGGCCCCCGTTTACGGGGGCCATTTCATTCAGCTTCTGGCCGTTTCCGCCGCACCGCTCTGCAGGGCTGCGATGGCATCCACACATTCGCGAATCAGCTCCGGCCCGCGATAGATGAAACCGCTGTAGAGCTGCACCAGGCTGGCACCCGCGTTGATCTTGGCCGCCGCATCAGCGCCGCTCAAGATACCGCCAACCCCGATGATCGGCATTTGCCCCTTGAGCTCCCCGGCCAGCACTCGGATCACCTCGGTCGATACCTCGGTCAGGGGACCACCCGACAAGCCACCCGCCTCATCGGCATGCGTCAGTCCTGCCACCCGCGTGCGATCCAGTGTGGTGTTGGTGGCGATAACCGCGTCCATACCCTGCGCCAGCAAGGTGCGCGCTACCAGACTCACCTCCTCGGGCGTCATGTCTGGAGCGATCTTGATGGCGATCGGCACGTAACGATCATACAGACTGGCCAACTCCTGCTGGCAGGCCTTGATCTGGCCCAGCAGCACCTTCAGCGTATCGCCATACTGCAGCGTGCGTAGCCCGGGCGTATTCGGCGAGGACAAATTCACCGTCACGTAGCCGGCGTGACTGTAGACCTTACGCAGGCAATACAGGTAATCATCTACCGCGCGCTCGACCGATGTGCTGGCATTCTTGCCGATATTGATCCCCAACGCCCCGCGATAACGGACCTTGGCAACGCGCTCCATCAGGGCATCCACACCCAGGTTATTGAAACCCATGCGATTGATGATGGCGTTGGCCTGCGGCAGACGGAACAGGCGCGGCTTGGGATTACCAGGTTGCGGCCGAGGCGTCACCGTGCCCACCTCGACAAAGCCGAACCCCAGACCCGCCAGGCCATCTACCGCGACTGCGTTCTTGTCCAGCCCGGCGGCAAGCCCAACCGGATTATCGAAGGTCATGCCCAGCAGCTTCACTGGATGAGGCTGAACTGGCCGTGCCAAGCGGGACGCCAGGCGCAGGCGGCCGGCTGCGCCGAGCATGTCCAATGCCAGATCGTGGGAGGTTTCGGCAGGCAGGCGAAACATCAGGGAACGCAGGTTGGAATACATGGGGAGGCCCTGGTAATGAATGGCTGCGCGGAGTATACCGTTTTGCGCGAGCTTTTTAACGTGCAAATCAGCTGCAAAGCCAATCTAGCCAAGGCGCTCCAGAGAAACCAACTTGCCCTCGTCCGTAAACCGCATGACAAAGCTGCCATAGATACCTTCGTGGCGCAGAAAGGGCCGCAGGTGATGGGCTGGCAGGCTGACGCTGCGGCCATCGCGGCTGCGCATCACCACCCTGCCGGCCTGGCCACGATACCAGGCCAGGTAACGCTCGGCGGGTAACGCCAGATCAATGATCAGTTCCTGCATGCTGCTCCATGGATGTTACCTGTCGGGTCTTGACGGCGAGGTCCGCCAGCTCGCGCATGGCAACGGCGATCATCGGGTAATCGTTCTGGCCGGCGCTTCTGAACTCGAGCAGTAATGATTGCCACCGCTGCACCCGCAGTTGATTGTGGTTCAGCCAGTCGCTCAGCAACTGTTCAACCGGCATGTCCTTGTTGCCCGCCTGCAGTACCGACACCGTCATCGCGCCCAGCTGACTTTCCAGCTCGTCGCGGTAGGATTCCCTTGCCAGTGCCTGCCAATGGGAGTCGACCGGCAATGCGTTGATCTGGTTGACGAACCAGGTGGTCTGCAACTCGCTGCCCAGCGCAAAGAAGACCTGGGCCACCCGCTGCGCGGGCTGGCCGGTGGCGTCCGCCGCGTCGATCACCCCGAGCATCGTGTAGAAGTGCCCCGCGCCAGCGACCAGGCGAGCGATGGCGGGCGGCACACCGGCGGCAGTATAGTACTCGAAGCGCGATTCCCAAAGCTGGCGTACCGACCCCTCCAGCATGTCATCGAAGTGTTCATCCAGCTCCTGGATCTGCGGGGCGAAATGGGCCACCAGGTCAGCGGTATCGGGTTGCTGCTCCGCAGCGGTTGGCTGCCCGCCAGGTGAGATCGAACCGGCCGCCTGCCCACCGCGACGGATAAACCAGCGGGTAGCCCGGCGCGCCAGTCGCATCAGCTCATCCATCAGCTCCAGCTGGATGGTCGCCGGCAGTTGATAATCCAGATGAGCAATGTTGTCGAATTGCTCCATCAAGCGGAACACATCCCGCGCCACTATGTAGGCCGCCATGATCTGCCCGGCGCTGGCACTGGTGGACTGTTCCAGGCGCCGCAGAAAGGTGACGCCCATGTGGTTCACCAGGTTATTGGCCAACTGGGTAGCAATGATCTCCCGACGCAGCCGATGTCCGGCGAGCGCAGCGGTATGCTCGCGCACCAGTCGCGGTGGGAAGGCGGTTGCCATTTCTCGGGCCAGCCAGGGGTCCTCCGGCGCTTCGGACGCGATCAGTTTCTCCTTCAGATCCGTCTTGGCATAGGAAATCAGCACCGACAGTTCCGGTCGGGTGAGCACCATGCCGTTGGCCGCACGATCCGCCAGTTGGTCATCCTCGGGCAGAAATTCCAGCGCGCGACTGAGCTTGCCGCTGGCTTCCATGGCGGTGATGAAGCGTCGATATTCCGTCATGGCACGGTGCGCCTGCCGCTCTACCAGGCTGATAGCCTGGGTCTGCTGGTAGTTGTTCAGCAACACCAGCCCGGCCACCGCTTCGGTCATGTCCGCCAGCAACTGGTTGCGCTGCTTGACAGTCATGTCACCGGCGGCGACCACTTCATTGAGCAGTATCTTGATATTGACCTCATGGTCAGAACAGTCGACCCCGCCAGCGTTATCGATGAAATCGGTATTGGCCGCTCCACCGTTAAGGCAGTATTCGATTCGGCCCAACTGGGTCATGCCCAGGTTGCCGCCCTCGCCTACCACTTTGCAGCGCAGATCGCGCCCGTCCACCCGCACCGCATCATTGGCCTTGTCACCCACCTCGGCGTGACTTTCGGTCGAGGCTTTCACATAGGTGCCGATGCCGCCATTCCACAGCAGGTCAATCGGCGCCTTGAGCAGCCGGTGGATCAGCTCGGCCGGCGTCAGCTGGTCTTCCGCGATATCGAACACATCCTTCATCTGCGGCGTCAGCGTGATCTGCTTGAGACTGCGGGAGAAGACTCCTCCCCCCTCGGAAATCAGTTGCGGATCGTAATCTTTCCAGCTCGAACGCGGCAGATCGAACAGTCGCTGGCGCTCAGCGAAACTGCGCTCGGGGTCCGGATCAGGATCAATGAAGATATTCAGATGGTTGAAGGCCACCAGCAATTTCACCGAGCGCGAAAGCAGCAGGCCGTTACCGAACACGTCGCCACTCATGTCGCCGATACCGATCACCGTGACCGGATCTTCCTGAACATTCACGCCCAGCTCTCGGAAATGCCGCTGCACCGAGATCCAGGCACCCCGTGCGGTGATGCCCATGGCCTTGTGGTCATAGCCGGCGGAGCCGCCCGAGGCGAAGGCATCACCCAGCCAGAAGCCGTAATCCGCGGCGATACCATTGGCGATATCGGAGAAACTGGCGGTGCCCTTGTCCGCCGCCACCACCAGATAATAGTCGTCGTCATCATGGCGGATCACCTGGGGCGGCGGCACTACCTGGCCATCCACCAGATTATCGGTCACATCCAGCAACCCCTGAATGAAGATACGGTAGCAGGCGATGGCTTCCTGTTGTATCTCGTCACGCTCAGCGCCGACCGGGAGCCGCCGCGGTACAAATCCACCCTTGGCGCCGACCGGTACAATCACGGCGTTCTTGACCTGCTGCGCCTTGACCAGACCGAGCACCTCGGTGCGGTAGTCTTCCTCGCGATCGGACCAGCGCAGCCCACCCCGGGCCACCTTGCCGCCACGCAGATGCACCCCTTCGACCCGCGGCGAATATACGAAAATCTCATACATCGGCCGGGGCAACGGCAACTCGGGAATGGAGGCCGGGTCCAACTTCAGGCTGATGTATGGCTTCGGCTGACCCTGCGCGTCCGGTTGGTAGAAGTTGGTACGCACGGTGGCTTTGATCAACGCCAGGAAACGGCGCAGGATGCGATCCTCGTTAAGCACCGCGACCTCTTCCAGGCCGACGATAATGGCCTGCTCCAGCTTGTCTTCCAGCTCGCCGGCCGAGGTTTTGCGGGCCAGGAAGAAGCGGGTCTTGAACAGGCGTGCCAGTTCCCGGGCAATCGAGGCATGGCTGATCAGCGTCGCGGCGATGTAGGGCAACTCGAAGCCCATGCGGATCTGCTTGATGTAACGCCCATAGGCACGCAGCACAGCGACCTCGCGCCAGTGGATACCCGCGAGCAGGATCAGCCGGTTGAAGCTGTCGTTCTCCGCCTGGCCACTCCAGATCGCGGCAAATGCCTGGCCGAACAGCTGGTTGACATCCTCCATGTCCATTTCCGGGTCCAGCGTCGAGCTGAACACGAAGTCGTGTATCCAGTAGCTTTGCCCGTCCCGTCGCTGCAGGTGGAAGGGAAACTCGCCGAGCACGCGCAGTCCGAGGTTCTCCAGCACCGGCATGACATCCGATAACGGCAGCGATCCGCCCCGGTGGTACAGTTTGCAGTGCAACTCGCCGGTCCTGCTCTGCAGCGGCTGGTAGAAGCTCAGGGCCAGAGGGTTGTCGTTATCGAGCGCGAGCAACTGCTGGACATCTGCGACCGCCGTCGCCGGGTTGAAGCGCTCGCTATAGCCCGGCGGAAAAGCGTCGCCAAAATGGGCCAGGGCCTCGGCGGCAGCGGCCTCACCCAGGCCGCCACGCAGACGCTCGTTGAAATCATCAGCCCAACTGCGGCAGGCCTGTATTACATCCCGTTCAATTTTCACGTGGTCGATTTCCAGGTTGCACCGCGGGTCAACGCTCAGAATGAACTGAACACGGACCAGCTGTGATTCGGAGAAAAACGTCCAGAATTCACTGTCGGACGCTTCAAGACGTGCCATCAATACCTGTTGTATCTGCTGGCGAACGGCGGTGGAGTAGATGTCACGGGGGATGTAGGCGAGGCAATAATAAAACTGGGCATAGTTGCCCCGGCGCAGGAATAACCGGACCTGGTTACGCTCCTGAATCTGTACTATCCCCAGCGCCGTCTCGTTGAGCAGTTGGGAGGACACCTGGAACAGGTCATCCCGAGGTAGCTCTTGCAGCACCTGATCCAGTTCCTTGCCCAGATGACTGTGCGTCTCGAAGCCGGAATCACGGCGCACCATTTCGACCTTGCGTCGCAGCCAGGGAATGCTGTGCACATCGGCGCTATGAACCCGTGAGGTATAGAGCCCGGCGAAGCGATGCTCCAGCGTCACCTCCCCGGCATCGTTCACCTCGCGGATAGAGATGTAATCCGGATAGGCCGACCGGTGGACCCGGCTGTTCTGCGCTCCTTTGGCGAAGGATAGCAGCATGGGCGACTGCAGATAGTCCAGCACTGCCTCCGGCAGGCCCTGGATACCCTCATCCGGCGGGTCCAGCGCGGCAATGCCGAGGCTGTGTTCGGGTTGCAGACCCAGCCGCCCCTCGCCGAGCCCTTCACGAATGGCAAAGCGGGTGTAGCCCAGGAAGATGAAATGCTCCAGCAACCAATCGAGGAAGGCCGCCGCCTCCAGCCGGGTGTCAGTGTCGAACCAGCCGGCATCTTCGCCCCGCAACTGCACGCTCAACTCCTGAACCTGCCGCTGCATGGGAACATAGCCGGCAACCGCCGTCTCCACATACTGCAGCGCCTCATGTAGCCCAGCCTGCAGCGCCTTGAGTTCCGCTGGCGTGGCGCAGCGATCAACCTCTATATGCATCACCGACTCGCCGCGCAACTCCTCGTCCCGGGCCGCCGCCGGATGCAGCTCCAGCAGCCGGCCAGCAGCATCCCGCTTCACCATGAAGGTGCTGTTCTGCAGGACATGGATAGCGTAGCCCTGGCGATTGAGTTCGATACGTACCGAATCCACCAAAAAGGGTGAGTCCAGATGCAACAACTGGATTACCGTATGGGGCGAATGCCAGCCGTGATTTTGCACCTGCGGATTGAATACCCGGATGCTGCCCTTGCTGTCATCGAACTGCTGCAGCATCCGCCAGCCGGATAGCACCGCCCCCAGCAAATCGGTGTCCTGGCGAGCGAGCAATTCCTCCAGGGTCGCGATACCGAAGAAATGCCGTGCGAATAGAGTCACCGCCTCTTGCTCATCCGGTTCGACCAACGCCTGCAGACGCTGCTGGACGATCTGCAGAAACTCTTTTCTGTCGCTGGCAACTATGAAAGCCATGATACCTCCGGGCAGGCCATACCGAGACTTCATCATGCCTCGCCGATGCGGTGGCAAATGAAGCGGGAACAGACCCTAGTCTAGACCATGGGCTTTTCGGTAAAGTGACACCCATTGCAGGAAGACCGACCAGCCAAGGAATCTGCTTCATGTCCCATCGCGAGTCATTGCTCCAGTTGAAAACCTTCATGGCCCAGCAGATTTTCGGCCAGGAGCAGCTGATCGACCGCATGCTGATCTGCCTGCTCGCCGGTGGTCATGTGCTGGTGGAGGGGGCACCGGGGCTGGCCAAGACCAAGGCGATCAAGGTGTTGTCCGAAGGTATCGAGGCGGATTTTCACCGCATCCAGTTCACCCCCGACCTGCTGCCGGCGGACATTACCGGCACCGAGGTCTACCGCCCGGAAACCGCCAGCTTCAGCTTTCAACAGGGGCCGATCTTCCACCATCTGGTATTGGCCGATGAGATCAACCGGGCCCCGGCCAAGGTACAGTCGGCTCTGCTCGAAGCCATGGCCGAGCGGCAGGTAAGCATCGGCCGCGAGACCTGGCCGCTACCTGAGCTGTTCATGGTGATGGCCACCCAGAACCCGATCGAGCAGGAAGGCACCTACCCCCTGCCCGAGGCCCAGTTGGACCGCTTCCTGATGCATGTACGCATCGGTTTTCCCGATGCCGCGCTGGAGCGCCAGATCCTGCATCTGGCCCGGGGCGAAGCCAAGGGCTTCGAGCCGCGTATTGCCGAGCAGGTCAGCCAGGCCGCCATTCTTGCTGCTCGTCAGGAAGTGCTCGGCCTGTTCATGGCCGAGGCCGTGGAGGAATATCTGATCCAGCTGATCATGGCCACCCGCCGTCCAGAGCTGTACAACCCGCAGCTGGCGGAATGGATCCAGATGGGCGCCAGCCCGCGCGGCACCATCGCTCTGGACCGCTGCGCCCGCGCCCACGCCTGGCTGGCCGGGCGGGATTTCGTCAGCCCAGAGGATGTGCAGGCCATCGTCCATGATGTGCTGCGCCATCGCTTGATGCTCAGTTTCGAGGCCGAAGCGGCCGGCATCGACGCCGACCGGGCCATCACCCTGCTGGTCGAATCCGTTGCCGTGGTCTAGACAGACATGAGTGACGCCGCGGTCTACGTCACCCTCGACTCGTTGCTGGAGGAGCGCCGGCATTGCCGCGAACTACCACTGTCCGGGCGCCCGCTGCATTCCGGGCGTCAGGCCGGCCAGCAATTGTCGCGGTTGCGTGGCCGGGGCATCGATTTTGACCAGGTGCGCCTTTACCAGCCGGGCGATGACATTCGCAATATCGACTGGCGCGTGACCGCACGCACCCGCAAAGCCCATACCAAGGTTTTCAATGAAGAGCGCGAACGGCCGGTATTCATCATCTGCGAACAAAGCAGCCGGCTGTTCTTCGGCTCTCAGCTGTGTTTCAAATCGGTGCTGGCTGCAGAGGCCTGCGCCCTGATCGCCTGGATGGCGCTGGCACACAACGACCGCATCGGCGGTATGGTGTTCGATGCCGAGCAATGCCATGAGGTGCGCCCGCGTCGCAGTCGACGGGCCATCCTGCAGCTGTTCAGCCAACTGCTCAAAGCGAATCAGGCGCTGCAACCGAGCACCGCCCCGCCTGGCAGCGAACCGCTGAATCTTGCGCTACGCCACAGCCGCGAGGTGATTCGCCCCGGCAGTATCCTCTATCTGCTCTGCGATCACGCTGCCATCGATGGCTTGAGCCAGCCGCTGCTCAATGCCTTGAGCGCGCACAGTGATCTGGTGCTGTTGCCGATATTTGATCCACTGGAGGCCAGCCTGCCCAGCAGTCCAGGGCTGGAATTTGTGCAGGGTCAGCAGCGGCTTACACTCAACACCACCAATGCGTCGCTGCGTGAGGCCTGGGCCGCCCAATTCCTGACCCGCCAGCAAGGCTGGCAACGGCTCGCGAGCCGGTTGCGCTGCGGCTTGCAGCCGCTGGAGACCAGTCGCACGCCGATTGACCAGCTCCAGTTGATGTTGAGCATGTACGCGCGGAGGCGGCATTGATGGAACAGGCGCTTCAGGCACAACTTACCCACCCGGCGCTGCCGCCGCCTATCCCCTGGTGGCCCCCGGCCCCCGGCTGGTGGCTGCTGGTGATCGGTGTTCTGTTGATCGCCCTACTGCTGCCCTGGTTGCTGCGCCATGCCCGACGGCGGCAACGGCGGCAGCAGCGCCAGAGTTGGCGAGTAGTCGCGGATGTGCCGGCCAGCCTGCCGGATGCCCAGTGGTTGGCCGCGATCAACACCCGGATCAAGCAGTTGTTGAAGCAACGGGGCGATGTCGCGGCGACCCGGTTGTTTGGCGAGGCCTGGCTCGATTATCTCTGCAGCCGCTATCCGGGGGCCCAGCGCCAGGCGCTGCAACCGCTGGCGGCGGATCTCTACCGACCGCAGGTCGACCTGAGCCCGGCACAGCGCCAGGTCCTGCTCGCAGAGTTGCGCCGCTGGGTGCGCCATCATGATGTTTGAATTCCATTGGCCGCTGTGCTTCCTGTTGCTGCCGCTGCCCTGGCTGTATCGGCGCTGGCTGCCTCCGGCCGAAACCCGCTCTGCCGCATTGCAGGTCGGTTTCATGGAACGGCTGCAAGCGTTGCAACCGCTGGCAGCCCAGCCGGGCAGTCCCGGCCGCAAGTGGCCATATCTGGTGGTCTGGGCGCTGCTGGTCGTGGCCGCCGCCCGCCCCCAGCTACTGGGCGACAGCTTGCCCACGGCGGTCACCGGCCGCGACATGATGCTGGCCCTGGACCTGTCCGGCAGCATGGAGTTTCGCGATATGCAGCTGGACAATAAACCCGTTGATCGACTTACGCTGGTCAAACACCTGCTCGGTGAGTTTGTCGAACGCCGCCGGGGGGACCGCCTGGGGCTCATCCTGTTCGGCTCGCAGGCCTATGTCCAGGCGCCCCTTACCCATGACCGCCAGGCCATCGGCGAATGGCTCGACGAAAGCTTTATCGGCCTGGCCGGCCGTGAAACCGCGATCGGCGATGCCATTGGCCTGGCTATCAAACGGCTGCTGGACGAACCCGCCGCCAGCCGGGTGCTGATTCTGATCACCGATGGCGCCAATACCGCCGGCAGCGTCAGCCCGCTGCGCGCTGCCCGGCTGGCCGCGGAGCACGGCATCCGCATCTTCAGTATCGGCGTGGGTGCCGACACCCTGGCCCCGGATGGCGTCACGTCCAGTCTCTGGGGGTTGCAGTTCGATCCGTCCATCGAACTGGATGAGGTGAGCCTCCGAGAGATTGCCCACCTCACCGGTGGGGCCTATTTCCGCGCCCGCAACGAAGCCGATCTGCAGGCCATTTATCAACAGCTCGACACTCTGGAGCCAGCACTGCGCGAAGGCCTGCCCGATCGCCAGGCCACCCCACTGTATCCCTGGCCTCTGGCGCTGGCGCTACTGCTGAGCCTGACGTTATCCAGCAACATGGTACGCCGGAGTCATCAGCATGACTGAATTGCTCGGCCTGTCCTTCGCCCGCCCGCTGTGGCTGCTGGTCTTGCCACCGGCGGTCATTCTGCTGGTGCTGTTATATCAGCGCGGCTGGCGTCAATCGGGCTGGGAACAGTTGCTGCCCGCCTCGCTGCGGCCCTGGTTGCTGCAACAACATCCCGGCGGCAGTCACGCGCTGCGCTTTGTCCTTCTCGGGCTGACCTGGACCCTGGCAATCCTGGCGTTGGCCAGTCCGGTGATGGACAGCACCAACCAACCCCGGCGGTTACCGGACAGTGCGGTGGTCATGGTGCTCGATGTATCGCGCAACATGCTGTCCGACGATCTTGCACCTGATCGCCTGCAGCGGGCCAAGCACAAGATCCGTACCTTGATGCAGGACTATCCTGACAGTCAGCTGGGGCTGGTCGCGTTCGCCGGCAGCGCCCACCGGGTGAGCCCGCTGAGCCGGGATCGTAATACGCTGCGCAGCCTGCTGACGGCCTTGGACCCGGAAATTATGCCGATCGACGGCCAGAACCTGGACCAGGCGATGGTATTGGCCCGGCAAATGCTTTCCGGCCACCCACAGAGCACCTCGCAGATACTGCTGTTGACCAGCGGTCTGGATAGCCCGGAGCGTGAAGTATTGGCCAGCCATGCCCGGGAACTCGGCGCGCAACTGGCCATTCTGGGCATTGGCACCGCCTCCGGTGCGCCGGTCCCTCTGCCAGAGGGCGGTTTCATGCGCGACAGCGAGGGGCGTATCCTGTTGCCCCGGCTCAATGGTCAACAGCTGGCAGCGGTGGCCCGCCAGCATGGTAGTCGTTACCATGGCATCACCGTCGGCAATCGGGACCTGGATTACTTGCTGCAGCCCTTGCGCACCACCACCGACGCCGAGGTGAGCGACCGTCACCTGCCACTGGATCAAGGCCACTGGCTGGTGCTACTGCTGTTGCCATTAGCCGCGCTAGGGGCACGGCGCGGCTGGTTAGGGGTGCTTCTGATTGCGGCGCTGCTGCCACCACCAGCGCAAGCCCTGAGCTGGGCGGATCTCTGGCAACGCCCCGACCAGCAGGCAATGCAGCTACTCGAGCAACAGCAGCCCGCCGCGGCTGCCGAGCGTTTTAGCGATCCAGCCTGGCACGCCTGGGCGTTATATCAGGCCGGAGACTACGAGCAAGCCGCCACGGCCTGGGCAGCACTGGCCGCCACCGAGCCCGACAATGCTGAGCATCATTTCAACCGCGGTACCGCTCAGGCCATGGCCGGCGACTATCAACCGGCGCTGGAGTCCTACGAGCAGGCCCTGACCCGGGACCCGAGACATACCGCCGCGCGGCACAACCGCGGTATCATCGAGGCGCTGCTGGAGCAGTTGCGACAGCAGCAACAGGAAGACGCCAGTACTGAGGGAGACGCGGCCTCATCAGGGGAACAGCCTCGCACAACCGGCAGTCAGACGGCTGGGAACGGCAACGGCAACGGCAACGGCAAAGAGCCCACCCCCGCCGCGTCAACATCCGCCCAGGGCAGCAAGGCTGACGCGACGCCGGGCAGCACAACGCCGGCGACCGGAGGCGCGGCATCTGGCGATCTGAACAACGGCCAGGCTAGCCCCTCAATGGGCAGCGGTCCGCAGCGGGAAGAAGGCGGCTCAACCAGCCCGCGCGGCCCACAGCAGCAAAACAACAACGCAGCATTGGAACAGCGACAGGCACTGCAACAATGGCTCAGGGAGATTCCGGATGATCCGGCGGAGTTGTTGCGGCGCAAATTTCTCTATCAACATCTGCAGCAACAGGAACCGCCGCGATGATTAGATTGATAACACTGTGGCTGTTGGTGGTGCTCAGCCCGCTGGCCCACGCTGCTCTGGATGCCAGCGTCGACCGCACCCGGTTGGTGGAAGGTGAAGCCCTGGAGCTGACCCTGGAAACCCCTTCGGCCAGCCGCCTGAGCGAGCTGGACCTGACCCCGCTGGAAGAAAACTTCGAGGTACAGCGCACCCGGCAATTGAGCCTGGTCAGCCAGGCCGACGGCAAAACCACTCCCGTCACCCGCTGGGTAGTCACACTGCTCCCCTTGCGCACCGGCTTTGTGGTCATCCCGCCGCTGCAGCTGGGCGCAGTGACGAGCCAGCCGGTCTCCCTGCAGGTACTGTCGGCAGCGCAAGCCGCCAGCGACAGCAGCGCGCAACTGGCGCCGGTGTTCATCGACAGCGAAGTGGATATCGAAACGCCCTATGTGCAGGCCCAGGTATTGTTGACCCTGCGCATCTACCACTCGGTATCGCTGTTCGACGATTCCACCCTGAGCGGCCTGGACATACCCAATGCCCGCGTCGAGAGCCTGGGGCCGCCCCGGCATTTCGAGCGGACCATGAACGGGGTACGCCACGGCGTGATCGAGATGCGCTACGCCCTCTTCGCCCAACAGAGCGGCGAGCTGGATATCCCCTCGCAACTGTTCAGCGCCACGGTATTGCAACCCACCAGCAATGAGCGATTCTCGGCGCGCACCGGCAAGCTGGTCCAGGTGCGCTCGCCGAGCATTCGCCTGCAGGTAAGACCTGTCCCTGACAGCTACCCTGCCGGTGCCCCCTGGTTGCCGGCCGCGGCGCTGAGTCTGAGCCAGACCTGGCAACCGGACCCCGGCATTGATCTGCTCAGTGGCGAGCCCCTGACACGAACATTGATCCTGGAAGCCCGCGGTCTGAATGCCAGCCAATTGCCGGCGCTGCAGAGCCTGACCACGGGCGCGGTCGATGAGTTGCGTCAGTATGCCGATCAACCACGATTGGAAAGCCGCAACAGTGATGAAGGCATCAGCAGCGCACGGCATGACAGCGCCGCGCTGGTCGCCCTGCAGGAAGGCTCCTATACCCTGCCGCCAGTCGTGGTCAACTGGTGGAATACCGAGCAGGACCGACTGGAGACTGCCACACTGGATGCGGTCACCCTGAACGTCAGTCGTAGTGGCGACTTTTCATCCACTGCCGGTCCGGTCAACTTTCCCATGGCCGAGCCCGCCCTGCTCTGGCCCTGGCAGCTGGCAACTGCATTGCTGATACTGGCATTGGCAGCCAGCCTGTATTTTCTGCGTCAGGCCCGCCGGGCGCTGGCCGACTTCAGCCTACCGGAAGCCGAAGAAGATCTGGGTGACCAGGATCAGGGCAACCCCTTGGCGGACCTGCAGGCGGCCTGTCGGACCAACCAGCCAGCGGATGCCCGCAAGGCGCTGGAAGCCTGGGCGCGCCAGCAGCATGGCGAGGGGCTGATTGGCCTGGCACATAATTACCTGGAGTTGGAAGAGGCTCTCGACGAACTCAATGCCTGCCTGTTCGGCCGTGCTCACCATCCCTGGCGCGGCAAGCCGCTGTGGCGTGCCGTGCGTATGGTCATCCAGAGCCGCCGCCGGGAAGCGGAGGAAGAACAGGCCGCCAAACCCGAAGGGCTGTACCCCGAAGTCTGAACCCCCATCGCAAGTGCAGGTGCTGCCGGGACTCCCGCCCCCAGCAAATGCTACCTCATGATCATTGCCAGCCTGCGCCTGCCCCTTGTGTCGAGCTCGAACCCGCCACTCCATAGGCGGTGACTTTCCGGGAGACCCACCCACCGAACAAACAAAAAGGCCGCACGGTTACCCGGGCGGCCTTTCGTCCTGCTTGCACAGATCAGTTGCGCATCTTGTCCGGACGGAGCAGGAAGCGCGCCAGGGCCGGCAACAGCCACAGGGCACCGAACATATTCCACAGGAACATGAAGGTCAGCAGAATGCCCATGTCAGCCTGGAACTTGATCGCGGAGAAGATCCAGGTCGCCACACCGATGGCCAGGGTGAAACCGGTGAAGGTCACCGCCTTGCCCGTGGTTTTCAGGGTTTCGTAATAGGCTTCCTGCAGCGGCATCCCCTGACGCAGATAGGTCTCCAGGCGGCTGTAGATATAGATGCCGTAGTCGACACCGATCCCCACCCCCAGCGCGATCACCGGCAGGGTCGCCACCTTCACTCCAATGCCGAGGAACGCCATCAGCGCGTTGGCAAGGACCGAGGTCAGCGCCAGCGGAATGATGATGCAGAGCACCGCACGGATCGAGCGGAACGTCACCAGACACATCAGGATGACCACCGCATAAACGGTAAGCAGCATTTTCAGCTGGGACTTCTCGATCACGACGTTCGTCGCCGCTTCGATACCCGCATTACCGGCAGCCAGCTTGAAGGTGATGTTCTCGGTGTTGTATTCCTCGGCGAATTCCTCGACCGCAGCGGTAGCCCGGGTGAGCGTGTCAGCCTTGTGGTCGTTGAGGAAGATCATCACCGGTGCCAGTGAGCAGCTGGCATTGAACATGCCTTCAGGGGCGCGGCTGATCGCGGTGTTCAGGTTGTCCTGGTTACGCGACAGCGCCTGCCACTTCAGGCTGCCCTCGTTGTTACCCATGATCACCTGCTTGGCCACGGTCACCAACGATACCGCCGATTGTACACCGGCCAGGTTGCTCATGCGCCATTCCAGCTGGTCGATGGCTTCCATGGTTTCATAGGCCGAACACATCTCCGGCGGCGTACTGACCATGACCACCAGAACGTCGGAACTGGTCGAGTAGTTACGGATGATAAAATCGTTATCCAGGTTGTAGCGCGAATCGGCGCGCAGCTCCGGTGCACCCGGATCAAGATCGCCGATCTCGACGTTTTTACCGTAATAGATGCCGAAGGCAAAGCCGAGAATGGCCAGCACCACGGAAATCGGTGCCACCGCTGGATGGGCGAAGCCGGAAATGGACTGCCACAGCTTCTGCGGACGAGAAACCATATCCCGGTTGCGCTGCACCGCACCCTTGCCGATACCGATATAGGACATCAGGATTGGCAGCAGCATCAGGTTGGTCAGGATGATCACACCCACCCCAACGGAAGCGGCAATACCCAGCTCGCGGATTACTTCAATCTCGATCAGCAGCAGGGTCACGAAACCCACACCGTCCGATACCAGCGCCACGATGCCCGGAATGTACAGCGAGCGAAAGGCGCGCCGGGCTGCGGTATAGGCATCATCCGCCCCGGCATATTCGATCGCCATGGCATTGATGATCTGCACGCCGTGGGAGATACCGATGGCGAATACGAGGAACGGTACCAGAATCGAATAAGGGTCCAGACCGAAGCCCATGGTACGCAACAGGCCGAGCTGCCAGATTACCGCGATAACCGAGCAGACCAGCGTGGTGAGCGAGCTTTTCAGGCAGCGAGTAAAGATCAGCAGCAGCACGAAGGTAATCAGCAGCGCCGCGCCGAAGAACATCACCACCTTGATGATACCGTCGATCAGGTCGCCGACCTTCTTGGCAAAGCCGATGATGTGGATGCTGATATTCGGGTTCTCGTTCTGGAACTCGCTGCGGATCTTCTCTTCCAGCAGGCGGGAGAACTCACCGTAATCCAGGCGGATCTGCTCCGACTGGTTTTCCGGGTTGGGATAGGATTCCTGCAGCGGCACATCGATGATGGTGGACTTGAAGTTATTCGCCACCAACCGACCGATTTCACCCGACTTGAGAATATTGACACGCAGCTCTTCCAGATCTTCTGCTGTCAGGTAAGCGGGCTTGCTGGCAACCGGACCACCGTCGAAACCGTATTCGGTCACTTCGGTCCAGCGCACGTTCGGTGTCCATAGCGACCGCAGATTGGCACGGTCCACGCCAGGCAGGAAGAACACCTCATCGTTGATGCGCTTGAGGGTCTCCATGTATTCGGTAGAGAAGATGTCGCCATCTTCAATGGCAACCGCAATCCGGATGGAGTTGCCGAGATTGCCCATATCGTCCTGATGCTCGATCATGTTGACGATATAGGGGTGTTCGAGGGGGATCATCTTCTCGAAGCTGGTGACCGGGCGGACCTGGGTCGCCTGAAAACCGAAAAAGATGGTCAGTGCCGCAAAGATCAGCAGCATGATCAGTCGGTTATTGAAGATGACACGCTCCACAAGTGGAGCGGTCTCCTGATGGTGTTTCGACATCCAGATTCTCCTGGCTTTAATTCTTCTTTGCACGAACGTCATCGTTCGCGGCGGTTTATTCTTCTTCTGCCGTCGGTACGGGCAGGGTCAGTGCAGTACCGCCAGCCGCCGACATGCCTTTCCCATCCGCCTTCACAGCGCCTCGCTGCCCTACCAGCACGATACTGCCGTCCTGCAGGCCAAACGCATTCGCCAGCGCCACCCGATCCGGGCGCACAGTCACCTGGAAACTGCGTCCATGATCATCGCTGACAACAACCACGCCACCAGTACCGACCACGATCAAACGACCATCAGCCGCAAGCTGCCCTCCCGACAGGGTCGCCTCCAACTCGCCGTTATTGGGCGTCAGCAGCTCGACCTGCTCCCAGCTTTCACCGAAATCAGTGGAACGGAACATGTTGCCGCGCAAACCCCACGCCAGCACCACACCGGGTTCGCCAGTACCGGCAACGCCAAACCAGGAACCGTCATAGGGCATGTCCGTCAGGGTTTCCCAGGTATCGCCGAAGTCGGCCGAACGGTACATCGTGCCCATTTCGCCGACCAGGAACAGTCCGGTGTCCTTGACGACCGTCAGGGCGTTGTAATGGAAACCATCTGGGTTATCGATATCGAAGGACACATCTTCCCAGGTCTGACCGCCATCCTCAGTACGCAGGAAAAGGCCATAGGCGCCCACGGCGAAGCCGGTCCGGGTATCACGGAACCAGACGTCCATCAGTGGTTTTTCCAGGAAGCCGAAACCTTCATCGTCCGGCGCATCGATTTCCGGATCACGGTATTGCACCGCCCAGCTTTCACCACCGTCAGAGGAATGCAGAATCAGCGAGTCGTGGCCCACCGCCCAGCCGTTGCGCTCATCGACGAAATCCACGGCAGTAAGCAGTTGGCGCGTCGGAGCCGGCGCCTGTAACCAGTTGCCACCCTGATCATCGGAATAGACTATATGGCCGCGTGAACCGACCGCCACCAGACGCTGGCCGGCCTGCTCGATGTCAAGCAGCAGAGATTTGCTCGCTTTCAGCGAAATAATTGCTGGTTTGAGATCGTCGCTGGCAACATCCTGTGCCATGGCCAGCGAGGCGGGCCCCATTAGTGCACCGGACAACCCCAGCGTCATGATGATTCTGCGAGATGAAACGCGCCAGGAATTTGGCTCGTGCATAGTCCTTCCCCTTTGTTCTTATAGACTCTCTGCCGATTGGCATGTCTGCCGAATACTATCGAGCTTTGACAAGGTCCGCCAACCGGGCTTGGTTATCTTTTGTTAATCATGTCGATGATAATGACTCGGCGCCGATCCCTTCCGATCGTCGCCAAAGTCGCCATATTCACTGCAAACTCATTCAATGTTGCAGAAAGGATTCCTTCTTGTTGCGGATTTTCTCGGGATTGATAAGGAAGCGGGCCAGCGCTGGCAACAGCAGCATCGCGCCGAACATGTTGACGATGAACATGAAGGTCAGCATCAGTCCCATATCAGCCTGGAACTTGATCGCGGAGAAGATCCAGGTCGCCACGCCGATGGCCAGACACAGGCCGGTGAACAATACCGCTTTCCCGGTGGAGCGCAGGGTCTGGTAATAGGCTTCCTGCAACGGCATGCCAGCGCGCAGGAAACTTTCCAGACGACTGTATATATAGATACCGTAGTCCACCCCGATACCCACCCCCAGCGCGATCACCGGTAAGGTCGCGACCTTCATGCCGATTCCCAGGAAGGCCATCAGCGCGTTACCCAGTACGGATGTCAGGATCAGTGGCAGAACAATACAGATGGTCGCCGGGAACGAGCGGAAGGTGAACAGGCACATGGCCCCAACCCAGATGTATACCAATACCAGGATGGTCAGCTCGGACGTCGCGATGATTTCGTTGGTCGCCGCTTCGATACCGGCATTGCCTGCCGCCAGCTTGAATTTCAGCGTGTCGGTATCGTATTCCTCGGCGAAGGCCTTGACCTCGTCGGTCGCCCGCTCAAGGGTCTCGGCCTTGTGATCGTTGAGATAGATCAGCACCGGTGCCAGCGAACAGGCACTGTTGAACATGCCCTCCGGGGCCCGGCTGATCGCGGTATTGAGGTTATCCTGGTTGCGTGACAGCCCCTGCCACTTCAGATTGCCCTCGTTATTGCCCATGATCACCTGCTTGGCCACCGTCACCAGCGATACCGTCGACTGCACGCCAGGCACATTGTTCATGCGCCATTCCAGCTGATCGATTGCCTCCATGGTCTTGTAGGCTGAGCACATCTCCAATGGGGTTTCCACCATCACCACCAGGATGTCGGAACTGGTGGAATAGTTGCTGATGATGAAGTCGTTATCGAGGTTGTAGCGCGAATCGGCATGCAATTCCGGCGCCCCTGGATCCAGATCGCCAATCTGCAGATTAGCCTTCTGATAGAGGAAGCTGCCGACCCCGGCGACCAGACCCAGAATCACGATCACCGGCGCCAGACGCGGATGCGCGACATTGGACAGAGCACGCCAGAACGGATGCTCGCGCACGGCATCACGCTTGCTGCGCTCGATTGCCCGTTTGCTGATCCCCATATAGGAAATCGCCACCGGCAGCATGATCAGGTTGGTGAACACGATCACCGCCACACCCAGCGATGCGCCGATGGCCAGCTCATGAATCACGCCGATGTCCAGGATCAGCAGCGCGATGAACCCCACGGCGTCGGCCAGGATGGCGATCATGCCAGGCAGGAACAGTTGGCGGAAGGTGCGCCGGGCAGCCATCAGAGCGCTGTCAGCGCCACCGGATTGCAAGGCGATACCGTTGATCTTCTGGACGCCATGGGAGATACCGATGGCAAAGATCAGAAACGGCACCAGCATCGAATAGGGGTCCAGTCCGAAACCGACCAGGTGGATCAGGCCGAGCTGCCAGACCACCGCTATCAGCGTCGTGACCAATACCGAGATGGTGCTGCGGATACACCAGGTGAACCAGTACAGCAGGCAGAAGGTAATGCCGACCGCGACGGCAAAGAACAACATCACCGCCGTCAGGCCCTCAATCAGATCACCGACCTTCTTGGCGAAGCCGACGATATGGATCTGGATGTTCGGGTTCTCATCCTGGAACTCATTACGGATCTTCTGCTCCAGCATGTCGGAGAACTGACCGTAATCCAGACGCATGAGCTCGGACTGATTTTCCGGGTTGGGATAGTATTCCTGCAGCGGCACTTCGATGATGCTGGATTTGAAGTTATTCGCCACCAGACGACCGATTTCCCCGGACTTGAGCACATTGATGCGCAGCTCGTCGAGGTCGTCCTCGGTTTCATAAGAAGGTCGGCTGGCCACCGGGCCGCCATCAAAGCCGTATTCGGTCACCTCGGTCCAGCGTACGTTCGGCGTCCACAAGGAGCGCAGCCCCGCCCGGTTCACACCCGGCAGAAAGAACACCTCGTCATTGATGCGCTTGAGCGTTTCCATGTATTCGCTGGAGAAGATATCCCCTTCCTTGATGGATACCGCGATACGGATGGAATTGCCCAGGCTCGCCAGATCATCCTGATGCTCGAGCATATTGACGATGTAGGGGTGTTCGAGCGGAATCATCTTCTCGAAGCTGGTATCGGGCCTGACCTTGGTGGCCTGATAGCCGAGAAACAGGGTCACCAGCGCAAACAGCACCACAACCGTCAACCGGTGATTGAAAACCAGACGCTCCATGAAGGTAGCTTCTTCCTGATCATTCTGGGACATCCAGACTCTCCTGGCTGTAATTATTATTGTCAGACTGCGGATAAGAGCACTGAAAAGCCTGCCTGGTGATCACGACTCGGGAGGAGGACGTGCTGGCAGGACCATGCGCGGTGCGCATGCAACCCAAGGATGCAGAATGAACAAGCACAAGAAAGGAGAGCGGCTCCATTGGAGCGATACGGATCACTGTCGTGGGACAGCGCGGCGCAAACCTGTTCCTTCAGGAAATTACGCATGGAGACCCCTTGTTGTTATTGGTCACCCTGAGTGATCGGGTGACTTATCTTAGAGCGAATCGGGTAGCCCACCAATGCCTCATCGGTAATCTTTTGTAATCCATTTACCGACCAGAACAAAACCGCATTCTGTATCAATGAAAGCGTCGATGCAAGAACGCGTCGGACAGCCTGATCGGCTCTCCGACGCTTCATCCAGATCAGGCCAGGGACTTGCTGACCACCTCGTAGACATCCGGCGACAGGTCATCGCTCGCCAGGATGCGCGCCAGCTCAGCCTTCATCAGCAACTGGCGAGGCTCATCGAATTTGCGCCAGCGGGTCAGCGGCGTCAGCATCCGCGAGGCGATCTGCGGGTTGAGCCGGTTCAGCTCGATGATCTGGTCCGCAACGAAACGGTAACCAGCGCCATCGGCACGGTGGAAGTTGGCCAGGTTCTGATTGGCAAAGGCACCGATCAATGCCCGTACCTTGTTCGGGTTACGCAAGGTGAAGGCTGGGTGCTTCATCAACCCCTGCACCCGCTCCAGGCCACCGGGCAGCGGGCTGGCGGCCTGGATGCTGAACCACTGGTCCATGACCAGCGGATAGGCATTCCAGCGCTGGGCGAACTCTTCCAGGGCGGCGTGCTTCTGTTGCTCGTGGGGCGAATTGACCAAGGCCACCAATGCCGCCTGACGGTCGGTCATGTTGCCGGCCTCGACAAATTGCTGCACGCATACCGACAACGCTTCGGAAGACTCGGTCAGCATCAGATAGCCAAGCAGCGTATTGCGCAGACTGCGGCGCGCCATGGATTCGGCATCGGCCCGGTAAGCGCCGGCGCCATCGCCCAGCTGCCGGAATCGCGACCACATGGTCTCGGCCAAGGCGGTTGCCAGCTCCCGGCGCACCCAGTCACGGACATGGTGGATGGCCTCGACATCAGCCTCCTCGGCCAGCTCCACCAGGTAGGCTTCAGACGGCAGGCGCAGGATCTCGGCCACCATCGCCGGGTCGAGGCTGTCATCCTTCAGTACCGCGCGATGCACTTCGAGCAAGCGCTGGTCCAGGAGCAAGGGCCGTCCGGCCTGGTGAATCCCGATCAGCCCCTGCAGCACATCCACTGCCAGCGACTGCGCCGCCTCCCAGCGATTGAAGCCATCCGGGTCATGCATCGCAAGAAACACCCGATCATCCCGGGAATAGGGATAAACCAGCTTGACTGGCGCCGAGAAGCCGCGCAACAGCGACGGCAGCGGCTCTTCGCGGACGTTCTCGAAGACGAACAGCTGCTCGGCCTCGGTCACGGCCAACACGGTTTCCGTACCACACGCCTGCGTTTCACCGGCCAGCTGCAGCGGCATTTCGCGCCCCTCGCCGTCCAGCAGTGCCAGGCGCAACGGAATCACGAAGGGTAGTTTCTCGGTCTGACCCGGGGTTGCCGGGCAGCTCTGCCGGCACAGCAACTGGAAGGTCGAGCTCGCCGCATCATAGCGACCGTCGACCTGGAGTACCGGGGTACCCGCCTGACTGTACCAGCGCTTGAATTGAGTGAAATCCGCCTCGTTGGCATCTTCCAAGGCAGTAATGAAATCGTCACAGGTCACTGCCTGACCATCATGGCGCTCGAAGTATAGATCAGTACCTTTGCGGAAACCCTCGGCACCCAGCAGCGTGTGCAGCATGCGCACCACTTCCGCGCCCTTCTCATAGATCGTCAGGGTATAGAAGTTGGATATTTCCATATAGGAGTCGGGGCGCACCGGATGCGCCATGGGCCCGGCGTCCTCGGCGAACTGGTTGGCCCGCAGGAAGGTGGCATCCTCGATGCGCTTGACCGTGCGCGAGTTCATGTCGGCGCTGAATTCGGCATCACGAAAAACCGTGAAACCCTCCTTCAGCGACAGCTGGAACCAGTCGCGACAGGTAACCCGGTTGCCGGACCAGTTGTGGAAATATTCATGGGCAACCACCGCCTCGACCCGCTGGAACGCCATATCGGTGGCGGTATCGGGGTGGGCCAGCACGCAACTGGAGTTGAAGATGTTCAACCCCTTGTTTTCCATCGCGCCCATATTGAAGTCGTTGACCGCAACGATCATGAAGATATCCAGATCATACTCGCGCCCATAGACTTCTTCGTCCCAGCGCATGGAGCGCTTGAGGCTATCCATGGCGTGGCCGCACTGCTCGCGGTTCTCCGGTTCAACATAGATACGCAGCTCGACTTCCCGGCCGCTCATCGTAGTGAAGCTGTCATCGATACGGTACAGATCGCCGGCGACCAGGGCGAACAGATAGGCTGGCTTGGGGAACGGATCTTCCCATGTCGCCCAGTGCCGACCACCTTCGTGCTCACCACTGGCGATCAGGTTGCCGTTGGACAGCAGCACCGGATAGCTCCCACGCTCAGCCGTCACCGTGGTAGTGAACCGGCTCATCACATCCGGGCGGTCCAGGTAATAGGTGATCTTGCGAAACCCCTCGGCTTCACACTGGGTACAGAACATGCCCCCGGACTTGTACAGACCTTCCAGCGCGGTATTGTTCTGCGGCTCAATACGGGTAGTGATCGCCAGCTCGAACTCGCGCGCCTGCGGCTGCAGCGTCAGACTGGAATCGTCCACCTGCCAGGCATCGGCCGTCAGCGCCTGTTCGTCCAGCGCCACGCTCTGCAACACCAGGTCCTGGCCGTGCAGCACCAATGGCGGCAGCGCTCCACCCTCCCCCGCGGCATTGGCACGCATGGCCAGGCGGCTGTGCACCAGGGCATGGTCCTCGAACAGTTCGAAGGTCAGGTGGGTTTCATCGATCAGATAATCGGGCTGTCTGTAGTCCGTGAGGTGAATGGTCGTGGGTTGTTCGGTACGCATGGAAGACTCCTCAGGACACACTGAAAGCCATAGAGTAGGCAGTGTATTTGCGAATATTGATGACCGCGGTATCCAGCAACAGATATTGACCCTTGATGCCAAGCAAGGTGCCTTCCAATACCGGCTCCTTGTCCAGGTTGGCCGATTGCGGCTTGGCACTGTACTCCAGCACCGGATAGCGGATGTCCTGCACCTGGGCATCAGGCAACGGCTGGATGGCCTGCAGACCGAAGCGGGCCTGCAACGCCTCAACCCCCTCACGGGCGCCCGCCAGCAAGCGATCACGTTCGGCGATCAGATCAAGCGGTTCCGGCTCGCCGCGCAGCAGCGCCCGCCAGTTGGTCTTGTCGGCCACCTGCTCGCGCAACAGGTCTTCCACCAGCCCGGATTGCTGCCGGGTCGCCACTCGCAGGATCGGCAATGCCTGGCTGGCGCCCTGATCAATCCAGCGGGTCGGGATCTGGGTGGCGCGGGTAATGCCGACCTTCAACCCCGAGGAGTTGGCCAGATAGACGATATGGTCGGTCATGCAGAACTGCTCACCCCAGGCCGGCTCGCGGCAGGTGTTCAACTCGTAGTGGCAGCGTTCCGGGCTCATGATGCAGACGTCACAGCGTGCCAGCTTGGTCATGCAGGGGTAACAGTAGCCCTGGCTGTAGCTTTTCTTGGTTCGCCGGCCGCAGTGCATGCAATGGATTTCACCCAGTGCCTGCAACCGTATCGTGCGGCCGAGCAGCTGATTCAATGGTACCTGTTGCTCGCCCAGGGGCAGGCTGTAATCGACGGGTTCACCCAGAGCCCCAAGCAGCTTGCGGATGCTGCCCTCACCACTGACGAACGACATCAGTGCAGGGTGCCCTTGGCGGGGGTAAACAGGGATTCGTCAAGATTGGACGGCGCCTTCGCCTGGTTCTTGCAGGTCTGGCCGATATAACCGGTGCGCTCTTCTTCCGGCAGATTGTCCATTTCCCAGGCAATGATCGCCTGCAGGCACAATTCCTTCTGCTCCTGGGTCAGCTTGCGGCCGTCGGACCACTTGCCCAATTCGATGGCCTGCTTGAGGCTCTCGTACACCTCGGGAGAGATATTGCGCAACATGTCGATAAAGGTATTCATGGGTTCTCCGGAGCATGGTTCATTAGCCGGGCATTGTACCTTGTCAGCGCATGCGCTGCAGGCCGCCGGCGATCGCGCCGCACAGGGAGCCGATGACCAGCCCGCCGACATGGGCCGCATTGGCAATGGCGCCGAAACCGAGCATGGTCACCACACCGGACAGGCACAGCACCAGCCAGCCGAGCATCATCACCACCACGCCCCGGGGCAGATCGAAATGCACGTTTGGCGCCAGCGTCTGATACAGCCAGCAATAGCCCAGCAGGCCGTAGAGTACCCCCGACAAGCCGCCAAAGAGCGCCGGCCCGCCGAACAACCATTGCGCGGTATTGGAGATCACTGCGAATAACAGCGTCAGGCCGAGCAGCCACCAGCCGCCGGAGCGCAATTCGATACGCCGGCCCAGCTCCCAGTACCAAAGGGCATTGAACGCCAGGTGCAGCCAGCCAAAATGCAGGAACATCGGTGCCACCAGCCGCCACCATTGATCCATATCCGGTGCCGCAGCGATGTAGCCGGCAGGCGTAACCGGCGTAAAGGTGAACAGGACAACGGTCTGGATGTTACTCCCCAGCCCGGTGATCAGCGCCACCACCGCAGTGACCAGAAGCACCAGCAGAGTGACCGGGATCAGCCGCGCCATCCGCTGCCAGGCCAGCCGCGGCGGTCGGCGTGGCGCGGCGGGTGTCGAATCGGCGACCGGCTCCGGCACGCCCTGGGTATACAGCCCGCGAACAATGGCCGCATCCGCCTCGTTGCGGGTCCAGATCACCTGCTGGCCCCGCTCTTCAGTGATCCGGTGCGCCACCCCCCGCGCCCGGAGAAAATGGGTCAGGCTGCTCAGGTCCTCATCCAGCCGGCACTGCAAGGCACGATACATGCTCATCTCACATCCACCCAGACGAAATGGTCACGCAGCAGCTCCGTCTCGCCGCTCCAACGGTAAGCGGCCAGCTTGCCGAACTTGACCGCGCTGTAGTCCAGGCACGCCAGGTTCGCCCGGATGGCACGCGGTTCGCCCTCCTGCCAGTAGTGGCCGACGAACAGCGGCGGTTCATCAGCACCGTAGATCAGCAGCTCCGCCTTCTGCCGGTCGGTCAGCGGGCGGATGGCGATATGCTCGGGCAGGCCGTCGGGCTGGAACACGATATCACCGTAGGTCTGCGGCGCTTCTTCCCAGAACTTGGTGCGGAACATGGCCCGGGTGACGCCATCGCGTCCGGTCATGGTCAGGCCATGGGGCAGCGGCATGCCGGTACCACGCAGCAGGCGATCGAATACCTGATCGGCAAAGCCATCGCGTTCAACCGATGCCTGCACGAACTCGATATCCGGACAGGCGTCGGGATATTGCGCGGTGAATGATCTGATCAGTTCGTCATCCCAACAGGCATGCACCAGGCGGAACTGGCCCATATCCAGGTACAGCGGCAGGGTCCAGAACCAGTCGATGAAGTCATCCCATTCAGCCTGCCGGTTGGCAAACTGGTCCAGCGTGGCCTGGATCTGGCGGCGGTTGCGGTCGGTATGCTCGCGCACATATCGCCGGCCGCTACCGGCTGATGCCGGCGTCACCCAACCCAGGGCATTGAATTCGTGGTTACCCATGATGCAACGGGCCGCGCCCGCTTCCACCATGTCGCGCACCAGATGCAGCGCTTCGCGGATACGCGGCCCCCGGTCGATGATGTCACCGAGAAACAGTGCCTGGCGCTGCGGGTGTCGCCAGATACCACTGACTCGCGCATAGCCCATCTGTTCCAGCAGCGCTTCCAATGTGTTCGCGCAACCATGCACATCGCCAATGATGTCGTAGCCCTGCCTATGCTCTACCGCCATGCTCATCGCTCCGTCAGGCGGCTGCTCCAGCCCAATTTGCTGCGACAGATGGAATAGAAGTTGTGATCCAGTGGGTGAATCAATCGCAGCTTCTGCGGCTTCTTGCGGATAATCAGGGTGTCACCCGGCGCACAGGCAATATGCACCTGCCCGTCGCAACTGACTTGGGGATAGATACCATTCTGCTTGGAAATCCGCACCCGCAGTTCGCTGTTGCCGTCAACGACGATCGGGCGGCTGGACAGGGTATGCGGAAACATCGGTACCAACACCACGGCATCCAGCTTGGGATGCATGATCGGCCCGCCGGCGGAGAGTGAATAGGCGGTGGAGCCCGTGGGCGTGGCCACGATCAGTCCGTCGGACTTCTGGCTGTAGACGAACTGGCCATCCACATGCAGCTCGAACTCAATCATCCGCGCCGACTTGCCCGGGTGCAGCACCACGTCATTGAGCGCTTCGCTGCTGCCCAGGTGTTCGTCATCCCGGCAGACGAAAGCATCAAGCAGAAATCGTGATTCGACCAGATACTTGCCCGTCAGCACATCACCGACCCGCTCCTCCAGTTCGTCTGGAGAGATATCGGTAAGAAAGCCCAGCCCACCACGGTTGACGCCCAACACCGGCACATCAAAGCGGCACAGTGCCCGCGCCGCACCCAGCAGGCTGCCATCACCGCCGACGACGATTACCAGGTCACAGATCTCGCCCATCATCATCCGGGTGCAGACCTGCAACTGATGCCCCGGCAGCAGATCCGCCACGGCATCTTCGAGAATCACGGTATGTCCTTTATCCAGCAGGAAACGCTTGAGGCGTCGCACGGTATCCACGACCTGACCGCTGCCCAGACGTCCGATCAATCCGATATTGCGGAAATGCTCCATACACCACTCGCTATGTTTGGCTGAGAAATTCCGCACCAGGGTTTCAAGAAGCTCTGAATGCTTCTGTGCCGGCTTCTTGAAGCACGGAGAATGGCTCAATTATCCGCAGCCAGCAGGATTCTGGCAAATACAGAGCCTTTGAATAACGTAGCGAGCAAGGTCAGGCCGAGCGCAGTAGCTGGCGCTTCCTCGGTTTATTGAGTATCGGCCGCTGTCCGATTCTGCAATCGGCTCACTTCACGACGCAACGCGGCATTGGCCTTCTGTTGTTCAGCCAGCTCGTGTTTGATGTCCAGCAGCTCGCCCTGGGCGACCGCCAATTGTTCGGCATGCTGGATACGCTGGTTTTCCAACTGCTGACGATGAACCTGTTCCTGCACGCTGAGACGACTGCTCAGCTCGGTAATCTGGCGCAGGTACTCAGCCGCCTCGCCTGCGTGGGCCTGTTTAAGCGCTGCCAGCTCAGCAGCCAGGTCCCCGTCGGGTGCAGTAGCGTGATCCGCGACCGGCACCGGAGTGCCGCCGTACCAGGTATCCTCGGCGGCGACCTGCAGATTATCCGTGGCCAGCACCGCCCGAGCCTCTTCGTCCTCGCCGAGGATGCCCAGGGCATTACGGGTTACCGCCTGCTTGATCAGGCTGAGATCGGCCTTGCCGCTGCGTTGACGCGGCTTCCACATGCCGGCACGGTATGCGTTGGTGCTGCAGAAGCCGAGACAGGCCAGCCGAATGGGGCCGCCGCCCATATCCGGCCCTCGCCCAGCCTTCTCCGCCAGGTGCCGCAGCGGCATGTTCCACAGCCGGTTGACCTGGCCATCCAGGTCGAAGTCGAGGGTAAAAAACACGGCTGCGCGGACATGCAAGCGATGGTTGATCTGCAAAAACACCGCCTCGACGGTCTCATCGGCACACTCAGGTGCAGCGACCAGCCCATCGAGCAGTGCTTCAAACTCAGGAAACAGCATTTCCCGCGAGATGCCATGTTCAGAAAAAAACATTACCGCTTCAGTCAGCAACGGCTTCTGTATTCTGCCCACATCACTTGCGTTCATCGGTCTGTCCCTTTGGGGTTATTTTCAACTCCCAACTTTGCCTTTTTTTCGGGACGATTGCATCCGTCCCGAACCACTCGGGGAAACGTTGATTTCCGGCTTGTGACGAACTTGGCAGTTACAGCTCCGCCGCCAGACGCGATCCCTGGTCGATGGCGCGCTTGGCATCCAGTTCACTGGCCACGTCCGCCCCGCCGATCAGGTGTACCGACTTGCCGCTGGCCTCCAGCCCGGCCTGCAATTCACGCAGCGGCTCCTGGCCGGCGCAGAGAATGATGGTATCGACTGGCAGCACGCTGGTTTCATCACCCCGGCGGATATGCAGGCCCTGATCATCAATCTGCAGATATTCAACGCCATTGAGCATGGTCACCTGCTTGCTGGCCAACCCGGCACGGTGGATCCAGCCGGTGGTCTTACCCAGCCCGGCGCCGACCTTGCTGGCCTTGCGCTGCAGCAAGTACACCTCACGGGCCGGCGGATGCGGCTGCGGCTGGACGCCGGCGATACCGCCGCGAGCCTGAAGTTCAGGATCGATGCCCCATTCCTTCCAGAACAGCCCGGTATTGGTACTGACGCTCTCGCCAGCGTGGCAGATGAACTCGGATACGTCGAAACCGATACCTCCAGCACCGATCACCGCTACCTTCTGCCCCACCGGTTCGCGTTGCAGGATGGCGTCCAGATAACTGATGACCTTGGGATGGTCGACACCGGGGATAGCCGGAGTGCGCGGCACGATACCGGTAGCCAGGATCACCTCGTCGAAATCCGCCAGATCAGCTGCCTCAACCCGGGTATTGAGCTTCAGCTGCACGCCGGTGATCTCGATACGCTTGGCAAAATAGCGCAGGGTTTCGTAGAACTCTTCCTTGCCCGGGATCAGCTTGGCGACGTTGAACTGCCCGCCGATTTCCGCCGCTGCGTCGAACAGCGTCACCGCGTGACCACGCTCAGCCGCCACGGTGGCCGCAGCCAGACCTGCCGGGCCGGCACCGACCACAGCAATCCGCTTGCCGGTGTGCACCGGGATGTAGTTCAGCTCGGTCTCGTAGCAGGCGCGCGGATTGACCAGACAGCTGGTCAAGCGACCGCTGAAGGTGTGATCCAGGCAAGCCTGATTGCAGCCGATGCAGGTATTGATTTCGTCAGCGCGGCCAGCCGCCGCCTTGCTGATGAACTCCGGATCAGCCAGGAACGGCCGGGCCATGGACACCATATCGGCATCACCCTCAGCCAGCACCTGCTCGGCTACTTCCGGCGTGTTGATGCGGTTGGTGGTGATCAGCGGAATGGACACCTCACCCTTGAGCCGTGCGGTGACCTTGGTGAAGGCCGCGCGCGGCACCTTGGTGGCAATGGTTGGGATACGCGCCTCGTGCCAGCCGATACCGGTATTGATGATGGTCGCACCGGCCTTCTCGATTTCCTTCGCCAGCAACACCACCTCATCCCAGCTGCTGCCGTCCTCGACCAGATCCAGCATCGACAGCCGATAGATGATGATGAATTCGGGACCAACCGCTTCCCTCACCCGGCGGACGATTTCCAGCGGCAGGCGCATGCGGTTCTCGTAGCTGCCGCCCCAGCGGTCGGTACGCTGATTGACCCGCTCCACCAGGAACTGGTTGATGAAGTAGCCTTCCGAGCCCATGATCTCCACGCCGTCATAACCGGCAACCTGCGCCAGCGCAGCGCAGTTGACGAAATCGCTGATCTGCTTCTCGATGCCCGCCTCATCCAGCTCCTGCGGGGTGAAGGGGTTGATCGGGGAACGCACCGCACTGGCCGAGACCTGCTCCGGGGTAAAGGCGTAACGCCCGGCGTGCAGAATCTGCAAGCAGATCTTGCCGCCCGCCTCGTGTACCGCCTGGGTCACCACCTTGTGCTGCTCGGCTTCCTCGGGCGTGGTCAGCTTGGCTGCGCCCTTGCCGACACTGCCTTCGGTGTTGGGGCCGAAGCCGCCGGTGACGATCAACCCAACACCGCCGCGGGCTCGCTCGGCGAAGAAGGCCGCCATGCGCTCGAAGCCCTGGGGGCGCTCTTCCAGTCCAGTGTGCATGGAGCCCATCAGTACCCGGTTGCGCAAGGTAGTAAAGCCCAGGTCCAGCGGGGCCAGCATATGGGGATAAAGAGTCTGTGCGGTCATGCTCGTGCTCCAAAGATCATCATCAGGCTGCCGGTTCGTCGTCCGGCTTTGGTATGGCGCTGACAATAGGCCGGGTGTCGCTAGCGCTCAATCACCTCAAATGACATTTTCATAACCCTGGGTTACATTCTGCTCTTTCTTGCAAAATGACACAGCCATGAAACTTGGTGATCTCTCGGTCGGATATCTGTACAGCCTGCAGGCTGCCCTGCGCAGTCTCGGGCATGATCCCGAACCACTGCTGCAACGCTACCGCATCGGCCCAGCGCAGCTGGCTCAGGCTGGTGTGCGGATCAGCATTCCCCGGTTCATGCGCCTGGGGCATGCCGCCATCGCTCTCAGCGGCCGGGCCGATTTCGGCCTGCTGATGGGCTTGCACAGTCAACCCAGCCACCTCGGCCTGCCGGGGGTTACCGCCCAATGCGCACCGACGCTGGGCCAGGCATTCGATATCCTGGTTCGTTTCGAGCGACTGGTCAGCCAGAACTACCGAGGGCATTCAAGCTTCCAGCCGCCGGCCACGCGCTTTTATTCGATCAGTCCCTATAACGCCTTCAACCTGTTCGTGGTGGACTCGGCGCTGGCCTCACGTCTGCAACTGGCGCGGCAACTGACCGCCGGCGCCGCCCGGCTGCGCGAAGTGCATATAGAGTTTCCCGCCCCGGACTACGCCGAGCGGTACGAGGCGCTGTTCGGCTGCCCGGTGCTGTTCGAACAGCATCACAACCAGTTGCTGTGGGAGCCGGCCAGCCTGGAACTGCAGCCGGTGCAACATGCAGCGACGACCCATGAACAGTTACTGACACTATGCGATCAGCAGCTGCGGGAGCTGACGCGGCACCGCCGCTTGCGGGAACGAGTAGAAGAAATAGTATCGCCGCAGCTGCACAGTCGCCTGCCCACCCTGGATGAAGTGGCTGGGCTGCTTGGGCTGCCCGGCTGGACATTACGCCGCCGGCTACGGATCGAGGACAATACGCGGTTTCAGGACATCATCGATGACATCAGACGGGATCTGGCGCTCAGCTATATCCGTGATACGGAAACAGCACTGGGAGAAGTGTCATTCCTGTTGGGGTTTTCATCACCCGCGGCATTCCAGCGGGCGTTCAAGCGTTGGACCGGTGTGGCCCCGGGACAGTATCGCCGGCAAAGCCGGGATGTGGTGATCAGGCAGAGTAATTAAGCCGGGACTGGGTTGAGTAGTACTGGGTCTTGAGCGGGTTTTGTGGGAGCGGGGCTTTCCCGCGAAGGGGATGCCGCTTGGTGAAATGCTTGCAGCTGATAACAAGCCTTCGCGGCCAAGGCCGCTCCCACAGTTTGCGCTCAGGCTGCCTACATTTCCTCGGCGTCTTCCACGTCGTGGTCCCAATCCTGCGCACGTTGTTCCAGCAGTTCTTCTTCATATTCGTTCATCTTGTTATTCCTCCGTTTCCCTGTTGCAGGGGGTGAAATCACATAATCACCTTATGGCCCCTGCATTACAGTCAGATGAACGCTGCCGGAAAAAGTTCAGAGTACGGCGCAACTCACCAGCACCGCGGTTTCCACCAGCTCGACCAGAGCACCGGCGGTATCGCCGGTGGTGCCACCAAGACGTTCACACAGATAATGACGCACCACCAGCAATACCAGCAGCGCCACTGCCAGCGCCAGCAGTCCCGGCCAGCCGAACAGCAGCATCGCCAGGGCGTGTACACCGAGCATCAGCGGCAGGCTCTGGCGCGGCATATGCCGCGCCAGCACGTCACCCAGCCCACCCGCGCGCGCATAGGGCGTGCTGAACAGCAGCAATGGCAATATCCAGCGCCCCAACCAGGGCGCCAGCAACAGCACGCCCCAGTGCCCGTCTTCCAGTAGCGCCACCAGCGCGGTGAGCTTGAGCAACAATACCAGCACCAGGCTGATCACGCCAATGGGGCCACAGGTCGGGTCCTTCATGATGGCCAGGGTGCGCTCGCGATCACCATAGCCGCCGACCCAGGCGTCGGCCGTATCGGCCAGGCCATCCAGGTGCAGCCCGCCGCTGAGCCAGACCCAAAGGGTCAGCAGCAGCGCCGCCTGCAGCCCCGTCGACACACCGTTCAACAGCCCGTGGCCCAGCAGCAGCACCGCCCCGATCAGCAGTCCCACCCATGGATACCAGAGCAGCGAGCGACCGCTTTCCTCAGCCGTGGGCATGCGCGGCAAGCGAACCGGTAGCCGGGTCAGGAACTGCAGCGCAATCAGCAAGGGCATTCGTGCAGTTCCCCGGCTTCTCTGACCTGCAGGCGTAACCGCTGGCCATGTCCGACCTCGACCTGCAACAACCCTTCCCGCGCCAGACCGCGGGCCCTGGCTGCCAGCAGGCGCATCACTCCACCGTGGGTCACCAGCAGCAGATGCTCCCCGGCGCGACGCTGATACAGCTCGCCGATAGCGTTCAATACCCGCTGCTCGAAACTTGCCAGTTGTTCGCCTCCCGGCGGGGTGAACTGATAGGGATCGGTCCAGAAGCGCCCCAGATCGTCGGCATGTTCGACCATCAGCTCACTGGCGTGGCGCCCCTCCCAGTCGCCGAAGTGCAGCTCGCGCAAGTCCTCCAGCAACACCAGCGGCGCGCGGCATTGCTGCGCCAGCTCGAAGGCAAAGTCGGCGCAGCGACGCAGTGGTGAGCTGATGATTGCATCCCAGGGTGCCGGCTGCGCCGTGGCATCCCGCATCTGTTGCCAGCCAACCGGCGTCAGCAAGTCGTCCAGGCTGCCGCGAAAGCCGCCGCCAAGCTCGGTCTCACCATGGCGCAGCAGGTCCAGGGTCAGCATGCCGCAGGCTCCGCAGCCACCGCCGCCTCCGCAAAGGTAGCCATGTCACTGTGCAGGGCGCAGGCCATGCGCAGCAGCGGCACGCTGGCCGCCGCACCGGTGCCTTCGCCCAGCCGCATACCCAGGTCCAGCAGGGGTTCCGCCTGCAGCGCCGCCAGCACAGCGGCGTGCCCCGGCTCTGCACTGCGATGGCCAAACAGCATCCAGTCGCGGCACGCCGGATTGAGACGGGTCGCGCATAGCGCCGCGGTGGAACAGATATAACCGTCCACCAGCATGGGAATGCCCTGCTGGGCGGCGGCCAGGTAAGCGCCGGCAATGGCAGCGATTTCCAGGCCGCCAAGCCGCTCCAGCACATCCAGCGCGGTATGACATTGCGGCCCATGCAGACCCACGGCTTGCTCGATGACCGCCGTCTTGTGCCGGAGCCCTTCGGCATCCAGACCGGTGCCGGGGCCAACCAGCAGCGCGACCGGTTGATCCAGCAGCAGGCTGGCCATGGCGCAGGCCGGGGTGGTGTTGCCGATACCCATTTCCCCGGCGATGAACAGTTGTGCGCCCTGCCCGGCCGCGTCAAGCACCGCCTGGCGCCCGGCAAGCAACGCCTGCCGGCATAGCGCACCGGTCATTGCCGGCTCCCGCAGCAGGTTGGCACTGCCGGGTGCCAGATTCAGATGATGCACGCCGGGCAAGGGATCCAGAGGTACGGCCAACCCCAGGTCCCGCAGATCCAGGGTGGCGCCGAGTTGCCGGGCCATGACATTGATCGCCGCGCCACCGTTGGCGAAATTGCGCAACATCTGGCCGGTCACCGCCTGCGGCACCGTCGATACGCCTTCCACCGCTACGCCATGATCGCCGGCAAACACGCTGATCCACACCCGCTCCAGCTGCGGGCGAGCATTACCCTGCCAACCGGCCAGGCGAATGGCCAACTGCTCCAGGCGGCCGAGGGCGCCCTGCGGTTTGGTCAGTTGTGTCTGGCGCTGCTGCGCCTGCTCCAGCGCCAGGCGGTCGGCCTGCGCCACTGCGTCCTGCCACCACTCTGTCATGTAGTCCTCGTTCAATTTCTAGGCTCCCTTGAGCAGCATCGGCAGCCCAGCCACGCAGAACTGCACCCGGTCACTGCGACTGGCCAGGGCCTGGTGCAGCCAGCCGGCCTCATCCACATAACGGCGGCTCAGCTCGCCCATGGGCACCACGCCAAGGCCGGTTTCGTTGCTGACCAGAATGATACGCCCCGGCAGATCATCAAGTACGTCCAGCAGCGCCTGCCGCTCCCGCTCCAGGCACTGTGCATCTTCGTGCAGCAGCAGGTTGGTCAGCCACAAGGTCAGGCAGTCCACCAGCAGACAACGGTCCGCAGCGGCCTGCTCTCCCAGCACCCTGGCCAGGGCCAGGGGTTCCTCGATCAGTTGCCAGTCGGCTGGCCGTCGTGCGCGATGGTGGGCGATGCGCAGGCGCATCTCATCGTCCAGCGGCTGGCTGGTAGCGATGTAGGTCACCGCCAGGCCGGCGTCCTGGGCCAGTTGCTCAGCCAGTCTACTCTTGCCGGATCTGGCACCACCAAGTATCAATTCAATCAATTAGTTATCCCACACAGCGCAAGTAATTTATCAGTATCAAGGTGCGCATTGATCAGGTCGGCAAGACGGTCGATATCCCGTTCGCGCAGCGCCACATAATCCAGCTCGCGGACGCCGGTCATGCCCGCCCAGCCAAGCAGTGCAGCGCTCGCTTCCGGCGCTTCGAACAAACCATGCAGGTAAGTCCCGGCGATCTGCCCATCGGCACTCAGCACGCCCTCCAGACTACCATCATCCAGCCGGATCAACGGCGCGTCCAAGGCCGGCCCAGTACTGACCCCAGCATGAATCTCATAGCCCCGCACCCGCGCCCCGCTTGCCAGCAGTTGGCCCTCGACCCGGGTCAGGCGTTTTTCATTGGTCAGCCGGGTCGCAAAATCCAGCAAGCCCAGCCCGTCACTGCGCCCAGCCGGCCCTTCCAGCCCGAGCGGATCACTGATCTCCCGACCGAGCATCTGCAAGCCACCACAGATGCCCAGCAGCTTGCCGCCATAGCGCAGATGCCGATGGATTGTCGCATCCCAGCCCTGGGCACGCACGTATGCCAGATCGGCGCGTACGCTTTTCGAGCCAGGCAGGATAATCAGATCCGCCGGCGGCAATGGCTGGCCCGGCGCAGCGAAACGCAGATCGACTTGCGGATGCAGGCGCAGCGGATCGAAATCGGTGTGGTTGCTGATGCGTGGCAGCACCGGTATCACTACCCGCAATTGCTCCGCTGCGCTATCCACCTGGCGCGAATCCAGGCCATCCTCCGCCTCCAGATGCAGGTCATGCAAATAGGGCAGCACACCCAGCACCGGTACGCCGGTGCGCTGCTCCAGCCAGTCCAGTCCCGGCTGCAGCAAGGCCAGGTCCCCACGAAAGCGGTTGATGACGAACCCCTTGACCCGCGCCCGCTCGCTGGCAGACAGCAGTTCCAGAGTGCCCACCAGATGGGCAAATACGCCGCCGCGGTCAATATCGGCGATCAGCAGCACCGGGCAATCCACCGCCTCGGCAAAACCCATGTTGGCGATATCGCCCTGGCGCAGGTTGATTTCCGCCGGCGAGCCGGCGCCCTCTACCATCACCACCTGAAAGTCGCGACTCAAACGCGTGTGGGAGGTCATTACCGCCTGCATAGCGGTCGGCTTGTAGGCGTGGTAGGCGACGGCATTCATATTGCCTACGGGGTGACCATGGATGATTACCTGCGAACCGGTATCGGTGTTGGGTTTAAGCAGCACCGGGTTCATGTCGGTATGTGGCTCGAGACCAGCGGCTGCTGCCTGCACCGCCTGGGCGCGACCGATCTCACCACCGTCAACGGTCACCGCTGCATTCAGGGCCATGTTCTGCGGCTTGAAGGGGGCGACCCGTACGCCCCGGCGCCGCAACCAGCGGCACAATGCGGTGACCAGCGTGCTTTTGCCGGCATCGGAGGTGGTGCCCTGAATCATCAAGGTGCTCATGCTCTGCTGCTCCCCATTCGCATCACTTCATTGAATGCCTGCTCCAGCCGCTGCCATTGCGCTGCATTGGCGGGCAGGCCGATGCGCAGCCCGGCAGGCTGCCGATACCAGCGCAGCAGTATGCCGCGCTCGGCCATCTGTCGGTACACCCCGGCCACATCGGCATCGGTCACCCACTGGAACAACTCGCAGCCCCCCGTCGGGGGCAATCCGCAGCGGGTCAACAGTTCCTGCAAGCGCACCGCGTCATCCTGCAAGCGCAGCCGCCAGGCCTGCTGCAGTGAATGATCCGCCAGGACCGAACGTCCCACAGCCCGCGCGGGCCCGCTTACAGCCCAAGGCCCTAACAACGCCCCTAGCGCGGACAACAGTGACGGCTCAGCCAGCACAAAGCCAAGGCGGATTCCCGCCAGGCCAAAGAACTTTCCCACCGAACGCAACACGATCAACCCCGCCCTGTCGGCACAATCCGCCAGGCTGCAGGTGGGTTGCGCATCGGCAAAGGCTTCGTCAACCACCAACCAGCCTCCCCTTGCTGCCAGCCGGGCGTGCCAGTCGAGCAGCGTGGACCGGTCCAGCACGCGGCCGGTAGGGTTGTCCGGGTTGACCAGCACCACCACATTGAATGTCGGCGCGGCCGGGTAATCTTCCAGCAGCACAGACAACTGCTGCGCAGTCAGCGACTGCACCTGATGACCCTGGCTCTGCCAGGCATGCTGGTGCTCGGCATAACAGGGACCGATGATCGCTACCCGACAGGGTGCCCGCAGCCGGGGCAAGGCCTGGATCGCGGCCTGGGAGCCGGCTACCGGCAGTACCGCCGATGCACCGTAGCAATCACTGGCGGCAGCTTCCAAGCCATCATCCGGCTCGGGCAGGCGCATCCAGGCGCTGGCCGGAATGGCGGGCAGCGGCCACGGCCAGGGAGCCAGCCCGGTTGACAGGTCCAGCCACTGCTGCGGCGGAATGCCGAACCGGGTGGCGGCTTCCAGCAAACGGCCGCCGTGCTCAAGCATGCCACACCGCCCCGAAGGCCAAGGCCACCACCAGCCACAACCAGACGCCCCCTCGCACCAGGCGCAGTGCCCGGTCAATATCGTCTGCGACTGCTGGCCAACCGGCGCCCAACAGCGGACGCTCATGCAGCTCGCCGTGATAGATCGCCGCCCCGCCCAACCGCACGTTCAGTGCGCCCGCCCCAGCCGCCATGACCGGACCGGCGTTTGGGCTATCCCACTGCGGCGCCTGCCGACGCCAGCAGGACCAGGCCTGGCGCGTGTTGCCCAAGAGCGCATAGGTCAAGGCCACCAGCCGGGCCGGCAGCCAGTTGAGCAGGTCATCGAGCCGCGCCGCGGCCCAGCCAAATCGCTGGAAGCGGTCATTGCGGTACCCCCACATGGCATCCAGGGTATTGGCCAGGCGATACAGCACCACGCCCGGTGCGCCCAGTACCGCGAACCAGAACAGCGCGGCGAATACCGCATCGCTGCCATTCTCCAGTACCGATTCGGTGGTGGCAGCAGCGACAGCAGTGGCATCCAGCTCGGCCGTCTGCCGGCTGACCATATAGCTCACCCGATGGCGCGCCTGCGGCAGATCGCCTACCCGCAATGCCTGGGCCACGGGCTGGGCATGCTCGCCGAGACTGCGCAGACCGATGGCCAGATACAGCAGCAGCACCGAGAACAGCCAGCCAATCTGCGGCAGGCTGGCCAACGCCCAGGCCAACAGCGTCAGCGGCGCTACCATCAGCAGCCAGGCGAGCAGCCCGCGCCATTGACGCCGCTCGCCACGGTTCATCTCCCGCTCGAGCGCATCAGCTATTCGCCCGAAGGCCATCAGCGGATGCGCTCGTCGCGGCTCACCCAGCAACCGATCCAGCAGCACCGCCAGCGCCATCAACAGTCCTGTCACCATCGCGGCCTATGGCACTGCTGCTCACCCATCCTGGTGCCCCCAGCCATCGGTGAACAGCAATTGCGCCAGCGGCTGTTCCTCGCCCCAACCCTGCTCAACCAGCATCGGGCGCGGATAGAACTCGGCCACCGGACCAAGACAGAGAATGGCCACAGGGCGTGCCCCTTGCGGCAGTTGCAGCAACTCGCCCAGCGCCTGTGGGTCGAATAATGATACCCAGCCCATGCCCAGCCCCTCGGCGCGGGCTGCCAGCCAGAGGTTCTGGATGGCGCAGGCAACCGATGCCAGATCCATTTCCGGCAGCGTACGGCGGCCAAACACATGCCGCTCGCGCCCGTCCGGCAGCGCCGCCACCAACAGCTCGGCGCAATCGAGGATACCTTCGACCTTGAGCTGCATGAACTCGTCGCCACGCTCACCCAGCGCCTCGGCGGTGAGCAGCCGTTCCTGCTCCACCAGTTGCGCGATGTCCCGGCGCAGCGCCGGCCGGGTAATCCGGATGAACCGCCAGGGCTGCATCAGCCCGACGCTCGGCGCCTGATGGGCGGCCTGCAGCAAGCGACCGAGCAGTTCCGGGGCCACCTCACCACCGGTGAAATGGCGCATGTCCCGGCGCTCGCGGATGGCGCGGTACACTCCGGCCCGCTCCTCATCGGAAAAATCATGCCCGCTCATGGACGAAACAGCTCTGCGGCGGCCACCGGATTGCCCGGCAGGTAGAAATGGATATAGGAGGCCGTCAGCCGGCCGATGCGCCATACCCGTTCGGCGGTGCGCCGGTAGTTCGGGCACTCACCCTGGGTCAGCGGTTCCAGCTCGCACTCCAGCACAGAGCGATGGTAGGTATGACCACGCAGGGTACCTTCGGGTAAAACAACCTCCTGCAATGCCAGGGCAGCGAGCCGACCTTGCATCTGCGCCGTGGCGGGTAGCAACCCCAGCAACTCGCCACGCGCACCTTCGGCATCCGCCAGTGAATTGCATAGATAGAGCATGCCGCCGCACTCGGCGTGAATCGGTTTGCCCGCCTCATGGTGAGCGCGGATGGCGGCCAGCATCGACTGGTTGCCCGACAAGGCCTCCAGATGCAGTTCCGGATAGCCTCCCGGCAGATACAGGCTGTCCACCTCCGGCAGTTGGCTGTCAGTCAATGGCGAGAAGAACGTCAGCTCTGCACCCAGACTGCGCAACAGATCCAGGTTGGCCTGATAGATGAAAGCAAAAGCCGTATCCCGGGCCACGCCGATCCGCACCCCGGCCAGCAGCGGCGCGACCGGCGGCTGCAATGCAGCAGCGAAGCTCACGGGTTCTGGCAGGCGAGTGTCGGCGCTCTGCTCCAGCGCATCGGCGGCTGCGTCCAGTCGCGCATCGAGATCCGCCAGCTCTTGCGCCTGCACCAGCCCCAGATGTCGGCTCGGCAACTCCACGGCGGCATCCCTGGGCAACGCGCCGAACCAGCCCATCCCCTCGCCCAGACTGTCACGCAGGATCTCACCATGCCGGGCGCTGCCAATGCGGTTGGCCAGCACCCCGGCAAATGGCAGGTCCGGCTGGAATGTCGCCAACCCATGGGCCAGCGCGCCGAAGGTCTGGGCCATAGCCGCCCCGTCGATCACCGCCATGATCGGCACGCCGAAGCGGCGCGACAGATCCGCCGCCGAGGGCGTGCCATCGAACAACCCCATGACGCCCTCGATCAGGATCAGGTCTGATTCCTGCGCCGCCTGCCATAACAGCCGGCGGCTCTCCTCTTCCCCGACCATCCACAGGTCCAGTTGATACACCGGTTGGCCGCTCGCCCGCTGCAGGATCATCGGGTCGAGAAAGTCCGGCCCACACTTGAACACCCTGACCCGCTTACCATTACGGCTGTGCAGCCGCGCCAGCGCGGCGGTGACCGTCGTCTTGCCCTGCCCCGAGGCAGGCGCGGCGATCAGCAATGCCGGACATTGTGCACTCATCAGAATTCCACTCCCTTCTGTGCCTTGATACCCGCCTTGAAGGCGTGCTTGACCACACCCATCTCGGTCACGGTATCGCCTGCCTCGATCAGTCCAGGCGGTGCACCACGCCCCGTCACCACCACATGCTGGTGGCTCGGGCGGGCGGCGATATCGGCCAGCACCTGATCCAGCTGCACATAGCCGTATTTGAGCGCGATATTCAGTTCATCGAGAACCACCAACGACACACTCTCATCGCGCATCAGTTCCACCGCTACCGCCCAGGCCGCCTGCGCCTTGACGATATCGTCCTGGCGATCCTGGGTTTCCCAGGTGAAACCGGCACCCATCACGTGATAACGCACCTGCTCCGGGAAACGACGGAAGAAATGCTCCTCCCCGGTACTGGCAGCACCCTTGATGAACTGGACGATGCCTATCTGCATGTCATGACCCAGGGCGCGCGCCGCCATGCCGAAGGCAGAGCTGCTCTTGCCCTTGCCGTTGCCGGTCAGCACCAGCAGCAGCCCGCGCTCCTCGCGGGCCAGGGCAATCTTCTCATCGACCACCGCCTTCTTGCGCTGCATGCGCTGGCGGTGGCGCTCATCCCGTTCGTTGGATTCGCTCATGCCTTGCGGCCCTCGGCGAGCCGCTGGCGGGCCAGCAGCTGCCAGCCAATATAGAGCACCGCAGCGATGGCCACATAGAAGGCCAGCGAGCCGAGGTACTTGGGATAGTAGTTCGCCAGACGCTCGACGGTGCCGAGCAGAGTCGGGTCGGGATAACGCCCCGAGAACCAGTAGAAGCCGCCACTGGAGAAGGTCTGGCAGACCAGCGCACTGGCAGCCATGACTCCGGCCAGCACCAGCAGACTGATCGGCTGCTCACGATGCCAGCCAGCGTACAGCCGACCGCCCAGCCACAGCGAGCCATAGGCAGGCAGCAGCATCCAGTAGGCCAGCGTCATGCAGTGATGCCCTGCGCTGTTCCAGCCGACGGTCATCACATCCATGAACACCGCCTGCAGAAACAGCAACGGAAAGGCCCAGCGCGGACGCAACAGCACACCGGCCAGGAAGAACGCCGCCCAGGATGCGCCGGGCAGATTGACCGTGCTGAAATGGCTGCCCCGGGTGATGGCCATCAACAGCACCAGAACGATACCGACGGCCAACTGACCGCGCTTGGATAGTGCCAACATATGTCATTCTCCTGTGGATGTGGTCTTACTGTTACAAGGGTTGATAACGCACCGTCAGATAGCCTGCGCGCCCCGGCTGCTGATAGCTCGCAGCGGTCTCGTAGTCGGTATCGAACAGATTGCTGATGCGCGCCTGCAGCCGCCAGGCATGGCTGAACCAGTACTCGGCGCGCAGATCGACGGTGTTGTAGCCGTGCAGCTCGTTGCTGTTGGCGGCGTTATCCCAGCGTCGGCCTTCGGCATGCAGACCGGCGCCGACGCCAATGCGGCCGAAACGGCGGTCGATATCCAGGTTGAACATCTGCTCGGCCCGGCGGGCCAGCAGATCGCCCTGCCCCGGGCGAGAGCTGCGGTTGGCGGGGTCCTGCAGGGTCAGGTTGCTGCTCCAGTCCCAGCCCAGCCAGTGGCTGGCAATCTCGAACTCCACTCCCTTGATCACCGCCTTGTCTATGTTCTCCGACAGATAGATGCCACCACCGAGATTCACGCTGGAAATCAGATCTTCCACTTCATTACGGAACAGGTTGACCACCCAGTTACCCCAATCGTGCTCGCCCCGCAATCCGGTTTCGATATTGCGCGAGGTTTCTTCCTTGATATCCGGGTTACCGAAGCCGGGGTAGTACAGCTGGTTGAAAGTGGGGGCCTTGAATGCGGTGCCGTAACTGGCCACCCATTGCAGGTTGTCGGTCAGGCTCAGGCCGTAGGCGATGCTGCCGGTGTTGTAGCGACCGAACTGTTCATTATCGTCATGACGCAGGCTCAGCTGCCATTCATGCACACCACGCTGTCCCAGGTACTGGGCGTAGTAGCCCTTGTTGGTGCGGCGGTTCTCGCTGTAGTTCGTACTGCTGCTGACTTCATCGGTCAGGTGGTCGAAACCCAGGGTCAGCAGGTGGCCAGGCGCAAGATCGATATCGTTCTGCCAACCCAGGCTGTCGCGCCGGGTATCGAAACGGCTGTTGAAAGTGCTGCCATTGAAGGTGTCATTCTTGTCTTCGCTGCGCGCCGCCTGCAGTGTCACCCGCCAGGGTTCGAGCGGTGAGAAGCGGGCATTGAGCCCGTGGGTTTTCAGCTTCGAGTCGTTGTTGGCCTTGTAGCCCGAGTCGAAGTCGCTATGGGAGTGGGATTCCAGCGCATGGCCTTCCAGCTCCAGGCCATTGTCGAAACGATAGCCGGCGCGCAGGTTGCCGGAGAGCTCGCGGTAACCATCGTTATCCGGATCACCACGGCCAGGCCGGGCATCGATGCCACGAGTGGACAGACTGGTCACCGCTGCGCTGTACCAGCCTTGCCCGATGCCGCCGGAGACACCGGCACTGCCCCCATGGTGGTTCCGGCTGCCGGCAGTGAGCGACATCCAAGGTTTGGGATCACCACCGGTACCGCGCTTGGTAAAGACCTGGATCACGCCGCCGATGGCTTCGGAGCCATACAGGCTGGAACGCGGCCCACGCACGATTTCGATACGTTCGATCTGCTCGATGGGCAGATTGTGCAACGCGGCACTCCCACTGGTAACCGAGCCAATACGCACCCCATCGATCAGCACCAGCACGTGGTCACTGCTGCTGCCACGAATGCCAAAGGTGCTGGACTTGCCCGCGCCGCCATTGTTGACGATGCTCAGCGCCGGAGTACGGCGCAGCAGATCCAGCATATCGGTCGGCTGCAGGCGCTGGATGGCGCGCTGGTCCAGTCGCGTTACCGCGCCCAGATTGGCACCCAGGGACTGCCCGGTGCGGGTGGCGGTAACGACCTGGTTGTCCAGGGAAAGGGATTCGGCATGGGAAAAAGCGGCCGTGGCCATTAGGGCCATCGCCAGGGAGGTGCGTGCAAACTTCATCTGTGCTCCGTCGCCGTACTCACCCGTACGGCATGGCTGGTTATGCAGTCGGCGAACGGAGTTGGGGAGACGGTTTCAGACCCAGCATGAAAACGCTACACCCGCAGAGCCCGCCGCACTGCTGTGATATGCGACAGGCCGGTCTCCGGGCTCATGAGCGGATGAATATCCGATGATTCGACCTTCCCGTGCAGGCACAGTGGTCGTGCTGAATCATCTGTCAGATAGTACCTTGAGGTAATCCGACTCTCATTTACCGTTGCGGGGGCAGCGCCGGGATAGTCTGGAACAGACGCACCGGCTTCCCTGTTTAACCTGCCGGGCAATACCGGGCAGGAACCTGAAGCGGGTGGAAGACTAAGAGGTTTTCACAGGTAAGTAAAGGCGCCCCCGCCAGCGCCCGAATTCACGCGCCAGCGGGAGAGTCAACCGATGGGGCCGTGGAGATTCCACTCATTCGGTAGAAGGCAAAGCGTAGGCATTTTAGACGCTCAAAAAAAGTCGGGAGCCGGGTTGACCTTGCCATCGTGTCAGGGTTGAAAATTCGAGCATGTCACGCACAAGGAGCGCCATCATGAGTTCTCTTCAATTCAATGTTCAGCAAATGACCTGCAACAATTGTGTTAAACATGTCACCGAAGCGCTGATGGCTGTCGCCGGCGTGACTGACGTCCAGGTCAGCCTCGAGGATAGCAAGGTCACGGTTGCCGGAAGTGCCGACAGTGCAGCGCTGATCAGCGCATTGGACGCAGCCGGCTACCCTGCTGCGGCGGCTGGCGCGCATGCTGGCCACACCACCTGCTGCGGCGGCTGCAGCTGATCAACGATAAATACCAACGAGGAATATGGAATGCGCACCAGACTACGTCTCATAGCTCTTACTGCCCTGCTGATCGGCGGCTTTGCCCAGGCCGCCGACAGTCTGACCATTGACGTGCACCGTGACGCCAACTGCGGTTGCTGCAAGGACTGGATCAAACACATGGAAAGCAATGGCTTCAGCGTCAACGACCATGTCGAAGCCAACATGGCGACGGTGAAACAGGAACTGGGCGTACCACCGCAACTCGGCTCCTGCCATACCGCCGTGATCAATGGTCAGTTCATCGAAGGCCATGTGCCCGCTGCCCAGGTACTGGCGCTGAAGGAACGGCCCGATCTGCTGGGCATCGCCGTGCCCGGCATGCCGATGGGTTCGCCCGGCATGGAATACGGCGACCGCCAGGATCCTTATCAGGTGGTCGGACTGACCAAGGAAGGCGAACTCGAAGTCGTCGCCGAATACCCCGGCAACTGAGTCAGCCCCTGGCGGCTCCGGCCGCCAGAAACGAAAAAAGCCTTTGACCATCACTGATCAAAGGCTTTGTATATGGCGCAGCGGACGGGACTCGAACCCGCGACCCCCGGCGTGACAGGCCGGTATTCTAACCAACTGAACTACCGCTGCGCATCTGTCCGACACCGACACTCATGTGCCTGTCATCGAAGCAGGCGCGCATTCTAATATTTCGTCAGATTAAGTCAAGCCTCGCCTTCAACCATATCGCTTTTATTTGCCATACGCTCATCCATTAACCATCCTGAGAGCAGACCTTCCAACAAAGGAGCTCGACATGTCTGGCATCGGCTGGCTTTTCATTATCATCATTCTTGCTACTGTCATCGGCGGGCTGTATATGTTGCGCAAGACCGCCAACAAGATGCCGATCGGCGATGAGCAGATGAAGCGCATCAAAGCCCGGCAAGCTGAACTCGAAGCGCAAGAGAGGCGGGAGAAGCAACAGGACTGATGCTAGAATGCGTCACTCTCATTTTTAGCCGCGTAACAGGTAGTTCCACAGTATGGTCAATTCACTGCAAGCCCAGTTGCTCAAGGCCGGACTGGTCGACGAAAAGAAACTCAAGCAGGCCCAACGCGCCAAGAAGAAGGCCGCCAAGAACACTCCGGAAAAGGTACATGACACCGCAGCCGCGGTGGAGAAGGCACGTGCCGACAAGGCCGAGCGCGATCGCCAGCTGAACCTGCAACGCCAGGAGGAGACCGCCCGTCGCGAGCGCGAAGCCCAGGCCAAGCAATTGATCGAGCAGGCCAAACTGGACCGCAGCGGCGGGGAAACCGCGTACCAGTTCGTGGCCAAGAACAAGATCAAGAAGATCTACGTCACCGAGGAGCAGTTCGGCAAGCTCAGCCGCGGCAAGCTGGGTATCGTACGGCTCTCCGGGCATTTCGAAATCATCCCGCTGGACGTCGCGGAGAAAGTCGCCGAACGTGCGCCCCACTGGCCAGTAATCATTGCCAAGGTGGAAGCCGAACAGGCTGCAGAAGATGATCCCTATGCCGATTTCAAAGTACCTGACGATCTCATGTGGTAAGCCCTCCCAACCAGACCGGACAGAAATGGCATGACCCAGGCTGCGCCCGCACGCTCTTCCGACACTGATCGCAGCCCTTGGTCGGTATTTCTGATATTTCTGCGTCTGGGCCTGACCTCCTTCGGCGGCCCCGTGGCCCATCTGGGTTACTTTCGCGAGGAGTTCGTTGTACGCCGTCGCTGGCTTGCCGAACGCAGCTACGCCGACCTGGTCGCTCTCTGCCAGTTCCTACCCGGCCCGGCCAGCAGCCAGGTGGGCCTGGCGCTGGGCTTGTCCCGCGCCGGTTACCGCGGTGCGCTGGCGGCGTGGGCCGGCTTCACCCTGCCCTCGGCTCTGGTACTGATACTGTTTGCCAGTTCGCTGGCCTACCAGAACAGCCTGAATGCCGGCATGCTGGAGGGGCTGAAAGTCGTGGCCGTAGCGGTCGTCGCTCAAGCCGTCTGGGGCATGGCCCGCACTCTGTGCCCCGACCGCTTGCGCATCACGCTGATGGCCAGCAGCGCCATTGCGGCGCTCCTGCTGCCCTTCATCTGGAGCCAGCCGCTGATTCTATTGATTGCCGGTTTGCTCGGTCTCTTGCTCGTCAGCCCCGACACAGATGAACAGCAGGATGAATTGCCAGTCCATATCACGCGTCGAACCGGCTCGATGGCCTTGGCGCTGTTTTTCCTTCTCCTGCTTGGCTTGCCCCTGCTGGTCACACTGATCCCCAGCCAGATGCTGGCATTGGTGGACAGCTTCTATCGAGCAGGCTCACTGGTGTTCGGTGGTGGGCATGTAGTGTTGCCACTGCTGGAGGCGGAAACGGTGCAACCCGGCTGGGTGGATATCGATACCTTTCTGGCGGGCTATGGCGCAACCCAGGCCGTGCCCGGTCCGCTGTTTACCTTCTCCGCCTTCCTCGGCACGGCGATGGATTTCGGCCCGCCCGGCTGGGTCACTGGGCTGATCTGCCTGCTGGCGATCTTCCTGCCATCGTTTCTGCTGGTGATCGGTGCGCTGCCGTTCTGGGCGCAGCTGCGTCACAGCCCCCGCACCCGGGCGGCGCTGGCGGGTATCAATGCTGCGGTGGTGGGCCTGCTGCTGGCGGCGCTGTATCAGCCGGTGTGGACCAGCGCCATTACTACGCCGCAGAGCTTCGCCCTGGCGCTGGCTGCGCTCGTTGCATTGGTATTCTGGAAACTGCCGCCGTGGCTGGTAGTTCTCGCCACGGCGGTGCTGGGCTGGCTGTCAGCTTGAGATGGCCTGACGGCTCACTCACCGCCTTCCTGCTCGTCGTCTTCTTCTTCCGCTTCTGACGGCTGGTCGATCTGGCTGTCATCCACCAGATTGGCGTCTTCCTTCATCTGCTGCTGCCGGTCGCGCTCGTCTTCGCTGGCCGCATCCGGGCAGTCCAGTGGCAGCATGAAGGTATCGGATACGTCGATCAGACCGATGTGTTCGATGGTACGTCGACCAAGCAGAACCGGGTAGGTCATATCGCTGCGATCGCGCAAGGAGAACTGCTCCTCGTAGACCCGGTTACCAATGCACATGCGCATCTTCACCACCGGCCGATAGTCCTCGCCACCGGCGCCGCGCACGGTCATCTGTCTATATACCGGACGCTCGAAATGCAGGGTGACCTTGTTTCCAGTATCAGCATCCACCACCGGTACGTCGTAACGCACCCACCGCTTGCCCTTGCGGGTGAAGCGTTCCATGTTCACCGCATGCATGGACGAAGTCAGCGCGCCGGAATCCACTTTGACCTTGACGACGGCTTCCTCGGGCAGGATCAGCCCCTTCTCGACCCAGCCGACCACTACTTTGCCGGCGATATCTTCGGTCAGAACGGCCTCTTCCGGCGGGTCGATGGCTTCTTTGGCATCCGCAATCACACCATTGGATACCACGGCTGTGCTCAATAGGGCTGCGAGGGACAAGCTCTTGATAGATAACTGCATAAAATATCCTTTGGGAAACAAACAGATAGACCGGGGCGTAGGCGAAAAGTGCCATCCCTGCCGAACAGCGGCGGCAATTTAGCACGCCGTAGCAACCACCGGAAGCTCCACAATGGCGCGGAGTTGCAGCTGGATCGCCGTACAGAGAGATTCAGCTGACGAATAGTGGCCTATCGACACTGGCCAGCAAGTGAAAAGTACTTCAGTATCCGCCAATCCGACCGATAAAGCAGAAGGTAGTCTGGCTCAGCCAGGCCGCAGTTACCAGAAAACAGATGCCGGAGAGGGAAGAATGGACCTGTTGCGCAGAATAAGAATTAACCAACGGATGTGGCTCATCCTGATTGTCTCGCTCGCCAGCTTGCTGGTGCTTACTTTCATTTCACTCGACCATCTGCGCAAGGAAATCCATTCCGCTCAGATCACCAAAGCCACCCACCTGGTGGAAACCGCACATGGGCTGCTGGCCCATTACCACGCCCGGGAACTCAGTGGCGAACTCACCGGCGAGCAGGCGCGGCAGCAGGCACTCGAAACCCTGCGCGGCTTGCGCTACGACGGCAACGAGTATTTCTGGGTCAATGGCATGGACTATGTCATGCGCATGCACCCCTTCGCACCGGAAACCGAAGGTGTCGACCTCAGCACCCTGGGTCGCGACGGCTCCGTCAGCGTCATCCAGGAGATGGTCAAGCTGGCACGCAACCAGGGTACCGGCTACTACGAATATGACTGGGTCAAACCGGGCGGCACCGTTGGCGAGGGTACGCCGGTCCGCCGCCTGGCCGCGTTCACCCATTTCAAGCCTTGGGATTACATGATCGGCACCGGCATCCTGCTGACCGAAATGGAGAGCCGGTTCCGTACCCAGGTCATCTGGGCGCTGTCGGTGGTAGCGGTGATCCTACTGATCATGATTGCCAGCCTGTATGTCATCGGCCGCAGCATCACCCGGCCGCTGGATCATGTGGTGCGAGCCATGAGTGAGATCGCCGATGGCGACGGTGACCTGACACGCACGCTGGACGCCAGAGGGCAGGATGAGCTGGCCCTGCTGGCCCGGCACTTCAATACCTTCACCGGCAATCTGCGCAAGCTGATTCAGCAACTGGGCGACGGCGCCAACCAGATGATCAGTGCCAGCCAGCAACTGGACCAGATCAGCCATGCCAGTCTCGCTGGCATGACCCGCCAGTCCGAACGCATGGAACTCATGGCCACAGCGGTCAATGAGATTACCTACGGCGTACAGGACGTGGCGCAGAATGCCAACGCCGCCGCGCAGGAAGTGGAGAACGCCAACGAGGGCGCTGATTTCGGCCGGGGGCAGGTGGAGAAGACCATCGCGCAGATTCAGCACCTGTCTACCAGCGTGAATACCGCAGTGGACCACATGGCTACGCTGTCTGCCGATGCCCGGGAGATTGCCACGGTACTGGATGTGATCCGCGCCATTGCTGAGCAGACCAACCTGCTGGCGCTCAACGCCGCCATCGAGGCCGCCCGCGCCGGCGAAATGGGCCGCGGTTTCGCTGTGGTGGCGGATGAGGTGCGCAACCTGGCCCAGCGCACCCAGAAGTCCACCGAGGAAATCCACGGCATGATCACCCGCCTGCAGACCAATACCGAATCGGTGGTCAGCGTGATCAACGAAAGCAGCCGCTATTCCGAGCTCAGCGTCGAGCAGGTCAATGCCGCAGGACAGGCGCTGGAACAGATCGCCACCTCGATGCAGCATCTGGTCAGCCTGAATGCGTCCATTGCCAGCGCAACCACCCAGCAGTCCACCGTGGTGGAAGATGTGAACCGCAACGTGACCGAGGCGGCGGAGCTGGCTCGGGAAACCACCGACGGCGCCCAGCAGACGGCCCAGGCCAGCCAGCATCTGGCGCGCATCGGTCAGCAGATCAGCGGGTTGATCGGGCGCTTCAGAATCTGAGGCAGCGGTGCCTAGTCGCAACGGCGTCCATGGACGCCGGTTTGCGGTGCACCGGCCAGGTATTGACCCGAAACAATTTCATCTGGAACTTTTGACAGCACCAGAACCATGCGGCAGAGTACGCGCCCTCCCTTGCAATTGATCTTTCGAACAGGACGTAACCATGAACGCAGTGGTCGTTGCGGTAGCAGTAATGCTCATCCTGAGCCTGTGCCGTGTACACGTAGTCGTGGCGCTGATTATCGGCGCCGTTACCGGTGGCCTGCTGGGCGGCTTGAGTCTGGATGCCACTCTGCAGGCATTTCAGAATGGCCTAGGTAAAGGTGCCAACGTAGCCCTGAGCTATGCCTTGCTCGGCGCCTTCGCCGTGGCGATCGCCAAATCCGGCACCGCACACGCTTTGGCGGACCGCGCCCTGCTCATGATCAACGGCCAGCGCGAAGGTGGTACCGGGAAACTGCGCATCATTCTCCTGTTCATGCTGCTGGTGGTAGCCCTGGCCTCGCAGAATATCCTGCCGATCCATATCGCCTTCATTCCGCTGCTGGTCCCGCCGCTGCTGTTCGTCATGAACAAGCTGAAACTGGATCGCCGCCTGGTCGCCTGCGTGCTCACCTTCGGCCTGATCACTCCCTATATGTTCCTGCCGGTGGGTTTTGGTGGAATCTTTCTGAACGACATCCTGCTGGCCAATGTCCGGGATGGCGGTCTGGACGTGGCCGGTATCAGTGTCATGCAGGCCATGGCCCTGCCCGCGCTGGGCATGCTGTGCGGTCTGGCCGTAGCTTTCTTCAGCTATCGCAAGCGCCGGGATTACGCCCCCGCAGCGATAGGTACCGGGGAAACACCGGAGAAGGTCAACTATACGCCCAAGACCCTGCTGGTGGCGCTGGTGGCAGTGATTGCCGCCTTCTCCATACAACTGTGGCTGGATTCGATGATCATGGGCGCGCTGGCCGGTTTCGTGGTGTTCTCCGCCTCCGGAGTGGTGCGCTGGCGCGAAGCTGATGACCTGTTCACCGAAGGCATGAAAATGATGGCCATGATCGGCTTCATCATGATTGCCGCCAACGGCTTTGCCTCGGTCATGCAGGCTACCGGCGATATCGAGGCCATGGTCACCAGTTCCGCCGCTGCCATCGGCGACAACAAACCGCTGGCGGCCCTGCTGATGCTGCTGGTCGGGTTGCTGATCACCCTGGGTATTGGCTCGTCGTTCTCCACCATCCCGATCATCGCCGCCATCTACGTGCCGCTGGCGCTGCAACTGGGCTTCAGCCCGCTGGCCATCGTCTCGCTGGTCGGCACCGCTGCCGCCCTTGGAGATGCCGGCTCGCCCGCCTCCGACTCCACACTCGGACCCACCGCCGGCCTGAACATGGACGGCCAGCACAATCACATCTGGGATACCGTGGTGCCGACCTTCCTGCATTACAACCTGCCGCTGATCGCCTTCGGCTGGGCCGCAGCGATGGTGCTCTGACCCGGCAAGATTGTCTGCCAGCCATTCGCGGCCAAGGCCGCTCCCACCAAAAGCCGCTGCTTGCCACGCCGCTGCAGCGCGCAAACCTTGACCGTGGGGGCGGCGACTTGCAGGGCCGATGATGGCCCTGCCGGCCGGCATGGCGTTCGCCTGCCGCCGGATTACCTCCGTGGTCCCGGCAGTCTTACCTGCACCACCAGCCCACCCGATTCGCTGTCCAGCAGTTCCAGCTCACCGCCGTACACTTCCACCAGATCCCCGACGATCGCCAACCCCAGGCCATGGCCGGTGACGCTTTCATCCAGCCGGGTGCCCCGCCGCAATACCCGCTCCCGGTTCGCGGGATCGATACCCGGACCATCGTCCTCTACCTGCAGCAGCAATGCCTCGGCGCTCAGCTCCCAATCCACACGCACCTGGCTGCGGGCCCACTTGCAGGCGTTATCCAGCAGGTTACCCAACAGCTCCAGCATGTCTTCGCGCTCGAAAGGCCATTCCGGTCCCGGATGCGCGGGACTGTCGATGGTCACCCGCTCGCCATGGATCTGCCGCAACGAGTCAATCAACCAGGGCAGGTCCTGAGCAGGATGGAAGCGGGTACCGGCCTGGCTTTCCGGTGCCAGCCGCGAGCGCTGCAGTGCTCGCTCCAGCTGCCGACGGATATCCTCCAGCTGCGCGGCGATGGCCTGCTTGTCGTTGGCCGGCAGCTCCGCCTGACGCACCAGGCTCTCGGTAACCGCCAGCGGGGTCTTCAGCGCATGGCCGAGATCACCGACACCCTTGCGTGAACGCTGGATGATCTGATCTACCTGGGCACCCAGATGATTGATTTCGTGGACCAGCGGCAATAGCTCCTGGGGTACATCATCGCTGAGTTCCAGACGCTGGCCGGTGCGCCACTCTGCCAGTTCCCGGCGGGCGCGAAGCAGCGGTAGCAGCGCCCGGCGCAGCAGGCCCTGCTGAATCAGCAGGGCGATTACCACTGCCAGCCCACCGAGACCCCAGATCCACCACCTGGCCCGACTGAAGGCTTCCAGCAGCGGCTCGTAATCCATGGCCACACTGATGGTCACTGTCTCACCGAGCTTGTTGAAACGCCCCGAGTGCACCAGCAACTGCTGGCCTGCCGGCCCGGGGACCAGGGTATTCTGCAACCCCTCTGCGTCCAGCGGCAAACGCTGGTCCCACAGCGAGCGGGAGCGCCAGCGCTCCGTGGTCTGCAATACGAAATAGCGACCCGAGAATGGCCGCTGGTAATCCGGACTGACTCGCTGCAAGTCGAGATACAAGCCGCTCGGTCCCGGAGTAAGTGCTGCCAGCAGCGCATCGGTTTCCCGCTGCAGGTCAGTACTGAGGTAATCACGCAGAGCGCGGTCGAACAACCACACGCTGCCCTGCCCCACCAGCATCACCGTGAGCAACAGGACCAGCAGCAAGCCACCGCCCAGCTGACGGCCGATGGACCTCAAACCTGTCGCCCCACCAGTACATACCCCTGACCGCGGCGGGTCTCGATGGTCTGCTTGCCCAACTTGCGACGCAGGTGATTGATCAGCACTTCGATCACATTGGAGTCCCGCTCGGCTTCATAATCGTACAAGTGCTCGGCCAACCGCGCCTTGGATACCAACTGACCGGCGTGCAGCATGAAGCAGCGCAGCAAGCGGAATTCACTGGCCGACAGCTGCACGGCTTCCAGCCCGGGGCCGGAGACCTGCTGGGTGGTTTCATCCAGGCTCAGGCCGGCCGCGTGCAACTGGTTCTGGGGCTCACGCCCATGGCTACGCCGCAACAATCCCTGAATGCGCAGCAACAGCTCTTCCGGATGGAAAGGTTTGGTCAGGTAATCATCAGCACCAGCACGCAGCCCTTCGACCCGCTCGGTCCAGCTACCCCGGGCGGTGAGCACCAGCACTGGCAAGCTCAGACCCTGACCGCGCCAGGCCTGCAGTACCTCCAGACCACCGCGGCCGGGCAGGCCCAGGTCGAGAATGCACAGGTCGTAGGGCTCCTGTTCACCGAGCAACTGCACATCCCGACCATCGGCTCGCCAATCGACCGCATAACCGGCTTGGCGTAGGCTGGTACAGAGCGTGTCGGCCAGCGCCACATTGTCTTCAGCCAGCAACAGCCGCATCAATCATCCTCGTCCACATCGAGCAGCACACCGGTCACGGCGTCGTACTCCAATTCCAGCACCCGGCGATCCCGGGTGACTATTTCCATCTCGTAGATGTAACGCCCATCATCATGCTCGAGTTCAGCCTCGAGAAAACGCCCCGGATAGCGCTCCAGGGCATCGGCGATCAAGGTCTGCAATGGCAGTATCACCCCACGCTCGGCCAGCTCCAACGCTTCATCATGATCGATATCATCGGCTGCGGCCGGCGAGGTCCATCCGAGCAGCAGACCAAAACACAGCCAGCCGCACAAGGCGGCCGGCTTCAGTGCCGAAAATCGATCAGTCATCTTGTTCGGTTTTGAGGACTTCACCGGTGCTGGCGTCAATATCGATGTCCCAGTCGGTGCCGTCATCGGCGCGGATATCCAGCTTGTAGATATAGCGGCCATATTCATGTTCCAGGTCACGGTCGGTAATCTGACCGGCCTTGACGGACAGAGCCTTTTCTTCCAGGCTGTCCAGCGCTTTGATTTTGCCTTCCTCTACCAGTTTCGCTGCTTCGGCCGAACTCACATCATCATCGGCGAATACCGCAGCCGAACCCAGGCCCAGAAAAGCTGCGCAAGACAGTGCAATAAGTTTTTTCATATCATGTCGCTCCGTTGTTTGAACACAATTGAATAGTAGACCGACAAACTGAATTGAACCTTAAAAATGGCCGAGTCGCACTCGGCCAATGCAGGGATTCGCATGACCGCCATTCATATTTCCGCGCCAGCCCTCACCCTGCGAGCCGGTGAACGAGCGCTGCAGCATATTCGTAACAATGGCCTGCAGCCAACTGACGTGCATTTGATACCCGGCGCAGCGGGGGGCCCCAAAGCGCTGGGCATTCAGGGTCTGGACATGGCCATCTTCGGCGATTGGCTGCCCCGGACACCGCAGCCACGCAGCCTGGTTGGTGCTTCCATCGGCAGTTGGCGATTCGCCAGCGTATGCCTTCCTGACCCGGTCGCCGGCCTGCGCCGCCTGGGCGAGCTGTACACGGCCCAGCGCTTCCCCAAGGGCATCACCGTGGCCGAGATCAGCCGTCGCTGCGCGCACATGCTGGACCAGTTGCTGGACGATCAGGACCAGAGCATTCTCGACAATCCCCATTACCACCTGAATATCGTCGCCGTGAAAAGCCTGCGGCTCCTGCAGCATGATCACCCGTCACGCCTGGGGCTGGGGCTGGGCGGCGTCATTGGCGCCAACCTGCTCGGCCGTCGCCATCTGCGACGCTGGTTCGAGCGCGTCATCCTGCACGACCAACGCCTGCACCCGCCGCTGCCCGAGCTGCAGGACTTCATTACCAGTTACGTATCACTCAACTGCGATAATCTGCGCCCCGCCCTGCTCGCCTCCGGCTCGATCCCCATGGTCATGGAGGCCGTGCGCGATATTCCCGGCGCCAGCCAGGGTGTCTACCGTGACGGCGGCTTGCTGGATTACCACCTGGACCTGCCCTGGTGCGCGCCAGGCGTGGTGCTGTATCCCCATTTTCTGGATCGGGTGGTACCGGGCTGGTTCGACAAGGCGCTGCCCTGGCGGCGAGCCAATGCCGAGCAGATCGGTGACGTACTGCTGGTAGCCCCATCGCCCACCTACCTGGCCCGCCTACCCTATGGCAAACTCCCGGACCGCCGGGACTATCGCCGCTTCGTAGGTGATGACGCAGGACGCGAAAACTACTGGCGCCAGGCAATGGCCAACAGCCAGCGCCTGGGCGATGAGTTTCTCGAACTGGTGGAAAAGGACCGGCTTATCGAGCGAATCCAGCCGCTGTAACGGTTGCTGTCACCATGAGGGCGAAAGGTTGGTTCTGGCTATCGACATCCGAGGCCGGAGCGGGCAGCCCTCCCGCAGACTTCAGGGATATACCTCTCGCCTCAATCCAGCACCCGACGGGCACTGGCATAGGCACGCTGCCAATAGCTGGCATCCAGCTCATCCACCCGCACCCGGCCACCGGTGCTGGGCGCATGCAGAAAACGGCCATCACCGACATAGATACCGGCGTGATCGACTCGCTTGCCACCCGTGGAGAACAGCACCAGATCGCCCGGCCGGAGGGATTTGACCGAGGTGGTGCCGGGCAAGGCGCTCAGCCCAGCGGTGGTACGCGGTAGCGTCAGGCCCGCAGACTCACGATAGACATAGTTGATCAGACCGCTGCAATCGAACCCCGACTCCGGCGAGCTACCACCGTAGCGATAAGGTGTACCCACCAGGCTGAAGGCATGGAACAGCAATTGATCATGGCTGACGGCAGCCGGCGGGGCTGGCGGTGCGCTCGGCACTGCAGCAGAAGGCGCTGGTGCTTGCGGCGCACTGGCGCACCCGGCCAGGACAGCCAATGACAATACCAGCAGCAGATGAATAGCACGCATTACCCGACCTCGCCCGGAACACCGGATAACCTTGCACTGACAAGGACTTGAGGTCAAGTCGCGAGATCCAGGATCAGACTTCGCTTGTAACTCAATGATTCACCGTAAAAGCCAACATCGCCGACAGCTGCCCCAAGGGACGGCCGCTTTCACGGCCCAACTGGTTGAATGCATCCTGCACCAGGGCCAGGTCCCGCTGACTCGTAGCCTTGGCCTGATCCAGCACCCCCATGCCTTTCAACGCAGCCAATACGTCGTCGGTAGTGACAAAGGTATCCTTGCCGACCATCCGCAGAAAGCGCGGCACCGACAACCCGCCAAGCTGGTTGCCGCGCTTGGCCAGCAACCGCCACAGGCCGACGATATCCTCGCTCGGCCAATCGGCGATCAGGTTGCCCATGCTGCCGTATTCCCGGCTCAGATCCAGCACCATCTGGGCATTGCGCGGCACGCTGCGCAGCTTGGCGAGATGGCGGATGATGCGCGTGTCCTGCATCAGGCGTTCGATATGCTCGGCGCTCATCAACACCACCTTGTGCGGATCGAAGCCGAAGAATACCTCCTCAAAGGCCGGCCAGCGCGCATCCACCACGCTGTGCTTGAGACCGGCACGGAATACCCGCAGAGCCATCGCCGAGAGGTAACGGTCATCGCTCAACGCCCGCAGCTCATCAGCAGAACGAGGTGTCGGCAGCCGTGCTTCCAACGCCGCACGGGAACCGAAGCGGTTCAGGCAATATTCTTCAAGCCAGCGGTAATCGCGCATTGGGTATCCCGGTCAGAGGTTCATCAGATCGACGAAACGCGGCGCGGCGCTGGCATCGATCTTCAGGCTGGCGAAATCGAACAGCTTGGCATCGGCCAGTTGCGACGGCTGCACATGCCGCAACGCACGGAAGATATTCTCCACCCGACCGGGTGTTTCCCGGTCCCAGCTCTGCAACATGTCCTTGACCACCTGACGCTGCAGATTCTCCTGCGAGCCGCAGAGGTTGCAGGGAATGATCGGAAACTCGCGCAGCTGGGCATACACTTCGATGTCCTTCTCGCTGCAATAAGCCAGCGGACGAATGACCACATTGCGGCCATCATCGGACCGCAGTTTCGGCGGCATGGCCTTGAGATTGCCGCCATAGAACATGTTCAGAAAGAAGGTCTCGACGATATCGTCACGGTGATGCCCGAGCGCCATCTTGGTCGCGCCGATTTCATCCGCGAAGGTATAGAGGTTGCCCCGGCGCAGGCGCGAACACAGCGAGCAGGTGGTCTTGCCCTCCGGCACCTTTTCCTTGACCACCGAATAGGTGTCACGCTCGAGGATATGGTAGGGAATGCCCAGCTCGTCCAGATACGCCGGCAGTACCTCTTCGGGGAAACCAGGCTGTTTCTGGTCCAGGTTCACCGCGACGATTTCGAACTTGATCGGCGCCACCTTCTGCAGATGCAGCAGCATGTCCAGCAGCGTGTAACTGTCCTTGCCGCCCGACAGGCACACCATGATCTTGTCGCCATCCTCGATCATGTTGTAATCGGTGACTGCTTCGGCAGTCAGGCGCCGCAGGCGTTTCTGCAGCTTGTTCTGGTTGACACTCAGACTGGACATGGCGGGAACCCGGATATCAAAACCCGGCATTTTACCCCGAAACGGGGGGCAGGCAACGGCGCAGGGGGTGGATCAGGGAAATTCCGATGGGAAGTCTGTCAAGCTGAAGCCCTGGCCGCGAGGCGTCTGCAGGACGCCGGCGCGGCCTCACTCACTTATCGAAGATAGATCGGTCCGATCCCCAGCCCCCAGAAGATCACTGCGGTAGCCATCATGCCTACCAGCACCACCAGACCTACCGCCAGGATCGAGCTGGAGAATAGAAAGCCCTCATCCTGCGGAATATCCATGAAGATGGGGATACCCTGATAGAGCAGATACACCGTATAACAGATAGCCGCCGTGCCGACGAACATGGCCAACCACAGGTTCGGGTAGAGCGCCGCGAGACCGGCAAGGAACAGCGGGGTGGCGGTATAGGCAGCAAAGACCACGCAATCGCTCAAGGTGGGATTGGAATCATAGGTACGGGACATCCAATGAATGAAGGCCCCCATGACAGCCACCCCGGCGAGCATCGCCAGCCAGGTGAGAAAGGTCATCTGCAGAGCACTGGCCTGAGTGAGTCTGACCGGCTCAAGGGTACCGATGGTCCAACCGACCTGCGTGGTGCCGATATAAGCGGAAACGGCGGGGATAGCCGCAAGCACCAACACGTGAACCAGATAGAGCGGTCCGATAACGGTTTCCTCACCCTTGATGGTTCGCCAGGCACGGTCGGGGTTGGTGAAGAGTCCCACTACGTTTTGGATCATGGTCTGACCTCCTGATTATTATTGTCCCGCAGCGCCAGTTTTCTCAGCCCTTGCGGCAGATCACTGCGACATCCTGTCGCAGCAACCATGCCTTGACTATAGTCAAATCCGCTGGAATTTGAACCCACCGCATTAGAGTGATTAGCGACTTCCCGCTTCGCGGTAATAGCGATTCAGAATTAAGTAAGCCTCGTTGATCTCGCTGCCCCGCTCGACATTGCCGCCCCGGTCGGGATGATGCTGCATCATCAGCCGACGATAACGCTGCTTGATCACGACTACCCCGTCGTCCCTGGCCACGCCCAATATCTCCCGCGCCCAGTGCAGCTGACACTGCGTTACCGGCTCGCGCTGGCCCCGCCAAAAGTCATCCAGCAGACGGGTCACATCTTCGGCGCTGGTCTCCAGCCATTGGTTCCAATCGAGGTAGTAGCTGCGCAGCGGATCGTTGAGCTGTACTCCCGGTCCCCTTACCTGCCGCGGCTGCAGGCGGATGCATAGCGCTTCGATCGATAGCTCGCGCCGGGAGTCGACCAGCGCGTCGGATAACCGATACAAACCGTGGAACAGCAGGAAATGCAGCTGGAACAGCTGCAATGGATCGCGCATCGCTCCCGGTACGGCGAACACCGAGTGGGGAAATGCGGTGGCCAGGTGCCGGAGCAATGCGAACTCACCGATACCCTGGGGATTTTCTTCGAGCAGCCAGAGCACCTGCTCATCAAAGTCGGGCGGCAACAGGTCTTGAGCGGTTGGCTTGTTCATGCCATCAGTTTAGCCATCATCGGGCCATAAAACAGCCATCTGCCCGCCATGAAAATGCAACAGGGAATGCGTATGACTATCTGGCCAATTCACTTCACGAGAACGAATAATGAACAGATGGAGCTTGACTGCGATAGCGACAGCCGTGGCCGTCAGCCTTACCGGCTGCCTGGGTAGCGACAGTGACAGTGACCGGGGGGCCGGCGACACCACCCCCAGGATCAGTATCGAACTGAGCAAGCTGGGCAGCTATGCCACCGGTGAGTATGGCCAGAGCGCGGCGGAAATTCCTGCCTTCGACCCGGTCAACCAACGTATATTCATGGTCAACGCCCTATCCGGTGCGGTGGATGTGCTGGATGCCGCCGACCCGGCCAACCCAGCGTATGTCACCTCGCTGGTCGCTCAAACCGAGAACGCCACCGTCAACAGCGTAGCCTGGCACGATGGCTTGCTCGCCGTGGCTGTCGAGGCGGCCATCAAGACCGACCTGGGCACCATCGAACTGTACGATGCCACGACCTTGCAGCTGCTGGACAGCCGGCCGGTCGGCGCCCTGCCCGACATGCTTACCTTTACGCCCGATGGCAAGTACGTGTTAGTCGCCAATGAAGGCGAGCCGAATGATGATTACTCGGTCGACCCCGAAGGCTCGATCAGCATCGTTGAGGTGCTCGCTGAGAGCAACCGCTTCGGCAGCGTTCGCACGGCCGGCTTCGAGAGCTTCAATGAACAGCGGCAAGCCCTGCTCGACGCCGGTGTGCGGATCTATGGTCCGGCTGACAATACCCAGGCTTATGGCCATAACAACCTGGCGAGCGTTGCTCGTGACCTGGAGCCGGAGTACATCACCGTTTCCGCTGATAGCAGCACCGCCTGGGTCGCTCTGCAGGAAAACAACGCTTTTGCCAAGCTGGACATCGCCAGCGCCACCGTCACGGATATCCTGCCCCTGGGCTTCAAGGATTATGGCGCGCAAGGCAACGGCATCGATGCCAGCGATGAGGAAGACGGGCTCATTCGCATCGAACCTCGTCCCGGTGTGGTTGGTATGTATCACCCCGACGCAATCAGCAGCTACAGCGTGGACGGCAAGACCTATATCGTTTCGGCTAATGAAGGCGATGCCCGCGCCTGGGGTGAGGACACCGATGAATACTGGGCAGGTGATGCCAGCCTGGGCTTCGTCGAGGAGTTCCGCGTCAAGCATCTGGTGCACAGCGATGGTTTCCGCCGCCGGGCCAATGACGATCTGCCGCCGCAGCTGGCTGCCCTGACTGACGGTGCCCTGCTCAACCCGGACACCTTCGCCTACTGTGGCGCCACCGCAGCCGCGCCCGGCGCTTGCCGCGCGGATGATGAACTGGGCCGCCTGAATATCAGCTGGGTGAATGGCTATCGCAAAAATGCCGACGGCAGCCCGATGCTGTTCGATGCCAGCGGCGCAGCAAACCCCGCCGGCAATCTACTGATGTACGATGAGCTGTACTCCTATGGCGCCCGTTCCTTCTCCATCTGGGATGAAAATGGCGAGCAGGTGTGGGATTCCGGCGACTTTTTCGAGCAGTTCCTGGCCAACCAGACCGAACATGACTGCCAACTGCGAGCGGCCCGCGATATTCCCTGCGATCTGTACTTCAATACCGGTCACGATGAAGTCGGCACACTCGACAGCCGCAGCGATGCCAAAGGCCCCGAGCCGGAAGGCATTACCGTCGGTCGTATCAACGAGCAGAGCTTCGCTTTCATTGGCCTGGAGCGCATGGGTGGAGTGATGGTGTTCGATATCACCGATCCTACCGCGCCGCAATTTCAGGATTACCTGAATACCCGTGAAGACTGGGAAGCCGATCTGGAAGAATCGCCTGAACTCCTGGCCCAGACCGGCGACCTGGGTCCCGAAGGGCTGGTGTTCGTTACCGCCGAGGACTCGCCCAATGGCGAACCCCTGTTGATTGTCGGCAACGAAGTCAGCGGCACCACGGCGATCTACCAGATCAACCGCCGGTAGGCACGATCAGCGGGCGATGCCATCATCGCCCGCCTCGGTACGCACCGGGCCGGCGGCTTCGTCCGGTTTCTGCTCATCCACCACCATTTCCAGCGCCTCAGGCGAAGTAGTTACCATGCTGACATGGTGGGCGGGCTCCTCGACAATGCGATCGCTGGTGTCACGCCAGCGCAACAGACTGAACAGCGCACTGGCGGCAAACATCACAGCGAAGTACAGCGGCAACATCAGCGTCGAGGTAACACCCATCAGCCAGCCGGCCAAGGCCGGTCCAATCGCCGAACCGACACCCTGCAGCATCAGCAGCCCGGCATTGCCGGACAGCACCTCCTCCTTGTGCAAATGGTCAATCAGGTGTGCGACCACAGTGGGGTAAACCGAGAACGAACCGGCGCCGAAGATTACCGCACCGACCAGCAGCCAGGTGGTGGAACCGCTCAACAACGCCATCAGCAGCCCCCCGACGGCAGCGATACCCGCCACGATCACCAATGCCAGACGCCGGTCGATACGATCCGAGAGCACTCCCATCGGCCACTGAAACAATGCCCCGGCGACGATCACCAGCGACATGAAGGTGGCAATCTGACCGGTATCCATACCGACCCGCCCCGCATAGAGCGCTCCCAACCCCCAGAAGCCCCCCATCGCCAGACCCGATAGTACAGCGCCGGCACAGGCCACCGGGGCTGCCCGCCATAACGCCTTGAGTGACAACGTCGTGGTCTCAAGGATTTCCGGCTGCGGCAGCCGGGTTGCTACTACCGGCATGATCGCGACAATGACGAATAAGGCCGCTATCCCGAACATCAGGTTAGCCAGCGGGTTTTCCATCTGCAACAGTTGCTGGGACAGCGCCAGCGCCCCGAGGTTGACCGCCATATAGACCGCGAATACCCGTCCCCGCCGCTCCTTGGGTGCGCCGGTATTCAGCCAACTCTCGATGGAGGTATACACGCCCACCAGCACCATCCCGGTGATCAGGCGCAGCAGCAGCCAGAACAGCATATCGACATGGATTACATGCAGAATGATGCAAGCCGCTGCTGCCGAGGCGAAGAAGGCGAAGGCGCGGATATGTCCCATGCGGCGGATCAACTTGGGGCATACCCAGGTACCGAGCATGAAGCCGGCGAAATAGGCCGAACCGAACAAACCCAACGCTTGATCTGAAAACCCCTCGGTAGCACCGCGCAGGGGTACCAGGGTATTGAGCAAGCCGGAGCCCATCAGCAACAGGGCAATACCGGCCAGCAGCGCACTGATGGTTGTCACAATCCGCAGCATGCAAGCCTCTGATCTGGTTGGAGTTCATTGAGTCTCCTATCCAACCTATATCAGGATCGGGTATCTCGCCAATCAATGGCCTAAACGTCTACACTGGGCCCCGCATCCAGCCTTACCCTCCGGAAGGAGAAAAATCATGCCCAAAAAATGCCTGCTGGTGGTCGCCCATGCACCATCGGATAACACCCGCAAGCTGGTGGAGGCCGTGCTGCGCGGGGCCGCCAGCCCCGACATCGAAAATGTCGCGACCCGCTGGGTGGCGCCGTTGCTGGCCAGCCCCGAGGATGTGATGCAGGCCGATGCCATCATCCTCGGTACGACGGAAAACCTCGGTTACATGAGCGGCGCCCTGAAAGACTTCTTTGATCGCTGCTACTACCCGGTACTGGAAGAGAAGCAAGGGCTGCCCTGCGCACTGTACATCCGCGCCGGCATGGACGGCACCGGCACCCGCCGCGCGGTGGAGAGCATCGTCACCGGCCTGCGCTGGAACTGGGCCCGCGACCCGCTGGTGCTGCGCGGCGAGTGGCAAGACAGCTTTGACGAGGAGGCCGAAGAGTTGGGCCTGTATATGGCCGCGGGCTTGGATAGCGGGATCTTCTAGCATATGGATCAGATACTGCACCGCCTGGAACACTGCTATCAGTTGGCTGAACAGCGCTTCTCCCGACCCTTCGAACGTCCCAGCGTCAGCCTCGATCTACGCGGGCAGAAGGCCGGCGTTGCCTACCTGAACCGCAACCTGCTGCGGTTCAACGCGCAGATGTACCGGGAGAACCGTGATGACTTTCTGCTGCAGACCGTTCCCCATGAAGTCGCGCATCTGATCGCCCATGCGCTGTTTGGCGGCGAGATTCGCGCCCATGGCCGGGAGTGGCAAACCTTGATGACCGACCTGTATGGTTTGCCTGCCCGGCGCTGTCATGATTACGCCGTTGCGCAGCGACGCAGCACACGTTATCTCTACCGCTGTGGCTGCCCAGAGGGCATTCCGTTCACGCCCCAGCGCCATGCCCTGGTGCGTCGGGGCCGGCGCTATCAATGCCGACGCTGCGGCGACCTGCTGCACTTTACCGGGCAACAGCGCACGGAAGGTTGAGCTGGCTTAATGATCTCCGGCGCGGGACAGGTCGCGGATATAGGGAGCAAGCGAGTAACCCAACTGCGATTCCATTCCCGCCGCCCAGGTGCCCAATGCCGACCGATCCAGCGCCAGCGGCGGATCACCCGCCGCCGGGACGAATAGAATGATATTGCCCTCCTCGACCTGCACCTGCAGATAACTGTCGCCGAACAGATCCCGCAGCATCGCGGCGGCATAAGGCAAGCCGGTTTCGCCCATCTGCCATTGATTGATCACCAGCACGCCGCCGGGCCGCAATGCCCGCTGACAGGCGGCGAAAAAGTCCGCCTGCAATTGCAGACGCGATAGGCCGCCCTCCATGTACAGATCGACGCACAGCAGATCGCAACTGGTCGGCGCGGCGGCAATATGCTTCTCGGCACAGCCGATGCTGACCTGCAATCGCGGGTCGGCTGAAAGCCCCAGCCACTCCCGCGCCAACGCCAGCACCTCCCCACGCAGTTCGATCACCCGCACCCCGGCGGGGGCAAAATGCCGTACCAAACAATTGGCCAGGGCCCCACCGCCCAACCCCAACAGCGTCATCTGCGGGTTAGACCTGCACCAGTAGGCCCCCAACAGCATTGCCCGGGTATAGTCATATTCCAGCCACGCGGGATCGGCCAGGAAGATGCAACTCTGTTCGGTCTGCTCGCCGAAATAGAGGAAGCGATAGCCTTCCCGGTTCTCGGTGATGCGCAGCGTACCGTAATCGTCGCGGCGCTTTTCCAGCAGGGTCTCCTGATCGGTCATCAACAGCATTCCCAAAAACATGTTCCACCAGGACATGGATCACCTATGGCCTGAATCATTCCGGCCATTGTGGGGCACGGCACAACAAAAGTCTTGCCGTCGGGCAAGCCCGCTCCCACAAGGTACATCCTCTCATGGTCGTCAGCATTGCCCCTCGGCCTTTCCATCACTTGAGCCATGCTCCCCTCTGCGCGCATAATGCCCAGCCTTTGCTGTTTTCAACAGGCTGCTTCCATGTTCCGCTGGTTTGAACAACGTCTCGATCCCTTCCCTGCCGAAGAACCGATCCAACCCCCGCGCCAGCTACTGGCTTTTTGTCTGCACTACACCCGCGGCTCTTGGCCATTCCTGATCATTGCCGCCTTGCTCATGGCGAGCATTGCCATCACCGAAGTCTGGCTGTTCAGCTTCCTCGGCAATATCGTCGACTGGCTATCGAATCAGGACCGCAGCACCTTTCTGCAGAACGAGGGGCTCAAGCTCACCGGCATGTTCCTGGTGGTCATGGCCCTGCTGCCATTGCTGATCCTGGTCAACTCGCTGTTCAGCTATCAGACGCTGATGGGCAATTACCCGATGCGCATCCGCTGGCTGGTGCATCGTTATCTGCTCAGACAGTCGATGGCCTTCTACCAGGACGAATTTGCCGGCCGTATCGCCACCAAGATGATGCAGACGGCGCTGGCGGTACGCGAATGCGTGATCAAGCTGATCGACGTGCTCAACTACGTGGTGGTGTATTTCCTCGGCACCCTGCTGGTGGTCGGGCTGGCCGACTGGCGGCTGATCATCCCCATGCTGGCGTGGCTGGCCGGCTATGCATTGATGATGCGCTACTTCATCCCGCGACTCGGCAAAGTCGCCGAGGCCCAGGCCGATGCACGCTCGGTAATGACCGGCAGCGTGGTCGACAGCTACACCAATATCCAGACGGTGAAGCTGTTCTCCCATGCCCGCCGCGAAGCCACCCACGCCCGCGAAGGCATGACCGGCTTCATGGAAACCGTCTATCGCCAGATGCGGCTGGTTACCCTGGTCAACGTCTCGCTCTACCTGCTCAACGGCATGCTGCTGGCGGGCGTGACCGGACTGGCGCTCTGGCTATGGCTGCAGGGCAGCATCAGCGTCGGCGCCGTGGCGGTGGCCGTGGGTCTGGTGTTGCGTCTGTGGGGCATGTCGCAGTGGATCATGTGGGAAATCTCCGCGCTGTTCGAGAACGTCGGTACCGTGCAGGACGGCATCAACTCCATCTCCCGTCCGCAACTGATCACCGATCAGCCGGATGCCAAGCGCCTGGAAGTCAGCCGGGGCGAGATCCAGTTCGAGCATGTACGGTTTCATTACGGCAAGGGTCATGGGGTGATGGATGACCTGCATCTGCACATCCGTCCCGGTGAGCGGATCGGCCTGGTGGGCCGCTCCGGGGCGGGCAAGTCGACCCTGGTGAATCTGCTGCTGCGCTTCTACGACGCGGAGGGCGGGCGCATTCTCATCGATGGGCAGAATATTGCCGAGGTCAGCCAGGACTCCCTGCGCGAGCATATCGGCATGGTCACCCAGGACACCTCGCTGCTGCACCGTTCGGTACGGGACAACATTCTCTATGGCCGCCCCGACGCCACCGAGGAGATGATGCTACAGGCCGCGCGCAATGCCCATTCTGACGGCTTCATCCCCGGTTTGAGCGATGCCCGGGGCCGTCGCGGCTATGATGCCCATGTCGGTGAGCGCGGGGTGAAACTCTCCGGCGGTCAGCGCCAGCGCATCGCCATTGCCCGCGTCATGCTCAAGGATGCGCCCATCCTGATTCTCGACGAGGCCACCTCGGCGCTGGATTCGGAAGTCGAAGCCGCGATCCAGGAAAATCTCAATCAACTGATGCAGGGCAAAACCGTGATCGCCATCGCCCACCGACTATCGACCATCGCCGAAATGGACCGGCTGATTGTCATGGATCAGGGGCGTATCGTCGAAGACGGCAGTCATGCCGAGTTGATCAGCCAGGGCGGACTATATGCCCAGTTATGGGCACGGCAGTCGGGCGGGTTTCTGGGGGAGGATCTGTAGTCACCAGCCTTCCATAGTCCGCTGGATGCCTGGGAGGTTCGAGCACCAGCTCGTACCGGAATTGGCCGGCAACACCTGCGTTACCGGCTGACTCCGCCATCGAGTCCGATCGCGCCCCGCGGGCTCGTCGCTCCCAGGGCTTTTAACGCCCCTCGGACGGCTCAACGTCCGCGGGGGCATCGCCGACTTACCCTTTACCCTCCGCCAATAAACCCCGCAGCACATAATGCAGGATCCCACCGGCCTTGAAGTAATCCACCTCATTGCCGGTATCGATCCGGCACAGCACCTCGAACTCGATCTGGCGACCGCTCGGATGATGCGCCGTGACCTTGAGCATCTGCCCGGGGCGCAGGTTGTCGTCGATGCCGGGGATATCCAGCACCTCGTGCCCGTCCAGCTGCAGCGTCGGGGCATTCTGCCCATTGATGAACTGCAGGGGTAACACGCCCATGCCAACCAGGTTGGAGCGGTGGATACGCTCGAAACTCTCAGCAATGACGGCTTTCACACCCAGCAGGTTGGTGCCCTTGGCTGCCCAGTCGCGGCTGGAGCCAGTGCCATACTCCTTGCCCGCCAGTACCACCAGGGGCGTGCCTTCGGCCTGATACCGCATAGCTGCATCGTAGATGGACATCCGCTCACCGCTGGGAGTATGGATAGTCAGGCCACCCTCCTCGCCACCGAGCATGCGGTTGCGGATGCGAATATTGGCGAAGGTCCCGCGCATCATTACTTCGTGGTTGCCGCGCCGCGAGCCATAGGAGTTGAAGTCTTCCGGCTTCACACCCAGCCGTTGCAGATATTCCCCAGCCGGTGAGCTGGACTTGATAGTCCCCGCCGGCGAGATATGATCCGTGGTGATCGAGTCACCGAACACCGCCAGTACCCGGGCCTGATGGATCGGCTGCAGCGGCTCCAGTGGCTGATCAATGCGCTCGAAATAGGGAGGGTTCTGGACATAGGTCGACTGACTGTCCCAGGTGTAGGTATCCCCACCGCTCACGCTGATTGACTGCCAATGTTCATCGCCGGTGAATACATCAGCGTAACGGCGACGAAACATGTTGTCTTCCACCAGTGCCACCGCCTCGGCAATTTCGGCATTGCTCGGCCACAGATCACGCAGGAATACCGGCTTGTTGTCACGGTCCAACCCCAGCGGCTCTTCCTGCAGATTCAGGCGGCTATCGCCAGCCAGCGCATAAGCCACCACTAAAGGCGGCGACGCCAGCCAGTTGGCCTTGACCTGCTGATGCACCCGCCCCTCGAAGTTGCGGTTGCCGGACAGTACCGCCGATACCACCAGATCATGCTCACTGACCGCATGGCTGATCGGCTCCGGCAGCGGGCCGGAGTTGCCGATACAAGTGGTGCAGCCATAGCCGACCAGGTTGAAACCGAGCTGGTCCAGATAATCGATCAACCCGGCCCGCTCCAGATAGTCGGTTACCACCTTGGACCCCGGCGCCAATGACGACTTGACCCACGGCTTGCGCTGAATGCCACGCTCGACCGCTTTCTTGGCCAGCAACCCCGCCGCCATCATGACGCTGGGGTTGGACGTGTTGGTACAGGAGGTGATGGCGGCGATCACCACCGCGCCGTTTTTCAGGACGTGCTCTTCGCCATCGATGGTCACACAGACTTCACCGCGCGGGCCACCCACCGCCGTACCGCCACCACCTTCGTCTTCCAACCGCTCGACATCAGTGGCAATGGTCGCCGTCTGCAGCGCCAGCAACTCCTCGAACGCCTTGGGTACCTGGCCCAGGGGCACCCGATCCTGGGGGCGGCGCGGCCCGGCCAGGCTCGGCTCGACCTCGTTCATATCCAGATGCAGGGTATCGGTGAACACCGGCTCATGACCCGGCTCACGCCACAGCCCCTGCGCCTTGGCGTAGGCTTCAACCCGCTCGACGACCTCCTGGGGGCGGCCGGTCAGGCGCAGGTAGCCTAGGGTAATATCATCAATGGGAAAGAAGCCGCAGGTGGCGCCGTACTCCGGCGCCATATTGGCAATGGTGGCGCGATCGGCCAATGGCAGGTCTGCCAGACCGTCGCCGTAGAACTCGACGAATTTACCCACTACCCCGTGCTGGCGCAGCATCTGGGTCACGGTCAGCACCAGATCGGTGGCGGTCATGCCCTCACGCAATTTGCCGGTCAGCTTGAAGCCCACCACCTCGGGGATCAGCATGGACACCGGCTGGCCGAGCATGGCCGCCTCGGCCTCGATGCCGCCGACGCCCCAGCCCAGCACGCCCAGGCCATTGACCATGGTGGTGTGCGAATCCGTGCCCACCAGGGTGTCCGGATAGGCCCACCACTGGCCATCGACGTCCGCCGCCCAGACACTCTGCGCCAGATACTCCAGGTTTACCTGATGGCAGATGCCGGTACCCGGCGGCACTACCCGGAAATTGTTGAAGGCCTTCTGGCCCCAGCGCAGGAAGGCATACCGTTCACCGTTACGCTGCATCTCCATCTCGACATTGCCTTGGAAGGCCGCATCGTTGCCGAAGTGGTCCACCATCACCGAGTGGTCGATGACCAGGTCCACCGGTGACAGCGGATTGATCCGCTGCGGGTCGGCACCGGCCCGCGCCACGGCATCGCGCATCGCGGCCAGATCCACCACCGCCGGCACCCCGGTGAAGTCCTGCATCAACACCCGCGCGGCCGGTATTGGATCTCCCGGTCCGAATGCCGCTTGACCAGCCAGTCAGCCATCGCCTGGATATCCTCGCGGGTCACCGTTTCACCATCCTCGTGACGCAGCAGGTTCTCCAGCAGCACTTTCAGCGACATCGGCAACCTGTTGATCTCGCCCAGCAGTTCACCGGCCTTGGGCAGGGAGTGATACTGATAGGTCCTGTCACCCACTTGCAGGCTGCTCAGGGTTTGCAAACTGTCAATCGACATCAGGCGCCTCCTCTTGGTAGTACGTTGACCGGCAGGTCACTCACGAACTCTGTACGCCGGCCGATAGCTTTCAGAATAGTCCAGATAACAGAACAATTCAGAACATGGCCGAAGCTCAATATCGTGCACCCGGCCTACCGGTGATAAACTGCGGTCTTTGCAGCTAGCAAACAAGGAATATCCCATGTGCGGAATCGTCGGCGCCGTCGCCCAGCGTAATATCACTCCCATCCTGCTCGAAGGCCTGCGCCGGCTGGAATACCGCGGTTATGATTCGGCCGGGGTTGCCGTATTCGACGCCGACAGCGGCATCCAGCGGGTACGCGCCACCGGCAAGGTAATCGAGCTTGAGAACGCACTCGCTGCCACTCCCGCCGCCGGCAACCTGGGCATCGCCCACACCCGCTGGGCAACCCATGGCAAACCGGCCGAGCATAATGCCCATCCACATGTATCCCAGGGACTGGCGATCGTGCACAACGGCATCATCGAGAATCACTCGGCGCTGCGCCACAGGCTGATCGATCTGGGCTATGTGTTCACCTCCGAGACCGATACCGAAGTGGTCGCGCATCTGATTGCCTGGCATTACAGCCAGACGCGCAATCTGCTGCAGGCCTTCCGCAACGCCCTGGGCGAACTGCACGGTGCCTACGCCCTGGCATTGATTCACGAGGACGAACCGCAGAACCTGTATTGCGCCCGTATGGGCAGTCCGCTGGTCATTGGCGAAGGCAGTGGCGAATCCTATATCGCCTCCGATCCGCTGGCGCTGCTGCAGGTGACCGACCGCTTCCGTTATCTGGATGAAGGCGACCATGCCCGCCTGACCATCGATGGTTGCGAGATCTGGGATCGTGAACGCGCCAAGGTGGAGCGCCCGGTCAAGCGCTACGAGCACGCGGCGCACAGCCTGGACAAGGGTGAATACCGCCACTACATGCTCAAGGAAATCTTCGAGCAGCCCGAGGCCATCAGCAATACCCTCAGCGGCACCCTCGGCGATGACCATGTGCTGACAGCCATCCTCGGTCCAGATGCCGAAAGCCGTCTGGCGCAGGTACAGAACATCCATATCGTCGCCTGTGGCACCAGTTATCATGCTGGCCTGGTTGCACGCTACTGGATCGAATCCCAGGCCGGCTTGCCCTGCCAGGTCGAGGTTGCCAGCGAATACCGCTATCGCACTGTGGTGGTGCCGGCCAATACATTGCTGATCACCATTTCCCAGTCTGGTGAAACCGCCGACACCCTGGCCGCCCTGCGCTTCGCCAAGGACCAGGGCTATCTCGCATCGCTGGCCATCTGCAACGTGGCCGGCAGCTCTCTGGTCCGTGAAGCCGACTGGCGACTGCTGACCCAGGCCGGCCCGGAGATCGGTGTGGCCTCGACCAAGGCCTTTACCACCCAGCTGGTGGCGCTGCTATGGCTGACTACCGCGCTGGTGCAGGTGCGCGGCCTGTCGCCCAAACAGGTGGCCGCGAACGTCGCCGCCCTGCGCCAACTGCCGCCGTTGATTGAGGCGGTGCTGACATTGGAGCCAGCCATCACCACCCTGGCCGAGCGCTTCGCCAACAAGCACCACGCCTTGTTCCTCGGTCGCGGCCCGCACTACCCTATCGCCATGGAAGGTGCGCTCAAGCTGAAGGAGATCTCCTATATTCACGCTGAAGCCTACGCCGCCGGCGAGCTAAAGCATGGCCCATTGGCGCTGGTCGATGAAGACATGCCCGTGGTCAGCGTCGCGCCCAGCGACAGCCTGCTGGAAAAACTCAAATCCAACCTGGAAGAAGTGCGCGCACGGGGCGGACAGCTGATCACCTTCGCCTGTGAAACCATCGAACAACCCGGTGATGACAGTGACACCATCAGTTTGCCGCAGGTCGATGACATCATCTCGCCAATTATCTACACCATCCCCCTGCAATTGCTCAGCTACCACGTGGCGCTGGTCAAAGGCACCGATGTGGATAAACCCCGCAATCTGGCCAAATCGGTGACGGTGGAGTAGGCGTAGGCCCTCTCCCCTCGCGGGAGAGGGCTGGGGCCGCCCAGCTCCACATCAGATCACCTCATCCACGCAGCAACCGCAACCCATTCGCCACCACCAGCAAACTCGCCCCCATATCGGCAAAGACCGCCATCCACATGGTCGCATCCCCGGTAAAGGTCAGCACCAGAAACACCGCCTTTATTCCCAGAGCCAGCACAATGTTCTGCATCAATACCCGCGAGGTCGCCCGAGACAGGCGCACGAACGCCGGTATCTTGCGCAGATCATCACTCATCAGTGCCACATCGGCAGTCTCGATGGCAATGTCGGTGCCCGCCGCGCCCATGGCAAAACCGATATCCGCCCGCGCCAACGCCGGCGCGTCGTTGATGCCGTCACCCACCATGCCCACCTTTCCTTCATCAGCCAGGCGTTCGATTGCCCGCGCCTTGTCTTCAGGCAACAGGTTACCCTCGGCGCGGTCGATGCCGGCTTGATTGGCAATTGCTCGCGCAGCATGGGGATTGTCACCGCTGAGCATCAGCGTCTGGATGCCCAGGTCATGTAACTCGGCCAGCGCCTCGCGGCTACTGTCCCGGATCGTGTCGGCGACGGCAAACAGGCTCCGCACCTCGCCCTCGACCACCAGCAACACCACGCTTTTGCCCTGCGCTTCCAGATCGGCGACCGGCAGCCCTTCTGCCACCCTACTTAGCCCCAGTTCTTCCAGCAGCCGCTGATTGCCTAGGTGACACAGCCTGCCGTCGATCACACCACGTGCTCCCCGGCCCGGCAGCGCTTCGAAATCCGTTACCTCATGCAGCGCCAGCCCATCCGCCAACGCCGCATCGGTGATGGCCCGGGACACCGGATGGTCGGATCGCCGTGCCAGACTGGCCGCCAGCGTGCGACTGTCAGCCGGATCATGCCCAGCCAGGGGAATGAAATCAGTCTGGACCGGCTTACCGTGGGTAATGGTTCCGGTCTTGTCCAACGCCAACCACCGCAGCTTGTGGCCTTCCTCAAGGTAGGCCCCACCCTTGATCAGGATGCCTTGCCGGGCGGCCGCCGCCAGTCCACTGACGATGCTGACCGGCGTGGAGATAACCAGTGCACAAGGACACGCGACGACCAGCAGCACCAGGGCCCGGTAGATCCAATCCAGCCAACCGCCGGCCATGAACAGCGGCGGCAATACCGCCACCGCTACCGCCAGGGCGAATATGGCAGGCGTGTACCAGCGGGCAAAGCGGTCAACGAAACGCTGGGTGGGCGCACGACTGGCCTGCGCCGCCTCTACCGCATGGATGATGCGTGCCAGCGTGGATTGGTCGGCTGGCGCAGTGACACCCAGCTCGAAAGACCCGGACTCGTTGATGGTACCGGCGAACACCACGTCCCCCGGCGCCTTCTCGACCGGCAGACTCTCGCCGGTGATGGGTGCCTGGTTCACGGTCGAGCGGCCTTCCAGTACCTCGCCATCCAGGGCGATACGCTCACCGGGGCGTACCCGTACCCGACTGCCGACCGTAACCTGCCTGGCCTCTACTTCCAGCCAGCTACCATCAGGTTGCTGCACCGTAGCTCGCTCCGGCGCCAGATCCAGCAGCTTGCGGATGGCATTGCGGGCGCGGTCCAGAGACCTGGCCTCGATGACCTCCGCCAGGGCAAAAAGCACCATTACCATTGCCGCTTCCGGCCAGTGGCCGATCAGCATGGCCCCGGTGACAGCGATGGACATCAGCGCGTTGATGTTGAGGTTGCCATGTCTGAGAGCGATCCAGCCCTTGCGGTAAGTGGAAAGACCACCAGTGAAAATGGCGCCCAATGCCAACAGCATCACCAGCCAGTGATTCCCGCCCTGAACCCAATACACGACTTCCGCCGCACCAGCGGCAACCAACGCGACAACCAAGGTCCACCAGCGAGTATTGCTCTGCGCCGGAGGCGGCGCTTCGCCCCGATCATCATGCTGCACCGCCCGCATACCGATGGCCGCCAGGGCGCGCTCCACCGGTACCAGCGAAGCCAGATTGTGATGCACAGTCAGTTTGCGCTGGAGCAAGTTGAAGTCCAATCCCACGATACCGGGCAGACCGGCGAGCTTATTGCGGATCAGCGCCTCTTCCGTGGGGCAGTCCATATTCTCCACGTGATATCGGGCAACCGCCGCAGCTGTCCCTGACGGCTGGGTCACCTCCGGGATGACAGTGGCGGCATGGACGCTGTCGCAGCCGCATTCTCTGGTTGGCACTTCGCTCATGGCATTTCCTTGACTTGTCGTTCGGTATTGGGATTAGAATCCCTATAGCCACTATAGAGTCAAGCGGGAGCAAACATGGATATCAGAATCGGCGAACTGGCCCGACGTACCGGCTGCGAGGTCGTGACCATTCGTTACTATGAGAAAGAGCGACTGCTGCCGGAACCAGCGCGCAGCGAGGGGAATTACCGGCTCTACAACGAAGCCCACCTCGAGCGGCTGCAGTTCATTCGCCATTGCCGCTCGCTGGACATGTCGCTCGGGGAGATTCGGGCTCTGCTGAGCCTACGGGAGAATCCTACCCTGGATTGCAGTGAAGTGAATGCCATGCTGGACACGCACATCCAACAGGTGGAAGACCAGATTGAAGCTCTGGGTCAACTCAAGCAGCACCTGATAATATTGCGCGAAAAGTGCGCCGGCGTCCGCCCGATGGAAGCCTGCGGAATACTGCAGGGCCTGACGGACAGTTCATGTCATACATAGAAGCCGTCAGCGCTCAACAAGATGGCGCTCGGCATGCTCTTGCATCGCTTGGTCGATTTCTTGTCCCAGATAGCTGCTCAGGGATTTCATGTAGACGGTCGAAATATGGCTCTTGTCCTTGTAGACCAGAACGTTGCCCACGACCGCCGGACAGGTATCACGGGTACAGAAATAATCGCTCATATCGATGAAATGCGCGGCTGTACCCGCAACGTTCAATTGCTCCAGCACCAAGGTCTCCGTCAAGGCAGCGTTGCGCGGCCGGGAACATTGGGGTGAGTTTGCCCCGTTCATATCGACGCAGGTCGGTACATGAAAACCCATGAAAGGAGTATCGCGCACCGCGAGTACCTTGAAGCCCAGCGCCTGCAGCTTCTGCCACTGCTGCACGTAACCTTCAGGCACATGCTCGGGCTGATCGACTGTCATCGCTACCGTGGCTGTGGTGAAGACGAAATCCGGTTCGAGTTCGGCAATAGCCGCGAGTACATTGTCGTTCCATTGGGCACAGGAGTTCTGCCGATTCTCCGGTGATTCCTCAACCAGCGCGGTAAAGCGGCAACCATTCTTGGTATAGCTCACCAGTCGCCAGTTGCGCTGCTGGGCGATGACATCCAGAGCGGGCACCCAGTGCGTGGCGTGCGAACTGCCGGCCACCGCGATAGTCGTCTCCCCGTCGGCGCTCCCGTAATGGCAAGGCGTGGCCTCGGTACCATACAGGTCCTGGTGGCAACCTTCCCGGTAGGGTCTGGGAACATCCCTGCTGGCCATAAAGGGTTCCGGAACAATGGCAGCATGGGTGACGCCTCCGGCGGGGCTGCCATCGGCCAGCACCCGGGCACCAGGATAGAGAGTGGCGTCGACTACTTCGGGCACCCGGTATTCCTCGGTCAGGTCCTTCACCTCGTTGCGCCACAGCAGGATTGCCAGCACCAGCGGGGCCACTGCCGCCAACCCGGCCGCGTAGGCGAAACCAGGAGACCGTCGCCCGAGGTGTTTGCGTAGCGGTTTTTCGACCAACCGGGTAGTGAGCCAGGCCAGGATCAACGACAGCAGCATGATCACCACTCCGCCATACCAGGTGGTGGCCGGTTCACCGAAACTCGCCCGCAAGAAAATCATCACCGGCCAGTGCCACAGATAGAAGGCATAACTGATCCCGCCCAGCCAGACCAATGGCCGGATCGACAGCAAGTTCCGTGCGCTCAACGGCAGCATGCCCGCACCGGCACCAAGCACCAGCGCCGCGCCCAGCGAGGGCCACAACGCGGCATAACCCGGGAAGCTCAGCGACACATCCAGCAGAAACCCGCAGCTGACGATGGCGGCCAGCCCTATCCAGCCCAGCGGCCGGCGCAAACTACCATTGACCGTTATCCATGGCGTGATGGCGACAAGCCCCCCGAGTGCGAACTGCCAGACCCGGGCAAAGGTGTTGAAATAGGCAAAAGTCTGATTCGCCGCAGTATGGATGATGGAAAACCCGAGCGAGAGCATGAACACACTAACGAAGGTCAGCAAGAGCCCCCGTCGTTGGCTCAGTGCCAAACGTGAACTCAGATACAGCGCCAGCATGACCACGAATGGCCAGAGCGCATAGAATTGCCCCTGCGCCGACAGCGCCCAGTAATGTTGCACCGGGCTCGGCAGATTGTCTCGCGCCAGATAATCCACCGAGTTCAACGCCAGCAGCCAGTTCTCCATATAGAACATCGCCGCCAGGCTTTCCTTCATTGCGGACATCCACAGCGACCGGGGTAACAGCAGCCAGGTCCCCAGCAATACTGCCGCGATCACCAACAGAGCGGCCGGCAATAGCCGCCGCGCCAGCCCCGCCCAGAACACCAGCGGTCGCACCCGCCCCTGCTGGTCGTATTGCCTGAGCAGTGAGAGCGTGATCAGGTAGCCAGACACCACGAAGAATACATCCACCCCGCCGGAGACCTTGTTCATCCAGATGTGGAAGATGGCGACCAGCAACGCCGCCAGCGCTCTCAGACCTTCGATATCTCCGCGGAATGCCCCGGTATCCGAAACACCGGTAGTTACAGGCTTGCCCATGATTCACCCCAACTCGTTGACCGCATCATGAAAATGGCGGCCGCGTCCAATCGCTTCGAGGGTAATAGCCGACAGCGGCAGCTCCGGCCAACGAAACAATGCCCCCAGTTTCAGGTCCCACTCCGCGGGGTACAGCTTGAAAGCCCCGGCTCCTGGGGTGAAAGTGATCTCCCCCACGTAGATCCGCCCCTCGAACACATACATGTCCACCCGGCAATAGCCAAAAGGTTGCGCCAGCCGCCGGGCAACATCGAGCATCTCGGCCAGCTCGGCAGGAGCGCGGGTAATGCCGGTATCGATACTGGGAGGCAACGTCTCGCCAAGACGGAACGGCAATTCCTGCCAATCTGCGGAGAACAGATTCTGGGTCATACGGCCGAACCGCCCGTTAATCACCTGGATAAACAGGTAGCTATCCCCTTCCACGGGGTTGAATACATGAATCTTGTAATCCGCCGGCGGCCCATTGGCTGTCAGTAATGCCTGTTCGAACAGCACCTGAGGGCGGATGGCCTTGTAATGCCGTTCGCCTCGACGTCGGGAAAAGTCGTCTCGCAACCAGGCATTACTCAACGCTGCAAGTTGCTCCATGTCTTCCCGAGACTTGTCGGAAACAATCTTGACCGCACCGCTGCTGTTATTCGTTTTCATGACAAAACTATCAGGCAAACATTCAAACTGTGACGCAGTTACCACTTCCATGGCGGCATACAAGGGAACATTGAATCTGTCTCCTACTGTGTCTCGAATATAATCACGAACCAACACCTTATCGGCCAAGCGTGAAAAATGTGGCAAGGGATAGCGCATTCGATGATGCAACTTTTCGGACAACCTTTGCGGGTCGCGGAAATTGCACAGTTTCCTGTGCCGTTTCAGGTATCTGAGTTGGTACTCAGCCCACTCCGGGAGCATATCAACGACCGACAAGGTAAACGAAGATTTCACCATCCTGGCCAGCTTTTCGGAGAACTTATCATCAACATCCATATAAACACCCCAACAAGTGAGGAAACCCCTGACCCGGCGCGGCAATATACGACTGCCCATGCCAATTTCAAAACATTCAGGCACGAAACCGAGCGGTGCGCCTTCACGAATCAGTAACGACTACAGCGTAATAACCGATCTATAACCAATTGCTAACGAACAAAACTTAATCTTGAATTATCTGCCTTAATATCCGGCGTGACCCATGCAGAGAGGGAGATAGCAATGGATTTACTGCACAAGCGACCTGCCAGGCTGTATCGATATTTTTTCGGTACAGCGGAGTTTAACGAAGCGCGCTTCGAACTTAGAATCGATGGATCACCGGTAGCAATCGAACGCAGGCCCTTGGTGTTGCTGGCAAAAATTCTCGAGCACGCCGACGAGGTAGTAACCAAGGGAGAGTTATTGCATACCGTCTGGGGCGGGCGGATTACCGTGGAAAACGTACTCGCCAACGCCATGGCCAAACTACGTAAGGCGCTGGGCGTCAATGCGCTGCTGTTGGTCACCATCCCCCGGGTCGGCTACCGGATCAAAGGACCGGTGAAGAAAATGGAGGCTCAGGCCGATTGCGATATCATTCCGACACAGCCATACGTCGGCGCAGGCGCAGCCATCGGCGATCCCCTGTTCACCAGCGCCCGGATAGCGCCGCCCGCCCCCTCGTTCCACCATCTGGATGTAATTCCCCTGAACCCCGCCGGATTCGATCGGGCTGGAATGATTCTGGATGCAGGCACCGCAATGAATACAACGCATGCGGGAGCACGCGCCTTCCACCATGCAGGTGGCGCTACCTTGGAAGCCTGGGCCGGACAGCGTCACCTGGACATCATGCCAATCGAACAACGGCTCAACCTGTTCATGAGCTTGGCGAGGGAAGTGTCCGAGCAACACTCCAGAGGCACTGTCCATGCGTTCTTGCAACCGGACAATCTCATCGTTGCGGATAACGGCCGCATACGGATTACCGCACCGGAAAAGTCCCTGGCGAATCCCGGGCAGCCCCATAAAACAAGCTGCTGCTGCTTTTACCGGGCGCCGGAAACCTACCGCAACGACGATGTAACCCCGCGCAGTGATATCTACTCGCTGGGGATTCTGCTGTATCAGTTACTAACATCGGATTTTTCCCGACCGCTGCTTCCCGACTGGCGACAGGACATTACCAACAGATCGCTCCAGCACATCATCGAAGCAGCCACGCACTCCTGCCCTTCATTGCGCCCGGAGTCCGTGGAAGAATTTATAAAACCGTTGTACACCCATCGTATCGGACATCACCAGAAGCCTGAGATCTGGACGGCGACCTCAGCCAGCATGCTCCGGCAGTAACGAACTTTTTATTACCAACTGCCTTTCTCAAACGTGCAGTAGCCGTTGTGGCTGCCGTATGCCCGCCTGAGAAGTTCAACCATACATAGCGACAACAGTCTTCAGGATCCGACTGCAAATCCTGGGGCGGTAGCGTGCCTGAAGCCTCACCCCAACCACTTGGAACCGACGCTTCAAGACCACTTCATCATGCGCATGCGCAAGGGAAATCATGCAAAACATCACCTCCCCCTATCGGAATCAGAGCAGTACCGACGAAATCGACTTGGCGGTGCTTTTCGGCGCGTTGATCGATGGCAAATGGATCATCGCCGGATTGACCCTGGGGTTCGCTCTACTTGGCATGACCTACGCCATTCTGACCACCCCGATATACCAGGCCAACGCTCTGATCCAGATTGAAGAAAAAAGTGGTGGCCTGGCAGGTATGTCGGAGCTGTCGGATGTATTTGGCGGCCCCTCCAAGGCCGTTACCGAGATCGAGCTGATCAAGTCCAGAGCGGTGATCGGTCAGGCGGTTACCAACCTCAAGCTGGATACGGTAGCGGCACCCAATTACTTTCCGGTTTTCGGCGAATGGGCGGCGCGGCGCTTCCAGCCCGAGTTCGCTGGTGAGCTGGCCCTACCCTGGTTTGGCCTGGTCGAATACGCCTGGGGCGGTGAAGAGTTGGAAATATTCCAGCTACATGTACCTACCGCTTACCTGGACACACCGCTTACCCTGGTCGCCGGCGCCCATGACTACTTCAGTCTATATGACGGCAATGATGAGCAACTGCTGACCGGCCAGGTCGGTCAACAGGTCGAGCAGAACGGATTCAGGGTGCAAATCGCCAGGCTCCAGGCCCGTCCCGGCACCCGCTTCACAGTAGCCCGAAACCGCCTGCTGAACACCATCATGTATTTCCAAAGCGAGTTGGACGCCAGCGAGCGCGCCAAGGATTCCGGTATCATCAGCCTGTCCCTGCAACACGCCGATCACCAGTATGCGATCCGGGTTCTGGACGAAGTCAGTCGACTCTATGTGCGCCAGAACGTCGAACGTAACTCGGCGGAGGCCGCGCAAAGCCTGCAGTTTCTGCGTGAACAGCTGCCCCAGGTACGCTCCGAGTTGGAGCGCTATGAACAGGCACTGAATGACTTCCAGATGAGCAGCAGGTCCGTGGACATCTCCATCGAGACCCAGTCAGTGCTGAACCAGATCATCGAGCTGGATACCTTGATCTCCGAACAGGAACTCAAGCGTACCGAGCTGCAGCGCCGCTTTACTGGTGAGCACCCGTCCTATCAGATTCTGCTGGAGCAGACCCAGCAACTGCAGCGCCAGCGCAACGAATTGAGCAAGAAGGTCGATGAATTGCCCGAGACTCAACAAGAGCTGCTGCGGTTGTCACGTGATGTTGCGGTAACCACCGAGGTATATACCGCAATGCTCAACCGCTCGCAGGAACTGGACGTCCTGCGCGCTGGCACCGTCGGGAACGTGCGTATCATCGATGCAGCCGACGCCAGCGTGTCGCGTCCCGTCAAGCCGCGTAAGACTATTGTCACCATCCTGGCCACGCTGTTCGGCGGGTTCCTCGGCGTCGCCCTGGTCCTGCTGCGCCAGATGCACAATCGCGGAGTGGAAAACCCCGAACTCATCGAACAGCTCGGCCTGCCGGTCTATGCTGCCATTCCCTTCAGCAAAGATCAGGAACATCTGGAGAAGCAGATGCGCAGTAATAGCCGCGCCGCACAACGTGACAGTCTGATCCTGGCACTGAAGAACCCCGCCGACCTCGCGGTGGAGTCCTTGCGGCGCCTGCGTACCAGCCTGCATTTCGCCCATGCCGAGGCGATGAACAATGTCCTGATGATCTCGGGACCCAGCCCCTCCGTAGGCAAGTCCTTCGTCGCCGTGAACCTGGCCGCCAGCATGGCTCAGACCGGACAGAAAATCCTGTTGATCGACGCGGATATGCGCAAGGGCTACCTCAACAAGGTATTTCGGCTACCGGCAAGGGATGGTCTGTCCGATCTGCTGACTGCCCGCATCGATATCGACACCGCCATCCAGCGCACCGAGATGGACAACCTGCACTTGATGGCACGGGGCCGCATTCCACCCAACCCATCCGAACTCCTGATGCATGAGAACTTTCGCCGTTTCCTCAGGGAGATCGACGACCGATACGATCTCATCATCATTGATACCCCACCGGTACTGGCCGTCACCGATGCCTCCATCGTCGGTCGTGAAGCCGGTATCAGCCTGCTGGTCACGCGTTTCGGACAGAATTCGGCCAAGGAGATCGAAGCCGCCAAACGCTGCTTCGAACAGGACGATATTCAGCTCAAAGGGGCCATCTTCAATGCCGTAATCAAAAAGTCATCCGCCTATGGATACAGTCAGTACGGCCATTACTTCTACGAATACAAATCGGAAAAAGCATAGGCCCCTCACTCACCCGACTGCCATAGAAGCGCGCTGGATTCTCTGAGGAATGATCATGAAAGTAACCGTATTTGGTACCGGCTATGTAGGATTGGTGCAGGGCGCCGTGCTGGCAGAAGTCGGCCATCACGTTATCTGTGTGGATGTGGACCCGGGCAAGATCGAGCGTCTGCAACAAGGTCAGATTCCGATCTACGAACCCGGCCTGGAGAACCTGGTGCGCGACAACCACGCCGCTGGCCGGCTGCAGTTCACCACCGACGCCCCTGTCGGGGTCCGTCATGGCACAGTGCAATTCATCGCGGTCGGCACGCCGCCGGATGAAGATGGTTCCGCCGACCTGCAGTATGTCCTGGCCGTCGCCGCGACCATTGCCGAACACATGGATGGGCACCGCATCATCATCAACAAGTCCACGGTGCCGGTGGGGACCGCGCGTCAGGTCTGCGAAACGGTCAACGGCGTGCTGGCCAGGCGCGACGACCCGGCGCTGACCTTTGATGTCGTGTCCAATCCCGAGTTTCTCAAGGAAGGTTCAGCGGTGGCTGACTGCATGCGCCCGGACCGGATCATCATAGGATCCGACAGCAGCGACGCCGAGGAAGTGATGCGCGAGTTGTATGCGCCCTTCAATCGCAACCATGAAAAGATCATCGTCATGGATGTGCAGAGCGCCGAACTGACCAAGTATGCAGCCAATTGCATGCTGGCAACCAAGATCAGTTTCATGAACGAAATGGCCAATCTGGCCGAGTTACTCGGCGCGGATATCGAGATGGTACGCCAGGGTATCGGCTCGGACCCGCGCATCGGCTACCACTTCATCTACCCCGGTGCCGGCTATGGCGGCTCCTGTTTCCCCAAGGACATCCAGGCGCTGATACGGACCGCCGAGATCGTCGATTTCGATGCCCGGCTGCTACGAGCAGTGGAGTCACGCAACCAAGAGCAGAAGACCATGCTGTTTCGCAAGATTTCCCGACACTTTCAGGGGGACCTCCACGGCAAGACCTTCGCCATCTGGGGGTTGGCCTTCAAACCCAATACCAATGATATGCGCGAAGCACCCAGCCGGGTGTTGATGGAAGCGCTCTGGAAAGCCGGTGCACGGGTCCGCGCCTACGATCCCGAAGCCATGGAAGAAACTCAGCGCCTTTATCTGGATTGCGATGAGCTGCAGCTGTGCGGTACCAAGGAGTCGGCACTCAAGGGGGCCGATGCCCTGGTCGTGGTGACCGATTGGCAGGCTTTCAAAGCGCCGGATTTCGAGCTGATTCGCAACTACCTCAACAAGCCGGTGGTCTTCGACGGCCGTAACCTCTATGACCCCAGACGCATGGCGAAGAACGGCTTTCAATACTACGCCACCGGACGCTGAAATGAAGATCGCCATTCTCAATACGCTGTATTACCCCTACCGGATCGGCGGAGCCGAGGTCTCGGTGCAGTTGCTGGCCGAAGCCATGGCGGACCAGGGGCATGAGGTCAGCGTGATCAGTCTGCACGACGCTCCGGACAGCCGCGTCGATCAGTTGCACGGCGTTACGCTGTATCGACTGCCTCTGCGCAATCTGTATTGGCCTTTTACCGGCTCCCCTGCGCGACCGCTGCGGTTGTTGTGGCATTTGCTGGATATCTACAACCCGCTCGCCCGGCTCGATGTCTCCCGTTTGCTAAGACAGATACAGCCGGACCTGCTGCACACCAATAATCTGGCCGGTTTCTCGGTCGCGGTATGGGACGCGGCGCATGCACTTGGCATCCCGGTAGTGCATACCACGCGTGACTATTATCTGATCCATCCCAACTGCACGCTCTATGACGGCAACCGTAACCAGGATCCAGGCTCGCTGAGCTGTCGGCTATTTTCCCTGATCAAGAAGTGGCGGTCCCGGCGCGTTCAGCAGTACGTAGCAATCAGCAACCACGTTCGTGCTTTGCATCTGCGCCTGGGCTACTTCCGTGCGGCGCCTGCCAAGGTGATCTACAACTCGGTAGCCCAACCGCTACCCTCATCACGTTCGTTCCCAGCCAACGGCGGCCTGACGCTCGGCTATTTAGGTCGAATAGAACCGGCCAAGGGTGTGGAAACGGCGCTGCAGGTATGCCGTCGGCTCGGTCCCGGATACCGGCTATGCCTCGCCGGCCGGGGTGACAGCGCCTACGTGGCCAGGCTGCAATCAACCTATGCCGGCCTGGATCTGGCCTGGCTGGGGCACGTATCACCGGATGAATTCTTTCCAGACATCGACATCCTGCTGGTGCCGTCGCAGTGGGCCGAGCCCTTGGGTCGCGTGGTATTGGAGGCCAATGCCCATGGTGTACCGGTGGTCGCCTCGGATGCCGGGGGCATCCCCGAGATCATCAGTGCCGGCGAGACTGGCTATGCTTGCCCCGCCGGTGACATCAATGCCTTTGTTACCGCAGCCCAGCGATTGGCAGCTACCGACCGGCAACAGCTGCGTGAACAATGCCTGGCCTGGGCCACGCAGTTTTCCGGCGACCGCATCACGGCTCGGTATATCGACGTTTATCAGACCCTGCATACCGATCAGACCGAACCACTTTCACCAACCCAGACCATTACCTGAACCCCGGCAGCCTACCTGCCGCTACATCGCGCCGCGCTCAGCCGCCCGAGACCCCATGAAAACCCAGTATCTTCGACTCAATGCCGCCTTTCTGGCGCTGGTATGTCTATTTGTCGTGTTCGGCAATCTGCCACGCTTTGTGCCAATTGCTGGTTCCTTCGGCAACGTCAATGCCAGCGAGCTGGTGATCTACTTATGCGCCGCGCCCATCCTGATCAAGAACTTCAAGCGGTTGATCACCTCCCGGGCGGTACTCTTTCTGCTCGCGGTCAACGCCTTTTCTCTGGGTGTCGGCATCTACCATTATGGCTTGGCGCTGGACTCGATGTTCTACAACATCCGGCTTAGCGCGATGATCCTCTCGGGCTTCGCCGCTGGCGTGGCGCTGCACTGGATTTTCCGTGATGACATTACCCGTCTGACCAAGGCCTACGTTGTCACCTATGGCGCCGCAGCTCTGTTCAGTTTCGTGCTGCTGGTTATTTATCCCGACTCCACAGTGCTATGGCTCAAATTGGAACAGATGGGTATCAGTTTTACCGGCGACCCCCATCAGTTCCGCCTGGTCTCGACCTACCTGGACCCAAACTTCTTCGGCACTATCATCGTATTGCCAATCCTCATGGGCACCTTGCTGATACAGCGCAGCAGCTATTTTGCGATCTTCCTGCTGATGGTGATCGCCCTGCTGTTCAGCTTCTCCCGTTCAGGCATTTCCCTGGCGCTGCTGGCATTCGCTTGCGTATTCGGCCTGCGCATCCTGAGCATGGTCACCCAGTATCAGAGCAAGCACATCGGCGTGCGACCGGCCCATGTTTACTTCCTGTTGCTTTCACCTTTTCTCGTTTTGGCGCTGATATATGTTTTCGACAGCCAGGTGGAGCGAGTGGTCGAACGCTTCACCACGACTCGTGATGACGGCTCGGCGCTGTCACGGCTGCGGGCGTTCGATACCGGCACGGAACTGATCGCCCAGCACCCGCTGCTCGGCCACGGTTACAACTTCGCCATCCGCTATTTGTTCAAAGATGGCACCAAGGTCGACTCCAGCCTGCAGATGGTGATCATGAGCTACGGATTCATCGGCACTTTGGTGACCTTGGTGGCAGGCAGCCTATGGGCCTGGGTCATCAGCGGCAAGTTACGCCAGCTCCCTTCGCCCCTGCCCTATCTGCTGTTTCGCAAGTTATTGATTTACACCGCGCTCACCCTGCTCTGGGCCGGGCATTTCAATCAGATTGTGTTTTACCCCTTCTGGCTGCTGCCAGTGCTGGCTCTGTTTTTCTACTTCGACCAGCTCTGCGTAAGCCTGAAGTCCCCCCATCCTTTTCGGAGCCCGCATGGAACATTCGCACATAGCTTTTGATTCCAGGTGGATTGGCCAGCACGGCATCGGTCGATTTGCCACGGAGTTGCAGGACCGTCTCAACTTTACCTGTCTGTTTGACGACCCGAGCCCTCCCGCTTCCTTTTCCTCGTCAGTCCGGCTCGGTCGCTGGCTTGCCGGTAGCGGTGCGAAGGCGTTGTACAGCCCCGGTTACATACCCCCGTCGGGAAGCCGGCTGCCTTTCGTCTTCACCATCCATGACCTCAACCATATCGATGTCGAACACAACAGCTCCACCCTGAAGCGACTCTATTATCAGCTCATCATCCGCCCGGCGATCCATCGCGCCGAGCAGGTACTGACCGTGTCGGAGTTCTCCCGTGGGCGGATCGTCGAATGGGCCGGTTGCGATCCCGAGCGGGTGACGGTAGTCGGCAATGGGGTCAGCGATATATTCCATGCCGAGGTCTCCCCCATGCAGCCCGGTTACGCCTATTTCTTCTGCTGCAGCAACCGCAAGGGCCACAAAAATGAAAAGCGTCTGATAGAGGCGTTCAAGCTCAGCGGCCTGCACCGCGACTGCAAATTGGTATTCACCGGCAAGGCCAATAATGCCTTGCAGCAACTGATTTCCCGTGAGGGCCTGCAGCAGCAAGTGCTGTTCACCGGTCATCTCTGCGAAACCGAGCTGGCGAGCTGGTACCGCGGTGCTATCGCCACGGTCTTCCCCTCACTCTATGAAGGTTTCGGCCTCCCCGTGGCTGAAAGCATGGCCTGCGGCACACCGGTCATCACTTCGGAACTAACTTCAATGCCAGAAGTGGGAGGCAATGCCGCGCTCTATATCGATCCCCATGACAGCGACAGCATATCCCTGGCGATGATTGCGGTGGCCGAAAATGCCGAATTGAGCAGCCGACTCTGCAACAGAGGGTTGACGCAGTCTCGGAACTTCACCTGGGACAGAACCGCGAGCCTGGTCAGAGATGTTCTGACGCAGCTGCAAGCCCAATGATCAGCCTGTCCCGCCTCATCTCAACAAGGAACTCACCATGAAAGTTGCCATTGTCGTCGACTGGCTTACCGTTTACTCCGGTGCAGAACGCGTGGTCGAGCAGATTTTGCGGCTCTACCCCGAGGCTGACCTGTATTCCCTGATCGACTTTCTAGAGGACGATCAGCGGGCATTTCTCAATGGTAAACAGGCAACCACCTCCTTTCTCCAGCGCATGCCTTTCGCCCGAACGCGTTACCGCAGCTATCTGCCGCTCATGCCGCTGGCTATTGAACAGTTCGATCTGAGCAACTATGACCTGATCATTTCCAGTTCCCACGCGGTCGCCAAGGGGGTACTGACCGGGCCGGACCAGCTGCATATCTGCTATATCCATTCTCCAGTGCGTTATGCCTGGGACCTGCAACACCAGTATCTATTGCAGTCGGGGCTGAGCAGAGGCCTGAAGAACTGGATCGCGCGCTGGTCGCTGCATTACATCCGCAACTTCGATGCGCGGTCCTCGCTGGGTGTCAACGCCTTCATCGCCAACTCCGAATTCATTGCCCGGCGGGTGCAGAAGTGCTATCGGCGGCCAGCCGAGGTGGTGTATCCGCCAGTAAACATCACCGACTTCAATCTTGAGCGGGACAAGCAGAACTTCTATGTCGCGGCATCGCGCATGGTGCCCTATAAGCGCATGGACCTTATCGCCCAGGCCTTTCGGCAGATGCCCAACCAGCAGCTGGTGATCATCGGTGACGGGCCGGACCTCGACAAGGTCCGTGCGGTCGCCGCCGGCAGCGCCAACATAAGGGTCACCGGCTTCCTGCCCTTCCCACAGATGCGCCACTACATGCAACGAGCCAAGGCATTCGTGTTCGCCGCAGAGGAGGATTTTGGCATCACGCCGGTCGAGGCAATGGCTTGCGGCACCCCGGTCATTGCCTACGGCAAGGGCGGCGCACTGGAAACCGTGATCGACGGCAGGACCGGCCTGTTCTTTCCCCAGCAGACCACCGAATCACTGATCCAGGCGGTCGAGCGGTTCGAAACCATTGGCCATGGTATCCGTCCCGAAAACTGCCGCGAACAAGCGGAAAACTTTTCCATTGAGCTGTTCCACGAACGGTTCTCCCAGACCGTGGATGCAGCCATCCAGGAGTTCCAACCGAACTCCACCTTAACCCTTGCAGGAGTATGACCATGTTGCAGCCCGTCATAATGGCCGGCGGTTCCGGCTCCCGACTCTGGCCTCTGTCACGCCAGCTCAACCCCAAGCAGTTTCTGCCCTTGACCGAGCCGCAGTTGACCATGCTGCAGGCGACCATCAAACGACTTGATGGCCTGGCCTGCTCGCAGCCTTTGCTCATCTGCAATGAACAGCATCGTTTTCTCGCGGCAACCCAGCTGAAGCAACTGGGCATGGATGACACCCGCATCATCCTGGAACCCTGCGGGCGCAATACCGCACCCGCCATCGCCCTGGCAGCGATCAAACTGCACACCATCGGCCAGGACCCATTGCTGCTGATCCTGCCGGCCGACCATCAGATTGCCGATACCAACGCATTCCATGCCAGCCTGGAAGCTGCCATTCCCCTGGCCGAAGCCGGCAAGCTGGTCACTTTCGGCATAGTGCCCACTGCGGCAGAAACCGGCTATGGATATATTCAGCTGGGCGAACGAATGGGCGACAGAGCGTTTGCCGTCAATCGCTTCGTGGAAAAGCCCGACGCTGCTACCGCCAGTGATTATGTGAGCTCGGGGCAGTATCTCTGGAACAGCGGAATGTTTCTGTTCCGCTCCTCGCGTTATCTTGAAGAACTTGCCGAGCACCGCCCGGATATCCTTACCGCCTGCCAGCAGGCCGCATTGGCCAATGCCTATGACCTGTTGTTCACCCGGGTAGATGCCGACGCCTTCGCTGGGTGTCCCGATGAATCCATCGATTACGCCGTGATGGAAAACACCGCTGATGCGGTGGTGGTAAGCCTGGAAGCTGGCTGGAGCGATATTGGTTCCTGGTCGGCATTATGGGAGACCAGTACCAAGGATGCGAATGGCAACGCCACCCAGGGGGATACCCTGGCGCATGACTCGCATAATACCCTGGTCCGGGCCGAGCATCGTCTGGTCGCTACGCTGGGGGTCGATGATCTGATCATTATCGAAACCAAGGATGCAGTGCTGGTCGCCCATAAGGACCGGAGCCAGGATGTGAAGGCCCTGGTCGAGCAACTCAAGACCACCGGCCGTCAGGAGACCATCAGCCACCGCGAAGTCTATCGGCCCTGGGGAGTCTATGATTCCATCGACCATGGTCACCGCTATCAGGTCAAGCACATCACCGTAAAGCCCGGCGCCAAGCTGTCCTTGCAGATGCACCATCATCGGGCCGAGCATTGGATCGTGGTCTGCGGCACAGCCAAAGTGACCAACGGTGACAAGACCTATCTGGTGACCGAGAACCAGTCCTCCTATATCCCGGTCGGCCAGATCCATACTCTGGAGAACCCCGGCGTCATCGATTTGCAGCTGATCGAGGTGCAGTCCGGGTCCTATCTGGGCGAAGACGATATCGTGCGCTTCGAGGACCGTTACGGTCGCGTCGAAAAGGCTGCCGTCGACACCCGAGCGGTGACCCATCTCAAATGAGTGATCGCGCAACGACAACCTCTCCTGCCCGAAGCCTCGGCAGCATTGCTGCCCGAGGCGCCATACTCACCATGGGCGGCCAAGGTGTGAAGATCATGCTGCAGTTCTGCGGCATCGTGATTCTCGCGCGCCTGCTGTCGCCCAACGATTATGGTTTGATGGCCATGGTGGTCGTGCTGACCGGCCTTGGCGAGGTACTTCGCGACTTCGGCCTGTCGTCCGCGGCGATTCAGACGCGGAGCCTGTCCGTCGAGCAACGCAGCAACCTGTTCTGGATCAACTCGGCAATCGGTGTGATCCTCGCCCTGACACTTTTTACCATCGCCCCGGTGCTCGCCGCCTTCTACGATGAGCCCCGGCTAATCCCTATCGCTCGTATCCTGTCCATCACCTTCCTGTTGAATGGCATCGCTACCCAATACCGGGCCCAACTCAATCGGGGGATGTCCTTCGGCACGCTGGCCATAATCGATATTCTCGGCATGGCCGCCGGGCTGGCGGTAGGGCTGTTCATGGCCATCGAGGGTTACCAGTATTGGGCGCTGGTCGGTCAGCAACTGGCCTTGTCCGCAGCCACGCTGGTGACATTGGTGCTTGCGGCACGCTGGCTGCCCGGCCTGCCGTGCCGCAGCGCCCCAATGGCAGGCCTGCTGCGTTACGGCTGCAATCTGATGGGCACGCAGTTGATCGGCTATGCCACGCGCAACCTCGACAGCCTGATTATCGGCTATCGCTTCGGCGCAGAGGCCCTGGGGCTGTACAGCAAGTCCTACCAGCTTTCCATGTTGCCGCTGAATCAGATTAACGCACCCGCTACCACCATCGCCCTGCCCGTGCTGTCTCGCCTGCAACAACAACCGACGCGCTATGACCAGTTTCTGCTGCATGGTCAGACCCTGATGCTGCATCTGATCGTTTGTGTATTGGCATTTGCCGCTGCCTTGGCCGAACCGCTCATTCTGCTGGTGCTGGGGCCGCAGTGGCAGGAGGCGGTGCCGGTATTTCGTATTCTGGCGGTGGCGGGCATCTTCCAAGCCGCCAGCTATGCCAGCTATTGGGTGTTCCTGTCCAAGGGCCTGACGCCACTGCATCTGCGTTTCACCCTGATATCCCGACCCGTAATGATCGGTTTCATCTTTCTCGGGGCACTCTGGGGCGTATCGGGCGTGGCGATTACCGTCGCCAGCGGCATGGGCGTGCTGTGGCTCTGGGGCCTGTTCTTTCTGCGGCACTCCGGCGCCCCGGTCGGCGCCATGCTGCGCAATGGCCTGATCATCATCAGCGGTTACGCGCTCAGCGCCGGGTTCGCCTGGTACAGCGCCGACCGCTGGGGCTCATCGCTACCCCTACAGTTGCTGATCGGTAGCGCAGCCATGGTCGGCGCCGTCCTGACGCTCGGCCTGAGTTGGCCACCTTTCCGAGGCAGCCTGCTGCAAGTGCTCAGTTCCAGCACCCTATTACGTGCAGGGCGCCCGTCACAACCTTGACCACTCCAACTTTACCTGCGGGACAATCATGAAAAAACGAATCAGAGCGGCCCTCGGGCATCCACGCCTGCTGCTTTTCATCGATCGGCTGCTATTCACAGTCGGGCCGGCAACCAATCAGCGCTCCACCTTCAGCCTGCTGATCGCGCCGCCTGGTGCTGGAAATATCGGCGATCAGGCCATGATCGAGGCCTATCTGGAGAATACCCCGGGTGATATCCGCATCATCTGCCACGGGCAGCAGGACATCATTGTTCCCGACCAGCATATCGAGCGAACCCGGGTGATCGTCCTGCCAGGGCTCATTTACGGGCATCTTATCCCGCATGTGCGCAGCATCGGAGTATTTCGCCGGTTGCTCGGACGAGCCCAGTCACTGGCCATTACCGGTGCCGACATCATGGATGGCGCCTATAACTGGCAGGCTTCCACCAATCGCGCCAACATTGCCTGGCTAGCGGCCCAGGCCGGGGTTGCCGTGCGTATTCTCGGCTTCAGCTGGAATGGGCAGGCACACCCCCAGGCGGTGACCGCCTTACGGCGCGCCACCGCAGCCGGTGTCCAGCTGTGCCTTCGCGATCCGTTATCCGCCGAACGCGCCCGCGCCGACGGTCTGGCCAATGTCACCGAAGTTGCGGACATCGTATTCGCCGCCCGTACCGTCAACTTCGCAACGGCCTCACGGTTGCTGTATTCCCTGCCGGCCCACTGCGACTATGCACTGGTCAATGCCAGCGGCCTGATTGGCCGAACACAGGGACAGATCGACGGCTATGTGCGCATTATTCGCGAACTGCAGCACCAAGGGCTGCAGGTGATACTGCTACCCCATGTCTCCCGCCCCGGCGGCGACGACCTGCCGGTCTGTCAGGCGATCCATCAGGCCCTCAAGGACCCGCAGGTCGTTCTGGTCGACCAGTTGCTCTCTCCTTCAGAAATACGCGGCCTGACCGCCAGCGCAACGCTGACCGTCACCGGACGTATGCATCTGGCGATCATGTCGCTGTATAGCGGTGTGCCAGCTATTACTCTGGCGACGCAGGGCAAGGTCGAGGGCATGATGCGATTGTTCGGTGCGGAATTCCTGTGCATTGAACCGCAGCCCGACTTCGCCGATCGCGTTATCACCGTCGCCCAGCAGATTCTGTCGCGCCCGGATGACCTGCGCCAGCATCTACATAGCAAGCTGCCTGCCGTCCGCAGGCTGGCCAGCCGCAATTTCGATAGCCCCCAACAAGACATCGTCAACCAGAAGGAATTGTCCTGTGCCTACGATTGAGCAGGTAGTCCAGCGGGATATCTGTGTGGGCTGCGGCGCTTGCCAGTTCGTCACCCGTGGTGAAATCCAGGTTCGACGCAACACGCTTGGTTATTACAGCGCCGACCTGTCACATGCCCGGCCCCGCAGCCTGGCCACGGCCAGTCGCGTTTGCCCGTTCAGCAATGAATCCCGGAATGAAGATGACATCGCCGCGGCGGTCTTCCCGGCCGAGCTCAAGAATGATCCGCGCACCGGCAAGTACCTCAGCATCGCCGCCGCCCGGACTACAGACGATGATTACCTGCGCGGCAGTAGCTCCGGCGGCCTGACCAGCTGGATCCTGATAAAACTGCTCGAGTCAGGGCATATAGACGGGGTTATCCATGTCGGCCAGGGCGGTGATGGGCTGTTTTCCTATCGCATCTCCCGCAGCCGTCAGGAACTGACCGCACGGCGCAAATCCATCTATTACTCCACCAGCTTCAATACCGCCTTACAGAGCATCCACGGTGACGGCCAGCGCTACGCCCTGGTGGGCGTGCCCTGTTTCATCAAGAGTGCGCGGTTGCTGTGTATGGAAGACCCAGTGCTAGCTTCGCAACTGGCCTATTTCATCGGCCTGGTCTGTGGCCACCTCAAATCCGCCGCCTTTGCCGAGCTGCTGGCCTGGCAATGCGGGATCAGCCCCGATGAGCTGACCGCTGTCGATTTTCGGGTGAAGCAGCCCGGACAGGATGCGGGGCGCTACAGTTTCGGTGCGCGGGCCGGCAAGGACACCAGCGAGTGGACCACGCGCCCCACCAGCCAACTGCTGGGTGGTAACTGGGGACACGGCATGTTCCAGCTCAATGCCTGCAACTATTGCGACGACATTTTTGCCGAGACCGCCGACCTGGTACTCGGTGACGCCTGGCTACCCCAGTACCGGTCCGATTGGCGTGGCACCAACCTTCTGTTGTGCCGCAATGCATTGATCCAGCAGTTGATTGATGATGGCGCGGCGACCGGTGAACTCTTCATCCAGCCTCTCTCGGTAGCCCAGGCTGCCAGTTCCCAGGCAGGTAACTTCCGTCACCGTCATGAAGGTCTCGCACTGCGCCTGGCCGATGACCAGAATGCCGGACACTGGGTTCCCAACAAGCGCGTCACGCCGGACCACAATGTGGTCGGCAACCGTCGCCGCGAACTCATCCGTCGTCGCCGCGAACTATCCCGGGCCAGCCACGAGTTGTTTGCCGAAGCCAGGGAGCAGGGTTCGCTGGCGCTCTTCATCGACCGAATCACCCCGCTGGTGCAACGGTATGAAAAGTACAAAGCAGCGTCGCTGCCGCGCCGGCTGCTGGGACTGGCCAAGCGGCGAATCCAACTGATCCTGTCCTGATTCCATCTTCGCTCACTCAACGAGCCCCCCAATGATTCGAACAGTCTGTGACGCATTGCGCTCCCGCCCAAGAGCAACTGCCCCGGTCACGAGACCGGAAACCGGATGCTCAAAGAAGGAGTACCATTTGACGAATAACACGGCTCGCCGGCTGAAAATCGGCTATGTTCCTGGGCATGCGGAGGGCAACGCCTACGTACAACGCACCCAGGAGGCACTGGCCGAACTGGGTCAGGTTTATCCATTGTCGCCTTCCACCAAATCCCTGTGGCGGCTACTGAAGTTTCGCCCCGGCTTCTTCGACGTGATCATCGTCAACTGGCTGGAATACAAGATCGCCAACCCAGCTACCGGCAGGCCCTCCTGGGCCGGTGTGCTGGCGTATTTCATGCAGATTCTCTCCTTCCGGATATTCTGCCGAAGACTGATCTACCTGCGTCACAATACCTATCCGCACCACGCCCGCAGTCGGTCCGCCAACACCCTGACCCGAATAATTGATCTATCCGAGCACTTTTACTCCACGACCGCCACCCACAGTGGCCACTTCACCGACAAGTACTACGTTCCCCATCCGCTCTATCAGGAGCACCCCCTGGCGACCAAAGGCGACCATTTCATCGTTTTCGGACGAGTCATGCCCTACAAGAACATTGAACAACTGATCCGCCACTTCCCCGCTGATGAACAACTGATCATCGCCGGCCCCTGCGATGACCCACCCTACTTTCGCAAACTTCAGACAATCGCCGAAGGCAAGAACATCGAATTCATTTCCCGTTTCCTATCGGAAGACGAGGCCCAACACCTGGTGGGCACCGCGCGCGGCCTGATTCTGTCTCATGCCGATAACGACATGATCGTCAGCGGCAGTTTCTTCTACGCATTGAGTCTTGGCACACCGGTCATCGCCGTAAAGACGCCGTTCTTCAACTGGGTACAGCGCGAACTGGACGTGGAAGGACTGACTGTTGTCGATGAGGTCGAATCCATCGGCTTGGCACTCAAACAACAAGTCCATCTGCCGGCCGAAACGATCCTCAGATCAGCAAGAAAATACTTCTCCTTGGCGACCGTCACCACCTGCTGGGATGCGTTGTTTGCTCAGCTTCAACTCCAGGACCCGACCTGAGCCATATCCACCCGAACTGCCGAACGGACTCCGCACTCCGACCGCCCGACGCTTCCCCCGGCTCGGAATCTGCGGGAAATCACATAACGACGCAATTGGAATGTACTCAATATGTTGAACAACCAAGACGGCATCATCCGCTCCAATGAACCTGTACTCGCAGTAATTCAGCGCTGGCTGGATCTGGGGGTCATTTGTGTGGCCCTCTTGTTGGTGATGATGTGGCGGGACATTCCCGGATCGCCTCAGCATATGCTCAGTCTGCTGGTCACGCTTTTTCTGTTCTATCTGCTCAACGATGTCAGCCAGTTGTACGGATCCTGGCGGGGTGAGCAGACCTTCCGTGAGCATCGGCGCGTGGCAGGAAACTGGGGCGCGGCTTTTGTCGGCATGTTCATCATTGATTATTTCCTGCTGCACAATGATCTGCTCACCGACCGCGACCGACTCTACTGGTTCGCTGCAGGGTTACTCATCCTCAGTGGCTATCGCATCGCCCTGCGCCAGACGATGCGCACCTTGCGCGCAAATGGTTACAACACCCGTACGGTCGCCATCGTGGGTGCGGGCTCGCTGGGCCGGCGGCTTGCCAGCAATATCGTTGACAATCCCTGGATGGGGCTTGATCTGCTCGGGTTCTATGATGATGAGGCCAGTGATGCGATCTACCTGCACAGAATACAGGGCTTCGTGCCTGTACGCGGCGATCACCAGGCGCTCATCGACGGTGCGCGCGCGGGTTACATCGACAAGGTTTACATCACCTTGCCGATGGGGGCGGAAGAACGCATCAAATGGCTGCTTGATCAGCTCAGCGACAGCACCGCATCGGTCTACCTGATCCCGAATGTGTTTATCGTCGATCTGCTGCATGCGCGCAGCGAATCCATCAACGGTCTGCCCAGCATCAGCATCTTCGACTCACCGATGGATGGCGCCAGCCGACTGGTCAAACGCATTGAGGACATTGTTCTGTCGCTGATCATCCTGGCGCTTATTGCCGTACCCATGTTGATCATCGCCTTGGGGGTGCGCCTCACCTCCCGGGGCCCAGCGCTGTTCCGGCAGAAACGCTACGGCATGGATGGCAGACCGATCGAGGTCTGGAAATTCCGCAGCATGACCGTGATGGAAAATGGTGACACCGTTACCCAAGCCAAGCGCAACGACGCCCGCATCACCCCATTCGGGGCATTCTTGCGGCGCACCTCCCTCGACGAACTTCCCCAGTTCCTCAATGTGCTGCGCGGCGACATGTCCATTGTCGGTCCCCGCCCCCACGCGATTGCCCACAACGAGGAATATCGCAAGCTCATCAGCGGTTATATGCTGCGCCACAAGGTCAAACCGGGTATCACCGGCTGGGCTCAGATAAACGGCTGGCGTGGCGAAACTGACACCCTCGACAAAATGCAGAAACGCATCGAATACGACCTCAACTACATTCGCCGCTGGTCCCTCTGGCTCGATCTCAAAATCGTGTTTCTTACCGTATTCAAGGGATTCCTGAACAAGAATGCCTATTAACCTCAGCTCCTCCCCTATACCCTTTGTTTCAAAGCATCTTTCCCTTTAGCCACATACGCCCCCATCTCGTCATCCGGCACCATACTGCCACCGGTGGCCCAAGCCAGGTGGGTAGCGTTCTTCAGCCGATCAGGTGTCAGCTGGAGACGTTGCCGATAGGCTTCGTTTTCGGCGGCAAGCACACGCGCCACACCCGGGACCCCGGCCAGTGCGGAAGGCTCCAGCAGGACGTTCTCCAGTTGCTCCAGCAACGCGAGCAAGGCATAAAGCTCTTCGTCCCGGATCGTGTAATAGCCGTCAATGAGCCGCTGCATCGCCTTTCCGACGAAGCCGGACGGCCGCCCTACGGCCAGACCATCAGCGGCAGTGACGTTGTCGATGCCGAAATCCTGCACCGCAACTTCATCATGCAAGCCGGTATATACGCCCAGCAGCATGCAGGGCGAGTGTGTGGGTTCGGCGAAGATACAGTGAACGGCATCACCGAACATCAGCTTCAAACCGAAAGCTACCCCACCCGGTCCTCCACCAACGCCACAGGGTAGATAGACAAACAGCGGGTGGTCAGCATCCACCACTACACCCGCTTCCTCCAGTTGGGGTTTCAGCCGCACTGCGGCGACAGCATAGCCAAGAAACAGGCTGGTGGAATTCTCATCATCAATGAAATGGCAACCTGGATCTGCGTCAGCCTGCTTTCTGCCTTCTGCCACAGCGACGCTGAAATCCGCCTCATACTCCACCACCGTCACGCCGTGGCCACGCAGCTTCTCCTTCTTCCATTCCCGTGCGTCAGCCGACATATGCACGGTCACGTCAAACCCCAGGGTCGCGCTCATGATGCCGATCGATAATCCCAGATTCCCGGTGGAGCCTACCGCGATACGGTGCTGGCGGAAGAATGACCGAAAAGCATCGCTATCGAGCCTTGCGTAGTTATCATCAAGGCTCAGTAGCCCTGCGTTCAGTGCCAGGTCCTCGGCATGCTTGAGCACTTCATATATTCCACCGCGCGCCTTGATCGAGCCGGAGATAGGCAGATGGCTGTCAAGTTTCAGCCAGAGCTGGCCTGGCAGCGGCAGGCCGTAACGCTCACCAAGCGCCTCCTGCAACCGAGGTACGAGCTGGATAGGAGACTCGATGATCCCGCCTGCCTCCTCGGTCTGTGGAAATACCCGACGAATATAGGGTGCGAAGCGGGTCAATCGAGCACTCGCGCCCTGCACGTCTTCCCAAGTAAGCCCCACATCCGGTAATGCGATGTCCGCCGGTTGGACGGCCGGATTGAACCATGCCGTTTCCTTCAATGCCACGAGGTCCTGAACCAGCGGGTGGCCTTGCAACCAGTGGTCAATTGAAATGCCGGTGCTCATATTGGTTCCTCATTCGGTGGGTAATAGTCTCTCCGTATCGCATGAAGTGTATCAGCCGACGAGGCGTCCTGCGGATGCCAGTCGTAACGAGCGCCCCCAGACCGGCTGCGAGCACAAAAAAGGGGCATCCGAAGATGCCCCTTAAACCCAAACGTCCAGCGAACTTACTAATTAGCGCACGCCGGAAGCCCTCAACGCAGCCGGTGTGAACTGGTTGTAGGTCGGAGGCGTACCGCCATACTGCGGGGCAGAGTTTTCTTCGGTGTACATGCCCAGGGCGATATAGCGACCGGCCAGCAGATCGTACAGAGTTTCCAGGGTGTAACCCGGGATCTTGTGCTTGTAGTTGAAGGCAATATGACCCTCACCTACGCGCCACAAAGTGCCACGACCGTCGTAGTGGTCCGCCAGGCCGATCTGCCAGGAGTCCTCGTCAACGAAGAAGTTACGCTGCGCATAGATATGCCGCTGACCCTGCTTCACGTCACCCTGAACTTCCCATACGCGGTGCAACTCGAACCGCGTATGCTCCGGATTCACGTGACCGGCCTTCAATACATCACTGTATTTCAGATCGGGATCGGACAGCCTGCCGGAGTTATACGGCAAGTAGATTTCCTTCTTGCCGACTAGCTTCCAGTTGTAGCGATCAGGCGCACCGTTGTACATGGAGAAGTTATCCGATGTACGCATACCGTCCGATGCAGTACCCGGGCCGTCGTAGGCCACCTGCGGCGCACGGCGCACACGGCGTTGACCGGCGTTGTATACCCAAGCCATACGTGGCTCTTTCAGCTGATCGAGACTATCGTGTACCAGCAGCACGTTACCGGCGAGTCGTGCCGGCGCATTCACCCGCTGCTTGAAGAACAGCAAAGTGTTAGGCATGGACGTCGCGTCGATATCGGGCATCAGGTTTGGATAGCCGACTTCTTCTTCCAGCTTGATCAGTGTGTAAGAACCATTGGTCTGCGGCATGGCCTGCATGTACCAGCGATGCACGTTGAGACGGTAGCGCGTCATGTGGTTCCAGATGACTTCGGCGCCCGACTTGGGAACCGGGAATACGAAGGAAGCACCGGGAGTGACGTTCTCGACACCATCTCCACCGTTGACCAGCTTGGCCTGGCCGGCAGTCCGCTTGACCTGATCATAGAGCTCTTGCGGATAGCCAATGCTACGGTGAGTCTGATAAACCGGCATACGGAAAGTTTCTGGATAGCGCTCGAACATTGCTACCTGGCCCGGCGTCAGATTCTCCTTATATTGCTGGTAGTTCTGCGCAGTAATTACAAACTCAGGCTGTTCGCTCTTGTACGGGTTCTCCAGAAAATTGTTAGCTAAGTCCTGTCCCGCATTGGTAGGCAAACCGCCAGTCCACTCGGGAATGGTACCTGCCGCATTACCAGCCTTCTCCGCCCCGATGGGCGTCAAAGTGGTACCCAATTGATCGATTTCAGACTGGGTAAGGCTTTGTGCCGCAATGCTGGTGGCAATCAAGCTGAGGGCCAGACCGCAGGCACCGATTATTGTTTTCTGCATATGCATTTTTTTCTCCTAGCCTGCTTAGAAACTTACGCCGAAGCTGACAGCGGCAAAATCGCGATCAACCAAGGTGTTGTACTTGCCATCAAAGAAGTTGGTGTAGCTGAGACTGGCGTTGTACTTGTTGGCGTAGTCGGCATTCACCCCAACGCTGATCGATTTGGCATTCTCGACGAAGTTAGGGCTGTAACCTTCAACGTCATGTGACCAGGCGATGTTCGGAGTCAAGTTGATACCAGCAATTACGTTGCTGTAATCCAGAGACGCGCGCAGACGATAGCCCCAGGAGAAGTCGGTGAAGAAGCCGTCGTTTTCACACCAGCTGGCTGCATGAGGAGACTCCCCCGCTGCACCTGAATTGGATGAGCATGTGCCGTCAGCGTATGGACTTTGACCAAAGAGAGAGTCGCGACCAAACTTGGTCTCTCCATTACCATTGCCAATGCTACTGATATGGTTGGCACCGACTTCACCGATCAAAGCCAAGCGGCTCGCCCCCAGAACACGGTCAACAAAATGGACCGCGCTCATGGACGCTTGCCAGAACCCCTTGCGCTCATAGCCCTGGATGTAATCGCCAGGGGCAAGCTCTCCCTCCAAACCGCGATGAGTATTGTCAGGAACTCCGGCCGCGGCCAGCAACGCCGTACGACTCAAGTCACCCGAGCTGATCTGAAGCGGCATGTTAGGTCGATAGCTCAATTCACCGGCCACGGATACACCGCCGACATCGGTCCCGAAGCTGACGCCATACAAGCGGATATCTTCAGGGTGCTCAAAGAAGTAACCCGCCGCCCCAACACTGCCGTCGTAGCCGATTGTTGGCGGACCGCCAACTGCTGCCGTACCCGCAATGTTCGAGTAGATCGGAGCGCGGCTATGATAATTCATTGCGTAAAAACCAAACTCGGTGTTGTTCAGTTCTGGTACGAACCAGCGGAACGCCACCCCAAACTGCCCGCTGTCACTGGCATCCCTGTCCTTCTGGCTTCGCGCAATAAAAGTTCCGGGAGGCTGAGTGCCCTGAGGAAGATCAAGCCCGGCAAAGACCAGACGATCATTACATCCACGCCCTACCACATCCGAGCCAGCGAAGAACGTACCGCAGTTATCAGCAATGGTCCCATGCCACTTCAGCTGATAAAACGCCTCCATCGTCAGGTTTTCAGTCAAACCTTGTGACAGATACAACATCTCAACCGGCAGCAGGCCTTCCTTCAACTCCGCCCCCGGGCGGCGGAAGGCGGATGCATCGATTGGGTTGATGGAGTTGATACCGTTCTGGATGAAGACGCCCTCACCCCAGCTGACTACCTGGCGACCGAGGCGAACGTTGCCGGGGTTATTGCCAATGGCGTAGTTGTGATAGACGAACGCATCCAGCAATTGAATACCGGCACCCTTTTGCAGGGGATGACGACCTGAGTCATCGATATCATAGAAGTCCTGGCTGCCGTCTTTGGTTTCGAAATCGTACCAGTAGTTGCCCCGGATGAAGGCGCCGGAGTTACCGTAGCGCAGTTCCAGATCGTGGGAGCCTTTGAAAATCTTGGAAAACACGTCCCCCTTCTCATAATTCAGACGTCCGTCGTCCGATGTCCGTGCTGCAGCCTCACCACCCTGGTTTACGCCATTAATTTCGGTAAGCGTATGGATGAAGCGCTTGTCCGGATCGGACATCGACATGCTGGCCCCGATGGAAAGCTGTGAGTCAAACTGCGCTTCCACCTCACCGATATTGAAAGTGACTGCATTTGCCGAGCCTGTAACACTTGCGAGCCCGATTGCCAGGGGCAATGCGGCCAACGCCCAAGCATGCTTTGTTTTTGTCATTGTGCTGCTCCGTTAGATTGGATCCATACCAACAGGCCTTCGCAGGGCCCGAGGGTCGGTATCAAGTCTGTCACGGCCCGCTGGGCGGATTTGTCTGATTCGGACCAATACCTTGGCCCAACGGGACATTCACCGGATGAATGTGATCAATTTACAGAACGGAATGGTCTGTTGTGTTTTTTTGCACAATCGATGGTATTGCTCTATGTTATGTCTCAACGATAGAAATCGTTACAAAATAAAAACAACAAAGAGAATCGGGCATGAACCAGATCCATCCTCCCCTTCCCTGTGCACGACTGCAGGAACGAGCATTGTGGGCGAAAGGTATTGTCCAGGCATTAGTCCCCTACGGCAGACAGGCACGTGAGCTGCCGGAGGATCTCCGTCAATACAACGCACCAGATGACATGAGCCTGGCTCATATCAGCCAGACCGACATGAACCGGCTATGGCATGCCGCCGCCACCCTCAGCCGAGATGATTGCTTCGCCCTGCGTATGGGGCAAGCGTTCTCCAGTCCCACCTCCCAATTGCTGGCCCTTGCCAGTCGCTCCAGTGAGACGGCCAGCGCGGCTGTGCAGCGCCTGGTGCGTTTTATTCAAGTGTTCAGCACGCAGGTGCAGCTGTATTCGGTGGAAGATGAGTATCATCTGACTGTGTATTTTGAACCCAAGGGAGCTGCGCACCCGTTGCAGTTAGAGGCGCTGGTGTCGCGCTGCGTGGCAACCTGGAGAGAATTGGACACCGGGAACCTGCCGCTGATCATGGAGGTGCGTTTGGGCGATGAGATGGATAAGCGACGCGACGAATGTGAACACATCCTCGGCACCCGAGTCCGCCTGGGATGCAAGCGAATCGCTGTGCGCCTCAACCGTCGCGCTCTGCAGGTACCACTGCCGAGCCGCGATGCTTTTCTGCTGAAACGCCTGGATGCGTCTCTGGCGGACATGGTCGAAGACCTGCCCAATGTGGATTTCGCCGAGCAGGTAAAACAGCGCATCCGGGTCCTGCTGTCTGAACGGGAGGTATCCGAAGATCTGGTGGCCACGCCCTTCAACGTCAGCCCGCGACATCTGCGCCGCAAGCTCAGTGAGTCCTGCACAACTTATGAGAAGCTGCTGGATGAGGTGCGCATGGAGTTGGCTATCAAGTTGATCCAGGAACACCGCCTCAATCTCGGGCGCATTGCCTTCGAACTCGGCTTTCTCGATCCCAGCAGTTTCACCCGTGCCTTCCGCCGCTGGACCGGCATGAGTCCAACCGCCTTCCGCGAGCAGGGCCTTGGCAAATCCGAAAGCTCGGTACTTGTGTAAAAAAGAGGGCCCCACAGGGCCCTCAAGCCAGATCGCTGCTGCGATCGTCCAATGCTTCAGAAACTCACACCGAAACTCAACGCGGCAAAGTCCCGGTCTGTCATTACGTTATATTTGCCATCGAAGAAGTTGGTATAGCTGATGCTTGCCTGATAGCGGTTCGCGTAATCGGCATTCAAGCCGATGCTCACCGACTTGGCGTCCTCGATGAAGTTGGGCCCATAGCCGTTCACATCGTGGGACCAGGCGATGTTCGGGCTCAGGTTGATACCAGCGATAACATTGCTGTAATCCAGTCCTGCCCGCACACGATAGCCCCAAGAAGAGCGCGTCACATAGCCTTCATTCTCACACCAACGGGCATTCTCCGGACGCTGGCCGTAGCATATGCCATCGATGGCCGGGCCCTGCCCGAACAACGGATCACGGCCATAGCGAGTACTGCCTGGCCCGCTCTCCAGCCCACCGATGTAGTTGAAGCCCACTTCACCTGCCAGACTCAGGCGATTGGCGCCTAGTACCCGGTCGATCAGATGCACGACCGATACCTGCGCCTGCCACAGCTCCTTGCGACGGTAGCCATTGATTTCATCCAACGGCTGCAATGTCACTACCTCACCGTTATATACCGGCGTAGGGTAGAGATAACCAAGCACCCCGGCGGGGATGGCGGTCAAGCTCAGGTCGGAGGTATTGATCTGCAGATTGTAATTGGGCCGGTAGCTGATTTCCCCGGCTACCGTCGAGCCAGCGACGCTGGTCTGAAAGCTCAGCCCATACAGCTGGATATCTTCCGGATACTCCAGAAAGTAGCCCGCCGGCCCGCTGACACCGTTGATCCCCGGCACTCCCGGTATCACGATGTCGTGCCCCCTGACCACTGAGAACGCCGGTACCCGGCTGTGGTAATTCATGGCGTATAGCCCAAACTCGGTGTTATGCAGTTCGGGTACGAACCAGCGCAGGGCAACACCATACTGACCACTGTCGCTCGCCTCGCGGTCCTTGTCATAGCGAACGTTGTAGTCCGTGGTCAGGTTGGTTGGCGGATACAGGATCGACGGCATACTACCCTGCGGATTGTCCACCCCAACGCCAAGCCGGTCGTTACAGCCCTTGGCCAGGGTATCGCTGGTGGAGAAAAAGGTGCCGCAGTTGTCCACCACGCTCGGCGCCCATTTCAACTGATAGAAGAGCTCCATCGTCAGGTTCTGCGTCAAACCCTGGGAAAGGTAAAGCATCTCGACCGGAATCAACCCCTCCTTGACTTCCGCACCCGGCCGGCGGAAGGCGGACACGTCGATCGGGTTGATGGTATTGAGTGAGTTGCCAATAAACAGGCTCTCTCCCCAGCTCACAACCTGACGACCGAGCCGGATGTTTCCGGGATTATTGCCGATGAAATAGTTGTGGTACACAAAGGCGTCCATCAGCGCGATGCCAGAGCCCTTCTGCAGCGGATCGCGACCACGGTCACTAATATCGTAGAAGCGCTGGCCGCCGTCCTTGGTCTCGAAGTCGTACCAGTATTTGCCGCGGAAGAAGGCACCCGAATCGCCGTAACGCAATTCCAGATCGTGGGAACCCTTGAAGATCTTCGAGAAGGCATCGCCCTTGTCGAAGTTCAAGCGTCCATCGTCGGTGGTTTTGGCCGCCGCTCTGCCGCCGTTGTACGGATCAATGAAATCCGCATCAGGGTTGGCAGTAGCCCAACTGGCACCGATGGACAACTCGCTGTCGAATTGCCCATCCAGATTCCCCCAGGTAAAAGACGCGGCCTGGGCCAATGGTGTGAAAGCAAGGCCGATTGCCAGAGGCAGGAGCGCCAGCGGCCGTGGATTGTCTATTTTTGTCATTGTTCTAATCCCTTGTGTTGATCCACAGGCTCCAACAGGAGTCAATTAGAGACTAGCACCACATGAATGAACATTCATTTTATTTTTTGTCTATGGATCGCAGAAACCAAAAACCGGAGCATGAAGCTCCGGTTTTTAAGAACACGCCGCTGATAGCCCTTCAGCTACCCAGTTTCAAATGTTGTTCATACAGCAGATCAACAATACCGTTACTCGGTGCATAGCCCTGTACTGTGGATAGCAGTGTTTCGCGCACCAGGTTGTAATTGTCATCCCGTACCGCCTGGCGCAGGGTATCGAGAATCGGCAGCAACTGGTTCCACGGTATGTAGATCTCATTGGCCCGGTGGATCTTGCTGTGTGCGGTCGCCTCCGGGTTGTCGCCGATCAGCAGTTCCTCATACAGCTTCTCACCCGGCCGCAGTCCGCTGAAGGTCACCGCGATATCGCCCGAAGGATTGATCTCATCGCGCACTGTCAGGCCCGACAGCATGATCATCTTGCGCGCCAGATCGACAATGGTCACCGGCTCGCCCATATCCAGCACGAACACATCACCACCCTGCCCCATGGCACCCGCCTGGATTACCAACTGCGCGGCTTCGGGAATGGTCATGAAGTAACGGGTGATATCCGGGTGGGTCACGGTCACCGGGCCGCCACGGCGGATCTGCTCGCGAAAGCGCGGAATCACCGAGCCGGACGAACCCAGCACGTTACCGAACCGAACCATGGTGAAGCGTGTACGGTTCACCTGACTGACCTGCGCCTCCTCGCCCCACAGGCGCGGTGCCTGCTCGGCACTCAGCGCCTGCAATACCAGCTCCGCCAGACGCTTGGTGGAGCCCATCACGTTGGTCGGGCGTACGGCCTTGTCAGTGGAGATGAGGACGAAGTTTTCCACCCGGCACTTGATCGCCGCCTGCGCGGTATTCAGAGTGCCGAACACGTTGTTCATGATGCCTTCGGCAATATTGTGCTCCACCATCGGCACATGCTTGTAGGCTGCGGCGTGGTAGATGGTATTGATCTTCCAGGCACCGATCACATCCTGCAGCCGACTGAAGTTGCGGATCGACCCCATGATCGGCACCAGCTGGATGTCCAGCTTGCGGCTGCGAATCCAACCCTCCAGCTCGCCATGGATCGCATACAGCGCATATTCGCTGTGCTCGAACAACACCAGGGTGGTTGGCTCGGACTGAACAATCTGGCGGCACAGCTCGCTACCGATCGAGCCACCCGCGCCAGTGACCATCACCGCCTGACCCTTGATGCAACGCTGGAACAGCGATGGGTCCGGCGGCACTGGATCGCGCCCCAGCAGATCGGCGATGTCCACCTCCTGCAGGTCATCCACTTTCACCTTGCCGCAGGCCAGGTCCATGATCCCCGGTATGGTACGCACATGCAGACCATGGCCCTGCAGCTTGGCCAGAATCTCCTGGCGCCGCGACCGGGTCGCCGACGGCAGAGCCAGCAGCATTTCCGCCGCGCCGGTTGCGGTGATCATGCTGCCTACCTCTTCTCCGGAATACACCGGCAGGCCAGCAATAGTCCGGCCGACCAGCTTGGGATCGTCATCCACGAAAGCCACCGCCTTGTACATCCGCCCCACCTTCAGCGAGGCCAGCAACTGAGTACCCGCAGCACCTGCGCCATAAATGGCCACCGGCTGCCCAGCTATCTCGCCATCGCGGGAGCGGATGCTTGGCAGACCAGCGGTCAGCCAATCCCCCATGAAGTATTCCCGAGCCAACAGACGCAACCCACCGATGAAGATCAGGCTCAGTGCCCAATAGGAGAAATACACTGAACGGGGGAACAGCACATTCCAACCCAGGTCCTTGGCCACCAGCAGGGTGAAAGCAAACGCCAGGAAGCCCAGGGTGACCGCCTTGGCGATGCAATAAAGCGCAACGTTACCGAAATGCCGCATGACGGCGCGATACATGCCCATGCGTACATAGAGTGGCAAGGCCAGCAGCGGCGCAAGCACGAATAGCAATCCTTGGCCATTCTCCGGCCAGAGCCAACCCTCATCGCCCAGCCGCAGAAACAGCGCCAGCCAGAGGGCCAGTGACAACAGAAGCACATCAGCCACGATCTGAATGGAGCGTTTCTGGTTATGGTTGAGTTCAATCAGTCGTTCTTTCAACACAGGAGAAGGCCTCTGTTTTTGGGAAGCAGTACGCCGGGCGCGACCGCACGGCGCAACCTGACACAGATGCGACAGCTAATGTAACAGAATGTTCCGATCAATTAACGGTAGCCATTTGGGTTGGCTGACTGCCAACGCCAGGCATCGACGCACATCGCTTCGAGATCCAGGCCCGCGCGCCAGCCAAGTTCCCGCTCGGCCAGCATGGGATCGGCGTAACAGCTGGCGACATCCCCAGGACGACGATCAGTCAGGGCATAAGGCAGTTCGCGACCGCAGGCACGCTCGAACGCATGCAACATATCCAATACCGAATAACCCATGCCCGTACCAAGGTTGAAAGCCTGGATGCCCCGTCCGCGCTCCAGCCACTGCAGCGCCTTGACATGCCCCTCGGCCAGGTCCATGACGTGGATGTAATCGCGAACCCCGGTGCCATCGTGGGTCGGATAGTCACTACCGTAGACACTCAACCGCTCGCGCCTACCGACCGCCACCTGGGCGATATAGGGCATCAGGTTGTTGGGGATGTCCGCCGGGTCCTCGCCGATACGGCCACTGATGTGAGCGCCTACGGGATTGAAATAGCGCAGCAATGCGACGTTCCAGCTGTCATCTGACACATGCAGGTCACGCAGCATTTCTTCGATCATGAGTTTGGAGCGACCATAGGGGTTGGTCGCACTGGTTGGAAAGTCCTCGCGGATCGGCAGGGTAGCCGGATCGCCATAGACAGTGGCAGAGGAGCTGAACACCATGTTCTTCACCCCGGCACGCTGCATGGCCTGGCACAGCACCACAGTGCCGCTGACGTTGTTGTGGTAGTAGCGTAGCGGCTGCGCCACCGATTCGCCCACCGCCTTCAGGCCGGCAAAGTGGATTACCGCATCGATGGCGTGGTCTTGAAACAATTGATCAAGCAATGCTGCGTCGTTGATGTCACCTTCAACCAGAGTCACCGCGTGGCCGACGATATCCTCGACCCGCCGCACCGCTTCACGGCAGCTGTTGCTGAAATTGTCCAGCACCACGACCCGGTATCCCGACTCCAGCAATCTGATGCAAGTGTGCGAGCCGATATAGCCTGCCCCACCTGTCACCAAAATGGACTTGCTCATGCATTGTTTCCTTGATCAATTGCGCGTATGGCTTTCAGCAACTTATCCGTTTCGCGTTGCATCAGGATTTCATCGCCGCGGCTTTCCACGTTCAGGCGAATAACCGGCTCCGTATTCGAGGCCCGCAGATTGAAGCGCCAGTCCGCGAAACAGACACTCAGGCCGTCAGTGTAATCGATGTCCAGCGCACCGGGCGCGTACCGTGCCTCCATCGCCTTGAGCATCGCCGGGGCATCACTGACTGTCAGATTGATTTCCCCAGAAGACGGATAGGCTGCAATGCGCTCGCCTACCAGCTCAGAAAGCGGCTTGCCCTTGCGACAAACCAGTTCCGCCACCAGCAGCCAGGGAATCATGCCACTGTCGCAATAGGCGAAGTCACGGAAATAGTGATGCGCACTCATCTCCCCGCCGTAGGCCGCATCCTCGGCGCGCATGCGCTCCTTGATGAAGGCGTGCCCGGCCTTGGTTTGCACCGCCGCTCCGCCATTCTGTTCGACCTGCTCCACGGTATTCCAGATCAGACGCGGATCATGAATGATGCGTGCCCCCGGCTCCTTCTGCAGAAAGGCCTCGGCCAGCAACCCGACAATGTAATAACCCTCGATAAAGCGACCCTGCTCATCGAACAGGAAACAGCGATCGAAATCGCCATCCCAGGCAATTCCCATATCGGCCCGGTATTCGAGCACCGCGTCGCGGGTCACGCCACGGTTCTCGGTCAGTAACGGGTTCGGGATACCGTTGGGGAAGCTGGCGTCGGGCTCATGACATATCTTTACCATTTCCACCGGCATGTGCAGTTCGGCAAAGGCCTTCTCCAGCGCATCCACCACCGGGCCGGCCGAGCCATTGCCGGCATTGACCACAAGACGCAGCGGCGTGAATGCCGCCGGGTCGATATAGCCGAGCAGATGCTCGATGTAATCGGCGCGAATATCGATCTGCTCGTAACCACCACGGTCCACATCGGCGACAGTTGGATCGCGGCCATCGACCAGATCGTATTCATTGGCCTCGGCAAGAGCGCGGATATCCGCCAGACCGGTATCCGCCGAGATCGGTCGCGAGCCTTCGCGTACCAGCTTGAAACCGTTGTAATCGATGGGGTTATGCGAGGCTGTCACCTCGATCCCCCCATCTACCCCCAGGTGGAACGTGGCGAAATACACTTCCTCAGTGCCGACCATACCCAGATCCAGCACATCCACGCCTTCGTCACGCAGTCCGTTGGCCAGCGCCGCCTTCAATACCGACGAGGTTTCTCGCACATCGCCACCCAGAACGACTTGTTTGGGCTTGAGCCATTGCGCGAACGCTCGGGCGATGCGGTAAGCAATGCTCTCATCCAGTTGCGAGCCCAACTGGCCGCGGATGTCATAGGCCTTGAAACAGGTGATCTCAGACATGTTGGTTCCTTTGCTTGAAAATCAGAAAATCGTCCAAACCGCTAACCCAATATCCGCCGCAGCAACCCTGCCGTCGATGAATCCACTCCCTCCAGGTCTTCTCGCTCCCCTCGAATTCGCGCCAGCGTATCCACCGCCAGCCGCTTGCCCATCTCCACGCCCCATTGATCGAAGGGGTTGATATTCCAAATCACCGACTGTACGAACACCTTGTGTTCGTACAGTGCGATCAGCGCGCCAAGACTGTAGGGAGTAAGCTCATCCAGCAGCAGCGTGGAACTCGGCTGGTTCCCGCGGTAGCGCTTGTAGCTGGGCATGCTATCGGGGTCCGGGAGCGCGGCGTCGCCCAGAGCCAGCAGACGGGACTGGGCGAGGCAGTTTGCCAACGCCAGCTCATGTTGAGCGGCAAGCTCCTCCACCGGCTGCCCCTGTGCTTCGCGGTAACGCCGAGCGGGCATGATGAAGTCACAGGTCACCGCTTCGGTGCCCTGGTGCAGCAACTGGTAGAACGCATGCTGGGCGTTGGGGCCTACGTCGCCCCAGATGATCGGGCAGGTGCTCTGCTCCACCGGCATACCGTTGCGCGTCACGCTCTTGCCATTGGATTCCATTTCCAGCTGTTCAAGATACATCGGCAGGTGTTTCAATCGCCCGTCATAGGGCAATATCGCCTGGGCATTGATGCCCAGCACATTGGTATTCCACACCCCGATCATCGCCATCAGTACCGGCAGGTTGCATTCCCAGGATGCTGTACGGAAATGCTCATCAATCAAATGCGCACCGGCGAGCATATCGCGAAAGCCATCCATGCCCACCGTCAGCGCGATCGGCAGGCCGATCGCTGACCACAGCGAGTACCGGCCGCCAACCCACTCCCATATCTGCAATTGGTTCTCTTCGCTGATGCCCCACTCGCTCATCTTCGCCACAGCTGACGAGACACCCAGGAAATGGCAGTGCAACACCCCGCTATTGCTGCCCAACGTCCGCTGCAACCACTGCCGGGCGGTTTCCGCATTGCTCAGCGTATCGATGGTGGTGAACGACTTGGAAGAAATGATGAACAGGGTGGAATGCGGATTCAGGGTTCGCAGCAGTTGCGACAATTGGCTGCCATCCATGGTCGAGGCAAAGTGTACCGTCAGCCGCGACGAGGTAGGCATCGCGCTGTCGCACAGCGCCTCACTAACCATCAAGGGGCCCAGGTCCGAGCCGCCAACACCGATATTGACCACGTCCGTCACCACCTCGCCGGTCACGCCCCGCCATTGTCCGGCGTGGAGCTTGTTGACGATGCGGTCCATACGGTGCAATTGCTCATGTACCTGAGCAGTGATGTTCTGGCCCCCGACCATGCACTTGGTCTCGGCCGGTAGTCGCAATGCCCAATGCATGGCCGGGCGTTGTTCAGTGCAGTTGACCGGGTCGCCAGCGAACAAACGCCCGATCCAGTCATCCAATTTGCTCTGTCGTGCGAGCTCGAACAGATTGGACAATGTCTGCCCCGTCAACCGCTGCTTGGAATAGTCGAATAGCAACGGCCCGCATTCACAATGCAGCTGCTTGAAGCGCTGGGGATCGCTCGCGAACAGCTGCGCCAGATGTTGTTCCTTCATGGTGTCGGCGTGGTCCGCCAGAACGCGCCAGATCATATGCTGTCTCCCGCTGCCGTAGCCATTCAACGCCGCCCGATGCCGTAGTACATAAACCCGCTGCGCTTCACGAAGCCCGGATCCCAGATGTTACGCCCATCCAATAGCAGCGGCGTCGCCATCTCAGCATGCAGCCGCGTGAAGTCGGGGCTCCAGTAGGACTTCCACTCGGTCACCAACATCAGCGCATCGGTTGCTGCCGCTGCCGCATAGGGATCATCATGCAACACCAGATCATCCCGCTCACCAGCCCATTCAGCCAGCGCCGGCAATGCTCGCGGATCATGTACATGCACCTGCACTCCCTGGGCCCACAACGCTTCGATCAGTTTCAGCGCCGGCGCATTGTCAATGCGCGCCGACTCGGGTTTGAATGCCACGCCCCAGATTGCCACCCGACGTCCTTCCAGCTGCGTGTCATAATGGCGCCAGAGCTTGCGGAACAGCGACTCCTTCTGCCGCTCGTTGATTTGCAGTACCTCTTCCAGCAGCTGCGCCTGCAGACCGCTGTGTTGCAATGTGCTGGCCAGGCTCATCACATCGCGGGAGAAGCTCAGGCCGCCGAACCCGCAACCGGGGTACAGGTAGGCTTCACCAATACGCGTATCCGCTCCCATGCCCTGGCGTACACGTTCGATATCAACGTCCAGACTGTCTGCCAGATTGGCCATATCATTCATATAGCTCAGGCGCGTCGCCAGCATGCCGTTGATCGCCAGCTTGGTGAATTCGGCCTCGCGCGGGCGCATATGCATGATGCCGTCACGTCGGCGGTTGAAGGGGCGCAGCAGCTCGGCCACCAGCCGGCTGGCCCAGGGCGTGTCGGCGCCCACCAGCCAGTGATTGGGCCGAGTGAATCCGGTCAGCGCCCCCCCCTCGGTCAACAGGTCCGGCACGCTGACTACCGCACCGAATCGCGAATCTGCACCCGGGCGGTTCAGCAGCGCGCGCTGCAAGGCTTCGGTGCTCCCCACCGGAAAAGTCGACTGGTTGACCACCAGAAATTCCGGATCGATATCCGCCGGCAGGCCTTCAACCAGACGGTGCGCAAGCCCCAGCGCGTCCGGCGATAACGCCAGCCACAAAACGGTACAACGCGCATCAGGCAACACATTAAGGGGGGCCACAGTCAGCCGACCGGTCCGCTTCTGTTCCACCATCAAAGGCGCCAGACCAGGTTCACGCAGAGTGAACTCATCACTGTCCAGGGTGTTTGCGACCGAACCGGGTGAAACATGCAGGGTCACCTGATGCCCCGTCGACGCCATCGCCGCCGCGCTCACCAGGGCGCACAGCGTATCGCCATACACTTCAAGGTTCATTTATCAGCCCTCAGCCTGATAACGTGCCAACAGCGCGCGAAAATCCGCGCCCAGTTGCGGGTGCTGCACACCATAGGCCAGTGTCGCCTCCAGGTAGCCCAGCTTGCTGCCGCAATCATAGGAGCGCCCCGCTATATGCCAGGCCTCCACGCCTTCGCTCTTCATCAGCTCGGCAATCGCATCGGTCAACTGAATCTCACCACCTGCGCCCGGCGCCGTGTTGGCCAGCAGATCAAAAATACCGGCAGGCAACACATAACGCCCGACGATCGCCAAATTCGAAGGTGCTTGCTCGCGCGGCGGCTTCTCCACCACACGGGTCATGCTGGCATGTCCGGCTGGCTGCAGATCAGCGCCGTTCAGATCGACAACCCCATACTGATGAACAAGCTCAACAGGCACCGGCTCGACCATGATCTGCGCCCGGCCGGTGTCGGCAAAACGCTGGGTCATCAACCCCAGATCGCTGACATCGCCGGCCTGTTCCACCAGCACATCCGGCAGCATCACCGCAAAAGGAGCGTCACCGACGACCGGGCGCGCGCAGTACACCGCGTGCCCCAATCCGAGGGCCCGCCCCTGGCGTACCGCCGTCACCTTCAATTGCGGTGGTGCGATATCGCGCAATACCTGCAGCAGTTCTTGCTTGCCCCGGCGTTCCAGCTCCGCCTCCAGTTCGTAGTTGACATCGAAGTGATCCTCGATGGCCTTCTTGCTGGAATGCGTCACCAACACGATTTCATTGATTCCCGCGGCCAGGGCCTCTTCCACCACATACTGGATCACCGGCTTGTCCACCACCGTGACCATTTCCTTGGGAATCGCCTTGCTGGCCGGCAAAAAGCGTGTGCCCAGCCCCGCAACCGGTAGAACTGCCTTGGTAACCATCACGGTAACTCCTGAATATCCAAAAAATGCTCCATTTAAGAAAGCGCAGCGTACAGAGAGTTCAGATGATATCTGTGCCACGGCTCCTTTTCCCACCTATAACTGAACCGTTATGGAAAAGTGGCCAGAGCGGCCCTGGACGCCGCTGCCGCTCACCCGGCAATCGGCGCGTGCGACGTGTAAAGCAGTGGCGTTTCCGGTAGCATGACGCCATCGTAACCGCCTGGAATTCACCCATGACCGATCGCCTTACCTTGATCCGGCCCGACGACTGGCATATTCACCTGCGTGACGGCGCTGCGCTGCAGCATACCGTTGCCGATGCAGCACGCCATTTCGCCCGCGCCATCATCATGCCGAACCTCGTGCCACCGGTGCGCGATGGCCAGCAGGCGGACGCTTACAAGGCGCGCATTCTGGGCGCGCGCCCGCAGGGTAACGCCTTCGAGCCGTTGATGGTGCTCTACCTGACTGACCAGACCACACCCGAGATCATTCGCCAGGCCTGGCAACAACGTCAGGCCATCGCCGCCAAGTTGTATCCCGCCGGCGCCACGACCAATTCGGACTCCGGTGTAACAGCGCTGGAGAAAATCTACCCAGCCCTGGAAGTCATGGCCGAGCTGGGCATGCCGTTGCTGGTGCACGGTGAGGTGACCCATGCCGAGGTGGATATCTTCGACCGGGAAAAGGCTTTCATCGACCAACAGCTGGTCGCGCTGACCGAACGCTTCCCAACACTGAAGGTAGTGTTCGAACACATCACCACCGCCGATGCCGTGGATTTCGTGCGCAGCGCCTCCGGTCGCGTCGGCGCCACCATCACCGCCCATCACCTGCTGTACAACCGCAACCATATGCTGGTGGGCGGTATCCGGCCGCACTTCTTCTGCCTGCCGATTCTCAAGCGTCAGCGCCATCAGCAGGCGCTGGGCGATGCAGTGCTGTCGGGCTCCAACAAGTTTTTCCTCGGTACCGACTCGGCCCCCCATGCGCGCCATGCCAAGGAAGCCGCCTGCGGCTGTGCGGGCTGCTACAGTGCCCATGCGGCAATCGAACTTTATGCCGATGCGTTCGAAGAGCTGGGTGCGCTGGATCGGCTGGAAGGGTTCGCCAGTCTGCATGGTCCGGACTTCTATGGCCTGCCGCGCAATACCGACCGTATCACCCTGGTGCGCGAGCCCTGGACCGTACCCGCGACACTGCAATTGGGTGAGCAGGAGCTGGTGCCATTGCGGGCCGGTGAAACCATCCATTGGCGGGTCGTCTGATCCCTTTTGAATTAAGGACGCTGTGTGAGCGAGTTTGACTACGACGATAACGATGCGCTGGAGGGCCCGGCCCATTCCGGTGGCCCCAAACCACCGATGGCCTACCGCTTTCGTGGCTTTCTGCCGGTGGTCGTGGATGTGGAGACCGGCGGCTTCAACTCAGCGACCGACGCCCTGCTGGAAATTGCCGCTACGCCAATCCTGATGGATGACGATGGGCAGGTGTATCCTGACCAGACGCATTTTTTCCGGATCGAGCCCTTCGAGGGCGCTAATGTCGAGCCGGCGGCGCTGGAATTCACCGGCATCAAGCTGGACCATCCGCTGCGTATGGCCGTAAGCGAAAGCCATGCCCTGACGGAAATCTTCAAGCATGTGCGCAAGGCCGTGAAATCCGCTGGTTGCAAACGGGCGGTACTGGTTGGCCATAATGCCTTCTTCGACCTCGGCTTCCTCAATGCGGCTGTCGAGCGCACCGACATCAAGCGCAACCCCTTTCATCCCTTCTCCTGCTTCGATACCGCCACCCTTGGCGGCCTTGCCTATGGTCAGACCGTACTGGCCAAGGCCTGCGCTGCGGCCGATATCGAGTTCGACGGTCGCGAAGCCCATTCGGCTCGGTACGATACCGAGAAGACCGCTGAACTGTTCTGCACCATCGTCAATCGCTGGCGCGACATGGGTGGCTGGCCACCGGTCTGAAGCGCCGCGCAGGCCGGCCAGATAATTTCGATCTGGTCGGCTACACTTTACAGCGGTATTAACAGTTGCTCTGCCAACCACGTGATACCGGCGTGCCTCTGGCATACCGGTGAGACCAAGAAGAAGGAACTATTCCCATGAAATTCAAAGCACTCCCGTATATTTTTTCTGCAGCACTGGGCTACGCCGCAGTGGCGGCCACACCCGCGGTCGCCCAGCAGAATTTCATCACCATCGGTACTGGTGGCCAAACCGGCGTCTACTATGTGGTCGGACAGTCCATGTGCCGTCTGGTCAACCGTAACACCAACGAGCATGGTATCCGCTGCAACGCACCCTCCAGTGGCGGTTCGGTCGCCAACGTCAACGCCATTCGCGGCGGTGAAATGGACATGGGCGTAGTGCAGTCCGACATCCAGTACAAGGCCTATGAAGGGATCGAGAACTTTGCCGATACCGGCGAGTTCAAGGAAATGCGCGCAGTCTTCGCCCTGCACGGGGAGCCCCTGACCATCGTCGCTCGCCGAGACGCAAACATCGAGCATGTCAAAGACCTCAAGGGCAAGCGCTTCAACGTCGGCAACCCCGGCTCCGGTCAGCGTGACACCATGGACGTGGTCATGGACGCGCTGGGCTGGACGCTTAATGATTTCGCCCTGGCCTCCCAGCTGTCCGCTGCGGAACAGGCGGCTGCGCTGGGTGACAACAACATCGACGCCATGGTCTATGTGGCTGGCCACCCCAACGGTTCAATTCAGGAAGCCACCACTACTGTGGACTCGGTCATCGTCGCGGTCAACGGCGAGGAAATCGACGGCATCATCGCCGCGCAACCCTACTATGCCAAGGCAACCATTCCCGGCGGCATGTACCGCGGCAACGACAACGATGTAGAAACCTTCGGCGTACGTGCCACCATGGTCGCTTCGACCAATGTTCCGGAAGAAACCGTATACCAGACCGTAAAGGCCGTATTCGATAACTTTGATCGGTTCAAACGCCTGCACCCCGCTTTTGCCAATCTCGATGAACAGGAAATGATCAAGGAAGGCCTGTCCATTCCGCTGCATGATGGCGCCGTGCGCTATTACAAGGAACGCGGCTGGATGTAAGCCCTGGGTCGGGCCTGCCCGAGGTAGGCCCGATCTTATCTGAAACACCCACAGGGAATAGTCAATGACCGACTCTGCCAAGCGCGAAGACCTCCTTACCGAACTGGATGACCTCGTCGCCACAAGCGACACCGGTGCGCGCAAACCCCACGGCCTGACGGGCAAGCTGTTACTCTCAGTTGCCGCCTTCTGGTCCCTCTTTCAACTCTGGATCGCCTCACCGCTCCCTTACATGGTCGGGTTTGGCGTATTCAACAGTACCGAAGCCCGCTCTATTCACCTGGCCCTGGCGGTGTTTCTCGGCTTCATGGCCTTCCCCGCACTGCGCCGCTCGCCACGAGACCGAGTGCCCCTGTCGGACTGGATCATGGCGTTGGCTGGCGCCTTCTGCGCCGCCTATATCTACCTGTTTTATGCCGCACTGGCTGGACGCCCCGGCAACCCCACAACCCTGGACGTAGCCGTCGCCATCGTCGGCCTGCTGCTGTTGTTGGAGGCCACGCGCCGCGCCCTGGGCCCTCCCCTGATGATCGTGGCCCTGGTCTTCATCGTCTACTCTCTGGCCGGCCCCTGGATGCCCGGCATGCTGGCCCACCGCGGCGTCAGCCTGACATCCCTGGCCAACCATCAATGGTTGAGCACCCAGGGGGTGTTCGGTATCGCCCTGGGCGTATCCACCAGTTTCGTCTTTCTATTCGTGCTGTTCGGCTCTCTGCTGGACAAGGCCGGTGCCGGGAACTACTTCATCAAGCTGGCGTTCTCCCTGCTGGGCCATTATCGCGGCGGTCCGGCCAAGGCTGCCGTGGCCGCCTCGGGCATGACTGGCCTGATTTCCGGCTCGTCCATTGCCAACACCGTGACCACCGGCACCTTCACCATTCCGATGATGAAACGCGTCGGCTATACCGCAGAGCAGTCCGGTGCAGTAGAAGTATCCGCGTCGGTCAACGGTCAGATCATGCCGCCGGTAATGGGTGCGGCGGCCTTCCTGATGGTTGAGTACGTCGGCATCTCCTATACGGAAGTCATCAAGCATGCCTTCCTGCCGGCGATGATTTCCTATATCGCCTTGTTCTACATCGTGCATCTGGCCGCCCTGAAAGCGGGCATGCAGGGATTACAGAGCAGTAACCCTGACCGCCCCATGCTACGCAAGGTGCTGGGGTTTCTCACCGGCCTGCTATTGATCATGGGATTGTCGGTAGCCGTCTATTACGGGCTTGGGTGGCTGAAACCCTTGTTGGGCGATTACGCCGCCTGGGTCATCGCGGCCGGTCTCGCGGCCACCTACCTTGCCTTGGTGCGAATCGGCGCCCGTTATCCGGATCTGGAGCTGGATGATCCGAACTCCCCCGTGGTGTCCATGCCGCAGACCAGACCTACGCTGATGACCGGCTTGCATTACATTCTGCCGGTGATCGTGCTGGTGTGGTGCCTGATGGTCGAGCGCCTCTCGCCCGGTCTGTCTGCATTCTGGGCCACGGTGTTCATGATCGCCATTATCATCACCCAACACCCGCTCATCGCCCTGTTTCGCAAGGAGCAGGATGTCGCCACGAAGGTCCGCCAGGGCTTTTCTGACCTCTGGGAAGGTCTGGTCGCCGGCGCGCGCAACATGATCGGCATTGGTATCGCCACCGCAACCGCAGGCATTATTGTTGGCGCCGTATCCCAAACCGGCGTCGGGCTGGTGCTGGCAGACCTGGTGGAAGTCCTGTCCATGGGCAACCTGATGCTGATGCTGATGCTGACGGCGGTGCTCAGCCTGATCCTCGGCATGGGCCTACCCACCACGGCGAACTACATCGTGGTATCGGCGCTCCTGGCCCCGGTGATCGTTACGCTGGGGCAGCAGAACGGCCTCATCGTACCGCTGATCGCGGTGCACCTGTTCGTGTTCTACTTCGGCATCATGGCGGATGTCACGCCGCCCGTCGGCCTGGCCTCCTTTGCCGCTGCAGCGATTTCCAGGGGTGACCCCATCCGTACCGGCTTCCAGGCGTTCTACTACAGCCTGCGCACCGCGGCTCTGCCCTTCCTGTTCATCTTCAATACCGACCTGCTGCTGATCGACGTGAGCTTCGTATATGGCGTGGTGATATTTGTGATTGCCACCATTGCCATGCTGATCTTTGCCGCCGCCACTCAGGGCTGGATGATCACCCGTAGCCGCCGCTACGAAAGCCTGCTGCTTCTGCTGGTGGCCTTCACCCTGTTCCGTCCCGGGTTCTGGATGGATCTGTTGCATGACCCCTACCGCTCCATTCCACCGGCGGAGATCACCCAAGCCCTGGATCGGATGGATGAAGACAGCAATCTGCGCATGCAGATCAGCGGTGTTGATGATATCGGCAACCCGACCACCTTCTATTTGCTCGTCCCGATTCCCAATGGCCTGACTGGCGAGGAAAAACTGGAGAATCTCGGTCTGACACTGATGCAGGAAGGCGACCGCACCCTGGTGGACATGGTGAGCTTTGGCAGCCTGGCGTCACAGCTCGGCTTCGATTTCGATCAGGAGATCCTCGAGGTAATGGCACCGGTTGACCGCTACCACAAGGAATGGATGTGGATTCCCGCACTGCTGATATTCGCACTGGTAGCCTGGCTGCAGTGGCGTCGTCGCCCCGCGACGCCGGCAACCACGGCGTAAGGAGCCCAAGCATGTACAAGGTGATATTGGTACCGGTAGACATCGACCACAAGGCCTCCTGGGCCAAGTCGCTGCCTACGGCGATTCAGCTGTGCCAGACCTATGGCGCCTCATTGCATCTCGTGAGCATCATTCCCAGTGTCAGGATGCCGATGGTCGATGGATTCTTCCCCGAGGATTTCACCGCAACGGCGAAGAAGAAAATGAAGGAAGCGCTGCAGGCCTTTGCCGCCAAGCAAGTACCAGCCGAGCTGAAAGCCAAGCTGATCGTGGTCGATGGCAAAGCCTATGAAGGTATTCTGCGGGTGGCGAAGAAGATCAATGCCGACCTGATCGTCATGTCCACGCATAAGCGCAAGCGCATCGAGGACTATCTGATCGGCACCAATGCCATGCGGGTGCTGCAACAGTCGAAGGTATCGGTGTTGGTGGTGCGCTGAGGCCGCTGCCAACATGACGTGAAACCCAGGCGTCGGGTGGCAAAGGGGCCTCCTCTGCTCTTGCAGGAGCCCCGCCCCGAGGCGATGCTGGCCGCGAGGCCAGCCAAGCTACCGTCAGGTACGCCGCTTCGGTGGTGCCAGCCCGTCGGAACTGGTTACCACTTCGCCCTTGGGCACCGCCGGTTTGCGCCGGGCTGCCGGCTTCGGCGTTTTCGGCCGCTTGACCTTCTTCTTGTCATCCTTTTTCTTCTTGGCGCCCACTGGCTTGCCGGACGCCTTGAGCTTTTTCGGCCCCTTGAAACTGCCAGCCAGCTCCTTGATCACCCGCCGCTCGAACTGTCGACGCAGATAGCGCTCGATGCTCGACATCAGGCTCCACTCATGGGGAGCCACCAGGGATACGGCAACCCCTTCCCCACCAGCCCGACCGGTGCGGCCCACCCGATGGAGATAGTCATCACCACTGCGTGGCATGTCGAAGTTGATCACCAGGTCCAGCTCGCTGATGTCCAGGCCACGGGCGGCTACATCCGTAGCGACCAGCACACCGCTGCCACCCTGCTTGAAGCGCTCAATGGCCAGCTTGCGGTCCTTCTGATCCTTTTCGCCATGCAGCACATACACCCGCAGCCCTTCCACCGCCCGCAGCACGCCATTCAAGCGATCAGCCATGACCCGCGTATTGGTAAAGACAATCGCCTTGCCCTGACATTCATTGAGCAGTAGCCATTTGACCAATGCCTCGCGGTGCGCATTGTCATCCACCGCGATCACTTGCTGACGAATGGCCGGGGTATCGTCGCGCACGCTGTCCAACTCAAGCCAGCGCGGCTCACGCAGTACCTGCTCGATAATACGCTTCAGGCCCGCGTTGCCGGTGGTAGCGGAGAACAGCATGGTCTGGCGTTGCTCGGGGCAGGCCTGAGCGATAGTCAGCACATCTTCGGCAAAACCCATATCCAGCATGCGATCAGCTTCATCGATGATCAGCGTCTGAATGGTGGACAGATCCAATCCGCCGGCGCCCAGTTGCTCCAGGCAGCGACCCGGCGTGGCAATGACGATGTCCGGATTCTTGCGCAGCTTGGCAGCCTGGACCTTGAAATCCTCACCGCCGATGACCAACTCGGATTTGAGAAAGGTAAAGCGCGCCAGGTCCTGGATGTCCTTGTGAATCTGCTGCGCCAGCTCGCGGGTCGGCGACAGGATCAGCGCCCGTGGCGCCAGCGGCTTGCTGTCATCGTCCAGCAGACGCTGCAGAGTCGGCAGCACGTAGGCCGCCGTCTTGCCACTGCCGGTCTGAGCGATGATATACAGATCCTCACCAGCAATCGCATGGGGAATCGCCGCCGCCTGAACCGGCGTGGGCTTTTCGAAGGACAGGGCCGAGAGTGCCTTGAGCAGGCGTTCATGCAGGGAGAGTTCTGTGAACACAAGTTTACCTTTCTGGAAACGGGGGTACTGATAATCCGACATGCCGCTAGTGTATCACTGCTTGCAGAAAACACCGGTAGCTTCGCCATACCAGACTCCTGACGCCGGTCGCCCGATGCCGGTCGCCCGCGCCGGTCGCCTCCATCGTCCAAGATGCGGCGTTCCTGATACACTAGCGCCCCTATTTATCGCCTCAGCGCCAGGATAATCTCTTCAATGCAGCAACCGTCGCCCTCTCTCTCACGCCCCGGCCCATCCCGCCGCTTTTCCGTGGCGCCCATGATGGATTGGTCTGACCGCCATTACCGCTATTTCGCGCGCCTGATCAGCCAGCATGCACTGCTGTACACCGAGATGGTCACCACCGGCGCGGTATTGCATGGGGATCGTGCGCGGTTTCTGGGTTACAGCCCGGAGGAACAGCCGTTGGCGCTGCAGTTGGGCGGCAGCAATGCCCAGGAATTGGCGCAGTGCGCCCGACTGGCCGAGGACGCCGGTTATGCCGAGGTGAACCTCAATGTCGGCTGCCCCAGCGACCGGGTGCAGAACAATCTGATCGGCGCCTGCCTGATGGGCCACCCGCAGTTGGTGGCCGATGCTGTGAAGGCAATGCGGGATGCCTGCAGCATCCCGGTCACCGTCAAGCACCGCATCGGCATCAATGGCCGGGACAGCTATGAGCAGCTGGTGGATTTTGTGGGCCAGGTCCATGAGGCCGGCTGCGATACCTTCATCGTGCACGCCCGTATCGCCATCCTGGAGGGGCTGTCGCCCAAGGAGAACCGGGATATCCCGCCGTTACGCTATGAGGTGGTGCATCAGCTGAAAGCGGATTTTCCGCAGATGGAAATTATCCTCAACGGTGGCCTGACCGACCTGGATGTGATGCAGGAGCATCTTCATGGGCTCGATGGCGTGATGGTCGGCCGTGAGGCATACCACAATCCCTATCTGCTGGCAGAGGTGGACCAGCGTTTCTATGCTGACGAGGCGCCAGTACGCAGTCGCATCGAGGTGCTGGAAGCGCTGCGTCCCTACATCGCTGCACACCTGGCCCAGGGCGGCATGATGCATCACGTCACCCGCCATATTCTCGGCCTGTTTCAGGGGCTGCCGGGCGCGCGGCATTTCCGCCGGCAATTGAGCACCGAAATTCATCGCACCGACCAGCCCCTGGCGCTCTATGACCAGCTGGTCACGCAGATGGCTGAACGCACACAACCGCAGGATTGCCCCCTGTAACAGGCTTGAGGTAAGGTCGAAGTCTACTTTCTTCGCAATCACCTTGGGCCATCATGACAAGCAAACTGGACAATCTCCGTCAGCACACGTTGATTGTCGCCGACACCGGTGACATCGACGCGATCCGCACTCTGCAACCGGTGGATGCCACCACCAATCCTTCATTGTTGCTCAAAGCCGCCCAACAACCGGACTACAGCCACCTGCTGGACCGAGCCTTGCAGCAGGCAGCTGGCAGTTATGACCTTATTACCGATGCCTGCGATCACTTCGCGGTGGCCGTCGGCAGCCAGATCATCGAGCTGATTCCAGGAAGAGTCTCGACCGAGGTGGATGCACGGCTTTCCTTCGACCGCGCCGCCACCCTCGACAAGGCCCGCAAACTGATCGAACTGTATGAGCAGGCCGGCGTTACCCGTGATCGGGTGCTGATCAAGATCGCCGCCACCTGGGAGGGCATCCAGGCCGCTGCCGAGCTGGAACGCGAAGGCATCCAGTGCAACCTGACACTGCTGTTCTCCTTCGCCCAGGCCCAGGCTTGTGCTGATGCGGGTGTGTTTCTGATCTCGCCCTTCGTCGGGCGCATCTACGATTGGTACAAGCAGCGCGACGGCGTTGATTATCAGGGTGTGGATGATCCCGGTGTGCAATCAGTGGCACGCATCTTCCGCTATTACAAGGAGCACCTGTACGCCACCGTGGTCATGGGTGCGAGCTTCCGTAATATCGGCCAGATCGAAGCGCTGTGCGGCTGCGATCGTCTGACTATCAGCCCTGCCCTGTTGCAGCAGTTGGCCAAGGAGGCCGGCAGCCTGTCGCCCTCCGCGTTCCTGACCGGCGCTTCGGATGACCCAAGGGAGGAATTGAACGAGCCGGCTTTCCGCTGGGCACACAATGAAGACGCCATGGCTACGGAGAAACTCGCCGAAGGCATTCGCGCCTTCGCCGCGGATCAGATCAAACTGGAAAAGTTGCTGGCTGAACGGGCCGCGTCAGTGGCCTGATTCGAGCGTGCTGACCAGGTCGGTGAAAGCCGACCGGTTATGCTCGTTGAGGTTCATCAGGATACGATGGGCCTCCAGCACTCGGCTTTTCACCTGCTCCTCAGAGAGAACCTGACCGGGCAGATCCTGCAGCTCGGTATCGGTAGGCGTGGATTCGGTCACGATATTGAATATCTGGTCAAACCCCATACTCTGCAGCAGCCGGTTCATGTCCTCATGGGTGGATACCAGGGTCGGCAACAGGCCGACCCTATCCCGTGACAGGATCGACAGTTTGGCCAGCAAACCCAGGGAAGTGCTGTCAATGTTATCTGTTTCGGTCAGATCAATGACGATGCAGCTGAAGTTCAGGCTGCTGAAGATCTTCTCGATGTAGGCATCCAGCGCAGCGCAGAGTGTCAGGCGCACATCGCCAATGAATTTGAGGATAAAAGTACTCTCGGATTCAGCGAACTGAATCCTGCCTGTGGTCATCATTCCGAGGTCCTGCTCAACAACAATACTGAGATATCGTCCGGCATCACCTTGGTCTGGTCGAGGCCGAGCAAATGCATGAAACGCTGCATGTCTCCTCCTGCCTGGCCGATCAGCCCAGGTAGCCGGTCTTCCTTTTCCTTCAGAGTAGTCCCTTCGACACAATCAAGCACGCCATCCGAACACAGCGTCAGGGAGAACCGGGACGGCAGTGGAATCTGGTGGTTTTCAAATTCGGCTTCGGGAAACAACCCCACCGGTCGCCCCTTGCCCAGCAGATACTCTGCCTTGCCATCGACACACAGCACCGGCAGCGGCAAATGCCCACCAATACTGTAGGTAAGCGTCTGCTGCGCCTCGTCGATGACACCGCCGAGCATGGTGACATGCTTACCCAGGTTACAGCTGATCAGGCTGCGGTTGATATGCCCAAGCACATCCGATGGCTGGAACCGGATCGGCCCCTGCTCCTGCAGCTTGCGCTGCTCATAGAGCAGCCGCGTGGTCATGAACTTGAGCAGCACGGTGACGAACGCCGACGAGGCGCCATGCCCGGAGACATCCGCCAGATAAAACGCCAGTTGGGTTTCCGACACACGAAAGTAGTCGACGAAATCGCCGGACAGATACAGTGAGGGGATGATGCGGTGTTCAAATAGATACTGACCGCTTCCCCAGGGCGAAGCCGGCAACATGTTGAGCTGCACCTGTCGCCCCGCGGTCTGATCATCGCGCAGTTCGCGCAGATGATTTTCCAGTTCGCGGTTGGCCAGCTCAAGACGCTCACGGATACGCTGGTTTTCGGTGCGCAGCCGCGCCCGATCAAGCGAGCGGCGTACCGCGTGCTCAAGCAATTCAAGGTCCGCCTGGGGCTTGATCAGATAATCGCTGGCGCCCAGCCGCAAGGCCTCGACCACATCGCTCATGACGCCGTCATCGGAGATGACCACCACCGGCGTATCCGGCCTGGCGTCGGCAATCTGGGCAAGCAGCTCGAAACCGCTCATGTCCGACATGTACAGATCGCAGAGTACCAGTTCAGGACGCTGGCCCGCGACGAGTGTCAGTCCTTCGTGGGCGCGACTGGCCTGCAGTACCTCGAAGCCACACTGTTCAAGATGAATCGAGATGCTTTGACGAACCTGATCGTCATCATCAATAACCAGCAAAGTGGTGCCAGGAAGCTGCATAGATTCCCTACGTCATTGCCGAGAAGCCAGGCTGAGCGTCTCGGCCACAGGGTGTATTCGAAGTCAGACTCGAGTCTGAAGCCCAGGGATGTCTCCCGAAGGGGCAGACATTACTCCCATCCGCTCCGGCAGGCAACCATCGACAGGACGGTGCAGGATCAGAAGTCGTCTTCCACCTGCCCATCCATGACCTTGAACTCGCGATTCTGTAACCAGACATTGCGCACGAAGCTATATTTGTCGCCGCGAATGAGCCGTTCCTGGGACAGCAACCCGGCGCGGGTATCGACCACATCCACCCCCAGCGCGGTGTTGCGGCTGGGTACGTGGTCCATCTGGCCGCGGTAGCTATAACCGGCATAACCTTCAACGGCAAGGGCGCTACCATCGCGCACGGTGCTCGGGCCAAAGAAGGGCAACATGACATACGGCCCGCTATCGACGCCCCAGGCGCCCAGGGTCTGGCCGAAATCTTCGTCGTTGCGCTGCAGGCCCATGCGGGTAGCCACATCGAACATGCCCACCAAGCCGACGGTGGTGTTCATCAGAAACCGCGACAGGTCCACACTGGCATCATGGAATTTGCCCTGGAGCAGGTTATTGACCAGGTTCTTCGGCTCACCCAGATTGTTGAAGACGTTGGTGATGCCATTATTCAGTGCCGTCGGCATGACTCGATCGTAGCCCTGGGCAACAGGCCTGAGGGCGTAGGTATCGAGGGTATCGTTGAAACGGAAAACCACACGGTTGACCGGCTCCCAGGGGTCGGGATTGCGATACTCGGCCGCATAGTCATCATCGTCACCCTCATTCGCCAAGGCCGGGATAACCAGCGACAGGGCGAGTGCTCCGGCCAGCAGACTGTGTGCAGTGGAGTTCATCAGGTTCATTGTTGCTAAAGTCTCCATTCAGGATGGCAAGTGACCGAGACAGCAATACCACGCTGCAAGCCGCCATTGTAATCCAAACAGGCTGCTCGACCAGTGACTTTGTGATGAATTCGGTCGATCGTGACATCGGGAATGCCAGCCGGCAGGCAGACGTCTCCCATGCGCAGCGCTATAGTGTGGTCAGGATCTTACCGAGGAGAGCCCCCATGGCAGATGAACAACTGCAAGCCCAGCTTGAGTCCCTGCAGCAGACACTGAACGATCCGGACGTCACTCTGAGCGAGGAAGAACGCAGCGCCGTGCAGGCCCTGGCGGACAATATCGAAGCGCGATTGCTGGTCAGCGAAGCCGGCGAAGAGGGCGTGGCCGACCCCAGCCTGGTCGACAGCGTCAATCTACTGATCGAGGAGTTCTCCGAGCGCCACCCCACCCTGGCCGCAACCCTGCAGAATGTCGTGCAGAGTCTGTCGAACATGGGGATTTGACCCCAAGCCTGCCCTGCACCATGCCGGGCAGGCTGTCCACCCTACTGGCGCGCCAGCCGCATGTTGTCCGGCATACCGGCGCGGGTCGAACGCCAGGGGTTGATATCCAACCCACCACGGCGTAGATACCGCGCATAGACTGTCAGCTCGCAGTCATCACCAAGCACCCGCTGCACATCGAGAAAAATCCGCTCGACGCATTGCTCGTGAAAGTCGCCATGCTGACGAAATGAAATCAGATAGCGCAGCAGGCCGGCCTTATCGAGCGCTGGCCCGGCATAGTTGATCATCACACTGCCCCAGTCCGGCTGCCCGGTGACCGGGCAGTTGGATTTGAGCAGGTGACTGTACAGGGTCTCCCGCGCCCAACCACCACCGGAAACGCACTGCAACAGCTCCGGCGTGTACTCATAGGTGTCGATCGTCACATCCAGATCATCCAGGCACTCACCCGGCAAGCGCCCGATGCCTTCCTGCTGCAGCTGACCCACGTTCAGTACCCGCACCATCACCGGCGCCTGCGCGGTCACGCTCAGGTCAGATTCAAGCGTTCGCAGCACATCAGCGCGATCACTGAATACCGTCTGGTTGAAGGAGTTCAGATACAGCTTGAAGGATTTGGATTCGACAATGCGCGCATTCGCCGTCACCGGGAAGGTGAACTCCACCGCCGCCACCTCGGGCTTGCCCGACGGCGTCAACCAGGAGACCTCGTAACTGTTCCATACATCCACCCCATGGAACGGCAACTGCTGCGGGTCCACCCCGAGGTCCTGCCAGATGGGTTGGCGCGAGATCGGATACAGCAGCGACGGGGTATAGATGCCGTTGTAGCCGCTGGACTTACCGAGGGGCGATTGCTCTGCCGGATGCATCTGCGAGTCTCCTTTAGTTAGGGTCAGGTCAATAATCGATGACTACTGTCGCAGCCCGGTGCCCCGCACCAGCAGGCGATAGCTGAACAGGTACAGCCCCAGCGCGAATACGACCATCAGAATCAGTGCGATCCCGATATTGATATCCGACACACCGAGAATACCAAAGCGGAACGCATTGACCATATGCAGGATCGGATTGATCAGCGACACGCTCTGCCAGAACTCCGGCAGCAGGCTGATCGAGTAGAACACGCCGCCCAGATAGGTCAGTGGCGTCAGCACGAACGTCGGCACAATGGAGATATCGTCGAAATTCCGGGCATACACCGCGTTGATAAAGCCACCAAGCGAAAATACCAGCGAGGTGAGAAATACCACGCCAATGGTCAAACCGATATGCTGCACCTGTAGTCGGGTGAAGAACAGGGACATCAGCGTGACGATCAACCCCACCGCCAGCCCCCGCGCCACGCCACCCAGGGAGTAGCCCAGCAGAATCACATGGGGCGACACCGGTGCCACCATCAATTCTTCGATGGAGCGCTGGAACTTGGTGCTGAAGAAGCTCGACACCACGTTGGAATAGCTGTTGGTGATCACCGACATCATGATCAGCCCCGGCACGATGTAATCGATATAGGCGAAACCATCCATTTCACCGATCCGGCCGCCGATCAGGTTGCCGAAGATGACGAAGTAAAGGGCCATGGTGATACCCGGCGGCAATAGCGTCTGCGGCCAGATACGGGAAAAGCGCCGCACTTCCTTATTGAGAATAGTGATGAAGGCGATCCAGCTGCTGCGCCGATGACCCATATTCAAGCCGCTCCTTTGTCGTTATTGCCTTCCACCACGCCGAGAAACAGTTCCTCGAGGCGGTTGCTCTTGTTGCGCAGGCTCAGCACCTCGATACCTTGCGCGGCCAGTTCGACGAACAGGCTATTCATCCCCTGTTCCTTGTCCACCTGTACCTCCAGCGTGTGGTCATCCGCCAGTACGCAGGGGAAACCCGGTAGCGCCGGCGCCTGCTCCATCGCGTCGCGGCAATCGAGCAGAAAGGTCTCGACATGCAGCTGCTTGAGCAGCTTGCGCATGCTGGTGTTATGGATGATCTGCCCGCCGTCGATGATCGCGATGTTGCGACACAGCTGTTCAGCCTCTTCCAGATAGTGCGTGGTCAGGACGATGGTCACACCCTGGGCGTTGATCTCCTCGAGAAACTGCCACATCGAGCGGCGGATTTCGATATCCACACCAGCGGTCGGCTCGTCGAGAATCAGCAGCCGAGGTTCGTGGATCAACGCCCGGGCGATCATCAGCCGGCGCTTCATGCCGCCCGACAGCATGCGCGTGGGCACATCGCGCTTGTCCCACAGGCTCAGACGGCGGAGAAAATGCTCGGCCCGCTCCCGCGCCTCACCCGCAGGGATCCCGTAATAGCCGGCCTGGTTGACCAGGATATCCTGCACCTTCTCGAACTGGCTGAAGTTGAACTCCTGCGGCACCACGCCGATGCAACGCTTGGCGGCTATCAGGTCGGTATCCAGATCATGGCCAAAGATGCTCACCTTGCCGGCACTCTTGTTGACCAGGGAAGAGAGGATACCGATGGTGGTGGATTTGCCTGCACCGTTGGGACCGAGCAAGGCGAAGAAGTCGCCCTGCCCCACATCCAGGTCCAGCCCTTTGAGCGCACGCATGCCGTTGGGGTAGGTTTTCTCGAGCCCGCGGATTGTGATTGCTGCCGTCGTCATGCATGCCCCTCAATCAATTCATGGATCAGCCCGACGATATGGGGGCGAAATCCGCGGATTCAAGCCTCACGGTGATACTGATAACACTGTTCGGTCTGGGTTTCTGCCCGCAACTGATCGGCCTGGCCAGTGATCTCATGAACACAGCCTACGGCATGGACAGCCTGCGTTATGCGCTGATCGCCGCATCGCTGATGAATATCTGGGCCTGCTTCCACTACTATCTTGCTGGCCGTACCATCAAAAATACGATACGGCCAATATCGAGCCCTGATACTCTGCCCTACCGGGGCAACAGACCTGCGCTGTTGCCCTTTTTCCTTTCCTGCCCCTCCTCCCAGGTGATATCCCGTTACAGCCCCAGCCACATAGTGACGGCAGACCGACTATGCTGAAAGCTGGATTTCCACCCTGAAGGAGTGCTTCATGTTGACCCTGCTCTGGCTGCTGGGCCTGATACTTCTCGTTACCGTGCTCGCCTGGGTACGCAGCGGCCTGCTGAACGGCTGCCTGGTCGTCGGCGTCTACCTGCTGGCAATGACCCTGCTGGGTCCGGTCCACTGGCTGCTGGATCTCATCCTGTGGGCGCTGTTCCTCGGCGTTGCCATTCCGCTGAACTTGACCGACTGGCGCCGCCGCAGCATTACCACCCCACTGTTCCACTGGTTTCGCAAGGTGCTGCCACCGATTTCCGATACCGAACAGGAAGCGCTGGATGCCGGCACCGTCTGGTGGGATGGCGAGATTTTCAGTGGTCGCCCCGACTGGAACCGACTGCACAGCTACCCCATGCCCACCCTGACCGCAGAGGAACAGGCTTTTCTCGATGGACCGGTGGAAGAGCTCTGCAGCATGACCAATGAATGGCAGGTCACCACCGAACTGCAGGACCTGCCGGCGCCGGTCTGGGACTTCATCAAGGGCAACGGCTTCTTCGGCCTGATCATCCCCAGAGAATACGGCGGCAAGGGCTTCTCAGCCTACGCTCATTCACAGGTCGCCATGAAGCTGGCCAGCCGCAGTGGCGATCTGGGATCCACAGTGATGGTCCCCAACTCCCTGGGCCCTGCCGAGCTGCTGATGCAGTACGGCACCGACGACCAGAAGCAGTATTACCTGCCGCGCCTGGCGGCCGGGCAGGAAGTACCCTGCTTCGCCCTGACCTCTCCCGAAGCCGGCTCGGATGCCGGCGGCATGCCGGACCGGGGCATCGTCTGCCGGGGGCAATGGCAAGGGGAAGAGGTATTGGGCCTGAGCGTGACCTGGGAGAAGCGCTACATCACCCTCGGCCCGGTAGCCACGCTGCTCGGCTTGGCATTCAAGGTCTATGATCCCGACGGCCTGCTGGGTGATCAGGAAGACCTGGGCATCACCCTGGCACTTATTCCCACGGATACCGAGGGCGTCGAGATCGGGCGGCGCCACTTCCCGCTCAATGCGGCCTTCATGAACGGGCCGAACTCCGGCAAGGATGTGTTCATTCCGATGGATTACCTGATCGGCGGCCAGCCGATGATCGGCCATGGCTGGAAGATGCTGATGAATTGCCTGGCCGTGGGGCGTTCGATTTCCCTGCCGGCCGGCAGCACCGGCGCGGCGAAGATGACCAGCATGACCACCGGGGCCTATGCCCGTATCCGGCGGCAGTTCAACCTGCCCATCGGTGAGTTCGAAGGCGTACAGGAAGCGCTCGCGCGCATTGGTGGCAATACCTATGTGATGGACGCAGCCCGCACCATGACCGCTGGCGCGGTGGACCTGGGCGAGAAACCTGCCGTGCTGTCCGGCGTGGTCAAGTATCACCTCACCGAGCGTATGCGCCAATGCATCAACGACGCCATGGATGTGCATGGTGGCAAGGGCATCTGCATGGGGCCGAAGAATTACCTCGGCCGCGGTTATCAGTCGGTGCCGATTTCCATCACCGTGGAAGGGGCCAATATCCTCACCCGTAGCATGATGATCTTCGGTCAGGGTGCGATTCGTTGCCACCCGTACGTGTTGCAGGAAATGCAGGCCACCCAGGACCCGGACCAGGACCGTGCCATCGCGCGCTTCGACAGACTGCTGTTCGAACACATCGGTCACGCCCTGGGCAACGCCGCCGGCAGCCTGCTGCTGGGCCTGACCTGCGGTGCTTTGGTGAAAACTCCGGGCAACGACGATACCCGCGCTTATTACCGGCAGCTGTCACGCCTCAGCGCGGCCTTCGCTACCTTGACCGATACCAGCATGCTGATGCTGGGTGGCGAGCTGAAACGGCGCGAGCGGCTGTCAGCTCGGCTGGGCGACGTGCTCAGCTTCATCTACCTGGCCAGCGCCACGCTCAAGCATTATCACGACCAGGGCGAACCGGAAGAAGATCTGCCGCTGTTGCGCTGGGGGGTGGAGGACCTGCTGGCGAAGATCGAACAGGCCATGCACGAGATCCTGCTGAACTTCCCGGACCGCTGCATGGGTATCGCCTTGCGGGTGTTGATCTTCCCGCTGGGCCGGCGTCTCAAGCCACCGTCCGACCGCACCGGCGGTGAGGTCGCGCGTCGGTTGATGACCCCCGGAGCCTCGCGCGATCGCTTGCTGGCCGGCTGCTACCGCAGCAGCGATCCGGACGATGTCACCGGTCTGCTCAATGACACGCTGGACAAGGTCATCCTCGCCGACCCGATCGAGCACCGCCTGAGCAAGGCGATCCGCTCCGGTGAACTGGAACATGAAAGTGCAGCCGATGATCTTGCGGTCGCGGCCGAAAGTGGCGTCCTTAGCCCCGATGAAGCGCAGAAGCTGCGTGATGCCCGGCTGGCCCGCCGGGCGGTCATTGAGGTGGATGATTTTTCACAGGAGGAAATGCGACCCGGTTGAGCCAGGGTGTTCACGGCGGGCCGGGGTCTATCCCGGCCCAGCGGTGTTGCCGGCTAGCCATGGTGCTCAGGCTTCGGAGGTGTCCTCCCCTTCACGCTGCTGCTCTGCCCACAGCCGCGCATAGGCTCCGCCCGCCGCCAGTAACTGCTGATGCGTGCCCTGCTCCACCACCTGCCCCTGGTCCAGCACCAGGATCTGCTCCGCATGGGTGATGGTTGACAGCCGATGAGCAATGGCCAGGGTGGTACGCCGCCGCGATACCAGGTTCAGCGCGTCCAGAATCCGCCGCTCCGAATGCGTATCCAGTGACGAGGTCGCCTCGTCGAGGATCAGCAATTGTGGGTCCTTGAGCAGCACCCGGGCGATGGCGATACGCTGTTTCTCGCCGCCGGACAGCTTCAGCCCCCGCTCCCCCACTTGCGTCTGCAGGCCTTCGGGCAGACGCTGGACAAAGTCTTCCAGCTGCGCCATGCGCAACACCGCCCAGACTTCCTCATCGCTGGCACCCGGCTTACCGTAGGCAATGTTGTAACCGATGCTGTCATTGAACAGCACGGTATCCTGCGGCACCACGCCGATGGCCTGGCGCAGGCTGCGCTGGGTCACCGTGCGGATATCCTGACCATCAATGGTGATGCCGCCACTGCTGACGTCATAGAAGCGAAACAGCAACCGCGCCAGTGTGGACTTACCGGCGCCGCTGGGGCCGACCACAGCCAACGTCTGGCCGGCCGGAATCGTAAAGCTGACGTCCTTGAGGATCGGCCGCTCCGCCGCGTAAGAATGATTGACGTGCTCGAAGCGCACCGTACCGCCCTCAACCCGCAGCGCTGCCGCCTCATCCACATCAGCCACCTTGACCGGTGCCTCCAGCAATCCGAACAACCGCTCGATATTGATCAGCGCTTCACGAATTTCCCGGTAGATGAAACCGAGGAAATTCAGCGGAACGAACAGCTGGATCATGTAGGCGTTGATCATGACCAACTCACCCAGCGTCATGCTACCAGCGGACACCTGGTTCGCCGCCAGTACCATCATCAGCGTCACCGAGCCGGCAATGATCAACGCCTGCCCCGAATTCAGCGCTGACAACGACAGCCGAGTCTTCATCCGCGCTGATTCCCAGCCAGCCAGGTGCTCGTCGTACTGCCTGGCCTCAAACGGCTCGTTACCGAAATACTTCACCGTTTCATAGTTCAGCAGGCTGTCCACTGCTCGGGTATTGGAGCGGTTGTCGAGCTGATTGCTTTCACGCACGAAGCGGTTGCGCCATTCGGTAAAGGCAATGGTGAACAGGCTATAAACCACCACCGCACCGAGTACCGTCAACGCATACACCGGACTGAAGTTGGCCAGCAGAATGACAGTGATCAGGCCAATTTCCAGCAAGGTCGGCAGGATATTGAACACCATGAAGCGCAACAGAAAGCTGATGCCACTGGTACCGCGCTCGATATCCCGCGCCAGTCCACCGGTGCGGCGCGACAAATGAAAGCCAAGATCCAACCGGTGCAGGTGCTCGAATACCTTGAGCGATACCCGCCTCATTGCCCGCTCGGCTACCCGGGCGAACACCGCATCACGCAATTCGGAGAAGAACACTGTGGAGAAACGCAGCAGGCCGTATGCCGTCAGCAACGCCACCGGCACCAGGATCAGCGCATCGGTGACTGCCTCGTAATGCTCGACAATCAGCTTGAGCATCCAGGGCACCGCCACCCCGGCCAGCTTGGCCAGCAACAGACAGGTCATGGCCAGGGCCACCCGGCCACGGAATTCACTCAGATAGGGAAGGAGACTGCGGATGATCCGCCAGTTGACCGGACCACCGGCATAGGAATTGTCGCTACTGGGTCGCAATGCAAGGGCCTCGGGTGATTGTGCCGAGACGGCAGTCTATCATCCCGAGGCCTGTTTATTTGCTCTAGCCTTCGGCCTCCAGCTTCACCGGTGCCGGCGCTTCCTCATGCTCCTCGGGAATCGGCTCAACGCTGCGATCCCAGCCCACCAGTAGCAGTGTGGTCAACACACCGAACAGCAGGCCTACCCAGGGCTCGAAGAAGGCCAGCCCCGCACCAATCAACAGCACCGCGCCCCGCGACGCGTTGTTCTTGGGAATGGCCATGGCGATATAGGCGCAGGCAAAGCCGGTCAGCACCAGCGTCAACGATAGCGCGATGCCCAGCAGCGGCTGCAGGCCGGTTACCAGTGGCAACAGGAAAAACAGAATCGGGATGCCCATGCCGTAATAGGAGATCAGCCCGCTGTGCAGACTATCCATGGTCTGCCGACCCTGCTTCCAGCGCTGGATGATGATCACGTGAACGCCGGTCCACATCGGCCCCTGAGTGGGGAAAAACGGTGCGCTGATACCCATCACTGCGTTACGGATGGCCAGGGCGAAATGCGAACGGGTCGGATTGATGTCGATGTGTTCATCGTTGCGCTCTTTCAGGCCCTCGCGGATCACTTCGTTGCCGGTCACCAGGTCACCGAACAGGATGACATAAGTGATGATGGCCAGCGGCATGGCCTGGATCATCATGCTCATGTCCGGGAAACCAATGGCAAACGGCGACATCTTGTTCCACATATCGCCGACCGGTGGGATTAAAAACCCCCACTGCACGTCATAGGCGACCTCTCCCACCAGCGGCCCGACAATCCCGGCGATGACAAAGCCCGGCAGCAGCCCCAGCGCCGCGATCATGGCAACCCAGCGGTATTTCTCCTTGAGCCGTTGCATCGGCAGGGAAAAGGCAAAGATCAGGCACACCGCGCAGGCCAGGGTGGTGGCGATAGGTTGCTGCAGGAGAAAACGCTCGGCGTCATCGATGAATACCCGCTTGAGCGCAGCCAGGGCGGCCCCCAGGATGATCCCGGCCTTGAGAGTATCCGGCAGCCAGATGACGAACTTCTTGCCCAGGCCGGTCAGGCCCAGCACGAACAGCAACAGCGCAAAATCCAGCGACAGCGCCGTCATCGCCTGCAGTCGCAGCGTCGGATCGTCCCCCGCGCCGATGGCAAAGGCCAGCGCCAGCGGTAGCGCAGGGGTAAGCCAGCCCGGCGCATAGGGCTCACCAAACACGATCAACGCTGAGCTGATCAGAATCGAATGGATCATCGAGGCGGCAACGGCCTCCTCGAAGGTAAGACCGAAGAACATGGTCATCAGCGGAATAAGGGATAACCCCGTCGCCGCTGCAATGAAGATGCCCTGAAACAGTTCCGGCCAGTACAACCGGGTGTGGTAGAACGGCAAGCGGAAGGTAAAGGGTCCCCAGCGCCAGCCGGGCAGTTCAGGTTGCGACATGATCCATCTCCATCGTTTATTGTTATCGGTGCGCGATCTCGCCTTACCTGGCCTTCGCTGCTTGTTCGTATTATTGATGGGGAGCTGATGAAAGCTCTAGTCGCATCATATCTTCATCAGTTCGCTGAATATCACCCGTTAAGGTGAAGTCGCGATGGCATTATGCATAGCACCGGCGACTTCAGTCGGCGAGCACTTCGCCGAAGAAGCTGCGCATTTGCATGAAGGCGCGCTCAGCGACCCGCGGATGGTATTGGGCCTGGCCCTTCACGTTGGCCGATGGGTCGGTGAACGAATGCACTGCCCCGCCGTAACTGAGCAACTGCCAGTCCGCCACGCCAGCGTTGCGCATTTCCTGTTCGAAGGCTGCCACCTGCTCCGGCGGCACGTAGGGATCATCCGCCCCATGCAGCACCAACAGCGGCATCCGGATAGCCTTGGCAGCATCCGGGTCCGGCGTATCCAGATTACCGTGGAAGGACACCACGCCGCCGATCTCGGTACCCGAGCGGGCCAGCTCCAATACCGCCGTGCCGCCGAAACAGAAGCCGATGGCGCCCAGCCGCTGGGTATCCAGCGCGACCGTATCGCTTTGCGCCTTGAAGACTTCCAGAGCGGCATTGACCCGCTTGCGCATCACGGCACGATCAGAACGTACCTCCCCCGCCGCCGCGCTCGCCTGCTTCGCATCGGTCGGGCGAATATCCCGGCCATACAGGTCAGCGATGAACACCACATAATCGGTACCCGCAGCACGGTAGGCCTTCTTCGCCGCGTTGTCGGTGACGCCCATCCAGTTCGGCACCATCAACAGACCCGGACGCGGCTCCGTCACCGCCTCGTCATACACCAGCAAGCCCTGATAGGCCTCGCCATCGATTTCGTAATCCACTGTGTGCGTAATCATATCCGCCTGCGCCAACCCGACCGTCGCGGTCATCAAGAGAGTGGTGAGTGTCTTCTTCATGCAGATGTCCCTTGCAGGAGTGTTGAACAGCAAGAATAGACGATGGGGAAAGAAAAAACGCCCGGCGCGGAAATCCGGGCCGGGCGTTTTTATCGCGCAGAGGTTTACTTGCTCAGTTCCACCAGCAGCGCGTTCAGGCGGCGTACGTAGCTGCCCGGGTCCTGCAGGGCTTCGCCGGCAGCCAGGGCCGCCTGGTCGAAGAGGATATGGGTGAGGTCGGCAAAGCGGTCCTCGTCCTGTTCCTGATCGAGCTTGTCCAGCAGCGGGTGCGCCGGGTTGATCTCCAGGATCGGCTTGCTTTCCGGCGCCTTCTGGCCGGTGGCTTCGAGGATCTTGCGCATCTGCAGGCCCATGCCGTCTTCAGTGACCACCAGCACCGCCGGTGAGTCGGTCAGACGATGGGAGACCTTGACCTCGTCCACGCTGTCCTTGAGCACATCCTTGACCCGCTGCACCAGGTCCGCCTTGGCCTTGGCCACTTCGTCCTGCGCCTGCTTGTCTTCCTCGCCTTCCAGCTTGCCCAGGTCCAGATCGCCACGGGCGACGTCGACGAACTGCTTGCCCTGGTATTCGCTCAGATGGCTCATCAGCCACTCGTCGATCCGGTCGGTCAGCAGCAACACCTCGATGCCTTTCTTGCGGAAGATCTCCAGATGCGGGCTGTTCTTGACCTGGCTGTAGCGCTCACCGGTGAGGTAGTAGATCTTGTCCTGACCTTCCTGCATGCGCTCGATATAGGCATCCAGGCTGACCACTTCGCTGTCGTCGTTCTGCGCGGTGGAAGCGAAGCGCAACAGACCAGCAATCTTCTCGCGGTTGGCGAAGTCTTCCGCCGGGCCTTCCTTCATCACGCTGCCGAAGGCCTTCCAGAAGGCGGCGTACTGCTCCGCATCGTTCTTCGCCAGTTTCTCCAGCATGTCGAGCACACGCTTGGTCAGTGCCGACTTCATGCTGTCGATGGCCGGATCCTTCTGCAGGATCTCGCGGGAAACGTTCAGTGACAGGTCGTTGGAGTCGACCACACCCTTGATGAAACGCAGGTACAGCGGCAGGAACTGCTCGGCGTCATCCATGATGAATACGCGCTGCACATACAATTTCAAGCCCCGCGGCGCCTCGCGCTGGTACAGATCGAACGGTGCACGACCCGGCACATACAACAGGCTGGTGTACTCCAGCTTGCCTTCGACCTTGTTGTGGCTCCAGCTCAGCGGGTTCTCGAAGTCGTGGGCAACATGCTTGTAGAACTCCTGGTATTCCTCTTCCTTGACCTCGGTACGCGGACGGGTCCACAGGGCGCTGGCGCGGTTGACGCTTTCCCACTCCGGCTCAGCCGGCTGGTCCTGCTCTTCACCCATCTGCTGCTTCGGCAGCTCGATGGGCAGGGAGATATGGTCGGAATACTTCTTGATGATGTTGCGCAGGCGCCAGCCATCGGCGAACTCGCTCTCGTCTGCCTTGAGATGCAGAACGATACGGGTGCCGCGCTCGGGCTTGTCGATATTCTCGATGGTGAAATCGCCTTCGCCCGCCGATTCCCAGCGCACCCCTTCCGCGGCGCTGGCGCCGGCCCGACGGGTAAACACTTCCACCTTATCGGCGACGATGAAGGCACTGTAGAAGCCCACGCCGAACTGGCCAATCAGACTGGCGTCCTTCTTCTGGTCACCGGTCAACTGCTGCATGAAGGCAGCGGTGCCGGATTTGGCGATGGTGCCCAGATGGCTGATGACTTCATCGCGGGACATGCCGATGCCGTTGTCCTCGATGGTCAGCGTCTTCGCCTGTTCGTCAGCACTGATGCGGATACGCAGGTTCGGATCGTCTTCCAGCAGCTCAGGCTTGGCGATCGCCTCGAAGCGCAGTTTGTCCGATGCGTCCGACGCGTTGGAAATCAGCTCGCGGAGAAAGATCTCCTTGTTCGAGTACATCGAATGGATCATCAGGTGCAGCAGTTGCTTCACCTCGGTCTGGAATCCGAGCGTTTCCTTTTGGGCTTCCACGGTCATGTTTGCAGTATCTCCATGTTTCACAAGGATTGTTGGCCCACGCGTGGGCGGGCGGATGGATCCTTGATGGGGATGCTGCGGTCGTATTTCAAGGCGTGGCGCGCGACTCGATCATACGAATGTCCAGCGGATGAAAATGCAGCTCGACCTGATCCGCGCCCCGGGCCTGGGCGAGAATCAGCCGCTGTTCCGCGCTGAGCTCACGGAAGGTACCCAGGTGCACCCGGCCCGACCAGGTCGTCAGACGCACCGCCGAGCCACTGAATAGCGCGGGCTCGTCAATAAGTGCCAGCAGGCTCAGCTCTTGCCATTCCTTCTCCTCCCCTGGCTGTCGACCCTCCTCCCGAGCGACAGCTGCAGCGGCATGGGCGGCTGCCTGTTCTTGCGCAAGCTGCTCGGCCTGCTCGCGTTCGAGCAACCATGGCGGTACCGACGCCAACTCAATGCGACCGGTCAGCCAGGTGCTGTAGATGGTCGGCAGATGTAGGTGGATACGCCCTTCGACCCGCCCTTGCACCGGCTCGCCGAAATCCAGGCTCAGGCTGTAGTCATCCACTACCTTGCGCAGCCCCGGCGCCGCCAGCGCGCCTGAGTACCACTGCAGTACCAGCTCGGGCCACTCGCCCTCGTCACCGGGCAGACGCTGGACCACTGGCTCCTGCAACAAGCTGCGAGCGCCAGCGAAACGAATGGTCAGCACCCGGCGCAGCCGCTCTGGCGGACCTTCCTCGAAAACCAGATCCTCACCACGCCAGACTATCCGCTCGGGAACAAAGGGTTGCCCCATGATGGTGCCCTGCAGATCGCTGGTGGCCGGCGCGGCGGCGGACCAGTGGCCACTCAACAGCAGATCCAGCCGCTCGGGCTGCTGGCGCTGCAGTTCAAGGGTACCGACCACCAGACTGACGATACCCAGCAACAACAGCAAACGCGGCCAGGTCGGATAGCCGCGGCCACGCAGAAACAGAGTGAGGGGAGCAAGAAACAAGGCCACCAGCATGCGGCCTACGGACAGACGGATGGCTGCAATCACCAACCAGAACCAGCCCAGCACCAACAACAGCCCACCGGCCAATATCATCAAGGCTTCCATGTCTCGACTATCTCCTTTTGGCGCCAGAATGCCTGTTCAATCCAGCTTGAAATGCGCTCGCGCAGTGGCTACCGGTTCTTCCGAGCGGGTTTGCCAGGCGGTAATGGCCACATTACCCACTCGGCGGCCCTGACGCCATACCTGGCAGGTGGCATAGGTATCACGCGACAGCCCGGCCCGCAGATAATCCACGGAAAAGTCGATGATCTTCGGGAAGGTCTGGCTATGCATGGAGGTCATCAGGTGCAGCATCGCCGCCTGCTCCATGAACCCAGCCAGCACGCCACCGTGCAGCGCCGGCAGCATCGGGTTACCGATGTTGTCAGCCTTGATCGGCAGATGAAAGATCATTTCCTCACCGAGGCGCATCACCCGTATCCCGAGCATGCGGGCGTAAGGAATTTCTGCGATCAGCGGCATGTAGTCACCGGACTCATGGGCATCCCGCACCAGCTGTTCTATATGCTCGTTCATGCTGTTCCTCCCGACGCAGCCGGCACCTTCTGGCTATCAATCGCTCCCTTACCCATGCGCATGAAGGTACCAACAACATGGGCCAGCGGCTCTTCACGACTCTGCTGATAAGCCACCCCACGGGTAAAGATCACTGTCGGGGTCACCCGGTAGCATTCGGCAAAACCGAAAATCGGCGCTCCGGGTTCAGCCGGATGCATGTAATCGATGCGCAGGTCCAACGTCGGACAGATCTCGAACTCATCCAGATAACAGACCGTCGATATACCGCAACAGGTATCCATCAATGTCGTGATGGCCCCGCCATGGACCACTCCGGTCACCGGATTACCAATGATGAGGTCGCTGTAGGGCAGCTTGATCACCAGCCCGTTCTCGTCAGCCTGTTCTACCGTCATGCCGAGCAGTTGACAGTGGCGCAGCACGGAAAGGAAGCTCTGCGCGCGTTGTTCGATGGTCATAGGTTATCCATACCGGACAGGGTAAAAGTGGATGGATTTTAACAGATCGCGGCATGTTGGCGCCAAAGCAGCGGCGATATCCGACTTCATTTAAGCGCAGCGGGAACTCTTGCCGTTCCGGTTGGACTAAGTTCTCGTGAATCATCACTTGGAGAATCAGATGAAAAAGCTTTGCGCAACTGCCGTCCTGATAGCTAGTTTCGGTTTGCTGGCAGCCTGCCAGGACGAGCCGGAAGACAAGATGGAGTCGGCCCAGGAGTCGATGTCCGATGCGATGGAAAACATGGGTGACGCTGCCGAGGATGCGGGCGAGGCCATCGAGCAGAAGGCCGACCAGACCTTCAACAACGAACCTACCACCGGGGAAAGGATCGAAGAAAATCTTGATGAAGCCGGTGAGCGGATCGGTGAAGCCTATGACGACTCGGCTGCTTACCTGGAAGAGAAAGGTGAGGACATCAAGGCCGCTGTGACCGAATAAAGCTGGCTCATTTGCTGTATCCCACGACATTACCGGCCGCTTCTGCGGCCGGTAATGTTTCTACCACTCACTGCTCCGGTTTCGCGGTCTCTTCGGCCGACGATTCGGGAAAGTGGGTCGGCGTCGCCATCAGCACTTCCAGTACAGCAGAGCGAAACTCCCGGCGGTACAACACGTACACCACGCCGGTGGTCATCATCATGAACACCCAGGGATTGATGAACCAGCTGAGGGTCGCCAGGGCGAAATAATAGGAACGCAGCCCCAGGTTGAACGAGTGCGCTGCTTTGGACAACACCTTGGCCGCCCGACTGGTGAAGGCCTTACGCTCGATCTCACTGACATGCTTCTCCCCTACCAGCGGCGCCGCACCGAACAGCACCGAGGCAAAGTTGTATTGGCGCATGGCCCAGGAGAAAGTAAAGAAGGCGTAGACAAAAATGCCGAGCATGATCAGCAATTTCATCTCCGAGACCTCGCGGCTGACCGGCGCCACGAAGGGCAGATCGTGCAGCAGATTCTGCGCCTGGTCGCTGGCCCCCATCACCGTGATCAGACCCGCCAGGATCAGCAACGTACTGGAGGCGAAGAACGAGGTATTGCGCTCCAGGTTGCTGATCAGGCTGGCATCGGCGATGCGCTGCTCACGCAGCAGCAGCCGGCTCATCCAATCCTTGCGATACAGATGCAACACACTCGCCAGGCAAGGCGTATCGCGTCCCCGATGCCAGGCATAACGCGTGTAGCCCACCCAGCAGAACATGAACCAGCACAGTGCCGCGAGATTCAGCCACAGCGATCCCGCATCGGGTAGCCCGGTCATTCCCTCTCCTTCAAACATGCCATCAAGCCTGTTGCCCCCTGGGGTGGCGCAGGCGATCAACCACCAATGCCACGATCAGCATGATGATAGCCGGCACCAGCCAGCCCAGCCCCTGTGAGGTGAATGGCAGTGAACTGAGCCAGGCCACGTCCCGCTCGATGAACCCGGCGGCCTTCAGGCCATCGATGATGCCAAAGACCAGGGCCACCAGCATCACCGGGCGCATGATGTTTTGCGGGCGCTGCCAGCCGGGTATGAACAGACCAAGACATACCAGCACGATCGCCAGCGGATACAGCCCCACCAGCACCGGAATGGAGACCCGGATCAGGCTGTCCAGCCCCTGGTTGGCTACCGCCATGCAGAAGATGGTGAAGACCCAGACCACCTGCGCATAACTGACCGGGAACTCGCGGCTGAAGAAGGCGCCACAGGCAGATATCAGCCCCACCGCGGTGGTCAGGCAGGCCAGCGTGATAACCACTGCCAGCAACAGGCTGCCGAGGTTGCCGAAACGATGCTGTACGAACGCCGCCAGAATCTCACCGCCATTGGCGCCGGGCTCTACCAGCGCACTGCTGGTACCGCCGAGCTGGAACAGGGCAAGGTAGACGAGGGCCAGACCAATCGCCGCGATGATCGCCGCGATAACGGTGTACCGGGTGATGATATGGGTTTCCTGCACCTGGCGGTCCCGAATCGCCCGGGTGATCACCACACCGAACACCAGGGCGCCCAGCGCGTCCATGGTCAGATAGCCTTGCAGCACACCTTCGACCAGTGGGCTGTCGCGATAGGTCGGTATGGGCGCGCCCACCTCGCCCAGAGGGAACAGCACCGCAGACAGCCCAAGAACCACCAACGCCAGCAGCAACACCGGAGTGATCAACTTGCCGATGTTGTCCACCAGCCGGCCGGGCTTGAGCGCCAACGCCAGCACCACGGCAAAGTACAGCAGCGAGTAGATCAACAAGGTCTGCCAACTGTCACCTACCAGACCGACGACGCCGACTTCATAAGATACAACCGCCGTGCGCGGCGTAGCGAACAGCGGCCCAATGGACAGGTAAACCAGGACGGCCAGGCACAGTCCCGGGAGGCGCCCCAGCGGCGCAGTCAGTTCCTGGATACCACCGCCCACCCGGGCCAGGGCCACCAGCGTCAACAATGGCAAGCCTACCGCGGTCAGCAGAAACCCAGCGGCCGTGGGCCACATGTTCACGCCAGCGGACAGGCCGGCACTGGGTGGAAAGATGATGTTGCCAGCCCCGAGAAACAGGGCAAAAGTCATAAAGCCAAGGGCTATGAGGTTAGCCGGAGATAGTGTTTTCATCGAAATTCTTCTGTGCAGTCTGCCCGGTACAGGCAAAAATCACCGGCATTATAAACAGCCAGAAGGGCAAAGGCCCATGTTGACCCGCCCTGCAGTGGAACAGCGCCTATCGCACCCACAAAAAAGCCCCGCCGAAGCGGGGCTTTTTAATGGCGCAGAAGTATTACTTCATTGCCCAGCCGGTCAGTTCCGACAGTGCCTTGCCGATATCGGCAAGCGAACGCACGGTCTTCACGCCAGCATCTTCCAGTGCGGCGAACTTCTCGTCGGCAGTACCCTTGCCGCCGGAGATGATCGCACCAGCGTGACCCATGCGCTTGCCTGCCGGAGCAGTAACACCTGCGATGTAGGACACAACCGGCTTGGTCACATTGGCCTTGATGTAGGCGGCAGCTTCTTCTTCAGCGCTACCACCGATCTCGCCGATCATGACGATCGCTTCGGTCTGCGGGTCGTTCTGGAACATTTCCAGAATGTCGATGAAGTTGGAGCCCGGGATCGGGTCACCACCGATACCAACACAGCTGGACTGACCGAAACCGGCGTCAGTGGTCTGCTTGACCGCTTCATAGGTCAGGGTGCCGGAGCGCGACACGATACCGACCTTGCCCGGCAGGTGGATGTGACCGGGCATGATGCCGATCTTGCTCTCGCCGGGGGTGATCACGCCCGGGCAGTTCGGCCCGATCAGACGCACGCCCAGTTCGTCACACTTGACCTTGGCATCCAGCATGTCGAGGGTAGCGATACCTTCGGTGATGCAGACAATCAGTTTGATACCAGCGTTAGCGGCTTCAAGGATGGAGTCCTTGCAGAACGGGGCCGGAACATAGATAACCGTTGCTTCAGCGCCAGTAGCCTGGACCGCTTCTTCAACAGTGTTGAACACGGGCAGACCCAGGTGAGTAGTACCGCCCTTACCAGGAGTAACACCACCAACCATCTTGGTGCCGTATTCGATGGCTTGCTCGGTGTGGAAGGAACCCTGGGAACCAGTGATACCCTGGCAGATTACCTTGGTGTTCTTGTCGATCAGGATGCTCATTACTTGCCCTCCGCCGCTTTCACGACCTGTACTGCAGCGTCGGTCAGACTGGTTGCAGCGATGATGTTCAAACCACTTTCGGCCAGGACCTTGGCGCCCAGGTCAGCATTGTTGCCTTCCAGACGTACCACGACCGGCACCTTCACACCTACGTCCTTGACTGCACCAATGATGCCTTCGGCAATCATGTCGCAACGAACGATACCGCCGAAGATGTTGACCAGAACCGCAGCCACATTGGTGTCGGACAGGATGATCTTGAACGCTTCGGTTACGCGCTCCTTGGTTGCGCCACCGCCAACATCGAGGAAGTTGGCCGGCTTGCCGCCGTGGTGGTTGACGATGTCCATGGTACCCATGGCCAGGCCAGCACCGTTGACCATGCAGCCGATGTTGCCGTCCAGCGCCACGTAGTTCAGTTCGAACTGGGCAGCGTGGGCTTCACGCGGATCGTCCTGGGACGGATCGTGCATGGCGCGCAGCTTGGGCTGACGGTACAGAGCGTTGGCATCGATGTTGATCTTGGCGTCCAGGCAGTGCAGGTTGCCGTCTTTCTTGATGACCAGCGGGTTGATTTCCAGCAGCGCCAGATCGTAGTCGGCAAACAGCTTGCCCAGACCGACGAAGATGTTGGTGAACTGCTTGATCTGGTCGCCTTTGAGGCCCAGTTTGAAAGCCAGGTCACGGCCCTGGTAGGGCTGCGGCCCAACCAGCGGGTCGATGGTAGCCTTGAGGATCTTCTCGGGAGTCTCCTCGGCGACCTTCTCGATTTCAACACCACCTTCGGTGGAGGCCATGAACACGATACGGCGAGTGGAACGGTCCACTACGGCACCCAGGTACAGTTCCTGGTCGATATCAGTGCAGGATTCAACCAGAATCTTGGCAACCGGCTGACCATTGGCGTCTGTCTGGTAGGTCACCAGGCGCTTGCCCAGCCACTGCTCAGCGAAGGCCTTGGCGTCTTCCTTGCTCTTGACCAGCTTCACACCGCCAGCCTTACCACGACCACCGGCATGCACCTGGGCCTTGACCACCCACTCAGTACCACCAATGGTATCGCACGCCTCGGCAGCTGCTTCGGGAGTCTCGACAGCAATGCCCTTGGAGACGGGAAGGCCGTACTCAGCGAACAGCTGCTTCCCCTGATATTCGTGAAGGTTCATTCTTTTGTACCGTTGTTCATATGAATTCAATAACGATGGCCCTACCGCACCACCGCCACCAGTCAGGCTGCCGGATCAGAAACCCGACACACCGGTTCACCCTCCCAGGGGTGATGGTCAATCCGTTGACCTTGCCTTGTGAATGGCAACCAGGCTACCGGCACGCCCCCTGCGGGACCTGCCGGCAGCAACCGGGAAGATTCTTCAGCGCTTCTTGCGGTTGGCGATGTGAATGGCCTGACCATTCACTGCCAGAGCAGCTTCCTTCATCGCTTCCGACATGGTCGGATGCGCAAAGACCATCATGCCCAGATCTTCAGCGCTGGTGCCGAATTCCATGGCAATGGCGCCCTGCTGTACCAGCTCGGCCGCGCTCGGGCCGATTACGTGTACACCCAGTACGCGATCGGACTTGGCGCAGGCGATGATCTTGACGAAACCACTGGTGTCGTTGGCAGCCATGGCACGACCGCTGGCAGCGAAGGGGAACACGCCGACGTTGACGTCAACGCCTTCGGCCTTCAACTGCTGCTCGTTCTGGCCAACCCAGGCGGCTTCCGGATGGGTGTAGATGACGGACGGGATCAGATCGTAGTTCATCTGAGCCTTGTGACCGGCGATGCGCTCGGCAACCACCACGCCCTCTTCCGACGCCTTGTGCGCCAGCATCAGACCGCGCACCACGTCACCGATAGCGTACACGCCCGGTACCGAGGTGGCGCAGTGATCGTCGACGTAGACATAGCCGCGCTCGTCCAGGGTAACACCGGAGTCGGCAGCCAGCAGATCGGTGGTGACCGGACGACGGCCAACGGCAACGATCAGCTTGTCGAAGGTGATTTCCTGATCGCCCTTGGCATCAGTGAACTTGACGGTAACTTCCTCGCCCTTGACATCACTGCCAGTGACGCGCGCGCCCAGCAGCACCTTCAGGCCCTGCTTGGTATAGATTTTCAGAGCTTCTTTGGACAGCTGCTCGTCAGCTGCGGGCAGGAACTTGTCCAGCGCCTCGATGACGGTCACTTCCGCACCCAGACGGGACCACACCGAACCCAGCTCCAGACCGATGACGCCAGCGCCGATCACGCCCAGACGTGCCGGAACCGCTTCGAAGTCCAGGGCACCAGTGGAGTCGACGATGATCTTCTGATCCACCGGAGCCGGCGGAATTTCGACCGGACGGGAGCCGGAAGCCAGAATGACGTTTTCAGCGGCCAGCACTTCGCTGCTGCCGTCTTCCTTGGTGACTTCGACCTGCTTGCCGGCCAGCAGCTTGCCGTGACCCTGGTAAACAGTGACGCCATTGGCCTTGAGCAGCCCGGCAACACCGCCGGTGAGGTTCTTGACGATCTGATCCTTGCGGCCAATCATCGTGCTGACGTCCATCTTCACTTCGCCAGTGCTGATGCCATGAACCTGGAATGCATCCTTTGCCTCATGGTATTTCCAGGAGCTGTCCAGTAGCGCCTTGGAAGGAATGCAACCCACGTTCAGGCAGGTGCCACCCAGGGCCAGCTTGTCATCCTTGCCTTTGTACTTTTCGATACAGGCTGTCTTGAGACCCAGCTGGGCAGCGCGGATAGCGGCTACGTAGCCTCCCGGGCCTGAACCGATGACCACTACATCAAATTTATCGCTCATAAACCAATTCCTCTTTTTGCAGCTATGTGCTCAAGGCTGCCGGTGGGATCGCCACCAGCAGCTTGCCGCTTGATGCGTTGAAGCCTGACACCGATGCTGGATCAGATGTCCAGCAGCATGCGCGCCGGGTCTTCCAGCAGTTCCTTGATGGCGACCAGGAAGCTCACCGCTTCCTTGCCATCGATCAGGCGGTGGTCATAGGACAGCGCCAGATACATCATCGGCAGGATCACCACCTGACCGTCAACGGCCATCGGACGATCCTGGATCTTGTGCATGCCCAGGATCGCCGCCTGTGGCGGGTTGACGATCGGTGAGGACAACAGGGAACCGAACACACCACCGTTGGAGATAGTGAAGGTGCCGCCAGTCATTTCTTCCATGGACAGCTTGCCGTCACGCGCCTTGCGACCGTACTCGGCAATGGTACCTTCGACCTGTGCCAGATTCATGAATTCAGTGTTACGCAGTACCGGCACCACCAGGCCGCGATCACTGGATACGGCAACGCCGATGTCCTGGTAACCGTGGTAGACGATGTCCTTGCCATCGATCGAGGCGTTGACTGCCGGATAGCGCTTCAGCGCCTCGGTAGCAGCCTTGACGAAGAAGGACATGAAGCCCAGACGCACACCGTTGTGCTTCTTCTCGAACAGGTCCTTGTACTTCTTGCGCAGGTCCATGATCGGCTTCATGTTGATTTCGTTGTAGGTGGTCAACATGGCCATGCTGGACTGTGCTTCGACCAGACGCTCAGCGATGCGGGCGCGCAGGCGGGTCATGGGCACGCGCTTCTCGACGCGGTCACCTTCGCTCAGCACCACGCTGGACGCAGCGGCAGCAGCAGGCTTGGCAGCCGGTGCAGCGGCTGCGGCCGGAGCAGATTTCTTCGCTTCGATGGCGTTGAGCACGTCTTCCTTGGTGATGCGACCACCCTTGCCGGTACCCTTGATGTCCGCCGGGTTCAGGCCATTTTCCTCGGCCAGCTTGCGGGCTGCGGGGTTCAGCAGTTGCTCGTCGCCTTCGCTGTCAGTGGCGGCAGAAGCAGCAGGTGCAGCGGCGGCAGCCGGAGCAGCGGCCGGGGCGGCAGCGGCTTGGGGAGCAGCAGCGCCGCCTTCATTCAGGGTACCCAGCAGCTCGGCGCTCAGTACGGTTTCGCCTTCGCCCTTGATGATCTCGCCCAATACGCCGTCAGCCTCGGCCAACACTTCCAGAACCACCTTGTCGGTCTCGATATCGACGATCAGATCATCACGCTTGACGGCATCGCCAGGCTGCTTGTGCCAGGTTGCAACAGTACCGTCGGCAACCGATTCGGGAAATGTGGGGGCCTTGATTTCAATAGCCATTGTCGATCCTTAAATAAACAGTGTTATGCAGAGGCTCAAGCGTAGAGCGCATCTTGCAGGAGTTTCGCTTGTTCTTCCGCATGGACGGAGGGATAGCCACCGGCAGGTGCCGCGGAAGCCTCTCGTCCAGCGTAGTCCAGATACAGATTGCTGACGCTGTGCTGTGCCAGTACCCGACGCATGTGATGCTGGCTGCAGTACCAGGCGCCCTGGTTCATGGGCTCTTCCTGACACCAGACCACTTTCTGCAGGTTGGTGTAGGGTGCCAGCACCTCGGCCAGATCGTCCTCGGGGAACGGATACAGTTGCTCGATACGGACAATGGCAACATTCTCGTTCTCATCAGCACGACGTTTTTCCAGCAGGTCGTAGTACACCTTGCCGCTGCACATGACTACGCGATCCACCTTCGCCGGATCGATCGCATCGGCTTCGGGAATCACGGTCTGGAAGGATCCTTCAGCCAGATCTTCCAGGGTCGAGATTGCCAGTTTATGACGCAACAGAGACTTGGGCGTCAGTACTACCAGCGGCTTGCGCAGCGGACGGATCACCTGACGGCGCAGCAGATGGTAGATCTGAGCTGGCGTGGTCGGTACGCAGACCTGGATGTTCTGCTCGGCGCACAGCTGCAGGAAACGCTCCAGGCGTGCCGAGGAGTGCTCCGGCCCCTGACCTTCATAGCCGTGCGGCAGCAGCATGGTCAGGCCGCACAGGCGACCCCACTTGTGCTCGCCGCTGGTGATGAACTGGTCGATAACCACCTGTGCACCGTTGGCGAAGTCACCGAACTGTGCTTCCCAGACCACCAGCGCGTTGGGCGTGGTGGTGGCGTAGCCGTACTCGAATGCCAGCACCGCTTCTTCCGACAACAGCGAGTCGTAGATATCGAAGCGCGGCTGGTTCTCGCTCAGGTTGGCCAGCGGGACGTAGGCGCCCTGCTCTTTCTGGTTGTGCAGCACCGCATGACGATGGGAGAAAGTACCGCGGCCCACGTCCTGACCCGTGATGCGCACCGGATGACCTTCATGTACCAGCGTGGCATAAGCCATGGTCTCGGCGAAGCCCCAGTTCAGGGCCAGGCCGCCGGCCGCCATCTTGCGCCGATCATCGACGATCTTGGAAACCTGACGTTGTACCACCAGGCCATCCGGCAGGTCATTCAGGCGATTGGCCAGTTCCTGCAGCGTCTTGAGATCAAAGCGGGTATCGTGACGCGCGGTCCACTGATGCCCCAGGTAGGGAGCCCAGTTAACGAAGGAACCGGTGTCGGGTTCCTTGACCAGGCTCTTGACCACGTGGTCACCGTTGTCCAGCGCGTTACGGTATTCCTCGATCCGCGCCTGCACCGCTTCCGCATCCAGCACACCTTCTTCAACCAGGCGATTGGCATAGATCTCACGGGTAGTCGGATGCTTGGCGATGATCGCGTACATGCGCGGCTGGGTGCCGGACGGCTCATCCGCTTCGTTGTGACCACGACGGCGGTAGCACACCAGATCGATCACCACGTCACGCTTGAACTGCATGCGGTAGTCGACTGCCAGCTGAGTCACGAACAGTACCGCTTCCGGATCGTCACCGTTGACGTGGAAGATCGGCGCCTGAATCATCTTGGCGATATCGGTGCAATACTCGGTGGAACGGGCATCATCCTGGCGGCTGGTGGTGAAGCCGACCTGGTTGTTGACCACGATATGAATGGTGCCACCGGTCTTGTAGGCGCGGGTCTGGGACATCTGGAATGTCTCCATGACCACACCCTGCCCGGCGAATGCCGCATCACCATGAATGCTGATCGGCACTACCTTGTCACCAGCGGTATCCTTGCGGCGATCCTGACGGGCACGCACCGACCCTTCCACCACCGGAGAGACGATTTCCAGGTGCGAGGGGTTGAACGACAGCGCCAGATGCACTTCACCGCCGGAGGTCATGACGTTCGAGGAAAAGCCCTGGTGGTACTTCACATCACCGGAGCCCAGGTCGATCATCTTCTTGCCTTCGAACTCGTCGAACAGATCACGCGGGTTCTTGCCCAGGGTGTTGATCAGCACGTTGAGGCGGCCACGGTGGGCCATGCCCAGAACCACCTCATTGACACCGTAGGAGCCGGAACGCTGGATGATCTCGTCGAGCATCGGAATCAGGCTCTCGCCGCCTTCCACACCAAAGCGTTTGGTACCGGGATATTTGGTGCCCAGGTACTTTTCCAGGCCTTCGGCCGCGGTCAGGCGCTCAAGCAGATGGCGCTTGCTCTCCACCGAGTGCTGCGGCTTGCCGCGTACGCTTTCCAGACGCTGCTGGAACCAGCGACGCTGGTTGGAATCGACGATGTGCATGTATTCAGCACCGTAGGTGCTGCAATAGGTCGATTTCAGCGCATCGAGGATTTCGCGAAGGGGAGCTTCTTCCTTGCCGATATTCAGTTCGCCGGTACGGAACACAGTGTCCAGGTCGGCATCGGTCAGACCGTACTCGGCCAATGTCAGATCAGCGATCTCTTCCCGCTCCCACAGACCCAGAGGGTCAAGGGGAGATGCTTGATGGCCCCGCATCCGATAGGCCTGAATCAGGCGCAGAACGCCTACCTGCTTCTTGTCACGCTCACTGCTGACCTGGCCACCGCTGACCGCCTGAGGGCGTCGGGTGTTCCGGGCGAGCGACAGAAAGTGCTCACGGATAGTGGAGTGGGAAATATCCGATCCAGTGAAACCGTTGATCTGGGGCAGCTTGTCGAAGTAGCTGCGCCATTCCTCGGCGACACCGTTGGGATCGTGCAGATAGAGCTCATAGAGCTCTTCAACATAGGAGGCATTCCCACCGGATAGGTGAGAGGTACTCCACAGCTGCTGCATTTCGCTGTCTGGCATGCTTGGTCACCCTCTATAAGGGGACACCACCTGGCGCAAAGACCATTAATAGGCAAAATGAATTGCCCTCCGTGCAGAACAGTCAGATGAGCATTCGGCATTGTCCCTGCCAGTCGCCCTGCTCTGTCACATTCCGCGAAACCGGAATATTGCCGGCCCCGACAGATAGTTCGGGTGTTACCCGTTGCCCCTGTTGGTTTAGGTACTAACAAACCGCAGCTTTGTGGGCGCGGTTCGATTTGTTCGGGTTACCAGCTCCGTTGCCGGAGCTGGAACGATTCACTTACTGATCAGGTACCGCTCTGCAACAGCATGTTGCGAATGTGGCCGATAGCACGAGTCGGGTTCAGACCCTTGGGGCACACATTAACGCAGTTCATGATACCGCGGCAGCGAAACACACTGAACGGGTCATCCAGCGCTGCCAGACGATTCTCGGTCTCGGTGTCGCGGCTGTCCGCCAGGAAGCGGTAAGCCTGCAACAGTCCCGCGGGGCCGATGAACTTGTCCGGGTTCCACCAGAACGACGGGCAGGAGGTGGAACAGCATGCACAGAGAATACACTCGTACAGGCCATCCAGCTTCTCCCGCTCTTCCGGCGACTGCAGACGCTCGATAGCCGGCGCCGGCGTGTCGTTCTGCAGATACGGCTGAACTTTCTCGTACTGCTTGTAGAAGATGCTCATATCGACGACCAGGTCACGGATTACCGGCAAACCTGGCAACGGACGCAGCACCAGCTTGTTGTTCTTCACTACGCTAGACAGCGGAGTAATACAAGCGAGGCCGTTTTTGCCATTGATGCTCATGCCGTCGGAACCGCAGACACCTTCACGGCAGGCGCGGCGGAAACCCAGACCCGCATCCTGCTCCTTGGCCAGCTGCAGCACATCCAGCACCATCAGGTCTTTACCTTCGGTGTCGACCTGAAAATCCTGCATGTAAGGAGCCTTGTCGGTCTCCGGGTTGTAACGATAGATACTGACTTGCAACATACCGGACCCCCTTAGTAAGTGCGGATTTTAGGTTCAAACACCGGAACGGTTTTCGGTGCGAAGTTGACGCTACGCTTGGTCAGCTGCTTGGTCTGCGGATGGAACATGCTGTGGCACAGCCAGTTCTCATCGTCACGATCTTCGTAGTCTTCACGAGCGTGGGCGCCACGGCTTTCCTTCCGCGCTTCAGCGGCGATAGCGGTCGCTTCGGCCACTTCCAGCAGGTTCTGCAGTTCCAGCGCTTCGATCCGCGCAGTGTTGAACGCGTTGCTCTTGTCGTCGATCTTGACGTTGGCAATACGCTCGCGCAGGCTCTCCAGCTCCTTGATGCCCTTCTGCATGTATTCACCAGTACGGAATACACCGAAGTAGTTCTGCATGCAGTTCTGCAGTTCCTTGCGCAGGGGCGCAACTTCTTCACCCGTGGTACGGGTGTTGATGCCGGACAGGCGAGCCAGGGAGGCATCGATGTCGGACTCGGAAGCACCGCGGTAGTCGATACCTTCCTTCAGTGCGCTTTCCAGGTGCAGACCGGCAGCGCGACCGAAGACCACCAGGTCGAGCAGCGAGTTGCCACCCAGGCGGTTGGCGCCGTGTACGGATACGCAGGCCACTTCGCCAACGGCGAACAGACCATCGATGATGTGATCGTTGCCGGCGGTATCCTGGGTAATCGCCTGACCATGAATGTTGGTGGCAACACCACCCATCATGTAATGGCAGGTCGGTACGACAGGTACCGGAGCGGTAACCGGGTCAACGTGGGCGAAGGTCTTGGACAGCTCACAGATACCCGGCAGGCGGCTGTGCAGTACTTCTTCACCCAGGTGATCCAGCTTCAGCATCACGTGGTCGCCATCCGGGCCACAGCCGTTGCCAGCCAGGATTTCCTTGACCATGGAGCGGGCCACAACGTCACGACCGGCAAGGTCCTTGGCGTTTGGCGCATAACGCTCCATGAAGCGCTCACCGTGCTTGTTGATCAGGTATCCACCTTCACCACGGCAACCTTCGGTAACCAGTACCCCGGCACCGGCGATGCCGGTCGGGTGGAACTGCCACATTTCCATGTCCTGTACCGGCACACCAGCGCGCAGCGCCATGCCGACACCGTCACCGGTGTTGATCAGGGCGTTGGTAGTAGAGGCATAGATGCGGCCCGCGCCACCGGTGCCAGTACGGTGGCCTTGGAGCGGATGTAGACGGTTTCGCCGGTTTCGATGCAGATGGCGATAACACCGACGACGGCGCCGTCCTGGTTCTTCACCAGATCAACTGCGTACCATTCGTTGAGGAAGGTGGTGTTGTGCTTGATGTTGGCCTGATACAGGGTGTGCAGCAGCGCGTGACCAGTACGGTCGGCAGCGGCACAGGTACGGGCAGCCTGGCCGCCGTTACCATAATCCTTGGACTGGCCACCGAACGGACGCTGATAGATGCGGCCCTGCTCGGTACGGGAGAACGGCAGGCCCATGTGCTCGAGCTCGAACACGGCTTCGGGGCCTACGGAACACATGTATTCGATCGCGTCCTGGTCACCGATGTAGTCGGAACCCTTGACGGTGTCGTACATGTGCCAGCGCCAGTCGTCATTCGGGTCCGCCGAGGCGATGGCACAAGTGATGCCGCCCTGGGCGGATACTGTGTGCGAACGGGTCGGGAACACCTTGGTTACCACAGCAGTCTTGTGACCACCCTGGGCCAGCTGCAGCGCTGCACGCATGCCAGCACCACCACCACCAACGATGATGGCGTCAAAAGTCAAAGTACGAATATTAGCCATTGATCAAATACCCCACAGGATCTGTACACCCCAGACGAACAGCACGAACATCGCCAGACCGCAAACCACCTGGAACAGGAAGCGCAGTACGGTGGCGGCTTTGCCGAAAGCCATAGGCGTCAGGTAGTCGGTAGAAATGGTCCACATACCGACCCAGGAATGCACGCTCAACGCGACCAGCGTCAGCAGACTGAAGATGCGCATGGCGTTGTTACTGAACAGACCCTGCCACTCGGCATAGGTCAGACCCGGATTGAGAATCAGGTAACCGAGCAGAAACAGCGTATAGGCTGCCAGCAGTACGGCGGAAACGCGTTGCGCCATCCAATCATACAGGCCGCTGCGCGACAGGTTGGTGACGTTGGTTACCATATCCATACTCCCAGAAGAACAATCAGAATGACGGCGATGACGATCACCAGCTTGGAGCCGAGACGGCCACCTTCCAGGCTTTCACCGACACCAGCATCCATCACCAGGTGACGAATACCCGCTACCAGGTGATACAGCAGGGCAGACAGAACACCCCAGAGCACCAGCTTGGCGAACGGATTTTGCAGGCATGCCTTGACTTGCTCGAAACCGGCTTCGGAACTCAGAGAAGTGCTCAGCATCCAAAGCAGACCTGCAATGGCGATGAACAGGATGACTCCCGAAACTCGGTGAGCAATAGACGTATAGGCGGTAACAGGAAGCTTGATTGTCCTGAGATCTAGATTGACAGGTCTTTTGCTATTCACGGCTATCTTCACACTCATGGCCCTGTGGTCAGGGCTGGTTATAGGAAGGTGTGGGTCACACCCAAATGACGCGCGGCGCAGCTTCATGAAAGAAGCCGAATGGGTCACTTTTGCCGGTCAAGGAGTATAGTGATTCGGGCGCCTGATTACAATCCGCAAAACCCCTGCCCTCGGCCTTCCCGCCTGGACGTCAGCAAGCTTGCTGCGACAATTGCGCGCATCCTCGTTTACCAATGAAACCTTTGAATAACGTCGATTTGGAAACTCAATCTGTAGAATTGACAAACGGGTTTTTGACTTTATAGTGATGCGGGCCCTGCGTGGGGGGTCACACTTTCGATACAGCAAAACAGGAGGCCATCAATGGCTGACAAAAAAGCGCAGTTGATCATCGAGGGCGCTGCCCCCATCGATCTGCCTGTCTATTCGGGCACTTTGGGTCCAGACGTCATAGATGTTCGCGGCCTGACAGCCGAAGGCGTCTTCACTTTCGATCCCGGGTTCATGGCGACGTCTTCCTGCGAATCCAAGATCACCTTCATTGATGGCGACAACGGAATTCTCTTGCATCGGGGCTACCCGATCGAACAGCTGGCGGAAAAGTCAGACTTTCTCGAAACCTGCTATCTGCTGCTCAAGGGCGAGCTGCCCACCGCGGAAGAGAAGCAGAAATTCGACAGCACCATCAAGAACCACACCATGGTGCACGAGCAGCTGAAGAACTTTCTCAACGGCTTCCGCCGCGATGGCCACCCAATGGCCATCATGTGCGGCGTAGTGGGTGCCCTGTCCGCCTTCTACCACGACTCGCTGGACATCAATAACGCTCAGCATCGCGAAATCTCGGCCATTCGCCTGATCGCCAAGATGCCGACCATCGCCGCCATGGTCTACAAGTACTCCATGGGCCAGCCGCTGATGTACCCGAACAACGAGCTGAGCTACTCGGAAAACTTCCTGCACATGATGTTCAACACCCCGGCCGAGATCAAGCCGATCGATCCGATCCTGGCCCGTGCCATGGACCGCATCTTCGTGCTGCACGCCGACCATGAGCAGAATGCCTCGACCTCTACCGTCCGCCTGGCGGGTTCCACCGGTGCCAACCCCTTCGCCTGTGTCGCCGCCGGCATCGCCGCGCTGTGGGGACCGGCTCATGGGGGCGCCAACGAAGCCGTGCTGCGCATGCTGGATGAAATCGGTGATGTATCCAACATCGATACCTTCATCGCCAAGGCCAAGGACAAGGACGACCCCTTCAAGCTGATGGGCTTCGGCCACCGCGTGTACAAGAACTTCGACCCGCGCGCCAAGGTCATGAAAGAGACCTGTGACGAGGTATTGGGCCTGCTGGGCATCAATGATCCGCAGCTGGAACTGGCCATGAAGCTCGAAGAAATCGCCCTGAGCGATCCCTACTTCGTCGAGCGCAACCTGTACCCGAACGTCGATTTCTACTCCGGCATCATTCTCAAGGCCATCGGCATTCCTGCCGAGCTGTTCACCGTGATCTTCGCCACCGGCCGCACCCCGGGCTGGATCGCGCACTGGAACGAGATGATCAGCAATCCGTACAAGATCGGTCGTCCGCGCCAGCTGTACACCGGCCACACCAAGCGCGACTACCCGAACAACTAAGTCGCCGCTCAGGTATAAAAAAGCCCGCAGATGCGGGCTTTTTTGTGTCTGGCTGGCAACCTCAGCAAGCTGTGGCCTGCTCCCACCAGGTCAGGATCTGCAACGCCTCTTCGGCATTGTTGCCACATACCTGCTCATCGGCCATGAAGCCCGCGCAGACTGCCGGCCGATCCGGAGAGTGAAAGATATTGCAGCGCCGATCCGCGGCCAGGTGGATACAGGCCATACCCGCCGGCTTGCCCTGGGGCATGCCGGGGATGGGTGAAGTAATAGAGGGCGCTACGCAGCAAGCACCACAGCCTTCTCGACATTTCATGGAAGCACAGCATCTCGTGACGGAATACGGGAACGCCCGATGGCCGGGCGCCGCGTATTTTATTTTCCGTTCTTGAGTCTGGCAATCAGACTTGATGTATCCCAGCGATTACCGCCCATCTGCTGCACATCGGCATAAAACTGATCCACCAGCGCCGTGACCGGCAACTGCGCACCATTGCGGCGGGATTCATCCAGCACGATGGCCAGGTCCTTGCGCATCCAGTCCACGGCAAAGCCGAAGTCATACTCACCGGCCAGCATGCTCTTGTGACGGTTCTCCATCTGCCAGGACTGAGCGGCGCCCTTGCTGATCACCGAGACCACCGCTTCTCCGTCCAGACCGGCACATTCGGCAAAATTCAGCGCCTCGGCCAGCCCCTGTACCACGCCGGCAATGCAGATCTGGTTGACCATCTTGGTCAGCTGACCACTGCCTACCGGGCCCATCAGACGAATCATTCTGGAGTAATGATGGATAACCGGCCGCGCGAGATCGAACACCGACTCCTCACCGCCGACCATGACTGTCAATTGGCCATGCTCAGCTCCCGCTTGCCCGCCCGATACCGGCGCGTCGAGAAAACCCACGCCCCGCTCAGCAGCCAGTTGCGCCACCTGACGTGCCACACCTGCCGAGGCAGTGGTGTGATCGACGATAACCGTGCCAGTGCGCGCCCCGGCAAGAATACCCTCCGGCCCGTCCACCACCTGCAGCAGGTCCTGATCATTGCCCACGCAGACCATTACAAAATCCTGCTCCGCCGCCGCTTCCGCTGGCGTAGCACAGGCCCTGCCACCGTATTCTGCTACCCAGGCCGCCGCTTTTTCAGCTGAGCGGTTGTATACCGTCACCTCGTGTCCGGCCCGGGCCAGATGCCCCGCCATCGGATACCCCATTACCCCAAGACCTACAAAGGCTACATTGGCCATACAGACTCCCCGATTCATCAATTCGATTCCTGCCCCCGGACTCATGCGGCATGGTAGTTCAGGACATACCGGAGGACGACCGCTGGATCATAGCAGGCTTGAGGTCATCGGCCAGCCACACGGGGGCGATCGCCATCGATTCCGGCTCTGGTTGGCGAGCAGCGCGACAGGCATAATGTGCGCCCTTTTACGCCGTCCACGGAGTCACCGGATGTTCAATACCAATCAGTATTTCGAAGGAAAAGTAGCTTCCATTGCCTTTCGCCAGCCCGAAGGCGCGGCCACTGTCGGCGTCATGGCCCCCGGCGAATACGAATTCGGCACCGGCAGCCTGGAAATCATGCATGTCATCACCGGCCAACTGACCGTCAAGCTGCCCGGCAGTGATGTCTGGGAAGAGTTCGGCGCCGGCACCCGGTTCACTGTGCCGGCCAACAGCCGCTTCAATCTGCAGGTAGCGCAGGATACCGCCTACCTGTGTGAGTATCGCTAAAGGCTGACAGCCCTGGCGTCGCGCAGCCTGCGCGACGCCTCACCCGTCAGGCGCTGGCAATCGCCTTGCCATACAACTCGATGAACTCAGGAGGCATCCGGCGCGGCCGCCCGCTACTGAGCTCGACACAGGCGAACGTGGTATTGGCACGCAACAGCGTGGCACCATCGCGCGGCCGGCATAGCTGAAATTGGCGCGTCATGCGCAGCTTGCTGTCCCAGCTGACGATCCAGGTGCCCATCTGCAGTTCTTCATCCAGGTAACCCGCGGCCAGATAATCGATCTCGTGGCGCACCACCACCATCGCCCGGTCCAGTTGCTGATATTCGTCCAGGCCCAGGCCGAGCGACCTGGAATGCCGCCAGGCGCAACGCTCCAGCCAGCGCACATAGACAGCATTGTTGGCGTGTCCCAGCTCGTCGATATCCTCTGGCTGCACACGAATCTCATCGATAAAGGGGTTTTCCAGATCCCATTTCACACTCGGTCTCCCGGCAAAGCACAACGTAGGGTGTGCAGCATACCATCCCCCGCCCCGGCAGCGGTGCCATGCTACCGCTGCAACGAGCTTGCCAATACCCCGTCGCAGCACAACACTGTGAGATAGATCCCATACAGGAGGCGGCATGTTCAAGCACCTGCATTTCCCGATTCTGGTCATCAATCCCGACTGCGGGCGCGGCAATGTCGCCGGCCAGCAACTCAATGAACTGTTCGATGCACTGCGTCACGAGGGCTTTGAAGTGCTGGCCACTACGTCCCTGGATGAAGGGCGGCTGGTTGCCGAAGCGCATCGCGGCCTGTCGTGCATTCTGTTCGGCGCTGAAAATGACGACCAGCACGGGCTGGAGCCGGTACGCAAACTGTTCGCCGCCGCCCATTCGCGCTCGCCGGAACTGCCGATCATGGCGCTGAGCACCGCCCAGGCCCTGGATAATCAGTTACTCAGCAATCTGCGCGACCTGCACCAACTGCGCGGCATCATCTATCTGTTCGAAGACACCATGCCCTTTATTGCCGGCCAGATTGCCCGCACCGCCCGCGCCTACCTGTCGCAGCTGCTGCCGCCATTCTTCAAGGCCCTGCTCGACTACACCGGCCGCGCCAGCTATTCCTGGCACTCCCCCGGTCATGGCGGCGGCGTAGCTTTCCGCAAGAGCCCGGTGGGCCGGGCCTTCCATGACTTCTTTGGGGAAAATACGCTGCGTTCCGACCTCTCGGTATCGGTCCCGGGCCTGGGCTCGCTGCTGGATCACAACGGCCCCATCGCCGAGGCCGAGGCCAACACCGCCCGCACCTTCGGCGCGGACCACAGCTTCTATGTGATCAACGGCACCTCCACCGCCAACAAGATCATCTGGCATGCCTTCGTCACCCGTGACGATGTGGTGCTGGTCGACCGCAACTGCCACAAATCGATTCTGCATGCCATCACCATGACCGGTGCCATTCCGGTGTACCTGACGGGCTCGCGCAACGACTATGGCATCATCGGCCCCATCAGCCTGGATTCGTTCTCACCCCAGAATCTGCGCCAGCGGCTGGCCGAGCATCCGCTGCTGCAGGGCCGGGAGCCTCGCATTCGCCTGGCCGTGCTGACCAACTCCACCTACGATGGGCTGTGCTACAACGCCGAGCTGATCAAGGATGAGTTGGAAGATGCCGTCGAAGTGCTGCATTTCGACGAAGCCTGGTACGGCTACGCCGCCTTCCACGAGTTCTACGCCGGCCGCCACGGCATGGGCAGCAAGCGCGGCTTCGAGCGCGCCAAACATCCATTGGTGTTCGCCACCCAATCACCACACAAGGTATTGGCTGCCCTGTCCCAGGCCTCGATCATCCTCGCCGAGAACAGCGTCGAGCAGCAGCTGGACGTAGAGCGCTTCAATGAAGCCTTCATGATGCATACCTCTACCTCGCCGCATTACGGCATCATCGCCTCGATCGACGTGGCCACCGGCATGATGGCCGGCGAACCCGGCCGCTCGCTGGTGCAGGAAACACTCGATGAGGCCCTGTCCTTCCGTCGAGCCATGCAGCAGACCGCCGAGCGACTGGCAGAGGACCAATGGTGGTTCGATGTCTGGGAGCCGGAACAGGCCTTGGACAGCGAAGAATTGGAGGCCTGTGACTGGACGCTGGACCATCAGGCCGAATGGCACGGCTTCGGTGACATGGCCGACGACTACGCCCTGCTCGACCCGATCAAGGTCACCCTGCTCACCCCCGGTGTCGAAGAGCACGGCCGGCTGGGCCGTACCGGCATACCGGCTGCCATCGTCACCCGCTTCCTTGCCGAACGCGGGCTGGTAGTGGAGAAAACCGGCCTGTACTCCTTTCTGATCCTGTTCTCGCTGGGCATCACCAAAGGCAAATGGAGCGCTCTGGTCTCGGAACTGCAGGAGTTCAAACGCCTCTACGACAGCAACGCCCCGCTCGACCTCACCCTGCCGGCCATCGCCCGCGGCGGCCACTACCCGGCGCTCGGCCTGCGCGATCTCTGTCAGGAACTGCACCGCTTCTACAAGGAGCAGCGCATGGTACGGGTCCTCCGGCAGATCTACACCGAACTGCCCGAGATCGTTGTGCGCCCCGCCGACGCCTGGCAACAGATGGTCCGCGGCCAGGTGGAAATGGTCCCGGTCGACGCCCTCGCCGGCCGCATCAGCGCCGTCATGCTCGTCCCCTACCCGCCCGGCATCCCGGTCATCATGCCCGGCGAACGCTTCCCTGATGACAGCAGCGCGATCACCGATTACCTGCGCATCGCCCTCGCCCAGGATCAGCAGTTTCCCGGATTTGAAAGCGATATACATGGGTTGCGGCCGATACTGCAGGAGGATGGGAGCATGCGGCACTTCGTGGATTGCCTGGTGGAGTGATAAGGGGGCGACCAGCACGCACCGCTGAATATCCTCTGCCAGCACCCATGGCTCTTTCTACATTTCTCCGTGCAAAACGCTTCGTTTTCCGATGGGTTTGACTGGAACATATCTGTCAGCTTTAGTTTAGATACCACTAAGCTTCTTTCCCGCATGAACGCGTCACAACTCTCAATGTGAGGCAGCAAAATATGCGCTATACACTTTTTGAACATCAGAAGAATGAAATTATTCTGATTGCTCGCATCCTGCTCATGATCCTGTTCATCATGTCAGGGTGGAGTAAGCTGACCGGCTTTTCGGGCACGGCGGGTTATCTGGAGTCGCTTGGGGTGCCGGCTCCCATGCTAGCCGCCGCCATTGCCGTGATCATCGAGTTCTTTGTCGCCATCTTGATTCTGGTTGGGTTCTACACCCGCCCGCTGGCCTTTCTCTTCTTCTTGTTCGTACTGGGTACCGCTGTGATCGGACACGACTTCTGGACGATGGTCGATGCTGATCGAGCTGCCAACATGACTCAGTTTTTTAAGAACATGAGCATTGCCGGAGGGTTGTTATTGCTTGGGTTGACCGGTCCAGGCAAATACTCGGTTGATGGTCGCTAGTTTTGTGGCGTACTCAAGCCGGCTCAGATACCGGCTTGTATCTCTTGCACTCAAGACAGCCTCTTCCTTTCCAGCCTTTTCAGAAAAACCGTCATCTCCTTGCCAGCCTGGACATCCCCCTTTTTCTCTGCGGCAGCCACTCCGTCTTCCCAGGCCAGCTGCGCTGCATCCAGATCACCCGCCTCCTGATGCGCCTTGCCAAGCAGCTTCCAGGCTGCCGAATAACCGGGATCCTGCTCGATGCATTCGGCCAGATGAGTAACTGCCTGCGGATAGTCCGCTAGATCCAGATAGCACTTTCCCAGACTGAACCTCAGCAGGGGTGAGTCACGCCCTTTGGCGAGCATGGCCTCAAGCTGTCGAACATCCATTTTTACCTCCTACAACATCAGTGATCGCACCAATGTCGGGCCTGTACCGCTTACAGGGATGATCCCTGCACGTGCTGTTTTGCGGCTTCGATAAAGGCCCGCACATTGGGGTGATTCTTGCGCCCGCTTTGAAAGAGCAGTGAAATCGGCAGCGTCGGCGCAGCATCGTCGGTCAACAGGAGCACGAGCCGGCCTGCGGCGAGTTCATCGGCGACTTGATACGACATTGTCCTAATCACACCCAAACCCGAGACCGCCGCTGAAATGGCTGCTTCCATATTGTTGACCGAGAATCTTGCCGAGCGACCAAAACGGCGGATTTCGTCCAATCCCCATCCGCGATGGGGGCCCGCCTCGTCCTCGACCCTGATCACTTCATGCTGCCGAAGATCGGAAAAAGAGATCGGTCGGCCATGTTGTGCAAGATAGCCGGGGCTGGCCGTGAACACACGTCTGACCTCCCCGACTCGTAGCATATGAAGTGAGCTGTCAGGCAGGTCGGCAATGCGGACAGCAACATCAATGCCCTCCTCCACCAGGTTCACCACCCGATCGAGCAATAGAAACCGGATCTGCAGTTCGGGATATTGTTTTAACAGTTCGACGATAACCGGCTGAATATGCAAGCGACCGAACATGACCGGCGCCGTCACCGTCAGAACTCCGCTCGGCGTCGAGCGGCGTCCTTGGACAATATCGAACGCCTGGTCTATCTCGGCAATGCCGGCGCGGCAGTGTGCCAGGAACAATGCCCCTTCGTCGGTCAGTCGCACGCTGCGGGTGGTACGCCGCAACAGCTGCACGCCGATGTTTGATTCAAGCACGGCGATCGTGCGCGAGACGGTAGTGGGCGACAAGTTGAGCCGGCGCCCCGCTTCGGCAAAGCTTTGATGCTCGGCCACGCTGATAAAGGTTCTCAGCGCCCGCAGTCTGTCCATGCCCTGACTCCAATGGATTGATATCAGTTTTCGCAATAGTGAAGTGCGAACCTGAGAGATTCTCTCACTTCTTATCAACAGACAGAATGACTGCATCGTTAATACGGAGGTCCTTCATGATGAAACTCTACCATTACCCACTATCCGGACATGCACACCGGGCTGCCCTTTTTCTCTCGCTCACTGGCGTACCCCACGAGCTGATCGAGATTGACCTGTCTGCCGGCGAGCATAAGCAACCGGCATTTCTTGCACTCAATACCTTCGGCGAAGTGCCAGTGCTTGATGATGATGGCGTCGTCATTGCCGATTCGCTGGCGATCCTCGTCTATATAGCGCGCAAAATCGGACCTTCGCATTGGTTACCGACCGAGCCAGCGGCAGAGGCACAGGTGCAGCGGTGGCTCTCGGTAGCGGCTGGAAAAACCGCCTATGGTGCCTGCGCTGCGCGTCTCATCACCGTATTCGGCGCGCCCTTCAACGCAGAGGAAGTCATCGGGCGCGCCTACGCGACACTGGCCGTCATGGAGCAGACCCTGAGAGATCAGCGTTGGCTCGCAAGCACGGCACAACCCACTCTCGCCGACATCGCGCTGTACAGCTATACCGCACGGGCTCCCGAGGGAAATGTGGATCTGGCCAGCTATCCGCGAATCCAGGCCTGGTTGCGCCAGGTCGAAGAGCTGCCCGGCTTCATTCCCTTTCAACGTACGCGGGCCGGGTTGGACGCCTGATCTGCCCTTCTATATCAGGAGCGAGCAACATGAACTTTGACCATTTACGTCTCGACCATATCGGCATCCGCGTCACCGATCTGGCGATAGCTGAAGCCTTCTACGCCAGGCTCGGCTTCGTGCGCGATCCCGAGGAATATGCCCCAGCGGTTAAAGCCTGCGGACTCGTGCACCCTACCGGATTACGTATCCATTTGATTTACAACGGCGAACCGGCAAGTGAAGGCAATGTTCTGCTGGACGCCGCGATCAAGCGGCCAGGCTATACGCACGCCGCCTTTATCGTCGACAGCATGGATGAGCTGGTGGCATGGCTTGCGCGCGAAAATATCAGGATCAGCGAAGGTCCGGTCATGATGGGCCATGGTCGCCGCAACGTCTGCTTCATCCGCGACCCCGATCTGAATGTACTGGAGTTCAACGAGATACTCACTCTGAACTGAACCATAAGACCCGTGCTGGCCCCCTCGCAAGCCGACGGACAAATCGATAAAGAAAATCGCAGAAATGTGGGCATTTTCTGCGCATTGGACAGACTGAATGTCGGCGACCACACAATCATCCCAATCCAAGATGGTCATCCAATAAAACGTGGCGGCTCTTTGTAACAGTCGAAGGCAGAGCTCCCGGCAGCCGTGATGGCGCGGCTGTGCAGGGCACTGAAATTTAACTGAAATGGAGAAGAAAAATGGCTCTTGAATATAAGCGTTTGGATAAAGACGATGTCGCCCTGCTGATGGTAGACCATCAGGCTGGCCTGCTCTCCCTGGTACGCGACTTCTCCCCTGATGAGTTCAAGAACAACGTTCTGGCTCTGGCAGATATCGCCCAGTTCTTCAACATCCCGACCATATTGACCACCAGCTTCGAGGAAGGCCCGAATGGCCCCATGGTCCCGGAAATCAAGGCAGCATTTCCAGACGCGCCTTACTTTGCCCGGCCCGGCCAGATAAACGCCTGGGACAACGAAGACTTCGTGAATGCGGTAAAAGCGACAGGCAAGAAACAGCTGCTGATCGCTGGGGTTGTCACTGAGGTGTGCGTGGCGTTTCCTGCGCTATCGGCAATCGAAGAAGGTTTTGACGTGTTCGTCGTGACCGACGCATCGGGTACCTTCAACTCCGTAACGCGCGACGGCGCGTGGATGCGGATGCAAGCTGCCGGCGTTCAACTGCTCAACTGGTTCGCCGTGGCGGGTGAGCTGCATCGCGACTGGCGCAACGATATCGAGGGCTTTGGCGGCATCCTGGCCAATCACCTTCCCCACTACTCCAACTTGATGCAGAGTTTCACCGCTCAGCAAAAGTGACTTCAGGAGCACGCTCTCACCCGTTGAGGGCGTGCTTATCCTGACATTCCTATGGTGCCCCATGTCCATAAAGCTCTCCAAAAGCGATTTAGGAAAATTCCGTCAACTGCTCCAGATCGACCAGCACGAATTGATTGCAGACGCACGGCTGGATCCGGATTCTGATGGCGGACCCAATCCCCATGACCTCTATGACGCGGCTCTTGCTGCATGCAAGGCCATCACTTTATTGATGTACGCTGAGCAAGCCGATATCCCTTTGGAAGATGTGCAAATAACCATCGAGCGGGACAGCAGTGAAGAGCGATCTGGTAAATACCATTTACAGGTTGGGCTAGGCCTCAAGGGTAAATTGGATTCCAACCAGCTCGATCGGCTCGAAAAAGTGGCCGCCAAGTGCCCCGTTCATAAGTTGATGACAACCGTCGAAACCATGATCACGACCACTTGTGAAGTCATTCATGGATAGATCGCAATCGCAACAAAAGCTGCGGAGGCAAAGACCACAAGCGCATTGATAACACCAACTGCAGCCAGCGTGGCACCGAACAGTGGGTTGCCCGCTGTCTGGCCAAGTGCAAGAACAAGAAAAGGAATACCTAAACCCAGATCCGGACGATCTGGAAGAAGATCGATGCCTTGAATGAGGTAAGCGCCGGTAGAGACGATATAGGCGGCGCCGAAAACGCCCATGGCGACGAAGCCATACAGGCTGGAAACTGACGCCATAGCCAGTCCCAGGGTTCCTATCGCCATTCCCAAAAGCGCGAACCTGTGGACTCGCCGTTTGCCGTATCGGTTGGTGAAAATGCCGGTAAGGCCCCCGCTGATGCCAGCAGCGCCAAGCGCAATCCAGGCCCAGGCAACATGGCTATCAGTAAAGCCAGATTCGTTACGCAGAATATCGGCGCCAAACGTCCATATCGCCGTACTCGACAGGCCCATAAGAAAGGCACTGCAGCACAGTGCAAATAGACCCGACCTCTTCAGGATGGCCCACTGGAAACCTTTTATTCCTTCGCCGATCCTGCCCGGAGGAACAGCGAACCAGAGCCAAACGGTTACCCCACCACCAATCAATGCAAACAGGGTATAGAGTTCGCGCCAGGCTCCAGCAGCAATCAGGGCCGCCATGCCGGATAGGATAATGCCGACTGCCGTTCCGGCGTTGATCATCGCGTTGGCTTTAGGCCGATTCTGCTCACTGAACTGCATGGATACAGCAGCGGCGAGTGGGGGCGATGTCAAGCCTGTACTCAACCCCGCCAGCGCTATGCCCAAGCCCAACGACAGTCCCGACGTCGCCAAGACAACACACCCCATCCCAAGCGTCGCGGCCAGCCCTGCCAGCAGCGTGATCGTGCGAGGCCCGAGTCCGCCGTTGCAAGAAAAAGAGAAGACGATACCAGCACAATAAGCCGCAAATGCGCTGCCTCCGATCCATCCTGCTTCCGTTACATCCAGCGCAAGATCAGCGCGGATCTGCGGCAGCAGCAAGCCATAGGCGAAACGAGCCAATCCGTAGGAAAGAGCCGTCAGGGCAAAGGCGACGGCAACAAGATTAAGGTTTCGCCTCACAGCTCGGAATTCGTCGTATGCAACTTTCGCCAGGTCTGCGGCGACAGCCCCGTTTCCCGCCTGAATACCCGGCAAAAGTGGGACTGATCGCAAAAACCGTGAACCAGTGCGATATCGCTCAAGGAGTGCCCCGAACAGAGCATATATTGCCCTGCCGCTTCCACTCGCCTCGCAGCGACATAGGTCAGCGGCGTCATCCCTGTCGTCTGTTTGAATGCATGGGAAAAATGACTGACGCTCAGCCCCAATAACGAAGCGAGTTCGGACGTTCGAATGCATTGGTCGAGGTGTTGTTTTATGAACTCGTCGATACGCGCGAGTTGCCACCGGGCTAGCCCGCCTCTGGCTCTGCGCTGCGAAGGTTCGCTGTTACTGGCGGGTGCCAGCAAGGCGATTGCTTGGTCAAGATAAGCCGCCGCTGCGTCGGGATCACGATGAATGGCCCTTTCCGTCTCCGTTAGCAGTGCCAGCATTTGCCGGCTCTGTTTCAACCACTCGGGATGTTGAGGCGGGGTATTGTTTGATGGGAAATGTACGCTCGCACTCTGGTTCATGACTCATGCTCCTCGGCCAGGGTCTGATCCAGGCGACGCGTTTGACTCGCCACCCTCGGTTGAACAGGATGATCCTGTGGCCGAACCGCTCACAGAGCCGAAAGGGGTGGCCTGAATCAACACTAAAGTGGGGGAACGCCAGTTACCTTATTGTGAGAGTTCGATAATCCCTCGCTGAATGCCAATAGTCACCGCATGCGTCCGATTATTGGCGCCCAGCTTGTCCATGATGTTTCGAAGATGCCCTTTTACGGTATCTTCGCCGATCGCCAAGGCAACAGCCGTCTCCTTGTTTGACAGGCCATGAGCGACATGGCGCAATACATCAAGCTCCCTGTTGGTCAGACCATCCTGATCGATGTGAGCCGCCAATTCCGCAGCGATCTCCGGAGGAAAGCGTCGCTGTCCCGCTGCCAGGGCGCGAATGGTGTCAATGAGCTCATGGCGCAGGGTACTTTTCAAAAGATAGCCGCGCGCCCCCGCCTTGATCGCTTGCAGCGCCCTGACATCGCCTCGGTACGTCGTCAATACCGCGATGCGAGCCTGCGGAAACTCCGACATGATGGAGCTGATGGCGCCGATGCCATTGAGCTCCGGCATCTGCACATCCATGAGGGTGACATCGGGTTGCATCGCTCGGTATAGCCGGATTGCCTCCAGGCCATTGGAGGCTTCCCCGACCACGCTGATGTCCTCAAAACCTCCCACCACCGCGGTAATACCCTCGCGTATCAGCGGGTGGTCGTCCACGATCAATACCCTGATGGGTTTTCTGTAATCAACCATAGCGCTACCCTACCCTGCTGAAGCGGGTTTTACTGCCGACGGTACCTTCATAGGCAACGGAGGCAGGCAGTGACAGGCTGATCCGCGTACCGTTTCCAGTATTGCTTGTGATCGACAGCCTTGCGTCAATTCTCTCGGCACGTTCATACATGCCCCTCAAGCCCCCATGCTCAGGTCGCCCGCGCATTCGCTGGTAAAGCGGATCAATGCCAACCCCATCATCGGCAACAAGCATCTCGAACCTGTCCGGAGTGTATGTAAAGGTTACGGAAATCTGCGTCGCTTGCGCATGGCGAAGCGAATTGAAAACCGCTTCCCTGCCCACCTGATAGACAGCATCGCGAACCGCGTTCCTCAGCGCCAACGGCTCACCCATATTGCTGACATGGTAGGCAGTAGAATCCGGACCGCCGGCCTCCAGCTGCAGCGTCTGGAATGCGGCAGCCAGATCTTCCACCGGAGCCATCTGGCCGCGCAAACCCATGATCCGGTCGCGGCCTTCAGCAATCACCTGCTCGGCACGGTCCAGCGAGCGCTCCATCGCATGACGAGCATGGGACTCCGTGGGCAGACGGTCAGCGACCGCCTGAAAGCTGAGCATCATCCCCTGCACGCTTTGCAGCAAGGTGTCATGCAACTCGCGCGCGATGCGTTCGCGCTCCTGAAAGCGCTCCTCCAGGCGGGTCCTGAGAGCTGCCTTTTCCCGTCGCGTATACACGCGGGACACCCAGAACACGAGCGCCAGCAACGTTAGTGAAAAGATCAACAGGAATCCTGGGCGCAGATAGAAAACCTGGGGAATGCTGATAGTCAAAGCCGCGTCAGGGAGATTGAAATGTCCATTCCCGCCAAGCGCACGGACCTGGAATTCGTAATCACCCGGACGCAGGCGTGGAAAAGTCGCTTGCCTGGAGCGCCCAGCGTCGATCCATTCTGAATCATGGCCATTAAGCCGGTATTGAAAGCGCATGATCTCTGGTGCGGCGAGCTTCAAGGCTGAATAGGTAATCACTAGCTTTTCCGGCGCAGCTATTAACCGAACGGGCGCGGTGGAGATATCAACATCGACTCCATCGGCCGTCAACGACTTGATCGTGACGGCGGGTGGGTGTGCCATACCCCTTGGTTGGTATGGATCAACATGGGCGACTCCGTCTCCGGTAGCGAACCATAGCAAGCCTTCTGGCGTGTAGACCGCAGTGGGTACCGGCAATACCTTGTATGGATCCATGGGGAGCCGGCCGATATGATCATGCGAGCTGTACAAGAGTGTGTCGCCACCGGCTATTACCCGCTCGATCTCTGCTGCAGGCAGTTTGAAAATGCCGCCGCGACTGTGTACCCAGATATCCATCCCGGACTCACCTGCGTTCTCCTCAGCCGGTACGGCGACCAGCCCGTAGATATTCTGAAAGCGGCCGGCAGCCGGCAGTTCCAGAGGATGAAAGAGCCCATCCTTGAGATACGCCAAGCCGTGCTGGCCACCTACCCAGGTGCGCCCGGGCAAATGCAGCATCGCCGTGACATGACCGATGTTCAGCCCTTCCTGCTCGCCCCAGCGTGCGATCTTCTGCTCATCAACAGACACCAGCAGATTGTCCCGGTAGCCGAACCACAGCGTGCCCGCGAGGTCCCGGGAGGCAGTGACAGGCATCACCTGCCGTTCGGAATCACTAACCGGCTCGATGCGTCGCCATCGCTGATCAGCCCAGACGAAAAGGCCCGCTCGGTTGATTGAGACCCATATATCACCATCCTTACCTACCGTTATGGCCCTTACAGCAGCTTCGCGGGCGGATTCGACAGGTAGTTTAGCGATGCGCACCGGTCCGTCCTCTGAAAGCGAGAAAATCCCTTGATACCCGCCAATCAACAAGCCGTGTTGCTGACTGTTTATCAATGTGGTGATCGGCATGTCCAACTCAAACATGGGGCGGCTGTCGCCCCGCAGGCCTATCAGCTGGCCATTGTCGGAGCCGATCCATAATGAACCATTACCGCCTACTGCCAATGCATGACTGCCCGCGCCGGCAGGCAGAGCGAGGGGAGATTGTATTTTACGCGTGAATCGATCCAGTCCCGTATCCGTGCCCACCCATAGGGTGCCATCGCGGTCGATCAGCTGGGCCAGTACATTATTGGAGCTAAGTCCGTCGCGAACGGTATACGAGCTGATTGCAGCTTGATCCTTGACAGATTTGGGCCGCTCTCCGGCAGCGAGGTAGTGCACGCCGGAACCCAACGTACCCAGCCAGGCGTCTCCCTGCTCATCCAGAACGATACTCACCGTGCGTGAAGCCGGTATTTCTTCAAATGTAATGTCGGCATAGCCTGTTTTTTTCAGACGCAGTAGATGGTCCCTGGAACGATCCGTTATCCAGATGTTGCCTGCAGGGGAAGATGCTATTTCGCTGACCGATTGACTCTTGATGCCGGTCCGTATGAACGCAGATGCCCTTGGGGGGAGCGTATATAATTCCTCTTCGCTCGCCGCCCACACATAACCATCTGCATCCACGTGCACCGCTCGGGCATGGCGGTCAGGGAAACCCGCTTCCTTGCCAACCAGGTGCCAGCCCGTGCCGTCATGCCGGGCAAGCCCATCATCCGTCGCGGCCCACACATGCCCTTGCTGGTCCTCGGCCATGTCGTACACCACCCCGCCCGGAAGGCCCGGATCAACCGGTTGCAACACGCCGTTTGCGCTGATCAGGCGGGCCCCACCGGCACGAAAACCCACCCACAGACCTTTGCTGGTGCTGAGAAGCGCCGAGACTACGCCCAGCGGCTCACCGTCAGCAGGCACGAATTTCTCAAACTCAAAGCCATCGAAGCGATACAAGGAATCATGCGTTCCCAGCCACAGGTACCCATCAGCGGTTTGCGCAAGCGCTCCTACTGAGCTGGGGCCCTGGTCGCTAGCAGTCCAGCGGCGATGGTCCATGTCGTCAGAGATGCGCGCCGATACATTCGTACACGCGATGCAACCAAGCACGAGGCTCAGCAGCAAAGTGACATATGTTCGCAAGGAAAGTACCTACTGCCTGCGCCACAGCGCTTGGTGTATTGGGCATTCAGTTGGAGGCGCAATCAAAACCAGCCCAGTTGCTGCTGGAGCCATTCAAGGACGCGGTCCGCGACCTGCTCCCAGCCCGGCTGCGTAATAATCAGATGACCGTAGCCGGGAAAGCAGATGTAGTCTGTCGGCGCCAACGACTGCCTCTGATAAAAATAGTTGGCCAAAACCACAGAGCTGGCAACCATACGATCGTCACTACCGGAAATCAGCAATAAGGGCCCGCGCTCGTGTTTGAAGAGTAATCTGCTGCCCACGCCTAATGCTACCGTTGTCATCAGTTTTTGCGGGACTCGACCAACAAGCCGTTCATAGAGCGGGTCGGCTATCTGCCGGGATGCCGGATGCCCCAAGCAGCGTGAGAGCTGCGCAGGCGTCAGGTGTAGAAAGCGCATGCCGTTCAGTCGTTCAATTTTCGCTGTGAGGATATGCAGCAGCGAAAGAATGCCGGGGAAGACGCGCTGCGGCGGCCGCGGAGCAATAGCTATACCAGCCACGCCCAGACCTCTATCCAGGAGCAATTGAACAACCAGCCCGCCCATTGCATGCCCGATAAGTATAGGCGGCGCCGGAAGGGCCGCAATCCGCTCCGCATAGAAGTCGACGAGACGCCCAAGGGGCGACGACGACCGGTTATCTTCGCCATGCAGGATTTGATACCAGCCCAGCTCGCCAGGGGCTGGCAGCGACAACACACAACAGGCGTAACCGCAGGCCTCGAAGTGGCGCTCGAACTTGTCCCACACCGTCGGGACCAGCCAATCGCCCTGAATAAAACAGACCTGATAATCCACGGCCGGAAATCAGCGACGCGCTACGTGCATAAGATGGGGTTTCAGGTCGCGACGCCGCTGCTCGATGACCGTTTCAATCATGTCGTGTCTCCTGCTTGCTTATCGCCCGGACCATCCGCTCGACCTCAGTGTCCAGAGTCAAAGTGGTCGCAGCAGGTGACGGACGACGGGCGGTTGATCGCCGATGTGAAACGCGTTCAACAGTTCCTGATCCAGCGCATCGCTATGGGTCACCCTCGCATGCTGGCGCAGATGCTCGCTCCAGCTTTCGACGACGAACTCCTCCACCACCGGCCGGGTTCTGCGGCGTCTTCCCAGATATCCCAGCGGATCGCGCCGTCGCGATAGCGCGTCGCGCCAAATTTGCGCAGGGTGGCGGTGAACGCGGCCTGTTGCTCCGGGGCGATCCGGTATTCGATTTCGACCAGGACGGGGCCGCGGTCATCGGCAAGCGGGATTGCCAGAACAGGCTCGGCCCAATGGTTCGAGGGCGCCAGATCGATGGTGGAATCCTTCGGCAGCCGCCAGCGCAGGGCCAGCAGGATCGCCAGCGTCTGGCCGATGGCCGCGATGATCAGGGCACCGGCGACGCCTGTGTTGCTGGCAAGAGTACCCCACAGGATACTGCCGCCGGTCATAGCTCCCTGAAGCACCAGCAGATAGACTGCGAGCGCCCGGGCCTTGACCCAACCGGGCGATGCCATCTGCGCCGCGACGTTGAGCGAGGTCAGCATGCCGATCCAGGCGACGCCGGCAGCGAACATCACGGCCCCGGCCAGCCAGGCATTGGGCGCCAGCGCCAGTGCGAGGGTCGCAGCCGCGAACAGCAATGTCGCCCAGACCGAGACCCTGTTGGACGCTACCTTCTTGCGCAGGTGTTTCAGCAGCAATGCGCCAACAATGGCACCGGTGCCCATGCAGCCGAGAAGCGCGCCGTAGCCCGCCGCATCCAGCCCCAGTTCGCGGCGGCCCACCAGTGGCAGCATCGCCCAGAGCGCGCTGCTGAACAGGAAGAAGCCCAGAGTGCGGATCAGTACCAGCCGCATCGCCGGAGAATGCCGTGCATAGCGATAACCGGCCCGCAGCGCGCCGAAGAAATGTTCGGGCGGCAAGCTCTGTACGATCGTGGCGCGCTTCCATGTGACAAGCACGATCAATACCGCTGAAACCGACATGGCATTCAGCGCGAAGACCGCCGGAACGCCGGCCATCGCCACGATCACCCCGCCAAGCGCCGGGCCTATGGCGCGGGAGATGTTGACGCCGAGACTGTTGAGCGCCACCGCATCGGGCAAGGTGGCCTTGTCGACCAGTTCTGGGACGATGGCCTGAAACACCGGCGCGCTGAGCGCCGCCGCCACGCCGAGCACAAAGGTGGCCGCGAGCAGGACCCACGGGGTGGTCAGCCCTTGAAAGGTCAGGAAGGCCAGAACGGCGGCAGCAGTAAGACCGAGGACCTGTGCGGACAGCAGCATCTTCCGGCGATCGACGATGTCGGCCAGCGCCCCGGCCGGCAGGGCCAGCAGGAACATCGGCAAGGTCGTGGCGGCCTGCACCAGAGCCACCAGCAGTGGGCTGGGCGACAGCGAGGTCATCAGCCATCCCGCACCGACATCATGCATCCAGGTGCCGATGTTGGAAATGATCGTGGCGATCCACAGCGCCCGAAAGACCGGTAAGCTCAGCGGGCCCTTCGCCGGGGCGGGCATGTCAATGGCGGTCATCCGATTCTCCTTGACGGGTGAGGTGGTTTAGAAATGTCAGGCTACTGTCGTCACAGATCGAGGGACGGGTTCCGGGCAAGATCCACCCAGGCGACAAGTAGCAACCCCCCGATGAGACCGAGATGTTCGAAAAAGGCATTCTCGTCTGCGCGCCTGGCCTCGCCTGCCGGCTGCGCCCAGAACCGCAGCGCGATCAGGGTGGACAAAAGCGTGAATCCGGCCAGTGCCAGCGCACCCAGCCAGCGCAGGAAGCCCGTCAACACCATCACGGAGGCACCCAGTTCCAGCGCTATCACCAGAACGGCGAACAAGGCGGGCGGGGTCAGGCGGAAGTCGATCATCTCAACGACGGCGCCGGGGAAATCGGTCAGCTTGACCAGCCCTCCCTGGATATACGCCGCACAAAGTCCCAGATGCGCAAGGAACAGCATCACGGTCGAGAGTGCACCACCCGCCTCAATACTGAATGACATCAGCCCTCTCCATCGATACGGGTGACAAAGCGACCCTTTTGGCGTTTATCCTATGATGGCGCGGCGGGCTCCAGGCCGAGGCAGCGGGGCCCGATGTCACGCTATCAGAACGCAAAACAGGAACATCCGAAAGCGCCCCAGAAACCCTGGTAATCGCTGACCGGTACTGAAGATGTCCTGACCTGGTCATGCTGATGTGCATGTACTCCACAAGGCCCCGAGCAATGATGAACGCTTGCCTGCAGCGGAGCGTTGGGCTTCCAGTGTCCGGGTACAAGCGCTACGGGCGACCAGTCCGGCATCACCGGTATTTCACCAGGAGACAACGGCCCAAACTCTCCCGTGGCATATACAACCTTGCCGCCGACTACGGTCAGCACCGACTCCATCAACTTTATTTGTTCTTCCTCGACATTGAAAAAGTCCGCGTTGAGGGCGATCAGGTCGGCCAACTGGCCAACTTTCAACTGCCCCTTTTTGCCTTGCTCTGAGGAAAACCAGGCGCTGCCATGGGTAAAGAGTTCCAGCGCGACTGCACGGGATAAGCCTTCGGGATACAGCGCCATACCTCCCACCGTCTTGCCGCTGACCATCCAGTAAAGCGAGGTCCAGGGGTTGTAACTGGATACCCGCGTAGCGTCAGTACCCGCGCCTACCGGCACGCCCTCGGCGAGCATCCGTTGAATCGGCGGCGTCTGCTCCGCGGCCTTGCTGCCATAGCGGTCAACAAAGTACTCGCCCTGGAATGCCATGCGATCCTGGATCGCGATGCCGCCGCCTAACGCTCGCACACGCTCGATATTGCGCGGCGTAATGGTTTCAGCGTGATCGAAGAACCACGGCAAACCGTTGAAGGGGATGTCCTGATTGACCTTTTCAAACACATCCAGCATGCGCGAGATGGATTCGTCATAGGTAGCATGCAGGCGGAACGGCCAGCGGTGTTCTACCAGGTGCCGCACCACGGGTTCAAGCTCCTGCTCCATCTGCGGCGCAAGGTCCGGACGCGGTTCAAGAAAATCTTCAAAATCGGCCGCAGAAAACACCAGCATTTCACCCGCACCGTTGTGACGGAAGAAATCGTCGCCATCACCAGGTTTTACTTGCCCGGTCCAATTTTTGAAGTCAGTCAGCTCTTCTTTGGGCTTCTGGGTAAAGAGGTTGTAGGCAATACGCACGGTCAACTGATCGTTCTCTGCCAGCTCGCGCACCACCTCGTAATCATCCGGATAATTCTGGAAGCCGCCACCGGCATCGATGGCACTGGTCACACCCAGCCGATTCAACTCCCGCATGAACTGGCGCGTGGAGTTGACCTGATATTCGATAGGCAGCGTCGGCCCCTTCGCCAGCGTTGAATAGAGAATCATCGCATTCGGACGCGCGATCAGCATCCCGGTGGGGTTGCCATTGGCGTCGCGCTGAATTTCCCCGCCGGGGGGATTGGGCGTATCGCGGGTATAGCCAACCACCCGTAACGCGGCGCGGTTCAATAAAGCCCTGTCATACAGATGCAGAACAAAGACCGGCGTATCCGGTGCCGCCTGGTTGAGTTCATCGAGCGTTGGCATCCGCCGTTCGGCAAACTGGAATTCATTCCATCCGCCTACCACCCGCACCCACTGCGGCGTCGGTGTACGGTCCGCCTGCGCCTTGAGCATACGCAGCGCATCAGCCAGCGAAGGAATGCCCTCCCAGCGCAACTCAAGATTGTAATTGAGGCCGCCACGGATCAGATGGAGGTGGGAGTCGTTCAACCCTGGAATTACCGTGCGCCCCTGCAGATCAACCATCTGAGTTGCGTCGCTGCGGAACGCCATCGCCTCGGCATCACGGCCAACGGCAACGAACTTGCCATCCTTGATCGCCACGGCTGTGGCTCGCGGTTTTTCTCGATCCACTGTGTGCAGATCGCCATTGAAGAAAATAATGTCAGCAGTCATGTTGCCTCCGGTGATAGTTGAGGACGTTGAGCCTGCAGCCGCTGCAAACGGAAACGTCGACCACAGAGCGCCTGCAGCGCCGATCAGTGATCCAGCGGCGATAAACCCTCGGCGGCTCTGGTCTGTTGGTTTTTTGGTCATGGCATGGCTCCTTCATCGTCGCCTTGTAACCATCAGGCGATTGCGCCACCGTCGACGGTCAGAATGGCGCCCGTGATTACGCTCGCGGCGGGACTGGCAAGAAAGACCACGGCATTAGCGATTTCGCGCGGCTCGGCATAGCGCCCCAGAGACGTCAGGCTTCGCTGGAAGTCGGCCGCTTCACCATCCGCTGGATTGGCATCAGTATTGGTCGCCCCGGGCTGGACCAGATTTACGGTGATGCCGTTGGGGCCCACTTCGCGTGACAGACCACGAGTGAACGCGGTCAGCGCCGCCTTGGACATGGCATAAGTGGTTATGCCCGGGAACGGGACCCGCTCGCCCAGCGCCGAACCGATGGTGACGATGCGTCCTCCTTCGGCGAGATGCGCAATAGCGGCCTTCGCAAACAGCACTGGAGCACGCACGTTAATATCCATTACCGCCTGATAATCGTTGATGTCGATGTCAGCGATCATTCCGGCATGACCAATCGCCGCGCTGTTGACGAGGATATCCAGTCCGCCGAGCGCCGAGACCGCCTCGTCCACAGAGCGCAGGATGGCTTCCGGGGCAGCGCTGTCAGCCTGGATAGCGATGGCGCACCGCCCGGTGCTCTCGATGGACTTGGCCACCGCATCAGCCTTCTCAGCCGAATGCTGGTAGGTAAACGCAACGTCAGCGCCGTTCTCGGCCAGTGCCAGCGCGATCGCCGCGCCGATACCACGCGATCCTCCAGTGACTAATGCACGCTTGCCATGCAAATTGATCATGAGTTCACCCTGTTTTACTGGGCCTATTGGTTCATGTGTCATGACGCCGCTCCGTCATCATCAGTTAACCAGTCAGCGAACCAGCCGGTGACCATGGGCATAAAGAGGTAAACCACCAGCACAACGATGGTGGCAGTGATAACAAGGTTGCTTGCAACGTACCCACCCAGCCAGGGGATGCCCGCAAATAACGGGCGCCAGACCAGGGGCACCAACAGACTGAGCGGCAGGATCACCAGAAAGGTCACGCAGGCCTGTTTCCAGAGTGGCGGCTGGGCATTTGAGTCAGCGGGGATGAACCAGAAGTCCTTCACCGCAGTCACTTCGGTCTGGTCCCCTTCAACCAATAACGGCAACGCCTCGTTGATCAATTGTTTGCGTTCATGGGATTCCAGCCATGCCTGCAATCGCTGGGGCCCCCGAAAACGCAAGACGATGGTGAAGCTGGTCAAACCCGCGTCTCGGCTACGCGCCACATTCACACCCAGGTGACCTTCGAACTGATCGGCTACACCTATGGTGCGGCGTAGCCAGGCTTCATAAGCGGTAAGCTGCGCGGGCCGCACGCGGTGGCGGACGACCAGCGTCACTATCTCGGGCAACTGTTGGACCATGATGGGCACTCCAGAATCGGGGCGGGCAGAACCGCCCCGTAACGGTCTAGATCTCAGCGTGAACCGGCGCCAGCGTGGGGCCGTGCTTTACCCGCTCTTCTGCCTTGTGCACCATGGTGTAGGCATAATCGACACCCATGCCGTAGGCGCCGGAATGCTCTCTAGCCACGGCCATCACTTCGTCGTAGGTATCGCGGTTTTTCCAGTCGCGCTGCCACTCCAGCAACACCTGTTGCCAGGTAACCGGCACCACACCGGCCTGGATCATCCGCTGCATGGAGTAATCGTGGGCCGCCTGGCTGGTGCCGCCAGAGGCGTCAGCGACCATGTAGATTTCGTAGCCGGCATCGTGCATCGCCGAGAGTGCGAAGGTGTTATTGCAGACTTCTGTCCACAGCCCGGAGACAATCACTTTATTGCGCCCGTTACGCTTGAGCGCATCGCGCACTTTCTGATCATCCCAGGAGTTCATCGAGGTGCGCTCAAGGATAGGCGAGTCAGGAAACACCTCCAGCAGCTCAGGGTAGGTATGTCCCGAAAAGCTTTCGGTTTCGACCGTGGTGATCACAGTTGGCACGCCAAAGATGCGCGCCGCCTTCGCCAGGCCTACGACATTGTTCTTCAGGGTCTGCCGATCAATGCTCTGCACACCGAAAGCCATTTGTGGCTGTTGGTCGATGAAGATCAGCTGGGAGTTGCTGGGGGTCAGGACTTCAAGCTTCGGGTTCTGCATTGTGCTCACCTTTATAAGTAAGGGGGTTTGTGAAGCGTCCGTTCAATGTCGCAAAGTACTGCCGCGTACTATTGGATGACTGTCTGACGTTGGGATGATTGTGTGATCGGTAAAGGCATTAACCCATGACGGATCAGAACTTCCATTCAATCTGGGTCTTGAAAAAGTTCACGTCACCTCCGCCTGCCTGCTTGATCACCTCCTCGGCGAAAAAGTGGCTGACACTCAGATCCATCTTCAGGTGCCGGCCCCATTGGTAATCCAGGCTGATCGATGGCGTGTGTGCCACAAAACTTCCGGACGCCGCCGCCGTGCCTGGCAAAGGGGCCAACCCACGAACATAGACAGCGTCCTGTTTCTCAAGACGCCAGAAAAAGTTCCAGTCCAGCGCCAGCGCGAGTTGGGGAGTCAGGCGCCAACTGATCTCTGGTTCGATGTTGTAAAAATTCTGAGGCGCAAAGATCGCTGCCTCCTCGAAATAAGCCAGGTTCGGAAACAGCGGATTAAAGGTTTGGAGCCGTCCATCGTCAGGATCACTGTCTCCACTAGCAACGTTGGCACTCAGGGCTATTCTCGGCTGCCAGCGCGCATCGGCAAATCGGTAGCCAACGAGGCTGGCCACGGTCCAGGCATGAATGTCGGAATCGCCAAAATCACCAAACTGATACAGGGCTTCAAAGTCCCAATCCCAGCCATTTTGCATACCGTAGAGACGCATCCCCACCGAATGCCGAGTTTCATCCTCCACACCTTGAGCATACGCAGCGTCTTTTCGATCCAGGCCAAGGTAATAAAGATCAGCGCTGCCGCGGCCAAGCCCCCAGGTACTGTACAGCCCCCAAATGGAGTCATCATCGTGACTAGTGTTGTTGAATGTCCCTTCCTCCACATCGACTGCCTGGAGGTAAAACACCTTCCACAGCGCTCCACCATAAGAGCCATCCCAACGCAACCCGTCATAAGAGCGCCGGATATTGGATCCGTCCCGGGTACCCATAAGCCGCGCCGACCCCAGTCCCATTTCCTGCCGACCGATCCGCCACCGGGAATCCCCGGTTTGCCAGTCGAAGAATGCCTGACCCACGGCAGCCCTATCCTTGTCAAAGGGACCGGGTGCAAGGTCACCACCCGCATCCGCATAGTTTGCACTCAACTCGACAAAGGCTCGAAACCCGTCACCGAGATGGATATCCGCATGCCCATAGAAGCGCTGCAACCAAACCGTGCCATCCGCCCCACCCTGCAATCCAAACCGATCATTGTCATAGGCGTTGATACGACTGCGCACTGATCCCCCGAACGAAACGAGCCCTTCGTGACCAACCATCTCAAACGGCTGATACTTCAGGCTTTCGTAAGTATTCCGCGGCGCCTTTTCAGCTAAATAGCGATAATCTTCGTTCCAGCGGAACGTTTCAAATGCGGGATCAGCGGCCTCAGCTGTGGACGCTACAACTATCATTACCAGTGGCGTTAATAACCTCGCCGTATAGGTACCCGCTCGCGGATTCATCATCATGGTTTCTCACTTTGGTGATCCATAGGAGACTTTTAAGGTGCTGCCACACATTCTCTTTGGTCATTCCAACGCTCAGTTCGGTCCAGCCCTCTCAGCGTCCAGCGGAACGATGCTGCCGCCTTCCGCCTGCAACCGGGAAAGATAAGTGGCGTGATCGATAACCTGGAAAGGAAAATACAACCCACGATGCTGCCGCCTTCCGCCTGCAACCGGGAAAGATAAGTGGCGTGATCGATAACCTGGAAAGGAAAATACAACCCCGCCGGGGTCGGCGCATTGCCATCCAGCCCGGCCAGTCGCTCGAGGATCATGCTGACGCCCAGTGCGGTCAGCTGGGCTGCGCCGCCCGGGTGAAAGACCGCATGGCGAGTGCGCAGCGGATGACCATCATGGTCCTCACCTGCCAGCTCGATGATGATCTCCGTCGATTTAGGCTCACCGCGACGCCGGGATGAACTGATACCCGTTGCGATGTTGAACTGCACATTCGACGCCCCAGTCGCTGCCGCCAGGCCCGCGACATCGATAGACGAGAAGCCAGCAGCTTCTATCCTGGTGCCATCGATCGCATGGAATTCGGCTCTGGCATCGTCGTTACTGCGCCAGACATAACTGCCGTCGCGACGAGTAAGGGCCGCCGGCATCATCTGGCTCAGCCGCTCAAAATCCTCGGCAACGGCCGGCCCGCCGCCATCCTGCTCATCAACAAGCGCCCCGATCGTGATCTCATGAATCTTTGCATACGCTTTGGCGCACACGAGCGCGCCGATGGTGGTAGCGCCAACCAGCCACTCATAGCCCAGCACCATCGCCGCAGCGCTGGGCGAGTGCATATAGGTCGCGACTTCGGGGGCGATTTCATAAACTCCAGAAGAGATGCTCAGATGCGGCAACCTACGATCCTGCGCGAAGCGTAGGCCGGCCAATCGTTCGTCGGCGTAAAAGACCGCGACAGCCCTGACCTTACGGTCACCGAGACCAAGGTCTTCAGCCCGCGGGTCGATCACCACGCCCTCTGCCTGGCCGATCTCGTCAGCCACTTCTCGACTCTTGAGCAGATCACGTCCACCGATCAGCAATGGGAGGTCGGGGTAAACAGCGCGAAGTGCGCGGGCGCTCAAGCGTCCGATCGCGCCTGTGCCACCCATCAGAAGGATAGGTTCTGGAATCATTGCTAAGTGCCCTCGCAAAGGTAACAGCGCGGCTGAATGGGTGTGCCCAGTCCGGCCCCGCCGCGTCGTTGTTCAATGAATGATTACGGTGACGCGAATCTCGAAACGCATCGCCGGAAGTCCCAGTGCTTCCCCCCGACTACGTCCAGACCGGTGCATGGTTGAGCATGTACTTGCCAGTGCAGGCCAATGTCACTTTCGCAAAGCGCCCCCATTCATTATTGGATGATTGTCTGAGGTTGGGATGAGTGTGCGATTAGCGACAGCGCGAAACCTTATCCAGGCCTCGCCACAGCCATGGCGGCTGTGATCGGACGGTGTCGTACACCCCGTCCTGAACAAGCAACCGGGAACCTGCCATGCAGAACAAGTGTGCCCAGTCCGGCCCCCCGTGTCGTTGCTTACTGAATGATTGCGGTGACGCGAATCTCGAAACGCATCGCCGGAAGTCCCAGTGCTTCAACCCCCAACTGCGTCCAGACCGGTGCATGGTTGGGCATGTACTGGCGGTACAGCTTGACGATAGTGTCGTTGACGATCGGCGGAAAGCCACCGACATGGTATGTATTGACGTGAATAACGTGATCCCAGCTCGCCCCGGCCTTCCCCAGAACGAGCTCGATATTGCGGAAGGCGGCGGTAATCTCCTCCTCGATGGCCTCCGGGATTTGCAGGGCATCGTTCCAACCACCCTGACCGGATGTCTCCACCCGGTTTCCGATCTTGACAGCGGTCGAGAAATGCAGCGTTTGGCGGAACGTCTCGCCGAATCCGGGCGTGACGGTGAATTCGGGCTTTTCCATTATGTTTCTCCGAAGAAATTAAGCGTTTCAACTAGATTGAGCATCGCGACTCGCCAATGGCACTGTCGCAATGCAGTGCCACTTAATTATTGGATGTGAGAAATCTTAATGACGGGCGTCTGGCTGATAAACTGGCAAACACAGGCAACACTGTTTATCAAACCCAAACAATGCGAGAGCCAGGGGAGCGTAGATGGACCGTTTCGATGCCATGCAGGCCTTTGTCCGCGTCGTGGAAACCAGCAGCTTCACCAAGGCGGCGGAAACCCTGCACCTGAGCAAGACGACCGTGACGCAACTGGTGCAACAACTGGAGGCGCGCCTGAGCGTCAGGTTGCTGAATCGCACGACACGCAAGGTCAACGTAACCCCTGACGGCGCGGCTTATTACGAACGTGTGTTGCGCTTGTTGGCCGATATGGACGATGCCGAAACCAGCTTGTCCGGCGCCTTGGCGTCGCCCCGGGGCAGGCTGCGAGTGGATGTGCCCAGTCCGTTTGCCAGCATGATTCTGGTGCCGGCGTTGCCGGCCTTTCACGCCAGGTATCCTGACATTCAGCTGCATCTTGGCGTGAGCGATCGTGTCGTGGACTTGATTGATGAGAACGTGGATTGCGTCGTACGCGGGGGAGCGATTACCAACCAGTCGCTGGTGGCGCGGCATGCGGCGGATTTGCCGCTGGCGGTGTATGCAGCGCCGAGCTACCTCGCGCGGGCGGGTCGTCCCGGCCACCCCAGCGAGTTGGAATTGCCGCATCACCGTATCGTGGGCTTGTCATGGTCGGGCACTCGGCGTGTGTTCCCGTCCACCGTACGTCGTGACGGCGAAAGCATTGACGTGCAAGGTCGGTCCACTCTGGTGGTTGACGATGGCAATGCCTATCTGGCGGCAGGCCTGGCGGGAATCGGCGCCCTCTGGCTGCCGTCCTATATGGCCCAAGCGCACGTGGCGCGAGGTGAGTTGATCCCTTTGTTTACGGATTGGCAGCTTGATCCGATGCCAATGTACGTCGCATTTCCCCAGAACCGGCACGTCAGTGCGAAACTGCGCGTGTTCATCGACTGGGTCGTTGAGTTGATGGCGGAGCACGCGCCGGTTGTATCCCGACCTCCCTTACGCGGCGGTGCGGGCTCCTAGCGTAATCTACTTGAATCTAAATGGCGCCGGCTCGTCCGGCAATGGAATGAACTCCGCATCGTCGGCATCCGGCAGTTTCATCCTTCCCGCCTGCCAGTCAGAGGCGGCCTGAGCGAGCCCTTCCTTCGAAGAGGACACGAAGTTCCAGTGAATGAACCGCTCGCCCGCGGAGTCGCCGCCGAGCACCATGACTCTGGAAGGCTCCAGGGCACGTACACGCGAAGCGGCCAAGCCGAGCACCAGCATCCTGCCGCTCTCGTAGCGTGTTCCGTCAAACTCCACCGCCCCGGTCGCGATATAGAATGCGCGTTCTTCATATCCACCCGGAATCTCAGCGGTGGCGCCTGATGCCATGTCGAGATGCGCATAGAACAGCGGTGAATGTGTTTCGGTTCCAGCGGTCAAACCGTAGGCCTGCCGGCGATCCGCTGTCCGGCCACGCCAGCATCATTCCATTGCGGCAAATCGAGCCCTGCATGATGGGAGAACGACGGGGCGATCTCCTCCTGTTCGGTAGGCAGTGCCACCCATGCCTGGATACCGTGCAGGTGATCGCCACGCCCTCTGCCTGGTCGATCTCGTCAGCCACTTCACAACTCTTGAGCAGATCAGGTCCACCAATCAGCAATGGGACGTTGGGGTTAATAGCGCGAAGTGCGTGGATGCTCGCGCTGACGGAATGAGCCTGTGGCTCGACTGCGATCGCGACTTTGCCCCTGAGACCGTTGCTTGGGGTCTCCAGCAAGGCATGGGCGAGAGCAATCTCACTCTGAGCGCCGCGCGTACGACCAGCGCTTCCCTCGCCGTACCGCTCATCTCGAGTGCAAGCTTCCTAAAACGCCCGGACACTTTCGCAAAGCGCCGCTACCTATTATTGGATGATTGTCTGAAGTTTGGATAATTGTGTGATCGGCAAGATATTCATAAGTCCCTAAGCCAACAAGTGGCCATTGCCTTACCCCACGAATGGCTGCCCAGCAGATGCACAGAATCAGGCAATAACATGGCAGATTCCGTATATCACCATCCACCTTAAAGAATATATATTTTCATCCATGAGTCGAGCTGCTCGAGCTTGGCTTTCTGATGTTTTCAATTCGACTTAGCGAACTACCAAACCATTTATATTCAGGAGAATGCTCATGAAATCATTTAATCGCATTAAAGAAAGACTAATAGTAAGTGCGCTGTCCTTCGCCGCTCTTAGTGCAGTACCGTTAACCAGCGCAGTGGCTGAAGACGGCTCGAAGCGTCTCAAAGAGTTTCATCAAGTAGCCAAGGAACAGAGGATCCATGCTGAGCCGTCAGTCAGTTCAGCTTTTTCTTCAGACAAAAAACCCCAGCAAATAAAGGGCAGTTCTACAAGCTCGAAGCGTTTTCAAAAGCGCCACAGATACGGATTTTCGAAGCCTAACGGCCGCTAGACTATTTTATCTGGTAGCTTCCATGCGTTATATAACTGAATACCGGGCCCGAATTACCAGCCGTCAGGATAAGCCGAGCGACGGCTGTTCTGTTCGGGCTCGATCGCCAACCTCCGCTATTTATGCGGACGAGAATTTCAGCGACCTTTGACGGAAAAAGCTGGACAGCAGCTCGCAGAGCGCCAATGACCTGTTATCGCTACCGCGATAGTTCGGTACGGCTCAGTGTTATGCCGATACGCCCATCCCCGTCTCGCCGCGCAGCTTAACAACATCCGCACGCGGTGGCGCGCCAAACATCCGACGGTACTCGCGGCTGAAATGCGACGGGCTTTCATAGCCAACGCGATAGCTTGCAGTCGCCGCCTCGAGTCCTTCCATGAGCATTAGCCGTCTCGCTTCATGCAAACGCAGCTGCTTTTGAAATTGCAGCGGCGACATACGCGTGACCTGTTTGAAATTGTGGTAGAACGTCGATTCACTCATGTTTACGTCTTTGGCGAGATCACGCGCACGCAGCGGTTCGGCAAAGCGATCTTTGAGTATTGAGATGACCTTGGAGATACGGTTCGATTGGCTGTCCGCAGATACGAACTCACGTATCCGCGCTCCCTCCTCCCCAATCAAGACTCGATAAATAATCTCGCGTCGGATTAGCGGAGCAAGTATGGGCGCATCGGTAGGCGCGTCGAGAAGGCGCACCAGCCGGATCATGGCGTCGAGTATTCCCATGTCTACCTGCGCAAACCAAAGGCCGCACCCAGAGTACGGACAGTCCGACGCTTCGGCGGTCGGTGCCGCATCGCCCAGCTGCAACACCAACTCAGCCACCTCGGCCAGGTCCATGTTGATTTTCGCCGCCAGGAGCGGATATTCAGGAGAGGCATCCACCACCCGGCCGTCCACCGGGAGCTCGACAGTGGACATCATGCAGCTGAGTGCGCCATAGACGATATCATGGTCACCAAGCTGTACTGTCATGCGACCCTGGATAATCACGCACAGGGATGGTTCGTAGACGGTGGGCATGAAGGATGTCGGCGCGTCGACACGGAAGAGCTCCAGCCCCGCGATATCGGTTTCGTAAACGCCCTCGTTTGGCAATTTCGACGACACCAAGTCTGTCAGCTCGCTACAGATAGGCGCAGCATATGGTGTGCGGCTACTGGACAAGGCGTAGGCGACTGGGGCCTGATAAGTAATGGTATTCATAACTACCCTCCAGAGTCGTGCAAGCACGAATGCAGCCTTGGGTTTTGTGGCCCCTGTAACCAATCTGGGACAATCTTGAAGGCTACCAGGATCGTGTTATCCCCTCCCCGAGCTGCACACAGCTGAAAGAACCCTATATTTTAGAGCTCGGGTTTTTCCAGACGAATCTATGTATTTCATTATGCGGTCTACCGGTTTGCAGACAGGGGTATATTCGGTTGATATAGATAAAACCTTCACAATATCAAGCTTTGCTCCGTATTTATAAGTTATGGGGAGGCTTTCACCGAGCGCATTGCAGGACAAGAGCAACCCGAGACTGGCGAAAACAATCTTTACTGGCGGGCCGAGTTTCTTGCTGTTCATAATCTCGATACCGAATAGTTGAATACTGCTTGGGTGTCGACAAGAACAGGTAAGACGCCAACTATATTTTCGGAGTAATCGACACGGGGATACTCGCCTTCCTAAAGTACTGCTAACGGTCAGGAGTAATCAGCCAATCTAGTCTCCGATCAATGCCAACTTAGCTTGATCGCAAAAAACCTGAAAAACTGAATTTGACCTGCCAGTATTAGACTTAATCAGAAACTGACAGATCAAATCTGCGACCACTACAATTATCGACATCAAACCTGCATATTTATCAAAACAGCTGACTTTCTAAAGCCACCAACCTCCTGAGACAATGACATTACGATGTCAAAGGAGCCGTGCTGATTCCAGGCCGTCCATAGTGAAAGGTGCCCCTTCAATATGATAAACCTTCGGTTCTTCCGCAAAATATTCTTCCAAACCCATCATGAACACCCGATGGTCTTCACTAGCTTCGAAGCCCGGCGTGTGGTCTTCCAGGGATTGCCACCGCACTATCAGGTTGAACACGTGGGGAGTTTCGATCCCCTGCGCGAGCATGTGGCCGCCGTAACCCTTGGCCCGGCTGAGCAAAGGAGCGACTGCGGCAAACGCAGATCTGAACTGTTCAATGTGTTCTTTATGAACGGGCAGCAGAGCGACTTCATAAATCATGGTGCACTCCTTCAATGTGAGCTCAACGGTTACCCATTCGCGCTGGCGGAATGAGCCTGTGGCACAACTGCGATCGCGATTTTGCCCCTGAGGTTGTTGTTTGGGGTCTCCAGCAAGGCATGGGCAAGAGCAATGTCAGCAAGCGGGTAGACCGCGCCAACATGTGGTCGCAGCTGACCGCGCGCTATCAATGCGCCCAGTTCATCAAGCTTGCCGCGATTCTGTCTGGTGAAAACGAAGTGATAGCTGGCGTTCTTGCCCCAGGCCTCAACCACGTTCTGTGGCTGTGCAATATCCACAATCGTGACCACGCGGCCAAGCTGTGCGAGCGCGTCGGGGCTGCGCGACAAGGTATCGCCACCGATGGTATCGAACACCACATCGACTCCGTGGCCACCGGTTTCTCGCAGGACGGCGTCGACGTAATCTTCCTTCTCGTAATCGATCAGCACGTCGGCCCCCATACTCCGTGCGAACTCGAAGTTTGCTTCGCGCACCGTGGTAAACACCCTGGCACCCATGGCTTTTGCCAACTGGATCACCACATGACCGACGCCGCCCGCGCCGCCGTGCACCAGAATGCTCTCCCCCACCCTGAGTCCCGCACGCACCACCAGTGCCTCCCACGCTGTCCCGCCGACGAGGGTCAGACTGGCCGCCTCGAGATGGCTCAGCTCTGGAGGCTTCTTCCCGACAATACTTTCGGCGGCAACGTGGTACTCGGTATAACTTCCAGGGCCGTCAAAAATTTGCGGGGTGTACCAGACTTCGTCGCCTGGCATAAAGCTCGTCACGCCCGGCCCGACGGCTTCGACAACACCCGAAACGTCATGCCCGGTAATGCTTGGCAATGGCACCAGGTCGGCATAATCGCCACGCCGGACCTGGAAATCCAATGGATTGATGGAAGTTGCGTGTACCCGCACCAGCACTTGCCCAGCCTGCGGCACGGGCCTGGGCACCTCGCACAGTTCGAACGACTCCGGGCCGCCAAATGATGTAAGTATCTGCGCTTTCATTGTAGATTCTTGCTTCATGATCTTTCTCCACTTAGGAACCCTCAGGCCCGGAAATAAGAATGTACCTACCTCACGGGGAACCCAGTAGTCCTCCTCGCCGCGAAGCTGTGTCGCGGAATACGAAACACCTGGATTGAATTTTCGCGTTGGCCGGGCAAGCCTGTGGCTCGACTGCAATCAGGTTCTTTCCCCGAAAACCCCTTGTTTGGGCTCTCCAGCAAGGCATGGGCGGGGTCAGTGTCAGGAAGCGAATAGACCGCGCCAACATGTGGCCGCAGCTGACCACGTGCTATCAATGTGGTCAGCTCATCAAGTTTGCCGCGGTTTTGTTTGGTGAAGACGAAGTGATAACTGGCGTTTTTACCCCAGAGCCCTTGGTGCTCCATGCTGTGTTGACGCCTATTTGTAGCAGTATCGTCCTATCTCTGCTCTCAACCGGTGACTACCCTTTTGTGGAAACCTTTGTCGCTAGATGGAGAGCACCAAAGTGGATATTGAAGAGCTGCAAACATTTGTGGAAGTTGCTTACGCTGGGGGTATTTCGCCTGCAGCCCTCCGGCTTGGTGTAACCAAGTCGATCGTCAGTCGTCGACTCGCCCGGCTTGAATCGGAGCTCGGCGTCCAGCTGCTTGCGCGGTCTACCCGGGGGGCCGCCCTCACGGAAGCCGGGGCTACCTTCAGGGACTATGCGGCCCAAATCTGCGCCCAAACTGACGTAGCCAGAGAAGCAATTCTTCCGACCGGTGAACTTCGCGGCCGCCTTCGAATTGCTGCCCCCCTGTCTTTCGGTCCAACTCATTTTGCTCCCGCAATCGCGGAAATGGCACGACGGCACCCGAACCTCCACATTCATACCCGCTACAGCGATCGCTTCGCTGATCTGATCACAGAGGGTTACGATTGTGCGATACGAGTTGGCTTACTTCAGGATTCCAACATGATCGCCAGGCGCGTCGGCCCGATCCATGGGAAGCTCGTCGCAAGTCCAAGCTATATCAAGGCGCATGGGGCACCGGAAACACCAGATGAAATTCTTGCCCATCAGGCACTGATGCATGGCACAGAAGCCTGGCAATTTATGGATGGCGACAAGATCATCAAGGTACATCCGCAGGGACGTTTTAAGGCCGACAGCGGCACAGCTCTAGCTGCCGCTGCTGTAGCGGGGCTTGGCATTGCTTGGCTTCCCGATTGCCTCACTCATGAAGAGAGGGCCTCCGGCGCGCTTGTTCCAATTATGACCCACTATCCACCACCTCCAGCAGCTGCGTATGTAATCCGTCCCCCAAGTCAGCACCCAGCACGGAAGGTCCGGGTTCTTACCGAAATCATGATCGATTACTTCGGACGGGCCCCGCACCTACAGAGCCATGAACACGTACGTACAGTCGTCGCGAAACCTTATCCCTGTTTAGCGAAAGTCATGACAACTACTGCCGTTGTTTGACCTTGGTTACCGGCCATCCGCGAGACATATTGTCATCGACTTCCTTGTCAAGCATAACCCCGGCGCTGCGACTCCTGGGTGACATCCCCCTGGGGTAGCCTGCATTGCTGCAGCGAAACCGTCGCATCGAGGACTGCTGCATCGATCGCGCGCTGACCGCAAATCAGATATCACGCCCCGTCTGCATTCGCTGGCGTCAACTCTAACGACCCGAGGACATATTCTTGCCGCCATTTACTCGGCGTCGTACCCACGTACTGCCGAAACAAGCGCGTTAGATGGGACTGATCGCACAGCCCGCAATCGAGTGCGATGTGGCAAAGGGAATGATTGGTCGTCAACATCATCTGCTGCGCGAACTTGACGCGCCGGCGTGCGATATAGGCGAGCGGAGCCTCACCGAATGTTGCCTTGAAGGTTCGAAAGAAATGTCCAGCGCTGATTCCGGTGAGCCTAATAAGCTCGGAACTCCGGATAGGCCGATCGAGATTCTCCTCAATGTAAGATATCAAGCGTTTCGCCTGCCAACCGGACAGCTTGCCACGGAAAGCGCTCTCTGCCTTCGATCCGCCGTCGCGTTCCAGACTGGCTGCAAGCAACGCCGTCGCACGGGACAAGCATGCTTGCGCAGCCTGATGATCGAGCTCAACCTTGGACTGCGCTATGGAGAGCAACTCCAGCAAGGTCGCTGCCAACGCAACCCCACTCTGCCGGCTCTGTTCATGAGCTCCTGCGGCCAACACTGCACTACTGTTCATGGGATTTTCCTCTGCTTGTGATCGTTTGGGTATCTCGATCCACATGCCGAAGATGATCAGGAATACGCGCAAAAGCTAAGTCAGAAGTTGAAAAAGTCTGTAAAACAGGATGCTCTGCCGAACAGTCGTCGAACGTCTATCCTGAGCCGCTCAGGGCGCATCGAGAGAGCAGGTGCCCGAGTAATCTCGCAGAACGATCAATTGCACGATCTTGTCTTCGGCGAGAGTGAAATAGAGCAGGACTTCCAGCGGATCAGGCAGCCCACGCTTATCGAAATTTCCGTCGGCGTGGGCCTCGACAACGCAGTGGCCGTAGTGCGGGATGCAATGAATGGCGCGAAGCGATAGTTGCTGCCCGATAACATCGCGCTCGGCCCACTTGCTTAACTCAGCGAGCCCCCGCCATTGCTGTAACTGATCGTTAACTATCGAATCCGCCGCGAAGACGTCAAGAAGACGGGGCAGGTCACCGGCATTCGTTGCCTCGATGAACTGTGCGACCCTTGGAGGAAGAGTTGAACCACTTGAGTTATTGGCCAAGCAAGCACCTCCAGCAAGGCGCGCTTACGCTGTCGAATATCTCCTTCTATCGTCCGAGGTTACAGGCTGGAGCGCTCGTAAATTGGCGTAAAACCGTGTAAAGCGAGTAGTTCGGGTTGAGGCCAATTACTGGCGCCCTATGCCCTTGCGGCCGGTCCCCAAGTTTCGATCAGGTGTCTGGCGGTTCTGAGATCGCGCGTTTCGTACCCTTCCGTAAAGCGTCCGTAAACCCCCGTCAGGGTCACGTATGCCTCTTCAGTCCGTTCCTCGCTTGTAAGCAGTGCGCCCAACGCCATAGCGGAGCGCAATTCCAGACTGAGTGCGTCTTGACTGTTTGCCAACTCCATCGAATGCCGCAACATCGCTTCGGCCGATTTTGCATCCAGCCTACCGGAAACAATCCCGATCTGAGCGCGCGTACGCAGCAGCTCTGGCATGTCGAATGATCCATGTCGCGCCTCGGCCTGTTCCAGAGCCGCAGTGATCATCGCCTCCGCCTCCAGGGTCTCGCCGCATTCGAGCAGCGCCTCGGACATCGACCGGCTCAGCGCCGTCATGAACATGAAACGTCTCTTCGCACGCAGGGTACCTAGCGCCTCGCGAAGCCTGTTTGCCGCCATGCGGGGTTGCCCTTTGAGCAAAGCCACTTCGCCTGAGAGCGCGATGCCGAAGTCCACCCATGACCCGAGCGAGTAACGACTGTCGTGTTGGATGAGACGGCTCACCAGCGCTTCAGATTCCTCTATGTCCCCCCTCCACAGAAAAACCGTCGAGGCGTGTAGCAACGCGATACACATGCTCAGCACGTTGTGCTCGGCTTCCTCGACCGCCTGACGAGCGACTTGGGCGGCGCGGTCCACGGCGCCGCTCAACCAGAGCGTGCGCGCATAAAGGGCGAGCGCACGGGTTCGATGTCCGAAGCCAAGCAGATCGACCGTTATCCCCCCATGCGCCGCAGCTCGCTTAAAGCCCTCACGTGTGTGGCGTAGAGCGACCGTCTGATCGCCGACCAGGTGATACGAACACCCGAGCATCCATTCAGACATGACAATACCCACGGGAGAATCGACCCTGCGTGCCAAGTCGCTACTGCGCCAGCTCACGTCGACCGCCTCACGAAACTGACCGACATGGGTCATGAAGGCGTGCAACCCCCAGAGCAGCCCGAGCTCGCGTTCTTGATCGTTCAACGCCCGCGCCAGGCGCAGCGCTCGCTCGACCGAATTGCGGACATCCTCTCCACCGGCGCGAGTAAATAATGCAGAGATTGCCAGCGCTTCCTGCAAGATGAGGTGCGTCGCGGAGCCCTGCTGCGAACCCAGTTGCGAAAGCGCGGCCTGACACCAGCGATGACACTCCTCCAGCAGCGACAATTCCACTAAATGTGGTGCGGCGAGGGCTGCCAGGCGAACTCCCAGCTCGCCCTCACCTGCCTCGGAGAATGCCCATGCAAGCGCAGTGCGCAGATTTCCGACCTGCATCAACTCACGGTCCGTGTTGCACCGCTCATGCTTACGCTCATTGCTACGGTTGAATTGGGTAATGAGATGCTCGGCAAGCTTGCGCGAGACGGCGTTAAGCTCGCCCGATTCCGCCAATTTTGCCGACGCGTAAGTGCGCGTCGTATCCAGGAGGCGCAGATAGCTCGATCCGTTGAGTATCGATGGCGAGAGCAGTGACTTATCGATGAGACTGGCGATGACCGCTGCCACTTCGGCGTCCGTGAGGACTGCGTCTGCGGCGATGCACTGTGCCGCAGCCAGTTGGAATGGAGCCACGAACACGGATAACCTATACAGCACGCGGCGTTCGCTTTCGGACAGCAGGTTGTAACTCCAATCAAGCATCGCCTGGAGCGTCTGATGCCGAGGAAGCGCGCTGCGCCTGCCCTGCCAGAGAAGATTGAAGCGGCTGTTGATCAATTCAGCGGTTCCACGCAGGCCATGCGAGCGCACCCGGCCGGCGGCCCATTCGATTGCCAAGGCAATACCATCCGTTTTTCGGCAGATCTCGACGGCGAGAGGGGCCATCTCGTCCGTCAGCATCTCCTGCACCCCACTTGCCGCCACTCGATCCATGAAAAGCTCGACTGCCGGAAACGCCATCGCAGCGGAGGCTGTCATCCCCTCGCTGACGGGGGGGAAATCGAGCGATGGAAGAATGAGGACGTGCTCGCCCTCAACACGCAATAACTCGCGACTGGTCGTGAGCAAGTGAGTTTGAGGCGCGGATTTATAAAGCCATTCCGCGAGAACCGCGATCTCGTCGATAAGATGCTCGCAATTGTCCAATACGAGCAACGCTCTTCGGGCGCCAAAAAACGCCAGGATGCTCGGCTTTGGATCTTGCAATTGCACTTTGAGGCCAAGTACCGAAGCAATCGCGCTCGGAACGAGCGAGGCGTCGGTGACCGAGACAAGGTCGACGTAGTACACGGCGCCGTGAAAGGCATCGAGCATCGTGCGCGCCACGGAGATCGCGACGGTTGTCTTACCCATTCCACCCGGACCGATGATGCTCACGAATCGATGTTTGGTGAGCATCTCGCCCAATGCGAGGACTAGCGCATCGCGCCCAATGAGCCGCCCTAGACGCTCGGGCAACGCGGATTTCGGGACCGATACGTGTAGCTGATTGCCGGGGGAAGGATCGGGAACTCGAGTGGTCTCGGGTCTCCCAGGCGAAGACTCAATCCGCGCTCGCGTTACGGGTGCGACGAAGCTGTACCCGCGACCGGGGATGTTGGCGATGTAACGTGTGCCCTCATTGGCCCCACCCAGGCATTTGCGGAGGCTTGCGATATTGACGCGCAGGTTGGCGTCGTCGACTACCAGCCCCGACCAGGCGCGCGCCATCAACTCCCGCCGGGAAATCACTTCCCCAGGCCGCTCAACCAGCACAATCAATAGGTCGAGGGAGCGGCTGCCGAGCTTGACGGCCACCCCATTCTTCTGCAACAACCGCCCCACCACGTGCAGGCGAAACGGGCCAAATTCGACAATCTCGTCAATCTCCGGCACGCAAAATCCTCGGATATTAATGCTTGTTCGCCAACACAGGAGCTTCAGCGCCAACTACGAGGTCCTCGGCTACCGGCATTATCCTCCGAGGTATAGTACGAGAATGCAACCCGAAATTTGCCCCCATTGCGCCAGACGACGGGGGCAAGCACCACCTCAAGGAAGACTGCGGCGACTGTCGAGACTCAGGCCACGTGGGCCATTCCTTTCCCTGATCTCTCCCAGAATGCGGATCAGGAATTGGATGAAATGACCACCTGGCACTGAGGAGTCTCAGAAGGGAGAAGAGGATTGATCTGGCTGCGCGGAGGTCAGCTGCGGATGAAGCCGAGCACGGCTTTGTTGAACTGCTCTGACTTCATCTGCGCAGGGTCGTGGGAACTGCCGTGATAAATCCAAGCCCCCTGCCGACGATGCTCGTAGCTCGACTCAGGTAGTTTGGATGTTAACGTGATCAAGCTTGCGCACTTGCAATTCAGAATCCTTCCAACACAATTTTGCCCTTAGCCTTGCCGCTTTCGAGTAGGGCATGAGCGCGCTTGAGGTTTTCTGCATTTATCTTGCCGAAGTTTTCCGTCGCTGTAGAACGAATCTTTCCAGCATCGATCAGGTCGGCTACGGTATTGAGGATCTCACCCTGACGTGCGATATCCTCCGTGGTGAACAGCGGTCGTGTAAACATCAGCTCCCAATGGATCGACACGGCTTTGACTTTGAGCGGCATGATGTCGAGACCTTTCGGATCATCGATAAGACCGAAGCGGCCCTGCGGCGCGATGAATTCAGCTATTTGCGGCACATAGGTTTCGGAATGGCTGGTTGAGAACACAAATGCAGGTGCACCGATATTCAAGGCTGCGATCTGACCTGCCAGCGGCTTGGAGTGGTCGACGACATGATGCGCGCCCAGTTCCTTGACCCATGCCTGCGTTTCAGGGCGCGAGGCGGTTGCAATGATCGTCAAGTCGGTCTGCTCGCGAAGAAGCTGAATCGCTATGGACCCTACTCCACCCGCGCCGCCGATGATCACCATTGCATTTGCGGCCCCCGGCACGATATCGGTGACTTTTAGGCGGTCAAAAATCATCTCTTGCGCCGTCAATGTTGTCAGGGGCAGCGCTGCAGCAGCAGACGTTTTGATGCTTTTGGGTGCGTGGCCGGTGATGCGTGCATCAACGAGGTGATACTCAGCATTGGTGCCGGGGCGGTTAATCGCGCCCGCGTACCATACTTTGTCGCCGATATTAAACTGGCTGACCTTATCTCCGGCTTCTACAACCTCGCCCACGGCGTCCCAGCCGAGGATGACAGGCGCATCGCCCTCTGCTGGGCGGGCTTTGCGCACTTTCGTGTCGACAGGGTTGACCGAAACGGCGGCCACCTTGACAAGGAGGTCATGACCAGAAGCCGATGGTTTATTGATCTCAAGATCGATTAAAGAGTCGATGCGCTCAATTGCGCCGTTAGTCGCATAGCCGATAGCTTTCATTGGGCTTTCCCTTCATGGTGGGTTGTAGGGCGCACTCCCTCAATGTGAGCTCAACGGTTACCCGTTCGCGCTGACGGAATGAGCCTGTGGCACAACTGCGATCGCGATTTTTCCCCTGAGGCCGTTGTTTGGGGTCTCCAGCAAGGCATGGGCAAGAGCAATGTCAGCAAGCGGGTAGACCGCGCCAACATGTGGTCGCAGCTGACCGCGCGCTATCAATGCGCCCAGTTCATCAAGCTTGCCGCGATTCTGTCTGGTGAAAACGAAGTGATAGCTGGCGTTCTTGCCCCAGGCCTCAACCACGTTCTGTGGCTGTGCAATATCCACAATCGTGACCACGCGGCCAAGTTGTGCGAGCGCGTCGGGGCTGCGCGACAAGGTATCGCCACCGATGGTATCGAACACCACATCGACTCCGTGGCCATCGGTTTCTCGCAGGACGGCGTCGACGTAATCTTCCTTCTCGTAATCGATCAGCACGTCGGCCCCCATACTCCGTGCGAACTCGAAGTTTGCTTCGCGCACCGTGGTAAACACCCTGGCACCCATGGCTTTTGCCAACTGGATCACCACATGACCGACGCCGCCCGCGCCGCCGTGCACCAGAATGCTCTCCCCCACCCGGAGTCCCGCACGCACCACCAGTGCCTCCCACGCTGTCCCGCCGACGAGGGTCAGACTGGCCGCCTCGAGATGGCTCAGCTCTGGAGGCTTCTTCCCGACAATACTTTCGGCGGCAACGTGGTACTCGGCATAACTTCCAGGGCCGTCAAAAATCTGCGGGGTGTACCAGACTTCGTCGCCTGGCATAAAGCTCGTCACGCCCGGCCCGACGGCTTCGACAACACCCGAAACGTCATGCCCGGTAATACTTGGCAATGGCACCAGGTCGGCATAATCGCCACGCCGGACCTGGAAATCCAATGGATTGATGGAAGTTGCGTGTACCCGCACCAGCACTTGCCCAGCCTGCGGCACGGGCTTGGGCACCTCGCACAGTTCGAACGATTCCGGCCCGCCAAATGATGTAAGTATCTGCGCTTTCATTGTAGATTCTCGCTTTGACAAAAAAGGAGTATCGCCTGGTTTCCCCGATAGCCATGCGCCGGTGGCGACATTGCCTCGTCCGGGTCTCTTGAGCGTCCCCCACACTGTCGCAAAGCGCCGCTGCTTGTTATTGAATGGTTGCCTGAGGTTTGGACGAATGTGTGATTAGTGACGCCCGAGCATCATGGGCAATAACCTTACGGGCGGCGAATCACCAGGTTGCGAATTTCGGTCATGTCTTCCATCGCAAAACGCACACCTTCGCGGCCCAGACCCGAATCCTTGACCCCGCCATAGGGCATGTTGTCGACCCGATAGCTGGGCACGTCGTTGATCACCACCCCGCCGACATCGAGCAGATCCCAGGCATCGAACATTTTGAACAGGTCGCGGGTGAAGACACCTGCCTGCAGCCCGAATTTGGAAGCGTTGGCCTCGACCAGTGCGGCAGAGAAGTCAGTAAAGCGTGATATCACCGCGACCGGGCCGAACGCCTCCTCGGTAACAATCCTGGTGTCGGCAGGCACGGCTTCGAGCAAGGTGGCGTCGAGCATTGCGCCGTCGCGAGTGCCCCCGCAAAGCAGCGTGCCGCCGGCGGTGACCGCCTCGTTGATCCAGCTTTCGAGCCGCGTTGCTTCATTGACATGGATCATCGGGCCAATGAATGTCTCGCGCAGCTTTGGGTTACCCGCTACCAGCGTCTTCGTCCTGGCGACCAGCATGTCGCGGAAGCGGTCGTAGACCGCCGCATGGATGATGATGCGCTGCACGCCGATACAGCTTTGCCCCGACTGGTAGAAGGCGCCGAAGATCACGCGCTCGAGCGCGTCGTCGAGATCAGCGTCGGCATCAATGATCACCGCGGCGTTGCCGCCGAGTTCGAGTACCACCTTCTTCTTACCGCAACGCGCCTTCAGATCCCAGCCAACGTCGGGCGATCCGGTAAACGAGAGCAGCTTGAGCCGGTCGTCCGTGGTGAAAAGATCGGCACCGTCACGGCTGGCGGGCAAGATTGAGAAAGCGCCTTTGGGCAGATCGGTCTCGGCCAGCACTTCACCGATAATGAGCGCGCCCAGCGGAGTGCGACTCGCAGGCTTCATCACAAATGGACAGCCCACCGCGAGGGCCGGAGCAATCTTGTGTGCGGCCAGGTTAAGCGGAAAGTTGAATGGTGAGATGAACGAGCATGGCCCGATAGGCACTCGCTTCCAGATGCCCTGATAGCCCCTGGCGCGCGCTGTGATGTCGAGTGTCTGCACCTCGCCGGTCATACGCACTGACTCCTCGGCGGCGATGCGGAAGGTGTCGATCAGCCGGCCCACCTCGCCCTCGCTGTCTTTGATCGGCTTGCCCGCCTCGACGCAGAGCGCGTAGGCAAGCTCATCGAACCGCTGGGTAAACCGGGAGACACAATGGGTGAGCACCGCCTGGCGCTCGTAACTGGCCATCCGCGCCATCGGCGAAGCAGCCTCGACCGCGCCGGAAATAGCCGCATCGATCGTCGCCGCATCGGCCTGGGCAACACGGAACGCAACCTCACCGGTGAACTTGTCGGTCACTTCAAGATCGGCGTTCGGCTGCTGCGCCACGTTGTTCAGATACAGCGGATAGACGGATTTGAGCGTGCTCATGCGAAACTCCCATGGAGCGGAACAGCGTTTACAGTTCTTTCGACAAGGTCTTGATGTCGATATTGAGGATCTGGTCATTCTCTGAATAGTCAATCGGGCAGTCGATCAGATGCACGCCCGGCGTGTCACGAGTGTGCGCCAGCAGTTGCCTGAGATGCTCGGCGCTTTCCGCGCGATGGCCATGCGCGCCGTAGCTTTGCGCATACTTGACGAAATCCGGGTTGCCGTAGGTCAGCCCCCAGTCCTTGAAACCCATGTCCGCCTGCTTCCACCGGATCATGCCGTAGGCGTTGTCGTTGAGGATCAGCACAGTAATATTGAGCTTCAAGCGAACGGCGGTCTCCATCTCCTGACTGTTCATCATGAAGCCACCGTCACCGCAGATCGCCATCACCTTGCGGTCGGGATAAACCATCGCCGAGGCCATGGCCGAGGGCAGACCCGCGCCCATGGTGGCGAGCGCATTGTCGAGCAGCACGGTATTGGGGCGGTAAGCCGTATAGTTTCGCGCAAACCAGAGCTTGTAGACTCCGTTGTCGAGGCAGATGATGCCGTTGTCGGGCATCACTGCGCGGACCTGTTCGACCAGATGGGGCGGGAAGATGGGGAAGCGGGTATCGCCGGAGATCGACGCGGTGTGCGCCACTTCTGCCTTGCGCGCTGCCAACATCGCGTCAAAGTTCCAGCCACCGTTGGGAACGATGTCCTGCTTGATCTGCCAGATTGCGTTGGCGATATCCCCGACAACCTCGATCTGGGGAAAGTAGACCGGGTCCACCTCGGCCGTTCTGGACGAGATATGAATTACCGGCGTGCCGCCCGCCCGCATGAAGAACGGCGGCTTCTCGATCACGTCATGACCAATATTGACGATCAGGTCGGCGGCCTCCACTGCACGGTGGACAAAGTCTCCCGCTGACAGAGCGGCACAGCCGACAAACCCGGGATGGCGTTCATCAATCACGCCTTTGCCGAGCTGCGTGGTGAGGAACGGAATGCCGGTCTTCTCGATGAACTGAAGCAGCATGCGGCAGGTCATGGTTCGATTAGCACCCGCCCCGATCACCAGGATCGGCGAAGTTGCGTTTTCAAGCGCATGCACCGCCGCACGGACCGACTTCACATCCGCATTGGGCCGCCGTGTATGGCTGCGCTTGAGCGGTACTGATTCCGTCTGCTCGTCGGCGACGTCCTCCGGGAACTCGATATGAGTGGCGCCGGGCTTCTCCTCCTCGGCGAGCCGGAACGCCTCGCGCACCCGGCTGGGAATGTTGTCGGCGCTGGCAAGCTGATGGGTAAATTTGGTCAACGGCTTCATCATGCCGACTACATCAAGGATCTGGAAGCGACCCTGCTTGGATTTCTTGATCGGCTTTTGCCCGGTCACCATCAGGATCGGCATACCGCCAAGCTGTGCATAGGCGGCAGCGGTCACCAGATTGGTCGCTCCCGGCCCCAGCGTAGACATGCACACGCCGGTCTTGCCAGTATGCCGACCGTATGTGGCGGCCATGAAGCCCGCGCCCTGTTCGTGCCGGGTAAGGATCAGCTGGATGCTGGTTGATCGGCTGAGGCTGTCGAGCATGGCGAGGTTCTCCTCGCCGGGAACCCCAAAGATATACTCCACCCCCTCTTCCTCAAGGCAATGGATGAACAGATCGGATGCTTTGTTCATGATGAGGTTACCCTTTTTCCCGATAGTGTCGGTTCGTCCGGCAATGGAATGAACTCCGCATCATCGGCATCCGGCAGTTTCATTCTTCCCGCCTGCCAGTCAGAGGCGGCCTGGGCGAGCCTTTCCTTCGAGGAGGACACGAAGTTCCAGTGAATGAACCGCTCGCCCACGGGGTCGCCACCGAGGACCATGACTCTGGAGCGCTCAAGGGCCCGCACCTGTGATGCGGCTGCGCCGAGCACCAGCATCCTGCCGCTCTCGTAGCGCGTTCCGCCCACCTCCACGGCCCCAGTCGCGATGTAGAGTGCGCGCTCCTCGTATCCGCCCGGAATCTCGGCAGTGGCGCCCGCGGCCATGTCGAGATGCGCGTAGAAGAGCGGTGAGTGCGTTTCGGCTCCGGCGGTCAAACCATAGGCGCTGCCGGCGATAAGCTGTCCCACCACGCCAGCGTGGTCCCATTGCGGTAGGTCCAGTCCTGCATGGTGAGAAAAAGACGGAGCGATCTCCTCCTGCTCGGTCGGCAGCGCCACCCAGGCCTGAATGCCATGCAGGTGATCGCCATGCACCCGGGCGTGCTCGAACCGCTCACTATGCGTGATTCCCCGTCCGGCGGTCATCCAGTTGACTTCCTGCGGCCTGATCGCCTGTTCATAGCCTAGGCTGTCGCGATGCATTACATTTCCAGCAAACAGATAAGTCACAGTTGACAGGCCGATGTGCGGATGCGGGCGAATGTCGACACTCGCATCCATACCAGATGGGAGATCAAGCGGCCCCATATGATCGAAAAAGATGAACGGCCCCACCATGCGTTGCTTGGCAAACGGCAGTACGCGGCCCACTTCCAGGCCGCCGCCGAGGCCGCGACGCCGCTGCTCAATGATCATCTTTATCATTTCGTCTCTCCTGATCGAACTTTGCCATCAACCGTCCTGGCCCGGACAAAAAGACCCTCCCTGGCCTCAAACCTCATCCGGACCGCTGACAGATCATCGTGTCTTGTCAGGCACCGGCGTATTAAGTAGCTGTGTCTCCCACAGGAAGGCGATACCGCTACCGCCGCCATGCTGCTTCATAACGTCGACCATCCCTTCGAGGGTGTCGGTTCGGGCCCAATCACGCTGCCACTCGGCCGCCACAGCGAACCAGGTCATCATGTTCACTCCGGCCCCGATCATGCGCTGAATGGCAACCTCGTGGGCCTCGACAGAGACGGCGCCAGACGCATCGGTCACCACCGTCACGTCCCAACCTTCTCCAGCAGCCTGGATAGCTGGCATGGCGACGCAGATCTCGGTCCACAGCCCGGCGATGACCAACTGCTTTCGGCCTGTCGACTTGACCACGTCCACCACCTTCGGGTCCTCCCAGGTATTGATGAGCGTCCGGTCGATCACCTCCTGGTCAGGGAATACGTCGGTGATCTGCGGGAAAATCACGCCGCCCTGAGCAGCTAGCACGCTCGTCAGAATGGTGGGTACATTGAACGCCTTGGCTGCCTTCGCCAGGCCTGCCGAGTTGTTGATCACCATCAGTGGCTCGTGGCTGTTCAAGTTCGCCAGCTGGAACGGCTGGTGATCGATAAGTACGAGTACCGAGTCTTCGGGACGAAGAAGCGAAGCAAGGCCGTTACGGAAAGTCATGGGGCTATCCTCTAATGTCGTTGTGAGCGAACCTGGTTTCCGATGGCTGCGCGCCAGTGGCGACGCTGCCTCATCTTCGACCAGTCTGGATCTCTTGAAATGCCCCCACACTCTCGCAAAGCGCCGCCGCTGGTTATTGGATGGTTGCCTGAGGTTTGGATGAGTGTGTGATCAGCCGCGAATGAACGCCAGCACGTCCGTGTTGAACTCATCGGCGTTCACTTGCGCCAGCCCATGGGAACCGCCCGGATAGATTTTCAGGATAGCGTCTTTAACGATCCTTGCAGCCAGCTCAGCAGAAGCAGCCAGCGGGACGATCTGATCATCGTCGCCATGAATGAACAATACAGGCTTGTCGATGGCTTGCAGGTCAGCGGTGTAATCGACTGCGGAGAACTCATGGATACAGTCAAAGTGCGCCTTGATGCCGCCCTGCATACCCTGCAGCCAGAACGCCTCCTTTAGACCTTCATTGACTGCAGCTCCTTCCCGATTGAATCCATAGAACGGCACGGTCAGATCCCGGAAGAACTGCGAGCGGTCCGACGTAACGCCCGCACGAATGCCGTCGAACGCTTCCATTGGGGTGCCATCAGGATTGCTCTCGGTTTTCAGCATCAAGGGCGGCACCGCGCCGACCATTACCACTTTAGCCACCCGCGCAGAACCATGGCGGCCGATATAGTGCGCCACCTCCCCGCCCCCGGTTGAATGACCAACCATGATGACGTTGCGAAGATCCAGATGCTTAAACAGCTCCGCAAGATCGTCAGCATAACGATCCATATTGTTACCATCCCAGGTCTGCTCCGACCGGCCATGGCCCCGGCGATCATGGGCAATGACCCGATAGCCCTGCTGACCGAAGAACAACATCTGGTTATCCCAGGCATCAGATGACAGCGGCCAGCCGTGGGAGAAAAAGATCGGCTGGCCTGAGCCCCAATCTTTGTAGAAAAGAGTGACGTTATCGCTAGTGGTGAAGGTAGTCATGATATGGCTCCTGCAGGTGGATGCCTCAAGGACGGTATAGCGAGTAACCAGAGTGATGATAGAACAAGGATGTCGCGTTGGGATGAATGTGAGGTTGGTTGGCGGGATTGGTAAGGCAACTCATCGATGCGAGTCACCGTCGGCTCTGAACTAAATATGGCGGCTAAAGTCTTTGATAAGGCTCTGCTACGCTGTTCCGGCCTCTTCACATTCGACTACCCTATTCCCAATGACCCAAGTCCCAATACCCGATGCCCTTCCTCCCGTGCTTGCCGGCCCTATCCTGCGCCGCCTTGAACCGGGCCGCCTGGTGTTATGGCTGGTCGGCAGTACGCCGCTGCACTTGATGCTGGAACTTGAGCCCGACGGTGGGACGGTCAGGCGGGTGGATCTTGACGCTAGCTGCTGCCGCGTTCTTCCCATCGGCCGTCATGCGTACCTGCATTTGGTCGATGTGAGCCTGCCAGAGCCGCTGCCGCAGGACACGCTGATTCATTACGACTTGATCGTCGCACTGGAGAACGGTGTTGAAGCCAACATCGCGCAATGGGCGCCACATCTGCTGCATGAGGGCGCGACGCGCCCGAGTCTGGTGTTGAGCAGCCGCGCGGATGACATTCTCTATGGTTCCTGTCGCAAACCGCATCATCCCGCGCGAGACGGGCTTGCGCGGGCCGACAGCCTGTTAGCCGAACACATCGGGCTGGCGGACGCGCGCCCTGCCATGCTCATGCTGTGCGGCGACCAGGTGTATGCCGATGATGTGGCGGGCCCCATGCTCGCGGCGGTCCATGCGTTGATCCGGCGCCTTGGTCTCTATGGCGAAGCCCTGGAGGGCGCGGTCGTCGCCGACAGTGAAGCGCTGTATGCCCACCCCGCCGGTTATTACCGCCGCGAGGAGTTGCTGCCCGCTTTCAAGTCCAACGAGGCGCTGCGTGAGCGGTTTTTTGGCGGTGTGGAAAAGCCGATCTTCACCACCGCCAATGCGCACAACCACCTGGTGACGCTGGCCGAGGTGATGGCCATGTATCTGTTGGTGTGGTCGCCGGTGCCCTGGCAGCTCGTATCAGAGTCACAGATGCCCGCGCTGGATGCAGAGCATATGGTCCGCTGGCAAGACGAGGCCGATGCTATACGAGGCTTCTGCCGCGATCTGCCACAGGCCGCCCGCCTGTTCGCCCACATCCAGACGCTGATGATCTTTGATGACCATGACATCACCGACGACTGGAACCTCTCGGCGAAGTGGGAAAGCACCGCCTATGGTCATCCTTTCTCGCGGCGCATCATGGGCAATGCCCTGCTGGCCTATATGCTGTGCCAGGGCTGGGGTAACCGTCCCGATGTGTTTGCCGGGCTGCTCGACGAGACGGAGGCGCTGACCGCGGCGCTCGATAGTCAGGCCCGGCTTGATGCTGCCGCCCAGGACGCGCTCATCGGTCAGTTGCTGGCGTTTAATCAATGGGATTATGTGCTACGCACGCACCCTACTGTCATCGTGCTCGATACCCGTACGCGGCGCTGGCGTAGCCGGCGCTTACCCAGCCGCCCCTCGGGCTTGATGAACTGGGAGTCGCTGGTCGAGCTGCAGCATGAATTGCTGGATGAAACCGCGGCGGTGATCGTGTCGCCAACGCCGATGTTCGGGGTCAAGCTGATCGAGGTCATCCAACGAATCTGTGCCTTCGCCGGCCATGCCCTGACTGTCGATGCCGAGAACTGGATGGCTCATCGTGGCGCGGCCAATGTCATGCTCAATATATTTCGGCATTCCCGCACGCCGGGCAATTACGTGGTCCTGTCGGGCGATGTGCATTACTCCTTCGCCTACGATGTGCAGGTGCGTGATCGAGAGCGCGCACCACACATCTGGCAGATCACCAGCAGTGGCATCAAGAATGAGTTTCCGCGGCGCCTGCTCGATTGGCTGGACCGGCTCAACCGCTGGCTCTACTCGCCGCGCTCGCCACTGAACTGGTTCACCCAGCGCCGCGACCTGAAGATACGCCCTCGCCTGCCTGATCAGCGCCACCGTGGCGAACGGGTCTGGAACGGTGCCGGGATCGGACAGGTACTCCTTGATGCACAGGGCCGGCCTACCCGCATCCTCCAGCACAACGCCGATGGTCGGCCTTCCACTCAGTTTCTGACACCGGGCGCTTCCACCGCCGCTGACGTGACTGTTGAACAGCGGGGCTCCGGTGCGTAGCTGCTCTGGCAGCGACTATCGGTCACGCTCATAGCGGTCGGTCAGCGGAAACGCCGGCAACCAGGCCTCGCGCCGGATGGTCCACAGCTCGTAGGTTGGCTTGAGCTGATCAATGGCGTCCAGCGAGCCCAGGTTCACTTCTATTTCATCTGCGGTGTGCCCAAAGACTGACGATCCGCAGCGGGGGCAAAAATGGCGCCCTGATACTCGTGCGTCTCGCCGGTCACGGTGACGGCGTCCTGGAGAAAGATGGCTGAGCTATGGAAGAGCGCGCCGTGATGCTTGCGGCAGTCCAGGCAGTGACAGATGCCGACGCGGTCTGGCTGCCCGGTTGCGGTGAGACGAACGTTGCCACAGAGGCAACTGCCGGTGAAGTGGGTCATGTTGCGTTCTCTAAGACAGGAAGCGTTATCAACCTACTAATCAAACGCCTTTTCGAACGGCAGCGGCAATAGTCTTTCTGGCCTCACCGACCGACGGCCTGCCGTCGGGTGCGATCGCGGCTGAGGCGCTCGACAACCGAAAAAAAGCGGCAGCCGTTTCTGCGGCTCGGAGCAAAGCAACAAAGGAAAAAAGGGCAAAAAAAAAGGACCGACAACAAGTGTCGGCCCTTTAAAAAAATGGTGGAGCTATGCGGGATCGAACCGCAGACCTCCTGCATGCCATGCAGGCGCTCTCCCAGCTGAGCTATAGCCCCGTGGTGGAGCTATGCGGGATCGAACCGCAGACCTCCTGCATGCCATGCAGGCGCTCTCCCAGCTGAGCTATAGCCCCGTGGTCTTTCGACCCCGACACCGAAGTGTCGGTAAAAAAATGGCGTCCCCTAGGGACTCGAACCCCTGTTACCGCCGTGAAAGGGCGGTGTCCTAGGCCACTAGACGAAGGGGACGCAAACCCTTCTCGAAACGATGTTTGTCGTTTCATCACCAGATATGCAGTAAAGCATATCGGCTAGTGTAAAACAGGTCATCACAAAGCAATGACCCAAAAATTGGTGGAGCTATGCGGGATCGAACCGCAGACCTCCTGCATGCCATGCAGGCGCTCTCCCAGCTGAGCTATAGCCCCGTCGTTCTGGACGGGGCGCATATTAGGTCTCTCACCAAAAACTGTCAACAGAAAATTACGCAAAACAGCAACTTATAGCCAATTAGCCCGAAATCACTGGGCGCTGGCAAAGTCCGCCAACAGCTTTTCCCAAGCCTTCACTTCCTTCTTCGACGCACCGCCGAGCAGCTCCAGCGCCTGACGCAGGCGGAAGCGGGTCAGATCCGGCCCCAGGTGGGCCATGGCATCGAGTACCGAGACCGAGCTGGCCTGGCCGGTGATGGCCACGAACAGCAGCGGCATCAGGTCCCGCAGCTTGAGCTGCAGCCCCTCGGCGACCTGCTGGATGCTGGCGGTAATGCCGTCCTTGTCCCACTGACGCAGCGCTTCGAGCTTCCACAGCAGCAGCTGCAGGGTCTGGCGCACTTCATCCTGGGAGAGCTTCTTGTGGGCGAACTGGGCCGGGTCCAGTTCCAGCTTGCCGGTCATGAAGAAGCCAGCCAGCGGTATCAGGTCGCTGAAGGTTTCCACGCGGCTCTGCACCAGCGGCACGATGGGGCGCAGATAATCGCTGTTGAGCGCCCACTTCTGTACGGCGTCCACGAAATCCTGCTCGGACAGATCGCGAATCCACTGCCCGTTCAGCCAGGCGAGCTTCTCGACATCGAAGATCGGCCCGCCGAGGGAGACCCGCTGGATATCGAAATGCTCGACCATCTCTTCCAGGGAGAATTTCTCGCGTTCATCCGGCATGGACCAGCCCATGCGGCCCAGATAGTTGAGCAGCGCCTGGGGCAGATAGCCCATGCGCTGATAGAAGATGATGCTGGTCGGGTTCTTGCGCTTGGACAGCTTGCTCTTGTCCGGGTTGCGCAGCAACGGCATGTGGCACAGCTGCGGCATGTCCCAGCCGAAATACTGATACAGCAGGATGTGCTTGGGCGCCGAGTTGATCCACTCCTCGCCCCGCAGCACATGGGTGATCTGCATCAGGTGATCGTCGACCACGTTGGCCAGGTGGTAGGTAGGCAGGCCATCGGCTTTCATCAGCACCTGCATGTCGACCTGTTCCCAAGGGATCTCGATTTCGCCGCGCAGCATGTCCTGCACCTTGCAGATGCCGCTCGCGGGTACCTTCATGCGCACCACGTGGGGCTCGCCGGCGGCGACTCGCTGGGTCACTTCCTGCTCGGACAGATGCAGGCAGTGGCCGTCATAGCCGGGAGTCTGCTTGTTGGCCATCTGTTCGGCGCGCAGCGTATCGAGGCGCTCGGAGGTACAGAAGCAGCGGAACGCGTGCCCTTTGGCAATCAGCTGTTCGCTGTGCTCATGGTAGATGGCGCTGCGCTCGCTCTGGCGGTACGGGCCATGGGCGCCGCCGACATCCGGACCTTCGTCCCACTCCAGCCCCAGCCAGCGCAGGGAGTCGAGAATCTGCTGCTCCGACTCGGCACTGGAGCGCACCTGATCGGTATCCTCGATGCGCAGGATGAACTGACCACCATGCTGGCGGGCGAAGCACTGATTGAACAGCGCGATATAGGCGGTGCCTACATGGGGATCTCCAGTGGGCGACGGAGCAATACGGGTACGGACGGTCATGGAATATCTCGATTACAGCGGCCGCAGCGGGCCAGATAGTGTGAAGCAGCGCCTCAGGTTGGGGGCAATGTTACCAGCGGTCCCTCGTCCTGCTCTACCCCGACATTCAGCCGCTCCCGCAACTGCTCAATCACATAATCGATGAAGGCTTTCACCTTCATCGCCTGGAAACGGCGGGAGGGATACAGGGCATACAGCTCGGTCGAAGGTAACACGCAATGCTCCAGCACCCGGCACAGGGTACCCTCCGCGACCTGGGCCTCGGCGATGAAGGCCGGCACATTGATCACCCCGGCGCCAGCCAGCGCTGCCTCGCGGGCGAAGGTGATGTTGTTGATGGTCAGCACCGGATTAATCGCCACGCTCACTGCCGGCTCCAGAAAGTGCCATTTACGGCCGTCATCCATCAGCGTATGGATACAGCGATGGTTGGCCAGGTCTTCCGGCTTCTGCGGCGTACCATGTTCGGCCAGATAGGCCGGGCTGGCGAACAGCTGGCGAGGGCTGTGCATCATCGACCGCGCCACCAGGCTCGAATCCTGCGGCCGGCCACGGTGGATGACGATGTCCACGCCCTCTTCAACCGGGTCGACCATCCGCGAGGTCAGCTCGACCTCGACCTGGATCGCCGGGTAGCGGCGCATGAAATCCCCCACCACACCGCCGAGAAACAGCTGCCCGAACTCGATGGGAGAGCTGATGCGCAGTAAGCCGGTAGGCTCGCGCTGCAACTGCATGATGGCCTGCTCGGCTTCGGCAAACTCCTGCATGATCTGCCGGCACCGCTCGTAGTAGGCCTGACCCACTTCGGTCAGACGCAGCTTGCGCGTGGTGCGATTGAGCAGCCGCACGCTCAGGCGCTCTTCCAATTGTGCGATACGGCGACTGACGGTGGACTTCTGCATGCCCAAGGTCGTCGCCGCGCTGGTAAAACTGTGGCACTCCACCACCCGGGTGAAGATCAAGGCGTCATCCAATCCCATCCCACTGTTCCTGTAATGCAACAAAGTTTCCGGATTCTAGCGCCATTAGGCCGGTGTGCAACAGTGGTAGAGTGACTCACACAATAAACAAGGAAATAAAACATGCCGTCCCGGGTTCGCACTCGTCTGTTCATCTTCCTGTTACTGATCGCCCTTGCCGCAGCTGCTTTTTTCGCCAACTGGTGGTTCATCAGCCGGCATTATGAAACGACCGACAACGCCTATGTACATGGCGATATTACCCGCATCAGCAGTCAGCTTGCCGCCCAGGTCACCGAGGTGCTGGTCACTGATAACCAGACCGTCGAGACCGGCGATCTGCTGGTACGCCTCGATGCCCGGGACTTCACCAACGCACTGGCCCAGGCCCAGGCCAATCTTGCCACCCGCGAAGCCGAGCACCTGCAGGCCCGCGCGCAGCTGCTGCGCCAGGACAGCCTGATCGCAGCCGCTCGCGCCGCCGTTGAAGCACGCAAGGCGGAGCAGCGGCGCATCGAACTGGATATCAAGCGCATCCTGCCCCTGCGCCAGTCCGGCTATGCCTCCGAGGAACAATTGAGCAACTTTCGTGCTCAGCTGGATGTGGCGAGAGCGCAGGTGCGGGGCGCCGAAGCCGAACTGCAGACCCAGATTCTCAGCAAGGATACCCTCGGTGCCGACATTGATCGGCTGGCGGCGCTGATCCAGGCCGCGCAGAGCGAGGTGGACCGGGCCGAGCTGGACCTGTCACGCAGCGAGATTCATGCACCGGTGCCCGGGCGGGTCGGCCAACGCACCGTGCGCATTGGCCAGAACGTGCAGCCCGGTGATCATCTGCTGGCCCTGGTACCGAGCCAGGATCTGTGGGTGCAGGCCAACTTCAAGGAAACCCAGATCAAGCGCATGCGCAAGGATCAGCGCGTCACCCTGACCTTCGATGCGTTCGATGACCAACCGATGCAGGGCACCATCGACAGCCTGTTCCCCGCCTCCGGCGCACAGTTCAGCCTGCTGCCGCCGGACAACGCCACCGGCAATTTCACCAAGGTGGTGCAGCGCATTCCGGTAAAAGTCCGCCTCGACCAGGACCATGCACTGAGCCAGGTGATACGTCCGGGTATGTCGGTCAGCGTCAAGGTCGATCTGCGTGACTGAAACGGCCCAGACGCAGCAGATTCCACCACCGACGCGACGCGACTGGATCGCCATTCTCAGCGCCATCCTTGGCGCCTTCATGGCTATTCTGGATATCCAGATCATCAACTCGTCGCTCAAGGACATCCAGGGCGCGCTATCGGCCACCATTGAAGAAGGCTCGTGGATCTCGACCTCCTATCTGGTTGCCGAGATCATCATCATTCCGCTGGCGGCCTGGCTGGCCATGGTCATGTCACCGCGGCGCTTTGCCGTGGCCATTTCCATTACCTTCGTGATCGCTTCGCTGCTGTGTTCGATGGCCTGGAACCTGGAAAGCATGATCGTGTTTCGGGTGTTGCAGGGATTGGCAGGCGGCGCGCTGATTCCCTTCGCATTCTCCCTGGTACTCACCAAGCTGCCGCTGGATGTGCGCCCCAAGGGCATGGCACTGTTCGCCATCACCGCCACCTTCGCCCCTTCCATCGGCCCGACCATCGGCGGCTGGCTGACAGAAAATTACGGTTGGGAATTCATCTTCTACATCAACATCGTCCCCGGCGTGTTGATGACCCTCGGCCTGCTGTACGGGCTGGACAAGAGCGAACCGCGCTGGGAGTTGCTGAAAAAAGGCGACTATGCCGGCATCCTGAGCATGGCCATCGGCCTGGGCTGCCTGCAGGTCTTTCTGGAAGAGGGCCAGCGTGAGGACTGGTTCGAGTCGGCCGAGATCACCTGGCTGGCCAGCATCGCTTTCGTCAGCCTGGTGATTTTCATCATTCTGCAGCTGTCGCGCGACAATCACCTGGTCAACCTGCGGCTGTTCAAGGAGCGCAACTTCCTACTTGGCAGCCTGGCCAACATCGGCCTCGGGGTGGGGTTGTACGGCACCGTGTTCATTCTGCCGCTGTACCTGGCGCAGATTCAGGATTACAACGCCTTGCAAATCGGCCAGGTGATCATGTGGATGGGGCTGCCGCAACTGCTGCTGATTCCCCTGGTGCCGGTCATGATGCGCTATATCGATCCGCGGTTGATCTGCGCGCTCGGCCTGGCACTGTTCGGCATCGGCAGCTTTCTCAGCGGCTCGCTCAATCTGGACTTTGCCGGGGATCAGTTCATTGCCATCCAGATCATCCGCGCCTGCGGGCAGCCCATGGTGCTGGTGCCGCTGTCGATCATTGCCACGGCGATGTTGCCGCCGTCCCAGGCCGGCTCGGCTTCCAGCCTGTACAACATTCTGCGCAATCTCGGCGGTGCCATCGGTATTGCGGCGCTGGCTACCATTCTCGATAGCCGGGCTGCACATTATTTCGAGATTCTGCGCAGTCACGTCAGCCTCGGCAATCCGGCAGCAGCCGAGCGCCTGGCGCTGCTCGGTGAGCAGCTGGGCAGCTCCGAGGCGGCGCTGCGCATGGTAGATGCGCAGGTGCGCGAACAGGCGCAGATCATGGCCTATAACGACGCCTTCCATCTGATCGGCATCATGCTGGCCTGCTCGGTGCTGTGCATCATGTTGACCAAGGCGTTGCCGAAGGCGCCGGGCAAACCCTGAAAGCCTCAGGCGCCCTTGCGAGATTCCTGTGTGGGAGCGGCCTTGGCCGCTCCCACAATAAAAACCTTGTTCGCTGCAGACGCTCACCCTCCTCTCTGGCATTCGCTCAACCGGATCGGTAGCATGCAAGGCATGTAAAAAATATCACACAAGGTGCGCAGCATGAGCCATACGCCTTATCCGGATTCCTATTACGCCGCTTCCGCCAATCCCGCGCCCGACCGGCCTGCCCTGCAGGGCGACCATGAGACCGATGTATGCGTGATCGGCGCGGGCTATACCGGCATTTCCACGGCGCTGTTCCTGCTGGAACAGGGTTTTCGGGTCACGGTATTGGAAGCTGCGCGAGTCGGATTCGGTGCTTCGGGGCGCAATGGCGGTCAGATCGTCAATAGTTATAGTCGCGATCTGGATGTGATCGAAAAGCAGGTTGGCCCGCAGCAGGCCAGACTGTTGGGCGAAATGGCCTTCGAGGGTGGACGTATCATCCGCGAGCGGGTCCAGCGTTACGCCATCGATTGCGATCTCAAGGAGGGTGGTGTATTTGCCGCCATCAACGCCAAACAGCTGCGCCACCTGGAGCAGCAGAAAGCGCTGTGGGAGCGCTATGGTCACACCCAGCTGGAGTTGCTCGATGACCGGGGGATCCGCAGCGTGGTCGGCACCGAGCGTTACGTGGGCGGTATGCTGGACCGCAGCGGTGGACACATCCACCCACTGAATCTGGTGCTCGGCGAAGCCGCGGCGGTGGAATCGCTGGGCGGCATCATCCATGAACAATCGCCGGTGGTGAAGGTGCAGCAAGGGGCGATGCCTGTGGTTTTTACGGCACAGGGCCAGGTCCGCGCCCGCTTCGTCGTGGTCGCCGGCAATGCCTACCTCGGCGACCTGCTGCCGCCGCTGGCGGCCAAATCCATGCCCTGCGGCAGCCAGGTGATCGCCACCGAACCCCTGGGCGAGGAGATGGCACGTCGGCTATTGCCCCAGGACTACTGTGTGGAGGACTGCAATTACCTGCTGGACTACTATCGCCTGTCCGCTGACCGGCGTCTGATTTTTGGCGGCGGCGTGGTCTACGGTGCGCGCGATCCGGCCAATATCGAGGCGCTGATCCGGCCCAACCTGCTGCGTACCTTCCCCGCCTTGCGCGATGTGAAGATCGATTATGCCTGGACCGGCAATTTCCTGCTGACCCTGTCGCGGCTACCGCAAGTGGGTCGGTTGGGAGATAACATCTACTATTCCCAGGGTTGCAGCGGCCACGGTGTGACCTACACCCATGTTGCCGGCAAGGTACTGGCCGAGGCGATTCGCGGCCAGGCCGAACGCTTCGATGCCTTCGCCGCATTGCCCCATTACCCCTTCCCTGGCGGCCGCCTGTTCCGGGTGCCGTTCACCGCACTGGGCGCCTGGTATTACCAATTGCGGGATCGCTTCGGTGGTTGAGGTCGGAACCCGCAGGGTATTATGGCGGTCATAGAGGTGTTGCAAGGGTTTACCAAGAAAAACCAAGAGCCAATCCAAGGAGTAGTCCCCCATGAAGCATACTTCCGCCACCCGACGCTATCTGTCCATCATGATGGCCGCCCTGTTCATGTTCACCAGCATGGCCAGCATCCACGCCCAGGCCTCCATGGTCGGTACCCATGAGGTGATTGCCTCCGAACAGCTCAGTGTCGATCGCGACCAGCTCAAGTCCATGCTCGATGATGAAGCCGTGCAAGACAAGCTTGCCAGCATGGGGGTTTCTCCCGATCAGGTCGAACAGCGCATCAACAGCCTGACCGCCGAAGAGCTGGCCTATTTCAATACCCAGCTGGATGAAGCACCTGCCGGTGCCGGTGTGCTGGGAGTGATCGTTCTGTTCCTGGTCATCTTCATCATCACCGACATGCTCTGCGCCACCAACGTCTTCCGCTTCGTCAACTGCATCAACCGTTAACCGGTGCGTTTCCTACGCATTGCCGCTCTGCTCTGGCTGACAGCACTGCTGTCAGCCTGCGCCGGGCGCGCTCCCGTCATGCCTGACCCCGCCGACCTGGCTGAATTCCCTAACCGAGTGGTATTGGACAACGTGCCTTTCCACGCCCAAGACGCCTACCAATGCGGACCAGCCTCCCTGGCGATGGTATTGAACTACCGTGATATCGCTGCCACCCCGGACGAGTTGAAAGACCGCGTTTACCTGCCCGAGCGCAATGGGACATTGCAAGTGGAAATGGTCTCCGCCGCCCGTGACCGGGACCTGCTGGTCTACCCGCTGGAAAAGCAGCTCGAGGCTATTCTCAGCGAATTGAATGCGGGCAACCCCGTATTGGTCATGCAGAATCTGGCCTTCAACTGGTATCCGCAGTGGCATTACGCTGTTGTCATCGGCTACGACCTTGCTGCCGAAGAGATGATCGTGCACAGCGGCCTGAACGCTGCCCAGAGGGAACCCTTCCAGGTGTTCATGCGCACCTGGGATCGGGCCGACCGCTGGGCCAGGGTAATGCTCCCGCCCGGTGAATTACCCGCCACGGCCAAACCGCTCACTTACCTGAAGGCCGCCAGTGACCTGGAACAGACTGGTCGCCTACAGAGCGCGCTGCGTTCCTATCAGCGAGCCGTGGCTGAGTGGCCAGAGCAACCGGCTGCGCGCCTGGGTCTGGGTAATACCCATTGGGCTCTCAACGACAGGCAAGTTGCCTTGGAGCAGTTCCAGCGCCTGGTGAATGACTTCCCCGACTTTCAGCCCGGCTGGAATAATCTGGCCACGGGCCTCGAAACCCTGGGCTGTACGAGCCAGGCCAAACAAGCCCGCCAGTGCAGCGAGCAACTTGACAAGCCCGCGTCATGCACCAACTTGAAGTGCGCAGCAAGCAATTAATCCGAAACTTGTGAGCCATTTCAAAACAACACACCCACAACTAACTAAAAACCTGAAAACACTATCGCAAATTGAATAGCCGCCACTTAAACGGCGGCTAATTCAATAACCCATTCGTAGTAAATCCTGACTGACTCTTGCGCAGCAATGCCTGCATACACCCGTCTACGACGCGGTTCACACTGTGATGCATGAGGCGACTTAATTGCCTATAAAGTAGATCAGGTCACATTATCCGCCTTGAACCACAGCCTGCCGATCAATAGGATACGAGCCGTATTTCGAGGGGGTGCGCAACTTACTGCACAACTCACCTGCGCAACTTATTGCGCACTTTGTATATCTGCCTGAACACTCTTTCTGGCTGGCGACGGAACTCATCTATTTATCAGGGATTGATGTGAAACATGCTGGATGAAAATTACATCAATTTAATGGAGACGCCGATCGCCGCGGACAATTTCGCCGGTGAGGACGCTCGCTATACGTCCGAATTCGACAGTCTGGAAGAGGAGCTGGCCAAGGACACGTCCGTCCATCGCACCACGGGTACCGACTGGGCAATCGTCCGGGAACGCGCCGAGCAGTTGCTGCAGACCCAGTCCAAGGATCTGCGCGTCGCCTGCTGGCTGATCTGGAGCCTGTATCACACCGAAAGCATCGCCGGCCTGGCAGCCGGCCTGGGCATGCTGCGCCATGCCTGCACCGAGCATTGGCAAACGTTGCACCCGCAGCGCACCCGCACCCGAACCGCAGCCATAAGCTGGCTGTGCACGCGCCTGGAGCAGGTGCTCGGCGAGCAGACACCCGACGCCGCGCAGATGGCATTGTTCAGCAGCATCGCGGGTGATCTGCGCGAACTCGATACCTTGTTTGCTGCGCATCTTCAGGATGCACCCTCACTCGCGCCGCTTTATCGTCGGGTCGAAGAATTGCTGAAACGCGTCGAAGCGAACCCACAGCCCGCCGCGGCGACGCCAGCGTCGGTACCGCCAGCTAGCCAGCCACTGCCTCCGGCCACACACGCTTCCGCAACCACTGACGCGCCCATTGTCGATAGCCGCGATGCCCACCGCAGCCTGCGCGCTCTGCAGGACCAGGCTCGTTCCCTGACCAGTTGGTGGCAGCACCAGAACCCCGGCGACGTCCGCGCGGTACGACTTGCCCGCACACTGTTGTGGCTGCCCATCGACGGCCTGCCGGAGCATGATGCCGACCATGTCACCAGCCTGCGCAACCTGCCAGCCGATCGTCTCAAGGCCTTTCAGGAGCGCTTCAACCAGGGGCAGTATCAAAGCCTGTTCAGCGAAGTTGAAGCCAGCCTCAATCGTGCCCCCTTCTGGTTGAGTGGTCAGTATCTTGCCTGGCGCTGTCTGGAAGCGTTGGGTGCCCAGCCGGCCATGCAGGAAGTCGAAAACCAGCTTCGTCACTTGCTGAGCCGTCTGCCGGGGCTGGAGGAACTGCGCTTTCATGATGGCGAACCCTTCGCCGACACCGATACCCGGCAATGGATTGGCAGCCGCGTCATGGCGGTCAGCAGCCACCCACAGACCACCACATGCGAGGCCACCAGCGAGGCCGGCGCGCCCTGGGAGCTCGCGCTGCAGGATGCCCTGGCGCTGTTGAAAAAGGACGGCCTGCGTGCAGCCATGCAGTTGCTGCTGCAAGGCACCCGGCAAAGCCATGGCGAGCGGGCCCGTTTTCATTGGCAGTTGGCGGAGGCGCGCCTGTGCTATCACGCGCGCCAGCACGATATCGCCTACGCCCGGCTCGATGCGCTGCAGCAAACCCTGCAGTCCGCGGGGCTGGATCGCTGGGAACCCAACCTGAATCTGGAAGTACTGCGTCTGTTGCATGCCTGCTGTGAATTGCTGCCGCAGAGCCAGCTTGTGCGTGATCGCAGGGAAGAGATCTTCCACCGGCTGTGCCACTTCGACCTTGAAGTGGTGCTGAACAAGGCCCTCGGGCCATCCAAGTAGCGGAGAAACACCATGGCCAAAGAAGGCACAGTAGCACCAAAGGAACGGATCAACGTCACCTTCACTCCCGATACCAATGGCGCGGCGGAGGAGGTCGAGCTGCCGCTGAAATTGATGGTATTGGGTGATTTCACCCAGCGCGAGGACGAGCGCAAGATCGAGGATCGCAAGCCGATCGCCATCGACAAGGCCACCTTCGACGAGGTGCTCGCCAAGCAGGAACTGAACCTGAGCTTCAGCGTGCCCAACCGGCTGCAGGACGACGCGGCCCGGGAAGACCTCGCCGTCAATCTGCAGATCAACTCCATGAAGGACTTCAACCCTGCCAGCCTGGTCGATCAGGTACCCGAGCTGCGCAAACTCATGGAACTGCGCGACGCGCTGGTGGCACTGAAGGGCCCCCTGGGCAACGCCCCGGCCTTCCGCAAGGCGATTGAAAGCGTGCTCAGCGACGATGATTCCCGGGAGCGCGTACTCGCCGAACTGGGCCTGACCCAACAACCGGACGCCTGATCACACAAGGACGCAAGCATGAGCACTCAGACAACCGCCATCAGCACACCCAGCGCCAGCGACGATGCCAGCATTCTCGACCGTATCATCGCCGAAACCCGCCTGACCCCGGACGATGAAGCCTACGGCATCGCCCGCCGCGGCGTCTCCGCTTTCATCGAAGAGCTGCTGAAACCCCATAACGACAAGGAGCCGGTCAAGAAGGCCATGGTCGATCGCATGATCGCTGAGATCGACGCCAAGCTCAGCCAGCAGATGGACGAGATTCTGCACCATGAGCGCTTCCAGGCACTGGAATCCTCCTGGCGCGGCCTGAAACTGCTGGTCGACCGCACCGACTTCCGCGAGAACATCAAGTTCGAGATGATCAATGCCTCCAAGCAGGATCTGCTCGAGGACTTCGAGGATAGCCCGGAGATTGTCCAGTCCGGCCTGTACAAACATGTCTATACCGCTGAATACGGCCAGTTCGGCGGCCAGCCGGTCGGCGCCCTGATCGCCAACTACTATTTCGATCCCAGCTCCCAGGACATCAAGACCCTGCAGCACGTCGCCAGCGTCGCCAGTATGTCCCACGCGCCATTCATCGCTTCCGCTGGTCCGCGTTTCTTCGGTCTGGAAAGCTTCACCGGCCTGCCGGACATCAAGGATCTCAAGGATCATTTCGAAGGTCCGCAGTTTGCCAAGTGGCAGGGCTTCCGCGAGCGCGAGGATGCACGCTACGTCGGCCTGACACTGCCACGCTTTCTGCTGCGCAATCCCTACGACCCGGAAGACAATCCGGTGAAGAGCTTCGTCTACAAGGAGAACGTCGCCAACAGCCACGAGCATTACCTGTGGGGCAACACCGCGTTCACCTTCGCTACCCGCCTGACCGAGAGCTTCGCCAAGTTCCGCTGGTGCCCGAACATCATCGGCCCGCAGAGCGGCGGGGCGGTCGATGACCTGCCGCTGCATCATTTCGAGAGCATGGGCGAGATCGAAACCAAGATCCCCACCGAGGTGTTGGTGTCCGATCGCCGCGAATACGAACTGGCCGATGAAGGTTTCATTGCCCTGACCATGCGCAAGGGCAGCGACAACGCCGCCTTCTTCTCCGCCAACTCGACGCAGAAAGCCAAGTTCTTCGGCAACTCCGAAGAAGGCAAGGCGGCGGAACTCAACTACCGGCTCGGTACCCAGTTGCCCTACCTGTTCGTCGTCAACCGCCTGGCCCATTACCTCAAGGTGCTGCAGCGCGAGCAGATCGGCTCCTGGAAGGAACGCACCGACCTGGAGCTGGAGCTGAACCGTTGGATTCGCCAGTACGTGGCTGATCAGGACAATCCCAACCCGGAAGTCCGTGGCCGACGCCCGTTGCGCGCGGCGCAGATCAGCGTGGCCGATGTGGAAGGCGAGCCGGGTTGGTACCGGGTCACCCTCAGCGTGCGTCCGCACTTCAAGTACATGGGGGCGGATTTCACCCTGTCGCTGGTGGGCAAGCTGGACAAGGAGTAACAGCACATGGGCTACGGCAGTCTGTTCGAGCGTCTGGGCGGCGAAACCGCCAGCCGCGCCGGTTGGGAACTGCAGCGGGCGGCAATGGACTCGGTGGCCAGTCACCTGTCCAAGATGCTCAGCACCCGCGCCGGCAGTGTGCTGACCCTGCCGGATTACGGACTGCCGGATCTCAATGACATGCGCCTGTCGCTGCACGATTCGCTGCAGCAGGCGCGGCTCGCTATCGAACGATTCATCGAGGCCCATGAGCCACGACTGTCCCAGGTACGGGTAATTGCCCTGCCCCGGGACCATGATCCCTTGAGTCTGGCTTTCGCCATCGAAGGCCGACTGGAAGTGCAGGATCTCAAGTGCAACGTCAACTTTTCCGCCCGCCTGGATGGCAGCGGCAAGGTCCAGGTCGCCTAAAAGCTGTTCTACGGAACGGCTGCAACACTACACAGGGATGCATAGTGTCGTTCAATCATTACTATCAGAGTGAGCTCACCGCCTTGCGGCAACTCGGCAAGCGTTTTGCCGAACGCAGCCCGGCGCTGGCGCCCTTCCTCGGCCAGAGCGGCAAGGACCCGGACGTCGAGCGACTGCTCGAAGGCTTCGCGTTTCTTACCGGCCGGCTGCGGCAGAAGCTGGATGACGAGCTACCGGAACTCACCCATTCCCTGATGCATCTGCTGTGGCCGAACTACATGCGCCCGCTACCGGCCATGAGCATTCTGCAGTTCGAACCTCTGCGCCATGCCGGCGAGGCGCTGACCGTGCCGCGCAATACACCGGTGGAATCACGACCGGTGGATGGCGTCAGCTGCCGCTTTCGCACCAACTACGATACCGAAGTGCTGCCGCTGGCGATGCATGCTCTGGATTATTCGGTCAAGGGCAACGGTGCGCTGCTCAATCTGCAGTTGATGATGAGCGCACCCGGCAGTCTGGCAGATATCAATCTGCGGCAGTTACGCCTGCATTTCGCCGGCGAGCGCTATATCAGCCAGATGCTGTTGCTCGGCCTGGTGCGCAATCTGCAGAGCCTCGAGCTGGTCTTGCTAGACCGTCACGGCGCTCCGCTGGAGCTGCCCGCCGAGGTGTCGGCGCAGATGCTGCAGCTGGGCCAGGAGCAGATACAGCAAGTGGGCTTCGCCGATGAAGAGGCGATGATCCCCTACCCGCTCAATACCTTTCGCGGCTACCGCTACATACAGGAATATTTCGCCTTTCAGGACAAGTTCCTGTTCGTTGATATCCTTGGCCTGAATGTCCTGCAGCGGCTGCCGGCGGCACTGCTGAAGCAGGCACGGGGGCTGGAGTTGCGCTGCCATATCGCCAAGACCGGGGAGCAGCGCATCAGACCCTCGGTGGACAACGTGCGGCTGTACTGCACGCCCATCGTCAATCTGTTCACCCACGACGCCACACCCATTCGGCTCGATGGTCGTCAGGATCAGTATCTGCTGCGCCCAGCTACCTACGGCAACCGCCACTGCGGCGTGTTCTCCATCGACCGGGTCACCGGCTGGAAGCCCGGTGGCCAGGGCTATGAGGAATATGTGCCCTTCGAGTCCTTCGAGCACGACACCAGCTTCGGCGCCGATACATCCCGGCCGTACTACAGCATGCGCCAGCATGCCTCGCCGGTCGGCGATGGGCTGGAGACCTTTCTCAGTTTCGGCCTGTATACGCTGGAGCATCACGAGACGCTGTCAGTGGAGCTGACCTGTACCAATCAGAACCTGCCGCAGAAGCTGGCGCTGGGCGATATCTGCCAGCCCTGCGAAGGCACCCCGGAATTTCTCGGGTTTCGCAATATCAGCGCCGTCACGCCCTGTCACGCGCCGCCGCTGCATCGCGACTTCCTGTGGAAGCTGATCAGCAACATGTCGCTGAATTATCTGTCGCTGTCGAATGTCGAGGCGCTCAAGGTCATCCTCGAGACCTACGACCTGCCCCGGCATACCGACCAGCATGCTGCCAAGGTCAGCAAGCGCCTGCTCGGCGGCCTCAAGCACATCAACCACACCCATGTTGACCGTCTGCACCGCGGCCTGCCCGTACGCGGCATCCGCACCGAGTTGAGCATGGATGCCGATGGCTATCTGGGCGAAGGCGATCTGTTCCTGTTCGCCTCTGTACTCAATGAGTTTTTTGCGCTCTACGCCAGCCTCAACTCCTACCACGAGTTGCGGGTCAAGAGTTCCAAGGGAGAGATATATCAATGGCCGCCACGCATGGGGCAACAGCCCCTGCTTTGAGTCCGATCGTGCGCAGCATCCGCGAGTACAGCCTGTTTCAGGGTGTGCAACTGGTGCAGGAGCGCCTGCGTCAGGCCCATCCCGAGCTGGATGATGAGGCGCTGTATGAGCGACTGGAATTGCAGGCAAACCCGAGCATGGGGTTTCCCGGCAGCGAGATCGAATCGGTGGAGTATTTCGAGGAACGCGGCGAACTGCGGGCCCGCCTGCGGGTGAACCTGGTCAGCCTGTTCGGCGCCGGCTCACCCCTGCCGGCCTTCTATGGCGAACAGGCGTTGGGTGACGGGGTCGATGGCAATCCCACCCGCATGTTCATGGATCTGTTCAATAACAGACTCCAGCGGCTGCTGTTGCCGGTGTGGCAGAAGTACCGCTATCACGCCCGCTTCAAGCCCGGCGGGCGCGACCCGGTGTCCGCCCTGCTGTTTTCGCTGATCGGCCTGAGTGGCAACACCATTCGCCACTCCACGGAGCTGAACTGGAAACGCCTGCTGCCCTACCTGGGCCTGCTCAGTCTGCGGGCGCAATCGGCGGCAATGGTCGAATCGGTACTGCGCTACTACTTCAAGCATGAGCAGTTGCATATCGAACAGTGCCTGGAGCGCGAGGTGGATATTCCCGGCGATCAGCGCTGCCAGCTGGGCCTGGGCAACAGCACCCTTGGCGATAGCCTGGTGCTCGGCGAGCGGGTGCGTGATCGCAGCGGCAAGTTCCGCATCCACATCCTCAATCTGGATTGGGCGCGCTTTCATGACTTTCTGCCACCCGGCTGCGACAACCAGCCGTTGCGCGTGCTGATCCGGTTCGTGCTGCGCACCCCGCTGGACTATGACGTGCGCCTGCACCTGCGACCGGATGAAATTCGTGAGCTGCGCCTGGGCGCCGGCAACACCTGTCGCCTGGGCTGGACCAGCTGGCTGGGCTGCGAGCACGCCGATGCCATGGTCACCCTCGGCAGCCAGCCGCATCAGGCGCTCTGAGATTCAAAACTAAGGACGGATAATGATCAATCTGGATTTGCAACAACTGGTACAGGCACTCGACGCTGACAGCCGCCGCGACCTGGAAGCCGCCGCCGAACGCTGCGTCAGCCGGGGTGGCTCCAAGGTACTGATCGAAGACCTGCTCGATGGCCTGCTGAACCGTTCCGACAGCCTGCTGGTACGCGCATTGCAGGATGCCGGCAGCAGCGCCGATGAACTCGCGGCAGTACTGCAGCCCCGTCCGGAATCGGGCGCAACCAACAATCCGGTGTTCTCCACCGAGTTGGTGCAGTGGCTGCAGGATGCACTGCTGACGGCCTCGCTGGAACTCAAGCAAAGCCAGATCGACCAGGCGGCGCTGATTCTCGCTCTGCTGCGCAACCCGCTGCGTTATGCCGGAACCGCTTACATGGCGATCCTCGGCACCCTGAACGCCGAGCGCCTGGGTGAGTTCGCTCGCTCACAACAACCCGCTACCCCAGCGCCAGGTGGCACCGGGAACGGCGAATCAGCTCTGCAACGCTTCACCCATAACTTCACCCGCCAGGCCCGCGAGGGTCGGCTCGATCCGGTCCTCTGCCGCGATGCAGCCATCCGCCAGATGATCGATATCCTGGCTCGCCGCCGCAAGAACAACCCCATCGTGGTCGGCGAGGCCGGCGTCGGCAAGACCGCCATTGTCGAGGGGTTGGCACTGCGCATCGCCGAAGGCGAGGTGCCGCCAGTACTGCAGGATACCGAACTGCTGTGCCTGGATCTGGGGCTGCTGCAAGCCGGCGCCAGCATCAAGGGCGAGTTCGAGCGGCGGCTGCAGGCGGTGATTGACGAGGTCAAGGCATCGGAGCAGCCGATCATCCTGTTCATCGACGAGGCCCACACCCTGATCGGCGCTGGGGGGCAGGCGGGTGGCTCGGATGCGGCCAACCTGCTCAAACCCGCCCTCGCCCGTGGCGAGCTGCGCACCATCGCCGCCACCACCTGGAGCGAGTACAAGAAATACTTCGAGAAGGACCCGGCGCTGGCCAGACGATTCCAGCCGGTGCAGTTGCACGAGCCGACGGTCAGCGAGGCGATCACCATCCTGCGCGGACTGGCACCGGTCTACGAGCAGAGTCATGGGGTCTATCTACGCGATGATGCGGTGGTCGCGGCAGCAGAACTGTCGGCCCGCTATCTGGCCGGCCGCCAATTGCCCGACAAGGCGGTGGATGTGCTGGACACTGCCTGCGCGCGGGTGCGTATCAATCTGGCGGCGGCACCTGAAGCCATCGAAAGCCTGCGTCAGGAGCTGGCCGAGGGCGACCGCCAATGCGACGCCATGCGCCGCGATCAACAGGCCGGTCTGGCAATCGATACCGAGGCCCTGGATCATCTGGAGAACCGGCTGCTCAGCGCCCGCAGCGAACTGATCGATATGCAGCAACACTGGGAAGCGCAACGGGATCTGGCGCTGCGCCTGCTCGAACTGCGCAAGCAATGCGCCGCCGCGCGCCAGGCCAACGAGGCAACAAGCGCAGATTTGCCGGAAGCGGAGACAGAAAGCGCCGACCTCGAATCTCGGCTGCGCGCGACCCAGGCTGAACTTCATGCTGCACAGGCTGATGGCGTGCTGGTCAGCCATGAAGTCTGCCCGCGCCTGGTCGCCGAGGTCATCAGCCACTGGACTGGCATTCCGCTGGCCCAACTGGCGCGCCAGCATAACGCCAAGGTGGCGACTTTCAGCGACGATCTGCGTCAACGACTGCGCGGTCAAGAGCAGGCCGTCCAGGCGGTGAACCGCGCCATCCGCGCCGCCGCCGCCGGCATGACACCAGTGGATGCGCCCACCGGTGTCTTCCTGCTCGCCGGCCCCAGTGGCGTCGGCAAGACCGAGACGGCGCTGGCACTGGCCGACCTGCTGTACGGCGGCGAGCGTTTTCTCACCACTATCAACATGTCCGAATTCCAGGAAAAGCACAGTGTGTCCCGGCTGATCGGCGCTCCGCCCGGCTACGTTGGCTACGGCGAAGGGGGCATGCTGACCGAGGCGGTTCGGCAGAAGCCCTATTCGGTGATTCTGCTCGACGAGGTGGAGAAGGCCGACCCGGATGTGCTCAACATCTTCTACCAGATTTTCGATAAGGGCGTAGCCAATGACGGCGAAGGCCGGGAGATCAACTTCCGCAATACCCTGATTCTGCTCACCTCCAATCTGGCGTCGGAGGTTATCGTCGAGCTGTGCCGCAGCGGCGAACGTCCCACCGCCGAACAGCTGGAACAGGCCATCCGGCCGACGCTGAGCCGCCATTTCAAGCCGGCGCTGCTAGCCCGCATGAAGGTGGTGCCTTATTACCCCGTCGCTGGCGAAGTCCTGCAGGAACTGGTTGCGCTGAAGCTGGAGCGCTTCGCCGAGCGGCTGCAGCGTCGCCGCTTGAGCTTCAGTCATACACCGGAGCTGGCCGCCCATTTCGCCGACCTCTGCGGCGACAGTGAGATGGGCGCCCGCCTGATCGATCAACTGATCGACCGGCATCTGCAAGCCATGACCGTCGATCGTCTGCTGGATGCGATGGCCACTGGCGAGACCCTGCGGCAGGTACAGGCCACAGTCACTGACGAAGGGCGGGTTATCTGTGAATTCGCCTGAAGCACCGCTGATGTTCAGCCAGTTGCCGCAGCCATTGCGCTATGCCCAGGCACTGCTCGAACACTTCTCCCGGCTGGCAGGGCTGACCGACAGCCGCCGCCTGTGCCAGGGCCTGGTTGAGTCGGCCAGTCAGTTGACCGGCTGCGAACTGAGTCAGCTGTACCTGTTGGATGACACCCATACCCAACTGACCCTGGCGGCCGAATGGCATGAGAACAACTGGCAGATCCGGGAACAGGCCGGCTTGCCCAGCGACTATCACCGCGAACAGTTGCTGCAGTACTGCTTGTGCCAGAACCAGATATTGGCCATCGATACGCTCGACAGCAGCCTGCATGACACCGCTTTCCTGCCGGATAGTGCCACGCCGTGGCGCACCCTGCTGTGCCTGCCGCTGCTCTCCGAAGCCCGGCATGTACTCGGTGTATTGCTCACCGCCAGCACCCAGTCACTGCGCCTGGGCAACTTTGCCGACTCCCTGGGGTTGCTAGGCAACTTCACGGTGAGCCAGCTCGGTCTGCTGCAGCGGGTCGATACCGTGCCCGCCCCGGCCACGGCAGAGCCGGCACCGGATCGCCCCTGCCCCAGCGGCTACGGACTGATCGGTAACAGCCCGGCCATGCGCACGCTCTATCAGTTGCTCGGCAAGGTACTGCACAACCCCGTGAATGTGCTGCTGACCGGCGAAACCGGCACCGGCAAGGAGCTGGTGGCCCGCGCGATCCATGATTACGGTTTCCGGCGTACCCGCCCCTTCGTGGTACAGAACTGCGCTTCGCTGCCGGAGAATCTGCTGGAAAGCGAGATGTTCGGCTACCGCAAGGGCGCCTTCAGCGGCGCCGACCGGGATCATACCGGCCTGCTCGACGCTGCCGACACCGGCACCCTGTTCCTCGATGAAATTGGCGACATGCCGTTGAGCCTGCAGGCCAAGTTGCTGCGGGTGCTGCAGGAAGGCGAAGTGCGGCCACTGGGCAGCACCGACACACACAAGGTTGATGTCCGCATCATCGCTGCGACCCACCGTGACCTGAAGCTGCTGGTGGAAGCCGGCACCTTCCGTGAAGACCTCTACTACCGGCTGGCGCACTTCCCCATCGAGCTGCCGCCACTGCAGGAACGTGGCCAGGACATCCTGCAGCTGGCCCGGCATTTTGCCGAACAGGCCTGCGCCTTTCTCCAGCGTCCGCTCTGTCGCTGGTCGCAGGCCGCCGAGTCGCAGCTGCTCGGCTACCCCTTTCCCGGCAACGTGCGGGAACTCAAGGGGGTAGTCGAGCGAGCCATTCTGCTGTGCGACGGCAATGAGCTGCTACCCGAGCACTTCTCGCTGGAAGACGCCGCGGATACCAGTCGCAACCTGCGCGAGCGCCTGGAACAGGTTGAACGCAACCTGCTGATCGAATCACTGCGCCGCAACCAGGGCAACCAGACCAGTGCCGCCACCGAACTGGGATTGCCCCGCCGCACGCTGCTTTACCGCATGCAGCGCCTGAATATCTGTGCGGCGGACATCAGATCGCGGGAGAAAGCCGATGCCCGTCAATGACCGCCGCTTGAATTGCCCGGATAACCCAAGGAGTAGCAATAGATGATGTTCGGATCTTCCATTTCGACATGCGTGCAACAGTCCCGACGCCGCCGGCGTAGCCTGCTGCTACTGGCCATGACTCTGTGTCTGGCCGGCTGTGGTGCCAATTACAAGCTCAGCGACGGCGACTACCGTCCGCTGGGAGACCCCACCGCGGCCGAGCGCCGCCCGTAGCGCCAGGAGTACCTCACCATGGAATTGGTATTCGATGTGGTCAGCGCCCCGCAGCAGATGCCCGGTCTGGCCATCAGCAAGAGCTTCAAGCAGGCCGGCGGCATCATCGGCCGCGCCGACAGCTGTGACTGGGTGATCCCCGACACGCGGCGGGTCATCTCCGGCCAGCACGCACGTATCAGTCATCATGACGGTCATTTTTATCTGACCGACACCAGCAGCAATGGCATCGAGCTGACGGGCAGCGGCGAGCGACTGAACAAGGGCGAGCCCCAGCGCATCGAACATGGCAATGTGTACCGCCTTGGCGAGGTGGAGATCCGGGCACGGCTGATTCAGGACCCGTCGGTGTTCCTCGACCACGCCAGCGGCTCCCCCGGCGCGGACAATATCATCCCCGACGATGCCTTTCTCGACCTGGACCCGCTGAATGCGCTGGATCAGCAGGAGCGACTGTACAACGAGACCGATGAGCTGGCGATGCCCGGCCTGGCCCCTCAACGGCAGGCCCAGCAGGACTATGCACGTGTCGATATGGAAAGCCTGGCGGTGCCCGAGCTGGTCGCCCCACCGGCGCCCTCCGCCCCGGCGCCGGCCCCCGAGCAGGAACGCCAGCCGCCGCGTTTCTGGGAGCGTTTCGGCAGCGAACTGGGGATGGATCTGGAACAGCTGGATGATACGCAGCGCGAAGCGCTGGCGCTGCGTGTCGCCCGGCTGCTGAAGATCAGTGTGGGCAATCTGCAGCAGAGCCTGCGTACCCGCAGCGACCTGAAAAGCGAGATGCGCCTGGCCCAGACCACTGTGCAGACCGCTGGCAATAATCCACTCAAGCACAGCAGCGATGCCACCGCCGCGCTGACCATCCTGCTGCGCGACAGCGAGCCCGGCCAGTTGCCCGCGGAACAGGCGGTAAGCCGTGCGTTCCGGGATCTACAGGCTCATCAGGTGGCGCTGATCGCGGCCAGCCGTGCCGCCGTCAAGGGCATGCTGGAGCACCTGTCCCCCGAGCAGCTGACGCTGCGTTTCGAGCGGGAGAACAAGTCGCTGATCAGCACTGCAGGCGGTCGCTGGCGCGCTTATATGCGGCTGTACAACGCGCTGGAAGAAAACAATGAATGGAGCGAACGCCTGTTCGCCCGGGACTTTGCCACCGCCTACGAAGAACAGATTCGCCTTATCGCCACCCTCAACAATGACTTTCAAGGATGACTGCCATGCCGCGTCCCATGCTTTTGCTTGCTCTGTGCACCCTGCTCGCCCTGAGCGGCTGCTCGCCCTTTTCCAGCACCACCAAGCTGGACTTGACCCTCGAAGGCAGTCCCCGGTTGAACCCGGACATCAATGACCGCCCTTCACCGATCGTGGTCCGACTGATCGAACTGCGCAATCCAGTGGCCTTCGAGAACACCGAATTTTTCTCGCTGTATCAACGCCCCCGGGAAGTGCTCACGCCCGACCTGGTAAGCCAGGAAGAGCTCGAACTGCGCCCTGGTGATAAGCGCAGCTACAAACTGTCGACGCAACCCGAGAGCCGCTATATCGGCGTGCTCGCTGCCTATCGCAACCTGCCCGAGGCCAATTGGCGCTACGTGATCCCGCTCAAGCAGAAGAGCCACAACCAGGCCGAGCTGTATCTCGACGCGCGGGGCATCAGCACGCCTGCATCCGCCAGGGAAGACTGATCATGGCCACACGTAAAGTCATATGGCAGGAAGGCATGCTGCTGCGTCCGCAGCACTTCCAGCAGAACGACCGCTACTACGATTACCAGTTGAAGGCCCGGACCCAGCGGCAGACCAGTTGCAGCTGGGGATTCTTCCAGCTGGAGATCGATCACCAGTTTCTCACCACCGGCAAGCTGGTGATCAACCAGGCCAGCGGGATCCTGCCCGACGGTACCCTGTTCGAACTGGGTACCGAGCAGGAGCCCCTGGCGCTGGATATTCCACCCAACACCAGCAACACACCGGTCTATCTCACCCTGCCCCTGGTCAGTGGCAATCACATCGAGGCCCGGCGACCGGAGCAGAAAGACGTGCTCGCCCGTTACGTTGCGCGCCAGGCCGAGGTAGCCGACTCCAATGCAGGCGACAGCAGCTCGGCTCAGGTCAGCTGCGGCCAGCCGGATTTCCGGCTGCAGCTGGCAGATGGTGAAGAGAGTCAGGCCTGTGTGCAACTCAAACTGTGCCAGGTATTGGATACCACCCCCGACGGTGTGGTGAGCCTGGATCAGGATTACATCGCCACCCATCTGCACTTTCAGACCAGCCCCTTCCTCCAGTCCTGCGTCAAGGAAGTTGTCGGCATGCTCGCCCATCGAGGTGACATCCTGGCCGAGCGTGTGCGGGCAACCGGCAAGACCGGTGCCGCGGAAGTGGGCGACTTTCTGATGCTGCAATTGATCAACCGTGTGGAGCCGGTGCTGCGTCACTATCTGACCCAGGAACAAATCCATCCCGAGCAGATCTATCGCGATCTGCTGGCAATGCTCGGCGAGCTGTCGAGCTACTCCGGTGAGGCCCGCCGGCCGCGGCTGGAAGGCCGCTATCAGCACAGCGATCAGGGCACCAGCTTCCGCAAGTTGATGACCGCCATCCGCCAGGTGCTGTCCATGGTGCTGGAGCAGCACGCCATCGAGATGGCCCTGCAGCAGCGCCAGTACGGTATCCAGGTGTCGCCGTTGAATGATCACAAGCTGCTCGGCAATGCCTCCTTCGTACTCGCCGCCAGTGCCCATTGCGACTCAGAGGAACTGCGCCAACGCCTGCCCGCCCACCTCAAGATCGGTCCGGTGGAACGCATCCGTCAATTGGTCAACCTGCATCTGCCCGGCATCCGCATTCGGCCCATGCCAGTAGCGCCACGGCAGATCCCCTTCCATTCGGGCAAAACCTATTTCGCGCTGGAACTCAGCTCCGAAGACCTGGCACAGCTGGAACGTTCAGGCGGTTTCGCCTTCCACGTTTCCGGCGAATTCCCCGGGTTGGAAATGATGTTCTGGGCCATCAGGAGCTGACATGACAATCAGGGAACTACATCACGGCCAGGATGACCAGACCGTCATCCTCCACCGCGGCAACGAAGCGCCGGCACAGACTGCGCTGACCGACTTCACCCCACCGGCGAAGTTCGAGCAACTGGATGAGCGCATGATCTATGCGGCGCGGGTACGCCCCGCCGAAAGCTTCAATCTCAGCCTGAACCCGCTCACTGGTGCAGCGGCGACGCTGCTGTCCGAAGTGGTGCGGCTCAAGCACAGCCATACCACCGAGGACCTGCCGCACCTGCGCGAGCGGCTGATTACCGAGATCAAGCTGTTCGAGCACCGCACCCTGCAGGAAGGCATGGAAAGCAGCCAGGTAATGGCTGCTCGCTACGTTATCTGCACCACCCTTGACGAGGCGGTGGTCACCACCCCCTGGGGCAATGAAAGCGAATGGTCACAGATGAGCCTGCTCAGCAGCTTCCATAACGAGACCTTCGGTGGCGAGAAGTTCTTCCTGCTACTCGAGCGTCTGTCACGCAATCCGGTGAAACACCTGGCCATGCTGGAGTTGATGTACCTGTGCCTGTCCCTGGGCTTCGAAGGCAAGTATCGCGTGCTGCCGCGCGGCATGCAGGAACTGGAATTGATCCGCGACAGCCTGTTCCGCCAGATCCGCCAGCTGCGGGGCGACATCCCGCGAGACATTTCTCCCCACTGGGAAGGTTTGCAGCACAAGGGTGGCCAGTTGATCCGGATCATCCCCGGCTGGCTGGTGGCGTTGTCCACGGCAATCTGCCTGGCAGTGATGTACGGCGGATTCAGTTGGGTCCTCAGTGAACAGCGCGCCAGCGTACTGCAGCCCTGGATCAGCCAGGCTCCGGTTGAAAGCTCATTGTCATCCAGGGAAGACGGCCAATGAATATCAGATCTGTTTTGTATCGCGCTCTCGCATTGTTTCGCCAGGGCTGGGCCTTGAGCCTGTGCGTCGTGCTGGCATTGGCTGTGCTGGTCTGGTTCAGCGGCCCGTTGCTGGCCATCAATGACCGCAAGATCCTCGCCCCGGTCGCCAACCGCCTGCTGCTTATCAGCCTCATCGTCCTCATCTGGGGCTTGTGCATGGCTTTCGTCCATTGGCGCAACGGCAAGCAGAAGAAGGCCGAGGAGGACGACGAACAGGCGCAGGAACGTCTGCGCCGCGAAGGCATCATCGTCGAAGAGCAGTACGAGCTGCACAACCGCTATCGCAACGCCGTCCGCACCCTGCGCCGCTCCAGTTTCTACCGCGGACGCAGCGAGCGCTGGCGCAGTGAGCTGCCCTGGTACCTGTTGATCGGCCCCCAGGGCAGCGGCAAGACCAGCCTGCTGGATTTTTCCGGCATCGAGTTCCCGCTGAACAAGAGCGAAAAGGGACGCATGACCCGGGATATTTCCCCGACTCGCCATGCCGACTGGTATTTCGCCGAGCATGCGGTGCTGATCGATACCGCTGGCCGTTATCTCACCCAGCCGGACAACCAGATCGACGGCCTGGCCTGGCAGACCCTGTTGACCCTGCTGCGTCGCCGCCGGCCGCGCCCGCTCAATGGCGTGCTGGTGAACGTGCCCATGGATCAGCTACTTGGCCAGAACGAGCTGGGTCTGGAAACCCTGGCCCGGCAGACCCGCCAACGGCTGCTGGAGATCAACCAGAAGCTGGGCATGGACGTGCCTGTTTATCTGGTGCTGAGCAAGGCCGATGAACTGCTCGGCTTCGATGAGTACTTCGATCAGCTGGCGCGCGATGAAGCCGATCAGGTACTGGGCGCGACCTTCGGGGAGGGCCAGGACAGCACCAGTATTCAGGTTGTTCGCGAGGAGTTCGAGGAACTGTTGCGCCGACTCAACAGCCAGGTCATCTCCCGCCTGCATCAAGAGCGCGACACCCAGCGCCGCGGCCGCATCCTGGACTTTCCCCATCAGTTGGGCCAGATCGGCGAGCGTCTCGGTCTGTTCATCGAACTGGCCTTCTCCGGCAATCGCTACCAGCAGGCAACGCAGCTGCGCGGGTTCTATCTGACCAGCGCACCGCACCTGCAGAGCCAGGTCGACCCGCTGACTGCCAGCATCGGTCAGAACCTGTCGCCATTGGCCAGCGAGTTGCCGTCGTTGCGCAGCGGCCAGGCGCGCTTCATTCAGCATCTGCTCAGTCGGGTGGTGTTTCCTGAATCCGAGCTGGCCGGGCTGGATCAGCGCGAGGTGAAACGCATCAACTGGCGTCAGCGTAGCATGTATGCCTGCGCCGTCGTCTGTCTGATGGCGCTGGGCATTACCTGGACCAGCGGCTTCTCCAACAACCATGACCGCCTCGAACGGCTGCGGGAAATGGGCCGCGAACTCGGCCAGGAACGCCACGGTATCGAGTCACGGGATGACGCGCGGGATATTCTCGGCGTGCTCGATGCCAGCTATGCGGCCAGTCAGTTGTTCCCACCGGCGGACCAGGTTGCCTGGCGCCATCGCGGCGGGCTGTATCAGGGTGAGAAGGTAGAATCGACGCTGTACCAGGCCTACCGCCGGGATCTGGAAACCTTACTGCTGCCGCGGGTCGGCCAGCAGCTGGAACGGCAGATTCGCTACAGCATGAACAACCGCGAACGCCTGCTGGATAACCTGCGTGCCTATCTGATGCTCAACCTGGAAAGGCGCCGGGATGCCACTTGGTTGCAGAACTGGATGGCCGCCGACTGGTCACGTTTGTACCCCGGCAACAATCGCGTCCAGGAAGGGCTGAATAACCACTTCCGCCGCCTGCTGGACGAGTCGTTCTCGCCCTACCGGCTCAATGGCCGTCTGGTTGCCGAAGCGCGACTGCAACTGCGTAGCGAATCCCTGGCCAGCATTCTGTACCGCAGCCTGGGCGAACAGGCCGAGAGTCTGCCGGAGTACCGTCTGGCCCACCATCTGGGTCCCAACGCCACACTGGTCACCGGCAGCAACTACGGCATTCCCGGTTTCTACACCCGCAAGGGCTACCAGAAGATGTTCGCCGACCGTGGCGCAGGATTGGTGGGCAATATTCTCAAGGACAACTGGGTACTCGGCGAGAATGACAAACTCAGCAGCAAGGACATGGAGCGGCTGCAGGCGGAAATGGAACAGCTGTATTTTCAGGATTATGCCAACTACTGGTCCGAGGCGTTGTCACTGCTGAAATCCGAACCGCTGATCAATGCCAATCAAGCAGCGCAGCAACTGGCCGGCCTTACCACCTCCAGCTCTCCGTTGCTGCGCTTGCTTACCGAGGTGCGTGATAACACCCGGTTCACAATGGTCGAGCCACCCGTCGATGGCCTGCCGGATACGGATAGTCTGTCGGTAGTCGGCCCCGCGACCAACAATGCTCGGCAACTATTGGAGCGCCGCTTTGAGCCGCTGCATCGCCTGCTCAACGAGCAGGGTGCCGCCAGCCCCGAACTGGCCACCGCCATGCAGGCCCTCAACGGTCTGCAGCAGCAATTGTCCGGATTGGCCCATGCCAGCTCACCGCAGCAGGCCGCCTTCGAGATGGCCAAGGTACGCATGACCGGTCGCCAGGATGCAATCAACCAGGTACGCGCCAATGCCGATCTGTTGCCCCAGCCGATCGGCAACTGGTTCAGCAGCATGGCGGCAGAAAGCTGGATGCTGGTGCTGGATGATGCTTACCGGTACATCGCCGAGCGCTATCGCAGCGAGTTCTATGCGCCCTACCGGGCCTCCCTGCACCAGCGCTACCCCTTCCTCGCCAACACTGAAAGCGAAGTGGCTCTGACCGATTTCCGTGAATTTTTCAAGGTCCATGGCGTGGCGGACAACTTCTTCGATAACTACTTGCGTCCCTTCGTCAGTGGCAGCGCCAACCGCTACCACCTGCGCCGGGTCGATGGGCGCGGCCTGCCGTTGTCCAGTCAGTTCCTGGCGCAGATGAGCCGTATTCAAACCATTCGCAAAAGCTTCTTCAGTGAAAGCCCCGACGAGCCGCAGATCCTGTTCAAACTGGAACCTTACTCGCTGGATTCCAGCCTCGGTCGCGCGAGTTTCCGCTTCGGCGACCAGAATATGGAGTATCGCCATGGCCCCATCGTGCAGACCCCGTTCCGTTGGCCGGCAACGGCGGAAGATGGTCGCATCACGCTGACCGTGGAGGATCTGGGTGGCAAGCGCACCAGTATCGAACAGAACTCCGGCGCCTGGTCGCTGTTCCGCCTGCTGGATCAGATGGAAGTCGCCCATCACAATGACCGCGATGTATTGCTGGTCAAGGCCAGTCTGGGCGGCATGCGAGCGAACTACCTGCTGCACAGCCAGCGCTCACCCAACCCATTCGATATCAGTCTGATGCGCGGCTTCAGTCTGCCGGCGAAACTGTAATGGCAGCGACGTCAGGCAGCTGGCGCTGCGCCGCCCGCACCGATACCGGCAAGGTGCGGGCGCGCAACGAGGATGCCTTTCTCGCCCTCCCCGAGCTGGGTCTGTGGATTGTCGCTGATGGCATGGGTGGCCACCAGAACGGCGACCTGGCCAGCCGCCTGATCGTCGAGCGACTGGCCGAGCTGCCGGATTTCCTCGACCTGGATCAGCAGGTCGACTGGCTACGCTCGACGCTGCATAGTTTGAACCGGCATCTGGCCCTGGACCTGACAGTACATGCTGATCAACCCGAGACCATCGTCGGCAGCACCGTGGTTGCGCTGCTAGCCCGTGGCGATCAGGCCTGCTGTCTCTGGGCGGGCGACAGCCGTTGCTATATGTGGCGTGGTGGGCGGCTGTTTCAGCTTTCCCACGATCACTCGTTCATGGAGGAGCTCATCCGCGATCAGCGGATGAGCCCAGCCGAGGCGGCGCGACACCCGTCAGCGCGTGCGCTGACCCGAGCTATTGGCGCCCATGAAAAACTCGATCTGGACATGATCCGCTTCACCGTCTATCCGGGCGACACCCTGCTGCTGTGCAGCGATGGGCTTTACCAGAGCCTGCTGCCCGACGCCATCGGTGCAGCCATGGACCTTCCCTCCCCCTCATTGGCGCTCCAGAGACTGTTCAACCAGTGCCTGGCCGGGCCGGCGCGGGACAACATCAGTGCCGTGGTAATTCGCCGCTGAGACATGGATTCCGAGATGACGACTACAGAGAACGAAATACCCTCTTCCAAACTCACCCGTCTCGCCCGCGCCGAGGTTGAATCGCCAACGCCGCCGAAAGCCGCAGGTGGCAACGCCGATGTGCTGCCCCAGGTATTGTGCAAACGCTATCGTATCGAACGCCTGCTGGGTGTGGGTGGCATGGGGGCCGTCTATAGAGCCAAGGACCTGCTGCGCGCCCATTTCGGCGATCCCGAACCCTGGGTGGCGTTGAAGGCGCTGAATGAAAGCTTTCTGGAATATCCCGACGCCAACGCCCTGCTCTACAGCGAGTACGCCCTGACCAACCGCCTGCACCACGCCAATATCGTACGGCTGCATGACTTCGCCATCGACCGTCCGAGCCAGCGCGCCTTCATCACCATGGAATTGCTCAAGGGCCCGACGCTGGATCAATTGATCGAGGCACACCCCGCTGGCCTGCCCTGGCAAGAATTGCAGGACATCGCCATCCCTCTGTTACAGGCGCTGGTCTGTTCCCACAGCCATGGGGTGCTGCATGGCGATCTCAAGCCGAGCAACGTCATTCTCACGGAAGATGGGGTGCGCCTGTTCGATTTTGGCCTGGGACAGGCCATGGACGGGTTGCTGCCAGGGTTACCGCGCCTCAGCCGCAAGCGTATCGCCGCCTGGACCCCTCGCTACGCGGCACTGGAGCTGATCAATGGCGAACCACTGACCGCCTCGGCGGACGTCTACGCCATGGCATGCATACTCTATGAATTGAGTGGCGGGCTGCACCCGTTCAGCCGGCTGACCGCGCAGCAGGCCAAAGACATGCAGCAGGACCAGTCATTGCAACGGCCAGCCAATCTGCCCGCCCACTGCTGGCCCGCCCTGCGCAACGCCCTGTCCTTCGACCGGCAGCTGCGCACCATGGATGCTGCAGGTTTGCTTGAGGTATTCAGCGCCGCGAGCCCGAACCGGTTCGTAACCATGCTGCGGACCTGCCTGCCTGTCCGCAGCCGTGGATAGATCCGGCGCGCACCGGCGCTTCGAGGGTTAGCGGAACCCGAGGAACGACAGGATAGCCAAGACAATTACCACAGCGCCGACGATGTAAACGATATTATTCATGGGATTACCTCTTGTTGGTGAAGAGCTGAACCACAATGTTCCGCGGTCCCAACGTAACGAAGAGGCTTCTGCTTGCCAAAAACCCCTCCCGCTGTGGTTTTGGACAGCACCGTTTCCGGAAAAGTTTGGTGCAAATTCCCGTTGGGACTTGCATGAAAAAAGGGAGCCCGAGGGCTCCCTTTTTCAATCACCGAAAGTGATCAGTTATTAACGAACACCCGAGGAGCGCAGGGCTGCCGGAGTGAATTCGTTATACGAAGGCGTCATACCGAACTTGGGTGCGGAGGACTCTTCGTTGTACATGCCCAGAGCGATATAACGGCCTGCCAGCAGGTCGTACAGGGTCTCGGTGCTGTAACCCGGCAGCTGTTCGCTGTAAGCGTGGGCCAGATGGCCTTCGGCTACACGCCACAGAGTGCCGCGACCATCGTAATGGTCAGCCAGGTTCAGCATCCAGGAGTCTTCATCGAAGAAGAAGTTACGCTGGGCGTAGATGTGACGCTGACCGTCTTTCACGTTGCCCTGAACTTCCCACACACGGTGCAGCTCGAAGCGGGTGTGTTCCGGGTTGATGTGACCGGCCTGCAGGATGTCACTGTACTTCAGCTTCGGATCAGACAGCTTGTAGCTGTTATACGGTACGTAGATTTCCTTCTTGCCGACCAGCTCCCAGTTGTAGCGATCCGGCGCGCCACTGAACATGGAGAAGTTGTCGGTGGTACGCATACCGTCAGAAGCGGTACCCGGGCCGTCATAGGCTACCTGGGGAGCACGGCGCACACGACGTTGACCGGCGTTGTAGACCCACGCCATGCGCGGCTCTTTCAACTGATCCAGAGTGTCGTGAACCAGCAGCACGTTACCGGCCAGACGCGCTGGAGCGTTCACCCGCTGCTTGAAATAGACCAGGACGTTGGCGGCCTTTTCCAGATCCACGTCAGGCATGAACTGCGGATAGGCAACATCTTCCTCGAACTTGATCAAGGTATAGGAGCCATTGGTCTGCGGCATCGCCTGTACGTAGGAACGGTGAACGTTCTTGCGATAGCGGGTCAGATGGTTCCATACCACTTCGCCGCCGGCCTTAGGGATCGGGAAAGCAAAGCTGCCATGGGTAAAGTTGTCGATACCGTCACCGCCATTAACCAGCTTGGCCTGACCAGCGGTCTGCTTGATCTGGTCATACACTGACTGCGGCAGGCCAACGCTACGATGGCTCTGGTATACCGGCATGCGGAAGGTTTCCGGGTAGCGCTCGAACATGGCGATCTGACCGGGGGTCAGGTTGTCCTTGTGCTCCTGGTAGTTCTGGGCGGTGATGACAAACTCGGGCTGCTCGTTCTCATAGGGGTTTTCCCAGAAGCCGCGCTCGATCTGCTTGCCAGCATCTTTGGCCAGGCCGCCGGTCCACTCGGGAATGGTGCCTGCCGCGTTACCGGCCTTTTCCGCACCGACTGGCGTCAGGGTGTTACCCAACTGATCGATTTCTGCCTGGGTCAGGCTCTGAGCCATCACGCCAGTGGCGATCATGCTCAAGGCAAGACCACATGCACCCAATACTGCTTTTTGCATACGCATATTATTTTTCTCCAAAACCTTAGAAGCTTACGCCGAAGCTGACTGCGGCGAAGTCGCGGTCGACCAGAGTGTTGTACTTGCCATCAAAGAAGTTGGTGTAGCTCAGGCTGGCGTTGTACTTGTTGGCATAGTCGGCATTCACCCCGAGGCTGACCGACTTGGCGTTCTCCACGAAGTTCGGGCTGTAACCCTCAACGTCGTGCGACCAGGCGATGTTCGGGCTCAGGTTGATACCGGCAATCACGTTGCTGTAGTCCAGGGAGGCACGCAGACGGTAGCCCCAGGAGAAGTCGGTATAGAAACCATCGTTCTCGCACCAGCTCGCACCGTGCGGGTTATCTGCAACATTGGAATCGCAGCTACCATCGGCGTAGGGGCTTTGACCAAACAGCGAGTCGCGACCGAACTTGGTTTCCCCGTTGCCGCTACCGATGCCACTGATATAGTTCGCACCGACCTCACCGATCAATGCCAGGCGGCTCGCACCCATAACGCGATCAATAAAATGGACCGCGCTCATGGACGCCTGCCAGAACTCCTTGCGCTCATAGCCTTGGAGATAATCGCCGACCTGAACCTCGCCGGGCTGGTAGCGGTGCGTATTATCAGCAGCGCCAGCCCCTAAATACAATGCAGCGCGACTCATGTCTCCAGTATTGATCTGCAGCGGCATATTCGGACGATAGCTGATCTCACCAGCTACAGACATACCGCCAATGTCGGTACCAAAGCTGATGCCATACAGACGAATGTCTTCCGGATATTCAAAGAAATAGCCAGCACCGCCGGCGCCGCCATCATAACCTGGTGTTGGGGCTTGGCCAGCCAACAGACCACCTACCTCGTTTGAGTATACGGGGCCTCGGCTATGGTAATTCATTGCGTAGAAGCCGAACTCAGTGTTGTTCAACTCTGGCACAAACCAGCGGAACGCCACCCCGAACTGGCCGCTATCACTGGCGTCTTTATCTTTCTGGGTACGGGCGATATAGAAAGGAGCTTGAGCCTCCCCCTGTGGGAAATCTACACCATTAAAGATCAACCGGTCGGTGCAACCACGCGCCGCCACGTCAGTAGTGGAGAAGAACGTACCGCAGTTATCCGCAACAGTGCCATGCCACTTGAGCTGGTAGAAGGCTTCCATGCTCAGGTTTTCAGTCAGGCCCTGGGAAATGTACAGCATCTCGACCGGCAGCAGACCTTCCTTCAGCTCGGCGCCGGGACGGCGGAAAGCGGAGGCATCGATGGGGTTGATGGCGTTGATACCGTTCTGGATGAAGACACCTTCACCCCAGCTGACCACCTGACGGCCCAGACGGACGTTGCCAGGGTTATTGCCAATGGCGTAGTTGTGATAAACGAACGCGTCCAGCAGTTGGATACCCGCGCCTTTCTGCAGCGGATGACGGCCGGAATCATCGATATCGTAGAAATCCTGGCTGCCGTCTTTGGTTTCAAAGTCGTACCAGTAATTGCCACGAATGAAGGCACCCGAGTCCCCGTAGCGCAGCTCGAGATCATGGGAGCCCTTGAAAATTTTGGAGAAAACATCGCCTTTGTCGTAGTTCAGGCGACCATCATCGGAGGTACGTGCTGCAGCTTCACCACCTTCACTGCGCAGATAATACAGGCGCTTGTCCCGGCCAGCGGTAGACATGCTCGCCCCGATCGACAGCTGCGAATCCAGCTGAGCCTCGACTTCCCCGATGTTGAAACTGACTGCGTTTGCAGAACCTGAAAAACTGGCCAATCCGATAGCCAGGGGCAAGGCCGCGAGCGACCAAGCATGCATTTTTTTTGTCATTGTGCTGCTCCGTTTGGGTGACATGAACCTGTGTATCAAAGAGACACGTTCAGGACATTTCCGAGTCTGTCACGAGCACCACAGAAAGAACCTGTCTTGGATGGCCAAATCATTTGTCCTAAGCGGCCATTCATCAAACAAATCTGACCAATCAGCCATTTCAAACCAGCTTGACTCCAATGGAGCATCCCCACGCAACAAAATTGCAAGTCAAACGAATGTTTGATAGAAAGAGAGCTCTGGACAAGGAGTTCAGCAGCCATACCGGCATCGCGGCAGGAAATGAATACAAGGCGGGTTTTCGCAAAGGAGCCAAAAAGCGCTCTTCACCCTAACAGGTGATCGCTCATAGCCCTTTGCCATGCTATTCATTTTCAAGTTTCGCCACGCGAAATACGATTTCAGTCGAAAACGGGTTGTCAGCAGCGTTGCAGTTTAACATCAATGAGACAGAGTATTGATGTGTTCACATCCCAAGCATTAGAGGGAGTAGTATGCCGGGAAGCCTGAATGAGCAGTCGAAACCACGTGTCCGGGAGCATGGTTTCTGGGTCTCCGTGATCGAACGCGCGCTGGGGCATTATGGCGTGGGGTTGGCACAATCGAGTCTTGCGTACAACCTGACCAATGGCAGTCGGCCCGATACCCCCTTCATTGAGCAGGCCAGCTGCAACCTGGTGTGGGCAGAAGCCAGCCGTCTAGCTGATGATGACCTGTTCGGCCTGCGGCTCCAGCGATTGTTCACTCCCACCGTATTCAACTTGCTCAACCTGTCAGCCAGCGCGTGCGGCAGTGTCGCTGCGGCCCTGGGGCATCTGATTCGATTCTTTCCAATCATCAGTAGCCAGGTGCGCCTGGAGCTGCAACGCGACGCCGACGAATCCTGGCTGCTGATCCTTCCGGTTGGTAAACCCCATACCCAACAACTCGAAGCCATGCTCGGTTATCTCGGCCATCTGTTGCAGCAGCTCGATCCCGGCAGCGACGGTCTGCTCAAAGGCGCCAGCTTATACCGGCCGAACCTGGATCTCGACCATTGCCGGCGTCTGCTGGGTTGCGAAGAGATTCATAACAGTGAGGTATACGGCCTGGCCATGCCCCAGGCGCTACTGGAAAAACCTCTGCCCAGTGCCGATCCTTTTATCGCCACCCGTTTGACCGAAACCCTGCAAGATATGCTTGCCAATCTGCCCTCTCCTGATCTGGCCGAACAGGTCAAACGCCGGGTTCAGCTGCTGCTGGGTTCCGGTGATATCTCGGTAGAGCGCATCGCCGGCCCGATGAATATCAGCCCACGCCATCTGCGGCGCAAATTGAGCCAGGAAGGAACGTCTTACGAGCAGCTGGTAGATGAAGTACGCCGAGAAACCGCCATGCGCATGATTGGTGAGGGTCAGCTTTCACTGACCAGTATTGCCTACGAGCTGGGTTTTCTCGATCCAAGCAGCTTCACTCGAGCCTTTCGCCGCTGGACAGACATGAGTCCCACCAACTTTCGGCAACGGGTTACCGAGTCGTCGACTGGACGCTGAGTGGGGCCACCGAGCGGCAATAGCGCTTTGTCTCCCATATTCCTCCCCCCTGATGTACTCGCTTGCTCTTGAAACAACAAATCCCGGAAATCCGGGATTTGTTGTTTCGTCCGATCCTATTATTGAAATAGTAGATTCGGCAGGTAGGTCACAATCTGGGGAAAGATCATCATGATAATGATGGCGAGGATTTCCAGAAGAACAAATGGAATGACAGACGCATAAATGTCTTTCATCGTTATGCCAGGCGGCACTATCGCTTTCAAATAAAACAGGTTGAAGCCCAGCGGGGGCGTCATGTAACCGATTTCCATGTTGATCACGAACAGGATACCGAACCAGATCGGGTCAAAACCCAACGCATCCACAATCGGCAGAAATACCGGCAGGGTGATCAGCATGATACCCAGTGGATCGAGGACCATTCCCAGCAGGAAGACGATGATCATCATCGCGATGATGATACCCCAGGGGCCACCGGGGATCAGTTGCATCAGGCCTTCAATCAGCTGTTGCGCGCCCATGCTTTGATAGGCTGCACTGAAGGCATGCGCAGCAAACAGGATCCAGGCAATCATCCCTGTCAGCTTGAGCGTCCGGATGCTTGCTTCATGCACCATGGAAAAGCTCAACTGGCGGTAAACGGCGGCAGATATCAGCGCCCCCAGCACCCCCATTGCAGCTGCCTCAGTAGGCGTGGTCAGACCGCCGATAATGGAACCCATGACCATTACCACGACCAGGACAGGCAGAACGACCGACCTCACAGCACGGAACTTTTCCGGCCAGCTTGCCCTCTCGCTTGCTGGCAACGCAGGTGCCAGCTCAGGCTGGAGAAAGCTTCGGATAATGACATACAGCACGGTAATTACGATCAGCAGCAGGCCCGGCAGGATACCTGCGGCAAACATCTTGCCAACAGAGACACCGGAAATGAGGGCATAGAGGATCATCATGATACTCGGTGGTATCAGAATCCCCCAACCACCGCCCGTATTGATCACGCCCAACGCCATACGCTTGTCGTATCCGCGCTGGAGCATCGCCGGCAGAGCGATCGTACCCATTGCCACGACGGCAGCGCCGCTGACCCCGACCATTGCGGCAAATATTGCACAAATGCCGAGCGTACCCACGGCCAGCCCGCCACGCATACCGCCAAACCATAAATGCATCATATGGTATAGATCGCGTGCCACGCCGGTACGTTCGAGGATCATCGCCATGAAAACATATAGCGGGATCGCAACCAATGTAAAACTGCCCATGCTGCCGTAGATCTGCGACGACACCATGTAAAAAGACTCGATCCCCCAGGTAAAGTAAAGAAATACGACGGAGACACCGCCAAGTACGAAGACCAGGGGGAGCCCTAAGAGAATAAATAATACCAAGGCACCGAAAAAAAGTAGGGTAAGAACTTCAACGCTCACAGTGTATCCCCTGCTTCACCTGTTTCATCTGCATTGGGACACTTAACACCCAAGGCAATGGCAATATCCTGAATAAGTTTAACAATACCCTGCAGCAGCAAAAGGCCTGCACCGATAGGGATTGCCAGTTTGATCGGCCAGATAGGAGGGTTCCATGCGGAATAGGACGTTTCCCATGTAGCGATTGATTCTTTGGCCATCTCGTACCCAAACCAGCCGAATGCCATAACAAATATAAAGAAGAGAACGGAAGTGAGGATATCGACTGTCGCCTGGACTCGCCGGGGCAATGTGGCATGGAAAATATCCACATTTACATGTCCGCGGTGCGCCAGAATGTAACCGCCGGACAACACTGCATAAAGACCAAAGAGCATCTGGGTAAGCTCATTCGTCCAGACAGTCGGCGCATTAAACAGATAGCGAAGAAAAACTTCTATTAAAATAAAAACAAAGATAGGAATAACGAGGTAGGCAAGAATACGACCGACCCACTCATTGACTTTCGTCACGCCATTCATGAATGCAGAAATTGCACGCATTATACCCTCCCCGGATATATGTATGGCCTATTAAGACTCCCCGGAGGCTATGCACCCCCGGGGATATGGATCGATTAAAGGTAACCCAGTTCGCCCAGGAATTCTTTAAGCATGCTTAATGCCTTTTTGGTATTGTCGCTGCGCTGACCTTCCTTCTCCCACTGCCCTTCTGCCACACCCATCAAATGCTCCATTACCGGCTCGGGCAGAGTGTTGACTTGCACGCCCTGCCCGGCAATCGCGTTGGCCAAAGCAACACGTTCCTGGTAGAGGTACTCATTAGTGCGGAACCAGAACTGCTCTTCCAGCGCCTGCTTGACGATCTCTTGCAGGTCCTCTGGCAGCTTGTCGAGAGAACGCTGGCTCACGATATTCACGTCTGTACCGGCAATGTTCAGGGCAGGCTGTACGTGATACTTCGCAATCTCGTACAACGCCATGCTATCAGCACCTTGCGAACCGCCCCAGTGCGCACCGTCCACGATCCCCCCATCCAGCGCAGAATAGAGTTCACCGCCCGGGATATAGGATGCTGCTGCGCCACCCGCTGTCAGAAAACTCTGCAGTGCGCCGGAGGAGCGGATCTTGAGCCCCTGAAAATCTGCAAGATTATTGACCGGGCGCTTCAGGACCATCTCGGTGGGATAGATTTTGTCTGTAGACCAATACACGTTATGAGCAGCGGCCTCTTCCTTCAACATATCCTCAAAGCCCATGACCTTATGAAAATAGGTCGCTTCCCAGACATTACGAAACGCAAAAGGCAAGCCAGAAGCAATACCAGCGAGACTGATACGATTCTGGGCATATGAGGGCGAGATTGTTCCCATATCGATAATGCCGCGACTAACAGCATTGAATGTTTCTTGCGCACTGAATAGCGACCCCGCTTCAAACAACTGAAGTTTCAGGCGCCCATCAGAACGCTCTTCGATAATATTCTTTATTCTGACAAGGCTATCTTCATAGGATGAACTTGATCCAGGCCAGTGCGACTGCACACGCCACGTTATGGAATCGTCAGAAAGTGCTGCAGTGGAAGTGATGGTTGTAGCCGCAGCCAGAGCCAAGGACGCGGCGACAACACCTAACTTGTAACGAAGAGTTCTAAACAACATGGCGGCCTCATTTCATTATTTATTATTAGTTTCGCTGTGCGAAATACTGCTCCACATGGCGACACAGAAAATCAAACCATAGCACACAAAAAGGTGATCGCAACATCCCTTTTTCCACCCTCCTAAAGTAGGGTTGGCATCCCGTTCGGGCCCGTTACGCTGTGACGCACCCTCTCTATATCAGTCTTTTCCAAACGGCAGAGCTTAACAAGATAGTAAGACAGATCTCAAAAGACCAGTCGTCGGGTAAAAATGCATATTCAGTTTGATGATAAGACCTATTTCGCCTAGTGATATCAGGTTTCATTGCCATTGACTTGCTATCCCAACAACTGTCCAATTCATTGCCCATGAATAAGCCACAGTAATAACAGAACAAAACAAGTAAAAACACCGGTTAGAGACATAACAGAAAAAAGACTCAAGGCGGAATATAAATCAATGTTCACTCATCACTACGCTGTCTGGCCGAAACATCTTCCTAAAAGCCTGCCGTTACCCGAAACCAGCCTTGTAACCAACTTGGAGATATCTGCCCGGCGTTATCCGGCCAGGCCAGCCATCATTTTCTACGATACTACGATCAGCTATGCGGAACTCCTGAGCGAAGTGGAATCCCTGGCAGGCTGGCTGCAGAAAAAAGGTCTGAAAAAGGGTGATCGAGCACTGCTTTACATGCAGAACTCCCCCCAATACGTCATAGGTTATTACGCCATTCTGCGTTGCGATGGCATTGTGGTACCGGTAAACCCGATGAACCGCACAACTGAGTTGGAGCATTACGCTTCCGATACTGGTGCAGAGTTCTGTCTCGCCGGTTATGAGCTGATGAGTCATGTTTCGCCGCTACTCGGCAAGACCAGCCTCAAGCATATCGTTGTGTCCGCCTACGGCACTCGCTTGCGCGCCCCCACTGACCTTGAGCTGCCAGAAGAGGTAGCGACCTCCCCAGGCCGCTTCGATGAAGGCTGTACCAATTGGGATGAAGCGCTGCAGTCCGGGCACAAGCCCACCCCCTACACTGCGGGCCCTGACGACCTGGCACTTATTCCCTACAGCTCGGGCACTACCGGTGCTCCCAAGGGTTGCATGCACACCCACCGCTCGGTCATGACAACAACGGTACAACGTGTGGTCTGGAACAGCGCAACGGTCAATTCCGTGCAACTGGCAACTCTCCCCTTTTTCCATGTGACCGGCATGCAAGCGTCCATGAACGGCCCGATTTATATCGGCGGGACCAGTGTGATCATGACGCGCTGGAATCGCACCGTAGCCGCACAGCTGATTGAGCGTTACCACGTTACCGGCTGGGCCAACATTGTCACCATGGCGGTGGATTTCTTGCTCAATCCGGAGCTCGACAGGTACGACGTCTCCTCTCTGACTCATATAGGCGGCGGCGGGGCAGCCATGCCGGAAGCGGTGGCTGCCAAACTCTACCGCCTCACAGGGCTCCATTACATAGAAGGTTATGGCCTCTCGGAAACAATCGCCGCAACGCATACCAACCCGCCGGACGCGCCCAAGCCCCAATGCCTGGGTATCCCTATGTTTGATGTTGACTCACGGATCATCAACCCCGATACCCTGGAGCTGCTGGGGCCGGGGGAAGTAGGTGAGATCATCAGCCACGGACCGCAAGTTGCCCAAGGTTACTGGAACCGTCCGGATGAAACCGCGGCGGCATTCATTGAGCTGGAAGGCAAGCGATTTTTCCGCACCGGCGACCTGGCCCGCTATGACGACAATGGTTACTTCTACATGGTCGATCGCATCAAGCGAATGATCAATGCCTCGGGATTCAAGGTCTGGCCATCTGAGGTGGAAAGCATGATGTATCAAAACCCCCTCGTTCAGGAGGTATGCATCATTTCATCACCGGATACCAAACGCGGCGAAACAGTAAAAGCCTGCGTTGTGCTATCGGCTGATGCAGACCCGCAAACGGCCGAGCAGGAAATCAGCTCCTGGTGCAAAAGCAACATGGCTGCCTACAAGACTCCCCAGGTCTTCGAATTCGTATCCGCGCTGCCCAAATCCTCATCCGGAAAAATCATGTGGCGCGAACTCCAAGAGCAGGAACACCGCAAGATCGGGCACTAAGTGCCCCCACAAGGAGGTAGGAAATCCATCCGTTTGGCCTAGAGCCTGACTCATTTAATAAAAAAGAGATTTCAATGATCAGACCAACCGTTTTTTTTAGAAAGCGCCCACTTGCAACTACCATCGCCTGTCTGGGGTTGCCCATCATGTTGATGGGCGCCGGGTCCGCAGCTGCTCAGAATGGAGAGATAGAAGCGTTGCGGCAACAGCTTAGAGCTCTTGAACAGAAGCTTGACGAAGCTACCGCTCGCATTGAAGCCGAAGCGGCAGCCGCTCGCAACGATGCACAGGAAGTACGAAGCGAGTTGGCCTCGCAACAAAAAAACAACATGGAGACCCGGGAAGCAATCGCCAAGTCCGATCTGATCGTGCGAGATGGCAAAGGCATCAAGATCGGCGATACCACAGTCACCGTGAGCGGTTTCATCAAAGCGGACGCGGTCTACGCTTCCGGGGGTGACGGCAGCAAGAATAACCGTACCCTGGGCCAAGCAGCCAATTTTGCCGAATTCGCCCGTTCGGACAATGCTGATCGGTGGCGCCTGGGTTCCAGCATTCGGGAAAGCCGCTTGGGCCTGCGCACAGTCACCCCGGATGTGAATGGCCGTGATCTGACCACTTATTTCGAGTTTGACTTTCATGGCTCCGAAGATGGCGCCAATGAATTCGTTTCCAATAGCTACAATCCCCGCGTACGTCTGGCGTACGCTTCTTGGGGGGACTGGACTGTAGGCCAGGATGTAACCACGTTTTCCGAAGTCGCAGCGATCCCGGAAATTCTCAATCAAGGCAAGATGGCAGCTTTCATTTATGCTCGCCAACCGCTGCTGCGATACAGCATGAATGCACCGGGCGGCCGTCTCTTTGCCGCCTTGGAAAACCCGGAAGACGGCGATCACGATCAGGCCTTCCCTGATGCGGTCCTGCGCTATCAGGTGCGCAACGATTACGGCACCTACGCCCTTGCGGTCATGGCACGCACCCTCGAAAAAGGAAGCACCGGCGATCGCTCGTTGCAAGGCGCAACATCCCTGTCGGCACGCATCCCCACTATTGGCAAGGATAACCTGCGGCTACAGTACAGTTACGGTGCCTTGGGCCGCTATGCGGGGCTGAGAACGTTCCAGGATATTCTGAATACCGACGGTACGGATGTTAATGGGGATACTGTTTACGGCGACCTCAAGCCTGCTGTCTCCTACGGCGCAACCGCCGCCTATCAGAGACACTGGTCACCGAAATGGCGTTCCAACCTGAGCCTGTCGCAAGTGGAAATGGTGACCGATACCGACCCGCAGGAACTGGGCCGCTATTTTGATCGCTTCTCTTCCGCCCATCTGAACCTGCTGTATGCCGCCACAGACCGCATCACGCTGGGATTGGAATACGCATATTGGGACTTCGCTGCCATTGAGCAGTCCACGTCATATCAATATGAGCAGGTGATGGCGTCAGCCAAGGTTGATTTCTGAATCGGCACCAATAACGCAGCCCCATTGCCGGGGCTGCTTCTTACCAACCATCGATCTTATTCATTCTTGATAAACAGTAGCGTCATTCTGTCACTCTCGCCGATCGACAAATATTGCGCCCGATCTTTATCACCAAGACGCAATGTCGGTGGCAGAGTCCATACCCCTTCCGGGTGTGTGGTGGTATCCCGTGTATTCTGGTTGACGGGGCTGCGGGACAACAGCTCAAAGCCTGCCTCCTCTGCCAACTCCACAATCAGCTCTTCAGTCACATAGCCAGTCCGGATCATCGTTTCCAGGTCGGTACCAATACGCGCACGGTGCTCCACCAGCCCCAGCATGCCGCCCGGTTTCAGCGCCGCATGCATTTTCTTGAATACCAACAAGGCCTCATCTCTTCCCTGCGCCAACCAATTATGGACATTACGGAAGGTCAGGACACGATCCACCGAAGCTGGCGGCGCGATAGGTGTTTGTGGATCGTAATTCAGCACGGTCAGCTCAACATTACCGTATACCTCAGGCGATTTGTCCAGCTTTGCCTGGAATTCCGCCCGGGACTTGCGGAAAAACTCCAGTTCGCTGTCAGGGTCGAAATGCGCGGCAATATATAACCCCTCATCGCGCAGGAGGGGAGCAAGAATCTCGGTATACCAGCCACCGCCCGGCCAGATCTCGACAACGCTGTGCTGGGGTTCGATTGCGAAGAAGGTCAGAGTCTGCTCAGGATTTCTGGCTGCATCGCGCATCACATTACTGATTGACCTCACGCTACTCCCAACCGCTTGCTTTATCACCCCCTGTTGCTCTGCATCCAGTCTCGGCGCGGTAGTGTTTTCCTGCGCACTGACGAGGCTGGCCAAAAGCACCAGGATGCCGCCAATTACTATCTTCAACATCATCAACTCCATGGGAGAAAAAATTAGCTCGTGCGCATGACGACAGGCCTATCAGACTTGCTTATGCACCTCCATTCCAACCAAGGGACATGCTTCTCCCAATGCTTGTCCCTGTATAAGGTCGGCATCAACCTACACACGTTATGGTTCAAACTACTCCGACTGCCCAAGGACCCATTATGTTCGATCTCAGCCCGCGAATTCAGGAACTGAAACAACAGCTCGAAGCCTTCATGGACGAGCACATCTACCCCAACGAAGCGCTCTTCTATGAGCAGGTCAAGCAGAGCAAGTGGTCCCACCCGGCCATTCTGGAGGAATTGAAGCAGAAGGCAAAAGCCCAGGGCCTATGGAATTTGTTTCTGCCTGAGTCCGAGCGCGGCGCCGGCCTGACCAACGAAGAATACGCCCACCTGTGCGAAATCATGGGCCGCGTGTCCTTTGCCGGTGAGGTATTCAACTGCAACGCGCCGGATACCGGCAACATGGAAACCATCGAGCGTTACGGTAACGATGCGCAGAAAGAACAGTGGCTGAAGCCGCTGCTGGCTGGTGAAATCCGGTCCTGCTTCTCCATGACCGAACCGGACGTCGCTTCTTCCGATGCCACCAACATCGAATGCGAAATCCGCCGTGAGGGCGACGAGTATGTGATCAACGGCACCAAGTGGTGGTCCTCTGGAGCCATGAACGAGCATTGCAAGATTGCTATCGTCATGGGCAAAACCGACCCGAATGCACCCAAGCACCTGCAACAAAGCATGATTCTGGTACCGCTGGATGCTCCGGGCGTGACTATTGTTCGTGACCTGCATGTATTCGGCTACGACCATGCGCCCCACGGCCACGCCGAAATTCGCTACGAGAATGTCCGCGTACCGGTATCCAACATCCTGCTGGGCGAAGGTCGCGGTTTCGAGATTGCCCAGGGGCGCCTCGGGCCGGGCCGGATTCACCACTGCATGCGCGCCATCGGTCAGGCCGAGCGCGCGCTGGAAGCCATGTGCCGCCGCGCCGCCGAGCGCGTTGCCTTCGGCAAGCCGATGTACAAGCTGGGCAGCGTGCCGGAAATGATCGCTCGCTCCCGCTGCGAGATCGACCAGGCTCGCCTGCTGACCCTGCATGCCGCACGCAGCATGGACAAGCACGGCAACAAGGTCGCCCGCCAACAGATCGCCATGATCAAAGCAGTGGCACCGACCATGTTGTGCAACGTCATCGATCGTGCCATTCAGGTTCATGGCGCCAAGGGTGTCTGCCAGGATTCCTTCCTCGCCTCGGCCTACGCCAAGGCCCGCACCCTGCGCCTGGCCGACGGCCCGGATGAAGTGCACCTGAACACCATCGCCAAGCTGGAGATGGGGCAGTATCTGTAACCAGCACGGCGAGCCCCGTGGGAGCGGTCTTGATCGCGAATGGACTGGCAGTAAACATGCAGTCAAGACCGCCCCACCGTAAGACTGCTCCCACGGCAAGTGCAAGCAAGCAAGTGAGTGAGTGAGTGAGAGTAGCTGAGAGGGCGCCCTCGCCGCGATGCCGGCCGCCAGGCCAGCCAATGCGGCCAGCACCGAATCCATTTACTTCCGAACAGGAGCTGCCCATGAGCACTCTTTTTGACCTGACCGGCAAAGTCGCCGTCATCACCGGTTCCACCAAGGGTATCGGCCGTTCGATCGCCGAAGAATTCGCCAGGGCTGGTGCCCGTGTCGTCATTTCCAGCCGCAAGGCCGACGCCTGCGAGAAAGTCGCCGGTGAACTGCAGGCCCAGGGCCTGGAAGCCATGCCGATCCCCTGCCATGTGGGTGACAAGGCTCAGTTGCAGAATCTGGTCGACACCACCATCAACACCTGGGGCAAGATTGATATTCTGGTCTGCAACGCTGCCACCAACCCGGTCTACGGACCGACTGCCGACGTCAGCGATGAAGCCTTCGACAAGATCATGGCGACCAACGTCAAGGGCACCTTCTGGCTGTGCAACATGGTCATCCCGCAGATGACGCGACTGGGCGGTGGTTCCATCGTGCTGTTGTCGAGCATCGCCGGTATCCGTGCCAGCGCCAATATCGGTGTATATGGCATGTCCAAAGCGGCCGAAGCCGGACTGGCACGCAATCTGGCGCTGGAGTATGGCCCGCAGAACATCCGCGTCAACTCCATCGCTCCCGGCTTGATCCGTACCGATTTTGCCCAGGCGCTGCTGGACGATCCGGATCGCCTGACCCGCGTCGAGCAGTCTCTGCCGCTGCGCCGTGTCGGTGAGCCCGTGGATATCGCTGGCGTGGCGCTGTTCCTGGCCTCCTCGGCCGGCGCCTATGTCACCGGCCAGACCATCGTCGCCGATGGCGGCGATACCATTACCTGAGCTGCCTACGGTAACCAGTCTGCCCCCTGGCATATTTGCCGCCGGGGTGGCAGGCTTTACATCCAATCAAAAAACAGATACCACGGATCTTCTACATGAGCGAAGCCACCCTGATCGATGTACTGTCGGCCCACCGTTTCGATGAAGCGAAACTGGCCGCCTACCTGCAAGGACGCATACCGGGCGCCGAGCACGGCATGACCATTCAACAGTTTCAGGGTGGACAGTCCAACCCGACCTTCCTGCTGAGCATCGGCGAGAACCGCTACGTGCTGCGCAAGAAGCCGCCGGGCAAGTTGCTGCCATCCGCACACATGGTTGAGCGCGAGTACCAGGTCATCAGCGCACTGGGCAGCACCGATGTACCCGTGCCCACCGCCCGCCTGCTGTGTGAAGATCCCGACGTGATCGGCACACCCTTCTATATCATGGATCACGTTGAAGGCCGGGTGCACTCCCATCCACTGCTGGAAAAGGTATCCGCTGAACAGCGCATGCCGATCCATCGCTCGATGATCGAGACCATGGCCAAGCTGCACAATGTTGACTGGAAAGCGGTCGGCCTGGAAAGCTACGGCAGACATGAAGGCTACGTTGCGCGCCAGATCAAGCGCTGGAGCGGCCAGTTCGAGGCCAGCCGCACGGGTGACATGCCCTCCATGGATGCACTGATGGCCTGGCTGCCGGAGAACGCGCCGCAGGATGATGTAACGACTATCGCCCACGGCGACTTCCGGATCGGCAACCTGATCCTGCATCCCGAGCGCCCAGAAGTGGTCGCCATTCTTGACTGGGAGCTCGCCACCCTGGGCCATCCGCTGTCCGATCTGGCTTACTGCTGCCTGCCCTATCACCAGAACACCGGCTTTGAAGGGATGCGTGGCCTGAAGGGGTTGAATCTGAAGGATTACAACGTGCCGGAGGAACAGCAGGTGCTGGATTGGTACTGCGAGTTCACCGGGCGCACGGAAATCCCCAACTGGAATTTCTTCCTTGCCTTCTCGCTGTTCCGCCTGGCCGCGATTGTCCAGGGCGTGTACCACCGGGCATTGCAGGGCAACGCCAGCAACGCTGACGCTCTTGAGGTCGGTAAGCGTGCCAGCCTGCTGGCCGATACCGGCTGGGAAATCGCCCAGCGGAAGTAGATGTCCATGTGACAGCTGCTTTGCTTTGTGGGAGCGGCCAAGGCCGCTCCCACAAAAGCTTTCACACATTAACAGCTGCTACCTGCAGGTATAACCCTCCATACGCCACAACAAAATTCCAAAAGGTACTTTCATGTCCAAACCCGTAAAGCGCGTTCTGCTCACCAATGATGATGGCTGGCGCGGGCCCGGTCTCAAGGTCATGGAGGAAATTGCCGCGCAAATTGCCGAGGAAGTCTGGATCGTCTCACCCGACCTGGATCAGAGCGGCGTCTCCATGTCCGTCACCCTGCATCATCCGCTGCGCCTGCATACCTTTGGCGAACGCCGATTCAGCGTCAGCGGCACACCCAGTGATTGTGTGCTGCTAGGCGTGTCCGAACTGATGCCCGAGCCGCCGGACCTGGTGTTGTCAGGTGTTAACCACGGCGCCAATTTCAGCGACTCGGTGGCGTTCTCGGGCACCATTGGTGGCGCGCTTACTGCCACTTTGCTGAACATACCGGCCATTGCCCTGAGTCAGGCGTATCACCGCGGCGTCCCGGCACACTGGGATACCGCTCGCCAGTTTGGGCCCGTGGTGGTGCGCCAATTGCTGCAACGTGGCTGGCCAGAAGATTGCGCGATGAACGTCAACTTTCCAGCAATGACGCCCCAACAGGTGAAAGGTGTTGCCATTTGCCGACCGCGCCGCGGCAGCATCGGCGGTGTCAATATCGAAGCACGACGTGATACCCGTGACATCCCGTACTACTGGATGGGCTTCCGCCGCCAGACCGAACGGGTCGAAGCGCCGGAAAGCGATGTCTGCGCCCTGCGGGAAGGCCTGATCGGCATGTCGCCCTTGCGGCTGGAGCGGGATATTGCCGCCGACTGGCAAATCGATACCAACGACATGGCACGCGAGATGGGTATCGATACCTGAGCCAACGCCCTGGGTCGCACCTGCAGCAATTGCTACCTGCAGGGCGACCGACCGCTGATCCACCTCCGCGCCTGCGGAGGTTCCTTAACCTTCCAGCCGGTAATAAGATGGTCTTGTCATCCAACCCAGGAGCAAGCCATGCACAGCCTTCCCGATCATATTCGTTACAGCCTCGGCCAATGCAAGCTCGGCAGCCTGTTGCTGGCGGGCTGCGAAACCGGTATCTGCGCGATTCTGCTGGGTGATGATGAGCAGACCATGATGGCTGACCTGCAGCGCCGCTTTCCTCGCGCGACATTGACCCAGGATGATGCCGCGCTCGGCGCTGACCTGCAGGCGTTACTGCGCTATGTGGATCAACCCCTGGGGCGGTTGCAGATGCAGCAGCCGCTCAACGCCTTCGGCAGCGACTTTCAGCAGCAGGTCTGGGGCGAACTGGCCAAGGTCCCGGCCGGGCAGACCATCAGCTATACCGAGCTGGCCCGACGGCTTGGCAAACCAGCTGCAGTGCGCGCCGTAGCCGGCGCCTGTGCAGCCAACCCGCTGGCGATTGTCGTGCCCTGCCATCGTGTGCTGCGTAGCGACGGCGGCATCTCCGGCTACCGCTGGGGTGTAGAGCGCAAACAGCAACTCATCGAGCTGGAGCGCCAGCTGGCAGGCTGATATCCAATATACGGCTGCCCTGCTGCGCTGGCTCTCTCACTGCGGTCTTGCATGGATGCAGGAGTTAGGGCGAGGCAGGACGCCAACGAGGGCGAAAGATCCATCGACAACTCCGAACCCCGCACCAGACTGAATTCTCGGCCTTCGCCGAGAATTCAAGGGGCACCCTCAGAAACAGCCTTCGGGCATATCCAGCGTGGTGCGGTCCGCCGCGCCCAGCACCTTGGCCAGCGCCAGCGGCTTGGGAAGTTCGTAGCGCAGGAAATATTCGCAGGCTCTGAGCTTACCCTCGTAGAACGCCGCTGTACGCGGCCCACCCTGCTCCAGCCCGCGTAGCGCGGTCTGGGCCTGGCGCAGCCATATCCAGCCCACCACCACATGGCCAAAGCACTCCATGTACAGATAGGCATTGGCCAGGGCGCGCTCCGGATCTTCCCGGCGCAAGGCCTGCAGCGACTCGGTCACCGCCTGCAGCGTATCCAACGCCTCGGCCAGCAGCGCCCGCGAGCTTTCCAGTTGCGCATGGCCGGCGCATTCACTCAGGGTATTGCTGATATTCTGGACCAGCGCCCGATAGAAACGGCCATCCTGCATCGCCACCTTGCGCCCCAACAGATCCTGGCCCTGGATACCGTGGGTGCCTTCGTGGATCGGGTTCAGGCGATTGTCGCGGTAGAACTGCTCAACCGGATACTCCCGGGTGTAGCCATAACCGCCATGCACCTGAATCGCCAGGCTGTTGGCCTCGACACAAAACTGCGATGGCCAGGACTTGACGATGGGAATCAGCAGATCCAGCAGGCCGGCGGACTCCTCACGCACCTGCTGATCTTCCGCATATTTCTTCTGATCGGATAGCGTTGCTGCATACAGACAGAGCGCCAGACCGCCTTCGACGAAGGATTTCTGCGCCAGCAACATGCGACGAATATCGGCATGCTGGATCAGCGGGATCATCGGGCTCTGCGGGTCGCGCTCCTTGAGCGGTCGACCCTGGCGCCGTTCACGGGCATATTCCAGGGCGTGCAGATAACCGGTATAGCCCAGCATTGCCGATCCCAGCCCGACCCCGATGCGCGCCTCGTTCATCATGTGGAACATCTGCGCCAGCCCTTGGTGCGGCTCGCCAACCAGATACCCCACCGCCCCGCCCTGCTCGCCAAAGTTGAGCATGGTCGAGGTGGTACCGCGATAGCCCATCTTGTGGATCAGGCCAGCGAGGGTTACATCATTGCGCCCGCCCAGACTGCCGTCCTCGTTGACCATGAACTTGGGCACGATGAACAGCGAAATACCCTTTACCCCAGGCGGAGCGTCTGGCAGCTTGGCCAGTACCAGATGCACGATATTCTCGCTCAGTTCATGATCACCGGCGGAAATGAAGATCTTGTTGCCAGTGATGCGATAGCTGCCATCACCCGCCGGTACCGCCCGGGTCTTGATGTCCGCCAGCGAGGAACCGGCCTGAGGCTCGGTCAGGCACATGGTGCCGAAGAAGCGTCCGGCCATCATCGGCTCGGCGAAGCGCTGTTTATATTCCTCACTGCCGTGGGCCATGATCAGGTTGCAGGCAGCGATAGTCAGCCCGGCATAGGCCTGGGTGCTGACGTTGGCGCCCTTGATCAGACCAATACAGGTCTGGGCAATCACCGACGGCAACTGCATGCCACCACGCTCATAATCCTGCGAAGCTGCCATCAGCCCGGTATCACGTAGTACCGCCAATGCTTCGGAGACCTCCGGGCGAATCACCACCTTGCCGTTCTCGAAACGCGGCTCATCGCCATCGCACAGGTGGTTATGCGGGGCAAAGGTCTCAGCACCGACTTTCAGCGCCAGCTCGATCGCCGCGTCGAAGGTATCGCGGCTATGATCAGCATAACGGGGGAATTCGGTAAAACGCTCGACGTCCAGCAGCTCGTACAACAGAAAGGCGAGATCGTCGGTATTGATGATCTTCTGTGACATGGCAAATCCTCCGGCATTGAGCCTCAAGCGGCAAGATGCAGAAAAAGCTCAAAAACAAATCCAAAAGCAAAACCCGAGCCTAGGCCCGGGTTTGCTTGCAGCGACAACTTAACGCTTGCAGCTGCCTTATACGATCTCGAACAGACCAGCAGCACCCTGACCGCCGCCGATGCACATGGTCACGACCACGTACTTGACGCCACGGCGCTTGCCTTCGATCAATGCGTGGCCGGTCAGACGCGAGCCGGTGACGCCATAGGGGTGACCAATGGCAATGGAACCACCGTTGACGTTCAGGTTTTCCATCGGGATACCCAGACGATCGCGGCAGTACACCACCTGGGAAGCGAAAGCTTCGTTCAGCTCCCACAGACCGATATCGTCCATCTTCAGACCGTTGCGCTCGAGCAGGCGCGGAATCGCGAAGACCGGACCGATACCCATTTCGTCCGGCTCGCAACCGGCAACCGCGAAGCCGCGGAAGATACCCATGGGTTCGATGTTCAGTTGCTCGGCGACCTTGCCGTTCATCACGGTGCAGACCGAGGCACCGTCGGACAGCTGACTGGCGTTACCGGCAGTCACGAAATGCTCGGGGCCACGCACCGGGTTCAAGCCGGCCAGACCTTCCAGCGTGGTCTGCGGACGGTTGCACTCGTCACGGGTCAGGGTAACCTGCTGGTCGGTGACTTCGCCGGTTTCCTTGTTCTGCACTTTCATGCTGGTGGTGAACGGTACGATTTCGTCATCGAACTTGCCCGACTCCTGACCGGCAGCCACACGCTGCTGGCTGATCAGCGAGTACTCGTCCTGAGACTCACGGCTGACATTGTAGCGGGCAGCCACGATATCGGCGGTTTCGATCATGGACAGGTACAGCTCAGGCTTATTGCGCTTGATCCACTCGTTGGTGCCGCGGAACATATTGAGCTTGTCGTTCTGGCACAGGCTGATCGATTCAACACCACCGGCAACGATGGCAGGAACCTTCTCGCTGATCACACGCTGGGCGGCAATCGCGATGGACTGCAGGCCCGAGCTGCAGAAACGGTTGATCGACATACCGGCGGTGGTTACCGGCAGGCCGCCACGGATGGCCGCCAGGCGGGCCATGTTCTTGCCCTGGGCACCTTCATGGAAGGTGGCACCGAGGATCACGTCCTCAACCAGCGCAGGATCGATGCCGGCACGCTTTACCGCTTCCTCGATAACGAAGCCGGCCAGGTCGACACTGTGAGTGTCATTCAGCGCACCGCGGTAGGATTTGCCCAGGCCGGTACGGGCCGTGGATACGATTACTGCATCAGTCATGGTTCAGCTCCTATTTTCAAACACTGCGCCCGCAGGCGCGCAAGTCGAATGATGGCGGCTCAGCCCGCCTGTTCCTGTTCCTGCCGGGCGCCCCAGGCGGCGAGCGTCTCGCGCGCCTCCCGGTAGGGCTTGATCCCCATCCATAGCAGCACCACGGACCCGAGGGTAATGATGCTGGCTACCCAGAAAATCGAATAACGGATGGCGTAATCATCCTGGAATACATAGTCGGTCACCAGTGCCACGGCAGTCGGGCCAATACCCAGGCCGATCAGGGTGATGATGAACAGATAGATGGCCGATGCCTGACCACGCATGGCGTTGGGCATCACTTCCTGGATCGCTGCCGGCGCGACACCGAACGGCATCGCCACGGTGAAGACATTGAAGAACATGATGATCCACAGCAGGGTCATGTTATCGACCAGATAGACCACATTGCAGAGCAGTGTCAGCGAGGCAGCAAGCACCCCTACCCGCATGTTCGAATCCTTGTAGCCACGGCGTGACAGGTAATCGGACAGACGCCCACCAAAGACGATCCCCAGTGAACCAGCCACCATCACCAGCGAGCCATAATAGATACCTACCTCACCCGGAGTCAGCCCATGGTTGCGGATGAAGAAGGTGGGAATCCATGCCGAGGCGCCGTAGGAGGCGAACGAAAGGCAGGCGAAGCCGAAGTTGTGGCAGATCACGGCCTTGCGGATGCTCAGCAGATACGCGCCCACTTCTTTCAGCGGCACTGCCACACCAGCGCCCACACCCTTGCGGGTCGGCTCCCGAATGGCCAGCAACACCAGGCAGAAGAGTACGCCCGCAGCGCCCAGCACCAGGAAGATTATCTGCCAGGGTCGCACCGTGCCCAATAGCGGCAGCACCATGTCACCGTGCGCATTGGCCCAGGTAATGACAATCCCGCCCAGCAGAAACGCCAGACCGGCACCAAGATAGATACCCATGGAGTAGACGCTGATAGCGGTGGCGCGCTTTTCCGGTGGGAAGCTGTCAGCCATGAGGGAATAGGCCGCCGGCGACAACGCCGCCTCGCCGGCACCCACGCCGATACGGAACACCACGAAGTGCCAGTACTGTTTGGCCAGGCCGCAAGCAGCGGTCATCAAACTCCAGAACAGGATGCCCCAGGCGATCAGCCCGCGACGACTGCGGCTGTCAGCCACCCGCCCCAGGGGGATACCGGCAATGGTATAGAAGATAGCGAAGGACAAGCCCATCAACAGGCTCATCTGCGTATCGGAAATACCCAGGTCCGCCCGGATAGGCCCGACCAGCAGATTCAGTATCTGGCGGTCGATAAACGACAACACATAAGCCATCAACAGAATGGCCACAGTGATCCAGGCACGAGCTGTAGTTGGGTAGCTATTCTTATCTATCACTAGCGCACTCCGTGGCGTCGACGAAAACCTTATCGAAGACTACCAAGTTCGCAGTGCGAAAGTCGATTTCGAAAATACTACATCAGCAAATACGATGCGGAACTATCATCTGGAGCTATAACCGCCTCAAAAAATGACATCACGCCGCCTCTCGTCCGCCTGTTTCCAGCAATGTCTGCAGAGTATCGGCGCAGGTCTGGCGACGAACCTGGTCGAACAACAGCTGCGCCTCCGGATAGTTACGCGCCAGAAACCCCAGCCATTGCTTGAGCCGCCCCGGAGCATGACGATCAGCCGTACGCAGGCGTACCTGGCGGTAGAAATCGATCAACCAGGGCCGCAGATCGCTCCAGCTCATCAACACAGGCGGTGCGCTCCGGTGCATCGCGCGGATGCCTTGGCCCAGATCCGGACAGGCAACCAGGCCACGGCCTATCATCACCTGTTCGCAGCCACTGATTTCCCGGATGCGCTGGTAGTCGGCCACATCGTTCACGTCGCCATTGGCGATCACCGCCACGCTCACTGATTCACGCACCCGCGCCAGCCATTCCCAATGCGCCGGAGGTTTATACCCTTCCACTTTGGTGCGAGCATGCACGGCGATTTCCGCCGCACCGGCGGTAGCCAGAGCGCTGGCGCATTCGAGGGTCAGACTGGTATCGCTGTAACCCAGGCGCATCTTGGCGGTGACCGGTATGTCTGCCGGCACTGCCGCCCGCACGGCAGCAACGATCCGGTGCAGCGTGTCCGGCTCGCGCAGCAAGGTGGCGCCACCCCGATGGCGATTGACGGTCTTGGCCGGACAGCCGAAATTCAGGTCCACCGCCGGCGCACCCAACTCAGCCAGCAGCGCAGCATTGTGCCCCAGCCAGTCGGGGTCGGAGCCAAGCAGTTGTGGATGCACCGGCACTCCCGCTGCGGTCTTCCAGCCATGCAGGCTTTCCGGCACGATGCGGCGGATGCTGCCGACATTCAGCGGCCCCTCGGTCACCCGGATAAATTCGCTGACACAGCGGTCGATACCGCCGATACGGGTCAGGATATCGCGCAGCGGCGCATCCACCAGCCCCTCCATTGGCGCAAGAATGATGCCGTGCTTCATGGCTTGAGGCCGTGACCAGCGAGCAGCTCTAGCAGTCCGGCCTCGTCCATCACCGCCACGCCCAGTTGCTCAGCCTTGGCCAGTTTGCTACCGGCGCCGGGGCCAGCCACCACACAGTGGGTCTTGGCCGATACGCTGCCGGCAACCTTGGCACCGAGGCTTTCCAGATGATCCTTGGCGATATCCCGGGAGAAAGCTTCCAGGGTTCCGGTCAGCACCCAGGTCTGACCGCTCAGGGGCAGTTCCGCCCCCCGGGCCTTCGGGCTGTCCCAGTGCATGCCGAAGTCCCGCAATTGCTGCTCGATAGCCAGTACCTGCTGGCGTTGCTCGGGTTGCTGGAAGTATTCGCGCAGGCTCTTGATGGCTTTTTCATTGAGCCGTTCCACCTGCTTGAGGTCCAACCAGTCTGCCTCGATGATGGCGGTCAGACTGCCAAACCGCTCCGCCAGTCGCTGGGCACTGGTGCGCGCGACCGAGGGAATTTCCAGCCGGGCGAGGAACTCATCAAGGCCGACGCTGGCAGCGAACTCCGCAGCCAGTTGCCCCTCATCCTGCAATTGCACTCCCCGCTCGAGCAACTTGCTGATCACCGTTCGGTTGTGCTCATCCTCGAAGAACGCTGTGATTTCATGGGCAACCTCGGCACCGATTTCCGGCAGGAACTGCAACACCTCCTCCCGCGCCTGGCTAATCCGCTCCAGCGTGCCCAGAGCCCGGGCCAACAACTTGGCGGTTTCTTCGCCCACATCGGGGATACCCAGCGCATAGATAAAGCGCGCCAGACTGACCTGCTTGCTCTGCTGGATGGCCAACAGCAGATTGTTGGTCGATATTTCAGCGAAGCCTTCCAGCGTAATCACCTGGTCGTAGGTCAGCGCATAGAGGTCGGCGGGTGAGGCAATCATCTCCCGCTCGATCAATTGCTCAACGATCTTGTCACCGAGGCCATCAATATCCAACGCCCGCCGGGAGACGAAGTGGATGATCGCCTGCTTCAACTGCGCCTTGCAGGCCAGCCGGCCGACACAGCGATAAGCCGCGCCCTCGGTCACCGTCTGCTTGCCCCGTCCGCGCTTGATCAACTGAGTGCGCTCGACCGCCGAGCCGCATACCGGACAGTGCTCGGGTACCAGCACCGGCCGTGCATCGGCCGGTCGTAGATCGGTCACCACCTGCATGACCTGGGGAATGACATCACCGGCCCGGCGAATGATCACGGTGTCGCCGATCATCACGCCCAGCCGCTGCACCTCGTCCATATTGTGCAAGGTGGCATTCGAAACGGTGACACCAGCGACCTGCACCGGCTTCAGTCGTGCCACCGGGGTAACCGCACCGGTGCGTCCAACCTGGAATTCCACATCCAACAACTCGGTCATTTCCTCGCTGGCGGGGAATTTGTGGGCAATCGCCCAGCGCGGCTCCCGAGCGCGAAAGCCCAGCTCCCGCTGCCAACCCAGGTCATTGACCTTGAACACCACGCCGTCGATCTCGTAGGGCAGACTGTTGCGACGCTCACCAATATCACGGTAATAATCCAGACACCCATCGATGCCTTCAACCAGCTTCAGTTCACGGCTGATCCGCAACCCCCAGTCACGCAGCCGATGCAGAATGCCAACCTGGGTATTCGGCAACTCGCCCTCAAAGCGGCCGACGCCATAACAACAGAATTCCAGCGGCCGCTGGGCGGTGATGCCGGAGTCCAGTTGCCGTAGCGAACCGGCAGCAGCGTTGCGCGGGTTGGCAAAGGTCTTGCCGCCGGTTTCGCGGGCGCTCTCGTTCAGACGCTCGAAACCGGCCTTGGTCATGTAGACCTCACCGCGCACTTCAAGCACCGCCGGCCAGCCTTCACCGCGCAGCTTCAAGGGGATATTGCGCACGGTACGCACGTTGGCGGTGATGTCTTCGCCGGTAGTGCCATCGCCCCGCGTGGCACCGCGGGTCAGCACGCCATTCTCGTACAGCAGGCTGAGCGCCAAGCCATCGAGTTTGGGCTCGCAGCAATAGGCGACAGCGGTGCCCTGGTCCAACAGATCACCTTCCGGCAGATCCAGCGAGCGTCGTACGCGGCGGTCGAAATCGCGCATATCGGCTTCTTGAAACGCATTGCCGAGGCTGAGCATGGGTACGTCATGGCGCACCTGGCCGAAGGCCGATGAAGCCATGCCGCCGACCCGCTGGGTGGGCGAGTCGGGCGTGATGATATCCGGGTTGGCCTCTTCCAGCGCCCGCAGCTCGGTGAACAGGCGATCGTATTCCGCATCGGGCACCGTGGGTTCGTCGAGTACGTAGTAGCTGTAATTATGCTGGTCGATCGTTTCGCGCAGCTCTTTCGCACGCAGGGCCGGGTCGGGGATTACGGTCATGGTCGGTCAAATCATCGGAGGTGGAACGAGGGTGTGATTGTAGCAGGATAAGGGGGCGGGAGGCTGAGCTGACGGGGCTTGAGGTTGTCGCCGGATCAATACTGGCCAGCGAGGTTTCGCTGGCCTTTCGAGCTACATAGCCCAATGGAGAGTGGCTGCTCCGGGACTCCGATGGTCGAGGTGGCGTTCACCCTTTCCAAGAATCCGAATGTGGGAGCGGGCACAGACTTGCGAGAAAACCTTCGCGGCCAGCCCGCCCCCACAGAAAGGCGTACGCAGATAGATCAGCGACGCAGCCCGAAGCGCTTGCGTTCGAATTCGGCGATGCGTTGGCGATAATGCTCGATGGTCTGAGCGGTCAGCACGCTGCGATTCTCGTCTTTCAGATCGCCACCCAGTTCCTGTGACAGCTTACGTGCCGAGGCAATCATCAGATCCAGGGCCTGCTTCGGGTGCCGCGGGCCGGGCAGTCCCATGAAGAAGGTCACCGCACGCACATGATTGTGCTCCAGCTCGTCGAGATCGAAAGTACCGGGTTTCAATGCATTGGCCATGGAGAACAGCACATCGCCGTTGCCGGTCATGCTTTCGTGACGGTGGAAGATGTTCATGTCGCCGTAGCGCAGTCCGCTTTCCATGATGCTCTGCATCATGGCGGCCCCAGGGAAACCTTCCTCGCTGCGAGCCACCACCAGAATGACCAGCACTTCTTCCGGCGCCACGGGCTCACTGGCCGGCGATGCGGGTGCCTGGGTAGCCTGGGCAGTAACCGGCTCTGATTCAGCAATCGGCTCACGCCGAGGCCGCGGCGTACGGCTCGACTGCGCGCGCGGCGCAGGCTCCGGAGCACGCTCGGGCTCATCCAGATCCAGTCCGGCCTGCTCCGGCTGACGTATCTCGTCAACCTCCAGACTATCGATGGTGTCAGCAGTCACCTGGTCATCGCCGAAGGTAGGTTCTTCCCGTTCGCCGCGCGCGATAACACGCGCCGGGCCGAGCAGCTCGTCGCCGGCCGCGCCCTCAGGCAAGTCCTTGAAATCGCGTTCCAGTTTGAAGCGGATGCGTGAGCGGCCGCCCATGCGTCGCCACCCATCGAAAAGAATCCCCGCAATGACCAGAAGGCCGATAATGATTAGCCACTCTCGCAAACCAAAATCCATGAATATGCAGTTCCCGTTATGCCATACCGTTGAAGAGTCCCCGAGCGGGACTCCCGGCGTATGGCATTTTCACGCCACACCCCAATACATGCGAGACAGTAACACGCCCGAGCAATGTTGTGCAGGTGCTAGGGTCTGTTGACGTTTCATCGCGAACCGCAGGGCCGGACCTGTTTTTGGGCGGCGCGGTCGTGATGAAACGTCAACAGACCCTAAACCTCTGCCAATGCCACCGCCTCTTCGACATTGACTGTGACAAGTCGAGAGCAGCCAGGTTCATGCATGGTCACCCCCATCAGTTGATCGGCCATTTCCATGGCGATCTTGTTGTGGGTGATGTAGATGAACTGCACCCTGCTCGACATCTCCTTGACCATCCGAGCGTAGCGGCCGACGTTGGCGTCGTCCAGCGGTGCATCCACCTCGTCAAGCATGCAGAACGGTGCGGGATTGAGCTGGAAAATGGAGAACACCAGGGCAATGGCGGTCAATGCTTTCTCGCCGCCGGACAGCAGATGGATGGTGCTGTTCTTCTTGCCGGGCGGCCGCGCCATGATGGTCACGCCGGTATCCAGCAGATCATCACCGGTCAGCTCCAGCCAGGCATTGCCGCCGCCGAACACTTTTGGAAACAGATTCTGCAGGCCAGCATTGACCTTATCGAAGGTTTCCTTGAAACGGCTGCGGGTTTCCCGGTCGATCTTGCGGATGACCTGTTCCAGGGTATCGAGTGCCTCCTCCAGATCCGCATTCTGGGCATCCAGATACTGCTTGCGCTGGGACTGCAGCTCATATTCCTCGATTGCCGCCAGGTTGATCGCACCCAGCCGCTGGACCTGCCCATCCAGTCGTATCAACTGCTGTTCCCACTCGGCCTCAGTGGCACCAGCAGGCAGCGTGGCAATGACGCCCTGCAAGTCGTAGCCGGCCTCCAGCAATTGCTCCTGCAAGCCTTGCCGCCGGGTCTGCATGTCGCGCGCGAGCAACCTTTGTTCATCCAACTGGCTGCGCAGCAACTGGGCCTGTTGTTCGGCCTGCTGCCGACGGCGCTCCTGCTCACGCATCTGCTGGTCGACCAACTCCAGTGCCTGCCGGGCGGTACCCAACTCCTGTTCGGCCTGCAGCCGACGCTCCAGCAGGGATTCCAGCTCGATACGCTGAGTGCCTGCCGGGCGGTACCCAACTCCTGTTCGGCCTGCAGCCGACGCTCCAGCAGGGATTCCAGCTCGATACGCTGGTCCTCCTCCGGCCCCTGCGTCTCCTCCAACGACATCTGCAATTGCTCGCGGCGCTCGGCCAGCCGTTCGACCTGGGTCTGCAATCGCTCGAGACCTTGACGAGTGGACTCCAGCTGCGCGCGCAATGACTGGGTGCGCAGGGCCAATTGATGCGAGCGGTCACGCTGGGTTCGTGATTGCTGCCGGACCTGCTCCAGGTGCTCTCGATGTTGTTCGCGCTGCTGTTGCAGAGCTTCACGCCGACCGGTGTCGTCAGCCATACGATCCAGTGCTTCCTGCAGCACCATCCGCGCCTCGCCCAGCTCCTCCAGTTCCTCTGCGCGCTGGGCCTGAATATCCTGCAGATCAGCCCGGATGCGTTCGCGCCGGGCGGTCACCTGCTCCAACCTGACCTGGCGAGCGGAACGCTGGGCCTTCAGCTCGCCCTGCTCGCGCCCCAGTTGTGCCAAGCCCTGCTGCAGACCGTCACGACGCAACTCCAGCTGCCGAACCTGCTCACGCAGCTCCGCCATGCGTTCCTCGTTCGCATCCAGCTGCGCCTGCTGTTGTTCGAGAGTGGCGTGCAGCGCCTCCATTTCCTGTTGCCGGGCAAGCACGCCGGCTTCCTGATCGTCGCCCCGCCGAAAGCGTAGCCAGTTTGGCCCCAGCCAATGCCCTGCGGGGGTCACCACGGACTCATGGCTGGCGAGCGAGGCGCGCAATGCCAGCGCCTGTTGCAAGTCAGCGGCAGTATGAATGCCGCCCAGCCAGGGCGACAGATCCACGGCCGAGTCGACCTTATCCAGCAACGACGCCGCCCTGACGGGTCCGGCGCCCCCCGATGTCGACTGCTCCACCAGCCGCAGATCGCCCTGTTCGAAACTATCGAGCTGGGCCTGCAGGGCATCCAGCGAAGGCAGGCTGATCGCGTGCAGATCCGCCCCCAGCACCATTTCCACCGCTTGCTCCCAACCGGGCTCGACACGCAGCTGGCCGGCCAGTACCGCAGCGTTATCCAGCCCCTGCGTCTGTAACCATTGCTGCACCCCGACGCCCTGATCCAACGCGGCCTGCTGCAATGCCTCCAGGGATGCCAGCCGCCCCCCCTGACGCTGGTATTCGCCACGGCGACCGTCCTGTTCCTGAACCAGGGCCGCAAGCACCTCACGTTGCTGCTGCAGGGTGTCGGTCAAATCATCCAGGGTCAGTTGGTCGCTCTCACTGCGCATGTCCAGTTCGGCCAGCTGTTCATTCAGCGTATCGAGCTCGTCATCCAGTGAATCGGCAGACAGACCGGCGCGCTCTTCCTCTAACCGCTGGATGCGTTCACCGAAACGCTCCACGCTCTGCTCCAGATGTCGGATCCGCAATTGCTCGACCTCGGCCTGCTGCCGCGGCGCCGAAGCTTGCTGGTTGAACACATCCCAGGCGGTCTGCCAACCCTGCATTGCCGCTTCGGCTTCGGCCATCCGCGCGGCATCATCCTCATCCGCCGCCGCGGCCAGCTCCAGCTCAGGCTCGGTGCGCTCAAGTTCGCTGCGCAGGTCGCCCAGCAAGGCCTGATCCTGCGTCAGATGGCTCTGCGCCTCCTGCCAGGCCTGCTCGGTCTGCTCCAGGTCATCGCGCACCTGGCGCTGGCGGTCGCGGTTGAACTGCAACACCTGTTCGATGCGACTGATATCCGCGCCAATACTGTAGTAGCGCGCCTGCGCCTGGTTGAAGCTGTCGTTCAGCTCACTATGCTGATCGCGCTGCTTCTCGATTTCGCTATCGGCATTGCGCTGCTCGGCAATTACCCCTTCCAGCGCTACTTCGAGGCCGCGCACCTGCTGTTCACGTTCCAGCGTCTGACCATCCAGCGTCTGCCAACGCAACGCTTGCAGCTGCGCCTTGAGCTGACGCTCATCAGCCTTGAGCGTCTTGTACTTCTCCGCCGCCTGGGCCTGGCTATGCAGGCGGGATAACTGCCGCTCCAGCTCCTCGCGCAGGTCGGTCAGGCGTGCCAGATTCTCATGGGTACGACGGATACGATTTTCAGTCTCCCGACGGCGCTCCTTGTATTTGGAGATACCGGCCGCCTCTTCTATGAACAAACGCAGCTCATCGGGCTTGGCCTCGATGAGCTTGGAAATCATGCCCTGTTCAATAATGGAATAACTGCGCGGCCCTAACCCTGTGCCGAGGAATATATCGGTAATATCCCGGCGTCGGCATTTGGTCCCATTGAGAAAATACTGATTTTGTGCTTCACGGGTAACTTTGCGACGAATCGATATCTCATTGTAGCCGGCGTACTCACCCTGCAGAGTGCCATCACTGTTATCGAAGACCAGCTCGATAGACGCCTGTCCTACGGGCTTGCGGCTGTTCGAGCCGTTGAAAATGACATCCGTCATCGACTCGCCCCGCAGGTTCTTGGCCGAGCTTTCGCCCATCACCCAGCGCACTGCATCGATTATGTTCGACTTGCCACAGCCGTTCGGCCCAACAACCGCGCCCATATTGGTGGGAAAGAAAACTGTGGTAGGATCCACGAAGGACTTGAAACCCGCCAGTTTGATGCACTTGAGTCGCATTGAAAAATGTCTGTCCCTTGCCGTTCGGTGAGTGTCTGGCAGCCATCCGGCGGATATTTGCAGAAGTGGAAAACGTCCCCTTTTTACCTGTATTACTCCCCGAATAGAAGCCCCATCACCAAGCAGTGGCATCCACTGCATGGGAAAAGCTATTCGGTTGGGCAGGTAGATAAGCAATAGGCTTTACTGATGGTTGGCAGCGCCCTGGCAAGTGCGCTGCTGCAAAGGTGAAGCAAAGACAAAAATTCGATCTGGAAAAAGAGAATGTCTGCCACGACAACAAACCAATCACTACCCGATGGCTGGACCACTAGCCGACTCGTGGGCTTGCTCGCCGGCGTTGCGCTGCTGGTCATGACCCTGTTGTTGCCCGCACCCGAGGGCATGAGCGACGCCGCCTGGAAAGCTGCCGGCCTGATGATGCTGCTGGCCGCCTGGTGGGCCACCGAGGCGATTCCGATCCCGGCCACCTCGCTGGCGCCCATCGTGTTGATTCCCGCATTGGGCATCGGCACCGTAAGTCAGGCCACTGCTCCCTATGCCAATCCGACCATCTTCCTGTTCATGGGTGGCTTTGTGCTGGGGCTGGCGATGCAACGCTGGAATCTGCACAAGCGCATCGCCCTGATGACGCTGCTGGCCGTAGGCACCAAGCCCAGCCATCAGATCGGTGGTTTCATGATTGCCACAGGCTTCCTCAGCATGTGGGTGAGCAACACCGCCACCGCTATCATGATGCTGCCGATCGGCCTGTCCGTCGTCAGCATGTTCGAAAATGATGATCCGGCAGCGGTGCGCAAGTATGCGACCGCCCTGCTCCTGGCCATCGCCTATGCGGCCAGCATCGGCGGCATAGGTACCATCATCGGCACACCGCCGAATGCGCTGTTGGTAGCCTATCTGGCTGACAACCATGACATTCATATCGGCTTCGGCCAGTGGATGTTGATCGGGGTACCAATCTCGGTAATGATGCTGGCCACCGTGTGGTTCATGCTGACGCGCAAGAATTTTGGCCTCAACGCCGAGAATAACAGCCGAGAATTGCTACAGAAGCAGCTTACCGATCTGGGGCCGATGAGCCGTGGCGAGAAACTGGTAGGTGTCGTATTCCTGCTGACCGCTGCCGCCTGGATCTTCCAGCCTCTGTTATCCAGTTCGCTCATCCCCTGGCTGAACGACACCATCATCGCCATTGCCTCGGCCATCATCATGTTCCTGATTCCGGTCAACCGTGAAAAAGGCAATCTGATGGACTGGGAAACCGCTTCGAAGATGCCCTGGGGCGTGCTGCTGCTGTTCGGCGGTGGCCTGTCGCTGGCGGCGGTGATTACCTCCTCCGGCCTGGCAGTCTGGATTGCCGAATCCCTGTCCGTGATCGGTACGCTGCCGACACTGGCTATTGTGCTGGTCATTGCGGCGGTGATTATCTTCCTGACCGAGATCACCAGCAATACCGCCACGGCCGCCGCCTTCCTGCCGCTGATGGGCGCCCTGGCCATGGCTCAGGGTGTATCGCCGATCCTGTACGCGGTACCGGCCGCGGTTGCCGCCAGCTGTGCCTTCATGATGCCGGTGGCCACGCCGCCAAACGCCATTGTGTTCGGTACCGGCCATATGAAGATCACCGATATGATCTCCGCTGGCTTCAAGCTGAATATCGCCGGGGTCATCATTGTCGGCCTGCTGGCCTACTACCTCATGTTCTGGGTATTCGGCATCTGATCCGATACATCCCCGCATGACCAACCGCCGTCCTCGTGACGGCGGTTTTTTTATGCCCCGGCATCGGGCACAAAGCTCATTCCGTCATACTCCATACGATCACGGCCCGGCCGCTCAGCACGCCCGCACTCCATAGAACGCAGCGGTTCAAGGGCCACCCAGTACGCGGGCAAGCCTTCTTCTACACATCCACCATAGGCTATGGGAGCGCGATCTCGCGGTACTTATCGTTTGTGCGGGAGCGGCCTTGGCCGCGAAGAGGCTGCGGGCTGGCCGTCAGGCCAACCCACGAGGAGGGATAGATCAGAGGGCGCGGTCGATTCGCAGTACGGTGGGCTGTTCCAGCTCTTCGCTGACGGTGATGTCGATAGCTTCGGCCGCATGGCTGGCCTGCATGACATCACTGGAAGTCGAGATGCGTGCACTCAACTGCAAGGCTTGCCCCTGCTGCAGCTGCACACCGGGCATCAGCGCATCGCTGGCATCCAGTACCACCTCGGTAGGCAGCTCGCCCTTGCCCAGACGCTGGGCGAGCAACGGCATGGGCGGACCCTGTGGGTCGCGGGCGGAGACGAAGACCACCGCGTCATCACCGAACTCGGCGGCCAGCTCATCAGCCAATTCCACCCGCACGCTGATCTGCAGTTGCTGCGCCGCTGGCGCCTCCACTCCATTTGCTGTTGCGCCGGCTTCCTGAATGCGTTGGCGCGCCCGCTCGATGCCGCCCTGGATTGCCCGAGCACCCTCGCTGCCCGGCGGCATACCGGCGAGCAAGCGCTCCCAGTAACTGATTGCACCGGCATATTCGCCGGACTCGAAAGCCGCGATCCCCAGCAGCCCCAATGCCGTCGGCTCATGGGGATTCAGCTCCAAGGCCCGATCCAGTGCAGCCACGGAGTCGGTGTCGAGCTTGTTGCCATTGGCGAAGAAGCGCGCCTGGGCCAGTTGAGCCAGCACTTCCGGCCGCTCGCCAAGGCGCTGCAGGCTGGCGGAAAAGGCATCTGCCGACTCCTGCGGTCGCTGATCAGACAGATAGGCGCGGCCGAGCATGTACCAGGCCTCTCCATTCTCCGGCTGGATCTCGGTGATACGCTCCATGCGGTCGATATAGCCATCAAGGTCTTCGGGGACCGGGTTATTCGCCATTTCCCGCGCCAGCTGCACACCCGCCGGGTTGCCCCAGCTCAGGTACAGGGCAATCACTACCAGCGGCAGGGCGCCAGCGGACAACAGCAGCGGCCAGGCGCGGCCACGGTGTAATGGCTGCCGCTGGTCCTCCGCCCGAGCGGTATCTTCCAGCAGCAACTTACCCGCTTCCTCCAGCGCCGAGTCATGCTGCTCTGCGCTCACCTCGCCGGCCGCCAGCTGGTTAGCCAGTTCGGCCACGCGTTCTTCATACAGCGCCACGTTGAGGGCGGTGCGGTCGGCCTTGCTGCGGCTACGCAGTTTCCACATCGGCCAGACTATTACGAGCATGCCTGCCAGGATCAGCAGCGCACTATACAACCAGAAATCAGTCATCAGCTGTCTTCTTCTCTTTCCAGCAGGGATTGCAGGCGTCGTTGTTCATCCTGATTCAAATGTTGCGTTTCGCTATCACGCAGCGCGCGCTGACGACGACGCAACAGGACCACCAGGAACAGGAAGCCACCCAGCAGCAACACGGCCGGCGCGAACCAGAGCACCAGGGTGGCCGGCGTCAATGCGGGCTTGTAACGCACGAAGTCGCCGTAGCGGCTGACCATGAAATCGACGATCTGCTCATCGCCCTTGCCCTCGGTGACCATGCGGTACACCTCGCGGCGCAGGTCCATCGCGATCGGCGCATCGGAGTCGGCGATATTCTGGTTCTGACATTTGGGGCAGCGCAGTTCTGAACTCACCTTGTAGAACTGCTCACGCTGCGCTTCGGTCTCGAACTCGTAGGTATCGATGGCCGCCAATGTCAGCGGTGCCAGACTCAAAGCCAGCAGGAAACCCAACCAGCGGATCATGGCGCACCTCCTTCATCGACCAGGGCCTGGTAACGCGGGCCCAGCTGCGTTTCCCATACACGCTCGTCGACCACGCCGACAAACTTGTAGCGAATGACACCTTCAGCATCGATCAGGAAGGTTTCCGGCGCACCGTAAACACCCAGGTCCAGGCCCAATCGCCCGTCAGCATCGCTGATGTTCAACTGGTAGGGGTCATGAAACTCCTTTAACCATTGCCGGGCGTCCTCGGTGTTGTCCTTGTAGTTCACCCCATGGATGATCACGCCCTGGTCCGCCAGCCGGTTCAGCACCGGGTGCTCGACCCGGCAGGCGACACACCAGGTGCCCCAGACGTTGACCAGCGCCGGCTGACCCAGCAGGTCCGCCTGAGTGAGCAACGGCCCGCCCTCTTCCACCGATGGCAGGGAAAAGTCAGGGAACGGCTTGTCGATCAGCGCTGACGGCAAGGTGCTGGGATCGATAGCCAAATCCTGCTGGGTCTTCTTGTCGTTCAGCGCCTTGAGAAACAGCACCAACAGCAGGATGAACAATACCAACGGAATCAGCATCCAGGGTCTGCGCATCAGACAGCCTCCCGTGTCGCCGTCTGGGGCACGGTGCGACGCTGGCGCACCTTCAGGCGATAGCGTTTGTCACTGGCCGCCAGCAGGCCACCGATGGTCATCAACAGACCGCCGCCCCAAATCCAGCGCACGAACGGTTTGATGTGCACGCGAATCGCCCAGGCACCATTCTCCAGCGGCTCACCCATGGCAACGAACAGGTCGCGGGTGAAGCCCGGATGAATACCGGCCTCGGTCATCGGCATGTTCTGCACGGTGTAGAGGCGTTTCTCCGGCGTCAGCGTAGTGATACGGCGCTCGTTGCGGTATACCTCGATAATGCCCTCATCAGAGATCCAGTTCGGTCCTTCGCGGTGGTCCGCGCCCTGGAACACGAAGCGGTAACCGCCCAGTTCCAGCGCGTCACCCGGCGCCATGCGCAGGTCGCGCTGACTGTCGAACAGACTGGCCCCTACCACGCCCACGGCGCAGATGGCGATGCCCAGGTGGGCCAGGGTCATGCCCCAGTAACTGCGGGTCAAGGCGCGTACGCCGCGGACCAGCCCTTTGTTTCGCGACTTGTCGAGAACGTCACGCAGGCTGGCACCCGCCACCCAGAGCACCAGGAACAGCATGCTGGCCACCGCCACGTGATGATCGCCAATCCACACCGCCAAGCCGACCGCGGCGATAGCCGACAGCACCAGCACCCACTTCAGCTGGCCAACCAGCCATTTCACCGGCGTGTCTTTCCAGCGGCTCAGCACACCGACGCCCATTGCCAACATGAGCGCGGCCATCAGCGGTACGAACAGCGCATTGAAGTACGGCGGCCCCACCGACACCATGGTGCCGGTCAGCGCATCCAGGGCCATGGGGTACAACGTACCCAACAGCACCATCAGGGTCGCCACCACCAGGATGACGTTATTGACCAGCAAGAGGGTTTCCCGGGACCACAGGGCGAAGCCAATCTGGCTCTTGACCACCGGGGCACGCAGGGCGTAAAGCGCCAGCGAACCGCCGACCACGATCAACAGGAAGCCGAGAATGAAGACGCCCCGCTCCGGGTCAGTGGCGAAGGCATGAACCGAGGTCAGCACGCCCGAGCGTACCAGGAAGGTGCCCAGCAGACTGAGGGAGAAGGCGGCGATGGCCAGCAACACGGTCCAACTCTTGAACACACCGCGCTTTTCGGTCACCGCCAGCGAGTGAATCAGCGCGGTACCGACCAGCCAGGGCATGAAGGAAGCATTTTCCACCGGGTCCCAGAACCACCAGCCGCCCCAGCCCAGCTCGTAATAGGCCCACCAGGAGCCCAGCACGATACCCAGTCCGAGGAAGGCCCAGGCGACGATGGTCCAGGGCCGCGACCAGCGCGCCCAGGCCGCATCCAGGCGTCCACCCAACAGCGCAGCAATGGCGAAGGCAAAAGCCACCGAGAAACCGACATAACCCATGTACAGCATCGGCGGGTGCACAATCAGGCCAAAGTCCTGCAACAGCGGGTTCAGGTCGTTGCCATCGGCGGGAAAGAACGGCAACTGGCGATCGAAGGGGTTGGATGTCATCAACATGAACAGCAGGAAGCCGATACTGATCATGCCCATGACCGCGAGCACCCGGGCGAGCATTTCTTCCGGCAGGTCGCGGGAAAAGACCGCCACGGCGAAGGTCCAGGCCGCCAGAATCAGGGCCCACAGCAACAGCGAGCCTTCGTGACCGCCCCACACGGCACTGACCCGGTAATACCAGGGCAGCGCGGAGTTGGAGTTGAGTGCCACGTAGGTCACGCTGAAGTCATTGCTGACAAATGCGTATACCAGACAAACGAAGGCGAACAATACGAACAGGCACTGGGCCAGGGCCGCCGGCTGGGCAAAGCCCATCGCCAGGGTATCGCCGCGCCAGGCGCCATACAGAGGAATGGTGGCCTGCAACACCGCCAGTACCAGGGCGATAATCAGGGCAATCTGGCCAAGTTCGGGAATCATGCAGCCTCCGAATCAGTTGACGGACGGCGTATAGCCGTCCACTTTCATGTGTTCGACCCTTTTCAGGGCCTCGGCCACTTCCGGCGGCATGTATTCTTCATCGTGCTTGGCCAACACTTCATCGGCCATCAGCACGCGGTCCTCATTCAGACGCCCCATGGCGACGATGCCTTGCCCCTCGCGGAACAGGTCAGGCAGGATGCCGCTGTAGGCGATGGTTACCTGCTCGGCACCGTCACTCACGTCGAATGTTACTTGCAGGCTGTCGGGCGCGCGTTTCACGCTGCCGTTCACCACCATGCCGCCGGCACGGATGCGGGCATCCAGTGGCGCCGTTCCAGTGGCAATCTCCGTGGGGGTATAGAACAGGTTGATGTTCTGCTTCAACGCGCCCAGCGCCAGGGCCACCGCGACACAGACTCCAACCACGACCAACAGGATCAGCAACAGGCGTTTCTTGCGCTGCGGATGCATTATTTAACCTCCCGACGGCGGCGACGCGCCTCTTCATTGACCAGACGACGACGGGCCAGCCAGGGCTGCACCACGTTCAACGCCAATACGACCAGAGTTATGGCATAGGACGACCAGACATAAACACCGTGCCCGTCCATCGCCAGCATGTCTGCCAGATTGTTCATGATGATTTCTCCAGCACCTCGCGCACCCAGCGCGTCTTGTGCTCACGACGCAACACCTCGAGCCGCATCCGCATCAACAGGCTGACGGTGAACAAGGCATAGAAGCCCAGCACCATCAGCAGCAGCGGCAACCACATCTCCACCGGCATGGCCGGCTTCTCGGTGATCTTGAAAGTGGCCGGCTGGTGCAAGGTATTCCACCAATCCACCGAGTATTTGATGATGGGAATATTCACTACGCCGACGATCGCCAGCACAGCGGTAGCCTTGGCCGAGGTTTCACGATTGCTGATCGCCTGCCCCAGCGCAATGATGCCGAAATAAAGGAACAGCAGGATGAGCATGGACGTCAGTCGCGCGTCCCAGACCCAGTAGGTGCCCCAGGTCGGCTTGCCCCAGATGGCGCCGGTCAGCAGCGCGACGAAGGTCATCCAGGCGCCGATGGGCGCAGCGCACTTGAGCGCCACGTCCGCCAGCTTCATACGCCAAACCAGACTGACTATCCCCGCCACCGCCAGCATCATGTAGCAGGACTGGGCGACGAAAGCCGCCGGCACATGAATGTAGATGATCCGGAAGCTGTTGCCCTGCTGGTAGTCCTCCGGGGCAAAGAACAGCCCCCAGACGCTGCCGACCGACAGCAACAGCACACCGGCCACGGCAAACCAGGGCAGCCAGCGGCCACTGATGTCATGAAACCATTTGGGCGAACCCAGTTTGTGGAAGAAACTCCAGTTCATTCACTCACTCCAATACGCAATCCGGCGGCAATGGCGATGGGGGCCAGACTCAGCGCCAGCATCGCCAGACAGCCGAGCCACAATGCATAACCGGTCACCGGCATGCCCTGCAATGCCGCATCCATCGCCCCGGTTCCGAGAATCAATACCGGGATATAGAGCGGCAGGATCAGCAATGCCAGCAGCACGCCACCGCTCTTGAGGCCCACCGTCAACGCCGCACCAACCGCGCCCAACAGGCTCAGTACCGGCGTGCCCAACAACAGCGTCAGCACCAGCACTGGCAGGGATGATAGCGGCAGGGCCAGCATCAACCCGAACAGCGGCGCCAACAGCACCATCGCCAGGCCGGAAAGCAACCAGTGGTGCAGCACCTTGACCAGCACCATGAGGGCCAGCGGGTGCGGTGACAATACCCATTGTTCCAGCGAGCCGTCGTCGTAATCGCTGCGAAACAGGCCATCGAGCGACAGCAGCGTGGCCAGCAACGCCGCTACCCAGATGACCCCGGGTGCCATGCTGCGCAGCATGGTGGGCTCCGGCCCGACGGCCAGCGGAAACAGACTCACGACCAGGGCGAAGAACACCAGCGGATTGAGCAGATCGCCCGGACGCCGCCAGGCCAACCGCCACTCGCGGCAGAACAACAACCACACGACCCTGCGCATCAGTTGAGCTGCCCCATATCCAGTTGACGCACACCTGGCAGGTGCTCCAGACCGTGGTGAGTGGTCATGATCACCATTCCACCCAAGGCCGCGTGCTTCACAATATGCTTTTCCAACGCAGCTACGCCGGCCTTGTCGATGGCCGTGAAAGGCTCATCCAGAATCCACACGGGATGCCGCTCAAGATACAGCCGCGCCAGCGCCACACGGCGATGCTGTCCGGCGGACAGGTTATGGCAGGGAATATCCTCGAAGCCCCGCAGGCCAACCTGCTCCAGCGCCTGCCAGATGGCCTCGACCGCTACCGGCTCGCTCAGAGCACAGAGCCAGCTCAGATTTTCCTCGGCAGTCAGCGCGCCCTTGACCGCCGGAGCGTGCCCGATGAACAGCCGATGGCGACGCCAGTCTTCCTGACCGGCACCATGAAAGACCGACCGACCGCCATAATGGATCTCGCCCGCCGACGCCGGCAGCAGCCCGGCCATAATGCGCAGTAGACTGGTCTTGCCGGACCCGTTGGGGCCGGCCACCTGTAGTATCTCCCCGGGTTCGAGTCGCAGCGACAGCGAAGCAAACAGCTCACGCTGATCCCGCTCACAGGCCAGACTGTCCAACTCAACAGGCAGTGGCTTCACTTTTACTCCAAACCATCGGGAAGCGAATATCGTTCACTCATGTTTACCTGTGCGCTGCCGCTATACTGCATAGGCGACAGGCACCTTGGTGACTGGCGCCATTATACATAGCGCCCCTACCCTGAGGTGCCTGATTTACATCAATATGTGACACACATGACGCCGGATCTGAACCTGCCGCCCATCACCGCCAACCGCCCTGGAACCGGGGCTCCAGCCCCCACCACGACGGCCTCGGCGGTGGCTTTGGAGCTGCTGCGTCCGATTGCCGCAGCGACCTTGGCACCAGGCGAAAGTGCCCAAGCCGAGGTGGTCGCCAGCCAGCCCCGATCCGGCCAGTTCGAAGTGCTGCTGCGCCTGGCCAAGGCGGGCCTGCCGCCGACCGATGTAAGCGTGCTCAGCCGCCAACCACTGGAAGCGGGCACCGGCCTGACGGTGCAGGCGGTCAGCCCCACCCGCCTGCTGGCAGTGCTCGACAGCCTGGCCACACAGGGCGCTGGCCAGGCACCACTGACCAAACTGGACCCGCAGCTGTTTCCCCAGGGCAGCCTGGTGCAGGCGCGCATCATCAACAGCCAGGCATTACCCGCGGCCAGCGAGCAGGCCCGCTTCGCCATCCTGGCGAAGATTCTGCAGGGGCCGGCAGCCGGCGCGGTCCTGAGCCTGGACAGCAGCCGCGCCGCTACACCCGGCAGTCTGCTGACAGCCCAGGTGGGCAGCCAGGGCGAGCTGCGCGTCACCTCCGTCACCGAGCAGGTCCGCCAGCTCGACCTGCTGCAAGGCATGCGTACCACCTTGCAAACCCAGGCGTCCGCCGAACCCCTGTTGCGTATGCTGGATAAACTGGCGGCGCTACCGGACCTGCCACCGCTGTTACAGGCCGGCATACGCCAGGTGCTGACCCATGTCACCACCCCTGAATATTTGAGCACCCCCGCCGGGGTCGCCCAGGCGGTGCGTCAGAGCGGTATATTCCTGGAAGCCGGGCTCGCCCAGTTGAGTCAGGCACTGCAGACCGGCAGCGCATCGACCGCCAACCAAGCACCCACCGAGTCGATGCAGCAAAACCTGTTGCCACCCCTGGCACGACTGCTGCCCCTGCTCTCCAGTCTGGCCACACCGCCCGGCGCCGAACCTTTACCCGGCGCGGATTTCAAGGCCAGCCTGCTCAACCTGCTGGTCACTCTGCAACATCAATTACCGCCGGATACCAGCAAATTCACTGCCCTGCCCCCCGGTCCGTGGCAGGCCGCCGCGTTAACAGCCAGGCCGGGCCTGTTTCCACTGCCCTCGCGAGCGCTGCAGACCCTCAGCGATGCGCCCGATCTCGGCAGCCTGCTGCGCTTGACCGCCGCCCTGCTGGCACGCATTCAGCACCATCAGTTCCAGGGCCTCGGTCAGACCCAGACCTTCACCGACGGCAGTACCCAGACTGTCTGGCAGCTGGAGATTCCGTTGCGTGAAGGTCAGCAGTTCACCCAGGTGCAGATGCGCATTCAGCGCGATCAATCGGCGCCGGACAGTCGCCAGACCGAGCAAACGCCCCAATGGGAAATACGCCTGGCCTTCAATCTGGAAAGCCTCGGTCCCATGCAGAGCATCGCCCGACTGTACAAGGGCCGCGTCAGCAGCGAATTCTGGGCCGAACAGAGCGATACCCTGCAGCGTATCAATGCCGAGATGGGCCGACTGCGCGACCGTCTGCTGACCCGCGGATTGGAAGTTGGTGAACTCAGCGCCCACCGGGGCAGCCCACCAGCACCACAGCAAGCGGTACAACAACGCTGGATCGACGAGGTAACCTGATGAGCGAACATCGCGAAGCCATTGCGCTGCTCTACGAGGGCGGCGAACAGGCTCCCACCATCACCGCCAAGGGCGAGGGCGAACTGGCCGAACGGATCATTGAATTGGCCATGGATCATGAAGTGCCTATCTATGAAAACGCCGACCTGGCAAGCATGCTGACGCGCATGGAACTGGGCGACCAGATCCCTGAAGCGCTGTACCGCACCATCGCCGAGATCATCGCTTTCGCCTGGCATCTACAGGGCAAGATGCCGGCGGGGTTTGTACCGCCGGACGAGGAGAGTTAGTCGCGTTACTTGCGCGTACGATCGCTGCCTTTGAACTTGTTCTGACGCACGACACGCGCCTGGTGCATGGAGGGCTTGCGGGCCTGGCGCTTCTGCTTTTCCTTTTCGGCGACAGTAGACTCCGGCAGGCGCACTGGCTTCAGGCCAACCTCTTCACTGAGCACATCGAGTTCGTTCTGCTTCATTTCACGCCAGCGACCGACCGGCAGTTCCGGACCGAGGAAGACCGGCCCGAAGCGGACCCGCTTGAGGCGATTGACCCGAACGCCCTGGGATTCCCACAGCCGTCTGACTTCCCGGTTGCGGCCTTCCATCAGGCAGACGTGGAACCAGCGGTTGATACCTTCGCCGCCAGAGCTGACCACATCGGTGAACTTGGCGGGACCGTCATCCAGCATGACGCCGGTCAGTAGCCGCTCGACCATGGCTTCGTCGACTTCGCCCATCACCCGCACCGCATATTCACGGTCCATCTGCGAGGATGGATGCATCAGCCGGTTGGCCAGCTCGCCGTCAGTGGTGAACAGCAGCAGGCCGGAGGTATTGATGTCCAGTCGCCCGATATTGATCCAGCGCCCCTGCTTCAGGCGTGGCAGCTGTTCAAATACCGTCGGCCGCCCTTCCGGGTCATCGCGGGTGCAGACTTCGCCTTCGGGCTTGTTGTAGATCAGTACGCGGCGTACCACCTCGGTGTTGAGGTCACGCTTGAGGGGACGGCCATCGACCATGATCTGGTCCAGGCTGTCGACCCGGCAACCAAGTTGCGCAGGCTCGCCGTTGACGGTGACGCGGCCGGCGCCGATCCAGCCTTCGATCTCGCGACGCGAGCCAAGGCCCATACGGGCCAGTACTTTCTGGAGTTTTTCTCCGGAAACCGGTGTTTCTTCGGTTTCTGGATTGATAGGTTGGTCAGTCATGCGTGGCACCTCCCGGTGTGATGGGGACAATTTCCGGGGAATCCGGTCGCGCAGAATAGCATCGACCTGCCGGCTCAGCCAGCGGGGTCGGGCTCGCTGTCATTCTCGACTGGCGGCAGCAGGTCATCGAAGTCCGTTTTCAGATCGGTTTCCATTGCCTCCAGCTCCGCCAGCAACGCACCGAAATCACCCGTACCGACGCTGCCGTCCGCCACCAATGGAACTACAGGGTCCCAGCCCGGCGTGCTGTCACCGGTATCCGACATGCCGACCAATGGCGATACCGACTCTTCCGTGCTTTCCCGCAGGTCGGCCAGCGGCGGTAGCTCCGCCAGGTTGCGCAGGTTGAAATAATCAAGGAATTGCCGCGTGGTAGCGTACATCGCCGGGCGGCCTGGCACCTCGCGATGCCCCACCACCCGCACCCACTCGCGCTCGAGCAGTGTACGGATGATCTGACTGCTGACGGCCACCCCACGCACGTCCTCGATCTCGCCGCGGGTGATGGGTTGTCGGTAGGCGATCAGCGACAGGGTTTCCAGCAGCGCCCGGGAGTAGCGCTGGGGCCGCTCTTCCCACAGGCGCGAGACCCAGGGCGCGTATCCATCGCGCACCTGCAAACGCCAGCCGCTGGCCACCTCGCGCAACTCCACCGAGCGCTCCGCCAGATCCTTGGCCAATTGGGCCAGCGCCTGGCGCAACTCCTCCAACGAAGGTGCTGTGTGCTCGTCGAAAAGCTCGCGCATTCGCTCCAGCGATAGCGGCTTGCCGGCAGCCTGTAGCGCCGCCTCCAGAATCCGTTCAAGCGGTGGTTGAGTCATCGTTCCTTGCCTTGACGTGAATGGGCGAAAAGGGCTCGCTCTGCACCAGGTCGACCAATTGCTCCTTGACCAGTTCCAACACCGCCATGAAGGTCACCACCACGCCCAGCTTGCCCTCGCTCGGCTGGTAGAGACTGATGAAAGGTACGAACTGGCCGCCCCGCAGGCGATCCAGCACATCAGCCATGCGCTCGCGGGTCGACAGCGTCTCGCGACTGATCTGATGACTTTCGAACATGTCGGCGCGGCGCAGGACCTCGCTGAGCGACAACAACAGCTCTTCCATGCTGATATCCGGATGGGCCTTGCGCGTTTCCAATGGCGGCGGTGCGGCAGCCGCCAGGGCGATATCCCGCCCGACCCGCGGCAGCGCGTCGAGATCCTCCGCCGCCTGGCGGAACCGCTCATATTCCTGCAACCGACGAATCAGCTCAGCGCGAGGATCGTCGTCAAAGTCAACATCGTGATCCTCTTCCTGACGCGGCAACAGCATGCGCGACTTGATCTCGGCCAGCATCGCGGCCATCACCAGGTATTCGGCCGCCAGCTCCAGTCGCACCGTCTTCATCAGCTCGACATAACCCATGTACTGGCGGGTAATTTCGGCAACGGGAATATCGAGGATGTCGAGGTTCTGGCGGCGGATCAGGTACAACAGCAGATCCAGCGGCCCTTCGAACGCATCAAGAAAAACTTCGAGCGCCTCGGGGGGGATGTACAGATCCTGGGGCAGCTCGGTGAGTGGCTGGCCGTTGATGACGGCCAGCGGCAGCTCATGCTGAATCGGGCCCGGCAGCTCTGCAATCGGCTCGCCGCTCACCGCAATGGGTGCAGCGGCCAGTTGTGCAGGTTCCCGGGCGCTCATCAGCCGCGACGGTAGTTCAGGCCGATGGCCTGGCGCACTTCAACCAGAGTGTCGCGAGCCGCGTCGCGGGCACGCTCGGCTCCTTCGCTGAGGATCAGGCGTACTGCGTCCGGATTCTCTTCATACTCCACGGCCCGCTGCTGCATGGGCGCCAGCTCGGTGCAGATCGCATCGATCACCGGCTTCTTGCAGTCCAGACAACCGATCCCAGCGCTGCGGCAACCCTGGTTGACCCAGTCATGGGTCGCCTGGTCGGTGTATACCAGGTGCAACTGATAGACCGGGCACTTGTCTGGATCGCCCGGATCGGTACGCCGTACCCGCGCCGGATCGGTAGGCATGCGGCGGATCTTCTCGCTGACCTCGTCGGTGGTATCGCGCAGGGTAATGGTGTTGCCATAGGACTTGGACATCTTCTGCCCGTCGAGACCAGGCATCTTCGAGGCCGGCGTCAACAGCGCCTGGGGTTCGGGCAGAATCACCTTGCCGCCACCTTCGAGGTAGCCGAACAGGCGCTCCTTGTCACCGAGGGTGATGTTCTGCTGTTCCTGCAACAGCGCCCGTGCGGTATCCAGCGCCTCGCTGTCACCCTGCTCCTGATAGGCGGTGCGCAGGTTGTTGTACAGCTTGGCCGCTTTCTTGCCCATCTTCGACACGGCAGCCCGCGCCTTGTCCTCGAAGCCAGCCTCCTTGCCGTACAGATGATTGAAGCGCCGCGCCAGTTCCCGGGTGATTTCCACATGGGACAGTTGGTCAGCACCAACTGGCACCAGGCCGGCACGATAAACGAGGATGTCCGCACTCATCAGCAACGGATAGCCCAGGAAACCGTAGGTAGCCAGGTCCAGATCACGCAGCCTTTCCTGTTGATCCTTGTAGGTCGGCACCCGCTCCAGCCAGCTCAGCGGCGTGGACATGGACAGCAGCAGGTTCAGCTCGGCATGTTCCGGTACCTGAGACTGGATGAACATGGTCGCGGACGTACCACTGACGCCCGCCGCCAGCCAGTCGATCATCATGTCCCAGACGTTCTGTTCGATATCCTGCGGGGTTTCGTACAGCGTGGTCAGCGCGTGCCAGTCGGCAGCGAAGAAAAAGCACTCGTACTCATGCTGCAGCTTTACCCAGTTCTTGAGCACGCCATGATAATGACCTAGATGCAGGCGCCCGGTGGGGCGCATGCCGGACACGACCCGGCGCTGGGATTCAACGGAACTCAAGGGAAACTCCTGATTGTCTGGTGATACATGGTGTTGGCATTGTGCTGCTTATCATACTCTTCGGCCCCGGCGCCTGCATGGGGCGCCGGTTGACCAATCATTCACGGCTGACGCCGAAGGGTTCGGGGTCGCCTCGGCCAATGCGGCGCACTTCGGTTTCCCCGTTGAGCAAGGCCACCACGGTGGTGGGCTCGATAGTACAGGCGCCGCCGTCGATAATCAGATCGACCTGCTTGTCCAGACGCTCGCGGATATCCTCGGCATCAGTCAGCGGCAGACTCTCGCCCGGCAGTTGCAGAGTCACGCTCATCAAGGGCTCGCCCAGGGCTTCGAGCAGCGCCAGGGTCAACTGATGGTCAGGAATGCGCAGACCGATGGTGCGCCGCTTGGGATGCAGCAGGCGCCGCGGTACTTCGGTAGTAGCGTGCAGGATGAAGGTGTAGGGGCCAGGGGTGTTGTTCTTCAACAACCGGAAGGTGGCGTTATCCACCTTGGCATAGGTGCCCAGCTCCGACAGGTCGCGGCAGACCAGGGTGAAATTGTGCTTGTCATCCAACTGGCGCAGACGGCGGATACGTTCCAGCGCGTTCTTGTCGCCCAGGTGGCAGCCCAGGGCATAGGCAGAATCAGTCGGATAGGCAATAACCCCACCGTCACGCACGATTTCCACGGCCTGGCGAATCAGACGCGCCTGCGGATTGTCGGGGTGGATTTGGAAATATTGGCTCACGGCTGCATTCTCGCTATGTTTTCCCGCAGTTTAGGGAACTGCGCCTTTTCCGTCGAGCGGCCGCTCATGGCATGACATTATCGGGGAACCGCGCATCCTGCCATACCGGCGCGCAATCGGCCGGTAAGGGCGTCATCTGGCCCAGCGCCATCCACGGCGAATCCGGATGATGAAAATCACTGCCGCAACTGGCGAGAAAACCGAATTCGATGCTCATGCGCGCCAGTACCGCCACCTGTTCCGGTGCCTGCTTGCCGTTGGACACTTCGACGCCACGCCCACCGGCCTGGGCGAAATCGCGCAATAGACGGCGGATACGCGCCCGGGTGAAGCCGTAATGCCAGGGGTGCGCCACGACGGCCAGCCCGCCCGCCTCGCGCAACTGTGCCACCGCCGTTTCCAGCGCCGGCCAGTGCTGTTTGATATCACCCAGCTTGCCCGCCCCCAGCCACTTGCGGAAGGCTTCACCGCGATCACGCACGTATCCGGCCTGCACCATCCAGTCAGCGAAGTGCGGCCGCGCCGGTGGGCTATCCGGGTCGCTGCCGGTTGCCTGCTGTACCGCCAGCGCCCCTTCCAGCGCGCCGGGCATACGCCTGGCAGCCAGCCGATCGGCGATCTGCTCGGCCCGCTGCCAGCGGCCATCGCGCACGCCAGCCAGCGCCTCCCGCAGGGCCGGAGACTGCATGTCGAAGCCGTAACCCAGAATGTGCACGGTATGGCCCTGCCACTGCGCCGACAGTTCGACGCCGCTCACCCAGTCCATGCCATGCGCTGCGGCGGCCGCCTGGGCCTCCGGCAGACCATCGAGCGTGTCATGGTCGGTCAACGCCACCAGGTCGATACCGGCCGCGGCCGCACGCGCCATCAACTCGGCGGGCGCCAGGGCGCCATCCGAAGCCGTGCTGTGCATATGCAGGTCCGCTAACAAATTTGCTCCAGGGCCATCATCAAACCAGGCCATTCAGGGAAAGAATTTGGCTATTATGCCGTCTGGGCGCTGACAATGCCCAACTGAATGGCATAAGTTACTGCACTATCACCTACCCACCCCAAGGATCCGACATGTTATACGCCATCATGGCCAGCGATGCCCCCGGCACCCTCGATGCACGAATGGCTGCCCGCCCCGACCATCTTGCCCGTCTGCATCAACTGCAGGACGCCGGCCGCCTGGTGCTCGCTGGCCCGCATCCGGCCATCGATTCGAATGATCCCGGCAGCGCCGGCTTTACCGGCAGCCTGGTGGTGGCCGAGTTCGACTCCCTGGAGCAGGCCCGGGAATGGGCCGATCAGGACCCCTACATTGCCGCCGGCGTCTATGACCAGGTACTGGTCAAACCCTTCAAGCGTGTTCTGCCGGCCTGATGAGGAGCACCCGAATGTCCCTTCGCCCATCCCTGCTGCCGCTGCTGGCCGCCTTGCTGCTGCCACTGCCACTGCATGCACAGCAGGCCGACGCCCCGGTCGATCCGCAGATGCCCACCGCCGAGCAGGATGTCGGCACGCTGCAGGCCGAACTGGCCAAGGTCGAGGCCGAGCGCCAGCGCCTGGCTGACGAACTGGCCAACGCCGCCGACCATACCGAGGTGGAGCGGTTGGGCAGGCAGAACCTTGCCCTGCGCGACCGACTGGTCGCCATGGAAGAAGTCGCCGCGCGCAATCAGCAAGAGCAGCAGCGCAAGTGGTTCATCGTCGGCGGTGCCACCGTCGCCGGCAGCCTGCTGCTGGGCTGGATACTGGCGCAGCTCGGCGGTCGTCGCAAACGCAGCGAGTGGCTGAATTGAACCAGTCGGTATTGATGATCGACGACGATCAGGAACTCTGCGAACTGCTGGGTTCCTGGTTGGCCGCCGAAGGCTTCACCCTCACCAGCGTACACGACGGTCCTGCCGGCCTCGAAGCTGCCCGCACCGGCAGTTATGGCGCCATCGTGCTGGACATGATGCTGCCAGGCATGAACGGCCTGGAAGTGCTGCGCGCTCTGCGTCCGCACTGCAATACCCCGCTATTGATGCTCAGCGCCCGGGGCGAGCCGGTTGACCGCATTCTCGGTCTGGAACTGGGTGCCGATGATTACCTGGCCAAACCCTGCGATCCGCGGGAACTGGTGGCCCGCCTGCGCGCCCTGCTGCGCCGCGCCATGCCGATAGCCGATGAACAGTTGCTGCAGGTCGGTGACCTGCGGCTCGACAGTGCCAGCCTGATGGTCTGGCAGAACGACGAACTGCTGCCACTGACCCAGACCGAAGTATTGATCCTGCGCGAACTGCTGGAGCGGCCGGGCCAGTTGATCGACCGTCAGAGTCTGTCGCGCCAGGCCCTGGGCAAGCCGCTCGGCCCCCATGACCGCAGCCTGGACATGCACATGAGCAATCTCAGGCGCAAACTCGGCCCCCACGAGGACGGTCGCCCGCGCATCCAGTCCATCCGCGGCCGGGGCTATCTGTACAGTTGAAACGGGAACAGACGGATCTTTACACAGCCTTTACCGCCCGCCAGCCCTGCTTGACATCCCCATGACTAGACTGGATACCAATGGCCGGACACGCCGGTCATCTGCAAACCAGGAGATACCCATGAAAAAGACACTGATGGCAGGTCTGTTCGCTCTCACTACCGCCGCATCCTGTGTAGCTCTGGCCATGCCCGGCATGGATGGGGACAAGGGTCGATACCATGAGCGGCACATGGAACGGATCGCGACCGAACTGGAGCTGACGACCGAGCAGCAGGAACAGCTGCGCGCCGTGCACGAAGAGCAGTTCGAGAAAATGAAAGCGCTGCACGAAGAGAAAAAGGAAAAAATGGATGCCATTCTCACCGACGAACAGCGCCAGAAGATGCAGCAGATGCGCGAAGAAAAGCGCGAAAAGATGAAGAAGCACATGGAAGAGCGCAAGGAGCGTAGAAGCGACAAGCGCGACGACACGCGCTCTGACGCGAGCTGATCCGCATGCGGCTGTTCTGGAAGGTCTTCGCCGTTCTCTGGCTCGCCACGCTGCTGGTGGGCGGTTCGGGCTTTCTGATCAGCCGCGCCTTGCAACAGGACTGGCTCCTGCTGCAATTTCACCCCAAATTGCGGGACTTCAGCGAACAGCTGGTCACCCTGTATGAACAGGACCCCGCGTCTGCCCAATCCTGGCTCGAAGCTCAACGCCGGCAACATCGGCTGCGGGCGCAGCTGTTCGATGCCCAGGGGCAGCGCCTGATTGAAGGCACCCTGCCCACGCTACCCCGTTTCGATCTGCCAGTGCCCAGCGGCCCGGAACGTACCCGCCATGGCCGGCTGTTCCAGCTCGGCTGGGATTCCCCACAGGCGCACTATCAATTGCTGTTGCACGTGCCGGCACCAGAGCTATTCCGCTGGCAACATACCCCGTTCGCCATGTTCACCAATATCAGCATGGCCCTGCTGCTGCTGGCGCTCCTCAGCCTATTGCTCAGCCGCTATCTGACCGGACCGCTGCGCAAGCTCGGCGTCGCCGCCCAGGACCTGGCCCACGGGCGGTTCGATGATCAGACCCTGGGTAACATCGGTCGGCGTCGGGACGAGATCGGCGAGTTGTCCCGGCGCTTCCAGAGCATGGGCAACCGTGTGCAGAGCCTGCTCGACAGTCAGAATCAACTGATGCGGGATATCTCCCATGAGCTGCGCTCGCCGCTGGCTCGCCTGCGCATCGGTCTGGCTCTTGGTAGCAAACAGGGCCTGGTAGCGGGCGATCCGTTATGGACGCGCCTGGACCGCGAGTGCAGCCGGCTGGACAGCCTGATCGGCGACATTCTCACCCTGAGCCGGCTGGATGCGCAGAACGTACCGCTGGAGCGGGTCGATGTGGATGCGTTGGTGGCCAATGCCGTAGAGGATGCGCGCTTCGCCGCCGCCCATCAGCGCCTGGAAATTCAGGGTAGCACCGGCCGTGCGATCCAGGGCTGGCCCGAGCAACTGGCCAGCGCGCTGGATAACTTGCTGCGCAATGCCCTGCGCTTCTCGCCCAACGATGGGTTGATCAGCGTAGTGCTGTCAGCCAGCCCCGAGGGTTGCGACATCCGCGTGATTGACCAAGGGCCGGGCGTGCCGCAGGAATGGCTCGAGCGCCTCGGCGAACCCTTCGCCCGGGTCCCGGGCCAGCCGGCAGATAGTGGTCACGGGTTGGGCCTGGCCATTGCCCGCCGCGCAATCATCCGCCATGGCGGCACCCTGAGTTTCAGTCAGGCTGCATCGGGCGGGCTATGCGCACGCATTCACCTGCCCACCCGTCCTCAACTGTCCGGCCAGCGGCGAAAAAAGTCCCGTGAGTCCAACACCGGAACCGATCTCGGGGCTCCCGTCGACTGACCCAGATACAGGTAGGCAACAATTTTCTCGTGGGCCTGCAGCCCCAGACCTTCATGAATCAGCGGATCATAGGCGGGTTCACCGGTACGCCATACTGCCCCCAGACCCAGTGCGTGGGCCGCCAACAGCATATTGCCGACGGCGACGGCGCAGGACATCTCCTGCTCTATTTCCGGCACCTTGGGATGGGCTTTCGGACTGCTGATGGCAATCACCACCATCGGTGCGCGCTGCGGCAATGAAGGCGCCCGCAGCACCTCCGGCGCCTGCGGGTCGCCAACTCGGGCCAACGCAGCCTCGGCAAACAACTCACCCAGGCGCTCCAGCCCCTGCCCTTCCAGCACCAAAAACCGCCAAGGCCGCAGCCGGGCATGATCCGGCGCCCGCAACGCCGCCTGAAACAGCGCCTCCTGTTGCTCGGCGCTGGGCGCCGGGCCAGTCAGGCGCGGTTCGGAAACCCGGTTGTGCAATGCGGTCAGTGCGTCCATTATCATCAGCTCCAGATACATGATTGCCGGATCATAACAAAACCAGGGAGAACATCATGTCTGATAGCGACACCACCAACCGGACCAGGGAGTTCCACTCCTTCGCCGAATTTTATCCGTTCTATCTCAGTGAACACAGCAACGACACCAGTCGGCGCCTGCATTATGTGGGCAGCACGCTGGTGCTGTTGATCCTGCTGTGGGCTATTGTCAGTGGCAATGTCTGGTGGTTGCTGGCCTTGCCGGTGGCCGGCTACGGCTTCGCCTGGGTGGGACACTTCTTCTTCGAAAAGAACCGCCCCGCCACGTTCAAATACCCGCTCTACAGTTTCATGGGTGACTGGGTGATGCTCAAGGACATGCTTACCGGACGTATCCGCTTCTGACCCCAGCGACAAATTGTCGAACGGCCGACAGTTGTCACGTCGGCCACCCTGTAGCATCGGCATACAACGACAAGAACCGGAGATATGCCATGAGCGAGCAACGCGCCACCTTCCGCGCCATGCAGGAAGGCACCGCCGAAGACTGGAGCCTTATCGCCAGTCACTTCCGTCCCTTTGCCCAACAGCTGCCTGATCGCATCCTCACTCACCTGAAGCTACTTGATGGCGACTTCGGCGGCTTCCCCATCGATCGACTGCAACATTCCTTGCAGACCGCCACGCGCGCCCACCGCGACGGGCGGGATGAAGAATATGTCATCTGCGCTCTGTTGCATGACATTGGCGACACCCTCGGCAGTTACAACCACCCTGACATCGCTGCCGCCATGCTCAAGCCTTTCGTTTCGGCGGAAAATCTATGGATGGTGGAAAAGCACGGTGTCTTCCAGGGCTACTACTTCTTCCATCATCTGGGCATGGATCGCCATCTGCGCGAACAGTTCAAGGATCACCCCCTATACCAGCGCACCGCCGAGTTCTGCGCACTATATGACGCACCGGCCTTCGACCCGGATTATCCGACAGAGCCACTGAGCTTTTTCGAGCCCATGTTGCGCCGCGTATTTGCCCGCCCGCGCCAGTCCATGTACGCCTGAGCTTTCCACCGCCTGCCTTGCATACTATGATCGGTCTGGCACACCATCAGGCCAGGGAAAGACTGATCATGACATTGCAAACCCGCATACAACCGGTACGCCCTCCACTCGAGGGCTACTACTCCCGGGTCATGGCCTATTTCTGCGTCGCTATCATCTTCACCGCCATAGCCTACGAGCAGGGGCTGACCACCCTGACCGGCGGGGTCATCATCTACTCGCTGCTGTATCCCCATGCCATCCGCCTGTTGACCGAGTTTCGCCGCCAGTCCGGCGCGCGCAACCTGCGCCTGGCCTTGCTGGCTCTGGATGCGCTGCACACCGGCGTGTTCATCACCCTATGCCAGTTCAGCCTGATTCCGAGCCTGGTTTTTCTACTGCTGATCAGCTTCGCCAGCATCATTATCGGCGGGCCGCTGTATTTGTTCGCCGCCAGCCTGCTGACCCTGGCGGGTTGCATGCTGTCGGCCGCCATTCTCACCCCCGAGCCACAACTGGTGAGCAGCCAGTTGCTGGCCTTCTGCAGTCTGGCCAGCGGTGGCACCTTCACGGTAACCATCGCCGCCTTCGTCTACCGCCAGGGGCGGCGTCTGGAGCAGGCACAGCAACTCATTAGCGCCGAGCAGGCAAAAACCGCTGAGCTGGCCAGCAACCTGGCCAAGTACCTCTCGCCTCAGGTCTGGGAATCGATCTTTTCCGGCAATCAGCGGGTCACTCTGGAAACCCATCGCAAGAAGCTGACCGTATTCTTCTCCGATATTCGCGGCTTCACCGAGCTGGCCGAAGAAATGGAAGCCGAGGCGCTGACCGATCTGCTCAATAACTATCTCAACGAAATGGCCCGCATCGCCCTGCAATATGGCGGCACCATCGACAAGTTCATCGGCGACAGCGTCATGGTGTTCTTTGGCGACCCGGTCAGCCGCGGCGCCAAGCAGGACGCCGAAGCTGCCGTGTCCATGGCCATCGCCATGCGCAAGCATATGAAAGTACTGCGTCAGCAATGGCGCAGCCAGGGCATCACCCGGCCACTGGAAATCCGCATGGGGTTGAGTACGGGCTATTGTACGGTGGGCAATTTCGGTGCAGATATGCGCATGGACTACACCATCATTGGCCGTGAAGTGAATCTCGCCAGCCGCCTGGAAAATGCCGCCGAGGCCGGCGAGATCCTCATTCCCCATGAGACCTGGTCGCTGATCAAGGATCTGATCATGTGCCGCGACAAGGGCCGGATCGAGGTCAAGGGTTTCAGCCGGCCGGTGCAGATCTATCAGGTGGTGGGGCTGCGCCGGGATCTGGGCGCAGCGCCCACTTTCGTCGAGCACGAGTTGCCTGGCTTTTCCATGTATCTGGATACCAATGGCATTCGCAACTATGACAAGGACGACATCGTCAAGGCGCTGGAATTGGCAGCGCGTAAACTGCGGGACAAGGTAATCATTTGATCAGCGTAACGGGCAGTGGCAACACCTCTTCTGTCGCCTCGACCTCGACTTCGCCCAAAGCTTCGCTCTCGGCCCAGTTATACTGCGCTATGCTGCCATCCCACTGCTCGATCAACGCGGTGCAGGATTCTACCCAGTCACCGCAATTGTGGTAGCTGATACCATTGACCTCGCGGATCTCCGCATGGTGGATATGCCCGCACACCACACCCTGCAGATCGCGCTTGCGACATTCATGGGCCAACGCCTCTTCGAATTCGCTGATGAAATTCACCGCCTTCTTCACGCGGTGCTTGAGGTAGCCGGACAATGACCAGTAACCATAGCCGTAGCGGCTGCGCCAGTAGTTGAGCCAGCGATTCAGGCGCAGACTGAATTCGTAGGCGTAGTCTCCGAGGAAGGCCAGCCAACGGTGACAGCGGGTAATGACATCGAACTGGTCACCATGAATGACCAGCAGTTTTCGGCCATCAGCGGTAACGTGCTCAGCCTCGTCCACCAACCGGATGTTGCCGATATTGAGGGTCGCATAACGGCGCAGGAATTCATCATGATTGCCAGTGACATAGGTCACCCGGGTGCCGCGCTTGCTCATGGTCAGGATGCGGCGAATGACATTAGTGTGTGATTGCGGCCAATACATGCTCTTGCGCAGCCGCCAGCCATCAATGATATCGCCGACCAGATATAGCTGGTCGCATTCGTACTCCTTGAGAAACCCTGCCAGCTTCTCGGCCTGACAGTCGCGTGTGCCCAGATGCACATCGGAAATCCAGATGGTGCGCACCCGCTGTTTGCCAACCGCCGAGAAATCTTCCACATGAGTCATCTGTCATCCCCCTTCCATCTCTGCGGTCAAACTAGTGTCACTGGGTGACCGGATGATGACGCTCACATGACCAAAAGATGACAGCCACGCAAAACAACCACAGTGTCGTATACAATGTGCCGTCGATTCGGTCACCTCGCTCAAAATCAGGCTTCACCATGTTCAGACCCGTTATCCTGCTACTGTTGGTGCTGCTCCCGGCCCTGGCCGTGGCCCAGAACAACCCACCCTCCACCGAAATACGCACCGGCCTGGTGCTTTCCGGCGGCGGCGCCCGCGGTCTGGCACATATCGGCGTGCTCAAGCAGATCGAGGAACAGAACATTCCAATCCACGCCATTGCCGGCACCAGCATGGGCGCGGTGATCGGTGGTCTGTATGCGGCGGGCTACAGCGCCGATGAACTGGAGCAGATTGCACTGGAGATGGATTGGCCGGCGGCGCTCAGCGATTCGCCGTTGCGTGAGGATATTCCCTACCGCCGCAAGCAGGATGATCGTGATTTTCTGGTCAAGCAGCGCCTGACCTTCAAGGGTGGCAAGCTCAGCTTCCCGCTCGGCCTCCTGCAGGGCCAGAACCTGGGCCTGGTCCTGGAAAGCCTGCTGGTGCATACCAACGATATCGATGATTTTGACCGCCTGCCGATCCCCTTCCGCGCCGTGGCCACCGATATCGCCACCGGCGATGCCGTGGTGTTCAAGAGTGGTCATTTGCCCCAGGCCATCCGCGCCAGCATCGGCCTGCCCGGATTCTTCGCGCCGGTAATGGTCGATGGCCGCATGCTGGTAGACGGCGTGTTGTCGAAGAACCTGCCGGTGGATGTTGCCCGGGAAATGGGTGTGGATCGGGTCATCGTGGTGGATATCGCCACCCCGCTGAAACCGGCCGAGGACATGCACACCATCCTCGACATCATGGACCAGACCACCACCCTGCTGACTCGCAACAACACCCAGGAGCAACTGGCCACGCTGACCGAACAGGACCTGCTGCTGCAACCTGAACTGGGCAGCATCGCCTTCAGCAGTTTCGCCGAAGCCGATGAAGCCATCGACGCCGGCGCCCAGAGCCTGTTGCAATCACCGCACCTGCAGGCGTTCGCTCATCCGGCCAACGTGCAACAGCCTGGCGGCAACCTTGCCAGCAACCGTCCCCATCGCCAGCCGATCATCCATGAAATCCGGGTGGTCAACAGCGGCAAGGTCGCCGATGAAGTAGTGCGCAGCATGGTCCGTCAGCAGCTCGGCGAACCGCTGAATACCGATCACCTGGCCAAGGACATGGGCACCATTTACGGCACCGATTATTTCAGCCAGGTCAACTACGAGATTCTCCACGAGGGCGATCGCAACACCCTGCTGATCCGCACCAGCGGCCGGGAGACCGGTACGGATTATCTGCGCCTGGGGCTGAACCTGGTGGATGATTTCGAGGGCGGCAGCCAGTTCACCATGGGAGCCAGCTTCCGTGTCAATGGCGTCAACCCGCTGGGCGCTGAATGGCTGACGCGCCTGCAACTGGGCGAGCATCAGCAGTTGTACAGCGAGTTCTACCAGCCACTGGATTACGGTTCACGCTATTTCATCGCGCCCTTCATCGATGCCGAAGCACGCAACGTCGAAGTGATTCTGGACAACGATCCCGTCGCCGACTATCGCCAGCAGCGCTACGGCGCCGGCATCAATTTCGGCCGCCAGATCGCCAACAATGGTGAAGTCCGCTTCGGACTGTCGCGCTATTGGGGCGAATCCGAAATCCGCGTGGGTGACCCCGAGCAACCCACCCTTGAGTTCGATGAAGCCTTCTACTCACTGCAGGTCGATCGCGACACCCTGGATAACGTCAACTTCCCCCGCTCCGGAGACGCCGCACGCATACTCTGGCGCCAATCGGAACCCGATCTGGGGGCGGACGAGCGTTACCAGCAATTGGAAGTGCGGGCCAACAAGGCCTTCGCCTCGGGGCCCCACAGCTTTCAAATCGGCGCATCCCTTGGCCGCACCGACAGCGATGTCGATGTGGCCCAGAGCAGCTTCCTGCTCGGTGGCATTGGCAAGTTCTCGGGCTTTCGTCAGAACGGCCTGGCCGGACAGAACTACAACCTGGCGCGGGTGGTCTACTATCGCCAGCTGAACCCCGGCAGCACGCCGTTGACCATGCCCTTCTACCTGGGCGGCAGCCTGGAGTACGGCCGGGTCTACAACAAGGGCGAAGAGGCCCTGGATACCGGCTACATGGGCGCCGGCAGCCTACTACTGGGCATGGACACCTTCCTCGGTCCGCTGTTCTTCGGCATCGGTGCCAACCAGGAGGGCGAGCGGGCGTTATATATGAACCTGGGGCAGACATTCTAGGACGCCCCGACATTCAGTACAGCTTGCTGCGCCCAGGCCGGGATGGACCCCGGCCGATTGTCATCTCGACAACGCTCTCAGCCGCTGATTTCCAGTACCAGCGCGGCGCGGATACAGTGCAGCACGCCCTCCTCCACCGGCTCGTCCAGTTCCTGCGCAACGGCGCGTACGCCGGGCAGGTCTTCTTCCGCTTCATTGAGAAACAGATCCTGGATTCGCTCCAGCTGACCCGGTGGCAGGTCGATGGCCTGGTGCAGGTCCAGTTGACCGATGCTGATGGCCTGGGCCAGCTTTTGGTAGACCTGCCGGATCGGCAACCCGGTCTGCCGGGCAATCTGCTGCGCTTCCATGCCGGCCTGGGCCAGTGCCTGCACCTCATGGGCCTGATGTGCGGGCGCAGCGGTCTCCGCGCCACCCTCTTCCAGCAGCACCTGCAGGAAGTCCGCACCGTAACGCTCCAGCTTGTGCGCGCCAATACCACTGACCAGCGCCATGTCCTGCAATGTGGTCGGGCGCTGACGCAGCATATCGACCAGGGTCGAGTCGGCGAATACTACATAGGGCGGCACGCCATGGGCCTCGGCCAGGCGTTTGCGTAGCGCCCGCAGGTTTTCCCACAACGCCTTGTCGGCCTCGGCGATCACTGGCTTGTCGCTGGAGCGGCTGGGCACGCTGGCTGTACGGGATACATCCTTGCGCAGGGCCAAGGACTCCTCGCCGCGCAGCAGCGGGCGACAAGTGTCGGACAGCCGCAGACTGCCGAACCCATCCAGGTCGATTTCCGCCAGCCCGCGGGCGATCAGTTGGCGAAACACCGAGCGCCAGTCCTGCTCGCTCCACTGCTTGCCGATACCGTAGGTCGACAGGTGTTGATGCCCGGCGGTACGAATCTTCTCGTTGTCCCGGCCCAGCAGGATATCCACCAGATGGCCGACGCCGTAACGCTGGCCGCTGCGATAGACGGTGGACAGCGCCATCCGCGCCGCCTCGCTGCCGTCCCAGGTAGCAGCCGGCTCCCGGCAATTATCGCAGTTGCCGCAGGGCTCCTCGAGAACATCGCCAAAATAGCCAAGCAGGGACTGACGGCGGCAGGTGGTGATTTCGCACAGCGCCAACATGGCGTCGAGCTTGTGCCGCTCGATGCGCTTGTGCCGCTCATCACCGTCGGAGTTGGCCATGAACTGGTTGAGCATCAGCACATCCTGCAGGCCGTAGGCCATCCAGGCATCGGCGGGCAATCCATCACGACCGGCGCGACCGGTTTCCTGATAATAGGCTTCGATGCTCTTGGGCAGGTCCAGGTGGGCGACGAAGCGCACGTTGGACTTGTCGATGCCCATGCCGAAGGCAATGGTCGCCACCATGATCAAGCCTTCCTCGTTGAGGAAGCGCTTCTGGTGATAGGCGCGCAACTCCGGTGGCAGCCCCGCGTGATAAGGCAGCGCCGGCCAACCCTGGTCGCTGAGCCACTGCGCCGTGTCCTCGACCTTCTTGCGCGACAGGCAATAGACGATACCGGCATTGCCGCGCTGGTCCTTGAGAAAGCCCAGCAACTGCTGACGGGGCCGATCCTTGGGCACGATGCGGTAGAAGATGTTCGGCCGGTCGAAGCCGGACACGAAGCGCTTGGCATCCTCCAGCCGCAGGCGCTGGGCGATCTCCTCGCGGGTGCGTTCATCGGCGGTGGCGGTCAGCGCCATGCGCGGCACGCCCGGGAACAGCTCGGCCAACTGCCCCATCTGCAGGTATTCGGGGCGGAAGTCGTGACCCCATTGCGATACGCAGTGGGCTTCGTCGATGGCGAACAGGGCAATATCCAGGCTTTGCAGGAACTGCAGGGTGCGCGGCTTGAGCAGGCGCTCGGGCGCCAGATAGAGAAAATCCATCTCACCCCGGCGCAGCCGCTCGGCGATATCCCGGCGCTCAATCTCATCCAGCGTGGAGTTCAGTGCCGCCGCACGCAGCCCCAGCTCATTGAGGGTGGCGACCTGGTCATCCATCAGCGCGATCAACGGCGACACCACCACGGTGAGGCCCTCACGCAGCAGACCGGGAATCTGATAGCAGAGTGATTTGCCGCCACCGGTCGGCATCAGGACCAGGGCGTCGCCGCCGGTGGCGACCTGATCGATGATGTCCGCCTGATGCCCGCGAAACTCTCCGTAGCCGAAAATATCCCGCAGCCGCTGTAAGGCTTGCTCGCGCATGATTCTCCTTGCATGATTGCAGTCGGGCGGCCGATGTCGGCCGGCAGAAAGGGCCGATTATATCAGCCCGGTTGAGATTCGCTGTGATGAGGTGCTGGTATTGCCAATGCTTTGGCAATAATCCGGCCACGTGCGTACAATGCTGACCATTATCCATGATGAGGTGTGCCATGTCCTTCGCCGACCAACTCGAGCGCCTGCAGCAGTTTCTGGATGCTGACGATCTGCACGATGAAGCTCTCGATTATCTTGCCGGGCATGGTTACCTGACCGCCCTGTCCATCAGCCCCGTGGACGTTCCTGAACAGGAATGGATGTTCGAACTGTTCGCCGAAGAGCCGCAGTACACCGACGAAGCCCAGAAGGCCGACATCGAGAACACCCTGCGCGAACTCAAGTCCCTGATCGAACGCATTCTGGCCAGCGACGAAGAGCTGGAACCGCCGTGCGAATTGACTCTCGGTGACGAGCCGGACCTGTCCGATCTGCGCAGCTGGTGTGTGGGCTTCCTGGAAGGCGTGTTCATCCGTGAGGAAGACTGGTTCGCCCAGGACGAGGAAACCGTCAGCGAGCTGCTGCTGCCGATCATGGTCGGTTCCGGCCTGTTCGAAGACCAGCCCGAGTTCGCCGAGATAGCCCGGGACGAAGAGATGGTTCAGGACATGCTCGACCATATCCCCGACGTGCTGACCCAGCTCTACCTGCTGTTCCAGGCACCGGAAGAGAAAGCCCGCCCGGCACTGCTCGATCCCCGTCACTGAGCGTTCTGCTCGGACGTCTGAATCCCCCGCCCTGGCGGGGGACTCACACCACCTCACTGCTTGTATCCAGCGTCCTGTGTGATGCCCTCGTCATCTGTAGCGGGCGCGGTGTGATAGCGCGTGTCAGCCAGCTCATGATGGCTGGGGCGTGGACGGATACGCCGCTGCTGCAGGCCAATCAGCAACAATGGCACCACTATCATCGCGCTGCCAACCACGAACCACAGGTCCGGTACTTCGGCAAAAAACACCCAGCCAATGATCACCGCCCAGACCAGCGCAGTGTATTCCGCACTGGTGATCTGGTTGGCATCCACGTGTTTGTAGGCAAGCAATACACATACGTTGTAGCCAAGGATGAACAGTGCCGAGCCGAACGCGCTGATCAGCACCTCGCGGCTCCAGGCTGCACCTTCCCACCACGCCAAAGCCAGACACAGCGGCGTGATCATCAGGTAGTTGAGAAACAGCTTCTGTACCGTGGACTGATCGCGCGGCAGCCGGCGCACCAACACCGCGTTGATGGCCAGCGCAGCTGCGGTACCCAGGGCAGCCAGGGCCGCCCAACCGATCTCGACGGGCCGCAATATCACCAGGATCCCAGCGAACCCACTGATAACGGCGACCAGACTGAGCGTCGATAACCTTTCGCCAAAGAACATGACTGAAAGGATCATCACCATGATCGGCGCCACCATGAATACCGCATTGGCGGTAGCCAGTGGCAGAGCAATCAAGGCGTAGACCATGCAGATCATCCCGACCAGATGAACATGCCCGCGGATAAAATGCAGGACCCCACCTTCAAAGAAATGGCCGGTATCCAGGTGTTTCCAGAATGGCGCCAGCAACAGCAAGGTGATCACGCAGCGCAGGAAGGCGTACTGGAACACCGGGACGCCTTCCTCGAGAAACTTGACGAAGACATCCGAGATCACAGCAATGGCGTTGCCGACAACCAGCAATAGAATGGCGCTGCTGACTGTTTTTCCTGACATGACCGCCTCTGGCTAGCATTCAAAAGAAAGGATGTTCACCGCATCAGCGCAGCGCCGGCTCGATGCCCGCAAGCGGGCGTGCAGCTCACACGGCCAGTTGGACGCCCAGCGCGCTTCGCCCGTCCGCAAGCTCAGTCCGGGAGCCTGTCGCCCGCCTCGACCCAACGCCGCAACAAGGGCAGCAACGAGGCTGCCGGCTGATAACCATTACCCAACAACGCCAACTGCCCGTTGCGTTCGGCCAACAGGGTCGGGAAGCCGCTGATACCCAGATCGCCCACCCAGGCAAAATCCGCAGCCAGCATCACCCGTGTCTCCGGGGCATCAAAGGCCTCGATGAAGTCGTTGCGGCTGTATCCGGCCCCTTCGGCCAGATCGGTCAGCACGCCAGCCTGAGTGACATCAATAGCCTGGGTATAGAAGGCACTCTGGATGGCTTTGACCAGCGCCCACAGTTTTCCGGCATCGAGTTCCCGCCCCACCACCAGCGCCCGGCAGGCGGGCTCGGTGTTATAGACAAAGGCCGCGGGCAGGTCATCAGGCGTCAGCACCGGCTGGCCGGTCGCCGCGTGCACGGCCTGCCAGTGTTCCGCCAGCGCCAGGCGCGTCGAGTCCTGCATGGGATCGGTCACGCCAGGGCGCAGCCCGCCGGGTACCAGATGCAGATCCAGCTGGGGAAACGCTGCCTGGATAGCATCGATCACCGGAGCGAAGCCCCAGCACCAGGAACACATGGGGTCCATCACATAGATCAGGCGCTGGGACATGCAGTACTCCGATTACTTTGCGTTAGGGCTGGCCAGTTCCGGCTGCAGGCCGATGGGATGCGGCTGTTGGCGCAGCTTGGCCAACTTGACCTGGCGCTGTCGTTCCTCGGCACGCCGCCGGGTTTTCTCCGGCAGACTGTCATAACAATGCGGACAGCTGATACCTTCCTCGTACTGCACCGAGGCCATGTCTTCAGCCGATACCGGATGGCGGCAGGCGTGGCATTGGTCGAACGAACCCGGCGCCAGATCGTGGCGTACCGTGACGCGGTTATCGAACACGAAACACTCGCCGTCCCACTTGCTCTGCTCCGCCGGCACCTCTTCGAAATACTTCAGGATGCCACCCTTGAGATGATAGACCTCATCGAAGCCTTCCTTGAGCATAAAGCTCGAGGCCTTCTCGCAGCGAATGCCGCCGGTGCAGAACATGGCGACTTTCTTGTGTTTCTGCGGATCGAACTGCTGACGAACGTAATCAGGAAACTCGCGGAAGGATTTGGTCTGCGGATCGATGGCACCTTCGAAGGTACCGATCGACACTTCGTAATCGTTGCGGGTGTCGATCAACAGCACTTCCGGGTCGCTGATCAGATCATTCCAGTCCTTCGGCTCGACATAGGCCCCCACTTTTTCATTGGGACTGATGCCGGGAATGCCAATGGTGACGATTTCCTTCTTCAGCTTGACCTTGGTGCGGTAGAAAGGCATTTCCTCGCAGAGGGATTCCTTCCAGTCCAGATCACTCAGGCGCGGGTCCCGGCGCAGCCATTCAAGCAGCGCTGCGGTGCCTGCGCGGCTCCCGGCCACGGTACCGTTGATGCCTTCCAGCGCCAGCAACAGGGTGCCCTTGACGCCGTTGGCGATCATGGTATCCAGCAGCGGCTGGCGCAGGTCTTCGAAGTCTTCCAGGGTGACGAACTTGTACAGCGCCACCACGACGATATTGGACATGCCATTCCTCTTTTCGGTAATCGCCCGCGTAAAGGGCGTACTTTGGGGGCGGCAAGTTTAACAAAGTTGAGAGCCAGCCGGCATGCGGATTATCGGCCGGGGCGCATCCGCTTCAGTGGTCCGCCTTGCTGCCGCCCATGCAGTTGGGCGAATCCGGTGCCAGGCCACTGGCCTGCCACTCGGCGGGCGAATAGGTATGCAATGCCAGCGCGTGGATCTGCTGCATCAGGTCGCCCAGTGTGCGATAGACCGCCTGATGCCGCTTCACGGCATTCAGACCTTCGAACTCGTCGCTGACGATCACCAGCTTGAAATGCGACTCCGAGCCCGGCGGTACGGCGTGCATGTGGCTCTCATTGAGCAGTTCGAGATGGCTGGGCGCCAGGCTTTGCAGAGCCTGTTCCAGTGCTGCCTGGGTGGTGCTCATGGCTTGTCTCCTTGATTGATCAATGCATTGTATCCGGCTCATCTGTCCCGGTCAGCCGCACCGGCTTTGGTTAATGGCAGACCAATAGCGCATTCACACCGCGCAGCAGCGCTACCGCAACCCCGCCTGCCGCCCCTCGACCTCGGCTTCCATCGCCTGCACCAACTGCTCCAATTGTGGCGAAATGTGTTGCTCGAGGCGTTCGCGGGTGATGGCCATGGAATCACGGGTCAGTTCAGGCAGATGCTCCATCAGCTTGCTGCCCGCCGGAGAGCGGTAGAACGCAGCCAGTTGCTCGAACTCCTCTTCGCTGAAGACCGGCAGATACAGATCAATCAGGTCATCACGGATGGCATCCCAGCTCAACTGGGCGTTCAGAATGTCCCGGGCCTGCCGCTGGTAATCACGCAGCACCGATTCATACTGCATCGAGCCACCCATCTGGGTAAAACGGGCCGTCAGCAACTGTTCGACCTGGGTATAGACCGGCGCCGTCATATCCTCGGCATTGGCCAGCTTGAGAAAGCGCTCGGCACTGCTCCGGTGTGACGCCTCGTCAGCCTGGGCCAACTGCCCCAGGAAAAGACAACAGACCATCAGGCTAGGTAGTAAACGCATGGATGGCAGCTCCGGTGGGTTGAACGGGCGCCTATACTGGCAGGTCACATATCCATCAGCAACGAGGGGGCGCATATGAACACACGTACCGAGACCGACAGCATGGGCGGCATCGAGGTGCCGGCAGACCGCTACTGGGGTGCGCAGACCCAACGCTCACTGCACAACTTCGCCATCGGCGAGGAGCGCATCCCCCTGACGGTGGTGCATGCCCTGGCGCTGATCAAAAAGGCCGCCGCGCGCACCAATCTGCAGTTGGGCAATCTGGATGCGCCGCTGGCGGAGTTGATCAGCCAGGCCGCGGATGAGGTCATTACCGGCCAGCTGGATGAGCATTTCCCCCTCTCCGTCTGGCAGACCGGCAGCGGCACCCAGAGCAACATGAATATCAACGAGGTCCTCGCCAACCGCGCCAACGAGCTGGCTGGCCAGCCCCGTGGCGGCAAAACACCGGTACACCCGAACGATCACGTCAACCGCTCGCAAAGCTCCAATGATACCTTCCCCAGCGCCATGCACGTGGCGGCCGCCACCCAGGTCCGCCAGCAACTGCTGCCCGCGGTACAGGCTCTGCGCGACAGCCTGGATGAACAGGCCCGCCGCCACGCGGACCTGATCAAGATCGGCCGCACCCACCTGATGGACGCCACCCCGGTGACCTTCGGCCAGGAGCTCTCCGCCTTCGTTGTACAGCTGGATATGGGGATCAGGGCCGTGGAGCAAGCATTGCCGGAGGTCTACGCTCTGGCCCAGGGCGGCACGGCGGTGGGCACCGGCCTGAATGCACCACCGCGCTTTGCCGGAATGCTTGCCGCCGAGGTGGCAAGCCTCAGCGGCCTGCCCTTCACCAGCGCCGCCAACAAGTTCGCCGCCCTGAGCGGGCATGAACCGCTGGTACAACTGCACGCTGCCTGCAAGCAACTGGCGGTAACACTGATGAAATTGGCCAATGACCTGCGCCTGCTGGGCAGCGGGCCGCGGGCCGGGCTGGCCGAGGTCAGGTTGCCGGCCAACGAACCGGGCAGCTCGATCATGCCCGGCAAGGTCAACCCGACCCAGTGCGAGGCGCTGTCAATGATTGCCTGCCAGGTCATGGGCAATGACGTGACCCTGGGCATGGCGGCGAGCTACGGCCAGTTGCAGCTGAACGTGTTCAAACCGGTGATCATCCATGCCCTGCTGCAGTCAGTGCGCCTGCTGACCGACGGCTGCGACAGTTTCCGCGAGCACTGTGTGGAAGGCATGCAACCTGACACCGAGCGCATGCGCGAGCATCTGGACAACAGCTTGATGCTGGTCACCGCATTGAATCCGGTCATCGGCTATGACAAGGCCGCCGAAATCGCCAAGAAAGCCTACGCCGAGGGAACATCGTTGCGTCATGCGGCGCTGGCACTGGGCTATCTGGATGAGCAGGCCTTCGACCAGGCAGTGCAGCCGCAGGCGATGCTGGGGGACCGGACGACCAGGGCCTGAAGTCCCCGGCTATGGCAGTGATGGGAGTGGCTTGCCCGCGAATGAACCTGGCAGAAAAGCCTCGCGAAGGCCGCTCCCACATAGAAACCATCGGGGCCCGGTCAGAAACCTGGCCCCACAATCGCTACTCCAGCGGCGGCGTGACTGTCAGTCGCCGCAGCCGACGGTTCTCCAGTTTCTGCAGCAGGCTGGGCGCGAGGGCGATCAGCGCCGAGCCGGACACCACCAGCAGCGCTCCCAGATAGGCGAGGCTGTTCAAGAGTTCGGGCTTGATCACCGCAGGCCACAGCATCGAGCCCAGCGCGACCAGGGCAAAGGTGAACAACGGCGTGGTGGCCACGGTGGCGCTGACCCGGGATGCTTCCCAGTGCACCAACGCCTCAGCGAAGGCGCCATAGGCCACCAGGGTATTCAGGCAGCAGCCGAGCAGCAGCCACAGCTGCAGTTGGTTCAACTGCGTGATCTGGCTCGGCGTGGCGAGGGGTGCCAACAGCACCGCGCAGGCCAGGTAGATCACCATCATGATGGTGACCGACGACCAGATGGTCAGCAACTGCTTCTGGGCCAACCCATACAAGGCCCAGGCGAAAGCTGCGGCCAGGGTGATCAGGATGCCCAGCGTGTAGTCGCTCAGTTGAGTAAACAGCTCCACCAGGCGTTGATTGAAGAACAGCCCGAAGCCAAGCAACAGTACCGCCAGACCCAACAACTGACCGATACCGAAACGCTCCTTGAATACCAGCATGCTGCCCAGCATCAGCATGATCGGGGCGATCTGGATCATCAGTTGCATGGTGCCGGGCGTCAGCCGATCCAGTGCCAACACGTACAACACATAGTTGCAGGCCAGGCCGAGCACCGCGACCAGGAGCAGCCAGCGGTTGCGTGTGGACAACGCGCGGATCGAGGGCAACCGCCGGCGGGCTGCCAGCCATAGCAACAGCACCAGGCCGGATGACAGCATGCGGTACCAGGAAACGGTAAAGGCATCCATGCCGTTGAGCACCTCCTTGAGCATGATCGGCAGCACACCCCAGAGGGTGGTGGTGGTCAATGCCAATAGAAATCCGTACAGCCAGCGACCGGATGCGACGTGCATGATGTTTCTCGGAGAAAAAGGGAAGAGACGGCTATTGTAGAGCCCGGCGCGACCGAATGGATAGCCACGCATCGTCAAAACAGAGACTCAGCGCAATTGGCAGCAATTTGCATGTAGCCAATTCGTCTAACGGCGCGTCTCAGCTGTTCTACCATGAAATACAGATCCGCTATTTCTGGTCAGATCATTGCGGCAGACCGGCCGCATCCATACACTGGTGCTGTCGCCTTATCCGGCGCAGACAGCAGGGCAACCTACGAGGACGCCCGGCACACAAAAATAAAAGGTGTCACTTATGAAACTTGATATTCAGGGTAAATTGCCCAGCGTCGCTCTGGTTTTTCTCGCCACTTGGCTGTTGTTGATTCTACCCAATATGGGGTGATGGCTTTTCACGATACAATCAGCGGCTTCAGTTTGTGCCGGAGCCCTCGTGAAATCACCATCCTTTGCAGATCTGAGCTGGTCCGCTGACGGACAGCCGTTTTCCACCCAGTTCGGCGATGTGTACTTCTCCCGCGACTCGGGACTGGAGGAAACGCGCCATGTGTTCCTGCAACACAACGATCTGCCGCAGCGCTGGGCGACTCTCCAACCTGGCTCCCGCTTCTGCATCGGCGAAACCGGTTTTGGCACCGGCCTGAATTTTCTCTGCGCCTGGCAGCTATGGGACCGGGTCGCTCCCGCCGACGCCCGCCTGCATTTCGTCAGCACCGAAAAGTTTCCGCTGAGCACCGACGACCTCCATCGCGCCCTGGCGTTATGGCCGGAGTTGCAGCCCTGGGCCGAGCAGTTACTCGCCCATTACAGCGACCTCGCACCCGGCTGGCAGCAGTTTTCCTTGGCCGATGGCCGCGTCACCCTGACCCTGTTGGTGGGTGACCTGCTGGACAGTCTGCCGCAGTTGGACGCCTCGGTGGATGCCTGGTTTCTCGATGGCTTCGCGCCGGCGAAGAACCCGGACATGTGGCAGCCGGCTCTCTATGAGCAGATGGCGCGCTTGTCGCATCAGCACACCACGATGGCGACCTTTACCAGTGTCGGCGATGTGCGCCGCGGATTGCAGGCGGTCGGTTTTGCCATGCGCAAGGTCAAGGGTTATGGCCGCAAGCGCGAGATGCTGGCCGGGGTGCTGCAACAGCCGTCAGGGCAGCAATGGAGCGCGCCCTGGTATCAACGCCCGGCGCCACTGGCCGACCGGGCACGCACAGCACTGGTGATCGGTGCCGGACTGGCCGGTTGCAGTACCGCCTTCGCCCTCGCCCGCCGCGGCTGGCAGGTCACCGTAATCGAGCGCCACGCCACTCCCGCAGCGGAAGCCTCCGGCAACCCGCAGGGCATCCTCTACACCAAGCTGTCACCGCACCAGACCCCGCTGTCGCGCTTCGTGCAGACCAGCTATGCCTACAGCTTGCGCCTGCTGAATGAGGTGCTGGAACCGGGGGAAGACAGCTGGTCGGCCTGCGGTGTGCTGCAGCTGAGTACCGATGACAAGGAGGCTGCGCGCCATCGCCAGCTGGGTGAACAGGGCTACCCGCCGAGTTTTCTGCACAGCGTTGATGCGGAACAGGCCAGCGCCCTCGCCGGCTTCGGCGTTCAGCGCGACGGACTGTTCTTTCCGGGCGCCGGCTGGGCCAGCCCGCCGATTTTCTGTCAAGCGCTGTTGCGGCACGCCAATATCCGCTTGCTGACCGGCAGCGCAGTGGCACAGTTGGAACAAGGTGATGGGCAATGGCAGGCATTGGACGCCGACGGCCAGTGTATTGCCAGCGGCAGCATCGCGGTCATCTGCAGCGCCGCCGACAGTCGCCGTTTCCAGCAGAGCAGCCATCTGCCGCTCAAGTCCATTCGCGGGCAGATCACCCATTTACCGGCTACCGACGCGAGTCTAGGATTGAAAACGGTGCTGTGCGCCGAGGGCTATATTTCCCCCGCGCGCCAGGGCGAGCATCACCTGGGCGCCAGCTTCCGCTTCGATCGGCTGGATACCGAGCCCAGCCCCGAGGAGAACCTGTCGAACCTGGAGATCCTGACCAGCCTGTCGCCAGCCCTCAGCACCGCCCTGCAGCCGGAGCAGTACGATCCGGCGCAGCTGATCGCTCGCGCTGCGCTGCGCTGCACCTCACCGGACTACCTGCCGCTGATCGGCCCGCTGACCGATGCCGATGCCTTTCGTGCGGATTACGCCGCGCTGGCCAAGGATGCATCGCGCCAGCCACAGACGCCGGCCAGTTGGTACCCCGGCCTGTATCTGAATACCGCCCATGGCTCCCGCGGTCTGGTTACCTGCCCGCTGAGTGGCGAGCTGATCGCCGCCTGGGTCGAGGGGGAGCCGCTGCCTTTGCCCCGCGACCTGGCCGAGGCCGTGCATCCAAGCCGCTTTCTGTTGCGTCAATTGATCCGCGGCCAGGCCTGAAGCTCAGAACAGCAGCATGCGGATGCCATCCCAGAGCAACTTGCAACCGGTAAAGAACAGGAAGAGGTAGCACAATCGGTAGATCAGCTCCTGGTTGCTGCGCTGCAGCAGCCAGAAGCCCATGCGGATGCCGATCGGCGCCAGCGGCAGCAGCACCAGAGCAGTCAGCAGCTTGCTGGTGTCGAATTGTCCGAGCTGGATATAGGCCGGTACCTTGGCCAGATTCACCACGGCAAAGAATACCGCGATGGTGCCCATCAGCACGGTCTTGTCGAGTTTCTGTGGTAACAGGTAGATATTGATCGGCGGCCCGCCGGCGTGGATGCCGAAACTGGTGAAGCCGGCGACCGCGCCCCAGAACCCGCCCCGCCAGTTGCTTACCCCACGTACCGGCGGCTCGCCCTTGCGCAACCAGATGTTCAGGGTAAACACCACGGCGATGATACCGACCATCAGTCGAATATGGGCGTCACTCATCCAGCGAAAACTCAACCAGGCCAACAGCGTACCGACCAGCGCCGCCGGAATGATGATCTTCAGATTGGGGATGCTCCAGCGACCGCGGAAGGTGCGTAGTGCCACCAGATCCATGGTACAGAGGATCGGCAACAGGATGGCGGCGGCCTCCTGCGGCGGCATGACCAGGGACATCAGCGGGACGGAGAGAATAGCGATGTTGCCGCCAAAGCCACCCTTGGCGATGCCGTACAACAACACGGCGGGGATGGCGGCCAGATAGAACAGCGGATCGGTAATCATTGGAACCAGTCATATCAACAAAGGCGCTCAGTGTATCATTGACGCAACACGGCACAGTCATCCAGGAAGTAGACCTTATGCTGATACCCCACACCCTGCTCGACCCCGACGTATTCCAGCGCATGCTGGAGGACTTCGTCACCCGCGATGGCACCGATAACGGCTATGACGACACCCTGAGCCAGCGCGTGGAGCGTTTGCGCCGGCTGATCGAACGTGGCGAAGTGCTGATCGTATTCCATCCTGACACCGGCGATACCAGCCTGAGCCACCGCCGGGATGTTCCCGCCGAATTGCTGCGGGATGCCGCCGAGGATTGAGAACCACCCTGCTTCAGGGTGACGCAGGGCCACCATGGCGCTTGGAGGATGCCAAGCGAAGGACTAAGATAGAGGTCTTTACACCCCCATGCGGGTTTGACGAGGTAAACGATGAAATTGCGCTCCCCCCTGATTATTGCTGCCCTGCTGGGTTTTGCTGCCACCGCATCGGCCCAGACCGTTGTGTGCACCCCGGAAGCAGCCCTGAAGAAAGCTGAAGAAACCGCGGTCACCATCAACCGCATCGCTGCCGGCAAGCCGGACAAGGCGGAGCGTATGCATGAACAACTCAAGGCCCTCCAGGAGCGCGACCCCACCCAGAGCCACCATGGCGCCTGTGAAGCCTATGACCGCATCATCAAGGAACTGGAGCAGCAAGACGCCAGCGGCAACTGAGTAGTCATGAGGGCTGGCTATGTTGCAGACACCTCAGCCCGCCGCACGACCTGTTCGGAGTTAGGTCTGTCTTGTGGGAGCGGGCTTGCCCGCGAACAGGCCTGACAGAACTCCTCGCGGCCAAGGCCGCTCCCACAAGAAATCGGAATCAGCCAATCGCCGTTCGCCCAGCCAACGCATGGGCCAGCGTCCCGCCATCGATGAATTCCAGCTCACCTCCCAGTGGCACCCCGTGGGCAATGCGCGATACCTTGATCCCCTGCGGTTTGAGCAGCCCGGCGATATAATGCGCCGTCGCCTCACCTTCCACCGTCGGGTTGGTCGCCAGAATCACCTCGGTCACCGCACTGCCTTCGACGCGCTCCAGCAACGCCGGTATACCAATCTCTTCCGGCCCCAGGCCATCAATCGGTGACAGGTGGCCCTTGAGCACGAAATAGCGCCCTCGAAAGCTGCCCGCCATTTCCACTGCCCACACATCCGCCGGGCTCTGCAACACACACAGCAACCCATCATCCCGGCGCGGGTCATCACACATATCACATATTTCGGTCTCGCTCAGCGTCCGACAACGGCGGCAGTAACCCACGCCTTCCATCGCCGACTCCAGCGCATGGGCCAGGTGCCGCCCCGCTTCACGATCGCGCTCCAGCAGGTTCAGCGCCATGCGCTGCGCGGTTTTCGGCCCAACGCCGGGCAGCCCGCGCAATGCATCGATCAATTGGCGAATCAGGGGACTGAAACTCATACCGATATGGCTCTCTCGTTCAGAAGGGCATCTTGAAGCCGTCAGGCAGATTCATGCCCGCGGTCAGGCCGGCCATTTTCTCCTGGTTCTGCTGTTCCAGCTTGCGCACCGCATCATTGAATGCCGCGGCAATCAGATCTTCGAGCACTTCCTTGTCTTCGGTCATCAGGCTGTCATCAATATTGACGCGGCGCACGTCGTGCCGCCCGGTCATGACGACGGAAACCAGCCCGGCACCGGATTGCCCGGTCACCTCGGCGTTGGCCAGCTCTTCCTGCATCTTCTGCATTTTTTCCTGCATCTGCTGGGCCTGCTTCATCAGGCCTGACATGCCACCTTTCATCATGGTCGTTTCCTCATAAGGGGTTCAAGCATCGAGCGGGCGGATACTGTCATCACAGATCTGCGCCGCAAAATCGTTGATCAGCGCCTGCACCAGCGGGTCGCTCTGTATGTTCGCCTCGGCTTCCTTCTGCCGGGCCACCCGCCGCCGGGCTGCCGCTACCGCAGGGGTTTCCTGCGTGGGCGCCTGGACCGTAACGGTCAAAGTTACTGGTTGGCCTTGCTGCTCGGTAATGGCCTTTTCCAGACGCTGGCGATGATTTTCGTTGTACAGCGCGCTGTGACCTGGGTCCAGATGCAACTGCCAGACGGCGCCCTCGACAGCGACCAGTTGGCAATGGGCGGCAATGCTCTGGGTTAGGCCAGCCACACCCAGGCGCGGATACAGCTCCAGCCATTGGGCGGCAAGGCCGGTGGCCGGAGGCAGATCGCTGACATCCTCTTCGGCGGCCTCGACCGGAGCGCTGTCCGCCGCCGGCTCCCAGTCGCTCAGATAATCGCTGACATCCAGTTCATCATCACTGTCGGGGCTGAAACTGTCATCGGGCGGTGCATCCTGCAACCACTCGGGGGGAGCGTCCGCTGCTGGCGGGTTCGGCTCGCTTGGCGTTGTCGGCTCCTCGACCACCGGTGCAGGTGCCGCCACGGGGCTGGCAGCGGACTGCGGCGCGGGAGTGGCCGGAGCTGACGGCTCGACAGTCGGTTCGACCGTTGGCTCCACAACCGGCGTGATCGGTGAAGCGGGTTTCGGCGGTGCCTGCACGGCAGCCGGCGTCGTAACCGGCGCGGCCTGCGTGGTCGGCCTGGCGATTACGGAATCAGCTGCGGCCTGGCTGATCCCCGGGGGCTTTCCCGGGTCGCCAGCCGCAGCCGGTACGGGACTCGGCTGCGTCGTTGGCGGCGTTTGCACGAGCCCGGCTGGTGCCGCGTTGCCGGTGTGTTGTAGCGTGCCGGGGCGAAACGCCAACATACGCAGCAGCGCCATCTCGAAACCGCCACGCGGGTCCGGTGCCAGTGGCAGGTCACGGCGACCGTGCAGGGCCAGTTGATAGAACAGCTGTACATCCTCGGCACTGACCTGCCCGGCCAGCTCCAGAACCCGCGCCTGGTCACCCAGGCTGTTATCCGCCGCCTCCGGCAATACCTGGGCGATGGCCACTCGCTGCAGGGTGGATATCAGCTCGGCCAGCACGCCCGCAAAATCAGCGCCCTGCTCGGCCAGCTCGGCAACAGCGGCGAGGAGCGCGCGCGCATCCCCGGTGGCCAGTGCCTGCAGAAGGCCGAATACCTGACCGTGATCGATGGTGCCGAGCATGCTGCGCACCTCGGCGGCCTGCAGCTGGCCATTCCCGAAGGCGATGGCCTGATCGGTGAGGCTCAGGCCGTCGCGCATGGAGCCATCGGCGGCGCGGCCGAGCAGCCACAGCGACTCATCATCGAAGGGTACCTGCTCTTCGGCCAGCACATGGCGCAGGTGCTCGACCACCTTTTCCGGCAACATGTTCTTCAACGAGAACTGCAGGCAGCGGGACAGGATGGTGACCGGCAGTTTCTGCGGATCGGTGGTCGCCAACAGGAATTTGACGTGAGCCGGCGGCTCTTCCAGAGTCTTCAACAAGGCGTTGAAGCTGTGGCTGGAGAGCATGTGCACTTCGTCGATGAGATAGACCTTGAAGCGCCCGCGCGTGGGTGCGTACTGCACATTGTCCAACAGCTCGCGGGTGTCCTCGACCTTGGTTCGGCTGGCCGCGTCGACTTCGATCAGATCGACGAAACGCCCTTCGTCGATTTCCCGACAGGCCGAACAGACGCCGCAGGGCTCCGAACTGACACCCGCCTCGCAGTTCAGACACTTGGCCAGAATGCGCGCGATGGTGGTCTTGCCGACCCCGCGGGTGCCGGTGAATAGATAGGCATGGTGCAGGCGATTGTGATCCAGCGCATTGATCAGCGCCTGCAGCACGTGGGTCTGGCCGACCATCTCACGGAACAGGCGCGGACGCCATTTGCGGGCTAATACCTGGTAACTCATCGAGGGGCTGCTATCCGGTGTCATTGGCAAGCAGCTACTGTACCTTAAAGCGCCTAATCAATGCGAGATTCGCGCCTGTCGGCTCGCCCTGTGGGAGGGGCTGATCGGGAACCGATACTGGTGATGGAAAAGCGGGCTTGCCCGCGAAGCTGATCTGCCAATTGCTTCGCGGCCAAGCCCGCTCCCACAAAGAGGGGTCAACGTGACTCGGTCAACGTGACCCGGACGAGTTCCTTTCGGCCTCGGGCGCTTCAGTCTTGAACGTAGTCGTTGAAAGTCAACGAGATACGATGTTGCGACGAAGGCAGGTTCGGTACGTTCAGCGTTTGCTTGTTGTCGGTGTCACCGCGCGGGGTGCTGACCACGGAGATAACCCCATCCGCCGGTGTGCTGGCAGGCATGTACACATCCACGCCCCACTGGAACGGCTGCTCCGGGAAATACGGTAGCGGATCGCCAGTCGTCACCGCTGGAGTGGCTTCATCGTCATGTACGTGAATGCCGATATTCCTGCTACCGATGGCCGGGTCAATGATATTCACTGCCGGCTGATCGCCCCACAGCAGGCTGGTGGTGGAAATCTCCAGCAGATCGTTATCGGTGCCGCGGTCGCCCCACCATTCCATGTCCCGGGAGATCACCAGGGAGGCGTGATCATCACTGGCGTTGGTATTTTCCTCGATCACGGAGCCGGCCTGCGAGGTGTTCAAGCGCACCAGCGCGCTGTTGCGGATCAGCGGCTGACGATAGAAGTGATGCTCGGAACGACCCGGTCGCAACAGCTGGAATTCGTAGTAGGCGGTCGGATCGAGCGTCACCGGACCCCAGTTGCCGTTGGCCGTGATGCTGAAGGTATCCAATGGCGCCGCTTCGAGACGCTCACCGGTATCGGGGTCTATTTCCCAAACCTGCAGCGTGGTCCCGGCGGCACCGGTATTGGCTGGGAAATAAACCGCGCGACCGGCAATTTCCACCTCATCCCGCTGCGGCAGAATCTCGGTGCGCACCGGCTCGACACCTGTGAAGAATTCGAACTGGGCGGCGAAAGAGGCTTCCGAGGTGGCCGCCTGGACATGAGTCTCATCAGGCACGTAGGCGTTCACTTCACCGAGCCGCCGGGTTTCATCGACAAACAGCCCCATGCAGTTGGAGTCGCCCGGGCAACTCTCGCCTGTCGCGCCGTCGATGGCAACATAGCCAGCCACCTTGGCTTCCCGGTCCGGATTGGCCACGTAGTAGCCGCAAACCGCCGTACCCAGGGAGTGGCAAGCCAGATAGACCTGATCCGCCCCGAACTCCGCCAGCACGTTATCGACGAACCCGTCCAGGTCTTCACTCAGGCCGCCGGTAAGGGCCCTGTTGATCTCTACCGCCCCTGCCGTGCTGTATTCGTAGGCCACCACATGGTCTTCGGGGTAGCCGTTGCTGGCAAAGCGCATCGCCTGGGTCTGGTACTGGGAGGCCGAGCCAGCGGTGCCGTGTACGAAGATGACCGGCAGGATCCGATCCTCATCGATATCCGGCATATCCGGGGAGCCAGGCCAGGAAACCCGATCCGAGCCGGAGCCGCCGAGACAACCGGTCAACACACCACAGAGAAGCAGAAAAAACACGCCGAGCGCGGGCACGCGGGCCCTGGGAAATGCCATATCCATGTTCGATTACCCTTATTGTTGTTATCAGTCAGACACGATGAGACATTAGTAGATATCAGCTCGCTTCGCCACTGCAAGAGCTAACGTATCGGCAAAGGACAGGCAGACGAATAGACCGGAAGTCGGCAAGACAAGGGCGTATGAGACGCGGAATAAGAATGGGGGGGATAACGGAAACGAGAAGGCTATGGGTGGCAACCCTGCCAGCCGCACCCCGGCACACGATATAACCGCTGCGGCTGCTCCCTTCCGGGCCTGACCGGGTTCACGGCGAATCATTGCGAGGGGACCGACAGGGTCACCATAGCGTGCCCTGCAGATGAGGGCCGCGCTATTGTAACGACTTGCGCGCAAGTTACAACCCACAATCGTGTCTGGGATGCGGAGCCAAGACGCGAATGCGCCATACCTGACGGCGTGCGCTCCTCGCGTATAATGAGGGCCGATTCGACTGCCGGAGACCCGACCATGCAACCTGAAGACCTGCAACTGCTGGTCACCCGTGAAATGCCCTTCGGCAAGTATCAGGGCCGCCTGATCGCCGACCTGCCCGGCCATTACCTCAACTGGTTCGCCCGTGAAGGCTTCCCCAAGGGGGAAATCGGCCGCCTGCTGGAACTGATGCAGGAAATCGATCACAACGGTCTGTCCGCCCTGCTCGACCCACTGCGCAATCGGCCGCCAGTCAGGCGCCCATGAACAGGGCGATCATCAACGGGATGGAGAACAATGCCACCACGGTACTCAACAGTGCGGTCCCGGCTACCTGGCTGGGCGCCAGATCCAGCAGCGTGGCGATGACCACGGTGTTGGCGGCAATCGGTGTGATGGAAACCAGAAACAGCGCCTGATACACCGCAGTGCTGTAGATCTGCGGCCCATGGCTGTCCAGCCACCAGAACAGCAGCGCCACCGCCGGCCAGACCACGAATTTGCCGAAGAACGCCAGCGCAGTAAAACGCAGGTTGCCCGCCAGCCCGCGAAAACTGAGGATGCTCATACCGATTATCATCATCCCGAACACGCTGTAAGCGCCACGCAGGTTATCGAACAGCGGCTCGGCGATCACCGGAATACCAATGCCTGTGAGATTGAGCGCGACCGCAAGAAAGAAGGCGTACAGCGATGGCAGGCGCGCGACCTTGATCAGGCAGTCGCGCACCTGGTAACGGCCCCGCGCTGCGAGATAGAAACCCACCGAATTCTCATACAGGGTGGTACCGAGCATGCAGAGAATATAGATGCTCAGGCCTTGCTCGCCGAACAGCAGCAAAGCCACTGGCACCCCAAGATAGCCGGTATTGCCGGTGCCCACGGCCAGCGGAATGACACTGGCGCTGGCGTCTCCCACCCAGCGTCGGGCTATCAGCAGATGTCCGTAACCGATCAGCGTACACAGCCCCAGGGTAAGAAAGGGCAGCAGAATCACCTCCGGCGACAGCGGCGCGTTCATTACGCCGGAGAAAACCACCGAGGGTGTGATGATATACATCATGATGCCGGCAATATGACTACCGCTGGCCTGCAGGAAACGCCCGGCAACCCACCCCAGCGCAACCGTCACGTAGAGTGGCAACAGTTTGTACAGCAAGGCCAGTGCCGCCGTCATGGTATTCCCCACCGAACTGAATCCGGTCAGTCTAACGATCCGCTCCGGTCATCACCACCGATGCAATGATTCTTTCTGAAAAATCAGCTACATCCGTCTGCCTGGCGTTGGGGATGGTAAGATCCGGGTTCCATTTCTTTCGCGTTCGCAGGATTGTCCCCGAATGGAAGTCATGAATACCCTGTTTGTAATCTGTGCCGGCCTGCTATGCGTCAGCATTCTGGCAAGTTCAATGTCCTCCCGATTGGGCATTCCCCTGTTGCTGGTATTTCTGATCGTCGGCATGCTCGCCGGCGAAGATGGTCCGGGCGGCATTGTGTTCGACAGTATAGGTACGGTGTATGTCATCGGCAGCCTGGCCCTGGCGATCATCCTGCTGGATGGCGGCATGCGCACACGGGCGGAGAACTTTAAGGTCGCCCTTTGGCCATCCCTGTCACTGGCCAGCTTCGGCGTACTGATCAGCGCTCTGGTCACCGGTCTGGCCACCGCCTGGTTGCTGGACCTGCACTGGCTGCAGGGCTTGCTGCTGGGCTCGATCGTCGGCTCGACCGATGCGGCCGCGGTATTCTCGTTGCTGCAGGGCAAAGGGCTGAACCTCAAGCGCCGGGTCAGCGCCACCCTGGAAATCGAGTCTGCATCGAACGACCCCATGGCGATCTTCCTGACCATCACCATCGTGGAGATGCTGGCCAACGGGCAGACGTCCTTCAGTTGGTCGTTTCTGGCCATGTTGTTGCAGCAATTCGGCATCGGCGGGGTCTGCGGGCTGGCGGGCGGCTTCTTCCTGACCTGGCTGGTCAACCGGGTGAGCCTGGATACCGGCTTGTATCCCCTGCTCATCACCAGTGGTGCCATTCTGACCTTCGCGGTCACCAATGTACTCGGCGGCAGCGGCTTCCTGGCGATCTTCATCACCGGCCTGGTACTGGGCAACAGCCGCCTGCGCAGTCTGCAGAACATCCTGCACATGCAGGACGGCATGGCCTGGCTCAGCCAGATCGGCCTGTTCCTCATGCTCGGCTTGCTGGTCACGCCCTCGGAGATGCTCGACATCGCCTTGCCAGCACTGGCCGTTGCCGTCTTTCTCATCCTGGTCGCACGCCCAATTGCTGTGCTGATCTGTCTGGCCCCTTTCGTGTTCTCCTGGCGCGAGCGCCTGTTCATCAGCTGGGTTGGCCTGCGCGGCGCGGTGCCGGTGATGCTGGCGATCTTCCCGCTGGTAGCCGGGCTGGAACAGGCCCAATTGCTGTTTAACCTGGCCTTCGTTGTGGTCTTGGTTTCCCTGCTGCTGCAAGGGGCGAGCCTGCCGATTGCGGCAAGGCTGTGCCGGGTCGAGATCCCGCCCATTCCGGAGCCGCTGCACCGTACCAGCCTGGATGTGGTGGTCGAGAGCGACTACGAGCTGATGGTCTATCAACTGAGCGATGCCAACTGGTGCGTTGGTGTGGCCCTGCGCGATTTGAACATGCCCAAGGACACCCGCATCGCCGCGCTGTTTCGCGGCCGCAAATTGCTGCACCCCTCCGGCAGCACCCGCCTGGAGCTGAATGATGTGTTATGCGTCATCGGCCACGCCCGGGACCTGCCGGCGCTGTCGAAAATCTTCAGTACTACCAGCGTTCCGCGTCACCTCAACAGCCGCCAGTTCTTTGGCAATTTCGTGCTTGAAGGCTCGGCACTGTTGGACGAGGTCGGCACCTTCTATGGCTTCGAGGTACCTGCAGAGTTGTCGGGACTGACCCTGGCGCAGTTCTGTACCCGGCAGCTGGGCGGCCGGCCGGTCGTGGGTGACCAGACCGAGTGGCAAGGGATGTGCTGGGTCGTCGCTGAGGTCGTTGATGATGAGATCCGCAAGGTCGGTCTGAAATGGGGAAATGAAAAGGATGATCAGCCCCCGGAGCCGACGGCTTGACCCTCACATGATGTAAAGGTTGATGATGGCTGCCATCAGAGGAGAATCAACCATGAGCCATATCACCTTACATATCTCCGGCATGACCTGCGCCAGTTGCGTGCGGCGAGTGGAACAGGCGCTGCTGGCCGCTCCCGGGGTCGACTCGGCGGAAGTCAACCTGGCCGCTGAGACGGCCCGCATCCAATTGCGGGACCCGCAGCAATTGCCGGCAGTCAGCGAGGCCGTCAAGCGCGCCGGCTATCCGGTCGCAACCCGCCACCGCCAGCTCGCCATCGCCAACATGACCTGCGCCAGCTGCGTGCGCCGCGTTGAGACCGCCCTGCAGAAAGTACCGGGCGTGCTCGATGTGCAAGTCAACCTGGCCAGCGAGCAAGCCCTCGTGACCATGACCGAAGGTACTGCCCAAGAACAACTGCTGCAGGTCCTGGAACAGGCCGGCTATACCGGCCAATGGCTCGACCAGCAGACCGGCAGCGACCATGAGCGCCAGGCCGGCAAACTGCAGCGCGAACGCCGCCACCTGATCATCGCCGCCTTGCTCAGCACACCCTTGGCGCTGGGCATGTTTCCCGAACTGTTCGGCCGCCCCGACCTGATGCTGCCGCCGCTGGTGCAACTGGTGCTGGCCTCCATCGTGCAGTTCGGTTTCGGTGCCCGCTTCTATCGCGGCGCGTGGCATGCGGTGCGCAACCGAACCGGCAACATGGACCTGCTGGTCGCCATCGGCACCAGCGCCGGTTGGGCGTTGAGCACCTGGCACGTATTCACCACTCCGGCCGGACAGATGCCGGTGCTGTATTACGAAGCCTCGGCAGTCATCATCAGTTTCATCCTGCTGGGCAAATACCTGGAAAGCCGGGCCAAGGGGCAGACCCTGGAGGCGATTCGTGCACTGACCGCCTTGCGCCCGGATACCGCTCGCCGGCGCAGCGCCGAAGGCGATCAACTGGTGCCACTGGAGCAGATCCGTGTGGGTGACCTGCTGGTGGTGCAGCCGGGCGAACGCATCCCCGTCGACGGCGATGTGCGCGAGGGCGGCAGCCATGTAGATGAGTCCATGCTCACCGGCGAAAGCCTGCCGGTCAGCCGTCAGCCGGGCGACCCGGTGAGCGGCGGCTCCATGAACCAGGACGGCCTGCTGGTGATCGAGACCACCGCCGTCGGCCATGACACCCTGCTGTCACAGATCGTCCGCCTGGTCGAAAGCGCCCAGGCGTCCAAGGCGCCGATTCAGCGACTGGTAGACCGGGTCAGTTCGGTATTCGTGCCCGTGGTCCTGGTCATCGCCTTCCTTACCTTCGCCATCGGCAGCCTGCTGGTGGGTAGCGAACAGGCGCTGCTCAACGCCATCGCGGTGCTGGTCATCGCCTGCCCCTGCGCCCTGGGTCTGGCCACGCCAACGGCGATCATGGTCGGTACCGGCGTGGCAGCGCGGCGGGGCATCTTGATCCGCGATGCCGAAGCGCTGGAACAGGCGCACAAGGTCGACACGGTGATTTTCGACAAGACCGGTACGCTGACCCTGGGCAAGCCGACGCTGCAAGCCTTCGAGGCATTGAACGGTAGTGACCATGAGCAGACGCTGGCGTGGGCGGTGGCAATCCAGACCCACGCCGAGCATCCGCTGGCCGGTGCCCTGCGCACCTACGCCAATGATCGGGATATTCAGGCTGAACCGGCTGCGGATTTCCGCGTACAGGCCGGCCGCGGTGCCAGCGGCGTGGTGGACGGTCGCAAAGCCTGGTTGGGCAACGACCTGTTGATGGTGGAACAGGGTATCGACATGGCCGCGTGGCAGACCGAGGCCGAGCAGCACGAGGCGCAGGGTCGGACCCTGTCCTGGCTCGCCATCGAGGATGCAGGTCAGCCGCAGCTGGTGGCACTGATGGCCTTCGCTGACACCATCAAGCCGGAGGCTGCGCAGACCATCCGCCAGCTGGACCGGCTGGGTATCGAGAGCTGGCTGATAAGCGGGGACAGCCAGGCGGCTGCCGGCGCCGTGGGTCGCGAACTGGGCATCAGTCGGGTCGAAGCGCAGGTGTTGCCTGAAGACAAGGCGCGCCATGTACAGACACTGCGTAGCCAGGACCGGGTGGTGGCCATGATCGGTGATGGTATCAATGATGCGCCGGCATTGAGCGCCGCTGATGTCGGCATGGCCATGGCCACGGGCACCGACGTCGCCATGCACAGCGCGGGCATTACCTTGATGCGTGGCGACCCGCTGCTGGTCCCGGCGGCGCTGGACATCTCCCGCCACACCTGGCGCAAGATCCGGCAGAACCTGTTCTGGGCCTTTGTCTACAATAGTCTGGGCATCCCCCTGGCCGCGGTCGGCCTGCTCAATCCCATGCTCGCCGGCGCCATGATGGCCGCCAGCAGCGTCAGCGTGGTGGCCAACGCGCTGCTGTTGAAACGCTGGAAACCGGAGGCGCAATGAACATCAATATCAGCCAGGCAGCCAAGACCACCGGCCTGACGCCGCGCATGATCAGACACTACGAGAATATCGGGCTGCTCACCGGAACGGCGCGTACCGCCGCCGGCTACCGGCTGTTCAGCGAGCAGGATCTGCACACCCTGCGTTTCATCCAGCGAGCCCGCAGCCTGGGGTTTTCCATCGAACAGATCAGCCAGTTGCTGGCGCTGTGGCAAGATCGCGAGCGCAGCAGCGCCGTGGTCAAGGCACTGGCCCGAGAGCATCTGAAGGAATTGGAGGACAAGATCGCCGGGCTGCAGTCCATGCACGACAGCCTGTCAGAGCTGGCCAGCTGCTGTCTGGGCGATGAGCGCCCGGATTGCCCCATCCTGGATCGCCTGGCCGATACCCCCATTCCCGACCTGGGAGGCCGCCAGGTCAGCGCAGATAATTAGTTGGCGGCTCGTATAACCTGAGACCTGTTCGCGGGCAAACCCGCTCCCGCAATAAACTCCGGCAGCGGCCCAGTCAGCCTCTCCCGGAGTGGCTGACTGGGCCTTGGCTGCGAGAAACCGCCCTAGCGCAGGAAGTTGAACAGGCTCAGGCCGCTGACCTTGACGAAGCTCTGTTGCGCTGCCTGCAGGACGATGCTTTCCATGCTCAGGCGGCTGAGCGCTTCAGCATAATCCAGATCCTCAAGCCCCGATTGCACCGTGGTATTGATCAAGGTCGCCTCGTCATTCTCCAACTGGGCGGACTCGATCACATTGAGACGCGCGCCGAGGCTGGTCTGCACGCCGAGCACCTGATTCATCGCATTGTCGAGATTCTGGACGCTGATCGCCAGCATGTCGCGGCGCTGTAGCTTGCCTTCGGGGCTATCGTCAGTGTTCTCCAGCGTGTCGCGCAGCAGGCGTACCGTGTCCAGCACGCCACGTTTCTCGCTGTTGTCGGCGGTGCCGACGCTGATCGTGAACTCATCGCCCGCCGCCGGCTCACCATCCAGCGTCACTACCACACCACCATAACGGATTTCATGGCCACCAGCGGCATTGGGCTCCAGGGTGCCGGTAACCGGCGGGTCCAGCGGAGCACCGGCTGCGTCGCGGATTTCGTAGCCCGCTGCATCATCCGAGATGACGATGCTGACGCTGCCCTGCGGGTAGAATTCACTGTCGTAGCGGCCCTTGTTTTCCACCACGCCCAGGGAAATACGCCCGCTGCCGGCATTGCCGGCACCAGCGGCGGTATCCACCCGATTGACGTTCCCCACATCGACAAACAGTTCCTTGCCGTTGTCATTGATCGCGACCATCTTGGCGCTGCCGATCTGGATCGAACGCTGCCCCTCATCACCGGCATAGCTGTAGCTGCCGTCGGGGTTCTTTACAAAGGGCTGGGTATCACTCTGGTAACCACCGAACAGGTATTCGCCGCGGGCGTTCTGGCTATTGAGCAATCCGTAAAGCTCGTTCTCGCGCTCGGCCAGCTCCTGTGCCAGAGCCTCCCGCCCACTGGCATCCAACGCGCCGTTCCCCGCTTCAAGCGCAATCTCACGGACGCGCTGCAGGATATTGTTCACCGAATTGAGAACGGCTTCTTCCTGCGTCAGGCTGTTGGTTGCCGCCGTCAGGTTGTCCTTGTACTGCGCCAGCTTGCTGGCTTCCTGACCCAATTGCAGCAGCCGCACCGAGGCCACCGGATCATCCGCCGGTGAGAGAATCCGCTTGCCGGAGGTAATCTGTTCCTGGGTGCGGGTGACGGCCGAATAGTTGTCCTGGATTCCGCGGATCCCGGTGTTGAACGCCTGAATGGTGGAAATACGCATTGTCGTCAGTCCCCGTCAGCGCATGCTGCTGATCAATGTATCGAACACGGTGCGCGCAACTTGAATGATCTGCGCCGAGGCGTTGTAGTATTGCTCGAACTGGATCAGGCTGGCTGCTTCCTCGTCGAGGTTCACCGCCGAGACCGAGTTGCGATTGTTGGTCGCCTGGGCCAGCATCGCCATGTTGGCCTCGGTTTCGGTGCGCGACTGGGCAGTGAAGGTAGCGACTTTCTGCACCAGATCACCATAGCCGTCGAGCAACGAGAAACCCCGAGCCCCCTCGCCCTTGCCCAGCACCTGCTGGGTTTGCAGGCCGGCCAGCGCCAGTGCGTTGCGGTTATCCGCCACACCCCCGCTGTTGAAGTCCACCGAAAAACTATCGCCATCCAGCGGCTTGCCAGATAGCGTCATGCTGAACTCATGGCCGTCGACTTCCCAGCTGAACGGCTGGCCCAGGGTCACATCGATGCTCAGCGGCGGATTGGTGCTGGTCAGTACGCCAGTGCCATCACCATTATCGGCATAGCTGAATTCGACCCCCAGCGCCTTCAGCCGGTCCAGGTCCAGCGGCTGCGGCCCGCTGGTGAGCAGCGGTTGGTTGACATTGCCGGTACCGCGATTGTCGAGGCTGGCCTGCGCAGTCATGGGCGAAGCAAAGGCCAGTTGCTGCGGCTCGGTCATCACCACTGACAGACTCTGGGCGGCATTGCGGGTCGGCGTCAGCAGATAGCGATCGCCTTCCATATAGTTGCCAGTCTGACCACTTAAGTCGAGGCCATCGAAAGCAGCGTAGCCAGGTTCACCTTCAGCGGCATTCACATCGAAGGGCCCGAGCACCCGATTGTCGTTCACCCGGCGCACGGTAAATTCAGTGTCACTGGTGAAGGTCAGTTCATAATCCGAGGTGCTCAGCGTCGAGGTATCGGCGATGCGCACATCCAGCGCTGCGTCCGAGCGATTGCCCTCGCGGCCACGGCTGCGCAGGTCCATATAGGCATCGCTGTTGATGTCGCCGAACAGGTCGCTACCCACCTGCCCGTTCAGGTCCAGCCCCTTGCCCAACTGCTGATTGAACTCACTGGCGATCGCCAGCGAGATGCGTCCCAGCGCATTGAACGCCTGATCCAGCACATCGTCGCGATAGCGCAGCAGGCCGCCCAGCTCGCCACCACTGATCAGGTCGGAAACATCCTGCGCCGAGTTGCCGCTGACCAGTTGGATATCCAGCCGCCCAGGGTCCGACAGGCCGGGCTTGGTCTGCAATACCGAGGCTTCCTTGCCGACCACCAGTGGCTGCCCGGAGCCGATGAACAGGTTGATGCTGTTATCGCCCTGATCCACCACGGTAACGCTGACGTATTCGCTCAGTTGGCGGATGGCCTCGTCGCGCGCATCCAGCAGGTCGTTGGGCGCAGCCCCATTGGCCGCGGCCTTGGAAATCGCATCGTTGTAACCCGCCACCGACACGGCCAGACGACTCACCTGCTCTGCTACCGTGGTCATTTGCTGGTTGAGAAACTGGTTCTGGGTGGCCAGTTGCTGATGCACCGAGTTGAGCCGCCCGGCCAGACCCTGGGCTTCGGACAGGAACAGTTGGCGGCCTGGCAGGCTGGCCGGGTCCTCGATGGACGTCTGCAGCGCTGCGAAGTAGCTCTTCAGGCCAGTGGTGATACCGGACGCGGTGCTCGACAGGGTGCTGTTGAGCTCTTCAATCTGGATGTTGTAGGCGTGGTTCGCCGCCGCTGCCGACGTGGTAGTGCGCACCTGATTGGTCAGAAACTGATTGTAGATGCGCTGGACATCCACCACCTTGGTGCCGGTACCCATATAGCCAGCACCGCTATAACCCGGCGGGTTGGCAGTCTGGATCGCGGTCTGGCGGCTATAACCGGGGGTATTGACGTTGGTGATGTTCTGCCCGGTGACCGACAGGTTGGTTTGCGCGGCACGCAGCCCGCTGAGACCGATATTGAACAGATCTGCCATGGTTTATGCTCTGCCTTCATTGGCGTTGGTGTTCACGGCGGCCATGGCATCTTCGCTGATCAGCTTGCGAGCGATCTGCGAAACCTTGGCGGCATACCGCGGGTCGGTTGCATAGCCCGCTTGCTGCAGCTCGCGGAAGAAGGCATCGGCATCAGCGGTGCGCGTCAGGGCCTGTTCATAACGGCCATTGCTCTCGAGAAAGGCCACATAGTCATTGAAGCTCTGCTCGTAGGAATCGTAGCTGCGAAAGCTCGCCCGTTCCTGCTGCTTCACGCCACCGCGATATTCGCTGGTCAACACATTGGCCGATTCGCCCTGCCACTGACCATGGGTCTTGATACCGAACAGATTGTGGCTGCTGGTGCCATCCTGCTGGCGAATGATCGACTTGCCCCAGCCCGTCTCCAGTGCGGCCTGGGCCACCAGATAATGGGGGTCCACACCCAGCCGCGCGGCAGCCTTTTCGGCCATCGGCAACATGGCGCGCGTAAACTCCGCCGGGCTGTCGAACCGGGTCTTGGCATTGGTGGTCGCGACCATGGCCGGGCTGGCCTCCGCTGCCTGTTGAGCACGCAGCGGCAACCAGTTACGCGACGGCTCCGGCGAGGCCGCCGGATTGGCCGGTTTGTCCGCCGCCGGGTTCTGACCGAGGGTAACTTCGCCCCACCCAGCGCTGACAGCCAGACGCCGCCGTGCCAGCAGTGCCGAATGGTCAGGCCGCTCAGCGCCAGCGGCCGCCGTGCCAGCGCTGGCGGAGACTGCTGATGCGGCCTTTTCCGGCGACAGCTGGCGTAACATCACATCCGCCAGCCCCATGCCCTGCTTTTCCGCCAGGTGCACCGACAGCTGGCTGTCGTACATGTCCTGGTAGAAACGGGTCTGCGGTGTATTGAGCGGGTTACCTTCGGCGAACGCCTGGTTGGCGTCGCGCATGCTCTTGACCATCACATTCAGAAACAGCGATTCGAACTGGCTGGCCACCTGCTGCAGGTTCTCTGCACTGTCGGCCTTGCTGCCGACCTTGAGCTGGGCCATGGCATTCAGATCGGTATAGCTGATGCTGCTGCTGTGCATGGAAAGTTCCTCAGATGACAACCAGGTCGGCGTTCAGGGCGCCGGCCTGCTTCAGGGCTTCAAGAATGGCCATCAGGTCGCCCGGCGCGGCACCGACCTGGTTCACCGCCCGCACGATCTCATCCAGCGAGACGCCGGGATTGAACACGAACATGCGGCTGTCACCCTCTTCGATACTGATCTGCGAGCTCGGCGTGACCACGGTCTGGCCACCGCTGAACGGCTCCGGCTGGCTGACCTGATAGTTCTCGCTGATGGTGACAGTCAGGCCGCCGTGGGTTACCGCCGCCGGCTGCACTCGCACATCCTGACCGATGACGATGGTGCCGGTCCGGGAGTTGATGACGACCTTGGCTGCGGCGTTACCCTGCTTCACTTGCAGGTTCTCGACCATCGCCATGTAGTCGACCCGCTGGTTGGGGTCGAGCGGCGCCCGCACACGGATGGAGCCGCCATTGAGTGCCTGCGCCACACCCGGGCCGAAGGTATCGTTGATCTGGTCGACCACCCGCTTGGCGGTAGTGAAATCCGGCCGGTTCAGGTTGAACACCAGGTGATCGCTGCTGGCGAAGGGGCTGGCAACCGCGCGCTCGACGGTAGCGCCGCCGGGAATCCGGCCGACACTGGGTACATTCACGGTGATGCGCGAGCCATCGGCACCTTCGGCGCCGAAACCACCAACCACCAGGTTGCCCTGGGCGATGGCATAGACCTGCCCATCCAGCCCCTTGAGTGGGGACATCAGCAGGCTACCGCCGCGCAGGCTCTTGGCATTGCCGATCGAGGAGACGGTGATATCGATGGTCTGCCCCGGGCTGGCAAACGGCGGCAGGTCGGCATGGATGGCCACTGCGGCGACGTTCTTCATCTGGATGCGAGTACCCTGCGGCACCGTGATGCCGAACTCGGTCAACATATTGTTGAAGGTCTGCACAGTAAACGGCGTCTGGGTGGTCTGGTCACCGGAGCCATCCAGGCCGACCACCAGTCCGTAGCCGATCAACTGGTTGCTGCGGATACCGGCGATGCTGGCGATATCCTTGATGCGCTCGGCCTGGGCCAGCGGGCTGACCAGGGCCAGGCACAGACAGATCAGCAGTGTACGCATGGGTTTCTCCCGAGAGATCAGAATGGCCATACCGGGCTCATGAAGAACTGGCTCAACCAGCCGGGTTTGCTGGCGTTGGCGAACGCGCCGGTGCCGGAATAGGTGATGCGCGCATCAGCGATGCGGGTCGACTGCACGGTGTTGTCGGAGCCAACATCATCCGGGCGAATCAATCCGGAAATACGGATCAGCTCATCGCCGTTGTTCAGCGTGATCCACTTCTCGCCACGCACCGCCAGCAACCCGTTGGGCAGCACATCGGCCACGGTGACCGTGATCGAGCCGCTCAGGCTGTTGCTCTGATTGGCATCGGCCTCGCCACTGAAGTCACGGCCGCCGCTCAGCTCGACGCCGGTGTTGATACCGGCAATACCGCTGCGCCCGAACAGCATCGGGTTGGCGATGCTGACACTGCTGTCCTTGCTGATCTCGTTCTCGGCTTTCTTCTGGGCTGCCATGCGCTCGGTCAGCACCACGGTAATCACGTCGCCAATCCGGTGGGCCTTGCGATCCTCGTACAGGCTGATCTCGAACCCGGGCTGATAGATTGCACCGTTGTTCAGCTCCTGGGGCATGGGGGTGCGTGGCAAGACCGGCGCGTAGGCCGGATCATCAGGCTTGGGCGGCGTCTGCACGCAGGCGGCCAGCGACGCCACGCAGAGCACCAGCAAGGTTACACGCAGGGCTTTCATCTTCATTCGCTCCAGGAACCCGTTACAGGTTCTGACTGATGTATTGCAGCATCTGATCTGCGGTGGAAATGACCTTGGAGTTCATTTCGTAGGCGCGCTGAGTGGTGATCATGTTCACCAGCTCCTCCACCACACTGACGTTGGAATTTTCCAGGGTGTTCTGCAGCACGGTACCCAGCCCGTTCTCACCGGGGTTGCCGACCTGCGGCGCGCCGCTGGAGGCGGTTTCCAGGAACAAATTGCCGCCAATCGCCTGCAGCCCTGCCGGGTTGATGAAGTCAGCGGTCTGAATCACCCCCAGCTCCTGCACACCGGCGTCACCGAACAGGGAAATGGACACAGTGCCGTCTTCCCCGACGGTGAAGGTCTGCACTTCCGGCGGCAGCTCGATGCCCGGCTCCAGCGGGTAGCCGTTGGAGGTAACGACGCGGCCATCGGCATCCAGGTGGAAGCTGCCGTCGCGGGTGTAACCGATGTTGCCGTCGGGCATCAGGATCTGGAAGAAGCCGCGGCCGTTGACCGCCATGTCCAGCGGCTGCTCGGTGGTCTGCAGTGTGCCGGTGGTGAAGATTTTCTGGGTGCCGGCCACGCGCACGCCGGTGCCCAGTTGCAGGCCGGAGGGCAGCTGGGTGTCCTGGGTGCTCTGAGCGCCAGGCTGACGCTTGATCTGATACAACAGATCCTCGAATTCCGGGCGGTCGCGCTTGAAACCAGTGGTCGAGACGTTGGCCAGGTTATTGGAAATGGTGCTGAGCATGGTGTCCTGGGCGGACAGACCGGTCTTGCTTACCCATAGTGCTGCGTGCATGTCTTGGCTCCTCGCTGGTCAGGTGTGATCAGCTGATCTGCAGAAGTTTGTTGGTGGCCTGGGCGTTCTCTTCGGCGGTGCGCATCATTTTGATATGCAGCTCGAACTGCCGGGCCAGGGATAGCATGGCGGTCATCTCTTCCACCGCGTTGACGTTGCTGCCTTCGAGAAAGCCGGTAACCAGGGTCACGGCGCCATCGGCTGGTTGTTCCTGACCGTCATTCATGCGCATCAGGCCATCCTCGCCCTTGTGCATGGCGACCTGATCTGGCTTGACCAGCTTGATGCGATCCACCTCGGCCAGCACGTTGGGTGCTTCGCCCTGGGCACGGAAGCTGATGGTACCGTCGGTGCCGATCTCGACCTTGTCAGCCGGCGGCAAGGCGATCGGCCCTGCATTGCCGAGTACCGGCAAGCCACCGCTGGTACGCAGGATGCCGAATACATCGATCTTCAGATTGCCGGCGCGGGTATAAGCCTCACCGCCATCAGGTGCCTGCACCGCGATCCAGCCTTCACCTTCAACGGCGACGTCCAGATCACGCCCGGTTTCCTGCAGTACGCCAGCGGACATATCGGTGCCGGGGCGTTCGGTCATGGCATAGGCGCGCGTCGGCAGTCCCTCGCCGAACACCGGCATCGAACGGGCCTGCTCGAAATCCCGCCGAAAGCCAGTGGTGCTGACGTTGGCCAGGTTATTGGCATGGGCGCGCTGGGCCAGCATGTTCTGGCTGGCGCCGCTCATGGAAAGAAAGAGGGATTTGTCCACACGCTGCTCCGCTTCGACAAGGCGACGGAAAATTGCCGCATTGAATGATCTCTACACAGAACAAAGCAGGTATCGTGCCAACAGAAAAGACAGGGGTATATCCTTTGTAAATCAATAGTTTAAAATATCAACACATAAAAAAGCGGCAACGGCGGCAATACAAATTGCCGCCGTTGCCGCTGTGCCGAGCCGAAGATCTTACCGAAGGTTGATGATGGTCTGGGTTACCGCGTCTTCGGTCTGGATGGTTTTCGCGTTGGCCTGATAGTTGCGCTGGGCAACGATCAGGTTGATCAGCATTTCCGACAGATCCACGTTGGATTGCTCCAGCGCTCCCGATTGGATAAGACCCTGGGTTCCGCTACCCGGCACACCGATGACCGGCTCACCGGACGCACTGGACTGGGCCCAGGCAGTGTCACCCAGCGGTTTCAGGCCCTGCTGGTTGGCGAAGGTCGCCAGCACCAGCTGGCCCTGGGTCTTGGTCTGACCGTTAGTGTAACGGGCAATCAACATGCCGTTGTCATCGATACTCAGGCCCGCCAGCTCGCCGGTAGTGAAGCCGTCCTGCACCACCGAGGTGACGCCGAAGCTGGAGGCGTACTGGGATGAGCCGGTCAGGTCCAGACTCAGGTTCTGGACCTCGGCACCCGCCGGCTCGCCATTGGCATCCAGGGGCTGCCACCCGGCTGCGCCGCCGATATTGGTGATCTGCCCGCCAATCAACGCACCGCTACTGTTGAACGTCAGCACTTCAGGGTCGCTGGAAAAAGCCGGATCGGTTGCCAGCGTACCGCTCAGATCGCGGCCATCGATCAATACGTGCATATCCCAGGTATTGGCGTCGGTCTTGACGAAGTACTTGGTCATCACGTGGGCATTGCCCAGGCTGTCATAGACGTTGACCGAGGTGGAGCTGTTGTAGGTGGAGGAGTCGCTCGGATCAAAGCCGGTACGCGCTTGATCCCGTGCGGCAGTCAATGCTGCCGGCTCGGCCGCAGCCCGGGCCGCGGCTATTTCGTCCTCGGTCGGCGCTTCCGGGTCAACCGCATTAGCGGTGATATGAGCGCTGTATTCCGTGGCAAAGGTGGTGTCATAGGCATTCTGCGCCGCAGTTGGCCGCACACTGGTGGAGTTCAGGTTCAGCGTCGATTCCACCTTGCTGGTGCGGTTGGGGTTAGCCGCCCGGGTATCCACCCGCAGGTCGGTCGGCACACCTTCATTGATCCTGCCAGTCACCGCATTGACCCCATAGCCCTGCAGCCGCTCACCATTGTTGTTAATGATGAAGCCTTCCTGGTTAGTACCAAAGTAGCCGGCACGGGTGTAGCTCAGCGCGCCGTTGTTACTGGTAACGAAGAAACCGTTGCCGTTGATTGCCAGATCCAGGCTGTTCTCGGTGTAGTTGATATTGCCCTGGGTGAATATCTGCGCGACGTTGTCGAGCACCACCCCGCTGCCCTGGGCATTGCTGCCGGTACCGAGAATGGACGCCGAATAGACATCGGCGAACTCCGCACGGGAGCTCTTGAAACCCACGGTACTGGCATTGGCGATGTTATTACCGGTGATATTCAGATCGGAAGATGCCGCCCGGATACCACTGAGACCGATATTGAAAGACATGATTGACTCCTGCTTTTTACGCTCGTCGGACGACGTTATTTACCGATTGAGAAAACTTCTGACAGGCCGATACTGCCCAGCCCAGCCAGGTTGAGAACCATTTCACCGCCATGACCGACACCGAGGGAGACGCTGTCCACATTCGCCGGCAACAGCGTAGCCAGCTGGACGGTCTCGCCATTGACGCTGGCCTGCGCCTCGAAACGGTATTTGCCGGCCGGCAAGACATTGCCGCTGGCGTCGGTACCGTCCCAGGTAAACTCGTGAATACCACCTTCCTGAGCGCCCAGATTGATGGTGGAGACCACACTGCCGGCCTCGTCGTAAACGTTCACCCTCACCGCACCGCTGGCCTGCGGCAACGCCAACTGACCGGTAAAGCCGGCCTCGGGATCAACCATTGCCTTATCCGTCGGTACCACCACAGTCCGGCCCACCAGAGACGAGGCCTGCAACGCCTGGGAAGACTGGAAGCTGCTGGCCATGGCCTCCATGGTGCTGTTCATCTTCTCGATGCCTTCGACGGTGCTGAACTGCGCCAGTTGCGCGATAAACTCGCCATTTTCCTGGGGCGCCAGCGGATCCTGGTTGTTCAATTGCGCGACCAGCAGCTCAAGAAACTCGTTCTTGCCCAGCTCATCGCCCTTGGCAAAGCGGTTTTGATCAACCTTATATTGATCCAGCAGGCTGTTGCCGACGCTGATATTGCTCATCTGCCCACTCCCTTATTGGCCCAGCGTCAGCACGCGCTGCAGCATGGTCTTGGCGGTATTCATGATTTCCACGTTAGTTTGATAGGCCCGCGAGGCAGCCATCATGTTGGCCATTTCCTCCACCACGTTGACGTTCGGATAGAACACGTAGCCCTCCTCGTTGGCCATGGGGTGATCGGGCTCGTAGCGCGACTGCAGCTCCGCATCCGACTCAACTACGCCCAGCACCTGCACGCCCTGCCCCGCCTGGTCGGTGGGCGCGAACAACGAGCCACCCAGGGCACCGTCCATCGCCTGCTGCTCGTTGAACACCGTGGCAAATACGGCCTGCCGGGCGCGGTAGGTCTGATCAATGCTGCTGGATACGGTCTCGGCATTGGCCATGTTGCTGGCCACGGTATTGAGCCTTAGGGATTGGGCGTTCATGCCGGAACCGGCAATATCGAATACCTGATTGAGCGACATGATCAGTCTCCGCGCAGGGCTGTCATCAGCCCTTTGAATTTGCTGTTGAGAAAGGTGAAGCTGGCCTGGAAATCGATGGCGTTTTCCGCGTAGCGAGCCTGCTCGGCCTGGACTTCAACGGTATTGCCATCCACCGATGGCTGGCTGGGGATGCGATAACGCAGGCCCGCTGCCTGATCGATGAAACCTTCGACATCCAGGTGCCGGGCATGGGTGCGAGTCGCCTGGAACGGGCGATCCGCGCCAGTCTGCTGGGCTTCCAGCACACTGGCGAAATCCAGGTCGCGGGCCTGATAGTTGGGGGTATCGGCATTGGCGATATTGTTCGCCAGCACCGCAGCACGGTCGGCACGAAAGTTCAGTGCCTGCTCATGCAGCCCCAGTGCGCGATCGAAGCTCAAACTCATAATGACATTCCTCACTGTGGCCCGATGGCCAGAGTTCTGATGCCAGGTTATAAGCAATAGCCGTGCCTATTACATAAATTTCTTACATATCAACTAGTTGAGAAATAAGAAGCGCATCAGGCGGCAATATCCTTCCGCCTGATGGCAAGACTGTCGTGGTAAAACGGCAAAAGCGGCGCAGGCTCAACGAGCCTGGTAGATGATCCCCGGATTGCATTGCACCATGCGGTACAGTTCGGGCAGGCCATTCAATGCCTCGGAGGCACCGAGCAACAGGTAGCCGCCCGGTTTGAGGGTGGCATGGATACGTCGCAGGATGTCCTTCTTCACCTCGGCGGAGAAATAGATCAACACGTTGCGGCAGAAGACGATATCGAACCGGCCGAGCACCGCGTAGCTGTCGAGCAGATTGAGCTGGCGAAATTCGACTCGGCTACGTACCGGCACCTTCACTGTCCAGCGGCCTGGCTCCTGCTGATCGAAATAGCGCGTCAGTCGGTCCTGCGACAGGCCTCGGGCGATCGCCAGGCTGTCGTACTGGGCGGCGCGGGCTGCTGCCAGCATGTTGCTGGATATCTCGGTGGCGACGATCTGCGCCCCACCACGCAGCTGGCCGGGATTGGCCCGCTCGTACTCGTCTATGGTCATACTCAGCGAATAGGGTTCCTGCCCTGAGGAGCACGCCGCCGACCAGATGCGCAAGCGCTGCCCCGGTTGATTGCCGATGAACTCCGGAATCAGCCGGTCCTTGAGAATTTCGAAGGGATAGTTGTCACGAAACCACAAGGTCTCGTTGGTGGTCATGGCGTCCACCACCAGCTCGCGCAACCCCGAGCGCGGCTGCTGCTGGATATGCCGCATCAGCTCGCCCAGATCACGGATACCGCGCTGCTCCAGCAGTCGATTGAGCCGGCTGGCCACAAGATACTGCTTGTTGTCGCCCAGGACGATACCGCAGGTTCTTTCGAGATAATCCCGGAACAGGTTGAAACTCTGATCAGCAATGCTCACGCAGTTCGCTCCAGGCCAGATGCATGGCAGATGCTATCAGGCTTCATGTGTCGGTCGCCTGCAGACGCTGGATAACCCGGTCAGCCAGATCGTCAGGGTTGAATTTCGCCAGAAAGGCATCCGCGCCAACCTTGCGCACCATGGCCTGGTTGAATACGCCGGAAAGCGAGGTGTGCAGCATGACATGCAGGCCCTCCATTCGCGGATCACTTCTGACCTCGGCCGTGAGAGTGTAACCGTCCATCTCCGGCATTTCGATATCCGAAATCAGCATCAACAGCGAATCGCTCACCTGAACGCCGGCATCGGCTTCGGCCTTCAGCCAGTCCAGCGCCTGGCGACCATCGTTCAGCGCAATCACCTCGATGCCCAAAGTCTCCAGGCAGCGGATGACCTGCTTGCGCGCCACCGTCGAGTCATCGACCACCAACACCTTGCGACTGGTGGTGGCCGCCAGCGTCTGTACTTCCTCAGTCTGTGCCTGCTGCGGCACGGTCCGCTCACCGGCGAGCACTTCGGCCAGCACCTTCTCCACGTCGATGATTTCCACCATTTGCTCATCGACCCGCGTTACTGCGGTCAGGTAGTGCTCCCGGCCGGCGCCCTTGGGCGGCGCATGCACGTCGGACCAGTTCAGATTGACGATGCGTTCCACGGCTCGCACCAGAAAGCCCTGTACCCGGCTGTTGTACTCGGTGATGATGACAAACGCGGAGGACAGGTCCTCCAGCTCCCGACCACCCGTGGCCTTGCCCAGATCAATGATCGGCAAGGTTCCACCGCGGATATGTGCCACGCCCCGCACCATTGGATTCAGCTTGGGCAACGAGGTCAGCCGGGGGCACTGGAGCACCTCCTTGACCTTGAATACGTTAATGCCGTACAGCTGCCGACCGCCCAGCCGGAAGAGCAGCAGCTCGAGCCGATTCTGTCCGACCAATTGGGTGCGCTTGTCTACCGAATCCATTATGCCAGCCATGAATAGCTCCTCTCAGATACAAACCAGGCATGGTCCTTGCACCACTTTCATCAGCACACATTCGACGCCGGCATTTTGACGGCGTCACTTGAGTCAGGGCTTCGGATTCCATGCAGTTACCGGCATTTCTCATCAAACTGATCGCGGCTATTGCGCTGCTGAGTTCCAGCAGTCTGAATGCCAGTCCGCTTATTGATCAGCTTATCGGCACGACCACCGACTATCTTGAACAGAAAGTTGCCGCACATCTTGCCAGCAGTACCGCCGAGGCGCGTTTCGAGATCACGGTCAGCCGACTCGATCCGCGGCTGCGGCTGCCATTGTGCCCGGCCGACGCGATCCAGGCCAATCTGGAAAGCCCGGAAGTACCAATCGGGCGCGTCACTGTACGCATCAGTTGTGATAGTGAGGTGCAATGGCGGCTGTTCGTGCCGGCGACTGTCGACCTGTTCCAGCCGGTGGTGGTGACTACCCGCCCGCTACCACGCCATGGCGTCATCAGCGCCGGTGATGTCACCCTGCTTGAACGCAACGTCGGCAACCTCAGCGGCAGCTATCTGACACGCCCGGAGCAAGCCATCGGTCTGCGCACCCGGCGTCCGGTTGCCGCTGACAGCGTACTGGGCGCCAACCAGCTGGAGCAGGACGAAACGGTAAAGCGCGGTGACAAGGTGGTGATCAGCGCGGCCAACAGCCGGGTCTCGGTGCGCATGCCGGGCGAGGCGCTGGAAAGCGGCAGTACCGGCAGCCAGATCAGGGTGCGCAATACTCGCTCGGACCGTGTGATTCGGGCCCGCATCATCGGCCCCGGTCAGGTCGAAGTGGCAATGTGATGTGGCATCCCGAATCGACTATACTTGTCGCCATCCAATCAGGCATGCAAACTGTGCAGCAGGTCACACAATTATTTCTCCCAGCCCTAAAGTTTCTGCCGTGGCTGCCGTTACAGCAGAAGGCATTCAGGTTCTGAGGACACACCCATGGTCATAGATTTCAATACCGGCGGCACCAATAACGCCGCCCGCAGCAGCCAGACCGGCGCAGCCAGTGGCAAGCGCGATGTGGCGGCGGAACGCCCGAGCGACGACGCACCGACCGCCGGCAAACCGGCAGCCGCCGACTCCGGGGTCAAGTTGAGCAATCAGGCGCAGCAACTGCAGGCTATCGAAGAACGCCTGCGGGAACTGCCGGAAGTGGACAGCGCACGCGTCGAGCAGATCAAGCAGGCCATCGCCGACGGTAGCTATCAGATAGACAGTACGCGGATCGCCGACAAACTGATCGCTCTCGAGCAGTGATCTGATGGTGGCCGTGCAGCCCAGCGGAGAATGAAGGATGCAGGATCTCAGCGCACTTTTTGCCCAGGCCACACAACATTGCGAGCAGTTCGCCGAATTGCTTGATCAGGAACGCCAGGTTCTGCTCGATCAGGATATGGACGCTCTCGACGCCCTGACCAAGACCAAGACACCGCTGATCGCAGTTCTGGTCGCTGACGAGCAAGCCCTGTCCGCCCAGTGCGAAACACTCAGCAAACCGGCTTCACAAAGCCTGACCGACTTTATCGGCAGCCTGGATAACCCCGCGTTGGCCGCCCAGCACACCGACTTCCTCACTGCTGCCGAACGCTGCCAGAATGCCAACCTGCGCAATGCCAGACTGATTCGCCACAGCCAGCATATCAACTCCCGATTGCTGGACCTGCTGCGCAACCAGGGCGAAGCCAGCCAGAATGTGTACGATCGTCAGGGGAACGCCAGTCGCTCCGCATCCGGGCGCCCGATAAGCCGTGCCTGACAAGGATGTCGCTGGCCTGCCTAGCCAGCCACATTGACTCCATCGCCAGCGAGAAACCGTCGTGTCAATGTTATTCGAACAAGAGGGCAGCCCGCAGCCGCCCCGGGAAGTTACCGCCAGCATCGAAATTCACATTCTGCTGAAGAACCTGCAGCAATTTCACATTCCTCTGAACATCACCTTCGATGGTCGCAGCCAGACCTTCCAGAGCTATATCGTTGATCTGGATACCCAGAACGGGGCCCTGCTCATCGACGAAATGATTCCGCACATCGGTGACAAGTGGGCCAGCCAGGGAGAAAGCTTTCGGATAGATGCCTGGCTGGACGGTGTGCACATGCGCTGGGTGGGAGCTGATGCACAGCGGGTGATGCTCGAGGATGCCCCCGCCTTCAGCGTGCCGCTGCCCCACAGCATGATCTACCATCAACGTCGCGGCGCGTTCCGCGCCACCGTGCAACGCAGTATCGATACCCGGGTGGAGCTGATTCACGCCAAGCATCAACGACGCTTCGAGGGAGAGCTGCTGGACATTTCCGCGACCGGCTGCAAGGCCCGCCTGTTGGGTAATCACGTGCAAGGGCTGCAGCCGGGAGAGCGTTATGAGCTGAGCCGACTGCTGTTACCGGATACCGCCGAGTTCGATATCAATCTGGAGATACGCCACCGCGAATATCACCAGGACAGCGGCACCACGCATGTCGGGCTGCGCTTTCATCAGCCCAGCCCACAGGCCCAACGGCCAATCGACCGCTTCGTACATTATCTGCAACGCGAAGCACGCCGGCTGGAGAAGGAAGACCTGTTCTGAGGTGCTTTCGTTTACCAGCCTAGCCCGGCCGGTGCTCATCATCCTCTTCGGCGACCGGCTGCTCCTGAGGGTCCGTCTCTTCTTGCATCTGATCGATCACCACCTGCTCGTCGACTCGGGGGTCGATGGCCGCGGCCAGCGGTGACGAGGCCAGGTTACCGGCAGCAGGCATGAACTGGATCGGCGCCTCTTCGACGAGATGTTCTCCGGTAACCCGTTCCGGCCGCACGAAGATCACCAGCAGCAAACTGCTACAAGCCATGAAGACGTACAACATCGGCGCGCCGCCAAACTTCATCAGCACGGACCCGAGCAATGGCCCGGCACTGGCACCCAGGCCAAAGGTGACCAACAGCATCGCCGACAGCAGCACGCGCTCCTCCTGCTCAACGTGGTCGTTGGCCAGCGCCACTGCCAGCGGATAGAGCGTGAACGCCAGCAGCCCAAAGATGCCGGTCAGCAATAACAGTAACTGCGGCCAGGCCACCAGAGCAATGAGCAGCGAGACGGTGGTGAGGACGATGGCGTTTACCTGGATCATCCGGCTACGGTCCAGGCGATCAGACAGCCAGCCCGCAGGCCACTGGGCTAATAGCCCCGCGCCAATGGTGACCGCCATGAACACGCCGACATGCTCGGTGTCCAGACCAACCGAACTGGCATACGCCGGCGCCAGCCCGTAGAAGGCGCCCAACAGCAATCCGGCCACGCCGATGGTACTCAGCGCCTGGGGAATACGCTTGACGAACAGACGGACTTCCAGCGGCGCCGGATGCAAGGGTGCCGGGTGCAACCGGCGGGTGACCGCCACCGGCACCAGGCACAGGGCAAAGCACATCGCCACGAGAATGATATGGCGCATGCTCAACTCGGGCATCAGCGTCAGCACCAGCTGCCCCAGCCCCAGGCCGAGGAAGGTCACCAGCATATAGCCGGCGAAGACCCGCCCCCGCTGGTGGGATTCCGCCTGCTCGTTCAGCCAGCTCTCCAGCACCATGTACTGACACATCATCGCCACACCCACCAGCCAGCGCAGGACCAACCAGACTTCCACGCTGGATGTCAGCGCGTGGCCGAGCACCGAAGCCGTCACTATCCCGGCGCTGGCAACAAAGGCCCGGATATGCCCGACCTGGGCAATCAACCGATGCCCCACCGACGCCCCCATCACCAGACCGACGTAATAGGCCGTCATGAGCACACCGATCCAGATTTCACTGACATTGGCAGCAGACAGGCGCAGGCCGAGGTAGGTACTGAGCAGACCACTGCCCAGCAGCATCAGAAGAGTGGAGAAGTACAGGGATGAGAAGGAGGCAAAGGTACTGGGCAATGAAAAACTCCCGTTAAGCTGGATACCGGATAAAAACTGCTTCGCTACACAGGATAGCAGCTGCATGAAGGACGCAGCCGGACGCAGCGTCAGGATCGGACACATCGGTACTCAAGGAGCGGGACCAGGAAAAGAGAATTGCATGGACCGGCACGTCAAAGGCCTGACAGTGCGGACTGTCAGGCTCGGTCATCTGGTGCGCGAGCCCGGATTCGAACCGGGGACCTACCGCTTAGGAGGCGGTTGCTCTATCCAGCTGAGCTACAAGCGCAAATGATTGTAAATGCTCGACTTTGTGCTGCGCATGATAACCGATCGCAGACGGGCTTGACCACCTTGACAAATGGTGCGAAAGTTCGATCTCAAATGGCCAGCGCCGGAAAGATGTCGCAAAAAAGAGACGTAATTCCGACACTTTGTAAGCCATTGAAAAAAATGGGTATTAGAGTTGAGCAAAATGCTTTTATCCATTGTCAATGTGTCAGGGATTTTTCCAAATCCTGACGAGATGGCGGTTTGGATGGCAGGAAGCCATGCGGATTCCAACTGGCCGGGATCGATTCATTAGCCAAAGTGATTATTTTTGCCCATGAAAACAGCACTTCAGCATTACACCAGCCGGACAGCTGACAAATTCGTTGTTCGTCTTCCCGAGGGCATGCGTGACCGCATTGCCGAAGTTGCCAAGCAACATCATCGCAGCATGAATTCGGAGATCATCGCCCGGCTGGAGCACAGCCTGCTGGATCTGCCGAGCTTACCCGAGCATCCTTCGCGCCAGACTCTCGATGAACAGCGCCTGGAAGACCTGAACCATCCGGAGCGGGAATTGCTGCTGCGCTTCCGGGAAATGAGCCGTCGTCAGCAGAATGCGCTACTGGCTCTGCTGGCCAGCGAACAAGGCTGAAGTACGCTACGGCAGGCATGGCAAACCGCTCTGCCGCCCTATTCCTCAGCTATAAAAAAACCCCGTCCAGGCAACTGAACGGGGTTTTTTCTATCGGGATATCGGTCAGCTGACGAAGGTCAACAGGATACCCGCCGCCACCGCAGAGCCAATGACACCCGCCACGTTCGGTCCCATGGCGTGCATCAGCAGGAAGTTCTGCGGATTCGCCTCAAGGCCGACCCGGTTGGATACCCGCGCAGCCATCGGCACCGCCGAGACACCGGCCGAGCCGATCAGCGGATTGATGGGGTGCTTGCTGACCAGATTCATCAGCTTGGCCATCAGTACACCACCCGCCGTACCTACGCAGAAGGCAACCATACCGAGCACCAGAATACCCAGCGTCTTGAGCTGAAGAAATGAATCCGAGGACAACTTGGAACCCACCGCCAACCCGAGACCGATGGTCACGATGTTGATCAGCGCATTACGGCTGGTGTCGGCCAGACGCTCGACCACACCGCACTCACGCATCAGGTTACCGAAGCAGAACATACCTACCAGCGGCGCCGCATCCGGCAACAGCAGGGAGATCAGCAGCAACAGAACCAATGGGAACACGATCTTCTCGGTCTTGCTGACGGGCCGCAACTGCGTCATGACAATGGCGCGCTCCTTCTCCGTGGTCAGTGCCCGCATGATGGGCGGCTGAATCAGCGGCACCAGCGCCATATAGGAATAGGCTGCGACCGCGATGGGTCCCAACAGATCCGGCGCCAGTTTGGAGGTCACGAAGATCGAGGTGGGACCATCGGCACCGCCGATGATGGCGATGGAAGCCGCCTCGCGCATAGTGAACTCGAAGCCGGGAACGCCCCAAGCGGTCAGCACCAGGGCACCCAGCAGCGTACCGAAGATCCCGACCTGGGCGGCAGCGCCGAGCAACAGTGTGCGCGGGTTTGCCAGCATGGGGCCGAAGTCAGTCATCGCGCCCACACCCATGAAGATCAGCAGCGGAAATACACTGGTGGGAATACCGACATCATAGATAAGCCGGAGCAGACCGCCGACTTCCGCCATGCCCGCCACCGGCAGGTTGGCCAGGATGCCACCGAAGCCGATCGGAATCAGCAGCAGCGGCTCGAAGCCCTTGCTAATCGCCAGGTAAATGAGCATCAGACACACCAGGATCATGAACGCCTGGCCGGGCGCGATCTGATACAGCCCGGTGGTGTGCCAGAGCACGGATAGCTTTTCCATGGTGGTCTCCTCAGCCGATGGTCAACAAGGTGTCACCGACCGATACCGCATCGCCCACCTTGACGTTGACCGTACCGACGACGCCCGCCTTGAAGGCGCGAATCTCGGTTTCCATTTTCATGGCTTCCAGGATCATGACCAGTTCGCCTTCATCCACCTGCTCACCCGGCTGCACCAGCACCTTGAAGATATTACCAGCCAGCGAAGCCACTTGCGGATCGCCTCCGCCCGCTGCGGGGACAGCTGTAACCGGAGCTGGTGCCGCGTCACCGACCTGCTTGATGCCAGTGATATCACCGCCATCAGCTACTTGAACCACGAACTCCTTGCCATTGACCGTGACGGTATACACTTCCGGCTCACCCGGCTTGGTGCTGGCAGCCGCCAATTCCTGGCCGGTGGGTGCCGGCTCGAAGGCTGCCGGGTTACCGCGGTTCTCCAGGAACTTCAATCCGATCTGCGGGAACAGGGCGTAGGTCAGCACATCATCGATCTCGTTCGCTGCGAGCTTGATGCCCTTCTCTGCTGCCAGATTGCGCAACTCGATGGTCAGCTTGTCCATTTCCGGCTCAAGCAGATCCGCCGGGCGACAGGTAATCGCCTCCGCACCGTCGAGCACCCGCGCCTGCAGTTCGCTATTGAAAGGGGACGGCGCCGCGCCGTATTCACCCTTGAGCACACCGGCAGTTTCCTTGGTGATGGACTTGTAACGCTCACCGGTCAGTACGTTGATGACCGCCTGGGTGCCAACGATCTGCGAGGTGGGGGTAACCAGAGGGATGAAGCCCAGGTCTTCACGCACCCGCGGAATTTCCGCCAACACTTCATCGAATTTCTCACCAGCGCCCTGCTCCTTGAGCTGGCTTTCCATGTTGGTCAGCATGCCGCCGGGCACCTGCGCCACCAGAATGCGCGAATCCACACCTTTGAGGTTGCCCTCGAATTTTGCGTATTTCTTGCGTATCTCACGGAAATAGGCAGCGACCTCCTCCAGCAACTCCAGATTCAAGCCGGTATCCCGCGGCGTGTTCTGGAAAATCGCCACGACCGACTCAGTCGGCGAATGGCCATACGTCATCGACATGGAGGAAATGGCCGTATCGACATTATCGATACCCGCTTCCGCCGCCTTGAGAATAGCGGCAGTGGAGAGACCGGCGGTCGCGTGACATTGCATGTGCACGGGAATGCTCAGCGTCTGCTTGAGCCGTGTTACCAGCTCGAATGCCACATAGGGGTTGAGAATGCCAGCCATGTCCTTGATGGCCAGGGACTCGGCGCCCATGTCCTCGATCTGCTTGGCCAGGTCGACCCACATCTCCAGCGTGTGCACCGGGCTGGTGGTATAGGAAATGGTACCTTGGGCATGCTTGCCGACCCGCCGCACCGCCTTGAGCGCAGTTTCCAGATTGCGCGGATCATTCATTGCGTCGAACACGCGGAATACATCCACGCCATTGATCGCCGCGCGCTCAACGAACTTTTCCACCACATCATCAGCGTAATGGCGGTAACCCAGCAGGTTCTGGCCGCGCAGCAGCATCTGCTGGCGGGTGTTGGGCATGGCTTTCTTCAACTCGCGGATACGCTCCCAGGGGTCTTCTCCCAGGTAACGGATACAGGCATCGAAGGTCGCGCCACCCCAGGATTCGACCGACCAGAAGCCGACCTGATCCAGCTTGCCGGCAATCGGCAGCATGTCTTCAAGACGCATACGGGTAGCGAGGATGGATTGGTGCGCGTCGCGCAGAATGACGTCGGTAATACCTAATGGCTGGTTTTTCAGGTCGGTCATAATGATATGGCCTTTATTTTGTAATTTTTTCTGGATGAGCTTTTCAGCTACGGCGGCGTGCGCGGTGCTGGCTGACAGCCGCTCCTATTACGGCGAGCATTTCGGAGTCGACCGGCTGCGCGATGGCGGCAGCCGCACGTTTCGGTGCAGCAATGGTGGGTGCGGCGTCAGGAAAGAAACGGCTGATGATGAAGGACATCAGGTTGATCAAGCCAACCAGCAGCACCAGAAAGACAAATACCGTTCCCAGCCCCATGAACATCAAATCAACGCCTTCCATCACCAGTTCGGAAGAGGTCATTATTTTTCTATCTCCATTAAAAAAGCGCACCACTTACGTGGACGCGCTTCTTGAGGACAGACGGAACGAGACACCATTCCGTCACTACAAAGCCGGGGTAATGTATCCTGATGTGACATCCTTGGCAATCAATGCGACACTGGAAAAGGCGCCGCGCCTATAGCAGAAACAGGGTAGCCAGCCCGAGAAAAATGAAAAATCCGCCACTGTCGGTGATCGCGGTAATCAGCACACTGGAGCCCAATGCCGGGTCGCCGCCGGTGCGCAGTCTGGCCAGAGGGATTACCACACCCATCAGCGCCGCCAGCAGCATGTTCAGCAACATGGCTGCCATCAACACGACTGACAGCGCGACGTTGCCATAGAGAATGTAGGCAATGATAGCCAGCATCAAACCCCAGAACAGACCGTTGATCATCGCCACCCCCGCCTCCTTGCGCAGCAGCCGCTGACCGTGAGCGACCTGCACCTGACCGGTGGCGATACCGCGGACAATCATGGTGATGGTCTGATTACCGGAGTTGCCACCAATGCCGGCGACGATGGGCATCAAGGCCGCCAGCGCCACCAGTTGCTCAATGGCTCCTTCGAACAGACCGATTACCCGGGAAGCTATCAGCGCGGTACAGAGGTTGATTGCCAACCAGGCCCAACGGTTGCGCACGGATTTCCAGACCGAGGCGAAGATGTCCTCTTCTTCGCGCAGACCGGCAGAATTGAGCGCTTCCGTCTCGCTTTCCTGACGGATGTAATCAAGCACTTCATCAACGGTCAGGCGACCACATAGCACCCCACCGGCATCCACTACCGGAGCCGTTACCAGGTCATAGCGTTCGAATGCCTGTGCCGCCTCGCTGGCATGGGCCTGGGGATCGAAAATCACCGGGTCCGTAACCATTACCTCGGCCACCAGTGCATCCGGCGAGCTGACCAGCAGTTTCTTGATCGGCAGTACGCCCTGAAGCCGTCCATCATTATCGACAACGAACAGCTTGTCGGTGTGGTCAGGCAGGATATCGAAACGGCGCAGATAGCGACTGACCACTTCCAGGGTGACATCATCACGGATGGTCACCATATCGAAATCCATCAGCGCGCCGACTTCGTCCTCGTCGTAGGACAAAGCCGACCTGAGCCGCTCTCGCTGCTGGGCGTCCAGCATGTCCATCAGCTCGCGAACCACGTCCCGCGGCAGATCCGGCGCCAGGTCCGCCAGCTCATCAGCATCCAGCATATTGGCCGCAGCGATGATTTCCTGATTGTCCATGTCGGCAATCAGGATTTCGCGCACCGCGTCCGAGACTTCCAGCAGGATCTCGCCATCGCGGTCATATTTGACCAATTGCCAGACCGCCAGGCGTTCGGCCAACGGCAGGGATTCGAGAATATAGGCGACATCCGCTGAATGCAGTTCATCCAGCCGATGCTGCAGCTCGATCTGGTCCTGCTGCTGGAGGGGATTGATCAACCCGGGACCGCCATGGCCGCGCACCAAGGCATCAGCCAGCCCGTGCCGTTCCAGCAACTGCACCACCTGATCGACCCGGTCCTGCAGCCGCTCTGGGGATTTTCTGTTCAGCTCCGACATCGGTGCGTCCTCCGACAAGACAAGGCTCTGCGCAGCCGCAATGACATGGCGGCTATGATCAGTCTGGCAGGCTTTTACACAGCCATGATGACTGCATTCGCAGGACGAAAAAAAACCCACTGGATGTCCAGTGGGTTTTCTCGTTTGGCGCACTCGGGAGGATTCGAACCTCCGACCGCTCGGTTCGTAGCCGAGTACTCTATCCAGCTGAGCTACGAGTGCGTTGTTGGTGCGTATTATATAGGCTTTTAATTCCCTGTCAAATGTTTTTTTCTTTTAAATTCAAGAACTTAACAATTGACAACCTATAAATACAAAAGTGGCGGAGAGGGAGGGATTCGAACCCTCGACACCCTTTTGAGGTGTACTCCCTTAGCAGGGGAGCGCCTTCGGCCTCTCGGCCACCTCTCCGTAACACGCGCAGAATATTAACTGCGCGGCTGCGCTAATGCAATGAAAAATTTAAGAAAATTAATCATTTGATGCTTCGTCTTTTTCCTTTTGAATGCGCTGGTAGATTTCTTCGCGATGAACAGCCACTTCTTTCGGGGCGTTGACGCCGATACGCACCTGATTCCCCTTCACGCCCAGTACCGTTACCGTAACTTCATCACCTACCATCAGGGTCTCACCAACCCGTCTCGTCAAAATAAGCATTCCATTTCTCCTTGCTCAATAATCAGGACACAGCTCTGCAATAAACCGGCTTGTTGCCTGTCAGCCGTCAAGCTTGCATGAATGTGACCACAACCGGCACCGAGCGTTCGATGCCATGGCCATTTCATGCTGATCGAGACCAACACGCGGGCACGACAGCCAGAAACCGTGCCCACCGAGATGACCGCGCGCCGCCCCGTTATTCATGCCGTCAGATATGGTCAGAATCCTGCTCGGGTGCATCCAGCTCAAAGGCGGAATGCAAAGTACGCACGGCCAGCTCCAGGTATTTCTCATCAATGACGACGGAAATCTTAATCTCCGAGGTGGAGATCATCAGGATGTTGATGCCGTGGCGCGATAACGCCTCGAACATCTTGCTGGCCACACCAGCGTGAGAACGCATACCTACGCCAACAATGGACACCTTGGCGATGGCACTGTCGCCCGCCACTTCACGAGCACCGATATCGGTCGCAACCTTGCGCAGGATTTCTTCGGTGCGCCGCTGGTCATTGCGATTGACGGTGAAGGTGAAGTCGGTGGTCTGATCCTTGGACACGTTCTGCACGATCATGTCGATTTCGATATTGGCGGCGCTGACCGGCCCCAGGATCTTGTATGCCACGCCGGGGGTATCCGGCACGCCGCGGATAGTCAGTTTGGCTTCGTCACGATTGAACGCAATGCCGGAGATGACGGGCTGTTCCATTGAAAGATCTTCCTCAAGGGTAATCAGGTCCGGACCTCTTGAAACTGTGCAACACACGCAGTGGCACGTTGTATTTGCCGGCGAATTCGACGCGCGGATCTGCAGTACCTTGGAGCCGAGGCTGGCCATTTCGAGCATTTCCTCGAAGGTGACCTTCTCCAGGCGGCGGGCGCTCTCCACTACCCGCGGGTCCGTGGTATAGACGCCGTCCACATCAGTGTAAATCTGACATTCATCGGCTTTCAGCGCCGCTGCCAGTGCCACGCCGGTAGTATCCGAACCACCACGACCCAGGGTCGTGATGTTGCCCTGCCCGTCCACGCCCTGGAAACCGGCGACAATCACTACCTTGCCGGCATCCAATTCGGCGCGCAGTTTCGCTTCATCTATATGCTGAATGCGGGCCTTACCGAAAGAGCTATCGGTTTCGATGCGCACCTGGGCACCGGTATAGGAGATGGCGGGTACACCGATGGACTTGAGCTTCATGGCCAACAAGCCAATGGTGACCTGTTCGCCAGTGGACAGGATCACATCCATTTCCCGCTGGTCCGGATCTGCACAGATGTCCCTGGCCAGCCCAATGAGGCGATTGGTTTCGCCACTCATTGCGGATACCACGATGACCAGATCATGGCCCTGAGCCTTGAACCCTTTGATTTTCTCAGCCACCTGGGCAATGCGCTCCACACTGCCGACCGAGGTACCCCCAAACTTCTGGACAATAAGTGCCATCTGTTGCACCAACTCCCAATGCGAAATCGGTTATCCCGACCGTTGTGTCGATCCGCCTGAAGCGGACCGACCCCTATTCATTTACTGCTGTGCGATCCATTCGGCAGCGCCGGCCAATGCATCATCCAGCGCGGCCACTTCGGTGCCGCCGCCCTGGGCCATGTCCGGCCGGCCACCACCCTTGCCGCCCACCGCCTGCGCGGTATTGCGGATCAGGTCACCGGCCTTGACCCTGGCGGTCAGGTCCTTGGTGACGCCGGCCACCAGCACTACCTTGCCGTCCAGCTCGCCGCCCAGCAGCACCACTGCCGAACCCAACTTGTTCTTCAACTGATCGATCAGCGCTAGCAGCGCCTTGCCGTCCAACCCGTCGAGACGCTTGACCAGGACGTTCATGCCGCCCAGCTGCTGTGCTTCACCGGCCAGGTCATTACCAGCAGCGCTGGCAGCCTTGGCCTTGAGCTGTTCCAGATCCTTTTCCAGCTGGCGGTTGCGATCGATGACCGCGGCCAGCTTGTCCAGCAGGTTGTCACGGGAGCCCTTGACCAGCTGGGCCGCCTGGCGCAGTTGCTCTTCCGACTGATTGATCCAGTCCAGCGCCGCCTGACCGGTAATGGCTTCGATACGCCGCACACCGGAGGCGATGCCGCTTTCCGCAGTGATGCGGAACAGCCCGATATCACCGGTACGCTCGACATGCGTGCCACCGCACAACTCGACGGAGAAACCGCCGCCCATGGTCAGCACCCGTACCTGATCGCCGTACTTCTCACCGAACAGCGCCATCGCGCCCTTGGCTTTGGCGGTCTCGATGTCAGTGACCTCGATCTCCACTGCCGAGTTGTGGCGGATCTGCTCGTTGACCAGACGCTCCAGTTCACGCAACTGCTCGGGGCGAATGGCCTCGAAATGACTGAAGTCGAAACGCAGGCGCTGGCTATCGACCAACGATCCCTTCTGCTGGACATGCTCGCCCAGCACCTGGCGCAGCGCCGCATGCAGCAGGTGAGTAGCTGAATGGTTACCCTTGGTGGCGTCACGCACGCTGTCATCCACCACGGCGCGGAGCGAGGTGCCGGCGTTCAGGCTACCGCTGCTCACCACGCCATGGTGCAGGTGGGCACCGCCAGCCTTGGTGGTATCGCGCACATCGAAGCGCACGCCGGCACCTTCAAGATAGCCGGTATCACCCACCTGGCCACCGGATTCGGCATAAAAAGGAGTCTGGTCCAGCACCACCACGCCTGCCTCGCCCTCGTTCAGGCTGGAAACCTGCTCGCCATCACGGTACAGGGCAATTATCTGGGCGGAGCCGACAGTCGCAGTGTAGCCGTCGAACCGGGTTTCACTATCCACCTGTACCAGCTGGTTATAGTCGAGACCGAACTGGCTGGCCGAACGCGCGCGCTCACGCTGGGCGGCCATGGCACTTTCGAAGCCGGCCTCATCGATGGTCAGATCGCGCTCACGGGCGATATCACCGGTCAGATCCATCGGAAAGCCGTAGGTGTCATACAGTTTGAACACTACGTCGCCGGGGATCTCGCTGCCCTTGAGCTCGGCCAGATCCTGTTCGAGGATGCGCAGCCCCTGCTCCAGGGTCTTGGCGAACTGCTCTTCTTCAGTCTGCAGCACCCGCTCGATATGCGCCTGCTGAGCCTTCAGCTCGGGGAAGGCGTCCCCCATTTCTGCCGCCAGCGCAGCGACGATACGATGGAAAAAAGTCCCGGTCGCGCCCAGCTTGTTGCCATGCCGGCAGGCGCGCCGGATGATGCGCCGCAATACATAGCCACGCCCTTCGTTGGAAGGCAGCACGCCATCGGCGATCAGGAAGCCACAAGAGCGGATATGGTCGGCGACGACTTTCAGGGATGCCTGGCCTTCGTTGGCACAGCCGATAGCTTTGGCCGCTGCATTGAGCAGATTCTGAAACAGGTCGATCTCGTAGTTCGAATTGACATGCTGCAGCACGGCGCTGATGCGCTCCAGCCCCATGCCTGTATCCACGCTCGGCGCCGGCAGCGGATGCATCACGCCGTCGGCCGTGCGGTTGAACTGCATGAAGACGTTGTTCCAGATCTCGATGTAGCGATCGCCGTCCTCTTCCGGGCTGCCGGGCGGGCCGCCCCAGATATGGTCGCCGTGGTCGAAGAAGATTTCGCTGCACGGACCGCACGGGCCGGTATCACCCATGGCCCAGAAATTGTCGGAGGCATAGGGCGCACCCTTGTTGTCGCCGATGCGCACCATACGCTCGGCGGGCACTCCCACTTCCTGGGTCCAGATATCGTAGGCTTCATCGTCACTGGCGTAGACGGTGACCCAGAGCTTCTCGGCGGGCAGATTGAGCCACTTGTCCGAGGTGAGGAATTCCCAGGCGTAGAGAATCGCGTCCCGCTTGAAATAGTCACCGAAGCTGAAATTGCCCAGCATTTCAAAGAAGGTATGGTGACGGGCCGTATAACCGACGTTTTCCAGGTCGTTGTGCTTGCCGCCGGCGCGCACGCACTTCTGGCTGCTGGTGGCGCGGGTATAGGCACGTTTTTCCAGACCCAGGAAACAGTCCTTGAACTGGTTCATCCCGGCATTGGTAAACAGCAGCGTCGGGTCGTTGGCCGGCACCAGTGAACTGGAGGCGACGCGGGTATGGCCTTTTTCTTCAAAGAAGCGAAGGAAAGCTTCACGGATCTCAGCGCTTTTCATAGGTCCCTTATCACGGATCAGGTCGGCCGGGCTATCGCCGGGCAGGACTCGTCATTATATAGGCATCGCAAGATAGCATGCATCCTGCGGTCAGTTCGTTTGTATCTATCGGAGCGATTAATGTTGCGTCGCGCGGTCAGGACATGCCCGCGTAAGGATCGGCCACCCCATCCGCCGCACCGACCAGCGCCACGGCACGTACCGGCGCGCCGGCACGCAGACGCAGCAGCTCGGCGGTTTCCGGCGCCACCACCAGGCTGCCCGCAGCGATGCGGCCAGCCGCTGCGGTGATACGGCACTTGTCGCGCTCCCGGTTATGCACCAGGTACGTCTGGGCATCATCCCCCGGCGTGCCGGTGGCCAATATCAGCTGTTGGCTTTCATGGATGCTGCGCACCTGGTTGCGCGGCGCCTCGATGGTGATCCCGCCATCAAAGATATCGATATACCCCTGATAATTCAGCCCTTCCTCGGTGAGCATGGCCAGCGCCGGCTCCGAATCCGGATGCACTCGCGCAATGGCGTCCCGCGCCTCCTGACTGAGGAAGCAGGTATACAGCGGGAATTTCGGCATCATCTCGGCAATGAATGTCTTGCTGCCGGTCCCGGTCAGGTAATCGGCTCGGGCAAAATCCATGCGAAAGAAATGCCGGCCCAGGCTGTCCCAGAACGGCGAACGCCCCTGCCGGTCCGACAGCCCGCGGATTTCCGCGATGATGCGCGGCGAGAAGTCATTGCCGAATTCCGCCATATGAATGAAGCGTGCCTTGGACAGCAGACGCCCATTCAGGCTATGCCGGTGGGGCACGCTCAGATACAGGGAGCACAGCGCCGTCGCGCCGGTCAGATCGTTATTCAGGAACAGTGTCGGTTGTTGACGATAGACATCCAGCTCCCGATTGGCGGTCACCGTCAGGCCCACCCGGTAGCTGTACCAGGGCTCGCGCAAACCCGCGGCGGCGACCATGCCGCTGGTGCCCACCACCTGACCATCACCATCCTCGAGCACGAACAGGTAATCGGCATCCGCATTTGGCAGCTCGCCGGCAAAGCTCGCCGTTACCGTCTGTAGCCGTCGGCTCAGCCGCTCCTCGCTGGCCGGCAGGCTGGTCAAGCCCGACCCCACGCCCGAGGCCAGCTCCAGCAAAGCCGGCAGATCGTCCATTCGCGCTGCACGCACCAGCATGTCAGGCACCTCCAATCAAACGGATCGTGTCACCTTCGGTCACTTTCAGCAGCTCGGCCAGACGGGCATCCAAGGTCACGGGCTCGCCCGGTTGCCAGGCCAGCTCGCACAGGCAGGAGCGGAAATCGCGTATCTTCTCGTTGGCCACCAGCCAGGTGCCGGTAGCCGCAGCCGGCTGGCCGATGTGCACCGTTGCCACTTCGCTGCCACGTACCGAGGTCAGCTCGGCGCTCTTGGCCTGCACGACCGGGCCGCCATCGAAGATATCCACGTAATTGTCGGTCTCGAACCCTTCCTGCATGAGGATGTCGTAGACCACCTGCGACGCCGGGCGTACCTGCCCGATCACTTCCTGGGTCGCGTCCGGCAGCATGGACACGTAGATCGGATAGCCCGGCATCAGCTCCGCCAACAGACCCCGGCCGTGGCTGCCGCTCAGGCGCTCGGCCTCGCGGTAGTCGACATCGAAGAAGTGCCGACCCAGACCGTCCCAGAACGGCGAATTGCCCTGCTCATCGCAGACCCCGGAAATCTCCACCGCAGTGGATTCGGCAAAACGTTGCGGGTGCGAGGCCATGAACAGCAGCCGCCCGCAGGCATTGAGCTTGAGCGTCGCATAGTCGCCCTTCCAGGGCGTATCCAGATAGAAACCGGTGAGCAGGCTGTGGCCGGTCAGGTCATGACACAGCGACAGGACATGCATGCGGTTGTGCAAGCCCAGCTCGCGGGACGCATGCATGAAGATATCGTTGCGGAAGGTGTGGAACGGCTGACTGAACCCAGCCGCCGACATGATGCTGCTGCAACCGGCAAGACGGCCGGTCTCCAGGTCTTCAAGGACGAAGAAATAGCGTTCTTCACCAGTGAAGGTAACCGTCTCATCCGTCGCTGCCTCGCTGCCCTCGATGATCACCGCCAGCTGCTCGCTGTTCGCCGGCAGGGAGGTAATCCCCACCGGACTGGCAATGGCCAGGCGTTCTATTTCGGGCAGATCGGCCAAGGTACACAGGCGCTGGATGAGCATGGCAAGCCTCCGGTTTATCCGACCAGGCGCAGCAGCGCGGACCGCAACCGCCCCAACCCCTCACGGATATCCGCTTCGGGAATGATCAGGCTGGGGGCGAAGCGAACAACATCGGCGCCCGCCTGCAATACCAGCAGGCCTTCTTCCTGGGCCAACTTCATTACCTGGCCCGCCTGGCCGCGCCAGCGCTCGGCCAGTACGGCACCGATCAGCAATCCCTGGCCGCGGATGTCGGAAAACACACCGAGTTCGTCCGACAACTGACGCAGGCCCGCAGTCAGTTGCGCCTGACGTTCGCCAACACCATCCAGTACCTGGGGCGTATTGATGATATCCAGTACCTTCTCGGCCACCGCACAACCCAGTGGATTGCCGCCGTAGGTGCTGCCGTGGCTGCCGACGGACAGCGCCGGGGCCACCCGGTCGGTGGTCAACATCGCGGCAATCGGGAAGCCTCCGCCGATGCCCTTGGCGCTGGTCAGAATGTCTGGCGCGACACCACTGTGCATATAGGCATACAGCTTGCCGGTACGACCCATGCCGCTTTGCACTTCATCAAAGATCAGCAGCGCATTGTGCTTGTCGCACAGTGCGCGCACAGCCTGAAGATACTCGGCCGTCGCCGGAATCACCCCGCCTTCACCCTGCACCGGCTCGATCACCACGGCACAGGTGCGCGCGGAAATCTGCGCTTCGAGGGCGGCGATATCGTTGTAGGGCACGTGGCTGATACCGGTGATCGCCGGGCCGAAACCCTGGGAATACTTGGGCTGGCCCCCGACGCTGACGGTGAACAGGGTCCGGCCATGGAAACTGTTGCTGCAGGCGATGATCTCGTGCTTGTCCGGCCCAACCTGCTCATGCGCCCAGCGCCGCGCCAGCTTGAATGCCGCCTCGTTGGCCTCGGCACCGGAGTTGACGAACAACACCTTGTCGGCAAAAGTCGCCGCCACCAGCTTGCCGGCCAGACGCAACGCCGGCTCGTTGGTCATGATGTTGGACACATGCCAGAGCTTCTGCGCCTGTTCGGTCAGCGCCTCGACCAGCTGCGGATGGGCATGTCCCAGCGCATTGACCGCAATACCACCGGCCAGGTCGATGTAATCGCGGCCCTGCTGATCCCACAGTCGCGACCCGTCGCCACGCACCGGGAGCATGTCCACGGGGGCATAGTTGGGTACCATCAACCGATCGAAATCGGCGCGACTGACCTGCATTGACTGCGACATTTCCTCTCACTCTCCTGTATTCGCCATGGCGGCGGGTAATGATACGGTCGGTTATAGGCTGACCCGGCCATCCTGCGCCTGCTGGGCACGGTATTGGTTTCTGTCCTCACGTGGAGTGACACCAAAACAGTTGCGGTAGGCGCTGGAAAAATGCGGTCCCGAGGAGAAGCCGCAGGACAGCCCGATCTGGATGATCGACTTGCTGGTCTGCTGCAGCATCTGCCGTGCCCGGTTCAAGCGCAGCTCCAGATAATACTGCGAGGGTACGCTGTTCAAATACTGCTTGAAGATCCGCTCCAGTTGCCGCCGGGACACACAGACATGCCGGGCAATCTCATCGGTGGTAAGCGGCTCCTCGATATTCGACTCCATCAGGATCACTGCCTGGGTGAGCTTCGGATGGGTACTGCCCAGCCGGTTGCGCAGGGGTACCCGCTGCTGCTCACTGCCATCACGGATGCGCTCGACATTGAGATCCTCAGCGGCCAGCGCCGCCAGATCCGCGCCGTGATGTTCGTTGACCAGGGTTAGAAACAGATCGGTGATGGCGCAGCCACTGCTGCTCAGTCGCCCTTCATCCTGTTCGAACAGCCGGGTACCGGCCTGCACTGCGGGAAAGCGTTCGCGAAAGTCCTCAAGCAGCCGCCAGTGCACGGCGCAGCGATGGCCGTCCAGCAGCCCAGCCATGGCCAGGGGAAAGACCCCCTCCTCCAGCGCCCCCAGCACCACGCCCTCGCGGGACAGCGAACGCAGCTGCAATACCAGCGTCGGGCTCACCGAGGTGGGCAGGCGGTCGGCATCAGCAACCAACCACAGCTGCGACACGTCACGCTCCGCCGTGTCCCAACGCCGCGCCGGCAGCTCCCAGCCTTCCGGCGAGACAATGGGCTCGTCATCCAGCGTGAAGCATTCGATCTGGTAAAGGGTGGTTTCCGCCATGCGGTTGGCCGAACGCAGCACCGCCAGCGCCGGCATGAGAATCGCCGGATGACAGCCAGGCCACAGCAGGAACGCCATACGGCGCACTTCAGCTGTCATTCGTCGACCCGCTTGTGGCAGTGGAAACGCCCCATGTTTCGCCTGATCCCGATTCAAATTCAGGACTGCATTGTGCCACATGCCGCGGGTCTTGACACCGCAGGACGAAACAGGAACAACAAAAAAAGGGAGGCATACCTGAATGCCTCCCTTGCTGTTGCCTCGAGCTGTTCAGTTGCCCGATGCGGACATCTTCTTCACCGCCAGGCGCGCCATCTCATCGTAGATAACCTGCGGCTGGGCCTGCTTGATAGCCCAGGCTTCACGACCCTTGTCATGGGGCAGGATCATGAAGGTACCCGCACTACTTTCCCGGTAGATGATGTCAGCGATCTCCGCCGCCGAAATGGGCGAGCTTTCCAGCAGCTTGGCGATATCGTCCCGGGACTCGCTGTCCGGCCCACGAAAGGAACTCAGCAGGTTGGTCTGGAAGAACGACGGGCAGACTACGTTGACCTGCACATCCTTGGGCTGCAGCTCACATAACAGGCTTTCCGACAACGCCACCACACCGGCTTTGGCGACGTTGTAATTGCTCATGCCCGGCGCCTGCATCAGCGCGGCCATGGAAGCGATATTGATGATGCGGCCGCTGCCCTGGGACAACAGCATGGGGACGAAGGCCTTGCACCCCTTGACCACACCCATCAGGTTGATGCTGATCTGCCATTCCCAATCTTCCAGCGACAACTCCTCGAACCAGCCACCCGAGGCCACGCCCGCGTTGTTGATCAGCACGTCCACACCCTGCATTACTTCTTCACAGCTCTGGGCCAGGGCCGCCAACTGACTGTAGTCACGCACATCACAGCGACGGGTAAAACCGCTGCCGCCGGCCTCCTCGGCCAGGCGCAACGTCTCGCCGAGCCCCTCTTCCTGGATATCGGCCAACGCCAGGCGCGCGCCTTCCCGCGCATAACGCAACGCCAGCTCACGCCCCAACCCACTGCCCGCGCCCGTAATCACTACCCGCATACCTGTCTTTCGCATACCGCCTCCGTTAACCACACACCAGCGAGTCAATTATTGTTTTTGTATCAAGCCGTTCATTTTTTCAGTCTAGCGGGGTCGCGAACCGGAGAGGAGCGGAAAACACCAAAATCACTGTCACGAATGGGGCGGGTTCAGTCGGGCCGTGGTTTTTCATGATTACGCTGGTAGACCGCCTCGCCCATGGCGCGGATCTGCCCTTCGATCAGGGCATCGAAAGGCGCCAGCAGCGGGCTGAAGTCCACGTCCGGCTCGAGCATCTGCAACGCCTGCATGCCCGCTTCGATGGTCGACAACGCCCCAGCGGAGGGGGCCTTGCGTAACCGATAGCGACTACGCAACCCTTCCGGCAGCGCAACCTGTGGCAACTGTTGCAGCACCGGATTCAAATACAGCAGCTTGCGCGCCTTGCGCCAGGTGCCGTCCAGCAGGACCAACCGGCGGGGACGCTCATCGACGGTGGTCGGCTGCAGCGGCGATGCGCCGTGCCCAGGAAACAGCAACTCGGTACGCCAGGCGGCATCGAGCAGTTGCTCACACCGCTGTTCGGAAAGCCGCTCGGCTACCAGCAGCTCGGCGTCGGCCAGCCCCGCGACCAACAGACGAGCAGTATTCAGTGCATGACGCTGCTCATCCGGATGCTGGATGACCAGAATCTGCGTACGCGCCGCAATGTGCGGCAGCAGATGACACAGGCAATATCCTGCCGGCCGCAGGCATCGGGCGCATCGCCGCCGTGCGGCCACAACAGGAGGACAGGAAGGATCAGACATGAACCGGCTCAGGTGATCAGGACCGGACAAGTCTAGCCTGGCAACCAACCCAAGCCCAGGCTGGAGCGCCCGATGCAGCCAGGAAAATAAAAAAGGCGGTCACCAGAAGGTAACCGCCAAAGGCCTTGCGAGCCATGCTCATTTGCAGGTTCCGAGATCGTGCACCGCTGGTCGGAACTCTCGAAATCAGTGGAATCAGGGATTCTTCTTGCTGCTCTTGCGCGCATCCTGGTAGATGAAAACGCCCACCCCGGCCAGGAAAATGACCATCAGACCCACAGTCAACAAACCGGCAATCACTGCATCATCGATAAACATGAGGGCATCTCCGCTTCCATGTATGTCCGTGTATGGTTGCAGAATACCCATGAGCTTCATCCGGTTGATTGACCGGGATCAATTAATCGCAATATTTCAGCGCTTTTTCGGCTTTCTGGCTTTTTTCTTACGGGTAGGCTTGGGCGGAGCGGGTAGCGGCAGGGCTTTTTCAAAGGCGGCGCGCACCTTGAGTAGGCGCGCTTCGTGGATATCGTGCAGCCGGCTGCGCCGCGCTTCGGCAAGATCGATAACCGGGGCTGACTCGGGCTGGTCGGACATGCGCACTCCTCAGGACAGCAGCAAGCCTACCACCGTCTCACGCCCGGATGTCAACCAGCAGGCCCTTGCGCGGCAGGTCCGCTGCGCCGCCCGGCGCAGCTTTCACAGCAGGCGGCTGTTCGCTCTCGAGTTCGGGAGCTGGACTCGGTTGCTCGCCGGCTGACTGCTGGTGGCCACCCTTTGAGCCGCTGTCATCCACCGGCAGCTCCGATAACGGATCTCCAGGCACACCCTCGATCGCACCCGGCCTGATCTTGCGATCAGGCTTGAATGCATCTTGCTGGGCGCCGGCTGGCGGAAGGTTCGGGATGAGCATGGGTCTTACCTGTGCGTGTCGTACATACCAAGGATGGTACTGATGTTATCGGCCGTCAAAGGCGGTTTTTTACTGCATGCAATGCGCAGCACATCACAGAACGATATTTCTGCTATCAGCCCGACGCCGATCGGTGCGGAAATAAACCATGCCATCAACGGTTTGTGAGCACTCCGGTATCGGGTACCATATGCGCCCTTTACGCATGGGCAGGAGTGAGGCATGACAGTATTTACCCCGGGGCAACGCTGGGTCAGTGACAGCGAATCGGAACTGGGACTGGGTACGGTGTTATCACAGGATGGCCGGTTGGTAGTCATGCTCTTCACTGCCAGCGGCGAGACCCGCCACTATGCCATGCGCAATGCTCCGCTGACCCGTGTGCGATTCAGCCCTGGCGACAGCATCACCCATCATGAGGGTTGGAGCCTGACGGTCAGCGACGTGACCGAGAAAGACGGCCTGTTGCATTATCGCGGATTGCGCGACGACGGCAGCAGCGCCGAATTCGCCGAAACCATGCTGGACAACTTCATTCAGTTCCGGCTGGCCAGCGACCGCCTGTTCGCCAGCCAGATCGACCCCCTGCCCTGGTTCGGCCTGCGCTATGAGAGCCTGCGCCATTATTGCCGCATCCAGCGCTCGGCACTGCTGGGCCTGGCCGGGGTTCGCACCCAGCCGATCGCTCATCAGCTGCATATCGCCCGGGATGTTGCCGACCGCGTCGCCCCACGCGTACTGCTGGCCGACGAAGTAGGCCTGGGCAAGACCATCGAGGCCGGCCTGGTCATTCATCGCCAGATCCAGACTGGCCGGGTGCGCCGGGTGCTGATCGTGGTACCGGAAAACCTGCAGCATCAGTGGCTGGTCGAGATGCTGCGCCGCTTCAACCTGCGTTTCGCCCTGTTCAACAGCGACCGCTGTGCGGGTGCCGAAGAAAACCCCTTCGAGGAAGAACAGCTGGCCCTGGTGTCACTGGAATTCCTGCTGGAAGACGACAAGGCCGCTCAGTGGCTGCAGGCCAGTGACTGGGATCTGCTGGTAGTGGACGAAGCCCACCACCTGGTCTGGCATGAAGAGGCGGCCAGCCCCGAATACAATCTGGTGGAGCAACTGGCCGGCCAGATCCCCGCTGTACTGTTGTTGACCGCCACGCCGGAACAGCTCGGCCAGGCCAGCCACTTTGCCCGCCTGCGCCTGCTTGATCCGGACCGTTTCCACGACCTGCAGGCCTTCCGCGACGAGACCGCCCGTTATCAGCCGGTAGCCGAAGCCGTGCAACAATTACTGGATACCGAGGAACTGGCCGCGGCCAACCGCCAGGTCATCAGCCAATGGCTGGGTGACAGCGCCGAGTCCCTGCTCGATGCAGTGCAGGCCGGTGGAGAGGCCGCAGCCGAGGCGCGCCGCAGCCTGGTCCGCCAGTTGCTCGACCGCCACGGCACCGGCCGCGTGCTCTACCGCAACACCCGTGCGGTGATCAGCGGCTTCCCCGAGCGCGAGTTGCACGCCTATCCGCTGCCCTGCCCGGCGCTCTACCAGGATCTTGCCGGGTGCGACACGCTGTATCCGGAAGTCGGCCTGCAGGATGAGTTCGAGCCGGCGGAAACCGCCTGGTGGCAGGACGACCCCCGTGTCGACTGGCTGATCGATACCCTGAAGATGCTCAAGCATGCCAAGGTACTGGTGATCTGCGCCCACGCCGAAACGGCGCTGGACGTGAACGATGCCCTGCGTATCCGCAGCGGCATCCCCGCCACCGTGTTCCACCAGGGCATGAGCATCATCGAGCGCGACCGCGCCGCCGCCTTCTTTGCCGACGAGGAATTCGGCGCCCAGGTAATGATCTGCTCGGAAATCGGCAGCGAGGGACGCAACTTCCAGTTCGCTCATCATCTGGTCATGTTCGACCTGCCGGCGCACCCCGATCTGCTGGAACAGCGCATTGGTCGCCTCGATCGGATCGGCCAGAAGAATGTCATCCAACTGCATGTGCCCTATCTGGAAGGCACCGCCCAGCAGCGGCTGTTCCAGTGGTACGATCAGGCGCTCAACGCCTTCCGCGCCACCTGCCCGACTGGCAACGCGCTCCAGCAGGAATACGGCGCAGCGCTCCAGCAACAGCTGGAACAACCGCAGGACGAGCAATGGCAGGCGCTGATCACCAGCGCACAGCAAGCACGCGCCGCACTCGAAGCGGAACTGCACAACGGCCGCGACCGCCTGCTGGAGTTGCATTCGCGCGGTCATACCGGCGAGGCCCAGCGCCTGATCGACACCATTGAGAAGCAGGACCGGGATATCCAGCTGCCGATCTACATGGAACGGCTGTTCGACGTGTTCGGTATCGATAGCGAAGACCACTCGGACAACGCTCTGGTGCTGCGCCCCGGCGAGCGCATGCTTGATGCCGGCTTCCCGCTGGGTGACGACGAAGGCGTGACCATTACCTATGATCGCGACACTGCGCTGTCTCGCGAGGACATGCAGTTCATCACCTGGGAACATCCCATGCTGCAGGGCGGCATGGATCTGGTGCTGTCCGGCAGTATGGGCAACAGCTCGGTAGCGCTGCTGAAGAACAAGGCCTTGAAACCCGGCACCATGCTGCTGGAATGCCTGTTCGTCAGCGAAGCGATTGGTCCGCGTGCGCTGCAACTGCAGCGCTATCTGCCACCGACCCCGGTACGCTGCCTGCTGGATATCAGTGGCAATGACCTGGCATCCAAGGTTGCCTTCGAAACCCTGGAAGCGCAGATCGACGGCTTGCCCAAGCACCTGGCCAGCAAGATTGCCAAGACCCAGCGCGACGAGGTCGAACGCCTGCTGGATCGCGCCGAGGCGCTCGCCGATATGCAGCATGCCGAGCTGGTGGAACAGGCCTCGACCCGCTTCACTACCGACCTGGACGAGGAGATCAATCGCCTCAAGGCGCTGCAGCAGGTCAACCCGCTGGTGCGCCAGAGCGAGATCGACGCCCTCGAGCAACAGCGTCAACGCGGCGTGGAAGTCCTGCACCAAGCGAAAATCCGATTGGATGCGCTGCGCATTCTGGTAGTGGGCTAACCGCCCACAATATGTGGGAGCGGGGCGTGCCCGCGAGCAGGCTGGCGGAACAGCTTCGCGGCCAAAGCCGCTCCCACCAACACCACTCCCGCCTCGGGGCGTCTACAGCTGGCCGTGCGTCGCGCCTGCTCCGGTCTCCGCAAACCCCAGAAACCGCCGCAGATCATCCGCCTGCGCCAGCGCATCGCGGCGCCCCAGGGCGATCAACTCATTGCAGTATTCCGCCTCGAACAGCAGATAACTCAACAGGTCACTGCCTGAGGAGCGGGTCGCGCCACTGCCGCGCAGGAACAGGCGCAGCCCGGCCGGCAATGCGGCCCGGTGGCGGGCGGCAATCAGGTCCACTGGCTCGCTGGGTGAGATCACCAGCACATCCACATGCCGCACGCCATGGTCGCCGCTGCGCATGGCGAACGGCTGGTAGGCGGCCAGGCGATTCATCCGCTCCAGCTGCTCCAGATCGGTTTCCAGATTATCGATAAAGGTACTGTGCAGAAGATGCCCGCCCAGCTGTGCCAGGCTGGGCGGCGCCGGTGTCTGTAGCACCGGGCCGGGCTGACCAGCCGCCGGTGTCTGACCATGATGGGTCACGCCGATCACGAGGACCTTGTTCGCCCCCAGATGCAGAGCCGGGCTCAATGGCGACTGCTGGCGCACCGCACCATCGCCGTACCAGGCGCGGTTGAGCAGGACCGGCGGAAACAGCAGCGGGATCGCCGTGGAGGCCATCAGATGATCCAACCCCAGCCGGGTCTGTACACCGATGCGCCGGTGTCGCCGCCACGGCGTGATCCGCTCACGCCCCTGATAGAAGTACACCGACTGCGAGCTGCGGTAATCGAAGGCGCTGACTGAAATTGCCCGCAACTGGCCCGCCTGCAACGCCTCTTCGATGCAGCCGAAACGCATGCGCGCCTCCAGCAGGCGCCGCAGCGGCCGATTGTCCAACAGCGCGGTAGTCGCCTCTCCGGCAGAGCTGCCGAGCAGGTTGGTGCGGCTCCAGCGCCAGGCCTGTGCCAACAGCCCCGGCCAGTCGGTCCGCATCACATGATGACTGCGAAACTCCGACCAGACCTCCAACATGCTCTCTACTGCCGAGTGCAGATTACCGGCATGGGTCGCCAACGCCAGGGCGTTGATTGCCCCGGCCGAGGTACCGCAGATGATCGGGAACGGGTTCGGCGTGTGCTGCGGCGTCAGCTCGGCAATCGCTGCCATCACACCGACCTGATAGGCTGCCCGGGCACCGCCGCCGGAAAGGATCAGCGCCAGACAATCATCCCTGCCCGGTCCGGCCTGCAGCATCAGTTGCGACTCTTGCGCTTGCGCCGCCTGCGCTGGCGCTTGGGATAGGGACGCGCTTCGCCTTCCGGGCGGGTCTTGAAGCGTCGGTGCACCCACATGTACTGCTCGGGCTGGCGCAGAATCTCCTGCTCCACCCATTGATTGATGCGCAGCGCATCGGCTTCTTCATCACCCTGAGGGAAGTTCGCCAGCGGCGGATGCACGGTCAGCCGATAGCCCTGGGCCCCGGGCAGCCGGGTCTGGGTAAAAGGCACCACCCGAGCCTTGCCCAGCCGGGCGAAGGTAGCAGTGGCGGTGACGGTCGCGGCCGGAATACCGAACAGCGGTACGAACACACTGGCCTTGCGACCGTAATCCTGATCCGGTGCATACCAGATCCCCCGACCCTTGCGCAGCGACTTGAGCATGCTGCGCACATCCTCGCGCTCCACGGCGATGGCATCGGCATTGTGCCGCTCGCGCCCGCGCCGCTGGACATAATCGAACGCGGCGTTGCGGTGCTCGCGGTACATCCCGTCGATCGTCGCCCGCTGGCCGAGCAGTGCCGCACCGATTTCCAGGGTGGTGAAATGCAGCGACATCAGCACCACACCCTGCCCGGCCGCGGCGGCCTGCTGCAGATGCTCCAACCCCTCGATCTGCGCCAGCTTCGCCAATCGCCGCGGCGGCCACCACCAGGCGATGGCCATCTCGAACAGGGCGATGCCGTTGGATGCGAAGTTCTCGCGCAGCACCCGGTTACGCTGTTCCGCGCTCCACTGCGGAAAGCACAGTTCCAGGTTGATGCGGGCGATTTCCCGACGCTCACGCATCAGATGATACATGCCCCAGCCGAGCAGGCGCCCCAGCTTCAGCAATACGGCAAACGGCAGGTGGATCACCAGCCACAACAGGCCCAGCCCAAGCCACATGGGCCAATAACGTGGATGCAGCAATGCCGCTTTGAAACCGGGACGAGTCATCAGACAACCATAGTTTGAAAAAAAGCCATTCTACCCAAGCCGCCTGCCAGATGGGAAACCGCAGGCTCAAAGCGCCGGGCTGATCCGTTACCGGTTTCGGCTTGCCGTCGGACATGTCAGGCTATATAAGTGTGCCCACCAAACGCTCTATGGATCTGCCATGACTTCTGAAACAAATCTGGACCTGCTCGATACCGACCCTGTTTTCCAACTGAAGGGCGGCATGCTGACCATGACAGTGTTGGAGCTGGTTCACCTGGCCCCACAACGCTTCGCCATACAGCTGGCGGAGAAGGTCGAACAGGCGCCGAATTTCTTCCAGGACACGCCGGTGTTGATCAGTCTGGAAAAACTGGACGATAACCTGGATATCTCCGGGCTGATCGCGCTGCTGCGGATCTGTCGGGATCATGGCCTGCAACCGGTAGCCCTGCGTGGCGCCGAACAGTTTCGCCCGCTCGCGCAGCAGGCTAGCCTGGTGCTGCTGCCTCCCGGGCGCAACCGTGACAAAATAATCGAAGCGCCGGAACCTGCGCCGCAACCTGTTGCCCAACAAGCGGAGGCCGCTCCGGTGTCCGCACCTCAGCCGGCAGATACCACTCCGACCCGGGTGATAACCGAGCCGGTGCGCTCCGGGCAGCAGGTCTATGCCCGCGGCGGCGACCTTGTCGTGCTGGCACCGGTCAGTGCCGGCTCGGAGCTGCTTGCCGATGGGCACATCCACGTCTATGGCCCGCTGCGTGGCAGAGCCCTGGCGGGAGTAAGAGGCGACACCAGGGCACGCATTTTCTGCCAGTCGCTGGAGGCCGAACTGGTGTCAGTGGCAGGGCAATACAAGGTGGCCGAGGACCTGCGGCGGCAACAATGGAAAGAGGCGGTACAGATATCACTCGAAGGTGACATCTTGAAGATAGCAGCCCTTTGACAGATACTGTTCAGCCATTCGGGACGCCCATGAGCCGCGGCTCAACGCCGATCGCGAGCGTCCCAGGCAGGCCGGGACACATGGCACGCAACACCGGTTGTCCGGTGCACCCTAACAATCAAATTCAAGATCAGTCAGGAAGGTCATTTTGGCAAAGATCCTAGTCATTACCTCAGGCAAGGGGGGCGTTGGTAAAACCACTACCAGCGCTGCCATCGGTACCGGACTCGCTCTGCGTGGATACAAGACAGTCATCGTCGATTTCGACGTAGGTTTGCGTAACCTCGACCTGATCATGGGTTGCGAGCGTCGCGTAGTCTATGACTTCGTCAACCTGATCAACGGCGACTCGAACCTCAATCAGACGCTGATCAAGGACAAGCGCTCCGACAATCTGTACATCCTTCCTGCTTCCCAGACCCGGGACAAGGACGCACTGACCCAGGAAGGGGTGCAGGGTGTGCTCGACCAGCTCAAGGAAACCTTCGATTTCATCGTCTGCGATTCCCCTGCCGGCATCGAGAAAGGCGCCCACCTGGCGATGTACTTCGCCGATGAGGCCATTGTCGTGACCAACCCGGAAGTCTCTTCCGTGCGCGACTCCGACCGCATGCTCGGCCTGCTGTCGAGCAAGTCGCGCCGCTCCGAACAGGGCGAGAAGATCAAGGAACACTTGCTGCTGACCCGCTACAGCCCGGAGCGCGTCGAGAATGGCGAAATGCTTTCGGTCAGCGATGTCGAGGACATTCTGTCGATCCCGCTGTTGGGGGTGATTCCCGAATCCCAGGCCGTACTCAAGGCGTCCAACCAGGGTATCCCGGTGATCATGGATGACAAGAGCGATGCCGGGCAGGCCTACAGCGATGCCGTCGAACGTCTGCTTGGCAAGGAAGTGCCCCACCGCTTCCTCGAAGCCCAGAAGAAAGGGCTGCTCAAGCGCCTGTTCGGAGGATGAGATGAGTCTTTTTGATTACTTCAGCCGTAAGAAGAAGCAGGACTCCCCCGCCTCCATGGCCAAGGAGCGCCTGCAGATCATCGTTGCCCATGAGCGTGGCCAGCGCAGTCAACCCGATTACCTGCCGCAGCTGCAGCAGGAAATCATCGACGTGATCAGCAAGTACGTACCGATCGACCGTGATCAGGTGCATGTCGCTCTGGATAACCAGGATGACTGCTCGATCCTGGAACTCAACATCACCCTGCCCGAACGTTAACAGACAGGTGCCGCCGCCAGGCGGCACCGTGGTTACCCCATGCCCCTGACCCATATCGGTATCCTCCATGAGGATCCGGCTTTTCTGATCGTCAACAAACCTACCCTGCTGTTGTCCGTCCCCGGCCGCGCCGAAGATAACAAGGACTGCCTGATTACCCGCCTGCAGGAAAACGGCTACCCTGAAGCCCGCATCGTGCACCGACTGGACTGGGAAACCTCCGGTATCCTGGTGATTGCCCGCGACCCGGACAGCCACCGCGAACTGTCGCGTCAGTTCCAGGATCGCGAGACCGGCAAGACCTATATCGCCCTGTGCTGGGGCCAGCCCGAAGCGGACGCCGGGCACATCGACTTGCCTTTGCGCTATGATCCGCCCAACAAGCCACGGCACATCGTCGACCATGAGCAAGGCAAGCCGGCGCAGACCTTTTGGCGGGTACTGGAGCGCCATGCCGAGCATTGCCGGGTGGAACTGACGCCCATCACCGGTCGCTCGCACCAGCTGCGGGTGCACATGCTGAACATCGGCCATCCGCTGTTGGGCGATCGTTTGTACGCCCATGAGGCGGCACTGGCTGCCTGCCCGCGCCTGGCACTGCATGCGGCCCGCCTGGAAATAAATCATCCGCAGAGTGGCGAGCGCCTGACCTTCGATTGCCCTGCCCCATTCTGACGTACAGGAGTATCCATGACGCCCGATAATGCCAGTCAGTCCCTCGCGGACTTCATCCAGTCCTCTCCCACCCCTTTTCATGCCGCCCGCAGCCTGGCCGAGCGCCTGCAAGCTGCCGGTTATCAGGAACTGGATGAACGGGATGAATGGACGCTGGCCGACGGCGGGCGCTATTTCGTGCTGCGCAACCAGTCATCGCTGATCGCTTTCAGCCTGGGGCAGTCCAATGCCCTGCGCAACGGCATCAGAATGATCGGCGCACACACTGACAGCCCCTGTCTGCGGGTCAAGCCGCAGCCGGAGTTGACTCGCCACGGTTTGTGGCAATTGGGCGTAGAAGTCTATGGCGGTGCGCTGCTGGCGCCGTGGTTCGACCGTGACCTGTCGCTGGCCGGCCGGGTGACTTGCCGGGATAGTGGCGGCCAACTGCATAATCTGCTGCTCGACTTCCAGCGCCCCATCGCCGTCATCCCCAACCTGGCGATTCACCTGAACCGGGACGTCAACGGCGGTTTCGCGGTCAATGCGCAGACCGATCTGCCGCCGGTACTGGCCCATGGCATCGAACCCAATCGCGATCTGCGTGCCCTGCTCGCCAATGAACTGACCCAGCAATATCCCGAGCGGGAGCCATTGCAGGTGCTGGATTACGAGCTCAGCTTCTATGACGCCCAGCCCCCAGGGGTGATCGGGCTGGACGGCGACTTCCTGGCCGCTGCGCGCCTGGATAATCTATTGTCCTGTCACGCCGGCCTCGAAGCCCTGCTGGGCAGTGATGGCAAGCAGGCCTGCCTGCTGGTCTGCACTGACCATGAAGAGGTGGGCTCCAGTTCCGCCTGCGGTGCCGATGGGCCGTTCCTGGAAGATGTACTGGCACGGTTGCTGCCGGATGAAAGCGAGCGCATCCGCACTATCCAGCGCTCGGTACTGGTCTCGGCGGACAACGCCCACGCCATCCACCCCAATTACGCCGACCGCCACGATGGCAACCACGGCCCGCAACTCAACGCCGGGCCGGTGATCAAGATCAACAGCAACCAGCGCTACGCCACTACCAGCGAAACCGCTGCCCTGTTCCGCCACCTGTGCCAGCAGGTGGATGTTCCGGTGCAGAGCTTCGTGGTACGCAGCGACATGGGCTGTGGCAGCACCATCGGCCCGATCACCTCCAGCCGCCTCGGTGTGCGCACCGTGGATATCGGCGCACCGACCTTCGCCATGCATTCGATTCGTGAACTGGCGGGGGTCAGGGATGTGGCGTATTTGCAGAAGGTGCTGACCGCGTTTATGGGTTGCGAGCAGGTATAACATCCACTTTATTGCGCCTTTAATGCGGGAGGACCGAATTCCTCGACCCTCCCAACACCATGCCCCTCGGGAGCATGGCGTCTGGGTGCGGCGCTAGACTTGCCCGTTCACCAACACGATCTTGCCAACAATCTGATCCTTGGCCAGCTCGGCAAAGGCTTCCTCAGCCTGATCGAATGAGTAGGTCTTGGCCACCAACGGCTTCAATTGCCCCGTCTCGAACAACGGCCACAGACGCTCTTCCATCCGCGCCAGCAATCCGGCCTTGAAGTCGGCGCTGCGGGTACGCAGGGTCGAGCCGGTGAGCTGCAGGCGCTTGACCAGCACCTTGGCCAGATCCAGCTCAGCCTGGCGTCCACCCATCAGACCAATCATCACCCAGCGACCGTCCAGCGCCAGCAGATCGAGATGATCCGAGGCGTAATTGGCACCCACCGGGTCCAAGACCACATCAAACGGCCCATCCGCCTTGAGCCCGCTGATGCCTTCATGGCGCAGCACGCCGCCCTGGGCGCCCAGCGCCTTGCAGGTGTCCAGTTTTTCCTGGCTACCCAGGGTGACCCAGCAGGGATTGTCGAAGGCCTTGCATAACTGAATGGCGGCGGTGCCCACGCCACTGGCGCCGGCGTGGATCAGCACCTTCTCACCGGGTTGCGCCGCGCCCAACTCGAATACGTTCAACCAGGCGGTACTGAACACCTCGGGAATCGCGGCCGCATCTTCCCAGCCCATACCCTGGGGAACCGGCAGCAGATGCCGTCCGTCGATCACCACTTCATCGGCCATGCCACCACCGGCCAACAGGGCACAGACCCGGTCGCCCACGGACCAGCGGCTATCGCCACAGATCTCGACCACCTCACCGGCACATTCCAGGCCCAGAATGTCCGTAGCGCCGGGCGGCGGCGGATAGTTTCCGGCCTTCTGCAACAGGTCCGCGCGATTGATTCCCGCGGCCCGAATACGCACCCGAACCTGCCCCGGCGCCAGTGCTACAGCCGCCTCCGTACGCCAGCTCAGTACCCCGGCTTCAGCTTGCAATCCTCTCACGGTGCCCCCATAGTTATCAGTCGAATCGGTTTGAAAAGGGAACCCTAGGGCCCCTGTCGAGCACTAAAGCATATCCTCACCTCTCCGGACACGATACCTTTGATGACAGTTTCCAACATCTTGCGCAAATCCTGCCTGATTGCTCTGCTCAGCCTTGGCACCAGCGCTTTCGCCGCAGAAACAGCCGACAGCGCAATGCCGATATTCGATCTGGAGAGTCTGCAACCGACCCGCGAGCAGATGATTGCCAGCCTCAATACCGTTGAGCTGCTGCGCCGTCACCACTACAACCGCATCAGTCTGGACGACGCCCTGTCCAGCGAGATCTTCGACACTTATCTGCGCCAGCTCGACCCCCAGCGCAGCTTGTTCACCGCTGCCGACATCAGCACATTCGAAGAGTACCGCCACAAGCTCGACGATCTACTGCTGGCCGGTGATTTGAGCGTCGGTTTCGCCATGCATACCCGGCAGATCCAGCGCGCCGACCAGCGTATGGTCTACGCCCTGCAATTGCTGCGCGAAGGTATTGGCCAGCTGGATTTCAGCAGCGACCAGAACATCCTGATTGACCGCGAGAAGGCCGAATGGCCTGCTGATCAACAGGCACTCCATGTGCTCTGGCGGCAGCAGATCAAGGATGAAGTGCTGCGCCTGAAACTGGCCGGACGCGAGCAGGACTCCATTCAGGAGCTCCTGGAGAAGCGTTATCTCAATGCTCAGAAACGCCTGTACCAGACCCGCAGCGAGGACATCTTTCAGAACTACATCAATGCCCTGGCCCAGGTCTACGATCCGCATACCCAGTATCTGTCTCCGGACAATGCGGAAAATTTCGACATCAATATGAGCCTGTCGCTGGAAGGTATCGGTGCGGTCCTGCAGAGCGACAATGACCATACCAAGATCGTCCGCCTGGTGCCGGCCGGCCCTGCGGAGAAGAGCAAGCAGCTCGCCCCCGCCGACCGCATCATCGGTGTTGCCCAGGACCAGGGTGAAATGGTCGATGTGGTTGGTTGGCGCCTGGACGAGGTGGTCAAGCTGATCCGCGGTCCGAAAGGCTCCTCGGTACGCCTGGAAGTGATTCCCGCCAGCAACCCGCCCAGTGACATGACCAGCCGCGAAGTGGCCTTGGTGCGCGAGGCGGTAAAACTCGAAGATCAGGCCGCCAAGTCGTCGGTACTGGAGTTCAACGAACAGGGTAACGATTACCGCATCGGTGTGATCGAAGTCCCCGGTTTCTATATCGATTTCAAGGCCTACCGACGCGGCGACCCGGACTACCGCAGTACCACTCGCGATGTGCGCCATCTGCTCAGCGACCTGCAGGAACAGGAAGTCGACGGCATCGTGCTCGACCTGCGCAACAATGGTGGTGGCTCCCTGCAGGAAGCCACCGAGCTGACCGGCCTGTTCATCGATAAGGGGCCAACCGTACTGGTACGTGACAGCAAAGGCGACGTGCAGGTGCTGGACGACCCCGAAGCCGGTATCACCTACGGCGGGCCGATGGCAGTCATCGTCAACCGGCTGTCGGCTTCAGCGTCGGAGATCTTCGCCGGCGCCATGCAGGATTACGGGCGGGCGCTGGTGATTGGTGAACCGACCTTCGGCAAGGGTACGGTACAGTCGATCCAGCCGCTGAATCACGGCGAGCTGAAATTCACCCTGGCCAAGTTCTATCGGGTCTCCGGCCAGAGCACCCAGAATCGCGGCGTGGTGCCAGACATTACTTACCCGTCGCTGCTGGATACCGTGGAGATCGGCGAAAGCAGCCTGCCCCGCGCCCTGCCCTGGGACACCATTCCCGCAGCCCGTTACCAGGCCGACAGCCGGCTGGAACAGTTCATTCCGCTGCTGACCGACAAACACAAGGCACGGGCCGCCAATGACCCTGAGTTCGCTTATACGCTGGCGCGCATCGAGCTGAACCGCGCCATGCAGGAGCGCGAGTACCTGCCGCTGAACGAAGAGCGTCGCCGGACCGAACAGAAGGAGTTCGAGGACAAATTGCTGGCCATGGAAAACACCCGACGCAAGGCGCTGGGCGAAGAGCCTCTGGCTGCGCTGGACAAGGAAGATCCGCTGATGGACGGCACCGGTATTCCCTCGCCCATGGCCGAGGAAGAGAGCACCGATGAGAACGATCCCTTCCTGGCGGAAACCGGCCATATCCTGATTGATCTGCTGGAACTCAAACGACAGGTCGCCAGCGCCAGCTAAGGGAACGCGTTTATATTCCTGCCATCTCGCTGACTGGTCATTCAGTTGCCTTACCCGGCTCCCCGCCGGGCAAGGCAGCTGACATAGAGCCCCACCATATAGCTCCATCCCCAACCACGCGCAGCCTCTGCCCGAGCGCATGTTCATCTAGTTGAACGGGCAGCTCCAGGTAGAACTGAAAAGAAATGGGATGTGCCAAGGCAGCTCGGCGCAGCTAAGGATCTGCTTATTCGAGGTTACCCACAGTTACTGTGGATAAGTCTGTGAACAAGGCTTGAGCAAAGCGGGCAAATGCCCGGTTAGATGCGCCTCGACTCACTCTGGACGTTTTTTAACCAACCACAAAAACCTTGAAAAACAGGTACTTGCGGGAGCAGTTAAAGATGCTGGAAGGAGGCAAATTGTCGCTTGCCTGTTACCGCTGGAATGTGCATAACGGTAACACTCCGAGGCCCGCAATCTCTGTTCCGAGCCTCGGCAGGTGTTACCCTATGACTTACTCGTCGTCTTGCTGGATACCCAGCAGTTCCATTTCGAAAACCAGAATGGAGTTCGGCGGAATCACCGGGCTGGGGCTGCCGGGACCGTAGGCCAGATCGCTGGGAATGGTGACCTTCCACTTGTCGCCGACCCGCATCAGCTGCAGTGCCTCGACCCAACCCGGAATAACACCGCTGACCGGCAGATCGACCGGCTCGCCACGGCTGATGGAGCTGTCGAACACGGTACCATCGGTGAGCTTGCCTTCGTAGTGGACCGAGACCACATCGCTGGCCTGCGGCTGAGCACCGTCGGCTGCGCCGGATTCGATCACTTCATACTGCAGGCCCGACTCCGTGGTGATCACCCCTTCGCGCTTGGCATTCTCCGCCAGGAAGCTGGTGTTGGATTCGAGCTGCTCGGTACTCAGATTGGTGGCACGCTCTTCGGCTTGCGATTGCAACTCGGCGAAGGCAGCCATCAGTTCCTCCTCGCCGACCCGGGCTTCGGTCCCGGCCAGAGCATCTTCCATGCCCAGCGCGAGCGCCTGGGTGTCGATGTCCTCCAGACCATCCTGCAGCAGGCTCTGACCCATGTTCAGACCGATGCCATAGGACGCCTGCTGAATGGACGTGGTGAGTTCGGGTTCCTTTTCACTGCAACCCACCAAAGTGATAACGCTGAGTGCAACACTGGCTGCCAGCAGATTCCGCTTCATGCTTACCTCTTCGACTTGCCCACTCGGGGCGAAAATAAAGCAAGAAGCATAACAGCGCAGTCCTGGTCCGGCTACCGCCCAGATTGGGCTGTTTTTTTCATCCGCCCAAAGAAAACGGGGGCCGGAGCCCCCGCTTCAACACAACACCGCTCAGGTGCGCCGGCTCTGCTGGCCACCCTTGCGTCCTGCTTCCGCAGCACGTTGCGGATTGTTCTTGAAATTGCCACCGCTGGCTTGACCGCCCTTTCTGCCGGCTTCCGATGCACGTTGCGGATTTTCGGCAAAATTGCCTTTACCACCTTTACGTTGAGTCATGTGACTGGCCTCCAGTTAGGGTTATAAATACAGGTGCGCTGCACCTATGTCGTTGGAGGGCTCCCCGGCCCGTAGGTTCGCCTTATTTTCCAATCACCAGGCGGACGGTGTTCCCCCATCCGCATCGCCCCCTTTCTGCCAGCGACGAAACACGCGATCCCAACCGTCACAACTCCCGACCCATTTCCCGGTCCAACTTCTTACAACCCTGCCAGGCCACCATGGAGATACCCCATGTCCGACCCCGCTACGCCGCTGTCCACCGAGCTGTTCCTGCGTCGCTATGGCGAAACACTACTGGCCCGAGCCGCGCCGCTCTTTGAGCAAGCGGCGTTGAATGCCCGCCAGGCTGGCCTCGATGCCATGGTGCACACGGCGGGCAGCCCACCTGAACTCTGTCTGGAAGTGAGGACGACCGATCAGCCCTACGCCAGCCACTACCGCATTGAGGCCGATACCGCACGCCAATGCGTACATCACATGCTGTATTTCGTCGCCGATGGCACCACCCAGGCGCTCGACGGTGGACTCGATTCGATCAACGCCATGGTCATCGATACCCAACTGGCCAGCTTGTTCCGGGACGGCTTCGCGCTGACCCTGCCGGCAGTCTCCGCGCGCCATCCGGCAGGCTTCTGGTGAGGACTTCAACCCTGCGTCATAGCGGGGTTGCGCAGGTCATTGACATACCTGTCCAATGCCAGCAAGGCGTGACGGGCAGCCTGCTCGCGCACCGCGTTGCGTTCACCATCGAATTTGCAGGTTTCACTGAGCACACGCTGCTCGCCACCAATGATCATGGCGCAGGCGAAGCACACCACCCCATCCATCGGGCCTTCTGCCTCTGCCAGACCGGTGTTGGCCAGGGTGACGCCAGCACCGCAGCGCTGCAAGGCACCTAATGCCATCTCCCGCGCCACCTCTTCGCTGGTGAGTCCGAAGCGATCGATGGTTTCCAGACTCACACCCAGCATCTCGCGCTTGGCGCGCACGGCATAGACCACATAGCCGCACTCCATGACCGCCCCACTGCCGGGTATGTCCGCCACCAACGACGCCATCAGCCCGGCTGTACAGGACTCGGCTGTCGCCAGAATGAGGTTGTTGCCTTTGAGAAACTCCACTACCTGTTGCAGGTTCTGCATGGCTGGCTCCGGTCTGCTTCGGTCGTTTTACGATACGTATTTAGAGTCGACAACAGAGCGGTTCAGTTCCCCTTTCAGCCCCAGGATCAGCGGCAAAAAAAGTCTAAACTTCTGCAAAACCAACCGGTCACTATTTTGAGGGATGGATAACAAGTCTTCTGATCTGTTACGGCGGGGGTGCCGGCAAAAGCGTCTGTGTGAATAAGGAGTCCTGGAAAGCGCAGCTGGCCTGGCATAACGACACCGGATGACGGGAAGACCCTGTGGTCACGACAGACCACCCCTGCATCTCCGGGCTCGATTTCGGCGCAGCATGATCGTTTACCTCAGATATCCTTAACACACCAACGCTCTCCCAGAAATCAGTTAACGATTAGGAGGGTGTCATGGGAAATGCTGCAGCGGCGGTCATGCCGGATGAGCTATTCAAGAGCGCATCACGCGCATCAAAGGGGGTTCAATTACGCCCCACACCGCCTGCTGAAACCGGCCACAACATACTTTTCGTTACTTCCGAGATCACCGACCTCGTCAAGGTCGGCGGGTTGGGCGATGTGTCAGCTGCCCTGCCCCGCGCCCTGAACCAACATCATTCGGTACGGGTACTCATCCCGGGTTACCGGCAGGTCATCAATAGCGGGCGACCGCTGCGAGTAGTAGGCAAGTTGCCTGGCCATGCCGCCATTCCGCCCTGCCTGATTGGTCAGATGACCATGGATGACGGCCTCATCGTGCACGTGGTGATCTGCCAGGAACTCTATTACCGGGAAGGCAACCCTTATGGCGACGCCGACGGTATCGACTGGCCCGACAACCATATCCGCTTCGCCCGGCTGGCCCTGGCCGCCAGCAAGATCGCCGATGGTCTGGGTATACGCGACTGGCGTCCGGACCTGGTGCATGCCAATGACTGGCCATCCGGCCTGACACCCGCCTACATGGCCTGGCGCGGGCAGCAGACGCCCTGCATCTTCACCATTCACAACCTTGCCTATCAGGGCCTGTGCCCGGTCGAGTGCCGGGTCGAACTCGGCCTGCCGGAAGAAGCCTTGCGTACCGAGGGCATGGAATACTACGGCAAGCTGTCCTTCCTCAAGGCCGGCATCAACTATGCATCGCGGATCACTACCGTCAGCCGCACCTATGCTCACGAAATCACTTCCCCAGCCTTTGGTTGCGGGCTGGAGGGGCTGCTCAGGCGCAAGGCTGACGAAGGCCTGCTGACCGGTATCGTCAACGGCATCGATACCAGCTGGCAACCGAAGACCGACCCGCGCCTGATCCAGGGCTTTTCGCCCAACGACTGGGTGGGCAAGCAGGCCAATACCCGCTACGTGGAGCAATCCTTCGGCTTTGCCCGGGAAGACGGACCGCTGTTTGCCGTGGTGTCGCGGCTGGTCCACCAGAAAGGTGTCGACCTGACCATCGCCGCGGCCGAAACCATCGTCGCCCATGGCGGGCGCATCGCCATCATTGGCCAGGGCGAGCGCGAGCTGGAGCAGCGGGTACAGGCACTGGCCCAGCGACATCCTGGGCGGATCGGGGCAAACCTGAACTTCTGTGAAACCGAAGCCCGCCGCATCATCGCCGGCAGTGACTTTCTGCTCATGCCCTCACGCTATGAGCCCTGCGGTCTCAGCCAGATCTATGCCCAGTGTTACGGCTCGCTGCCCATTGCGCGCCGTACCGGTGGCCTGGCCGACACCATCGAAGATGGCGTGTCCGGTTTCCTGTTCCGCGAGCCCACCCTGGAGCATTACCTGCAGGCAATCCGCCGTGCGCTGAATGTGCACCGCCACCCGGTCCTGCTCAATGCCATGCGTTGCAAAGCCATGGCCGCGCCGCTCTACTGGCACCAGTCGGTGCGCCCTTACGACCGTCTCTATCGCAGACTGATTGAGCGTACCTATGATTCTTTTGCCTTGCCCGGCAGGAGATCACGCGCATGTTCGAAATAACCCGCCTGCACGGCGCCACCGTGCAAAGCGATGGCGCCACCTGCTTCTCGCTGTGGGCCCCCGATGCCGATACCGTCGCGGTCAAGCTTGGGGATGGCAGCGTGCATACGCTGCATCATCAGGCCAGCGGCTGGTACAGCGCCCGCGTCAATTGCGGGCCCGGCACTGCCTACCGTTTTCTGATCAATGGCCAGCTTTCGGTGCCGGACCCGGCGTCGCGCCATCAGCCCCAGGGCGTCGATGGCCCGAGTTGCGTGCTGGACCCGGACGCCTTCGCCTGGCAGATCAACGAGTGGCAAGGCCGCCCCTGGCATGAAACCGTCATCTATGAGCTGCATCCCGGGGCCTTCGGCGGGTTCGCCGGCATCCAGGCCAGACTCCCGGAGCTGCTCGACCTGGGCATCACCGCCATTGAGCTGATGCCAGTCAACGAGTGCCCCGGCAAGCAGAATTGGGGCTATGACGGCGTGTTTCCCTTTGCTCCGCAATCCAGCTGCGGTACACCGGATGATCTCCGACGGCTGATCGATGCCGCCCATGCCAGTGGTCTGATGGTGTTCATGGACGTGGTCTACAACCATTTCGGGCCGCACGGCAATTACCTGGGGAAATATGCCAGGAGCTTCTTCCGCGAGGATATCGACACGCCGTGGGGGCCGGCCATCGACTTTCGCAACAGCCAGGTTTGCGATTTCTTCTGTGAGAACGCGCTGATGTGGGTCCTCGATTACCGCGTCGACGGCCTGCGCTTGGACGCCGTGCATGCCATCAACGACATGGATTTTCTCACCAACCTGGCCCGCCGGGTGCGCAGCGCCGTGCCCCCGGAACGCCATGTGCATTTGATGCTGGAAAACGAGCATAACCAGGCCAGCCTGCTGACCGAGGGTTTCGATGCCCAGTGGAATGACGATGGCCACCATGCCCTGCATGTGCTGCTCACCGGCGAGAACGAGAGCTACTACCGGGACTTTGCCGATGACGCCACCATCAAGCTGGCACGCTGTCTGAAGGAAGGTTTCATCTACCAGGGTGAAACCACCCGTACTGGCAGCAGCCGAGGCGAACCCAGCGGGCATCTGCCCCCCACCGCCTTCATCCTGTTCCTGCAGAACCATGACCAGGTCGGCAATCGCGCCTTCGGCGAACGTCTCATTACCCTGGCCGATCACCGTGCGGTCAAGGCAGCGCTGGGACTGGTACTGCTGTGCCCAATGATCCCGCTGCTGTTCATGGGCGAGGAATGGGGCTGCGAGCAACCCTTTCTGTTTTTCACCGACCATGACGAAGAGCTGGGCAAGGCGGTACGCGAGGGGCGTCGCAACGAGTTCGCGGATTTTACCGCCTTCGCCGATGAGATGATCCGACAGCGCATTCCCGATCCCAACTCGCACAGCACCTATATCACCTCGGTGCCAGATCGCACCGGCGGCAACTCTACCCTGCAGGATGACTGGCTGGCCTATTACCGCAGCCTGCTGCGCCTGCGCCATGCGCACATCGTGCCACGCCTGCCCGGCACCCTGTCCGATGGCACTACCATTACCGGCGAAAAAGCCGTCTCCGCCTGCTGGCGGCTGGGCGACGGCAGCCGGTTACGCATCGACCTGAATCTGTCGGGCAGTTCGGTACCGGTGACCGCTCCGGATCCCGGCACCCGGATCATTCATGATTATCGCGCCAGCCTGTCCAAAGACCCGACCATATTGCCGGGTTACAGCTCAAGGGCGATTCTGGACCAAGCCACATGATCCCCGCGGCGTTACGTGAATTGGCCCGGGAAGCCGGAGTCAGCTGCGATTGGACCGACGCCCACGGCGAGCCCGCCAGCATTGGCGAGGCGCCTTTGCGCGCCGTGCTGGCTGCCCTTGGCCTGCCGGCGAAGGATTCCGACCAGATCAGCGCCAGTCTCAAACGCGCGAAACAACTCAGAAAGGAAGCGGACAACGGCCCACTGCTGTTCTGTGATGCCGAACAACCCATCGACCTGCAATGCCGCCTGACTGCGGGCAGCCGTTGCGAGCTCGTCATGGAGGACGGCCAGCGACAGAGCCTGCAGGTGGACGCACGCGGCTGCCTGCCAGCTCTACCCTGCGGCTATCACCAACTGCGCTGTGGCGAACGGCAATGGATTCTGGCTTGCACACCCCCGGCAGCCCTGTCGGTTCCCCAACTGACCGGCGACCGGAGGTACATCTGGGGCATTGCCGCCCAGGTATATTCCCTGCGCCGGCCAGATGATGGCGGGCTGGGCGATACCGCGGCCCTGGCTGAGCTGGCCGCAGTCGCCGCCGACAAGGGCGCCGATGCTCTGGCGATCAGCCCGCTACATGCCATGTTCAGTGCCCGCCCCGAACAATACAGTCCGTATTCTCCATCCAGCCGCTCCCTGTTCAACATCCTGCATGCCGCACCGGCTCAGGTACTCGGCAGCGAAGCTGTCGAACAGGCCATCGCCCGCCTTGGCCTGCAGGACGAACTGGATGAACTGGAGCAGCTGGAGCTGATCGACTGGCCAGCCGTGTCTACCCTGCGCCTGCGCTTGCTGCGCCAGCTGCATGCCGATTTTGCCAGCGCGCCCACCCGTTTGCAGGAGGACTTCAATGATTTCCGCCAGGCCGGTGGTCAGCGTCTCGAGTACCATTGCCGGCATGAAGCACTGCAACAACAAGCTCTGGAGCAAGGCCGCAGCAGCGACTGGCGAGCCTGGCCCGAGCCGCTGCGCGATCCCGCCTCGCCCCAGGTGGAAGCGTTTGCCCGGGAGCAGGCCGCAGAGCTGGAATTCCACGCTTTCAGCCAATGGCTGATCGATCGTTGCCTGGCGCAGGTACAGCGCCGCTGCCGTGAAGCCGGCATGGCCATCGGCCTGATTGCCGACATGGCTATTGGCGCCGATATCAGCGGCAGTTTCGGTTGGGCGCACCAGACGGAGCTGTTGAATCAGGTCAGCATCGGCGCGCCGCCGGACCTGCTCAATCGCGACGGCCAGAACTGGGGCGTGGCCGCGTTCTCTCCCCTCGGCCTGAAGCGCAGCGGCTACCGAGCCTTCATTGAAATGCTGCGGGCCAATCTGCAGCATGCCGGCGGCATGCGCATCGACCACATCATGGGGTTGCAGCGACTGTGGATCATCCCCGAGGGCGCTGACGCCCAGGACGGAGCCTATCTCAATTACCCCCTGGACGACTTCCTGCGCCTGCTGGCTCTGGAATCCTGGCGCCACCGCGCCCTGATCATCGGCGAAGACCTGGGCACGGTGCCCGAAGGGCTGCAGGATACCCTCGCCCGCCACCACATCCTCGGCATGCGGGTACTGCTGTTCGAACAACAGGACGGCGAGCTGCCCGCCCCGGAGCAATGGAGCAATGCTGCCCTGGCCACCACCACCACCCATGATCTGCCGACACTGGCCGGCTGGCAGTCGGGCCGTGACATCGCCTGGCGCGAACATGTTGGCCAGAGCAGCGCCGAGCAGGCCGAACAGGATCGCCGGCAGCGCACCGAGGAAGTCCATGTTTTGCATCAGGCCTTGCAGCGGGAGGGGCTGACCCAGGGTGGAAAAGACCCGCAGACGCAGCTGGATGCCAGCATCGGCTTCCTCGGATCCACGCCAGCCCCCCTGGTGCTGGTGCCCCTGGAAGACCTGCTCGGCGCCACCGAACAACCCAACCTGCCCGGCCCGGGCGATACCCACCCCAACTGGCGCCGGCGCTGGTCACAGAGCGCCGCGCAGATGCTTGACGCGCCGCAGGCCATACGCCGGCTAGAACGGCTGCACAACGCGCGCCTGAACCGTGAAAGGAAGAGCTTCGATGGTTGAACTGCGTGCCACCCTGCGCCTGCAATTTCATGCCGGCTTCACTCTGGATGATGCACTGGCGCTGGTCGATTACTTCTCCCGGCTGGGCATCAGCCATATCTATGCCTCCCCTCTGCTCACCGCTCGCCCCGGCTCGCTGCATGGCTACGACGTGATCGACCCGACCCAAGTCAATCCGGAGCTCGGTGGCGAAGACGCCCTGCGCCGCCTGGCCGATGCGCTGCACCAGCGCAGCATGGGGCTGATCATGGATATCGTGCCCAACCACATGGCCGTGGATAATGCCAACCCCTGGTGGCAGGACGTATTGCAATGGGGGGCGGCCAGCCCCTATGCCGGCTTCTTCGACATCACCTGGCGCTCCCAAGACCCGTTCATGCGCGACCGCCTGCTGCTGCCCATTCTGCGCAGCGACTATCTGGACGTACTCAAGGCCGGCGAGCTGCGCCTTACCTTCGATGCCACGTCCGGCAGCTTCTTCGTCACCCACTTCGATCACCGCCTGCCACTGGCCGTGGCCAGTTATGTGGATATCCTGACGCCGACCGGCAATGTCGCTCTGACCCGCATCGCCGATCGCTGCGCAGCACTGGAGGATGAGTTCTCGGCCCATGCCCTCGGCGCCCGGATATGCCACGAGTTGGCGGCCGCCGCCACCGGCGACACCCTGCAGGATATAGAGCACGCGCTGCGGCGCTTCGAACCCGATACCGCCGAAGGTTGCCTACACCTGCATCATCTGCTGGAAAGCCAGCACTACCGCCTGGCCAGCTGGCGCACCGCCAATGACGATATCAACTGGCGCCGGTTCTTCGATGTCAATGAACTGATCAGCCTGCGCGCCGAGCAACCCGCAGTGTTCGAGGCCACGCACCGCAAGATATTCGAACTGGTCGAGGCCGGGCTTATCGACGGCTTGCGCATTGACCATATCGACGGGCTGGCCAATCCGCGCACCTACTGCCGCCGTTTGCGCCGTCGCGTTGACCGGCTGGTGGGTGACCGCCAAGGGCATTTCCCCATCCACGTGGAGAAGATCCTGGCGGCGGGCGAGCAACTGCCGACGGACTGGATGGTGGATGGCACCACCGGCTACGATTTCATGAACCGGGTGTCACTCTTGCAGCATGACCCCAACGGCCAGGCCGACCTGGCGGAACTCTGGAGCAGCCTGACCGGCCGCAGCACCGATTTCACCGAAGAGATCCGCGACGCCCGGCGCCTGGTGTTGAGCAATTCCCTGGCGGCCGACTTTGAGACGCTCTGCCAGGCCCTGCTACGCCTGGCTCGCTGCAGCCTGGCCACCCGGGATATCACCTTGGGCGCCATCCGCCGCGCATTGCGCGCATTGATCGTGCATTATCCGGTCTACCGCACCTATACGAGTGTTTGCGGACGCTCCGGTCAGGACCGCCGGTTTCTCGATCAGGCATTGTTCGGTGCCCGGGCCGAACTGGGTAGCAATGACTGGGCAACTCTGGAGCAAATCAATCACTGGCTGGGGGGCGAACCGCTGCATGCCAGCCCGCCCGGGGCCAAACGCCGCTTCCAGCGCCGACTGCTGACCCGCTTTCACCAATTGACCTCTCCGGTGGCCGCCAAAGCGGTTGAGGATACCGCCTGCTACCGCTCGGCCATCCTGCTCTCACGCAATGATGTGGGCTTCGACCCGCAGCGTTTCAGTGCCGACCCGGACTGGTTCCATGCCCAGTGCATCGAACAGGCCGAACACTTCCCGCAAGGGCTGCTGGCCACCGCCACCCATGACCACAAGCGTGGCGAGGACGCCCGCGCCAGACTCGCGGTGGTCAGTGAGCACGCCCCCTGGTTTGGTATTCAGGTGCACTTCTGGCACAACCTGGCAGAGCCGCTGATTTCCGTGGTCGATGGCCAGCCGGCCCCCGCCCCGGCCGACGAGCTGATGCTCTACCAGACCCTGTTCAGCAGTTGGCCACTGAGCCTGAGCGCCGATGACGACAGCGGCTGCGCGGCCTTCGCCGAACGGGTGCTGGCCTGGCAGCGCAAGGCCCTGCGCGAAGCCAAGTTGCGCAGCAGCTGGACGGCGCCGAACAGCGCCTATGAAGATGCCTGCCATGGGTTTCTCCAGCGTCTGATGGGCAGCCGCGAGGCCATCGAACTGCGCCGGGCGCTGGCCCACGCCGTCGAGCTGACCGCCTGCAACGGGGCGCTGAACAGCCTCAGCCAATGCCTGCTGCGCATGACCACGCCAGGTGTACCCGACCTGTACCAGGGCTGCGAGCTCTGGGACTTCAGCCTGGTCGATCCGGATAACCGCCGGCCCGTCGACTACCCCTTCCGCGAACGCTGCCTGGCCGCCAACGACAGCCCCACGCAACTGCTGCAGGACTGGCGCGACGGACGAATCAAGCAATGGCTGATCGCCCGGGTACTGGACTGCCGACGCCGTTTGCCCGGCCTGTTTCGGCATGGCGCTTATCAGCCTCTCACCTTACATGGCCGCCATGCCGATCGGCTGATCGCCTTCCGCCGGCAGCATGGGGATCAACTGGCAATCTGCATCGTCCCACGCCTCGCCGCCCCCCTGCTTGGTGACAGTGACATACCTCTGATTCCGGCCCAACGCTGGGATGACACCCTGATCGACCTGCCTGCTACCTACCTGACCAGCGCCCTGACCGGAGAAACCGTCGCCAGCGGACCTGCCGTACCGCTGAGCGACCTGCTCGATGCCGTCCCGGTGAGCCTTCTTGTGAACACCCAACATGAGGAATCCACACCATGAGCAATGATGAACAGCGTATTCGCGAGTTGGCCTACCAGATCTGGGAAAGCGAGGGCAAACCCGAAGGCCAGACCGACCGTCACTGGGAAATGGCCTGCAAGTTGTTGCAGAGCGAACAGCAGGGTGAGCTACAGCCCAAACCAGCCAAGACCCGCAAGCCACGGAGCAAGGCGGCAGCGCAATTGCCGCCCGAGGATGAAACCCAACTGGAAAAACCCGCCCTGCTGGGCAAGCCTGCCAGCGCTAAAAAACCCGCCCGGACGCCCCGCCAGCCCGCAGCCGGCACCGGTAAAAGCAGCAAGACCGGCAAGACTTCACCAGGCCGAAGCAAAGAGTAGATCATCATGACCGCGAAAAAGCCGGGGCCGCAACAGCGACCCCAGATCCAGCAGAAATCCCGCGTCGCCGAGGGCCAGCCCTTTCCCCTGGGCGCCACCTGGGACGGCCTGGGTGTAAATTTCGCCCTGTTCTCGGCCCATGCCACCAAGGTCGAGCTTTGCCTCTTCGACAATGAAGGCAAGCGGGAGCTGGAGCGCATCGAGCTTCCGGAGTACACCAATGAGATCTGGCACGGCTATCTGCCCGATGCCCATCCCGGCATGGTCTATGGCTATCGGGTATACGGTCCCTACGAGCCGGATGCCGGGCATCGCTTCAATCCCAATAAACTGCTGATCGACCCCTATGCCAAACAGCTGGTGGGAGAACTCAAGTGGTCGGATCGGTTGTTCGGCTACACCCTCGGCTCCGCGGATGCGGATCTCAGCTTCGATGATCGCGACAGCGCCGCCCATATTCCCAAAGCCAGGGTGATCGACCCGGCCTTCACCTGGGGCCGGCATACCCATCGATATACGCCCTGGAACCAGACCATTATTTATGAAGCCCATGTACGGGGTATCAGCATGACCCATCCGGCGGTGCCTGAATCGGTCCGCGGCACGTTCGCCGGATTGATGCATCCGGAGCTGCTCAGGCATATCCGCTCGTTGGGAGTCACCAGTGTCGAACTGCTGCCGGTGCACGCTTTCGTCAATGACCAGCACCTGCTGGACAAGCAGTTGAGCAACTACTGGGGCTATAACAGTATCGCCTTCTTCGCCCCGCACCCGGCCTATCTGGCTACGGGCCATATCAACGAGTTCAAGGAAATGGTCGCCCACCTGCACGATGCCGGACTGGAGGTGATCATGGACGTGGTGTACAACCACACCGCCGAAGGCAATGAGCTGGGGCCGACGCTGTCCATGCGCGGCATCGACAATGCCACCTACTATCGGCTGATGCCGGACGAGAAACGCTACTACATCAATGATTCGGGTACCGGCAACACCCTGGACCTGGGCCACCCCTGCGTACTGCAGATGGTCACCGACTCCCTGCGGTACTGGGCCGAGGAAATGCAGGTGGATGGCTTCCGTTTCGACTTGGCGACCATTCTGGCGCGCCATGCCCATGGCTTCGACGAGCGTCACGGCTTCCTGGTGGCCTGCCGCCAGGACCCGGTACTGAGCCAGTGCAAACTGATCGCCGAACCCTGGGATTGCGGCCCGGGCGGTTATCAGGTGGGCGGGTTTCCGCCGGGCTGGGTGGAATGGAACGACCGTTTCCGCGATACCGCCCGGGCATTCTGGATGGGTGAGGAAGGTCAGATCGCCGAGTTGGCCAGCCGGCTCACCGCCTCCGGAGATTATTACAACCAACGTGGCCGACGCCCCTATGCGTCGGTCAATTTCATCACCGCCCACGACGGCTTCACCCTGCGCGACGTGGTCAGTTACGAGCAAAAACACAACGAAGCCAACGGCGAAGACAACCAGGACGGCAGCGACCACAACATTTCGCGTAATCACGGCTGCGAAGGTCCCACCGACGATGCCGAGATCAATGCACTGCGCATGCGCCAGATGCGCAATCTGCTCAGCACCCTGCTGCTGTCCCAGGGCACGCCGATGTTGCTGGCCGGCGACGAGTTCAGCCGAACCCAGCAGGGCAACAACAACGTCTACTGCCAGGACAATGAGCTGGGTTGGATCGACTGGAATATCGATGAGAATGGCGTCCAATTACTCGAATTCACCCGCCGCCTGATCGCCCTGCGCCGCGCCTATCCCACCCTGCGCCGCGGGCGCTTTCTGGTTGGCGAATACAACGAGGAACTCGGCGTCAAGGATGTCACCTGGCTCTGCCCCAGCGGTGATGAAATGACCGATGAGCAATGGCAGGACCCGCATGCGCGCGCCCTTGGCATGCTACTCGACGGGCGAGCGCAGCCCACCGGCATCCGCCGCAGCGGTGATGATGCCACCCTGCTGTTGCTGTTCAACGCGCACCATGACGTGGTCAATTTCTGCCTGCCCGAGGTGGCCGAGGGCAATTGCTGGCGCTGCCTGATCGACACCCACCGCCCGACGCTGCGCAAACGCGAGGTTCATGAGTTCAAAAGCGAGTTCTTGATGACCGGCCATTCGTTGCTGCTGTTCGTTCTGGAACGGGAGGACAGCGCCTGATCTGTTTTGCCGCTTCGCAGAAAGGCTGAACCAAGCCTGGGCCCGCCAGTCGGAAACTGTAGGCACTACAAAACGCAGCGACACGGGAGGACTGAGGATGAAAGCCGTCGTTTTTCATGATGTCGGTGACATACGCCTGGAAGAAGTGGCTGATCCGGTGCTGCATGAGCCAACCGATGCCATCATCCGCCTGACCGCCTCGGCCATCTGCGGTACCGATCTGCATTTTGTCCGCGGCAGCATCAGCGGCATGCGCAAGGGCACCATCCTCGGCCATGAAGGTGTGGGGGTGGTCGAAACCCTGGGCACCGATGTGCGCAATCTGCAGGTGGGCGATCGGGTGATCGTCGCCTCGACCATCGCCTGCGGCAACTGCTCCTACTGCCGCGCCGGTTACTACGCCCAGTGCGATACCGCCAATCCAAAGGGCCCCCAGGCCGGCACCGCCTTCTTTGGCGGGCCGGAACCCAGCGGCAGTTTCGATGGTCTGCAGGCTGAGAAAGCGCGTATTCCCCATGCCAATATCGGCCTGATCAAGATTCCCGAAGCCATTACCGATGACCAGGCAATTCTGCTGTCCGACGTCTTCCCTACCGGCTACTTCGGCGCCGAGATGGCAGAAATTACGCCCGGTGATACCGTCGCGGTATTCGGTTGCGGGCCGGTCGGCCAGTTTGCCATCGCCAGCGCCCTGCTGTTGGGCGCAGCGCGGGTGTTCGCCATTGATCATTTGCCGGACCGGCTCGATATGGCCCGTTGCCAGGGTGCCGAGGTCATCAACTTCGATATCGAAGACCCCGTCGCCACTCTGCAACGTCTGACCGGCGGTATCGGCGTGGACCGCGCCATCGATGCCGTAGGGGTGGACGCCGAACATTCCTGCCAGGATCATGATCTGCTGCAACGGGGGCGGTTCCGTCAGGAGATGGCCGAAAATGCCCCGCACACCAACCCCGACGGCGACAACTGGCATCCCGGCGATGCGCCGAGCCAGGCGCTGCAGTGGGCCGTGGCCGGTCTCGCCAAGGCTGGCACCCTGTCGGTGATCGGCCTCTATGCACCGCAATCACGCACCTTTCCCATCGGTCTGGCCGCCAGCCGTAACCTGACGGTCAACATGGGCAATTGCCATCACCGGCGTTACATTCCTCTCCTGTTGGAGCTGGTGCTCAGCGGCCGGGTCGATCCCACGCAGATTCTCACCCGCGTCGAGCCCATGGAAGACAGCATCGAGGCCTTCAAGGCGTTCGACCGGCGCGCCTGCGGCTGGGTCAAGGTCGCGCTGCAACCACAGGGCAGCCATGAAGAAGCGCAGCTGGACGAAGCGCTGGATGAGTCCTTCCCGGCCAGCGATCCACCTGCCATGGCTTCCCCGAAACCTTGAATGGCCTGTCCCCATGAGCAGTGATATCCGTATTGGCATTTCCGGCTGGCGTTATGAACCCTGGCGCGGCGACTTCTACCCCGAAGGTCTGCTGCAGCGCCGGGAGCTGGAGTATGCCTCGCGCACGGTCAGCAGCATCGAGATCAACGGCTCCTTCTATGCCCTGCAAACCCCGGAGCGGTTCAGCAACTGGCGCGACAGCACACCGGATGATTTCGTGTTCAGCGTCAAGGCGCCCCGCTATATCACCCATGTCAAACGTCTGCGCGAGCTGGATGAGCCGCTGGCCAACTTCTTCGCCTCCGGGCCGCTGCAACTGGAGCGCAAGTTGGGCGCCTTTCTCTGGCAGTTCCCGCCCAGCTTTCGCTATGACCCAGCCCTGTTCACTGAGTTGTTCGAACAGCTGCCGCGCACCTTCGGCGAGGCCGTCCAATGCGCCGCGCGCAGCCCCCGCTTTCCTGCGCCAGAGGGGCTAACTACAGGAGCCAAAACCCGCCTGCGCCATGCAGTGGAAATTCGCCACCGCAGCTTCATGCAGGAGGGCTTCATCGAGCTGCTACGCAAGCATCGGATCGCCCTGGTGGTCGCGGATACCGCAGGCAAATGGCCGCTGGTGGAGGAGCTGACCGCCGATTTCATGTACCTGCGTTTGCATGGCGACAAGGAGCTGTATAGCAGCGGCTACGATGATTCGGCGCTGGACGACTGGGCGCGCCGCATCCGCGCCTGGGCCGGCGGCAAACAGCCGGAAGGTGCCCGCCGACTATCCGAACAGGGGGATAGTTCAAGCGCCGAGCGCGACATCTATTGCTACTTCGATAACGACATCAAGGTCCGCGCCCCCTATGACGCGCGCCAGCTTCTGGAGAAGCTAGGGCGCGCCGAGGGACTGGAAATCAAGCCGGGCCAGCTGCCGGAGCGTTTTCTGTGACCCCATTGAGCTCCACCCAGGAACATCTCACCAACCGGGCGCCCACGGTCCATTCATTGAAGGTGCTGACCATCAATACGCACAAGGGTTTCAGCTGGCTGAACCGGCGCTTCATCCTGCCGGAGCTGCGCGACGCCGTGCGCACCCTGTCTGCGGATGTGGTGTTTCTTCAGGAAGTGTTGGGCAACAACGATCGCCATGGTCGCAACATCGATAACTGGCCGGATGCGCCTCACTATGAATACCTGGCCGATACCATCTGGCCCCAGTTCGCCTACGGCCGCAATGCGGTATATCCCGAAGGGCACCATGGCAATGCGTTGCTGTCCAAATTTCCGATACTGCACTACGAGAATCTGGATGTATCTATCAGTGGCACCGAAGAGCGTGGCTTACTGCATGCCATCCTCGACGTGCCGGGCCAGGCGGACCTGCATGCCATCTGTGTGCATCTGGGCCTGTGGGAACGCCACCGTCGGCGTCAGTTGCGCCTATTGTGCCGACTGCTCGACGAGTTGCCGCCGGACGATCCGGTAATCGTTGCCGGTGACTTCAATGATTGGCTCAAGCGCGCCGGAGACAGGCTGGACAGATGCGGTCTCAAAGAGGCCTTCGTCACCGCCAACGGGTCGCCGGCGAAGAGTTTTCCGGCGCAATGGCCAGTGCTGTGTCTGGACCGGATTTATGTCCGCAACCTGACAACCCATGGACCGGAAACGCTTTACCGGCGCCCCTGGTCACACCTGTCGGACCATGCGCCACTGTCTGTCGAGGTACGTTTCTGATGAGACCCGTCTGGCGTGAAGGCAATGATGCAGACCTGCTGATCAACGGCGAGGAGTTCTTTCCTCGCGTGTTCGAACGTATCCGCAACGCCCGCAAGGAGGTGTTGCTGGAGACCTTCATCATTCTGGAAGACAAGGTTGGCAAGGAGCTGCAGCGAGCATTGATCAGCGCCGCGAGCAATGGCGCCCATGTGGAAGTCATCGTCGATGGCTACGGCACCGTGGACCTGAGTAACGAGTACATCGGCGAGATGATCGAAGCCGGCATCCGGGTGCATGTATTTGATCCCCAGCCCAAGCTGATGGGCATGCGCACCAACCTCTTCCGCCGCCTGCATCGCAAAATCGTGGTAGTAGACAGCGAGGTGGCCTATGTCGGCGGCATCAATTTCACTGCCGTGCATCTGGGGGATTATGGTCCAGGTGCCAAACAGGACTACGCCGTGGAAGTACGCGGGCCGGTGGTCAGCGATATCCGCCATGCCAGCCTCAATCTGTTCCGTCATGCCCGCCGTGAACTACCGTTGCCGCTGAACCCGGAAGACCGCGCGCGCGCGCGCCACGCCGGCGCCGCCTGGATCATGCTGGCGATCCGCGACAACAATCGCCACACCTCCGACATCGAAGATCAATATCTACGTGCCATACGCTCGGCCAACCACCGCCTGGTGATCGCCAACGCCTATTTCTTTCCCGGTTATCGCATGCTGCGCGAATTGCGCAACGCTGCCCGCCGTGGCGTGCACGTCACGCTCATTCTGCAGGGTGAACCGGACATGCCCTGGGTACGTCATTGTTCGACCTTTCTCTACAGCTACCTCTTGCGCAGCGGCGTGGTCATCCACGAATATTGCAAACGCCCATTGCACGGCAAGGTGGCGCTGATGGACCGGGAATGGGTGACGGTGGGCTCCAGCAATCTGGACCCCCTGAGCCTGTCGCTGAACCTGGAGGGCAACCTGTTCATCCGCGATCCGCAGCTCAACCAGCGGCTGTACAACCACCTGCAATCTCTGGCCAATAAGCACTGCGATGAGATCACCGCGGCCAAGGCTACTCGTGGCTTCTGGTGGCGAGCGCCGATGACCTTTCTGTTCTTCCACTTTCTGCGGCATTTTCCGGCCATTGCCGGCAGCCTGCCCGCCCACACCCCGCGCCTGGAGCCGCTCCTGCCTCAGGACGACCCCGCGGAGGAAGAGCTCGCCACTCTCGAACAGGAGAAGTTGCTTTGAGCGACGAACACGAATCCGCACCTGGCAATCCCTGGTTGCGCTGGGGCAAGCGTGTGCTGACCCTGTTCTTCTTCATCGCCATCCCGGTATTGCTGTATATGCAATTGCGCAATACCGACTGGCAGGCCGTGGGCGGGGCACTACGCGATTATCCGCTATGGGTAGTGGCGGCTGCCGTCGGCGTCGCGCTGCTGAGCTATCTGACCTACTGTAGCTTTGATCTCTTGGGCCGGTACTATACCGGGCACCGCTTGCCGATTCGCCAGGTGATCCCCCTGGTTTTCGTCTGCTATGCGTTCAATCTCAACCTCAACGCCCTGGTGGGCGGCGTGGCGCTGCGCTTTCGGCTGTATTCACGACTGGGGCTGGATATACCGACCATCGCCCGGGTCTTCAGCCTGAGCATCATCACCAACTGGCTGGGCTATCTGTGGTTGGCCGGCTGCGTCTTCGCAATGGGCTGGGTAAAGCTGCCGGCGGGTTGGGCGGTGGGGAATGGTGGTTTGCGGGTGATCGGGGTGGCAATGATCATAGCCGCCGTCATCTATGTGCTGGCCTGCGCCTTCTCGCGCAAGCGCAGTTGGCAGATACGCGGCCAGACCATCGAACTGCCGTCCTGGCAATTGGCGCTAGTCCAGGCCGCGGTGGGCGCACTCAACTGGTCGCTGATGGCGCTGATCATCTGGTTGCTGCTACCCCCCGAGGCATTCTATCCCGGGGTTCTGGGGGTGCTGCTGATCAGCAGCATCGCCGGGGTCATCACCCACATTCCCGCCGGTCTGGGTGTGCTGGAAATGATCTTTCTCACCCTGCTACAAGATGAACTGCCGAGAAGCAGCCTGCTGGCAGCGTTGATTGGCTATCGGGCAGTTTATTTTCTGCTGCCACTGAGCGTGGCAGTCGCCATCTATCTGGTATTGGAAAAACGCGCCAAGGCCATGCGCAGCGCCAATCGACAGGCCGCTTGAGCGCTGCGCTCGGGTTCAGTCCAACCCGTCATCCAACTGCGGGACCGGCGTGAGCGCGCCACGCCGCCACCGGCGCATGGCACCAACCGCGTTGCCCAGTAGCATGGCAATGGCGAAGAGCGCGACGAAGGGGTCGATCAGATAGTCCCAGTAGTTTTCCGAGGCCTTGATATCGAGGGTGAAAGCCAGCGTTGCCAACGTCAGCATGAAGACACCCAACCAATTGCCCAGCAGCAGAAATGCCAGCGTCAATGCGCCAATCAGCACGATCAGCGACCGGGGCGAGTAACCCCAGCTGTAGGTGTCCAGCATGCCCACACCCATGGAAGCGGGATAGAGCACCACCCCCAGCACTGCAAACACCGACCACAACTGCCAGGTAGCCGAGGCCGAGCGGCCACGCGTCCAGCCCAGGCGCAACGCCGCACCGGCCAGCAGCCAGAGCATGGCGGTGATCGACAACTCGTCGGTCAGCCCACGCAGATAGCCTGCCAGGGACAACCCGCCGGGCAACGGCACCATGCCCACCAGCAGCACGCCGATCAGCAGTAGAGCGCGATAGCGCTGGGGCAGCCGACCACTGGGCAGCAGCAGGAATACCAACAAGGCGAAACTCAGGCAGGATTGCACACTAATCGGAATCATAGCTGCGCCTCCAGCCACGCATCGTTGAAGGCTACATGCTTGATGAAGCTGTTATTCCAGGCATAGACCAGGTGATAACGGCCATCGGTGGCCCGGATCATGTAGGGATATTCGTATTCGAAGTCGCACATGCCGTCGTGGCACATGCGCTGGTCGATCTCCCGCAGATAGCCGGTCAACAGTTGCTGACGCGATGTGCCGCTGGAGTCGAGAAACTTCTTGCGCATCAGCTCTTCATACCTGACCCGCGGAAAAGGCTTGCCGTCGGGGTCCGGGGAGGCGTCCAGCGAGGCTACCAGCGACCACTCGGTAAGATTGTTGGTGGCTTCATCCAGGCTCAGCTTGAATCGCCCATCGAGCAAGTTGTTCTGCGCCACCAACAAACTGCCCGACCCCGAGCGCACTGCAGCGAGGGAAGTGTTGGGGTTCCATGGTGCAACGGGCCATTCCGGCTGCCAGGTTCGTCCGGCATCCTCGGTCACGGTTGCCAGCACATGCCCTTCGCGCCCGGCATGACGCAGCAGCGCCACGGCCCGCTTGCCATCCAGGGGCACCACCGTAGGCTGCAGGGAATTCGTACCATCGGCGATACGGAATTTGTCGACGACCCGCCCCTGGGCGTCCAGATATAGGTATTCCGGAAATTTGCCAAGGAATTCGTGGTACACCGGCACGCCGATCGAGCCGTCTTCATGGAACACCGGCGCGGAGCGGACCAGGGTGCTGATATTCACGAAAGGAGTAGTTACCAGCTGGCGGGGTTTCGACCAGGTGACGCCAAGATCATCGGACACCATGGCATTGACTGCGCTGCCTGCCCAGCCGCCTACCGACACCGAGACATAGAACAGCCACAGGCGTTCATCCGGGGAAAATGCGATCACCGGGTTGCCCAGCTTGCGAATGGGTTTACCGATGGCACGACGGGTCATTTCCCGGGTCACCAGTACCCGTTCTTCGCCCCAGGTGCCCGTGACGGCATCGAACCGCGCGCCACGAATATCCACATCAGCAGCACCTTCCCGGGAGCCGGCGAACCATGCCGCCATGAGGTCACCACCGGGCAAAGCCGCTACGGAAGGCGAATGAACGAACTCGTCCAGGTCCGATGACGCGAAACCCTGCTGAAATTCAGCTTCCTGATCCACCTGCGCAGTATTGAAGTCAGCGGCGGGAAAAGGCGAGAAATCCGACATCTCATAAGCCGGATGCAGCGACCAGGCTGCAAGAAAAACACCCAGCACGGCGGGAATCGCCAGCATCCGCCATCGACTGGTATTACTGTTCCATTGCATTGTTCTAGTTCTTCATGTCCTGTTGTGTCTGCAGCGTCGAACGCCCCCGAATATGCGCAAACAGCCTGGCTGCAAAACGACATCCGTGGATAGTACCAGCCCCTTTGCCCGATCGACATATTTTTATCTTTCGACTCGACCAAGGAACCTGGAGCGGTCGGCGCCCTCCAACAGCAATACAACATCAGGCCCGGCGGTTCGCCCTTGCGTAGGTGCGTGCTACAGTGGGCCGGAATCTGAATCTGTCGGAACCGATACATGCGCAATCAGCCCATTCGTTTCAGCACCCTGTGCCGCAATCTTCTTGCGGTGGCCGCCGGTCTGCTGGTCCTGTCCGCCTGCGGTGAGAACCGTCTGGAAGCCTCGGTTCAGCCGGGCGTGAACACCGCCAGAGCTGAAGCAGACAACCTTACCTTCAGCCAATGGCGTGATGGCTTTCGCGCCCAGGCACTGGCCAGCGGCATCGATGCCCGGCTGTTCGACCAGGCATTCCATGACATCGGACCTGATCCGGCAGTACTGAAGGCCGATCAGAGTCAGCCCGAATTCACTCGGCCAGTCTGGGAGTACCTGGACGGGGCCTTGTCCACGCAACGCCAGGCCACCGGGCGTCTGATGCTGACACGTCATGCCGGTATCCTGCAGGAGATCGAGGCGCGTTATGGCGTGGACCGGCATATTCTGGTTGCCATCTGGGGCCTGGAAAGCAATTTCGGCAGCAATATGGGCGATCGCTCGGTCATTCGCTCGTTGGCCACCCTCGCTCACCAGGGCCGCCGCTCCGACTTCGCCCAGGCCCAACTGCTGGCCGCTCTGGAAATTCTGCAACGGGGCGACATCACCGTCGATGGCATGACCGGCTCCTGGGCCGGCGCCATGGGGCAAACCCAGTTCATTCCCACTACCTACAACGACCACGCAGTGGATTTCGATGGCAATGGCAAGCGTGACATCTGGCATACCGAAGCCGATGCCCTCGCCTCCGCCGCGAACTATCTGCGCGATTCCAACTGGCAATCCGGTGCGCCCTGGGGCATGGAAGTACGCCTGGGCGAGGGTTTCGACTATGCCTTGGCGGACATGTCCATCCGCAAACCCTTGTCCGAGTGGGCCGGTCTCGGCGTGACCGACGCCCGTGGTCGCCCGCTGACCGGCCAGCCGAGCACCGAGGCCACGCTGGTACTGCCCGCCGGCCATCGCGGCCCGGCGTTTCTGGCGATGAACAATTTCCGCAGCATTCTGCGCTACAACAACTCCACCAGCTATGCCCTGGCCATCGGGCTGTTGGCGGAACGTTTGCAGGGCCGCGGCACGATTCAAGCCAGTTGGCCGACCGATGACAAACCGTTGTCACGCACCGAACGTCTGGAGCTGCAGGAACATCTGCAAGCTCAGGGCTACGAGCCCGGTAGCGTTGATGGCATCATCGGTGCCAATACCCGCCAGGCGATACGGCGTCTGCAGATCGCCCTGGGCTGGCCGGCCGACGGCTACCCCGACCAACAGCTGCTGAAAGCCCTGCGCCATCGGACAAACTGACAGACGGCAACAAATATCAGTTTGTCCGATAACCGAAGAAGGCGTATAAGGATCTTTCCATAAGCCACTGGTTTACCGTTTTGAACTCTGTCCCTCCCCGAACAAACGCGATGACAGACCGTCTTCGCACCCCATCTTCACAATCAATCCCCGCAGTTGCACTGCCCCAGACCTCCAAGGAGGCCGTCCATGTTCGAATGGCTGGCTGATCCTACCGTCTGGGCAGGCCTGTTCGCGCTGATCGCCCTGGAAATCGTTCTTGGTATCGACAACCTGGTATTCATCGCCGTTCTGGCGGAGAAGTTGCCGCCGCACCAACGTGACAAGGCACGGATCCTCGGCCTGTCTCTGGCGCTGATCATGCGCCTGTTGCTGTTGATGAGCATCGCCTGGCTGGTGACCCTGACCAATCCGCTATTCCACTTCGGTGAGCATGCCGTATCAGCGCGCGATCTGATCATGCTGGCGGGCGGCCTGTTTCTGCTGTTCAAGGCCACTATGGAGCTGCATGAGCGCCTGGAAGGCCGCCAGCACAGCAGCGGCGCACGTCTGGCCTATTCCAGCTTCGGTGTGGTGGTAACCCAGATCGTTATCCTTGATGCGGTGTTTTCCATCGACTCGGTGGTCACCGCTATCGGCATGGCCGACGAGCTGGCGGTAATGGCCATTGCCATGATCGTAGCCATGGCCGTGATGCTGCTGGCCAGCAAGCGCCTCACCCGCTTTGTGAATGCCCACCCGACCTTGATCATCCTGTGTCTGGGCTTTCTGTTGATGATCGGCTTCAGCCTGGTCGCCGAAGGGGTTGGCCTGCATATACCCAAGGGGTATCTGTATGCCGCTATCGGCTTCTCGATCATGGTCGAGTTCTTCAACCAACTGGCCCGCCACAATAAGCAGAAATGGCTGGACAGTGGCGGCAGCCTGCGTGAGCGCACCGCCCACAACATTCTGCGCCTGCTGGGCAAGGGTGACAGCGCCGAACAGGTGTCCGATGAAGGCTTTACCGGCGAGGATAGTTCGGCACCGGTATTCCATGAGAATGAACGGGACATGATTCGCGGTGTACTCAGCCTGGCCGATACCAACATCAAGGCACTGATGACACCGCGTCGCGAGGTGCATGCGCTGGACCTGAGTACCAGCCTGGACGAACAACGTCAGCAACTGCTGGATTCGCCCTATTCGCGTCTGGCAGTGATCCGTGATGGCAAACATGACGAACCGCTGGGCATAGTGCAGAAGAAGACGCTGCTCGATGCCATCCTGCGGGGCAGCGAGCTGCAGTTCGAGCAGTATATCGAGCAGCCTGTCGTGCTATTCGAGACCCAGAACGCGATCAAGGCGCTGGAAGCCTTCCGTCATGAGGGCAAGCAGATGGCGTTCGTGGTCGATGAGTTCGGTACTCTGGAGGGCATCGTCAGTCTGACCGACATCATGGAAGCCATCGCCGGGGAACTGCCCGAGGTTGAACAGGGCATGGATTTGACGCCCAGCGTGATCGAAATCGGACCGGGTCGCTATGAGGCCGACGCCAGCGAAAACCTGGAAGAGATCAACCGCCAGCTACCCGAGCCATTGCCGCGCAGCCAGCTGTATACCACTCTGGCCGGCCTGATCCTCAATCAGCTTGAACACATGCCCGAGCAGAATGAGCTGCTGAACGTCGAAGGCTGGCAGATGCGCATCCTCGAGATCGAGCATATGCGCATCGCCCGGGTCGAACTGACGCGGCTGGACGAAGTAGGCGGTCAGTCACGCGACTGACCGTTTCCGCCGCACCCAGAAGTAACAACCACTTGTGGGTGCGGCGGCTTTGGCCGCGAATAGCACCGCCAGCCCGATCTACGCCCTCCCCCCACACCTACAGCGCCTGTGGTAAACTGCTCCGTGGCTACAAGCCAGCCCGTGTCCGCGCACACTCCCATGGAGCCTCTACCAGGAGCCCTGAATCCCGATGTCTGACAGCACGCCAACCAACGTTGCCAGTGGTGAAAAATTCCGCAATGCCCAAGGTATTGCCGCCATCAAGGATGGCCAGAAGCGCCGTGCCAACGCCGAACCCACAGTATTTGAACCCAAACCCAAGTGGCTGCGTGTCAAGGCGCCGGCGGGTGATCGGTTCGAGGCGGTCAAGCGCAACGTTTCTGAGCACCGTCTGAGCACCGTCTGTCAGGAATCACACTGCCCGAACATGGGCGAGTGCTGGTCCAACGGTACTGCCACCATCATGCTGATGGGCTCGGTATGTACCCGCGCCTGCCGCTTCTGCGCCGTGGACACCGGCAACCCCAACGGCTGGCTGGATCTCGAGGAGCCGGAGAATACCGCCAAGTCGGTCGAACTCATGGCGCTACGCTATATCGTGCTCACCTCGGTGGACCGCGACGACCTGGACGACGGTGGTGCCAGTCATTACGCCGCGTGCGTACGCGCCATCAAGCAGCGTACACCACAGGTAGTGGTCGAGGCCCTGACGCCGGACTTCGACGCTGACCTGGCCGCAGTGGAACTGGTGGTCGATTCCGGGCTGGAGGTTTTCGCCCAGAACGTTGAGACCGTTGAACGACTGACCCGGGAAGTACGTGATCCGCGCTCCGGCTATGGCAAGACCCTGAAGGTGCTGGAGCACGCCAAGCGCCATCGCCCTCAGGTGTTGACCAAGACCAGCCTGATGGTTGGCCTGGGTGAAACCGATGAGGAGATCCTGCAGACCTTCGATGAACTGCGGGCCATTGGCGTGGATATCGTCACCCTCGGCCAGTACCTGCAACCCACCCGCAATCACCTGCCCGTCAAGCGCTGGGTCAGCCCCGAAGAATTCAATCGTTACCGTGAACTGGGCCTGGCCAAGGGCTTTATGGAAGTCGCTTCCGGGCCGCTGGTACGCTCCAGCTACCGTGCCGACCGGGTATTCGAGAAGAACAATCTCGGCTTGGCCGCCCCTGTTCCGGTACCGGGGCAGGACGTCGATAGCAATCTGATCCCGACTCTGAATCTCAGATAACCAGGACGCCGCCGAGGATAGCCTGGGAGGTTCGAGCACCAGCTCGTACCAAATCAGCCGACACCGCCGGGGTTACCGGCAGGCTGCGCATCGAGTCCGATCGCGGCCTGCGGGCTCGACCTTCCCAGGATGGGAAAAAGATGTAACGATCTACGCCTGCGGAAACCCGAGCTGCTTGCGCAGCGCCTGTTCCAGCCGCTGCGCCACCTCTTCGATGCTCACCGGCTGCGCTACCAGCTCACTGAGCTGGACCATTTGCAAGCCACTGTAGCCACAAGGGTTGATGCGCTGGAACGGCTGCATGTCCATGTCCACATTCAGCGCCAGACCATGGAACGAGCAACCACGGCGCACACGCAGGCCCAGTGAAGCGATTTTCGCACCGTTCACATATACGCCCGGCGCATCGGGCTTCGGCGCTGCTTCCACGTCATAAGACGCCAGCAGATCGACCAGGCTCCGCTCCATGGCGGTGACCAGCTCGCGCACACCCAACCCCATACGCCGCAGATCCAGCATCAGATAGCCGACCAATTGGCCGGGCCATGATAGGTTACCTGGCCACCGCGCTCGACCTGGATCACCGGGATATCCCCCGGCGCCAGCAAGTGCTCCGCCTTGCCAGCCTGTCCCTGGGTGAAGACCGCCGGATGCTGCAGCAACCAGATTTCATCAGGGGTATCGGCATCACGCTCGGCGGTCAGCTTACGCATGGCCTCCAGCGTGGGCTGGTAATCCACCAGCCCGAGAGCTCGGACGATCAGCTCCGACATCACAGCACCATATGCACGTGGCCGGTGGCCTTGAGATCAGCATGCAACTGCTGCAGCTGCTGCTCGCCGGTTGCCGTCATCACCAGCCGCAGGGATTGAAAGCGACCGTTCTTGCTGTCTTGCACTACCAGCTTGTCGGCATCCAGCGCAGCGTCGTGCTGCCTGACCACTGCCAGTACCAGCTCGATGACACCGTCACCGGCACTGCAGATGATCTTGATCGGGTACTGGCAAGGAAACTCGATCTTGGGCGCTTCAGGAGTCTTGTCGCTCATGGCGAAGTCCTCAGTTGAACAGGCCGTAGAAAAACAGGCGGATGCTGTCCCACAGGCGACCGAACAGACCGGCTTCTTCCACATCAGCCAGAGCTACCAGCGGGGCGGTATGGACCACCTCTTCACCCAGCTTGACTTCGACCTGACCCAGCACGTCGCCCGCAGCGATCGGTGCCTTGATAACCGGGTTCATGGTAACACCCGCTTCCAGCTTGTCGGCCTGCCCCTTGGGCAGAGTCAGCACCAGACCTTCAGCCAGACCGGCATCCACCTGGTCAGCCTGCCCGGCCCAGACCCGCGCCGGCGCAACCACCTGGCCCGGCTGATAGAAACTCTTGGTCTCGAAGAAGCGGAAGCCCCAGGTCAGCAGCTTCTGGGTTTCAGCAGCGCGAGCCTGTTCGCTGACAGTCCCCATCACCACCGAGATCAGGCGCATGCCATCGCGCTCAGCCGAGGCCACCAGACAGTAACCAGCTTCCTCGGTATGGCCGGTCTTCAGGCCATCCACCGACTTGTCACGCCACAGCATGAGGTTGCGATTGGGCTGGCGAATACCATTCCAGACGTATTCCTTTTCCTTGTACAACTTGTAGTGCTCGGGATCGTCGTTGATGATCGCCTTGGCCATGATGGCCATATCCCGGGCGCTGGAGTAATGATTCTCCGACGGCAGGCCGGAGGCGTTCTCGAAATGGGTATTGACCATGCCCAGACGCTTGGCATGGCTGTTCATCAGATCGGCAAAGGAGTCCTCGCTGCCGGCGATGTGCTCGGCCATCGCAACGCTGGCGTCATTGCCCGACTGGATGATGATGCCCCGCAGCAGGTCAATCACCGGCACCTGGTTGCCCACCTCGATGAACATCTTCGAGCCACCCATGCGCCAGGCCTTTTCACTGATCAGCACCTGATCGGTTTCCTTCAGTTGGCCGCGCAGAATCTCCATGCTGGCAATATAGCTGGTCATCATCTTTGTCAGACTGGCCGGCGGCAGCGGCTGGTCAGCATTGTGTTCGACCAGGACCTTGCCACTATCGGCGTCAATCAGCAGATAGCTCGAAGCAGCGACTGTTGGTGCCGGCGGCATCAGCGGGGCGGCAGCCTGGGGTTGCGGCTGCGGTTGCGGCGTCTGAGCCAGGGCTGCCGGGACGAGCAGCACAGCGCTGGAAATCAACAGGGTGTGAATGAATTTTTTAAACATGATGCTCACTGTCTTGGAAAATGTGGAACGCAAGGGGCCGCTGGCAGACAACGGCAATATCAATTGGCGCTGACCAGCGACGGGTTGCCAAGATTGGCCAGGCGCAATGTCTCCATTAGCCTTTCTGCCTCGGCATGATCACTTACTGGCCCGAGCCGGACCCGATGCAACGTACGGGAATCCTGCTCTATCGGGGTAACAAATACCGGCGCACTGACCATGCCCTGCAACTGGCTGCGTAACTGCTCGGCCGCCTGGTCAGAGGCAAAGGCGCCAACCTGAAGGTACAACCCGGCGCTCGCTACCACTGTGGCCGGTGCCGGGCTGGCTGCCGCCGCAGTTGGTGTTGTTGAGGGCTGCGCCTTGACCAGATAACCGGGGTTGTTCTGCTGTTGCCAGACCACCGGGTCAATACCCTCCACCCGCACCCGCGCCACGCCCTTCTCGGCGAAGCCCAGCTTGACGGCGCCAGCGTAGGACAGGTCGATGATACGGTCGGAGTGAAACGGTCCACGGTCATTGACCCGCACGATGATGCTGCGGTCATTATCCACATTGGTCACGCGGACATAGGTCGGCAACGGCAGGGTCTTGTGGGCGGCGGTCATGCCATACAGATCGTAGGACTCACCGTTGGCGGTCAACTGGCCATGAAACTTGGTGCCATACCACGACGCCAGACCGGTCTCGCGGTAATTGCGGCCGTCCTTCATCGGGTTGTAGTTGCGCCCCAGCACCCGATAGGGCGAAGCCTTGTACGCGCCGGTATGGGGTACCGGGACCGCGTCCGGAATTTGCGATACATCCTGAAAATAATCCGGCGCACCATCCTGGGCTGGGCGCGGCTTGCTGGCACTGGCTGTCTCACCCTGGCCCTGCTGCACCGGCGACGATGAGCAGGCGCTCAGCAGCGCCAGCAGCAGACAGACGACGGCAACGCCCGGGCCGTTGCGCAATGGCTTGTTCATTGGTCCCTCGCTTCCCTTATCAGGTCGGCCAACTGATGCACGACCATAGCGTACATGACGCTCCGATTGTACCGGGTAATGACATGCAGGTTGTTCAGACCCAGCCAATACTGTTTATGTTCCCCGGCGTCGAACTCGAAGGCCATCACCTCAGTAGCGTCATCCAGCTCCTGCTGCGGAGTCCAGCCCAGGCGCTTCAGCTCGCCGACGCTGATCTTTGCCTCCAGACCGCGGTCCAGGGTAAACCCCTTGGCGAAATCATCCCCCGAAACGTCGGCGGCAATCGCCACATCAGCGCCGTGCTGCCACTTGTGCTCGGCGAAGTAATTGGCCGCACTGCCAATGGCATCGACCGGATTGTTCCAGATATCCGCCACCCCGTCGTCATCGAAGTCGACAGCAAAGGCCTGGTAGCTGCTGGGAATGAACTGCGGATACCCCATGGCGCCGGCGTAGGAGCCGGTCAGTTCAAGCGGATCGACCTGCTGCTCGCGGGTTAGCACCAGAAAGGACTTGAGCTGACGACGAAAGAAGTCTGCCCGCGGCGGATAATCGAAGCCCAGAGTGGTCAGCGCATCGATCACCCGATGGCTGCCCTTGTTGCCGCCATAGAATGTTTCGACACCGAGAATAGCCAGAATCACCTCCGGTTCAACACCGTACACTTCCTCGGCTCTGGCCAGCGCGTCGGCGTGCTGGTTCCAGAACGCCACGCCCTCCTTCACCCGTCGATCAGTGATGAAGATCTTGCGGTACTCGTGCCACGGCCGAACCCGCTCGGCAGGCCGGGCGATAGCCTCAAGAATAGCGTCCTTGCGCTCGGCCTGTGCCAGCAATCGGCGTACATGCTCGGAGTTGAAGCCGTACTCGCTGCGCATCTCCTCGACAAAGGGGTCAACCGCCGGATGTTCCGCGGTATAGGGTCCAGCGGCGAGCAGCGCGGGACTGAACCCGGCGGTCAGCAACGCTCCCAGTGCATTGTGGCGTAACCAACCTGAAACGCGATCAAACATGAGCAATCCCGACCTCCCAAGATAATTTTTCATCTCTGAGTCATCCACTTTCGGTGCGTGTGAATGGACATCAGGATGCCGAAGCCAACCAGCAGCGTAATCAACGAGGTGCCGCCGTAGCTGATCAGCGGCAAGGGTACGCCGACCACGGGCAGCAGACCACTGACCATACCGATATTAACGAATACGTAGACAAAAAACGTCAGCGTGATGCTGCCCGCGAGCAACTTGCTGAAACTTTCCTGGGCATGGTGGGTGATATACAGCCCACGAGCGATGATCAGCAGATAGACGAACAGCAGCAGCGCCACCCCGACCAGCCCGAACTCCTCGGCCAATACGGCGATGATGAAGTCGGTATGGCCTTCTGGCAGAAAGTCCAAGTGTGACTGGGTGCCCTGCAACCAGCCCTTGCCGAACACACCGCCCGAACCGATCGCCGCCTTGGACTGAATGATGTTCCAGCCCGCGCCCAGCGGATCGCTTTCCGGATTGAGAAAGGTCAATACCCGTTGTTTCTGATAGCCATGCATGACGAAAAACCACATGGCTGCTGCTCCCGGCACCAACAACAGTATTGATCCGAGAATGTAGCGCCAGCGCAGCCCTGCCAGCAGCAGCCCGAAGAGACCCGAGGCAGCAATCAGCAGGGTCGTCCCCAGGTCTGGCTGCTTGAGAATCAGCACCACCGGCACCAGGATGATCAACAAACAGACACACACATGCTTGAAACGCGGCGGCATCTCCCGCCGCCCAAGGTACCAGGCGACGCTCATGGGCATCACCAGCTTCATGATTTCCGATGGCTGGAAAGTGATCAATCCGGGGATCCTGATCCAGCGCTGTGCACCCTTGGCTTCGGTACCGACCAGCAGTACCAGCAGGAGCAGAAATACCGATATCAGATAGGCCGGTGGCAGCCAGCGCTCCATCAAGCGAGGCTTGAACTGGGCAACGCAGATCATCGCCGCCAAACCAATCGCGTAATGCGCCCCCTGCCGATAGACCATCGCCATGCTCTTGCTGCTGGCGGAATAGAGGACGAAACCGGCCACACCGGCCAGCACCAGTACCAGCAGTAACAACCAGGGATCGACATGCAACCGCATCCACCAGGGCTCGCGACGCAGCCCCCGCGAATCAGGCGGAGAGATACCGGCCAGCGGCTTCATGGTGCTTCCTCCATGACGTTATCGGCCTCAGGATCATCCGTCTCGGGAGACGGCTCGGGTTCCAGCAGCCAGGCGTCGAACAGCGCACGGGCCACTGGCGCCGCCACCCGGCCTCCGGACTCGCCGTTTTCGACCATGACCGCAACAGCAATCTGCGGATCATCCAACGGTGCAAAGCCAACAAACAGAGCGTGGTCCCGATGCCGCTCCTTCAGCGCTTCGGAATCGTAACGCGCGCCCTGGGCAATGGCGACCACCTGGGCGGTACCGGTCTTGCCCGCCATACGGTAGGGTGCGCCGGCGGCAGCAGCGCGGGATGTACCCCGCTCACCGTGCATCACCTCCTCCATGGTCTTGATGATGAAGTCCCAGTCGTCCGGGTTCTTCAACACCACGTCCGGCGGCGTATCCTCTTCATCCGGCGGTAGTCCGTCTGCGGTCATCAGCATGCGCGGACGCTTCCACACACCGCGATTGGCAATCAGCGCGGTGGATTGGGCCAATTGCAACGGCGTAGTCAGCATATAGCCCTGGCCGATCCCGGTAATCAACGTTTCTCCCGGATACCAGGGCTGGCGGCGCGAAGCCCGTTTCCATTCACGCGAGGGCATCAGGCCGGCCGTTTCCTCGAACATGTCCAGCGATACCCGGCTGCCCAGACCGAACTGGCTCATGAATTCATGCATGCGATCGATGCCCAGCTTGTGCGCCAGATCGTAGAAATAGGTGTCATTGGAACGGGCCATGGCCAGCTTCATATCCACCCAGCCATCCCCGTAACGGTTCCAGTTGCGGTATTTATGGCTGTTGTTCGGCAGCTGATAAAACCCTGGATCGTAGACTCGGGCTGTCCGCGTGGTTACTCCATAATCCAGGCCAGCCAGCGCCACGATTTGCTTGATCGTCGAACCGGGCGGGTAAAGTCCGCGCAGCACGCGGTTGAATAGCGGCTGGTCGAGGGAGTCGCGCAGCGCGCCGTAATCGGCATGGCTGATGCCGGTGACGAACAGGTTCGGGTTGAACGCCGGCTGGCTGACGAATGCCAGCACCCCACCGGACTTCGGCTCGATGGCGACCACCGCACCCCGGCGGTTGCCCAGCGCCTGCTCCGCGACGGCCTGCAAATCACTGTCCAGATGCAGGGTCAGGTCCCTGCCGGATACCGGCTCGGTACGCTTGAGCACCCGCAGTACGCGACCGCGCGCGTTGGTTTCCACCTCTTCATAGCCGACCTTGCCATGCAGCAGATCCTCATAGAAGCGCTCTACCCCGGTCTTGCCGATATAGTGCGTGCCGGCATAGGCCACCGGATCAATCCGCTCCTGTTCCCGCTCGTTGATCCGCCCGACATAGCCGACGGAATGGGCGAAATGCTCGGCCTGCGGATAATGCCGCACGAAACTGGCTTGCACATCGATGCCCGGCAAACGGAACTGGTTCACCGCGATACGGGCGATCTGCTCCTCGGTCAGATTGAACATCACCGGTACCGCTTCGAAGGGCCGGCGCGCCTGCTGCAGCCGTCGGCGCAGTTGTTCGATATCATCATCGCCCAGCTGCAGCAGTTCGCGCAGCAGCTCGATGGTGGCGTCGAGATCGGTGGTTCGCTCACGCGTAATGCTCAGGCTGAAACTGGGCCGGTTCTCGGCCAGCACCACCCCATTGCGATCATGGATCCGACCGCGCGCCGGCGGGATCGGCTGCACGTGCACCCGGTTGTTCTCGGACAGGGTGGAATGATGCTCGTACTGCACCACTTGCAGCCAGTACATGCGTGCCAGCAAGCCGAAAGCCAATAACAGAATGAACAGCACCGCGAGAATGATTCTGCGCTGTACTATCCCCGCGTCATTGAGGTGGTCCTTGATGCGAATCGGCTTGGCCATGTATCACTTGTGGTATGGGTGGCGGTTCAGAATGGTCCAGGCGCGATACAACTGCTCAGCGAGCAGGATGCGTACCAATGGATGGGGCAAGGTCAGCGGCGACAACGACCAGCGCTGGTCGCTGCGAGCAGCAACCTCGCTGGCCAGACCTTCCGGGCCACCCACCATCAGGTTGACTGTGCGGGCGTCCAGCCGCCAGCTTTCCAGCTGCTCGGCCAGCGCCTCGGTAGACCAGGGCCGACCTTCGACCTCAAGCGTAACGATTCGTTCGCCGGGCTGCGTGGCCGCCAACATCTGCTCGCCTTCGCGGCGCATCAGCCGGGCGACATCCGCGTTCTTGCCGCGGGTGGCCAGCGGAATCTCTACCAGCTCCAGCGGCAAGTCGGCAGGCATACGCTTGGCATACTCCTGATAGCCCTGCTCTACCCAACGTGGCATACGTGACGCCACGCTGATCAGGCGAATACGCAAGGAGCCTTACTCCGCGGTCGGTTGTTGCTGCGCCCGACGGGATTCAGCGCTCTGCCAGAGGCGCTCCAGATCATAGAACTGTCGGGTGGCCGGCTGCATGACATGCACCACGATGTCACCCAGGTCCACCAGCACCCACTCGCCGGAGTCCTTGCCTTCCACGCCCAGCGGACGCGCGCCCGCCGCCTTGGCTTTTTCAATAACGTTATCGGCCAGTGCACTCACCTGGCGGTTGGAGTTACCGCTGGCGATGAACATGTAATCGGTTACGCCGGTCAGCTCACGCACATCAATGCGCACCACGTCCTTGGCCTTGAGCTCGTCCAACGCGTCTTCTACTGCCTTGATCAGATCTTCAATCTGCATAATGGTGTTCAATTCCTCAATCAGGGCCGGTACAGCCCATTGGTTTCAATATAGCCAAGCACCGAATCGGGTAACAGAAATCGCGGAGAGCGCCCTGCCTGGATCAGTGAGCGGATATGGGTGGCCGATATGGCCAGGGGTGTTTGTGCCAGGCAGAGAATCTCGCCATGGGCCGCTTGCATGGCCGACGGGTCGCCCACACTGCGCGCCGCCAGCAGATCCTTGAGTACTTCCGGCAATTCCTGGTCCTGCTCAGGACGCTGCAGCACGACCAGACTGGCGAGCTGCAATAGATCTTCCCACCGGTGCCAGCCGGGCAGACCGCTGAAGGCATCCCAGCCGACGATCAGAAACAGGGTGGCATTGTCGCCCAACTCGGTACGCAATGACTCCAGCGTCTCCACCGTATACGACGGACGGTCACGCCGCAGCTCGCAGTCGTCAACCAGCAGGTTGTCATCCGACGCGGTGGCCAGGCGCACCATTTCCAGCCGCTGCGGCGCACTGGCACCGGGAACATCCCGGTGCGGCGGTGTGGCGTTGGGGATCAGCCGTAGCTCATCCAACGCCAGGCATTCACGAACCTCCACGGCGCTGCGCAGGTGTCCGAAGTGAATCGGATCAAAAGTACCGCCCAGGACACCGACACGGAGTGTCACTGACGAATATGCCCATCGCCATGGACGATATATTTTTCACTGGTCAGCCCTTCCAGACCAACCGGACCACGGGCATGCAGCTTGTCGGTGGAGATACCGATCTCCGCGCCCAGGCCGTATTCGAAACCATCGGCGAAGCGGGTCGAGGCGTTGACCATCACCGAGCTAGAATCCACCTCACCAAGGAAGCGTCGGGCGCGGGTGAAGTCTTCGGTGACGATCGATTCGGTATGTTGTGAGCTGTAGCGGTTGATGTGATCCATCGCCTCATCCATATCCGCCACCACCCGAATCGACAGGATCGGCGCCAGGTATTCGGTGGCCCAGTCTTCTTCGTTAGCGGCGATGGCCTGGGGCAGGATCGCGCAGGTCTGCGGGCAACCACGCAGCTCCACGCCCTTCTCGCCATACAGCGCAGCCATGCGCGGCAGGAATTGCGCGGCGACGCCTTCGTGCACCAACAGCGTCTCCATGGCGTTGCACACACCATAACGATGAGTCTTGGCGTTCAACGCAATAGCTTCGGCCTTGTCCAGGTCGGCGCGGTCATCCACGTAGACGTGGCAGATACCATCCAGATGCTTGATCACCGGCACCCGGGCATCACGGCTGATGCGCTCGATCAGACCCTTGCCGCCACGCGGGACGATCACATCCACGTACTCCGGCATGGTGATCAGCGCGCCAACAGCAGCGCGATCAGTGGTTTCCACCACCTGCACCACTTCCTGGGGCAGCCCGGCAGCATCCAACCCCTGGCGGATACACTGGGCAATGGCTCGATTGGAGTGAATCGACTCAGAGCCGCCCCGCAGGATGCAGGCGTTGCCGGATTTCAGGCACAGGCTGGCGGCCTCCACGGTCACGTTCGGTCGTGATTCGTAGATGATCCCGATCACGCCCAGCGGCACGCGCATACGGCCGACCTGGATGCCCGACGGCAGGTATTTCATGTCGCGGATCGCACCGATCGGATCAGCCAGTGCCGCCACCTGGCGTAGCCCTTCGACCATATTGCGGATACCAGCCGGCGTCAGCGCCAGGCGATCCAGCATGGCGTCATCCAGCCCGTTGTCGCGGCCGGCCTGCAGATCCAGCCCGTTGGCTTCGATCAGACTCGCCTCGGCGGCTTCAATAGCCTCGGCAGTGGCCAACAGGGCCCGGTTCTTGACCGCCGTGGTGGCCCGGGCGATCACGCGCGAAGCCTGCCGCGCCTGGCGTCCCAGCACGGACATGTATTCGGTTACCTGATCAGCGCTCATTTGTTCACCATCCTGCGACCAAAACGGAAAACCAGCATTATACCGGTGCCTCCAGACGCTGGACAGGGCGAACCTGCTATCATCGCTGATATGTCTGCGATCAATTCACTCCATCGGGCATCAAGCCCTCTGCCACGGGCCTTTTTCCAGCGTGACAGCCGCGAACTGGCGGTGCATTTGCTGGGCAAGGTTATCCGTCACTATCACCAGGGCCACTGGCTGTCGGCACGTATCATCGAGACCGAGGCTTACCTGCGCGAAGAAAAAGGCAGTCATGCCTCGCTGGGCCTGACCCATTCCCGGCGCGCCCTGTTCATGGAAGCCGGCACCCTGTACATGTATTACGCCCGCGGCGGCGACTCGCTGAACATCAGCGCCGCCGGCGAAGGCGACGGCGTGCTGATCAAGTCCGGCTACCCGGTGGTCGACGATATCAGCGGCCCGGACAGTCTCGCCCTGATGCAGAAACTCAACCCCGCCGCCAACGGACAGGTGCGCCCAACAACCAGACTGTGCAATGGCCAGACCCTGCTGTGCCGTTCGCTGCACTTGAAGGTGCCCGTCTGGAATGCGCAGATACCGGACCCGGAACAGCTGCTTATCGACGATGACGGCTATCGTCCACATCAGATCATCCAGACCACCCGGCTGGGCATTCCGCTGGGCCGGGACGAGCATCTGCCCTACCGCTTCGTCGACGCCGCCTACGCCCCCTGGTGCACCCGCAACCCTCTGGGGCGAACTCGGCAGGAAGGCCGCGATTATCAACTGATCGATGATGTGTCTGAATGGAAAGCCTGCTGAGCGGCGAGCTTATCGCCTGGCTGGGCAGCCATACCCGCTGGCTCGGGCTGGCCATCTTTCTCATTGCCATGGTCGAGTCCCTGGCGGTGGCGGGCCTGGTGGTGCCGGGGGTGGTGCTGCTGTTCGCCGCCACCGCCCTGGCTGGCGGCGGCGACCTGAGTCTTTTCGGTGCACTGGCCTGGGCTTTCTCCGGGGCCGTCTGCGGTGATTTACTGAGCTTCGCCCTGGGCCGCTGGTTTCATCAGGACATCCGCCGACTACGGATCTTTGCCCGTCATCCGCAATGGATTGACCGGGGCGAGAGTTTCTTCCGCCGCTATGGCATGTACAGCATTGTTCTGGGGCGCTTTATCGGCCCGATCCGCCCCATTATCCCAATGGTCGCCGGCATGTTCGACATGCCCACCTGGCGCTTTCTGCTGGTCAATATCCTGTCGGCTCTGGCCTGGGCCCCGGTGTATGTACTGCCCGGCTATCTCGCCGGCAGTGCGGTCCGCTGGCCGGTGCCGGAATCCTTCTGGCATGAGGCGGGATTGTTGGCTGGCGGGCTGGCACTGCTCGGCCTGACACTGCTGGTCCTGCTACGCACCCAGCAACGCTGGAGCAGTCTGGCTGCAGCCGCACTCTGTCTGCTGGCCATGCTCTGCCTGCCGCAGGCCGAGCCTTGGCTGACGGTAGTCTATGGCACCCTTGCCGAGTGGCTGGCAAGCACCGCCTGGCCGCGCCTGTCAGCCGTGCGGCTTGAACTGCAACCGCTGACCGGTGAAGCCTTCCTGTGGCTGCTTTACCTGCCAGTATTGGGATTGCTGGCGGTGTTGCGTCACGGCTGGCAACTGCTGTTCTTGCTGCTGTGCGCAATTCTCTGCCTGGCACTGGGCCTGCTGCCCGGGATGCATTCCACTTTGCTGGCGCTGCAATTGTCCCTGCTGCTTGGCGTGGTCCTGCTGGGCAACCGGCATCTATCGTTCTGGCTGCGCCTGAGCTGGACCTTCTACGCCGGCCCCATCTGCGCCCTACTGATTACCGCCTGGCTGCTCCTGCCCATGGCAACACCCATGGTGCTAGGCAGCGTACTGCAATCGGCCGCCGCGGTGTTGCTGGCCATCTGGCTGGTGGAACGCGGCGGACCACTGCCTCCTCTGTCGCCCCACTGGTCCATATTGGTACCTGCCTGGCCAATGGTAGCCGGCCTGCTGCTGTTGGCCGGTTTCTGAACGACCTATAGCTTTACACGCCGGTCGCGGCATTCAGCAAACCAATGGAAGCGCACACGCATTGACCCTTGCCGCACCGTCTTGCCACCATGGCTGCACCCTGTCGCTGCTCGTCGGCGCACCAACAACAATATCGCCGTGGAGAACACCATGACCACCGTAGCCGTATCCGAACTGACTTCCTTCATCGGCAAGGACCTTGGCCATTCCGAATGGCTGTTGATCGACCAGCAACGCGTCAACCAGTTTGCCGAATGCACCGGCGATCACCAGTTCATCCATATCGATGAAGAAAAGGCCAAACAGACCCCCTTCGGCGGCACCATCGCCCACGGTTTCCTGTCCCTGTCCCTGATCCCCGCCCTGTCCGCTGGCATTTCCATGCGCCCCGAAGGCCTGAAGATGGCCGTCAACTACGGCCTGGACAGCGTCCGTTTCATCCAACCGGTCCGCGTCGGCTCCCGCGTACGCATGCAATTGACAGTAGTGGACGTCACCGAAAAGAACCCTGGCCAGTGGCTGGTAAAATCCCGCGCGACACTGGAAATCGAAGGGGTGGACAAGCCGGCCTACATCGCCGAGACACTGGCGCTGTATTTCGTCTGACCTGAATGACGCCAGAATGATGAGCGAGTCACCTACCCTCGTCATTCTCGGCGCAGGCCGGAATGCTATTCACTTAGCCCCACCATCCTCCGCGCTACCGCGTATCCAACCCTGACACTACAAACGCACCCCAACATTGACCATGGCCGCCGCCGCACCTAAGAGCACCACATCCACCCCCACCCGCTGATAACTGGCACCGACGGACGGAATCACTGCCGGCGCCACACCAAAACGGTTGAAGGGTATCTTGTCGCGATATTCTCCCCGGTAACCATACAACAGCCCCGCAGTGAGCTTGGCATTGAAGGGCGTACCGGCAAATTCGAAACGCTTGCCGGTATAGCCATACCAGGACCGCTCACCAAAAGAGTGCCGAAAGGTGGCGGCGCCCCAGAGATAACTGTCATCCCGGTGTCGCTCCAGACCGATCAGCTCCTGATTATTGTTATGGTCTGGCTGAGGATCAAAGTGCGTGGTCCAGACGCTACCCTGGATATACCAGCCCTCCTCCGAATCAACGGGAGCCGCCAACTCCCTGGCCAACTCCAAAGGCCGCTGCAGCAGTCCCGGCCCACTGTCAGAGTCCTGTATGGCTGCCGGCACATCCTCCACCTGCGCTGCTTGTGCACCTGCGCTGATCAGTAATGCAACAATGCCAGGGACAAGACGCTGGATGCCATACCATGGTGTAGATGTCAGCCGTAAGATTCGGCGGGGAGAGTACTGGTGTAATGTCATAGCTACATGGTCGCGTGAGGTGGATAATCCAGGATGGGTGATGAAGTAGGGTCATGACATGTCGCACGGGACAAAGTTCACGGCCTCCAACCTTACCAGCTCTTGCCCCGCTCCCCTGCATTTGCCATCATCACCAACACCTCGCCCTACCGGAACAAGGATTTTCCCGTGCCCCATGCTGACACCAGCCACCCCGCCCATGGCGCACCCGCAGAGCCATTGCCCGCTCTGGTAAACCTGTCCGAGCGCTTACGCAGCGGTACCTGCCATATCGGCATCTATGGCCTCGATTATGCGGCGTTGATGCAGAGGGCCAAGGCGGAGGGCTGACTTGACGCAAGGCCGCTGGCGTAGCGCGGGTGCGCTACGCCCGAAAAACGGGCTGCAATGCGAAAGAGATAATTCCGTTATGGCAATGCCTCCCCTTCCCGCCGAACGGTCACTTTCTGACACCCCGCTGTAACCTCCATACGATTAACTGCACCCCAAGTGATATTCAGCTTCCGAGGTGTGTGGCCATGTATGCAGAAAAGGCAGTGGTGCGGGTGCAGGGTGATTTGAAGGTGCATACGCGCTTTTATCCGAATCCGCGCAGCAACAGCACCATCATTCTGGTCAACGGTTCGCTGGCGACCAGTGCCTCCTTTCATCAGGCGCTGCGATTTCTGCAGCCGCTGTTCAACGTGGTGTTGTTCGATCAGCCCTATTGCGGCATGTCGCGGCCTTACAATGAATCCTTGAGCATGCTGGGCAAGGAGGATGAGGCGCTGATCCTGCTTGAGCTGATCGAGCATTTCCGGGCAGACCAGGTCATGGCGTTTTCCTGGGGTGCGGTGTCGACGCTGCTGGCTCTCGCGCAGCGGCCGGCGCGGATCAAGCGGGCGGTGATCAGTTCGTTTTCACCGGTGCTGAACCGCGAGATGCTGGATTATCTGGCGCGCGGTCAGGAGTGCCTGGCAGCCTGTGACCGGAACCGCATCGCGACACTGGTCAACGACACCATCGGCGAGCATCTGCCGCCACTGTTCAAGCGCTGTAACTTCCGTCATGTCTCTACGCTGGAGGTGCATGAGTATGCGCAGATGCTCCATCACATTCGCCAGGTATTGAGTCTGGATGCTGATCGCTATATGCAGTGCGTGGGAAATGTGGACATTCCGCTGCTGTTTCTCAATGGCGAACTGGACAAGTACACCACACCGAACGATGCCCTGTATTTTGCCGATCTGGCTCGTCGTTCCGAGTATGTGACCATTCGCAATGCCGGGCATTTCCTGGAAAACGAACATCAGACCGCCTGGGAAGATGTGCGCGAGGCGGTGGAGCGGTTTTTGTTGCCGGGTGAGACGGAAAATGCCCACCGGCTGGCCATGGTTGGTTGATTGTATCGACGCTCAAGGTGTCGCAATCTTTCGCCGAGCGGTGAAGAAACTCGGTGAAGGAGCTGAAAGCTGCAGCCTTGCTCGGGCTGCGGGAGCGGCCGCAAGGGTTTCTGTAGGCTTATCCGCGGCCTTAGGCCGCTAATAGCCTACCCCCGCATCAGGAAGCTCCCACAACAGACCGCCCGCAGACTCAGCTACTGACGCACCTGCCCTCTCAAGGCGTGGTACTGGTATCGCTGTCGATGCCCGGATCCACCCGCTCATTGGGTGAGTCGCTGTCGGTGCCCAGCCCCGGGTCCCGGTCCAGCGAACGCTGCAGGTTTTCATCCGGCGGGTTCATGGGGTCTTCAGCCGGTGGCATGGGTTCATCGGCCGGCATCCGCGGATCGGTGGCCGGTGCTGGCGTGTCATCAGTGGGTGACATCGGCTGGTCCGCTGGATCGACCGGCGTGCCGTAGGCCTCTTCGGCCGGCGCTTCGTTGTCCATGGGCAGCGCGGTGTCAGGCTCATCATCGCCGCAACCGGCAAGCAGCAGGGCAAACAGGGGTATGCTCAGGTAGGTAAGTCGCATGGCGGTTCTCCGCATCTGATAGGTCCATGCGTTTGGACAGGCGCGCGACCGGCAAGTGCGAATTTTTTCCGCATGCCGGCCGGTGCAGCCGTGGGCGTTATTGCGTAATGCCGGAGTCGTTGTCAGGACCCGGGTCGGTCATCTCGTCGCCGTCGGTACCATATACGCCAGTATCGCCATCCGCCGGGGGCACAGCGGTGCTGTTATTGGGCACCGCTGGATCGTTGGCCGGGTCCGTCGGAGCGCCGTACTCTTCGGTTTGCGGGGCGGTATTGGTTTCCGGGAAGGTGGCCTCTTCTTCCTCCCCGCAACCAGCCAGCAGCAGGGCAAACAAGGGTATGGATAAGTAAGTCAGTCGCATCACAGCTCTCCAAAGCAGGGGTCGTCCCTGCTTTGGACACGCTTTTGGGCTGGCAGTGCCCTATTTTCCCGTTGAACTCCACCTCGGCCTATAGCGCCCGTGCTCCCCTGGAACTCGGGGCCTGGCCGGTGAATTCAGGGATTCATCGAATCAAACACCCCTTCTTCCCGGTCCGCCGCCTCGGCGCGCAGCTTGATCAATTGTTTGATCTTGCGATGGGGGAAGACATAGAACTGGTTATTTTCCACGGCCTTGAGGGTCATTTCGGCGATATCGGCAGCCGGGATGCGGCCGTGCTCAACGGCATATTTCAGCGCGGCAGCACGCTTGAGCGAGACTTCGCTCTTCTCGACGGTCTCGGCCTTGTCTGCCGGGCGGTTGCGATCGGACTGGTGAATGCCGGTGGGGAAGAATGCCGGGCACAGCACGGTCACGCCAACGTTGGCCTGGGCATCGCGCAGGTCCAGTGCCAGGGTTTCGGAGATCGCCACCACCGAGGTCTTGCTGACGTTGTAGATGCCGCTGCTCGGGCCGTTGAGCCAGCCGGCAGCGGAGGCTGTATTGATGATATGGCCTTCGTTCTGTTCGATCAGCATCGGGGTGAATGCCTTGATGCCCCACACCACGCCATACAGATTCACGCCCAGCACCCAGTCCCAGTCATGCACGGTGCTCTGCCAGATCGGCCCGTTGACGCTGACACCAGCATTGTTGAAGATCAGATGCGCGCCGCCGAAGCGACTCTTGCTCAGCGCCGCCAGCTCCTCGACCTGCTCCAGCCGAGATACATCCAGGCGCATGGTGACCGACTCGGTACCCGGGTGCGCTGTATCTACCAGGCGCAGAGTTTCCTGCATACCGGCTTCGTCCACATCGCCCAATACCAGTTTCATGCCACGCGCCGCACAGCATAACGCCAGTTCCCGGCCCAGACCGCTGCCACCACCGGTGATCACTGCTACCTTGTTCTGAAAGTCCTGCATGCCTGAGTTCTCCTGTTGATGCGCTGGCACTCTATGCAGCGCGGGTGAGCCGATGCAGCGAGCATGCCGCGCCCCGCCGCTCCCCGCCAGCGCTATGCGCCCGGTTGATCAGAGAACAGCAGTGCGGTTTATGAAAGCCTGCAGGATGGAATATCCGCATGTCATTGAGATTCCTGTTGCCCTTGGCGCTGCTGCTGACGGCGTGCGCCCACCCGCTGCCGCCTCTGGCCCCAGGCTTCGCGCGGGTGAGTCTGGATAGCGGTAACCGGGCGGACATGCGCGCCTATCGGCTGGACGGTGAACTGGTGCGGCAGTTGCGCTTTCCGGACCTGCCGCCCGGCAGCCACGGACTGCAGGTGCGTTATCAGTTCGAGGTGCCAGGTAGCATGGGTGGGCTGGGCGAGATATCCGAACCACGCCGCCGTACCTGCATTCTCGGGCTGGATTGGGATTTTGCCGCCGGGCAGCACTATCGGGTGACGGCTTACCGGCTGGGCTGGCAGCCGGTAGGCTACCTGGAGAACGCCGCTGGCGAGCGGCTGGTACGCGCCAGGGTCATACGCTGCGGCCCTGGAGTCTGAAGGTTCCGGCGGCAGTCCATTGTGCCAGCCATTGCAGCGACTGCTCGGGCGGCAATGCCGGCCGGTATTCCGCCGCGAGCCAGCCGCGGTAACCGTGCCGCGACAGGGCACCGAAAGCTTCATGAAAGTCCATATTCCCGGTGCCCGGCTCGCCGCGACCCGGCGCGTCAGCAAACTGCACGTGGCCAATCCGCCCTTCCAGCTGCGCAATCGAGTCGGGCAGCGACTCACCCATCCGCGTCAAATGGTACAGGTCCACCTGTGCCGAGAGGTTCGAGTGAGCAACCCGATCCAGCATGTCCAGCAACTCCAGGGTGCTGCCCAGCAGGAAGCCGGGCATATCGTGGCGGTTGACTGCTTCGCAGACCAGGCATACCCCGATATCGGAAAACGCGCTGGCCGCCTTGTCCAGGTTGCCGGCCAGGGTATCCAGCGCCAGCTCCCGACTGACGCCCTCGGCAAGCCGCCCCGGCAGGACATTGACCTTCTCCGGGCGCAGCACCAGCGCATACTCCAGCGCCAGCTCCAGGGCAGCGTCGAACTCGGCCTGCCGCGCCGGCACACCAGCCAGGCCGGGGCCGCCGGTCAGGAGATCGCCAGCGGGGACATTGATCAGTACCAGCGGCATGCCGGCAGCGGCGAGATGGTGCTGCACAGTGGCGGCGGGCATATCGTAGGGAAACTGGATTTCGACCCCATCGAACCCCGCCTCGGCGGCGGCATGGAACCGCTCCGCCATGGGCAGGTCGGCAAACAGCATGGATAGATTGGCAGCCAGCGGCCAGGACATGATGAGCCCTCCGAAACGTGTCTGATTACTGTAGCAGTTTGCCCGCCCGGCCGGTTCCAGTAAACTTGCGCCACGCCTCATCCGGCCTCGACCTCCGGATGGGAGTCTTCCGCTATTGAACCGGAGCATCACATGTCGACTTTTCGCCGCCCGCTGGCCATTCTGGCTGGCGTTTGCATGACCCTTGCCGCCAGTTTTCTGCCCGCCCATGCCGAGACCAAGGTGCTGCGCGTGTCTGCCATCCCCGATGAAGCGCCTACCGAGCTGCTGCGCAAATTCGAGCCGCTGGGTGCCTACCTGGAACAGGAGCTGGGCATCGAAGTGGCCTTCCAGCCAGTATCCGACTACGCTGGCGTGGTTGAGGCACTGGGCGCCGGGCGCCTAGATATGGCCTGGCTCGGTGGTTTCACCTTCGTTCAGGCGCGGCTGCGTACCGGCGATGCCATTCCAGTGGTGCAACGAGAAGAGGATGAGGTCTTCACCAGCACCTTCATCACTGCCGACCCTGAAATCAACGAACATAAGGATCTGCTGGGCAAGAGCTTCGCCTTCGGCTCGGTCTCTTCCACCTCGGGCCACCTGATGCCGCGCTACTTCCTGCTGCAGGACGGCATCAATCCGGATGACGATTTCAGCCGAGTCGGTTTTTCCGGTGCCCATGACGCCACCGTCGCCTGGGTCGAAGCCGGCCGGGTGGATGCGGGTGTGTTGAACACCTCGGTGTGGGACAAACTGGTCGAGGAAAACAAGGTCGATACCGCCAAGGTGCGCGTCTACGGCACCACGCCGACCTATTTCGACTACAACTGGACCGTGCGCGGCGATCTGGACGCGCAACTGGTGCAGGACATCAAGGCCGCCTTCCTCAAGCTGGACCCGGCAAACCCCGAGCACAAGGCAATTCTGGATTTGCAGCGGGCCTCTCGCTTCGTTGAAACCAGTGCCGAGAATTACGAGGGCATCGAAGAGGCGGCCCGCTCCGCCGGCCTGTTGCAGTGACCGTACGGCTTGACGGGGTGGGCCTGACCCACCCCGGTGGTTTTCAAGCCCTGCATGACATCGATCTGAGCATTAACCAGGGCGAACGGGTCGCCATTATCGGGCCGTCCGGCGCGGGCAAGACCAGTCTGTTGCGGCTGCTCGGCACGGGGCTTGCGCCCAGCACCGGGCAACTGCACCTGCTGGGCGTTGACCCCGCCACGCTCAAGGGTCAGGCTTTGCGCCGGCTGCGAGCCCGCATCGGGTTGATCCATCAGAGTCCTCCACTGCCGCCGCGCCAACGCGTAGTCACCGCCGTGCTGGCCGGCCGGCTGGGTCAATGGTCGCTGCTGCGCTCCCTGATCTCGCTATGCTACCCCCTGGATAGCGCCGGGGCCCGTGCCGCGCTGGAACCGCTGGACCTGCAGGACAAGCTGTTCGCTCGTTGCGATCAGCTTTCCGGTGGCCAACTGCAGCGTGTCGGTATCGCCCGCGTGCTGTATCAACGCGCTGATTTGCTATTGGCTGACGAACCAGTCTCGGCGATGGACCCGGTGCTGGCCGACCATACGCTGAACGTACTGGGCAAGGTGGCAGCCGAGCGCCAGATCAGCCTGGTCGCCAGCCTGCATGCGGTGGACCTGGCGCTACGGCATTTCCCCCGGATCATCGGCCTGCGGGCCGGGCGGGTATTGTTCGACCTGCCGGCCGAACGCGTCTCCCAGGCGGAGCTGGACCAGCTGTATAGCAACGACAGCTTCAACGAGCCCGTCTTTGCCGATCCGGTATCTGCAATAGCCGCTGCATCCCTCGAGGCACCACGCCGATGTACCTGAGCGGTACCGATGTCGGGGTCCATGGCCGCCCCCGTGATCCAGCCGCCCTGCCCCGGCTGCTGCTGACTATTCTCGCCCTGCTGGTGCTCTGGCCCGGTCTGGTATTGACCGAGTTCAATCTCGCGACCCTGGTCGATCCGCGCAATCTTGATATCTTTGCGCGCTTTCTGGCCGGCTTCTGGCCGCCGGAACTGTCTTCGGGCTTTCTCACCCTGCTGGGCAAGGCCACGCTGGAAACCCTGGCCATGGCCACCGCTGGGCTGGTGCTGGCATTGCTGCTGGCGGTACCCCTGAGTCTGATATCCAGTCATGCGCTATCGGTGTCGGCCTTAGCACGCGGACAGCCAAGCCCTGTCGGTCGAATGTTGCGCTATCCGGCGCGACTATTACTCATCATTCTGCGCAGCATCCCGGAAATCGTCTGGGCGCTGCTGTTCGTACGCGCCGTGGGGCTGGGGCCGACGGCGGGGGTGCTGGCCATTGCCATCACCTACAGCGGCATGCTCGGCAAGGTCTATGCGGAAATCTACGAGTCGGTGGATCGACGCCCGGCCCAGGCGCTGCTGCAGGCCGGCAGCTCGCGGCTGGCTGCGTTCTGCTACGGGATTCTGCCCGCTGCCGCGCAGGAATTGACCTCCTACACGCTGTACCGCTGGGAATGCGCTATCCGTGCCTCGGTAATCATGGGCTTCGTCGGAGCCGGCGGGCTGGGGCAGATGATCGACCTGTCAATTCGCATGTTCGCCGGCGGCGAGGTAGTGACCATCCTGCTGACCTTCCTGGTCCTGGTCTTGGCGGCAGACCAGCTCAGCAATCTACTGCGCCGGCGGTTGGCATGAAACGCCAATTCGAAGCGCTGATCTGGGTCGCCCTGCTGCTGGCGGCGGTGGTAGCGTCCTTCAGTTGGCTGAAGCTGGATTTTGTCGCCCTGTTCGCCGGTGACGGGTTGCAGCAGATGCACAGCTATGCCGCTTCCTTCTTCCCGCCGGACACCTCGACCAACTGGCTGCGGCAGATCTTCCATGGCTCGCTGGAAACCCTGGCCATCTCCGCCATCGGAACACTGCTGGCTGCATTGGCCGGCGCCGCCCTGAGCCTGCTGGCAGCCGGGCGGCTGGGCACCGTGGCGAAGCTGCTGGCGCGATTGCTGCTCAATGCCTTGCGTTCGATACCGGAGCTGGTCTGGGCCGCGCTCATGGTGCTGGCTGCCGGCCTCGGCCCCTTTGCCGGCACCCTGGCACTGGCGCTGCACACGGCTGGGGTTTTGGGCCGGCTGTTTGCCGAAGCGCTGGAAAACGCCCCGCCCGGCCCGACCCGCGCCCTGCGCGAAGCCGGCGCCGGCCCGGTAGCGGCCTTCTGTTACGGCACCCTGCCGGGCGTCCTGGCCCAGTGGCTGAGTTACACCCTGTATCGCTGGGAAAACAACATCCGCATGGCCGCGGTGCTGGGGTTTGTCGGTGCCGGCGGGTTGGGTCAGATGCTTTACGTCACCCTCAGCCTGTTCCAGCAACCCCGCGCCGCCAGTGTGATCCTGGCGATGCTGGTGATGGTATTGCTGGTGGATGCGCTGAGCGCCTGGTTGCGGCGGCGCTGGGGGTAAACCTTGCAGTCGGCGGCGCGGTAAAACTCAGCTCCGCTCCTGCATCAGCACCCACGGCCGGATGACCACCGCCCACAGCGTATCCGGATTGCGCTCGAACCAGTCCGCCGCCTGGGTATCTGTGGCGGCGCCCAGCAGCCCCTGCGCCATCCAGTCTTTTACCTTGGCGCTATCATCGTCGATAAAAGCCTGAGCGACGGTGACCAGATCCAGCCCGCTATCGACCACCAGCAGTTCGCCGCGGGCAAAATGCGGCTCGAGTGCGTTCCATTCGATCTGGGCGGTGGCGCCGAGAATGGCGGCATAGGTTTCGCTTGGCGCGGGCATGGCTTCTACCTCTGGGGAATGATTGTTGCGCATGGTAACCATCACAGCGCCAGATGCAATATCCCGTTGACTGGAAACCGAAGCGGCAGGGGAGTAGCGACTTGGCATCGCCTCCGCTACAGTTCACTTATCTGTGGGCGCTCCATTTCGACCATGCCGACTCTCCGAGGCAATGCAAGATAGCGCCAGCAGACCCGACTACAACTCCAATAAAAAGTGAGCAAATGGCATGAAAAAGACACAGCGCAAGGCTCTTTCTCAATTCATCGTCATCACCGCCCTCGCCGGCGTCAGCAGTCTTACCCTGGCCGCCGAGAATATCCGCATCGCCCTCGCCGGCCCGGTGACCGGCGCCGTGGCGCAATATGGCGACATGCAGTTCACCGGCGCCAACATGGCCATCGAGATGATCAACAAGGCTGGCGGCGTCAACGGTGCCCAGCTCCAAGGCGTGGTGTTCGATGATGCCTGCGACCCGAAGCAGGCTGTCGCGGTGGCCAACCGCATCGTCAACGAGGGCATCAGCTTCGTCGTCGGCCACCTTTGCTCCAGTTCCACCCAGCCGGCCACCGATATCTACGAGGATGAAGGCATCCTCATGGTCACCCCCGCCGCCACCAGCCCGGACATCACCAACCGCGGTTACGAACTGGTATTTCGCACCATCGGCCTCGACAGCCTCCAGGGTCCGACTGCCGGCAAGTACATCGTCGAGCACGTGAAGCCGCAGAAGGTAGCAGTCATCCATGACAAACAGCAGTACGGTGAAGGCATTGCCACCGCGGTGCGCGGTGTATTGACCGAGGCCGGTATCGATGTGCCGATCTTCGATGGCATCACCGCCGGCGACAAGGACTTCTCCTCACTGATCGCCCGTCTGCGCCAATCCGGCGTCGATTTCGCCTATTTCGGCGGCTATCACCCGGAACTGGGGCTGATCCTGCGCCAGGCCCGCGAACAGGGACTGAATATTACCTTCATGGGGCCGGAAGGCGTGGGTAACAGCGATATCAGCGCGATCGCCGGTGAGGCAGCCGAAGGTATGCTGGTCACCCTGCCCAAGGCATTCGATGAAGACCCGGCCAACGCCCACCTGGTGGAGGCGTTCGAGGAGCGCAAGCAGGACCCGCGCGGCCCCTTCGTGTTCCCATCCTACGCTGCGGTACAGGTGATTGCCGATGGCATACGCCTGGCGGAAAGTACCGACCCAGTCGATGTGGCCGAAGCACTGCGCAGCAACACCTTTGATACCCCTACCGGCAAGCTGGCGTTTGACGAGAAAGGCGACCTGAAGGACTTCAACTTCGTGGTCTATGAGTGGCATGCGGACGGAACCAAGACCGCACTGAGCGAGTAACACAACCTGCTCACGGGTCGGCGGCAACGCCGACCCCGCGCTCAAGGATGTATCCATGCCCGACAGTTTTTACTATCTGCTGCAACAACTGCTCAATGGCCTGACCGTGGGCAGCACCTATGCCCTGATCGCCATCGGCTACACCATGGTCTACGGCATCATCGGCATGATCAACTTCGCCCATGGCGAGGTGTACATGATCGGCAGCTACATCGCCTTTATCGTGCTGGCAGCGCTGGCGTTGATGGGCATCGAGTCGCTGCCGCTACTGATCATCGGCGCCCTGGTGGTCAGCATGATCGTTACCAGTGCCTACGGCTACAGTATCGAGCGGGTCGCCTACCGGCCGCTGCGCGGCGGCAACCGGCTGATTCCTTTGATTTCCGCAATCGGCATGTCAATCTTCCTGCAGAACCTGGTGCGTCTGGCCCAGGGCTCGCGGGACATTGCCATGCCCAACCTGGTGCGCGGCGGCCTCGACATCGGCCCCACGACCGGCTTCCATGCGACCCTGTCCTACATGCAGATCATCATCTTCGTGGTGACCCTGATCAGCATGACCTTGTTGACGTTGTTCATCACCCGCTCACGCATGGGCCGTGCCTGCCGCGCCTGCGCCGAAGACCTGAAGATGACCAACCTGCTGGGCATCAATACCAATGGCATCATCGCCCTGACTTTCGTCATCGGCGCCGCCCTGGCGGCAGTAGCCGGGGTGCTGCTGGGTATGTACTACGGGGTGATCAACCCCTATATCGGCTTCATGGCGGGGCTCAAGGCGTTTACCGCGGCGGTACTCGGCGGTATCGGCAGCATTCCCGGCGCGGTACTCGGCGGGCTGTTGCTGGGCGTGGCCGAAGCCATGACCTCGGGCTATTTCAGCGCCGAATACAAGGACGTGGTGGCTTTCAGCTTGCTGATTCTGATACTGCTGTTCCGTCCCACTGGCATTCTCGGGCGGCCGGAGGTGGAGAAGGTATGATGCGCAATCTGAAACCGGCGCTGATCTCCGCCGTGGTGGTGGTCGCGCTCAGCGGCCTGCTGATGGGCGTGCGAATCAGTCAGCAAGGCACCGGGTTGGCGTTGACCGGCGCCGGACCTGATGTCGCCATGAAGATCGCCGCAGCGGCGCTGTTCATCTTCCTGTTCAATCTGCTCCGCGATCAACTGACGGCGCTGTGGTTCAAGGTGCCGGCCCTGCCCCGCACCCCGGCGGCGTTCAGCATTCTCGCCGGGCGACCTGCCATGCGCCGGTTGTTCTGGTGTTTTCTGATTGCCGCTGCGCTGATCTGGCCGTTCATGAGCAACCGCAGCAATATCGACCTGGCCACCCTGGTGTTGATCTATGTGATGCTCGGACTGGGGCTGAATATCGTGGTGGGGCTGGCCGGGCTGCTGGATCTGGGTTATGTCGGCTTCTACGCGGTCGGCGCCTATACCTACGCCCTTTTGGCCATGTATTTTGGCGTCGGCTTCTGGACCGGGTTGGTCGCCGCCGGGGCCATGGCGGCGCTGTTCGGCTTTCTGCTGGGCTTTCCGGTATTGCGCCTGCGCGGCGACTACCTGGCCATCGTCACCCTGGGTTTCGGCGAGATCATTCGCATTCTGCTGAATAACTTTACCGCGCTGACCAATGGTCCCAATGGCATCGGCAGCATCCCCAAGCCAGAGCTGTTCGGCCTGGAGTTCAGCCGCCGCGCCAGCGAGGGCATGCAGACCTTCCATGAGTTCTTCGGCATCGAGTTCAATTCGGTGCACCGGGTAATGTTCCTGTATTTCCTCGCCCTGCTGCTGGTGCTGTTGACCCTGTTCGTTATCAACCGCCTGCTGCGCATGCCGGTGGGCCGCGCCTGGGAGGCCCTGCGCGAGGATGAGGTCGCCTGCCGGTCGCTGGGCATCAACCCCACCGCAGTCAAGCTCAACGCCTTCACCATCGGCGCGACCTTCGCCGGCTTTGCCGGCTGCTTCTTCGCCGCACGCCAGGGCTTCATCAGTCCGGAGTCCTTCACTTTCATCGAGTCGGCGATCATCCTGGCTATCGTGGTACTCGGCGGCATGGGCTCGCAACTGGGGGTAATCCTGGCGGCCATCATCATGACCCTGTTGCCGGAGGTGGCGCGCCAGTTCGATGAATATCGCATGTTGCTGTTCGGCCTGCTGATGGTGCTGATGATGATCTGGCGGCCCCAGGGGCTGCTGCCGATGAAGCGCCCGCATATGGAGCTGGGAACATGAGTAGCGTCGCTCCTTTGCTGGATGTATCCGGCCTGTGCATGCGTTTCGGTGGATTGCTGGCGGTCAACGAAGTCGCGTTGCAGGTCGCCGAGGGGCAGATCGTCTCGCTGATCGGCCCCAACGGCGCGGGCAAGACCACGGTATTCAACTGCCTGACCGGCTTCTACAAGCCCAGTGCCGGCAGCATCCGCTTTCGCGGCGAAGAAGTCAGCGGCATGCCCGGCTTCAAGCTGGCGCGCAAGGGCATGGTACGTACCTTCCAGCATGTGCGTCTGTTCAAACAGATGAGCGTGGCGGAGAACCTGTTGGTAGCCCAGCATCATCACATGAACACCAATATGCTCGCTGGGTTGCTGAAGACGCCGGGCTTTCGCCGCAGCGAAAAGGAAGCACTGGACCGCGCCGCGCAGTGGCTGGAACGGACCGGGCTGCTGGAGTTTGCCAACCGCACCGCCGGCACCCTCGCCTACGGTCAGCAGCGCCGCCTGGAGATCGCCCGCTGCATGGTCACCCGCCCGACACTGCTGATGCTCGATGAGCCCGCCGCCGGGCTCAATCCGCGGGAAACCGCCGACCTGCAGGAACTGATCGCCGAATTGCGCAGCGAACATGGGCTGACCATCCTGCTGATCGAGCACGACATGAAGCTGGTAATGGGAATCTCCGACCATGTGGTAGTGATCAACCAGGGTTGCCCGCTGGCCGCCGGTACACCGGAGCAGGTGTGCTGCGATCCCGAGGTGATCAAGGCCTATCTGGGAGAGACCTGAAGCATGCTGTCATTCACTGACGTCAATACCTTCTATGGCAAGATCCAGGCGCTGCACGATGTCAGCCTGCAGGTGGAAGCCGGCGAGATCGTCACCCTGATCGGTGCCAATGGCGCCGGCAAGACCACATTGTTGATGACCCTGTGTGGCGACCCCGCACCGACCAGCGGCAGTATTCGCTACCGTGACGAGGAACTGATGGGGATGGACACCTGCGACATCATGCGGCGGGACATCGCCATCGTGCCCGAGGGGCGGCGGGTATTTTCCCGGCTGACGGTGGAAGAGAATCTGGCGATGGGTGCGTTCTTTCTCGAGCGCAATGAGGTGCAGGCACAACTGCAGGCCACCCTGGAGCTGTTTCCCCGATTGAAGGAGCGCTTTCAACAGCGTGCCGGGACCATGTCCGGCGGCGAACAGCAAATGCTTGCCATCGGCCGTGCCTTGATGAGCAAACCGCGATTATTGCTGCTCGACGAGCCCTCTCTTGGCCTAGCACCGATCATCATCCAGCAGATTTTCGAGATCATCGAAGAGCTGCGACGCCAGGGCGTAACCATCTTCCTGGTCGAGCAGAACGCCAACCAGGCGCTGAAACTGGCCGACCGGGGTTATGTAATGGAACACGGCCACATTCTCATGCAGGGCAGCGGCGAGGAGTTGCTGGCCAATCCGCAGGTGCGGGAGGCGTATCTGGGTGCCTGAGCCCCGTCAGGGATCCATCCCTGGGAGCAGGCTTTGAGCAGGACCAGACCCTGGTAATCTCCTGTCATAGGCGATAAGAAAGTTATCGCTCAGCCCCCTGATACCCACAGCCGCGCAACCGCTGTCCGTCGCGCATCAGCGTCGCGCTCAGGTGGTAATAGTCGCCGGTGCTGCGGTCGATGCAGCCGGTGGGGTACAACCATAGCTCCAGCCCCTGGTCATGCACTCCACGAAATACCTGCGCGCCATCCGGCAGCTGTTCATGAATGGTCGCCAGTTGCCGACCGCTTTCAGCATCCTCAGTGGTCAGCGTCAGCCCTTGCGCGCTGATATCCACCCTCCAGGCCGGCTCATGGCTGAAACCGACCCATTGACTGTTCCTGGCGCTGTTGTCCATGCAGCCACGCCCGGTGGTCTGCAGCCGCTGGGTCTGCTGGACGACCCAGCGGCCCTCGTTCTCGGTCACCAGCAGCTCCGCGAACATGGATACCTGCCCCGGCTGGGCAACATCATCGAACAGCTCGCGCAGTTGCGGGGTCGGTTGCAACAACCGCTCATGCTCCTGGCCGCAGGGGCGCAGAACCCAGCGGTCATCACCACCCCGTTCGACAAGACCGGAAACGAGCTGCGAGGGCGCTTCCTCCCCGGCCGGCCAGAGGGACCAGGAGGCGCAGCCAGTCAATATCAGGGAGAAACCAGCGACTGCCAACGCCGGTATCCGGCCAATCCAACCCGTCATAGTGTGAACCTCTTTGAAGAATCGGCCATAAACCGATGAATTGCTTGCATTTGGTGGTCACAACCCGATTTTCCGGTGGTAATCTGTGTGCACTCGATGGCCCAGGTTACCTCACCGTCTGGATTGCACATGAATAGCATAAAAACACTGGCACTTGCTTCACTGGTTTTCGTCACCGCCTGTTCCTCCAAACAGGAAGTTGTACAGGCTCCCCCGGCACCGTCCTGGGCCGAATCACGCATCGTCAACCTCACCAGCATCGCTGAGCAGCAGGGTTACGAGATCGAGCGCGAAGGGGAGCAGATTCGTCTGCTGATACCGGTAGACGGCAACTTCCATCCCAAACGCACCCTGTTGCTGCCCTCGGGTCTGGTGCCGCTGAGCAAGGTTGCCCAGGCACTGAAAGTCGACGGCGCCAGCCAGTTGACTGTGGTCGGCCACAGTGACAGCGATGGCAGCGACGAACTGAACAAGAAGCTGAGCATGGAGCGGGCCCAGGCTGTGGCCAGCGTGCTGCGTCTCGGTGGCATCGAGCGTCAGCGCATGCGTCTGAGCGCGATGGCTGACAACCAACCCCGCGCCGACAATGCCAGTAACACCGGTCGCAAGCTCAACCGCCGGGTAGAAATCATCCTCACGCCCTACCCCACCAGTATCGCTCTGGCCGACTGATACCTGCTACTGCTCCCAAGGCTCGCCCCGGGTCCGCTCGACCCGTGCGGCGTGCACCTGCATGGCAGCCTTGGCCAGCATGCAGGCACTGGTGGGCGCGGTGATAAAGAGAAACAGCGTGATCAACAGCTCGTGCAGCCCCACCTCCCCTGTAGTACTGAAATAGATCATGGACGCCAGCACCAGCGAGCCAACGCCCAAGGTAGTCGCCTTGGTCGGGCCATGCAGGCGCATATAGAAGTCCGGCAGCTTGAACAGGCCGAACGAGCCGATCAGGGCAAACAGACTTCCCAGCAGCAACAGTGCGGCGACCAGCCATTCAATTGCAGTTTCCATAGGCACTCCTCATTCGATGATGTCGCCGCGCAATAGGTATTTGGCCACGGCCACGGTACCCACAAATCCCATCACGGCTATCAGCAATGCCGCTTCAAAATACAGATTGGAGCGCAGCAGCAGCCCCATCAGAATGATCATGGCGATGGCGTTGACATACAGGGTATCCAGCGCCAGCACCCGATCAGGCAGATCCGGCCCCTTGAACAGCCGCAACAGATTCAGCAGCATGGCCACCGAGATCATGCCCAGGCAGAGAATGATTACGTTGTGGAGCATTCGAACACCTCAATCAGGGGTTTCTCGTAGCGCTGCTTGATGGTGTCGATCAATTCCTGTTCATCCGGCACATCCAGCCCGTGAATCAGCAGGGTCCGATGATCCTCGCTGACATCCGCCGAGACCGTGCCCGGCGTGAGAGAAATGGTGGTCGCCAGCACCCCGATCCCGAACTCGTTACGCAGTTCGAGTGGGTAGACCACAAACGCCGGTTGCAGTCTGCTGCTGGCGCCCAGAATCAATTTGGCCACTTCGAAGTTGGCGAAGAGAATATCGCCGAGAACCCGGAATACAAAGCGAACCAGCACCCAGGGCCGGTGTAACTTGGGCGGGTCGGGCCAGAATGCATGCGTCAGCAAAGGGATCACCCAACCCAGTATCGCACCCATGATGAGCGACCCTGCCGACAGATCGTTGACCAGCAGTTGCCAGACCCCTAGCAACAACAGGCTGAGCCAGGGATGCGGGAACCATTTTCCTGGCGCGTTCAATGTCCACCTCCGCTCGTGTTGATCTGCATGGATAATACCTGCCGCGCATACTCCTGCGGATCCAGCAACTGATCGACAGTGATGGTGAGATAATCGAGCAGCGGGCCGGCAAACACCACCAGTAGTGGGGAGCACAGCAGCAATGCGAGGACGGCCACCAATCGCACGTTATCCACCGATCCGCCGGCAGCGGCCGCCGGATCAGTGCGCCAGAACAAAGTGCTACCGGCACGGCTGAAGGCAATGATGGACACCAGTCCGCTGCCCAGCAACAACGAGTACAGCCAGCCCGCAGCCACCCCGGTCTCCGCCGCACGCAGCAACAAGAGCTTGCCAACGAAGCCGGACAAGGGCGGCAAGCCGATTACCGATATCGCCGCCAGGAAGAAAAGGCCACTCAGTAATGTCGGCCTGGACAGCGCGGGGCCCGGCACCAGGCGACCGACAAAGCGTGGCCCGCGGCAACGGGAAATGATGCCCGCGAACAGGAACAAGGCGCCGCAGACCCAGGTCGAGTGAATCAGATAGTAGAGACTGCCTACCAGCGCATCGTGGCTGTCCAGCGCCAGCCCGGCCAGCAGCGTGCCGACAGATACCACCAGCAGGTAGGAAATCAGACCGTTCAGGGTGCTGGCAGCCAGCGCGCCTATGGTACCCAGAACCAGGGTCAATAACGCCGCCGGCCATAACCAGCCGTTAGCCAGGTCTGCCAGCGGACCGGCAGTATCCCCGAAAACCTGGGTGTATATCCGCAGAATCGAGTAGATCCCGACCTTGGTCATGATGGCGAACAGCGCCGCCACCGGCGGGGTAGCAGCGGCATAAGCCTTGGGTAACCAGAAGTACAGAGGGAAGACAGCTGCCTTGAGGCCAAACACCACCAGTAGAAGCATGGCTGCTGCCCCTACAAGAGGAGCATCCGGGGCTGGCAGCTGGGCTACACGCTGGGACAGGTCGGCCAGGTTCAGGGTGCCGGTAACACCATATAGAGTACCTATGGCGATCAGAAACAGGGCGGAGCCGAACAGGTTCAGCAGCACATAGTGCAACCCCGAGCGGATCCTGGCTGAACCAGTCCCATGCAACAGCAAGGCGTAGGAGGCGATGAGCAGGATTTCGAAGAAAACGAACAGGTTGAACAGGTCACCTGTCAGAAAGGCACCATTGATACCCATCAGTTGAAACTGGAACAGCGCGTGAAAGTTCGCCCCCAGCAGATCGTCGCCGCGCACGGCGTACACCACCGCCGCTATTGCCAGCACCGCAGTCACCAGCAGCAGCAGCGCCGCCAGATGATCCACCACCAGCACGATCCCGAACGGTGGCATCCAGTTACCGGCGGCGTAAACCTGCAATCCCCCGCTGGCTTGTGCCATCAAGGCTATCGCCAGTGGCAGTTGTAACAGTGTTGCCAGTAGACAGAGGCTGCGCTTGAATCCCTCACTCGCCCGGCCGCTCAATAACAGCAGGGCGCCGGCAAACATCGGCAACAGTATTGGCAGTATGGCCAGATGATCCATCAACGTTTGCCCCGCCCATCAACGTGATCATTCTCCAGCTCACCCTGCGCGCGAAGCGCCAGTACCAGAGCGAAGGCAGTCATTGCGAAGCCGATGACGATGGCAGTCAGTACCAACGCTTGCGGCAGGGGGTCGCCATGCTCGGCCACCTGACCAAGCACCGCTGGCTTGCCTGTATGCAGACGCCCCATGGCAAACAGGAAGAGATTCACTGCGTAGCTGATAAGCGTCAGCCCCACTACCACAGGAAAAGTACGGGCCCGTAACAGCAAATAAACACCCGACATCGTCAACACACCCAAGGTGAGAGCGTACAGCAGTTCCATTATTCAGGCTCCCTGGCGGCATGGATGGAAAGCTTGCCCAGATTGGACAGAATCAGCAGTGTGGCGCCGACCACCGTCAGATACACACCGAGGTCAAACAGGAGGGCCGTCGCCAGCTCGATTTCACCGACCAGCGGAATGGCAAAATGATCGAATGCGCTGGTCAGGAAAGGATAACCGAACAACCAACTACCCACTCCGGTCAGCCCCGCGATGATTACGCCGGCCCCGGCAAGATGATGGAAATCGACACCCCAACGGGCCTGACTCCAGGCGTGACCACTGGCGATGTACTGCAGGATAAGCGCCACTGCGGTAATCAGGCCCGCGATGAAACCACCACCCGGGAGATTATGCCCGCGCAGGAAAATGTACACCGATACCATCAAGGCCAACGGCAGAATGAGCCGTGACAGGTTCACCAGCATGAAGGGGTGAGCATCTCTCGCCCAGGTCCACCCCTGTTCATCCACCGATGGTTTGCGCAACCGCAGGCCGTGGATCAGCGCGTAGATAGCGGCACCTGCGATCGCCAGGACAGTGACTTCCCCCAGGGTATCGAAGCCGCGAAAATCGACCAGGATCACGTTCACCACGTTGGTTCCGCCACCACCCGACAGGCTGTTGGCCAGAAAATACCCGGCAATACTATCGTAGGGACGGGTGAGCACGGCCAGGCACAGCCCGGTAACCAGGACACCCGCCAATCCGGCGATCAGCAGATCTCGACCGCGCCGCAATCCGGATGATTCTGCGGGCGAGGTGCGCGGCAGGAAGAACAGCGCCAACATCATCAGGATGATGGTGACCGATTCGACCGAGAGTTGGGTCAGTGCCAGATCCGGCGCCGAGAAACGGGCGAAGGCCAGGGCCACGAATAGCCCCACTACGCTGAGCATGACCAGTGACACCAGCCGCCGACGATGCCAATACGCAGTGGCCGCAGCTGTCAGCATGAGCAGGACGGCACCGACCAGAGTTGCCCCATCCACCGGGGTCATGGGCATCGGCCCCACCAGTGACGGGAGCTGCATCAACCAGAAACCGCTCATCAGCAGCGCCGTCAGCAGCATCCACAGCAGATAGCGTTGCAACGAACTGTTCTCGATTCGCAAGGTAAGCATTGCTGCCTGGTTCACCAGCCGCTGGATCACACGCTCAAACAGATTTTTCGCATCCAACCGCGGCAGGTGCACGTGCCAACCCAGCAAACGGTGCCGCCCGAAGTAGATGAGCACACCCACTAATAACGCCACCACGCTCATGGCCAGCGGCAGGTTGAAGCCGTGCCAGATAGCCAGGCTGTAGCTCGGCAAGTCTCCCCCTAACGTCGCTGCTGCTGCCACTGCCAGCAACCCGGCCACGGTAAAGCCTGGTACCAGGCCTACCAGCAGACACAGGGCGACCAGAATCTCGACCGGAATCTTCATGTAACGGCTGGGTTCATGGGGTGGGAATTTCGGCAGATTCACCGGTTTGCCGTTGAAAAACACATCATGAATAAAGCGCAGCGAGTACGCCACCGAGAATACGCCCGCTATTACCGCGACCAGCGGCACCATCCAGCTGAAATTGCCGAACTGGTGTTGCTGCAGGGTCTCGGTGAAAAACATCTCCTTGCTCAGGAAACCGTTCAACAGAGGTACGCCGGCCATCGCCGAGGCCGCAACCATAGCCAGCGTGGCGGTATGAGGCATGTACTTCCACAGGCCATTGATACGCCGCATATCCCGCGTGCCGGTCTCATGGTCGATGATCCCTGCAGCCATGAACAGCGAGGCCTTGAAGGTCGCGTGGTTGATGATATGAAACACGGCGGCTACAGCCGCCAGCTGGGTATCCAGCCCGAACAGCAGCGTGATCAGGCCCAGGTGGCTGATGGTCGAGTAAGCCAGCAACCCTTTCAAATCATGCTGAAACAGTGCGGTACAGGCGCCCAGCAACAGCGTAGCCATACCGGTGATACTGACCAGGAAGAACCACAGGTCCGTATCTGATAGCGCCGGGTACAGCCGCGCCAGCAGAAACACCCCGGCTTTGACCATGGTCGCCGAATGCAGGTAGGCCGACACTGGCGTGGGAGCGGCCATCGCGTGGGGCAGCCAGAAATGGAAAGGAAACTGCGCAGACTTGGTGAACACTCCCAGCAATACCAGTACCAGAATCAGCGGATAGAGCGCATGGTCGCGAATCAGATCGCCTGAAGCCAGCACCACACTGAGCTCGTAGCTACCTACCACCTGCCCCAGCAGCAGCACCCCGGCCAGCAGGGCCAACCCACCTCCCCCGGTCACCGCCAGCGCCATGCGCGCGCCCTTGCGCGCATCGGAAGAATGCGACCAATAGCCGATCAACAGGAAGGACGACAGGCTGGTCAGCTCCCAGAAGAACATCATCAACAGGAGGTTTTCCGACAGGACCACCCCCAGCATGGCGGCCATGAACAGCAACAGGAAAAAGAAGAAGCGCCCCATCGGATCGTTCTTCGACAGGTAGTAGCGCGCGTAGATGATAACCAGAATGCCGATACCGAGAATCAGCAAGGCAAACAGGAAACTCAGCCCATCGAGGCGAAAACTGATGGTGAGTCCGAGCCGCTCGATCCACGGCCAGCTCTGCACCACCACCCCACCTGAAAAAACGGTGGCGGCATGACTCCACAGCAGTATCAGACCCAGAACTGGCGCCACCATGGTCGCCAAGGCACATAGGGAGCGGCCTTTAGTATCCGTTAGCAGTGGCAGGAAAAAACTCAGCAGTGGCAGCAGCACGATCAGCGCCAGGGTCATTCATGAAACTCCGTTTGTTCGAACGTGCTCAGCACAATATGGTCCATCCCGCTAGCGCGGCGGCGGGAAATGTCCGGGAACGACAGGATGAAGGCACCCGCAAGCGGGCAGTCAATCAATGACGGGCCAATGAGCGACCCGCCATGCCAGCCAGGTTACTACTTGCTTACACGCGAAACCCCGTTGACTGTCAGTACCCGCACTCGCTCGCCCGGAGCGAAGGAGATACTCGGATCGACTTCCTGCACATAGGCGCGGGTCTGGCCACCATCCTCTCGCACAGTGATTTCGATACCCTGATTGCGGGTGATGCCTTCTTCGGCCGCCGCACCCGCCATGCCACCGGCGACAGCACCCAACACGCCGGTAATAATGCTGCCACGTCCGCCACCGATCGAGCTACCGGCAACACCACCAACCACTGCACCAGCGCCGGTACCGATATTGGTCCTGGTGCCTTCGATCTGCACCAGGCGAACCGATTCGACGGTGCCCATACGCACTGTTTGCGGCGCGCGCGCTTCATCGCGGCTATAGGTGTCACCGGTCAATCCCGAAGCACAACCACCCAGCACCAACGCAACACCGAGCAGGCAGCTCTGGAGAATTCGTATATTCATGATTCACCTCTGTATTGTGCAGCAACCCTGAAGGCTACCGGTTAGTGTGCAGTTTCTGCCACTGAATATTGGACCCGGCCAGCCCACGAATGTTGCGGGGGCCTTTCATCGGGTTTTCTTCGGCGTGGGTCGAGGTCCACTGCGGTTTCCTTTAGAATCCGCGCCGATCATTCACCTTCCCACTGCTCCAGCCAGAATAACAATTAAATCCGCAGCTCACGAGCACTCGATATATTCGGAGAAGAATTGCATGCCCGTATTGCAGCTTGCGTGGCTTTATTATCTTAACAATAGCGCCTTTGTACTCAACTGCCTGGCGTTGTTTTACGGCCTCAGTGGCAGCTGGCTGATCATCGCTACCCAGTGGCGTACCGCCCGCGCCATGCGGCTGGCAACCGGCGGCAGCGCACTGACGCTAACCGGCCCGACGGCCCGCCCGCATCCCGCCAACCGGATGTTCATGCTGGTCGGCGGTGTCTGCCTGGGTCTGGCATTACTGCTCACGCTCGCTGCCCGCCTGGTCTGACACCCACTGGCGGCTAGCCACCGGGTTGGCGTATTGGCGCAACCACCAGGGGCGCTGATCCGGCGGGCAGGCCGCCAGGCGCTCGGCAAACCGCTGTTCCTCAGCCGCCAGCATCGAAGCATCGAACTGCCCGCGCCAGCCAGCGATGTCTACTGCTGGATGCTCCGCCAGCAGCTGCTCCATCGCCAGATAGTTGCTGGGATACAGACGATATAGCCCGAGAATCTGGCGATCCGCCTCCGCGGCCACCGCCTTGGCATCAGGGTACTCCTCGGTCAGCGGCTTACCGAAGGCGATATGCACCCGCCCCTTGTAGCCGGTCAGGCCCATGGCAATAGAGCGGTCATCCTCGCCCGGCTGCTTGGTATAGCCGCCAGTGCGTTCACGCTGCTCCAGCTCACGTGCCTTCATCTGATCGCAAGGGTCCCACTCATAGGCGATGGAAACCGGCACGATATTCAGTGAGCGCACCACGTCGGCAAAGGCTTCGCCCTTGCGGCTCATGCACAGCATCTTGATGATCGCCGTGTCGGTGCGATCGCAGCCGTCCTTAGCGCGCCCTTCAGCCTGGGCAATCCACACCGAGTGCCCATCCAGAATCGAATGGCTGATGTAGGCGGACAAGGTCTGATAAACCGCCAGCTTTTCCCGCCGCCCGGCCACCGAGCGATGCACGATGAAGCATTTGTTCAGCCGCATCAGGTCGCTGACGAAAGGCCGCTGCAACAGGTTGTCGCCAATCGCGATGCGCGGCGTCGGGTGGCCGCCATGGTACAACGCATAGTTGACGAAGGCCGGATCCATGGCGATATCCCGGTGATTGGCCAGGAATAGATGAGGCCGCGTCTTGCTCAGATGCTCCAGCCCGCTGTAGGTAACGGTGAGCGCGCTGCGCTCGATGACCTTGTCCAGCCATGGCTCAAGCCGATGCTGCAGTGCATCCACAGTGGTAATGCCCCGCGCCTCACGACGCAGCCCACCACCAACCAGGGCCGAGGCCATGCCCGGCAGCCAGCGGCTCAGCCGCGGGAACCGGTAGCGGGCCAGCGTTTGCAGCAACTCGCGATCATGCAACAGCCGTTGCATGACGGCAGGCACCTCATCGTCTCCATAGGGCCGGATGGCATCAAACTCGCCCATGCATTCCTCATTACCTTGGGTGGAAACCGCGCATTATGCGGCGCAGCGATTCGACTCACAATTGCTGTGTGACTGTTTCGTCGGATTGGGGAAGGAGCTAGACTCCCCTTCCCCCTTCCCATCGAGCTGCTGCCAGGAGAATAGCCATGCCGTTGCTGGACGAATGTGCCCGCCATTGCCCGCACTGCGGCGAGCCCATCCGCTTGCTGGTCGATCTCAGCGGCGGGACCCAGAGCTATATCGAAGACTGCGCCGTTTGCTGTCAGCCCATCCTCATCAACCTGTGGGTCGATGCGGACCTGGAAGGTTACCAGCTGGATCTGCGCCGTGAGGAAGACCCGCTGTGACCGGCCGCATCGCCCAGTTCAATGCGCCGGTGGCAGAGGTGCCCCAGAGCTGGCAGCCCAACTGGAACCTCAGCCCCGGCAATCGCGTACTGATCCTGCGCAAGCTGGACAACCGCCTCGACTGCGCCGAGGTGCTATGGAACCTGACTCCGGGCTGGCTGCGTGATCTGAGCCGTGCGCCCTTCTCGGCTCAGGCCGAGTTCCTGCACGACAAGCCGATGTTCCGCGAACCTCTGGTACAGCGGCGCTGCCTGCTGCCGGTCGATGGTTTTTATATATGGCAGCAACAGGGGCAACGCAAGCAGCCCTGGTACCTGCGACAGGAACAGGGTGGGCTGGCACTGGCTGGATTATGGGAGCGCTATGCATTGGATGATGGCGAGTACTGGGACAGCTGCGTTCTGATCACCGCACCGGCCAAGGGCCTGCCGGCCCGACTGGGAGAACGCATGCCGGTCACCCTGAACCGGGCCGAACAGGCCATCTGGCTCGCTGCGGCCACCGCTCCGAGCGCATTGCAACCACTGTTGCTCAATGCCGATTCCCAGGTGCGACTGATGTACCCGGTCAACCCGGCGGTCAGCAGCCCGGCGACCCAGGGGCCACAATGCTGCAACCCCACCGGGCACGCCGTCAGGCTGGATGATCCTATACCTTGAACTGGTTGATCAGCCGGCGTTGATGTTCGGCCAGCTTGGTCAGGCCGGCGCTGGCGCTGGAGGACTCACCAGCCCCTTCGGCCACCGCATTGGCGACCTCACCGATGGTGTTGACGTTGCGGTTGATATCCTCGGCCACGGCGCTCTGCTGCTCCGCCGCACTGGCAATCTGGATGTTCATGTCATTGATCACCGATACCGCCTGGGTAATTGAGGTCAAGGCCGCATCCGCCTCCTCGGCCTGCAATACACTATCGCTGGTCCGGCTGCGGCTCTGCTCCATGACTCTCACCGTTTGATGGGTGTCGGCTTGCAACTGCTCGATCATCTTCTGGATTTCTTCAGTAGAGTTCTGCGTCTTCAGCGCCAGCGAGCGCACCTCGTCGGCGACCACGGCAAAACCGCGCCCCTGATCCCCGGCGCGCGCCGCCTCGATTGCTGCGTTCAGCGCCAGCAGGTTGGTCTGCTCGGCTATGCCGCGGATGGTATCCAGGATCGAAGTGATGTTTTCGCTGTCACGGACCAGGTGCTGCACGCTCTGTGAGGCGCGCTCGATATCCTCAGCCAACCCCTGAATGGTCGCCGCGGTCTGCTGCACCACTTCGCGGCCATGACCGGCCGAGCCGTTGGCGTTGCCCGCCGCTTCGGCGGCCAGGCTGGCGTTACGGGCCACATCCTGGGCGGTAGCGGTCATTTCCGTCACTGCGGTAGCTACCAGCTCGATCTCGCCGAGTTGGCGCTGCACCCCATCATTGGTACGCATGGCAATGTCGGCGGTATGCTCGGCAGCATCGGTCACCTGCTGCACCGAGCCGACCACCTCACGGATCATGTCTTGCAACTTGTCGAGAAAGGCATTGAAACCACGGGCGATATCCCCGAACTCGTCGCTGCGCTGGACAGCCAGGCGCTGGGTCAGATCACCCTCGCCGCGAGCGATATCATTGAGCATGGAAACCAACTGCCGCGCTGGCCGTGCCAAGCCGTAACCGACCGCCAGCATCACACCCAGGCCAACCAGGGCGGTAAGCCCACCGATCACCGCCAGAGTAATTGCCTCACTGGATTGGCGCTGCGTCAGCTCGGTCTCCAGCGCCTGCAGGTCAGCCATCACCACGTCGAGTGGCAAGTTGATCAACATCGTCCAGTGCGTGCCGGTGTCGCCAATCGGAATCGGCATCCACAACTGCACACGATTACCCGCCGTATCCAGTTCGTAGTGAAAGTCATCGCCCAGGCCAGCGAGGTTGGCCAGCCCCTGCTTATCGATCACGCGTTCGGCTGGGTCCCCCGGCGCGGCCCCTTCACCGGTCCAGGCAACCAGTCGGCCGTTGGGACTGATCAGGGCCTGAGTGCCACGCCCTTCGTAAAGTCGGCTGTCGCTCTCTTCGAGCATGGATTGCAGAAACTGCAACGACAGGTCCGCACCGGCAATACCCATGAACTGGCCGTTGAGCATGATCGGGGCAGTGAAAGACGACAGCATGACCCAGCTGTCGCCCAGCTCGTAGGGCGCCGGGTCGATCACACAGGCACGCTGCGTATCACGCGGGCAGAAATAATATTCACCGACGCGCACGCCGGTTTCCAGCATGGTTTCGTCCGTGAGATCGTCCAGCGGCTCCAGCGCCAGTGTGCCATCGAGTTCGCGATACCAGAAAGGCATGAATTGGCCCTGCTCGTCATGCCCCGACTCGCCAGCACCCTGATAAAAACTATCCAGCCCGTCGAACGCGCCCGGTTCCCAGGCAACGTAAGCCGCCAGCAGCGTCGGCTGCTCCTCCAGTATCCGTCGAATATAACGAACCATTTCCTCGCGGCTCATCATCAGTGCCGGCAGACCATCTTCCTGCATTTCGCCCAGCTGGCGATTGAGCAACGCCAGTTGTTCGGTCACCGCAAAGGGTTGCTCCAGCTGTCGACGGATGCGCAGGCTTTCAGCGGTAGCAATGGCTTCCAACTGGCTGCGCACACGCTGCCCCAACATCTGCTCGCTGCGTTCGATGACCATGCTCTGGTTGCGCTCGAATGCCAACAGGGCGTACAGAGTCATGATACCAACCGCGATGAACAGGCAGGCACCTGCCAGCGCGGCTATGGAAAACTGGATGGATCTGAGTTTCATAGGGGCCTCGGCCAGGGAGCTGATGAACGCTTTATCGGCCGTGATAGTCAAACCTCCAGCCATGATCTGATATCGTTCATCAGGTCAAAGCTGTTAAACCCGAAACATGGAAGGAAATCACCATGCGTATCCGCCTGCTTTGCTGTCTTCCGTTCATGGCGCTGGCTAGTTGCGAGACCGTCAACACCACCCAGGGCGGCGCCGTCGGTGTCGATCGAAGTCAGTACATGTTCAGCGCGCTGTCCAGCGCTGAAGTCGACCAGATGGCCGCCGAGTCGTACAACGAGATGCTTGCCGAAGCGAAAGCCGCGAAGGTCTTGAACACCGACGCCGCCATGCTCAAGCGTCTGAACCGGATTGCTGATCGGCTGGTAAAGGAAGTGGACCACTTCCGTCCCGATGCCAAGAGCTGGAATTGGGAAGTCAATCTGATCAAGAGTGATCAACTGAACGCCAGCTGCATGCCCGGCGGCAAGATCATCTTCTTTACCGGCATTGTCGACAAATTGCAGCTGACCGACGACGAGATCGCCCAGATCATGGGGCATGAAATCGCCCATGCTCTGCGTGAGCATGGCCGCGAAGCCATTTCCCGTGCTTACACCACGCAGATGGGCACCCAGGTGATAGGTTCGTTGCTGGGCCTGGGCGATGGCGCACGGCAGGCTGCCGACATGGCGGTTCAGTATGGACTGACCCTGCCCAACAGCCGCTCCAACGAAACCGAAGCGGACCTGATCGGTCTGGAGCTGGCGGCCCGCGCCGGCTACAAACCGGAGGCCGCAGTCACCCTGTGGCAGAAGATGGCGCGCGCCGCTGAGGGTGAGCCGCCGGCCTTCCTGAGTACGCACCCCTCTTCCTCGGGGCGCATCCAGAACCTGCAAAACACTATTCCCAAGGTGCAGCCACTGTATGAAGCGGCGCGATAAGACCGGTATGAATAGCTCAGGTTCCTAATACATAAGTCTAATATCACTATTCAATCACTTGATTTCCTGCATATTTCATCTATGTTACAGCGGTTGAAAAACGATCGCCCTCTGGGCAAACCCTGAGATGCAGTACTCGAGGATGAACATAATGAGAAAAACCCTGATCGCCAGCAGTGTCGCCGCTGCTGTGCTGGCTCTGCCCACCCTGTCCATTGCCCAGACTCAGAACAACGGCTTCAGCTTTGTTGATGACGCCAAGGCCACTCTTGGCCTGCGCAATCTGTATTTCAATGGCGATTACCGCGAAGGTGATGGTTACTCGAAAGATGAAGAATGGGGTCAGGGTTTCATGCTCGACTTCCAGTCCGGTTATACCCAGGGCCCGATCGGCTTTGGTCTGGACGTATTCGCCCGCTCGGGTATCCGTCTGGATTCCGGTAGCCGCACCAGCAAGGCTGACCGCAGCCGCAACCCCGGCACCATGTTCCCGCTGGATCATGACGACAGCGCCGTTTCCGAGTTCAGCCAGATCGACTTCGCCGCCAAGGCCAAGGTATCCGAGACCGAGCTGAAAATCGGCCGTGGCCTGCAGCCCAGCCTGCCGGTACTGACACGCAACGACGGTCGCCTGCTGCCCCAGACTTACAGCGGCGCGACGCTGACTTCCAAGGAAATCGACAATCTGACTCTGCGCATCGGTCAGATGGATGAAGCCAGTGGCCGTAACTCCACCTCCCATGAAGGCCTGCTGCTGGGCGGTGGTTCCGAGCGCGTGAACAAGTTCCAGTATGCCGGTGGTGATGCCCAACTGGGTGATAACCTGGTTGCCAGCTACTACTTCGCCAAGCTCAAGGATTACTACAAGCAGCATTACCTCGGTGCCGTCCACACCCTGGACCTGGGTGCCGGTCAGCTGATTACCGACCTGCGCTATTTCGACAGCGGCTCCACTGGCGCCAACGATAGCGGTGAAGCCGGCTATGCAGCCCGCGGCGTATACAACGACGGCGAAGTCGACAACCGCGCCATGAGCGCCATGTTCACCTACAAGCTGAGCAACCATGGCCTGGGCCTGGGCTACCAGAAGATGAGCGGCGACAGTGACTTCGCCTACCTCAACAACGGTGGCGGTGCCACTGCCTACCTGATCACCGACTCGCAGATCAACAAGTTCGAGCGTGCCGGCGAGAAGACCTGGGTTGGTCAGTACAGCTACAACTTCGCCGACCTGGTACCAGGTCTGAAGTTCTCCGCCAAGTATCTGCGAGGCAGCGACTTCGACGTCGCACCCGGCGAAGGCGACAAGGAATGGGAGCGTAACCTGCGTCTGGATTACACCGTCCAGCAAGGTTTCCTGAAGGATCTGGGTGTGTCCCTGCGTCACGCCAGCCTGCGTTCCGATGCGGACCGCGACCAGGACCAGGTACGGGTCTATCTGACCTACAACTTCGTTCTGCTCTAAGTCGATCAGATGCCCCGGTACGCCGGGGCATCATCCCCTTTTCTCTCCCTCTCCCCACCCACTTCCCCCTCCGCACTTTCCCCTGCCTGCAGTGGTCTGTAGTCTGAGCAAGTACGTATTGGTTCTTGCATTGCGACTTCAGAGGCGACCATGGTCAGACACTTTCAAAGCTTCGAGAAAACGTTCAGTGACAGCGGCTTATGGAACAAGCTGTCCCGCTACGCCAGGACTGCCGGCAAAGAGGTGGTGGAAAAGGTGCTGTGGCTGTATTACGCCGCCCAGGATCCGAACACCCCGCGCTGGGCCAAGACAGCCATTTACGGCGCACTGGGCTATTTCATCTTCCCGCTGGACGCGATTCCCGATTTCGCTGCCGCCGTCGGCTATACCGATGATCTGGGGGTATTACTCGCCGCCCTGGCCACGGTCTCCGCCTATATCACCGATGATGTCAAAGCCCAGGCGAGTCGCAAGCTGGAGCGCTGGTTCGGACCTAGGGTGATGGATGAAGGAGGCATCACCATAGACGGAGAAAAACACTAAGCCCACTATCGCCGTTTTCAGTTTGCCGGCAGGCCGTTTGGGCTGCCGGCTCGCCATCCTCAGAACCGCAATACCGCCGCCGCGCCGGCGCCGCCCTCCATCATGCCTTTGGGGAGAACTACTACCTCGGCCCCCGTCTGGAATGCTCGAGGAATCAACTGATCGAGCACATCGGCACCCCCTTGCGTGGTATCACTATCCGCGTCATACAGATCCACCGCTCCGTTCTGCGGATTCACCACCCCCGGCACGCTGCGACCCGACTCGACCAGCAGCAGCGCTACCCGCCCGGCATATACCGCCTCACCGATCTCTGGAAGGCTATCGCAGGCCAACTGCTTGCCTTTGGCAGCGCCGTAGCGTTCCAGAATGCTGTCCAGCCAGGCACTGTGCCGGCGGCTCATGATTTCCGTCGCCTCGCGACGCAGTTCGGCGGCTTCCAGCAGGGAAGGATCCATCGGGATACCTTCTTCCAGCAGCTGTGAATTGTGACTGATCGCCCGAAAAGCCGCCTGGTTACGGGGCAGGGCTGCCAGAATCAAGGGCAGGCCCGGACGGGAATGATGCTCAGTGATGGATTTGTCGATCGCACGGAAATAGCGCTCACGATCGACGTCTATTTCATCCTGTTTGCCACCGCCACCGGCCTCATGCGGAGTCATGCCTCCGGCCTTTTCTGCAGCCCGACTGAAGCCACCGGGGTACCCGGCCTGATTCTTGTCGGTCAATTCCGAACCCAGTGCCTCTTCCAGGTTACGCGGTACCGATGGGTGCAGCTCGACCTGATGGGTGACGTGGCGATCCCCCTCGCATAGCCGCACCGCATCTCGGGTCACACAGAGAATCTGGAAGCTCTCCGCCAACTGGCTGATACGCAGCAGCGGTTGCAGATAGGGTTGGCGATCCACCCGGATGCGCTCCTCCACGACCTGATGGAGGGAAAAGACCCTGAACAGGTCTTCGCTGCCCAACACCGCGAGCCCGCTCCGCGGGGAATTCCATAGTTCGTCTTCGTTGAGCAGCGCCTCGAACTGCTGCAGTAACTTCTGCTCCGTCGGGGCGGTTGCTCCGTCCATCTGCTCACGCAGTTGGCGCAGGAGATTCCGGTAACGGACCTTGTTCTGTTCTCGCTCGGGAAATGTCCGCTCCATGGGCATGTAGAGCGAAACGAAAGTCTGACCTTGTAACTTCAGCAGTTCAGCCAGTGCTGCTCGCGTGATGTGTTCGTACATATGCAGTCACCTCGATCGTGGAGCCTCCCTGATTACGACGAGGTTGATGGCTGCGAGTTCAGACAGTCCGACCGCCTGCCGTCGCCTGCCCTTACCTGCATTTCAATCAGCAAGACGGCCTTGCCGAGTACTTTCACCGCCTTGCCAGAGGTGCCACTCGCCCGGCTGGCAGGCATGCCATTGCTCGTTGCTGGTCAGCGGCTCGGTGGCAATTACGGTCACCACATCATTCGGCGTCGTGTGTTCCTGAAAATCCACGGCCATTTCCACATCGCGCAGATGAGCCGGGCCGAAAGGCGCTCGGCGGGTGATCCAGGCCAGCTTGGTGGTGCACAGGGTGAACAGCCACTCACCATTGCTCAGCAGCAAGTTACATACTCCTCGCGCCGCATACCCGGCGCACGCATTCGTCAGGCAATCGAGGAGTTCGGCCTGGCTCGGCTGTTCGGCGAACTGGCCGCGCAGACGATTGAGCAGATCGCAGAAGATGGCTTCGCTGTCGGTGTTGCCCACGGGTTGGAACGGACCCGGGCCAGCCACGAAGCCATTGATCTGGCCGTTGTGGGCACAGGTCCAGTATTGCCCCCATAGCTCGCGGGTAAACGGATGGGTGTTGGCCAGGCTGACGCGCCCCACATTGGCCTGGCGGATATGGCAGATCACATTTTCCGATTTGATCGGATAGCGCTCGATCAACTGGGCAATGGCCGAACTGTGGCATGGCGCTGGATCATGGAAGCAACGAACGCCCTTGCCCTCATAGAAGGCCACGCCCCAGCCATCACAATGGGGCCCCGTCTTGCCGCCACGCTGCATCAATCCGGAAAAGCTGAAGCAGATATCCGTCGGCACGTTGGCACTCATACCCATCAGTTCACACATCTCACATCTCCGTTACCGCCCGACCGCCGGGACCATCTTGGCCGAACATGGTACCGTAGATAGCGTCTCACCACCCATGCACACCCAACAGGGCAGATCCATGATCACGCTACGCAATTCCCTTCTCCCCGGCGTCACCGCCTGACGGCCCGGTTACCGCTCGCGCTGGCAAGCCGCATATCGGTTTATGGCCAGCGGGCTGAATGATATTGCTGATACACTCCGGCCCCATGACCACGCAATCTCCCCTGAGCCTGTACCAGCAGGCCATCGCCCACCAGGGGTTCATCCCCGACCCGGCGCAGCAGAACGCCGTTGACCATCTGCAGAACTGTTTCGAGGCATTGCACACCGGCAGAACCACACCACCCCGCGGAGTCTATCTCTGGGGTCCGGTGGGTCGCGGCAAGACCTGGCTGATGGACAGTTTCCACAGCAGCCTGCAGGTGCCCAGCCGGCGCCAGCATTTCCATCACTTCATGCAATGGGTGCACCGCCGGCTGTTCCAGCTGACCGGCACCGCCGACCCACTGAGCAGTATCGCCCGTGAACTGGCGACCGAGGTGCGGGTGCTCTGCTTCGATGAGCTGTTTATCAGCGATATCGGCGACGCCAGCATTCTCGGCCGGCTGTTCATCACGCTGTTCGAGGAAGGTGTGGTGTTGGTCGCCACGTCCAACCAGCCGCCGCAGCAGCTGTATGAGTATGGCCATAACCGCGAACGGCTGCTGCCGGCGCTGGCAGCCATGGAGCGGCACATGCAGGTGGTCGATGTGGATGGCGGCCAGGATCACCGGCTACATCCGGGGCAGCAACACCAGCGTTATTGGGTTCAGGACGCAGCAGCGTTGGCGGGGGTATTCGAGCGGCTGTGCGGCGGTACTGCGGTATCCAGCGAACCGGTGCAACTCAATCATCAACAACTGCAACCACTGCGCCATTGTTCACAGGCGGTCTGGCTCACCTTTGCCGAACTCTGCGAACGCCCCCTGGCTGCCGCCGACTTCATGGCGCTGTGCGACCGTTTCCCGGCAATTTTGCTGGAGCAGGTGCCCGCTCTGAGCAGCGCCCAGCGGGAAGCGAAGATCGCCCGCGGCACGGAAGATGCGGTGGAGCAGGTAACGGCCGGCGACCGGGTGTTACCGCCGCTATCGAAACAGGACGACAGTGTGCGCCGGCTGATTGCCCTGGTGGATGAATGCTATGACCGACGAGTGCCGCTGTATATCGAAGCCGCAGTGCCCCTGACCGAGCTCTATACCGAAGGCGCCCTCACCTTCCCGTTCCGCCGCACGCTCAGCCGTTTGCAGGAAATGCAATTGGCGCGCTTCTGAACGAAAAAACCCTCGCATCTCTCGATGCGAGGGTTTCGGATATGGCGCAGCGGACGGGACTCGAACCCGCGACCCCCGGCGTGACAGGCCGGTATTCTAACCAACTGAACTACCGCTGCGCGTTACCTCGAGTGGTGGGTGATGACGGGATCGAACCGCCGACCCTCTGCTTGTAAGGCAGATGCTCTCCCAGCTGAGCTAATCACCCATTTGCTCTCGAAGTGGAGCGCATTCTAGACAGGTTTTGCGGTTATGGCAATCGTCTGTGCTCAGTGATCGAAATCACTCGCCGCATGCCGTTCCGGCACCTGCTCATCCAGCTCGCCCCAGGTGCGGTTGACCTGTCGGCCGCGCTGCACTGCCGGACGCTGCCCGATCTCTTCTGCCCAGCGTAATACATGGGTATAGGTATGGGCTTCGAGGAATTCCGCCGCTTCATACACCTGGTTGGTCGCTACTCCGCCGTACCAGGGCCAGATAGCCATATCGGCAATACTGTACTGCTCACCCGCCACATAGCGATGCCTGGCCAACTGCCGATCGAGCACATCGAGCTGGCGCTTGACCTCCATGGTGTAGCGGTTGATCGGGTACTCGAACTTCTCCGGTGCGTAGGCATAGAAATGACCGAAGCCACCACCGAGCAGAGGTCCACTACCCACCTGCCAGAACAGCCAATTCAGGCACTCGGTGCGCCCGGCGATGTCCTGCGGGATGAAGTGGCCGAACTTTTCCGCCAGATACAGCAAAATGGAGCCGGACTCGAACACCCGCAGCGGCGGATTGATGCTGGTATCCAGCAGCGCCGGGATCTTCGAGTTGGGGTTGATGCCCACAAAACCACTGCCGAACTGATCTCCTTCACCGATGCGAATCAGCCATGCGTCATATTCGGCCTCGGCAATGCCCAGCGCGACCAGTTCCTCCAGCATGATAGTGACCTTGACCCCGTTGGGTGTGGCCAGGGAATACAACTGCAGCGGGTGCTTGCCTCGGGGCAACTCACGCTCGTGGGTCGGGCCGGCAATAGGACGATTGATGTTGGCAAATTTGCCGCCATTATCCTTGTCCCAGGTCCAGACTCGGGGTGGTGTGTAGGTGTCGTTACTCATTCTGTTCTCCCATGCTCATTCCAGCGGGACGCCCGCCGGAGAAGAATGACATGGGAGGATACTAGCCCCGGCGGGCGCCACTGGCCACCGCAGTCACCGAATCAGGCGCTGCGGATTTCCCCGTCTTCCAGGAAGATTCGGCTGTTTCGTGGCCTGATCCAGGCATCGCCACCCTGCACCAAACCCAGTTCGCGGAAGCGACTGCGGGACATTTCCGCATGTACCGTCTGGCTGCTGCTCTCCGTCTGCAGCTCCAGCCGTACCCGCGGCCCGATCACCGACACCAGGTCGATCCGCGCATGCAGACTGGCGGCGCTGGCGCCCGGCAGCACGTCGATATCGTAAGGCCGTACGTAGGCCACCGCCGCACTGTCCGGCTGGCTGGCATATTCCGGCGCGGGAACCTGCAGCTGCCCGATCTGCGCCACGCCGTCACGAACCCGCGCACCGAACTGATTGACGCTGCCCAGGAACTGATAAACGAACGGATTGGCCGGGTGGTCATAGACCGCTTCCGGGCTGCCATCCTGTTCCACCCGGCCGTGGTTCATCACCACCACTCGATCAGACACCTCCAGCGCCTCCTCCTGATCGTGGGTTACGAACACGCTGGTGACGTGGATGTCATCGTGCAGGCGCCGCAGCCAGCGCCGCAGTTCGGCACGTACCTTGGCATCCAGCGCACCGAAAGGCTCATCCAGCAGCAATACCTTGGGCTCCACCGCCAGCGCCCGGGCGAGCGCGATACGCTGGCGTTGGCCGCCGGACAGTTGCGAGGGCAGGCGGTCGGCGGTCCAGTCCAGCTGTACCATCTCCAGCAGGTGCATGACTTTCCTGCGAATCTCCGCCTTGCTCGGCCGCTGACTGCGGGGCTTGACGGTCAGGCCGTAGGCGACATTCTCATAGACGCTCATATGCTTGAACAACGCATAGTGCTGGAAGACGAAGCCGACGCCGCGCTCGCTGACGTGCAGATCGGTGGCGTCCTCACCATGGAAACGGATACGCCCGCTGTCCGGTTGCTCCAGTCCGGCAATGATCCGCAGCAAGGTGGTCTTGCCCGAGCCGGATGGACCGAGCAATGCGGTCAGTTCGCCATTATTGAGGGAGAGACTGACATTATCTACGGCGACAAAATCGCCAAAGCGCTTGTTTACCTGATCGATTTCAATACTCATTGCGCGTACTCGCTTCAAAGGGGAACCGGGATTACCTCGGGCATTTCCCAACAATCACAACTTGCTTCTTTACCCTGACCTTGTAGAGCTGACCGCTCCCACAGCTACCGCCGCGTCCTGCGCTCGCCCAACCATTCAACAAAACCCTTCACCGCAATGGTGACCAGCGCCAGCCCGGTCAATAGCGAAGACACGGCAAAGGCGGCGGTGAACATGTATTCGTTGTACAGCACCTCGATATGCAGCGGCATGGTATTGGTTTCCCCGCGAATACGCCCCGACACCACTGCCACCGCGCCGAACTCGCCCAACGCCCGCGCATTGCACAGGATCACCCCGTAGATCAGCCCCCACTTGATATTCGGCAGGGTCACATACCAGAAGGTCTTCCAGCCACTGGCCCCGAGAGTCAGCGACGCCTCCTCCTCTTCCTTGCCCTGTTGCTGCATCAGCGGGATCAGCTCGCGGGCAATAAAGGGCATGGTGCCGAAGGCGATCACAATGATGATGCCGGGCACGGCGAAGATGATGCGCATGTCGTGCGCCGCCAGCCATGGACCGAGCCAGCCCTGGGAGCCGAACAGGATGACGAAGATCAGCCCCACCACCACCGGCGAGATGGCAAAGGGCATGTCGATCAGCGAAATCAGGATCGGCTTGCCGCGGAACTCGAACTTGGCAATTGCCCAGGCGGCGGCTACGCCGAACACCAGGTTGATCGGCACCACAATCAGCACCACCAACAGGGACAGGCGAATCGCCGCCAGGGCATCCGGCTCGTTGATCGCGGCCCACCAGACCTGCAGGCCCTGCTCGAAGGCGCCATACAACACCACCGTCAGCGGCAGCACCAGAAACAGCGCCAGAAAGGTCAGCGCAATGCCAATCAGCATCCAGCGCAGCCAGGCCGGTTCGTCGGTAGCGCGGCGCCAACGGGCCGCCAGCTCGGGGTTGCCCACGTGAGTCAGTACTTGAGTCGTCATTGGAGTCTCCTCACCAGCCACGACGCTGTGTCCACCACTGCAGCCCATTGATCAGCAGCAATAGCAGAAACGCGGCCACCAGCATGACGGCGCCAATGGCCGCAGCACCCTGGTAGTCGTACTGTTCAGTCTTGGAAACGATCAGCAGCGGGGTGATCTCGGTGCGATAGGGCATATTGCCGGAGATGAACACCACCGAGCCGTACTCGCCCACGGCACGGGCAAAGGCCAGCGCATAACCGGTCAACAGGGCCGGTAACAGCGACGGCAGTATCACTCGGCGGATCGTGGTGAAACGACTTGCGCCCAGACTGGCGGAAGCTTCTTCGCGCTCGGCTTCCAGGTCCTCCAGCACCGGTTGTACGGTACGTACCACAAAGGGCAAGCCGATATAGGTCAGCGCAATCACCACGCCCAGCTGCGAGTAGGCCACCTTGATGCCGAAGATATCAAGGTACCGCCCTACCCAGCCGGTCGATGCGTAGAGCGTTACCAATGCGATACCGGCCACCGCGGTAGGCAGGGCGAACGGCAGATCCACCAGCGCATCGACGATCTTCTTGCCGGGGAAGGTATAACGCACCAGTACCCAGGCAACCAGCGCACCGAACACCAGGTTGATGGTCGCGCCGATCAGCGAAGCGCCGAAGGACAGTTTGTAGGAGGCAACCACTTGGGGATGGCTGACGGCTTTCCAGAAGTCATCCCAACTCATCATGGAGGTGTACAGCAGCAGCCCACCCACCGGAATGAGAAAGATGAAGCCCAGATATAGCAGGCTGAAACCCAAGGTCAGCCCGAAACCGGGTATGACCCGTCGTTGCTTGGCGGCAGACAACATTCATCACCTCGAAAAGAGCCCGGGCGTTGGCACCCGGGTTGGCCATGTACCGGCGTCGATCAACGTCTGGAAATGTTTTCAAGAATGCTGTCGAACCTGCCACCGTCGTTGAAGTGATCGTTCTGCGCCTTTTCCCAGCCACCGAACACCTCGTCGATACCGAACAGCTCGACATCGACGAACTTGTCGGCAAACTCCCTGGCGATCTCCCGGTTGCTGGGGCGGTAGTAGTGCTTGGCCGCCAGGCGCTGGGCCTCGTCGCTATACAGATGCTCAAGGTAGGCTTCAGCTACAGCGCGGGTACCCTTGCGCTCAACGTTCTTGTCGACCACGGTCACCGGCGGCTCAGCCAGGATACTGACCGAGGGCACGACGATCTCGAACTGCCCTTTGCCCAATTGCTCGACCGACAGATAAGCCTCGTTTTCCCAGGCGATGAATACATCACCCAGGCCGCGCTGGACGAAAGTGTTAGTGGCGCCTCGGGCGCCTGGATCGAGTACCGGCACGTTGGCGAACAGCTTGCTGACGAACTCGTAAGCCTTGTCCTGATCGCCGCCGTTTTGCTTCAGGGCATAACCCCAGGCCGCCAGATAGTTCCAGCGTGCACCACCGGAGGTTTTCGGGTTGGGAGTGATGACTTGCACGTCATCGCGCACCAGGTCATTCCAGTCCTTGATGTTTTTCGGGTTACCCTTGCGCACCAGCAGCACTATGGTCGAGGTATAGGGCGAGCTGTTCTTGTCCAGACGGCTTTGCCAGTTTTCCGGAATCAATTGGGCGTGCTGGCGCAACGCGTCCACGTCATAGGCCAATGCCAGGGTCACCACATCGGCATCCAGGCCGTCGATTACCGAACGGGCCTGGGAGCCCGACCCACCATGCGATTGACGCACGGTAACGGTATCGCCGGTAGCCTGCTTCCAGTAGTCACCAAACGCCCGGTTGTACTCGCGATAGAATTCACGGGTAGGGTCATAGGAGACGTTCAGCAGGGTGATATTGTCCGCCAGCACGGAGCCGGCCAGCAGCGTGGCAAGGCCACCCACCAGGGTATTGCGCAGAATTTTCTTCATGATAAGCACTCGGTAAAAGCAATCTGGGAAATCGGTCAGAGTCGGCTTCGATTACTGGCACATTCGTGTGATGACGCTTTTACTGAGGTGGGTCTGACTGGATGTGGCAAGCCGTGTCATGGTGTTCTCCATTATCGTGACGGTTGCACACACCTCTGGTGGTCCAGTCGGCGGGTGTTTACTGAAAACTGTGTTGGCGCAATCCCCGTGGTCGGGTAATCAGGACGTTCGTGTCGGCGGCTGGAAGCGGATCTTTTCCTTGCGTTCGATCTGCACCACCTGACCGTTATGAAGGGTGATTTCCACTGCACCGAACTGAATGCTTTGCAGCGCTTCAGCGATGGCGGCCAGCACCTTCTGATCGTCCACAGCCGCATGCAGTGATGTTGTTGCGGTCATGGTCTTGCTCCGGATCATGGTTTGATACTCGCGTATCGACGGAACAGATATTAGACAGGGAGACATATAGCTAAAAATAATATTTTGGAACTTACTTATATATTAAAGAAATAAAACCATGTTGCAGAAGGGTAGGAGCGCCCTATCGGCGCGATGGCGCCCGTCAGGACGCCCCGCTCACACATGGTGCCTACCCCAGCGCCATCCAGCCTGCGTACACGCCCAGCAGCAGGAAGATCACTGCGGTAATCCCCCGAATCAGCCCCAACGGCAGCTTGCCCGCCGCCGCATTGCCAAGAAATACCACCGGCACGTTAGCCAACATCATCCCCAGCGTGGTACCCAGCACCACCCACAGATAGGCATCGAATTGCGCAGCCAGTACCACGGTTGCCACCTGGGTCTTGTCGCCCATTTCGGCCAGAAAGAAGGCCACCAGCGCTGCCATGAAGGCGCCGTAACGGCTGATCGGCGGGGTGTCGTCCTCATCCAGCTTGTCCGGCACCAGGGTCCAGGCCGCCACGGCCAGAAAGCTGATCGCCAGCAAGGTGTACAGCCAGGTATCGCTGAGCAGATCGGCAACCAGCTGCCCCACCGCACCGGCCAAGGCGTGATTGGCCACGGTGGCCAGTAGTATTCCCCAGATGATCGGCCAGGGCCGACGGAAACGTGCTGCCAGCAATAACGCCAGCAACTGGGTCTTGTCGCCGATCTCTGCCAGCGTGACTACCCCGGTTGAAACGAAAAAAGCTTCCACGGATGCTCCACAAGAGGGCGGGTCGACCATTCCAATGACATACGAACACCCCCGCCCTCGGCTGGTGTTCCTATGTCAAAGGTCTCGTCAGACCCAGTCACCCAAGGTGACGGCGGGTCGCAAACGCCACGGCCTGCGGGCCGAATATGTTGACGTTTGCCGTGGAAGAAACTTCAGAAAGAAATCTCTTCCGGAGAGACTACTCCCCTAAGACGGCGGCCACTGTAGCAAGGCCCGCCGGTTGAATCAACCCGGCGCGATCGCCGAATACACCTTGAACCGATTGTTCTCGCGCAGCACCCGACAGGGTCCAATGTGCTCCTCGATCAGCGGCGGATATCGCAGAAACCCATTGGCAACGATGCGCAGCTCACCACCGGGCAGCAGGTTGCGGGTGACTTCATTGAAAAATGCCTCGGCGATGCTGGTGTCATGGCGGATGCCGGTATGAAATGGCGGGTTGCTGACCACCGCGGCAAAGCGGCCATGCACGTCACTCAGGCCATCGGAAGGATAGACCTGCGCTTGCACTCCATTGACCAGCAGGGTCTGCGCGGCACAGTACAGCGCCATGGCATCGACATCCACCAGCTCAAAGCGGGTGTCCGGATTACGCCGGGCCAACACCGTGGCCAGCACCCCGGCACCACAACCGAAGTCCAGCACTTTGCCCGGCGGCAGCGGTGCCAGTTCCTCCAGCAGCAATTGACTGCCTTCATCCAGCCGGCCATGGCTGAAAACCCCGGGCAGACTGACTAGTTCAACGGTCTGGTCAGGAAAGGTCAAGGCAATGGAGCGCTGCCAGTCTTCCAGGCGAAATGGCGCGGGCTGATCCTGGACGATGCAGCGCCACAGTTGGCAATGCCGGGCGGAATCCAGTTTCTCGATTGCAGCACCATGTGCCGCCAACAGTTTTTCCGCCCGGGTAATGCCGCCCTTCTTCTCCCCCACCAGATACAGTGGGCAACCGGCCCGCAGTAGCGGCGCTATCTGCGCCAAGGCGAACTCGGCGCGCTCGATGGCCTTGGGCATCACCAGAATCGCCCCCTCCAGCCCATCGACCTGTGGGCAAAGATGGGAGAAACTCAGATGCGCCTCATCCAGTCCGGCACTGAGGCCCTGCTGCACGAAATAGTCCCAGGTCCAGACATGCCAATCGGCCGGCAACTGTCGAGTCAGCCCATCCACAGGTGGGTTGACCAGCAGCAGGCGCTGGCTGGCAAACAGCTCGGCGCTGCGTTCAAGTATCTGGCTGGTATTATCCATGGCTGTGCTCCGAAGGTGAACCGGGCCGGGCATTGTACGCGGGGGCAGCAGGAGCTTAAAGATGGATTGCCCCGAACCTCAGCCTTTCCTTGGCTTGGCCCGCGCCGTCGGCTCGGCCTGCGATGGGTCATCCGGCCAGTAATGCTTGGGATAGCGCCCTTTCATGTCCTTCTTCACCTCGGCATAACTGCCACTCCAGAACCCGGCCAGGTCCTGGGTCACCTGCACCGGTCGACGCGCCGGGGAAAGCAGGTGCAACTTCAATGCTACCCGGCCCTGGGCGATACGTGGCGTTTCGCGGCTGCCGAACATCTCCTGCAGACGCACCGCCAGTACCGGCGGTTGCTCGCTGTAGTCGATACGGATACGTGACCCGGTGGGCACCGTCCAGTGCGTGGGCGCCAACTCGTCGAGCTGTGACGGCAGCGGCCAGGGCAACAGGCCAGTGAGGATGGCTGGCAGATCCAGGTTGGCGAAGTGCGCGAGCCGGGTGACCCGGTCCAGCCAGGGGGCAAGCCAGTCTTCCAGGCCATCGAGTAAGGCCTGGCCGGAGACGTCCGGCCAGCGGCTATCAATGTCCTGCTGCTCATCCAGCTGGCGCAGCAGCAGGATACGCGCCTGCCACTGGCGCAGCGCCGGCGTCCAGGGCAACAGGCTCAGCCCCTGCTTGCGCACTACATTGCACAGGGCCCGGCTGCGCTGGGCCGGGTCAATGTCCGCCAACGGCTCGCGGTGCAGCACCAGGGTACCGATGCGCTGCTGGCGCTCGGCGATCAGGGTTTCGCTGCGCGGGTCCCATTCCAGAGTCTGCTCGATCTGCAGCATCTCCGGCAGGTAGTGCTCCAGCCACTCCGGGTCCAGCGCCGCAGCGAGAAATATCCGCGCATTGCGCTGGCTGGCATGGCCGCCGAGACTGGCAATCACCAGCCAGGGCTGCTGTTGCAGACTGTCGACCTGAGCGAAGGCGGCGGCGCGGCCATTGGCCAATCGGTAGTCCGCGCCCTGCTCGCCACGGCGCTGGGCAATGCGGTCCGGGTAGGCCAGCGCCAGCAACAGGCCGGCCCAGCGCTCGCTGTCCGGCTCCGGCACGGGTTGCGCAACATCGATGCGCTCGATCAATCGCTGCCACTGCCCGGCCAGCTGGCGCGCCCGCTGCAGCGCACCGCGATCCAGGGCCGGCTCGCCAGCGGGGTGGTCGAATGCTGCCAGCCGGCGGGCGATATCCGCGTCCTCCACGCCGCGCAACAGGTCCCGCTCGCCGAGAATCGCGGCCAGCCGGCAGGCTTGACGCCCCAGCCCCAACTGCTGCCCCCGCAGCAGCATGTGCGCCAGCCGCGGATGCATCGGCAACGCTGTCAGCGCCGCGCCGTGGTCGGTCAGCTGCCAGCCCCGCTCAGTCCGTGCCAGGGCTCCCAACTGGATCAGCAGATCCCGCCCCTGCTGCAGCGCCGCTCCCGGCGGCAAGTCGAGCCAGCGCAGCTCCGCCGGGTCATCTATACCCCATTGCGCCAGTTGCAGGGCCAGGGGCGCGAGATCCGCTTGCAGTATCTCCGCCTGACCCTGGGCAGCCAGCTGCTCCTGCTGGCCAGCCGACCACAGGCGATAACACACGCCCGGCTCGGTACGCCCGGCACGACCTGCACGCTGGGTAGTGGCCGCCTTGGATATGCGGCGTGTGTGCAACCGGGTCATTCCTGACACCGGGTCGAAGGCCGGCTCGCGGTGCAACCCCGAGTCGATGACTACCCGCACGCCGTCGATGGTCAGACTGGTCTCGGCAATCGGTGTAGCCAACACCACCTTGCGCCGCCCGGCCGGTGCCGGGCTGATAGCCTGACGCTGCGCGGCGAAGTCCAGGTCGCCATACAGGGGGGCGATATCCACGTCAGGATAACTGTCCACCGCATGTTCCAGCCGCCGCTGCAATCGGCGGATCTCTGCTGTTCCGGGTAGAAACACCAGCAGACTGCCGGACTCGGTGGCCAGCGCCTGCAGGATCGCCTGCTCAAGCAACGGCTCCAGCGGCTGGCCCGGCGTGGCGGCGGTGCCATAATGCACCTGCACCGGATACTGACGCCCCTCACTGCTCACCAAGGGCGCGTTGTCCAGCAGACGGCTGACCGCCGCGGCGTCCAGCGTGGCAGACATGACCAGTAGTTTCAGTGGGTTGGCGTCGTCGCGCAGATACTGCTGGGTCTGCAAGCAGAGCGCCAATCCCAGATCGGCGTCCAGGCTGCGCTCATGGAATTCATCGAAGATGACCAGGCCAATGCCCGGCAGCTCGGGGTCGGCCTGTAGCAGGCGCTGCAGAATGCCTTCGGTTACCACCTCGATGCGAGTCGCGGCGCTGACCCGGGTCTCCAGGCGAATACGATAACCGACCGTCTGGCCCACCGGCTCACCAAGCATCTGCGCCAGGCGTTCGGCAGCCGCCCGGGCCGCCAGCCGCCGCGGCTCCAGCAGGATGATCTTCTGCCCCGCCAACCATTCACTGCGCAGCAGCGCCAGCGGCACCAGGGTAGTCTTGCCGGCGCCAGGCGGCGCCTGCAGCACCACCGCCGGCGAGCGGGCCAGTTGCTGATCCAGCTCGGCCAGCACCGTTTGTACAGGAAGATCAGACATGCACGGGATATCCGGTCAAAGGGGGCATTATAACCGCCCGCGACTTCAAGCCGTCACGGCACCAGCGTATAGTATGCAGGGTCTGGATACGTTGCCTACCCCGAGGAATATCATGCGCCTGAAAGCTCTGGCCAGCGTTCTGCTGACCACCACTCTGGTTTCCCAATTGACCGCCTGCGGCAGCATCTTCTACCCCGAACGCCGCGGTCAGATCAGCGGTGAGATCGACCCCGGCGTGGCGATTCTCAACGGTATCGGCCTGCTGTTCTATGTCATCCCGGGGCTGGTGGCCTTCGCTGTGGATTTCGCCACAGGCGCCATCTATTTCCCCGATGAACGCTACACCCTGGCCCCCGAACGCCTGCAGGAAGCTGTCGATGCCCAGGGCCAAGTCGACCCGCTTAAACTCGAAGCCATTCTGCAACAGGATCTGGGTCTGCAGCTGCCCATGCAGCATGCTCGGCTGCTGAACAGCCCGAACGGCGCGCACTTGGCCCTGCTCGGGCTGCCGGCCCGCGCCTGATGGAGATATCCGCCCAGCAGCTGAGCAAGCGCAATGCCCGCCTGCTACGGCTGGCCACCTACGCTTCGGTAATGGTCGCGATCCTGTTGATCACACTCAAGGCCGTCGTCTGGTTCATGTCCGGCTCGGTAAGCCTGCTGGCTTCACTGATCGACTCGTTGATGGATGCCGGCGCGTCGCTGATCAATCTGGTCGCGGTCGCCTACGCGCTGACCCCGGCGGATAAGGGCCACCGTTTCGGCCATGGCAAGGCCGAGGCGCTGGCCGGTCTGGCGCAATCGGTGTTCATTGCCATCTCGGCTATCGTGGTGTTGCAACAGGGTATCGATCATCTGCTCAACCCCAGGCCGCTGGAAGCAGCCTGGTTCGGGGTGGCGGTAATGCTGATCTCGATCATCGCGACCTTGTTGCTACTGGCTTTTCAGCGCCATGTGATTCAACACACCGGCTCAACCGCGATCCGTGCCGATGCCCTGCATTACCGCTCCGATCTGTTGATGAACGCCAGCATTATCATCGCGCTGATCCTGGCCTATTACGGCGTACCTGGAGCGGATGCGGTGTTCGGTATCGGCATCGCCCTGCTGATCGCTTTCAGCGCCCTGCAGATTGGCCGCGACGCGGTGCAGATCCTGATGGATCACGAATTGCCCGATGCGGTGCGCAAGGAAGCCATGGCGCTGGCTCGTAGCGTGCCCGGCGTGATCGACGTGCATGATCTGCGCACCCGCGAGTCCGGCCAGCAGTGGTTCATGCAGTTGCACCTGGAGTTGCCCGGCGACCTGTCGCTGACCGATGCCCATGAGCTGGGCGAACAGGTCCGTCACACGATCATCCGGCGCTTTCCCCAGGCGGATGTGCTGGTACACAAGGACCCGGTCCACCCCCAGCCGTCCGCACAAACGCAAACGGCCGACTGAGTCGGCCGTTTGCGCTGGGTCCGTTGAGGTATCCGGGTTGGATACTGCCTGTCCTCCGTGCCTTGTGGGCTGGGGTGGCCGGGTGACGAATCGATCCGGTAGAACCTTCCGTCTCAGGGCTGCTCGAGTGGAGCACCTGTTTGGACTCGCCGGCCAAGGCTTGAAACTTGTGATTATGGTAACGCGCGGGCTTCGCTATTTCTTGTCTTTTATTGCCCACCAAGCAGCAAACTGCGCAATAATATCGCGATCCAAGCATTATCTATGCAACTGCACGAGGTGAAAGCATGCATGAGAACAATCTGGACCGTTATGACCTGAAGATTCTGACCGCCCTGCAACAGGATGCTCGCATCAGTAACCAGGAACTGGCCGAACGCATCGGCCTGTCGCCATCGCCCTGCTCGCGACGGGTCAAGCAACTGGAAGAAAGCGGCTACATCACCCGGCAGGTGGCGTTGCTCGACCCGCAGAAGCTGGGACTGACGCTGACCGCCTTCGTGATGATCGGCATGGACCGCCACACCCCGGATCGTTTTGCCGGTTTCGAGGAGACCATCCGCCAATGCCCCGAGGTGTTGAACTGCAGCCTGGTCACCGGCATGGAAGCGGATTACCAGTTGCGGGTGGTGGTGCCAGACATGGACCATTACCAGCAATTTCTGCTGGGCACGCTGACCCGCATCGAAGGGGTATCCAGCGTGCGATCCAGCTTTGTACTGAATCAGGTGGTCTCGAGCACGGAATTGCCGCTCAACCATCTGGTCACTAGATAGACAGTCTTTTTTTCCTGACAGGAGACCATTGTGTCCTACGAAGAATTCGAAGCCCTTGCCCTGCCCTTGTCCATCTTCGCCCTGGTGGCGTTCATGGGATTCATCGTCTGGGACCTGGCAAAAAAATCCAAGGCCGGCCGCTACGGCACCATGGTGCTGTTCTTCGTCCTGGGTCTGGGGGTAGCCGCCTTTGTGATCAAGGAAATCGTGATCACAGTTATCGGCTGATTTCATCGGCCTCGGCCACTCCCTTGAATCATGACTCACTGCGCTCATACTGTTGGCAAGGAGAAGGAGCCGCGATCATGACACCGAATACCTGTGCCGAAACCCATGAAGTAACCAATCAGGTCCCCCCGCTGGACGGCCTCAACCTCTACCGCAGCGATCTGCCGCTGCAGCAATGGGTACACCGCTACCGGGGCGACTGGGCCGATGAGCAGCTATCGGCCTACGGTCAGTTGGCCGGCGGTCCGCTGATGCAGGCCGGTTTTCTCGCCAATGCCAACCCACCGGTGTTCCACAGCCATGACCGCTACGGCCACCGTATCGATGTGGTAGAGTTCCACCCCGCCTACCATGAGCTGATGAGCGCAGGCATCGCCCATGGCATCACCAGCGCACCCTGGACTGAACCCCGCCCCGGCGCCCATGTCGCCCGCGCCGCCACCATGTACCTGCATAACCAGGCGGAGGCCGGCACCAGTTGCCCGATGACCATGACCTTCGCCTGCGTACCGGCGCTGCGACTGCAGCCGGATCTGGCAGAACGCTGGCTGCCGAAGATACTGTCGCGCCAGTACGACCCACGCAACCTGCCGATGGAGCACAAGACCGGCCTGACCATCGGCATGGCCATGACCGAAAAGCAGGGCGGCACCGATGTGCGCGCCAATACCACCCGCGCCTGGCCAGTAACCAATGCCGGCCCCGGTCATGCCTACGAATTGCTCGGGCATAAATGGTTCTGCTCGGCGCCCATGTGCGATGCCTTTCTGACCCTGGCACAGACCGACAAGGGGCTGAGCTGTTTTCTGCTGCCCCGCCACCGGCCAGATGGCAGTCGCAACCAGTTCTATATCCAGCGCCTGAAAGACAAGCTGGGCAACCAGGCCAATGCCTCCAGCGAAGTCGAGTTCCGCGGCGCCCTGGCGTGGATGATCGGCGAGGAAGGCCGCGGCGTACCGACCATCATCGAGATGGTGGCATTGACCCGCTTCGATTGCATGATCGGCTCCAGCTCGTTGATGCGCCAGGCGCTGACCCAAGCCACCCACCACTGCGCCCACCGCAATGTGGGCGGCCGTCCGCTGATCGAGCAGCCCCTGATGCAGAACGTGCTGGCCGATCTGGCCCTGGAAAGCGAAGCAGCACTGGCCCTGACCATGCGCATGGCCAGCGCGCTGGATCACGCCGACGATCCACACGAGGCGGGATTCGCCCGGCTGGTCACCGCTATCGGCAAGTACTGGATCTGCAAACGTGCCCCGGCCATGATCAACGAAGCTCAGGAATGCCTGGGCGGCGCGGGTTATGTGGAGGACAGCATCCTGCCGCGACTCTATCGCGAGGCCCCGGTGAACTCGATCTGGGAAGGCTCCGGAAACGTGCAATGTCTGGATGTGTTGCGCGCCCTGTCGAAGGAGCCGGGTATTGTCGAAATGCTGTTTGCCGAATTGGGCGATGGCGCGGGAGACCGGCAGCTGCAGGCGCATATCAACAAGCTGCAACAGCAGTTTGCCGACAAGGACGACATCCAGTACCGCGCCCGTCAGTTGACTGAAGATGTAGCCGTGGCGCTGCAGGCCAAGCTACTGCTGGAAGCGGGTAACAACACCGTCTCCGACGCCTTTATCGCCAGTCGTCTGCAGGACCATGGCCGCGTCTACGGCACTTTACCCCGCGGGCTGGATGTGCGTGCGCTGGTCGAGCGGGCGCAACCGCAGGCAAGGTAACTCTGGATCCTCTCTCGAGAGCATGAAACTCGGGAGGATCTTGCTCAACGAGTCAGGGTTTTCCTTCAGCCACACCCAATTAACAGGACGGTGGTGGGCAGTTGCCCTTGGCGAACCGTGTGCGGCCATGGACGGCCGCACACGAGCGCCACGGAAGGCACGGGTGCGTGTTCGCCAAGGGCAACTGCCCAGGGCCGTCAGACGCCGAGCGTGCCCCAGACATATCTGCGGAGCTGGCAGCAAGGCCGCTGGTCGAGATGAAACTCGACGGGGTTGCGATCGACGGGGTTGCCATCGACCCTCCTGAGGACGTGCTGGCTGGTGACATAGCATTTGCCGGTAGGGGCGATGGTTGAAATGGAGCCAGCCGGCAGCAGCTGCGGTGCTGGGCAGTCGTGGTACGAGCTAGTGCTCGAACCTCCCAGGGGGGCGGTGCTCGAACCGCCGGCTGGCACGCTCACCTTTCATCAGCCATAAAAAAGCGCCCGCGGGCGCTTTTTTACTCCATGCAGATCAGAAAATCTGCCGCTGGATGATGGTCTCATTGCGATCCGGACCGGTGGAGATGATATCAATCGGCGCACCGACCAGCTCCTCGATCCGGGCAATGTAGGCCTGGGCGTTAGCCGGCAGCCCTTCCAGCGTCTGGATGCCCAGGGTCGACTCGCTCCAGCCAGGTACTTCCTCGTAGACCGGCTCCAGGCCGATATAGCTATCCGCGTCGCTCGGCGCTTCCAGCACTTCGCCTGCAGCGTTACGGTAACCGACACAAATCTGGATTGCATCCAGACCATCGAGCACGTCCAGCTTGGTCAGGCACAGCCCGCTGATGCTGTTGATTTCGATGGCGCGCCGCAGGATAACCGCATCAAACCAGCCGCAACGACGGGCGCGACCGGTGGTGGAACCGAATTCGTGACCGCGCTGGGCCAGACGCTCACCGATGTCGTCGAACAGCTCCGTGGGGAACGGACCAGAGCCGACCCGGGTGGTGTAGGCCTTGGTGATGCCCAGCACATAGTCCAGGTACAGCGGACCAAAACCGGAACCGGTGGCGGTGCCGCCAGCCGTGGTGTTGGAACTGGTCACGTAGGGGTAGGTGCCATGGTCGATGTCCAGCAGCGAGCCCTGGGCTCCCTCGAACATGATATTGGCGCCTTCGCGGCGCAGCTCGTGCAGCCGTGCCGTCACATCCTGCATCAGCGGCTTGAGCCACTCGGCATATTCCATGGCCTCGTCGAGAGTCTTCTGGAAGTCGATCGGCTGCACCTTGTAATAATGCTGCAGAGCGAAGTTGTGGTAATCCAGTACCTCCCCCAGCTTGGCAGCGAAGCGCTCGCGGTGGAACAAGTCGCCCACGCGCAGACCGCGGCGGGATACCTTGTCCTCATAGGCCGGGCCGATACCACGACCGGTGGTGCCGATCTTGGCTTCACCGCGGGCCAGTTCACGGGCCTGATCCAGCGCCACGTGGTAAGGCAGGATCAGCGGACAAGCCGGACTGATGCGCAGACGATCACGCACCGGCACACCCTTGGCTTCCAGGCCGGTCAGTTCCTTGAGCAGCGCCTCCGGGGACAGCACCACGCCGTTGCCGATGTAGCACATCACGTTTTCGCGCAGAATCCCCGAGGGAATCAGGTGCAGAACGGTCTTCTCACCGTCGATCACCAGCGTGTGACCGGCATTGTGCCCGCCCTGATAACGCACCACCGCTGATACCTGATCAGTCAGCAGATCGACGATCTTGCCCTTACCCTCATCACCCCATTGGGTGCCCAGGATGACAACATTCTTACCCATGTTCAGCTCTTGCCTCACTCGTTAGGAACTGGCCCAGCAGGCCATGAAAGTCAAATGTGCAGTTCTTTTACCTGCCAACCATCATTCGCAAAATGCAGAATCCGATCACAACCGAAACCCACCGCCTCGGCATCGAGCTGACCGGGCAATGCCACTATCACCCGCTCACCGGCTTGACGCAGCTGCATGACCTTGTCGTGCAGACCAGGCTGGCTCGCATGCGGCGCCCAGATGCCGTGATCACGACGACCACCGTCGATCTCACCGCAGGCCACCAGCAACCGCAGGTCAGTTGAGAAACCCGTAGCCGGGCGCGCACGGCCGAAGTCACGGCCAATCTCGTCATAGCGACCGCCCTGGGCGATGCTCTGACCGGTGCCAGCGACGAATGCCGCGAAGGTCACGCCCGTGTGGTAGTGATAACCACGCAGCTCCGCCAGATCGAAATACAGCGGCACCTTCGGATAGCGCTGGGAAATCACCTGAGCGATTTCCGCCAGCTCGTCGAGCGCTGCCAGAATGGCCTCGGGCGCACCGTCAAGCATAATATGCGCACGTTCCAGAACCTCGACCCCACCGGACAGCTCAGCCAGGCTGCAGAGCATGGCCGCCAGGGCTGGTTGCTCGATACGCGAGGTCAATTCCTGCACCTCGTCCAGCGCCTTGCGCTGCAGGGCATTGAACAGAGCGCGTTCGACCGCGCCGTCCAAACCCGCCGCCTCGACCAGACCACGGTAAATACCCACGTGGCCGATATCCAGATGCACACCCTCGACACGCGACGCCGCCAGGGTTTCCAGCATCAACGCAATAACTTCGATATCGCTGGCACTGGACGCATCGCCATAGAGTTCGGCACCCAGCTGGATCAGACTGCGGGACGTGGACAACGGCCGCGGCAGCGTGTGCAGCACACTACCGCAATAGCATAGACGACTGGGACCTTCAGCGCCGAGCGTATGCGCGTCGATACGCGCCACCTGGGGCGTGATGTCCGCACGCAGGCCGAGCATACGCCCAGACATCTGGTCGATCATTTTGAAGGTTTGCAGTTCCAGATCATGACCGGAGCCGGTCAGGAGGGATTCGAGATACTCGATATGCGGGGTGATGACCAGGTCATACCCCCAGCGGGAGAACAGATCCAGCAGTTGCCGACGGGCTGCTTCGGTACGCGCCGCCTCTTCCGGCAGCACTTCTTCGATCCCGTCAGGCAAGAGCCAGCGATCAACAGTAGGCATTTTCAAAACCTTTATTACGTAAAGGGCAAAGGTCTGTCGACCCACCCTAGCGGATCAGATATAAGCAGGCAGTACCCGCCAGCATGCTCAGCAACCCGGCAACCCGCAGTTGCCGGTCACTCATACCGCTCACTTCAACCAGCATTCGTTTCCACCGGCGGGGAGCCAGAAAGGGCATCAAACCTTCCAGAACCAGCACCAGACACAGTGCCGCGGCCAGATTCTGCCACATGAACTCGAACCCCTCGCCCGGATCTGCCGGTCACAAAAAAGCCGGGATGACCCGGCTGCGCGATTGTAGCATGTTTTCGACTGGCTACACCCGTTCGTTGGACGAGTGCAGCCAGGCTCGAATCAGGGTTGCTGCGCCCCTTTGAAAAACTTGAAGAATTCGCTGCTCGGGTCAAGTACCAGCACATCGGACTTGCTTGAGAAGCTTTCACGGTAGGCCTGCAGACTGCGATAGAAGGAGTAGAACTCAGGATCCTTGTTATACGCCTCGGCATAGATGGATGCCGCTTCGGCATCACCCTGACCACGGATTTCTTCAGCTTCACGGAAGGCTTCGGCCAGGATCACGCGCTGCTGCCGGTCGGCATCGGCGCGAATACCTTCGGCCAGCTCGCGGCCCTTGGCGCGATGCTCGCGGGCCTCGCGCTCACGCTCGGAACTCATCCGCTCGAACACGCTACGGTTCACCTCACGGGGCAGGTCCATACCCTTGACCCGCACATCGAGCACCTCGATACCGAGTTCGCGGCGCGCGCTCTCGTTCAGATCGGCAGTGATATCGGCCATCAACTGATCACGCTCACCGGCCACCACCTCATGCAGGGTACGGCGCGCCACTTCGTTACGCAGACCGGACTCCAGCTGGCGAGATAGACGCTCTTCGGCAATCGAACGCAGTCCGGAGGTAGCGGTGTAGTAGCGTTGCACGTTGGCGATGCGCCACTTGGCGAAGGAGTCCACCATCAGCGCCTTCTTTTCCAGCGTCAGGTAACGCTGGGTGGTGGTGTCCAAGGTCAGCAGGCGGCCATCGAACATCTTCGCTTCCTGCACGAACGGCAGCTTGAAGTGCAGCCCCGGTGGCACGTCGTCACGGACGACCTTACCGAACTGCAGTACCAGACCGCGCTGGGTCTGCTCGACGATGAAGAAGCTGTTCCAACCGACCACGATCACCACCAGGGCGATTACGAGTCCGAAAATTGACTTGTTACTCATCAGCGGACCTCCCTTGTACGCACATCACGCTGCTGCAGTTGTACAGGCAGACGGGTATTGGCATCAGCGCCAGCGGCAGATGGAACGGCCGAGGACGAAGATGACGAACCACCGCCCTGCTGCATCAGCTTGTCGATCGGCAGGTACAGCAGGTTGCTGTTGCCATCACCCGACACCATGATCTTGCTGGTGTTGCTCATCACTTCTTGCAGCGTTTCAATAAACATACGCTCGCGCATCACTTCCGGCGCTTGCTGGTACTCGCTCACCAGTAGGTTGAAGCGCTCAGCCTCACCCTGGGCACGGGCGACCATGGCCTGACGGTAACCGCTGGCTTCTTCCAACAGGCGCTGAGCCTGACCGCGGGCTTCCGGAATCACGCCATTGGCATAGGATTCAGCCTGGTTGCGCTCACGCACCTCGTCTTCCCGGGCGCGGATCACGTCGTCAAACGCGTCCTGCACCTCGGCCGGAGCCTGCGCGCTTTCGATGTTCACCTGAACCACGGTGATACCGGTCTGATAAGCATCCAGATAACGCTGCAGACGCTCGGTAGTCTCGACGCCCATCTGCTCACGACCTTCGGTCAGCACCTGGTGCATCCCCGTGGAACCGACCACATGACGCAGCGCGCTCTCGGTTGCATGGCGCAAACTGGTCTCGGGATCTTCTACCTTGAGGACGAAGTCCTCCAGATTGGAGATACGGTACTGCACCGCCAACGGCACCTCGACGATGTTCTCGTCCTCGGTCAGCATCTGACCCTGTTGACGATAAGAGCGTACCTGGGTGACGTTGCGCTGGAATTTCTTCTCGATCGGCGGGAAGTAGAGATGCAGACCCGATTCAACGGTCCGGTGATATTCACCGAAACGCAGCACCACTGCCTGCTCCTGCTCGTCGACCTTGTAGACCGCATTGAATAGCCAGAAAACGAAGATGATCAGGCCGCCGATGACCCAGAGGCCCTTGGGGATGCCCTGTCCACCGCCGACACGCCGGCCGTTGCCGCCATCGCCGCTGCCGCGCTTCTTGCTGCCGAAGATACCGTTCAGGCTGTCCTGCAACTTGCGCAGCGCCTCGTCCAGATCGGGTGGTCCCTGCTTGCCGCCGCGATTGCCACCGCCGCGGTTACCGCCACTACCCCAGGGATCCTGGTTGTTCGAGTTGTTGCCACCACCAGGCTCATTCCACGCCATAGCGTTCTCCGTTATCCAAAACCATTAAACTGCTTCCGCCGACGTGGATGGCCGGCGCAGTCATTTCTGCAATCCTACAGCAAATGTCAGCCGCAGCGCGAACCGCGACCGCCATCCATTATTGCAAAGTGTGTTGTTCGAGAAACCTGTCCGGCTGCCAGCCTTCACGTTTGAGCAGCCGATTGAAGTCGCTGCGCTGCAGGCGCAGATCCAGCTCCTGACGGCCGTCAGCGGCGATGCGCTCGGCAGTGACCGCTCCCGCAGCGTAGAACTGCGCGCGCAGCCGGGCCTCGGCGTGCTCCAGCACAACGCTCTGCTGCACGATATCGTCACCCAGGCGTTCAGCGACAGCCTGCGCCAGCAGCTCCAGACCCTCGCCTTCGCGTGCCGACAGCCAGACCCGCACCGCCACGCCATCGCCGTCACGCTGAATCTGAGGTTCGAAGTTATCCAGCAGATCGATCTTGTTGTAGATCTCCAGCATCGGCAGTTCATTGGCGCCAATCTCACCCAGTACCAGATTGACCTGCTCGATATTCGAGGTGCGCTCCTCATCCGCGGCATCAATTACATGCAGCAACAGATCAGCCTGACTGGATTCTTCCAAGGTGGCGCGGAAGGCTTCAACCAGTTTGTGCGGCAGATGGCGGATGAAACCCACCGTATCAGCCATGATGACCGGGCCGATATCGTCCAGCTCAACCCGGCGCAGGGTCGGATCGAGCGTAGCGAACAGCTGATCGGCCGCGTACACCGCAGATTCAGTCAAGGTATTGAACAGAGTGGACTTGCCGGCGTTGGTATATCCGACCAGGGAGACGACAGGAATTTCCGCCCGGCGACGGGCGCGGCGAGCCTGATCACGCTGGCTGCGCACCTTCTCCAGGCGCTTGGAGATCTGCTTGATGCGCACCCGCAACAGGCGGCGGTCGGTTTCCAGCTGGGTTTCGCCCGGGCCGCGCAGACCAATACCACCTTTCTGCCGCTCAAGGTGAGTCCAGCCGCGAACCAAGCGGGTACTCAAGTGATCCAGCTGGGCGAGCTCAACCTGCAACTTACCCTCATGGGTACGCGCACGTTGGGCGAAGATATCCAGAATCAGCCCGGTACGATCAATCACCCTGCACTCAAGCTCGCGCTCGAGGTTGCGTTCCTGGCTCGGTGTCAGCACATGGTTGAAGATGACCAGATCACCCTCACCCGCCTTGACCAGCGCGCGCAGCTCCTCAACCTTGCCCGTGCCGATGAGAAAGCGCGGGCTGGGCTGATAACGATTGATAGTCAGGAAATCGACGATCTCCGCGCCGGCCGAGCGTACCAGTTCCAGAAACTCATGAGGGTCTTCACGGTTCTGTTCATCCTGGCCTTCCAGGTGAACGAGTACGGCACGTTCACCCCCCTCATGACGTTCAAAAAACAATCAGGCCTCCAGCGCGATCAAGGATTGCCAGCCTCGGCCTCATCGCCACCCTGCACCGGCAGGCGAACCGGGCGACCGGGCACCACGGTGGAAATGGCGTGCTTGTAAACCATCTGGCTGACAGTGTTCTTCAGCAAAATGACGAACTGGTCGAAAGACTCGATCTGGCCTTGCAGCTTGATGCCATTGACCAGGTAGATGGATACCGGAACACGTTCCTTGCGCAGAACGTTCAGGTAAGGGTCTTGTAGAGAATGCCCTTTTGACATTGCCTCACTCCTTATGGAAACCATTATGGGAACCGCTTTAAATTGAAATGCATTATCCGGCCAGTCCATCAGGACGGACAGCCAGTATCCAGATGACTACGTGACACCTGCCGACAGCAGTACGAGAAAGCTATATGGCGATTGACCCGAGGTATTTCAAGAGCTTGTCCGATCTTTCCGGGTCCAGGCTGTCGAACCATTCGATATCCTCACGCCAACCGCGCAGCCAGGTAAACTGGCGCTTCGCCAACTGCCGGGTGGCAATTACACCGCGTTCGACCATTTCATCGAGAGAGAGTTTCCCGTCGAGATAGTCCCAGGCCTGCCGGTACCCCACTGCACGAACCGACGGCATCGACACATCCAGATCACCCCGCGCATGCAAGGCTTCCACTTCAGCAATGAAACCCTGCTCCAACATCAGTGAAAAACGCAGGGCAATGCGTTCATGGAGGATATGCCGCTCGCGGGGAGCCACAGCCACATAGCGCGTAGTATAGGACATATTTGCCCCACCAGTCGCCCTGCTTTCGGCATTTTCAAGCGCCTGGCGGGCATGCCAATCGGTCAGCGTCACGCCACTCAACAGAAAGACTTCATAAGCACGCTGAATCCGCTGCGGGTCATTGGGATGAATGCGGGCGGCCGCGGTCGGATCGACCTTCGCCAGCTCGGCATGCACTGTCTCCCAACCCTGCGCCGCAGCCAGGGCCTCGATGCGCTGACGCACCAGCGGATCAGCCGCCGGCATTGCGGCCAGTCCGCCGGCCAGAGCCTTGTAATAGAGCATGGTGCCGCCGACCAGCAGCGGAATGCGGCCGCGATTGATGATATCGGCGATCAGCGCCTGGGCATCATGGCGAAAACGTGCCGCCGAGTAGGCTTCGGCTGGATCGAGGATATCTACCAGATGGTGGGGATAACGCGCCAGGGTCGCGGCATCGGGCTTGGCGGTGCCGATGTCCATGCCGCGATAGACCAGTGCCGAGTCCACGCTGATCAGCTCGCATGGCAGGTGCTCGGCCAGATGCAGGGCCATATCGGTCTTGCCCGCGGCGGTCGGGCCCATCAGGCAGATCACCGTGGGTGTCGCAGAAGCGCCCATTCAACGGCCCCGGAGGAAGAGTTTATCCAGCTCGCCCATGCTCATGCGGGTCCAGGTCGGCCGCCCGTGGTTGCACTGGCCACTGCGCTCGGTCTGCTCCATGTCACGCAACAGTGCGTTCATTTCCGCCAGGGTCAGGCGCCGATTGGCGCGTACCGAGCCGTGGCAGGCCATGGTGGCCAGCAATTCGTTGCGGTGCGCCTCGATGCGGTCACTGGTACCGAACTCCATCAGATCCGCCAGCACATCCTGCACCAACTGCGCCGCATCGGCCTGGCGCAGCAATGCCGGAATTTCACGAATGGCCAAGGTTTCCGGCCCCATGCGCTGCAAGGCAAAGCCCAACCGGGCGAACCAGGCGGCATGTTCCTCGGCGCAGTCGGCCTGACGCTGACTCACCGCCATCGACTCGGGTACCAACAGCGGTTGGCTGCGCAGCCCCTCAAGCTCCATGGCCTGCTTCAGGCGCTCATAGGTGATGCGCTCATGGGCGGCGTGCATGTCGACGACTACCAGGCCGTCGGCATTCTCCGCCAGAATGAATACGCCGTGCAGCTGGGCCAAGGCGTAGCCCAGCGGCGGCACCTCGCCGGCGTCTCCGGCTGGCGGCATCTGCGCAGGCTGACCCGCCGTTTCACCATAAAGCCCGGCATAAGCCTGCGTGGCGCCAGCCAATGCCTGTGGCGAAGGGCGTTCCAGCGCCGCAGGCGCAACCGACCAGGCTGGTGCGGGTTCATTCAGCGGCATATGGGTCTGCCCGGAGAACACCCCGGCGCTCAGGCCCGTGGCGGCCGGCATGGCCGTTGACTGCAAGCCTTCACCAGTTGAATCATCCGTCGCCCCGCTCTGCGAGTCCGGCCGCTGATCGGCCAGCGCCCGGTACAGGGTGCTGAACAGGAAGTCGTGCACCATGCGACCGTCGCGGAAGCGCACCTCGTGCTTGGTCGGGTGTACGTTGACATCCACCACCGCCGGATCCACTTCCAGAAACAGCACAAAGGTCGGGTGCCGTCCATTGAACAGCACATCACGATAGGCCTGACGTACCGCATGGGCCACCAGCTTGTCGCGGATCATCCGGCCATTGACGCAGAAATACTGCAGGTCCGCCTGGCTGCGGGAAAAGGTCGCCAGTCCGACCCAGCCCCACAGGCGCAGTCCGCTGCGCTCCTGGTCGATGGTCACCGACTGTTCGACGAAGGCCGGACCGCAGATGCTGGCGACCCGACGCCGCGCCTCCTGCTCGGTGTGCGCCGGCCGCAGGCTAAGTACCGAGCGACCATTGTGCCGCAGATTGAAAGCGACATCGAAGCGCGACAAGGCCAGACGTTTGACCACCTCTTCCAGGTGGCCGAATTCGGTTTTCTCGGTGCGCAGGAATTTGCGTCGCGCCGGGGTATTGAAGAACAGGTCACGCACTTCCACCGTGGTGCCCCGGGGATGCGCCGCCGGTTGCACCCGCGGGTTCATGTCGCGCCCTTCGGTTTCCACCTGCCAGGCCTGTTCCGCGGTCTCCGAGCAGGAGGTCAGCAGCAGCCGCGACACCGATGCCACCGAGGCCAGCGCCTCGCCACGAAAGCCCAGGGTGGCCACCCGCTCCAGATCATCCAGATCCATGATCTTGCTGGTGGCATGGCGTGACAGCGCCAGCGGCAGATCACCCTCCTCAATACCACAGCCGTCATCGCGCACCCGCAACAGTTTGACGCCGCCCTGTTCGACGTCGATGTCGATTCGCGTGGCGCCGGCGTCCAGGCTGTTTTCCAGCAGCTCCTTGATCACCGAGGCGGGACGTTCGACGACCTCTCCAGCCGCAATCTGGTTGGCCAGACGCGGATTCAACAACTGTATTCGGGGCATGTCAGACTTCGTTAGCAGTATCAGGGGTCATTTTTGACCAGCATGTTGCCGGCCGGCACCTTGAGCACCTGACCGACGCGAATCTGATCACTACCCAGGCCGTTGGCCTGGCGCAGACTGGCCAGGCTGACCTCGTAGCGGGTAGCGATCATCGACAGGGTATCACCCCGCGTCACCGTATGCTCACGTGGCCCTTGCGCCAGCTGACCGTTGCTCTTGAGCGCGGCAATGCGCGTACCGGGCGGCGGATTGCGGTGGAAGTAGCTGCGAATACCGCTGTGCATCGCCCGCGCCAAGCCCTGCTGGTGGCTGCGGGTCACCAGCTTCCTGGCCTCCCCGGGATTGGAGATGAACCCCGTCTCAACCAGAATCGATGGAATGTCCGGGGATTTGAGCACCATGAAGCCGGCCTGTTCAACCCGGCGCTTGTGCAACGGGGTCAGCTTGCCGATAGAGCCCAGTACCTGCTGCCCGACATCCAGGCTGGCGGACAGGGTAGCGGTCATGGACAGATCCAGCAGCACGCTGGCCAGCACCTGATCCCTGTTGTCCAGACTCACGCCGCCCACGCCGCCGATCAGGTCGGAGCGGTTTTCCCGGTCCGCCAGCAGGCGCGCGGTTTCCGAGGTCGCACCGCGATCAGACAAGGCGTACACCGACGCGCCGAAGGCGCTGGGCCGGGTAAAAGCATCGGCGTGAATGGAGACGAACAGGTCGGCGTTGTGCTTGCGGGCGATCTCGGTGCGCTTGCGCAACGGAATGAAATAATCCCCGGTCCGCACCAGCACCGCCTTGAATCCCGGCTCGGCATCGATCAGTGCTTTCGTCTCGCGAGCAATTGCCAGCACCACATCCTTTTCCCGCGCCTTGTTATGGCCGATGGCGCCTGGGTCTTCACCGCCGTGACCGGCATCGAGAGCAACAATGATATCCCGCTGGCCGGCCTCGCTCACCGAGCGGGTCGGCGTCTGCGGCAAGGGCGAAGCGCTTGGCTCGGCCGTGGCCGGCAGGTCCGGTCGCGGCTCGTTGTCATAGAGGTCGATCACCAGTCGGTGGCCGTGCTGCTGATTCGGCGGCAACGAGAAGCTCTTCGGCTTGACTTCACGGGACAGGTCCAGCACCACCCGCAGATCGCTGCCGTCACGAGGCGCCGAACGCAAGCCGGTCAGCGGGGTGTTCTGCAGCGGCAGATCACCGGTACTGGCGGCAAAGCGCGCGCCCGAAATATCGATGACGATCCGCTCGGGATTGGACAGGGTAAACAGTTTGTGGTCGGCAGGGCCGGTGAGGTCGAAGACCAGCCGGGTGTTGTCCGGCGCGCGCCACAGGCGCACACTTTCGATCTGCGCGGCCTGCAGCAGGCCGCCATACAGCGTGCCGGTGACCAGCAGTAACAGCCCCAGCGCACGCAGCGTCATTGTTCTGAGTTTTATCACGGCGTTGCTTCGCCTCTTGTGCTGTGCAGCCTGTGGCCAGCAGCCAGGCCGCGCTCCCCATGCCCCTCAATCTGCAGTCTTCTGCCATCGCCGTCAACCGTGATGCTGATGATCAGGTCCGGCTGCGGCAACATGCCCTGGCCTTTCGCGGGCCATTCTATCAAACACAGGCTATTGTCCGAAAAGTAGTCACGAATACCGAGAAACTCCAATTCCTCGGGGTCGGCCAGTCGATACAGATCGAAATGGTAGATACTCCGCTGCTCCAGCTCATAGGGCTCAACCAGCGTGAAGGTCGGGCTTTTCACCGCACCGACATGACCGGCAGCGCGGATCAGGCCACGACTGAGGGTAGTCTTGCCCGCGCCCAGGTCGCCCTCAAGCCAGACGCTACCGCGCCAGTTCAGTGCCTCACCAATAGCCGCGCCCAGGCGTTCCATGGCCTGATCACCTTGTGCATGCAATTCCAGGGTCATCAAATATCCCGCAGGTTCAGATAAAAACGTATGGATGAAATCAGGTCGCTGGCGATAATACCCAACTGACCGCCCTGCTCTGCCGCCCGGTCACCCGCCAGGGCATGCAGCAATACCGCGTAACGCCCGGCTGCGCCCGCTTCCAGCCGCTGGGCCAACAACGCGCCGATCAAACCGGACAGGACATCCCCCATCCCCGCACTGGCCATACCCGGATTACCGTACTGGCATAACCCCGGCAACATTTCATCTGCGGGCCCGGCCACCAACGAGCCCACACCCTTGAGGACAGCCGCACAGCCAAAGCGTTCCGCCAACCGCTCGACCGCCGCCAGCCGGTCGGCCTGAATGTCTGCAGTCGCGCAGCCGAGCAACCGGGCCGCCTCGGCCGGATGTGGCGTGATGATCGTCCGCTTGCCCAACGAGACAGCCTGCGGCGCGGCGGCGATGGCATTCAGCGCATCGGCATCCAGTATCCGCGGCAGGTCGCGTTCCAGCACTGCATTCAGCAGTTGTGTAGCCCAGGGATCAGAGCCCAATCCGGGGCCCAGCACCACTGCCGTGGCCTGGTCCAGCAAAGGTGCCAATTGTGCCGGATCATCCACCCCATGCGCCATCACTTCCGGGCATCGGGCCAGCATAGGCACCACATGTTCACTGCGGGTCGCCACACTGACCTTGCCCGCGCCGCAGCGCAGCGCGGTTTCTGCCGCCAACAGGATAGCGCCGCCCATCCCCTGGTTGCCGCCGATGACCAACAAATGGCCGAACATACCCTTGTGTGCGGCCCGGGGCCGCGGCGCAAGTGTCTCCTGATAGAACGCCAGATCCAGCCGTTCGAGCTGCGGCGCCACGCCCGGCTCGGGCGCCTCGGCCAGCGCGGCGAAACACAGCTCACCGACCTGATCCGGCCCCTGGCCGGTCAGCAGGCCGGGCTTGAGGGCGATAAAGGTCACCGTCAGATCCGCCCGGATAGCGCAACCCTCGATGACTCCGCGATCAGCATTCAAGCCGCTGGGCAGGTCTACCGCCACCACCGGTAGGCCGCTGGCATTGACCGCTGTAATGGCATTGCTGAAGGGATCACGCACCGCCGCTTGCAGCCCGGTGCCGAGCATGGCATCCAGCACCACACCACTTCGCGGCAGAACGCCTCGCCAGGGCTCGATGCTGGCGCCAGCTTCCCGGGCGGCGCGCCAAGCCGCTGCCGCATCGCCTTGCAGACGCTCCGGCGGCGTCAGCGTCAATACCTGCATGTGCCAGCCAGCCCGCTGGGCCAGGCGCGCCACCAGATAACCATCGCCGCCATTATTACCGCCGCCGCACAGCACGGTCAGCCGGTCGGCATGGGGCCAGCGTCGGCGCAGCTCGCGCCAGACAGCGGCGGCGGCCCGCTGCATCAGCTCGAAACCGGGCGTGCCGGCAGCGATAATGCGCGCATCCAGCTCTCTGGTAGCCGCGGCGCTGTAGATGTGGCGAGGAAGATCAGGACGCATGGACATGTCACCCGGATGTGTTGTCTGGCAGAATTATACGTTCACTCAAGCACAGACCCCAGCCCCATGCCCGATACCGCTCCCGATTATGTCCAGCTTGCCGCTCAGATCCGCGAGATCGCCGCCGAGCTCGGCTTTCAGCAGCTGGGCATCAGCGACCCAGACATCGGCGCCCATGAACAGCGTCTGCAGCAATGGCTGGATGCGGGCTACCACGGGGAAATGGAGTGGATGGCCAGCCACGGCAGCAAGCGCACACGGCCGGAAGAGCTGGTACCGGGAACGCGCCGGGTCATTTCGGTGCGCATGGATTACCTGCCCACCGACACCGGCATGGCCAAACGACTGGCCGACCGCGATGCGGCCTATATCTCCCGCTACGCCCTGGGCCGCGACTATCACAAGCTGATCCGCCGCCGTTTGCAGCAACTGGCCGAGCGTATCCAGAACCTGATCGGCCCGTTCGGCTTTCGCGCCTTCGTCGACAGCGCCCCGGTCATGGAACGCGCCCTGGCGACCCGCTCCGGGCTGGGCTGGATCGGCAAGAACACCATGCTGCTGAACCGCAAGGCCGGCAGCTTCTTCTTCCTTGGCGAGCTGTATACCGATCTGCCGCTGCCTACCGATGAAGCCTATGAGCAGGACCACTGCGGCAGTTGCAGCGCCTGCCTGAGCAAATGCCCGACCGATGCGTTTGTCGGCGCGCATGTGCTGGATGCCCGGCGCTGCATTTCCTACCTGACCATCGAGCTCAAGGGCGCGATACCAGAGGAATTGCGTCCGCAAATGGGCAACCGGGTGTTCGGTTGTGATGACTGCCAGTTGGTCTGCCCATGGAACAAGTTCGCCAAGCCCACCAACGAACAGGATTTTAGTCCGCGCCATCAGCTGGATCAGGCCGACCTGATCAGCCTGTTCCGCTGGGATGAAGAGCAGTTTCTGAAAAACACCGAGGGGTCACCGCTGCGCCGCATCGGCCACGAACGCTGGCTGCGCAATCTGGCCGTAGGTCTGGGCAACGCCCATACCAGCATCCCGGTGGTCGAGGCACTCCGCAGTCGGCTCGATCATCCCTCTGAACTGGTGCGCGAACATGTGCGCTGGGCGTTGACACGGCACGGAACCAGCCCGGAAAGCTAGAGTGGCATCTGCCTTGGGTGCAGGGGCTGGCCGCCCCCACCAGCCCGCCCCGCCACCGTTCAGAACTTGATGAAGTGCTCGCGGTAATGCCGCAATTCGGCAATCGAATCGCGAATATCATCCAGCGCCAGATGACTGCTCTCTTTCTGGAAACCATCCCGCACCGCCGGCGCCCAGCGCGCGGCCAACTCCTTCAGCGTGGACACATCCAGGTTGCGGTAATGGAAGAACCGCTCCAGGTTCGGCATGCCGCGATAGAGAAAACGTCGATCCTGGCAGATGCTGTTGCCGCACATCGGTGAGCGTCCCGCCGGCACCCATTTGCAGATGAACTCGAGGGTCATCTGCTCTGCTTCGGCCAGGCTGATGGGGCTGTCCTTGACCCGTTGCACCAGACCAGACTGGTTGTGCTGGCGGGTATTCCACTCATCCATGCCGTCGAGCAGCGCATCGGGTTGCTTGATGGCCAGCGCCGGCCCTTCGGCGAGCACGTTCAGTTGGGGGTCGGTGATGATGGTGGCAATTTCGATGATCACGTCCTTGTCCGGATCCAGACCGGTCATTTCCAGGTCGATCCAGATCAGGTTATCAGGGTGCTTCATAGTCGCTCCTTTGCATATTGGCGCCGCCGGGTAGCAGCAGTATACGCGCCCCGTGCTACACTGCGGCGGATTCTCAAGATGCATAATTTATGGCCAAGCGACATCTCACCCGACGCCAGAGCTGGCGGATTCAAAAAATCCAGGACGAGCGCAGCGCGCGCGCCAGCCGGCGGGCCGATCTGGCCGAGGAAAGCCTGCTCGGCGGCGACCTCGGGCCAGAACAGGAAGGCCAGGTCATCGCCCATTTCGGGGTGCAGGTGGATGTCGAGGCCAGCTCCGGCCCGCTGCAAGGCCAGGTCCGGCGCTGCCATCGGCGCGCCAACCTGCCGGCACTGGTAACCGGCGACCGCATCGTCTGGCGCGCCGACAACCAACAAGGTGGCGTGATCGTCGCACTGCAGCCGCGAGCAACCGAGCTGCATCGACCAGACCATCGCGGCCAGCTGAAGCCCGTGGCAGCGAATGTCGACCGTCTGGTGATTGTATTCGCCCCCCTGCCCACGCCACACAGCAACCTGATCGACCGTTATCTGGTCGCCGCCGAACAGGCTGGACTGGAACCGCTGCTGGTATTGAACAAGGCTGACCTGCTGGATCAGGGCGACTTCGGGCACATCCGCTCGTGGCTGGATGACTACGCCCGCCTGGGCTATCGCACCCTGTGCCTGTCCGCTGGCTCGGGCGAAGGGCTGGATGGCCTGCGCCGGGAGCTGCGTGATCATGTCAATGTGCTGGTCGGTCAGTCCGGGGTGGGCAAATCCTCTTTGATCAACGCTCTGCTGCCGGATGTGGACCTGCGCGTCGGTGCGCTGTCGGAGATGACCGGCAAAGGTACCCATACCACCACCACCGCCCGGCTGTTTCACTTTCCTGATGGCGGCGATCTGATCGACTCCCCCGGCATCCGCGAATTCGGCCTGACTCATATCAGCCCCGATGAGCTGCTGGAAGGCTTTATCGAGTTTCGCCCATTCCTCGGCCATTGCCGTTTCCGCGATTGCCAGCACAAGCACGAACCGGGATGCGCCTTGCTCGAAGCGGTGGCCAGCGGCGAGATTTCCGCCGGCCGAATGAACAGCTACCGGCATATCCTGGCAAGTCTGAGCGGCAACTGAGCCGGTGCTCCAGCGCCCAGAAGCCCTACTGCAGGAGCGGCCTCGGCCGCGAAGCGTTCCGGGTGAGGCTTCGCGGCCAAGGCCGCTCCCACAATAGATCTCTCCTGCTGCGGCGCTTCTAGAGCCTCAGTTCCAGGGACTGACTGTCATCATCGAACAGGTTACGCGGGCGCTCAGAGGGTGGCGTGGCGGGCAGCTCGTCGGCTGCCGGCGCGCTATCCCCAGCCGATTGCGAGTCCGGCGATGCGCCTTCCGGTGCAAATGCCGGGTCGGCCTGCGCCGAGCCACCTTGCGGCCGCTCGGCGCCGGCCTGCCGCCGCATATCGAACTCGGCACGCTTGTTCATGACCACGATATCGATCCGCCGGTTGATCGGATTGAGCGGGTCGTCCGCGTCGAATAGCGCCGAGTCGGCGTAGCCCACCACACGCGCCACCTGCTGCTCGGGGTACCCGGCGGCCAGCAGCGTGCGCCGCGCCGCATTCGCGCGCTGGGTCGACAGTTCCCAGTTGCCGTAATCCCGACGTCCGGTATAAGGCATGGCGTCGGTGTGGCCGCTGATGCTGATACGCTTCGGCACCTTGGCGATGGTATCGGCCAGGGTCAGCAGGATCTCCTCGAAATACGGCCGCAATTCGGGGCTGCCACTGGCGAACATGGGCCGATTTTCCGCATCAACGATCTGGATGCGCAACCCCTCCAGGGTAAACTCCATCAGGATCTGATCACGGAAGCGCTGCAGAACCGGCTCGGTATCGATCTTGTTCTGCAGTTCCTGCAACAGCAGGTCCAGCTCGCGCAGCTCCATCTTGTCCGGCAGCTCATCCACCTCCGGCCGCGCCGGCACCATCGGCTCCAGTTGCTCCAACGGCTCCGGCAATTGGTCCCTGCCACTGTCCAACTCATTGAGGGTACGTTGCGGCGCCGGTGTCGGCGAGCCGCCCAGATCAATTGGGTGCGGGCTGCCACCATCAAAATTGATCGGGTCCTTGAAATAGGCGGAGACCATTTTCAGCTGCTCCGGCGTCGCTACCGTGACCAACCACATGACCAGGAAGAACGCCATCATGGCAATGGCGAAGTCAGCGAAGGCGATCTTCCAGGAGCCGCCGTGGTGGCCGTCAGCCTTGCGGCTGACTCGCTTGACGATGATCGGCTGAGGACTGTCCACGGCTCAGCGCCCCTTGACCGACGTTTCCAGCTCGGCAAAGCTTGGCCGCTGCTCCGGCAGCAGTGCCTTGCGGCCAAACTCCACCGCCAATGCCGGTGGCAGGCCCTGGGCACTGGCGACCAGGCACATTTTGATCGCTTCGTAGGTATTGGCCTCTTCGTTGGCGTCATGCTGGACCGCGGTGCCGAAAGGTCCAACGAAACCGTAGGCCGCGAGGATACCCAGGAAAGTCCCCACCAGCGCAGTACCAACCTTCTCGCCGATCAAGGCGTTGTCCGCCTCGCCGAGGATACTCATGGTGATGACGATCCCAAGCACTGCAGCGACGATACCGAAACCCGGCAGGGCGTCGGCGATCCGGTTCAGGGCGCGGGCCGGCTCGTTCAGTTCCTCGGTGAGGCTGGAAATTTCCACATCGAACAGCGCTTCCAGCTCGTGGGGCGCCATAGTGCCGGTGGACATGATGCGCAGGTAGTCGCAGATGAAAGCGGTCATATGCGCATCCTTGAGAATCGCCGGGTACTTGCTGAAAATCGGGCTTTCCTGGGGCTCTTCGATATCCGCCTCGATCGCCATCATGCCCTCGCGGCGGCTTTTGTTGAGGATCTCATAGAGCACCCCGAGCACATCCAGATAAAAAGCCTTGTTGAAGCGGTGTCCAAAGAAGATCGCCGGGATCTTGCCAAGTACCTTTTTTACCGTCGCCATGCTGTTGGCGATCAGAAAGATACCCAACGCCGCACCGCCAATGATGACGATTTCAAAAGGATGCCACAGCGCCGCCAACATCCCGCCCGACATCATGAATCCACCAAACACGCTGATGGTGACTATCACATAACCCACAATTTTCAGCATATGCCCCGCTATCTCCGACTCGCCCGGCGCCCGACCGGCACCCAAAAAACCATCATACCGGCCTATATCGGCCACGGCGCGCCAATTCTGAATGACAAATTGCAGCGGCTGCTGCCACTCATCGCATCGGCTTTTTCAGCCAAGCCCAGCTTTGCCGGCTTTGCTCTGTATAATGCCTGCAACAACGAAAAGAGATTCGAACCATGACCACTTCCTCTCCTGCATTGCCGTTACTGCTGGAGCCCAGTCAGTTACCGGCATCGCTCGATCCGGCGGTATTTCGGCTGGTCGACCTGAGCAAGTCCGAGCAGTACCTGGCCGGCCATGTCCCCGGCGCCGTGCATCTGCCGCCCGGCAGCATCACCAGCCCTGCTCCGGTTCCCGGGCTACTGCCCGACGTGGCCAGCCTGCAGCAGATTCTCGGCAGCCTGGGCCATCACAGTGAGCTGCATTACATCGTTTACGACGATGAAGGCGGCGGTTGGGCCGGACGCTTCATCTGGATTCTCGACAGCATCGGCCACCCGCACTACAGCTATCTGAATGGCGGTCTGAAAGCCTGGCAGGCCGAGAATCTGCCGCTGGAGCAACAGGCGCATCAGGCCGAGCCAACCCAGCCCACCCTGACCGTCAATGGCGATCACAGCGTGACTCTGGATGAGCTGCTGGCCAACCTGAATAACTCTGATCAGGTGATCTGGGACGCTCGCTCGCCGGCCGAGCACCGGGGCGACAAGGTGCTGGCCGCTCGCGGCGGGCATATCCCCGGGGCCATCAACTTTGAATGGACGGCCGGCATGGACCCGCAGCACGGCCTGCGCCTGCGCGCCGACCTGGCTGCACAACTGCAAGCCCTGGGCATCACTCCTGACCGGGACGTGGTCACCCATTGCCAGACCCATCACCGCTCCGGCTTCACCTATCTGGCGGCCAAGATCCTTGGCTACCCACGGGTCAGGGCCTATGCCGGCTCCTGGGCCGAATGGGGCAACCATCCCGATACACCCATTGATCTCTGAGACCTCTACATGCGCGATCGCCTGTTCATCACTTCCCAATACCTATTGCCCCAGCACCTGCTGTCCCGTCTGGCCGGCGGGCTGGCCAACTGTACCTGGAGCTGGGTGAAAAACCCCTTTATCAACTGGTTCGTCAAGCGCTACCAGGTCGATATGAGCCAGGCCGTCGAGCCGAACCCGACCGCCTACCGCTGCTTCAATGATTTCTTTACCCGCGCCCTGCTGCCCGACGCCCGCCCACTGGATGAGGGCGAAGCCAGCATTCTCTGCCCGGCCGATGGCGCCATCAGCCAACTGGGCAAGATCGAGCATGGCCGCATCTTCCAGGCCAAGGGCCAGAGTTTCAGCGTGCTTGAACTGCTCGGCGGCAATCCGGCCCATGCCGAGCAATTCCAGGGCGGCGAATTTGCCACCGTATATCTGTCGCCCAGCGACTATCACCGCGTACACATGCCCCTGGGCGGCACACTGCGCGACATGATCTATGTACCGGGCAAGCTGTTTTCAGTGAATCAGACCACCGCAGAGAACGTGCCGGAGCTCTTCGCCCGCAACGAACGGGTGGTCTGTCTGTTCGATACCGATGCCGGCCCCATGGCCGTGGTGCTGGTCGGTGCGATGATCGTGGCCTCAGTGGAAACCGTCTGGGCTGGCCTGGTGGCGCCACCGCAACGCCAGCTGCGCAGTGAATCCTACGGCCACCGCGCCCCGGAACTGGAACGCGGCGCGGAGATGGGCCGCTTCAAGCTCGGCTCCACGGCTATTGTGCTGTTCGCTCCCGGACGCGCGCGCTGGGATGAACACCTGGCGGCCGGCAGCCTGGTACGCATGGGTCAGAAGATGGGCGAGCGACTCAGCCCCGCTGACTGAGCCATTGAAGCTGTAAGCACAACGCCCCCGCTCGCCGGGGGCGTTGTCACTTCCCCTCTCTTGCTTGCCCGTGCCACCTTCCCAAGCGGTCATGGGCGGCGAAATATTATCCGGTCAGGCGCGAGCCAGGGGAAAGGCGATCACCTCGTCGATCCGGGTCGCCCCCAGTGCCAGCATCACCAGCCGGTCCACTCCCAGCGCTACGCCCGCACATTCCGGGAGCCCCTGCTGCAACCCGCTCAACAGCAGCTCGTCCACCGGCAATACCGGCCGACCCAACGCCTGGCGCTGCTGTTGGTCAGCAGCGAAACGGCGGGCCTGCTCATCGGCATCGGTCAACTCGAAGTAGCCATTGGCCAACTCCATTCCGCGGATGAACAGCTCGAAACGCGCCGCGCTGGGTACGCAGTCATCTCCCTCCACCACACGAGCCAGCGCCGCCTGGGATGCCGGAAAGGCATACACCATGGTCGGCTGCTGCAATTGCGGCTCGATACAGTGGGAGAACAGCAGATTCAACCAGCCATCCCGATCCAGTTGACCCTGGAAGTCACAATGCTCACGCCCCAGCCGCGCCAGCTCGGCGTCGCCACAGGTGTGGATATCGACAGCAAGGAAATCCGCGAACAATGCCGCATAGGTCACCCGCCGCGCGCGTTCGCTGCCCAGCAATGACATCACCAGATCATCGACCTCATCCATCAGTTGGTGATGATCAAAACCGATGCGGTACCACTCCAGCATGCTGAATTCGGGATTGTGCCGGCTACCGGTTTCGCCGTTGCGATAGACGCGGCATAGCTGCCAGATACAACCACTGCCAGCAGCCAGCAGGCGCTTCATCGGGTATTCCGGCGAGGTGTGCAGGTACAAGATCTGCGAGACCCCACCGCCCTCGGGCACATAATCGGTGACAAAGGGGAACAGGTGTGGATCGCTGACCGCTGCGGCAGAGAGACTGGGCGTGTCTACCTCCAGCACATCACGCGCGGCGAAGAACCGGCGGATACCATTGATAATCTCCGCTCGCCGGCGCAGGTTGCCCAGGGGCGCAGCCGGTTGCCAATCGTTCATATGTTCTCCAGGGAAGTAGCGCCATTCAGCGATTGCTGCTGCGGTCCTTGGCGCGCTCGAGAGCATCTCCCAGCGGGCCGACCTTGGGCCTTACACCAGCCATGTGGCCGGCACGCGATATTATATGAGCCGCCATCGGTGCGCTAACCAGAAGTACGGCAACGGCCAGGAAAACGTTAAACCAGGCATGTCCACCCGTGGCAAACAGGGCCCCCAGCAATATCAGGATGGCACCCAGTGCGCCGGCCTTGCTCGCTGAATGCATGCGGCTGTAGGCGTCAGGCAACCGACACACGCCAAGCGCGCCCAGCAAACTGAATAGTGCGCCGAGCAGTATCAATATGGAACCGGCAAATGCCATGGCATCTTTCATCTGTCGTCCTCATGAAGCTGGGGTCCCGGCTGCTCGTCGCTGCTGTGAGCACCCCGGAACAGCAATGCAAAAGCCGCACTTCCCAGGAAGCTGACAATGGCCAGGATGATAGCTACGTCCAGCAGCACTTGCTGCCCGGTTATCAGCGCCAGAACAGTGACTCCCGCCACGCCTATCATGGTCAACGCATCCATGGCGACGGCCCGATCCGGCCGGCTCGGGCCAACCAGCAGGCGCCACATCAGCAGCACCATGCTGACCACCAGGATCCCCCCGGCCAGGTGCAATACCCAATACTGTCCAGCCAGTAGCACATTCATCGGCCGCCTCCCAATGGTTGGATCCAGCGCATGAGACGCCTCTCGATTTCTGCAATGGAGCCAGTGGCCGACTCGATCGAGCGGGTATCCAGAATGTGCACGAACATCTCGCCGGTGCGCGACCAGTAGTCCAATGCCAGCGTGCCCGGCGTCAGCGTGAGCAAGCAGCCAATCAACGTCACCAAACGCTTATCCCGTGTTTGCAAAGGTACGCGGACTACAGCGGACTCGGGTTGCCGATGTGGGCTCAAGACCATCTTCGCCACATTCATCGATGCGCTGAAGACCTGATAGGTAAACCAGCAGATGAATGTGGTACCTGCCTCGATACGCATTGCATACAACCGGCAGGCACCATTGACCAGGCCGCCCAGCCGAAACAGCGGATACAACGCGGCAAACGCCAGCATCCAGTAGAGCGGGCTCGCCTGGGCCAGCAGCATGGCCAGCGCCGTCGCGAGCAGCAGATGCAGATACACCATTATTCGCCTCCTCTGTTCAGCAACTGCAGATAGGCGGGCGCCTCGATCAGCTGGTTTGAAGCGGCGATGGCGTAATCCATTACCGGGCCGGCGCCCAGGCCGATCATCACTGTGATCGCTGCCAGCGCGGCGACCGTGAACCAGGCGGACCGCGGCCCACTGCCCGTCGCGCCAATCCGTTCTGGGTCGGGGTGCGCCTTGAGAAAAGTCTCGTTCCAGATCTTGCTCATCGATAACAGGGTAAATATCCCGGTAAACAAGGCGAAAAAGGCCGCTACCCAGATTCCAGCGTCCAGGCTGGCCTTGACCAGGACGAATTTGGCCCAGAAACCGGACAGTGGCGGTATGCCCGCGAGCGACAACGCCGGGATGGCAAAAAGGATGGCCAGCAACGGCGTCCGGGCATACAGCCCGCCCATCGCCGCCAGACGCTCAGACCCGCTCAACCTGGCCGCGATGCCGCCGACGAAGAACAGGTTGGCCTTAACAACGATATGATGAATCAGATAGAAGACCGCCCCGGCCAGTGCCAAGGGTGTGGCCAGGGCCAGCCCGAGCACCATATAGCCCACCTGGCTGACAATATGAAATGACAATATTCGCCGCACCTCGGTCTGCGCGGCCGCCCCGAGCACGCCAATGATCATGGTGGCACAGGCGACCCATAGCAGCACCGAGTGCACTACGCCGGGCTCTGGCCAGAGCAACGTCACCAGGCGAATCAGTGCGTACACCCCTACCTTGGTAAGTAGCCCGGCAAACAAGGCGGAGACCGGCGTCCAGGCCACGTGATAGCTGGCCGGGAGCCAGCCGAACAACGGGAAAAGCGCAGCCTTGATAGAAAAGGAAACCAGCATCAAGATGACGCCCAACCATGCTCCGGCACTGGCTTCATCGGCGCGGAACAACAAGGCCAGCTCGCCCATGTTCAGCGTGCCGGTTGCCCCGTACACCAGACCCGCCGCGAGCAGGAACAGCAGCGTCGCCAACATGTTCAGCACCAGGTAGGTCATCGCCCCCGACAGGCGTCGCTCCCCGCCGCCCAGGGCAATCAGCGCGAAAGAACCGATCAGCAGAACTTCGAACCAGACGTAGAGGTTGAAGATGTCAGCGGTGACGAAGGCGCCGCAGATGCCTACCAGCAAGCCCTGAATGAACAGGTGGGTATCGCGCAGAAAGTCCGCCGGCATCGGCTGCCGGAAGCAATAGACCAGGGTCGCGAAGCCGATTACCCCACTGATGGCAACCATGACCGCCGACAACCGATCTATGACCAGGCTGATACCGTAGGGCGCAGCCCAGCCCCCCATCTGGGCGCTAAGTACCGTGCCCTCGGCGGCCAGAGCAACCAGATAGATACCGGCGAGCAACAATATTGCCGAGCCTGTCATGCTGATGACGGTCACCCAGGCGTGGTGGCGTCTGACCAGCAACGCGAGCAATAGCGTCGTCAATGGAATGAGGATCGGCAGAATAACCAACACGTTCATGGCTTGCGATCCTCTGCCGGCGGATACGGCTCTTCTTCATCCTGATCCGGAGCGGGCCGCTCGGTCACCTGGCTGACTCGATCAGTGTCCTTGTCGCCATGCAATTCATGGGTCCGCTTGAGCACCGACAAGGCGAAAACGAAAAGCGCAAAACCGATCACGATGGCGGTAAGCACCAACGCCTGAGGGAGCGGGTTGGCGGAATCCAGCACCTGCTGGCCAGCGAAGGTGAAGGCGGCCTCGCTACCGGCGAAGCGTCCAGCCGTCAGCACCCCCAGGTTGATGGCATTACCCAGAACCGCAATGCCCAATACCACGCGCATCAAATGCCGGTCCAGCATCATCCATACGCCCAGCGCCGCCATGATGCCTGCGGTGATGGCACCGATCCATTCCATCAGACAGCCCTCCCGATCAGATTGCGCAACATATGCATGACCGAACCGAATACCGTCAGAAAAACCCCCAGATCGAATAACAAGGGCGTTCCCAGTTTCACACCGAAAGGTGCAACCCAGAGCCCAGTCATGAAAGAAAGCTCGGCAGCCAGACCAAATAGCCCTGCACCGACGGCGCAAGCCAACCCCAGACCAATAATGGTCGGCGGTGCAATGCGCGCCAGTCCGCGTTGAATGCCTCGCCCGAACGTTACTATCAGCAGCGTAAAGCCGGTCGCAGCGACCAGCCCGCCGATAAACCCGCCCCCCGGCAGGTTATGTCCTCGCCAGAGAATGGCCAGCGACACCAGAAACAGAATGGCTGCCAGCGGGCGCATACCCTGGCGCAACATGAGGGAGCTGAATTCGGGCAAGCCACGGGGCTTGGCTGTGGGTGGTTGTCCGACACCAAGCAGCGTCGATGCCGCCAGCGCAGCGATGGCTACCACCAGGATCTCGCCGAGCGTATCGACAGCCCGGAAATCCACAAGAATGACATTCACCACATTACTGCCGTACCCACTCGGCAGGCTGTTGACCAGGAACCAGTCGGCCAGATCACCCGGCAATGGCTGACTGACTGCGGTCATGATCAGCAAGGTCACTGCCAGTCCGAAAACCACCGCCACGGCGGCATGCCAGATATTCGCACCGGCGCCACTCCCACCACTGGCCGGCACTACCGGCATACGCCGCAGCACCATGGCGAGAAAGACCACGGTCAGGGTCTCGACCATCAGTTGCGTCAGTGCCACATCCGGCGCGTTGATCGAAACGAAGAACAACGCCAGGCCCAGGCCACTTGCCCCAAGCGATGCCACCAACGCCAGGCGCCCAGCCATGAAAGCCGCCCCCGCGGCGCCTCCCAGCGCCAGCAAACAGCCAATCACGCCCGGCAGGCTGACCTCCGATAATGCGTGGCCATCGAAGGGTGTCGTTTTCATCATGAGCATGCCGAACAACACGCAGATACTCACCACCAATGTCATCAGCGCCATATGCAAACGCAACGACCCGTGCTGGAACAAAGCGGCCACGGCACCGGCAAAGCGGAACAGTCGCTTGAGCAGTTTGTCCCAGAGCAGGTCCCCGCTGAATGTCCATATGCTTCCCAGCCGGTTTGCCAGGGCGCGAACGGCATCGGCCTTGAAGTAGAACACCGTACCCAGACCCAGCGTCAGGGCGCTGGCGATGACCGCAGGGGTAATCCCACCCCATAGGTACAACCCCACATCCACTTCTTCGCTGGCGATGGCCTGCACCGCGGTGTTGACCAGCCAGATTTCCGGCCATTGATTGCCGGCACCCAGGCCGAAGCCGCCCACGGCCAGCAGCAGCGGGCCAATCCACATCAGCGGGCTGACCTCATGTGGGCTGTGGCTCAGCTTGCCGGGCGAGCCCAGAAAGGTCTTCAGGAAAATCAGGCCCGCAGCAGCCACCAGCAGCGCATTGGTGAGGATCATCACCACGGTAACCGTCCAGCCAATCGAACCCATTTCGATCAGGCCGGCGTACTTGAACTCCTTGGCGATGAAGCCGAAGAAAGGTGGCAGGCCGGCGTTGGAAAAGGCCGCCAGCCCGACAGCGATGCCGGTGAGCGGCATCAGCGTGAACAGGCCGCTCAGACGCCGGATATCCCGCGTACCGGTGGCATGATCGATGGCCCCCACCGCCATGAACAAAGCGCCCTTGTAGAAGGAGTGCGCTACCAGATAGAGCACGAACGCCTGCAGGCCATAACTGGTATTGGTGCCGATAAGCATGGTCAACTGGCCAAGTACGGTCACCGTGGTATAAGCCAGCATACGCTTGAGATCATATTGGCGAATCGCCAGAACGGCGCCCAGCAATGCCGTTAACGCCCCGAGGGTAATCAGTACCGTGCTCCACCCCGTGCCTCCACCCAATGTGGGATTGAGCCGGGCGAGCAGATAGATACCCGCTTTGACCATGGTGGCGGAATGCAGATACGCAGAAACTGGCGTGGGCGCGTTCATGGCATTGGGCAGCCAGAGATGAAAGGGGAATTGCGCCGACTTGGTAAAACAACCGATCAACACCAGCACCATGATCGCCGGGAACAGCGCATGTCCCTGCACCATCTCGGATTGCAGCTGGGAAAATTGCCAGGTATCCGTTGCAATCCCCAACAGCACCAGGCCCGCCAGCAGTGCCAGGCCACCGCCGCCGGTAATCAGCAGAGCCTGTAGCGCAGCGCGGCGCGATTCGGCCTTTTCATGGTTGAAACTGATCAGCAGATAGCTGGCAATGCTGGTCGCCTCCCAGAACACGAACATGGCTATAAGGTCGTCAGCCAGCACCAGCCCGAGCATCGCCGTCATGAATATCAACAAGTAAGCGTAGAAACGGCCCAGTTGCCGATGGTCACGCAGATAGGCGCCGGAATACATCACTATCAGCGTGCCAATGCCGGTAATCAGCAAAGCGAACAGCAACGCCAGACCGTCCAGTCGCAAACCCAGAGTGATATTCAGCGCCGGGACCCAGGCCAGGCTTTCGAATAGCGCCCCACCCCCTGAAATCTCCGGAACCTGCAGAGCGAACCAGATGAAGCTGGCCGCCGGAACCACCGCCAACAACAGCCCCGCATGACGATGCGCAAAGCGCCATACAAAAGGCGCACAGAGTCCATTGATGAGGATACCGAGCAAGCTGATCAGCATGGTCAGTCAGGTCCCGATTGAATGAGGAAAGACATGGAAGTCACAGGGCTCCGTCAAGTTGTGATATTCACAATTTACACGCTTGAGCCGTGTAGGAATATGTTGACAAGCCAAGCGGTTCCGCTACTCACGAACGAACGCGCAAAGACTATAAATAAGCAGGAAGAAAAGCGTCCCTGTAGTAATTTGAATCAATTACCAGTGAAACCAGAGGTCCTGAAACGCAGCGGCCCGCCTCGAATTCTATCCGAGGCGGGCCGCTCAAGGTCTGTTGCTGTGCGCCTATATCAGGCGCGACCTACGTAGTCCGCAGTACGGGTATCAACCTTGAGCACGTCGCCCACGTTGATGAACAGCGGTACCTTGACCACCGCGCCCGTGACCAGCTTAGCCGGCTTGGTGCCGCCGCCGGAGGTATCACCACGCACACCCGGATCGGTCTCGACCACTTCCAGCTCGACGAAGTTCGGCGGAGTCACTGCGATCGGCGCCCCGTTGAACAGGGTGACAGTGTAGATGACCTGCTCTTTCAGCCAGTTGGAGGTATCACCCACGGCCTTCTCGTCGGCACCAAACTGTTCGAAGGAACCGTCAGTGGCCATGAAATGCCAGAATTCCCCGTCGGTGTACAGGTATTCCATATCGCGGTCCATCACGTCGGCGCCTTCCAGGGAATCTCCTGACTTGAAGGTCCGCTCGTTGACCCGGCCGGTTTTCAGGTTGCGCACCTTGACCCGGTTGAAGGCCTGTCCCTTGCCGGGTTTGACGTACTCGTTCTCGAGGATCGCACAAGGATCGCCGTCGAGCATGACTTTAAGACCCGGCTTGAATTCGTTGGTAGAATAGTTGGCCATAGATTTCCCACTTACAGTTTGAACGGATACATCCGAAATCGCGCCGACCGATGGTTGCTGCCTGACGTTGCTCGCAACGTCCGACGGATGCCCTGTCACCCATGCGCGGAAAAACGCCAATGATACATGGATCTTTAGCGCCTGTTGAGTCTGTCAACTGGCAAAGTCTGCTGGCCGGCAGCATTACCGACCCACGGATACTGCTGAGCCGCCTCGACCTGGACCCAGCCCTACTCGGGCCCGCTCGCGCCGCCAGTGCCGACTTTTCCCTGCGCGTACCCGAGCCTTATTTAAGCCGTATGCAGCGCGGCAACCCCACCGACCCCCTGCTCCGTCAGGTATTGCCGGTCGGAGAGGAATTGCTGGAGCATCCGGATTTCGTACTCGACCCGCTTGGGGAGCAACAGACCAACGCCCGCCCGGGCATTATCCACAAATACCACGGACGGCTGTTGCTGGTGGTCAGCGGTGGCTGTGCGGTCAACTGCCGCTACTGTTTCCGGCGGCACTTTCCCTATGAAGACAATAACCTGAGCACCGACGAGTGGCGTGAGGCGCTGGACTATATCCGCCAGGATGACAGCATCGCCGAGGTCATCTACAGCGGCGGCGATCCCCTCGCGGCAAGTGACCGGCGCCTGGCCTGGCTGACGCGGGAAATCGCCGACATCGCCCATGTGCGTCGGCTGCGAGTACATACTCGGCTGCCGGTGGTCATTCCCCAACGGGTCACCAGCGAGCTGATCGACGCGCTGTGCGGCACCCGGCTACCGGTCAGCATGGTGCTGCATTGCAATCATGCCAATGAGCTGGACAGCCAGTTGGGCAGCGCCATCCAGACCTTGCGCCAGGCGGGAGTCATGCTGCTCAACCAGGCCGTGTTGCTGCGCGGCGTCAATGACAATATCGAGGCGCAGGTCGCTCTCAGCGAAGCGCTAGGCGATAATGGCGTTTTGCCTTACTATCTTCATGTGTTGGATCATGTGAAGGGAGCGCAGCATTTTCATGTGGACGATGATACCGCCAGACGATTGTCCGGGGAGCTGTTGGCAAGGTTGCCGGGCTTCCTGGTACCCCGCCTGGTAAGAGAGGTCGCAGGGGCAACCAGCAAGACGCCATTGCCGCCCACATTGATCAGTCAGTAGCAGACCGCTTTACCCGTACCCCTTCGCTTGGGTTGGGTTGGGTTGGGGCCAGCTGCTACATTGTGATCAAAACATCATCAAGGTGTGACGCATGTATGGGACTCCAGATTGATTCGTTCTCGATTTAGCCTGAAAGGGCTGCAACGGAAGAAAAATGTTATGGATAACACGGCGCACACCCTGAATCTGCGGGTGCCACAGCAGACTCTCACGTCCCTGTCTTTTGCCGATGGCAGCGAAAAAGGCATTATCGACTGGCTTGCCAATCTGCCCAAGGCCAACATCGGCGAGACCGCACGCCAGCTCTACCAGGGGCTGATCGAACTCAACCAGTTGCAAGTCGCCCCCGACAAGCGCCTGGCCATGCTGGAGCAGATCCGCCCCAGCGTGCATTACGTCTGCTCCGCCCTGGCACGCTATTATCTGGGCCAGTCGATCGTTCTCGAAGACCGCCCGCGCAAGGTGGCCAACCTCTCCCAGTCGCTGCAGAATCACCTGGCCAACGGCTACAAGATTGTGGTGGGCCAGGAGGCCGGCATGAAGAACCGCGATCGCGAAGAGCTCATGTCACTGGCCATCCAGCGCGCCATTCGCTCCTTGAGCGGCCCATTGCTGCGCGCCTATCAACTGTATTGCCCGGTGGCCGATGGTATCTGGCTGGAAATTCACCAACTGTACCTGCTCGCCCGCAAACGCGATCTGCATCAGGCACCGGTCAGCGATCCGGAAAGTCTCGATGGCAAGCACCTCAGTATCGAGCGAACCTATCTGACAGTACTGCTCATGGGCTCCGCCCGGCCCAATCAAATCCGCCAGAGCGCCATGGCCAAACTGTTTGCCCAGCTGGAAGACTGGAGCAGCCTGGTCAGATTGACCGAAGCAGAGTCCACCGATGCACTGTTCATCATCAATCCGGACATGGACTGCCCGCCCCGCTACCGCTCGCTGGTGCTGGACGAGGATCTCACCGGCAGCCTGGGCCTTGATACCCGACAGCTGGTCGGCACCATCAAGCAATATCTGCTCGACAACGAACCGGCCCGCAACCGCTTGCGGGTACCCGAAGGCCTGGGCGTGGAGCTATTGCAGCACATCAGCCAGTCCTGGGGCGATCTCGCCGAACGGACCTTCAACCGCATGCCGGGCCGCGGTGAGCTGCGCGTTACCATCGGCATGAGCGCCACCCATTTCCAGATCGCCGGCAAGAACTTCTCGCAGTTCATGAATGCCGAGGACAGCAACCCCTTCTCCGACAGCAGCCGCCGTGCCGCCCAGGAAGGCTGGAGTAACGCCTTCGATGGCGACAAGGACATCGAGTGGGCGCCGGATGTGGAAAAGATCAACTACCACAGTCCGAACGAACCCAGCGAGGAAGAGAACGCTGAACATTACCCGGTCCACAACCTGCGTATCGTCAACCACAGCCCCGGCGGCTTCTGCCTGACCTGGCCACGTGAGGTGCCCAAACAGTTGCAGGCCGGCGAATTGCTGGGTGTACAGGAGCAGAGCGACCAGAGCTGGAGCCTGGCGGTGGTCCGCTGGATTCGCCAGGTGCGCGGCGGCGGTACACAGATGGGCATCGAGCTTATCGCTCCGCATTGCACACCCTGCGCTGTCAAACTGCTGCGCAAGACCGAGCAGCCGAGCCGCTACCTGCGCGCTCTGCTGCTGCCGGAAGTCACTGCTATCGCTCGTCCGCCAACGCTGCTCACCCCACGCCTGCCCTTTCAGATCAACCACAAGGTGATGCTGTGCCTAGGCGGCCAGGAGTTGCGCGCGCAATTGGCCGACCGGGTGACGGCCACCGGCAGCTTCAGCCAATTCGAGCATCATATATTGGGCCAGGCAGAGAAAACCGCCGGCAAAAGCGAGACCGATAGCACAAGTTTCAGCATCGCCACCGAGGATGACTTTGACTCCCTGTGGAAGTCTCTGTAAATTCAGCCACTTGGATCTCAGGGACGCGGCCACTTGGACGTAATGGACTAGCATGGGCATCGACGCACAAGCCATAAGAGTATTGATTCTGGACGACTCGCAAAACCATGCGGAACGTCTGGTAAGCCTTCTGCGCAACGCGGGGCATGCTACCCGTGCCCATCGGGTCACCTCTCGCGAAGATCTGCAGGAATCCCTGCAGCAGACCTGGGATCTGTGCCTGGCCTGCCCCGAAACCAGTTACATGACGGCGCAGGAAGCCTGCCAGATCATCAGCCAGTCCCACGATGTGCCTTTCATCCTGCTGACCGACCAGATTGATGTCGATACCCGTACCGAGGCCATGCGCTGCGGCATGCAGGATACCGTACTGGTCAGCGCCGACAGCCTGATTGTCCTCGTCGTCAAACGCGAGCTGACCAACCTCACGGCCCGACGCCAGCGGCGCATTGCCGAACAATCCCTGCGCGAAACGGAGAAGCGCTGTCAGCTGCTGCTGGACAGCTCGGTGGATGCTATCGCCTATGTGCTGGATGGCATGCACATTTACGCCAACCGCTCCTATAGCCGGCTGTTTGGCTACGATGATGCGGACGATCTGGCCGCCGAACCCATGGTCGGTCTGATCGCCGCCAAGGACCAGCACACCTTCAAGGATTTTCTCCGCCATTACGCCACCCGCGGCGACCAGAGCGAACTGCGCTGCACCGCGCGGGACAGCGAGGGGAAGGAGTTCCCGATCATGCTCAGCTTTTCGCCGGCGAACTACGACGGCGAGCCCTGCACCCAAGTGGTCATTCGGGCCGAAACAGCCAGCGCCGAGTTCGAAGAAAAGCTCAAGGCCATGGCCAGCCATGATCTGGTGACCGGACTGTTCAACCGGTCCTGGTTTCAGGAACAGCTGGACCACATCAGCGAGCTGGCCGTCCATAACAGCCAGCCCAGCACCCTGGCATACCTGAGCATCGACAACTTCAACGTGCTGCAGAGCGACATCGGGATCGGCGGCTCGGATCTGATCCTGGCTGACCTGGCGCAGATCCTGCGGCGATTCTTCCCCGAAAACACCCTGCTGGCCCGCTTCAGTGACGACGCCTGCAGCGTACTGATCGAGGGCAAGGAACCGGAGGCGGTAACCGCTCAGCTCGGAGAATTGCTGAAGCAGGTCGAAGGCAACCTGTTCGAGGCCAATGGCCGCACCATCCAGATCACCGTCAGCATCGGCGTCTCCTGCATCAGCGAGACTCACCCGGAGCCGACGCTGGCCATCGAGCGCGCCCATCGCCTGGCCGAGCAGATCAGCCAGGCCGGTGGCAATACCATCAAGGTATTCAACCCGCTCGAAGAGCTGGCGCAGCAGGCCAACCGGGGCAATATCATCGCCCTGATCCGCCACACTTTGGAAACCGATGGGTTCAGCCTGCAGTTCCAGCCAGTGATCAGCCTGCGCGGGGACAGCGCCGAGCATTACGAAACCATTCTCCGGCTGTTCAACAGCCAGGGCGAGGAAATCCCCAGCGCGGAGTTCTACACTGCGGCTCTGGAGTCAGGCCTGGCCATGGACATTGATCGCTGGCTGATCGCCAGGGCCGTCAAGCTGCTCGCCCAGCACCGCAGCAAAGGCGCGGATACCCGGCTGGTGCTGAGCCTGAGCAATGCCAGCCTACAGGATCCGGAAATTGTGCAGTGGATCTCCACGCTGCTGAAGGAAAGCCGGTTGTCAGCCGAAGCACTGGTATTCCAGTTCAACGATGCCGAAGCCAACCATTACCTGAAGCACGCCAAGGTACTGGCCGAAGCGCTGCGCTCCATCCACGCGCGGATCGCGCTCAGCCATTTCGGCGGCGCGCTCAACCCCTACGCGATACTCAAACACCTGCCGGTCGATTACGTGAAGATCGACGACGCCTTCAGCCGGGACCTGTCCACACCCGCAGCGGTGGAGCAACTCAAGGAAATGGTCACGACATTGCATGGCCAAGGCAAACTGACCATCGTCTCCAACGTCAGCAGCGCCACCATGATGCCAACGCTATGGCAGGCTGGGGTCAATTACATCCAGGGCGATTATCTGCAACCACCCGCTGACAGCATGAACTTCAATTTCTCGGGGGAGTGAGCTGCCCGGCTCCCTGAACTGCCCTCAAGAAGCAGTCTGGAAGACTGGCCAGGCCGTGGAATCTTCCACAGAAAGCCAGTCTTCCAAATATCCCGCGGGCCTCTTGCAGCGTCAGAACCCTTCCCGATCGCGGAAGCCCAGCAGATAGAGAATGCCATCCAGGCCCAGAGTGGAGATCGCCTGTTTAGCCGACTGCTTGACCAGCGGCTTGGCGCGGAAGGCCACACCGAGGCCGGCGATGGACAGCATTGGCAGATCGTTAGCGCCGTCGCCAACAGCAATGGTCTGCTCCAGGCTGATGCCCTCGCGCTGGGCCAATTCCCGCAGCAGATCGGCCTTGCGCTGGCCGTCGACGATGGGTTCCAGCACCTCACCCGTCACCAGTCCATCTTCGGTCGGCAAGGCGTTGGCATAGACATAGTCGATGCCCAGACGCTGCTGCAGCCCTTCGGCGAAATAACTGAAGCCGCCGGACAGGATAGCGGTCTTGTAACCCAGCCGGCGTAGCTGGGCGATGAGCGTTTCCGCGCCTTCGGTCAGCCGCAGCGACTGGCCGATTTCCTCCAGCACACTGACCGGCAGCCCCTTGAGCAATGCCATGCGCTCGCGGAAGCTGGCCTTGAAATCCAGCTCGCCACGCATCGCCCGTTCGGTGATCTCGGCAACCTGATCACCAACCCCGGCCGCCTTGGCCAGCTCATCGATCACTTCGGCGTCGATCAGGGTGGAGTCCATATCAAAGACCACCAGCCGGCGATTGCGGCGGAACACGCTGTCCTGCTGGAAGGCGATATCGACATTCAGCTCCTGGGAAATGGCCAGGAACTCGGTGCGCAGCGCCGCAGGATCGGCCGGCTCTCCGCGCACCGAGAACTCGATGCAGCCCTTGCCCTGATCACTCGGCATGCCCTCGGGAATACGCTCGGAAAGACGATCGATATGGTCTATGTTCAGACCGTAACGGGCCGTAATCTCACTGACCCGAGCAATATGCTCGGCGGTAACCCGACGTGCCAGCAGCGTGACGATATGCCGTGGCTTGCCCTGCCCAGTAACCCAGCGGCTATACTCCTCAGCGCTCACTGGCGTGAAGCGCACCTGCTGATCCAGCTCGTAGCCGCGGAACAAAACGTCTTTCAACACGTCAGAAAGACCGTCCTCACCCGCCATTTCCACCAGGATGCCGAACGACAGAGTGTCATGGATAACAGCCTGCCCGATATCAAGAATCTTGACATTTGCCCGCGCCAGAATGCCGGTGATAGCTGCCGTCAGGCCAGGGCGATCGGGACCGGTGATGTTGATCAGGACAATTTCCTTCAAGGGACCGCTCCAGTCAGAAAACAAAGTTCGCTATTCTACCCGCAAATGCCCGACTCATCCCAGCGCCCGCCTTCTTCCACCTGCGGCGACTGGCTATACTGTCACCTGTTCGTGTCCCTGCCGCCAATCTACCGATCGAGACCATTTTGAATCACACACCGAGTTCATCCGACAATCTGTTTCTGCGTGGCCACGCTTCCCTGCGTAACAAGCGACTCAAGTTGCCAGGCACGCTGATACTGCTGACTCTTGTCCCATTGCTGCTGATACTCGTACTGGTGCTCTGGTTCGGTCAGGTTCAGCTGCAGCGCGACATCGCCACCCAGGCAGACCGAACCGGCAGCGAGCTGGCCCGACAGATTGCTACCCTGATAGCCGATCCGCTGGCGGCCAATGACACCTTGAGCCTGAACATCACCCTGGCCCAATGGACACAAAGCCCATTGATTGCGCATACCAGCCTGACCGCGGCAGGCAGCAACCGCATCGTCGCCCAGGCCGGGCAAAAGCCGCCCGCCGATAATCTGGCCCCCGGTCAGGGCGAATTCATCGCCGCCGTGCATTTTCAGGATGAACTCATTGGCCGGCTGCATCTGAGCCTGGCGAAAACACCCTTCACCGCACCTTCGGCCAACCTGCTGCAACGTCTGATCTGGGCCCTGGTACTGCTGATCATCATCGCCGGCCTGATTGCCTGGCGCCTGGGCGCGGGCATGCGCCGCGTGCTGGCCGGGCTGGGCAACTGGTATGGCGACTCCGGTATAGCGCCCCCGGGCATGACCCGCTCCGACGAACTGGGCGACCTGGCCAGACGCCTTGCCGAGCGCCGCATTATCGATCTGCCGCCGCTGCCGGAACCCGAGCCCGAGCCCGAACCGGAGCCCGAGGAGGAAGTATTCGATGAAACGCTGCTGGAAGACCCGGCTGAGGAACCAGATAGCATCACGGCTGACACTGCCGAATCCACGCCTGAAGACCAGCCTGAGCGTGAGGTTGATGAAGCTGATATCGACGCGTTAACGAGCGATGAGCTGGCAACTGCAGCCGATGCGCCTCCCGCCGCACCAATCGATACCGAGGACACCGAAGCCGCTGCCATGCTCAGCGAGCAACTCGACGAACTGCCGGAAGCAGCTGCCGTGCCGGCGCCTGCCAGCACGGTGCTGGCCATCCGTCTGGGCAATCATCATACCCTGCACCGTCTGCCCGCCCGCGTCTGCTCGGGCTGCTGGAGCGCTACCGCGAGCAACTGGAGCAGGCCAGCCGCGCCTGCGGCGGCCAGTTGCATACCCTGCAGGACGGCACCAGCCTGGTGTTCTTTCATCCATCGGACACCGATCAGCTCGGCGACGCCCTGTGCTGTGGCGAGTTGATGCGCGTGCTGGGTCATGAGTTGCAGGTCCAGATTGCCGACACCGGAGTCGCCCTGCATCTGCAGATCGCCCTGTGTCATGCACCCTGTGCAGATATTGCGCCTGATGATCTGACGGAGCAGGTACCGGATTGTGCGCAGATGCTTGAACGCATGCAGTACAGCCGCAACCTGCTGTTGCTGGATGCCGAACTCGCCAACGACGCGCTGATCAGAGACCGGGCCGTGCTACGCAGGCTGGCCACCCCGCCAGGCATTTATTGTGTAGAGCGCTTGCGAGAGCCCTACCAGAGACAGCTGGAACAGCAATTGGAAGTACTGGGCAAGCAGCAAGACTGAGCGCGAGAAACGCCGCTGGCCGGGATGGAAGCCGGCCGAGCGGCGACCGGCATGCCAAACCACGGGAGATTCGAGCACCCGCTCCTACCAGGGTTAGCCTGCGTTACCGCGGTGCCGGCCCACACCACTCGTCGAGCTGATGCTCGACGACCCAGGCAGGATACCGCCTTACACGCCATCCTCTATCTGCAGCGCATCCACTTTCTGGAAGCCGCGGGGTAGCTTGTTACCGCGGCGGCCGCGTTCGCCGCGATAGTGCTCCAGATCGGCCGGCTTCAGTGTCAGGGTCCGTTTGCCGGCGGTCAGCACCGCGCTCGCCCCTTCGGGCAGCAATGCCAGTGCGAGCAGGAACTCCTCACGGCTCTTCACCCGTGCCGACGGAATCGACAGAATCTTGTTGCCCTTGCCCTTGGACAGTTGCGGCAAGTCCTTGAGCGGGAATACCAGCAATCGACCCTCGTTGGAGATGGCGATCACCTGATCACTGTCGCGCTGTTTGACCGGCACCGGTGCGATGACCTTGCCACCTTCGGGCAGGCTCAACAGCGCCTTGCCGTTCTTGTTCTTGGCTTGCAGATCTACGCCCTGCACCACAAAACCGTAACCGGCATCAGACGCCAGCAGATACAGCTGCTGATCTTCCGGCACCAGTACGCCAACGAACTCGGCACCCGGCGGTGGGCTCAGACGACCGGTCAGCGGCTCGCCCTGCCCCCGGGCCGACGGCAGGCTGTGCGCCATCAGCGAATAGCTGCGGCCAGTGGAATCGAGGAACACCGCCTGCTGGTTGGAACGCCCGCTGGCCTGGGCGCGGAAACTGTCGCCAGCCTTGTAGGACAGCCCCGCGCCATCAACCTCATGCCCCTTGGCACATCGCACCCAGCCCTTCTCCGATAACACCACGGTCACCGCCTCGGCCGGTACCAGATCGGTTTCCGACAGGGCGCGGGCTTCCTGGCGTTCAACCAGCGGAGAGCGGCGGTCGTCGCCGTAGGTTTCGGCGTCAGCCAGCAATTCGCCGCGCACCGTCTTGCGCAACAGCTTTTCGCTGCCCAGCACCTTCTGCAATTGGTCACGCTCCTTGGCCAGCGCATCCTGCTCACCACGGATCTTCATTTCCTCCAGCCGCGCCAACTGCCGCAGGCGGGTATCGAGGATGTAGTCGGCCTGCAGCTCGCTCAAATCGAAGCGAGCCATGAGTTCCGCCTTCGGATGCTCCTCGCTGCGGATGATCTCGATTACCTCATCCAGGTTGAGGAAGGCCACCAGCAAGCCGTCCAACAGGTGCAGGCGGGCCAGCACCTTGTCCAGGCGAAACTGCAGACGCCGCCGCACCGTGGTGATCCGGAAGCCCAGCCATTCACTGATCAGACCACGCAAATCCTTGACCGCCGGGCGGCCATCAGTGCCGATCACGTTCATGTTGACACGGTAGCTGTGCTCCAGATCGGTCGTGGCGAACAGATGCTGCATCAGCTCCTCGGCATCCACCCGATTGGAGCGCGGCACGATAACCATGCGCGTGGGGTTTTCATGATCCGACTCGTCTCGCAGGTCGGCAACCAGCGGCAACTTCTTGGCTTGCATCTGCGCAGCGATCTGCTCGATGACCCGCGCCCCGGAGACCTGATGCGGCAAGGCGGTAATCACGATATCGCCATCCTCACGGGTCCATATCGCACGGCAACGCACCGAGCCGCGACCGGTGGCGTACAGGTTCAACAGTTCGCGGCGCGGAGTGATGATCTCGGCTTCGGTCGGGAAATCCGGCCCCTGGATATGCTCCATCAACTCATCCAGCCCGGCACCCGGCTCATCCAGCAGTCGCACACAGGCGGCGGCTACCTCACGCAGGTTGTGCGGCGGAATGTCAGTGGCCATACCGACGGCAATACCGGTGGTGCCGTTAAGCAGCAGGTTGGGCAACCGCGCCGGCAACACCATGGGTTCTTCCATGGTGCCGTCGAAGTTTGGCTGCCAATCCACCGTGCCCTGTCCCAACTCGGTCAGCAGCACTTCGCTGTAACGGGCCAGACGCGCCTCGGTGTAACGCATGGCGGCGAAGGACTTGGGATCATCCGGGGCGCCCCAGTTGCCCTGCCCGTCCACCAGCGGATAGCGGTAGGAGAACGGCTGCGCCATCAGCACCATGGCTTCGTAGCAGGCCGAGTCGCCATGGGGGTGATACTTACCCAGCACGTCGCCCACGGTACGCGCCGACTTCTTGTGCTTGGACAGGGCCGACAGGCCCAGTTCGCTCATGGCGTAAACGATTCGTCGCTGCACCGGCTTGAGCCCGTCACCGATATGCGGCAGCGCGCGGTCCATGATCACGTACATGGAGTAGTTCAGATAGGCTTCTTCGGTAAACGACGACAGCGAGCGGCGCTCAACGCCTTCCAGGCTCAGATCCAGACTGTCACTCATACTTACTCTCTATAAATTGAGGGAGATACTGAATAATGCTGGCGAGGCAGCTGATCATTCAGTGCCTCCCGTAGTGTTGACGCAAAATCAGTTCGCCGCCCTGTTGGCTGAAATCCAGCTGCTTCAGGGCACTCATACCCAGCAGTACATCCTCGCCGAGGATCCCCGGCACGATGCCGGCGCTGACATCGTGCAGACGTATATCGCCCAACTGCAGCGTATCGATGCGGGTGCTCCAGCTTTCGGTCATGCCGTTGGCGGTATTGACCATGATCGGATTGCCCCGCGACAACCCGAGGCGCTCGGCAAGGCTCGCCGGCACCGCGACGAAGGTAGCCCCGGTATCCAACAGGAAGGTCACCGGCTGGCCATTGATCTGACCCGCGGCAAGATAATGACCGTGGCGGTTACGCTCCAGGCGCACTTCCACCGTCTCGTCGACCTGCAACGACACCGGCGCCTGGTTGGGGTTGCGACGGCGTTCTTCCAGACCGGAAAACCACTGTGCTGCGAGCGCCAGCCCGGCAATCCAGGCCAGCACCAACATGATGGTACCCAGTCGGCGGTCCGGCGGCGGATTCATGCCGAGCGGTCCGGCATCAGATCAGCACCTCGGCCAGATTACCCTTGCTTTCCAGCCATTGCTTGCGATCCGAGGCGCGCTTCTTCGCCAGCAGCATGTCCATCAGCGCTTCAGTACCCTGAAAGTCATCGATGGTGAGCTGCACCAGCCGACGGGTATCCGGCGCCATGGTGGTTTCGCGCAACTGCAGCGGATTCATTTCCCCCAACCCCTTGAAACGGGTGACCTGAACCTTCCCGCGCTTGCCCTCGGCTTCGATGCGGTCGATGATGCCGCTCTTCTCGGCATCATCCAACGCGTAGAAAACCTCCTTGCCGATATCCACGCGATACAGCGGCGGCATGGCGACGAACACATGACCGGCCTCCACCAGCGGGCGGAAATGCCGGACGAACAGCGCGCACAGCAGCGTGGCAATGTGCAAGCCGTCGGAGTCGGCATCGGCGAGAATACAGATCTTGCCGTAGCGCAACTGCGTCAGGTCCGGCGAGCCCGGATCAACGCCGATGGCGATGGCAATGTTGTGCACTTCCTGGGAGGCCAGCACCTGGCCGGAATCGACTTCCCAGGTATTGAGGATCTTGCCGCGCAGCGGCATGATCGCCTGGAACTCCTTGTCCCGCGCCTGCTTGGCACTGCCGCCGGCCGAGTCACCCTCCACCAGGAACAGCTCCGAGCGACGGCTATCCTGCCCGGCGCAGTCAGCCAGCTTGCCCGGCAGCGCCGGCCCCTGGGTGATGCGTTTGCGCTCGATCTTCTTGCTGGCCTTGAGCCGCCGGCTGGCATGGTCGATGGCCATTTCGGCGATCTGCTGACCGATATCGGCGTGCTGGTTCAGCCACAGACTGAAGGCGTCCTTGATCACTCCGGACACGAAGGAGGCGGATTCGCGGGACGACAGACGCTCCTTGGTCTGCCCGGAAAACTGCGGCTCGGCCATCTTCACCGAGAGCACATAGCTGACCCGCTCCCAGATATCCTCCGGCGCCAGCTTGACGCCACGGGGCAGCAGGCTGCGAAACTCGCAGAACTCGCGGATCGCCTCCAGCAAGCCGGAGCGCAAACCGTTGACATGGGTTCCGCCCTGGGCGGTGGGAATCAGGTTGACGTAGCTTTCCTGCACCAGCTCGCCGCCTTCGGGCAGCCAGAACAGCGCCCAATCCACCGCTTCCTTGCTGGAAGCCAATGCACCGGTGAAAGGAGCCTCCGGCAGGCTCGGCCATTGGGCGCAGGCATCCACCAGATAATCCCGCAGGCCATCTTCGTAAAACCAGGTGGTTTTCTCACCGGACTGGCGGTCATCAAATTCGACGCGCAGGCCGGGGCACAGCACTGCCTTGGCCTTGAGCAGATGTAGCAGGCGGTTGATGTTGAACTTGGAAGTATCGAAATACTTGCCGTCGGGCCAGAATTTGACCGTGGTGCCGGTATTGCGCTTGCCCACGGTGCCGACGACTTCCAGTTCGCTGACCTTGTCGCCATGCTCGAAGGCGATAGCGTATTCCTGGCCATCGCGGCGCACCCGCACTTCCAGGCGCAGCGACAGGGCATTGACCACGGAGATGCCCACCCCGTGCAGGCCGCCTGAGAACTGGTAATTCTTGCCGGAGAACTTACCGCCAGCGTGTAGTCGCGTGAGAATCAGCTCGACCCCGGACACACCTTCCTCGGGATGGATATCCACCGGCATGCCCCGGCCATCGTCGATCACCTCCAGCGCGTTGTCCTGATGCAGGATGACCGTGACCGTCCGGGCGTGCCCGGCCAGCGCCTCATCGACACTGTTGTCGATGACTTCCTGGGCCAGGTGGTTGGGGCGGGTGGTGTCGGTATACATGCCCGGGCGACGACGCACCGGGTCCAGACCGCTGAGAACTTCAATATCATCGGCGTTATAGGACGATTGGGACATAGAGTGTCTGGGTTTCCTTGGTCATTCTGGCGGGTACAGCCTCCCGCCGGGGCAAATCAGCATAGTATCCTATCTGCGGCGCCGGTATGTCGCCAGTGCTGGAGCACCCGGCGGGGAAATGTGCTAGTAACCGGAGGCGCCATCCGCCGGCACAAAACAGCCAGCGGGCAGGCGCGATACCGCGGTCTCGACGTGGCCATCGCCATGCAAGCGCAACCAGCGATAGCCGGGGGGCTGCGCATCGGTGGCGAAGTCATCACTGCCGACGGCGAACTGCACACAGGTAGAAGGCGATGCCAGCAGACGGATATGTCCGCGCTGCTGATCCAGATATTGATGTATGTGCCCCCAGAGCACCACGCGCACGCGGGGGTCGGCATCCAGCCGGGCGAACAATTGCTCGCTGTTGTCCAGCCCCAGCGGCTCCATCCAGGCACTGCCGATCGGTACTGGGTGATGATGCAGGCAGACCATCAGATAACGCTCGCCCGCCGTCGCCAGCGCTTCGTCCAACCGCAGCAGCTGACGCTCGTCAAGATGACCGCCGACCGAGCCCGGCACGCTGGAGTCCAGCAGCACTATGCGCCAGGCACCAGCATCCACCCAGGGCTGATTGAAATCATGGCCAGCGCCAAGTTGTGCCATCCGCGCCGCATCATCGTGGTTGCCGGGAATCCAGTGCCACGGCGCGGGCAGCCGGGTCATGGCCTCGATAAACCGCTGATAGGCCGGCTCCTCTCCATCCTGGGTGATATCACCGGTGGCCAGCACCAGATCGATCTGTGGCATGTCCTCCAATACCTGGTCGATCACCCCATGCAACGATGCAAGGGTATCCAGCCCCAGCAAGCGTTGATCCGGCGCGGTAAAGAGGTGGCTGTCGGTCAGCTGAACCACCTGGACTGCAGCGGTGGAGGTGGTCGTGGCGGGTGGCGACATCGGGCGTATTCTCTGATCGGTGGACTTCTGTTCGCAGGACATCAGTAGCTCCCCTGCGACCCCCCGCCATGATGGCAACAGACCGGCCGACAATCCAGTGGCGCACCGGCGGCGGTGGCGGAAACTTGCACTCGGCCACAAAAAAACTGGTCAGACCAGACTGCTTTGTGGGCCATCGCCGCGAGGCGCGGCTCCTGTACAGAGCAGTCAACTGTAGAAGCAACAGAGGGTATGCGCAGCTCAGCGATTGAGCAGCACCGGCTGCGGACTCTGCCCATGGCGGTGACAGTAGCCGAGCCATTCACCGAGAAACTGGTTGAGCTGGAATTTCTCGTCCGGCTGCAGCATCTGCTCGTTGGGATAGGGATAGACACTCTGGAAGCGGCGGCGATCATGCACCACAGTCACTTCGGCCATGCGGGCATCGTGGTACAGGCGTACCTCCATGCTCGGAGGCGTCAGCCACTCATGGCGTTTCTCATGTCGGAGTCGCAGCCTGGTGGTGTACGGGCAGCGCTCAAGTACCTGCATCACCAGACGCTGTTGTTCGCTGCCAGCGCTGAGCAGGATATGACATTCGTCCTTCAGCGCCATGTCCGGCATCAACTGGCGCAGACGGTAAAAATTCGCCTCGCATACCGCCTGCAGCGACGACAGATCAACCCGATAGCGGGGTTTGCCGAGAGCCATCATGGTTGCGGCCCCGCCTGGGCACGCAGGCCCTGGCCATGCAGCTCCAGCCATTGCAAGGCGATGATGCTGGCGGCATTATCGATCCGGCCATCGGCCATGACGGCCAGCGCCTCGCTGCGCGGCCAGACACTGACACGAATGTCTTCGCCTTCTTCGGCCAGCCCGTGCAGGCCGCCCGCGCCACGGCTATCCACCGTCGCGCAGTACAGGTATACCTGCTCGTCACTGCCACCCGGCGAGGGAAAGTAGCGGGTGATGGGCGTCAGGTTAAGCAATGTGAGCCCGGCTTCCTCCTCTGCTTCGCGATGGGCGACCTGTTCGGCCTCCTCCCCATCATCAAACAGCCCGGCGACCAGTTCCAGCATCCAGGGATTGGTGCGCTTGCCCAGCGCCCCGACGCGGATCTGCTCGATCAGCACCACCGCATCCTGCCAGGGATCATAGGGCAGCACGCAGACGGCATCCGGCCGCACGAACAGCTCACGGCGCAGCTCCGGCCCCCAACCGCCGGCAAATAGGCGATGGCGCAGGGTCAATACATCCAGCCGGTAGAAGCCGCGAAATCCGGGTTCTCGACGCAGGATCTCGACATCCTGCTGGTTGAAGTCGGTCAAATAATCGCCCCTGAAAAAGACATACCCAATGGTCGTGCTTTTAAACTCGCATATCCGAGCGGACCGAGGCAAGGACTGACCTGTTTCAGCGGCGAACGGTCGTGCCGGTGCGTGGTATTCACCGCCCCGGCACCCGCTATCCGCCCTGCCGCTATACCTTCTGGTACAGCTGCGACCCGGTCTGGCGAAACTCCGAGGACTTGGCCCGCATGCCCTCTTCCACTGCCACGTCCACTGCCTGAATCCGCTGCGCCGCAGCGTAATCACGCACCTCCTGGGTGATCTTCATCGAGCAGAACTTCGGTCCACACATGGAGCAGAAATGCGCTACCTTGGCTGACTCCTTGGGCAGAGTCTCATCATGGAAAGCGCGAGCCGTGTCCGGGTCCAGACCAAGGTTGAACTGATCCTCCCAGCGGAATTCGAAGCGCGCCTTGGACAGAGCATTATCGCGAATCTGCGCGCCCGGGTGCCCCTTGGCCAGATCCGCTGCGTGGGCAGCAATCTTGTAGGTAATGATGCCGGTCTTCACGTCATCCCGGTTGGGTAGCCCCAGATGCTCCTTGGGCGTGACATAACAAAGCATGGCGCAACCGAACCAGCCGATCATCGCCGCACCGATGCCCGAGGTGATGTGGTCATAACCCGGAGCGATATCGGTGGTCAGCGGCCCAAGGGTATAAAACGGCGCCTCGTCGCAGCACTCCAGCTGCTTGTCCATGTTCTCCTTGATCAGTTGCATGGGCACATGACCCGGGCCTTCGATCATGCATTGCACGTCATGCTTCCAGGCAATCTTGGTCAGCTCGCCCAAGGTTTCCAGTTCACCGAACTGCGCCGCGTCGTTGGCATCGGCGATGGAGCCTGGACGCAGGCCGTCGCCCAGAGAGAAGGACACATCATAGGCTTTCATGATCTGGCAGATATCCTCGAAGTGGGTATAGAGGAAGTTCTCCTGGTGGTGCGCCAGACACCACTTGGCCATGATTGAACCGCCACGGGAAACAATACCGGTGACCCGACTCGCCGTCATCGGCACGTAACGCAGCAACACACCGGCATGAATGGTGAAGTAGTCGACGCCCTGCTCGGCCTGCTCGATCAGCGTATCGCGGAAGATCTCCCAGGTCAGGTTCTCGGCGATGCCATCAACCTTCTCCAGCGCCTGGTAGATGGGCACGGTACCGATCGGCACCGGCGAATTGCGAATGATCCATTCGCGGGTTTCATGGATGTTCTTGCCGGTGGACAGATCCATCACCGTATCCGAGCCCCAGCGAATCCCCCAGGTCATCTTCTCGACTTCTTCTTCGATACTGGAGCCCAGCGCCGAGTTGCCGATATTGCCGTTGATCTTCACCAGGAAGTTGCGGCCGATGATCATCGGCTCCAGCTCGGTATGGTTGATATTGGCCGGCAGGATGGCGCGGCCCCGGGCGATTTCCTCACGCACGAATTCTGGCGTGATTTCCTTGGGAATGCTGGCACCGAAGCTGTGTCCCGGATGCTGCTCGGTCAGCAGACCAGCGGCGCGCGCTTCCTGCAGTTTCATGTTTTCGCGAATCGCGACGAACTCCATTTCCGGAGTGATGATGCCCCGGCGGGCGTAGTGCATCTGCGTCACGTTATGCCCCGCCTTGGCCCGGCGCGGCGTGCGCACATGGGCAAAGCGCATGTGATCCAATGATGGATCGGACAGCCGGGCATTACCGAACGCGGAACTCAGGCCAGGCAGGATCTCGGTATCACCCCGCTCATCGATCCAGGCGCTGCGCACATCTGCCAGCCCGGCACGCAGATCAATCTGCACCGCCGGATCGGTATAGGGGCCGGAGGTGTCGTATACCAGCACCGGCGGGTTCTTTTCCACACCCTTGTCGGTCTGGGTATCGGCCAGGCTGATCTCACGCATGGGCACACGGATATCCGGGCGCGATCCGGTTACGTAGATCTTGCGGGAGTTAGGCAAGGGTTGGGTTGCGGCACCATCTGCGCCGGAGTTGGCGATGGCGGTATCAGGCAAGCGACTGGTCATTATTATGCTCCACTGTATGAATTACACAGGGAACCGAAGCGGCACGGAGCCACCACCCCAGGACGGGGTAATGCGGAACTGCGCATCTCGATTCCTACGCCGGTATTAACCGGATCAGGTTCAACGGGTGAAGTCTCAGCCAGCCCAAAAAATGCCGGCACCCCGTCAAGATGAGCCAGCAGCTTAGGCCGTCGCGCGCCAAACAGCAAGTAGCCGACCGCTTGGCCTTGACCGGCGGCCTGCACCTCTTTAGCCTTGGCAGATTGACTTCTACCTCCATGCGAAGGACCTCTGCATGCTGCGCCCCCTGTATATCGCCGTTGTGCTGGCAAGCCTGTCCGGCCCAGCCCTGGCTAAATCCGATTTGCTGACTATCTACCAGGAAGCCCTGCTCAACAGCGCCGATCTCGCCGCAGCCGAAGCCGATGCCCTCGCCCGCCAGGAAGCTCTGCCCCAGGCGCGCGCTCAGTTGCTGCCGAACATCGGCCTGGGGGCCGGCGTGGCCCGCGAACGGGTCGACGTCGAGGGGTTGGGGTCGGACAGCTATTCGACCCATTACTATCAGGCCAGCCTGACGCAGCCGCTGTTCCGTGCCGATCGCTGGTTCAATTACCAGGCGTCCAAGTCGCTCAGTGAACAGGCCCGCGTGGAGTTTTCCGCTACGCAGCAGCAGTTGATCCTGGATGTAGCGCTGGCCTACTTCAATGTATTGCGGGCTTCCGACAACCTGGCCACTGCCCGGGCCGAAGAAGCAGCGTTCGAGCGTCAGCTGGAACAGGCGCGAGAGCGTTTCGAAGTCGGCCTGTCGGCCCGCACCGATGTACTCGAAGCGCTGGCCGGTTTCGATACCGCCCGCGCCGCACGCATCACCGCCGCCACCAATCTGGACGTGAGTTATCAGGCACTGACCCGCCTGACCAACCGCGACCACACCGACCTGCTCGGCATGAGCCACAACCTGCCGATCCTTGCGCCTGTGCCGGCCGACATGCAGGAGTGGGTGGAGACCGCAGCTGCGCAGAACCTGGGCCTGCAGGCCTCGCGGCTGGCTATCGATGCCGCCGGCGACAGCCTGCGCAGCAGCAAGGCGGGTTACGCCCCGACGGTGGATGCTTTCGTGCGTTACAACGACAGTTATGGCGGCGCCCGTCTGGGCGGTGTCGGGGCAGGTATTGGTGGTATGGGCGCCGGCGGTGACACCGAGCTGACCCAGTTCGGTGTGGAGATGACCCTGCCGCTATTTACCGGTGGCGGCACCACATCCCGGGTCCGCGAATCCAACTTCCGCCTGACCCAGGCCGAACACACCAGCGAAGCCGAGTTGCGACGCATCGTCGAGCGTACCCGCAATCTGTTCCGTACGGTCACCTCCAGCGTCGAGGAGGTCGAAGCCCGGCGCCAGTCGATCATTTCCTCCAAGGCCGCCGTGGATGCGACTCAGGCTGGCTATGAGGTAGGTACGCGCAACGTGGTGGATGTGCTGGACGCCCAGCGCAATCTGTTCCGGGCGGTGCGTGATTACAACGATGCCCGCTACAACTACATCGTCGACAACCTCAACCTCAAGCAGGCGGCCGGCACCCTGAGCCCGCAGGATCTGGAAGACCTCTCGACCTGGCTGAAGGCCGACTACGATCCGGACCGCGACTTCATTCCGCCGTTTACCCCGGAAGAAATGCAGCGTATGTCCATCGGCAACCAGCCGCCGCAGCCGATGAGCGAACAGCAGCGGCGAATGCGGACGTCGTTCTGAGTGGCCGGGCAGCGACGCTGCCCCCTGGGATTGTCGAGCACCAGCTCGACAGCTTTCCACCAGACAACGCCGAGGCCGCCGCCAGCAAGGCGAGCTGGTGCTCGAACCTCCCAGGTGTTTGCGCCACTACGGTGGACCGGTTTCCAGCTCGACCAACAGCGTATCAGGCGGCCGCGCTGGTCGGAATGGGAGTTGACGGGATAGCCATAGACCGGGGCGCGCTGACCGAGGCGCGCTCGACTCGATGGAAACCCATCAGTCACTCGCAATGACCGACTAGCTCCCCAGCAACCGCGTGATACCCTGCAGCAACCGCTCCAGTGCCCCCTGATTGGCCGCTACTACCGCCTGCCCCGCCGCTCCAGCGCGGTGCGCTGACGACTGATCACCCAACCAGGCATTTGCCCGCTCCGCCATCGCCGGGGCATCGGCCACTTCCGCCAAGGCCCCGGCCTGCTCCAGCAAATCACTGATCTCGGCAAAGTTGAATCGATGCGGCCCGGACAGCACCGGCAGGCCGAGCGCCGCTGGCTCCAGATAATTGTGTCCACCGCCGGGAATCAACGACCCGCCAACGAAAGCCACATCCGCGCAGGCATAGAACTGCATCAGCTCGCCCATGGTATCGCCCAACAGCACCTGATCGGCCATCGCCGGCATGTTCCCGGCGCTACGGCGTACCATGCCCAGCCCGGCATTTTCTATCTGCCGCGCCACGGCATCGAAGCGCTCCGGATGGCGCGGCACCAGAATCAGCAGCGCCTCGGGATGCCGCTGCAGAACCTGACGATGCGCAGCAAGCACGATCTCGTCTTCCCCGCCATGAGTACTGGCGGCGATCCATACGGGCCGCTCACCCCACTGCGCCCGCCACTGCTCTGCCGTGGCCAGCAGCTCGGCGCCGGGCTTGAGGTCGAACTTGATGCTGCCGGTCACTGCCAGTGCTGACTGGCGCACGCCCAGTGCGATGAAGCGCTCCGCCTCCGCTGCCGTCTGCACCGCCACCCAATCCAGCGCGGCGAACATCGGCCGCACCAGCGCAATGACGCGTTGATAACCCCGCGCCGAGCGCGCAGATAGCCGCGCATTGGCCAGTACTACTGGCACGCCGGCGCGCTTGCACTCGGCCACCAGGTTAGGCCACAGCTCGGTTTCCATGATGATGGCAATCCGTGGCTGCAACCGCCGAATCAGTCGCCGCTGCAGCCAGGGCAGATCGTAGGGCAGATAAGCGTGGCCAACATCATCACCGAATAACTTGCGGATCTGTTCGGAGCCGGTTGGTGTCATGCAGGTCACCGTGATCGGCAACTGCGGATGGCGCTGGCGCAATTCGCGCACCATGGGCGCCGCGGCAATGGATTCGCCCACCGACACCGCATGCACCCAGATACCGCCAGCGCGAAGGTCTCCACCCAGGGCAAAGCGCTCGCGCCAGCGCCGGGCATAGGCCGGGGCGCGCCAGGCACGGTACAGCAGGCGCGCCAGGATCAGCGGCAGACACAGGGTAAAGATCAGACTGTACAAAAAACGCGGCATTCCCTTCTCCAGAAGCGGTCGAGCAGCACAAACGCGGCATAGAGTAGCAGAAGTGACCTGCCCGGCCGTTGATCGCTATACTACGCGAGCTAATCCACTGACCCCGCGGAGCCCATGAGCACACCCTTGCACACCGATATCTGTATTCTGGGCGGCGGCGTCGCCGGTCTCTGGCTCAATGCGCGGCTGCAGCAACAGGGCTACAGCACCTTGCTGGTCGAGCCCCATACCTTGGGCGGCGGGCAGAGCAGCAAGTCCCAGGGCATCATCCATGGCGGCACCAAGTATGCCCTGCACGGCAAACTGACCACCGCCGCAGAAGCCATCGCCGGCATGCCCGGCCGCTGGCGCGCCTGTCTGGATGGTAGTGGTGAACTGGACCTGCAAGGCGTGCGTGTACTCTCGGCGCACCATTATCTCTGGTCACCGGGCAACCTGATCAGCAACCTGGCCGGCTTCTTCGCCAGCAAGGCACTGCGCGGCCGGGTCGATAGCGTGAAGGGGCGGGAACTGCCCGCGGTTTTCGCCAATCCGGCTTTCAAGGGCAAGGTCTATCGGCTGGCCGAGCTGGTGCTGGATGTGCCCGATGTGGTCCGCCGCCTGGCGGAGCTGGGTGGCGATAGCCTGCTCAGCGGCCCGGTCAAGATCGGCGGCAACAGCGACGGTATCACCTCCGTACAGGTTGCCGATCAGCAGATCATCGCCCGACGCTATGTGCTCACCGCCGGGGAAGGCAACGAGGCGCTGCTGCACGGTGCCGGTATCCAGCAGCCCGCCATGCAGCGCCGGCCGCTGCAGATGGTGCTGGCCAAAGGTCCGAACCTGCCGGCCCTTTACGCCCACTGCCTGGGCAGCAGTCCCAAGCCGCGGGTCACTGTGACTACCCACCCCTGCAACGATGGCCAATGGTGCTGGTACCTGGGCGGCGAACTGGCTGAACAGGGCACCGATATGCCGGCCGAGGAGCTGATTCGCCGGGCACAGAAGGAGCTGCAGGAACTGCTGCCCTGGGTCGATCTGAGCAGCTGCCAGTGGGCTACCCTGCCGGTAACCCGTGCCGAACCGGCTCAAAGCGGCCTGGTGCGCCCGGATAATGCCTACCTGCAGGCAGTCGGCAATGCGCTGGTGTGCTGGCCGACCAAGCTGGCCCTGGCACCCGACCTGAGCGACCAGGCCATCGCCGAGCTCGAACGTCAGGCAATCCAGCCGCAGCTGCCGCAGCCGAACAGCGACCTGCCGTGCCCGCCCATTGCCACGCCAGTCTGGGATACCCTGTTTTCATGACATCCCTACAGCAATATCATCGCCCGCTTGGCAGCACTGGCCTGACGGTTTCTCCGCTCGGGCTCGGCACCGTCAAGATCGGCCGCAATCAGGGCGTGAAATACCCTAGCGGCTTCGAACTACCGACCGACCAGCAGGTGCGCGGCTTGCTGGCCCAGGCCCGGGACCTGGGCATCAACCTGCTGGATACCGCCCCCGCCTATGGCCTGAGCGAACAGCGCCTGGGGCCGCTGTTGCAAGGCCAACGCCAGGAATGGGTGCTGTGCAGCAAGGTCGGCGAAGAATTCGACAATGGCGAGTCCTGGTTCGATTTCAGCGCCCGACATACCCGTCACTCGGTACAACGCTCGCTGCAACGGCTGCAGACCGATTATCTGGACCTGGTGCTGGTGCACTCCAATGGTGATGACCTGACCGTCCTTGCCGATGAGGTCTACCCGACGCTGCAGCAACTGAAGCAGGAGGGGCTGATCCGCGCCTTCGGCTTTTCCGGCAAGACTGTCGCTGGTGGCCTGCAGGCGCTGGAAGATGGCGATTGCGCCATGGTGACCTGGAACCTGCGCGAGCAGACCGAGCGTCCGGTTCTCGACTTTGCGCTGTCACACAACAAGGGCATTCTGGTAAAAAAAGCGCTTGCCAGTGGGCATATCTGCCTGGAGGGTGAAGACCCGGTCCGTAGCGGTTTCGAATTGGTCTTCAGCCACCCGGCCGTCGGCAGCGCCATCATCGGTACCATCACACCGGCGCATCTGACGCAGAATGTAGTCACCGTCGCCAACATTCTGCAGCAAGCCGACACGCACAGCGGATCTCAAGCCAGGCCGCGCTGACAGCAGCATGCGCGGCCCCAGACCCAACGAGGGGCGCCATGACCACTATCATTGCCCGCCACGATCCGGTGGCCTTCAAGACCCAGGCCATCCACGTCCAGGCCGGCCCCGAGGTGTTGCGCTACACGCCGGTCGGCAACCCGCTGAGCTTCGAGCAGATGCTCGAGCTGCGCCAGCCGGTACAAGTGGATGACCCGGAACAGTTCGACGTAACCCTGGCCAACCTGGGGGTTTCCGCGGATATTACCTTCCGCTGGCAACAACGGGACTTTCGTCTGCTGGTCCACCAGCAGCGCCCTGATCGTAATGACCAAGTGCTGAAACTGCTGTCCGGCTACGTACCCGCCCACGAGCTGCGTTTGCCCTTGCTCACCCTGATGACCGAACTGGCCGAGGAGCTGCTGCTGGAAACCGGACAGGGCTGGCTGCCGGGGCGTTATCAGGAAGTCTGGCTACCCACACCCTACGCCGATACCCTGCCGCCGGACGGCAACCGCTGGTACAGCCTCAGCCCGCACCAGGGTGCAGCCCGGGCCGTGCTGTGCCGCGAGCTGAATCTACTGGAACGCCCCCATGCCTATGTCCATCTCCCCACCAATTCACTGCAACTGGTCTATCACATGCACCTCAGCGTGCCCCGCTGCCCGGACCTGAGCGCGTTGCACGCCGACGAGTCGCTGGATGCCCAGAGCGGCCAGCTGCAGGCACAGCTGGATCGACAGCGCCCCGATCTCTATCTCGCCGAACTGGTCGATAATCAGTTCAACGGACGCCTGTTTACCCTGGTCAAGGGTGAGCTGATCGAGCAACAGCATCCGCATCTGCTGCTCAGCGAATCCTTCGCACCCCAGACCGGCTGGGTGGTGGCGGACGCCCACTGCCCCTGGGCATATGGCAGCGCACCGCCATGAGGTGTACCATGCGCGCCGAGGCGTGGCCTGTCGGTCATCCTCGATTCCGCCATTGGTTCCTCCTAGCAGGTCGTTGAAAGACGCACTCACGAGCAGTTTTTCCACGGATTGTTAAAGTGGCCCTCGGGCCTTCTTAGACCATGGTCGGATCGTCACGCCAATCAGCTCTTCCCTAGACTGCTGGCTGTTCGTAATCACCCACTGGTAACAAATCCATGTATGAAAGTCGTATTCGCATGCCTGCGCTGCATGACAAAGTCATGAGCGCAGCAGATGCTGCATTGCTGATTGAAGATGGTATGACCGTAGGCATGAGCGGCTTCACCCGTGCCGGGGAAGCCAAGGCAGTCCCGCTGGCGCTGGTCGAGCGCGCCCGGGAGCAACCGCTGAAGATCAGCCTGCTGACCGGTGCCAGCCTGGGCAACGATCTCGACAAACACCTGACCGAAGCCGGTGTACTGGCCCGTCGCATGCCCTTTCAGGTGGACGCCACCCTGCGCAAGGCGATCAACCAGGGCGAGGTCATGTTCATCGACCAGCATCTGTCCGACACCGTTGAACAGATGCGCAACCATCAACTGAAGCTGCCCGATATCGCCGTCATCGAAGCGGTCGCCATCACTGAGGAAGGCCACATCGTACCGACCACCTCGGTGGGCAACTCCGCCAGCTTCGCGATCTTCGCCAAACAGGTCGTGGTTGAAATCAACCTGGCGCATAACCCCAACCTGGAAGGTTTGCACGATATCTACATCCCGACCTACCGGCCGACCCGCACGCCGATCCCCCTGGTCTCCCCCGGCCAGCGCATGGGCAGCACCGCGATTCCGATTGACCCGGCGAAGATCGCCGCCATCGTCATTACCAACCAGCCTGACTCCTACTCCACGGTTACCCCGCCGGATGCGGAAACCCAGGGCATCGCCGACCATCTGATCGCCTTCTTCGAGAAGGAGGTGGAAGCTGGCCGCCTGCCGAAGAACCTCGGTCCACTGCAGGCCGGCATCGGCAGCATCGCCAATGCGGTGATGTGCGGCTTTATCAACTCCTCCTTTGAAGATCTGGTGATGTATTCCGAAGTGCTGCAGGACTGCACCTTCGAGCTGATCGACGCTGGCAAGATGACACTTGCCTCCGGCTGCTCCATCACCCTGTCGGGCCGTTGCAACGAGCGCGTGTTCGGCAATCTGGAGAAGTACAAGGACAAGCTGGTGATGCGCACCCAGGAAATGTCCAACCACCCGGAAATCGTCCGGCGCCTGGGCATCATCGGCATCAATACCGCATTGGAGTTCGACATCTACGGCAACGTCAACTCGACCCACGTGGGCGGCACCAAGATGATGAACGGGATCGGCGGTTCCGGCGACTTCGCCCGCAACGCCAACCTGGCAATTTTCGTCACCAAGTCGATTGCCAAGGGCGGAGCGATCTCCAGCGTGGTGCCCATGGTCAGCCATGTAGACCATACCGAGCATGACGTCGATATCCTGGTCACCGAACAGGGCCTGGCGGACCTACGCGGTCTGGCACCCCGCGAGCGCGCCCGTGTGGTCATCGACAACTGCGTGCACCCGGATTATCGCGATGCGCTGAATGACTACTTCGAGCGAGCCTGCGCCAAGGGTGGCCACACGCCGCACCTGCTGCGCGAAGCGGTCGAATGGCACCTGAACCTGGAAGAATTCGGCCATATGCGCGCTGCAGGCTGATCATCCTCTACTCCGCCCGCGGTTACCGAGAGGTCCGCGGGCGCCGCATTAACCCGCCCTGCATCACAAAACCATCCTCCGCCTAACCCCTTCACTCAATAATGTGAAGCACAGCACTTTGCCCACCGGCCATCCTTGTTATCCTCGCGCTGAATTCACCAACCCGCCGGGGCTCACCATGGATGCCAGCCAGACCCGAACCGGACTTAGCCGCAGCCTGTCAGCACTGCTCATCAGTATCACCCTCGCTGCCGTGGCCAACCTGCCCGCCCAGGCCAACGATCCCAGGGCTGAACGGCAGACCAGTTTCAGCGACCGGAACTACACCCCCAGCCGCCATATCAACACCATCGGCTCGGTGACCGCCCGGAAACAGAAAGACGAACCTGCCAGGGCCCGCCGCATTGAAGAAGAAACAGAGAAAGTGATCTGGACCGACGCCCGCGGCACGGCGACCGAGTACCGCATGTATTACGAACATGACGGCACGCTGCTGGACTTCGCCAGCGTCTGCAGCAACTACCGCACCGGATCGATCGATTACCGCAACTGCCGCAAGGCGGCCAGGCAATGGTTCGGCAGCAAGTGCAACGGGGGCAGCGCGGCGGGGAAGATGTATTGCCATGCCCGCAACGCATTCAGACCGTGAACTGGAATCGACTGCAAAGGCAGCGCTGGGCAGCGCTTGTGTCAGGATCGGTGTGGCCCTAAGTTAATGTGTTAAGGGAGTGAAGCGACGCCTGGAAGGCCGGGTTCCATCCCGGCCAGCGGCATCGCAGCCCCCCCAAGTCTGAATTCAGACTCAGGAAGCGGCCTCACCGCCGTTCTGCTCCCGAATCTTCTCCACTATCGCCGTCGTCGAACAGCTATCGACAAATTTGAGCACCTTCACCTCGCCGCCATAGGCCTGCACAATAGACGCCCCCACTACCTGATCGATGCCATAGTCGCCGCCCTTGACCAGCACATCCGGGCGCAGCTGCTTCAGCAGCTCTTCCGGCGTATCCTCGGCAAAACTCACCACCCAATCCACCGCACCCAATCCGGCCAGCACGGTCATGCGCCGCTCCACCGCATTGATCGGCCGCCCCGGCCCTTTGAGACGGGTCACCGAAGCATCGTCATTGATCGCCACGATCAGCCGATCGCCCTGGCTGCGCGCCTCTTCCAGATAACCCACATGACCGGCATGGATGATATCGAAACAACCATTGGTGAAGACGATACGCTCACCATGGGCGCGGGCGTCCTCCACGGCCACGATCAACTGCTCGGCCGACAACACCCCAAGCCCGGCGCCCTGCTCATGTTGCACCGCACGGCGCAGCTCCGGCGCGCTGATGGCAGCGGTACCCAGCTTGCCGATAACGATACCCGCCGCCAGATTGGCCAGGGCCACGGCGTTAGGCAGCGACTCGCCCGCGGCCAGTGCGGTTGCGACCGTTGAGATCACAGTGTCGCCCGCACCGGTCACATCGAACACTTCCCGGGCGCGGGCGGGCAAATGCAGGGCCACTTCACCGCGTCGCAGCAGCGTCATCCCATGCTCACTGCGGGTAACCAGCAGTGCCTCCAGCTCCAGCTCCTCGATCAGCGCCAGGCCTTTGTCGACCAACTCCTGCTCAGTGGAGCAGACACCCACCACCGCCTCGAATTCAGACAGGTTGGGCGTGATCAGGGTGGCACCGCGGTAGACGCTGAAATCTTTCCCCTTGGGGTCGGCCAACACCGGCAGGTTGCGCTCCCGAGCGGCCTTGATCAACGCCTGATGATTGACCAACGCACCCTTGCCATAATCCGAGAGGATCACCACCCGGACCTTGTCCAGCAGCCCGTTTACCGTATCCAGCAGAGCATCGCCATCAGTAGCAAAGGGCTCTTCGAAGTCCACCCGCAGTAGTTGTTGATGCCGACTCAACACCCTCAGCTTGGTGATGGTCGGCTGCTCGGGGTGCCCCTGGAAAGCGCAGTACACACCCGCAGCATTCAAGCGCCGCTGCAGTATCTCGGCGGCCTCATCCTCACCCGTGACGCCCACCAGCCAGGCGGGCGCACCCAGCGCAGCAATATTCAGTGCCACGTTACCGGCGCCGCCGGGGCGATCCTCGATCTGATCAACTCTGACCACCGGCACCGGCGCCTCTGGTGAAATACGGTGACTGGGACCGTGCCAGTAACGGTCCAGCATCACATCACCCACCACCAGAACCGGCGCGGAATCAAAACGGGGCATGGTCAATTTCATTGCGTCACTCACTTGTATTGGCTCCGACCTGTCAGGTTGGTAATAGCGTCTCAGACGGCGGGCTTCTCGTCCTGGAACTGCATACTGTGCAGCCGTGCATAATAACCATCCTGCGCTATCAGCTCGGCATGACTGCCGCGCTCGACGATGCGCCCCTGGTCCATCACCATGATGATGTCGGCCTTCTCGATGGTCGACAAGCGGTGGGCGATCACCAGTGCGGTGCGACCTTCCATCACGCGATCCAGCGCCGCCTGGATATGTCGCTCTGATTCCGTATCCAGCGCTGATGTCGCCTCATCCAGAATCAGCACCGGCGCATCACGCAACAGGGCACGGGCAATGGCCAGACGCTGGCGTTGGCCGCCGGACAGCAACACGCCGTTTTCACCGACCAGCGTGTCGAAGCCCTGAGGTAGCTGCTCGATGAATTCCGCTGCGTAGGCGGCTTCCGCCGCAGCAATCACGGCCTCGCGCGGCGCCCCGGCCAGATCACCATAGGCAATATTGTTGGCGACCGTATCATTGAACAATGTCACATTCTGAGTCACCAGGGCGATCTGCCGGCGCAGGTTGCGCAAACGGTACTGCTCTACCTCGACGCCATCGAGCAAGATGTCCCCTTGGTCATGACTATAAAAACGGGGAATCAGATTGGCCAGGGTCGATTTACCACTGCCGGAACGGCCCACCAGCGCCACCATCTGCCCCGGCTCGATAGTGAAATCGATGTCCTGCAATACCACCTTGTCCGTCCCGGGATAGTGGAAAGACAGGTTCTTGACCTCAATACGCCCGCTGATGCGCTCGCGCTCGACGGTACCGGTATCCTTCTCGGGCTCCTCATCCAACTGCTCGAAAATGCTCTCAGCCGCGGCGATACCTTTCTGGATATTGGCACTGACCTCGGACAACTGACGAATCGGCTTGGGCAGCAAGCCTGCCGCTGTGATGTAGGACACCAGATCACCAGCGGTCGCATCGCCACGCAGAAACAACACCAGGAACATCACCCCGGCCATCGCCCCGTAGGTTACCAACTGCAGCGTAGGCGTGAACACCGCACCCGTACGGACCATCTTCAAGCCGCGCGAGCGATTGTTTTCGCTTGCTTTGTGAAAGCGCTCACTCTCATATGTCTCGCCGCCGAAGCTACGTACCACGCGGTAGCCGGTAATGGTCTCGGAGGTGACATGGGTCACATCACCCATGGCCGTCTGGATCTTCTTGCTCTGCTTGCGAAATTTCTTGCTGGTACTGTTGACCATCAGGCCAATCAGCGGCAGTACCGCCATCAGCACCAGGGTCAGTTTCCAGTTCATCCACAGCAGATAGCCAAACAGGAAGATCACCGTCATGCCTTCACGGAACACCACCTTGATTGCATCGGTGGCGGCGCCGGTGACCATGGTCACGTTGAAGGTCACCCGGGACACCAGATGACCTGAATTGTTGTTGTCGAAGTAGCGGTTGGGCAATGTCAGCAGATTATCGAACAGCGCGGTGCGCAGGTCATGTACCACACCCAGCGATACCCTGGCGATGTAGTAGTTACCCAGGAAGGAGCCAATGCCCTGATACACCGCGACCAGGACGATGAATAGCGGAAAGCCCCAGATCAGCGGTACGCCGAGAAACTGGGCGCTGGCCCCCTCATTCAGCCCGTCCACAAAATACTTCAGCATCCAGGCCATAGCGGGCTGACTGGAAGCGAAGACCATGAACCCCAGGATACTGATGACAAACGACACCCAGTAGGGCTTCACATAACCAAGCAAGCGCAGATAGATACGTGCGCTTGAGCGGGCAAAGCTTTCTTTTGGAGAATCCGACATAAGCTCTTCGCGAAATGGAATCAGGCCGGGAGTTTATCACAGCATGTCGGGCCGCAAGCCCAATCGCATACAGCCTCACATGAAGGAATAGTCCAGTTACGGTAAACTACCGTTTTGTTTCAGGATCGTGTCAATGCAGCCACTCAACAGGGAACAGTACGACATCTGGCGTGCCGATGCGCAGATACTCGAGAAGGACGGCCACGGTGAAAAGGTCCTGCGCCTGGCCGACGGCACCTTTCTCAAACTGTTCCGGCGCAAAAGCTGGCTCTCCAAGACCGCTTTCTATTCACCGGCCAAACGCTTCGCGGACAACGCCGCAGAACTGCAACGCCTCGGCATCCCCTGCCCCCGGGTCATTCAGCTTTACCGGATGAGTGACCCATACCGTTCGGTGGTCCATTACGAACCATTGGCAGGCGAAACGCTGCGTCAATTACTGGAGGACGATACCAGTCTCGATCAACTGGAGCTGTTTGCTCGACTGGCGGAATTCATTACCCACCTGCATGATCTGGGCGTTTACTTTCGCTCGCTGCACATGGGCAACATTGTCCTGACGCCCGACAATAAACTCGGCTTGATCGATATCTCTGATATGCGCTGCCTGGGCCGGCCACTGCCCCGGCGGATGCGAGACAGGAATTATCAGCATCTGCTGCGTTATGAAAGTGATTGGGCGTTGGTGAATCCAAACGTGGGCAGCCTATTCAGATTCAACTCGCGATAAGGCATGCTACTGCAACGGTAAATGTGATTTTTATCGCATCGGAGCGCGAGCCAGAACACAATGAAATTCTGCTGAATGCCATTGACATCCCGGCTTACTATTGTCCCGCAACATATCATCCGGTATGGCCTATTTTTTTACCCAGATAATAGCCGCCGGCATGATCTGCCATCTTTACTCATCAATTTCCTAACGGGTGATAGTGCGTTCTTCCGGGGTGGGGATACTGCCAAACGTGGCTGGCTGGTGGTTTTCAAGCAAGACGACTGGCGCCTCCCATTGCTCCACTCAGTGCGCATTAATGCCCCTGAAAGCACAAGCATAGGCGTCTACCGACAGCATTCCGTTGCATGCACTATTGCTGGAGCCGTTCCATTCACACATCCAGCTCCGCTCTGAGGATAAAGAGGTCTCACACTGCACAACTGCTGACCACTATCAAAAGCGCTGAGCGGTGACCACGCCCCTCGAAAGTGACTCACAAGTCACCCAGATATTCAGCGTTCGGCGTCTTGCAATGCATCTGAAATGCTGTTTGTATTAGGCGTTCCAGAGCTTATTGCATCCGGTTTGACGCTCTCTGGTGAATAAAAAAAGAAAAAGAAATGATCATAATCGTTAATTCAAAAGTGAACAGCGCAAGTATTCAGGGCTCGTTGGGCAAACCTGAATACAGCTATTACTTTCTTCTCAAACAATTCATGCCCGCCCTCGAGCAGGTTGCTCGGGTTATTTCTGTCGAATCAAGCGACGAGGTAGATCCGCTTTACCTGCAACTTTCCAAAACAGGCGAAGGCATTATTTTCCTCAGTGTCAGCCCGCCGCAGCAGACTCCGGTGGATCTGCAATGTCCGACCGTATGCCTGTTTGCCTGGGAGTTTCATGATGCACCGGATCAGCCATGGGGTAACGAACCGCGCAATGATTGGCGACACGCCCTGCAACGACTGGCTGGCGCGATAGCTTGCAGCCAGGAGTCCGCGCAAGCCATTCGCAACCTGATGGGCGAAGCCTACCCGGTCATAGCGGTGCCGGCTCCGGTCTGGGCTCACTTCGGCAGTATATTGCCCGCGGATGGCTGGCGACCGTGCTCCGACTCAAGGAGTTTCGAGTTCTCCGGCTACGTGATAGACAGCGCCGGCCTGGGCCTTTCGGCCAATGGGCTGGTACAGCATCTACCCCGCCCACCCCGCCACCCGTACACCAGCAAATCTGCAGTCAAGAAATCCGGCGCGCTGAGGCTCAGTTTGAATTTGCTACGCGCTTGGCTGGCTGCTTTGCTTCGAAGCTGGATCCCGCGTACTGAACCGCAACGTCAAGGAAAGCAACCTCCACCCAATCAGGCTGGTAAACAGCCAGTGGAGAATTGCCGCGTTGAACTGTCAGGTACCGTATTCTGCAGCATGCTCAGCCCCAGTGATGGTCGCAAGAATTGGGTAGATATCGTCACGGCCTTCTGCTGGGCCTTCCGCGACAACCCCAACGCTACTTTACTCCTAAAAATGACTCATCATGATCTGGAGTTCTACCGCATCCCCCTGCTGACCCTATTATCCCGCCTGGCTCCATTCCAATGTCGGGTATTGACGCTGCACGGCTTTCTGGATGACCAACAATATCGTGAGTTGATCAGCATCACCGACTTCTACGTCAATGCGTCTACCGGCGAAGGCCTGTGCTTGCCCTTGATGGAATTTCTCTCCAGTGGCAAACCAGCCCTCGCCCCTCGCCACACCGCGATGCTCGACTATCTGGACGACGAAATAGCACGTGTCGTATTGAGTTCCGAGGAATTGGCCTGCTGGTCTCATGACCCGGCCGGGACACTGCGTACCCGCCGTCACCGTCTCGACTGGGAATCGCTGATGCAAGGCTTTCGCGACTGCTACCAACTGACACTGGACGACCCGAACGGCTACCAGCGCATGTCCGTAAATGCCTGGCAACGCATGCGCGACTTCGCCGACACCTCCGTCGTCGCAACGCAACTGCAGCATTTTTTGACTCCCTTGTTGGCGACGCAGCTCAGTCGAGGTGAGAGATGAAGATTCTGGTGTATTCAGCAATGAATGCCGAAACCGTGGTGCAGAATTTTGGAGAACCAGAATACAGCTACTATTTCGTACTACGCGAATTCATGCCTTTGTTGCAGCAACTAGGGGAAGTGCAGGTAGTCGAAGCTCCTGCCACTGAAGTCGACCCTCTCTACCGGGAGGCCACAGAAAGCGGACAAGCCTGCGTATTTCTGAGTTTCTCTCCGCCTCATCTGACCTGCCTGGATCTCGCCTGCCCTACTATCCCCGTGTTTGCCTGGGAATTTAGTAGCATGCCGGACGAGACCTGGTGGGAGGATCGCCTGGAACTGGACTGGCGCCAGTCCCTGCAACACTGCGCCGGTGCCATAGTTCATTCACAACAAAGCGCCGATGCGGTACGTGAGCTAATGGGTGATAATTTTCCAGTAGTGGCTATTCCTGCCCCACTCTGGGACCGCATGGGCCCGGCCCGTGAACATTTGCGAGATGCCAACGATCCCGGTTCGGAGGTTATCGAGGTTGCGCGCGGCGCGCTATTTGATACCAATGACCCAGATCTTATTCACTGGTTGCCGACTGAACAGGACATCATCCGTGCCGTGGCCGAAGCCCGCGGCGAGATTCCAATTGATCATAATCAGGGTTTCCGCCGCGCCCCCAAAAGCGCCGCGCGAATCACTCTTGAGTACCTGGTGGCATGGTATCAACAGGTACTGTCGTGTCGCGTGCCTGATACATGGCGCCCCAGGCTGGATCGCTGGGCGGTCCAGAGCGACCCATGGCAACCTGGCCGACGCCGGTTACAACTGAGTGGCGTGGTCTTCACCAGCTTGTTCAACCCCCTTGATGGTCGCAAGAACTGGACCGATATGCTCACCGCCTTCTGCACCGAGTTCCGTGACGAGCCTGAAGCCACTCTGGTTTTCAAACTTGGTCATCGACGCCAGGAAGAAGCCATCCAACATATTCTGATGGTGTTGCCCAAGCTGGGCAGGTTTCGCTGCCGTGTCGTACTGGTGAGTGGCTTTCTGGAAAATGATGCCTATCTCGATCTGCTGAATGGCAGCCACTTCGCAGTTAACACCTCTCATGGCGAAGGACAATGCTTACCCCTGATGGAATACCTCTCCTGCGGCAAGCCAGCAGTAGCCCCTCAGCATTCCGCGCTGGCTGATTACATCAATGAGGATATTGCCTTCGTGGTCGAGAGCTCAGCTGACGCAACTGCCTGGCCACATGACCCGCGGATCGCCTATCGCACTTTGCGCCAGCAGATCAACTGGTCGTCACTCTGTAAATCCTTCAGAGCCGCCTATGAATGCTATCGCGAAGATCCTGAGCGTTACCAAAGGATGTCCGGAGCTGCGGTCAAACGCATGCAGCAACACTGTTCAATAGTTATAGCCAAGGCTCGCCTGGAACCCCTGTTACAACAACTGCTGGAGAGAACCCCTGCATGATTCCTACCTGGATGCGCGTCCCCAGCCTCGAAGAGTGGCAACGCAAGGCAAATGATCCTGAGTTCCATGATGCACGTAACGTTGGGCTTACCGACGCGGTCCGGGCTGGCTGGTACCAGAACGATACCGGTGAGCTATTTCGCAACTTCCAGATATGTGCGGAGGATGTGGTTGTGGATGTGGGTTGCGGGGCTGGTGGGGCCAGCCTGTTCTGCGCACGCTCTGGCGCGCAGGTAGTGTATTGCGACCTTGATCCAGGCAATATCGAGAGTCTGAATGAGCGTATCCAGCACACGCCCGCACGCGAACCCCGTGGCATAGTCACCGACTGTAATCCTCTACCGCTGCCTGAAGGCTTCGCATCGCGGGTGATCGCGATGGAAATGCTCGAACATGTGGACGACCCGGAAACGGTTCTGCGAGAACTCGCACGCATCGGCAAGCCCGGCGCCCTCTACCTGATTTCTGTTCCGGATGCGACGGCCGAGCGACTCCAACTCCCGATTGCACCTCCAGAATATTTCAAGAAACCTAATCACATCCATATTTTCGAGCCGGATGAACTCGCCGGAAAAATCACTGACGCGGGGCTGGAGATTGTCGAACGTTCCAGTTATGGGTTCTTCTGGAACCTCTGGATGTCGATGTACTGGGTTCTGGACAAGGCGGCCCAGAATGACCCTGAAGCTATCAGCCATGACTGTACCAAGCCACCCTATTTCCCCCTGCTTGATAGCTGGACCGCAATCTGGGCACGCCTGATAAGCCTTCCTGAAGCCGAGCCGCTGCGCAAGGCGTTGGATGAAGCCCTACCCAAGAGTCAGATCTTCATAGCCCGCAAACCCCTCGGTTAAGCAGCCCCATGAGCAACGGGCGCATTCTCGATATTGAAGTCCTCCGCGGGCTCGCTGTCATCGGTGTGGTAATTCATCACGCCCGAGACAATCTATTTACCTGGAGCTCATCAGGGCTTGAGCGGCTGGCAGTATATTTCGGCGGATGGGTTGGGGTGGATCTGTTCTTTGTCATTTCGGGATTCGTCATAGCCCGCACGCTACTGCCACAACTCCAGGCCAGAGGTAATGATCAGTCGGCCGTACGGATAACCCTGGCCTTCTGGATAAGGCGCGCCTGGCGCCTCCTGCCTTCCGCCTGGCTGTGGTTGCTGATAATGCTGCTGGGCGCAGTTGTATTTCGCGACACCGGCACCTTTGGCGATCTTCGCGCGAACCTTGAAGCCACCGTTGCGGGTTTCCTAAATGTTGCGAACCTGCGCTTTCTCGACACTTTTATGCAAAGTGAGTACGGGGCAAGCTTCGTTTATTGGAGCCTGTCACTGGAAGAGCAGTTCTACTTCCTGCTGCCGCTGGTAGTCCTGCTGTCGCGCCGCTGGTTGGTACCGGTATTGATACTGATAGTGCTCTATCAACTACTCCAGGAGCGAACCCTGGCCATGATGGTATTTCGCTGCGACGGTATGCTACTGGGGGTACTGCTGGCTATCTGGAGCCGACACCCCAGCTATCAGTTAGCCAAGCCAGAAATTCTGCAGACGCTTCCGCTCAAGGGAACCATTCCCTTATTGTTTCTGCTGGGATGTCTGGCCTTGCTTGGCTCCGATGAATTGCGTGTAACCACTCATCGAGTCAGCGTAATTACCCTGCTCTGTGTTCTGCTGGTATGGATCGCATCGTATAACGAAAATTTGTTGATGCCAGCACCACTACATGGAGTGTTTACCTGGCTGGGCGCCCGCTCCTTTGCCATCTACCTGATCCATATTCCGGCGTTCTTCCTGACCCGTGAAATCTGGAGTCGCATGAATCCCGGCAACGTGGCCAACTCCGACGATTTCCTTCTCTACCTGCTAACCGCTGGAGGGTTGATCATAGTCTGCAGCGAGCTCAACCATCGCTGGGTAGAACAACCTTTACGGCGCAAGGGTCGCGCCATAGCCCAACGCATGATGAACGAAACCACCTCCCCAGGCCGTGCGCCGCAACCTCAAAGCCATGCAGGAACCAGACATGATTACCCGCTTGAAGCGCATATTTTCGGTAAATCAGAGATCAGCCCTACAGCAGACGGTGCGGGCCGCTCAGACCAGCCTATCGGCTGAGCAGCCAGTCGTAGCAGCGGCCAGCGAAGATGTTGCGGCTATCAATGATGTCACCCTGCATGACGCGAACCTCAGCGGCTGGTTTCTAGAAAACGGGGAGCTGTTTACTGACTTTCAAATCCAGCCAGAAGACCACGTGCTTGATGTCGGCTGTGGCGATGGAGGGCTCATTGGCTTCTGCGCCGGACGCGGGGCTGAAGTCACTTTCGTCGATATCGACGAGCAGAAGGTAAAGGATACTGAGAGCCGGCTACAAGGCTCTGCGGCTAGGGGCATTCATGGTCTGGTCAGCGATGCCAACCCGCTCCCTCTGCCCGATAACCATGTCAACAAAGTAATCTGCACCGAGGTACTCGAACATGTGGACGACCCCGTTAATATTCTCGCTGAACTGGTTCGCGTCGGTAAGCCTGGGGCACTTTATCTACTCAGCGTTCCAGATATTGCGAGCGAAACGGTGCAGCAAACGGTGGCACCACCACTCTACTTCGAAAAGCCCCACCATATTCGCATTCTCTCCCGGGAAGACTTCCCCAGGTTAGTCAGCGACGCCGGACTTATTATTGAGAAACAGACCTGCTATGGCTTCTTCTGGTCAATGTTCTGGGCCTTCTTTTGGACTTGTGACCAGGATCTATCTGACCCTTGGCATCCCCTGCTTCAGCAATGGGGACGCACCTGGGAAACCCTGCTATCAATGCGAGATGGACCACGTATCAAGCAAGCTCTTGACCAAGCATTGCCCAAGAGCCAGGTCATTATTGCGCGTAAACCCGAGCGCTGCCCACCGGAACCACCCAGCGAGTCATGACGTGAATAAATGATGTTAAATTCGCTTAAAATCTTAAAAAAAGCGAAAAATCTCAAACTTGGCAATTGGCTTGACAGTGCATTCAAACAAACGTTTAATCCTTATTCATACAGTGAATAAGGATTAAACAAGAAAACCTGACCGTCTCAATCCGATACATCTGAAACCCATATAGCACCACTCCAAGAATAAAGGGCTACGGGAATGCTTGCAGAGATATCACACCGGAGGGACCAATGCGTCCGCAGGGCTTGGCGGGTAAGGGCACGTTGCCTAGCCGACAGGGGGCCACGTGTCTAAGTTACTTGTCACGGGTCAAAGCGGCTTCGTTGGTCGGCACCTGCTGGCTCATTTGGCAAATCATCGATCCGAATGGCAGCTGGTAGCGGCGCCTTCTCATGATCTACTCGATACCAACTCGCTCGACGCCTGGGTGTCGGCGACCCGTCCTGATGCTGTCATCCATTTGGCCGGGCAAACTTTCGTTCCTGAGGCTTTCCGTAATCCGGCCCGCACTCTGCAGATCAACCTGCGCGGTACTCTGAATCTACTTCAGGCCCTCAAGCGCAATGATTTCCAGGGCACCTTTCTGTATGTGAGTTCCGGGGACGTCTACGGACAGGTCACCGCAGAGCAATTACCCATCGACGAAACCCTGCTGCCTAAGCCTCGCAACCCTTACGCTGTGAGCAAACTGGCGGCGGAAAATCTTTGTCTGCAGTGGTCATTCAGCGAGCCAGATTGGCGCATTGTGATCGCCCGCCCATTCAATCATATCGGCCCGGGCCAAGCAGCCGATTTCCTGGTTCCCGATATGGCCCGCCAGTTGATACGTATTCGTAAAGGATTGCAGCTTCCACGACTGCAGGTCGGCGACGTGGATGTGAGTCGGGATTTTCTTGATGTACGTGACGTTGTACGCGCCTATTTTCACCTGCTGGAAAAAGGCCAGTCAGGTGAGATCTATAACGTCTGCTCAGGAGTAGAACGCGACATCCGCGAACTGATAATGCAGATGGCCAGTCTGGCGGAAGTAGAAATCACTCTGGAACAGCATCCAGATCGTCTACGCAGGGCAGAACAGCGGCGCGTAGCGGGTTCTGGCGAGAAGTTACGCGCGCAAACGAACTGGCAACCCATCATAACAACCACAACAACTCTGCACGATGTGCTCAGCGACTGGGACGAGAGGATTCATAATAACAATGAATAAGCATGCACTTATTACCGGTGTGACTGGCCAAGATGGCGCTTACCTGGCAAAGCTACTGCTCGACAAAGGTTACAACGTATATGGCTTGGTCGCACGGCGCAGCTCGGATACCAGTTGGCGCCTGCGTGAGCTAGGCATAGCCAGCGACATTGAGTTCCTAGAAGGTGATCTGGCCGATGCCTGCTCGATACAACGCGCGGTCATCAAGTCTCGCCCCACCGAAATATATAACCTGGGCGCGCAGAGCTTTGTCGGTAGCTCATGGGACCAACCCGTCACTACCGGGATTGTGGACGGGCTGGGCGTAACTCATGTACTCGAAGCCATCCGTCAGTTCTCCCCCGAGACCCGTTTTTATCAGGCGTCAACGAGTGAAATGTTCGGCCTCATTCAAGCGGAGCGGCAGGACGAATCCACGCCTTTCTACCCACGGAGTCCTTATGGTGTCGCCAAGCTCTATGGCCACTGGATCACCGTCAACTATCGGGAAAGTTTCAATCTGCATGCCTCCAGCGGGATTCTGTTCAACCATGAATCCCCTCTGCGCGGAATCGAGTTTGTCACCCGCAAAGTCACCGATGCCGTAGCCCGAATCAAGCTGGGCAAACAGAAGGAACTACGCCTCGGCAATATTGACGCCAAGCGTGACTGGGGCTTCGCCGGAGACTATGTGGAAGCCATGTGGCTGATGCTGCAACAGCACCAGCCGGATGACTATGTCGTAGCCACCGGGCAGACCGCCACCGTACGTGACATGTGCTCATTGGCATTTGAGCGGGTTGGCTTGAATTATCAGGATCATGTGGTCATTGATCCGCGTTTTTTCCGCCCCGCGGAGGTAGATGTACTGCTGGGTAATCCTTCCAAGGCAAAACGTCAGCTCGGCTGGTCCGCACGTACCAGTCTCGCCGACCTCATTGCCATGATGGTTGAAGCTGACCTGCGCCGGGTCAGCAAGGAGTAGACAGCATGTCGATAATACCCGTCATTCTTTCCGGAGGCGCTGGCACCCGTCTCTGGCCGGTATCGCGAGAGGGGCATCCAAAACCCTTCATGCGATTGCCCGACGGCCAGACCCTGTTAGCTAAAACCTACCGTCGCGCTGCAGCCCTGGTACCCGGCGGCGGTACCATAATGACCGTTACCAATCGCGAACATTATTTTGCCAGCAAGGATCAATTGGCAGAGGCCGGGATTGGTCGTCAGTACCAAGCCCACTATCTTCTCGAACCGGAAGGACGCAACACCGCCGCCGCGGTAGCCCATGCGGCGCTTGCCTTGGCAGCTTGTCACGGTGAGGATGCCGTATTGATAGTGATGGCAGCCGACCACCTGATTGAGAACGACACCGCTTTCTGCCGCACCCTGGAGCATGCCGTACGGCTGGCACATGAAGATTTCTTGGTGACCTGCGGTATACCTCCGACTCGAGCAGAGACCGGCTTCGGCTACGTTCAAAGTGGTGAGTCTCTGGATGACCAAGGCGGCTGCCGGGTACTGCGTTTCGTGGAAAAGCCCGATGAGGTGACCGCCCGGGAATATCTGCAGCACGGCGGCTTCCTGTGGAATGCCGGCATTTTCTGTTTCAGGATCAGCACTCTGCTGGATGAGCTGCGACAGCATGCTCCCGAAATTCTGGCTGCGGCAGACCACTGTCTGAGCTTGAGTCCGGTTCACGACAGCGCGGGCGTATTGTTACAGGAGTTACAAACAGACAGCTTCAGTCAGCTGCCAGATATTTCGATAGATTATGCATTGATGGAACGCTCCGACAGGGTGGCCATGGTGCCTGCAGGCTTCGACTGGAGCGATATTGGCTCGTGGACGGCACTCGCCGATCTGATCCCCGCCGACCAGCACAATAATCGGGTGGAGGGTGACACGCTGATGGAGGATACGCGCAATACCTTTATTCTCAGTGAGAAACGGTTGGTGGCCACGGTAGGCGTAGAGAACCTGATTATCGTTGATACCTGTGATGCTGTATTGATAGCCAATGCCAATCGGGCACAAGATATCGGGCGGATCGCCAAGCGTCTCAAACATGACAAGCATCCCGCTTATCAGCTACATCGTACGGTAGACCGTCCTTGGGGTACCTATACGGTTCTCGAAGAAGGACCGCGCTTCAAAATCAAACGTATCCTCGTCAAACCCGGTGCAGCATTGTCGCTGCAAATGCATCATCATCGCAGTGAACATTGGATCGTTGTTCAGGGGATGGCCGAGATTCTCAATGGTTCGGACACGCCACGCCTGATCAACATCAACGAATCCACCTTCATCCCTGCCGGACATCGACACCGTTTGAGCAACCCAGGCCTGGTCGATCTGGTTATCATCGAGGTACAGAGCGGTGAATACCTTGGCGAAGATGACATAGTCCGATTGGATGACCAGTATGGCAGGGCGTGCTGATGCATACCGCCCTGCTCCATTCCCTCTGGCATTATCGCGGTTTCGTATTGGGTAGCGTCCAGCGGGAGTTCCAGACCCGTTATCGCAACTCACTGTTAGGTGCCCTATGGACCATCATCAATCCACTGGCGATGATTATTGTCTATACGGTGATCTTTTCCCGCCTGATGCAAGCACGCCTGCCTGGTGTGGACAATGATCTGGCCTATGGCATCTACTTATGTGCTGGCCTACTCACCTGGGGCTTGTTCGCCGAGATAATCGGACGCAGTCAATCCGTGTTCCTTGAACATGCCACCCTGCTGAAAAAGCTCAGCTTTCCGCGCATCTGCCTGCCTCTGGTGGTCGTGCTGAATGCGTTACTCAACTTCGCCATCATCTTCTGCTTGTTTCTGGGCTTCTTGCTGGTCACCGGCAACTTTCCCGGCTGGGTGGTCATCGCCATATTGCCGGTCCTGCTGATCCAGATCGTGTTTGCCGTAGGCCTGGGTATTATCCTCGGTGTACTCAACGTATTCTTCCGCGACGTTGGCCAGATGACGGGCATCGTGCTGCAGTTCTGGTTCTGGTTCACACCCATCATCTATCCACCCAGCATCCTGCCTGAGAGCGCAGCTGCTTTGCTGAAATGGAACCCCATGGTCCCTCTGATCCAGTCCTATCAGGGTATCTTCGTGCAGGGCGCATGGCCGCAATGGAGCGCACTCTGGCCAATGACCTTGATATCGGTGCTGCTGTGCCTGTTCGCACTATCGCTGTTCCGCAAACGATCTGGTGAAATGGTGGATGAACTCTGATGGGAAATATTCAGGTTACCGGCTTGGGCAAGGCCTACCGACAATATCCCACCCGCTGGGCACGTCTGGCGGAGTGGGTACTACCCTGGGCTAAACCGCGACACCAGTTACATTGGGTGCTCAGGGACGTCAGCTTTCAGGTCAAGCCCGGCGAGGCTGTCGGGATCGTCGGTATCAATGGTGCCGGCAAAAGCACGCTATTGAAGATGATCACCGGCACTACCCAACCCACCGCAGGTCATATTCAGCTTGAGGGTCAGGTTGCGGCACTACTGGAACTGGGCATGGGTTTTCATCCCGAGTTCAGCGGGCGCCAGAACGTATTCATGGCTGGTCAGTTGTTAGGCATGAGCATCGAGGATCTCAACAGTTTGATGCCGGCGATCGAAGCCTTTGCCGAGATCGGTGAATACATGGATCAGCCGGTGCGCACCTACTCCAGTGGTATGCAAATGCGCTTGGCGTTCAGCGTAGCCACCGCCCGCCGACCGGATATCCTGATCGTCGACGAAGCGCTCTCCGTCGGCGACGCTTACTTCCAGCATAAGAGCTTCGACCGCATCCGCGAGTTTCGTAAAGCGGGCACCACGTTGCTGATCGTGTCCCATGATCGGCAGGCCATTCAAAGCATTTGTGATCGCGCTCTGCTGCTGGATCATGGGCGTCTGGCATTGGAAGGAGCACCAGAGGAAGTCATGGACTTTTTTAGCGCCATGATTGCCGAAAGAGAACAAAGTACCATCCGTCAGGAACGCCTCGCCGACAATCGCATACGTACCATCTCCGGTACCGGGGAGGCTAGCGTGGCCGAGGTCGTGCTGCTGAATCGGGATGGCAAAGCTATCGAGATTATCGAAACAGGAGTGCCGGTTACCTTACGGGTCACTGTAGATATCAATCGTGACATTGAGCGTCTGGTGCTGGGCTTCATGATCAAGGATCGAATGGGGCAGGCCATCTATGGCATCAATACTCACCGCATCCATCGCCCACTAAAGAATCTCAAAGCTGGCGAGCGCGCGGTTTTCAGCTACAGCTTTGATGCCAATATTGGCAAGGGTAACTACTCCGTAGCCCTGAGCCTGTCGCGCCTGGATTCACATCTCGACATGAACTATGAATGGCAGGATCTCGCGCTGATTTTCCATGTTATCAACACCAGAAAACCGGACTTTGTCGGCTGCGCATCGCTGGACGCCAAGCTGGAGATAGAACATCACCCGCATGCAGAAGGAGTAGCAACCGATGCGATTTCTCATTGAGTGCACTTATGTGTATGAGCATCCGCAGGATAATTCCGGCATCCAGCGGGTGGTGCGCAACGTAGTCAACAACCTGGAGCGGTTGGAGATGGCGGTTGAATGCGTACCGGTAATGTTCAAGCACGGTGAAGTGTACCGGGTAGACCGACTCGGCCTCGCTGAGAAACAGAAAATCAGGCCCCGCTTGCAATCCTGGCTGAGCCGGCAGCATGACCGCTTGGGACGACTGGGCCAGCGGGTCAACCTGTACCAGGCCGCACGCGAACGCACCGACTTGTACCGAAACTCACCAATCCTGCGCGGCATGTTGGCACTGGTCTGCAAAGCGGCCCGGATGGCTTTTTTGCTACCTCAGAAATGCCTATCCCATATCTCGCTCAATTACGTCGATACGTCCCGTGTTCAAGAGCTTCAATGTGAAGCGGATGACGTCCTGATTCTGCTCGACTCCTCCTGGCACGCCGATTTTTTCCCTGTGGCCGAGCGGCTTCAATCCGAAGGCGTACGGATCGTATCGGTAATTTACGATCTGATTCCCCTGACCCACCCGCAGTTCTGCGATGAAGGTCTGGTAAGAGTGTTCGAGCACTGGTTCGACTGGGTAGCTCGGACCGCGGACGGATTCATTGCCATTTCCCAAACCATCATCGACCAGGTCCAGCATCAGGTGCAACGCAAGCTTGGCGAGGAGGCCGCCTCACAGCGCTGGTTCGATTATTTCCATCTGGGTAGTGATCTCGACCAGATCAACCCACGCACCGCAATACGTCCAGCCGTAAAGAAGATGCTCGAACAACGCCCCATCTACCTGATGGTCAGCACTATCGAACCACGCAAGAACCACAGCTATCTGCTGGACGCTTTCGAACAGCTCTGGGGGCAAGATCAGAATATTGGTGTTTGCTTTGTGGGCAAAATTGGTTGGAAAACCGAACAGCTTATTGATCGTGTGCGCCAGCATCCGCAGCTGAATACCCATCTGTTCATGTGGAATGATTTGACTGACCGGGAATTGGAATATTGCTATATGAATGCTCGATCCCTGGTCTTTCCTTCCTATGTTGAAGGATTCGGCTTGCCATTGGTCGAAGCCATGCAGCGTGGTCTGCCGGTAATGGCCAGTGACATACCGGTGTTCCGCGAAATTGGCGGTGACACCATAGCGTATTTCGACCTATCCGATCCCGTCACGCTGACCAATCTCGTCCGGCAGTTCGAAAGTAGTGATGTATTTCCAGCACAAGGTGACATGTCCACATGGAAGTGGCTGAGCTGGCAAGATTCCACTCGACAACTGATCACCCGGGTGCATGAGAACACCGAAATATCCAACACTGGAGGTCCTGGTGCGCGTCGCGCTTGATGTCAGCATTCTACATGCACCCCGGACGGGGATCGGCGAATACGCATTGCAACTGGGCCGGGCATTGCAAAAATCCCCGGAATTGGAACTCGCCCTGTTCGACGGTCTACGTTGGCGCGACGACTTTCCCGCAGCCCCACAGCCCGGCTATGGGAAGCTCAGCCAGGCCGTCAAGGCGATCCTGCCCAATGCCTATCGTGTACGCCGACAGCTCATGCAACGCCGTTTCGACAGCGGGGCAAAACGTCTGCGCCCCCAGGTTTATCATCAGCCCAGCCTCTGGCCGCTGCGTTTTGATGGCCCCACGGTGATGACTTTACATGACCTCACTCATGTACATTATCCCGAAACCCAACCCAGTGATCGTCTGCGGGCAATCGAACACTACCTACCGACTGCCTTGCAGCAAGCCAGCCGCATACTGGTTGATTCCCAATTCATCGCCGATGAGGTCACCCATCATTATGGGGTGCCCCAGAGCAAGTTGCAGATAGCACCGCTGGGCGTCGCCCCGCGCTTTCATCCACGAAGCGAGGAGCAATTGCGGATCCGTCTGGCCGCTCATCAGTTGCAGATGCACAGCTACTATTTGTGCCTTGGCACATTGGAGCCCCGCAAGAATCTCGACCTGGTCATTGCCGCCTACCTGGCACTACCCGATAGGATTCGCCACCGTATGCCGCTGTTGATCATTGGCGCAAGAGGCTGGCGGCAGGAACAACTGAAAAAAATTCCGCACAGAGCCCAAGCTCACGGACAAATTCGTCTACTGGGCTACGAAGATGAAAACTGTGTAGCGGAACTGTTAGCCGGCGCTCACGCACTTCTGTTCCCATCCCGCTACGAGGGGTTCGGCCTCCCTGTACTGGAAGCCATGGCCAGCGGTACTCCGGTTATTGCCAGCGATTGCGGGGCCATCCCTGAAGTAGCTGAGAAAGCAGCCCTTTACATGGATCCCGATGATATAGATGGCTGCCGCTCGCAGATGCTGGCTTTACTGAATGACGATTCGCTGCAAGCCACCCTACGCGAACAAGGGCAGCAGCGGGCCCGACAGTTCAGTTGGGAACGCTGTGCTCAGATTACCGTTGATACCTACAGAACAGCAGGTCACTTTTGATGCGTGTATTGCATTTATTCAAGACTTACCACCCCGACTCCATGGGTGGCATTGAGCAAACCATCTTTCAATTGTGCGAAGCCTGTAAGCCCTGGGGTGTGGAAAGCAGCGTGCTGACTCTCAGCAAGCAACCCGCTGCACAACCATTGCGCATCGCCAATCATCAGGTGCATCAGGCCAAGCTGGATCTAAACCTGGCGTCTACCGGTTTATCCCGAGAGGTATTCCAGCGCTTCCGGCAACTGGCACAGGAAGCTGATGTAGTTCATTACCACTTTCCCTGGCCGCTGATGGATCTGCTGCACTTCAATGCGCAACATGGCAAGCCCAGCGTACTCAGCTATCACTCGGACATAGTTCGACCGAGGTTTCTGTTGCAGCTGTATCGTCCCCTGATGCATCGCTTTCTCGAAGCCATGGATCAGATCGTCACTGCCTCCCCCAATTATCTGGCTACGAGCGACGTACTAGCTCGCTATCAGCAGAAGACCCAGGTCATACCCTACGGGCTCGATAAAGGGGGCTACAACAATATCGATCCGGAGCGCCTTGCTCATTGGCAGGCGCAATTCCCCGAAGGGTTCTTCCTGTTTGTTGGCGTCATGCGCTATTACAAGGGTCTCCATATATTGCTGGATGCCTGTAAAGACACCAATTACCCGGTATTGATTGTCGGCGCCGGCCCAATGGAGAAAAAGCTACGCAGCCAGGCCGAGCGACTACAACTACACAATGTCCACTTCGTGGGCCCCTTACCGGATGCTGAGAAAAACGCACTGTTACAGGCATGCCGGGTGCTGGTATTCCCTTCGCATCTGCGCTCGGAAGCCTTTGGCATATCGCTGCTGGAGGGCGCCATGTTCGGCAAGCCGATGATCTCCAGCGAAATTGGAACCGGCACCACCTATATCAATATCCATGGCGAAACCGGTTTGGTGGTTCCTCCAAGCGATGCAGCAGCATTGCAAGTAGCCATGCGGCGCCTCTGGAGTGACCACGCGTTGTCAATCCGGATGGGCCAGGCAGCGGCACAACGCTATCAAAGGCTTTTTACCGCTGAACGTATGGGGCAAAGCTTTAGCACTATTTACCAACGGTTAGTGAGCTCTCCCAAGCCTTCACAGCAAGCACAGCATCAAGCCGAATGCCCGCTCTTCGAAAAGGAGCTTTGAGCTACTCGTAGATAGCTATTTTGCGTTCCGGGGAAACGAGATTCATACCGGCGCCTTGAGTCGCCCACCTACCAGAACGCCCATTCATGAAATGCCTACGCTAGGCGACATCTGGTAAACTCGCCTTTTCGGAACGTCCCGATGTTAGCCGAGGCGTGGATAGTACAATCAAAGGTATACCGCGCCTCCTACGTCACGAGACCGGTGCATGACTTGGCGTTTAGCTTTCCGCCCATTTCAGCAGAAATGCTGACACGCTATCTTACCTTTCATTAGTACGATCCTGGGCTCGGAAATAACAGACCGGCGCAAGATGAAATTCCTTCAAAACAAGCCCGTATAGACCTTGTTACATGAATAATAGAAGTAAAGCACTTTACACCGCCTTGGCTATAAGCAGCCTTGTTTTCGCTTTTTCCTGGCTGCCTATACCACGACTTTTTGACGTCGCATGCATCCTGTTAATTCTGCTATTTGTGCCTGCCACTATGGCCCCAGGCAATCACGAACTGCGAAAGGACCCGCTTATCCTATTGGGCATGTGTTTTTTTCTGTATATCGTTATCTCTATCATCTGGCATAGATTAACTTTGCCCGATAATTTCCCGCCAACCACCAGTGACCGCCGATTCCTCAGGGTGCTCTACTTTATCGCTATCGCCTATGCCATATCGCGTAGCGGCTGGCTGAGAGCCTGGCATCTGCTGGCAGTAGCCTTCAGTGGCCTGGTGATATACCTGGTTATAAGTTTCGATCAAGCCGAGTGGGTTCGGGCCTGGCACGGAGAGCGTGTTGACTTTGGCATTCACAATGCACAGCACACTGGCATTGTTTTCTCCACATGTGCCCTAGCGCTGAGTGTTTTCACTCATCGTTTTTATTTATGGATAAAGCACGTTCCCCGGCTGACTGCTTCACTTTGCGTAGCATTCTGGGTCAGCGCCTGGCTTTTTTCCGTGTGGGGAGTATTTGTTTCCCAGACGCGTGCGGTCTGGCTGGGGCTGTGCGTCACTCTAGTCTTGCTTCCAGCCATCTTGGGGCTGGCCTATCTTCTTCGCGGAAGGCCTCAATTTTCGATGCGCAAACCTCTGCTCGTCAGCATGGTCAGCGTGGCGCTGCTGGTCTTGCTGGCGAGCAGCCTCAACTTACCGACACTGGTCAGCGAGCGGCTCGAATCAGAGAATGTTACCTGGGAGAGCTTGCGGCAGGCTGCCGCCCATGAAGAGCAAGATCTCAGCAGTATCGAAATTCGTGTGGCCAGTTGGGCTGCGGCGACAGGCTGGATTATGGAGAAGCCATTCATGGGTTGGGGTGGGCGTGGGTCCAGACCCTTGATTCGCAACTCTGATCTGTTCAGCGATGCCTTTAAAAAACAGTTCAATCACCTGCACAGCTCCTATTTTCAAACGCTAGTGGAAATAGGCCTGATTGGCGCGATGTTCATCGCCGTGTTGATGATGCTGATTGGTCGCGCGACCATTAACGCCTACCAGCAACGCCGGATGCCGCTGGACGTATTTCTCTTTGCCTGGATATTTTTTGTATTCTGGCTGGTGGTCAGTTTTTTCGAGTCCTACGTCATTTATCCAAGCGGCACCTATCTTGTCGCTATCGTGACGAGCTTTTTCTACTCTTACTGCATCCGGCAAACGACATACCCGGCCTGATCCTTTAGGCCGGGTGGAAACCCCGGCTGTCCACTTTCCACTGTCCCGCTGCAGCTAGAGCATTGATGTATGAAGCCTCGGTTAGCTCAGGGTGCTCATTGAACCTGCGTTTCCAGCCAAGGAAATGAAAGTAGGGGAAGGTCATTCCGAGCATCCTACTATTGGTCAAACAACCTTTTTCCCATTGCCAATAATCAGGAAAATCATGGGTGCCATCAATCCATGACACCCTGCCGTTAGGCGTACTGAACGCCTCCCTGAACTCGGCTGAGCGCCGTAAAGGATTGAACAGACCTACCAGACGGAACAGCGGTTCGGGGAAATTTTTTCTCTTCAAGAACAGGCGGGAGAACCCACCTTCATCCAATGCATAGTGCTGCTGATCCTGGATGCGCTCGCGAAAAGCCGGGATCTGCCAGAACAGATTGCGCATACGTTCATTATTGCGCAGCAAGCATAGATGCCCTGACACGCGGCGCGCATGAGTGGAGAAGAAGTCGTATCTGTGCAGCTTTTCTTCTGTGAAGTAAGACCTCAGATCGCCATAGACTAAGTCCAGATCACCGAACCCCCAAAAGTCGTAAGTCTGCGCTTCCTGTTGGTGGATGAACCCAAGCACCGGTTTCAAATCGCACAGTTTGTAGGGGTGCTTCGGGTGGAATGCCAACCCAAGAAGTTCTGACACCTGGTCACAGTATTCAGTAAATACACAATCGCGATACTGCACGTTGTCAGGCAGGCCCACGGGCTCTCCACAATCACCAATTAACAGCCAGTTGATATCTGCATTGAACTCACAGCTTTTCAGAAAAAGCGGCATCCAGAAAGGCCACATTCCGAAATAAGGTATCAGGATCAATATACTGGGCGGCTTAGCTGATACGACCACTTTTCTGCAACCTCTGGAAAAAAAGCGGACGTACCGCATCATCGATATAGCGTTCGCTCAGGCGCTGCAACATGCGCTGCCTTGTGAGAGATACATCCTCGTCCGTCATGCCGGACAGCTCCAACAGAGCAGCTGCCAGTGCGTGAGTATCCCCCAAGGGAAACAGCGGCCCCAGGCCCGTGACGATCTCCTTGGCGCCACCGCAGTCAGTACTGAGCAAGGGCACCCCAGCCGCCATGGCTTCGAGCAGAACCATACCAAATGGCTCGTGATCCGAAGTCAGCGCAAATACATCAAAGGCTTTGAAGTAACGCCTTCCATCCTTGACTTGGCCAAGAAATACCACCTGCTCCGCTGCTCCCAGCTGTGCTGCCAGCTCCTTGAGCTCGCGCTCCAATCGGCCTCTACCCATGATAGCCAGCACGCTTCCTCGCGGGAGTCCCGGTAGCGCGGCAGCAAAGCCTCGGATCAGCGTTGCCTGATCCTTGTCCGGGTGCAACCTGCCAACGTTACCCACAATCCAGGCGTCATGGGGAAGGCCAAGGCGTTCTCGCGACTGCTGACGGGGTATCTGTTCAGCCTGTACTGCAGCGACATCAATACGGTTGTAGAGCGTTGCAATTCCGGTTTTATCCCAGCCGGGTAAGCAATGGCGGATATCTTCCCGCACGGAGTTGGAAACCCCGAGCAGTAGCAGGCGCGAACGAAAGCGCCGGATGAACAAGCGCCGCATCTGACGCTTGTAAACCCCGAAGGCGTGATGCACGCCAATTACCGGCAGGCGCGTTGCCAGCAGACTGATATAGATCGGCTTGAAACGATGGGCTATACAGAAACGAAAATCTCGCCCATGCACAAGATGGCGTATCCGGCACATAGCATCAAGCTTCAAGCCGCGGATGTCCTTGCTTTTATAGTCGAGGAACAGCACCTCGTCAGAAGCCGAGCCGAGAACAACCTCGTCGCTCGGCGCACCGGTCAGATATACCGTACAAACCTTATACCGCGACCCTACAAAAAGGGCGGAATACTGCCGAGCACAATCCAGAAACGGGCCATCATAACCGTGACAGAACTGCAGTACCCAGGGTTGTGCGTCAGCGCCTATTTCAGGCGATATCATAATCCTCTACCCCCTTCTTCACCACCAACACATCCTCCATGATCAGATACTCCAGATCCGACCCATAGAACATGTTCAGTGCATCCGTCGGCGAACACACCATCGGCTCACCCCGGCGGTTGAGGGAGGTATTCAGTGACACGCCGTTGCCGGTGAGTTTCTCCAGCTCCAGCATCAGGTCATACCAGCGCGGGTTGTGGCGGCGCTCCAGTACCTGGGCGCGGGAGGTGCCGTCTTCGTGGACGACTTCCGGTACGCGCTCGGCCCAGCCGTCCTTGACCTCGAAGGTAAAGGTCATGAAGGGGCTGGGGTGATCGACCTTGAGCATCTGCGGGGCGACGGTGTCGAGCATGGACGGGCAGAAAGGACGCCAGCGCTCGCGGAACTTGATCTGGGCGTTGATGCGATCGGCAACACCCGGCACGCTCGGGCAGCCGATAATGGAGCGTCCACCCAGCGCGCGCGGACCAAACTCCATGCGGCCCTGGAACCAGGCTACCGGGTTGCCTTCTACCATCAACTGGGCGATGTGCTCGGGCACGTTGTCGATCTTCTGCCACTGCGGCTGGCTTGGGTGACGCGCGCAGGCGGCGATAACATCTTCGTTGCTGTAGCTGGGGCCAAGATAGACATGCTCCATCTTCTCCACCGGCACGCCATTCTTCACCGAAACGTAGGCGGCAGCACCCACAGCGGTGCCGGCATCGCTGGCGGCGGGCTGGACGAACAGCTCCTTCACCTCATCCCGGGCGATGATTTTCTGGTTGAGTTTGACGTTCAGCGCGCAACCACCAGCGAAGGCAATCCGACCGGTGTCCTTGATGATGTCGCCCAGATAGTAGTCCATCATCTCCAGAGCTAGCTTCTCGAATAGCGCCTGGATGCTGGCGGCGTAATGGATGTAGGGATCATCGGCTACATCCCCTTCGCGCTTGGGTCCCAGCCATTCGATCAGCTTGGGCGAAAAATAGTAGCCCTTGCCCTTCTCTTTGTAGCGACGGAAGCCGATGACGTTGGCGTAATCGGTGTTGATGGTCAGCTCGCCGTTCTCGAACTTGGCCAGTCGCGAAAAATCGTGTTTGCTGGCGTCCCCGTAGGGTGCCATGCCCATGACCTTGAACTCGCCATCGAGCATATCGAAGCCGAGGTATTCGGTGATCGCGCCATACAGGCCGCCCAGGGAGTCGGGATCGTAGAATTCCTTGATCTTGTGAATCTTGCCGTTTTCGCCGTAGCCGAAGAAGGTGGTGGCGTACTCACCCTTGCCGTCGATACCGAGAATCGCCGTCTTCTCTTTGAAACCGGAGCAGTGATAGGCACTGGAAGCGTGCGCCAGGTGATGCTCAACCGGCTCCAGCTTGACCTTCTTCAGATCGAAGCCCAGTTGCTGCAGGCACCACTGGATGCGTTTCTTGTAGCGGTGAAAGCGGCGGTTGCCCATGAAGATCGCATCCAGCGAACGATCCGGTGCGTACCAATAACGCTTGGCGTAGTGCCAGCGGGCCTTTTCGAAGATGCTGATGGGCGCAAACGGAATAGCAACGATATCCACGTCTTCCGGCTTGATGCCGGCTTGTTCGAGGCAGAACTTTGCGGACTCATAGGGCATGCGGTTCTTCGCATGCTTGTCCCGCACAAAGCGTTCTTCCTCAACCGCAGCAATCAGCTTGCCGTCAATGTACAGCGCAGCTGACGGGTCGTGGCTCAAAGCGCCGGAAAGTCCAAGAATAGTCAATGCCACGGTTTCGCCTCTTAGAAACAAAGGTAAAAATAAACCGTGATTCTACACCGATACGCCTGTTTCTGCCCGATGAAAGCAGCGCGCCAGTACCCCCGCCCGGAAAGCATCAGGGCGCGTTTTTCTGGTCAGTGAGGAAGCGATTGCTCCAGCCATTGCGCCAACGGGCTGTCGGCAGGCCAGTTGCGCACAAAACGCGCTCTGTCCTTGGCCCACCCCTTGCGCCAGCTTGCTTCATTTGCATGGCTCTGCATGGCGTCCAGATCAATCAACCACACCTGCCCTTCCTGCCATAGCAAGTTGCTCGCCTTGAAATCGCCATGACTGATCCAGGCATCATTCAATTGATTGAAGATACGCAAGATGGCGTCGGCGGTGGCTTGATCAGGTAACGCTTCGCCTGTTTGTCCCAACCGCTCGAACAGACTCTCGCCAGGACAGTAATCAGTGACCAGCCAGGCTTCGCGGCGCAGTGGTCCGATTCGCCGCTCGATCATGGCCAGCGGCTGCGGCGTGGCAATGCCGAGAAAGCTCAACCGCCAGGCGGCCAACCAGGAATGCCAGGCGCGGCTGGGGCGCCAGAACCGGGTGAGCCAATGCCCAATCCCTTTGATGTTGTAGCGTTTGATAACCAGCTCGCGGCCGGCCACGTTGGCCCGCGTGACCGTACTGCTGCCACCATCCTTGAGCAATGGGACGCTGCCGAACAGGCTGTCGGGGTCGGCCAACACAGATGCCAGCGCGTCCTGCTCCGAGCGCAGCACAGCGCAGAAACGGTCGCCCGATTTGGTTACCGCAAACTGGCTGCAGTCACGCAGCGTTTTGCCCAGGAAGTCATCCAGCCGCCGCTGTCGCTGCGCCTTGATCTCCGCCGTCAGGGCCCTGGATTGCAAACCGGTAATGGCGTTGCAATCCAGGTAGACACGCAACAATGCCTCCAGTTGGGATTCCCATTGCGGCATCAACTGTGCGAAGAACAGGCTGAGGTTGCTCCGCACCGCCGCCAGCGGCAGCGGCTTGCCCGAATGCTGCGCTTCGATCGCATCGCCATCGATGACATACAGCTGCTGTCCATCCTGCAAGAAGTTGCCCAAATGCAGGTCGGCTTGCAAGAGCCCCTTGGCATGCATGACCGCGATTATCTGCAGCGCGCCTTGTAGAACAGCGAAAGCCTGCGGATTGTGTGGCGACTGATCCGTCAGTTGCTCCCAACATTGTTGAAGACTTTGCGCATCCGCCAGGTACTCTGTCAGCAGATAATATCCGCCGCCAGGCAAGTCACCACTATCCAACAGAGCCGGGGTGCTTATCCCCGCCTGTTGCAGCGCCTGAATTCCCACGCTTTCACGCTGCCAGTGCCGCTCGGCGCCGGTGGCGATGAACAGCTTGGCCAATACCTTTTTCCCATCCCATTCACCGTACCCCACGAGACGCTTCCCCGGCAGGACACGCAACCAGCGATGGACCTGCAGCGACTTGCCGCCGGCAAGCGCCAGCGTGATATCGGTTGGGGGTGTACGCCCGGCGTCGCGGAGTCTGGCCGTGGTAGAACTCATTTGCGCCTCTTGCTCTTCTTGGCAGTACGACGCGTTACACGGCGGGCCCAATAACGGACTTCCGCATCGACCCGCGATTTGCCGAGGTAGGTCAGCAGAAAGTGCAGGCGCTGAGTGCGGCTGGGTGCCCGGCTGCGACGGTTCAGCGCATCCAGATCACGCATGTTTCCCCAAGGAGAAAACAGATGCGCACGGGACTTTTCCAGGTCGATGAAGCGGGCACCAACTCCGTCTTCAGTGGGCCGCAGGAACAGGTGCTTGGGGTAGAGGCAGTTATGTACGACACCTTGCTCACGCAGCGTCGCCACCAATGATGCTGCCGCGGTAATCAGGTCACGCTGCAATCGGAAGCTCAATTGATCCCAGCGGGAGAACCAGTCATCCAACGGCAGATAACCTTTTACCTCCCGGGTCAACAAGATGGCCTGCAGCTCACCCTCCACCTCCCGCTGCCCATAGAAAGCCGCTTCCAATGCGGGTATGCCACGCTCGGCAAACCGGCCGATGTTGTAGAATTCGCGACTCGCCGTGGGCTCCCCGAACGGCCTGCGCAGGTTGCGGATCCGATAGTTGCTCTGACGCTTGAGGTAGAAGACCTGCGGCCGGCCATTGGCGTCCTCCAGCGTCAGGCGGCTGACACTGCTGATGCCTCCCCGGTCACGGTTGGGCTCGTCCACCAACTCCGCTGCAACGTGCCACAGGTCATTGAAGTTATCCAGCTGATGACGCCGCAAGGTAGCGCACGCACTCACCGCAATGAAAGGCGATGTGTTCATTCTCGTCCCTCGAAATACCGCTCAACTTTTCTGATGCGCGCACGATCGCTACGCTTGAGCTGCTGCTGACCGCAGTACACCAGATAGAAACGCAGCCTTTGCGTCCGACTCAAATGGTATTTGCCAAGCTTGTCCAGGCACGCCAAATCCTTGATCTTGCGTCGTTCGAGGAACGGGCCCCACCAGAAGGTCCCGCCAGGGCAATCGATCATATGGATATTACCCAGCGGCAGATCGTCTACCAGAATGTTTCGCCATTTGAGATCGTTGTGCGCAAAACGGTGCTCATGCATTATCCGCGTGGCATGGGCAATCTGCGGCAAGACATGCCCCAGCCAGCGCGGGTCCCGCAGCCGCGGGTCATTATCGCGCGCCAGATGCGCCATATCCTGCGTGCCCGGCAACTCCTCGGTAATCAGCGCCCCACGCTGAAAGAAACCGTAGCGCCGCTCCATGCCATAGCCCACCACCGTGGCGACAGGTATCCCCCAGGCGCGGAAATACAGCAGGTTGCGCCACTCCGCCATGACCCGTGGGCGCCCGATGAAGCGCCGCAAATGCTTGCCGGCACCATGGTAGCGTTTGACGTAATAGAAGCGCGCGCCCACCTGCACCCGTAGGACTTCACTCAGCGGGTCAGTGGCGATCAGCTCGCCCTGCAATGCGAACACCGCATCCAGCGTGGCGAAAGCCGTCCCGGTCGGCCCAACGGCATATTCCGGGTTAAGGTTCCAACGACTCATTTTCCACCGCCATCCTTGACATATTTGCGCTCGAACCGGGTCTGCAACCGCGCAGCCTTGCGCTCCAGCATGCTCAGCAGCACCGCCTCGTCGGCCAGAATCTGGCGCAGCGGGCGCTGGAAATAGGTGCGCAGAAAACGCAACTTGTCGCGCTCGGTCAGGCCGATATTCAGCGCAGAGAAATACAGCCCGCTCAGATCCTTGTCACGCCAGCGGCGCGGCACCTCAGCCCGCACCTGGGCCCGGTGCAGATCGATCAGGGACAAGCGCAAATTTTCCGGGGTCGGCGGCGCATCGGTGTGCAGCAGGAAGTGGCAGATATAGCAGTCACGATGATTGACGCCGGCGCGGTGCATCCGTCCGGTCATCTCCGCCACCCGGTGAATCAATGCATGCTTCAGTGCTGCCGGCGGTGGGTCACTTGGCCAATGGAGGGTGAAATCCTCCAGACTGATGGTCGGTGCCAATTCTTCGGTGATGATGAAGGAATGCCGAGTAGCGGGATTGGCACCGCGCTCGCCGAAGGCCACCGCGGTCATGGTCGGCACGCCGGCCTGGGTCAGCGCGTCGATTGCCTCCCATTCCTGATCGGCACCCAGCACCGGTTTCTTCAGCGTGGACCAGTTCTTGAATATTTCCCGCCAACCAACGCCCCGGTGAATCTTGACGAAGTAGCCCCGCCCATCGACCTCGGTACGCAGGGTACGGCGCGCTTCCAGTTCGCGGAAGACCTCGCCCTGCAGGTTTTCCACCTCGGCGAAGGCATCGCGGCCGGCCCAGAGTGCCTTGAAAGGTTCTTTCAACACCAGTGTCACGCCAGCTCTCCCAGAATCACATCGGCTGCCCGCTCCGGCATGCTGTACAGGTCGGCATGCTCGGCATATTCCAGTGCATTCTGCTGCCATTCCTGCCGCGTTTCCGGATCATCAAGAATGCGCGCCAGCCAGCTGTTCAATGTGCTCTGCTCGAAGGGCTCGGGCACCACCAGGCCGCAATCGGCCTCCTCGATGTAGTGCGCATAACCACATACCGCCGTGGTCAGGACCGGCAGCCCGGCGACCAGCGCCTCGAGCAGCACGGTGCCGGTATTTTCGTTGTAGGCCGGGTGAATCAGCAAATCGGCTCCCAGCAGAAAACGCGGCACATCATCCCGCCCCTGGAGGATCTGCACCTGCTCGGCTATGCCCAGCGCGCGAACCTGCCGCAGAAACGGCGCCTGATCATCGGCACCGATGACGATCAGGCGCGTGCGCTTGCGCAGCTCGTCTGGCAAGGCCGCCACGGCCTCGAGTGTCCGATCCAGGCCCTTGGTCTTGAAGCCCGAGCCGATCTGCACCAGCAACAGGTCATCTGCTCCCAGATTGAACTCCTGGCGAAAAGCGGCGCGGATCTCCGCCGCATTGTCAGGTGCGCGGCGGTCAGAGGAGATCCCCGGTGGCAGCAGATGGAAACGCTCTGGCGGGGTACGGTAATGCTGCATGAACAGCGGCAACTGCACCTCGGATATCATCAGAATCTCGGTGCGCCCCTGCGGAGCAAACACGGCACGCTCATAGGCAGAAAAATGTCGATAGCGCGGGCCGAACTGGTAGAACCAGCTGCGCTGGCTCTGCGCCTTGTCTTCATAACAACCGTCAGCGGCATAATAGACATCCAGACCGGGCATCTTGTTGAAACCGATCACCCGATCCACCGGCTCACGGCTGAGGTCGACCTGGACCTGGCTGAGGAACTTCTCGTTGCGGCGGTGGCTGGTCAGCGCGCTAGCCTTGATCAGGCGGATATCAAAGCCGGCCGGCCGCCCCCCCTCCCAGTCCATGGTATAGACACGGATCGCATGACCACGCTGCTGGCACACCCGAGCGATCCGCAGGAAGTCCCGCTGCAAACCACCGAAGGGGAAGTATTTGTAAAGCAGAAATGCCAGTTGCATCGGGGCTCTCGTTGTCTGGAATGCCAAGGTGTTCATCTGCTTGGCGAGGGCGACGGCTGTATATGCGCAAAAGCACAAAGTTCAAATGAATCGGCGAGTTTAGCATAGCTGGCTTGGACGCTGGGGCAGCGGGCGAACTCAAGCTGCCGCGGATTACGGCTCCTGGGACCGTCGAGGACCAGCCCGATGACGGGTGTAGTTGGCGGCTCCGCTGGTCGAGCTAATGCTCGACCCTCCCAGGCGCTGGTTCGCTGCGATAGATACTGGATTGGGTGCTGCACCGCCGCTGAGGGGAAGTCGACCGACCGGGTCGCCATAGACCTGCCAAAAACTGCGACGGCCTAACGCTCGGCCAGCCACAATCCTTCCAGTTGAGTCATAACCCGCTCGGGCGACAATCGGGTAAAGCACAGCGGCAATTCCCGGCGCAGGTCAAACTCGCGGGCGTCTTGGGGGGTGGGCTCGTACTTGCACTTCTTGCTCATGCAGGGCGCGCAGGGGAAGTCGCTGGCGAGATGGCTCTGGACCGCGCCGTAGGCGCCGGTGAAGCCGGGGTTGGTCGGGCCGAACAGGGAGATCGTGGGTACATCCAGTGCTGCGGCCAGATGGCCGAGCCCGGTATCCACCGCCACGCAGCCGCGGGCACCGGCAAGGATATTGGCCATACCCGCCAGCGGCAACCGGGGCAGCACCTGAACGCCTGGGAGGCCAGCGGCGATGCGCTCGGCACGAGCCTTTTCGGCGTCATTGCCCCAGGGCAACTTGACCTGCATGCCCCGCTCCACCGCCAGCTCCGCCAGCTGCTTCCAGTACAGCTCGGGCCAGTGTTTGGTGACCCAGGTAGTACCATGCAGAAAGACCACATAGTCTTCACCGGAATATTCGCCGGCCAGGTAGGAGCGGTTCAACCCGTACTGTCCGGTGCTATCCGGCACCTGATAACCCAGCGCCTGGGCAAATAGCTGACGCACCCGCTCAACGGCATGCTGGCCCCAAGCTACATTGACGGCCTGATCATACAGCCGACTGGCCAGTGGTTCGCGGGCCGATTCAGAATCCAGCCCAGCCACCTGCGCCTTGATACCTACCGTCAACAGCGCACTTTTCAGCAGTCCCTGGGCATCGATGACCAGATCATAGTGGCGGCTTTTCAGGCGTCGCCGGAAACGCTGCCATTCACCGGTGCGCAAGGTTTTCAGCGGGCTCTTGCGCCAGCGGCGGATGGCCACCGGAATCACCTCGGCCACCGCGGGGTGCCATAGCGGAATTTCGGCGAAGCTCTCTTCCACCACCCAATCGAAACTGATGCCCGGCAACGCGGCCTGAGCATCGGTCAGCGCCGGCAGGGTATGAATCACATCTCCCATGGAGGAGGTCTTGATCAGCAATACGCGCATATCGGTCACAGTTGCGGGTCAGGCAGAGGATCACCGACCAGGCGATCCAGCGCATCGATCACCCGCTGCGGCTCAAGGTCCCGCAGGCAGTTGTAATGACCGAAGCGACAGGTACGGTCAAAACACGGGCTGCAGTCCAACCCCAGCCGCACCACTTCAACCTGTTCGGCCAGCGGCGGGGTAAAGTCCGGCGAGGTGGATCCGTACACGGACACCAGCGGCCGGTTCAGCGCCGCCGCTACATGCATCAGGCCGGAATCGTTGCTGACCACCGCGGTGGCGCAAGACATGAGATCGATTGCCTCGGCCAGACTGGTTTCCCCGGCCAGGTTGCTGGACTCTTCACGCAGCCCGGGAATCAGCCGACCACGGATCTGCTCGCCCACCGGATGATCGTTCTTCGAGCCAAACAGCCAAACCTGCCAACCCTGACGGACCTTGCGGTCCGCCACGGCAGCATAGTGCTCGGCCGGCCAACGCTTGGCCTCGCCGAACTCGGCACCGGGACAGAGCGCCAGCACCGGCCGGTCCAGTTCCAGGCCGAAGCGCGCCAGCGCCGCCTCCCGGCTGGCCGGGTCGATCTGCAGTGTTGGCCGTGGATAGGGTCGCGTGAGTTGATGATCAGGCTCCCAGGCCAGCGCCATGAAGCGCTCGATCATCAGCGGATAGGCTTCCTTGTCGAGTATCCGCAGGTCATTCAACAGACCGTAACGCATCTCGCCGCGCCAACCGGTGCGCTTGGGGATGCCGGCAAAGAACGGCACCAGCGCCGATTTCAGGGAATTGGGCAGCAAAATGGCCTGGTCGTATTGGCCAGCGAGGCTCTTGCCGATACGTCGGCGGCTGGCGATATCCAATACGCCGTGGCCCAGCGGGAAGCTCAGGGCCTGGTTGACCTCGGGCATGCGCTCGAGAATCGGCCGGCTCCACTCAGGCGCCAGCACATCAATGAGGCAGTCGGGGCCGTGACGCAGCTTCAGGCAGGCAAACAGCGTTTGCGCCATCACCATGTCACCAACCCAACTGGGACCAACTATCAGAATTCTCATAAGCTTGAAGCTCAAAGCATGAGGCTGAAAGCGGAAGGTCGCAACACCAGTGACATCCCGCTTCAGCCTGCCGCTTTCAGCTTACTTCACCAGCGTCAGCCATTCGTGGCGCGCCGGAATCCGGCCATTGACCAGGTCGAAGTAGGCCTTCTGCAGTTTCTCGGTGACCGGGCCGCGACGGCCGATACCAATCTGGCGGTTATCCACTTCGCGGATCGGGGTGACTTCGGCGGCGGTGCCGGTGAAGAAGGCCTCGTCGGCGATGTAGACCTCGTCCCGGGTGATGCGCTTCTCGATCACCTTGATACCCATTTCTTCGGCCAGACTCAACACGGTGCCGCGGGTAATGCCGTTCAGGCAGGCGGTGACTTCCGGGGTGTAGATCACACCGTCCTTGACGATGAAGACGTTCTCACCCGAACCTTCAGCCACGTAGCCTTCGGGGTCCAGCAACAGGGCCTCGTCAGCGCCAGCGGAAACGGCTTCCTGCAGGGCCAGCATGGAGTTCATGTAGGCACCGCTGGACTTGGCGCGAGTCATGGTGATGTTGACGTGATGACGGGTAAAGGAGCTGGTGCGGATGCGGATGCCCTGCTCCAGCGCCTCGTCACCCATGTAGGCTCCCCAGTACCAGGCAGCGATGACCACATGCACCTTGAGGTTGTCGGCGCGGATGCCCATGCCTTCGGAACCGTAGAACACCAGCGGGCGAATGTAGGCGGTATCCAGGTTGTTCTCACGCACCGCAGCGCGGCACGCTTCGTTGATCTGTTCCTTGGTGAAGGGGATCTTCATGCCCATGATGTGGGCAGAGTCGAACAGGCGGTCGGTGTGCGCCTGCAGACGGAAAATCGCAGTGCCCTGATCGGTGTTGTAGGCACGCACACCCTCGAATACGCCCATGCCGTAGTGCAGCGAGTGGGTCAGGACGTGGACGTTGGCGTCGCGCCACGGAACCATTTGACCATCAAACCAGATAACACCATCACGATCAGCCATCGACATAACAGCCAGCTCCATTCATATATCTATCTAGGGTTCAGGATTGCGCATCCGCATCTGGCGGAGCTTTCCTATCGTTTTCTGGCCTGGTCATGCCCGCCGCATTGTTCGAATGTAATGTCATTCAGGCATCCGCAGCCTCTGGCAGCCATTGTCGCCAGAGTCGGATGATGTCATGTCGGTAGTCATGAAACTGGTCGCCAGGTGTTTTCCCCGGCTGCTTCTGCAAAGCCAGGCGATGGGCTGCTGCGCGGTAGGCCTTGTAAGCCTCCTGCAATCGCTGAACGTCCTCACCGGCGATCAATCCGGCGTCACGCAGCCCGTCCAATATTCTGATGTTATCCGTGAAACGCAGTAACTCGGGGTACCGGCACGACCAGGCCAGAACCGCATATTGCACCATAAATTCGATATCAACGATACCTCCAGCGTCCTGCTTCAGATCAAACAGCGTCTCGGCGCTGAAAGCCGCGGGGGCGAAACCACCATGGGTGGCCTGCGTGGCGAGGTTGTCGCGCATCTTCTGACGCATGCTCAGCACGTCTTGGCGCAGCTTTGCTTCTTCTCGCTCCTGGCCCAGCACGTCAGCGCGCAGGCGAACGAACTTTTCACCCAGCCGCGGGCAGCCAGCCAGCGGTCGGGCGCGTACCAAAGCCTGATGTTCCCAGGTCCAGGCTTGCTCACGCTGATAACGGGCAAAGGCATCCAGCGAGGTGACCAAGAGCCCGGCATCACCCGAGGGACGCAACCGCATATCCACATCATAGAGCGCGCCGGAGGTGGTCTGGGCAGTGAGTATATGGATGATGCGCTGGCCCAGGCGGGTATAGAAACGGCCACCATCCAGGGGGCGCGCGCCATCGGTTTCCGCATCGGTATCGCCGTCGTGGATGAATACCAGATCGAGGTCGGACCCGTGGGATAGCTCAATCCCCCCCACCTTGCCGTAACCGACAATAGTGAAATCCAGTTCGCAGGGGCTGCCATCATGCCGCCGCGGCACGCCATGACGCCGAACCATATCGCTCCAGGCCAGCTCCAGCACCTGCTGCAAAATGGCCTCGGCAGTCCAGGTCAGGTAGTCACTGACCTTCATCAGCGGCAGACTCCCGGCGATCTCAGAGGCCACCACCCGCAGTACATGGGCACGTTTGAAGTAGCGCAGCACTTCCATCTGCTGTTCCAGGTCGTCCTCGGGAATGCGCACCAGTTCCTGACGCAGCTCGTCCACCAGCTCCGCGATTTCCGGCGGACGATACAAACGCCCTGAGTTCAACAGCTCATCCAGCACCACTGGATAGCGGGTAATCTGCTCGGCGATCAGCGGGCTGGCAGAGCAAAGCACCAGCAATTCGTGCAGCGCGCCGGGGTTTTCCGTGAGCAGCAGCAAATAGGCCGAGCGCCGCGCCACCGCCTCGACCAATGGCATGACTCGTTCCAGCGCCAGGTCCGGGTCTTCCTGCTCGCAGGCCATCCCCAACAACCGCGGCATGAAGATATCGAGCCGCTCACGACTCATGCGCTGCATGGCTCGCACCCGCGCCGAGCCCATCAGATTGCGCAACAGCTCCCAGGCACGCACGGGATCCTGGAAACCACCTTCGGCCAGTTGCTGCTGAGCCTGCTCCGCTTCGGGCAGGTCGTTCCACAGCAGCATCCATTCCTCATAATCGAGCTGCGGCTGATCTTCATCCTCGTCCGGATCGGCGATCACCCCGGCAAAATGCTGCGCCACCTTGCTGCGCTGCAGATCCAGCTGGGTGCGATAGTCTGCCCAGGAATCGAACCCCATTACCCACGCCACCCGGGCCTGCCCCAGCGCATCAATGGGCAGCATCTGGGTCTGGCGGTCGTCGATGGCCTGCAGCGCATGTTCGGTATCACGCAGGAACAGATAGGCGCCCTTCAGCTCATCCACCGCGGCGTCGGGCAGATAGACATTGGTGGCCAGCACATCAAGCACCGGCAGGATTGGCCGTTGCTGCAGGCTGCGGTCGCGGCCCCCGTGGATCAGCTGAAATGCCTGGCCGATAAATTCCACCTCGCGGATACCGCCGGCGCCCAGCTTGACGTTGTCTTCCAGGCCCTTGCGCTGCACTTCGCGCTGGATCATCTGTTTGAGGTTGCGCAGCGCCTCGATGGCAGCGAAATCCAGATAACGCCGATAAACAAAGGGTTTGAGCATGGACAGCAGCTCGGCGCCGGCCTGCTGATCGCCCGCCACCACCCGCGCCTTGATCATGGCGTAACGCTCCCAGTCACGACCCTGGCTCTGGTAATACTGTTCCAGGGCGTTAAAGCTGAACACCAGCGCGCCGCTGTCACCATAGGGGCGCAGCCGCATGTCCACACGGAACACGAAGCCGTCGACCGTCACCTCATCCAGCAGCTTGATCAGGCGTTGTCCGACCCGGGTGAAGAACTCCTGATTGGACAGGCTGCGCCGACCGCCCTGGGTTTCACCGGAACTGGGGTAGGCGAAGATCAGATCGATATCCGAGGACAGATTCAGTTCATGGGCCCCCAGCTTGCCCATGCCCAGCACGACCAGATGCTGCGGTTCGCCAGCGTGATCGCAAGGTGTTCCCAGGCTCTCGCCCATGTGCCGATACAGCCAGCGGTACCCCTGCTCCAGACAAACATCAGCCATGTCGGACAGATCCTGAGTGGTCTCCATGGTTGCCGCATGGCGCAGCACGTCACGCCAGATAATGCGTACCTGGTGCTGCTGACGAAAACGTCGCAGCAGCCGGGCCAGTTCATCCTCGGTAGTCGCCGGCGCCAGCGCTTCCGCCAGTAGCTCGGCCATCTCGCCCGGTGCCAGCGAACGCCAGAGCCGCTCACCTTCGACCAGACGCCAGGCCATGTGCGGATCGCGGCGCAGCTGCTCGGCAACGAAGTCGCTGCCCACCAATACCTGCTGCAGTTCGGACATGAAGGTGTCACCGAGTTGCGGCAGGCTGGAGGCCAACCCGGCTTGCTGGACGGCGAGCCGCCACTGTGCCAGATGATGATCCACCAGCCGCTGCAGGCTGGCAGGCAAGGTGAGCGGCAATGAAAGAGACATGGTCTATCCTGAATACATCCGAAGGATGCAGATTGCCACGCCCGGGGCGCATGGAAAAGAGCACAGCGAAAAAACCCGGGCCACCGATGTAGTTTCACTACAGAATCTCATGTGACCGGATGGTTTTCTTATTCGTTTTGTAGTAAAACTACACGCACCCTTGACCATTGCATTTCCGAGTCCTTCACCCCACTCCGACATGCAATCGTTTTTCCACCACGGGACCCACAAGGTCTGGAGAACAATATGAAGCACGATGATATCGATCCACTCGAAACCCAGGAATGGCTCGATGCCCTGGAATCCGTTCTCGATGCCGAGGGCGAGGATCGGGCGGAATATCTGATCAAACGCATGGGCGAATTGGCCAGCCGCACCGGCACCCGCCTGCCCTATGCGATCACTACCCCTTATCGCAACACCATTCCGGTGACCCACGAAGCGGTCATGCCCGGCGACCTGTTCATGGAGCGCCGTATCCGCTCCATGGTGCGCTGGAACGCATTGGCCATGGTGATGCGCGCCAACCTGCAGGATCCGGACCTGGGTGGCCACATCTCCACCTTTGCCTCCAGCGCCACCCTGTATGACATCGGCTTCAACTACTTCTTCAAGGCCCCCACCGAGGAACACGGCGGTGATCTGGTGTTCTACCAGGGTCACGCCTCACCGGGTATCTATGCCCGCGCGTTCCTGGAAGGCCGCATCAGCGAAGAGCAGATGACCAACTACCGCCAGGAAGTCGACGGCAACGGCCTGTCTTCCTATCCGCACCCCTGGCTGATGCCCGATTTCTGGCAGTTCCCCACCGTCTCCATGGGTCTGGGCCCGATCCAGGCGATCTACCAGGCACGCTTCATGAAGTACCTGGAAAGCCGCGGCTTCATTGAGCCCGGCAAGCAGAAGGTCTGGTGCTTCCTGGGTGACGGCGAGTGTGACGAGCCCGAGTCCCTGGGCGCTATTTCCCTGGCCGGTCGCGAGAAGCTCGACAACCTGATCTTCGTCATCAACTGCAACCTCCAGCGCCTCGACGGCCCGGTGCGCGGTAATGGCAAGATCATTCAGGAGCTGGAAGGCAACTTCCGTGGCGCCGACTGGAACGTGATCAAGGTCATCTGGGGCCGCCTGTGGGATCCGCTGCTGGCCCGCGATCATGACGGTCTGCTGCAGCAGCGCATGGAAGAAGTCGTTGACGGCGACTACCAGAACTACAAGGCCAACGATGGCGCCTATGTACGCGAACACTTCTTCGGCGCCCGTCCGGAATTGAAGAAGATGGTCGAAGACATGTCCGATGAGGAAGTCTGGAAGCTCAACCGTGGCGGCCACGATCCGTACAAGGTATACGCGGCCTATCACGCGGCGACCAACCACAAAGGCCAGCCCAGCGTTATTCTGGCCAAGACCATCAAGGGCTATGGTACCGGCGCCAGCCAGGGCCAGAACATCGCGCATAACACCAAGAAGGTCGACACCGAGAGCCTGAAGACCTTCCGCGACCGCTTCGGTATTCCGCTCAACGACAGTGAGCTGGAAAAGCTGCCCTTCTACCGTCCGGAAGAAGGCTCGCCCGAGTACAAGTACCTGCACTCTCGCCGCGAAGCTCTGGGCGGTTACACGCCGCAGCGCCGCGTCAGCAGCACGCCGATCCCGGTTCCGCCGCTGGAAACGCTCAAGTCGATTCTCGATGGCACCGGCGAGCGCGAAATTTCCACGACCATGGCCTTCGTGCGCATCCTTGCGCAAATGCTGAAGGACAAGGAACTAGGTCAGCGCATCGTGCCGATCGTCCCTGACGAAGCCCGTACCTTCGGTATGGAAGGCATGTTCCGCCAGTTGGGCATCTACTCCTCCGTCGGCCAGCTGTATGAGCCGGTGGACAAGGATCAGGTGATGTTCTATCGCGAGGACAAGAAAGGCCAGATCCTCAACGAAGGCATCAACGAGGCCGGCGCCATGTCCAGCTGGATCGCCGCTGCCACGGCCTACAGCACCTACAACCAGCCGATGCTGCCGTTCTACATCTTCTATTCGATGTTCGGCTTCCAGCGTATCGGTGATCTGGCCTGGGCCGCTGGTGACAGCCGCGCCAAGGGCTTCCTGATCGGCGGCACCGCTGGTCGCACCACCCTGAACGGCGAAGGTCTGCAGCACGAAGATGGTCACAGCCATATCCTGGCATCGACCATCCCCAACTGCCGCACCTATGACCCCACCTACGGCTACGAGCTGGCGGTGATCATCCGCGAAGGCTCACGCCGGATGATGGAAGAGCAGGAAAACATCTTCTATTACCTGACCGTGATGAACGAAGCCTACGCCCAGCCGGCCATGCCCGAAGGCGTGGAAGAAGGCATCATCCGCGGCATGTATCTGCTCGATGAGGCCAAGGAGAAAGGCAAGCAGCATGTCCAGCTGATGGGCAGCGGTACCATTCTGCGCGAAGTCCGCGAAGCCGCGGAAATTCTGCAGAAGAATTACGGTATCAGCGCCGATATCTGGAGCGTCACCAGCTTCAACGAACTGCGTCGCGACGGCCTGGACGTGGAGCGCTGGAACCGCCTGCACCCGACCGACACACCGCGCCTGACCTACGTCGAGCAGAACCTGGCCGAGCGCAGCGGGCCGGTCATCGCCGCTACCGACTACATGAAGCTGTATGCCGAGCAGATCCGCCAGTGGATACCGGGCAATTTCAAGGCGCTGGGTACTGATGGCTTCGGCCGCAGTGATAGCCGCCGCAAGCTGCGCGACTTCTTCGAAGTCGACCGTCGCTGGATCGTCTACACCACCCTGTCGGCGCTGGTCGAGAACGGCGAGCTGCAGCCCGAGGTACTGATCGAGGCCCAGGCCACCTTCGGTCTGGACCCGAACAAAACCAACCCGCTGAACTGCTGAGGAGACGGCCATGAGTGAAGTGATCAAGGTACCCGACATCGGCGGCGAAGGCGAAGTCATTGAGATCCTGGTTCAGGTCGGCGATCGCGTCGAAGTGGAACAGAGTCTGGTAACACTGGAATCGGACAAGGCCAGCATGGAGCTGCCGAGCCCCAAGGCTGGCGTCATCAAGGCCATCAAGGTGAAGCTGGGCGACAGCCTGTCCGAAGGTGACGAGCTGATCGAGCTGGACATCGAGGGCGGCGAGCAGCCGGCCGACGAGAAGCCCGAGGAAGCAGCCAAAGCCGAGCAGCCGGCCAAGCAGGAAGCAGCAGCTCCTGCCCCGGCGGAAAAACCCGCGCCGAAGAAAGCCGGCAGCAGCGTTCAGTCGTTCACCATCCCCGATATAGGTGATGGCACCGCGCGCGTTATCGAGCTGATGGTGCAGGTAGGTGACAAGGTCGAGGCCGAGCAGAGCCTGCTGACCCTGGAATCCGACAAGGCCAGCATGGAGATCCCGGCACCGGCCAGCGGCGTCATCGAGTCCATCGAGGTCAAGATGGACCAGGAAGTGAAAACCGGCGACCTGATGATGCATATCCGCGTTGAAGGCGAAGGCGAAGCTGAAGAAGAAGCAGCGCAGGAGCCGGCCAAGCAGGAAACGGCAGCCCCTGCCCCAGCGCAGAAGCCAGCACCGAAGAAAGCCGAAAGCAGCGTGCAATCGTTCAATATCCCCGATATTGGCGATGGCAGTGCACGGGTCATCGAGCTGATGGTGCAGGTCGGCGACAAGGTCGAGGCTGAACAGAGCCTGCTGACCCTGGAATCCGACAAGGCCAGCATGGAGATTCCGGCACCAGCCGCCGGTGTGATCGAAGCCATCGAGGTAAAACTCGAGCAGGAAGTGAAAGCCGGCGATCTGATGCTGCGCATGCGCGTGGAAGGCGAGGCTGAAGAAGCCGAGCAGGCACCCGCCGCCGAGCAAACCAGGGAAGAAGTCGCAGCAGCACCAGCCAAGGAAGAACGCGCTCCAGCTCCGGCCGCCAAGCAAGCCGCACCGGCCCCGGTCGGCGCGCCCAGCCGTGGCAACAAGAAGGTCCATGCCGGCCCGGCCGTACGCAAGCTGGCCAGGGAATTTGGTGTAGAGCTGACCGAAGTATCGGGTAGCGGCCCGCGCAATCGCATCCTCAAGGAGGATGTGCAGAGCTTCGTCCAGAGCGTCATGCGCAAGAGCAAGGAAACCGGCGGCGCAGCCGCAACCGGTGGTGCCGGCATCCCGCAGGTACCGGAAGTCGACTTCAGCCGCTTCGGTGAAGTGGAACTGAAGGACATGACCCGTCTGCAGCAGATCGGTGCCAGCAACCTGCATCGCAGCTGGCTGAACGTACCCCATGTCACCCAGTTCGACCTGGCCGATATCAGCGAACTGGAAGACTTCCGCAAGGCCCAGAAAGCTGTGGCGGAAAAGGCCGGCGTCAAGCTGACCGTACTGCCGTTCCTGCTCAAGGCCTGTGCTCATCTGCTGCGCGAACAGCCGAACTTCAACGTCTCGCTGGCGCCCAACGGCAAGCAACTGATCCAGAAGAACTACGTGCACATCGGCTTTGCCGTGGACACACCGGACGGTCTGCTGGTTGCGGTGATCCGCGATGTAGACAAGAAGAGCCTGCTGGAGCTGGCTGCCGAAGCGGCGGAACTCGCCGACAAGGCCCGCAACAAGAAGCTCAGCGCCAACGACATGCAAGGCGCCTGCTTCACCATCTCCAGCCTGGGGCACATCGGGGGTACCTACTTCACCCCGATCGTCAACACCCCGGAAGTGGCGATCCTCGGTGTGAGCCGGGCGACCATGCAGCCGGTATGGGATGGTAAAGCCTTCCAGCCCAAGCTGATGCTGCCGCTGTCCCTGTCCTACGACCACCGCGCCATCAACGGCGCCGCCGCAGCCCTGTTCACCAAGCGTCTGGGTGAACTGCTGGGTGATATCCGGTCGATGTTGCTGTAAGAAAAAGCGGTCGGTAGCGCAGGCTACCGACCGCTTTTAAAAAGGTACGAGCTGGTACTCGACCCTCCCAGGGGTGCCAATCCGTCCGTACACACCAACCTCAACGAGATCCCCTCCCGGGATTGTCGAGCACCAGCTCGACAGCGTTTCCATCAAGCAACGCGATGCCGCTGGTAAAAAGGTACGAGCTGGTGCTCGAACCTCTCAGGAATGCCAATCCGTCCGCACTCACCAACCTCAACGAGATCCCCTCCCGGGATTGTCGAGCACCAGCTCGACAGCTTTTCTCCCCCGTAAAATGTATGCCCGTTCTCAACTATGCGTTCCAACAGGCACACCTCCTTGTAACCAGAGCCTACCTTTGCAAGCATCCAATCATTCTGTTTGGATCGATAGTCATGGACGAACTCCTCTACCAAGGCTGGTATCACTCGCGGAAGCTGTCGCACTTCGATGGGCCCGATGCCACCCAGTTCATTTCCTTCCGCTTAGCTGACTCCCTACCCGCTGATCGGTTGAGACAGATCAAGTCGGAGCTACGGATTTTGCCGCTGGCACGTCAAAGCGTTGAACGCCGTAGAAAAATGGAATACTGGATCGACCGCGGCCTGGGCTGCTGCGCCTTGGCCCACCCTCAGATGGCTGAGGTATTCATTCAGGGGCTGCGGCTTCATGACGGGCGACGTTATCGCCTATTGGCGTGGTGCCTCATGCCCAACCATGTGCATATCCTTATTGAGGCTCACTACTCGCTACCAAGGATTGTACAAAGCTGGAAGTCCTACAGCGGTCGCTGGGCTGTAAACAATAACGAGCGCCTGGGTTTAGGGATACCGGTAGGCAGCATCTGGGCTAGAGGTTACTGGGACAGGTTCATACGTGACGAGAGACATTTCCATACCGCAGTGAACTACATCCATGAGAATCCGGTAAAGGCCGGGTTGTGTCACGCAGCAGAAGCGTGGCGGTGGTCCAGCGCCTATGTCGGCCCCGAGTAGAAGGGCGCATCAGCGCGGCCTGATAGGAGCTCTGTCGAGCTGATGCTCGACAATCCCGGGGCGAGCACATGACCGGAGTGAACTCCTGGGAGATTCGAGCACCAGCTCGTATCTTGCTGGCGGCGGCAACGGGCTTGCCTGATAGGGGAGCTGTCGAGCTGGTGCTCGAAAATCCCAGGCGGGCATCAGAAATTGATGCCCGCCCTGGTGGTCCATTCCGCTCACCGGGTGAACACAAACTCCTCCCCTTCCACGCCTGCCTTGATCACCGCACCGGGTTCGAAGTCGCCGGCCAGTATGCGTTGGGCCAGCGGGTTTTCGATCCAGCGTTGGATGGCGCGCTTGAGTGGGCGGGCGCCGTAGACGGGGTCGTAGCCGACGGCGACGAGTTTTTCCAGCGCCTCGTCGCTCAGCTCCAGATTCAGCTCCCGCTCGGCCAGGCGCTGGCGCAGGCGGCTCAGCTGGATCTCGGCGATACCGCCGATCTGTTCCTTGCCCAGCGGCTCGAACACTACCACCTCATCGATCCGGTTGACGAACTCGGGACGGAAGTGTTGGCCGACAGCATCCATGACTGCCGCCCGCTGAGCTTCCGGATCACCAACCAACTCCTGGATCTGCGCTGAACCCAGGTTCGAGGTCATGACGATCACCGTGTTGCGGAAGTCCACGGTGCGGCCCTGGCTGTCGGTCAGGCGGCCGTCTTCCAGTACCTGCAGCAGGATATTGAACACATCCGGATGCGCCTTTTCCACTTCGTCCATGAGGATCACCGAGTACGGCTTGCGGCGTACCGCTTCGGTCAGGTAACCACCTTCCTCGTAGCCGACATAACCCGGAGGCGCGCCGATCAGGCGGGCCACGGAGTGCTTCTCCATGAACTCGGACATGTCGATGCGCACCATGGCCTCTTCGGTGTCGAACAGGAATTCGGCCAGCGCCTTGCACAGTTCGGTCTTGCCCACCCCGGTCGGGCCGAGGAACAGGAAGGAACCGCTGGGGCGGTTCGGGTCCGACAGGCCGGCGCGGGAGCGGCGCACGGCGTTGGACACTGCCACCACAGCCTCATGCTGACCGATCACCCGCTTGTGCAGTTCCTGCTCCATGCGCAGCAACTTGTCACGTTCACCTTCGAGCATTTTGGACACCGGAATACCGGTCCACTTGGATACCACCTCGGCAATTTCCTCATCGGTGACCTTGTTGCGTAACAACTGGTTCTCGGTCTTGCCATGCTGCTCAGCCATCTGCTGGCTGCGCTCCAGGTCAGGTATGATGCCGTACTGCAGTTCAGCCATGCGGTTCAGGTCACCCTTGCGCCGGGCATTCTCCAATTCCTGCTTGGCCTGTTCGATCTTCTCCTGCAACTGGGCCGTGCCCTGCACTTCCGCCTTTTCGGATTTCCATATTTCTTCCAGATCGGCGTACTCGCGCTCCAGCCGGGCAATATCCTCTTCAAGCTTTTCCAGCCGCTTGATGGTGGCCTCGTCATCTTCCTTCTTCAGCGCCTCGCGCTCGACCTTGAGCTGGATCAGCCGCCGATCCAGCCGGTCCAGTTCCTCCGGTTTGGAGTCGATCTCCATGCGGATGCGGCTGGCAGCTTCATCGATCAGATCGATGGCCTTGTCCGGCAGCTGGCGATCGGTGATGTAACGATGCGACAGCTTGGCCGCAGCGATGATCGCGCCATCGGTGATCGCCACCTTGTGATGCACCTCGTAGCGCTCCTTCAGGCCGCGCAGGATGGCGATGGTGTCTTCTTCACTGGGCTCATCCACCTGTACCTTCTGGAAGCGCCGCTCCAGCGCTGCGTCCTTCTCGATATATTGTCGGTACTCATCCAGGGTGGTGGCACCCACGCAGTGCAGCTCGCCACGCGCCAGGGCCGGCTTGAGCATATTGCCCGCGTCCATGGAGCCTTCGGCCTTGCCGGCGCCGACCATGGTATGCAGCTCGTCGATGAACAGGATGATCTGGCCTTCCTGCTTGCCCAGCTCGTTGAGCACCGCCTTCAGCCGCTCCTCGAACTCGCCGCGGAACTTGGCGCCGGCGATCAGTGACCCCATATCCAGCGACAGCAGGCGCTTGCCCTTCAGCCCATCGGGCACTTCACCATTGATGATGCGCTGGGCCAGCCCTTCGACAATGGCGGTCTTGCCCACGCCGGGCTCGCCGATCAGTACCGGATTGTTCTTGGTCCGACGTTGCAGGACCTGGACGGTGCGGCGGATCTCGTCGTCACGGCCGATCACCGGATCGAGCTTACCCTCCTCGGCCTTGCGGGTCAGATCGACGGTGTACTTGTCCAGCGCCTGGCGGGACTCCTCGGCGTTGGCGTCGGTCACGCTCTCGCCGCCACGCAGGTTGTCGATGGCGGTTTCCAGCCCCTTCTTCGATACGCCCTGGGCCAACAGGATCTTGCCCAGACGGGTGTCCTGGTCCATCGCTGCAAGCAGCACCAGCTCGCTGGAAATGAACTGATCGCCGCGCTTCTGAGCCAAGCCGTCAGCCCTGTTGAGCAGGCGGGCAAGATCGGTGGACAGGTTCACATCGCCAGTGGGGTTGGCGATGGTCGGCAGTTGATCGACGGCATCGCTGAGCTGCTGGCGCAGACTGCCGAGGTCGAAGCCGACCTGCAGCAGCAACGGTTTGATCGAGCCCTGCTGCTGTTCGATCAGCGCGAGCATCAGATGCACCGGCTCGATCTGGTTGTGGTCACGGCCTACCGCCAACGACTGCGCGTCGGACAGAGCCATTTGCAACTTGCTGGTTAAGCGGTCAATACGCATGAGTAGCAATCCTTATCGGCAGGCCGGCAGTCGGGGTCTGTCCCGGTCCGGCGAGATTCACTTAGATGAATGATAGATGAGGATTATTACTGTGCTTTCAAGGGGGTCGCCCTGATCGGCGTCAATTTTTTGTCGCAGAGTCCAGCCAAATCAGTGAAGCGAAGCGCCCGGTTTGCCCGTCGCGCCGATAGGAGAAGAACCGGGTGGGGTCACTGACCGTACACAAACCACCGCCATAGACAGCATTCACGCCGGCATTGGTGAGGCGCAGCCGAGCCAGTTGATAGATATCCGCCAGGTAATGCCCCGGACGCTCGGAGGGCACAAAACAGGCCGCCGCAGCCGTGCTGCCGAAAATCTCCCGTACTTCCGGACCCACTTCAAAGGCCTCGGGACCGATGGCCGGGCCCAGCCAGACCAGCAGTTCTTCCGGCGGCACCCCCAGCGCGCTGATGGTGTTCTCCAGAATCCCGGCAGCCAGCCCGCGCCAGCCGGCATGGGCTGCGGCCACGCGGGTACCGGCACGGTCGCAGAACAATACCGGCAGACAGTCGGCGGTCATGATCACGCAGGCGACGTCCGGCTCAAGGGTCCAGCTGGCATCCGCTTCCTCCACCAGTCCCGGCGCGGCCTCGACCACATCGGTACTGTGCGTCTGCTCCAGCCAGGCCATGCGACAGCCCAGCATGCGCCCCAGCTCCGCCCGGTTGGCCAGAACGTTATTCAGATCATCGCCAACGTGGGTACCCAGATTGAATCCCTTGTACACGCCCTGACTGCAGCCATCCTGCCGCGTGGTGACCCAGGTCTTGACCCACTCGGGGGCCGGCCAGTCGGCCTGCAGCCAGTGCTCTTTCATTCTTCCAACTCGCCGTCCTGGCGCAGCAGCGCCAGCAACGCCTGCATATCGGCGGGCAGCGGCGCTTCCCAGCGCATCGGCCGATTGTCATCCGGATGCTCCAGTTCCAGCCGCCGGGCATGCAGTGCCTGGCGTGGGAATTCTCGCAGCATGGCAATCAGCTCCTGCGTCGCGCCCGGCGGAATACGCAGCCGGCCGCCATAGGTCGGATCGCCCACCAGCGGATAATTGATATGACTCATATGCACACGGATCTGATGCGTGCGGCCGGTTTCCAGCTTGACCTTGACGTGGGTGTGGGCACGAAAACGGCTGATGACGCGGTAATGACTCACCGCCTCCTTGCCGCCGGCAACCACCGCCATCTTCTGCCGATTATTGCCGTGGCGAGCGATGGGCTGGTCGACCTTGCCACCGGCTGTCATTACGCCCACCACCACGCATTCGTATTCACGAGTGACCGTCCGGTTCTGCAGCTGGATGACCAGATCGGTCTGTGCTTCCAGGGTTTTGGCCACGACCATGAGACCGGTGGTGTCCTTGTCCAGGCGGTGCACGATGCCCGCGCGCGGCACCTTGGCCAACTCGGGAGCATGGTGCAGCAGCGCATTGAGCAGGGTGCCGTCATGATGACCGGCGGCGGGATGCACCACCAGCCCCGCCGGCTTGTTGATCACCAGCAGCGCGTGATCTTCATAGACGATATCCAGGTCGATGGCTTGCGGTAGCCAATCACCCTGTACTTCAAGTTCGGCATCCAGTTCCAGCAGTTCGTCGGTATAGACGGTATCGCGCGGGCGGACCTGTCTGCCGTCCACCGTCAGACTGCCGTCCTTGATCCAACCCTGCAACCGCGATCGGGAGTGGCTGGGGAACAATCGGGCAGCGACCTGGTCAAGGCGTTGACCACCGCACTCCGGGGTAACCTGTGCAGACAAGCGAATTCGTTCGGACATCAATGGCTCACTGGAACGCACCGGTACGCGCAATCCCTTTTGGTTTCGGCCCGGCGCTGTGGTTAAATACGGCTTCTTTGCCTGGCGCATGCTGTGCCTGGCAACTGAGCTCAACTATAACAGGACGGCTGTCAGGGCAACAGCGCGGGGTCGTCCATCCGGATGTCAAACATGTCGATTAAACATCTATTGCTGGTCGGTCTGCTGAGTCTGCTGGCGGCCTGTTCATCAAACAAGGCGACGGTTCTGGATGAATCGCTCAGCGAGTCCGAGCTCTATGTCCTGGCCCAGAAGAACCTGGACGCCAACAACTACGGCCAGGCTATCGAATCGCTGCGGGCCCTGGAGTCGCGCTATCCGTTCGGACGCTTCGCCGAACAGGCGCAGCTGGAACTGATCTATGCCTACTACCAGAACCTGGAACTGGATGCTGCCAAATCAGCTGCCGACCGTTTCATCCGCCTGCACCCGCAGCATCCCGATGTGGATTACGCCTACTACCTGCGCGGCATGACCTCCTTCACCCGCGACCGGGGGCTCTTCGAGCGCTTCCTGCCGCTGGACATGACCCGTCGCGATCCGGGTGCGGCCCGGGACTCCTTCAACGAGTTCGCCCAACTGGTCAGCCGTTACCCCAACAGCCGTTACGCGCCCGATGCGCGCCAGCGCATGGTGTACCTGCGCAACCTGTTGGCCGCCTACGACACTCATGTCGGCCATTATTATCTCAAGCGCGGCGCGTACGTTGCCGCCGTCAACCGCGGTCGCTACATTGTCGAGAATTTCCAGCAGACCCCGTCTGTCGGTGACGGCCTGGCGCTGATGGTCGAAGGCTACCGTCGTCTGGCCATGGATGATCTGGCCAACAACGCCCTGCTGACGCTGCAGACCAACTATCCCGAGCACCCGAGCCTTCAGGACGGCGAGTTCCGCCATCATGTGGAGCCTGCCCAGCGCGAATCCGGTTGGGTCGAATCGATGACCACCGGCCTGCTGGACAAGGTCATGACCCCGCCGTCCATGAACCGGGAAACCCAGATGGAACGGGAAATGGAACAGCAGTATCAGGCAGCGCTGAATGCCCTGCCCCGGGATATCAAGACCCCACGGCAGGAACAGGAACCAGAGCCCAAGCGCTCCATCTGGAGCCGGCTGACTTTCGGTCTGTTTGATTGATTGAAGATGTGACGCCGTTCCCTCGGCGTCACATCGCACCGGCAGGCGTGCTCTGATCGCACGCTATTGCCAGCCCCGGATTACCTGAATCCACCCGGCACCCTCCAACACCTGAGCTTTCGCAGCCCAACCCCCACTGCTCCCATAGAAAATCATTCGATCAAGCCAGTTTGACCACCCGAGCCACGGACTTGTTTGGCGCATCGCCCGGGTGGGATACACTAAGGGCCATTCGCTTACCTACATGGAATCACCACGATCATGGGCTTGATCAAACTGTTCATTCTGCTGGTGCTGGCTTATATCGCCTTTGTCTTCTGGCGCCAGTTCAAGGCCGCCCAGGCAGAGAAACACCGAACGCCGCCGCAACAACCGCCCAAGATGGTTCGCTGCGCTCAATGCCAGCTGCATCTGCCGGAAGATATGGCCCTGCGTCAGGACGACAAATGGTATTGCTGCAGTGAGCATCGCGATGTGGACCAGCAGTACTGATACGGTTGACTCCCAACGCCCGAAAATATTGCGCATCTACAATATCTATCGGGTGGTGCTTGGACTTTTCCTGACGCTGCTGACCAGCTCTGCCCTGCGCGACGGGCTGATCGACCTGCAGAACCCCGATCTTTACGAAAGCGCCAGCTGGATCTATCTGATCATCAACGTGTTGATCGCCCTGCTGCTGCATCAGGGCAAGCGCGACCTGCATCTGTTCGTGCTGGCGTTCATCGATATCTTCCTGCTGGCGGTGTTGTTCTACGCGGCCGGTGGCGCCAGCAGCGGGCTGGGCAACCTGCTGATCATCCCGGTGGCCACCGGCAATATTCTGCTGCACGGGCGCATTGGCCTGCTGCTGGCGGCGCTGGCCAGTCTGGCGTTGATCTATCTGACATTCTTCCTGAGCCTCGCGCACCCGTCGATCAGTCAAAGCTACCTGCAGGTGGGTGTGCTGGGCTGCATCTATTTTGCGGTAGCGCTATTTGTGCAGCGCCTCAGCCGCCGCCTGCGGCTCTCGGAAAACCTGGCCCAGCAGCAGGCAGCCAGCCTGGCCAGCCTGGAAAAGCTCAACCAGTTGATCATCCAGCGCATGCGCACCGGCATCATGGTGATCGATGAATCGCTGCAGGTACTGCTGGCCAATGAAGCCGCCGCCCAAATGCTGGGCAAGCCGATCATCCGTGGCATGGCCCTCGATAGCCTCGCCCCGGAACTGGGCCAGCGCCAGCGCCAATGGCAGGTCAATCCATCGATCCGTGCTCTGCCCTTTCGCAACCATCCCGGCGGCGCAGAGTTGATGGCCAATTTCAAGCGCCTGCCCGCCGATGAGCGGGAGTCGATCCTGGTCTTCCTCGACGATAATGCGCTGATGGCCCAGCAGGTCCAACAACTCAAACTGGCCTCCCTGGGCCGACTCACAGCGAGCATCGCCCATGAGATCCGCAACCCGCTGGGCGCCCTCAGCCACGCTGCGCAGTTGCTGATCGAGTCGGAGCACATCCACGACCAGGACCGACGCCTGACCGAGATCATCCAACAGCACTCCAAGCGCATGAACAAGGTCATCGAAACCGTCCTCGAGCTATCCCGGCGGCGCCAGAGCGAACCACAACTGGTCGATCTGACACTCTGGGTAGCGCAGTTCATCCGAGACTACAAGCAGACCAGCCCGGCCACTGATACCATCGAATGCGAACTGGAGAAGGAAGGCATCCTGACCCGCATGGACCCCAATCAGCTGCGCCAGGTGCTGAGCAATCTGTGCCAGAATGCCTTCCGTTACAGTGGCGAGCCGGGCAGCGAGCGCACCATCTGGCTGAAGCTGTATGAAGATGCCGGGACCGGCCTGCCTACCCTGGAGATCATCGACCATGGACCGGGCATCGATGATCGCCATCTGAGTCAGGTATTCGAACCGTTCTACACTACCGAGTCCGCCGGTACCGGTCTGGGCCTGTATATCTCCCGCGAGCTATGCGAGAGCAACCAGGCAACCCTGGAGTATGAGCGGCTGGAGCCGCGCGGCAGCTGCATGCGCATCGTCTTCGCCCACCCCAGACGGCTGGTATGATGCCCTTTTCGAACCGCACGAACGCATGGAGCACAATGTGAACAATCCGCTGGCACTGATCATCGATGACGAGCCCGATATCCTGGAGCTGCTCGACATGACTCTGGGGCGGATGAACATCAGTACCCGCAGCGCGACCAGCCTCGGCCAGGCGCTGGAGCTGCTCAATCAGCAGCACTTCGACTTGTGCCTGACCGACATGCGCCTGCCTGATGGCGATGGCTTGAGTGTGGTGCGACATATTCAGCAACATTGCCCAAACACCCCGGTGGCGATGATTACCGCCTATGGCAGCCTGGATACCGCCATCACTGCGCTCAAATCCGGCGCCTTCGATTTCGTTACCAAGCCCGTCGACTTGCAGCGGCTGCGCGAACTGGTCAACGGTGCCCTACGGCTGAACCAGCGCCAGGAAGCCCCACTGATTGAAGAGAGCGACGATCCGATTCAGGGCAGCTCACCGCCAATCCAGCAATTGCGTCGACAGATCGCCAAGCTCGCCCGCAGCGAGGCACCGCTCTATATCAGTGGTGAATCCGGCAGCGGCAAGGAACTGGTCGCCCGGCGCATCCACGCGCTGGGGCCTCGGGCCTGTCATCCCTTCGTGCCGGTGAACTGCGGGGCGATACCTTCGGAGCTGATGGAAAGCGAATTCTTCGGCCACCGCAAAGGCAGCTTCACCGGCGCCGTGGCTGACAAGCCCGGCCTGTTCCAGGCGGCCAGTGGCGGCACCCTGTTTCTCGATGAGGTGGCCGATCTGCCGTTGGCGATGCAGGTCAAGCTGCTGCGGGCGATTCAGGAAAAGGCGGTGCGTCCGGTCGGCACCCAGCAGGAGCAGCCAGTGAACGTGCGGCTGCTATGCGCGACCCACAAGGACCTGGCGGTGGAAGTGGCCGAAGGGCGATTTCGCCAGGACCTGTTCTATCGGATCAATGTGATCGAGCTCTGCGTACCACCGCTGCGCGAGCGCCGTGAGGATATCGCACCGATGGCCCGGCGCATTCTTACCCAACTGGCCCAGCGCGCGGGCGTCGAGGTGCCCCATATAGACCCGGCGTGCATGGAGCGGTTGAGCAACTACCGCTTCCCCGGCAACGTGCGCGAGCTGGAGAATATTCTGGAGCGGGCCTTCACCCTGTGTGAAGGCGATACCATCATGGCCAGCGATATCCAGCTTAACGCCAGCCCGCTTCCCGGCGAGGACTCCGCGCTGCGCCAGATCGATTCGCTGGAAGACTTTCTCGATGATATCGAACGCAAGGCATTGACCCAGGCGCTGGAGGAAACCCGCTGGAACAAGACCGCAGCCGCCCGCCGCCTGGGCCTGACGTTTCGGTCAATGCGCTATCGATTGAAGAAACTGGGACTGGAAGACTAGCCTGCCGCCAGCGCCAGTTCCGCCCTGCGGTGTGCCCGAACGGGAGCGCCTTGGCCGGCAAGCCCGCTCCCATTAAACAAAGGTTTCCCCCGCTAACCCGCCAGCAGCTCCCTGCCCGCCGTCACCGCATAGGGCGCCGGGTCGATGATCGGCTGCCGTCCCAGCATCACATCTGCCAGCAACTGACAGGAAGCCGGTGCCAGCACCAGCCCGTTGCGGTAATGCCCGGTATTCAGCCAGAGCCCGGGGTAATCCGGCACTTCGCCAATATAGGGCACACCATCCGGCGAACCGGGACGCAATCCGGCCCACTGGCGAACCGGCTGCTGCATCGCCAACGCCGGCAATAGCTGCGCCGCGGAGGTGCGCAGGGAGTTCAGCGCAGCCTCGGTGGGGGTCTTGTCGAAACCTTCATGCTCCAGAGTGCTGCCGATCAGGATATGCCCATCCTGCCGCGGAATCGCATAGCGGCCGCCGCACAGCACCATGCTCGACAACCAACCCGGCTCCGCCTTGTACAGCAACATCTGCCCCTTCACCGGCACTACCGGCAGTGCCATGCCCAGCTCAGCGAGAAACTCACCGCTCCAGGCTCCGGCCGCCAATACCACGGCATCGGCCTGCATATTTTCGCCAGCACAGCGCACCCCAGCCACCCGCCCCTGCTCGATCAGCAGGCGGGCGTCGGCGCAGCCTTCCAATAAACGACAATGGGGGTTGGCAGCCAGAGCAACGCGCAGGGCGGCCATCAGACGAGGATTGCGTACATTGGCCAGATCAGCCTGCCACAACGCATTTTCATATCCGGCCGCCAATACTGGGACCTGACGGCAGATAAACTCGGCATCGACACTGAGCAGCGGTTTTCCGCGCCCTGCTGCCCAGCTCAGAGCGATATCCTGTTCCTCCGAATCCAGCCAGAGCAGGCCGCAGGGCGTCACCTGCGGATCAATACCGGTATCTTCCGCCAACCGCGCGGCCAGTTGCGGATAGAAACCCTGCGACCAGTCGGCCAGGGCGCTGATCGGCCGGGAGTAACGCCAGGGGTATAGCGGTGAGACGATCCCGCCACCTGCCCAGGAGGCCTCGCGGCCAACCACCCCCCGCTCGATCAGGGTTACGCGTACTCCAGCATCCAGCAAGTTGAGGGCAGACAGGCAACCAATGACACCCCCACCGATGATGACCACGTCGTGCATGTCTGCTGCCGTCTCCCCGTGTTATCCATCCGATCATTCCGGCACAGGTAGTCCATCAACCACGTCTACTACAAAAGGGTAATGGTTATGACACTCAACCGGATAAACGAGTATCATACGCGCAGTTTTTAGTAAGAGGCGACATGTAAATGACAGCAAAAGATGTAGACGTATTGCTGGTCGGTGGTGGCGTCATGAGCGCCACGCTCGGAATGTTGCTCAAACAGCTCGATCCAAATATGACCATTACCCTGGTCGAACGTCTGGATCACGTTGCTCATGAGAGCACGGATGGCTGGAACAATGCCGGCACGGGGCACGCCGGTTACTGTGAGCTGAACTACACTCCCCAAGCCGATGATGGCAACATCACGATCAACCGCGCACTGTCGATCAACGCGAACTTCGAGGTGACCCTGCAATTCTGGTCCTACCTGGTCGAACAGCAGATCCTCCCAGCGCCCGGCAAATTCATCAACCCCACCGCACACCAGAGCTTTGTCTGGGGTGAGAAAGACGTGGCTTTTCTGCGCAAGCGTCACGAACTGCTCAGCGCCCATCACCTGTTCGCGGATATGCAGTACAGCGAATCGCGGGAGCAACTGGCTGAGTGGATGCCGCTGGTCATGCGTGACCGCGCAGCGGAGGGTCCGGTCGCGGCTACCCGCGTCGACCACGGTTCGGATGTCGATTTCGGCTCATTGACTCGCAGCATGATCAAGCATCTGGTAACTCAGGACGGTTTCGATCTGTGCCTCAGCCACTCGGTCAAGAGCCTGCGCAAAAGCAAGCGTGGCCATTGGCGGGTCGCCGTGAAGGACGAACAAAGCGGCGAGGACAAACAGTTCAATGCCCGCTTCGTCTTCCTTGGCGCCGGCGGCGGCTCTCTGCCTCTGCTGCAGAAATCCCATATTGATGAAAGCCAGGGTTATGGTGGCTTCCCGGTCAGCGGTCAGTGGCTGGTGTGCAAGAAGCCGGAGATTGTCCAGCAGCACCATTCCAAGGTCTATGGCAAGGCTCCAGTCGGCGCGCCGCCCATGTCCGTTCCGCACCTGGATACGCGCATCATCAATGGCCAACCAGCCCTGCTGTTCGGTCCCTTTGCCGGCTTCACCACCAAGTTCCTGAAGAAGGGCTCGGTATTCGACCTGTTCTCCTCGGTTCGCCCGTACAACGTGGCACCGATGATGGCCGTGGGTCGCGACAATATGGACCTGACCAAGTACCTGATCGCCGAGTCCTTCCAGTCGCACAAGGACCGTGTCGCGTCCCTGCGCAACTTCTTCCCCGATGCCAAAGAGGAAGACTGGACGCTGCAGAATGCCGGCATGCGCGTGCAGATCATCAAGAAAGATGCCGAGGGGCACGGCAAGTTGGAATTCGGTACCGAAATTGTCGCCGCGAAGGATGGCACCCTGGCAGCATTGCTGGGCGCTTCCCCGGGAGCCTCCACCGCGGTGCAGGCGATGATCGACGTACTACATCGCTGCTTCAAGGAACGCATGAGCTCGCCGCAATGGCAGACTCGCATGAAGGAATTGGTTCCCTCCTATGGCCAATCCCTGATCGATGACGCTGCGCTGCTGAAAACGGTCCGTGATCGCACGTTGAGCACGCTCAAGCTGCGCGGCGACTGATCCCAGCCGTCATAGCTATTGGCAGGCGGACTGCATTACCGCCTGCCTTGCAGCGAAACTACTGCTTCGTCACATCCAGTTCGACTCCCTGCGCCCGTAAACGGTCAAACGCAGCGTCCAGATCAGTCTGTAACTGTTCAGCAAAGCCCGAATGACGGGATAGCACCAGACGCATGGGTTGCATCGCGACCTCAATATGCTCCAGCCTGACCCCGTCCAGCTCCTCCAGCACGACATCCACCTGCGCCCGATAATCCAGCAGGTAGTCCCCGCGCCCGCGCCGCAACATCTCCACCGCTCCCCTGTGCGAGTTGCTTTTATATAGAGTCAGGTCCAGCTCCGGATTCTGCACGGTATCGTTCAGGGCATTGGTATAGGTGAAGTTGGTGATCATGATGACACTACGGCCGCGCAGCCCCTCCGGCCAATCGGGCGCGGGCTGGCCCGGCAGGTAATACAGATTGATATTCACCTGCCCCAGGTCCCGACCGGTCAGCAGCGTATGCTCGTCGAGCCCCGGCTTATTCAACACCCCAGGCCAGAGATGCACGTCGCCGCTCTCGAGTCCCAACCAGATGCGCGCCGCAGGCAAAATCCGTATCCGGGCATCATAGCCAGCTTCATTCAGCAACTTGCGCACCAGCTCGACCGCCTTGCCTGTGGCCTGGCCGGACTCGTCCAGCTGCGAATATCCGGGAAAGTCCATGAAGGCAACCTGTACCACCGGCTTGCTGTTGGCCAGCATCGCGCTGCTCCAGCACATCAATAGCAAGATCAACCACCTCGCCGTTCCTTTGATCAGCATCACTCCCTCCCCTCGCCTGGGTAATTGGCAACCAGCGTAATGACCTACCGGCATATTGCAATAAAAAACCCCTTGCCGGTCAACCGACAAGGGGTTCGCTTACTGCAGGCAACGTTCAGTCACGGTAGACCGGCAGGCGTGCGCAGATGGCCTTGACCTGCTCACGGACACGGTCGATTACCGATTCGTCGCCCATGTTGTCGAGGATGTCGCAGATCCAGCCGGCCAGCTCGCGGCACTCGGTTTCCTTGAAGCCACGAGTGGTCACTGCCGGGGTACCGATACGCAGACCGGAGGTGACGAAGGGCGAACGGGGATCGTTCGGCACCGCGTTCTTGTTCACGGTGATGAAAGCGCGACCCAGGGCAGCATCCGCGTCCTTGCCGGTGATGTCCTGCTTGATCAGCGACAGCAGGAACAGGTGGTTCTTGGTGCCACCGGATACCACGTCGAAACCGCGCTCGATGAATACCTCGGCCATGGCCTGGGCATTCTTCACCACCTGCTGCTGGTACGCCTTGAACTCGTCGCTCATGGCTTCCTTGAAGCAGATTGCCTTGGCGGCGATCACATGCATCAGCGGGCCACCCTGGCCACCAGGGAAGACCGCCGAGTTCAGCTTCTTCTCCAGCGCCTCGTTGGCACGCGCCAGGATCAGACCACCGCGCGGACCGCGCAGGGTCTTGTGGGTAGTGGTGGTAACCACGTCAGCGTAAGGCACCGGGTTCGGGTAAACGCCTGCGGCAACCAGGCCAGCAACATGGGCCATATCGACGAACAGATAGGCACCGACCTTGTCGGCGATCTCGCGGAAGCGCGGGAAGTCCAGAATCTGCGAGTAGGCGGAGAAGCCGGCAACGATCATCTTCGGCTTGTGCTCGACCGCCAGACGCTCCAGCTCGTCGTAGTCGATCAGGCCGGTAGCGGTGTCGATGCCGTACTGCACAGCGTTGTACATCTTGCCGGAGAAGTTGACCGAGGCACCGTGGGTCAGGTGACCGCCGTGGGCCAGGCTCATGCCCAGTACGGTGTCGCCCGGCTGTACCAGCGCCTGGAATACGGCACTGTTGGCCTGGGAGCCGGCGTGCGGCTGGACGTTGGCGTAATCAGCGCCAAACAGTTCCTTGGCACGGTCAATGGCCAGTTGCTCGGCCACGTCGACGAACTCGCAGCCGCCGTAGTAACGCTTGCCCGGGTAGCCTTCAGCATACTTGTTGGTGAGCACCGAACCCTGGGCCTGCATGACCGCAGGGCTGGTGTAGTTCTCGGATGCGATCAGCTCGATGTGCTCTTCCTGACGCTGTGCTTCCTGCTGCATGGCTGCCCACAGCTCGGCGTCGAAAGTGGCAATATCGTTGGAACGGCTAAACATGTCACGGCCCTCTGCCAGAGATGTACAAATAAAAAAGAGGCCGCATTTTACCTCAACCGGGACAAACTGGCACATGAAAAGCATTCAGGCGGTCGGATAGGAGACTTCAAGTACCTGGGCAGGGACCTGCCACGTGCTGCTGGCGCCGGTGCGCGCCGCTCACATTGACTGCGCGTGCCCAATTGCAGCAGCTGCGAGACCAGCCAGCCGCCAGGTTTGCCCTAACCCACACTTTGGGCTAGCCTTGCCCCCCATTCCGCACCCGTTCCAGGTGCCATTTCCTCTATTCAATTATCAAGGTTGTATCCACATGGCCCAATACGTTTACAGCATGCACCGGGTGAGCAAGGTTGTGCCCCCGAAGCGGCAGATCCTCAAGGACATCTCCCTGTCATTTTTCCCTGGCGCCAAGATCGGCGTGCTGGGTCTGAACGGCGCAGGTAAATCCACCCTGCTGCGCATCATGGCCGGTGTAGACAAGGAATTTGACGGCGAAGCCCGGCCCATGCCCGGCATCAATGTGGGTTACCTGCCCCAGGAGCCGCAACTGGACGCGGACAAGACCGTGCGCGAGATCGTGGAAGAGGCGGTCAGCAATATCAAGGACGCCCAGGCCCGCCTGGACGAAGTCTACGCTGCCTATGCCGAGCCGGACGCCGACTTCGACGCCCTGGCCGCCGAACAGGCCAAACTGGAAGCCATCCTGCAAGCTGCCGACGGTCACAACCTCGACCGTCAGCTGGAAGTCGCCGCCGATGCCTTGCGCCTGCCACCGTGGGATGCGGTGATCGGCCATCTGTCCGGTGGTGAAAAGCGCCGCGTGGCGCTATGCCGTCTGCTGCTGTCGGCCCCCGACATGCTGCTACTGGACGAGCCGACCAACCACCTGGACGCCGACTCCGTTGCCTGGCTGGAGCGCTTCCTGCATGACTTCCCCGGCACCGTGGTGGCCATTACCCACGACCGTTACTTCCTCGACAACGTCGCCGGCTGGATCCTGGAACTGGACCGCGGCCATGGTATCCCGTTCGAGGGCAACTACTCCCAGTGGCTGGAATCCAAGGCCAACCGCCTGGCCACCGAGGCCAAGCAGGAAGCCTCCCACGCCAAGGCCATGAAGGCCGAGCTGGAGTGGGTGCGCCAAGGCGCAAAAGGTCGCCAGGCCAAGTCCAAGGCCCGCCTGCAGCGCTTCGAGGAAATGCAGTCCCAGGAATTCCAGAAGCGCAGCGAAACCAACGAGATCTACATCCCGGCCGGCCAGCGCCTGGGGGATCAGGTCATCGAACTGCACAACGTTTCCAAGGGCTATGGCGATCGGGTACTGATCGATGATCTGTCGCTGACCATTCCCAAGGGAGCCATCGTCGGCGTCATCGGCGGCAACGGCGCGGGCAAGTCCACCCTGTTCCGCATGCTGACCAACAAGGAGCAGCCCGACAGCGGCAAGATCGTCACCGGTGAAAGCGTGCAGATCGCCAGTGTCGACCAGAGCCGCGATGAGCTGGACGGCAGCAAGACCGTCTGGGAGCAGGTGTCCGACGGCTTCGACATGATCAAGGTCGGCAACTATGAAGTGCCCTCCCGTGGCTACGTCGGCCGGTTCAACTTCAAGGGCGCCGATCAGCAGAAGTTCGTCAAGGATCTGTCCGGTGGTGAGCGTGGTCGCTTGCACCTGGCGCTGACCCTGAAACAGGGTGCCAACGTGCTGCTGCTCGACGAACCGTCCAACGACCTCGACGTGGAAACCCTGCGGGCCCTGGAAGAAGCGTTGCTGGACTTCCCGGGTTCGGCCATCGTGATCTCCCACGATCGCTGGTTCCTGGACCGTATCGCCACGCACATTCTGTCCTATGAGGATGACGCAAAGGTGGTATTCTTCGAGGGCAACTACACCGAGTTTGAAGCAGACCGCAAGAAACGCCTGGGCGAAGCCGCAGCTCAGCCGCACCGTGTCCGCTACAAAAAACTGGCCTGACCAAAAAGTCACATTTTTTTTGAACTTTTTCGACCCGCTGCCTGCGACCAAAACGCGCAGGCAGCGGAAAGTCGGAAATGATCAATAAATTCCTTTTAAAACAGGTACCTGCAGTCAATCTTCAAGCACGGCCTTTGCCGCGATTACAGCACTGCAGGTCGGCTTTCCGCACCATCATCATGCATGTTTTTTTGTGAAGCACTATTTCAGAGCGTGCCCACCTCTGATAAATTTGCGCCATTACGTCTTAAACTTGCAAAAAAGAGACTTCCATGACCGATACTCTGACCTCCTGCCTGGCGCATCTCAAACTGCGCGATCCAGAGCAACCCGAATTTCATCAGGCAGCCGAAGAAGTGCTGAGCACACTGTGGCCCTTTCTGCAGGAGAACCCGAAGTATCTCAAGGCTGGCATCATCGAACGCCTGATCGAACCCGAGCGGGTGATCATGTTCCGCGTGCCGTGGATGGACGACGCCGGCCAGGTCCATGTGAACCGGGGTTTCCGCGTGCAGATGAACAGCGCCATCGGTCCTTACAAGGGCGGCCTGCGCTTCCACCCCTCGGTCAACCTGGGCGTACTCAAGTTTCTGGCCTTCGAGCAGGTATTCAAGAACGCACTGACCACCCTGCCCATGGGCGGCGGCAAGGGCGGCTCCGACTTCGATCCCAAGGGCAAGAGCAACGCCGAAGTCATGCGCTTCTGCCAGTCGTTCATGACCGAACTGTCCCGCCACATCGGCGAGAACCTGGACATCCCCGCCGGGGATATCGGTGTTGGCGCCCGGGAAATCGGCTACATGTATGGCCAGTACAAGCGTCTGCGCAACGAGTTCACCTCGGTACTGACCGGCAAGGGCCTGACCTACGGTGGCAGCCTGATCCGTCCTGAAGCCACCGGCTACGGCTGCGTCTACTTCACCGAAGAAATGCTGCAGGAACGCGGTCGCAGCCTGGAAGGCCAGCGTGTGGCGGTATCGGGTTCCGGCAACGTAGCCCAGTACGCCGCGCTCAAGGCCATGGACCTGGGCGCCATCGTGATCTCGGTGTCCGACTCCGCCGGTACCCTCTACTTCCCCGACGGCATGACCACCGAACAGTGGCATTACCTGATGGACCTGAAGAACGAGCGTCGCGGCCGCCTGCAGGAAATGGCCAGCGAATTCAACCTGGAGTTCCTGGCCAACCGTACGCCGTGGCACCTGGCCTGCGACATCGCCCTGCCCTGCGCAACCCAGAACGAGCTCGGCGGCGACGATGCCCGCACGCTGATCGCCAACGGCTGCTACTGCGTGGCCGAAGGTGCCAACATGCCGTCCACCCTGGAAGCGCTGGACGTGTTCCTGGAAAACCGCATCCTGTTCGCTCCGGGCAAAGCAGCCAATGCCGGTGGCGTCGCGGTGAGCGGGCTGGAGATGAGCCAGAACGCCATGCGTATGCAGTGGACCGATGGCGAGGTAGACACCAAACTGCACGCCATCATGCAGTCGATCCACTCTGCCTGCGAACGCTACGGCAAAGAAGAAGACGGCTATATCAACTACGTCAAGGGCGCCAACATCGCCGGCTTCGTCAAGGTCGCCGACGCCATGCTCGCCCAGGGCGTGGTCTGAGTTGACGATTCGATCTGCCGCAGGTCAACCTGCGGCAGATCGCCCTCAGTAGAGTCTCCGCGCAGCAGCTATAATGATGGCATATTGAACCCGACCTATCGGGGGCCGTCATGTCAGACCATCACTTCTCTTCCCCTGCCCTTTTCGACGCGACCGTCAGGCTCCAGCAGGATGCCTGGACCCACTCTGCCCCGTTGCTGGATATCTCCCTGGCAGGCCTGTTGATCAGCCGACCGGACACCTGGTCCCTGGCCGACGCTGATGCCCACCTGGAAACGATCATCGAGCTGACTAGCGGCGATCACATCCGCCTGGAAGCACAACTGGCCTTCAGCCGTGACGATGTGCTCTCTCTGGCCTGTCGGCATCTCGATCTGGATTCCATCGCCCAGTTGAAAGCATTGATCAGCGCGACGCTGGGCGACCCGTCGCTGGCAGAACGGGAGCTGACCGAACTGGGTCGCTGACGCCTGAGCCAGACAACCGGGGCGCAGCTCACTCGAACAGCATGCCCAGGGCTTCATCCAGCCGGGTCACCGGCACTACCTGCATGCCCTTGGGTGATTCCTTGGGCGCGTTGGCCTTGGGTACGATGGCGCGGGTAAAGCCATGCTTGGCGGCTTCCTTCAGCCGCTCCTGACCGCTGGGTACCGGGCGAATCTCGCCCGACAGACCGAGTTCGCCGAACACCATCAGGTCCATCGGCAGCGGGCGGTTGCGCAGGCTGGAGATCACCGCGGCCAGCAGCGCCAGATCGGCCGCGGTTTCCAGCACCTTGACCCCGCCGACCACGTTGACGAACACGTCCTGGTCATAGGTGGGCACGCCTCCATGACGATGCAGTACCGCCAGCAGCATAGCCAGACGGTTCTGATCCAACCCCAGGGTTACCCGCCGGGGATTGCCCAGGTGGCTGGTGTCTACCAGCGCCTGCACTTCCACCAGCATCGGCCTCGACCCTTCCCAGGTGGACATCACCACACTGCCGGGAATGGGTGCGTCATAACGTGACAGGAAAATCGCCGAGGGGTTGGCGACTTCCTTGAGGCCCTTGTCGGTCATGGCGAATACGCCAAGCTCGTTGACCGCACCAAAACGGTTCTTCACCGCCCGCAGCATGCGCAGCCGGCCATCGGACTCACCTTCGAAATACAACACGGTGTCGACCATATGTTCGAGTACCCGCGGCCCGGCCAGCGAACCCTCCTTGGTCACATGACCAACCAGGAAAATGGCGGTACCGCTCTGCTTGGCAAAACGCACCAGAAGCGCGGCGCTTTCCCGTACCTGGGCGACACCGCCGGGGGCTGATTGCAGTTGCTCGGTGAAGATGGTCTGGATGGAGTCCACCACCATCACCTTGGGCTGCTCACGCCGGGCAGTGGCGACGATGCTTTCAATGCAGGTTTCAGTCATGACCTTGAGCTGGTCCTTCGGCAGGCCAAGCCGGTCGGCACGCATCGCTACCTGCTGCTGGGACTCTTCACCGGTGATATACAGCGCGGGCATGTTCTGCGCCAGTCGGCACAGGGTCTGCAGCAGAATGGTGGATTTGCCGATACCCGGATCACCACCGATCAAGACTACTGAGCCGCTGACCAGCCCACCACCCAATACCCGGTCCAGCTCCGACGAACCGCTGGGCTGGCGGGGCATTTCTTCAGTGGATACCTCGGCGAGGGTTTTTACCTGGGCCATTTCTCCTGCCCAGTTGCTGCTGCGCGAACCGCCACCGCTGCCGCCCGTCGGGGTGGTATCTATCACGGTTTCAATCAGGGTATTCCAGGCCTGGCATTCACCACACTGCCCTGCCCATTTGGTGAAGGTAGCGCCGCACTCAGTGCAGCCATAGAGTCGTTTGTTCTTCGCCATTGCGATCCCATGAAACTGAAGAAATTCTCAAGCAGTTACTATACTGATCGAGCGCGGATAAATCCTGACGGAACAATGAAAGTGCCCGAACACAGCACCAACAAAAAGAGCTATAAACGGCAGCGACGGAAACTCACCGAGGCTCTGCTCGAAGCCCAGTATGCCCTGCGCAAAGCGAAGAAGGGACCGGTGCTGGTGTTGATCAGCGGTAATGACGAGGCCGGCAAGGCCGAGGCTATTTATGGCTTCTACAATACGCTGGACAACCGCTACCTGAATACCCGAGCCTTTGCCCTGCCCCAGGGCGTCGAGCAGCAGATGCCTCACCTGTGGCGCTACTGGATCAGCCTGCCCAAACCAGCCCGGCTCGGTTTCTACCTGGGCTCCTGGTATCACCAACCACAGATCCGCTATTGCCGGGGCGAGATCGACCTGCCAGCGCTGCGCAGGCAGATGGAGGAAATTGCCCGCTTCGAACGCCTGCTCACCGGTGAGGGCATAGCCCTGGTCAAGCTGTGGCTGCAAGTCGAAGGCCCGGTAAAACCAGCAGGAAGATTTGCCAGCGGCGAACAGACTGTCGCCATGCGTGAATGGGGTAGTTTCAGCGACGCCGACTATGCCTGCGTCCAGGATTCATTTCAGTTGATCAGCACCCTGACCTCGACCGAGGCAGCCCCCTGGATCACCGTATCCGGCGACGATGAGCATGAGCGGGATATCCGCGTCGGCCAGATCGTGCTGCAGCGGACCCAACAGTTGCTGGAGGCCGGCCCCGGCAAGATGCCGACCGCCTCCTGGCAACCCGCCCCGCTGACCCAGTTGCAACAACTGGATTACGACCGCAAGCTGGACAAGGCCCGCTACAAGGAGCGGCTCGCGCACTACCAGGCCCGGTTGCGCGAGCTGGTACGCCATCCAGCGTTTGCCGGGCGCAGCCTGCTGCTGGTCTTCGAAGGGACCGATGCCGCTGGCAAGGGCGGGGCCATCCGCCGTATCAGCCAATGTCTGGACCCGCGCTATATGCGCGTTCATGGCACCCGCGCGCCGACCAGCGAAGAACGCCATCAGCCTTATCTGCTGCGGTTCTGGAAACGCGTGCCATTGCCCGGGCGTGTCGCCATCTTCGACCGCAGCTACTATGGCCGCGTTCTGGTCGAGCGGGTCGAAGGCTTCTGCACCCGCCGGGAATGGCAGCGCGCCTATGATGAAATCAATGATTTCGAGGCGCAATTACAGGCCGCCGGCACCCTGGTGCTGAAGTTCTGGCTGGCAATTACCCCCGAGGAACAACTACGGCGATTTCAGGCTCGCGCCGAGTCGCCGCTCAAACGCCACAAGCTTTCCGATGAGGACTGGCGAAATCGGGATCAATGGCCACAATATGAGCAGGCGCTGAACGATATGGTCGAACGCACCAGCACTGCCACTGCGCCCTGGCATGTCATTCCCGCAGAAGACAAGCGCCATGCGCGCATCCAAACTCTGGAGATCGTCTGCACGGAATTGCAGAATGCGTTGAAATAAAAAGTAAAAAAATATCAAATAAGCTCGCCATTCGGGCATACAGGAGTAGGTAGAACATGAGTCTGATTCAGGAATTCAAGTCATTCGCCATGCGCGGCAATGTCATCGACATGGCTGTGGGTATCATTATCGGTGCTGCCTTCGGCAAGGTGGTGTCCTCCTTTGTGGATAACATCGTCATGCCCCCCCTGGGGCTCGCTATCGGGGGCGTGGATTTCAGCGATCTGGCCGTGGTGCTCCGCGAGGCGCAGGGCGACCTGGCAGCGGTTACCCTGGGCTACGGCGCCTTCATCCAGAGCATCGTGGATTTCCTGATCATTGCCGCGGCCATTTTTGTTGCTATCAAGGTGATGAACAATCTCAAGCGCAAGGAAGAAGAAGCTCCAGCCGCGCCGCCAGCGCCGAGCAAGGAAGAAGTGCTGCTGACCGATATCCGCGACCTGCTCAAGCAGCAGGCCGAGAAGTAAGCAGCAGGACCGCACTCTGCGCTCCCCGGGCCCTGCGAACGACAGCTCGCTCGCAGGGCCTCACCAGAGAACCTGAACCGCCGGACCGGCTGCGCTATACTGCCCGCCCTGACTCGTTTTCCGGCCCGCCCATGCAACGTTGCGATACCTCTTTCGGTAGTCTCCGACTCGACCGCTACCCGCCAACCCGTAATCCGACACTGCAACCTTTCGATGCAGCTGACCTGTATCTGCTGCAGGAACAGGCGCGCCTGTCGGAAGGCTCGGTCACGGGTTCGGTACTGGTGGTCAACGATCAATTCGGTACCCTGGCCTGCGCCCTGGCTCTGACGGGCATCCCGGTAATGAGCTGGGGCGATTCGCATCTGGCCGAGCGCGCGCTGCAGGATAATCTTCGCCATAACCAGCTGTCAGCGCAGACGGTCACCTTTATCGATAGCCAGCGCTTGCCCAACGGCCCGATCAGCCACGTGCTGCTGCGTATTCCGAAAAGCCTGGCACTGCTCGAAGACCAGCTCAGTCGTCTGCGGCCGCGGCTATCAGCCGACGCCGTCGTAATCGCCGGTGCCATGCTCAAGCACCTGCCACCCAGCGCTGGAGATCTATTGGCCAGGTATGTGGGCCCGTACCAGGCGTCCCTCGCCTGGAAGAAGGCCCGTTTGCTGACCGCACGATTCGACTCCGACCTGACACCGGCGATACCGCAGCTCGACACCCGCTATGCCCTGCCCGAAAGCGGCCCTCAACTGACCAACCTGCCCGGCGTGTTCTCACGGGATCGCCTGGATATTGGTACCCGGGTCATGCTGCCCTGCATCCCGCCGACCGCAGGTCCTGCGCGCATTGTCGACCTGGGTTGCGGCAACGGCGCCCTGGGCATCCAGGCGGCACTGCTCAACTCCCAGGCGCAGCTGAGCTTCATTGATGAGTCTTACGCAGCGGTCACCTCGGCACGGCAGAATTTCACCGCTGCCTGCCCCGGACGCGACGCCTGCTTCACCGTCAGCGACGGCCTGGTTGATGCCGAGGCCGCCAGCGCTGATCTGGTGCTGTGCAATCCGCCGTTTCATCAGCAACAGGTGATCGGCGACGAGATTGCCCTGCGCCTGTTTCAGCAGAGCCGCACTGCTCTGGCACCCAATGGCGCCCTGCTGGTGGTCGGCAACCGCCACCTGGCTTACCACGTCAAGTTACGGCGCTTCTTCAGCCAGGTGGAGCAGGTCGGTGGCAACAGCAAGTTTGTGGTGTTGCGGGCCAGCCAGTAATAAAACCGGTTGTACACACATTCTGTGGATAACTCTGTGTACAGGCTTGTGGCAAATGCCGCTGGGCCATATCGCCTCAGGTACTGGCGCAAATAGTTCAAAAAACGACCAACGTGACCAGCGGGTCATTTTTTGGCAGACCACCGCCCTGTAGGTGGCATGATGCCGCACCTTCGGCCTTGACGCAGGGGATAAATTGTTATCCGGTCAGCATTCCCGAAAACGGGTTATTGACAATGCCTTGGGATAATGAATCGTGGAAAGTCCTCCACACATTCTGTGGATAACTCTGTAGACAATACCGGGAAAGCTCGCTCAAGGGCATGCCGGACCTGGGGTCCGGCATGCTGTTCATTGTTTGACCAGCGGCGCGGCCTCTTCCTCATCGCCCGACCCGGCCCGCGTATCAGAGTCGTCGTTGTGCTGGCCACGGTTATTGATGGTCTTCAGCCGCTGCACTGCCCGGGCATTGATCGACCCTTCAGGAAAGTTGCCTGCGGCATCCGGTGTGCCGGCATCCTCACCGGCCAGCAGACTCAACGCCTGGTCGACATTCTCCACCGCATAGATATGGAACAGACCGGCCTTGGCTGCATCCAGCACCGTCTGGTGCAGCATCAGGTTGGGGACATTGGAACGGGGAATGATCACGCCCTGCTCCCCGGTCAGGCCACGCGCTTCACATAGCCGAAAGAACCCTTCGATCTTCACGTTGACCCCACCGACCGCCTGCACTTCGCCGAACTGGTTGATCGAGCCGGTGATCGCAAAACCCTGTTTCAGCGGCACTCGTGACAGGGCGGAGATCAGTGCACAGACCTCACCCAGCGAGGCGCTATCGCCATCGATATAGCCATAGGACTGTTCCAGAGCGATGCTGGCGGAAATCTCCAGCTGATGGTCCTGCGCATACCGACTGCCGAGATAGCCAGTGAGGATCATCACGCCCTTGGAGTGGATCGATTGACCCAGACTGACCTCACGTTCGATATCCACGATGCCGCTGCTGCCGGGATAGACAGTGGCGCTGATCCGCGCCGGCACCCCAAATACCGAATCGCCGATAGCCAGCACCGTCAGCCCGTTGCACTTACCGACCGCCGCACCGGCGGTATCGATCAGGATCACCCCCGACAGCATATCCTCACGGATACGCGCGCTGGCGCGGCCGGTGCGCGCCTCCTTGGCCTGCAAGGCACGCTCGATGTGGCCGGTGTCGGTCATTCTGTCACCGGCCAGCTGACGAGTGAGGTCAGCCTCGGCAACCAGCTGGAAGATATCACTGATACTGGCGGACAGATGCTGCTGATGCTCGGCCAGGCGCGCGCTGTAGGTCAGTATCCGCGCCACGGCGGCGACACTCAGGGGCGCCATGCCCTCCTCATCGACCCGGGTCTTGAGCAGTTGCGCCATGCCATCGATGCTGTCCGGCGTGCGCGGCAGGTAATCGTCGAAATCCACCAGTACGCGAAACAGTTCCTGGAAGTCAGGATCATGGTCCTGCAGGGTGTAATAGATCCGGCGCGAACCGATCAACACCACTTTGACCGACAGCGGAATGACCTCCGGCGTCAGCGTTACCGTGGTCAGCCGGCCGAGGTCAGCCCAGGGCGATTCGATTTTCAGCTCACGCGACTGCAGGGCGCGTTTGAGCGCCTCCCAGACGAAAGGCTCGCTCAACAGTTTTTCCGCCTCCAGCACCAGGTAGCCATGGTTGGCGCGGTGCAGCGCACCGGAGCGGATATGGCGGTAGCTGGTGAGCAGAGCGCCCTGTTCGGAGCTGTATTCCACTCGCCCGAACAGGTTGTCGTAGGAAGGATGCGGTTCATGCACCACGGGCGCGCCCCGGGAGCCCGGATGTTCAATGACGGGGTTGGGGCTGTACCGTTCGATCAGCGCTGCCTTCTTGACCGCCTCGGGGCGTGCATCGGTAGCGCGCTCATCGGCGATCAGCTCGATCACGATCTTCAGTAGATCCTGATGCATCGCCTGGATGTACTGGCATACGCCGGGGTTGTCGCAGTAACGCTCGGTCAACGGTTGCAGCAGCGGCTGCAGCGCATCGGTGATGGTCTGCTCGTTCAGCTCGCGCAATTCGTTGCTGGACTCGCGCTTCCATTGCGGCAGGCTGGACAGCGCCTCGTTGAGCACCTCTTCCAGATCCGAGATATCAGCATGGAAGCGCTCGCGTTCGGCTTCCGGCAGCCGGGTAAACTCCGCCTCATCCAGCCCCTTACCGTCGCGCATGGGGGTAAAGGCCAGATTCTGTCCCTCCCGGTACAGCGCGATGTTGCGCTCCAGCGCCTTGCGTTCGACAGTATCGATGGCGCTGTCATAGCGCTTATTGAAGCGCCGATCGATCGCACTCTTCTTCTGCTGGAAGGCCGGATGCTCGAATACCGCCGGGAAGGTCGCCAGCAGGTTGTCGATCAGATGGTCAATGTCTTCGATGAAGGCGGCTGCGATGCCCGGTGCCATGTGCAGCGCTCTGGGCTCGCGGGGCTCATCGAAATTATTGACGTAGATGCAGTCCTGCGGGGTCGCCATGCGTTTGGCCTCGGCCTGCAGATAGCGCATGGCATAGGAGAATCGCCCCGTGCCCGGCTCGCCCATGACGAACATGTTGTAGCCGGGCCGGCGCATGGCGACACCAAAATGCATCGCCTCGACGGCCCGGTCCTGGCCCAGGATGCCCTTGAACGGTTCCAGATCATCCGTAGACGTGAATCCCAGACTTTCGAGGTCAATCGGGACGGTCAGTTGTTCTGGCGACAGCGGTGTCGGGCCGGCTTTGCTCATCAAACTTGCCTTGTGAAACAGGTGAAAATTCAGTGTAAACCATTGCCCGGGCTTGTGCCCCCGAACTCCCGGACCAGTTCGCGCACCAGCGGCTTCATGAAGAAACTGCTCGGCGGCATCAAGTCGACCCGCAGACCACGCTCCTGCAATTCGCCGGCAACCACCGGCCCCACAGCGGCGATCTTGAGGCCCGCGAGAATCTCTTTCAGCCGCTGCTCCCCTACCGAGCGCCGGCCGATCTGAAACAGCCGCCGCACCTGGGTGCCACTGGTAAAGGCAATGGCATCCAGCCGGCCGGCGGCCAGCTCGGCAATCAGCGCATCAACCTGGGCATTCTCGACATCGTCGGCATAGACATAGGGCCATACCGGGGCCACTTGCGCCCCGGCCTGCTGCAAGAAACTCATCAGCAACTGGTTTGGATCGGTGCCATAGAGTTGCACGGCGATCCGCCGGCCGCGCAGGTCCTCGGTCTGCAGGGTGCTGATGATACCGGCCGTGGTCGGCTCTACAGCAGTCACTTCGGCTTTGAGGCCAACGGCACGAAGGGCCGCGCCCGGCTTGGGTCCGCGAACGATCTTGCGTACCTGTCCGAGTCGGGTGATGAAATCCTCTCGTACTGTGCCTCCGGCCCGTTCAGCAGCCGTGAGGAGCCGGCGCATGCCTTCGCCGGTCAGCATGATGAAGTCGTCCCAGGGCTGACTGATAAAAGCCTCCAGCCAATCCTGTATCGGTTGCTGGTCCGGCGCGTCATGGATGGCTACCAACGGGCAGCGCAGTACTTCTGCGCCGCGCTTGAGGAGCATGTCCGCAAACAAATCCAGTTCGCGGCTTTCAGGCAAGGCGATACGGCGGCCCACCAGGGCAGATCAGACATGGGAGGACCCTTTACCAGAGGAAAGCCGCATTGTGCGGCCAGATCCCGCCGAGCTTCAAGCGCGCCGGGCCTGGCGCCAGTTCACTGCTGGTGTTGAACAAGCGCCGGGGCGGGCGTATCGAGGTGGGGCGCCAGCACTGGCGCCATGCTTTTCAATACCTGCGCCGGCAGCGCTGAGGTGAAGTGAAAGGCACCGGCATCGGCGCCCGGCACGAATGCCGTCAGGGTGCCGAAGTGGTCGGGACCGAGGAAGAATACGAAGGTCGCCGTGCGGTTCAACACCTCGCTGGAAAGGATTCGGCCATCAGCGGCCATGGTATGGCTGCGGTTGTCGCCGGTTCCGGTCTTGCCCCCAACCGCCAGCGGCTCGCCGGCAGCAGTGATGAATACGCCCTGCAGCCGCCGGCCGGTGCCGTCGAGTACCACCGCCGACAGCGCATTGCGCAGCGCCGCCGCCACCTCGGGCTGGAGCACCTGGCGCGCCTCTACTGACAGCGGCTCGAAGCGGGTTTCCCAGGGGGTCGCGGCAGCAAAATGCAGGTTGTTGATGCGCCGCACCGGCTGTCGCTTGCCGTCGTTGAGGATGATGCCCATCAACTCGGCCAAGGCGCTGGGCCGATCGCCGGAGCTGCCCAGCGCCGTCCCCAGGGATGGCACCAGGTGCGGAAAGGGATAACCGACCCGCTGCCAGCGCTGATGCAGATCATCAAAGGCCTCGCGTTCGAGCATGCTGCGGATGCGCACATTGCGTGCACCAGCGTGCCGGGTGCGAAACAGCCAGCCGTAGACTTCCTGGCGCTGAACCGCGCTGGCTGACAGCACCTCATTTAGCGTGGCCTGGGGATGGCGGCGCAAGTATTCCAGCAGCCACAACTCCAGCGGATGCACCTGGGCGATATAACCCTGGTCGGTCAGGTCATACTTGCCCGGGCGGTAGGTGTGGTACAGACGTTCGATGCGATCCGGTTTCTGCGGCACCCGCACCCATTCCTGCAGAAAGGCACTGAAATTGTCGAAATCGGCTTCGGGGTAGAGCATGCGATAGACCACCGAAAGCCGGGCAGCAATAGGTTGCACGTGCTGCAGTAGACGCTCGAATCGCTGCTGCTCATCCATCCCGGCATAACGGCGCCAGAAGCGCTGCAGGTAGACTCGCCCTTCCCGGTCGGCAAACGTTTGCAGCCAGGCCTGGCGGCGCGGATCGCGATCATTGGTCAACAGGCTGCTGGCGTCCTCCACGCTGTGGTGCAGGCTGTAGCGGACAACATCACGCAATAGACGGACGAAAGGCAGGTTGATGGATTCCTGCAGCGCCTCCTGAACGGTTGGTCGCCGACGGTTATCCTCCTTGCGGTAGTTGGAAAAGCGCTGTAGTCCACCCCCGGTTGGAAACCGCTCCCAGGGCGAAGCGGAATAGCGCCGCTGCAAAGCCGCTTCAAGCATGGCTGGCAAGTCGCTGTCGGGGTGGGTGCGCAGGTAGCCTGCTGCCCATTGGCTGAGCGGATCCTGCGCCTGGGCCTCGGCAGCGCGCAGAGCGACCGCGTCGGTATCGGCCAGCGCGGCGTGCAGTTCGGCGATGATTTCAAGATAGCTGGTCAGCACCCGCAGCTTGGCGGTGGACCCCAGCTCCAGCTTGCTGCCCTGGTTCAGGTCGAACGGCTGGCCAGTGGTATCGGTCTGCACCCGCACCTGGTTGCCGGTCGCGGTGCGCTCCATGAGCGTGAAGCTGTAATGCACCTCCGGCGCCTGTTTGCCGGACAGCAGCGTCTCGCCCAGCAATCCGTTCTGGCGAGCGACCCCCTCGTCGGCCAGACTGTGCAAAAACGCGCTGACGGACCGCTGCAACTCCACATCCAGACTGCTGCTGGCACTCAGATCAAGTCGATCCAGATCATAGATCGACTGGCCAAGCAGCGATGCCAACTGGCTGCGGGTCACCCGGATCGCCTTATCCATGTCGATGGTCTCGTCCAGAGGCTGAGTCTGCCAGTCCCGGAATACCAGCGGGCTGGCCAACGCCGCCTCGGCCAACGGCAGATCGATGCGCTGCTCGCTCGCCAACAGCCGCAAATGACTGTCGACCAGCTCCTGCAGCTCAGCCCGACCGTTCAACAGGTACCAGCTGGGCCGCCGCTGGGCGATGATCAGCGATAAGCCCTGGCGCAGCGCCACTGCCTGCGCCTGTAATCCTCGTTCGCCGTTGAGGCTGGCGCTGAAGCCGGCGATATCCGTGGCAAACCAGACCCACAAGGCATCACCGAAACCATGTACTTCGCCATGCCCGGGCGCGGCCGTCAGTGGCACGCTGTTGAGATAATCCAGCACCAGCTGGCGGCGGGCAGTCATGGTCTGCGGTCCACCGCTGTAGGCTCTGATGCTGGCCGACGCCATCTGCCGCAGCTTGTCCATGGGAGATTGGGTACGGCCTTGCAGGGAGTGGCGGTATTTTTCGATCTGGGTCGCCAGCGTGCTGGCGCCATGGCTATACCCCTCCCCGCCCAGAGTGCCGACGACCATGGCCAGTGAAGCGTTGACCAGCCGTGGCCAATCCACGGCGGGGTTGGCATGTTCCAGGCTCGGGTCCAGCAAGTGGCGGTTCTCAATGAAGAGCAACGCCTCCACCAGTAATGGCGGAATATCGTCAAACTCAGCAAAACCGAAGCGGGGATAGGTAAACCGATAGATGGGCTGGCCGTGGTGATCGGCTATCTGCAGGCCCGCCTGGGTTTTCTCCCGATAGGGCAAGAACAGGCCATGATCGGCAAAATTCACCAGTTCATCGGAAAAGCGCACCTGTTGACTGATACCGTAGCCGCGCTGTTGCAGCCGTGTTTGCAAGTCGGGAATCAGACTGTACCCCAGACGCTGATTGAAAGGACCCGCCTCGGGAAAGCGGATCGCCTCACTCGCGCCCTCATCGAGCTGGTAATGAAGTCTGCTGGCGTAATCGCTGAACCACTGCGACTGTAGCCAGGCGTAACGAAACTCAAAGCCTGCGACACAGAGCAGTATCAGCGACACGACGCCCGTCACAATCCATATCCGCAGCCTCATAGCCCCCTCGTTCACTGGTTCGCTTTCAGTCTAGTTCAGGGCTGGCATTCCATCAGTGGATGCAGGGTATTTTTCAAATGGGTTTGGTCAGATCAAGAAAAAGGCCGGGGTTTTCCCGGCCTTCATCGCGCGCCACGGCGATCAGCCGCCGGCACCCGCGCCAGCGCCACTGGCGCCTCCAGATCCGGCACCGCCGGTTCCAGCGCCAGTGCTGCCAGCACCACCACTGGTGCCGGTGCCGGCACCGCCGCCGGTACCTGTGCCGGTGCCACTACCGGTGCCAGACCCTTCTGGGCCAGACGGATTATCCGGGCTGGTAGGCGGTGCATCGCCATTGTCACCAGTCGCGTTGTAGGCACCTGAGTCCTGACGTTGCTCCTGCATGCGGTCATCGTCGTCATGCTTGTCGCCGGCGGCCACCGCCAGCGGGGCAGCAGAGCCCAAAGCAAAGGTAAATAATGCCGTATAGATCAATTGCTGTTTCATGTTTTCCACCTCCGGGTGTATTTGGGGGGACTACATGGAAATAGAATTGCACCGGCGCCAATGGTTCAAACAGAAAAATGTGTCAACGGTAACAACTGGCATCGGTGCGTCACCGCCAACCGAGGGTGGCGGCGCAGTGATTTGTCATCAGCATCGGTCAAGCCAGGTGACTGACCAGATCCCGATGCAGTGCGGCAATCACGTCGGTCTGGGTTACCAACCCGACCAGGCGGCCATTGTCGAGCACCGGCAGACAATGCAGTCCCTGGTTCGACATCAGCGGAATCATGTCCACCACATGGGTCTGCCCATCAACGGTAACCACTGGCGTGGTCATCACTTTGTGCAAGGGCTGATCGCGCCACAAGTTGATACGCGTCGGCAGGATACGACCCAGCGGCAGGTCCAGCTGCGCCAGCAGATCACTCAGGCTGGTGATGCCCTGCACCACCCCATCGCCGTCCACCACCGGCAGGGTCTTGACGTGATGATGACGGAACAGGCGGACGGCCTGCATCACCGTGGTATCCGGGCCGACGGTGCGGATATCCCGTGACATGATCTGCTCGGCGCGGATATCACCCATCTTGCGCCGCAAGGCCGAGCTTTCGGTATCGCGGATAATCTGTTCCAGGTCGTGCCGGGTGATGTCGACGAAGGCGCCGTGCTTCTCCAGGGCCCGATCCAGATCCTCTTCGGTGAAGCCGACCCGCTGCCCCGGAAGAATGTCCCGGGTGTGGTGCAGATCGCCCCGCGGCGCCTGCTTCGGATAACGCACACCGGTGAGGTTGTTGTACAGCGTGGCGCAGAACAGCAGACAGCAGGCGTTGAGCATGATCGGCAATACCAGCCAGCCGCCCAGCGGCGATAACAGGTCACCGGCCAGCAGTATGACCACTACCATGGCGCTCGCCGGTGGGTGCAGGCAGCGCAGCACCGACATGCCCAGCACTACCGCGCCCACGCCGATCACAAGTTGCCAGCCGAGAATCATCTCGGGTAACGGCAAATGCAGCATGGCCAGACCAACCAGTGCTGCCAGCAGGTAACTGCCCAGTACCGGCCAGGGTTGTGCCAGCGCACCGGAGGAAACGACAAACAACAGCACCGCCGAAGCCCCAGCCGGACCCAGCAGAATCATCGCCGTGGTTGACCCATAGAGCAGGCTGGACAACCAGAAGGTGCAGGCCACCGCGCCGGCAACACCCATGGCGGCACGCAGCCACTCACCGGGCCGGGTTTGCACCGTGCGCGGCAACCAACCGAACAACAGATGGGCAAGGGCCAGCAACTGACCGGACATAATATGCTCCTGCCGGCAGTAGGTGACGGCCAGGTAAAGCACATCAGAAACCGGAACTTTGCAAAAGGGGAAATCAAGGGCCAGCCATTCTGACCCTCGAAACCACAACAGACAATTCAATAATTATTGATATCTGGTGCAATTATTTTTATGCAACTCAATGACTTGAGATAACGACCGACGCTCAGGAAGGGGCCCCTATCAGCTCGCCCCCGCGTGCCGTCTCCCCTGCCCCACGGATGGTCATCGCGCAATTGAAGGCCATCAGCACCATCCCCGCAGCGAAGATGCCGCCCCCGATCATCCGCACGATATAACCCGGATGGCTGGCCTCCAGCGCCTCGACGAAGGCGTAGGTCAGAGTGCCATCGACGTTGACCGCGCGCCACATCAGGCCCTGGGTGATGCCATTGACCCACATGGCCACGATATAGAGCACGGTCCCCATGCTGGCCATCCAGAAATGCAGGTTGATCAACTGGATGCTGTACATGCCGTCACGCCCCCAGAGTCGCGGCACCATGTGATAGAGCGCACCGATGCTGATCATCGCCACCCAGCCCAAGGCGCCGGCATGCACGTGGCCGATGGTCCAGTCGGTGTAGTGCGACAGGGCATTCACCGTCTTGATCGCCATCATCGGGCCTTCGAAAGTGGACATGCCGTAGAAGGCCAGTGCTACCACCAGAAAACGCAGGACCGGGTCGGTGCGCAGTTTGTGCCAGGCGCCGGACAGGGTCATCATGCCGTTGATCATGCCGCCCCAGCTCGGCGCCAGCAGGATGATCGACATCACCATGCCCAGGGTCTGCGCCCAATCCGGTAGCGCGGTGTAATGCAGGTGGTGCGGACCGGCCCAGATATACAACGCGATCACCGCCCAGAAATGCACGATCGACAGGCGGTAGGAATAGATCGGCCGCCCCGCCTGCTTGGGTACGTAGTAGTACATCAGACCTAGAAAGCCGACCGACAGGATGAAGCCCACCACGCTGTGCCCATACCACCACTGGATCATGGCATCGGCGGCGCCGGCATAGATGGGGTAGGACTTGAACAGCGAGACCGGCACATCAACGTGGTTCACCACATGCACCAGTCCGGTCACTATGATGAAGGCGCCGTAGAACCAGTTACCCACATAGATGTGCTTGACCTTGCGCCGGGCGATGGTGCCGAAGAACAGGTAGCCGTAGGCGAGCCAGACGACCGTGATCAGCGTGGCGATCGGCCAGATCATCTCGGCGTATTCCTTGCTGGTGGTGAGGCCATTGGCATAGCTGAGAATGATCGCGACGATGATCGTTTGCCAGCCCCAGAACACGAAGTTCGCCAGCTTGTCCGACACCAAGCGTACCCGGCTGGTGCGCTGGACCACATACAGCGAGGTGGCGAACAGGGCGCCACCACCGAAGGCGAAAATCACCAGGTTGGTATGGATAGGACGAATGCGCCCGAAGCTGAACCAGGGCAAATCGAAATTCAGTGCCGGCCAGACCAATTGCGCGGCCAGGACCACGCCCATGGCCATACCCAGCACACCCCAGACCAATGTCATGATGGTGAATTTGCGGACCACGTCATAGTTGTAGCTGGGCTCCGAAGAGCCCGCAGAAGCAGAGGGAAGATGCATGATGACTCCGAGAAGCAAGGCGGGCGAAAACGTGAATAGTGTGCGCCTCACATTGAATATAGACAAACCGATAATAACTAACATTTAATTCAATATTATTTATTATAAGACCCGCTTCATACGCCTGTATTGCCCGCTCATTGACAGCCCGCCGGCCCCTGCTAGTTTGAACATAGTCACAGAACAGAATAACAAGGTGACATATGAATCAATCCGGTCTGAATTTTGCCTTAGGGGATACCCTCTACCTGCTGCGCGAGCAGGTGCGTGGCTTCGTCGATCGCGAGCTGGCACCCCGTGCCGCGGCCATCGACAGTGACAATCAGTTTCCCATGGACATGTGGCGCAAATTGGGCGACATGGGCCTGCTCGGCATCACCGCCGGGGAAGAGTACGGCGGGGCCGGTCAGGGCTACCTGGCCCATGCCCTGGTGATGGAAGAGATCAGCCGCGCCTCGGCGTCCGTGGCTCTGTCCTACGGCGCCCACTCCAATCTTTGTGTCAATCAGATCAGCCGCAACGGCAGCGACGAACAGAAAGCGCGCTACCTGCCCGGGCTGATTTCCGGTGAACGCGTCGGCGCCCTGGCGATGAGCGAGCCCAACGCCGGCTCGGACGTTGTCAGCATGCAACTGCGCGCCGAACGGCGCGGCGATCACTTTGTGCTCAATGGCAGCAAGATGTGGATCACCAACGGTCCGGATGCAGATGTCTATGTGATCTATGCCAAGACCGAACCTGACCGCGGCGCCCACGGGCTGACTGCGTTCATTCTCGAAGGTGACAGCCCCGGCTTCTCCCGCGGGCCGAAGCTCGACAAGCTGGGCATGCGCGGCTCCAACACTTGTGCGCTGTTCTTTGATGATGTGCAGGTACCGCTGGGTAATGTGCTGGGCGAGGTCAACGGCGGGGCCCGGGTGCTGATGAGCGGCCTGGATTATGAACGGGTGGTGCTGGCCGCCGGTCCGGTGGGCATCATGCAGGCCTGCCTGGATGTGGTACTGCCCTACATCCATGATCGTCGCCAGTTCGGCCGCAGTATCGGCGAGTTCCAGCTGATCCAGGGCAAGGTCGCTGACCTCTACACCGGTCTGAATGCCTGCCGCGCCTATCTCTATGCGGTAGCGCGCAGCTGTGATCTGGGACAGGCCAGCCGCCAAGACGCCGCTGGGGTAATCCTGTACACCGCCGAACAGGCCACCCGTGCGGCGCTGGAGGCCATCCAGATTCTCGGCGGCAACGGCTATATCAACGACTACCCCACCGGCCGGCTACTGCGTGACGCCAAGCTCTATGAGATCGGCGCCGGCACCAGTGAAATCCGGCGGATGTTGATTGGCCGGGAGTTGTTCGAGCAGAGCCGCTAACGCCAACAGACAAACTGCTTCGTGGGAGCGGCCTTGGCCGCTCTCACAGAAAGTTCCTGCCAGCATGGGCAAAGCGAGCGGTCATTGAAGCGTCAAGCCGGAACGGAAGGAGAAAATGGCCATATTCAACACCGAGATCAACACCCAATCGCCGGAGTTCACCACCAATCGCAGCGCCATGCTCCGGCAATTGGCAGAACTGAGAACCTTGTTGGCGCAGATCGCCCAGGGCGGCGGCGAACAGGCCCAGGCGCGCCATTGCGCCCGGGGCAAACTGCTGCCACGCGAGCGCATCGATACCCTGCTGGATAGCGGTTCGCCGTTTCTGGAAATCAGCCCCTTGGCAGCCCATGCCGTGTATGACGAAGAAGTGCCCGCCGCCGGGTTGATTGCCGGAATCGGCCGGGTAGCAGGCGTCGAATGCATGATCATCGCCAACGATGCCACGGTGAAGGGCGGCAGCTATTACCCGCTGACGGTAAAGAAACACCTGCGCGCCCAGGCCATCGCCGAGCAGAACCGCCTGCCCTGCCTGTATCTGGTGGATTCCGGCGGAGCCAACCTGCCGCGTCAGGATGAAGTCTTCCCCGACCGCGAACATTTCGGGCGCATCTTCTTCAATCAGGCGCGGATGAGCGCCCAGGGTATCGCCCAGATCGCGGTGGTGATGGGGTCCTGTACCGCCGGTGGCGCCTATGTGCCGGCCATGGCCGAGGAAACCATCATGGTGCGTAACCAGGCGACCATTTTTCTCGCCGGCCCGCCACTGGTACGGGCCGCCACCGGCGAGGTGGTCAGTGCCGAGGAACTGGGCGGCGCCGATGTGCATTGCCGCACCTCGGGCGTGGCCGATCATTATGCCGAGAATGACGAGCATGCCCTGGCGCTGGCCCGGCGCTGCGTCGCCAATCTCAACTGGCGCAAACTGGGCCAGGTGCAGACCCGAGCACCGCAGCCTCCGCGCTACCCCACCGAGGAGTTGTACGGCATCATCCCGGCGCAGGCGAAACAGCCCTATGACGTGCGCGAAGTGATCGCCCGGCTGGTGGACGGCAGTGAGTTCGATGAATTCAAGGCGCTATTCGGTACCACCCTAGTATGTGGATTCGCCCATCTGCACGGCTATCCGCTGGCGATTCTCGCCAACAACGGCATCCTGTTTTCCGAAGCAGCGCAGAAAGGCGCCCACTTCATCGAGTTGGCCTGCCAGCGCGGCATTCCCCTGCTGTTTCTGCAGAACATTACCGGCTTCATGGTTGGCCAGAAATACGAAGCTGGCGGCATCGCCAAGCACGGCTCCAAGCTGGTGACCGCCGTGGCGTGCGCCCGGGTACCCAAGTTCACCGTGATCATCGGCGGCAGTTTCGGCGCCGGCAACTACGGCATGTGCGGGCGCGCCTATGACCCGCATTTTCTGTGGATGTGGCCCAATGCACGTATCGGGGTCATGGGCGGCGAGCAGGCCGCAGGCGTACTGGTGCAGGTCAAGCGCGAACAGGCCGAACGCCGCGGTGAGGTCTTTTCGGAGCAGGACGAGCAACAGCTCAGGCAGCCAATACTGGATCAGTATGAACACCAGGGCCACCCCTGGTATTCCAGTGCGCGTCTGTGGGATGACGGGGTGATCGATCCGGCACAGACCCGGGATATTCTGGGTCTGGCAATGTCAGCCAGTCTGAATGCACCGATGAAGGAGACGCGGTTTGGGGTGTTCAGGATGTAAGAAATCCCCCTCTCCCGTTGCGGGAGAGGGGCAGAGGGGGAACATGCAGTGCATTTCAACACCATCGAACTGGAGCGCGACGCGAGGGGCTTCGCCACTCTCTGGCTGAACCGCCCGGATAAGAACAATGCCTTCAATGCCGGCATGATCCAGGAATTGTTGCAGGCCCTTGATCAACTGCAGGCGGACACCAACCTGCGCTTTGTCCTGCTGCGCGGCCGGGGGCGGCATTTTTCGGCGGGCGCTGATATCAACTGGATGCAGGAGTCGAGCAAGCTGGACTTCGATGCCAATCTGGTCGATGCCCAGGCGCTGGCGGAACTGATGTACCGCCTCTATGCCCTGCCCCAACCGACCCTGGCGGTGGTACAGGGCGCCGCGTTCGGTGGTGCTATAGGACTGATCGCCTGCTGCGACATGGCCATCGGCACCGAGGACGTCCAGTTGGCATTGTCCGAAGTGCGTATCGGCCTGGTGCCAGCGGTGATCAGTCCGTTCGTTGTCAAGGCCATTGGCGAACGGGCGACCCGCCGCTATGCCATCAGCGGCGAACGATTCACCGGCACCCAGGCTCGAGAACTGGGGCTGCTGGCGGAGGTCTGCCCAGCAGCGGCGCTGGCGGACCGGGTCGCTGGCTGGATCGACACCCTGCTGTTGAACAGCCCCCAAGCCATGCGCATCAGCAAGCAATTGGTACAGGAGGCAGCTCACCAGACCCTGAGCCCCGCCCTGCGCCAGCATACCGAACAGGTCATAGCCCAGATCCGCGTCAGCGCCGAAGGCCAAGAAGGACTGCGGGCCTTTCTGGATAAACGCCGCCCCAGCTGGTTACCGGAGTCCAGATCATGATCACCTCCCTGCTGGTTGCCAACCGCGGCGAGATCGCCTGCCGAGTCATACGGACGGCCAAGGCCATGGGCCTGACCACCGTAGCCGTACACAGCGCCGTCGATCACGACGCCCGCCATGTTCACGCGGCGGACCGGCGCGTCGACCTGGGAGGCGCCAAGCCTGCCGACAGCTACCTGACGATCGACAAGCTGATCGACGCCGCCTTGACCAGCGGCGCCCAGGCGGTCCATCCAGGCTATGGCTTTCTTTCCGAGAATGCCGACTTCGCCCGCGCCATCGAGGCCGCCGGACTGATCTTCATCGGCCCACCCGCCGCCGCCATTGAGGCGATGGGCAGCAAGTCCGCTGCCAAGGCACTGATGGAGCAGGCCGGTGTGCCGCTGGTCCCCGGTTACCATGGCGCAGACCAGAGCCCGGAGAGTTTCCGCGTTGCCGCCCAGGGCATCGGTTATCCAGTGCTGCTCAAGGCGAGCGCCGGCGGTGGCGGCAAGGGCATGAAGGTGGTACAGCACGAGGCAGAGCTGACCGACGCGCTGCTATCGGCCCGGCGCGAGGCCCAGGCGGCCTTTGGTGATGACCGGCTGCTGCTGGAAAAGTACCTGCTCAAACCTCGCCATGTGGAGATCCAGATATTCGCCGATCAGCACGGCAACTGCCTGTACCTGCATGAGCGGGACTGCTCGATTCAGCGCCGGCACCAGAAGGTCGTCGAGGAGGCACCGGCGCCCGGACTGACGGACCAGACTCGCCGAGCCATGGGCGAGGCGGCCGTACGGGCCGCGCAGGCGATCGGCTATGTCGGCGCTGGCACCGTGGAATTTCTGCTCGATGAGCGGGGCGAATTCTTCTTCATGGAGATGAACACCCGGCTGCAGGTGGAGCACCCGGTGACCGAGGCCATCACTGGCCTGGATCTGGTGGCATGGCAGATTCGCGTGGCCGGTGGCGAGCCGCTGCCGATCAGTCAGTCACAGGTACCACTGCTCGGTCATGCCATCGAGGTACGGTTGTATGCCGAAGATCCGGACCAGGACTTTCTGCCCGCCAGTGGTCGGCTGGACCTCTATCGCGAGCCGGCGCTGACAGCAGGACAACGTATCGATAGTGGCGTGAACGAGGGCGACCTCATCTCCCCTTTCTACGATCCCATGCTGGGTAAACTGGTTGCCTGGGGCGAGAATCGGGAGCAGGCCCGGCTGCGGCTGCTCGATCTGCTGCGCAAGACTTTTGTTGGCGGCGTGCGTACCAACCGCGCCTTCCTATGCCGAATACTCGAGCATCCGGCTTTCGCCGCCGCCGAGCTGGATACCGATTTCATTCCACGCCACGCCGCGCATCTACTGCGCCCAAGCAGCCCCTTGCCCGATGCGTTCTGGCAGCAGGCTGCCATAGCATTCTTGCACAGCGAGCCGACCGAGCGGCGTGCAGACGATCCTGATTCGCCCTGGGCTGACCGCAGCGGCCAGCGCTTCGGCTTGCCGGCGAGCTGTCGCCTGCATTTGCACTGCAACGGTGAGCAGCGTGTCGTGCGGCTGGAGCCGGGTCTGACCGTTACGGATAACCGAACAGCCATCCGCAACGGCGCCACACTGTATCTGTCCTGGGACGATGAGTTGCTGGAGGTAACCCGCTTCGACCCCATCGCCGCGGCCGATACCCGTTCGCAGCCGGAAGGCGGTCTGATCGCACCCATGAATGGCAGTATCGTGCAGGTGCTGGTCAAACCCGGTCAGACAGTGGCGGCCGGCACGCCACTCATTGTGCTCGAAGCCATGAAGATGGAACACAGCATCCGCGCCCGGCAATCCGGAGTGGTCAAACAGCTGTGCTGCAGCGAAGGCGATATGGTCAGCGAAGGCGCGGTGCTGGTGGAGATGGAGCTACACAGCTCTCTGGCCGGTGAGGCTTCCGAGAGGGGGTCAGTTCAATGAAACAAGCGGGTGCTCAGTTCCTTGCTCGCTTCCAGCAGCACCGGCAGAAAACGGGTTTCCAGTTCTCCCCGCGTTATCCGGCTGACGGAGGTGCCGACATTGAGTGCGGCGAGCACCTGGCCGGCGGGGTCACGCAGCGGCACTGCCAGTGAGCGCAGGCCAAGTTCCAGTTCCTGATCGCTGACCACCCAGCCGCGCTGGCGAGTTTCCAGCAGTGCTTCACGCAGCGTTTCGGGTGTGCGCAGCGTTCGGCTGGTCCTGACCTGCAAATTGACCTGCGCCAGGTACTCCTCCAGCGCCGCATCATCCAGTGCGGCGAGCAGAATCTGTCCCATGGAGGTGCAGTAGGCCGGCAGGCGGCTGCCGACACTGAGGTTGATGGATATCAGCCGCAGCGGTATGGAAGAGCGCGCCACATAGAGAATCTCGTCACCCTCCAGCGTGGCCATGGAAAAGGCTTCGCTCATCTGATCGCTGAGACGGTCGAGGATCGGCTGGGCGGCCACCGCCATCGGCGTCGAGGACAGGTAGGCATGCCCGAGCGTCAGTACCTTGGGCAGCAAGGAAAAAGTACGCCCGTCCGTGGTGGCATAGCCGAGCTTGATCAGGGTGTGCAGGCAGCGGCGCACCGAGGCCCGCGGAATGCCGGTACGGTGAGCTATCTGGGCAATGGTCAGATGGCGCGTGCGCTCCTGGAAAGCATGAATCACTGCCAAACCGCGCGCCAGCGAGGTCATGAAGTCGGGATGCCCGGTGAAGGCCTCGATGCGCTTGGCCGGTGAGGCAATGATGGCCGGGGCCACCGGCACGCCGCCGGGGCGGGATTCGTCAGACATGGCAAGCAACCTTATTGCATACGCGGCGTTCGATCATCGCCCATTGACGCGCCGGGCGCAAAGGCGCGCACAGCGCGCCGATGCAGGCTGACCTACAACAGGTTCCAGGTGTAATTGAAGATCAGCCGGTTCTCGTCGATATCGGTGCGGTAGTTGGAGCGTGCCGTGACGTTACGCACCCGAATGCCGAGATTCTTCAACACTCCGCTTTGCACGGTATAGCCGATATCCAGATCACGCTCCCACTCCCGGCCCTCATAGCCCAGCCCGGTGCCCACATTATCGCCGCGAATATAGCGCACCGTTGTTACCAGACCGGGCAGTCCCAGGGCAGCAAAATTGTAATCGTGTCGCAGCTGCCAGGAACGCTCATCGGCTCCGGCGAACTCGTAGGTGGGCACCTCGTTACCCAGTGGCGTGATGTTATTGAACACCCGCGGAAAGGCATCATCACCGAACATGGCCTGATATCCGAGCAGGAACGTGTGGCCTCCATGGCTGGCCGACAGCTGCGAAACAGCGGCCCGGTTATCAATACGCCCGAGCAACCGGTCACCGTCTTCCTTCGAATCGTAGAATGCCAGCTTCGCGCCCAATACCCAGTCGCCCACCGGCTCGCTGTGACTGAGGCGGTAGACGCGCTGCTGGTAGATATCCGCCAGCTGGGCGTACCAGGCGCCGACAGACGTGCGCTGCCCGTTGAACGCATAGTCGGCACCGGCGTAGTTGAAGCGGTCGCTCGCCGCGCCTTCCAGCAGCTGCGGTGCATGCCCAAGCTTGACGTACATCTTGCCATCGCCCGCCTCGTTGAGCAGGCTGCCGGAGCGGAACTGGCCACCCTGCAGTGTCAGCCCGTCAAGCTCGCGGGAGACGATACTGGCACCCTGGTAGGTTGGCGGCAGCAGGCGGATATCGCTGAAGGTGAGCACCGGCAGGTCCGGGGTCAGCTCTCCCAATCTGAACTCGGTTTGTGACCAGCGCACCTTGAGGGCAGCTCCCAGGCGGCTGTATTCATCCTGCGCCTTGCCATCGCTGCCAGTCGGCAGCAGGCCGGTGTTGATCCGCCCGCCGCCACTGTCGAGCTTGATGCCGAGCATGCCAATGGCATCAACGCCGAAGCCGATCGCCCCCTGGGTGTAACCGGAATTGATTCTCAGGATAAAACCCTGCGCCCATTCTTCGGCCTTCGATTGCTGATTGGGGCCGACGATATCCGAGAAATTCCGACTGAAATAGTAGTTGCGCGCCTGCAGCGTCGCAGAGGCGCCCTCGACGAAACCCTTCGTTTCAGCAGTGCTGGTCGCCGGTATAACCAGGCCGGCCGCGATGAGCAGGTACGAAAAATATGATTTGTTTTGCATGCTATCTCACTCGTTTTTGTTGTTTTTCAGGTACAGGTTGCCCATCCGGGGGCGCATTGCCTCCCGGAGTGCAGTGTCAGATTCAGATATTTAGCGGCTGGTTTACTGCCCGGACTCCAGAGTCGATGGTTGAGGCTGCGGTGATGCGGCAGGTTTGCGCAAACCTAGCAACAAGTGCGCAGCGACACCGAAGATCAGCCCCCAGAAAGCAGCGGACAGGCCAAGAAAGGACATGCCCGACGCCGTTACCAGAAAGGTGATCAGCGCCGCTTCCCGATCCTGCGGCACCGCCATCGCCCCCTGTAGTGAGCTGGCAATCGCTGCCAATAGCGCCAAACCGGCCAGCGCCGCAATCAGCGCGGCGGGAAACGCCGTGAAGATCGATACCAGCGTCGCACCAAACAACCCCAGGACCAGATAGACGACACCGCCTGAAACCCCGGCGATATAGCGTTTGGCCGGATCCTCATGGGCTTCCCTGCCGGTGCAGATGGCGGCGGTGATGGCCGCCAGTGTCAGGCCGTGACTGCCGAATGGCGCCAGCAACAACGAACCCAGGCCGGTGCTGCTGAGCAATGGACTGGCCGGCGTGTCATAGCCATCGTTGCGCAGCACTGCCACCCCCGGTACAAACTGCCCCGTCAGTGCCAGCATCAGCAGCGGCAGTGCCACGTTGAGCGTCACCTGCCAGCTGAATTCCGGGCTGATCCAGACCGGTACGGCCAGCCCGACCACCAGCGCCTCGCTCTGCAGTTCGCCCAGCGCCATGGCAATACTCACTCCCACCACCAGCACCGCCAGTACTGCATAGCGCGGCGCCAGGCGCTTGCCCAGCAGGTAAGTGATGAACATGGCCAGCACCAACACCGGTTGATCCTGCAGCGAGACGAACAGGCCGGTGCCGAAGCTGAACAGGATACCGGCCAGCATGGCGGCGGCTATCGCCGACGGCAGCTTGCTGACGATGCGATCGAAGGTGCCGGAAAGCCCGATCAACACAATGGCAGCGCTGCTGATCAGATAGGCTCCCACCGCCTCACCCATGCTCATGCCCGGCAGCAAACTGATCAGCAAGGCAGACCCGGCAGCATTCCAGGCGATGACGATAGGGATCTTGTAGCGCAGGCTGAGCACAATGCCGAGTACGCCGCTGCCCATGGATATCGCCCAGACCCAGGATGACAGTATCTCGTGGGGCAACTGCGCCGCCTGGGCCACCTGGAAGATGATCACCAGGGGCCCGGCATAGGAAATGACCGTTGCAATGAATCCAGCGACTACTGCGGAAAGTGAAATGTCCTGGAGAAATACTTTCATATCGCCTCGCGTTGCAGAATCCGGGCCGACAGCAGGCCGTGGGCGGTCAAGGGTACCATCCACGGACCGGGCGGTGTCGTCGGACAATCCCGTTGGCGTCTGCATCAGTCTCCTCCCTCGTCCACAGCCACCGGGCTGCTCAGGCCCGTGCCGCCAGCAGCGACGCAGAGGCCAGGCGCTGTCGTTTGCCGGCCAGCACGAACAGCATCATGGCTAGCACGGCGATGACGCCCGGGATGGCAAAAGCGATGAAGTTCAGCTGCAACGGCAAGTTGATACCCAGCAGCGCGCCGCCCAGCAGCGGGCCGACAATGGCGCCGTTACGACCGATACCCGAGGCCCAGCCCAGGCCGGTGGAGCGGATCGACAGCCCATAGAATTGCGCGGCAGCGGCATACAGCAGGATCTGGGTGCCAATCACCGTGGCGCCGGCGATGGTGATAAGGGTGTAAAGCACCGGCATCGGCGTCTTGATGCCAAGCAGACTGATAGAGGCCACGGCGACGATAAAGAACGCCACCACCACCTTGCCCAGATCAAAACGGTCACCCAGCCAACCACCGAGAATCGCTCCGAACATGCCACCAAAGTTCAGTGCTAGCAGGAAGGACAGGCTGGAGCCCAGGCTGTAGCCGGCATTGGCCATCAGCTTCGGCAACCAGGAACCCAGCGCATAGACCATCAGCAGGCAGCAGAAGAAGGCAACCCAGATCGACAGCGTGCCCACCAGGCGGCCATCGCGAAAGAGATCCAGCACCGAGTTTTTCTTGCCTGAGGTTTCCGCCATGACCAGCGGACTGTCCGGCGCCAACTCCAGCTCCGGCTGCACCCGCTTGAGCATGGCCCGGGCCTCGTCGTTGCGTCCCTGGCGGACCAGAAAACCAACCGATTCGGGCAGGTAGCGCAGAATCAGCGGCAACAGCAGCAGCGGTACTACTGCGGCGAAGAACATCATCTCCCAGCCGAAGCGTGGCAGTATCAGAATACCCAATCCAGCGGAGCACATACCGCCGAGGGAATAGCCGCTGAACATCAGCGCCACCAGAGTGCTACGCAGCTTCTTCGGGGCATATTCGTTCATCAGCGCAACCACGTTGGGCATCAGCCCGCCGCAGCCCAGGCCAGCCAGAAAACGGTAGATACCGAATTCGGTCGGTGAACTGGCGAAGCCGTTGAGCACAGTGGCAACACTGAACAGCAGAAAGCAGATGGTGATGCCCTTCTTGCGGCCGATACGATCGGCCAGGGTGCCGAACAGCAGCGCGCCGAACATCATGCCGAACAGGGCATAACTACCCAGTGCGCCGGCTTGCAGCGGGGTCAGCCCCCACTCTTCCATGATCACGGGTAACACCACACCGTAGATAAACAAGTCATAACCATCGAAGATCAGCAGCAGTGCGCACAATCCCATAATCAACCAATGGAAGCGGTTGAAGCGTGCGCCGTCGATGACCTCATGAACATCTATTGTTTGCATGGCATCAGTTCTCTTTTGTTGTTGTTGGCGAGTCGGCAAGCCAGGTATCGGCCTAGACCCGCCATCACTGGACGAGCGCAGCATAGGAGATCCACTTGCTGACCAACAGATGTGATGTTCGATAACCGCACACTTTCAATAGCCGCCCGGACCGCCGGGCGCCGCTATACTCTTCGACATGCTTGGCTGCCGGAGATAACGATGCCCCTACCCCACCACGTACGCCTGGTTGAAGTCGGCCCACGGGACGGACTGCAGAATGAGCACCATCCGATCAGCGTGACGGATCGCGTCCGGCTGGTGAACGATCTGACGGAGGCCGGCGTCAGCCATATCGAGACCGGCAGCTTCGTCTCGCCGAAGTGGGTGCCACAGATGGCTGATTCCGCAGCGGTGTTCGCCGGCATCCAGCATAGTCCTGGCGTGCGTTACACCGCGCTGGTACCCAATCTGCAGGGTCTGCAGGCAGCTATCGGCGCCGGCGTGACGGAAGTGGCGGTATTCGCCGCCGCTTCGGAGGGCTTCTCCCAACGCAACATCAACTGCTCGATCAGCGAGAGCCTGCAGCGCTTCGCACCGGTCATGGCTGCAGCCGAGCGCCAGGACATCCGTGTACGCGGCTACATTTCCTGTGTGCTGGGTTGCCCGTATGACGACGCCGTCGCTCCAAGCCAGGTCGCCAGCATCGCCGCCGAGCTGATTGCCATGGGCTGTTATGAAGTATCCCTCGGTGACACCATCGGCGTGGGAGTGGCCAGCGCCACCAGCCGACTGATCGACCGGGTTGCCGCACAGGTGCCCCGGGGGCAACTGGCGGGGCATTTCCATGACACCTACGGGCAGGCATTGAGCAACATCTACGCCGCCTTGCTGGAAGGCGTCAGCGTATTCGACAGCTCGGTCGCCGGGCTGGGTGGTTGCCCCTATGCCCCTGGCGCCAGCGGTAATGTCGCCAGTGAGGATGTGCTGTACATGCTGCAGGGCATGGGTATCGACACTGGTGTCGATTTGCAACGACTGGTTGCGGCCGGCCAGCGCATTTGTGATGTGTTAGGCCGCCCCAACGGCTCCAAGGTAGCCCGTGCCCTGCTGGCCCACGAACAGGAATAAGGAGAAATGGCCATGCCACAACCGCTATGGTCACCGACCAGAGATGCCGTCGCTCGAAGCCGCATGGAAGCCTTCCGCATCCAGGTGAATCAGCGCTGCGGGTTGCATCTGGCGGGCTATGACGAGCTGCATGATTGGAGCATTCATGAGCGCGCCGACTTCTGGCAGGCGTTGGCGGATTTCTTTGCGGTCGAGTTCCACACCCCCGCCCAGCAGGTACTTGATGAAGGCCCCGCCATGCCGGATGCACGCTGGTTTCGCGGTGCCACACTGAATTATGCGGCCCATTTGTTACGGCGCAAGGATGACCAGCCGGCGTTGATCAGCATCAGCGAAGCCGGCGTGCGCGAGCAACTGAGTTTTGCTGAACTGAATGCCCATGTGGCTGGCTTGCAGCGCAGCCTGGTAGCTGCCGGCATCATGCCCGGCGACCGTGTTGCCGCCATCCTGCCCAACGGGTGGCAAGCGATAGTCGCCATGCTTGCCACCACCAGCCTGGGTGCGGTGTGGTCATCCTGCTCGCCGGACTTCGGCGCGCAGGGTGTTATTGACCGTTTTGGCCAGATCGAACCCAAGGTATTGATCGCCTGCAGCGGTTATCACTATGCCGGCAAGTCCAACGATCTGACCGACCGGCTCACCGAAGTGCTGCGCCAACTACCTACGGTCGAGCAACTGATCCTCGTGCCGGGCCCAGCCGGGGCTCAGGGACCGCATCCCGACTGTATCCAGACGGTTCAGCATTGGGCGGAGTTCTATCAGCCCGGCGGCGCACCGCAGTTCCGCGCCCTGCCCTTCGATCACCCCTTGTATATCCTGTATTCCAGCGGCACCACCGGTGCGCCCAAATGCATTGTCCACCGCAGCGGCGGTGTCCTGTTGCAGCACCTCAAGGAGCTTGGCCTGCATACCGACCTGCAAACCAGTGACCGGCTGTTCTACTACACCACCTGCGGCTGGATGATGTGGAACTGGCTGGCCTCCGGCCTGGCGGTCGGCGCCACACTGGTGCTCTATGATGGCTCGCCGCTTCATCCGCATGAATCCCGGCTGGTCGACCTGATCGACGCCGAGGGTATCAATGTCTTCGGTGTCAGCGCCCGGTATCTCGCTGCCCTGGAAAAGGCCGGCATACAACCGGCACGCAGCCACCGCCTGGGCAGTCTGCGCAGCATTCTCTCCACCGGCTCGCCGCTATCCCCGGAGAGCTTCGACTATGTCTATCGCGACATCAAAAGCGATCTGCGCCTGTCCTCCATCTCCGGCGGTACCGATATCGTCTCCTGCTTCGCCCTCGGCAACCCACTGCTGCCGGTCTGGCGTGGCGAATTGCAGGGCCCGGGCCTGGGCATGGCCGTGGAGGTATGGAACGAGGCCGGCCAGCGGGTAGTCGGAGAGAAAGGCGAGCTGGTCTGTACCCGGCATTTTCCGTCCATGCCGCTGGGGTTCTGGAACGACAGCGACGGTAGCCGCTACCGCGCCGCCTACTTCGAACGCTTCCCCGGCATCTGGGCGCATGGGGACTATGCCGAGCGGACCGAGCATGGCGGGCTGATCATCCATGGCCGTTCGGATGCGGTACTCAACCCGGGCGGCGTGCGCATCGGCACGGCGGAAATCTACCGGCAGGTGGAACGTATCGAGGAGGTGCTGGAATCGGTCGCCATCGGCCAGCAATGGCAGGACGATGTGCGGGTAGTGCTGTTCGTACTGTTACGCGACGGCGTGGAACTGGATGAGGGGTTGCAACAGCGGATCAGATCGGCAATCCGCCAACACGCCACACCGCGCCATGTGCCGGCACGCATTCTGGCGGTAAAGGACATACCGCGCACACGCAGCGGCAAGATAGTGGAACTGGCCGTGCGCAATGTCGTGCACGGCCAGCCAGTGAAAAATACCGAAGCCCTGGCCAACCCGGAAGCACTGGATCACTTCCGCAACCGGGTCGAGCTGGGGCAATAGCTTACTCGGCGCTGGCTTGTTCGCCGTTGCCGTTATTGGGCTGGTAGTAACCCACTGCCACCAGGTAATTGCCGACCTTGCGCGCATAGGCGTGCTTGTGTTCGGTATCCCCGGTGATCGGATGCTTCCACTGGTAATCGAACTCCGCTGTTTCATTGGTCGCAAGCTGGTCCAGTGCTTCCTGGCCAAAGGGCTTGCCGACCCGGTCCGCCAGCGAGCCGAAGTCCCGGCCGACCAGCCGCAGGTTGGAGCCATGGGCGACGAAGCGCTGGCTAGCCAGTTCCACGACGAAAACGTAGAGGTCATCCTTGTAGAAGCGCGGGTCCAGGGCGTTGATCGCATTGAAGGTGTCCCGCGGATTGCTGTTCACCGCCTCGGCAGCGGTTTCCAGCAATTGCAACGCCTGCTCGGAGCTGGCCCGCGGCTGGTAATAGCCCACCGCAAGCACCGTATCGCCTACCCGCTGGAAGTACACATGCTTGGTGATCTTGCGGCCACCGGTATTCCAGTTGCCCCAGGGATAGTCCGCTTCCAGGATCTCACCATTCTCCGGCTGGCTCAACGCCCGCTCGAACGCGGGCTTGAGTTCATCATCGATGGAATTCATGATGTCTCGCCCGATCAGCATGACCGACGGCCCGCCGCTGGCCAGCATGATGCCGTTGGTGTTGATCGCGAACACGTAGAGGTCATCCCTGACGAAGGGCCCCTGCCGGCTGAAGACCGCCAGCGCCTTGTCGCCGTTTTCCTTATAGTATTCAACGGCTTCGGTGAGCAGGGCGCGGGCTTGTGCGCCTTCTTCTTCGGCTATTGCCATATTTACCTGCAACAGCAAACAGGCAGCAAGCACTGCCAATAACCGGTGTACTTTTCCTATCAGCATCCTGGTTTCCTTTTTAGGGACATCGTTTTTGGGCTTCAGTCAAGATACGCCAGCCAACAGGAAGCGCCAATAGCACTCAGAATAAAAACATTTTGATTTGTTTTATTGCTAGAGGTACTCTGATGGAAATCGGAGCGCTAACCCCGCTCTCCGGGGCAAAACAATAATGCACAAGGCCTGAATCATGACACCAATCCCGAACCAGCATCGTAATTTGATTTCCCGCTTGGGCCGCATCATGCAACTGGCATGGGTCCCCAAAGACTACGATGCAACGCTCCGCTACTGGACTGACACCATGGGCGTGGGTCCTTTCTTTGATATGCAGCATATCCAGGTAGACGCTTGCAAATATCGCGGCAAGCCTGTCGAGCTCGATTTCTCGGTAGCCATCGCCTACTGGGGCGATATGCAAATCGAACTGATTCGCCAACACAACAATGCGCCTTCCATCTACCAGTCGTGGTTGGAACAGGGTCGCGAAGGCCTGCATCACGTTTGTCTGATAGTGGACAACATGGAAGAAGCCCGCGTGCTGTGTTCCGACGCCGGTGCCGAAGTCATGCAGGAAGTCTGGTTACCGGGCGGCGGTGAAGCCATTTATGTTGATCTGGGCGGTCTGCTCGTGGAAATGATCGACTTCCCGAAAGAACATCTGTCGGTATTCGCCGATATGAAAGCCGCAGCTCAGAACTGGGACGGCAGCGATCCCGTACGGACCCTCGGCTGACCCGGAGCAGTACAACAAGATGAGACCGTATGAACGCTGATACCCTTTCCCCCAATGCAGCCGTGGCTCCGCCAGCGGTGGATCAGGCATTGCCGGCCATTGCCGATTTTCTGAACAACCATTTCGGTGCTCAGCATACCCGGATTGTGCAGGCCAGCCGCCTGTCCGGTGGTGCGATCCAGGAGAACTGGCTACTGCAGGTCGAGCAACAGGGCGGCAGTCGAGCCGGAGAACAGCGCTGGGTATTGCGTACCGACGCCCCCTCCAGTGTGGCGGTCAGCATGACCCGCGCCCAGGAGTTCGCGGTATTGCGCTGTGCTTTCGATGCCGGCGCCAAGGTGCCCGAGCCGTTGGTACTGTGCTCTGACCTCCAAATCATGGGACGCGAGTTCTTCATCATGCAGGCATTGGACGGAACGGCCTTTGGCCCAACGTTGACTCGGGATGGTGTCAATGACACGCAGCGCCCTGCCCTGTGCCGTGAACTCGGCACCAGTCTGGCCTACCTACACCGCATCTCCCCGTCACACTCTCAATTGGCATTTCTACCGCAGCCCGCCGCTGACCATGCGCAGCACTGTATCGATACCTACCGCGGCTATCTGGATACGCTCAGTGAGGGTTTTCCAGCTCTCGAATGGGGGCTGCGCTGGTGCGAGCTGAACCGTCCGAAGCCATTGGCTCCATGTCTGCTGCACCGAGATTATCGAACCGGCAACTATATGGTCGCTGACGGCCAGCTCAGTGGCATTCTCGACTGGGAATTCGCCGGCTGGGGTGATCCCCGGGAAGATATCGGCTGGTTTACCGCCCGCTGCTGGCGCTTCGCCGGGCCACAACGTGAAGCCGGTGGTGTGGGCGAGTTGAAGGACTTCCTGGATGGCTACAACAGCATCGCCGAGCTGCCGATGGACAGGACCGCGCTGACCTACTGGCAGGTCATGGCCCACCTGCGCTGGTCGATCATTGCCTTGCAACAGTCGGAACGTTATCTGACAGGTGGCGAGGACTCACTGGAACTGGCGTTGACCGGGCGCATGCTGGCCGAACTGGAACAGGAAATTCTGCTACTGACCGGAGCTACGCCATGAGCCGCCCCAGCGCCGCCAATCTCTTGATAACCGCTCGCCAGTTGCTGTTGGATGAGCTGCTCCCCGCCCTGCCCCGCGAGCTGCACTATGAGGCAAGAATGATCGCCAACGCCATGATCATCTCCGCGCGCGATCAACAACAGGGCAACAGCTGCATCATTGAGGAACAGCGACAACTACAAGCGCTACTGGATGACAGAAGCACCAGCGAGCTGTCGGCATTGCGTCGACAATTGGCCAGCGCCATTCGCCTGGGCCAGTTCGATCAACATCCACTATTGAGCCAGCAGTTACGGCAGATCAATCACCGCCAACTGGCAATCAATAACCCCAAAGCGGTGCGTGACTGACACGCCTGCGCTTACAGGAGAAGTACCATGGATTTCAGCCTTGACCAGGAACTGCAGGAGCTGCGTCAGCGCACCCGCGAGTTTATTGCCGAGCAGGTCATCCCTCTGGAATTTGACAGCCGCCAGACACCTCATGGCCCCAGCGAAGAGCTGAGAAATGAACTGGTTGAGCGAGCACGCAAGGCCGGACTGCTGACCCCACACGCTTCACGTGAGCTGGGCGGGCTCGGACTCAGCCATCGCGCCAAGGCGATCGTCTTCGAAGAGGCCGGCTATTCGCCTCTGGGCCCGATCGCACTGCACATCCACGCCCCCGACGAAGGCAATATCCACATGCTGGAGATGATTGCCAGTGAGGCGCAGAAAGATCGCTGGCTAAAACCCATGGTCGATGGTCGCATCCGCTCCTGTTTCGCCATGACCGAGCCCAGCCCCGGTGCTGGCTCCGATCCATCGATGCTGGCAACCACTGCGGTACGCGATGGTGACGACTACATCCTCAATGGCCGTAAATGGTTCATCACCGGTGCTACCGGCGCCAGTGTCGCCATCATCATGGCGCGCACTGAAGATGGTGGCGCCACCATGTTCCTCAGCGACACCGACCAACCCGGCTTCAAGGTCGAGCGCATGATGGATTCACTGGACAGTTGCTTTACCGGTGGCCATGGGGTGGTGGATATCGAGAACCTGCGGGTACCTGCGGAAAACATACTGGGTGAGGTGGGCAAAGGCTTTCGTTATGCCCAGGTGCGCCTGGCCCCCGCGCGCCTGACCCACTGCATGCGCTGGCTTGGTGCCGCTCGCCGCGCCCACGATATTGCCTGCGACTACGCCCGAACCCGCGAGTCTTTCGGCCGGCCCCTGGGTGAACATCAGGGAGTCGGCTTCATGCTGGCGGATAACGAGCTAGACTTGCACAGCACCCGGCTGGCTGTCTGGCATTGCGCCTGGGTACTGGATCAGGGTGAACGCGGCAATCTCGAATCCAGCATGACCAAGGTATTGAGCTCTGAAGCTATCTGGCGCGTGGTTGACCGCGCAGTACAAATTCTCGGTGGACAAGGCGTAACGGGTGAAAAGATCGTTGAACGCATTTTCCGCGATGTGCGTCCTTTCCGTATCTATGATGGCCCAAGCGAAGTGCATCGCATGAGTATTGCCAGAAAGTTGCTAGCCTCCGGCCAGCGCTGATCCGACTCCGTTACAACGGCCTCACATCTACGACGAGGCGGTTGGACTTGGGCCACTGATCAGTGTTGTCAGCTGGCCCTTTTTTATTCGTTTGACCATGAAGGTATAAGTCATGACACAACGTCAGATCTATGTTGTAGGAGCAGCCCGCACCGCTATTGGCAGTTTTGGCGGCAGCCTGAAAGATCAACCGCTGAGCGAGATCGCCACCACCGCCGTCAGCGCCGCGCTGAGCCGCTCTGGCGTTGACCCCGCGGCGGTCGGCCATGTGGTCATGGGCAATGTCATCCCCACCGAGCCAAAGGACGCCTACCTCAGCCGGATAGCCGCCATGGATTCGGGCATTCCCAAGGAAACCCCCGCGTTCAACGTCAACCGCCTGTGCGGCTCGGGTCTGCAGGCCATTATTTCAGCAGCCCAATCAATCCTGCTGGGCGATACCGATATTGCCATTGGTGGTGGCGCGGAAAGCATGAGCCGCGGCCCTTTCATCATGCCAGCCATGCGCTGGGGCGCCCGCCTGGGTGATGTACAGGCAGTGGATTACATGAATGGCATCCTGCACGATCCCTGGCAGCACATACATATGGGCGTCACCGCCGAGAATGTTGCCAAGCGCTACAACATCAGCCGCCAGGCCCAGGACGAACTGGCGCTGGAAAGCCAGCGGCGCGCCGCCCGCGCCCGGGCCAAGGGCTATTTCAACGAGCAGATCGTGCCGGTGGACATCCGCACCCGCAAGGGCGTAGTCAGATTCGACACTGATGAGCACATTCGTGAGGATGTCAGCCTGGAACAACTATCCGGTATGAAGCCGGTGTTCCAGCGAGACAATGGCAGCGTTACCGCGGGCAACGCCTCGGGTCTGAATGATGGCGCCGCTGCGCTGGTATTGGCAGAGGAGCAAGCCGTCAAGCAGCACGATCTAGTCCCGCTGGTCCGCCTGGTCGGCTACGCTCACGCAGGCGTGGAGCCGGAGTACATGGGTATCGGCCCGATCCCCGCGACTCGCCTGGTAATGCAACGCACAGGCCTGAGCCTGGCGGACATGGACGTGATCGAAGCCAACGAAGCCTTTGCTGCGCAGGCATGCGCCGTGGTGCAGGAGCTGGGGCTGAACCCCGAGATCGTCAACCCGAACGGCTCAGGCATCTCCCTCGGCCACCCGGTAGGTGCCACTGGGGCGATCATCAGCACCAAAGCCATTTATGAGCTGCAGCGCACCGGTGGACGCTATGCGCTGGTGACCATGTGTATCGGTGGCGGTCAGGGTATCGCAGCCATTTTTGAACGCGTTTGATACAGGACAGGAGAATAACAGGATGATAATCCGCAACGTAGGCGTGATTGGCGCCGGTACCATGGGCAACGGCATCGCTCAGGTTTGCGCCGCAGCCGGTTTTGAAGTGACGCTGGTTGATATCAACGAAGCGGCACTGGAACGTGCTCTGCAGACCATCGACCGCAGCCTTGAACGCCTGGTGCAGAAAGAAAAACTGAACCATGACGACAAGCAGCAGGCGCTGGGCAATATTCGCACCACTACCGAGCTGTCCGCGCTGGCATCCGTCGACCTGGTGATCGAAGCTGCCTCCGAAGCAGAGCAGGTCAAGCTGTCTCTGATCCGTCAGGTTGACGAGGTCGTGTCCGAGCAGGCCATCATCGCTACCAACACCTCATCGATTTCCATTACCCGTCTGGCCTCGGCCAGCCGCAAACCAGAGCGGGTAATCGGCATGCACTTCTTCAACCCCGTGCCGGTCATGGCGCTGGTTGAGCTGATTGGTGGCCTGCAGACCAACGATACTACCCGTCAGGCAGCCACCGAGTTCGTCACCGCTATCCACAAGACCGCCATCAATGTGCGCAATAGCGCCGGCTTTGCGGTCAATCGCATCTTGGTACCGATGATCAATGAGGCGGTGTTCGTTCTGCAGGAAGGCATCGCCAGCGCCGAGGATATCGATCTGGGTATGCGCCTGGGATGCAGCCACCCGATCGGCCCTCTGGCGCTGGCCGACCTGATCGGTCTGGATACCCTGCTGGCGGTGATGGAGGTGTTCTACACCAGTTTCAATGACAGCAAGTACCGCCCTGCCCCGCTGCTACGCGAGATGGTCGAGGCCGGCTACCTCGGACGCAAGAGCGGTCAGGGGTTCTACCACTACCCGGCCTGAGCGCCGGGTAGTCCAACGCAAGGAGATACTCATGTCTGATGCGCCATTGACCGTAGAGCGATCCGGCAAACTGCTGCAACTGCAATTCAACCGTCCGGCCTCATTGAATGCCATTGACAGCGCCATGGCCGGAGCCTTTCTCGATGTTGTGACCGATGCTGTGGCTGATGCTGAGCTGCGTGTCATCATCCTCAGCGGCGCCGGTCGCTCCTTTATGGCTGGTGGCGATATAGCCCTGTTCAGCCGCGACCCGCAAAGCATTCCGGACAGCCTGATCGAACCGATGAATCAGGCCATCCAGTTGCTCAGCGCCAGCGACAAGATAGTTCTGGGCAGCGTGCAAGGCCCAGTTGCAGGGGCAGGCATGAGTCTGGCGCTGGCCTGCGACCTGCTGATTGCCGCAGACAATACCCGTTTCAGCTTTGCTTACACCGCATTGGCTGCGAGTGGCGATCTGGGCATCACCTGGACACTGCCACGCCTGCTGGGTTTGCGTAACTCATTGGCTATAGCTTTGCTGGGTGACAGTATCAAGGCTGACGAAGCGCAACGGTTGGGACTGGTCAATCGGGTGGTGGAAGCAGAGCAGTTAGCCGAGCAGACGATCAGCCTGGCCAACCAGTTGGCCGAGTTGCCGACCCTCGCCACTGCCAATATCAAGCGGCTGATGCAGGCGGCGCTACAGCAGGATCTTGGCAGCCAACTCGCTGCCGAAAAACAGGCCTTCAGCCAATGCATTGACCAGCCGGCGTTCCACGCTGCGGTTGCCGGGTTCCTGAGCAAGCGTAGATAACCAGCACGCTGTGTCGAGATGGAACTCGACACTCCTTACCCGGCCACCCGCCGCGCCCGCGGCTGCCACTGATGTAACAACAAACCCAGCCCGATCAGCAAGGCCCCGAACCAGACCCCAGGTGGCAGTTGCTCGGCGTTGAACACCTTGCCCACGACCAATGCCAACAAGGGTGTAATCACCAGAATCAACGCCACCGATGCCGAGCTCATATGGCGGATAATGTAATAGTACATAGCAAACCCGACGACCGAGCCAAGCACACCCAGGTAGGCAATGGACAGCGTACCGCGCAGACTCAATTGGGCGGGCCATGTCCCACCATCAATGCACCACAGCAAAACGAATAGCGGCGCAGCCACCAGCAGCGCTCCGGTGGTGGTGGCCATGGGGTGACTGTCATCAGCAATCACTTTCAACCCCACCAGCGAGGCGGAGTTACAGACCACGCCAATGAGCAGAGCCACTACCCCGGCGGCAAAACCCGCCTGCAAGGTCAGCCCCTGATCGAGAAACACCACCGCCAACCCGGCTACGCCGAGTAACATGCCCACCAGACGTACAGGGTGAAAGTTGCTCTCTCCCAGCCACCAGGCGGCTAGCGCACTGGTCATCAAGGGTGACAGCCCGAAGATCACCGACATCAGGCCAGACTCGATGCGAGTAGAGGCCCAATAGACGCAACTCATGGCCAGAAAGATGCCCAACCCGGCACATAGATAACTGCGTACCGCACGGGCATTCAGTGCCAGTGGGATACGCCAGAGCGCCAATACCAGAAGCGCACAGACCAGCGCCAGCACCATACGCAACATGGCGGCGAAGCTGAAACTGCTATCCAGCGTACCCCACTGAATCGCCAGCGGGGTGGTGGCCCAGATGAGGACTACGCCCAGGTAAGCCAGCGAAACCGGCATGGGCTGGTCAGAGGTCCAGAATCAGACGCTTACCTGCAGCACCACGGGAACAACAGGGGGTAAACCAGCCCTCCTCATCACGCTCCTGATCACTGAGCACCTGATCGCGGTGATCCACCTCACCTTCCAGTACTCGGGTAATACAGGCACCACAAATACCTTGCTCGCATGATGTACTGATCTCTACCCCTGCCTCCGCCAACACCGACACAATGGTGTCGTCTTCACCAATGGCGCATACCTGACCCGTGCTGGCTATCTGCACTTCAAAACCTGCATCGTCGCTGGTATCGATTTCCTTGGCACTGAAGAACTCGTAGTGAATACGATCCTCAGCCCAGCCAGCGGCCTTGGCAGTAGACAGTACAAAGTCAATAAAACCACCTGGGCCACAGACGTACAGGTGGGTATCATCAGACTGCTGCTGCAGTACAGTGGGCAGATCCAGCTTCTGCTCATCAGTGCCATCATCAAAGTGCAGATGCACTCGGTCAGCATAGTCAGCAGCCTGAATTTGCTCGCGGAAAGCCATACGATCCGGGCTGCGAGCGCAATAGTGCATGCTGAAAGCCACCTTGGTACGAGCCAAACGTTCAGCCATGCACAGGATCGGCGTTACCCCTATTCCTCCCGCCAGCAATAGCGAGTTTTTGGCGTTGGCGACCAGCGGAAACAGGTTACGTGGCCGGCTGATACGGATTTCTTGCCCCTCATGCAAGTCATCATGCACGGCGATGGAGCCACCCCGGGACACAGGATCACGCAGCACGCCAATCACATAACGATGCTGCTCTGAAGAGTCATTACATAACGAATATTGACGCAACAGGCCAGGCCGCACTTCCACATCGATATGCGAACCGGCACTGAACGGTGGCAGGCTACTGCCATCCACTGCTGCCAGCTCGAGGGTAACGATGTCCCGCGCCGCGACAGCCTTGCGTACGATTTTTACTTCAATTGCGGAGGTATCCATAATTTTTGTCCGTTATTGTGCCACTGCAGCCTGCTGTTCAATACGCGCCCGTATATCGGCGCGCAATTGATCCTTGCGCACCTTACCCGATGCGGTACGTGGAAAGTCCTCCAGCACGACCAACTCTTCAGGAATCTTTTGCCGTGCTACGCCGGTGTCACTGACCATCTCCACCATCTGTTGTAACGACAGCGTTTGCCCATCGCGGAGTATCACGTAGGCACACAGGGTTTCACCCAAACGCATATGCGGCATGGATACGACCGCAGCCTCGTGGATATGCGGCAGCTGATGCAGGATATCTTCCACTTCCTTGGCGCTGATTTTCTCTCCGCCACGGTTGATCAGATCCTTCTTGCGCCCGGTGATGACAATCGCATTGTTGCTGGTCAGACGGCCAAGATCACCCGTAGCAAAATACCCCTCAGCATCAAAACTGGCGGCGCTTTGCTCAGCATCGGCATAGCCAAGGAACATGGCTGCGCCCTTGATCATCAGTTCACCTTCCGCTCCCGCCGCCACCTCATGGCCTTCGTCATCCACCACCTTGACTTGGTAGCCATGTACCTCACCATCGGTGGTGGCTGCCAGCTCGAGTTGCTGTTCACCGACAAACCCCAGTGTTACCAGAGGCACTTCGCTGGAACCAAATACCCGAAAGGCACGGCAGCGTTCGAATACCTGAGCGGCGCGGTAGATCAGCGCCGGAGGCACTTCCGCTCCGCCGCAGGCAAAAGCCTGCAGGGAGGGTAGACGGCGGCCATGCTGCTCCGCCTGGGCCAGCAGCTCATGCAGGAAAGGCGTAGCTCCAAGGCTGACGGTTACCTGTTCACGGTCGATGGTCTCCAGTGCTTCGCGGGCATCCCAGCGGTCCATGAACACGGTACGGCTGGGCAAATAGAAAGGCAGCTCCAGGCCGCTTAATCCGGTTACGTGGGTCACCGGCGAGGCCATCAGCAAGGTACCGCCCTGCCCATGAGTCCAGTGCTCAAAGCCGCGTTTCAGACGTAACGGGCCCGTATTGTGTGAGTGCAATACTGCCTTGGGGCGCCCGGTGGTGCCGGAGGTATAGAGCACCAGTTTGACCCCATTGGCATCAACCTCTGGCAGACCCAGCACCGGCTCGGCTTCAGCCACCAGCGCAGCATAATCCAGCGCCTGGTTCTGCTCGCCCCGCACACAGCAGAGCAACTGCAGTTGCGGCAGATCCATCCGCAGGCGCTGCATCATCTCAGCAAAGTCAAAGCCACGGTAGCGTTGCGGGAAAAAGGCGGCCTTGACCCTGGCATCAGCCAGCATAAAGCTGACCTCGTTATCCCGGTAGATCGGCACAATGGGCACGATAACCAGGCCCAGCAGACTGGCCGCCAGATCAATCACCGCCGCCTCGCGCCAATTGGGCAGCTGAAAGCTGATCGCATCGCCTACCACCAGGCCGCGGCGCTGCAAAGCACCGGCCAACAACTGAGCCTCCTGTAGTAACTCTCCGACTGTGCAGGGCTGCCCTTCAAACACATGGGTAATACGCGCCGGCTCTTCGGCGGCGATCTCGGCCGCCATCTGCGCGACGGTCTTGTTCAGCCATTCCCCGCTGGCTTGCCCCTGTTCCAGCCGTTGCTGACTCAGTTCGGTGTTCCAGCCACTGATATCTTCTTTCATTATTGTTACCCCAATGAGCAGGCTCAGGCTGCCGTCAAACTCTGTTCTACAAAGCGCAGGAAGTGCTGATCACGGCCGCCGAACAGAGTGTTGAGCAACATTATCCGACGGAAGTAATGGCTGACATCCAGCTCCTCGGTAATCCCCAGCCCGCCATGCAGTTGCACCGCCTCGTTAGCTACCTGACGGGCCGCATCGCTGATATAGCTACGTGCACCGCTGACCAGCCGTGCACGTACGGCCACTGGCCCGGTCAATGCCTGTTGGGCGGCATCGGTCAGCGCCTGGGATTCCTGCTGCAGCAGATACAGTTCAGCCATGCGGTGCTGCAACGCCTGGTTCACCGCCAGCGGCTTACCGAATTGCTTGCGCACCTTGAGGTAGTCATTGGTCGTCTGCAGCAGAGCATTGATCATGCCGCAGGCCTCGGCACACAGGGCTACACTGGCCTCATCGAGTAGCAATTGCAGATTTTCTGCAACACTCAAGGCATTGTTCGGCGTGGCCAGCAACTCGACTTCCGCATTGTCGAAACTGACGCTGGCGGCGCCACGGCCATCCACCAGTCGCGCTGCGGTGCACTGCACACGGGGCTGGTCGGCCTTGACCAGACACAGGCGTAACTGACCTTGCGCATCCCCTACAGCGACCAGCAGACCATGGGCCGCATCGGCATGCATGACCAGCGGGATACGTCCACTAAGGCGGTTTTCTTCCAGTTGGCACAGCTGAGCATGTTCCAGTGCACAGCTCAGAATCATCTCGCCTGACGCCAGACCCGCGAGCAGACGCTCTCGTTGTTCATCGTTACCCAGCCGTGCTACCAACCGGGTAGCCAACACCCCGCTCATGAGCAAGGGCTCCTGTAACAGAGCCTGCCCGGCTACTTCCATCAGCGCACCGACCGCTGTCGCATCGCCATCCAGGCCATCGTTCTCAGCGGGCAGACACAATGAAAGAAAACCGAACTCGGCCAGTTCCGACCATACCTGCTGGCTGAAGCTGCCTTCTTTCTCCATCAGCGCCAGGCGCTGGAGAAAGCTGTAGTTATCTTCAACATAACGCTCCAGGCTATTGCGGAGCATGCCAATGGTTTCAATATCGGTTGTCATAGTCCCAGTACCACCTTGGCCAAAATGTTGCGCTGAACTTCCGAGGAGCCACCGAAGATGGTATTTGCCCGGTTGTACAGGTGCTCCTTAAGAATGCCACCGACATCATCCGCACCCAGCAGCGGCAGCCCCGGTATCGCATGCAATGCCGCGGTATCAAAGACCATGCCGGCTTCAGCCAAGGCGTCCACCAGTGTTTCACTGACCTGTTGATACAGCTCAGTACCGCGGATCTTGATCAATGAGGCCTCGCCACCGTTATCGCGCTTCTCATCCATTGCCAGTACGCCAGCATAGGAGGCCTGCTCCAATGCCAGGAAACGCAGCTCGAACTCACCAATACGGTTGCGCATCAGTGGTTGTTCCAGCAACGGACGACCATCAACGATGGTCTCTGCGGCATGTTTCTTCAGTCGATCCAGTACATGCCAGGCCTGGCCTACGATGGCACCTGCCGTACGCTCGTTCTGCAACAGGAACTTGGCGTAAGTCCAGCCAGCACCTTCTTCGCCCACCAGGTTCTCGGCGGGTACGATCACGTCTTCCAGCCAGACTTCATTGACATGTTGATAGCCATCCATGGTGTGGATCGGCTTGACCGTCACGCCGGGACTACGCATATCGATGAGCAGGAAGGAGATACCGCTCTGCGGCTTACCATCAGTACCGGTACGCACCAGGCAGAACAGCCAGTCGGCCCATTGGGCATAGGTTGTCCAGACTTTTTGGCCATTGACCAAATAATGGTCGCCATTGCGGACCGCGCGGGTGCGCAGGGCGGCCAGATCCGAGCCAGCGCCCGGCTCGGAATAACCCTGGGCCCAGAACTCCTCGGTCTTGACGATGCCGGGCAGAAAACGCTGTTTCTGCTGTTCACTGCCGAAGGTATAAATCACCGGTCCCACATACTTGACCCCGAATGGAATGATCCAGGGACAACCCAACCGGGCCAGTTCATCCTCGAAGACAAAGCGCTCCAGCGATGACCATTGCTGTCCGCCATACTGCTCTGGCCAATGCCCTACTGCCCAGCCCTTGCGCTCCAGCAGTTGCATCCATTGCAGATAATCCTGCCGGTCCAGCACCTGGTGCCGATGTGATTTGGCCTTGAGTTCGTCAGGCATTTCGTGTGCCACAAAATGCCGAACAGCCTCGCGCAGCTGCTGCGCTTTTTCCAGTAGTTGTGTGCTCATATTTTTTCTCGGGCTGTCAAAACGGCCCCCGCCCGTGCACCGGGCGGGGGAAACGGACTACTTGTCGAGCCCCAGGTACTTGTCCAGCGTCAGATGGTGATGGCGAATACGGCTCTCTTGATAGCTGGCCAGACTGACGGCACCTTTCTTCGAGGCCTTCAATCCTTTGGTCATCGCATCCAGGTTACTCATGTCCTGATCGAATACGGGCCCCAGCGCACCCAGCTCCGGCGCCTTGGAGAAGTCCAGATCATCAGGCAGTCGGTTCAGCCGCGCACCGGGAGGGCATGGCTCGTCCTTCTTGTGTCGACCCAGCAACCAGACATCGAACAGACAGCTTTCATGGTTATCGCCATCGGGGATGGCACGATAGACAATATTGCCGAAGTAACCTGCCCATATTTGGGTAGTAGGGAAAATCGAATAGAGGATGGCATCCTGCAGCTCAGCCAGCGTCACCTGCGACAGGTCGTCACCAGAGGCTTCAGAAAATATCTGACGGTTCAGCTCACCAATATATTCACGGGTAGTCATGCCCTCGGGCAGTACGTGCTTGCTGGCGTCGGAATCAGCCATACGCCCGGATTCCTCCAAAATGTCATGCAGAATCAGCGCCTCTTCCACATCACTCAGGTTGGAACTGGTCACTGCCATCGGCGTAACACTGCGGCTGATATTGTCGCCGTACATGTCATACTGACTGTCAATATCACCGGTAAAGGTCATGATCTGTGGGTGGGTAGCACGGGTATGCATGGACTCCATGAAGGCTTCCTGCGCCACCTTCCAGTTGCATGACATGCGGCGCTGCACATGGGCAATGGATACCGAACGATCCATACTGTAATCAGCAAAGTGCTCCGGCAGCACATCCAGATGTTCGCTCAGCGGTGCCGCATCCAGATCAGGGTTGATAAACACGAAACCAGCCCAGGTATCCACCTTGACCTGTGGCAACTTCATTTCACAGGGAGACATGTGTTTGAAGTCCCAGACGGTAGGCATCGACTTGAACTCGCCTTGCAAGTCCCAGGTGAAGCCATGAAAGGGACAGCGCAACTGGTTTACCGCGCCGCCGCCCATGCGTAGCGCGCGGCCGCGGTGCAGACAGGAGTTATGAAAACCACGAATCACATCGTCCTGGCCGCGCATGACAATAATCGACTGGTTGGCGATGTCATACACCACGTGGTCGCCCGGCTTCTGGATATCCTCGGCACGACAGACCATTTGCCAGGCTTTAGGCCACAGTTTTTCCACCTCAAGTTCATGGAACCAGCGGGAGCTGTAACGCTCTACCGACAGGTCTTCATCAGTGAAGCCTGGGTGGTTGGGTTGCAGCCGGTCGGGCACGGGTACCTTTTCTTCCTTCAGTAACTGCTGAAACAGGTTGGGGTTGCCGACATCTTCCGGCGGCAGCACCGTGAACTTGGCTTGTTTAAGATTGCTCATGATCTTGCCCTCTTTATTTTTATACGTAGGCCAATAGTTATGGCGCTTCCAGAATGGTGACCGCACTGACACCAGGCGCACCGTATACGTGGGTATAACCAAGGCGTGGCGCACCGGGAACCTGGCGCTGCCCAGCCTGTTGACGCAGTTGCTGACAGACTTCCACCACTTGCCGCAGTCCGGAGGCGCCGACCGGCTCACCATTGGCCAGACAGCCACCATCGGTATTCACCGGAAAACGCCCATCGATATCGGTTGCCCCCTCACGCAACAGCCGTTCCTGTTCGCCGTGCTCACAGAAGCCGTTCTCGGCAAGGTGAATAATTTCCGAGCCGCTGTCGGTATCCTGCAGCTGGATGACATCAATATCTTCGGGGCCGACTCCCGCTTCTTCGTAGGCGGCCCGGGACGCAGTCACCGTAGGGGCCGGCGCCATCTCCGCGGCCAACGCGGGACTGAACACCTCGAAGGAGCCATGGTGTCGGGTACGCATCACCGCTGCTCGCACCAGTACTGGGCGATCGGTATATCGATGGGCCTCGCTGGCGCGGCACAGCACAAGCGCCGCTCCACCTTCAGCAGGATTACAGAACATATACTTGCGCAGCGGCAGGTTCACCGGCATCGATTGGGCGATTTCGTCGTAGCTCAGCTCACGCCGACGCCAGGCATGGGGTGTGATGGAGCCATTACGAAAGGCGCGTTGGGCGACCCGCACCAGCGCATCCTCGGAAATACCATGCTCATGCATATAGCGCTGGGTTTTCAGGGCAAAAAACTGGGTGGTGAGCATCAGACCGGTTTCGCCGTACCAATCCTCCAGCCCCCAATCAGCAGGCCGTGGATTGAACGCCCCACGAGGATGTTTATCGAAGCCCACCGCCACACCGAGATCGGCAGTACCCGCCTGCAACGCCGAGACCACGCTGGCCAACGCACTGCCGCCAGTGGCACAGCCATTAGCGACGTTGATAAAGGGCAGTCCGGTAAGGCCAAGGTGGTTCGACAATGCATCCGCATTACCGGCATCCTGACTACCACCGTAGGCGATCCCAACTTGATCCCAGTTGACGTTGGCATCCTGCAATGCCTGACGCACCGCATAAGCGCCCTGCGCCTGGCCAGACATACCATCGGTACGCCCAAAGGGGTGCATACCGATGCCGATGATTGCGATCTGTTCCATCATTGCGTCTCCTGTACAGCACAGTCAGCGGGGGCAAAAGCAAAGGTGCGCAATTCGCGCCCCTCACTCTGGCCGTAACCCACCTCAACCAATTGCATGGGCATACCGATCTGCAACTGTTGCGGATCTGCGCAGGTCAAACGGCTCTCCACCTTGAGGCCACAGGGCAACTGGATATAACCCACACCGTAGGGCTGGAAGCTTTCTGCTGACTCACCGCTGTTATAGGGCGATTTGGGGAGAAATCCCTGGACAGTCCAGGACCAGAGCACACCCTGTCCACCAAGCGTGCATGCGCCAAGTTCAGTGCCGCAGCACCGGGTGCAACTGCTGGTCACTGGAAAATAATGCTCACTGCAGGACAGACAGCGGCTACCCAGCAATGCCGGTCCCGCCTCCCCCGAACCCAGTAGGTGCCCGGTCACCTGCTCTATAGATAGATTGCCGCTCATATATCCAATCCTGTTTTATTTAAACCAACTAGATTGTTTTTATAAAATAAAGCAAGCGATCGTCAGATTGACGCCGCTCTTTCCTGCCGTGCCTCATAGACCCGCTCGAACTGCGCCATAGCCGTTGCGACCAGTAACCCATGCAAGCGCTGCAAACGATCTCCTTGCAAGTAAGGCGCCGGGTTCATGGCCACACCCTGCAAGGAATGCATGATCAAGTCACGCAGTGCTTCACCCACTTCTCGCATATCCTCGTCAGCCCAGATCGGAAAACGCGTCACCATGCTGTGCGACATCCGCTCATCCAACGAGTTTTCCAACGGCTCCATCACTTCCTGCAGTTGCTCATCAGTACGCGCACCCCGTACCAGTTCCTGAAAAGCCAGGAATGACGGCTTCATGTAATAACTCTGCAACGCGGTAATGGTGTCACGCATACTCTCTTCGGCAGGGAAACTACCCGACTTCTGTGTCACCCCCCGAATTGCCTCGTCATATTCCTTTACCCGAATATCCGTGATGTGCTCAGCGGCAGCATTGAACACATCAGCTCGAGACTTGAAATGATGGGTCATGGCACCACGGGAAACCCCCGCTTGCTTGGCAATTTTCTCCGTGGTGGTCTGGCTATAACCGATATTGACCAGGCACAGCATGGTGGCATCCAGGATATGCATACGCATCAAATGACTTTTTTCAGCCTGCCAACTACCATGGCCCGCCTTGGAGCGGCGCCCTGGTCGACGGATGCTGGGTTTGACGATTGCACTCTGGCTTTCCATGAATTTTCCTTGCGCTTGGCCTTATTCGTACATGGCACAAATTAACATATCGGCTTACAGTATAGACCACAAACAAACAAACAGGTCTTTTATTTCAAGCAAGCTACGTCAGCTTTACTGAGTGCCCCGCATCCACAGTAACCACAGTGCCGCTCATGTAACTACCGGCGTTACTGGCCAGTAGCAGTAACGGTCCGTTCAATTCCTCATGCCGCCCCAGACGCTGAATAGGCAATACCGCAATTTCACGCTGACCAGCTTCCGACTCATAAAAGGGATTGGTCATTTCACTGGGAAAGTACCCCGGAGCAAGCGCATTGACACGAATACCATAGGGCATCAGATCCAGCGCCATGTACTGCGTCATATGAATCACAGCAGCCTTGGTGGTGCCATAATTGATGAATTTGGGCCGTGCCAAATGCCCGAGAATCGACGCGATATTGACAATACTGCCCGGCTTGCCCGCCGCGATCAGGCGCTTGGCCATTTCCTGGGCGACATAAAAGGGTCCGGACAGGTTAGCATCCACCAGCGAAGTCCACTGGTCGCGGGTCATTTCCTCGAACGCAGTCGGGTTGGACAGCCCAGCATTATTAACCAGCACATCGACTGGGCCGTACTGTTGCTGAATACTGGCAAACCCTTCCTTGATACTGTCCGGATCGGTTACGTCCATACTCAATGCCAGCGCCTGACCACCCGTATCCCGGATCTGCTGGGCAACTGCCGTAACTGGCTCCAGCCGCCGACCAACGCACACCACAGTGGCGCCAGCGCGCGACAGTGTGCTGGCGAAATGCTTACCCAGCCCGCTGCCTGCACCGGTTACTAAAGCCACCCGCCCCTTGAGAGAAAACTGTTCAATAACATCTTTCATTTATAATTGTCCTCATCTGATGACAAACGCCTTCAGATCAACCGTTCTGGGTGTTCCAACTGGCCGGCATAGAAGCGACAGAAGCGAGCTGCATCCGCACCATTGATTACCCGATGGTCATAGCTCAACGACAAGGGAACATAACGCCGAGTACTCACCTCACCGCCCACCAATACCACCCGCTCAAACTCACGGGTGATTCCAAGGATGGCCACTTCAGGCGCATTGATGATCGGAGTAAATGAAGTGCCACCAATGGAGCCAAGCGAACTGATGGTCATGCAACCACCCGACATCTCGCCAATCGGCAGCCCCTTGGCACGTGCCCGCGACGCTTTGTCGATCAGCTCATCGGTCAGTTCGCTCAGCGATTTCTTATCTGCATCCCGAATCACCGGTACCAGGAGTCCCTTATCAGTCTCCACCGCAATCCCGACGTTGAAGTACTGCTTCATTACCAACTGTTTGCCGTCGGACGAGATCGACGAATTGAAGACCGGGAACTCCTCCAGGGTGTTCACCAGTGCCTTGACCAGAAACGGCAACGACGTCAACTTACGTCCAATTTCCTTGCCGTAATCACGGCGAAACGCGTTCAGGGCATCCACCGGCGCTTCATCGTTATGTGTCACATGGGGAATCTGCGCCCAGTTACGCGCCAGGAAGGCTCCCGCATACTGTTGGTGGCGGGACAGCTCTGCCAGTTCGAATTCACCGAACTGGCTGAAGTCCACCTCCGGCATGGGCGGCAGCGTGGCTGGCCAGACTTTGGTGGGTGTGCTGCTCATCAAATCAGCTCTCCGATCACCGTGCCCACATCGTAGGTTTCGCCGGCTTCCTTGATGATGCGCAAGGTACCATCCGCCGGGGCCTCGATCTCCTGCACTGATTTTTCGCTTTCCAGTGCGTACAGAATGTCGCCCTTGCTTACCGTTGCACCGTCTGCCACCAACCACTCGGTCAGCAGCGCCTCGTTTACAGAAAAACCCAGCTTGGGGAGAAGAATTTCAGTAGCCATAAGATCATTCCATTCTGTTTTTTATTTAAGCGCTTCAAATACCGCATCGGTAATACGCTGCCTGGTTGGGATAAACTCATCCTCCAGCGCCTTGGAGAACGGTACCGGCGAACGTGCAGCCCCCACCCGAGCAACCGGCGCCTTGAGCTGACCAAACAGTTCCTTGTGTACCCGCGTGGCAATTTCTGCCCCGACGCCAAAGTCCACCTGAGCCTCGTGGGCTACCACCAGGCGCCCCGTCTTGGCCACCGAAGTCAGAATGGTGTCCATATCCAGCGGCGAGATGGTACGCAGATCAATAACCTCGACAGAGATATCCTGCTTCTCCAACTCCTGAGCCACCTGGTTCACTTCGACCATGGTGCGGCTATAGCTGACAACCGTCACATGACTGCCCTCGCGCACCACCTTGGCCTTGCCCAGCGGAATTCGCTCGCCCGGCACCGGAGCTTCGCCCAAGGCGAAGTACAGCGGCAGGCTTTCAATGAACAAGCAGGGGTCGTCGTCAAAAATGCATGACAGCAGCAAACCGTAGGCGTCAGCAGGATTTGAAGGTGCTACCACTTTCATCCCGGCCGTATGGGCAAACCAGGCTTCCAGGTAATCTGCATGCTGGCCACCGGTACCAAATCCAGCACCCGTTGTGGTGCGGATGGTTAATGGCACATGGGTTTGGCCGCCAGTCATGAAGCGCAGCTTGGCTGCATGGTTGACTACCTGATCCATGGCCACAGTCATGAAGTTCATCAACATGATTTCCGCTACCGGACGCATACCCGCCAGAGCACTACCCACCGCCGCACCCATGATCGCCTGCTCGGCAATCGGTGTGGATTTGACTCGGTCGGTCCCAAAGGCTTCACTCAAGCCTGCAGTGCACTTGAAAACTCCGCCACCCTCACGGTCAGCCACATCCTCACCCAGCACCAGAACCCTATCATCCAGTTGCATGGCATCATGCAGAGCCATATTGATCGCGACTGAACAGTTGATTTTTTTTGCCTTGCTCATGCGCTCACCTTCTCTGCATACACGTCGAGTGCCAATTCAGCTACATCCGGAAAGGGACTGGACAGACCAAACTCTACCGCCTCTTCGAATTCATCCCGGTTATTGTTCTCTATCGCGGCCAGCTCCTCATCGGAAGCGTGACCTTGCTCAATCAACCAGGCCCGAAAGCGCGGCATGGGATCGGCTGCAATGGCTGCATCCATTTCCGGCTTGGGGATGTAATGCCCGTCGTCACCTAGCAAATGACCGCGGAAGCGGAAGGTCTTGGCCTCCACCAATGTCGGCCCTTTTCCGGTACGAGCACGCTGAACAGCTTCATTGGCAGCCTTATACATGGCCACAGGGTCGTTGCCGTCGCACTGAATCCCGTGCATGCCATAGCCTATAGCCCGATCCACAATGGCTTTCGCACCAGTGCCGTATTCGTACTTGGTGTGTTCTGCATAGCCGTTGTTCTGGCAGACAAAAATAACTGGGAGGTTCCATACAGACGCGAGATTGAGTGCCTCATGGAAAGCGCCAATATTGCTGGCACCGTCACCGAAGTTGCATACAGTAACCTGATCAGTACCACGGATCTGTGCAGCCCAGGCCAGACCATTGGCAATCGGCAGTCCCGAACCCACCACGCCTGTGGTGACCGGCAAGCCGGACTCGAGATGCGTAATATGCATTGGACCGCCCTTTCCTTTACAGGTACCCGTCGCCTTACCCATGAACTCGGCGACAAAGGGTTTCAGGGGGATCCCTTTGGCCAACTGATCATGAATACCCCGGTAGGTGGTAATCACGTAATCATCTTTACGCAGATTCACGGACATTGCAGAGGGCACCACTTCCTGACCGCGGGTCGAATAATAGGGAGATGCAATTTTCCCGGCTTTGATAAGTTCGATAAAGCGATCATCTGCCGTCTTGATCAAATTCGCCTTGCGATATATCTCCAGCAGCTGCGACCTGTCAGGCGCTTTGGCATCAGTCATGGTTACCTCGCATTATTCACTTCTTGTTGACCCGAGCTGTCAGCAAAAAACCAAGGTTTAAAACCAACAGCGCTGTTTTTTTTAATACTAAACGCATCCCCTCTTTACTGCAAGCAAAGAATCACATCGAGGTTCGTGGCGGGCTCAGCTCTGAATGGGAGACATGACGAGAGCCAACATTTGCTCGCCTGAACGCCGCAAAGCACTGCCCCGCATAGCTATGGACAACCTAGGGCACCACTCATCCGAGAGGGCATTCATCGAATGCCGTTGTGATTCAGGGCAGTACATACTACCCATCTCAGTTTCCTGTATCAGTTAACCACTATAAAGCCTCGGGAACCGGTCCCTGGCTGAGGCTTTTTAATGGCGCACCGTGTACTTGGTTGGGTTATTGCGTCCGACACTCATTTGACACACGTTCAACCGCCGGTGGCTGCCAACTTCTGTCGAGCACCTGCTGCTTTGGGATATATAGGCGCATCATCAGATAGAAATCATCTTCCGCGGGTGTAGGCAACCAATTTACCTGCTGACCTTCCATCGGCTCCGTATGTTGCAACTGAATTACCACATCTCCTTCCGCATTGGCCATCAGCTCAGGCGTGCGATCACCAATAGAGTATCGATTGATCGAATTTTCTATCATGTAGCCTTGGTCGTTATACAGAGTTATTGACCAGAAACCTTTTGCAGGGTGCAGATCTTTCGATTTGAAGCTGATCCTATATACATTACATCCTTTCAATAGATCTCCCTCTGAGTCTGTGCGGGCGACGGGATAAATAGCCTCTTCAGGGATCGTTACGAATATTTGATCCTTGGCGACGGCGGCACGAAGCAGATAATTGTCATCGAATCGCGACCCGCTATAATTTGTCGTCCATCCATTATTGGACGCTCCCAAGTCGAGAGATTTTTGATTGATTAGCAATTGAGCGTCAGCCGCGGCTTGGCGCATACCATCCAGCGCAGAATCATCCAATCCTGCGATAGTAAAACCCTCGCGACTCAGGTTAATGGCTTGAAAGGAATCGATTAGGCTCGCTTCACCAGGTTGCGCCACCCAGTCGCGGAGGACATTGCCAAGTTGCGCATAGAAGCGAAGATTCTCATCGTATGCGTCTACGCCGGCGTCGAGCCGGATTTGTCTAGGTGCCTGCCGAGGGGCCGGCTTATTGGTGAGGTAGGCGCTATAAGGGCGCATCTGGATTTGATTCTGCAGACGATGCACTTCGGCATAATCTTGATCTGTTCCCGTTGCAAGGATTCGTCCAGCCAGGTCCAAATAGCGGGTAGATACATGAACGCCCAACATTCCCTCTGGAATCTCACCTTGATAATGTGGCCCGTACAGGAAGACAGGAGGCAGCTTTCCGCCATGGGTGCGCTGCCCAATGGAGTCGACCGTTGAAGAGTCGGAGCGATAGATCGAGTACGTATAATATCGGTCCTGAAAGTCGGGTGATTCAAGCACCCAAGGCTCATCCGACATATCAAACCAGCCTACAGTATAAATGGTATCGTTATTTACGCCTACGCCGTGGCGAAACTCAGGCCCCATGAGATAGCGCGCATTTCCGAGATGATTCAATGCAGCCGCCATACTGGGTTGTGGGCGCTTCACGAACGGATCATCTGGATTAGTGTGGGCCATACGAATTTTCGCCGCTTCGACAAGTGGGTACCCCCATATATAGGCACGAAACGCAAGAAGATATGGGTCGCTTGTCGTGCCGTCGAAAATATCGGCATTGGTGGACAACTGCGAGATACGTGAAAACTGTTCAGATGCTGTAGTTGTTTCAGTAAAGACCGGATGACTACCATACGCTGCTGGAGTACTAAATAGCAGTGCAAAAATGAGCATCCCAGAGCGGTAGTTTTGTTTTACCGGGAGCGACCACCGTTTGTTTATCATCGTTTGTATCCTTTAACAATAGTTCCTACATCTGGCAAATGCATGATCAACCCATACCAAAGCAGCCTAAGATATGAACCAAAGCTAACCGCACTATTTCTAATTAGCGTAAGCCCAGTTGCGAGCGCCATCCGCAAATAATGCCATTACACCTAGGTGCGCACACGGCACCATCATTTATAATGGCAGCCGAGGGGGGCTTTGGCCGTGCTGTGACTTTTGTATTCAAACCGCCCCGCCCCGGCATCGTTAGTGCTCCTGTAAAATAAAGGTGCCAGATGAGTCAATCCGGCTTTACGGCTGCGCGTTTCCAGCTTCAACTGCGCGAATCGGAGAAGGCTGCCAATCACCGGAAAGCAGCTCCGGGAGCGGCCCCTGGGCTCTCAGCGCGAGATAGAACGGGCCATCTGGTATAGGAAGATCATTTGAGCCACTAGCGTCCTTCGAAAGATGAATCACAATCGCACCATCTTTTTCTAGACGTAAATCAGGCGTGTTGCTTCCAACGAGATATTTGGAGTCTCTATTTGGTACCAACTCTTGGGTTTCGCGATCATACACAGTGACTGACCAAAAAAACTCGCTTGGAGGTGGCGTTTCAAAGCGCAACGTATATGCATACTTGGAGCCATCTAAAGGCGCCCCGGAGGCATCCTCGAAGTTTGTAAACGCAAAATTCTCTCTTCTTACATTTGCCCCTGTGCCCAACGTGTTTACCACCGCGCGGGTGAGGTAGTTGTGCCCAAAGCGTCCAAGATCCGCTACGTAACGCCACCCCCCACCAGCTGAAGTACCATGCGGCCCCAAGCTTCGTTTAATAACATCCTCCGCTTCATTAAAACCCTCGACAATTGCTTCTTTTGAAACTTTATCCTGGATAACCTCCTCTACAGAGCGGCCACCGCCCACGCCTAAGACCCCAAAGCCCGCAACATGAGCACGCTCAGTTCGCGAAACTCCGGCATGTTCGACGACCCAGTCAAGCACCTTGAGAAACGATGCAGGATCACCGTCCACTGCAGGCGTAGGATAGAGGTTTTCGTGAGGTTGCGTGCTTATTCCGTCGAGCACAAACTTTTCTTGTGTTTCTCGAGCAGCGGGTAGTTCCACGGTGCTCGATACTGCTACTCGCATCAATATCCACATATATGGCTGCGCAACTCGAAAAAGCGTCACATCCGCCGGCACTTCTCCCTGCCAGTCTGTAGGCGCAATTAAATACTTACCGCCTGCCGTCCCATGGGTGCGGGCGCTGATATTAGTTGCGTTACCATACATATCCAAAAAGTTGACGGTGTAATACCGCCCGCCTGTAGAGGGCACCGTTAAAAGAATTGGGCCGGCCGTAAGATCTAGATAAGCGTTTGAATATAAAGTATCAGCGTTCGGCGTCTTAAACACTTTATACCCCGGACCCGCTAAATCCCGACCGTGTTCAAAACGATTGAACCCTATATATGAAGGTGACTGGAGATCAATCGCCTGCTCATGCATCTGTTTATAAGTCAGTACAGCCGACCGTCCAAAGACTGCCGCTTCAAACGCCCTGCTCTTAAGCCAAATGCGCCTCGCTTTTTCATCAACGGGGAAAATGTCTTCACCCTGAGCTTCAAGCAGTTGGTCTGCTTTTGTTGCATCATAAATTCGCATTTCAGCCATTGATGATGCTGAAAGTAAGCAGAGCCCAATCAAAGAAACTGTTTTCAACATTACAACACCCCACCTTAAACTTGATTTTTCCAGAAAAAACACCCATTGAATCTGCATAAAACTTATGGTATTGCGCTAGTAGGTCTGGCACTTTGTGGCTCTCGGTCCTTCAAGTACGCGCAGCCAATGCGCCATTCCATTGCCCAAGCATTCCTTACCTCGCTCTCCGACTCTTCCTTACCACAAGGGGTCGCGTAGAACATAATTCAGCGCCACCAAAACAGCGCCCCCCCTTACAACAAGAAAGATAACTTAATGGAGAGGTCTGCTGTTTAGCTATCATGCGCATAATTCACTCTGAGCGACGGGTCGTTACTTGTCAGGTATTAGTTAAACTGCAAGTCTCACCCTCAGGAAGCGACGACCTTACTGTTCCCGCCGCTGGAGCAGATACGGCAGCTCGTTTAATGAAATACTTATCATTGAGCAAGAAGTGAGACAGGGCCGGAATAAGAATAAGCGCACCCAGCATATTCCACAAAAACATAAAGGTCAGAAGTATACCCATATCTGCTTGAAACTTGATGGGCGACCAGACCCATGTGGCGACTCCCGCAGCCATAGTAACACCGATCAATGCCACCACTCTTCCAGTAAACATCAAAGCGCTACGATAAGATTGCGACAGACTATAGCCAGCGCGTTGATGGCCGAGTTGTACATTTAAAAGATATAGAGCGTAGTCAATACCTACTCCAACACCCAGCGCAATGACGGGAAGAGTGGATACCTTTATACCTATATCCAGCCAGACCATGATACTCTCAGCCAGGAAGGAAGTGATGATTAAAGGGACCATCGCTACCACCACCGCTCGCCAACTGCGGAAGGTGATGAAGCAGAGCACCGCTGTAACCACGTAAAGCACCGCCAATATTTTTACGTTTGCTTTCCTCACCACTATATTAGTGACAGCTTGAATTCCTGCCGTGCCAGCCGCAGGGAGGAACTGCAGCCCTGGCTGGTTATGCTCTGCAGCGAAAGCTTCCACCTCATCCAATACTCGACTGAGAGTGTCAGCCTTGTGATCAGACAAATAAGCCACTAAAGGCGCAACAGAGCATTTAGTATTGAACGCGCCCGGATTGTCCGCACTAATACGCTGCACAGCCGTGCCGACGGCGTTGCTCTGGTTGTATAGCGATGCCCATTTAGGGTTCCCCTCGTTTGTTCCTTGCAATCCTCGAACGACCTGGTCGTAGAATGAAGACGTTGCCTGCACGCCAGGGACATGCTCAAGTGCCCACGCAAGCCTGCCGGTTTCCAATAGAGTTTCGTACGCCGCACAACCCCCTTCTTCTGTTTTAACTATTACCGCAAACTGGTCTGAGGACATCCCATAGTTAGCGTTTATATAAGCGTTATCTTGATTGTAACGAGAGTCTGGGCGTAGCTCAGGCGCTCCAGCATCAAGATCACCTATCTTGACTTGAAAGCTTACAGCAAAGGCTATAACGCCTACGGTAAGCCCAATCATCACCGCCGCCGTTGCACGAGGCCGAACTGTAAAACTTGAGAAGAAGTTCCAAAAACTGGCCATCAAGCCAACTTCAGATAGATTAGTGTCTTTCTGAATACTGCGTACGGCCGCGCGCCGGTCTACGCCAACATACGATAAGGCTACTGGAATTAGAATCAACTTGGTTAGAATCAATATTGAGACACCTATACTCGTGGCGAATGCCAAGTCTCGAATCACGGGTATATCAATGAGCATCAGTACTGCGAAACCAACTACATTGGCCAACAGTGCGGTCAACCCCGCCAAGAACAAACGACGAAAGGTATATCTAGCCGCGACGTACCGATGGGTTCCTCTCCCAATATCCTGCATAATCCCGTTCATCTTCTGTGCGCCATGGGAAAGACCTATCGCAAACACTAAAAATGGAACTAAGATTGAAAAAGGATCTAGTACAAACCCTAATAACTTCATTACACCAAGGAGCCAGACAACGCCTAACAAAGAAACAGATACAAGTAATAATGTGCTTCGTACGCAGCGAGTAAACAAAAACACAAATAAAGAGGCAATCAGTACCGAGATAGCAAAGTAACTCATGACTTGCCAAAGGCCTTCGATCAGATCACCAGCTACTTTGGCAAACCCAATGATACGAATGTTTACGTGCTCATTTCCGAGGGATCTAACATTAGCTTCCAGTTCACGCGAAAGCTTAAAATAGTCTAAATCTTCCTTGTTGTCTGGATACACGTCGAGCAGAGGCGCTACTATTGCACTTGATTGATAATTGCTTGCTACCAGTTGCCCAACAACGCCCGCTCTGGCGATATTCACTCGCAGCGCATCTATTGCCTGCGGCGAACCGTCAAAGCGGTCCGGCATAAGAGGTCCGCTATCATAACCGATTTCGGTGACTTCAGACCAACGTACTGTGGGAGACCAAAGAGACTTAACCCACGGCCGATCTACACCACGGAGTGTAGACACCGCGTCATTCACTTTTCTCAGCGTCTCTAAATATTCCGGATCAAAAACATCTCCCTGTTTTGCCTCAACAACTATTCGAATAGTGTTGCCAAGGCCTTTGAGCTCATCTCGATTTTCCAAGAAATTTTTTATGTAGGAATGCCCTGTTGGGATCATCCTATCAAAACTCGCGTTTATCTTCAGATCGAGTGCATGCTTCCCCAGAAAAAGAGTCAACGCAAAAAAACCAAGCAGCAGAAGCGCACGATTGTTGAAAACGAATCGCTCCAATATCCCACCGGTAGACTCATCAAATTTTCTGGGATCAGTGATAACAGGGAAGTCGTTCTGGTTATGCTGCCGTACTCCGGCCATTTCTATGTACTCCAGTTTGTTGATCAATCGGCCTAATGCAGCTTGACCGAACGGGCCCCGTTTGCACCCACAAGTAACAGGGTGTCGGCATTAACTTGGCTAATAGCGCTCAGCGCAACACGTCGTTCATCAGAGAATGGTTTAAACCGAGCATGTCTTGCATCACCAACTACCATTTCTCCATCGCTCGCTGCTAAAATAGCGCGCCCGTCTTGCAGAAACTGGCCATCGACAATGCCACTGCGCAACCCAGTCTCAACATGAGACCAAGTTTCTCCTCTATCCCCAGAAAAAAAAGCCTGCCCGCGTAACCCATAAGCTACTAGCGTTCTATTGTTCCCAGCGAGACCGAAAAAGCTCCCTTCGTAGGGTGTGTCAAGTGCCAAAAATCTGTCTTGCTCACGATCGAGACGAAGTAACAGACCGAGTTCCCCTGCGATATATATATCCGTCCCCACCCGCTCAATGGAAAAAAAACTATAGGACATAGGGTTATCAGTACGGTCTACCCAAGGCTCCCAGGTTTCTCCGCCATCGGAGGTTTTTAGAATCAAATTAAAAGCGCCGACTACCCAGCCGTTATGCTCATCTTCAAAAAAAACATCTAAGAAGGGTTTATCAGCTCCCTCATCTTGAAAGCGCTGAGATTCTGCGAGTGCTCTTTCGGCCTTTTCGTTATTAGAGTCTTGAGCAAGCGCACGCTCATAAAAGCTAACAAGAATATCGCCGTAAGTTCTCCCATTAAGGACCATTTCCCAGTTGACGCCACCGTCAGTAGTTTTGAGTACGACTCCGTCGTGCCCAACGGCCCAGCCGTGGTCTTGATCGCTAAAGGCCACTGCCACCAAATCTGAACTAACCGGCACCAGTGCTTGTGTCCAATCAGAACCTAGATTGTCGGTATATAAAATGTGGCCACGCTCTCCTACCACCACTACCCGACCACCCGGAGCGGTTACAACGTCCGTCAGCCGGCTCATAATCGCACGATGCGAAAATTCAGCCGGCTTATCCAAAGGATAAATAACGTTGATTTCAGCCGCATTGTTTGTCATCGACAGGGCCATAATGATTGCCGCTGTGCCAAACTTAAATTTAGACATAAAAACTCCAGTCCGGTTAAGCTGCAGGCGTTCAAATCCTGCAACTTACCAAAATGCCTATCGAGAAGATCTACGACTAAGACCTTCAGGTGTCCAAGTACTGGCAGGTAACACCTCATTTTGAGGAAATTTTCCAGCACCCGCAAAATTGGTCATTACGTTTATGTAGCTGACGCCGGTGGTCAGATCGATCCACACCTGAGAGCCTCCGCTCGGCCATCCGTGAGCATAGTCCATGCTGCTGATCGCCCAAGATAGCTTGTGGAAATTACCAGCCGCATCCCATGAGTCCATTAGCCCAGCGCCGTAGTAATCTTCATCGATATAATAAACGCGCTTGGCAGAAGCATGACGCTCGCCCGGTTTAAGTTTTGCTTCGACCACCCATACTCTATGCAGCTCCCAGCGCACGACTTCCGGATTAGGGTGTTTTTTCGAGGCCGCGAAGTCAGCAACACTCGCATTACGGGTCATCTCGGTATTATAAGGAATGTATATTTCTTTCTTTCCAACGAGGGTAAAGTCAAACTTGTCCATTTTGCCCATAAACAGACCTGTTTCGTCGTAGAATGCTGCCCCACCGGAAACCACCGTAGGAAAGTCATACTCAGCCTGTGGATTGACCCGTACACGACGGTTGCCTTGCTGATATTGCCATCCCTGATTTTTGGACTCGGTGGGATTGGAAGTGTAAGTTATCATGTTGGCGTCACCTGCAATACGTGCTGGAGCAACCTGCTTGATGCTTGCGCGAAAATAACGATGGCCGTTCTTCTCATATTCTTCCAGAGAACTACTTAAGTCATGGTAAGGAGAGTCAACCCACGTTTCCTGAATGGCTGCCTGCACGGGAGTGCCACTGGAATCGAGAATCACGCCTTGCGTTCGATTCTTGTAGTGAGGCGGCTTCGGCGCAGTCGTTACGTTCCACATTACTTCATAGCCGCTTTTCGGAAATGGGAAAGGCACACCGCCGAAACATCCCTTCAATGCCAGCCCATCATCTGAAGTTGTACAATCGAGAGCGTTGATTTTTGTAAGCTCATAAAACTTATCGGGATAAAACATTGTGCGATGGGTGGGATAGACATTGAGATAAAAGCTATCAGGAAAACGCCGGATCATTTCCTTGGTAGCTTCGCTCACTTTGTCTTCGTACTGACTTAAGTTCTCTGCCGTAATCTTAAAAAGCGGCTTCTCATCAGACAAGCTTTCGGATCCATTCGAATTATTCCACTCAGGAATTGTGCCCTCAGCATTACCCTCCTTAGTTGCACCTACCGGTGTTAAAGAAGCACCGAGCTTATCTATCTGCTCTTGTGGGACAGCCGCGACGGCAGTTGTCGAGGCAACAATAAAAAAGCTTGCAAGAAGACGTAAATCAAACATAGCTGCCACCTTATTTAGAAGCTGAAATCGTAAGTTAAAGAAACGTAGTCGCGGTCTTCGCGAGCCGCTAAAGGCCCGTTTGTCTGATCAAAGGGTCCGGCGGCACTCATCCCACCTAAAAATTTGGACTTTCCCCAATAATTAGTATAAGCAAGCTCTAGCTTATGGCGACGCTGATAGTCTGCGGCGACGCCTACCCGCAATACAGAACCACCTTCGTTAATTCCGCCTGTGGGCGCGTTTCCTTTTAGCCCTGTCTGCAAAACGATGGGGGCTGAAATATCGATACTTGGAAAAACTTGCTGCCAAGTTGGAGTGAAGTTAGCTGCGAAATGCCAAGCATGCTTGGTTGCGCATCCCTTTACGACAGTGTCGCTTCTGCAGCTCTGCATGGTGGCAGCACTACGGTAATGGCTACTGTTCTGTTTGACCGTACCCAGGCGTTGATACGTCAGCTCGCCCAGCAATAGGGCCGTGTCCCAAAAGGCTGTTTGGCCAAATAAAGTTGTGCCGTTTATTAGAAAGTGCCAAGTGTTTCCGCGAGCTCCTTCGTAGTCAGACGGGCTCGTGAATGTTGGCGACATAGACACCAAAGGCGTGTCCATCCGATAGGAAAGCTCTGCACTTACCGCGTGTGGGCCGATGTTTGTTGCGATGCTTGCGCCAGCTAATTTTATGTCTTCAGCATAAACTGTTCTTGCCCCAGGCGCTCCGTTAAGCGCGACCATCTGCGCAGCCCAGCTAGCACCTTTATCTGCAAATTGCCGATAATAAAACCCGAGTGTCGGTTCGTTGAGTATCGAGGGGCGCCAACGAACGCTCACCCCCCAATCACCCGATTGCGGCTCGTCGGACTCTACCCACGGAATCCCTGGTGCAAGAAAATCTGGGCCATTTAAAAGACCATCATTAAGACCGAAATAGGTGCCACCCTCTGGAACCCTAGACTGCCGCCATTCCAGAGTATATAAGCCAGAAAGCGAGACATTATTCATAATCTGCCAGTTTAAACTTATCTGGTTTAGGGGCAAGCTCGTCTCCTTTGCGGTTGCTCCAGGGGACATCGCTTGCTTAAGGCCATTGGAAGGCGTCTGCGCGAAGGCTACTGAGTTTCCAGCCGCCACCGGGAAGACCGACTCACCCCACAGAACGGCATGACGACCAACCATCAACCCCAGATCGGTATCTCCAACCTGAAAGTTTCCCCAAACAAAAGCGTCCAGTAACTCTCCGGAGGGCCCTGCATAATATCGTTTCGTGTATCGCGAAAACTTATTATCACGATAAGACGACGCGCCTGTCAGGCTAGGATGACTTTCACCTTCATCACCGTATCGCTCGTCGTACCACGCAGCAACGCTAACCCTACCGCCCATCATGTTTTGGTAAGTGATATCCAGCTCGGAGAAGAGGTCCACTCGGTTAGAAATCATGTCGCCTTTATCGAACAGATACTCAGCCTGGTCGTTGGCGTTGTTATTGGCTAGGTCAGAGTCTCGATTCTTTAATCGCCAGCCAGCGTTATAGCGAATTGTATTATCCCATCGAGCCTCCCAATCTGGGCTTCCGGTTTGAATACTCATCGCCTGTGCATTCTGGATACTGATTGCACTAGACACCGCTAATGCAATACTGCATATACGCCACTTGCCTTTCATTATAAGCACCTATTCTTGTATGAAACTTCTTTGGTACTGATTACTAATTCCACTTCTCCATACTTACCGAAAAGTTCGGTAAGCTTTAAACCCCCACAATTCCTCAGCAAGGCCTATAAAAATATATTATGCCCGCGAGTACGAAACCTTTATTTCAGCTCAATATACGAAGGAGGCAATCGCGAACGCGATTCCGCATGAATAGGTTGTCATCAGGTAAAATATGGTTTTGAATTTTCACGATAGGAGCTTCCTGCCCCTGAAGAGGCGGGGAAGCATTGCTGACATCATGACCTGCATGGGAACTGCCGCCAGTAAAAACGCAATCTCTGTACGCTTTCGACATAATGGGGACGATTTTTATCGCCGGCGTTCGTTTCGCGCATTGACTTATATTCATTATTTTTTTCTTTTTATTTTAGGCAAAAGATTGAAACAACACCAAAACGATCAATCTTGTTTTTTTATTTTACTTAAAGTTTTTCACTAGTGCAAGCATACAACCGGATTTAATTTTATATTTCTAGGTAAGGACAGAGCACTTGCATCCAAAGTAAAGAGCCAGGGAAACGCTAGCCCTAAATCGAGTACTCAAGTGCCTGATCGTCTGAACTTAGGTGAATACGTGTATCTTTTATTAGCTGCCCCAGACCTAGTTCATGACCGCGTCTTAGCGACTTCATAGTGCTTTGAAAAAGTACTCTAATACACCGCAAGACCTGCTAAATGCCTGGTTTATTGCTAGCTAAAACAATTCAGTCTGAAGATGGAGGCACAATGGTGCCGACACTGTCGACTTCATATTTGCGAACGTCGACACTTTCATAGCTGATGCCCGCAATAGCCTGAAGGAAATCGCGGATATGCGATGCTTGCAAGTGGTTATTCAGAGCCTGCTCAGACGCCCATTGTTCACAGATCCAGATAACATTGGGCTCCAGAACATCTTGGGAGAAAGAGTACAACTCACAGCCTTCCTCCTTGCGCGTTGCGGGCATGACTTCCTTGGCCAAGCAGATGAAGCTGTCCAGATCTTTTTCGACTACTTCAAAACGGGCGATAATGGCTTGTTTCATTGTGTGTCCTTATTGTTTACAGCCGTGCCTATCTGCACATCCCAGAAGGTGTCAGCATCATTTAGCGCCGACACCTGCTCTCAAATTACAGCACTGGCTTTTCATCACGCTCACCCAGGTAAAACTCGAGCCAACGATGAAAATACTGGTTACCTTTCTCGTTACGCCCAAAGGTAATGTATTTATGTGCTCCGGAAGCCATGCCCTGCTGTGCCTTCAAGCCCAGGTCATAATCTTCTACCTGCACAACGTCACGCAGCCAATCCATCATGGTTTCATTGGCTTGCTTATCTTCATCGGTTTCTGGCGCCTTGCGATTGATGAAGTGCAAAATGGTAGTGTTTTCACCGACCGTCGGGCCTGGAATCAGCTGGGCGATCTGCGTGATCTCCGGCGCCACAAAAATGGATGTATTGGGGAATAACGCGCGCACGAAGTCATACCCCTCATTCTCGTATTGGTGCAGCTCATCTGCCGGCACCTCTCGCAACTTGTCGATCGTACGCTGCGGAAAGCCGATCATTTGATGCGGCCCATGAGCATGGAACTGCATAACATTGGAATGCGTGCGCTCGTTGATGGTTTTCGGGTGGGCCGCAGCAAAGTGGTAGCCTTCCAGATAGCCGTCGTAGGCAATTTTCCAATTGGCGCCTTGGATCACTCGGTTACCGCAATAGTGCCAATCCTGAAACCCCAGAGAAGTCAGGTCGTCCAGCATTTCACCGTAAAAGTCCTTGAAGTCAATCTCAACACCAGGCGTCAACACCGCAAAGATCAACCCGGCCTCTTCATGTACGGGCAATTGGGTAAGAGACATTGCTGCCTTGTCGACCTGGCCGTAGGTGGCTTCGCCATACACCCGCTGCAGGCTCCCGTCATTCCCGTAAAGCCATGCGTGGTAAGGGCATGCAAACTTCTCGCACTTGCCCTGGCCGTCCGCCACCTTCATCCCGCGATGCGCACAGGCATTGAGCATCACGCGCACACTGCCATCGCGCAAACGTGTTATCAGCAGAGGTACACCGGCAAAATCCCTGGTCACATAGCGGCCGGGCTCAGACAGCTCACTAGAAGCGCCCACCAGCACGGGCAAGCGTTTGAAGATCTTGTCCATTTCTTTCCGCCAGCGCTGTTCGTCCAGATAACTGTCACTGGCAACCTGATATTGGCCATCCGCCATATCGGTGGAACGCTGCTCAACATACTCAATCAGTTTGGCGGCAATATGGTTGTAATCAGCTTTTTGTTTTTCTGTTTTCACGTGACACCTCTATTTGGCTCAGGCTAGCAATTGCAGCTACCAGGCATTAATCAACTGGCCGTCCAACCACCATCGACGGTAAATAACGCACCGTGGACAAAGCTCGCCTTATCCGATGCCAGCCACACCACGGCCTCAGCGACCTCCTCCACATTGCCGAGACGGCCTATCGGATGCAGCGCCAGTAACTGCGGCTCCAGCTCCTTGATATCGGGGCGGGCTGCCAGCAGGGCGGTGCGAATGACCCCCGGGCAGATAGCATTGATTCGGATATTCTGCTGGGCGTACTCGGTTGTCGCCGTTTTGGTAAGGGCAGCAACCGCGTGCTTGCTGGCATTGTAAGCCGCCGAACCCGGCATGACCGTAATACTCAGGGCCGATGCGGTATTGATAATGACACCACCACCCTGCTCCAGCATGAGCGAAATGGCCAGCTTCATCATGCGCCAGACAGCGACCACATTCACCGCCATAACGCTGGTGAACTCATCCTCTTCGATATCAGCAGTCAACGCACCGCTGGCACCGATACCGGCATTATTGAACAGGATATCCATTCCTTCCATGCGGCTGAGGAGTTCCTCTTTAAGCTGGCCAACCTGCTCAGGCGAGGTCAGATCACACCTGAAAACATGTACATCGGCTGTGTGCTTACGCGCCTCTGTGGCGGCAGCATCAAGTTGAACCTGGTCTATATCCACCAAAAACAACCGCGCGCCCTGCCGGGCAAATGCCAGTGCCGTGGCAAGACCGATACCGGATGCCGCGCCAGTTATAACAACTCGTTTGCTTGTAAACATCGTCAGTGCCTCTTTTTCTTATTTTATTTTCTGAACTGCGTCAGCATTGTCTGCATCCAGACATGTAATCTTTTGCAGTCTGCCGGGACGGGTTGGCCTACCTGCTCGCCAAACTCCGCAAAACAGTAGGCCAGCAAGTCGACAACTGAAACCTGGTCGCCCAGCAGGTATCTGGAACCCGGACTGTATTTTTCAAACCAGCGCCAGCCATCAACAACCTGCTGCTTGAGTTCGTCCGCAGACTCTACGAAACAGACTACCCTGTTTTTAAACAGATCTAAACCCTCGGCGGCACGAAAACCATGGGTCATTGGTTGGACAACCATGAGATCCAGTCGCCGCCACCACATTCGGGTAACCGCCTGGCTGAATGGCTCTTGCCCGATGAGCGCAGGAGTAGGATGCAGCGCTTCCAGATACTCGCAAATGGCCGTGGTTTCGCTGACAAGATCACCTGAACCGGTCTCCAGTACGGGCGTCGTGCCTGCGGGGTTCAGCTTCAGAAAATCCTGCTGGCGATTTTCGCCAGCAATAATATCCACCTCTTGCAGCTCAAGAGGAATTCCCTTGAGCTCTGCAAAAAGACGAACGAACCGCGGATTAGGGCCGATCGAATTGTACAGTTTCACAACAGTACTCCCCTGCTTCCCCGGCTCAGAATTGAACGCGCTTGGTGTAGCCGCCATCGATCACCAGATTGACCCCAGTGGTATAGCTGGACGCTGGGCTTGCAAGGAAGACCATGCTCCGTGCCACGTCGCCCGGGTTGCCGAAACGCCCCAACGCCATCTGCGATTCTGTCTGTTCATACAGTTCTGGCATGGCTTCCCTGATCGCCTCCCAGTTGCCACCTGGATAAGCAATGGGGCCAGGAGAAACGAGATTAACCCGCACGCCATCTGGGCCCCATGCCTGCGACAGCTGTTTGCCGTAGGTAATCATGGCCGCTTTAAGCGCATTAAAGGCCTGCGGTACCAGAAAAGTTTCCACCGCAGCAGTACTCGACATCAGCAAGACGTTACCGTCGCTGCTGGCCTTCAGGGCTTCCTCCAATGTTTCACAGCCAATGACGGCACCCATCATGTCGATCCGGAAGGTCATCTCCCAGTCTCCGGTACCCTGGGCACCTGACGAACTTGCAGTATGAATAAAGATGTCGCAACCACCCAGTCGCTCACAGGCCGAGGTCAGCCAGGCTCTATAGGCTTCCTGGTCATTAATATCGACCACCTCCCCGATCACCTTGTTGCCATGTTTGCGCAGGTCGTCGGCAGATTTGTTTACCTTGGCTTCATCACGAGAGAAAAACGCGATATCACAGCCTTCAGCGGCGAACAGTTCCAGTGCAGCCTTGCCCAGACCGCCGCTACCACCGTTGATGATAACTTTCTTGCCTTTAAGTCCAAGATCCATGGGTCATACCTCTTCTTGCTGTATTGAAGGGTTATTTGTAATTCGCTCAAGCGCTGGTTCCTTTGCCCACTGCAAACCTTTGCGCAACAACTGGAAAAAAATCGGAGATTCCCATGCACACCGGTCCACGTCAGGCCAATAATCCATGAGCGGGCGCAGGTCGTAGTGGCCTCGGCAGTGTCCGAGCGTCAGATAGAGCACCCCACCTGCGCCCATTGCGCGACGGTAGAGCACCGGGTGGCTCTGACTTGGCCACTGGTCCCTGACGAAGCCGGGCGTCTCGCCGCTGAACTCGGTGTCCAGCAGCACTTCTATGTCTGCACGCGCATCCACCAGATACTGCTCGTCGTGGATGGTGAAGTCGGAAATGCCCTCCACCAATGGGTCCTCGCGCTTGACCACCCGCACCTTGAACTCTCCTAAGGGTGGATGCGAGGCAAACTGGGTACCCAGAGTCTGCATGAACAAGGGTGCCCAGTCCGGCGTGTCAACCAGGCCGTTTTGCAGAAACTGCAAAATCGAGTTGGTGCCGTGCAAGGCATACCAGCGCCCTCCCCGTTCCAGCCAGGAACAGAGAAACTGTTGCTGTTCCAGGCTGGGCAAAACCTCGCAGGTATAAGTGACTAGAAAGTCCGCCTGCTCGATCGCTTTAAGGTTGCTGTAATCCTCGAACACGCGCACCCGGATACGCTCATCTTCGGCTAGCAACTTGAGAAGCTCCAAGCGCGCAAAATCGATGTCGTGATATTTGCCGGCCGCGACAAGCACGCAATCAATCCGTCCCGTTTCTTTATTACTCATTCATCTGACTCCACAGCCGTTCAGTTCCCTGGTATGCGAATGGCGGAAGCATTGCTCGTCACCATTCGCTTGAAAATCTGGATCAGCTGCCTGGTCGACCTATCGTGTCCTGCTTGGTCAGGCGCGGCAGCAAAAAGTGAGACAGTGCCGGCACCAGAATCAGGGCTCCCAGCATATTGCAGGCAAACATGAAGGTCAGCAGGATGCCCATGTCCGCCTGGAACTTGATCGGCGACCAGATCCAGGTAATCACACCGGCGGCCAAAGTGACGCCCACTAGACCGACAACTTTCCCGGTCGCCGCCAGCGCACGGCTGTAGGCTTCACTCACGCCATATCCCATACGCTGGAAAGCTAGCTGCGAACTCAATAGATAGATCGCGTAGTCAATGCCAATACCCACCCCCAGCGCGACAACAGGCAAGGTCGAGACCTTGACACCAATGCCCAACAGCACCATCAAGGCTTCCGTCAGGATGGAGGTCAGCATCAAGGGCACCAGGGCCACGATCAGCGCGAGGAAGCTGCGGAATATCACCAGACAGAGCGCTGCTACCACCAGGTAAACGTAGAGCAGCATTTTTCGGTTGGATGAATCAACAACGGCATTCGTTGCAGCGTCCACACCTGAATTGCCGGCCGCCAGAAGAAACTGATGCTGATCGTTATTGGCTTGCTCCGCAAAGCTACTGGCAGCATCAACCACACGCTGCAAGGTTTCGGCTTTGTGATCAGAGAGAAACGCCACTACAGGGGTCAGGTCACAGTGCGTATTAAGGAACTCGGAGTTCCACGCAACCGCATTGTTCACTTGGGAATCAATCAGCCCCTGATTATCACTGATAGTGCCCCACTTGGGATTTCCCTCGAACATACCTGAGGTGTAATTGCGAATCGTATGAGCCAGAGAGCTCGTCTGCTGAACCCCCGGCACTTGCTCCAAGTGCCACGCCAAACGGTCGATCTCCGTCATCGTCTGATAATCGCGACAACCATCGTAAGCAGTCACCACCATAACGGCGAAGATATCGCTGGATATGCCGTAATTGGTGGTGATAAAGGCGTTATCCAGATTGTAGCGCGAGTCGGGGCGCAGCTCAGGTGCGCCAGCATCCAGGTCACCAATCTGCAGATCACGTGAGGTGGTCAGCCCCCAGGCGGCTAGGGCAACAGTTGCAATAACCGCCGCTGAAGCCCAACGGCGGGTGGTGAATTTCTCCAGAAAGCGCCAGACATGTGTAAAACCGTGGGCCTCGCCTGTGCGCTTCTGCTCTGCCGCCAGGCTGCGCTTGGCGGCGCGCGGGGAAACACCGATATAGGACATCAGAATGGGGATCATGATCAGGTTGGTAATGATCAAGACACCAACACCAATACTGGCGGTCAGCGCCAATTCACGGATGACCTCAATATCAATCACCATGAGTACCGCGAAACCCGCGACATCAGCCGCAAGGGCCGTAAGACCAGCCAGAAACAGGCGGCGGAAGGTCAAGCGGGCCGCGACATAGGGTGAAGCGCCGCGACCGATATCCTGCATGATGCCGTTCATTTTTTGCGCGCCATGGCTCACGCCGACAGCCACCACAAGGAAAGGCACCAACATTGAGAACGGGTCCAGATCCAGCCCCAGTACAGCGATCATACCGAGCTGCCAACTTACCCCCACAAGCGAACAGGCGATGACCAGGATTGAGCTACGGATACAGTGCGTATAGGCAAACAGGATCACCAGGGTGATGATCAACGCTGCGACAAAAAACACCATGACCTGGTAAAGCCCGTCAATCAGATCACCGATCAACTTGGCAAAGCCAATCACATGAATACTGACCGGGTGTTCCGGGTCTGCCTCGTACCGAGTCCGGATATCTTCTATTTGGGTGGCCAACGCATGATAGTCGATCGGCTCGCCGTCAGCATCCTGGGATACCAAGGGTATGACTATCATGCTGGATGTCGCGTCATTGGAGACCAGACTGCCAACCAAGCCCGCCCGCATGACGTTTTGTTCCAACTGGGCAATAGACCTGGCACTACCGTCATATCCGTTGGGCAGCACAGGCCCACCCCTGAACCCCTCCTCAGTCGCTTCGGTCCACCGTACAACCGGGGTAACCAAAGATCGCATCCAAGGTCTATCTACACCGTGCAGGATGAAGATCTCATCATTGATTGCCGCCAGTGTTTTCAGATAATCCTTCTGATAAATGGTGCCTTCTTTGACTTTAACCACGACACGAATATTGTCGCCAAGGCCTCGCAAGCCGTCACGGTACTCCATGAAGTTCTGGATATACGGATGCGCTTTTGGAAGCATCTTGTCGTAACTTGCGCTCACTCCGAGATTTTTTGCCTGCATTATGAAGAAAGCAGTGATCAACAAGCAAAGAAGCAAGAATAGAGCCCGGTGATTGAAAATCCCTCGTTCAATCAGGCTGCCTGACCTATGATCAAAAGCGTCATTATCGCGTGTGGTTCTTATATTCAGGTTAGACATGGTGTTTATCATCACTTCTTGTTGTTGTGGGGGATCAAAGTAACTTTCTCGATATTCTCCAATGTCAGCGGAGACAAGCCTTGAACTTTCACCAGTGCGGGATAAAAACCGGTACCACCGACGATCGCCACGCGCTCATCGGCCAGGAGCGCCAGAGAATGAATACCCATAGTCTGGGGCAAGCGCCTCTTCTCGAAGCTTTTCCCGTTGTCCACACTGATGAGAAGATCGCCGGACAGGGTACCCAGCACGATAGTGCCATCTGACTTCACCACGCCGTTTGTAACACCCGCGTTGGTACCTACATTGACCTCCTGCCAGTTACTGCCACGGTCAGCCGAAGTCACAACTGTTCCTCGCATGCCGTGGGCGACAATGTTCTCGCCTGCTCCCAGTGCGCCAAAAAGGGTTCCTGTGTAGCCCGTCAACCTGAGGTCGAAGTATTCCTGCTGCTGATCGAACACCCAGACATGCCCCTGCTCACCCGCAATCAGCATCGATTCATTCCACGGCTGGATGGAATAAAAATGCAGCTCCATCGGATTGTCGATTCGATGCGACCATGGCTGCCAGGTTTCCCCAGCATCCCTGGAGATCAGAAGACGATTAAAAATGCCTACTGCGACGCAGAACTCGGTGCTCACGCAGTGCACATCCATCAGCGATTGCGTGCCACCGTATTCGCGCAAGAAGGACTCGCGCTCATAGAGAATATCTGCGCCATCAATGGATTGCTCCGCCACAGCCTGGGAATAGAACTCATCGAACAGCTGTGAAGCCTCCTTGCCTTCAAGCACCAATTGCCAGCTTTCGCCGGCATCCCGGGTCCGCAGAATCACGCCGCCATGCCCCACCACCAGGCCAAATGATTCATCGGCAAAGCTGATGGCTAGCAAATCTTCGCTGACGGGCACATTTGCCTGCTGCCAGTTATGGCCCTGGTCATCGGAATAGGCAATGTGGCCGTGCACGCCAACAGCCACCATCCGGTCGCCAACGGCGGCGATATCATGCAGCGTGTGCGATAGCGCCTGCGCCGTCGGCGTTGCAGGGCGCACCATAGGTGATTCAAATGCGAGCGCCCCGAGGCTGAACAGCGAGAGTGCCAAGAGCGCGCAGGCTCGCAGCAACGTCTGCCAGCAAAACTGTGAACACATTGCAGTCTCACGAACGAATGACTTTGAAAGGAAGGCGCCGGATGGCAGAAAGCTTGAGGCTAAGGGTGCAGGGAGCATGGGCTTACCTATATAAAACATTCTTGTACGTTTTTTTATAAAATACCGCCTTCATCCTAACTACACAAGTCTTGTATACGCTTTTTTGGTCGGGCCAAGATACGAAAAACCACTCATGCCAAACGGCAGAGTGGTTCTCTATTTATGCAGCAAACAGGACCTCAGCCACAGCAGGCCGGGCTTTCCGCCCGACCTGATGAATACCGCTACCGCAGCCCCTGCGTGGAGATCAATGTCCTTTTCGATCACCGAACATTTCAAACTTGTCCGGCGGTGCGATTACACGGTTCTTTTTCACATAATCTTCATAGCTTGCCACCATCTGACGCATCAGTTCCGGCTTTTCCTCAGACAGGTCTGTGGTCTCCCCCGGATCCTTGATCAGGTTGTGTAACGTCCAGCTGCCGTCGCCCTCCGGAGGTCTCAGGCTCAATATTTTCCAGTCTCCCGAGATAAATGCGCGATTGCCAAACAGCTCAAAACCCTGCCCTTCCATCGGGGGATAAATAGAGTCTGCTTTCCCGGTTAAATAAGGAAGCATGGACAACCCGGAGATCGGCTCCACAGTACGATCATCGAACTGGGTTTTCTGGCTATCGACACCCGCCATTTCCAGCAGCGTTGGTGCCACATCAACCATGGTCGAGAATGTACGTGTCTTTCGACCGTCGTCGATACCTGCTGCCGGCCATGAAATAATCAGCGGGACATGAGTACCACCCTGGGTAACGAATGTCTTGTATAGCCGGTGAGTCGCAGCGCCGGCCTGAGCCCATGGCCGGCCATAGAAAGGGTAGGATTCCGGGCCACCAAGCTTTTCATAGCTATTATCAAAGTTCGCTGCAACCCAGTCCGTTGCTGGAGGAAAGATCGGGTCAGTAGTGAAGTCGATGGCTTCGGGACCGTTGTCAGATGTAAATACAATGATTGTATTATCTTTTATGCCCTTACTTTCAAGATGGGACATGAGACGCCCCACATTCCAGTCCAGACGATCAACCATCCCCGCGTAGACCGACATCAGTTTGGACTGATACTTTTTCTCTTCGTCGGACAAACTCTCCCAGTCGGGCACCTTTCTGTGAGACGGCGGCAATGCTACATCCTGCGAAATGACTCCGCTCCGTTGAAGCGCCTGATGACGTTGACGACGCAAGACTTCCCAGCCGCCAGCATAGACGTCTTCATATTTGGCAATAGATTCAGCTGGCGCATGCAGGGGCCAGTGCGGCGCAGTGAAAGCAAGATAACCGAAAAACGGCTTACCTTCCCCTATGCTGGCATCAATCTGCTCTATCATCTCGGAAACATAAAAGTCACTTGAATAGAAGTCTTCAGGAAGCTTTACCGCTTTGCCGTCACGAAGATAGGTAACTGTCTCCTTGAAATCCGCATACCCTGAGTCATCGAAATGACTTCCTGCCCCTTCGACTAGAGCGAAGCTGCGGTCAAACCCCCGATTGCTCGGTAGAGATTGTTCGCCAAGGTGCCACTTTCCAGACATTGCTGTGGCATAACCAGCGTCCTTAAGCCGCTCGGCTAGAGTCGCAACACGATTATTAAGATAACCTTCATATCCGGGCTGCCCAACCTGAACATCGTCGAGGAACTCAGCCATAGTGCCGTAGCCAGTCTTATGCTGCTCAACGCCTGTCAGCAACATGGCGCGAGAGGGGGAGCACATGGGGGAGGTATAGAAATGAGTATGCGTCACCCCGCCCTCTGCGATAGCTGCAAGGTTGGGCGTGCTTATCTCACTTCCAAATGCCGACAAATCCGAAAAGGCGAGATCATCTGCAACGATGACAATTATGTTGGGGCGCTCACTTGGTTCGGATTTTTTGGGCTCTGGGGAGGGCGCCGCATTTACCGAGGTAGCAGCTATCGCTAAAACACCCGCGAGGGCCACAACAGTTTTGTGAAGCTGGATTATTTGCATTGTTTTTTCCTATTACTGCATCTGAGGGCAGTCAAACAGCTCCACCGACCATGGAACCCGCGTTATCGATCACAAACTCTGCGCCAGATACATGCAGCGAATCATCCGAAGCCAGAAACAGCACCATCTTCGCAACATCTTCGGGCTGTCCCATACCGCTTGCATCTTCAATCACTGTCAGTGCCAGCGGTGTGGCAATGGGACCTGGTAATACGCTGTTGCAGCGGATCGGGTACCCTTTTTCCCGGCAGTGAACCGCAACCGTATGTGAAAGCGCCAACACGGCGCCTTTAGCCGCAGCGTAGGAAGGTACCAGAGGATAGCCACGAATGGCGGACAAAGAAGACATGTTGATGATCGATCCACCGCGTTCACGCATAGCTTCGATGGCGTAACGGCAACCGAGGAAAGTACCGTCGTTATGCACCGCATTCATCCGCTGATAAAGCGCCAACGAGGTCGACTCGATATCGGCAACCTGAACAATGCCAGCGTTGTTGACCAGGACATCCAACCCGCCAAATTCGGCGGTGACGATGCCCATCACCCGCTGCCAGTCTTCTTCACGGCTCACATCATGATGTACATAGCGGCATCCGAGCTCTTCGGCCAAGGCCATGCCTGCCTCGTCATTAACATCGGTAATGATAACTTTCGCGCCTTCAGCCACGAACAGCTGCGCATCCACCTTACCTAGTCCGGAAGCGCCTCCGGTTATCAACGCCACCTTATTTTTCAAACGCATAAATCATTCCTTATTATTGTCTTAATCAACAGGAATCAAGACGAGGCTCTGGGCAGAGCCTCGCCAGACAACTCAGCGGATACCGCCGCCGGACATAGCCTGCGGACTGAAAAAAGTATCCGGCCTGCCGTCGGTTATGACCCAACCGCCGCCCATGGTAGTGTTCTGCGAGCGATGGTACGCACCTGTAGACAGGTCATAAGTCACGGTTTGATCCGTAGCGTGACCGTTGGCTTCGTAGAACGTGATCGGCAGGTTATGCGTGACGCGATAAACGTTGCCTGCCGCGTCAAAGTTGTCACCTATACCGGTACCCCAAAGATCTTCATCAAAATACAGCACCCGCCGGGGATATACATGGCGCTTGCCTTCTTTGAGCGTTGCTTCTACAACCCAGACGCGGTGTTTCTCCCAGCGCATGCAATCAGGGTTCAGATGATCAGGCGTTTCCGCGACGTCATCAGGACACACTGCCTGATCCTGAATCTTGTACGTGTTATAAGGGATGAACATCTCTTTTTTCCCTTGCAGCTTGAAGTCGTACCGATCAAGAGCGCCATAGAAAATAGCCAGCTCATCCGTTACCGCAACGCCTCCGCCAGTAGGGCTGGGGGTGTCGTAAGAGATGTCAGGCGCCAGCTTGACTCGCCGCTGCCCGGGCAGATACTGCCATGCCCGGCGACCTGTCCCCACCATATCAATGGAGTCACGTACTACCGTTTTCTGACCATTTTTGCGCGGCGGATCAGTGAAGTCGTTGCGCACCATCTCATAGATCGCGTCATCAGCAATCGGGCCGGTGTTCTTGGGATCGTAGATCGGATACTGAATACTCATCGCTGCGACGCCGGTTATATTTCTTCGGCCTCGTGCGTCGACCACACTCCCGGTGAAAACCGGCGTTTCAAATGCGAACTGATCAAACTTCAACAACCGGTTCCACATGACTTCATTACCGGTTTTTGGAAACGGAAACGGTGTCCCGGCGTAGCAACCTGACAGGCCAAGCTCATCGTTTACCGTTTTGCATGCGGTCAGGTTCTTTTCCGCGTTTTCAACGTACAAGTCAGGATAGGAAGCCGTGCGATGCGTAGGATAGACATCCATTCTGAACGTCGGATGCATACGCAGTAATGCTTGCATCCCTTCAGTCAATTGGTCTGCGTACTGCTCCATATTCTCGGAAGTGACCGAGTACAAGGGCTTTTCGTCTGCGAAAGGATCAGGGCGATACCCGGGCTTTGCCGGGTCATAGGTAGCCGGGACAGCGATCGGGCCGGTATAAGCAGGAATACTACCGTCAGCATTGCCTTCTTTCTCAGCCCCCCAAGGGGTGTACTTGGTGCCAATCTGGCTGATCTTCTCTTGCATGTCTTCGGCTTGTACCGAGAGTGCCGCCCCCCCTGATATGGCGAGAGCGATGACGCTGCATGCGAAACGTTTCATTATTTGACTCCACTTTTTTTTGTTGGATTCACGGGGCAGCCGTGTGTGTTTCGTTGGTCAATTTTCAAGTTGCGACTCTTACAATCACCTTGCCTTCGTTACGCCCCTCAAACAGCAAGTTGAATGCTTGCAAGGTGTTTTCCAGGCCGTCGACAATGTGTTCCTTGAACTGAATACGCCCCTCACCCACCCATTCCCGCATTTGGGCTATGCCCTGTGGAAATTGATCCAGGTGATCAGAAACAAGATACCCTTTGAGCGTTGCGCTACGCGCCAGGATTTGCCAATAGTTAAAAGGGCCCGGGACCGGGCCGGTGCTGTTATAGCTCGAGATGGCGCCGCAGAAAATGATGCGGGCGTCCTTGTTCAGGTTAAGTAGCGTGGCGTCCAGAACTTCACCGCCAACGTTGTCGAAATACACGTCCACACCCTGCGGACAGGCATTACCAATCGCTGCGACCAGATCGGACTCCGTGCGGTAATTGATCGCAGCATCGAAGCCCAGCTCCTCAACGAGCCAGCGACATTTCTCCGCCGTACCAGCAATACCAACTGCGCGGCAGCCTTGTATTTTGGCAATCTGCCCGACCAGCGAGCCCACAGCACCTGCAGCGGCGCTGACCAGAACCGTCTGACCAGCTTCCGGCTTGCCTACTTCCAGCAACCCGAAATAAGGCGTCATACCCACCGCACCGTAGATGCTGAGATAGTGCTGTTCTTCATCACCGGGCTGGAGCTCAACAGGGCCCAGTTCATCAGCATTAATAAGCGAATACTCTTCCCAGCAACCCATCCCGACGGCCAACTGGCCTGGACGAAAACGCTCTGAACGACTTTTCACAACTTCACCGATAACCGTACTGCGTACAGGGTTACCCAGACGAATTGGCGGCAGGTAACTGGGGCCTTCAGACATCCAGTCACGGATCGCCGGATCAATTGAAAAAAAGTGATTTTTATCAGGACCTGATCGTCACCTGGCTCCGCAATGGGACCCTGCTGAAGGACGACATCCTCCGCGGTGGGAACGCCCTGGGGACGGCGCTGCAAGATCAATTTACGTTGCGTCGTTAGCGGCATGGAAATACTCTTTTTTCTTATAAATTTATTCAGATTCTTCTGAGAGTAAAATAAAAACGAACCTGAACGTTTTTAATTAATTTACACCGCTCCCACTCTTACTTCAAGTCATCTGATTGTTTTTTAGCGATGCGGCCCCGCCCTTTGTCCGCGACCAACAGCCTTGCAGGGCAACGGCTGCTGGTTGGCTGAACCTGGCTCTAGAAAGGACTCATACCGCCATCTGCGGTATACAGCGATCCAGTGACATAGGAGGCTTCGGGCGAGATCAGAAAAGCGACCACAGCAGCAATTTCCTTTGGCTCGCCGTAGCGCCCCAGCGGCGTCGCAGCGCGATTAGCAGATTCCGCTGCCGCACCGTTACCGGAGTCGCGTTCTATCCGTCGCATCATTTCGGTATTGATTGTCCCCGGCAGTACCGCATTGACCCTGACTCCGCCTGACGCGGCTTCAACTGCAGCCGTACGGGTCAATCCGATAACCGCGTGCTTGGACATGACATAAACCCCTTGGGTAGGCGCGCCCATGATGCCCGCCAGAGACGACAGGTTGACGACTGCGCCAGCGCCCTGGGCCCGCATTACCGGCAGCACATGCCTCAAACCCAGAAACACACCGCGCACATTCACGGCATATACCCGATCAAGCACTTCCACCGACTGCTCTTCTATCAGCGCGGGAGTGCCTTCAATACCGGCGTTATTGACAAAGCCGTCGATCCGCCCGAAACGCTCAATGGCGGCATGAACATAGCCTTGCACGTCCTCCTCCCGAGACACGTCGGCAGCCACCAACAGCGTATGGCCAGCATCGAGGCCAGCGCTCTGTGCAGCCTTTTCCAAATGACTCTGATTAAGGTCCACCAGCACCAGCTGGTGGCCAAGACCGTGAAGATGCACCGCGCAAGCCAGGCCTATACCCCCGGCTGCACCGGTTATTACCGTGACAGGCTTTTCAAGCATGACTCAACTCCTGGGCAACTGCTTCGCGTATTTGATCAATGGTGGGTGGCGGCTCCGATATATCCCGCAACTTAACCATCAACTTGCCTTTATTTGCACCTGAAAAGAGGCGGGAAAAAGCCTCTACCGTATTCTCCAACCCATCAACCACTTCCTCGGCAAAGACCAGACGTCCTTCGGACATCCAGCGGCCCAGCGCCTCCCTTGCCTCGGCAAAACGGCCTTCAAACTCCGGCGCCATATACCCTCGAACAGTCAGGCTACGGGCAAGAATCTGCCAATAGTTGAACGGCCCAGGCACTGCGTCCTCGTTATTATATTGGGCAATCGCGCCGCAAAATACGATCCGCCCGAAGTTGTTCATATTCAGTAATGCAGCGTCGAGAACCTCACCACCAACATTATCGAAATAGCTGTCTACGCCTTCCGGACAGGCTTCGGCAATTGCGCTGGTCAGATCCGTGCAGCTTCTATAATTGATAGCGCCGTCAAAACCCAGCTCATCCACGATCCAGCTACACTTTTCATCACTTCCGACCAGCCCGACCGTGCGACAGCCCGCAATTCGGGCAATCTGACCGGCGAGAGAGCCGACCGCGCCCGCTGCAGCGCTGATCAGCATGGTATCGCCGGGCTTGGCCTTGGCGATATCGAGTACCCCGAAATAGGGCGTCAACCCTACCGGACTGAAGATGCTCAGGTAGTAGCTGAGCGGGAAAGGCGGGTTGGCCGGGATGCGTACGAGCTGCTCCGCAGGGGTAAGACTGAAATCCTCCCAGGCGTTGCATGCAAGACCGAAAGCGATATCGCCAATCTGGAAGTCAGGATGTGCACTTTCGACAACCCGCCCAAGGGTAGACCCTCGTACTGGCTCGCCCAACTCTATCGGGGCCATATAGCTGGGCTTCTCGCTCATCCAGCCCCGTATGGCAGGATCCATCGACAGGTAAAGATTTTGTATCAGAACCTGCCCCGGGCCCGGCCGACACAAGGAAGTGCAGCGCAGACGAATATTGTCTTCGCTCGGCACGCCCATCGGGCGAGACTCCAGGCAGAGCTGGCGATTGAACAATGCCATCAGAAAGGTCCTTTTATTATCCATGGGAAGTCTGACGTAGCAGGCACCGAAACAATAGGAAGCACCGCAAAACCGCCAGCGCTCCTCCGCCCGATACAATAGGTTACGACAAAGCTTAACTGCCCGCCTTTTCTTTCAAGGCACGCTCTATAGAAGCCCCAACCTCCGCACCGGATGGATTGCTGCGCAGCAACAAACCTCCATTTACCTGAAGGTTCTCCCCAGTCATAAAGCATTCATCGCTCGCCAGCCAAACCGCTGCTGCGGCTATATCCGACTTGGTTCCAATGCGGCCCAGCGGATAGCGCGCGGTGAAACACTCCCGGATGCCGGGGGTAGCCATGGCTTCAGCTGTCATTGGCGTCTCGGTCAACCCGGGTGAAATGCAGTTGGCGCGAATACCACGACTACCGAACTCATTGGCCACGCAGCGCACCACATGATCAATGCCACCCTTTGTCCCGATGTAGGCAGCATAATTTTCGATCAGTGCGCGGGTAGTGGCCGAGCTGATCTGAATAATGGAGCCGCCCTGCTCCATCCCCTCAATCACAGCCTGAAGAAACAGGAAGGGGCCTTTGAATTGCAGTGCAATCATTTTCTCCAGCTCATCTTCCTGTGTTTCAAGAAAGCCCTTAGTCAGCCCCCAACCCGCACAGTTGACCGCGATATCCAGGCGGCCGCCCCACTCGACTGCATGCGCCACGCTAGCTTTAAGCTCTGCCTTGGAGGTGATATCGGCGACGTTACAAGAGCCGCCAATATCGTCGGCAAAACGCGCCAACTCCTCAGCATTGCGGCCGGATACCACTATGCGTGCCCCCTCTGCAGCAAAGCGCCGCGCAATATCCTGTCCCATGTTGTCACGGGTGTCGGCGCCGAGAATCAGGGCCACCTTGTTTTCAAGTTGTTTCACAATCAATGCCTCCCCGGTATCTTAAAACGCGGTTTTCAAGGTCAGCGACAACCAGCCACGATCTTGCAACGGAGCGTTACCGCCAGCAGCGACTACCTGGCCATTCTCCCGTTCCCAGCGACCAAAATAGTCGTTGTAGGCAAGGCCGATGGTGTGACGCGCATGAATATCCGCCTGCACCCCGACACTCCAACTACCGGACCCTTCCGTCGCGCCCAATGGCGTTGGGGAGTTGCCGCTCAAGCCGTAGGCGAAGCTCACTGGCATGGTTATATCGACGCTGGGCAGCGCTTGATACCAGGTAGGTGTAAACCCAAGATTCAAGCCGATCGCATCATCAGTCGCGCAACCACCGTCCCTGGTGGTTGTGCACGCATAATCCTCATGATTGAACGTGGCCCGGCTGCCACTGTTGACGCTAACCAGGCGAGAATAGGACAGTTCAGCCTGCAAAGAAGCAGAGTCATAAAAAGAAGTGGTGCCGAGAAAGGCTACCGCGTTCACCAGCGCGTGCATGGTATTACCGCGAGCCAGCGAAGACCCGAAGCCGGTGGTAGCCAGCAGCGTGTTTTCACGGTACGAAAGCTCGGAGCCTACCGAGACAGGCCCTACCAGACGGTTATAGCTCACGCCGTATAGCTTCACGTCTTCCGCATAGGCGTTATAAGCAACCCCGGCAGCCGCATCCAACAGGATTGAGGGCATACGATCATCAAAGTTGCGGTAATAAAGGCCAATGTTACCGCCCAATGTTTCTGATCGAATCTGGGTATTTACACCCCAACTACCCCGATCCTTCGGCGTGCGGTAAGGGCCGCTGCTTTCGTCGCCGACATACGGGAAACCTACAAACTGTCCGCCTTGCAAGCTGACATTGGTTGCACCGAGATAGGTACCACCGTCAGATAAGCGGTGTGCATCCCACTCAAACAAATAGTTTGCTGCAACGCTGACGCTATCGCTGATCATCATGGAACCGGATAGCTGGGCTTGCGGAAGAAAGAGTTCCTTGGCTTCGACACCCGGTGTCGAACTTGCCTTTCTCAGGTCAAGTGGTCCCTGACCATACGCAATACTATTGCCGAACGTAAACATCGACTCGCCCCAATAGATATTGTGGCGGCCAGCGCGAATATTGAGTGGCATATCACCGACGTCAACCCGGGTAAAAACGAAGGCGTCCAGAATTTCCGCACCGCGCTTGTAGTAATGCTCTACATCACTGGTAAAACGGTCGTCTGGATACGGCGAACTACCAAAAGCAGGGTTGAAGCTAACTTCATCATCGTAGGCAAAGTCGTTCCAGGCTGCCGCGGACATCCGGAAGCCGTGATTTCTGCGATAGATAACGTCGAATTCCGAAAGGACGTCGAGACGGTTCGTCACGATGTCATGCTTATCCTTGTACAAGGTGGAGGTGTGGTAGGACGGTGAGTTTTCCAACGAGCTGTCGCGCCCCTCCATACGCATACCAATATTGTATTTCAGCGTATTGTCCCAGCGCACCGCTAGATCCGGATTACTCGTCGAAATGCTGGCTGCGCTTGCCGACAAAGCAGCAACCGAGAGCGCCGCACCACCAATAGCCTGATACAACAAACCGATGGATGGGCGTAAATTAGCTTTTTTATTCTTGTTCATGAAGTTCTCCAAAGTGACGCCGAATAAGCCTAATTACAAACAATCTAAATCGTTTTTATTTGACACGCCATACTGCTATTGCACCACCCCGCTAAATCACACGGGGCTTTTTTCAACATCCCGATAAAAATACCTCCCCAACCTTGCTCCTATAACGAGCAAGGCATGCGCGTTCTCAAAATGACAAGACAATTCGTGACTCTATTCTCGGAAGCAGCTACGAGTACGGTCGATACCGGCCATCTCCGAACTCAAATACTGCCGGCAATATAGTCATTAATACGTTCATGATACCGGCGCACCCGATCTTCCTGCCGCGCGAGATAAGAGTCTTGGTAGCCACGAGAATGAAATCCTCGCTGCTGAGCGATGGCGATACTCAGGTCCTGATCGGCAACAAAGCCCATGGACGCCTCACCATGCTTGAACACATGGTGTTTGGCTGGCTTAGGCGGCACCAACTCACCCAACGGTGTACCCACATCGGGCTCACCTTCTGAGGGGCGCACGAAGAACCAATGGTCGAAGAGGCACTTCTCCGGATCAGTTGGATGGGGCTGGGGCCGCAGGATCTGAAAACTCTCCGCCGCAAGCGTGAAGGACAAGTTGGGAAAAAGCGTGTAATGGTGATAGTCAGTCAATTGGTCGTCTGACAGGTTGTCGTACTGGGTGTAGCCGCGTCCAGCGCCCAGCTTGCGCTTTTGCACTTGCATGGCGCTGCGCACACGTTCGACCTGCCCATCAAACTCGGCCGGATCCAGCCCCCAGTCCCGCATAAGGCTATCGAGCGGTGCCTGCACTTTCTTGCTTTTGTTAGGACCTGCAGGCAAGTGCCCCTTCATCAGCATACGGCTATGACCATTTTGATATAACTCAAAATCAGTATTCTGATAATCATCATCAATGTGAGTTGCCAGCTCTTTATGCAGAGACTGGACATGGTAGGACTCGTTGAAGTTGTCCTGGATCACTTTCCAGTTACAGTCGACTTCAGCGGTGAGATGCATGACCCTGACCATCTTATCCATTTCATAGGCTTCAAATTGATCAGCCACTACCCCCAGCGAATCCCGTAGCGGAATAGCGTCGTGATCCATGTTGATCCAAACCAGTCCGGCAAAGGTTTCACAGCGCAACTCTTTCAGGCTCAGCTTTCCAACAGGATTGCCCTGAGGAAAATCCTCAGAGTCTTTGGCAATAAGCAACTGCCCATTCAGGCCATAGCACCAGCTGTGATAGCTGCAAACCAGGCGCCGTACCTGCGTTTCCTCGCAGTTGATCATGCGGTTGCCGCGATGCTGGCAGACATTATAAAACGCGCGGATCCGATCGCCCTCATCACGAATCATCAATATGGACTCGTTACCTATTTCATGGGTTACTACACAGCCGACCTTTGGGAATTGAGCCTCAACAGCGCCAACTTGCCAAGTTCGAGTAAACACGTGCTCCCATTCCTTTTGCATGAAGTCGACACTGTAGTATCGATCCCCTGTAATGGGGTCTCCTCGCAAAAAATCCGGGCGAACCAGGGCTTCACGCGTTTTCTTCGCTAGCACATCAAATTGGGCGTTCATAAAGCATCTCCTACCGGGGGTGGCTTGAGCCATACTTATTGTGGGTTCATCAGATCGTAAGCATATACAGGATCAGACATGTCGCGTTTGCCGCGCCGCTGGAATTGGGCGTAGTGGCCACCGTCCTGCTGACTGAAAGGCCAGGCTGCGTTCCAGTCAAGGATCAGATTGCGAGAAAACAGGCGCCACACACCCTGCCGTTTCTCCCATTGATCCAGATAGCGCATACCGTCAGGACAGTTGATCAAACTGCCATCAAGGAGCTGTGCGGCAGCGTTACCCAACATGGACGATTCCGCCTTCGCCCGATAACCGTCCAGATCAATGATAACGGTGGCGTAACGATGCCAACCCATCACCAGGTTCTCTTTGATAAACGGCAGGTTGTATTCACAGAACTCCCAAGCATTGCCCTGGAAGATACCGAAGTCAACTTCGCCATCGGAGTGAAAGACGGACTTCAGCATCTGGAGATCGCAGCGGTCGATGGCCTGGCAATATCGGGTCATCTGATCTTGTATTGCCTGCCGGTCAAGCACCGCCTGAAGTCGTGCGGAAAGCTCGCTCATAGGGCCTCCAACATCCCGTACACCGGGTCCGATCTATCGCGCGTGCCACGCAGTTTGAACAACCCGAACAGCCCTTCATCCCACACCGCAGTGGTCGGCTGATTCATATTCCAGTCATGTACAAAACTGCGGTGCTCGATCTTCCAGGCACCGCCAACCTTACGGTATTTGTCGAGGTAGCGACCGCCGGTCAAACGGTCTGTCTTTACACCGTCATTGACCACCGTCGTAAAGTTGATCAGGCAGACCTCACCCCTGGCTTCATCGCCGGTAATATAGAAGATCTCATTGGACACAGAGCTGAAGGTACGCTCGATTTCATCACTCAGTTCGGTGACAGAAACGATATAGGGTTCCGCGCTGCCCTGGAAGCTGCCACAATCAATGCTCGCGTCAGCAGTAAAGAGGGACATCATCAAGCCACGGTCGGCTCGATCGTGCGCGCGACAAAAAAGAGAGTTGAGCAAATGTAGCGCTTGCTTGGCTTCCACCTCGCCCAGCAACGCCTGCTCGGAAACGAGAGACATAGTAAAACCTCATCTATTTATTAGATTTATTAATAGAGCTTTCAGCTATCAAACATAGAGGAATAATTTAAATTTACGCCTAGCATGAAAACATGTCAATCTGTTTTTATTTAACATCAAGCCCTTTTCAAAATCCTCTCTAGGTACCGGAAATTGACCTGCCACCGAATCAGCTTTGATTGTTTCTATTCAGGATAAGGTCGGCGGCACGCCAGCCCAGCGCCATGGCGGGACCATTGGTGTTGGCCGACACCAGCGCCGGCATGACCGAGCAGTCCACCACCCGCACACCTTCAACGCCCCGTACACACAGTTGTTCATCGACTACCGAGGCCGCATCCATGCCCATGCGGCAGGTACCCACCGCATGCGTCCCACACAGTGAAGCAGTAGTAAAATAGTCCAGAATCGCCTGGTCATCAGCTACCACACCGGCAGGCAACAACTCCTCTCCCACATAGTGCTGCAACGCTGGCTGACGCATATAGTCACGCATGTAGTGCACCATGCCGACCGCCGCCTGGCGGTCTTCCTCAGTAGTCAGCCAGTTGGGCGTTATTTGCAGCGGCGCCTGAGGATCGCTTGACGCAATATGCAGCTTGCCCCGACTGCTGAGCTTGAGCAACTGACCGTACACGGTCACCCCTGGCTGGTCTTCCACTCCATCGGGAACTGGGAAGTTGTCTTCGCTGCGCGGATAGGTAAATGCACTGAGATACAACTGCGCATCAGGTCGCGGCAGCTCTTGCCGAGTGCGGATGAAAGCACCGACTTCAAAGGGTCCTGTGGCCATGGGTCCGGACTTTCGCGTGTAGTATTCGGCCACACTTTTCAGCAGACCAAGGCCACGGAACTTGTGATTCAACCCTTTGTCGTTCTTCAGCCGATAGGGAATCAGAAACCCCAGATGATCCATCAGATTTTGCCCCACTTCCGGGCTATGGACCAGCGGCGTGACACCGGCACGCGTCAACGTATCGGCATCGCCGATACCCGACAGCTGGAGGATTTTCGGGCTGATAAGCGTACCCGCGCACAGAATCACCTCGCCGCTACAGGCATACTCCTGGATAACGTCATTGACCCGGCAGCGCACCCCAGAGGCACGCTTGTCGGTAAACAGTACTCGCTCCACCAGCGCACCGGTAACTACCTGCAGGTTAGGCCGTGACAACACGGGATGCAGAAAAGCGACCGCCGAACTCTGCCGCTTGCCCTGCTTGATGGTGTGAGCGTAGTAACCCACTCCCTCCTGGTCTTCGCGATTGAAATCCTCCAGACGGCTCAGCCCTTTCTGCTCTCCCGCCTGGATCAACGCCTCGCTAACCGGATAACGGTACTTACCGGCACTGATATGCACTGGCCCACCAGCACCGCGAAGCTCGTCGGCTCCCAACTCATGATCCTCAATGGACCTGAACGCCTGACGCATGGCCGACCAGCCCCAGTTCGCACCGGCCAGCTCTTCCCAGCGCGCATAGTCCTCAGGCTGACCGCGCACATAGATCATGCCATTGATGGAACTGGAGCCACCGACTACCTTGCCACGAACCCAGGCCTCGGTCGATTCAGTGCCAGCCTTGCGCGGCTGTTGTACCGGAAAGTGCCAGGCATGTTTCGGATCACTCACCAGCTTGGCGAAGCCCTTGGGCATGCTGATCAGAGGGCTCTTGTCCCAACCGCCCGCCTCCAGCAGCAGCACCTGAAAACCATCAGCGCTGAGACGGTTGGCCAACACGCAGCCAGCAGAGCCCGCACCAACAATGATGTAGTCATAAGTTTGCATTTAATCGTCTCAAAGCGTCAGAAAAGAGGCAGCTCAGTGGCTGGATTCACGCTCCAGGGCTTCTTCGAGCCCCCGATACATGAACTGATAAACCCCTTGCAAGAATTCATTTGCGGTAGCCAAATCTTGTTCAGCGGCAGAGAATCGGCCGACGTATTCCAACCGGCAGCCGCCAGGAACGTCGGTGACAACACCAGTCGCCTGATACTCCGTAAGACCCGCCGGCAGCTGCTTGACCATTGAAAGCTTGTAAACCTTGTTTTCAGGATCCAGAAAGTCGAGGCGCTCACTGATCGCGTGCGGAAATCCCACGTTGAAGATGTGACGAACAAGACCAACACCCTCTCCTTCAACTTCGATCTTTTCGATCTGAATCGCCTGGGCATCCCTGGGCCACCAGCGCTCAATGTGAGCAAAGTCGGCGAGCAGCTCCCATAACGCGTCCGACTTGAAAGGAAATTCGTGACTTGTTGTGATCTCGTTCATGCTTTCTGCCCCGTTCACCTGGTTGTTTGATTACTGAGCCGCGGCAACTACCGCAGCTTCGATTTCCGATTTCATCGGGTTACGCCGCAGTGTGAGGCCGCCATTTACCTGGAGGTTTTCACCGGTCATAAAGCACTCGTCACCCGCCAACCACACAATAGCCGAGGCAATGTCTTCCGAGGTTCCAATCCGGCCCAGCGGGTAACCGGCGACAAAGGCATCGAACAGACCAGGGGTCTGTTTCGCTTCCGCGGTCATTGGTGTTTCGGTCAAGCCTGGAGACACCGAATTGGCACGAATACCTTTATTGCCATACTCATTCGCAATACAGCGCACCACGTGGTCAATCCCGGCCTTGGTGCCCATATAGGCAGAATGATCTTCAAACATGATCTTGGCCGTTGCCGAACTGATTTGAATCAGCGAAGCAGGCGCAGTTACCCGTTTGACCGCTTCCTGAAACAGCATATAGGGTCCGATATATTGCAGATCAGACATCTTTCTCAAGTCGGCTTCGGTCGTTTCCTCAAACGATTTCAGCAGCCCCCAGCCTGTGGCGTTAACCACGATATCAACATGGCCGTAACGGGTAATCGCTGCGCAGAACAGATTTTCGATATCCGCCTTGCTGGTAATGTCGCAGCAGACGGCTAAGCCATTCAGCTCTGCAGCCAAGCAATCCAGCTCTTCCAGGTTGCGGCCTGCCACAACAGCTTTGGCACCTTCGGCATGTAATCGGCGGGCAATTACCTGGCCCATATTGTCCTTGCCTGCCGCGCCCAGAACGATGGCCACCTTATTAAACAACTGACTCATGTCACCTCCTAACATCTATATCTGTAAACGGATTTACGCTTTGCTCATAATGGCCAAGTGCCTGGCTTGCCGTGATTTCTGGCCCCGGCGCAACCCTCTTTCGCTTGCGCCCAAGCTTTACCTCACGCCGCCTCCAGTCATTGATTGGGGCGAAAAGAAACTCATCGGCTTGGGTTCAATGTCTTGCCAGCCTGACTCGCCGGTGGAGTACGCCTGTCGGGCATAGGCGCCTGTTTTCAGGTCATGGGTAACAAATTGGCCACTGATATGTCCGTAGCTTTCATATTTGGGAAAGCTTTCCGAGTGCACAACGCGGTAGACCGAGCCGGTGCTATCGTAGGAAGCACTCATTCCCACCCCCAGGAAGTCTTCATCCCAGTAAAGCGTTCGGCGAGGGTATATATGGCGCTTGCCTGCCTTGAGAGTGGCTTCGACAACCCACACCCTATGCAGCTCCCAGCGCACACAATCCGGGTTGGGGAAGTTCGGGGTAAAGACCTGATCACGTCCACACTGGGCCGTGTCGTACATCTTGAACATGTTATAGGGGAGATAAACTTCCTTTTTTCCCTTGAGTTCAAAGTTGTACCTATCAAAGGCGCCGTAAAAAACCGAGGAATCATCAACCGTTCCGATCCCTGCCCCGGCTGGGGACGGCGTATCATAGGCGACATCAGGTGAAAGCTTTACCCTGCGCTGACCTATCAGATAGCTCCACGCACGGCGCGCATTAGTCAGCATGTCCAGCGAATCATGAATAACCAGTTTTTCCCCTGCTTTACGCACCGGAGCGTGATAGTCAGCGCGCAGAACTTCGTTGACCTCGTCTCCTGTCAGCGGTTCGCTTCTGGCAGGGTCCCATAAAGGGTACTGGTTCCACTGAGTTTGACCTGCCGTATCGATTACGGAACCAGAACCATTGACTATGGTGGTTTTCAGGTCTTCGCTCATGAAGGCATAACCTTCGTATTTCATGTAGCGATTCCACATCACCTCGCTTCCGCTTTTCGGAATGGGGAAAGGAGTACCTGCCCAACAGCCTTGCAGCCGCAGCTCATCTTGCAGTGTACAACTGGTCGCATTCTTTCGCGTTGCATCCAGGAAATGCTGCGGATAGCGAGCCGTGCGGTGGCTTGGATAGACGTTGATCTTGAACTCGGGGTACCGCTCGAACATGGCGATTGATGCTGAGGTCAATCGTGCGCTGTGCTCCCGGAAGTTGCCGGCATCTATGGTGAACAGTATCGGCTCATCGGCAAACGGGTCTGGACGAATACCTGGTTTACTGGGGTCGTAACCGGCCGGCGATTCGATACCGCCAGTGTAAGCGGGAATGCTGCCATCGGCGTTCGCGGCTTGCTCTGCGCCCCATGGCGTGAGGTCCTGGCCTAGGCGTCCAGCTTCTTCTTCCGATACGGCTGCAACTGTTGCAGTGCTAAGCGTCATCCCCATGGCCAGAGCCAAAGATAAGTACTTTATTTTCATAACCACGCCTTTTTCTTGCCAATCGGCCTTAAATTATCAATTACAAACAGACATCACTGCTTCCGTTACCTGTGGCCACTGACATACATTTCAGTCGTAGTAGCGGCGAACGGATAGCACTGCACGTTGAGGCCACCCAGCAAGCGATTGCCGGATAGATAAACGTCAGGGAAGCGATGAAGGAAAAAGGCAGAAGGAATCGCACGTGGCGAGTGAGAAAGAATGATAATCCAAATTGAGAAACATGACGGTTACCCCTCTTATTTTTATTTTCGACCGTTACAGGTCAATAGTCAGAAGTACGGGTTTTTCTTTCCAGCAACAAAGAGCACCTACGTTTAGGTTCAAACACCCTAGCCGCCAATCACAAAACAATCAATACTGTTTCTAATTTTTTACCTATCTCCGCCCTACTGTCGAAGGTACCCCACGCCCCATCAACGCCGGCGCGGCCTGTTCCGCAGCTGACTTCAAGTGGTTCCACGTCGTCCGCATCCGCGCAATATCCTTCAGCTCGATCGGCATCAGCATCCAGAAGGTACGAATAAAGCGAATCTGCGCTGGCATGATCAGGCTCAGGCGGGGATCGCTGTCGGCAGTAAAGGCCGGCAAAATGCCCAGCCCGGCCCCAGCGGCGATGGCTTCCTGCTGAGCCAGCACGCTGGTACTGCGTACCCCGACCGCGCCGGAACCGGCAATCTCGTCGAGAAACAGCAGGTCCTTGCTGAACACCAGATCATCCACATAGCTGACGAAGCGGTGTTTTTCCAGATCGCTGCGGCTGGTGACCGGGCCGTGCTGCTGCAGGTAATCCTTGCCAGCATACAGGCGCAATACATAGTCGGTGAGCTTGGTAATGATGAACGGCCCGCGCTCTGGGCGCTCCAGGGTGATGACGATATCGGCCTCATGGCGGGACAAGCGCACGGCGCGCGGCAGCGCCAGCAGATCGAGGTGCAGGTGCGGGTGGCGGTGACTGAGCTCACTCAATTGGCCGGCCACCAGCATGGTGCCGTAACCCTCGGTAGCACCGATGCGCACCTGGCCGGACAGGGTTTCACCCGGATTGGGTAGCGCCTGCTCGATACGCACGCTGGCCCCTTCCATCAACTCGACTTGCGGCAACAGGCTGCGCCCGGCTTCGGTCAGGGTGTAGCCACTGGTATCACGGAGGAATAGCGCCACGCCGAGACTTTTCTCCAAGGCCTGCAGCCGTCTGGATACCGTGGTGTGGTCCACGCCGAGTCGCCGCGCCGCTGTGGTCAGCCGCCCTGCTCTGCTTAATTCGAGGAAAAACCGCAGGTTATCCCAGTCCATATCCAACCCCTGTGCAAAAACGCAGACTCAACTTGCGAATGAGCCAATTGTTTATGGGAAAAACGCACTGCTACTATCCATGACATCTTCCAAGACGACAAGGGCCGCGGCCCAGAGGACAACAATGAGCAATAACAACATCCCCACCGTCAAACTGCTGATCAACGGCGAATTCATCGAATCGAAGACTGATCAATGGCGCGATGTCATCAACCCCGCGACCCAGGAAGTCCTGGCCCGTGTGCCCTTCGCTACCCAGGATGAGATCAATGCCGCAGTAGCCAGCGCCAAGGACGCCTTCAAGACCTGGCGCAAGACGCCGATCGGCGCCCGCGCCCGTATCTTCCTCAAGTATCAGCAGCTGATCCGCGAGAACATCAAGGAGCTGGCCGCCATTCTGACTGCCGAGCAAGGCAAGACCCTGGCCGACGCTGAAGGTGATGTGTTCCGTGGGCTGGAAGTAGTGGAGCATGCTTCTGCAGTAGGCAACCTGCAACTGGGCGAGTTGGCCAACAACGTGGCTGGTGGCGTGGACACCTATACCCTGATGCAGCCGCTGGGCGTCTGCGCCGGCATCACCCCGTTCAACTTCCCGGCGATGATCCCATTGTGGATGTTCCCGATGGCCATCGCCACCGGGAACACCTTCGTGCTCAAGCCCTCCGAGCAGGACCCGATGGTCACCATGCGCCTGGTCGAGCTGGCACTGGAAGCCGGCATCCCGGCCGGTGTGCTGAACGTGATCCACGGTGGTGTGGACGCAGTGAATGGTATCTGTGATCACCCGGACATCAAGGCGGTGTCCTTCGTCGGCTCCACCCATGTCGGCACCCACGTATACAACCGTGCCACCCAGGCCGGCAAGCGTGTGCAGTGCATGATGGGCGCCAAGAACCACGCCATCGTCATGCCCGACGCCAACAAGGAACAGACCCTGAACAACCTGATCGGCGCCGCCTTCGGCGCGGCCGGCCAGCGCTGCATGGCGCTGCCGGTGGTCATTCTGGTCGGCGAGGCGCGCAACTGGCTGCCGGAGCTGGCACGCAAGGCGCAAACCCTGAAGGTCAGTGGTGGTGTCGAGCCGGGCACCGATGTCGGCCCGGTCATTTCTACCGCAGCCCTGGAACGCGTCAACGGCTTTATCCAGAAAGGCATCGACGAGGGCGCCGAGCTGGTACTCGACGGCCGCAACCCCGACGTACCCGGTTATGCGGACGGCAACTTCGTTGGTCCGACCATCTTTGCCGGCGTCAAGCCGGGCATGACTATCTATGATGACGAAATCTTCGGGCCGGTGTTGTGCGTGATGCAGGCGGACAATCTGGATGAGGCAATCGACATCATTAACGCCAACCCGAATGGTAACGGCACCGCCATCTTTACCCGCTCCGGTGGCATCGCCCGCCGCTTCCAGGAAGATATCGACGTTGGTCAGGTGGGTATCAACGTACCGATTCCGGTGCCGGTCCCGCTGTTCTCCTTCAGCGGCTCGCGGGGCTCCAAGCTGGGCGATCTGGGTCCCTACGGCAAGCAGGTAATCCTGTTCTACACCCAGACCAAAACCGTCACCGCCCGCTGGTTCGATGATGACGAGCAGGCCGCCGCGGTCAACACCACCATCACGCTGAAGTAAGCTTTACGGGCCGGCCAGAAAGATGGGCCGGCCTCTTTTTATTGGAGTAGCGATATGAGTTTTGAAACCATTCTGATCGAGACCCGCGAGCGTGTGGGTCTGATTACCTTGAACCGCCCCCAGGCGCTGAATGCGCTGAATACCCAGGTTCTGGATGAACTGAACCAGGCGCTGGACCAGTTCGAGAACGACCCGCAGATCGGTTGTGTAGTCCTGACCGGCTCCAGCAAGGCCTTCGCTGCTGGTGCCGATATCAAGCAGATGGTCGATCTGCAATACCCCGGCGTGTTCATGGATGACTTTTTCTCCCCTGCCGACCGCATCGCCAACCGCCGCAAGCCGTTGATTGCCGCAGTGGCTGGCTACGCCCTGGGCGGCGGCTGCGAACTGGCAATGATCTGCGACTTCATCTATGCCGCCGACAATGCCCGCTTCGGCCAACCCGAAATCAACCTGGGCGTACTGCCCGGCATCGGCGGCACCCAGCGCCTGACCCGCGCCATAGGCAAAGCCAAGGCAATGGAAATGTGTCTGACCGGTCGCCAGATGGATGCCCAGGAAGCCGAGCAGGCTGGCCTGGTCGCGCGCATCATTCCGGTCGATCAGCTCCTGGAAGAAACCCTGAAGACCGCCCAGGTCATCGCCAGCAAGTCCCTGCCGAGCGTGATGATGACCAAAGAATGCGTCAACCGGGTATTCGAGAGCAGCCTGAGTGAAGGTGTGCGTTTCGAGCGCCGGGTATTCCACTCGATCTTCGCCACCGCTGACCAGACCGAAGGCATGCAGGCCTTTGCCGAGAAGCGTAAACCCAATTTCAAGCACGCTTGAGCATCGATACAACTAGCTGACAAGAATAAGAGGTAGCTCATATGAAAATCGGATTCCTTGGTCTCGGCAACATGGGCGGCCCCATGGCCCACAACCTCCTCAAGGCTGGCCATGAACTGACTGTATTCGACCTGTCCGAAGCGGCGGTGGCCAATCTGGTAGAAGCCGGCGCCAGCGCCGCGCCCAGCATTGCCGTGCTGGCCGGCAGCAATGTGGAAGTGATCATCACCATGCTGCCCGCCGCCCAACATGTGAAAGGTGTCTATTTGGGTGAAGACGGCCTGCTGGCCAAAGTGGCACCCGAGGTGCGGCTGATCGACAGTTCCACCATCGACCCCATGAGCGCCCGGGAAGTAGCCACTGCCGCGGCGGCAAAGGGCAACCGCATGATTGATGCGCCAGTTTCCGGCGGTACCGGCGGTGCAGCGGCGGGCACCTTGACCTTCATGGTCGGCGGTGAACAGGCCGACTTTGATGCCGCCCTGCCGGTCTTGCAGGCCATGGGCAAGAACATCGTCTATTGCGGGCCAAGTGGCAATGGCCAGGTCGCCAAGGTGGCCAACAACATGCTGTTGGGCATTTCCATGATCGGCGCCGCCGAGGCCATGAACCTGGGCGTGTCCTTGGGCATGGACCCCAAGGTGCTGGCCGGCATCATCAACACCTCCAGTGGCCGCTGCTGGAGTACCGATACCTACAATCCCTACCCCGGCGTACTGGACAACGCTCCGGCGTCCCGCGGCTACACCGGTGGCTTCGGCACCGACCTGATGCTCAAGGACCTGGGCCTGGCCACCGAGGCTGCCAAGCAGGCACGCCAGCCGGTAGTGCTCGGCGCCCTGGCGCAGCAGTTGTACCAGACCTTCAGCGGCCAGGGTAATGGCGGGCTGGATTTCTCCGCCATCATCAAGATGTACAACGGAGCGATCGAATGAGCGAGCAGAGCGTACTGGCCGAAGTGCGTAACGGCGTCGGCCACCTGACCCTCAACCGTCCGGCCGGGCTCAACGCCCTCAGCCTGGAGATGGTGCGCGGCCTGCGCCAGCAACTGGATGCTTGGCACAACGACCCGGCCGTACGTTTAGTCGTGCTGCGGGCCAACGGCGAAAAGGCCTTCTGCGCCGGCGGCGACATCCGTGGCCTGTATGACAGCTTCAAGGCCGGCGACGGTATGTACGTCACCTTCTTTGAAGAGGAATACGCCATGGACCAGGTGCTCCATGGCTACCCCAAGCCCGTGCTGGCACTGATGGACGGCTTCGTCCTCGGCGGCGGCATGGGCCTGGCCCAGGCTGCCTCGCATCGCGTGGTCACCGAGCGGGTGAAGATGGGCATGCCGGAAACCGGTATTGGCTACTTCCCGGATGTGGGCGGCAGTTTTTTCCTGTCCCGCCTGGAGGGTGCCATCGGCCAGTACCTGGGCGTAACCGGCTCGCATATCCGCGCCGCCGATGCCCTGTACTGCGGCCTGGCCGACCACTGCATCAGCAGCGACCTCGTCACGGAGCTGGATCAGGCACTGAACAGCCAGAGCTGGTCGGATGACCCGGCACGCGATCTGGATCAGTTGCTGCACAAACGCGCCTCGCAGAAAATCCCCGGCTCAGAAATCAAGGCGCTGCGCTCGGCCATCGACCGGCACTTCAGCCATCCGGACATGCTCCGGATTCGGGCTTCCCTGGCTGTCGAAGACTGCCCCGCCTATCAGGACTGGGCCGAACGCACCCTGGCGGCCATCGACAGCAAGTCGCCGCTGGCCATGAATGTGACCCTGGAACTGCTGCGTCGCGGCGGCGAGCTGGATCTGACGGATTGTTTCGCGCTGGAGCTGCATCTGGACCGCCAGTGGTTCGCCAAGGGCGACATCATGGAAGGCGTGCGGGCGCTGATCGTCGACAAGGACAAGAGTCCCCGCTGGAACCCGCCCACGCTGGCCGAGGTAAAAGCAGAACAGGTCGCGGACTTCTTCGCCGGCTTCACCGCACACAGCACCGATGAACGGCGCCAGGCCTGACGGATAGGGAGACGGAACACATGCACGATATCGAACTCAACGAAGACCAGCGCATGATCCGCGACATGGCCCGCCAGTTCGCCCAGAGCGAGTTGGCGCCGCGCGCCGCGGAATGGGACAAGTCCGGCTGGATCGATGATGCCGTGGTACGCCAGATGGGCGAGCTGGGCCTGCTGGGCATGGTGGTGCCCGAGGAATGGGGCGGCAGCTATGTCGACTATGTCGCCTATGCCCTGGCCGTGGAGGAAATCGCCGCCGGCTGTAGCGCCACCGGCGCGATGATGAGCATCCACAACTCGGTGGGCTGCGGCCCGCTGCTCAAGTTCGGCAACGCCGAGCAGCAGGAGACCTGGTTGCCGGACCTGGCTACCGGCAGAGCCATCGGCTGCTTCGCCTTGACCGAACCCCAGGCCGGCTCCGAGGCCCATAATCTGCGCACCCGGGCGGTGTTGGACAATGGCGAATGGGTAATCAACGGTGCCAAGCAGTTCGTCAGCAACGCCAAGCGGGCACAGCTGGCTATCGTCTTTGCCGTGACCGACCCGGAGCTGGGCAAGAAGGGCCTGTCGGCATTTCTCGTCCCCACCGACAATCCCGGCTTCAAGATCGAGCGCATGGAGCACAAAATGGGCATCCGCGGCTCGGATACCTGCGCCGTGACCCTGGATAACTGCCGCATTCCCGAAGCCAACCTGCTCGGTCCGCGCGGCAAGGGACTGGCCATCGCCCTGTCCAACCTGGAAGGCGGCCGTATCGGCATCGCCGCCCAAGCCCTGGGTATCGCCCGCTCGGCCTTCGAAGCCGCCCTGACCTACGCCCGCGAACGCACCCAATTTGGTGTGGCCCTGACCGAGCACCAGAGCATAGCCAACATGCTGGCCGACATGCATACCCGCCTCAATGCGGCACGCCTGTTGATCCTGCATGCCGCACGGCTGCGCACCGAAGGCGTACCCTGCCTCTCGGAAGCCTCCCAGGCCAAGCTGTTCGCCAGCGAGATGGCCGAAGACGTCTGTTCCAAGGCGGTGCAGATTCATGGCGGCTACGGTTATCTTGAGGACTACCCGGTGGAGCGGCTGTATCGTGACGCGCGGATTACCCAGATCTACGAAGGTACCAGCGAGATCCAGCGGCTATTGATTGCCCGGGAGTTGAAGAACTACGCATTGTAAGGATGGAAACGGCCGGGCCCCGCGCCCGGCCGCCAATAAAAAAATACCGTCCAGATTGTTTATTAACGGAGTCTCGACTAATATCAATAACAATAAAGTGCGCAGCTGATACACTCAGCCAGCGCAAGACAAAAACAACAAAAAATAAAGCAGGAACTGATGTCATGCATAAAAACTATATCAATGCCGTTACCATCGTCGCCTTTTTCATTGCCCTGCTGACCGTGCTGTCCATTCTCGCCGTGCACCGCACCAATGTGGCCCATGCCAACCAACCGGCCAGCATTCCCTGTCATACCCTGAGCTGTCACGCCATGAACCCAGGCCACTGGCTCTAACCTGACCTCATCTCGCCTGTAGTTTGAACGGCTCGATCAGCCCCACGCCGATCGCCATACCTACCAGCGCCGGCAGGCTCGTGGCCTGCATCCGCTTCATCACCCGTGAGCGGTACAAATCCACGGTCTTGACGCTCACGCCCAATTGCTCGGCAATCTCCCGGTTGCTGTAGCCCTGCACCAGCGGCAGCAGTACGTCGCGCTCGCGGGGGGTGAGCTGTTGCATGCGTTCACGCACCGGATCACCCTCCCTCTGATCCATCACCGGCGCTTGGTACAGCCGCAGCGCACGCTGGACGCTGTCGAGCAGTAATTGCTCGTTATAGGGCTTCTCGATGAAATCCGCTGCCCCACCGCGAAAAGCCCGCACCACAATGGGCACGTCGGCATGGGCGCTGACGAAAATCACCGGCAGCTTGCTGCCCCGCTCACGCAGCACGTCCTGTACTGCCAGCCCGCCCATGCCGGGCATGCGTATATCCAGCAGCACGCAGGCCGGCAGCTCTTCCAGACAATGGTCAAGAAATGCCTGGCCACTCGTGAAGGGCAGCGCTTGCAGCCCGACCGATTCGAGCAGCCACACCGTGGAGTCCAACATCCCCTGATCGTCATCCACCACGTACACTCGCTGCTGCCGATCCAGCTCCATATCATTTCTCCTGATCATTACTCTTGTATAAAGCCTGCATCCTGCAGCGCTGGCAGCCAGCTATGCAGGCACAACCCGCCCCGCTCATCGCGAAGCGCCTCCAATCCACCACCGAAGCTCTCGACGATGCTCTGACTCATGGATAATCCCAGCCCCAAGCCGTCGGGCTTGCTGGTATAGAACGGCGTGAACATGCTGTTCAACTGTTCATCACTGGCACCTGGCCCCTGATCGATAACCTGCAGGTCCACCCGGCGTTCGTCTGCACTCAGCCGCAGATAGACCTGTGATGGCGTATCCGGAGACTTGTCCCGATTAGCCTCGATGGCATTGCGTAGCAGATTGAGCAACACTTGCTGCAACAGAATGGGATCGACATGGACATCCGGCAGAGCTTCGCCGATCTGCTGGATGATCTCCACCTGCTGTTGCTGCGCCTCCCAGGCGCACAGGCGCACTGCATCCTGCGCCAGCAGTGCGGGGCTGATGCGCTGACCGCGGCGCGGCCCTTTGCGCAGGAAGGCACGCATGCGCTTGATCACCTCTGCCGCATGCTGGGCATGACTGGCAATACGCTCAAGTCCCTGGGCCAGACGCCGGCCCGGCTCGCCACCCGGCTCCAGCGCCGCCAGATAGCGTTGACTGGCGGCGGCGTAATTGACGATGGCGGCCAGCGGCTGGTTGATTTCATGGGCGATACCGGAGGCCAGCTCACCGAGCGTCGCCAATCGCGTGGCATGTGCCAGCTCATCCTGCAGACGGCGGCTGTGCTCTTCACTGCGAATACGTTCGGTAATATCCCGCGACACACTGACAACCTCCACCACCTTGCCGGTATAAGTCTCCCGTATCGCCCGGCTGGCGGTTTCGAACCACAGATAGTGGCCGTCACGATGGCGGATCCGGTAACTGATGGTCAGATAGCCGTCCTGCTCAAGCGCGCTGTCATAGCGCTGCCTGATCTCGTCCCGCTCCTGGGGATGGAACAGCTCGTGGATCTGCGTACCACGCAATTGCTCCGGCCATCGGCCAAGCAGTGCCCAGGCTGCAGGGGAAGCATCCAGAAACGTGCCTTCAGGCGTATGCCGGGAAATCAGATCCGTGGTGTTCTCGATGATCAACCGGTACAGACGCCGAGCGACCACTGCCTGCTGCTCATTGTTCAACGCCTCGGTAGCGTCTCGGGCACGGGCCAGTATCCGGTCGCTGGCCACCGGAATGAAGGTCCACAACAGATGTCGCTGACCGGGCGTTTGCACGGGCACCTCACTGATAGCCCGCTGCTGGCCGAGCGCTGCCGTTATCAGCTGCGCATGGTTGTGGGGCAACAGAATATCCGGCGCATTACCCGCAGCGAGCAGATCGTGCATGGCCGGGTTCCAACCGCACATCCTGCCGCTGGCATCGAACAGGCACGTAGGTTGCGGATCAGCAGCCTGCAGCAGGGAGGCATACCCCTGGTCGGACATGATTTTATCAGGCACCAGACCACCTTATAGTAATTATACCTATAGACCTTGGTAATACTTCCATAACAATTCCAGCTGGGATATAAACTACCCCATAAATATACGGCATTCTCGAATGGCCGTTATCAACAAGAGCTAACAAATGCCAAGGATACGATCCATGTCCATATATCAGGAAGGCCTGTCCGCTGGTGCGGTCAACCATACCGCCTTGTCGCCCCTCGGTTTCATCGAACGCGCTGCCAACGTCTATCCTCACTACCCTGCCGTGGTACATGGTGCCGTTCGGCGCACCTGGGCCCAGACCTATGACCGTTGCCGTCGTCTGGGATCGGCGTTGCAGGGCCGAGGCATCGGCAAGGGCGACACGGTAGCGGTCATGCTGCCGAACATTCCGGAAATGCTCGAAGCGCATTTCGGTGTCCCGATGATCGGGGCGGTGCTCAATACTCTGAACGTACGCCTGGATGCCGAGGCCATCGCCTTCATGCTGCAGCACGGTGAAGCCAAGGTACTGATCGCCGATCGCGAGTTCTTCGATATCGTGCACGCCGCTATCGGCATGCTTGATCACCCACCGCTGGTAATCGACGTAAACGACCCGGAGTACGGCGAGGGACAAGCCAACAGCGCCCTGGATTACGAGGCATTCCTTGCCGAAGGCGATCCCGAGTTCGTCTGGCAGGGGCCGGATGATGAGTGGGATGCGATCAGTCTCAACTACACCTCGGGGACCACCGGCAACCCCAAGGGAGTGGTTTACCATCACCGCGGCGCCTTCCTCAATGCCATGGGCAACCAGATGACCTGGAACATGGGTCAGCATCCGGTCTACCTGTGGACGCTACCCATGTTCCACTGCAATGGCTGGTGCTACCCCTGGACAGTCACCGCCATGGCCGGTGTGCATGTATTCCTGCGCCGGGTCGATCCGCAGAAGATTCTCAACCTGATCCATGATGAGCAGGTCACCCATATGTGCGGCGCGCCCATCGTGCTCAATGCCCTGGTGAACATGCCGCCGGAAGCCAAAGCTGCCATCGACCACCCGGTACATACCATGGTTGCCGGTGCGGCGCCGCCCGCCAAGGTGATTGGTGCGGTGGAAGAAATGGGCATCAAGGTCACCCATGTATACGGGCTGACCGAGACCTACGGCCCGGTCACCGTGTGCGCCTGGCATGGTCATTGGGATGAATTGCCACTGGACGAACGCGCCCGTATCAAGGCCCGCCAGGGTGTGCGTTACCCGACTCTGGAAGGGGTCATGGTCGCTGATCCACAGACCCTGCAGCCGGTGCCCCGCGATGGCGAAACCATTGGTGAGATCTTCATGCGCGGCAACACCGTCATGAAAGGTTATTTGAAGAACCCCTCAGCGACCGCTGAGGCCTTCGAAGGCGGCTGGTTTCACACCGGCGACCTGGGCGTATGGCATGCCGATGGCTATCTCGAGGTCAAGGACCGGCTCAAGGACATCATTATCTCCGGTGGCGAAAACATCTCCACCATCGAGGTGGAAGGTACGCTCTACCGCCATCCCGATATCCTGGAAGCGGCAGTGGTGGCCAGGCCCGATGAGAAGTGGGGTGAAACACCCTGCGCATTCGTCACCTTGAAAGCCGGGCATCAGGCCAGCGAAGCAGACATCATCCATTTCTGCCGGGATCATCTGGCCGCGTTCAAGATACCGAAGAACGTGGTCTTTACCGAGCTGCCGAAAACTTCCACTGGCAAGATCCAGAAATACGTTCTGCGCGACTGGGCCAAGGCAGTCTGATGCGAGCTCTGCCGTAACTCGCCAGGCGTCCCGCGACTACCGCCTCGGGGCGTCTGGCAGCCAAGACTCTGTTTCACAACAACAATAAGCCGACCGATGGTCAGGCCAAGAGGCCTGCGCATTCCGTTGGGCACAGGAGTACTGCATGCAAGTCTACAAACGCACCGATGGTGCCGAACAACCCTTCTGGCCTTGCGGCCCCTTCAAGATTCGCCTGCCCTTCATCCATTACCGCTGGGAAATGGCCGAAATGCTCCAGGCCCTGATCATGTTTGTGGTCAGCCTCGGCATGATCCCGCTACTGCAGACCTATCTCGGCCTGCCCTATGATGTAGCGCTGGCCTATGTGGTGGTCTGTGGTGTCGGTTTCATGCTGCCGGCGCTACTCGGCGTGCCTTTTGTCCCCGGTTGGATCACCCCCGGTATTCCCGTGGTTCTGCTGTTCCTCGGTGATTTCGAACCCGGCCCGGAAGCCATTCAGGCCTTATTCGCCTTGCAGTTTCTGGTGTTTGTCATCTTCCTGTTCCTCGGTATCACACGCCTCGGTAGTGTACTGGTCCGGCTGATTCCGAACTCGATGAAGGGCGGCATCATCATTGGCGCCGGTATTGCCGCACTCATTGGTGAAATCGAGACCGGTGGACGGCTGGCTGCCACACCCTTTTCTCTGGTAATCGGCAGTCTGGTCTGTCTTTACTTGATGTTCTCAGTGTCCTTCAAGGGGTTGACCGAGCGGGTTCCATTTGCGCGCAAAGTGGTCAACTACGGCATGGTACCCGGCATGCTTGTGGCCATCTTCGTAGGTATCACCACCGGCGAATATGAGATGCCGGATGTCCGCTTCGGCATCACCGCACCGGCCTTCGCCGAGATGTGGAACTACCTGCCATTCACCCTTGGCTTCCCGGATGCGAAAGTGTTCATGCTGGCCATACCCACGGCGGTCATTGCCTACATCATCGCCTTTGGCGACATCATTGTTGGCCAGTCTCTGATGCAGCGCGCTGACGAGCTGCGCACCGACGAAGTGATCGAGAACAACATTGACCGGGTGCATCTGGTGACCGCCGTCCGCAATGCGATGCATGCCTTTTTCGCGCCCTCTCCCGGTTTGGCCGGCCCCTTGTGGACGGCCGTTGCTGCCACCATGGCGGAACGCTACAAATATGGGCGCCATGCCATGGAGTCGATCTACAGCGGTGCCGGCACCTTCTGGATTACCGGCTTTCTGGCGCTGTTTCTGCTGCCGCTGGTGAGCTTCTTCCAGCCGGTCCTGCCGATCGCCCTGTCGCTGACACTGATTCTCACCGGCTATATCTGCCTGATGGTCGGTTTCGAGCAGCTCAACAATAATACCGAGCGCGGCATTGCCGGCACCATGGGCGTGGTACTGGCGGTGTATGGCGCAGGCTGGGGGCTGGCCGCCGGCGCCGCGCTGTATATCCTGATCGAGCGTACCCACCTGTTGAAGTTCCGCAGCCCGAGTGACCTCGATCAGCCGGAAGCGGAACAGGAGCAGCCCAGATGAGTAACACTACCGAACTGCCACTCCGCCGATTCAGCTGGCAGCCATTCCATGCGTCGATCGAGAATACTTTCACGCGGTAATTGATTACCGCCGCCGGCCCGGGCCGGCGGCGGCTGGAGAATAGCTATGCGTACTTTCACCACCCTTGAAGGCAACAGCCAGCGCCTGGATGGCGGGGCCATGTTCGGTAACGCCCCCAAGGCCCTCTGGTCACGCTGGGTCGAGACCGATGAGCACAACCGCATCGCCCTGAGCTGTCGTGCCCTGCTGGTGCAGGAAAACGATCGCAATATTCTTATCGAGACGGGTATCGGTGCCTTTTTCTCGCCGCAGATGAAAGAGCGCTACGGCGTGGTCGAGGATCATCATGTGCTGCTCGACAATCTGGCCGAGATCGGATTGAGTCATGCGGACATTGATGTGGTGGTGTTGACACATCTGCATTTCGATCACGCCGGTGGCCTGCTGAGTCCCTGGCAGGCCGATCAACCACCCCAATTGTTGTTTCCCAAGGCCACCTTCATTACCGGCCAGCGCCATTGGGCGCGAGCCCGCCGACCGCACCCGCGGGATCGTGCGTCCTTCATTCCCGAGCTGCTCGGGCTGCTCGAAGCCAGCGGCCGGCTGGAGCTGATCCAGGACGGTGATGGCTCCGCCACGCTGGGGCCGGACTGGCGGTTCCGCTTCAGCGACGGACATACCCCGGGGCTGATGCTGCCCGAATTCGATATGCCCGACGGCCCGGTGGTGTTTCCCGGCGATCTGATCCCCGGCGCGCCCTGGGTGCACCTGCCAATCACCATGGGATATGACCGTTTTCCCGAGATCCTGATCGGGGAAAAAGAAGCGCTGCTCAATGACATGGTTGCCACGAACGGCCGACTGGTTTTCACTCACGACGCGCAGATGGCCGTGGCACATATCGAGCGAGACGGAGAATCCGGACGCTTCCGGGTGCGTGATACGTCCGGCAACCTGCAGTACGCCAGCAACTGACGCATCAGTGAAAATCCCGGCTACGGGTCGCCAGACCGTTGAGCATGTCTGTCAGGTCAACCAGCCGGGAGGCGATCAGATGACGCACTCCCTCCTTGGTTTCCAACCGGCCATAGACCTGCAACATGCTGGAATGCACCAGCTCCTTGCGTTGGCGCTCGGCCAGCGCACGCCAGACCACGACATTGACCATGCCATGCTCGTCTTCCAGGGTGACGAAGGTCACCCCGCTGGCAGTGCCGGGGCGCTGGCGACCGGTCACCAACCCGGCGACCGTCACCGGGCGGCCGTGCTCCAGGCTACGCAATTCGTTCGAATCCCGGCAGCGCAGCTGGCGTAATTTTGGTCGCAAGATAGCCATGGGATGGCGTCCCATGGTGGTGCCGACCAGTGCATAGTCGGCCTGCATCTCTTCGGCTTCCGATGGCAGGGGTAAGGTTACTGCGGCTTCCCTGATTGCCGGCTGCCCGGCAAACAGCGGCAGCTGGGGTTCGATGCCAGCCACAGCCCAGCGCGCCCGGTGCCGATTACCTGCCAATCCCCGCAACGCTCCGGCGTCCGCCAGCAGATCCCGGGCCCGGCCTGCAACCCCGCTCGCCGGCTCAGGTCGGTGACATCGGTAAAGGGTTGCTGCTGGCGGGCCTGCTCGATACGCCCCGCATCCTCGACATGGAAGCCGCGCACCATACGCAACCCCAGACGAATACCCAGTTCGCCATCCCGGCCAGGCTCCAGCGAGCAATCCCAGGCGCTGTAACGCACATCCACCGGAAAGGTCTCGATACCGTGACGCCGGGCATCCTGCAGCAACTGATCGGGACTGTAGAAACCCATCGGCCAGCTGTTGATCAGCGCACAGGTAAAGGCCGCCGGTTCATGGCATTTGAGCCAGCTGCTGGCGTAGGTCAGCAAGGCGAAACTGGCCGAGTGGGATTCAGGAAAGCCGTACTCGCCAAAGCCCTTGATCTGCTCGAAGATACGCTCGGCGAACTCGATGTCATAACCGCGCTCCAGCATGCCCTGGGTGAGCTTTTCCCGGTGCGGTTCCAGCCCGCCACGGCGCTTCCAGGCGGCCATGGAGCGGCGCAGCTCGTCCGCTTCTCCGGCGCTGTAACCGGCGGCGACTATGGCTATCTCCATGACCTGCTCCTGGAACAGGGGCACGCCGAGAGTGCGTTTGAGTACCTTTTCCAGCGCGGGGGAAGGATAGGTCACCAGCGCCTTATCATTACGCCGTTGCAGATACGGATGCACCATATCGCCTTGGATCGGCCCCGGTCGCACGATCGCCACCTCGATCACCAGATCATAGAATGTGCGCGGCTTGAGTCTCGGCAACATGCTCATCTGCGCCCGGGATTCGATCTGGAATACACCGATGGTGTCGGCCCGGCTGATCATGTCATAGGTCAGCTCGTCATCCGCCGGAATGGTCGCCAGGGTCAGTTCGCGCCCCCGGTAATGACGGACCAGATCGAAGCAGCGGCGCAGCGCGGTAAGCATGCCCAGCGCCAGGATATCCACCTTGAGCAGGCCGACGGCGTCCAGGTCATCCTTGTCCCACTGGATGATGGTGCGCCCATCCATGGCGGCGTTTTCCACCGGTACCAGGGTATCCAGCGGTTGCTCGGAGATGACGAAGCCGCCGGGATGTTGGGACAGATGCCGGGGAAAACCGATCAGTTGTCCACTCAGGGTCAGCACCCGGTGCACTATCGGACTGTCCGGATCGAAACCGGCCTCGCGCAGCCGCTCCGGTGTGGGGATATGATCGCTCCAGCGCCCACAACAACGGGCCAAGGTGTCGACCTGCTCGGCCGGCAGCCCCAGCGCCTTGCCTACATCGCGCACGGCGCCAGCGGCGTGGTAGCTGCTGACCACGGCGGTCAGTGCGGCCCGGCGGCGGCCATAGCGGCGGAACACATACTGGATCACTTCTTCACGCCGCTCGTGTTCGAAGTCCACGTCGATGTCCGGCGGTTCATTGCGCTCGCGGGACAAAAAGCGTTCGAACAGCAGGTTGCTGTGCACCGGGTCGATCTCGGTGATGCCCAGGGCAAAGCACACTGCCGAGTTGGCCGCCGAGCCACGTCCCTGACAGAGAATATGCTGGCTGCGGGCGAAGCTGACGATGTCATGCACGGTCAGAAAATAGCTTTCATATTCCAGGTCGCAAATCAGCGTCAGTTCTGTCTCGATCTGCCCGTGCAGCTTGGCAGAAATACCTTGGGGCCAGCGCCAGGCGATGCCCTCCTCGGTCAGCTGTCGCAACCAGGACGCCGGGGTATGCCCTGCCGGCACCAGTTCGCGGGGGTAATGGTATTTCAGATCATCAAAATCGAACTGGCAGCGTTCGGCGATACGTAGCGTCTCGGCCAGCAACGCCGCCGGATAGGCATCGACCAGCCCCGCGCGACTGCGCAGATGCCGTTCACCATTGGCAAACAGGCGGTGGCCGGCCTCGTCCACCCGGCAATGATGCCGAATGGACGTGATGGTGTCCTGCAATGCCCGACGCCCACGAGCGTGCATATGCACATCCCCGGCGGCCACTGCCGGGATATCCAGTTTGGCGGCCAATGCTTGCAGCCGGGCCAGGCGCTGATCATCATCGGGCCCTCGATGCAGCTCGATAGCCAACCACAGGGTGGCGGGAAATCGCTCTTTCAGCCAGGCGCCGGTACTCACGTCCTCCTTCTCTGTCGGCAACCATAACGCCAGCAAGCCGGACATATCGGCGTCGATATCCTCACGCAGCAGCCGATAGCATCCCTTCTCCGCGCGCCGCCGGGCCAGGGTGATCAACTGGCACAGTCGTTGATAGCCTTGCAGGTTCTCCACCAGCAACACCAGCTTCGGCCCGTTCTCTATCTGCATTTCACTGCCAACGATCAACGGCAACTGGTGTTCCTTGGCCGCCTGCCAGGCCCGCACGATGCCGGCCAGGGTGCATTCGTCAGTGATCGCCAGGGCTTGGTAGCCGTGCTGACGCGCCCGGGCAAACAGTTCATCGGCACTGGAGGCGCCCCGCTGAAAGCTGAAGTTGCTCAGGCAATGCAACTCGGCATAAGCCGCGCTCATGCGAACCAGCCTTGCAACATGAACGGCCCCGAGCCGTCGACCGCACGCCAGACCCAAGCCCGACGCCCGTCCCGGGTGCGGACCAGATAGTAATCCCGCCGCAGATCGCCGGCATCCCACCAGCCCGACTCGATGCGCTCGGGGCCCGCGATAATCTCGGGTACCAGATCATTGAGCGGCTGCGGCTCGGTCAGCAACCAGCCCGGCCGCGGCCGGCCATCGTGCTGCCCTGCTCTGCCGCCCGTCACATCGGTACGCCAACTGTGCTCCGGACGGTGATCAGCCACGGCGGCCAGCCCATACACGGCCTGGTCTCCCAGGCGGGCACGCAATCGTTCACGCAGCTGCTCCCAGGGCTGGGATTGTTGCGGCCGTTCGACAAAGAGTGTTTGTGACTGCGGTACGAAATCCGGCAGGTTCGGTGCCGACAGGCGCAGCGCCAGCACCGGGGCGGGCAGCTGTAGCTGTTCCAGGCGGCCGCGCGCCACATCGAACAATAACTGGGTATCGCGCTCCGGCGTCAGCAGGCCCACCGGCACCGCGGTGGCAGCCAGACTGCGGTGCTCCAGCGTCAGCATGAATTGCTGCACGCCGCAGTCCCGGCCAGCAAGGAAGGCATGCAGATCGGCAATCAACCGGCGCAGCGGAAACAGCAACGCCTGATGGTTGTTGACCTCGAAGTTGAATTCGATCCGGGCAGCAAATTCATCAGCCGGCTGGAAGTTGCCGAGCGCCAGCGGCTGATGACCCAGCAGCGTATCCAGATGCCACAGCACATCCTTGGGGAAACGCCGCCCCAGCGTATCCCGGGGCAATACCAGCAGCTGTTTCACCCGCCGCAGCCCCATGCGGGCCAGGGCTGACACGATGTCGGCCGGCAAGCCACAGCGACTGATGGGCAGGCGTTCGACTTCCCTCTGCAGGGCAACATCGTCCACCGCCAGGCCGTCATGCACATTGGCCAACATCCGCGCCGCCGCCGGGTTGGGCGCCAATACGATGCGGTGCTGAAAGCCCAGCTCAGTCAGTTCGGTGCGCAAACGTTCTTCAAAACGTGGCCAGGGGCCGAACAGCCCCAGACTGGACTCGATTTCCAACAGCAGAGCCCGCGGATAATCCAGGCTGACATGGGAGCTGAAACGATAAGCCCAGGCGGCCAGGAAATGTTGCCAGTGATCGATCTGCTGTTGATCATACTCGGCCACGGCAAAACCACTGGTCAGCGCCTGCGCGGCAATCAACGTCTGACCGGGCTTGAGCCCCAGCTGACGGGCTGCGGGATTGACTGCCCGGATGATTCGGCGCTGCGCCGGACCGGCCACCAGCACCAGCGGCTGGGCCTGATCGTCACGGCTGCGCGATACGCCATCCAGCGCCAGTTGAGTGAGCAGAATACAGGCCCAGCGCATGGTCAGAGCGCAACCGACTGACCCGGCACCAGCGCGCCCCGGCATTTGAGCACCCGCACTTGTCGTGGCTGGCAATCCACTGCCAGACGCAGGGCGGCTGGCGACGGATTGACCGCCTCGCGCAGAGAACGGCAGGCAAACCCCAGGGTCTGACCGGTCGCCGCCGCCAGTTGCAAGCGGCGCAATCCACGATCATCGATGCGCTGCGGCCAGCACAACACCGCCGCGCAGCTGCCCGAGCGCAGACATTGCTCCGCCGCCCACAGCGACTCCCGCTCGGGCGCACCGATCAAGGTCATCCAGCGCAGATCGACGCCGGCCTGGAGCCAGGCGTGGGGATAGGGAACATGAGGCGGTGCCACCAGCACGATCCGTTCCCCCGCCCGGGTCAGCCGCGCCAAAGTCGGCCACAACAACTGCAGCTCTCCCGCGCCAGGCGCCGCCAGCAGAATTTCACTGAGCGCCGCCTCCGGCCAACCACCGCCGGGCAGCAGCGCATCCAACTGCGGGTGACCGGTGGGCTGAGCCGCAGCTGGCGTGGCCTCGCCCCGCCCTTTCCATACCCGCTGCTGGCGCAACAGGGCATCGAGCGACACCACCGCACTCATCGGCCCTGCTCCAAAAACAAGGCAGCAGAGTCAACCTGCACAAACCGAATAGGAGAGGAATAGCCAACCATGAGGACACCGTTACACTGTATAGGAATACAGCATATTGAGTACCCCAACCGCGGTCAATCTGCAGTGGATGAATGGATGCCTGGGGTGGTCATCAACTCAACGCCGCCGGAGAAACTCCAGATCTTCCGGCCGGGTCACCTTGATATTATCCGCTCGCCCTTCCACCAGCCGCGGCGCCTGGCCGGCCCATTCCATGGCCGAGGCTTCATCGGTGATCGCCACGCCGGCCGCCAGCGCGTCGCTTAACGCTGTGCGCAGCGCACCGAGGCGGAACATTTGTGGGGTATAGGCCTGCCAGAACAGTGAACGATCCGGAGTAGAACTGACCCGGCCATCCGGCCCGGCCAGTTTCAGGGTATCGCGCACCGGCACCGCCAGCAGCCCGCCGATGGGATCATGCTGCAGCGTAGCCAGCAGCGTCTGCAGATCGGACTGAGCCAGATTGGGCCGGGCGGCGTCATGCACCAGCACCCAGTCCTGCTCCCCGGCGCCCAGCGCCGTGAGCGCCTGCAGTCCGTTGAGCACCGAGTCGGCCCGTTCACGGCCACCATCGGCCCGGGTAATGCGCGGATCACACGCGCAGGCCAGTTCCGGCCACCATTCATCATCTGGCGACAGGCAAACCACCAGGCCGGACAAGCCGGGCTGGTCGAGAAAACAGTCGAGGGTATGTTCGATCAGACAGCGCCCATTCAAGGGCAGATATTGCTTGGGACGATCGGCGCGCATGCGCGAGCCGACGCCGGCAGCAGGAATGGCCACCCAGAAAGACAGCGGGTGGTCAGTCATTACCGCTCAGCTGGAACAGGGTTTCGCCTTCCTTGACCATGCCCAGCTCATGCCGGGCACGCTCTTCGATGGTTTCCAGCCCCTGCTTAAGCTCGATGACCTCTGCGGTGAGCACGCGATTGCGCTCCAGCAGCTTCTCATTCTCGCTCTGCTGACTGGCGATGTCCTGCTTGAGCTGGGTGACATGCGCCAGACTACCCTCGCCCACCCACAGTCGATACTGTAGGGCGGCGAGCAAGGCCAGTGATATCACCCAGAGCCATTTCAAACGGGCAGTCTCCCCGGAAGCCGATTATCAGCCACGAAACTCGGCACGGCCCTTGTAAGGCGCCTGACCAGCCAGTTGCTCTTCGATACGCAGCAGCTGGTTGTACTTGGACACCCGGTCGGAGCGGCACAGCGAGCCGGTCTTGATCTGACCAGCAGCGGTACCCACCGCCAGGTCGGCGATGGTGTGATCTTCGGTTTCACCGCTGCGATGCGAAATCACCGCGGTGAAGCCAGCCGCCTTGGCCATCTGGATGGCTTCCAGGGTTTCTGTCAGCGAGCCGATCTGGTTGAACTTGATCAGGATGGAATTGCCGATTTTCTCGTCAATACCGCGCTTGAGGATCTTGGTATTGGTCACGAACAGATCGTCACCGACCAGTTGCACCTTGGCCCCGATCTTGTCGGTCAGCACTTTCCAGCCAGCCCAGTCGGATTCGTCCATGCCGTCTTCGATGGAGATGATCGGATAACGTTGGCTCAGGCCCGCGAGGTAGTCAGCAAAACCGGCAGCATCGAATGCCTTGCCTTCACCGGCCAGGTCATACTTTCCATCCTTGTAGAACTCGCTGGCAGCACAATCCAAGGCCAGGGTTACGTCTTCACCCAGCTTGTAACCGGCATTGGCAACCGCTTCGGCAATGGCACCCAGAGCATCTTCGTTGGAGGCCAGGTTCGGTGCGAAACCACCCTCGTCACCTACCGAGGTGCTCAGACCGCGCGCCTGCAGTACCGCCTTGAGATGATGGAAGATCTCGGTGCCCATGCGCAGCGCATCAGCGAATGTCTTGGCGCCTACCGGCTGGACCATGAACTCCTGGATATCGACGTTATTGTCGGCGTGCTCACCACCGTTGATGATATTCATCATCGGCACCGGCATGCTGTACTGGCCGGGTGTGCCGTTCAGATCGGCAATGTGCGCATACAGTGGCACGCCCTTGGCCTTGGCAGCGGCCTTGGCAGCGGCCAGGGAGACCGCGAGAACGGCGTTGGCGCCCAGCTTGGCTTTGTTCTCGGTACCATCCAGCTCAATCATGGCGCGATCCAGACCGGTCTGATCCAGCGCATCACGGCCGACCAGCAGTTCACGGATGGGACCATTGATATTGGCAACGGCTTTCAATACGCCCTTGCCCAGGTAGCGGCTCTTGTCGCCATCGCGCAGTTCCAGCGCTTCACGGGAACCGGTGGAGGCACCGGAGGGGGCACAGGCACTGCCGAGGATGCCGCCTTCCAGAATCACATCCGCTTCAACGGTCGGGTTACCGCGCGAGTCCAGTACTTCACGACCCTTGATTTCAATGATCTTCGCCATGATTGCTGCTTTCTCCATCTGAAACATGCTTTAAGAAGTTAAAGGGGTTTGCCTGCCGCTCAGGCAGTTTCAAGTTGCGGGAAGCCCTTTACCAGATCATCCAGCGCCTTGAGCTGGGTGAGAAAGGGTTCCAGCTTGTCCAGCCGCAGGGCGCAGGGGCCGTCGCACTTGGCATTGTCCGGGTCCGGGTGCGCTTCGAGAAACAGACCGGCCAGGCCCTGGCTCATGCCGGCCTTGGCCAGATCAGTGACCTGGGCGCGCCGTCCGCCCGCCGAGTCGCTGCGCCCTCCGGGCATCTGCAGCGCGTGGGTCACATCGAAGAATACCGGGTACTCGAACTGCTTCATGATGCCGAAGCCGAGCATGTCCACTACCAGGTTGTTGTAACCGAAGCTGGAACCGCGTTCGCAGAGAATCAGCTGATCGTTACCGGCCTCTTCGCATTTGGTCAGGATATGCTGCATTTCCTGGGGCGCCAGAAACTGCGCCTTCTTGATATTGATAACCGCGTCGGTCTTGGCCATGGCCACCACCAGATCGGTCTGCCGGGACAGGAAGGCTGGCAACTGGATGATGTCACACACTTCGGCCACCGGCGCTGCCTGATGAGGCTCGTGCACGTCGGTAATGACCGGTACCTTGAAGGTCTGTTTGATCTCTTCGAAGATCTTCAAACCTGCTTCCATGCCCGGACCACGATAGGAGTTGATCGACGAGCGATTGGCCTTGTCGAAGCTGGCCTTGAACACGTACGGGATGCCCAGCTTGCGGGTCACCTCGACGTATTCTTCGCAGATACGCATGGCCAGATCACGGGACTCCAGCACGTTCATGCCGCCAAACAGCACGAACGGCTTATCGTTGGCTATATCGATGTCGCCAACGCGGACTATCTTCTGCGCCATAGCGTAGATCCTCAGGCTTTCTTGGCTGCACGCTGCTTCAGCGCGGCATTGACGAAGCCGCTGAACAGCGGATGACCATCACGCGGCGTGGAGGTGAACTCGGGGTGGAACTGACAGGCGACGAACCAGGGGTGATCCTCGACCTCGACCATTTCCACCAGCGCACCATCCATCGACCGCCCGGACACTTTCAGGCCACTCTTCTGCAATTCAGGCAACAGGTTGTTGTTGACCTCGTAGCGGTGACGGTGACGCTCGACGATCACATCCTGGCCGTAGCAGTCGCGGGCCTTGCTGCCGGCTTCCAGGGCACATTCCTGCGCGCCCAGACGCATGGTACCGCCCAGGTCGGAAGACTCGTCACGGGTCTGCATCTCGCCGGTGGCGGTCTGCCATTCGGTGATCAGACCAACTACCGGATGCTTGGAAGTCTTGTCGAATTCAGTGGAGTTGGCATCATCCCAACCCAGGATATTGCGGGCGAACTCGATGACTGCCACCTGCATACCCAGGCAGATACCCAGATAGGGAATCTTGTTTTCCCGGGCATAGCGCACGGCGGCAATCTTGCCTTCCACGCCGCGCAGGCCGAAACCACCCGGCACCAGAATGGCATCCACGTCTTCCAACTGGCCAGTGCCATTCTCCTCGATGATTTCCGAGTCGATATAACGCACATTGACCTTGGTGCGGCTCTGGATGCCAGCGTGGCTCAGGGCTTCGATCAGCGATTTGTAGGCATCCAGCAACTCCATGTACTTACCGACCATGGCGATGGTGACTTCCTTCTCCGGATGCAGCTTGGCATCCACCACCCGCTCCCACTCGGACAGATCGGCACTGCCGCATTCCAACCCGAAACGCTCGGCGACATAATCATCCAGGCCCTGGGCATGCAGGATGCCGGGGATGCGGTAGATGGTGTCGGCGTCCGGCAGGCTGATGACCGCACGCTCCTCGACGTTGGTGAACAGGGCGATCTTGCGCCGGGAGGCCAGGTCGATCGGATGATCGGAGCGGCACACCAGCACGTCGGGCTGCAGACCAATGGAGCGCAGTTCCTTGACCGAATGCTGGGTCGGCTTGGTCTTGGTTTCGCCGGCGGTGGCGATATAGGGCACGAGTGTCAGGTGCATCAGCATGGCGCGTTTGGCGCCCACTTCCAGACGCAGCTGACGGATGGCTTCGAGGAACGGTTGCGACTCGATGTCACCCACGGTGCCGCCCACTTCAACCATGGCCACATCGGCATCGCCGGCGCCACGGATGATGCGGGTCTTGATTTCATCGGTGATATGCGGAATCACCTGGATGGTGGCACCCAGATAATCACCACGGCGCTCCTTGCGCAGCACGTCTTCATAGACGCGACCGGTGGTGAAATTGTTGTTCTGGGTCATGCGGGTACGAATGAAGCGCTCGTAGTGCCCCAGGTCCAGATCGGTCTCGGCCCCATCATGGGTGACGAAGACTTCGCCGTGCTGGAACGGGCTCATGGTACCCGGATCCACGTTGATGTAGGGATCCAGCTTGAGCATGGTGACCTTGAGGCCACGTGCTTCGAGAATCGCCGCCAGGGATGCCGAGGCGATGCCCTTGCCCAAAGAAGATACAACACCACCCGTGACGAAGATGTAGCGCGTCATGAAAAACCCGTAGATTGAAGTTAGGCGACCGCAGTCGCAAGGAATCGAAGGGAGACCAAAGTCTCGTCAAGATGGGAAGTCAGGATACCAGACAGCCCCACCTTGCTCAATCTAAAACCGGCTCCCAGCACACACTGAATCCGGCCTCACTGGAGCCTGCTGCTGCCCCTTCGGCCGTCCAGCGGCCAGCCACCGAAATCAGTTGGTTGTCGCAGTATAGCAAGGGGATTGCCGGCCGCAGCCAGACTGGAATGCCAGCCTGCTGGAACAGATCCTTGAGACTCTGACGCGGCCGACCGGGCAGCTTGATTTGCTCACCACCACATCGATAGCCGATGCGCCAGACACCCTCCCGGATCGCGATGCCAGCACCGGGCCGCAGATACAGGCGGCCATTGCCTGCCGTCAGCCGGGTGTCGGTCAATTGCGCCAGCGGCTGATCGACCCCGGCGGGCACGCCCCCGGCCGGCAACAACCACAGGCGTCCCGACGAACGGTGTAGCTGCGCGCCGTCCAGCTGCACGATCGGCTGACCGTCCGCCGCAGCGCCGAGCTGACTCATCAAGCTGTGCAGATGGCGCTGGTCCGGCAGCCTGATGGCATGGCTGTGCAACCAATAGCGCAGCAGGTTCTTTTGCCGTGCCGCAGTCAAGGTGGCGAGGATCGTCATGTCCAGACTGGGCCAGCAACACAGCCAGTCATCGATCACTCCACCCGCCGCCAGCGATAGGTCTTCAGCGGCCCGCTCATCCAGCAGTTCGTTAGCTTCGGTAGCATGCTCGGCCAATCGCAGCAGGTTCTGCGGCATGCTCGGCCAGCGCTGGCGTAACTGTGGCAGCAGCTCGTGACGCAAGGTGGTGCGGGCGTAACGCGGATCGGCGTTGGCCGGATCATCGATCCAGTTCAATTGTCGCTGGTGAGCCCAGTCAGCGAGCTGTTGACGCGACCAGGGCAGCAGCGGCCGCAACAGCTGACCTGCGCCCAATACGCGACTGCTCGGCATACCTGCCAGCCCGCGCAAACCGGTGCCGCGCAGCAGGCGAAACAACAGGGTTTCCAGCTGGTCATCGGCGTGATGGGCCAACAGCAGCCAGTCTCCGGTCTCCAGCAACCGCTCGAATACGCCATAGCGGGCATCCCGCGCCAGCTCCTCGATACTACCGCCGCCTGGCAGCTGCACCCGCTCGATATGCAGGGGAATATCCCGGGCAGCACATTCGCGTGCGCAATGCTCAGTCCAGCGGTCCGCATCGGTGTGCAGGCCGTGATGTACATGAATGGCTTTGAGAGGGGGCAGCGGATGGTCGCGGCGCAGCTGCACCAGGGCGTCCAGCAGCACCATGGAATCCAGCCCACCGGACAACCCCAACCAGCAGGCCGGGGCGTCCCTACAGGGCGCCAGCTGTTGCAGCAGCCCCTGCAGAGTGAACATGTTACTTGATACCGAAAGCCATCAGGCGCTCGTAGCGACTGTCCAGCAGTTCTTCGGCAGACTGCTCGTCCAGCTTCGCCAGCTCGGCAAGCAGTTGCTGCTTGATCCGCGCCGCCATGGTTTCCGGCTCGCGATGAGCGCCACCCAGCGGTTCGGGGATCAGATTATCGACCAGACCCAGTTCCTGCAGGCGGCTGGCGGTAACCCCCATGGCCTCAGCAGCGTCGGACGCCTTCTCGGCCTTCTTCCACAGAATCGAGGCGCAGCCTTCGGGCGAGATCACCGAGTAGATGGAATACTGCAGCATCATCAGCCGGTCGCAGACACCGATAGCCAGCGCGCCACCGGAGCCGCCCTCACCGATAACGGTAGAGATGATCGGTGTCTTCAGACGCGACATGACCTGCAGGTTCCAGGCGATGGCCTCACTCTGGCCACGCTCTTCGGCATCAATGCCGGGATAAGCGCCGGGGGTGTCGATGAATGTCAGGATTGGCATATTGAAGCGCTCGGCCATCTGCATCAGGCGGCAGGCCTTGCGATAGCCTTCGGGCTTGGGCATGCCGAAGTTGCGACGGACCTTTTCCTTCACGTCACGGCCCTTCTGATGGCCGATAATCATCACCGGCCGGCCGTCCAGGCGGGCAATACCACCCACGATGGCGGCATCATCGGCAAAGTGACGATCGCCATGCAGCTCTTCGAAATCGGTAAAGATGTGGCGGATGTAGTCCAACGTATAAGGGCGCTGCGGATGCCGGGACATCTGAGCCACCTGCCAGCTCGACAGGTTGGAGAAAATGCTCTCGGTGAGCGAACGGCTCTTGTCCTGCAGACGGGTGATTTCTTCGGTGATATTCAGCGAATTGTCGCTGCCCACCAGACGCAGCTCTTCGATCTTGGCCTGCAAGTCGGCAATCGGCTGTTCAAATTCGAGGTATTTCTGGCTCTTGATCATAAGCGTCGATTATCCGCGTGGCCCCGCGTCGGGGCATCCTGTTTTTTGCGTTACCTTACGGGATTGCCTCGGCTGCGTCGAGCAGCCCGGTCCCGTGAGAATGTCTGAATTCGGTTTATCTATAGTGCAGGGAGACGCTGCCTTTACCCAACTGGTCACGTAGCGTCTGCACCAGGTCATCAGCCGGCTCCACCCGCCAGGCTTCGCCCAGACGCAGCATGGCCAGCGCATCAGGGCGCTGCACTTCGATGGTGACTGCACATTCGCCCTTATACTTCTGCAACACGCCGGCCAGCCGGTTGAGACAGTCCGGACCGTGCCGGCGCGTATCGAGATTGATGCGCACACTGTCCAGCAGCGAGGTGCGCGCCTCTTCCAGGCTCATGACCCGCTTGGCACGCACACGCATGCCACCGGAGAAATCATCCACCGCCACCTCGCCTTCCACCACCAGCAGCGCATCTTTCTGCAACAGCGATTGCGCCGCCTGATAAGCCTCGGCAAACAGCGAGACCTCGACCCGGGCCGAGCGGTCATCCAGCGTCACGAAGCCGACCTTGTCACCACGCTTGCTTTTCATTACCCGCAGATCGAACACCAGACCGGCGATGGTCTGCGACTCGCGCGAGGGCTTGAGGTCGATGATCCGCTGCCGGGCGAAACGGCGAACCTCCTTTTCGTATTCATCGATGGGGTGGCCGGTCAGGTACAACCCCAGGGTATCCTTCTCACCGCGCAGGCGCTCCTTGAAGGTCCACTCCCGCGCCTGACGATAGGCTTCATACACATCCCGCTCGGTGGACGGCCCGAGCAGGTCGCCAAACAGGTCGTCGTGACCACTGTCGGCGCTGCGGTGGGTCTGTTCGGCGGCGGCGATCGCCTCTTCCATGGCAGCTGCCAGGGCGGCGCGATTGCGGTCGACCTGTTGCAGATAGGCCTGCTGTTCGGTATCGAAGAAGGGGCCCAGCGAATCCAGCGCGCCGGAGCGGATCAGCGCTTCCATGACCCGCTTGTTGATTCGTTTGAGGTCGACCCTGGCGCAGAAGTCGAACAGGTCGGCGAAGGGACCACCTTCCAGACGGGTGTTGACGATCGTTTCCACCGGCCCCTCCCCCACGCCCTTGATGGCGCCGAGACCGTAGACCACGCTGCCGCTGTCATCCACAGTGAACTTGTATTCGGAGAGGTTCACATCCGGCGCCTTCATCCGCAGCTTCATGCTGCGGCACTCCTCGATCAGCGTCACCACCTTGTCGGTGTTGTGCATATCCGCCGAAAGCACCGCGGCCATGAACGGAGCCGGATAGTGGGCCTTGAGCCAGGCGGTCTGGTAAGAGACAAGACCGTACGCCGCCGAGTGCGACTTGTTGAAACCGTAACCGGCGAACTTTTCCACCAGGTCGAAGATATTGCCCGCCAGGTCGGCGTGAATGCCGTTGTTCTGGCAGCCTTCAAGGAAGATCGCCCGCTGTTTGGCCATTTCCTCGGGCTTCTTCTTACCCATGGCCCGGCGCAGCATGTCCGCGCCGCCAAGGGTGTAACCAGCCATCACCTGGGCAATCTGCATCACCTGTTCCTGATACAGGATGATGCCATAAGTCGGCTTGAGCACCGGTTCCAGACCGGGATACTGATAATTCGGGTGCGGGTAGGAAATCTGTTCGCGGCCGTGTTTACGGTTGATGAAATCATCGACCATGCCCGATTGCAGCGGGCCGGGGCGGAACAGGGCCACCAGGGCGATCATGTCTTCCAGGCAGTCAGGCTTGAGCTTCTTGATCAGCTCCTTCATCCCGCGCGATTCCAGCTGGAATACCGCGGTGGTCTCGGCCTTTTGCAGCATCGCGTAGGTGGGCGGATCATCCAGCGGGATGCGGTCGATATCTACCGGCTCCAGGCCTTTGCGCGCCTGTTCACGGTTGATGGTCTCCATTGCCCAATCGATGATGGTCAGGGTACGCAGGCCCAGGAAGTCGAACTTCACCAGACCGGCAGCCTCGACATCATCCTTGTCAAACTGGGTTACCAGGCCCTCACCGGCCTCATCGCAATACAGCGGCGCAAAGTCAGTCAGTTTGGTCGGCGCAATTACCACGCCCCCGGCGTGCTTACCGACGTTACGGGTGATGCCCTCCAGCTTCAGCGCCATGTCCCAGATTTCCTGGGCTTCCTCATCAACCTGCAGGAAATCGCGCAGGATTTCTTCCTGCTCATGGGCCTTGGCCAACGTCATGCCGACTTCAAAGGGGATCATCTTCGATAGCTTGTCGGCCAGACCGTAGGACTTGCCTTGCACCCGCGCCACGTCACGTACCACCGCCTTGGCCGCCATGGTCCCGAAGGTGATGATCTGCGATACCGCATCGCGACCGTAGGTATCGGCCACATACTCGATCACCCGATCGCGACCCTCCATGCAGAAGTCGATATCGAAGTCAGGCATGGAAACCCGTTCCGGGTTTAGAAAGCGCTCGAACAGCAAGTCGTATTCCAGCGGATCCAGGTCAGTGATCAACAACGCATAGGCGACCAGCGAACCTGCTCGACCCGGACCCGGCGGCCGACCGGCACGCCGTTGTTCTTGGCCCACTTGATGAAGTCCATGACCACCAGGAAGTAACCGGGAAAGCCCATCTCGATGATGATATCCAGCTCGAACTTCAAGCGATCGAGGTAGACCTGGCGGCGTGCTTCGTAGTTTTCCGACTCGGGCGGCAATACTTTCTTGAAGCGCTCTTCCAACCCTTCCAGCGAGACCTGGCGGAAATAGTCGTCCATGGTCAGGCCGTCGGGCACCGGGAAGTCCGGCAGATAGTAGGTACCCAGTTGCACGTCGATATTGCAGCGCTTGGCGATTTCCACGCTGTTGGCCAGCGCTTCGGGAATGTCCGAGAACAGCTCGGCCATTTCCTCGGGTGACTTCAGATACTGCTCTTCGCTGTACTGGCGAACCCGGCGCGGATCATCCAGCGCCCGGCCTTCGCCAATGCAGACGCGGGTTTCGTGGGCTTCGTAATCCTCCCGGTAGATGAAACGCACATCGTTGGTGGCCACCACCGGACAATCATGCCGCGCGGCCAGGGCGACCGCGGCGTGCAGGTGCTCTTCATCATTGGGCCGTTTGGTGCGCTGCAGTTCAATATAGAAACGGCCGGGGAAGACTTCCATCCAGTACCGCAGCAGGCTGTCGGCATGGGCAGGATCACTGGATAGCAGGGTCTGCCCGATTTCCCCCTCCTTCGCGCCGGACAGGGCAATCACGCCTTCGCTGGCCTCGGCTACCCATTCGCGGCGGATAGTGACCAGACCATTACGCTGGCCATGCGTGTAGCCGCGAGATATCAGCTCGGTGAGATTGCGGTAGCCCTGACGATCCATGGCCAGCAGGGTCATGCGGCTGAGGTGGTTCTCATCCTCCTCGCCGGTCAGCCAGATGTCCACCCCGGAAATCGGCTTGATACCAGCACCCATGGCGGTCTTGTAGAACTTGACCAGGCTGCACATGTTGTTCTGATCGGTCACTGCGACCGCCGGCATCCCTGCCCCGCCCACCGCCTTGATCAACGGCTTGATCCTGACCAGGCCATCGACCAATGAATACTCGCTGTGGACACGCAAATGGATGAAGGAAACGCTCATGTCTGTCCTGATTCGGAGGCTGGGGAATTAGCCGGGTGATTGTAACGGTGGGGGGAGCCGGGGGCCAGTCTGGCAGAAAAGCTTCGCGGCCAAGACCGCTCCTACAAAAAATCAGGGAATCACCACCACTCCCGAGCCGCCAGTCGTTACTTCTTCCATCACCGTCGTAACCGGCCCTGCCGCCAACGCCTCACGCACCGGCGCGAAGGAGCGGCGATGAATCGGCGTCGCGCCGAGCACTTTGAGAGAAGACAGGTGTTCGGGCGTCGGATAACCCTTGTGCTTGCCGATACCGTAGCCGGGATAGAGCAGCTCCAGCTCTTGCATCTCTCGATCACGGGCGACCTTGGCCAGAATCGACGCAGCAGCGATGGCTGGCACCCGGCCGTCGCCCTGGATCACCGGCTCGCTCGGCATCGGCAATACCGGGCACCGATTGCCGTCCACCAGCACCCGGTCCGGGCGAATGGACAAACCCAGCACCGCGCGCTGCATGGCCAGCATGGTAGCGTGCAGGATGTTCAGCTGATCGATTTCCTCGACCTCGGCACGGGCGATAAACCATGCCAGCGCGCGCTCCTGGATCAATGGAAACAGCTCTTCGCGGCGCGCCTCGTTCAGTTTCTTCGAATCGTTCAGCCCCTCAATGGGCCGCAGCGGATCAAGGATCACCGCGGCGGTCACCACTGCGCCACAGAGCGGACCACGGCCTACTTCATCAACGCCGGCGATCAGCTCATCACCCTCGGGCAGAGTCCAGTCCATGAGCATCTGGGTCATGCTAGCCGGCCCTTGCGTTGCAGCAGTTCGAGGATCGCCGCCGCTGCAGTGTGATCGGCGTCGCGGCGCAACATCTGGTGCAGCTCCAGGAAGACTGCCTCGGTCTGCTCCCGCTCGGGCGTGGGTCCCAGACGCGCCAGCAATGCCTGGCCCATAGCCTCGGGCGTAGCATCGTCCTGTAGAAACTCGGGAGCGACTTCGCGTCCGGCCAGCAGGTTCGGCAGCGCCACATGGCCAACCTTGACCAGACGCTTGAGGATCCTGAAGGTCAGCGGCGCCATGCGGTAGGCGACCACCATGGGCCGTTTGAACAGCATCGCCTCCAAGGTCGCCGTACCCGAGGCAATCAGCACGGCATCGCAAGCGGCCAGGGCTTCATGGGCCTGACCGTCGAGCAGCGTCAGCGGCAGTTGCAGGTCGCTCTCGGCCAGTATCGCCTCCATCTGCTGACGCCGCTCGGGATTGGCGCAAGGCAGGACGAACTGCAGATCGGGGTTGCGCTGCAGACACCAGTGCGCAGTCTGCAGGAACAGCAGGCCAAGCTTGCGCAGCTCACCGTTGCGGCTACCGGGCAGCAGCGCCACAACGGTTGCGCTCTCGCTCAGGCCCAGCGTCTGTCGGGCACCGCTGCGGTCCGGCCGCAGTGGAATGCGATCAGCCAGAGTATGCCCGACGCAGCGTACCGCCACGTCATGCTCGCGATAGACTTGTTCTTCGAATGGAAACAACGTCAGCATCAGGTCGGTGGATTGGCGGATGCCCAGCACGCGCTTCTTCCGCCAGGCCCAGACCGAGGGGCTGACATAATGCACGGTCGGGATACCCACTTCACGCAGCCGCCGCTCGACACCGAGGGTAAAATCCGGCGCATCGATACCAATGAAGACATCGGGGCGGCGTTGCTGAAGAAAACTCACCAGGTCACGGCGTATGCGCAACAGCTCGCGCAAACGTCCCAGCACTTCGACCAGCCCCATCACCGCCAGCCGCTCCATCGGCACCTGGGTAATCAGCCCTTCGGCCTGCATGCGCGGCCCGCCGATACCGATGAATTCGGCGTCTGGATGTATTTCCTTCAGCGCCCGGATCAACCCTGCGCCCAGGGTATCGCCGGATGCTTCACCAGCAACCAGGGCGATACACAGGGGACGTAGGGATGGCACCGCAGAGGTATTCATGGCTCAGCGCGTGATGCCGCGGGTCGACGCCAGAATCGAATCACGATACAAAGCAACTTCGGGATATTGGCTGGCCTCGTCATCAAGCAACTGCAACGCTTCCTGCAGCGTCTTGCCCTGGCGGTAGACCACCTTGTAGGCCCGGCGCAGCGCGGCGATCAGCTCCTGGCTGTAACCCCGACGGCGCATGCCCTCGAAATTCATGCCATGGGCACTGGCCGGATTGCCGCCGACCATGACGAAGGCCGGAATGTCCTTGAACACCGCACTGTTGGCCGCACTCATGGACCAGGCGCCGATGTGGCAGAACTGATGAACAGTGGTGTAGCCGCCGAGAATGACGCCATCCCCCACATGCACATGGCCGGCGATGGTCGCGTTGTTGGCCATGATGATGTTGTCACCGACGATGCAATCATGGGCGATATGCACATAGGCCATCAGCAGGTTGTTGCTGCCGATGGTGGTCACGCCACGGTCCTGCACGGTGCCCCGATGCAGGGTGCAGCCTTCGCGAATGACATTGTTGTCGCCGATGACCAGCCGGGTCGGCTCACCATGGTATTTCTTGTCCTGGCAATCCTCGCCGACGGAGGCGAACTGGAAAATCCGGTTGCCCTGGCCGATGGTCGTCGGCCCACGGACCACCACGTGAGGTCCAATGACCGTTCCCGCACCAATCTCGACATCCGGCCCGATCAGGGTCCAGGGGCCGACCTCGACGTCATCAGCCAGCCGTGCGGCTGGATCAACGATCGCCTGAGGGTGAATTCGACTCATACCTTGTGTTCCGCACAGATGATTTCACCGGAACAGGCTTCCTTGCCATCCACCAGAGCACGGCAGGCGAACTTCCAGATGCCGCGCTTGTTACTCAGGTAGGCTGCTTCCAGTTGCAGCTGATCGCCGGGGACTACGGGCTGGCGGAAACGCAGCTTGTCGGAGCCGACGAAATAATACAGGGTGCCATCTTCGGCCTTGGTGTTCATCATCTTGAACCCCAGCAGACCGGCTGCCTGGGCCATGGCCTCGATGATCAGCACGCCCGGCATGATCGGGTGACCCGGAAAGTGACCATTGAAGAAAGGTTCGTTGACCGACACATTCTTGTAGGCGCGAATACGCTTGCCCTCGAGGTCCAGCTCGACTACCCGATCCACCAGCAGGAAAGGATAGCGGTGGGGCAGGTATTCTTTGATTTCGTTGATATCCATTATGTCTTGAGGCCTTGCAGTGAAGGGTTGGATGCGCAATACGCACAGCTCAGGACTCAGATGAGCCCTGCGTCGCCTGAGTCACCGCGGGCAACTGCTTCTCCAGTTGTTGCACACGCTTGGCCAGCCCATCGAGCTGGCGGAAGCGTGCGGCACTTTTCTTCCATTCAGCGGCAGGCTGCATTGCGGTACCGGAGGAATAGGCTCCCGGTTCGGTAATGGAGCGCGTGACCATGGTCATGCCGCTGACAAATACGTTGTCGCAAATCTCGATATGGCCAACCATGCCCACACCGCCGGCGATGGTGCAATGGCGACCGATGCGGGTGCTGCCGGAAATACCGACGCAGGCCGCCATGGCCGTGTGTTCACCGATCTGGACGTTATGGGCGATCTGGATCTGGTTATCCAGCTTGACGCCGTTGCCGATGACGGTATCGCTGATAGCGCCACGATCGATGGTGGTATTGGCACCGATCTCCACGTCATCACCAATCAGCACGCCGCCGATCTGGGCGATCTTCTGCCAACTGCCGCGGTCGTTGGCAAAGCCGAAGCCTTCGCCACCGATCACTGCACCGGACTGAATGACCACCCGCTCACCCATGCGCACGTCGTGGTACAGGGTGACGCGCGGTGCCAGCCAGCTGTCGGCACCGACACGGCTGCGCGCGCCGACGAAGCATTGCGCGCCCAGAGTGACGTGGGCACCGATAACCGCGTCCGCCTCGATCACCGCACCGGCGCCGATGGATGCCGTGCCATCGATCTGGGCCGACTCCGCGATCACCGCCGTCGGGTGAATCCCCGGCTGCGGACGCGGCTTGGGGTCGAAGCGATGCGATAACCGGGCATAGGCCAGGTAGGGATCGTCGACAATCAAGGCGTTACCGGCAAAGTCAGCGGCATCCGCCTCGGTCAACAGCAGGGCACCAGCCTGGGTGGTGGCCAGCAACTTGCGGTACTGACGATTGGCGAGGAAGCTCAGCTGGTCCGCGCTGGCGTCCTGCAAGGTAGACAGACCACTGACTACCTTGCTGCCATCACCGACCAGTCGCGCACCCAGGCCGTCAGCCAGCTGCGCCAGGGTGAAACTGATTGAATCCGCCATCCCGATCAGCGCGCGCTATTCAGGCGCTCGATGACCTGACGGGTAATATCGAATTCCGGTTTCACGTCCACTACTGCGCTGCGATCAATGACCAGATCATAGGCACCGGCCTGCAGGACACTTTCCACTGCCTTGTCCAGCTTCGGCTTGAGCTGCTCCAGCATCTCGCGGTCGGATTGGGCCTTGGCATCGTTCAGCTCCTTGGACTGGACCTGGAACTCACGGGCCTTCTGGCGAAACTCCAGTTCGATTTTCTCCACCTCGCTCTGCCCCAGCTTCTCACCGTCACGCTGCATGCGATCCTGCAGACGCTTGGCTTCAGATTCGAGGTTCTTCAGACGCTGCAACTGGCTACCGAATTTCTTTTCTGCGTCCACGGAATAGCGCTTGGCTGCGTCCGACTCAAGCAAGGCCATCTGATAGTCCAGCACAGCGATTTTCATCTGCGCGGCAGCCGGGAAACTGGCCAGCGCAAACACGGACAATATTGCTACGGAAATAAACTTGCGCACTCTGTGACACTCCTGATGAAAAATGGGGTACCCGGTTTCAGAACGTCTGACCCAGGGTGAACTGGAAGACCTGCCGATCATCGTCAGACTCGTCGTTCAGCGGCACACCAAGGCTGAAGCCCAGCGGACCCAGGGCAGTCAACCACGACAAGCCAACGCCGACACTGTAACGGATTTCGCTAGCGGCCACATCAGGGCAACTGCTGCAATAGGTGTTGAAGACGTTACCGGCATCAAGGAACAGCACTGTGCGCAGCGAGCGTTGGTCCTGGACGAAGGGCGCGGGGAAAATCAGCTCGGCACCACCGGTGATCTTGACGTTACCACCGAAGGGTAACTCGTCGCGATCCGGGTCATCCGGGTGAGGGGTGCTCTTGGGACCCAGGGTACTGTCTTCGAACCCGCGCACCGAGCCGATACCGCCGGCAAAGTAGTGCTCGTAGAACGGCACCTGCTTGGTCGAACCGAAACGCCGGGCGAAACCGCTGTCGGTGTGCAGACGCAGGGTCCAGTCCTGGGTGATCGGGAAGAACCGCTGGCCGCGGTAACCGACCTTGTAGAAATACAGGTCGCTGCCCGGCATGGTGGTTTCCAGCCCCAGGCTCTGCGAGTAACCGCGATCCGGGAACACACCTCGGTTGAGCGTGGATTGCGACCAGCCGATATTGGCCTTGACGCTGAAGAAGTTGTCGCCTTCGGCATCGAGGAACTCACCGATCTCCTGCACGGTGTAGACCCCTTCCTTGATCTTGTCTTCTTGCAATGACAGACCGAAGGACAGACGCGAAGTATCGCTGATCGGATAACCGATATTGAAGCCGGCACCATAGGAGTCGACCGAGTAGCTGGAGATATCCACATCCAGCTCATCGTAATCGGTAGTGCGGTAGAAGGCGTTGTAGCCCAGGCTGACACCATCGGCGGTGAAATAGGGGTTGAGGAAACCGAACGACAGCGCGGTCTGGTAGGCCGAGCGGTTGGCGCTGAAGCTGACGCGGTTACCGGTACCGAAGAAGTTGTTCTGGCTGATCGAGCCACCGAGAATCAGGCCGGTGCCCTGGGCAAAACCGAGGCTGGCAGTCACCGAGCCGGAGGGCTGCTCTTCCACGGTGTAGTTGACGTCGATCAGGTCGTCAGCGCCGGGAACCGGCACGGTTTCAACGTTCACTTCCTTGAAGAAGCCCAGGCGCTCGAGACGCACCTTGGATTGGTCGATCAGGTAGGTTGATGCCCAACCACCTTCCATCTGGCGCATCTCGCGACGCAGCACTTCGTCATCGGTCTTGGTGTTGCCACGGAAGTTGATGCGGTTGACATAGGCACGCTGTCCAGGATCGACAACGAAGGTTACATCGACGGTGCGATCTTCCTCGTTGACCTGAGGAATACCGTTGACGTTGGCGAAGGTGTAACCCTCGTTACCCAGGCGGCGACCGATCAGGTCCGAGGTCGCTGTCATTACCTGGCGCGAGAACACCTGGCCCGGCTCAACCAGCAGCAAGCGGCGAACGTCCGCCTCGGACACCACCAGGTCGCCCGACAGCTTCACGTCATTGACGGTATACAGCTCGCCTTCGTTGACGTTGACGGTGACATAGACGTGCTTCTTGTCCGGGGTGATGGATACCTGGGTGGAGGTGATATCCATATTGATATAGCCGCGGTCCAGGTACCAGGAGCGCAGCCGCTCCAGGTCGCCGGACAGTTTTTCACGGGAATACTTGTCATCGTTACGGATGAAGGACAGCCAGCCGGTGGTCTTGAGTTCGAACAGCGGAATCAGCTCTTCGTCGGAAAACACCGAGTTGCCGACCACATTGACGTGCTTGATGGAGGCGACCGAGCCTTCATCCACGACGATTTTCAGCGCCACCCGGTTGCGCGGCTCGGCAATCACCTGGGCATCGATATCGGCGGAATAGCGGCCCTGGGCTACATACTGGCGCAGCAATTCGTTGCGTACGCCTTCCAGCGTCGCCTGCTGGAAGATCTCCCCCTCAGCCAGCCCGGCCATGCGCAGGCCGTCGAGCAAGTCCTCGGACTTGATCGCCTTGTTACCTTCCAGTTCGATGGAAGCAATGGATGGCCGCTCAACTACATTGATGACCAGCACATCGCCTTCTCGACCCAGCTGGATGTCCTGGAAGAAGCCGGTACGAAACAGGGAACGGGTAGCATCGACCAGCGACTGATCATCCACATCGTCGCCGATGTTGAGAGGCAAGGCACTGAACACACTGCCAGCGGAAACACGTTGCAATCCATTGACGCGTATGTCGGAGATCTGGAAGGCATCGGCATAAACTCCCGGCGCCAGGAGTATCAGCAATAGCGCAGGCAATAGGTAACGTTTCATGAAATCCGTTCTGGCTGACTGGTTAATTCTTATCTGCCGCATGCGACAGCTCGGGTATTGGAGCGGGTGTCACCAGGACATTCCCGCTTCCGTATCTCTATGCCGCTCAGCTGCCCAACCGGCTTATATCGTTGTAGATGGCGAATAACATCACGCCGACAATCATGGTCAATCCTATCTGCAATCCCCACCCCTGGATACGCTCGGAAAGGGGCTTGCCTCTGATCCACTCGGCCACGTAATACACCAGATGACCACCGTCGAGCACCGGAATGGGCAGCAGATTCAACACCCCCAGACTGATGCTCAGATAGGCAATGAAACCGAGAAAGCTTTCGACTCCAGACTTGGCCGAGGCGCCCGCCACTTTAGCAATGGTTATCGGGCCGCTCAAGTTTTTTGCCGAGACCAGCCCGGTGACCATCTTTTTCAGCGAATCGAGGGTCAGCGCGGTCATGTCCCAGGTTTTCATCACTGCCACCGGGATCGCCGTCAGCGGATTGTGGCTGATGCTGCGCATCATGTGCTCGGGCCATTCGAAGGCTTCGATACCGGCACCGATGAAACCGATCAGCCGGCCATCCTGCTCACGGGCTGCGGGAGTCAGGGCCAACGTGCGGATGCCTCCCTCACGCTCCACGGTCAATTCCAGTGTCTGACCGGCGCTGGCCTGAATAGCCGGCACCACGTCCACCAGCCAGTCGCTGACCGGCTCGCCATCGATCGCCACGATCAGATCGCCCGCTTGCAGTCCAGCCGCCGCGGCCGCGCCATCCGGACTGATCTGCCCGATCAGCGGTGGCACCGCCGGCTTCCAGCTGGTCAGACCCAGCGCCGCTACCGGGTCCGGCTGTTCGGCCCCGCGCAGCCAGCTCTGCAACTGCAGGGTATAACTCTGCGGCGCGCCGCCCTCACCTTCCCGCGCCAGCAGCTGCAGCTGTCCCGTTTCGCCAAGGCGGCGGATCAGCTGCAGATTGACTTCATGCCAGGTGGGCGTCGCGGTACCGTCAATCTCGAGGATCTCCAGCCCTTCGCGCATACCGGCGCGCTCGGCGATACTGCCGGGCTCGACCGGGCCGGTTACCGGTGCGACCGTGGTGATACCCAGCACCGCAATGATCCAGAATGCCAGGATAGCCAGCAGGAAGTTGGCCAACGGGCCGGCAGCGACGATGGCAATGCGCTGCTTGACGCTCTTGCGGTTGAACGCTTGATCCAGTTCCTGCTCCGGCACCGGACTCTCGCGTTCATCGAGCATCTTGACGTAGCCGCCCAACGGGATGCCGGCAATCACATACTCGGTGCCTTGGCGATCATGCCAGCTATACAAAGCTGGCCCGAAGCCGATGGAAAAGCGCAGCACTTTGACGCCGCACCGACGCGCGACCCAGAAATGGCCGTATTCGTGAATGGTGACCAGCAGCCCCAATGCCACGATGGTGGCCAGCAGAGTAAACAAAAGATCCATTCAGCGCCTCATTCGGGGACCGGTCTGAGTCTCATACTCAGACCCGCTTGACCAGCCATGTTTCCGCCTGTTCACGGGCCTGCTGATCAGCCAGCATGACCTGTGGCAGCTCTTCGACCCGCTCGGGCGGAAGGCAGTTCAATGTGTGCTCGATAATAACAGGGATGTCGGTGAAACCAATGCGTCCACCGAGAAAGGCCTGCACGGCCACCTCGTTGGCGGCGTTGAGGATGGCGCAGGCGGTGCCGCCAGCGTCAAAAGCCTGCCGAGCCAAGGACAGACAGGGGAAACGCAGCGGATCAGGGGCCTGGAAGTCCAACCGCGCGGTCCGCAACAGGTCGAGCGCACTGACCCCGGAATCGATCCGCTCCGGCCACGCCAGTGCGTGGGCGATGGGGGTACGCATATCGGGATTGCCCAGCTGCGCCAGCACCGACCCATCGACGTAATCGACCAGCGAATGCACCACGCTCTGTGGGTGCACCACCACCTCGACCTGCTCGGGTCGCGCATCGAACAGCCAGCAGGCCTCGATCAGCTCCAGGCCCTTGTTCATCATGCTGGCCGAGTCCACAGAGATTTTCTGTCCCATCGACCAGTTGGGGTGCGCGCAGGCCTGTGCTGGTGTTACCCCGGCCAGGTCTTCCAGCGCATAATCGCGGAAGGGTCCGCCAGAAGCGGTGAGCAGAATACGCCGCACGCCTACCTTGCCGAGGCCGGCGCCGTAGTTCTGCGGCATGCACTGAAAGATGGCGTTGTGCTCGCTGTCGATCGGCAGCAGCTGCGCGCCGGACTGGCTCACCGCCTGCATGAACAGGGCGCCAGACATGACCAGTGCTTCCTTGTTGGCCAGCAATACGCGCTTGCCGGCACGTACCGCCGCCAGCGTCGGGGCCAGTCCGGCCGCGCCCACAATGGCCGCCATGACCACCTGGACACGCTGATCGGCTGCCACGTCGGCCAGCGCCTCGGACCCATGCAGCACCCGGGTCAGCACACCGGCCGCCGCCAGACGCGGCTGCAGTTCAGCGGCCTGGGCCGCGTCCGCCACCACAGCGAACACCGGCCGGTGCTGTTGACACTGCGCCTCCAGCACAGCCATGCGGCTGTGCCCGGTCAGAGCGAAAACACTGTAGCGGTCAACGTGCCGGGCCAGCACATCCAGAGTGCTGACGCCGATCGAGCCGGTTGCACCCAACACTGTAATCCATTCGTGACTCAACCCAGCAGACTCCCGAACAGATACCAGCCCAGGGAGAAAACCGGTACCGCCGCCGTCAGGCTGTCGATGCGGTCCATCACACCTCCATGCCCGGGCAACAGGTTGCTGCTGTCTTTCAGACCCTGCTCGCGCTTGAACAGACTTTCGGTCAGATCACCCACGACCGAAAACAGGACGACTACCAGGGTACCGACCATACCGATCAGAATAGATTGCATGGACCAGCCGAGATAGAGCATCGCCGCCACGGCAAGCAACTGGGTCAACAGCACACCACCAAGTAGACCCTCGATGGTCTTGCCGGGGCTGACCCGCGGCAGCAGTTTGTTGCGGCCGAAGGTCTTGCCGGCAAAATAAGCGCCGATATCCGCCGCCCAGACCATCACCACCACAGCCAGTATCAGCCATAGCCCGCCGTCCAGCGCACGCAGCCAGACCAGTCCGTACCACGCCGGCAGCAATATCAGCAAACCGAACAGCTGCGCAATCAGTGAGCCGGTCCAGAGTCCGCGACCGTTGGGGTAGCGTATGATCATACTGGTCGCCAGCAGCCACCAGCCCAGTGCCGGCGCCAGCAGAAAATGCGGCGCCCAGGCATCGCGATACAGGCCGACCAGCATCAGCGCCACCGCCAGAGCATAGATTACCCGCCCTTTCTGCGAGGCCTCACCGGCAAGCCGGGCCCACTCCCAGGCTCCCAGAGTAACAATGAAGCCGATCATCACGGCAAACCAGAGATGGTCGAGCAGCACAAAGCCGGCGATGACCAGGGGCGCTAGAATCACGCCGGTGAGAATGCGTTGCTTGAGCATCAGGACTCCGCTGCCACTTGTTCGCTGGTCTTGCCAAAGCGCCGCTGCCGGCGAGCAAAATCCGCCAGTGCCTCGCGCATGGCATCGTGTTTGAAATCAGGCCAGAAGAGATCGGAAAAATAGAGTTCGGCATAGGCCATCTGCCACAGCACGAAGTTGCTGATACGCCGCTCGCCGCCGGTGCGAATACACAGATCGGGCAGCGGCAGACCGGCAGTACTGAGCCGGGCTGCAAGATCATCCGCTTCGATGGTATCAGCGTCCAGAATGCCCGCTGCGGCATCGCGCGCCAGCGAACGGGCCGCCTGGGTGATATCCCATTGCCCGCCGTAATTGGCTGCCACCAGCAGTCGCAGACCCCGACATTCAGCAGTGTAGGCCTCGGCATCCGCCATCGCCTGCTGCAACTTTGGCGTAAAGCGGCTGCGCTCACCAATGATGCTCAGACGGATGTCGTTATCCCGCAGCTTGCGCACTTCCCGGTGCAGTGCCAGCAGGAACAGCTCCATCAAGGCGCCGACCTCAGCCTGCGGCCGGGCCCAGTTCTCACTGGAGAAGGCGAACAGCGTGAGTACTTCCACCCCTTCCCGGGCGCACACCTCGATGACCGCACGGACGGCATCCACGCCCGCTTTGTGCCCTGCCACACCGGGCAGGAAACGTTTGCGTGCCCAGCGGTTGTTGCCATCCATGATGATGGCGACATGGCGAGGGACGGACCCGGTTGCAGCTTTATTATCAGTCATGATCAGGGTCTGCTGGTGTGCTGAACAAATTCATCTCCTGGTGCCCCTGCCCCGATCAGGCGCGCCCTTGGGCAGCACCCGCCAGGGCGGGATCTGCCTCAGATGGCCATCAGGTCCGTTTCTTTGGCTTCCAGCGCCTTGTCGATCTCGGCAATGTACTTGTCGGTGAGTTTCTGCACCTCATCTGCGGCACGACGCTCGTCGTCTTCGCTGATTTCCTTTTCCTTCTGCAGGTCCTTCAGCTGACCCAGCGCATCACGACGGATATTGCGTACCGCCACCCGCGCGTTCTCCGCTTCGCTGCGCGCCTGCTTGGTATAACCCTTGCGGGTTTCCTCGGTCAGTGCGGGCATCGGCACACGGATGGTGGTGCCGGCAGTCGCCGGGTTCAGACCCAGGTCGGAAGTCATGATGGCCTTTTCCACGGCCTGAATCATGCTCTTGTCGAATACGCTCAGGGCCAGCGTACGCGAGTCTTCGACGGTGACGTTGGCCACCTGACGCAGCGGCGTGTCGGACCCGTAGTAGGACACCATAACGCTGTCGAGAATGCTCGGGTGTGCCCGACCAGTGCGGATCTTGGCGAAGGCGACGTCCAGCGACTCGGCCGACTTCTTCATACGTTCCTGCGCTTCTTGCTTGATTTCGTTGATCATTACTCAGCCCTCGATCAATGTTCCCTCGGCGCTTCCTACCACTGCATTGAGCAGCGCGCCAGGCTTGTTCATGTTGAATACCCGCAAGGGCATCTGGTGATCGCGGATCAGACAGATGGCTGTCAGATCCATTACACCCAGCTTGAGGTCCAGCACCTGGTCATAGCTGAGCTTGTCGAAACGTTCGGCATTCGGATCCTTCATCGGATCGCGGTTATAGACGCCGTCCACCTTGGTTGCCTTCAATACCACATCCGCATCCACCTCGATACCGCGCAGGCAGGCGGCAGTGTCGGTGGTGAAGAAGGGGTTACCGGTACCAGCGGAAAATATTACCACGTCGCCACCAGCCAGATAGCGCATGGCCTTGCGTCGATCATAATGCTCGGTGACGCCTTCCATGGTGATGGCTGACATCACCCGGGTCTGGATATTGGAGCGCTCGAGGGAGTCGCGCATGGCCAGACCGTTCATTACGGTGGCCAGCATGCCCATGTGGTCACCGGTAACCCGGTCCATGCCAGCGGCACTGAGAGCGGCGCCGCGGAACAGATTGCCGCCACCGATCACCAGTCCCACCTGTACACCAATGCCAATCAGTTGGCCGATTTCCAGCGCCATGCGGTCCAGCACCTTGGGATCGATACCGAAGTCTTCGGTACCCATCAGGGCCTCTCCGCTGAGTTTGAGAAGGATTCGCTTGTACTTGGGCTGACGGCTGCTAGGTACCTGGGCCATTCATCACTCTCCTGCTGTGGCTGGTGAAACACTCAACAAGTCACACCCAGACCATCAGGATGGCGACTTGTTCAGTATTTCTTAAAAAGAAGGCTTCACGCCTGCGCGGGAAGCCTTCCGATACTACTCTGGTTGCAGACTCCGCGCAGGGAGTCTGCAGAGCGCTGGTCACGCCGCGCAATTACTGCTTGGAGGCAGCAATCTGGGCAGCTACTTCGGCAGCGAAGTCAACCTCGGCACGCTCGATGCCCTCGCCCACTTCAAAGCGGGTGAAGGAAACGATTTCAGCACCAGCTTTCTTGGCCAGCTCGCCGACCTTGATTTCCGGATCCTTGACGAAGGCCTGCTCGACCAGACTGGCTTCGGCGAGGAATTTGTTGATCCGGCCTTTGACCATATTCTCAACAATATTCTCCGGCTTGCCGGCGATCTTGTCAGCATTCAGGCTCAGGAAGATTTCCTTTTCCTTCTCGATCACTTCAGGAGATACCTGGGAAGGATCAAGCAGCTGCGGGTTACTGGCAGCCACGTGCATGGCGATGTCACGGGCCAGCTCGGCGTCGCCGCCTTTCAGGACAACCAGTACACCGATACGATGACCGTGCAGGTAGGCACCCACCACGTCGCCTTCAACACGGGTCAGACGACGGATGTTGACGTTCTCACCACACTTGGCAACCAGCGCCTCACGGGCGGTTTCCTGATCGGCGATCAGCGGAGCAGCGTCGGTGTAACCGGCAGCGAAACCCTTCTCCAGGCTATCGTTGACGAAGCCCTTGAAGTCGTCTTGCAGCGCCAGGAAGTCGGTCTGGGAGTTGACTTCGATGATAATGGCTGACTTGTTGTCGTCCGCCACCTTGACAGCAATGGAGCCTTCAGCGGCAATGTTGCCAGCTTTCTTGGCGGCCTTGATCGCACCGGCAGCACGCATGTCGTCGATGGCTTTCTCGATGTCGCCATCCGCTGCGGCAAGCGCCTTTTTGCAATCCATCATGCCCTGGCCGGTACGCTCACGCAGTTCCTTGACCATGGCTGCAGTAATCTGTGACATGAATTATTCCTCTGGCTTGCTTGATTGGGAGCCACCCGGACCACAGGGTAGCCTCATCATGTTGCTTTCAAGATATTTCAACATAGTGCAAAAAGGGGGCAAGGCCCCCTTCTTGGTTACGGCATTGAGACCACGCCGGTTCCTGCTCAGCCTTCGGAGGCCTCGGGAGCCGCAGCAGCTTCTTCGACGAACTCGTCGACACCGCCGCTGTTTTTGCCGCGCAGTACAGCATCAGCCATGGCGCCGGCGTACAGCTTGATGGCGCGGATGGCGTCATCGTTACCGGGGATCACGTAGTCGATGCCTTCGGGGCTGCTGTTGGTATCGACGATGCCGATGACCGGGATGCCCAGCTTGTTGGCTTCGGTGATAGCAATGCGCTCGTGCTCGACGTCGATGACGAAGATGGCGTCAGGCAGGCCGCCCATGTCCTTGATACCACCCAGGCCGCGATCCAGCTTTTCCAGGTCGCGGGTGCGCATCAGGGCTTCTTTCTTGGTCAGCTTGGTGAAAGTGCCGTCCTGGGACTGAACTTCCAGGTCACGCAGACGCTTGATGGACTGACGGATGGTCTTGTAGTTGGTCAGCATGCCGCCGAGCCAGCGATGATCAACGTAGGGCATGCCAGCGCGGGTGGCTTCTTCAGCAATGATCTTGCTGGCAGCGCGCTTGGTACCGACGAACAGCAGCTTGTTCTTGCCACTGGCCAGTTTCTCCACGAAGCTCAGGGCTTCATGGAACATCGGCATGGTCTTTTCCAGGTTGATGATGTGAATCTTGTTGCGAGCGCCGAAAATGAACTTGCCCATTTTCGGGTTCCAGTAACGGGTCTGGTGGCCAAAGTGCGCACCGGCCTTCAGCATGTCACGCATGGAAACTTGGGTCATGATAACTCCATATATAGATCGGGTTGGGCCTCCACGCATCCCGCTATCCAACCCCGAAGGGCACCCAGGACAACGTGTCGATACGTGTGCGGTTTCAGTAAATACCTGAGGTAAAAATCTGCGGTTCTCTCAGGCGCGGCGCTTTATACCATAGAGTGGGATGCCGAATAAAGGCTGGCGTGCCGAACGGCGCCTGCCCCGGGCAGCCTTTCTATCTGATAAACTCACGCCCAATCAATCCATTCCGCACGCCAGTCGGCGTGGCAAGACGAGAGAATTCCCCCAATCATGAGCGTATCCATCAAGACCCCCGAAGACATCGCCGGCATGCGCGTCGCCGGCCGACTGGCCGCCGAAGTGCTGGAAATGATCGGGGAATACGTCAAGCCGGGCGTGACCACCGATGAGCTGAACCAGCGTTGTCACGACTTCATCATCAATGAACAGAAAGCCATTCCCGCGCCGCTGAACTACGGCGGCGGGCACGGTCGCATCCCCTTCCCCAAGTCCATCTGCACCTCGCTCAATCACGTGGTCTGCCATGGTATTCCCAACGACAAGCCGCTGAAGAATGGCGACGCGATGAATATCGATATCACTGTGATCAAGGATGGCTACCACGGTGACACCAGCAAGATGTTCCATGTTGGCGAGGTACCCGACTGGGTCACCCGACTGTCCCGCGTTACCCAGGAGTGCCTGTACAAGGGTATCTCCGTGGTTCGCCCCGGCGCCCACCTCGGTGATATCGGCCAGATCATCCAGGACCATGCCCACGCCAACCGTTACAGCGTGGTGCGCGACTATTGCGGCCACGGCATCGGCAAGGTCTTCCACGAAGAGCCCCAGGTGCTGCACTACGGCAAGGCCGGCACCGGACTGGAGCTGAAGGAAGGCATGATCTTCACCATCGAGCCCATGCTCAATCAGGGGCGTGCCGAAACTCGGCTGCTGGGCGATGGCTGGACCGCCATCACCAAGGATCGCAAACTCTCTGCCCAGTGGGAGCACACTATCCTGGTCACTGCCGATGGCTATGAGGTGCTGACTCTGCGCAAGGAAGAAGACTTCCGCTAAAGGCCAACTCTGCCGAGGAATCATTGTGGATCACGAACTGTTTGACCCTGGCCAATTCCAGGCGGACCTGGCCCTCAAGCGCAGCCCGATTCCGGCTTTCAAGAAAGCCCTGCGCCATGCCCGCGAGGTGTTGCAGGCACGTTTTGAGGGCGGCCGGGACATTCACAAGCTGATTCACGATCGGGCCTGGCTGGTCGATCAGATCCTGCGCCAGGCGTGGACTACCCTCGGCTGCCCCGACGAAGCCGATATCGCCTTGCTGGCTGGCGGCGGCTACGGGCGCGGGGAATTACACCCCCATTCGGACATCGACCTGCTGATCCTGCTACGCGATGGCACCGGCGATCGCTACAACGAGGCTATCAGCCACTTTCTCACGCTGCTCTGGGACATCGGCCTGGAAGTTGGCCAGAGCGTGCGGACGATCAGCGAATGCCAGGACGAGGCGCGCGCCGATGTCACCGTGATCACCAACCTGATGGAATCACGGACACTGGTTGGTGACGAAGCCTTGCGCCAGGCCATGCTCGACGCTGTCGGGCCGCAGCACATGTGGACCAGCGCCGAATTCTTCCGTGCCAAGCGCGCCGAGCAACATGCCCGTCACGCCAAGTTCAATGACACCGAGTACAACCTCGAACCCAACGTCAAGAGTTCACCCGGCGGGCTGCGTGATATCCAGACCATCGGCTGGGTCGCCCTGCGCCACTTCGGCACCAGCGACCTGCGCGAACTGGTCGAGCAGGGCTTCCTGAACGAACCCGAGTACAACATCCTCGCTGGCGGTCGCACCTTTCTCTGGCAGGTACGCTTTGCCCTGCATGCCCTGGCCGGGCGCGCCGAGGACCGGTTGCTGTTTGATCACCAGCGCGCCATCGCCCGTCTGTTCGGCTTTGAGGATAACGACGCCAAGCTTGCGGTCGAGCGCTTCATGCAGAAGTACTACCGCATCGTCATGTCGCTGTCGGAACTCAACGACCTGCTGATGCAGCATTTCGAGGAGATCCTGCTGCGCGATGCCGAGTCGGCAGAGATCCAGCCGCTCAATTCCCGCTTCCAGGTACGCAATCACTACATCGAAGTGACGCATCCGCAAGTATTCAAGCGCACGCCCTTCGCGCTGCTGGAAATCTTCGTGCTGATGGCCCAACATCCGGAGATCCGTGGCGTGCGCGCCGACAGCATCCGCTTGCTGCGTGACCATCGCCACCTGATCGATGACAACTTTCGCAGCGACATCCGCAACACCAGCCTGTTCGTCGAACTGCTGCGCTGCCGCGAAGGCGTGCACCGCAACCTGCGGCGCATGAATCGCTACGGCATTCTCGGGCGTTATCTGCCGGAATTCGGCCGTATCGTCGGGCAGATGCAGCACGACCTGTTCCACATCTATACCGTGGACGCCCACACGCTCAACCTGATCAAGCACCTGCGCAAGCTGGGCCGCCCCGATTATCAGGAAAAGTATCCGCTGGCCTGGAAGATCTTCTGCCGCCTGCCCAAGCCGGACCTGCTGTACATGGCCGGACTGTACCACGACATCGCCAAGGGCCGTGGCGGCGATCATTCCGAGCTGGGTGCGATCGACGCTACGCTGTTCTGCCAGCGTCATCAATTGCCCGCCTGGGATACCCACCTGGTCAGTTGGCTGGTGGAGCATCATCTGCTGATGTCCACTACCGCCCAGCGCAAGGATATCTCCGACCCCCAGGTGATCCACGACTTCGCCGTCCAGCTGGGCAACCAGGTGCGCCTGGACTACCTGTATGTGCTGACCATCGCCGATATCAACGCCACCAACCCCAATATGTGGAACTCCTGGCGGGCCTCGCTGCTGCGCCAGTTGTATACCGAGACCAAGCGCGCCCTGCGCCGCGGGCTGGACAATCCGCCCAATCGCGCGCAATTGATCGCCGACACTCAACATGCCGCCATGGATATCCTGGTACGCACGGGCATCGACGAGGAGGACGCCGAAGCGCTCTGGGCACAACTGGGTGACGATTACTTCCTGCGCCACACCGCCAGCGATATCGCCTGGCATACCGAAGCCATCGTGCAACATCCCGAGCACCGCGGCCCGCTGGTGCTGATCAAGGAAACAGCCCAGCGTGAATTCGAGGGCGCCACCCAGATATTCCTCTACACGCCCGAGCAGCACGATCTATTCGCCGTGACTGCCGCAGCCATGGATCAGCTCAACCTGAGCATTCAGGACGCCCGGGTGATCACCACCACCAACCGCTTCAGCCTGGATACCTATATTGTGCTGGACGCCGATGGCGGCCCGATCGGCGATCATCCCGAACGCATCCGCGAGATCAAGGCCGGGCTGCTTGAGGCACTTTCCGACCCCGACGCCTACCCCGCCATCATCCAGCGCCGGGTGCCGCGACAGCTCAAGCACTTCGCCTTCGAGCCCGAGGTCACCATCTTCACTGACCATAGTGGACAGCACACCACGCTGGAATTGAGCGCGCCCGATAGGCCAGGCCTATTGGCCAGAATGGGAAAAATATTTCTCGATTTCGACATCAGCGTGCAAAATGCGCGCATCGTCACGCTGGGTGAGCGTGTGGACGACGTATTCGTGATCACCGATGCGGACAATCAACCACTGTCCGATCCGCAATTGTGCGAGCGATTGCAGAGCACCATCATCCGTACACTCGGCCCCCACACCCAGCAGTCGGATAACGGCATACCCCATTCAATCGTGTTTTGAGGATCGACCCCGGATGAACCAGGACCTGCAGCAACTGCAACCCTACCCCTTTGAAAAGTTGCGGGCACTGGTCGCCGATATCACCCCCAACCCGGCGCTGTCACCGATATCCCTGTCGATCGGCGAACCCAAGCATGCTTCGCCGGCCTTCGTGCTGGACGCCATGGCGGCACACCTGGACAAGGCGGCCATCTACCCCTCGACCGCAGGTCTGCCGGCGCTGCGCCAGGGTATCGCTGACTGGCTGAGCCAGCGTTTCCAACTGCCCACCGGCATGCTCGACGCCGACCGGAACGTATTGCCGGTCACCGGTACCCGCGAAGCGCTGTTCTCCTTTACCCAGGCCGTGGTGCAGCGGGACCCGCAAGGTCTGGTGGTCAGCCCCAACCCCTTCTATCAGATCTACGAGGGCGCAGCGCTGCTGGCCGGCGTACAGCCACATTATCTGGCTTGCGATGCCAGCAATGGGTTCATCCCCGATTTCGACAAGGTGCCGGCAGATATCTGGCGGCGCTGCCAGTTGCTGTTCATCTGCTCCCCCGGCAACCCCACTGGCGCAGTCACCTCACTGCACACCCTGCAGAAACTCATCGCGCTGGCGGACGAGTACGACTTCGTCATCGCCTCGGATGAGTGCTACAGCGAAATCTACTCACCGGCCCAACCGGCTCCGGTCGGTCTGCTGCAGGCCTGTGCCAGTCTGGGACGCACGGACTTTTCCCGCTGCGTGGTGTTTCACAGTCTGTCCAAGCGCTCCAACCTGCCCGGTCTGCGCTCCGGCTTCATTGCCGGCGACGCCCGTCTGCTCGAACCCTATCTGACCTATCGCACGTATCACGGCTGCGCCATGCCGGTCCAGACTCAATTGGCCAGTCTCGCCGCCTGGCAAGACGAAGCGCATGTACAGACCAACCGCAGCCTGTACCAGGACAAGTTCGATGCCGTACTGGACATCCTCGGTGATGTCATGGACGTCCAGCGTCCGGATGCCGGCTTCTATCTGTGGCCCGTCACGCCCATCGATGACGAAACCTTCACCCGCCGCCTGCTGGCCGAGCAGAATGTGGCCGTGGTACCGGGACGCTACCTGTCACGCGATGTCGAGGGCCATAACCCCGGCGCCGGTCGTGTGCGCCTGGCGCTGGTTGCACCGCTCGGCGACTGCATCGAAGCAGCGCAACGCATTCGTACCTTTATCAGGAGCCTCTGACCATGATCACCCTCTACGGCATCAAGGCCTGTGACACCATGAAAAAAGCCCGCACCTGGCTGGACGAACATGGCGTCGAATACCAGTTTCACGACTACAAGAAGGAAGGCATTGATGCTAACCGGCTGCACACCTGGTGCACCGAACATGGCTGGGAGAAGATTCTCAACCGCCAGGGCACGACCTTCCGCAAACTCGATGACGCAGACAAGCAGGACATCGACCAGAACAAGGCCGTCGCTCTCATGCAGGCCAACCCCTCAATGATAAAAAGACCGGTACTGGATACCGGCTCACAGCGTCTGGTCGGCTTCAAGCCCGATCTCTACGCCGCTGCCTTCTGACTACATGCACAAAGGAACCACCCCTGATGAGTGACCATTTCAGCCTGGCCCTGGGCATCGGCACCCAGAACAATGCCGGTGACTGGTTGGAAGTGTACTATCCCCAACCACTCCTGAAACCCGATCGCCGTATCGTTGCCGTTTTCGCCGAACAGCTCGGCTACGACGGTGGCAACCAGGCCATCAACTTTAACGCCAGTCAGTGCGCCGCACTGGGCAAAGCCCTTATCGATGCAGGCTTTGCCGAGCTCGGCGCATTGGCCAACCAGTTGGAGCACAGCACCCGTCCGCTGGTCGCCACCATCCTGGAAACCGATGACGCACCCATCACCACCCCCGGTGCCTATCTCAAGCTGCACCTGCTGTCGCATCGTCTGGTCAAGCCCCATGAAGTGGTGCTGGCTGGCCTGTTCCCGCTGCTGCCCAATGTCGCCTGGACCAACGAAGGCGCCATCGACCTGACCGAGCTGCCCCAGCGCCAGCTGGCAGCCCGCCTTGAGGGCCGCGATCTGCAGGTGCACAGCGTCGACAAATTCCCGCTGATGACCAACTACGTCGTGCCCAGCGGTGTACGCATCGCCGACACCGCCCGGGTCCGCCTGGGCGCCTATATCGGCGAAGGCACCACCGTCATGCATGAAGGCTTCATCAACTTCAATGCGGGTACCGCCGGTACCAGCATGGTGGAAGGCCGCATCTCCGCTGGCGTATTCGTCGGCAAGGGCTCGGACCTGGGTGGCGGCAGCTCGACCATGGGTACACTCTCCGGCGGCGGCAATATCGTCATCTCGGTGGGTGAAGGCTGTCTGATCGGCGCCAACGCCGGTATCGGCATCCCGCTGGGTGATCGCTGCACCGTCGAAGCCGGCCTGTACATCACCGCGGGCCTCAAGGTCGCGCTGCTGGACGACGCCGACAACCTGGTGGAAATCATCAAGGCCCGCGACCTGGCCAACCAGCCCGACCTGCTGTTCCGCCGCAACTCACAGACCGGCTCAATCGAGTGCAAGACCAACAAGAGCGCTATTCAGTTGAATAGCATCTTGCATGCGCACAATTGAGTGATTGAGTGATGGAAAAGCCCGGCTCGCCGGGCTTTTCCTTAAGTACTACTTACTGATCGGCTCTAACTTCATATATCCAGTTGAGATCGGCTACTTGCCATAATATAAGGGCGGCCTTGCTGTCACTCGATGTGATGTAGTCACCATCAGCCTGAAAATGGGTATTTGTAACTGCCATCCATCAAGGGTGTATCCTCCGCCATCTTCTCCTTTATTAGCGAAAGAACGGCTTGTTCCTGGTCTTTGCGGAAATAAATAGGATACAGGTGTAGATGGTGCTCTTTATTGGCAAGATCAACCTCTGCTGGGTCAATCACCTTATTTTCCCAGTCAACACTCAATGCAAGCAGCCCTTTCCGTTCATCCAATAAGGCCTTGCGAATCTCTGACCAGATGACCTCATCACGACGAAATCGTTTGTAGATTGCCTTGTAGTTTGAGTCGCCACCCACGGATGCCAGCAGAATTCCCACCAACGCCGGCCCTGCCAGTGCGGCAATGGATAGTGCAGGGTTACTGATCAGTGCCATCAAGATGATGCCGACTACAATAAAGGGAAATACCTTGAGGAAGGTAAACACCAGATCAGGGATATCCTGCCACTGGCAGATTTCCAAGCGCTCTTCGGTGGCGCGGTAGACGAAGACGGTTTTTTCCATACCAATTTTAACGAACAAGAAAACCATAAGAAGCATGGGCAAAAAAAACATAAGGGATATTTCCATATCGTTTTTAAAAAGCCCATACATCCCGCCGACAAACATTAAGAATCCAGGAATCATGGCCGGAAGCCCGTCGCCGAGAATACTTTTATCGATAGCTTTCACCGTCCAGGTTAATACCTGGGGCTCGGTGCTATATTCCCATTCCATTCTGTCAGATAAGTCTGGTGTTTTACGCCAGCCGGTACGTCTCATTAAATTACTCCCAAGGTAAGGATATTCCGCGTACCAGCCGGAATGCTGTCAATCACCAAAGGCCTACTACCCCCATCTGGCTCGGTGACCTGCCCGTGTACATAAGGGTTCTCGTGCAGGCTGCCTGCCTTCATACCATTAAGGTCGATATTGAAACGATAACCAAGGGTATCGGGACGGTCCAACATTGCTGGCGGATAATGGATCTCAACTTCCAGCCTATCCATTCCCCAGCGATGGGGCAGATGAACAAGCCAGACTCGCCAGTCCTCTGGAGCGTACTGTGCGGGCAGTTGGTCTCTATATTTTCGTACGTCCAGCGATTCCCAATCGCCAAGTTGCTCAAGCCCGATCCAGTTACCTTCAGCAAAGTACTCGGCATAGAGATTGGCTCGATACCCGGTCTGTCTGTCCCTGCTGAACCAGCCTCCTTCTGCCACCATGATCGGATAGATACGGATATCTTGCCCTGCTACGTCAGGCGGCAGTACCAGCTTCAGCCAGACGCCATTTCGGTTGGGGTTGTTGAGGTCGCTCATTTTCCCCTTCAGGGTTTGCGCTACGATGGTCGGACGCAGCAGCACCTCTTGCAGGGCACGTAACTCATCCTTGTTGCCCTCCTCCGTATCTGGCCAGTAATCTGCTTGTGAGTTACTCCAACTGCTACGGTATAACCAGAGCTTCAGGCCTTCCAGCTTGAGGCTATCAGCCACCAATGAAATGATCAGATAGGCGGCACCCGCAATTGCAAACGCGACAATGATCCACGGCGCGAAAACAAGCCCTGCTGCGCGGCTTCCAAAGAACACTCCTAAAGAACGAAACACTTGGAATGTCCCTACCCCTCCCATCCCAATAGTCAGAACACGTTTGGATTGGAGTGCCAGCTTTTCAGCTTCAGAGTCCGCATTGTCGATTTCTTCTTTTATCTGGAAGGTCTCAGCCACCGATGCAATCACCGCCAACCCCGACATAGCAAAGGCTCGCTTGGCAAATGTCTTGAACAGGGCCTTATGCTGTCCGTGGTCCGGATGCCAGTACTTGGCTGCGGCATCCACAAGACGCACCTGAACAGCCTTACCTTTAACGGTTGCCTCACCAGTAAGGCCAGCCATCCTCGCCCAAGCCGGCATTATCGCCAGCGCAGTCAAACCACTGAGCATGGTGGCCGCGGCTGTGCTGACTGATAGCTGGTCCTTGGTAGTCCATTCGCCGCTGGCTCCGGCGTCGGCCATGGCGGTGTGGACGTTCCAGAAGTTTAGTACCGTGACCAACCCTGCCAACCCCTTGTTGATATTGTTCTTGACCCAGTCGTTGGCTCGTTTGATATAGCTGCCATAATCCTTGGCTTTGGCTTCCAGCTGTTGGGCCAGCTCAGCTCGACCGAGAGTTTCGATGGTGAAAGTCCGCTGCTGAATGGCGGTGTGCTGCGTTTGCTGGTGGATCTCGCCACGCGCAAGAATTTTGGCGGGCATTTCCAGCATCAGGCTATCCAGTTGTTGTTTGAGCTGTCTCACATCCCGGGTGGCAGCTTGACGATCATGGCGTGCTCCGGTGCGCGCTACGTGGCTCTGGGCATTGAGTTTACGGGTGACCATGACGACCTGTCGCGTCCAGCGTGCATGTTTCTGTCGGTACTCTGGGTCGAGGATGAGATAGGGTTTGATTTCATCGACTGTGCTTTGCACTGCCACGCTGATGGTCAGATAGGCAACGGGTTTCCATTGCGGGCCAAGCCGGCTGCTGACGGCGGGCAGCAGTTTGTACTCGAAGGCTTCCCAGAGGTCTTCGAAATGTTGGCTGGCGACCTTCAATAGTGTGTCATAGGCGCGTTGGGCCGGTTGGCTCATACGCTGAAACAGGGCGCTGTTGCGGATGGTTTCGTTGCTGAGTACGTCGGTGATTTCCTGGGAGCGCTTCGCAACTGAACCGGCTACCGCCAGGTTGATACCTTCCTGCTCGGTAAATTCCTGTGCCAATCGGTCAATATTCGACGCCAGTTCCTTGTCGAAGTTGTAGTGTGCCAAGCCCATCAGGGTGTTTGGTTCGGCGTAGTCCTTGATAACCCAGTCACGACCGGCTTCATGTTGAGTGAGTAGACCCAGCCAGGCATCCGCGTGTTCTATCAGGCTCAGGCATTGACTCTCCTCGGTCTGATCATGAAATACACAGAGGGGGTCTGTCCCCAAACGCTTCAGCCAGACGATCAGGTCTTCAAGACAGATGTTCAGTGAGGCCTGATGGCCGTCGAGCTCTGCACGCTTTTCCAGTACATATTGCTGAGCTTCGCCAAAGCGCACCTGCCCGCGCAAGGAGTCTCTGGCCCGCCACTGGGCCAACAGCCTATCCACGCGATCGACGATGTCTTCGCCATATTCGGCGATCAGCAAGTCCCGCTCTTTGATGGCCTGCTGGAGCCCGACGGTTCCTCCATTGGCGGCATCGAACTGCTGCATGACCCTCGCATCCAGATAACGCTGGGCTTTCCGTTTGAAGGTGTGAAAGGCTTGGTCATCCACATTGAGTGTGGTTTCCAGATCAGAAAAGTCCGCTCCCGCCAGCATTTCCACATACTGAGCCACTGTCAGCCGGTGCATATGCTGTTCTTCAAACTGGGCCAGGGCCAGTGCTGGGCCAGCCGCTTGCATGCTCAGGTCTTCAAGTATGCCCAGCGGGTCATCCAGTGCAATGAACAGGGCTGAGTCCTGATCCGGCACGCAGGCCAACACCCGGTCACTCCCCAGAGCCGGTTTGCAGGCCTGCTCCGCATCCTGGGCCTGGGTGGCCACCAAGGTGCTGTCGAAACGCAAGTCCGCCTTCGCCGTGCCGGGGTCAATATCAGCGACATGCTCTGCTATTTCAGTCAGTGCAGCACAGTGGGGTGCCTGCATGGTGTGGGCATATCCGGCCAGATCGAGGGGGCGCATCCAGCGCGCTTGCTCTGCTGGATCAGCCATACGTTCGTGAGTGTACTCACTCCACTTCACACTGGAGTAAGCCAGTAGCAACTGGTGCCCTCGTGGATACAACAGATGGCCCAGCGCGGGCTCCGCGCTACCCCCAGCTGCTGCAGCCTGCTTGCTGAAGGTCGCGTCTTGCACACGGTATTCATCCAGTGTGTTGGCGGTCTGGTCGATGACGTACAGCCACCCATCACGCAACTGACGCTGGGTATAGGTCCGCGTGTGCAGAACAGGTAAGGAGGCTGCGCCTTGCCAAGTGGCGGGTATCGGATGCGGGCCCGGTTCACCGCTGGTGTGCGCGGCTTCATCGAGTGCATAGCGCACCGGGAAAATAGCTATTTCTACCTGCTGCAAAGGGCACTGTCCGATACTGGTCATGGGCTTGTCAGCAAACGTGGCGAAAAGGTTGTCTCTGATCTCGCTGGGCGTGCGCATGCTGGTCATGTCGGTAGTCCTTCTGGCTCAGCCATAGTCCGGTAATACTGTTGGAGGCGTTGGTCGGGGGTGAATGCGGCAGTTTGATGAAGGCTTAGCCAATGCTGGTAGCACCCATCAGTGGCGGTGGCGAAGTCATCGCCATGGGTCAGGCTCAATGCGCACCAGATAACCTGGCTGCGTTCACTGGCCAGCCCCCAAGCCTCAGCGGTGAGTAGCCGGTTATCCAACCAGCTATCCAGAGCGTTTGGTGCCAGATGCTGTAATGCAACGGGGTGGTTGGCTTGCAGGCATGCATAGAGGCGGGATTTCAATTGCCAACGATAAGCCTGATCCAGCCCTTGTTGTTGTGCCTCGCCAAATGGATTGCATGGCGATGCAATGGCTCCGGGCCGGGCCGTCAAATACCTGCCAACCTGCGTCGGCTGGCTGCCAGGTTACCTGCGGTCGCACGATATGCCATTGGCTGATTGGGCCAAGCACGTGTATTGCGGTGTCACTGCCGAAACTGTTCAGCCAGAACCAGGCAACCAGTGGATCGGCATAGCGCAGCAGGTAGGCGCTACCCTGGGTATCGGTCACCTGATTGAACTGACGTAGATGGTCGGCTATCTGTGTCATGGGTGCAGGGCTGGTCAATATAGCCGCAGCCGCGTGCCATTCCGGCTCATCATCGACCTCCTGCCATAGTGTTGAGTCCTGATGCAGGCCGAGCAGGATGGGCCCCAGGTCAGCCAGATCCTGCCAAGGCGTGCCGGCGTAGAGCGGTTCTATTTGCAGTTCTTCATCACGCCGGTATAGGCGCTCCAGCGCTTGCTCATAACGCACACCATCCAGTAACAGATACCGTGTGCTCACGCGTCGCCCCCATTATTTGGGGTACAGATAGCGCACAACGGGGGCGCCAACGACAGTGCCTGCCGCTGCGCTGGTACCAATAGATTGCCGGAGAAAGCGTCAGGTGCTGCTGCGGTCTCCCCGGGTAGCGCCGGCGCCGCCCCACTCCCCTTACCCGCACTCCCACCCGAGTTCATCCGCACCTGCGGTCCGACCATCGATATCCCACTGGGGTCGATCTTGACGAAGCTGCCGCCGGCCTTGAAGGTGATCTCGCTGCCGGACTCGAGGACGACTTTCATGCCGCTGGACAGGTGGATTTCCTGACCGGCTTCGATGAACTGGCCGGTGCCAATCTTGATGTGCTGGTTGTTGGCAACGGTCAGGTGGTCGTCGGCCGTGATCTCGGTTTTGCGGTCGGCATGGGTGGTGCAGTGTTCTTCGGCCAGCAGCTCGGTGTAGCTGTTGGCTTCGACACGGTCGTGGCGCTCATTGCCAACGCGGATGTGCTGATCGTGCTGGATGTTCTGGTCCCAGTCGCGCTGGGCGTGGATGAATATCTGTTCTTCACCGGCCTTGTCTTCGATACGCAGTTCGTTGAAGCCGTCGCCGCCGGGGCTGCTGAGGGTTTTGAAGACGCTGCGGGTCTTGTGCTCCGGCAGGCTGTACGGGACCTGGTGGGTCTTGTGATACAGGCAGCCGGTGATCAGTGGTTGGTCGGGGTCGCCTTCGAGGAAGGTGATCAGCACTTCCATGCCGACTCTTGGGATGGCGATGCCGCCGTAGCGGTCGCCGGCCCAGTTGTTGGCGACGCGGAGCCAGCAACTGGTGTTTGCATCGGCCTGGCCTTGGCGGTCCCAATGGAATTGGACTTTGACGCGGCCGTACTCGTCGCAGTGGATTTCTTCGGTTTCGGGGCCGGTGACGACGGCGGTTTGGGTGCCGTTGATGGGGTGTTTGGGGTGGCTTATCTGAGGGCGGTGGATAACGTCCCACGGGGTGGCGGTGAAGGTGTTGCGGTAGCCCTGGGTGAAGTCATCCCCGGGGTTGGTGGCGCTGGTCACCGATTCTTCCAACACTTGGGGCTGTTTGCCTTCATGTTTGACGGCGGTTAATAGCCAAAGATCATTCCAGTCTGCTCTTGGGTGTTCGGTCAAAGCCAGAAAGTGGCCACTGATCAGGGTTGGCTGGTCGCTGTCGCCTTGCGCCACACGGTAGTCGCTGCGGTGGGCTTCGAGGGTTCTGGTGGCCAGATGTTGGCCGCGGGTGCGGTCTTGGAAGCGGCCGGGGTAGTCGTAGTATTCCAGTGCGGGCAGGGCTTCGCTTTGCGCTTTGCTTTCCATCAGCAGGCGCGGCTTCTCAAAGTTGTAGTCGCGGCGACTGACCTGGCTGGGGCGGGTTTGCAGGCGCAGGTTGAAGCGTTTGATGACCGGCTCGTCGGCGACCATGCCGCTGCCCTGGTTGAAGCGGGTCGGGGTCAGTTTGGGGAAGACGGTCTGGTCTTCGCCGAACACCAGCTGGTGGCCTTCGGGGCTGTGCTGGAAGTGGTAGTGGATGCCTTCTTCTTCACATAAACGCTGGATGAAGTGCAGGTCGGTTTCGTTGTACTGGGTGCAGTAGATCCGCTCGGGCCCGTCTTCGCGCAATTGGAAGCGGAACGAATCAGTGAAAATGCCGTGGCCCTTGAGCACCTCGGTGATGATCTGCGGCACAGTGCGGTGCTGGAAGATGCGCTGGTTGGTGGCGTGCTGCAGATAGGCCAGCCGGGGGACCAGGGTGATGCGATAGCGGGTCAGGCGTTTGCCGGATTCGCCCTGGGCGACGCTGTGGATCAGGCCGTGCACGCCCTGGTCCGGCCCGGCGTAACTGAGAAACGCCGGCTGATGCAGCAACCCTTCGATATCCAGGTCCGGTCGCTCACTGACCAGGTCCAGTTCGAAGCAATAAGGCTGGCTGATGGCTTCGGTGCCCTGGAAGGCCAGCACCTTGAAGTCGTGTTCCAGGTGCGGAATGGCGAGGCTGAAGTGCGCGGTATTGGCCGGGGCGAACATCCTGTATTCCCTTGTCTGACGAACAAAGCCGCCGTTATATCAGACCGCAGCCGTCAAGGCCGCCCTTGGGAAACAGGGTTGTGAGTCAGTTGGCAAAATACTGGCAAGCTATCGGAAAATCTCTTCGCGCAGTCAAGAACCAGCGCTACGCAGCTATGGGGTGGCTGCGGTAAACCAGGCTGGCCGGATATTCAGGCCAGCCTAACGCAGCAACCGCTCCACCGCCTTGGAGGCGGCCACCATGCCAAAGGTCGCGGTGACCATGGTCACGGAACCGAAGCCGCCGGAACAATCCAGCTTCACGCCCTCCCCGACAAAGGTCTTCTGCTGGCATACCGAGCCGTCCGGCTTGGGGTAGCGCAGTTGTTCGGTGGAATAGACGCAGGGCACGCCGAAGCTGCGCTTGCTGTCGGCCCGGGGGAAGTTGTGATCGCGCCGCAGCAGCGAGCGGGCCTTGGCTGCCAGTGGATCATTCACGGTTTTCGACAGGTCCGCGACCTTGATCATGGTCGGATCGATCTGACCACCAGCGCCGCCGGTGGTAACGATGCCGATCTTGCGCCGCCGGCACCAGGCGATCAGCGCGACCTTGGACGCCACACTGTCGATGCAATCCACTACGCAATCGATGTCATCGGTAATGTATTCAGCAAGGGTATCCGGCGTCACAAAGCCCATGATCGGGCGCACCTCGCAGGCCGGGTTGATGGCCTGCAAACGCTCCGCCATCACCTCGACCTTCAACCGGCCGATATTGCCTTTCATGGCGGGCAGCTGGCGATTGGTGTTGGTGACGCAGATGTCATCCATATCGATCAACGTGATGCGGCCCAGCCCGGTACGCGCCAGCGCTTCGGCGGCCCAACTGCCGACACCACCGATGCCGACCACCGCCACATGGCTGGCCTGCAGGCGAGCCAACGCCTCGGTACCATACAGCCGCGCTATACCGCCGAAACGGGGATCATCAATCGCCATGTACACCTCGCACAAATGAGACCGCGCAGTATAACGCATGGCCATAGTGGATATCCGCAGCTGGTCAATAAATCACCAGTTCCCGCAAGACCATCGTGAATGCGGCCTCGCTCCTTCTATCACAGGGTTATCCACAGATTCATCCACGCTAATTGTGCACAAGCTGGATGATCCTCCCGCGCCGCTGTGGGACAATCATCCGCTTGCCCGAGAGACCCAGCCATGTCAACCAGACCAAACCAGCGTCGCCCGCAGAAAACCGGCCTGCATCCGCGTAATCGCCACCAGGGCCATTACGATCTGGATGCGCTGGTCCGTACCTGCCCGGCGCTGAAGCCCCATATCATCAGGGCTGCGGATGGTTCATCCACGGTGGACTTCGCCGATACCCGAGCAGTGACGGTATTGAACAGCGCCTTGCTGCTGCATCAGTACGGCGTTCGCGACTGGACTATTCCCGATGGCTATCTCTGCCCGCCCGTGCCCGGCCGCGCCGACTATATTCACGCCCTGGCGGACTTGCTGGGTGAAAGTCATGACGGCAACATACCCACAGGCGAGCGACTCATGGGCCTGGACATCGGTACCGGCGCCAATCTGATCTATCCACTGCTCGGCCGGGTGGAATACCGCTGGCGCTTCGTCGGCGCTGATATCGATCCCCAGGCACTCGATAATGCGGCGCATATTCTGGCAGCCAATCCAGGGCTGGCGGCGGGTATCCAGTTGCGCCGCCAGACCGTGCCATCCCGGATATTCACCGGGCTGGTCGGCGCCGATGAGCAGTTTGACTTTACCCTGTGCAATCCGCCCTTCCATGGCAGTCAGGCCGAGGCCAGTGCCGGTAGCCAACGCAAATGGCGCAACCTCGGCAAGGACCGCTCCGGCAGGCAGCCGGCACTGAATTTCGGCGGCCAGGCCAACGAGCTGATGTGCGACGGTGGCGAGGCCGGGTTCCTGGCTCGCATGATCGATGAAAGTGCCGCCCTGGCCGGCCAGGTGTTCTGGTTCACCAGCCTGGTTTCCAAGGCTGCCAACCTGCCGGCGCTGCAGCAGCAGCTCGCCGCTTTACCTACCACGAACGTGCGCGTCATCCCCATGGCGCAAGGGCAAAAACACAGCCGATTGCTCGCCTGGACCTTCCTCGATAAGAAACAGCGACGCGCCTGGCGCAAAGCCCGCTGGGCTGAATCCACCGTCATCTGAGCTTTCCACCGCAGCCAAGCCGCACGTTTTTGTTGAACAGCCCCCACCCCCGGCGGTCAGAATCTCTGTACACACTGTGATTGCAACAGCCTCACACTGGTCGATTACAGCGCATTGGCAGCGCAATGCTCATGGCCCGGACCGGTCCAGCCAGTAAGAAAGCACAGTTCGTTTTCCGCAACCATTGTTGACGCAATGCATTCAATCTGGAGTCGGAACCATGTCAAATCACGCTCTGTTACACGTCCCCAAACATCTGATTGCCATCGCGACCATCGGCGCTGCAGCAGCGCTGGTTGGTTGTGCCAGCACCCCACCGCCAACCAGCCAGCTTGCCACCGCGCAGCAGGCGCTCAATGCCGCCGATACCGCGGAAAGCGCCCGCTACGCCCCGGTGGAGTTGCGCAAGGCACGGGAAAAGATGCTCCAGGCCGAACAGGCCAATGTGGCCGAAGAGTATGAGCGCGCTCGCTATCTTGCCGAACAAGCCGAATGGGATGCCCGCGTTGCTGAACGCAAGGCCGCGCGGAAAAGGCGTTGAAGGTCGTGGGAGAAGCCGAACGGGGCACCCAGGAACTGCGCGAAGAAACCCTGCGCGGCCTGCAGTGATTGCGGCCACCCTATCCAATTGCGAGGAGAAGACCCCATGCGTACTCAACTGACCATCCCTGCCTGCCTGGCTATGGGGCTGCTGTTGACGGCCTGTGCTTCCAATGAACTCAACCCCAATCTGGAACAGGCAAGACTGGACGTGACCGAGCTGCAGAATCATCCACAGTCACGGCAGCTCGCCGCCGTCGAAACCGAAGATGCGCGCGACGCACTCGGCCGCGCCGAGCTCGCCCAGAAGGAAGGTGCCGAGCCCCACGAAATCGACCACCTGGCCTACCTGACCGAGCGGCGGGTCGAGCTGGCACGCCAGACCATAGCGTTGCGTTCAGCCGAACAAGAACTCGAAGGAGTATCCGAGAAACGGGCCCGCACCCGCCTGGAGGCGCGCGATGCGCAGATCCGCAAGTTGCAGGAAGAGCTGAACGCCAAACAGACCGACCGTGGTTCGGTGGTAACCTTCAGCAACGTATTGTTCGATCTGGACAAGTCCGAGTTGAAACCGGCAGCCAACTCCAGTGTGCGCAAGCTTGCGCAATTCCTGCAGGAAAACGAGCAACGCAAGGTGCTGATCGAAGGCTTCACTGACAGCACCGGCCCCGATGCCTACAACCTGACATTGTCCCAGGCCAGGGCAGACTCGGTACGCCGCGCACTGGTACAGGAGGGCGTCGATGCCAGCCGTATCCAGACCGTGGGGCTGGGTGAAGCTCACCCGGTATCGGACAACAACACGCCGGCTTCCCGGGCGATGAACCGCCGGGTTGAAGTCACCATTTCCCATGACGCGCAACAAGTGCCCGCGCGTTGACATCCATCGGGGGCCGCGTTCGGTAATTGACCGACGCGAGCCGCCCTGCTCTTCAATCAGAGGACTCCTACCATGCTTCACCTGACCACACCCAAGAATGTAGACGGCGCAGAGCGCGCCGCCTCGATCATCGGTGGCCTCGCGCTGCTGGGCAATGGCTTGCGCACCGGCGGCCTGACTGGCGTGCTACAGATGGCTCTGGGCGGTATGGCCATTTTCCGTGGCGCCACTGGCCACTGCGAACTCAAGCGCATACTGGACGAGAACAAGCACGATTCGGCCAATATCCAGCGCTACAGTCACATGCCCCTGGATTCGGAAACCCACAGCCCGGACTTCCGCAGCCAGACCGCTTTGCCGGACAGCACACCGATGGGCCACGAAACCCATCCGGCCAAGCCGTAGCCCGGGTCCGCGACCGACACGAGAGCGTGGTGCTACTCAACTCTGCTATCATGACGGCCGATTTCAGACCCGGCCAGCGACCATGACCACCACGCTCTCCCCTACCCTTGCCCTCGCCTGCGAGCTGATTGCCCGCGATTCCACCACCCCGGACGATGCCGGTTGCCAGCAGTTGATGGGCAATCGTCTGGCCGCCTGTGGTTTCACCCTGGAGTCCCTGCGTTTCGGTGAGGTAGACAATCTCTGGGCACGCCGCGGCACCCAATCGCCAGTGCTCTGCTTCGCCGGCCATACCGATGTGGTACCCAGCGGCCCGCTGGAGCAATGGGACAATCCGCCCTTCGAGCCAATCATGCGCGATGGCATGCTGTATGGGCGTGGCGCAGCGGATATGAAAGGCAGCCTGGCGGCGATGGTGGTGGCTGTGGAACGCTTTGTCGCCGCCCACCCCGACCACCGCGGCTCGATTGCCTTCCTGATCACCAGCGATGAAGAAGGCCCAGCGACCGAGGGCACCGTCAAGGTGGTACAGACTCTGGTCGACCGGGACGAAAAGGTGGACTGGTGCATCGTCGGCGAGCCTTCCAGCACTGAGCAGGTGGGTGACGTGGTCAAGAATGGCCGCCGTGGCTCGTTGAACGCCCGCCTGTTGATCAAGGGCAAACAGGGCCATGTCGCCTATCCACATCTGGCACGCAACCCCATCCACCTGGCCGCACCGGCTTTGGCAGAGCTCGCAGCCGAGACCTGGGATCAGGGCAACGCCTTCTTTCCGCCTACCAGTTTCCAGATTTCTAATATCCACTCCGGCACGGGTGCCACCAATGTGGTACCGGGCGAGCTGGAAGCGCTGATCAACTTCCGCTTCTCCACCGAGTCCACGGTAGCCGGGCTGCAGCAACGGGTCGTCGACATTCTCGACCGCCACGGCCTGGACCACGAGCTGGAATGGACCCTGTCCGGCCAGCCCTTTCTTACCGAACCCGGCGAATTGCTGGATGGTGTGGCTGCGGCAATCCGCCAGATCACCGGCCGTGAAACCCAGCCATCCACCTCTGGCGGAACGTCCGATGGGCGCTTCATTGCCACCATGGGTACCCAGGTGGTCGAACTCGGGCCGGTGAATGCGACCATTCACCAGTTGAACGAACATATCAACGCGGCTGATCTGGAAACGCTTACCGATATCTACCAGGCCACCCTGCAAGAGCTGCTCAGCTGATGCTGCAACTCATCTGCCCCCACTGCCACGAGGCGCTGCAGGTTACGGATCGCACCTGGGCCTGCGGTAATGGTCACAGTTACGACCAGGCCCGCCAGGGTTATCTCAATCTGTTGCTGGTGCAGCACAAGAACAGCCGTCAACCCGGTGACACCCCGGCCATGCTCGGTTGCCGCCAAGCCTTCCTCGACGGCGGTCATTACCAGCCGGTCAGCGACGAGATCAACCGGCTGTTCAGTGAGCAGGCACCTGCCGCCGTGCTGGATATGGGTTGCGGCGAAGGTTATTACACCGATCGTCTGGCCCGCGCCCTGCCGCAGGCCGACTGCGCCGGGCTGGATATCAGCAAGGACGCGGTGATCAAGGCCTGTCGACGCAATCGCGACATCCAGTGGCTGGTGGGCTCCAGCGCCCGTCTGCCGGTGGCCGACGCCAGCCTGGATGCCGCGCTGTGTGTATTCAGCCCCTGGTCCTGGGATGAATGCCTGCGGGTGCTACGGCCCGGCGGCCACCTCCTGTTGGTCGGCCCCCATGCCGATCATCTGCTGGCCCTGCGTGAAAAGCTGTACGACAGCATTCACCCCACCCCGGAGCTGATCAAGGTCTTGCCCGAGGGGCTGGAGATCGTCAATGACCAGGTCCTGCGCTATGCTCTGGATCTGGACCCCACCGCTCTGGATAACCTGATCGGCATGACGCCCCACGGCTTTCGCAGCCGCCCTGATCGCCAGCAGGCATTGCGCGACAGTGGCGTTGCCGGATTGGAAGTCGCCATGCGCATGGTCATGTTGCAACGTCACTGAGAGGAATTTGCGTGCGCCAACCGGATATCGAGATCTATCTGAAGGAAGAGTTTCTGGAGGAGCTGGGCACCTGGCTGGAGCAGCAGGTCGGCCGCCTCGACCTGGGCCCCTGGTCCGGCACCACTCGCCGTGGCACCCTGCATGGCGACGCTGCGATTCCACTGATGATAGTGCGCAAGGCGGCCGGCAAATGGGCGAGCATCTGGTTCGAGAGCGATCGCACTCCCTGGGCCACCGACCTCGAGTGCGCCCGCGCCATAGCTCACGGGCTCAACCGGGAAGTACGTTGCTCCATCGGCGGCTGGGAAGAGCAACATGGCGAAGCGGATGCCGACCGCTGGTACAAGGTAACCGTCGCTGGTGAAGAGGAATTCACCTGGGCGCTCAAGCCCTGAGCGCAGCGTCTGCCCAGATCAATTGCAGAGGAGCCCGCCCATGAGCGAACCCATGACCCTGGCCTGCCCACATTGCCATCGCCGCAACCGTCTGCCTGCCGAACGGCTTGATCAGGCGCCCCGCTGCGGAGCCTGCAAGGAAGCGCTGTTCAGCGGCGCCCCGGTAGATCTGGGTGGCGCCAATTTCAATGCCCATGCCAATGCCGATCTGCCCCTGGTAGTGGACTTCTGGGCCAGTTGGTGTGGGCCCTGCCAGCAATTCGCACCGGTGTTCGCCCAGGCCGCAGGCAATATCGAACCCCGCGCCCGCCTGGCCAAGGTCGACACCGAAGCTGCCCAGGAGCTGGCGGCACGCTTCGCTATTCGCAGCATCCCGACATTGCTGATCATGCACCGTGGCAAGGAAGTGGCCCGCCTCAATGGCGCGCTGCCGCCGTCGGATTTTCAGCGCTGGCTGGATGGCAATCTGCCAAGCGCCTGATTACGCGGAATCAGCGAGTGAGAGCCTGGGCTGAGCCCACCAGTAATTCCAGGTCATGGCCTTCGGGCACGCAACAGGGATGGGCATTGAAGCTGCGCGCCAGCCCAGCCAGCGCCGGGGAAAAATAGACTGTGACCTGACACTGCAGGCCATCGAGACGGTGACGGCTGAAAACAGCTGCACCCGGTGGAGCTTCGGCCGGATGCAGCTGCCGGAAGGCGTCTTCGATATCGCTCAGCGGGACAGTAGCCAACAGGCCGTCGCCCAGCGCCAGACAATACCAGGACGATCTCGCCTCGGCGACGTTCAAAGGGCGGCTACATCCTCTGCCTGCAAGCCCTTCTGCCCCTGAGTGACATCGAACTCCACCTTCTGGCCTTCGACCAGAGTGCGGTGCCCTTCGCCGCGAATGGCACGGAAGTGCACAAACACATCCGGCCCCGAGTCACGCTGAATGAAGCCAAAACCCTTGGCATCGTTGAACCACTTAACCGTACCGGTTTGCCGATCAGACATTCCCACAATCTCCACATCACCAATGACCCACCACCCGGGAAGTCCGGAGTGGCGATAACGACACTCCGTTCAACCTTGATTCGGTAGCTGGTGCGAACCTGACGCGGCGTCGCTCCTATGAAGGGACTCGCCGTACAACCGGACGCGCCCCAGTTTGGAATACTGTTTATAGAGGCCGTGACTCGATTCTAGCCAAACATGACCGACCTGCAAGGGAGATTGTGCTACGGGGAACGTACGATATCGGCCTGCCGCTTGTTGAGGTTCTCCACCTGACCGATACCGATCTGATAGGCCCAGCGCGAATCGGCATTAACCTGCAATGGGTCTTCCTCAGCCTCGGCTGCAGTGTAGTTGTCGATCACCAGCCAGTAGCGCCCCTCGATGTCATGCAGCGAAGCCATCAGCTCGGCGCCGGCCCAGGTGGTTACCTGCATCCGCAGCATGGGCTCGGCCAAGGCGATATCTTCACGCAGCGCCACGTTTTGCGCCGTCAGGTTGATCAGCGCCAATACCATACTGTTGATCCAGCGCTCGTTGCCGCTCTGCTGATCAGCTTCCAGGCCGACCATGCGCAGGTTGTAATCCCCCTCAGCGCGCTTGTCGAGCTCCAGGGTTTCGCCGTCGGCATGAGTCCAGCGGGCCGTCGCGACCTGCTGCATGGGAATATCGACGACCTTCAGCGCCAGCCAATCGAGCGGGCTGACCGAGATGCTCAGCGGCCGGTTGAGCAGCAGCACCTGATCATTGTCAATGAAACGCACCAGTTGCCCGTTGCCCACCCGGTCGCCATAGATCACTCCGAAATCCAGCTCCGGGGTGTGCAGGTCGACCTGCAGCGCTTCGCTGTCCGCAGCCACCTCCAGCCCCAGACGCGCGTGATGCTCGGGATTGCTGGTCTTTTCCTCGACTACCCGGGCGCCGCGCAGAGCGTGCAGCAACGCCGCCAGGCGTTCTTGCTGGACCGGGAAGCCGGCGTGGCTGACGACACCCCAGGTGTCATCATGCCGTGCCAGCTCGACCCGCCCTTCGCCCCGCGTCAGGCTGATACGCTCCAGCGCGGGCAACTGCTTCTCCTGCATCGGCGACAGCAGATCGCGGCTGGACAGGTCGGCGACCCGGTCCTGACCGCGCATATTCAGCGCCAGCGCCACCAGTATCGCTGTGAGTACCACCGTGAAGATCAAAGGTTTGTTACGCATGACTATCCTCCTCAGACCGCGCGACGGCGGGCGCGGCCAACCAGCCACCACAGCAGCACACCAAGAGTCAGCAGAGCCGGTACCAAGGCGACATTGATCATCTTGAGCTGATTGCCCAGGCGCTCGATATCTGCGTTCAACTCATAGCGCACGTCGCGCAGCTGCTTGCGGATCGCCAGCTTCTCATCGAGAAAACCCTGGATCGCCTGCTCCTGCTCAGCGCTCAGTTCGGTCAGCTGCGATGGGTCTTGACCCTGCTGCAACTCACGCAGGCGCTGCTCGGTCTGTTCCAGCTGCTGTTGCAGGCGCTGCTCGCTGGCGCGGTAGCGGCGCTCGGCCTTGCGCTGCAGATCCTCCACCACGGTGAACGGCCGGCTGAAATCGCCCCGCGAGCGCACGCTGATCAGCGCCTCGGAACCGGACAGGTTATCCAGCGCGTTGATCAGCAGGCCGCCATTGTCAGCCCAGGGCTGAGGAACACGCTGGCCGAAGAAGTCCTGCACCTGCACCCACATGCGGTCGGTGAGCAGGTCGGTGTCGGCAATCAGCAGCACGTTGATGTTGTCCGCTTCGGTCAGTTCCACGTCACGACCTTCCAGGCCATCCGGAAAGGCCGTGCTGGCCGGGCCCTGCAACCGAGCCGCGAAATGATAGACCTGATCATCCGCCTGGAAGCCGTTAAGCAGCACTTCCGGGTCCTGCATGCGGCTGAAGCGGCTGCTGGGTACCAGCGCACTGTTGGCACTGCTCGACAGCAGCGGCAGGAACTGCGTGCTCGCCCCTTCCAGCGGCTGCAGCGCGCCGGCGGTAGCAATAGTCAGCAGTTGCAACGGCGCGGTGACGGTGTCGTCGCGGCTCATGAACTGCGGCTCAACCTCCAGCCAGCCAATATGCCGCGCCGGCAATTGTCCCTGACCGCGGCTGACCGACATGCCCAGGCGGGCATCGAGCACCACCTGTTCCGGGTTGTAACCCACGCCCCAGGCCTTCAGCAGCGGGCCAAGATCAGATGATTTACCGTCGGCCATGCCATCCATCATGGCTTCCATGCTCTGGTCCGCTTCGGCCAGCGGATCGATGAAGGCCAGCAGTTTGCCGCCGCGCAGCACGAACTGATCGACGGCCAACAATGCCGCCTCGCTCAGGGTCTTGGGATGCACCAGCAACAGGACCTCGATCTCCTCCGGCACGGTATCGATGTCGGCCTCCAGCTCCTGCAAGCTGAACATCTGCTGCATCTGCTCGAAAGCGACCCAGGGCGCGCCGGGCTGGCCGCTCATCGGATTCATGCCGCCGGCCATGGGCAAACCGGAAATCAGCCCGATCTGCGGCTTTTCCGGTTGCGCCAGGCTGTTGATCAGCCGGCTCAGTTCATATTCCAACAGTCCTTCCTGCTCCAGGGCGAAGAACGGGATGATTTCCCGCTGGGCCAGTTCGTTGGTGCCGGCCAGACCAAAGTACAGCTGATCGCCACTCTGGGTCAGCGGCACGGCCTGCAGGCCAAATTCGGCGGCACGGTCCTCGGCCTCGGAGAAGGGCTGCGGATCGATGATCTGCAGTTTCAGTTTACCGCCAGCCACGCGCTCGTATTCGCGGAGCATTTCCTCGACCCGGCGGGCGTAGTTGCGCAGCACCACCATGTCCTTGCTGGCACGGTCGGAGAAGAAGAAGTACAGCGTGATCGGCTCATCCAGCTCTTCCAGAATCTCCCGCGTACCATCGGAGATGGTGAACAGCTTCTGTTCGGTCAGATCGAGTCGGGCGCCGGGCAGCAATACCCCGGTAGCCATGTTGAAGGCGATGAAGGCCAGCAGAAGTACCAGCAGCCCGGTACCTGAATACATCAGTCGTTTCATTGTTGTTCTCCCTTGCCTCAATCGGCCTTTTTCAGGTCGATGACGATCGCGGTGGCCAGCAGCCAGGCCGCCATCAGCGATATGAAATACAGCAGGTCACGCAGATCCAGCACGCCCTTGCTGATGGCATCGAAGCGAATCAGGAAACTGAGTGAGGCAATGGCATCCAGCAGCCACTGGGGAGCCCAGCCGCTGAACAAATCCAGCACCAGCGGAAAGCCGCTGACGATGAACACGAAACAGGCCACCACGCTGAGAATGAAGGCAATCACCTGGTTCTTGGTCAATGCCGACATGCACGAGCCGATGGCCAGGTAGCCGCCAGCCAGCAGCCAACTGCCCAGGTAGCCGGTGAAGATGGCGCCGTTATCCGGCGAGCCCAGGTAGTTGACCGTGATGATGATCGGAAATGTCAGTACCAGGGCGATACCGACGAACACCCAGGCGGCCAGGAACTTGCCCAGCACCATGTCGGTACGCGATACCGGCAAGGTCATCAGCAATTCGATGGTGCCGGACTTGCGCTCCTCGGCCCATAGCCGCATGGCCACCGCCGGCACCAGAAACAGGTACAACCATGGATGGAAATTGAAGAAGGGGATCAGATCCGCCTGGCCGCCTTCGTAGAAGCCACCCAGATAGAAGGTGAAGACCGCCGACAGCACCAGAAAGATGACGATGAAGATATAGGCCAGCGGGGTGGCGAAATAGCTACCCAGCTCACGCTTGAAAATCACACCAAGACTACTCATGCGGCCTCCTCCGCGGTCAGGCGGCGGAAGACATCGTCCAGACGTCCCCGCTCCACCGACAGTTCCTTGACCTGCCACTGTTGCTGACGCGCATATTCGCCCACCGCCGGGAAAATCACCGCATCCGGCTCGGCAATCACTGTCAGTTGGTGCCCATCATGATCGACTTCGACCTCTTTCACCCCCGGCAGCGCCAGCAATGGCTGGCTGTCCACTGGCTGCTGCAACAGCACGGTCACCGCCTGATGGTACTTCGAGCGGGCTTCCAGCTCGTCGGGCGTCCCGTCGGCCAGCAACCGGCCACGGGCAATCACCACCGCGCGGCTGCATACGGCACTGACTTCTTCGAGGATGTGCGTGGAGATCACCACGATCTTGTTGCTGTCGCTGGCCAGTTGCTGGATCAGTTGCCGCACCTGGTGTTTCTGGTTGGGGTCGAGCCCGTCGGTGGGCTCATCGAGAATCAGCACCTTTGGGTCATGCAGAATCGCCTGGGCCAGACCGACCCGGCGCTTGAAACCCTTGGACAGGGTATCGATGCTCTGCCCGAGTACCCCCTGCAATTCCACCTGCTCGACCGCGCGCGCGACATGGCGCTGCTTGTCAGCGCCGCGCAATCCGCGAACCTCGGCAATGAATTCGAGAAAGCCTTTCACCCGCATGTCGCCATAACAGGGTGCGCCTTCGGGCAGATAGCCCATCTGCTGCTGGGCCTGAAGAATCTGGGTACGGATATCGAACCCGCAGATGGAGGCACTGCCACCGTCCGGCGTGAGAAAGCCGGTGAGCATCTTCATGGTGGTGGACTTGCCGGCACCGTTCGGGCCGAGAAAGCCCAGGACTTCCCCCGGTTTTACCTCAAAGGACAGATTGTCCACGGCGACGTGGTCGCCAAAGCGTTTGGTCAGGCTGTTTATCTTTATCATGGCCTCTTCCATTTCCCCCCGGAATACTGGCGCGTCGCAATCAGGCGCGTGCCGCAAAGCGCAAGGATACATTGATTACCAGCGCACGGGAAAAGGACATTTCAGGCCTGCACTGGTTCCGCAGATACCGGTCCATCACCAGAGCCAATAGGTGTTCCTGTGGCGAGCAAATTATCCTGCCGTTTACTGATATGGGCATATCCCTGCGGCGTTTCAAGACCCGGCTATACAGCGGCGAATGTAACAAAGTATTGAAAAACGGTAGAATCGCCGCTCGTTGCCTGTCATTTCAGAGATTGCCCATGCCATCAGCCCAACCCTCCCTGTTCAGCCGCCTGCGTTTCGGCCTGATGCGCCGCCTGTTGTACCTGTGGGCCCGCTCGGAGAGCATCGGCAATCCGCTGGCGAAGATCGCTCCGGCCAGTGGCGAGCCGATTCTCTATGTGCTGCCCGGGCGATCCTATTCCGATCTGCTGGTATTGGATCAGGAATGCCGACGGGCCGGCCTGCCGCGGCCGGTCATGCCGCCGAGCGGTGCGCTGGAGGAAGAGTCCGCCTACTTCCATCTCACCAGCGAACTGGCCTGGAGCGGGCGCCCCGACCCGCGCAAGCGTTCGCCGCGGTTGCTGCGCGCCCTCACCGCGGTGGAATTGCGGGTCACTCCCGAGGTGAAGATAGTCCCGGTCAGCGTATTCTGGGGCCTGTCGCCGGATGCTGAATCATCGCCGTTGAAGCTGCTGTTCGCACATAACTGGGGGGTGGGCGGCAAACTGCGCAAATTACTGGCGATCCTGGTACATGGCCGCAAGATCCGCGTCAGCTTCGGCGAGCCGCTGTCGCTGCGGGAACTGGCCGATGAAAACCTTGGCCACAACCGCAACCTGCGCAAGGTCAGCCGCCTGTTGCGCGTGCACTTCAAGCACCAGCGCGGCGCTGTGGTCGGCCCCGACCTGTCCCACCGTCGCACGCTACTGAAAGGACTGATGCACGGGCCACTGGTACGCGCGGCCATCGCCCGCGAGGCGGTCGAGCAGAACATCAGCGAAGAGCGCGCCCGCCAGCGTGCCGCCCGCTATGCCGACGAGATCGCCTCGGACTTCACCTACAGCATCATCCGCTTTCTGGAAATCGTCCTGTCCTGGTTCTGGAACAAGCTGTATGACGGCATCAAGGTCAACAATCTGGAAAACGTGCAGGACATCGCCCGCGGCAATGAAATCATCTATGTGCCCTGTCATCGCAGCCATATCGACTATCTGCTGCTGTCCTACCTGCTGGTCCGCAGCAGTCTGACCCCGCCGCACATCGCTGCCGGCATCAATCTCAACATGCCGGTGATCGGCAGCATTCTGCGCCGTGGCGGTGCCTTCTTCATGCGTCGCAGCTTTCGCGGCAACCAGCTGTACACCGCGGTATTCAATGAGTACCTGCATACCCTGTTCAGCCGTGGGTTCCCGGTCGAGTACTTCATCGAGGGCGGGCGCTCGCGCACCGGCCGCCTGCTCGACCCCAAGACCGGCATGCTGGCGATTACCCTGCGCAGCTACCTGCGCTCATCCCGCCGGCCCATCGTGTTCATGCCGGTGTACATCGGTTACGAGCGGGTGCTGGAAGGTCGTACCTACCTGGGCGAGCTGCGCGGCAAGGAAAAGAAGAAGGAGTCCTTCTTCGATCTGTTCCGGGTACTGTCCGCTCTCAAGCTGCGCTTCGGCGAAGTGGCACTCAACTTCGGCAGCCCAGTGGCGCTGAATGATTTTCTCGATCAGCGCCAGCCCGATTGGCGTGATCAGCACAACGCCCCCGAATACAAACCAGACTGGCTACCGGATGTGACCAACCAGTTGGCACGGACCCTCGGCGGGGCGATCAACGCGGCGGCGGATGCCAACCCGGTCAACCTGGTGGCGCTGGCCATGCTCTCGACCCGGCGTCTGGCATTGGATGAGGCGACGCTGTCCCGCACTCTGGACACCTTCACCGGCCTGCTGGGTGATGTGCCCTACAGCGCCAATGTCACCTTGCCGACGCTCGCTGGCGCCGAGCAGATCAGCCATGTGGAAGCCATGGGCATGATAGGTCGCCAGTCCGATGCGCTGGGTGAGATCCTGTTTCTCGACGAACCCCAAGCGGTGCTGATGACCTGGTATCGCAATAACATTCTGCACCTGGTGGCGTTACCAGCGCTGATCGCCTGCCTGTTCCTCAACAACGCACGCATGAGTCGTGAGCAGATCGAGCGGCTGGTCAGCGCGCTCTATCCCTATCTGCAAGGCGAGCTGTTTCTGCACTGGCGTGAAGAGGAGTTGCCGGAGATCATCAGCCGCTACGTGGACGGCCTGGTCGGGCGTGGCCTGCTGCGCGAGGAGAACGAGCAGATCCACCGTCCGGATACCGCCTCCGGCGAGTTCGTGCTGCTCACCCTGCTGGCTCGCAGCATCATCCAGATGCTGGAACGCTTCTACATGGCTGCGGCGCTGCTGCTGAACAACCCCAACGGCAGCCTCACCGCCGAGCAGCTGGAGGGGCTGTGCACCGTCATGGCCCAGCGCCTGTCGATCCTGCATGGACTCAACGCCCCGGAGTTCTTCGACAAGACCCTGTTCCGCCAATTCATCCAACGGTTGCAGACCTTCGAGGTACTGAGCACCGACAACGAAGGTCGGTTGCATTACCAACCGGAGCTGGAAGATATCGCCGAGAGCACCGCCAAACGCGTCCTCAGTGCCGAAATCCGCCTGTCCATCCGCCAAGTGGCCCGCAGCGCAGGGTAGCCCCCCGTGTGCGCTGCCCCATACCGTCATCTACAGAAACCGCTTACTCCAGTTTCTTCTTGCCGTAGATATCATAGCGGCTCGATTGGCCGCTCAATTGGGCACTGGGGGGCGGGCCATCGATGGCCGGTGCCTTGCGCGGGCGTTTGACGGCGACGCGGTGGCTGGCCAGTTGCAGCGCAGCGGCCAGTAGTGCCGGGGCATCGAGGTCGTCGCCAGCCAGCGGGCGGAACAGGCGCATCTCCTTTTTCACCAATGCCGACTTGTCCCGGTGCGGAAACATCGGGTCCAAGTGAATGACCTGGGGCACTGCTGCTGACCAGTTAGCCATGGCCTCGATGGCGTCAGCCTGCAGCAATTGCATGCGCGCGGCGATCTCAGCCACCTCACCTCCCGCCTGACGGGCACGCTGCAGGCCGTCCTCGAGCAGCGCGGCAATGATCGGCTGGCGTTCAATCAGCGTCACTTCACACCCCAACGCGGCCAGCACAAAGGCATCACGCCCCAGGCCAGCGGTGGCATCCAGCACTGTCGGCCGCACCGCGCCACGCAGCCCCACCGCCTTGGCGACCATCTGCCCTGCCCCGCCACCAAATAGCCGACGATGGGCCAGAGCGCCCTCGACAAAGTCCACCCGCACCGCGCCCGGGGCATCGGCAGCGGTGGCCTGCAAGCTGAGGCCATCGCTGCCGACCTGCAAGAGCAATTCTGCCTGGCTGCTGCCGGCTGGCAGCACCGGCAATTGCAGGTGCATCGCCAATGCCTGCGCTGGCTGCTCCAGTTCCGGCGACAGCCAGCAAACCGCCACGCGGCAAGGTGAGTCAGTCATGGATAGAGTCCGAATTCCTGAACGGCAAAATGGCCGGGTAGTTTACCGCAACCCCGGCGGCGGATCAGAACAGTCCGCCCTGCTGCGGCGATTCCAGCAATTGCTGCTCGCCCGGCCAGGCGGGCATGGGCGGCAGCTCAGGCAGCTGTTCCTGCAAGCGCGCATGAAATAGCCGTGCCAGCTCGGGCGCCAGGCAATTATCCGGGGTGTGCATGAATAGGATCGGGCTGCGGCCTTCATTCAGCCATTGCGCGCACTTGGCAAGCCAGGGCTCCAGCCAGCGCAGACTCTGTTGATTATCCATGCCGCCGATGAAACGCACCGTCGGCGTCTGTGCCAGGGCAACGGCGTGAACCGGTAGCCGTGGCTTGCGGCGCTGGGCATCCAGGGTCGCCGGATCAGTGGCGGTGCTGACGAACAGGCCGCGACTATCGAACATGACCCGCTCGATGCCCCGTTCATGCAGCAGGCGGTTGAGCTGCCGCTCGTTGTCATCCTTGCGAAAGAAATCCGGATGGCGAACCTCGACAGCGTAGCGATAGTGCGTCGGCAGCGCATCGAGAAAGCGGATCAGTTGTTCCAGCTGCTGCGGCCCGACACGCGCCGGCAGTTGCAGCCAGATCGGCCCCAGCCGCTGCTCCAGAGGTGCCATACGCTGGAAAAACTGCAACAGATCGATATTCCGCGGGTCCAGTTGATCACCATGACTGACCTCCCGGGGCAACTTGGCACAGAAATGGAAATCCGCCGGCAGCAGCTCAGCCCAACGCGCCACGACCTCGGGCGCGGGCAAGGCATAGAAGGTGGTATTGCCCTCGACAGCGGAAAACACCCGGGAATACTCGTATAGCCGCTGGTCGGCATCGGCGCCGCTGGAATACAGCGCACCTCGCCAGGCCGGTTCGGCCCATAACGGGCAACCAAGAATCAAGCGGGGAGCGACATCAGACATGCATACGGACTTCAGACAAACAGATCGACACCAAAGAAGCCATCGGCTTCGGCATCCGGCAGGCTGGCCATGGCCTGATAACTGGCCAGTGCCTGATTGGCATGGCCATGCACCGGCTGCGTCGCGCCCTGGCGGGCGGGAATATACTCACCTGTGGCGCCGGGCTGCTGCACCACTGGCGCACGGACCTTGACCGGCGGTGGCGCAGTCGCCGGCTGAGCACTGGGCACCATGTTGTCCGCCGCAGGCGCAGCAGGACGCGACGGCTTTACCGGCAGCGCAGAAGCTGGATTGTAACCGTCCAGACGCATGATGGATGATCAACTCCACAGGTAATACAGAAGACCAAGGTTAATCCTGGTTATCCCAAAAGGCAAAATCACCCGACCTTCGGTGTGGCAACCTTGTCCCGCAGATAAACCGGCTGGGCATCCGCGGCGTCCAGTACCTGTCCGGCGCGCCAGGCGGGCAACGCCAGGCTGATCAGGTCAGTGGCATCGGGCAACATCTGCGGCCAGCTGCGCTGCACCGGCACCGCCAGGCGCTCGGCATACTGCCAGCCGGTGCCGGCACCCACCGGGGTGGTCAACTCGGGCGCCAGATCAACCTGTTCCGGCGCGCATACCCGCTCAGCACCGGCCAGCGTCATGACCCCATCGACCAGGTGATAGCAGCCCCAGTAGACCTCATCCATGCGCGCATCGATAGCGGCACAGACCTGCTCGGCACCCTGTTCGCGCCAGGCCCGTTGGGCCAGCGCCGCCAGGTTGGAAATGCCGATCACCGGTTTGCCAATGGCAAAGGCCAGCCCCTGCACCATGCCGGTGGCGATACGTACGCCGGTGAAGGCACCGGGGCCGCGGCCGAATACCAGCGCATCGACCTGCGCCAGCGTAATACCCGCCTCGGCCAACAGCTCGTCGATCATCGGCAGCAATAACTGAGCATGCATGCGCGGCGCCACCTCGACACGATGGAACAGGCGCCCTTCATGCAGCAAGGCGGCGGAACAGGCTTCGGTGGCGGTATCCAGGGCAAGCAGAGTGGCAGTCATCGGATCATCACGGTGGGAGCAAAAAGGCGATTGTAACAAACGACAAGGCCCGTGCGGCAAAAGCCAACACGGGCCTGGTATGCAGTGCGAGGCAATCAGCTCAGGGCAGCAAGAACCCGGCTGGTGATTTCCTCGACTGTGCCGACGCCTTCCACGCGGGAGCACTTGGGCGTGCCCTTGGCTTCGGACAGACCGCGGTAGAACTGGACCAGCGGCTGGGTCTGGGTGTGATACACCTGCAGACGCTTGCGCACGGTTTCTTCCTGGTCGTCTTCACGCTGGATCAGCGCTTCACCGGTGACGTCATCCTTGCCGGTTTCGCGCGGCGGATTGTGCTCGAGATGGTAGACGCGGCCGGATCCGGGATGCACGCGGCGACCGGAGATGCGGCCAACGATTTCCTCGTCGTCCACGGCGATTTCCAATACGTGGTCGATGTCGATACCCGCCTCGACCAGGGCTTCAGCCTGAGGAATGGTGCGTGGGAAACCATCGAACAGGAAACCATTGGCACAATCGCCATGGGTGATGCGCTCGTTGATCAGGCCGATGATCAGGTCATCCGATACCAGCCCACCACTGTCCATGACTTCCTTGACCTGCAGGCCCAACTCGGTGCCCGCCTTGACTGCTGCACGCAGCATGTCGCCGGTGGAAATCTGCGGAATACCGAACCGCTGACAAATGAACTGGGCCTGTGTGCCCTTGCCCGCGCCTGGGGCACCCAAAAGGATGACGCGCATGTTGAACTCCTCAATCTGACTGAAACCGGGGCCGCCCACGATTGCAATCGGAGGCTGGCATGCTCCACCGAGTGGTGGAAACAGAGAATGCGATACCGTTTCGCAAAACGAAAAGGGGGTTCAACATACACGCAGAGCTGGTTATGCACAAGCCGGTTGCGCTTTGTCAATGGCGCACCGCCATTCTCTGTAGCGCTGGCCCGGCCTGACCCAAGCTCAGGTTTCGATGGCCGCCGCGACATCATGTCGCGGCGGGATAAGCGCAGATCTGTACCTTATAATCCCTCATCCTTGGCATCGTCCCAGAGTGCATCCAGCCGCTCCAGTGGGGTATCGGCAAAGCGCTCGCCAGCGGCGGTGAGCTGCTGTTCGATGTAGCGCAGGCGCCGCTCGAACTTCTCGTTGCCGCCACGCAGGGCGGTTTCCGCATCGACCTTCAAGTGCCGAGCCAGATTGACCATGGCGAACAACAGATCGCCCAGCTCCTCTTCGACGGCGTCGTGTTCGCGCCGGCCGATGGCCTCCCGCACCTCATCCAGTTCCTCGGCAATCTTGTCGATCACTGGAGTCACCTGAGGCCAGTCGAAACCCGCAGCTGCGGCGCGCTTCTGCAGTTTCTGCGCCCGAGTCAGCGCCGGCAAGGCGCGCGGCACGTCCTCCAGCAACGATAGCTGCTCCGGCGCGCCGCTCTTCTCGGCCCGCTCCTCGGCCTTGATCTGCTCCCAGCGTTCCTTGATCTGTTGCTCTTCCAGACGCAACGTGCCCGGCGGGGTGCGCAGATTGCCATCCGGGAACACATGGGGGTGGCGTCGCACCAGCTTGCGGGTAATGCCGTCCACCACGTCATTCCAGTCGAAATGCCCGGCTTCGCGACCCAATTGCGCGTAGTACACGACCTGAAACAGCAGATCGCCGACTTCCCCGGCCAACTGGCCGTAATCTTCCTCGGCAATGGCATCAGCCACTTCATAGGCCTCTTCCAGGGTATGCGGCGCGATACTGGCGAAGGATTGCTTGAGGTCCCAGGGGCAGCCGTGCTGGGGGTCACGCAGGCGTTCCATCAGATACAGCAGATCATCCAGTTGATAACTCATGCACGCCGCTCCTGGCGGTTACGCCGCACTTCGAAGACGTTCGGCAACTGGCCAATCCGCGCCAGCAGGCGACCCAGCAGGTGCAGGTTGGGAATCTCGATGGTCAACAGCATGCTGGCGTAATTGTCATCCTTGTTGGTGTGCGTGCTGACTTCCAACACGTTGAGCTTCTCGTTGGCCAGCAGTTGGGACACATCACGCAGCAGGCCGGAGCGATCATAGGCCTTGATGAAGATTTCCACCGGGTAGGTCTGCACCGGCTCGCCGCCCCAGCTGACTTCGATCAGCCGCTCGGATTCACGGTCCTGCAATTGCATGGCGGTGGCGCAGTCGGCGCGGTGCACGGTCACACCGCGGCCAACGGTGATATAGCCGATGATGGGGTCACCCGGCACCGGCTGGCAGCAGCCGGCCAACTGCGTCAGGAGATTGCCCACGCCCTGGATATGCACGTCGCCGCGCCGCCCAGGCTTGCTCGGGCGGCGCGGGATGAGATCCAACTGCTCACTGTGGCGGTCCGGCTCGACCAGTTGGTGGGCAACGTTGACCACATGGGCCATGCGGATGTCACCCGAGCCGACCGCGGCGAACAGATCTTCCTGGCTGCGGATGCCCAGGCGCTCGATCAGCTTGGCATAGTCGGCGCCGTTGAGCGCCATGCGGGTCAGCTCGCGCTCCAGCATGATCTTGCCGGCCTGCACGTTCTGCTCGCGATCCTGCTGCTTGAACCAGTGCTGGATCTTGGCCCGCGCCCGTGAGGTGTGCACATAACCCAGGTTGGCGTTCAACCAGTCACGACTCGGCCCGCCGGCCTTGCCGGTGATGATCTCGACCTGCTCACCGGTCTGCAGCACATAGGTCAAAGGCACGATGCGGCCATTGACCTTGGCACCCCGGCAATGGTGACCGACTTCGGTATGCACGCGGTAGGCAAAGTCCAACGGCGTCGCGCCCTTGGGCACATCCAGTACGTGGCCATCGGGGGTGAACAGATAGATGCGATCCGGCTCGAAGTCGACGCGCAACTGTTCGGCCAGACCACCGATATCGCCCATTTCCTCGTGCCATTCCAGCACCTGCCGCAGCCAGGCGATCTTGTCTTCGTAGGCTGTGGAGTTGCTGTCCACATCGGTGCCCTTGTAACGCCAGTGCGCACAGACGCCCAGCTCCGCCTCCTCATGCATGGCATGGGTACGGATCTGTACTTCCAGCGCCTTGCCGCCGGGGCCGATTACAGCGGTATGCAGCGAACGGTAGCCGTTCTCCTTGGGGTTGGCGATATAGTCGTCGAACTCATTGGGAATATGGCGCCACAGACTGTGCACTATGCCCAGCGCGGTATAGCAGTCACGCACCTGCGGGACCAGCACCCGCACCGCCCGCACGTCATAGACCTGGCTGAAATCAATGCCCTTCTTCTGCATCTTCCGCCAGATCGAATAGATATGCTTGACCCGCCCGGAGATATCACCCTCGATGCCCGCGTCTTCCAGCTCGCTACGCAGCTGGGCCATGACCGATTCGATGTATTCCTGGCGATCCAGCCGCCGCTCGTCCAGCAGTTGGGCTATCTGCTTGTATTTGTGCGGCTCCAGGTAGCGGAAGGACAGATCCTCCAGCTCCCATTTGATGTGACCGATGCCCAGGCGATGGGCCAGCGGCGCATAGATGTCGAACACCTCCCGCGCCACCCGGTAGCGCTTCGCGTCGTCGGCATCCTTGACCGCGCGGATGGCGCAGGTACGTTCGGCCAGCTTGATCAGGGCGACGCGTACGTCGTCGATCATGGTGACCAACATCTTGCGCAGGTTTTCCACCTGGGATTGGGTATTGAAGGTATTGGCCTTGGGCGGGTTCTGCGACACGCTGATCGCCGCCATGCGCTGCACGCCGTCGACCAATGCCGCGACGTTGGGGCCGAGGCAACGCTCGACTTCCGCCAGCTCGGTCTTGCGCTCGCGCACCGCTCGATAGATGACCGCCGCTACCAGCGAATCCTGGTCCAGCTTGAGGTCGGCCAGGATCTCGGCCATTTCCAGGCCGGTACGATAACTGCTGGCACCGTTGGCCCAACGGTGCTCGGTACGGGCGGCCGCCTCCTCCAGCTCACCGGCCCATTCACAGGCCTGCCTGAGTATCTGGGGCTCGGGCAGCGGCACACGCTCCTGGATCCGCTCGATCCAGGCATCGAGATTGACAGTCCCATCCTGATTGATCGGATGATCTGCTCTGACTTGTACCATTACGTTCAGTCCTTGCCTGACACAAACAGTGCCATGGCTTCCACATGGGCAGTCTGGGGGAACATATCCATCACCCCCGCCTGCGCCAGTCGGTAACCTGCTTCCGCCAGAATGCCCGCGTCGCGCGCCAGCGTGGCCGGGTTGCAGGAAACATAGAGTATGCGCTGCAATTTCCTTTGTGCCAGCACGGCAACGAGTTCGGCAGCCCCATCCCTCGGCGGATCCAGCAGGGCTGCCTGATAATCATCTTTCCACGTGAGTGCATCCGGCTTCGACAAGTCCGCCTGGAAAAAGTGCACCTCGGTCAGGCCATTGAGTTGCGCGTTGCTGCCGGCGCGCTCGACCATCTCCGCACTGCCTTCCACGCCGGTCACCAGCGCACCCGCGCGCGCCATGGGCAAAGCGAAGTTGCCCACACCGCAGAACAGATCCAGCACCCGCTCGCCAGGCTGCAAGGCCAGCCAGTCCAGCGCCTGGTTGACCATCTGTTGATTCACCTCGGCATTGACCTGGGTGAAGTCACCCGCCGCGAAGCGAAACACCAATTGCTGATCGGCCAGCCGGTAGGCCGGCTCCGGCGCATCTGGCTGCAGTGCCTGCGCTGGGCCCGCGGCCTCCGGTTGCAGGCGACAGACCAGGCCGTGGGCTGTTGCCAACCCATGCAGCCGGTCGATATCGGCCGCCGACAGTGGCTGCATATGGCGCACCACCATGCTCGGATGCTCGCCAGCGATCAGCTCGATGTGACCGAGCCCGGCACGGGCGTCGAGCTGCTGCAGCAACGCCGGCAGTTCGCGGAGCACGCCGTCCAGCACGGGCACCAATACCGGGCACTCCGTCAGCTCCACCAATTCGCTGCTGGCGCGCTGACGATACCCCACCACCAACCGCTGCGCCTGTCGGTCCCAGCGCATGGATAGTCGGGTCCGCTGGCGATAGCCATAGTCTGCGGCCGTCAAGGCCGGCATCCAGCGCTCCGGTTGCAGGCCGGCAAAGTGTTGCAATTGCTGGGCCAGTGCCTGCTGTTTTATGTCCAGCTGAGTTTGACGGGGCATGTGCTGCAGACTGCAGCCGCCACACAGGGCAATGTGCGGACAAGCGGGCTCTTGCCGCTCCGGGCTGGCCTCAAGCACCTTGATGACTCGGGTCTCGATCAACTTGCTGCGTGCCCGCACTACCCGCGTATCGACCTTCTCGCCGGGCAGTCCGCCCTCGGCGAAGACAGTGCGTCCCTGCCACCGGCCGATACCGCGACCGTCGTGGGTCAGACGCTCCAGCGTGAGTTCGATTCGCTGTCCTACGGCGGCAGGCGCATCGGGCGCCCGCCGCGGTTTGCCCCGGGATCTGTTCATGAGCGGTCGTCGAATACCCCGGTGGACAGATAGCGATCACCGCGATCGCAGATGATCACCACAATGATCGCATCACGCACCTCGGCATTGAGCCGCAGTGCCGCAGCGACGGCACCGCCGGAAGACACCCCGCAGAAGATACCTTCTTCCCGCGCCAGCCGGCGCATGGTGTCTTCGGCCTCCTGCTGGCTCATGTCCACCACCTGATCCACCCGCTGGGCGTCGAAGATGCTCGGCAGATAGGCTTGCGGCCAGCGACGGATACCGGGTATCGCCGCGCCTTCGGTGGGCTGCAGACCAATGATCTGGATCGCCGGGTTCTGCTCCTTGAGATAGCGGGACACGCCCATGATGGTCCCGGTGGTACCCATGGAGCTGACGAAGTGGGTGATGCGACCGCCGGTGTCCCGCCAGATTTCCGGGCCAGTACTGCGATAATGCGCTTCGGGGTTGTCCAGGTTGCCAAACTGATCCAGCAGCTTGCCCTTGCCTTCGCGCTGCATGGCCTCGGCCAGGTCACGGGCGCCTTCCATGCCCTGTTCCTTGCTGACCAGGATCAGCTCGGCGCCATAAGCCGACATTGCCCACTTGCGTTCGTCGCTGGAATTTTCCGGCATGATCAGGATCATCCGGTAGCCCATGACCGCCGCCGCCATCGCCAAGGCGATGCCGGTATTACCGGAGGTCGCCTCGATCAGCGTATCGCCGGGCTGGATGTCGCCGCGCTGCTCAGCCAGCTGAATCATTGACAGGGCGGGACGGTCCTTGACCGAACCGGCAGGATTGTTGCCTTCCAGTTTCAGCAGAATGGTATTGCCGGTCTCGCCCGCCATGCGCTGCAGCCGAACCAGGGGCGTATTGCCTATGCAGTCGGCAATGGTTGGAAACTCGCTATTCATCATTCATCCTTCAGGTAGAGCGAAACTAGAGCGAAATCCGGATGCGCTGTCCGGCGGTGCTTTTTGCTCTATGATACCGGCAACAGGGAAAGGGATATACACATTGAACAAGCCAGGGCCCGCCGAACTTTCCGCACGATCACGCCGCAACCTGGGCCTCAAGGCCAGGCTGTTGCTGATGACACTCATCCCGACCGGACTGATAGCTCTGGCGCTGGGCGGCTACTTTACCTGGCAGCAGATGCGTGAAGTGGAAGAGCAACTGCTGCATCGTGGCCTGATGACCATCGAGTACCTGCAGCGACCCGCCGCCGAGGCTCTGCTGGAGGGCGACATAGACCGCTTCGGCAGGCTGCTCAATACCGGCCTCAACCATACCGATGTCCGTTCGCTGAGCCTGCATGATGCCGACATGCGACCACTGCAGCATCGCGGCCCGCTGATGTATCCAGCCGGCGATCCACTCACCGGCATCGACATTACCGCCGGCACCGGCCTGCAGATCCAGCGTAGCAAGCAAAGCAGCCGCTTTCTCATGCCGCTGCTGGCCGGCCCGGAACTGACCAACCGCCAGGCCCACCCGGAGATTGCCGCCGACAGCCTGCTGGGCTGGCTGGAGGTGGAACTGAGCCACGGCAATATGCTGCTGCGCCGCTACCAGAGCCTGTTGGCGACCCTGGTGACCATCATCCTCGGCCTCGCGCTCACCGGCCTGGTGGTCACCGTCATGGGGCGGCGCATTACCGACCCGATGGCGCGGATCAACGCCGCCATTCGACAGATCAGCCAGGGGCATTTCGATATTCGCCTGGGCGAGCAAGGCAGCCGCGAGCTGGATGACCTGGCGCTGGGCGTGAGCACCATGGCGCAGACCATGCAGAGCGCCCAGGGCGAACTCCAACAGAACATCGATCAGGCCACCGAAGACCTGCGCCAGACCCTGGAGACCATCGAAATCCAGAACATCGAACTGGATCTGGCGCGCAAGACTGCCCAGGAGGCCAGTCGCATCAAATCCGAATTCCTCGCCAACATGAGCCATGAGCTGCGCACGCCACTGAATGGCATCCTCGGCTTCAGCAGCCTGCTACAACGCACTGAGATGAGCGGCCGCCAGCAGGAGTACCTGTCAACCATCGAGAAATCCGCCGACAACCTGCTGGCGATCATCAACGAGATCCTGGACTTTTCCAAGATCGAGGCCGGCAAGCTGATCCTGGAGAACCTGTCGTTCAATCTGCGCGACCTGATCGACGACACCCTGACCATGCTCGCGCCCAGCGCTCACGACAAGGGCCTGGAACTGGTCAGCATCATCTACCGTGATACACCGCTGGGCCTGAGCGGCGACCCCATGCGGCTCAAGCAGATTCTCGCCAACCTCATCAGCAATGCCATCAAGTTCACCCATGAGGGCTCGGTCAGCGTGCGAGTGATGGCCGAACACCAGGACGCCGACCAGGTGCTGCTGCGCATCAGCGTCAACGACACCGGCATCGGCTTGTCGCCGACCCAGCAGAAATCCCTGTTCAAGGCTTTCAGCCAGGCCGACAACTCCATTTCCCGGCAGACCGGCGGCACCGGTCTGGGGCTGGTCATTTCCAAACGTCTGGTCGAGCAGATGCACGGCGAGATCGGCCTGCGCAGCCAGCCGGGCGAAGGCTCCGAGTTCTGGCTGACCCTGCGGCTGACCCGGTCCGCCCACGGCGAGGATGAATTACCGGAAAAGCCCCTGCTGGGCATGCGCGCCGCGCTGGTTGAACCTCAGTTGCTGAGCCGCCAGATGCTGTTGCACAGCCTGGAGGACCTCGGCCTGTCGGTGCGGGTGTTCGACAATCCCCAGGAGCTGCACGAAGCACTCACTTCGCGCACCAACCGGGACGACTCCCTGCAGCTGGCGCTGGTCAGCGTGCGCCATACCACCACCGCGCCGGGCGACACCCTGGAAATGGCGCGCCAGTGGGCCGAATTCAGCATCTGCAAATCGATAGTGCTGACCGATACCACCGAGCACTACCCGTTGCTCGACCAACTGCCGCGCTCCATGTGCCAGACAGTCTCCAAACCGGTCTGCACCCGTAAATTGTACCGCGCCGTGATGCATCTGCTGGGCGACGACCCCATGACCACGGTCCCGTTGCCACGCCAGCGGCCCCATGCACTGCGGGTACTGTGCGTGGATGACAATCTGGCCAATCTCAAGCTCCTGGAGGCCTTCCTCGCGGACCTGGGCGTGGAAACCCTGTCGGCGACCAGCGGCGAGGAAGCCCTGGAGCTGCTGACTGAGCAGATGGTCGACCTGATCTTCATGGATGTGCAGATGCCCGGCATGGACGGTCGCCAGACCACCAGCGAGCTGCGTGTGCGCGAGGATATTGCCGGCTTCGATCCAGTACCCATAGTGGCACTGACCGCCCATGCGCTGAACAGTGAACGCCGCCAGTTGCTGCAATGCGGCATGAATGACTATCTGAGCAAGCCGATCACCACCGAACAACTGCGCCATAGCCTGAACAAGTGGACCGGCATGGCCCCGACGGCGCAGCTGCCGGCACCGGCATTCCCCCCCACTGATGTTGCCGGCATTGACGAGACGACGACCGCCGCCGAGCCGCAGCAGCAGCTATTGGCAGCGATCGATCCGGAAGAAGGTCTGCGACTGGCCGCCGGCAAAGCCGATCTGGCCGATGACCTGCTGCAGATGCTGCTGCAAGGCCTGCCCGAGGATCACCAGGCCATCCGTCAGGCGCTGGATCAGGAGCAGCAGGATGCACTGCTTGATCGCGTGCATAAGCTACACGGCGCCAGCCGCTATTGCGGCGTGCCGGAATTGCGGGAGTGCTGCCAGGAAGCGGAAACGCTGTTGAAGAAAGGCCAGGACAGTCGCAGTGCGATCATTGCCCTGCTGGCGGCCATCGATCGGCTGCTCGAGACGTCAGCGGACTAGGCGTCCCCGACTAGGCGTCCCCAACTAGGCGTTCCCAACTGACCACAGGGCGAACGCCAGGGCCTGCTCGCGCTCGTCGCTGATCGACAACAGCATGCGCCCACCACCGCCCTGCTGCAGGCGCTGCAGAGCGACACCACTTAGCACTACGCAGGGCGCACCCAGATCATCGTTGTCGATCTGCATGTGCTGCCATGACATGCCCTTGGCGAGGCCGGTACCCAGCGCCTTGAGTATGGCTTCCTTGGCCGCATAGCGCTTGGCCAGATAACGAGCAGGCTGGGAATGGGCGCGAAACCGCTGCAGTTCCGCTGGCGTCAGAATGCGCTCGGCGAAGCGCTCCCCTTGCCGCCCCAGCACCGCCTCGATGCGGCTGACCAGCACCAGGTCGGTGCCAATACCAATGATCACTGTGACGCTTCTGCCGCCATGATCAGCGCCCGCATCTCGCCTACCGCGCCCGCCAGACCGGAAAACAGCGCACGGGCGATAATGGCATGGCCGATGTTCAGTTCGTTGATGCCGGGGATTGCCGCGATGGGCTCGACGTTGTGGTAATGCAGACCGTGCCCGGCATTGACCACCAACCCCAGCTTGCGGGCGTAAGCCACCCCTTCGCGGATGCGCCGCAGAGCCTGTTCCTGCTCGCTGCCGGAGGTCTCGGCATAATGCCCGGTATGCAGTTCGACGACCGGCGCCCCGGCATCCCGCGCCGCCTCGATCTGCCGCGGATCGGGATCGATGAACAGGGACACTTCGCAGCCGTAGCCGGCCAGCCGTTCCACTGCCTGGTGAATGCGCGCAGCGTTGCCGGCCACATCCAGACCGCCCTCGGTAGTCAGCTCCTCACGCCGCTCGGGTACCAGGCAAACGTGGGCCGGTCGAATCTCATCGGCGAAGGCGAGCATCTCCTCGGTCACCGCCATTTCCAGATTCATCCGCGTCTGCAGCACCTCGGCCAGCAAGCGTACATCACGTTCCTGGATATGCCGACGGTCCTCGCGCAGATGCACGGTGATGCCATCCGCCCCCGCCTGCTCCGCCTCGATGGCCGCCTGGATCGGGTCCGGGTAACGGGTACCGCGGGCCTGGCGCAAGGTCGCCACGTGATCGATGTTGACACCAAGCAGTACGCGTTGCGGTTGAGTCACTGTTCATCTCCTTTACGGGGTGAAGGTTGCCGGGCAAAAAGTTGACGGCTGACCAAAGGTCGATCGCCGAGATGCACGCCGAGTGCCTGGCGCATCAGCTGTTTGGCAACCCGCAGGGTAGCCATGGCGCTCCAGTCATCGGCAGCCATCGCCAATAGCGCCGCACCGGACAGGCCGGCGTCAGCCAGCAGCGGATCATGAATCGGCAGCAATCCATCGCTGGCGTGCCAGACATACCGCTGCTGCGCACTGACTGGCTGGCCATTGGCATCCTCGGTCAGGCTGAAACCATAGCCCAGAATGGCCAGCAGTTGCCATTCGAAGCGGCGCAATATGGGTTCCACGCGGTCGCCCTGCGCCAATTGCTCCAGGGCACCCTGGTAGGCGGCGAACAACAGTGGCTGGGTATCGCCAGTGCGCAGCAGGCGCACCAGCAGTTCATTGAGATAGAGGCCGCTGAACAGTACCTGGCCCTGCAACTGGGCGAAGCCACCAGCGACTTCGGCCTGGGTCAGGGTCTTCAGGTCGCTGCGGCCAACCATGCCCACCAGCAGCGGCATGAAGGGTTGCGGGGCCAGTTTGCGCCGCTGGCCCCGCGCACCACGCCAGACCACGCGCTGCAGACCATGGTGCAGGGTGAGCAGATCGACCAGCGCGCTGCTGTCCCGGTACGGGCGACTATGCAGGACGTAGGCCGGACTCAGGGAGTCTTGCATGACTCAGTCGAATCGATAACCCAGCGAATTCAGCGCGCGCTCGTCATCGGACCAGCCCCGGCGTACCTTGACCCACAGATTGAGCATGATCTTGCTACCGAACAGCTTCTGCATGTCGAGACGGGCTTCCTGGCCGATTTTCTTCATGCGCTCGCCGCCGTCACCGATGATGATCTTCTTCTGACCTTCACGCTCTACCAGGATCAGGGCATGGATATGCAGCACCTTGCCTTCCTGCTTGAACTGTTCGATCTCGACCGCGACCTGATAGGGAATCTCGGCACCGAGCTGACGCATGACCTTCTCGCGCACCAGTTCGGCGGCAAGGAAGCGCGAACTGCGGTCAGTCAACTGATCTTCGGGATAGAAGTGCTCGCCCTCGGGCAGCAGCCCGGCGATTACCGTCTGCAGGTGATCGATGTTGCGCCCGTGCAGCGCGGAAACCGGTACCACCTCGGCGTTGGGCAACTGCTGGGTCAACCATTCAAGATGCGGCAGCATGTCCTTCTTGTCATCCAGCCGGTCGACCTTGTTCACCACCAGGATGACCGGGCACTCCAGATGACGCACCTTGTTCCAGACCAGCTCATCTTCATCGGTCCAGCGCATGCGGTCGACCACGAACAGCACCACATCCACATCACGCAGGGTCTGCGAGGCGCTCTTGTTCATGAAGCGGTTCAGCGCCTTGTCGTTTTCCTTGTGCAGGCCGGGGGTATCCACATAGATAGCCTGCACATCGCCGTCGGTCTTGATGCCGAGCAGTGTGTGCCGGGTGGTCTGCGGCTTGCGCGAGGTGATCGCCAGCTTCTGCCCGAGGATATGGTTGAGCAGAGTCGACTTGCCCACATTCGGTCGGCCGACGATGGCAACGTAGCCACAGCGCGGTGCGGTATCACTCATTGACTTTCTCCACGCCCATGGCGACCAGGGCTTTTCTTGCGGCTTCCTGCTCGGCCAGACGCCGGCTGCTGCCGACGCCAAATGTCTGTCCAGTCATCAATGCCACCCGGCATTCAACACGGAATACCCGACAATGGGCCTCGCCGCTGACATCGATGACTTCGTATTGCGGCAGCTCGCTGTGCTGCCCCTGCAGATACTCCTGCAGGCGGGTCTTGGGATCCTTGTTGTTATCCACCAGGGTCAGGGTTTCGATATGCGCGGTCAACCACAGCAGAATACGCTCGCGGGCCGCCTCCATACCACTGTCCAGGTAGATGGCACCAATGATGGCTTCGGTGGTGTCGGCAAGGATGGATTCACGACGGAAGCCACCGCTTTTCAACTCGCCCGATCCCAGTCGCAGATATTCACCCAGTTCGAAACCCTTGGCCAGCTCGGCCAGGGTCACACCCTTGACCAGGCGCGCCCGCAGGCGCGACAGCTGGCCTTCCCGCGCTTGCGGAAAGCGCTCGAAGAGCGCTTCGGCAGCGACGAAGTTGAGAATCGAATCGCCAAGGAACTCCAGGCGTTCGTTATTGCGCCCACCCAGGCTGCGGTGGGTCAGCGCCAGCACCAGCAGGTCCTGGTCCTTGAAACTGTACCCTATCTTTCTTTCCAGTCGGTCTAGCTTATTGCTCACTTTAGAGGTCTGACAATATGGGTTTCATCGAAATGGACCAACAGGTCCACGGTTCGCAGCATGGGTGCACGCACCTCATACTTGATAACGACAGTATAGGTATTGGTTCCGCTGCCGGTCACGGTGATCGCGTCTTCCGCCTTGAGATCACGAATACCATTGATCTGCATCCCTTTGTTGATATGCGAGTGCAGGTCGCGCAGGGAATTGATCTTGACCGAGGGGTCTTCATTCGCCGCGGTGACGATCTTGCGCAGTGCAAAATGATCCAGGTAGATCGGTACCAGCTTCATCGCAGTGACCGCCCCGAATACCAGCAGGGCCAATACCGCCAGCCAGCCGAAAAAAGACATGCCTTTCTGAGAGTCGCGCATGGATAACCTCGTACGTCCGTTGTTGATGTTATTGATGTACTGCCGTCTCCGTGGCAAAAGGATCACCGCTAGGTATCGCGTGACGCCGCGGTACCTAGTTGATCAGCCCGACTCTGGAAAAGCTTGGCAGATTGCTCAGTTTGGGTTCTGGCCAGTGCATCCATACAGCGAAGGCCTTGCCGACAATATAATTGTCCGGAACCATGCCCCACAACTCCCGCGGCATATCGGGAGAGGACCAGTAGCGACTGTCATTGGAATTGTCACGGTTGTCACCAACCATGAAGTAATGCCCCTCGGGCACGGTCCATTCCCGCTCCGGCGGCGTCTGTGACAGACGCTTGTAACGTGCCTGGTGGGCGGTCTCGCCCAGTTGTTCCTGGTACAGATCGACCTTGGCCATTGCCTGTAACGGATGGCCAACCGGCACTTCATCATCTTCCACGGTATGCAGCAACTCACGTTCCACCGGCTCGCCGTTGACGAACAATCGCTTGTCGGCGTAACGGATATGGTCACCGGGCAGGCCCACCACGCGCTTGATGTAGTTGATCCGCGGGTCGTTCGGGTAGCGGAACACCATGACATCACCCCGCTGCGGATCATCTACCGGAATGATCTTGGTTTCCAGCACCGGCAGGCGAATACCGTAGGAGAACTTGTTGACCAGGATGAAATCGCCAATTTCCAGGGTCGGTTTCATCGATCCCGAGGGAATCTGGAACGGCTCAACCAGGAAGGAACGCAGCACCAACACCACCGCCAACACCGGGAAGAAGGACTTGCCGTACTCGACCAGCAACGGCTCCTTGTTCAGCCGTCCCAGAGTAACGGGATCGACAGTCGTCACCTGGGCTTCATAGGCCGCCATCGCGCGGCGGCGCCGGGGTGCCAGCCAGAGGTAGTCCAGCAGAGCCAACAGGCCGGTGACAGCCACGGCAATCACCAGCAACAGCGGAAAGTTGATATGCATAATCGGTCTTGCGTTACCCCTGGGGTCGGTTGATGAGCGCGCCGCTGCAATAACGAACCAGCATCAGCAATCCTAGTTATCCACTTTCAGGACAGCCAGGAAAGCTTCCTGCGGGATCTCCACATTACCTACCTGCTTCATCCGCTTCTTACCGGCCTTCTGCTTTTCCAGCAGCTTCTTCTTACGGCTGGCATCGCCACCATAACACTTGGCCAGAACGTTCTTGCGCAGCGCCTTGACGGTCGACCGCGCCACGATCTGCCCGCCCATGGCGGCCTGGATGGCCACGTCGAACATCTGCCGCGGAATCAATTCCTTCATCTTCTCGACCAGCTGCCGTCCGCGGAACGCTGCGTTGTCACGGTGCACGATCAACGCCAGGGCATCGACCTTCTCGTTGTTGATCAGCACATCGAGCCGCACCAGCTTGGCGGCCTGGAAACGGTCGAAGGCGTAATCGAGGGATGCATAGCCGCGGCTGACCGATTTCAGGCGGTCGAAGAAGTCCAGTACCACCTCGTTCATCGGCAGGTCGTAGATGACCTGGACCTGAGTGCCGAGGAAGATCATGTCCTGCTGTACGCCGCGCTTTTCGATACACAGGGTAATAACGCTGCCCAGATGGTCCTGAGGCACGAGAATATTGGCCCGCACGATGGGTTCACGCATTTCGTCGATCAGCGAGGGATCGGGCAGGCGGGACGGGTTGTCCACATAGATCACCTCGCCGTCCTTCTTCAACACCTCGAACACCACGGTGGGTGCGGTGGTGATCAGATCCAGATCGTACTCGCGCTCTAGCCGCTCCTGGATGATCTCCATGTGCAGCATGCCGAGGAAGCCGATCCGGAAACCGAAACCCAGCGCGTCCGAGCTTTCCGGCTCGTACTGCAGCGCGGCATCGTTCAGCGTCAGCTTCTCCAAAGCATCGCGAAAATCCTCGAAGTCATCGGAGCTGACCGGGAACAGGCCGGCATAGACCTGCGGCTGGACCTTCTTGAAGCCCGGCAGCATGTCCACGTCCGGTGTATTGGACAGGGTCAGGGTGTCGCCCACCGGCGCGCCCTGGATCTCCTTGATACCAGCGATGATGAAGCCCACTTCACCGGCCTTGAGGTCCACGGTTTCGGTGTGCTTGGGGTTGAACACACCCACGCTGTCCACTTGATGAACACGGCCAGTGGACTTGACCAGCACCTTGTCACCCTTCTTGATGCGGCCCTGCTTGACCCGCACCAGCGACACCACACCCAGGTAGTTGTCGAACCAGGAATCGATGATCAGCGCCTGCAAGGGCGCCTCGATCTCACCTTGCGGCGGCGGAATCACCTGGATCAGACGCTCCAGCACGTCCTCGACACCGAGACCGCTCTTGGCACTGCAGGTCACCGCGTCGGTGGCATCGATACCGATCACGCTCTCGATCTCGGCCTGGACTCGCTCGGGCTCGGCCTGGGGCAAGTCGATCTTGTTCAGTACCGGCATGACTTCGAGGCCCTGCTCGATGGCGGTATAACAGTTCGCCACCGATTGCGCCTCGACGCCCTGCGCCGCATCGACCACCAGCAGGGCACCTTCACAGGCAGCCAGCGAACGGCTGACTTCGTAATGGAAGTCCACGTGACCGGGGGTATCGATGAAGTTGAGCTGGTAGGTCTTACCGTCTTTCGCGGGATAGTACAGCGTGACGCTGTGAGCCTTGATGGTGATGCCGCGCTCACGCTCCAGATCCATCGAATCCAGTACCTGGGCGGCCATTTCGCGCTCGGTCAGCCCCCCGCAGATCTGAATGAAGCGGTCGGCAAGGGTCGACTTGCCGTGGTCGATATGGGCAATAATTGAAAAATTGCGGATCAGGCTCAGGTCGCTCACTGCAGGGTTCTTCCAGACGTGGTTTGCCAGACATGGCGGTGACCGGGGTTAACCCCGAAAACAGCCCGCAAGTCTACCCGATTACACTGCGCCGCGCTATCTGTGCCGGGCGGATTGCGGAGCCTGTCGCAATCCGCCCGGCCAGCGTCAGGCGACCTACTCGGCCAGACGGAAAGTGATGTAGCTCGCTCGCCCCTGACGGATCACCCGCATGGAAATGGAGCGATTGACCGGCAGCTTACTGGCGATCTCGGCAAAATCCGCTGCAGACTCGACCACCCGATTGTTCAGGTTGGTAATGACATCGCCCGGGCGCAAACCAATCATCGCACCAGGGCCAGGACGCACTTCACGGACTGCTACGCCAGTCGACACATCCATGTTTTTCTTCTGCTCGTCGGTCAGCTCGACCACCGCGATACCGAGGCGGTTGTCGGTAGCCGCCGGGGCATTGGGCGACAGCGTACCCGGGCTCGCTGCCAGCGCATCGTCATCCGGCAGAGCACCGATTTCCAACTCCAGCTTCTGCCGCTTGCGGTCACGGATGATATCCATGGTCGCCTTGCTGCCAGGGCGCAGACGGCCGACGGCATGAGGCAGATCGGAGGACATGATGATGTCGTTGCCGTTGAGCTTGAGGATCACGTCACCGGCCTTCAGCCCACCCTCATCACCCGGGCCACCCGGCATGACCTGAGCCACCAGCGCACCGGCGGGACGTTCCAGGCCGAAGGATTCGGCCAGGTCCTTGTTGACCTCCTGAATCACCACGCCCAGCCAGCCACGGCGTACTGTGCCGTCACTCTTCAGTTGTTCGACCACATCCATGGCCACATCCACCGGGATGGCGAATGACAGACCCATGAAGCCGCCGGAACGGGTGAATATCTGCGAATTGATGCCTATCACTTCGCCGTCCAGGTTGAACAGCGGACCACCCGAGTTCCCCGGGTTGATCGCGACATCGGTCTGGATGAACGGCACATAGCTTTCGTTGGGCAGACTGCGGCCCTTGGCACTGACGATACCGGCAGTCACCGAGTACTCGAAACCGAAGGGCGAACCGATCGCCAGCACCCATTCGCCGGCCTTCAGATCGGCGGATTTGCCCATCCGCACGACCGGCAGGTCTGCGCCCGCTTCGATTTTCAGCAAGGCCAGATCCGAACGGGGATCGGCTCCAATCAGCTCGGCTTCCATTTCTCGGCGGTCGGACAAGCGCACGAAGATTTCGTCCGCACCCGCAACCACATGATTATTGGTCAGAACATAGCCGTCCTTGGAGACAATGAAACCCGAGCCCAGCGACTGCGCCTGGCGCTGAGGCGCAGACTGGGAACCGTCAGGAAAGCTGCGCTCGAAGAATTCCCGGAAGATCGGCGGCAACCCTTCCAGGTCCGGCATCATTGGTCCAGACGCGCGCCGGGTAACATTCTGCCGGGTACTGATATTCACTACCGCCGGGGAGGCCTCTTCGACCAATTGGGTAAAGTCGGGCAACTGCGCCGCCACCGCGAGCGCCTGCCAGGTCATTAGCCAGGCACCGACTATCCCGAATAACCATCGCTGTACTGAAGTCATATTAGTAATTGCTCCTTTCTTGAGTACCGCTGACAACATCCAACTTGCCCACCCGGCTAACTACCTGCGGTGTGAAATCCGGATCCGCATCAAGGCGACCGGCATACCAGCGCATGGCAACGAATCCCAGACCAAGGCCGGAAAACCCGGCAAGAATAATCGACGGCTCGCCAGCCCCGAATACCTGGGCCAGCAATGCGAAGCTGAACAGCCCCAGCAGCGGCACCATATAGATCAGAGATGAGCCGCGCAGCATGGCGTTTTCGGGAATACCAATGACGACCTCCTCACCGACTCGACAGGCCCGATCATCCAGTGCCCTAATCAAGCCCCGACGCGCGCCACCCAGGCGTTGCAACAGGGATTGGCCGCATCCGGCCCGGGCCTGGCAACTGGAACAGGCGCTGCGTCGAATGGTTTCGACCCAGACCGCACCCTGCTCCACGCTCAACACCCTAGCCTGCTCCTCGATCACGGCTGCGCACCGGTCACGGCCTGGCTGAGAGATTCAGCAATCCGCTCGGCGGTTATTGGCGGTATCTCGCCGACCACCGTAGCAAGATACAGGTCATCCGCTGCCACCAGGCGGCGACTTACCGCTACCGTGGGCCCGAGCTGCGCCCGCAGGTCCTCGGCCAGGCTGTCTTTGCCCAAAGGCTCGATGAACAGGGTAAAGCGGGCCAGGCCATCGGAATAGATCTGAGTGGCGATGCGGGTATCGCTGTCCTTCAGCGTCTGCACCTGCCGATGCCCCAGGGTGAATCCCGGCGGCAGCCAGAGCGGCTCCCAGAAATTCACATCATCCGTGGGCACATCCTCGGCAGCAGCCAGTTCCAGGCACGAGCTGCCGGGCCGCAGATCCTGATTCGAGGGGTTATCGAAGCTGATAGTGGTGAACTGAAAACGCTCGAGCAATTCGCGACCGTCATCCACCAACAGGGACTTGAGCAGCAGCCCGGTCTCCTGGTCCAGATAGAGTTCATAGGCGTAGCGGAAGGCGTCGCGTGGCTGCACGGAAATGACAGTCACCGGGCGCGAGGCGATCCGCGTATCTCCCAGCACGCGCAACCCGTACCAGTCAGTGAGACCAGCAGGATTCTTGTTCAGTTGGGGAATATTTTGCGGCGTTCTGCCCTGGGAAAGGGAGGTAGCGCAGACCAGGCGACCATCGCGGCGCACCCACTCCTGATGGCGGCCCGCGCTTTGCACCAGACGCTCATGAACCTTGCCGTCTTCGACCTGGCGCCAGATATTCTGAGTGGTAAAGATACCGGAGCGCTCGTAGACATAGGCTCCGTGGTAACTCTGCTCACGGGTAGCCTGATCCATACGCTCCAGCCACTTGATGCTGTCTTCAGCCGAGAGGCCTGGAGCCAGCAACAGGGCGGCCAATCCCGACCACCCCAACACATACTTCAATCGTGACACTAATTATTTTCCAGGCTCGCTGCGCGGGCGTAAGGGACGAGGTTCGGCGCGGCTTGGGCGCTGTTCTCTGCATGCCGGCGCAGATAACTGCCAATGCGCTGTTCCTGCCAAGCCGATGGCCCAGACGCCTGCGGTTGCGGTTCAGCCTGATCGGCAAGCGAAGTGAAGCCAGCCAGCACCGCGCCTGAACGGGCTTGCGCAGGTACAGCGGTTACCGGCGAGGTGCCAGCAGCAGGTGCCGTACGCTCGATGGCCGCCATGGTATTACTGCTGTCAGGCATGCCTTCCTGGTTCACCATGCGTACACCCACCAGTACCGCGAGGGTAACGGAGGCGGCCACTGCAACCCGACCCAACTGCATCTTCCAGCGCGTTGGCGCCACTGTCGGAGCTGCCGCCGGAACTGGCTCATCAGCCAAGGCCGCAGCGATACCGGCAGACAGGTCGACACCCGGCTGCCAAGGCTCCTTGTGCATGACGGACCGTGCCAGTTGGTAACGCTCCCAGCTACGACGGACGTCCGGATCCTGTTCACCGGCATGAAGGACGCGGCGCAGTTCCAGTTGCTCTGCCTCGTCATCCATGAGCGCGGAGAGAGTCTCCCGCAAGGATTCGCTTCTCATTGCTCTACCTCTACTGTATAGGCCCCGCTGGGGCGTCACCGTTTCCCTTTCCTCAAGCTTCAAGCAGAGGTTTCAGGGCTTTATCGATGGCCTCCCGTGCTCTGAAGATCCTTGATCGCACAGTCCCCACCGGGCATTCCATCACGTTTGCAATATCTTCATAACTGAGACCTTCGAATTCGCGTAAAGTCAGCGCCATTCGTAAGTCTTCCGGCAACAATTGCAGTGTTCTGTTGACCACTTGCTCAATTTCGTCCCGCAGCAGATCCCGCTCGGGAGAATGGATATCCTTGAGTGCACTGTCACCATCGTAATATTCGGCATCCTCGGCGGCGATGTCCGAATCGGGCGGACGTCGTCCCCTGGCGACCAGGTAATTCTTGGCGGTATTGATCGCAATCCGATACAGCCAGGTATAAAACGCGCTGTCCCCTCTGAAATTCGCCAAAGCGCGATACGCCTTGATGAACGCTTCCTGGGCCACATCCTGCGCCTCATGGGAGTCATGCACAAAACGCGTGACCAGAGCCAGAATCTTGTGCTGGTATTTAAGTACGAGCAGGTCGAAGGCCCGCTTGTCCCCCTGTTGCACCCGTTCGACCAGTTGTTGGTCGGTTTGTTCAGTCATTTCCGGCACCACCGCAACTATCTGCCGGATTTATTCTATTGCGATAGACCCGCGATGTAACCAAAAGTTCTCCCCTCACTCAGGTTCAGCTGTATGAGCCTGCGGCGACAGAAAAGTTCCGCAGCACGATGGCCAATTGATGATATCCAGGCATTCACTCACACCGCGCGCCGGCATCATGTGGCAGTATTGTGAATTACTTACCTTATATATACTACCCCGGCACAGCGCGGTATCTGGCTGCTTCCGCCAGCCAGCTCGCTCACCGGAAACCGAACCAAGAGATCCCAATGACCCGACAACGGCAATACGACGTACTGGTAATCGGCAGCGGCGCGGCAGGCCTCACACTGGCTCTGCATCTGGCGGACAATCTGCGCATCGCCGTGATCAGCAAGGGCCAGCTGTCGGAGGGCTCGACCTTCTGGGCCCAGGGCGGTGTAGCCGCGGTGCTGGATGATGCCGACACTGTAGATGCCCATGTCCAGGACACATTGATTGCCGGCGGCGGGCTCTGCCATGAAGACGCCGTTCGTCAGATCGTCGGCGACAGTCGGGATGCCATCGGCTGGCTGGTGGACCAGGGCGTTCCCTTTACCCGCGGTCGGCGGGAAGATGGCAGCGAAACCGATGACTTCCATCTCACCCGGGAGGGCGGTCACAGCCACCGGCGCATCATTCACGCGGCGGACGCCACCGGGGCAGCGATCTTCAATACCCTGCTGCGCCAGGCGCAATCGCACAGCAATATCGAGCTGCTGGAAGATCACGTCGCGGTCGATCTGATCACCAGCACCAAACTCGGCCAGCAGGGCAATCGCTGCCTGGGTGCCTATATCCTCAATCGTGGCAGCGGCCATGTGGAGACCTTCGGCGCTCGCTTCACCGTACTGGCCACCGGTGGCGCCAGCAAGGTCTACCTCTATACCAGCAATCCTGACAGCGCATCTGGCGATGGCATCGCCATGGCCTGGCGCGCCGGTTGCCGGGTGGCCAACATGGAATTCAACCAGTTCCACCCCACTTGCCTCTATCACCCAAAAGCCAAGAGCTTCCTCATCACCGAGGCCCTGCGTGGCGAGGGCGCGGTGCTCAAGTTGCCGGATGGCAGCCGCTTCATGCCACGCTTCGATCCACGGGCCGAACTGGCGCCGCGCGATATCGTCGCCCGGGCCATCGACCATGAAATGAAGCGCCTGGGTCTGGATTGCGTGTACCTGGATATCAGCCATAAACCGGCGGATTTCATTCGCCAGCATTTCCCCACCGTGCATGAGCGCTGCCTGAGCTTCGGCATCGACATCACCCGCGAGCCCATCCCGGTAGTACCGGCGGCGCACTACACCTGCGGTGGCGTGATGGTGGAGCAAACCGGACTGACCGACGTCGACAATCTCTACGCCATCGGCGAAACCAGCTTCACCGGTCTGCATGGCGCCAACCGCATGGCCAGCAATTCCCTGCTCGAGTGCATTGTCTATGGCCGCGCCGCCAGCCGCGACATTCTGCAGAAACTGCCGACCTCACAGCTACCCACCGACCTGCCTCACTGGGACGAGAGCCAGGTAATCGACTCGGACGAGGACGTGATCATCTCGCATAACTGGGAAGAGCTGCGGCGCTTCATGTGGGACTATGTCGGCATCGTGCGAACCACCAAGCGCCTGCAGCGAGCCAAGCACCGGGTCGATATGTTGCTCGCGGAGATCCACGAGTTCTACAGCAACTACACCGTCTCGCGGGACCTGCTGGAGCTGCGCAACCTGGCGGTCGTGGCCGACCTGATCATCCGCTCGGCCATGCTCCGTCATGAAAGCCGCGGGTTGCACTACACGCTGGACTACCCGGATCTGCTGCCAGAAGCCCGGGATACTATTCTGCAGCCGCCCAGCGCTGACGACTGAACCTCAAGCGCAGACGCAACCGCCGCAGCGAATCCTCCGCGGCGGCGTCCGCCGGCAGAATCACCGATACCGGCAGCAACCGCCCCGGCTCGCGCAGACGCACCACCGTCAGCAAGGCGCTGACATAGGTATCGGCCAACAGCCGAGCACCCATTTCCGAGCCGTCGCGGCGCAACACGTGCCAGCCCTGGCTGTCGAACCGCAGTCCTGTCACCGAGTGGGCATGGCGCAGGCTGACCTGCCGGGGCCAGATCCACAGGCAATACATCCACAACAGCAAGGCACACAGCGAGGCCGGCAGCAACGGCAGCGCGCTGCGGTACAGGGCCATGCAACCAAGCATGGTCAGGAATATGATGAGGCCACCCAGCCAGCGCGACGGCTGGCGCTTGAGCAGCAGTGAATCAGTCGGGTTGGACACGATCCAATATCATCCTCACAATGCGTTTGAGATCCGGATCTTCCGGCTCCCCACGCTGCATGAACCAGACGAACATATCCTGATCCTCGCATTCCAGCAGTCGCCGGTAGCGAGCCTGATCCTCTTCGTCCAGTGACGAATACACCTCTTCCAGAAAGGGTAGCAGCAGCACGTCCAGCTCCAGCATGCCGCGCCGGCTATGCCAGAACAATCGCTTCTTTTCCACCTCGGCCGTCATTGCCATCTCCAATCGGTTGATTCGCCTTCATGGTCGGCATTATACCCGCTGCGCTTGATCAAGGCACTGACAAGCCAGAAGCAGCCCCCTATCATGTGACAGAATAGATGCACCGCCATTCCCGTCCACCGGAGTCAGCCAGAATCATGCATGAGACCAGAGACCTGTCCGCGTTGTTTCCCCAGCAGTCACCGGCGCCCAGCCCCGATACCGCGCTGGCGTTACTGGATCACGAACGCGTTCTTGACGTCAGCGGCGTGGATGCGACCCGCTTTCTTCAGGGCCAGCTCACCTGCGATGTAGCTGCCCTGGCCACAGGCGGCAGCATCCTGGGGGCCCGCTGCAACCCCAAGGGCCGGATGCAATCAAGCTTCCGGCTGCTCAAGCTGTCGGATGAACGTTATCTGCTGGCGATGGATGCCCCCTTGTTGGAGCCACAACAGGCGGATCTGGCGAAGTATGCCGTTTTCTTCAAGGTGCAGCTCAATGATTGCACCGAGCAATGGGTACGCCTGGGGCTCTGGGGCCCGCAAGCGGCCGATGCCTTGGCCGCCGTCGATCTTGGCCAGAACGCTGACGAAGCTGGTGCCGGATTGACGGTTGCCTTGAGTCACGACGTCATGGAACTCTGGGTGCCAGCCGATCGCGCCAGGGAAATCATCAATGCTCTGACCGATAAAGCCCAACCCGTTGCACTGAATGCCTGGCAACTGCGGCTGATCCGCCTCGGCATCGGTCAGGTGCGCAGTCAGACCCGGGAGAGCTTCATTCCGCAAATGCTCAACCTGCAGCAACTGGGCGGTGTCAGCTTCAAGAAAGGCTGTTATACCGGGCAGGAAATCGTCGCGCGGATGCAGTATCTGGGCAAGCTCAAGCGTCGCATGTATCGCCTGACCTGGGCCGGCGACAGCCTGCCGGAACCCGCCACCCCCATTATCGACAGCAACAGCGGCCAGGCCGTAGGCGAAGTGGTGACGGCGGCCCGCAGCGATGAATGCATCGAACTGCTTGCGGTACTGCAGAACGAAGCGGCACAATTGGCGACATTGAGCGTCTCCGATATCAGCAAGCCAGCATTGGAGTTGGCAACGCTACCTTACGAAGAGCAAATGGCCGCCGAGGCTGCCGGCGAATAATCAAGGAAGAATGTCATGACGGATCTGGCCCTGCGCGTACAGGAAGAATTGATTCAGGCGATCGAGCGCGACCAATTGGTGTTGCCAACGCTGCCCGAGGTCGCCCTGCGCATCCGCGAAGCCGCCGAGGACCCGGATATCGGCATCAGCGAGCTGGTCCGGCAGATCAGTACCGATACCGCCCTTAGCGCACGCCTGATCAAGGTGGTCAACAGCCCCCTGCTGCGCTCACGCCAGGAAATAACCGACCTGAGCATGGCGGTCAACCGCCTGGGTATCGTCTATACCGCCAACCTGGCCACCGGTCTGGCGATGGCGCAGCTGTTCCAGGCAACCACCGATGTCATCGACCGGAAGATGCGCGAGGTCTGGGCGCGCAGCACCGAGGTAGCGGGCATCAGCCATGTGCTCTGCCAGCACTACACTCGCCTCAAGCCCGATCAGGCCACTCTCGCCGGACTGGTACATCAGATCGGCGTGCTGCCGATTCTCAGCTATGCCGAAGAGCATAGCCAGTTGCTGAACGACTCCATCAGCCTGGGTATCATCATCGATCAGATTCATCCGGTGCTGGGTGACCGTATCCTGGCCGCCTGGGATTTTCCCGAGCCGCTGCGCCACGTGCCTAGCCAGCACCTGGATTTTCAGCGCAACCCGGGCCAGGCGGATTACGCGGATATCGTCCAGGTCGCCATGCTGCAGAGCCTGGCCGATAGCGATCACCCCCATGCGCAACTCGACTGGAGTGAAATCTCCTCCTTCGACCGCCTCGGCCTCGATCCGACTGGCGACCAGGAGCAGGAAGACCTGTCGGCAGAGATGGAAGCCGCGATGCTGCTACTCGGCTGAAATCGACCTTCAGCGGTTGGTCCATTGCGGCGGGCGCTTTTGCAGAAAAGCGCTCACCCCCTCCCTGGTATCCTCCAGATCGAACAGATCGACGAAGCGTTCGCGCTCGGCCGACAGCAGGCTATTGAGCGGCTGACTGCGCGCGCCCTGGATCAATTGCTTGCAGGCCTTTACCGCCTGCGGACTCTGCCGGCTGACCTGGGCCGCCAGGCGCAACGCCGTAGCCAGGGCCTGCCCCTCTTCCACCACCTCTTCGACCAGGCCGATGCGCTCAGCCTTGACCCCGTCGATGCGCTCACCACAGAGGATCATCCGCTTGGCCCAGCCCTCACCGACCAGCCATGCCAGTGCCTGGGTGCCACCGGCGCAAGGCAGCAAGCCAACGCTGGCCTCCGGCAACCCCAGCTGCGCCTGGCGCTCGGCGATGCGAATATCACAGGCCAGCGCACACTCCAGTCCACCGCCCAGGGCATAGCCATTGAGGGCAGCGATGGTTACCCCGGAAAAATCCCTCAGCGCCTCGAATGCCTGACCGAACAGTCGCGCCACCAGACGCGCATGGGCCTTGTCACCCTCGGCGAACATCTGCAGATCGGCGCCAGCGGAAAAGAACCGCTCGCCACGCCCGATGATCACCAGGGCATAGATATCCGAATCGTCACTGAGATGACCAATAAGCTCGTACAGGCCATGCAGGGTATCGGTATCCCAGGTATTGGCCGGCGGATTATCGATGGTCAGCAGGGCTGTATGCCCAGCCTTCTGCACCACCAGCTTGTCGGTACGCGGAACCAGCGCGGTATAGGGCTGCAGAGCATGCTCCATGACGGACTCCTTTCAGATGTCGGAGCCTTCATCATTGAACATCCCGGCGCCGGCATCAAGCCGACCCCGATTCACTAGCGGGGTTCAGGCAATCGCCAGTCAACAGGCTCGCGGCCCTGCTCGATCAGATAGGTGTTGGCTGCGGAAAAGTGGCCGCTGCCAATGAACCCGCGGTGGGCCGACAGTGGCGATGGATGCACACTTTGGAGCACCAGGTGACGGGAGCGGTCGATCTGCTGACCTTTTTTCTGCGCGTAGCTACCCCAGAGCATGAACACCAGATGCTCACATTGGGTATTGAGGATATCGATAATCCGCGAAGTGAAGCGCTCCCACCCGCGATTGGCATGGGCACCAGCCTGCCCTTGAGTGACGGTGAGCACCGCATTGAGCAGCAGCACACCCTGCTCGGCCCAAGGCCGCAAGTCGCCCAGGGTTGGAATCGGATGCCCCAGATCGCGCTGGATCTCCTTGAAGATATTCTTCAGCGACGGCGGCGGGCGCACCCCTGGCTGCACGGAAAAGCTCAACCCGTGAGCCTGCCCCGGCCCGTGATACGGGTCCTGGCCGATGATGACCACCTTCACCTTATCCAGCGGCGTGGTATTCAGCGCATTGAAGATCATCGGCCCCGGCGGATAGACCACCTTGCCGGCAGCCTTCTCGGCCAGCAGAAACTCACGCAATTGCTGCATGTAGGGCTGTTCGAACTCGTCGCCCAGCGCCTGTTTCCAGTCCTCGGCCAACTGTACCGAACGGCTGCCCATGATCATTGCGCCAGCGGCACGGATTGAGCATTGCAACGCACCACGCGCTGGCGGTTATCGACCAGCAGGCCGGACAGGCCGTTATGCCGGGTGTCATGCAGGATCATCACTCCATCCACACATTCGGCCGCATGATTGGCGGCCTTTGCCTGCAACTGCCCCGCCTCTTCCGAGCCGATGGTCACCAGACTGAATTCGGCCACCAGCAGACCTTCTTCCTCCCGCGCAAAATTCAGGTACCCGTAGAAATGCAATACGGCCATGGTTAGAAACAAAGTGCCCAGGGCGGTGAGAATATAAGGCAGCTTGTTGGTTTCCGTTTGTTCACTCATGCAAAACTCCTACAGAATATTGGCGTAATCGGCCTCGATGCGATCGAGGCTGAGATTGGTCAGAAACCCGGAAAAGCACATCCAGGCACTCAATGCATTCAGATCGGCAAAGGGTTCCGGCAGATAGCGCGGCGGCACCACCAGCCCCTCCTCCACCAGTTGCCCGAGGGTGCGCATGTCTTCCAGGGTGGTCTTGCCACAAAACAGCAGCGGAATCTGTTGCAGCTTGCCCTGGCGCACTGCCAGCTGGATGTAGTTGTAGGTCAGGATAAAACCCTTGAGGTAGGCCAGATCCTTGGTGAACGGCAGGCCATCGCTGCTCGAGCCACGGAATACCCGGCTGGCATTGTTGTAGCTGTCGTCCTCGCTGTAGCCTTCACCCCGATAAAAACCGAACACATCGAGAAAATCGCCACCGGACTCGGCCAGCTGGATTGCCTGGGTGCGGTTGGTGAGCTTGCGCAGGCGCGAAGGATAGGAGGCGAAGGTAATGATCTCCATCAGGATCGCCAGCCCTTCCTGGGTTACCGTGGACGACGGTGGCCCCTTGGCCAGGAATGTACAGATCGGCTGGTGCTGGCCATTCAGACTGGTCGCCACATGCACCATGCCCTCATGCACGGCCAGAATCTTCAGGTCGCGCTGGTTGAACAGCGCATCGCTGCGAATCTTGATGTAGTCGGCGCCAGCAGCAGCATCGGCGACTATGCCGTCGGATTCAAATACGCGCACCGCCCGATCATCGGGGAACACCTGATCCATCTGCGCCTGCAATATGGCGACGGCCTCGGGCGCAGCGATGGTCTTGGGTTCATGGCCCAGATCATTGCCGATATTGCTCAGCGATTCGCTGAGCATGATGCCCAGATCGGTGATGGTCGGGTCGCCGGCATGAAAGGCATCGGAGGCCGAGCCGTACAGCTCCTGGGAAATGCGCCCCATCTCGGGCGTGCCGCGCGCTTCGAGCATGCGGATGACCATGCGGTATTCCCGACACATGCGCCGCATGATCTGGCCCACCGGATTGAAGGTGCCGAGCTGGCGGGTGATATCGCGCTCGATATCCTGAAACACCTGCAAACGCTCGGCCGGGTCGAAGGCCATCGGGCGACGCTTGTAATAATCCGGACCGACATCCGGGAGCTTCTTGCAGCCATCACGGAAGAACTGATCGCGAATGCTGTCATCCCACTTGATAGCATCCAGCACCCGAATCGGCGCCTGCGCCTCGACAATACGGTCGGACAGGCTGCGGATAACCAGTTGGTACTGCTCGCTCTGTTTTACCGCCATGCAGCGCTCCCTATGTTCTCGCTCATTTGCTCGTCGCCGATGCTCGGTGTTCAGTGCTCGGCGGCTCGGTGTCGTGCAGGGAAACATTGATCTGGCTGGCTTGTGGAGCGGCCAGATCAGGTACTGCCCAGCCCGGACACGCGGCAAGTACGTCCATGTAGCTCGCGGTTGCCATCCCTGGCAACCGACGGTCCGGGCTGGGCAGTACCTGACCCGGCTCATAAGCCGCAGTGTGGATCAATGTTTCCGGCGAGTCCGTTTTTCGGGATGTAGCGCACCCGCGCTACACCTTGCAACCGGGCAGAAAACTTAAAAGTCTTCAATACACAATGCACTACAACCTGAAAAACCAGCCCTTATAAAACCATCCCGGAAAGCGGATCATCACACAAACCATACAGCGGGATTGGGGGCGAGCTATGTGGGACCGTCGGTTGCCAGGGATGGCAACCGCGAGCTTACAGGGACGTACTCGCAGCGTGTCCTACATAGCTCGCCCCCAATCCCGCCACCCACAATCCAACCTGATCCGCTTTCCTTGCACAGAGCCACAACCAACATCCAACCCATAACCCTGGATTCCCCGCCTTCGCGAAGAATGACGGGGTAAAGGGCAATTACCCGATACTTAAACCTCAGGCCGCATATGCGGAAACAGGATCACATCGCGGATCGACGGCGAGTCGGTCAGCAGCATCACCAGGCGGTCGATGCCAATGCCTTCGCCAGCGGTCGGCGGCATGCCGTATTCCAGGGCGCGGACGAAGTCGGCGTCGAAGTGCATGGCTTCGTCGTCGCCGGCATCTTTCTCAGCCACCTGGGCGTGAAAGCGCTCGGCCTGGTCCTCGGCGTCGTTCAACTCCGAATAGGCATTGGCGATCTCGCGGCCACCGATGAACAGCTCGAAGCGATCGGTCACGCTGGGGTCTTCATCGTTACGTCGCGCCAGCGGCGATACCTCGAAGGGATAGCGGGTGATGAAGGTCGGCTGCTCCAGCAAATGCTCCACCAGCTCCTCGAAGATCATCACCTGCAGCTTGCCCAGCCCTTCATGGCCCAGCACCTTGGCGCCGGCCTTCTTCGCGATCTCCCGGGCCCGGTCAATATTGGTCAGATCATCCGCGCTCAGTTCCGGATTGTATTTGAGGATAGAGTCAAATACCGACAACCGCGCAAAGGGCTCGCCAAAATGGAACACCTTGTCGCCGTAGGGCACATCGGTGGTGCCCAACACCGCCTGGGCCAGCTCGCGGAACAACTCCTCGGTCAGGTCCATGTTGTCTTCGTAATCAGCGTAGGCCTGGTAGAACTCGAGCATGGTGAACTCGGGGTTGTGCCGGGTCGAAACACCTTCGTTACGGAAGTTGCGGTTGATCTCGAAGACCTTCTCGAAGCCGCCAACTACCAGCCGTTTGAGATACAGCTCCGGTGCGATGCGCAGGTACATCGGCAGATCCAGCGCATTGTGGTGCGTCTCGAACGGCTTGGCTGCGGCACCACCGGGGATGGTCTGCAGCATCGGGGTTTCCACTTCCAGGAAGCCGCGCTCGCTGAGGAAACGGCGGATCTGGGAAATCACCTGGGAGCGCACGCGGAATGTATCGCGCACTTCTTCATTGACGATCAGGTCAACGTAGCGCTGGCGGTAGCGCTGCTCGGTATCGGTCAGGCCGTGGTGCTTGTCCGGCAGCGGGCGCAGGGACTTGGTCAGCAGCTGGACCGCCGTCATGTGCACATACAGGTCACCCTTGCCGGAACGCGCCAGCGTGCCTTCGGCGGCGATGATGTCGCCCAGGTCCCAGGTCTTGATCGCTTCCAGGGTCTCGGCGGGCAAGCCCTTGCGGTCAACGTAGACCTGGATGCGTCCGCTCATGTCCTGCAGCACCATGAACGCACCGCGGTTGAGCATGATGCGCCCCGCCACCTTGACCGCAATGGCGGCCTCGGCCAGCTCTTCCTTGCTGCTGTCGGCATACTTCTGCTGCAGATCGCCGGCCAGACTGTCGCGACGGAAATCATTCGGGAAAACATTGCCCTTGGCGCGCTCTACCGCAAGCTTATCCTTGCGCAGGGCGATCAGGCTGTTTTCTTCCTCTTGCAGTGCATGCTCGTTCAGCGGTTGTTCACTCATTTCGGTGTCCTGGGTAAATCAATTCGGTAATGGTGCAGGGTGTCGGCAGTGTCGTCAGGGCCCGGTTACAGGCCCTGTTTCAGACTGGCTTCAAGGAACTCGTTGATGTCGCCATCCAGCACGCCGTCGCAATCGCTGTCTTCGATGCCGGTGCGCAGATCCTTGATCCGCGACTGGTCGAGTACATAGGAGCGGATCTGATGGCCCCAGCCGATATCCGACTTGCTGTCTTCCTGTGCCTGGGACGCCTCGGTGCGTTTCTGCATCTCCAGCTCATACAACTTGGCCCGCAACATCTTCATCGCGGTGTCTTTGTTGGCGTGCTGGGACCGTTCGTTCTGGCAACTGACCACGGTATTGGTCGGGATGTGGGTGATCCGCACCGCCGAATCAGTGGTGTTAACGTGCTGACCACCAGCACCCGAGGAGCGGTAGGTGTCGATGCGCAGGTCGGACGGGTTGATCTCGATTTCGATGTTGTCATCGATTTCCGGCGACACGAACACGGCAGTGAACGAGGTGTGACGACGATTGCCGGAATCATACGGGCTCTTGCGCACCAGCCGGTGTACGCCGATTTCGGTGCGCAGCCAGCCGTAAGCGTAAGAGCCCTTGATGTGAACGGTGGCACCCTTGATACCGGCAACCTCGCCCGCGGTCAGCTCCATGATGGTCGCTTCGAAACCATTCTGGTCGGCCCAGCGCAGATACATGCGCAGTAGCATGTTCGCCCAATCCTGGGCCTCGGTGCCGCCGGAGCCCGACTGGATATCCAGATAGGCGTTGTTCTCATCCATCTCACCGCTGAACATGCGGCGAAACTCCAGCGCTTCCAGGCGCTTCTGCAAACGCTCCAGCTCGCTGGTCACGTCGGCAACGGCCCCTTCATCATCTTCTTCGACGGCCATTTCCAGCAGTTCGGATGCGTCGCTCAGGCCGCTTTGCAGTTCGTCCAGCGTACCGACGATCTCGGCCAGGGAGGCGCGCTCGCGGCCCAGGTTCTGCGCCCGCTCGGGCTCGTTCCAGACGCTGGGGTCTTCCAGCTCGCGTTCTACTTCGGTCAGACGATCATGTTTGTGATCGTAGTCAAAGATACCCCCTGATGGTCTCGGAGCGGCCACGCAGGTCTTTGATGGTGTTCAGAATCGGATTGATTTCCATGGTGACAAATCCCGTCAGGAAAAAGGGGACATTGTAGCGGAAATCCCCGCCCCGGTGCAGTGATCAGCATGGAGGTTGCTTCGGTTCAGCAACCGAGCCGACCGCCGGGGCACAGAGCCTCGCGAGTCAGCAGGCCTGCAGGTGCCGTACCAGCAACTGCAGGCTCTGTCGTCCGCGGTACTCGTTGATATCCAGGCTGTAGGCCAACCGCACCCGGCGCACGTTGGGATCGGGCCATACCTGGGAATCGATATTGAAAGCGATGGCGTCCAGCACCTCGGTACCGCCACAGGGCTGCAGCACCATCTTCAGGTGCCGCTCGCCGACCAGCCGCTGCTGGATCAGATTGAACTCGCCATGGAAGCCCGGCTCCGGAAAATGCTGACCCCAAGGCCCAGCCTCGCGCAGGTGCGCCGCGAGTTGCAGATTGAACTCATCGACCGCCAGCTCACCATCGCTCAGCAGGCGGCCAGTCAGATCCTCGGCGCTCAGTTGGCGCCGCACTTCGCGGTCGAAAGCCGCGCGAAAATCCTCGAAATGGGTGGCTGGCAGGGACAAGCCCGCCGCCATGGCATGCCCGCCGAACTTGCTGATCAATCCCGGATTGGCTGCGGCGACGGCATCCAGCGCGTCGCGGATATGCAGGCCGGCGACCGACCTCGCCGAGCCCTTGATCTCACCCTCCCCCGCATCGGCAAAGGCAATGACCGGGCGGTGATAGCGATCCTTGAGTCGCGAGGCGAGAATGCCGATGACGCCTTGATGCCATTCGGCATCGAACAGGCACAGGCCGAACGGCAGGTCCGCTTCCTGCAGGTCCGTGGCATCCAGCATGGCCAGTGCCTGCTTCTGCATGTCTTGCTCGATGCTCTTGCGATCACGGTTGAAACCGTCCAGCTCGCTGGCCATCTCGCGCGCCAGTGATTCATCGTCGGTGAGCAGGCACTCGATACCCAGGCTCATATCATCCAGCCGCCCCGCCGCATTCAGGCGTGGCCCGATGATGAAGCCCAGATCGGTCGAAACCAGCCGCTCGGCGGGACGCCGCGCCACCTCCAGCAGCGCGCGAATGCCCGCCCGGCAACGCCCGGCACGAATACGTGCCAGCCCTTGATGCACCAGGATGCGGTTGTTGGCATCCAGCGGCACCACGTCCGCCACCGTGCCCAAGGCAACCAGGTCCAGCAGCTCGGCCAGGTTCGGCTCGGGACGCTGCGCATTGAACCAGCCACTGTCGCGCAGCGCGGTGCGCAGAGCCATCAGTACATAGAAGATCACACCGACGCCGGCAATTGCCTTGCTGGGAAAATCACAGCCGGGCTGGCTGGGGTTGACGATAGCGTCGGCCGCGGGCAGTTGTTCGGCGGGCAGGTGATGATCGGTGACGACCACCTTGAGACCAGCCGCCTTGGCGGCCGCCACGCCATCGATGCTGGAAATGCCGTTATCCACGGTCACCAGCACGTCAGGCTGCCTGGTCAGCGCCACCTCGACAATTTCCGGAGTCAGGCCGTAGCCATACTCGAACCGGTTGGGCACCAGATAGTCGACCTGGGCCGCGCCCAGCGCCCGCAGCCCGAGTACCGCAACGCTGCTGGCGGTAGCGCCATCGCAATCGAAATCGCCGACGATCAATATCGACTGGTGCTGCTCCAACGCCTCGCGCAGCACCGCCACCGCCTGCTCCATACCCTTGAACAGCGTCCAGGGCAGCAGCGCTTTCAGGCTGCGGTCCAACTCCGCCGCCGATTGCACGCCGCGCGCGGCGTACAGGCGGGTCAGCAGCGGTGGCAGTTCTCCCAGGTCCGGCAGTTCGGCGGGAGCAACGCGAGTCTCGATACGCATGGTGCTCAGCGCTCTCCCAACAACCATTCGAGCACGAACTCGTGCTGGGTATCGGCATCGCTGACGTAGAGCACACCATCGGCAATCATCACACCCCATTCGATGGTCCGCCCCAGTTCATTGGCCAGGGCGTCCAGCGGCTCCTGGGGGAGCGCGGTGATATTCACATTCTTCAGGTTGGCCACGGCGGGGATCACCTTGCCCGCCCACACCCGCGTGTTGCCATAGGCCAGCAGTGAGACCCGCTCGGCACGCCGCGAACACCAGGTCAGGCGCTCCGCATCCGGCTGGCCAACCTCGATCCAGTGCTCGATCCGGTCATCCAGGCTCTTGTGCCACAATGCCGGCTCGTCGACCTCGGACAGGCCGCGCCCGAAAGCCAGCCGCTCCTGATACCAGAGCGCGTAGGCAAGAATACGCGCGGCCAGGCGCTGGCCGGTTTCCGATGGGTGCCGAGCCACCGTGATACGCAGATCTTCATAAACGCCGCGATCGGTATCGGTGATATTGAGATGGACTTTACAGGGAACGGACTGGAGCGCCATGGGGCTGGATATCCTGGTTCTGGGGGCCGGCAGTGTAGCGCAAAACGTCCTGCCTCGCCCTACCAGCACCGCCGAAGGCAGTGTCACTCATCCGGCTTGCGTTCCACTCCCTCGAGAAAATACGGCAGGACATGCAGGATGAACAGCATCAGCAGAGTGGCCAGCACCGCGGTGGCTTCCAGGCCGAGCCCCACGCAGACACCTACCGCAGCGGTCATCCAGACCCCGGCAGCAGTGGTCAGGCCCTTGACCTCACCCATGCTGCTGCCCTTGATGATGGTGCCCACACCGAGAAAGCCGATGCCGGCGACGATCCCCTGCACCACCCGGCTCATGGCATCATCACCGGCACCGACCAGTTCGGAGCCAAGCACGAACAATGCAGCCCCCATGCACACCAGCATATGCGTGCGGATGCCGGCCGCCTTGCCATGGGTTTCCCGTTCGTAACCGAGCAAGCCACCCAACAGCGCAGCGACCAGCAGCCGCAACGCGACCCGAGTCGCTTGCTCCACATCGGTCAGGTCGGAGAACTCGCTGGCCAGGGTAACCAGGATGATATCGAAAACGTCCATTGCCGAGTCCGCATCGTCGGTAGGAACCCTCAGCATAGCAGTCAGGAAACCGTCCGCCGCGGCACTGGCTGCCGGGTAATTTCCCGCCGCAGCAGGCGCCCCCATACCGTGCCGGGTGCGACGCGCCAGACCTGGTGATGCAGCCAGGCCATGGCTTCGGCGTCCTGCGCCAGGAGACTCTGTTCGGTACGGTCCAGGGCACCGGGCCCCTGCTCCAGACAGCGCTGCGCCAAAGCATCCAACCGCTGACGCCGTGGCCCCGCTGGCGCAGCGCGAGCCAACGCTACCTGCAACCGGTTATGCCGGGGATGGATCACCGATTCGCAGAAACCGGGTTGCTGGATGCCTTCCAGCGGGCTGCGCATCATCTCCTCGAGCAACTTCGAGCCATAGGCTTCCTCGGCGGTCATCAGCCAGCCACGCCGGCGCAGGCGCTGGCCCAGCTGCACCCGGCTGAGGATCACTGAAATCGGCGCGGCGAAGATCAGCGGCAACGCCACCGGCAGTGACCAATAAAAGAACATCGGCTTAAGCCAGAGCGCGAACAGCGCCCAGGCCAGCCCGAGAATCGAGCCCGGCGCCTGATAGACCAGGGCCTCGACCCAACCGGTCTCGCTGGTCCGGTTCTGCCCGGCCCAGCGCAGTTTGATATTGAACAGTGCCGCGGTCACGTACCGCGAATGTGACAGCATGCGGATCGGCGCCAGCATGGCCGACACCACTATCTCCAGCAATACGCTGCCCAACAGCCGAAAGAAGCCGCCGAACGCACGAACCCGCTGCGTCAATGCCGCATCCGCCAGGCCGAGAAACTTGGGTAGAAACAGCAGGCCAAGGGTGCAGCCTACCAGCGTCGCTGCGCGCAACGGCTGCCATTGTGGCCACAGCGGAAACAACTGGTGCGGGTCGGGGAAATAGTTGATGGGCCACAACACCATGCGGGTGGTAGCGATGGTAGTCAGGACCAGAAAGGCCAGCCACAGTGGCGACGCCAGATAGGACATGATGCCGTTGAGAAAGGCCATGCGATGGGCAAACCGGAGCCGGCGACTGCCGAGCATCAGCCACAGATGCTGCATGTTGCCCTTGACCCAGCGCTGGTCGCGGGTCAGCTCATCCACCAGTGATGGCGGCGACTCCTCCCAGCTGTCCTGCAATCCCGGTTCCAGCCAGACTTCATGGCCGGCGCGCCCAAGATAAGCCGCCTCGACAAAGTCATGACTCATGATCGGACCACGGAACAGCCCCCACCCCGGCAGCTTGCGCAGGCCGCAATGGGCCATGAAGGGCTTGATCCGCAAGATAGCGTTATGCCCCCAGAAAGCCGCCTCGCCCAGCTGCACCGCGGCCAGCCCGGTAGTGAACAATGGACCATATAACTGACTGGAGAACTGCTGAATCCGGGCGAATAACGAGCGGCCGTTGAGCAGTTGCGGACTGGTCTGCAAAATGCCGACCATGCGGTGGCGCTGCATCAACTGCACCATGGTTACCAGCGTGTCACCGCCCATCAGGCTGTCGGCGTCCAGCACCACCATATAATCGTAATCCCGCCCCCAGCGGCGCAGGAAGTCGCCGACGTTGCCGCTCTTGTAGTTCAGGTTGAGCTTACGCCGGCGGTAGAACAGCCGCCCTGCCGCACCCAGCTTGTCCACCAACTGCGCCCAGGCCGCCTGCTCTCGCAGCCAGGTGTCCGGCTCCCGGCTATCAGACAGGATGAAGAAATCGAAGTGTTCCAACTGGCCGGTGCGTTCGAGACTGCGGTAGACCGCGCTCAGCCCGCCCAGACTGCGCTCGATCGGCTCATGATAGATCGGCATCAGAATTGCCGTGCGCGCCAGCGGCGTGGCGGCCAGGGTAGCGGCGTCCTGTTGTTGCAGCAGCGACTGCCGATCACCACCCAGACGCCGCAGGACGAAGCCGGCAACGGCGATCCAGAAGCCAAAGGAAATCCAGGCGAACAGCAGAGCAAACAACCCCAGCATGCCGATTTCCACGGCGTTGCCGCCGTTGTAGGGCAGGATCGACAGCATGAACCAGCTGGCCAGCAGCGTTTGCCCGATTACCAGTACCAATAAACAGCTGCGCCGCAACCAGGCCGCTGTACGCCAGCGGCGACGGCTCGCGACGGCATCCGCCGTGCCGGCTTCCACCGCAGCCGGCATCATCAGTAATCCCCGTAACCGATACTGCCACGCCGCAGAGGTGGAGTCGCTGGCGCTATCGGCTGCGGCTCGATCCCGCTCCGCATGGGCTGCAGGCAGAGGTCGAACAATTCGTCCGCAGGGACCGTCAGATTATCCGCCATGGTCCGCAGGACTGCCGCCTGCACCTCCGGCGTCGGCTCCCGGCCCGCCCAATGCAGCCAGGCGAGTACCCGGCGCAGGGTGAATTCAGCAACCGTTGTGTGCATGCCGTCTCCACAGGTTATTTGATGACATTCAATACATCACTGCCGGGTGCGAGCTGATAGGTCCATGTTTCGCTCAGGGTCTGGTCACCTTCGCGCAGGAAGGCGCGTACCGATAGCGGACGATCCGGTGCCGGCTTCACCAACATCGACAACCGCCACCGCTCAAGGGCGGGAACATACTCGACGAACTGTTCGATCAGCTCACCATCCTCCAGGGCGGTGGCGTCGGCGGCTACCGGAGCCTCGGTGGGATAGTCCGACAACGGGCCGCCGGCAAAGTCGACAACCACCCGCACTGCGCCCTCGACATCTCCCCCGCCGATGCGAGTGCCGTCGCCAAGAAAGCTGTCCACCGCCTGAGCCATGGGGCTGTCCACCAGGTCGGCCATGCCGAAGCGGGCGATATAGTCGAACCGGTGCGGACCTTCTGCCGAGAGTCCACCGTCGGGAGTCCAGAACGCCACTATATTGTCATTGGTCTCATCCGGCGTCGGTAGCTGGGTCAGCACCACATGCCCCTTGCCCCAGTCGCCCTGCGGCTCGATCCAGGCACTGGGCCGCGTGTCGTAGCCCGCTTCCGGGTCCATGTAGCTGCCGAAATCGGCGTCACGCTGGAACAGTCCGAAGCCACGCACGTTGTGAGTGCCGAAGTAGTCCATGGTCAGGGTGGCCGGGTTGTTCAGCGGACGCCACAACCATTCATCACTGGCGCCGTCATGGATCAGCAGCCCATCGCTGTCATGCACCTCTGGCCGCCATTCACCGTCCGGGCGCAGCGTGTTCTGGCCGTAGTAGAACATGCTGGTCAGCGGCGCCACACCCGCCAGCTCGATGGCCTGGCGTGGAAACAGTACCGACTCGACCTGCAGCGCCGTTTCATCACCGGGAGTCACGGTGAAGCGATAGGCCCCGGTCAGACTCTTGCCATCCAGCAGCCCGTAAAAGGTCAGCGTCTCGGCGTCTGCGGCGGGCTTCTCCAGCCAGAATTCGATAAAGGAAGGAAACTCCTCGCCGCTGGGCAAGCCGGTATTGACGGCGATACCCCGGCCCGACAGGCCAAAGTTGTTGTGTCGACCCACCGCCCGGTAATAACTGGCACCGGCAAACACCAGGAACTGATTCTGGATATCCGGCGCATCGAAGGGAAAGGTCAGCTTGAAGCCGGCAAAGCCGAGATCGGCTGGCATGAGCTTCTCCACTTCGCTGTTGGGATAGCTGAATTGCGTCTTGTCGAAGGCCAGCGGCTGCGCCTCGCCGCCCTCGATCAGGTTGATGCGCACCGCATGGTGGTAGAACAACCCCGGCGGAATCAGCATCAGATTGAAGGGGAGCTTTTCTTCTCGCCACAGGCTGCTCTCGGGCTTGAAGCGGATACTCTGGTAATCGTGATAACTCAGTTCCTGGAGAAAGCGCGGCACTTGCGGGGGCGCCTTCCAGGCGCTGTCTGCCAATGACTCGGCCTTGTCGATTACCGTTTGGAACTGAAATTCCTCCGCTCCGGCAGTCAACGGTATCACCAGCCAGATAGAACACATCAGGCGCTTCAAACCTATCGTCATCCTGCAGTCTCCCTTAATCGATATAGCGGCAAACCGTTGCGGTTTTCGATACTAAGGTTTAGGTAGCCAAGCCCTGTATCAGTTCCCATTACATGAAGCTATTGGCAATCAGCCAACCGACGCCGAGAGTGATGCTGTAAGCCAGCAGCGCCAGTACACCGTCATGGGCGGTCATCGCCAGGCCGAAACAGGTCAATGCCAGCCCGGCGCTGCTCGCGGCGAAGGGCACGGGCTCGAGCAGAGGCAGGGTCACCGCCAATACCAGACAGACCAGCGCGATGGGCCAGCTGCCGGGGCCGTCCACCAGGATGCTCAATCGGTGCTTTACCAGGCGGTCGACAAAACGCGCGGGGCGCCGCAGCCATTGCGACGCTTTGGCGAGTTTCTGCTGCCCGATCTTGCGACGCAGAATCCACCCCGGAAGCCAGATGTGTTTACGCAGTACCAGCATCTGCACCGCGATCAGGAAAACCGCCACTCCCATGGTCGAAGGCAGCGTGGGGATACCGCTCAGCGGTGATATGAGAATCAGACCGATCAGCAGCAATATCGGGCCGAAGGAACGCTTGCCGATGGTTTCCATCAGCTTGTCCAGCGATACCGCCTCCTCCCCTTCCCCGGCTTCGTCCATGCGGTCGAGCAACTGTTCCAGACTGCTCGGTTGCTGCTTCATGCATTGTCCTCCCCGGCGCCCAACCGCATCGTGCGATCCAGCTGCCGATACCAGCGCAGGCCGATCCACGCGGACGCCGCGATATAGGGCAGACCACCGAGAACCCACATGATGAGTCCGGCGAGCTGCTGGTCCTGCAGGTCGCGGGCGTCGCCGTAGAAAGGCGCCTGGGCGAAGGTGAGAATCGCGCCCAGCACCCCGGTATGCATCAGCGTGAATAACAGGGCAAGCAGCGCCCACGGTCCGCCCGAATGGCGGCTCTGTAACACCGACCACCAGAACAGCCCGGCGGAAAGAATGAACATCAGATGTTCCACCGCATGCCACCAGGGGTTCTCCAGCGCAAGAACATAGAAGTACGGCATGTGCCAGAACCAGAGGATCAGCCCGTGCAACCAGGCCATCGCCATCGGCCAGTGCGCGAGTTTCAACAGCCCGCGATAGAACAGCAGAACCAGCTGGCCGCCGCTGCTGATCATCTGTGCCAGTGGCTGGGCCAGCACCCACAGCGGCGGGATCACCACCATGAACAACATGTGCTGGGTCATGTGAGCCGAGGCGCTGGTCTCAGCCCATTCATCCAGCGGGCCGGCGATGGCGAACAGGCATATCGCTGACCCCAGATGAAAGCATAGCGACTGCCACCAGCGTGTCGGGCGCCGCAACTGGCCAACCAGGAACAGCAGCCAGAACGTCAATAGCATGCCAACACTGATCAGCGCACTGATCAGATCGGCGCCGTCACTGTCGAGGGGGCTGTGCGCCATGGCCCTGGGACTGAGCGTCAGCAGGACCAGGGCCATGGCGCATGGGATGCGATAGGTCATATGCATGGCGGCAGAAACCAGACTGGTACCGCCACTGCCAACGTGGCGAAGGCGGATAGAAAGTAAAGCCCGGCCGAGGTCCGGGCGACGAAACGTCGGTTCGGCTGGGTGTTCTCGGGAGTGCCACGAGCGCAATGCCAGGCAGCCCAGCCGAGCACGCCGACTACCACCAGAGTGGATAGCCAGAGCAACGCGTTGAGCCAGTTCAGCGGCCCCCGGGTCGGGTCCGGCGGCACCACTTCGCAGGCTACTGAAAGCCCGCCATAGAGCACCACGAACCAGATAGCCCATACTGTCAGGCCGGTGATCAGGTGGATGGGATGCCAGGGCGGAAAAGTCATGGGCGCTCCTTACCAGGCCATCGGCAGCAAAATGAAGGCAGCGAAGCTGAGCCAGAATACGCCGAGCGTGTAACTCCAGAACGGCTGCAGCACCAACGGCTCGTAGGGCAGCTGCGCACTGACGTAGCCAAAGCGCACCCGTACGGCCTGCATCGCCGTCGCAACTGCCGACAGAGCCCCGTGGAATAACAGATAGCCAAGCATTACCGCCAGGACCGAATCGTGGGCCGATTGGGTAGGCGTCAGCTCCGCAGCCAGCATCAGCCATACCAGCACCGCCACATGAATCAACCCGATCCCCGCGCTTATCCATAGGCCGCCCTGCAAATGACGAGTGACACCCCGGCGCAGCCGCTGCGTCAGCCACTGATAAACGACTACCGCCAGACTGAGCAGCACCCCGCTGGCAAGTAGCGGCATCAGCGCCAATGGCCCCTGCTCCGGCGCCTGCCATTGCGGAGAGGCCGTCCACAAGTAGAACCAGCCAAACAACAGGGAGGCGTAGAACGAGCCGTTGGCCATCAACGTCACCAGCATGCCCCAGCGGCCGGGACCATCATGGGTGCGTGAGTGCAGCGGCGGATCGCTTGGGTCGTCGTCCCGCACCGGCGCCATGTCCGGATGAGCGCCATTGACCCAGCTCCAGCGCAGCATGATGAAGGCGGCCACCAGCGTCGCGCCCAATGCCAGCCAGTAGGTCTTGAGCAGCAGGCTGAGGCAGACAATGGCCAGCACCACCCCGGCCTGCAGCGGAATCCAGGAGTGGCTCGGCAGGTGCACTACCTCCCGCACACGCCCGGTAACCGCGTCCGAACCCCAGGTCTCCCGCCGCCCGTGGCGAATGACTGCCATGGCATGCTTGCCCTCCTCTATCTCGAAGGGCAATTGCGGGTTGTGCCAGAGTGGATGGCGGCTGCGGATATCCGGCAGGCTGATGAAGTTATAGGTGGTCACCGGCATGGCGACCGCCCATTCCAGGCTATCCGCCCCCCAGGGATTACGTGGTGCGCGGCGGCCGAAGCGAAAGTGCAGGAGGATATCCAGCAGGAACATGGCAATGCCGATGGCCATGACGAAACCACCGATGGACGACAGCAGATTCAGCCAATCCCAGCCCAGTCCGGCCTCGTAGGTGTAGACCCGGCGCGGCATGCCCAGCAGCCCCGTGAGGTGCATCAGCAGAAAGGTCATGTTGAAGCCGATGAATACCAGCCAGAAAGCCCAGCGCCCCAGCATATCCGAGGGCATGCGGCCGGACACATGGGGCAGCCAGTAATAGAGCCCGGCGATCAGCGGGAACAGCATGCCGCCCACCAGCACGTAATGCATGTGCGCCACCACGAAGTGAGTGTCATGCACCTGCCAGTTGAAGGGCACCAGCGCCAGCATCACCCCGGTCAGGCCACCGGCGACAAAGATGATCAGAAACCCGAGAATCCACAGCATCGGCAGATTCCACACCACCCGCCCGGTCCACAGGGTGGCCAACCAGGCAAATACCTGAATCGCCGTGGGGATCGCCACCAGCATGCTGGCCATGGAAAAGAATGCCTGGGCCAGCTGCGGTATGCCGACCGTGAACATATGGTGCACCCACAACCCGAAACTGATGAAGCCCATGACGATGACCGCCAACACTATCCAGCGATAGCCAACAATGGGCCGCCGGGCGAAGACCGGAATCAGGGTCGAAACGATACCGGCCGCAGGGAGGAAGATGATGTATACCTCCGGATGGCCGAACAGCCAGAACAGGTGTTGCCACAGCAGCGGATCACCGCCGCCGGCTACTTCGAAGAACACCAGACCCGCCGCCCGCTCCAGCTCCAGCAGGATACTGCCGAGAATCAGCGGCGGGAAACCGAACACGATCATCAGCGCCATGGCCAGGATGTACCAGCAGAAGATCGGCATCCGCCGCAAGCTCATGCCATTGCTACGGGTGCGTAGAATCGAGATGACCAGCTCGATTGCCCCCGTCATCGAAGAGATCTCGACGAAGGTGATGCCCAGCAACCAGAAGTCCGATCCCGGCCCCGGTGAAAAAGTGCTGCTGCTCAACGGTGTATACATGAACCAGCCGGAATCCGGCGCAATGCTCAGGGCCAGGCTCGACAGAATGATCAACCCGCCGAACAGGTAGCAGTAATAACCCATGGCGCCAAGCCGGGGAAATGCCAGGTCGCGGGCGCCCACCATCTTGGGGATCAGATACATCGCCACCCCTTCCAGAATCGGGATGGCGAACAGGAACATCATCAGGGTGCCGTGCATGGTAAACAGCTGGCTGTACAACTCGGGACCGATGATCTCCTGCTCTGGCAAGGCCAACTGCGTCCGCATGAGCATGGCAAGTACGCCGCCGACCAGGAAGAAGAACAACCCGGTAACAACGAACCGCAGCCCCACGGAAGTGTGGTTGACCGCCGCCAGCTGACCGAAGCCCGGCAGGTTGCCCCATACCCGGTCAAATTGCTCGTGCAGTTGGGCACTGTGTTTCTGCTGCTCACTCATCGACCGTCGCTCCTTCCAGCCAGGCGTCGAACTCGCCCGGCGCGTGGGCCCGCACAGTGAATTTCATGTGCGCGTGACCGGTACCGCAGTACTCTGCACATTGACCGTAATACAGGCCCGGCTCGTCGGCCCGCAGGCGCAACACATTGGTCCGCCCCGGCAGCATGTCCAGTTTGCCCCCCAGTCGCGGCACCCAGAAGGAGTGGATCACATCCTCGCTGGTCAGATGCAGATCCACCGGCATACCCGCCGGGATATGCAATTCATCACGCAGGCGGATGCCACTGGCGGGATAGCTGACATCCCACCACCATTGCCGTGCGGTGACATCGATACGCAGAGGCTCTTCCTCGGCCAATGGCAATGGCAGCATGCGATGGCCAATGGGAATACCGAAGGCCAGCAACGCGGTGATACTGGCAATCGGCAGAATCAGCCCACCACCGATGACCCAGCGATTCTGGATTCGCTGGGCCTGTTCATCCGATACCTCACCCGGCCGGCGGCGCAGCGCATACAGCCATAACGACACCACGACCACCAGGGTGACCACGGAAAATCCGGCCATGGCCCACCACAATCCAGCCGCGCCGGCAGCAGAGGGTCCGGCAGGATCCAGCGCCGAGTATGGGCCAGTGCAGCCACTCAGCAGGCCGAGACCGGCCCAGGCTGCTAGGCTTGACGCAGGGCTCCGGCCAATACGTGGCCGGTTTGGTTGTTCAGGAGGTTCTTTTCCATGATGTCCGAATCCATCGCCAGCAAAATGTCGATTGGCGGTCACCCGATTCATCCCATGCTCATTCACTTCCCCGTCGCTGCCCTGATCGGGCTGATCGGCACCGATATCGGCTTTGTGCTTACCGGCGATCAATTCTGGGCCAGGGCCGGGCTCTGGCTGGCCGGCGTGGGTACGCTCGGCGGCTGGGTCTCGGGCACCGTCGGCTTGCTGGACCTGTTGATCGTGCCGCAGATCCGCCGGCTGATCACCGCCTGGTGTCATGCTGTGCTGGCAGTGATGCTGTTGTCGCTGGCGTCGCTGAACTGGCTGATGCGCATTGGCGAAGCCGAGGCGGCCATCCTGCCCTGGGGACTGTTCCTGTCGGTGCTGAGCGGCCTGGCCATCGGCGCTACCAGCCTGCTCGGTGGTCAGTTGGTCTATGACCATGCCGTCGGGGTTGATTTTGAAGAAGCGCCGGAGCCGGCCCAGCCGGAATGAATGGTTGAGCTGCCGCGATATTTCGCTCATAGCGGCAGCTCCACGGCCGGCTTGGCCAACACCAGCCAGAGAATCAACGAGAAAAGCCCACAGCAGACCACCGCCACGGTGACGCACCAGCCTCGCAGGGGACGATCTTCCTTCTGCTCCATGCGCAACACCAGCAGCCCGACCAGGACATGGCAGACCACCAACGCGGTCACCACCGTCAGCTTGGCCACCAGCCAGCCATCCACGGTGCCATCAACCACAAATACCAAGGTGCCAGCGATGATCGCCAATAGCGCAGCGGGGGTGGCAATCCGGGTGAAAACGAAGCGTTCGATGGAATTGTGGGGATTGACGCGCACTTCTACCGGCGAGCGTCGGGCTTCGTGTCCGGCAATCAAGGCCGGGAGATACAGCAACGAAGCCACCCAGAACACCAGCGCAATGATGTGCAGCACCAGAAACCAGAGCATGCCGAGTCAACTCCTGTCATCTCGCGAGTCAGTGAACCTGGCCGGGGAGCGAGGCTGGGGAGACGATTTGGACTTGTTCAAAGCCTCCCTGAGATGTCGGACAACGAAGGGCAGCGGTTGGTGCCAGTGAAATTGGCGTGGGGCGTTGCAGAAAGTTTCAGAAGATGGAGAGTCCATCGGGGCGTGAGGTCATAGCGGTAGTGAGGAACCACGGCCATACCCAGTGTTCTGCTGCCCCGTCGTCGAGCAGGTGCTCGACAACCCGAAAAGCGGACCAGCCTTTCGCCAACCAATGCGCCCATTTAAAGCGCACCGTTTTAAACGGGGTGTAGCGCACCTGCGCTACGCCTGCGGGCCTGCAGCGTGCCCCTCTGCAGAGCAGGCACGCTACTAGCCCGGGCAAGTACGGCTGCGTGTTACAGCGGCTTGCCCCGATTGCCGTGGGCCGCCACGAACTGCTGGATGTCGGTCAGGCTATTGGGCAACACACTGCAACGCTCGGCACGCTCGAACAAATCTGCCAGATGCGGCGGCAGATGCGGTTCCTCCACCTGGGCCTTGCGCACGGCTTCCGGGAACTTGACCGGATGCGCGGTACCCAGGGTGATCATCGGCGTGGCCATGCTGCGCCGACATTCACGGGCAGCGCGAACCCCGATGGCTGTGTGCGGGTCGAGCAATTCGCCACAATCGCGATAGACGTCAGCGATGGTCGCGCAGGTAGCTGCGTCGTCCACTGCCAGTGAATCAAACAGACGACGGGCCTCGGTCCAGCGCTCGTCCTCCACGGTCAGCTTGCCGGTCTGCTTGAAGTTGTCCATCAACTCCTTGACCAGCGCACCGTTGCGGCCATGCAGGTCGAACAGCAGGCGTTCGAAATTGGACGACACCATGATGTCCATCGATGGCGACAGCGACGGATGCAGGGTGTCCTTGTCGTAGCGGTTGCCGCTCATGAAGCGGTGCAGGATATCGTTGCGGTTGGTAGCCACTACCAACTGGCTGATCGGCAGACCCATGTTGCGCGCCAGATAGCCAGCGAAGATATCGCCGAAATTGCCGGTCGGTACCGAGAACGCCATGGAGCGCTGCGGGCCGCCCAGCTGCAGGGCAGCATGGAAGTAGTAAACGATCTGCGCCATGATCCGCGCCCAGTTGATCGAGTTGACTGCGACCAGCCGGTTGCCCTTGAGAAAGCCCTGATCGGCGAAGCTGGCCTTGACCATCTCCTGGCAATCGTCGAAGTTGCCTTCGATGGCGATATTGTGGATGTTGTCGCCGAGGATAGTGGTCATCTGCCGGCGCTGCACTTCGGATACCCGGTTGTGCGGATGCAGGATGAAGATATCCACGCTCTCGCAGCGGCGGCAGCCTTCGATGGCGGCCGAGCCGGTGTCACCGGACGTAGCGCCGAGGATCACTGCGCGCTCGCCACGCTTGGTCAGGAAGTGATCAAGCAGGCGGCCCAGCAACTGCAGGGCGAAATCCTTGAATGCCAGGGTCGGGCCATGGAACAGCTCCATCACCCATTCGTTGGCATCCAGCTGACGCAACGGCGCCACCGCATTGTGGGCAAACACGCCGTAGGTATCCTTGAGGATCGCCTTGAAGTCGGCATCGGCAATGCTGCCGGCAACGAACGGACGCATCACGTTGAAAGCCAGTTCGTGGTACGGCAGGCCGGCCCAGGAAGCGATCTCTTCCTGGGTGAAGCGCGGCAGGTTCTCCGGCACATACAGGCCACCATCGCTGGCCAGGCCGGCCAGCAACACGTCTTCGAAATTCAGAGCCGGCGCCTGGCCGCGAGTGCTGATATAACGCATTACAAAACCCTTCAGGTTTTGGCTTGAAGCAGGAGCCTGACGCTGGCAGCACGTCGGCTCTCCACTCCCAGCTCGGTTTAGTCCAATTGTTCTACGCGGATTCGCATCAGCGGTCCGGCGACTTCATCCAGAGCTTCCATGGCGGCGATGGCGTCGTTCATGCTCTGCTCGCGGACCCGGTGAGTGAGGATGATGATCGGCACCAGGCCGTCCTGCTCCTCGACGTCCTTCTGCATGATCGATTCGATATTGATGCCACGCTCGGACAGGATGCTTGCCACTCGCGCCAGAACGCCAGGGCGGTCCTGCGCCTGCAGCCGCAGATAGTAGGCAGTTTCTACGTCGCCCACCGGAAGTACGGGCAGATCAGACAGCGTGTCGGCACCGAAGGCCAGATGCGGCACCCGGCTGCTCGGCTCAGTGGCCATGGCGCGGGCCACATCGATGATATCCGCCACCACCGCGGACGCGGTGGGTTCCGCACCGGCACCGGCGCCGTAATACAAGGTCGAGCCGACCGCATCGCCGTTGACCATCACCGCGTTCATTACGCCATGTACATTGGCCAGCAGACGGTCCGCCGGAATCAGCGTCGGGTGCACACGCAGCTCGACACCATCAGCGGTGCGCCGGGCGATACCCAGGTGCTTGATGCGGTAGCCGAAGGCTTCGGCGTAGTTCACATCAGCGGTGGTCAGCTTGGTAATGCCTTCAGTGTAGGCCTTGTCGAACTGCAGCGGGATACCGAACGCCAGCGACGCCAGAATGGTCAGCTTGTGCGCAGCATCGATGCCTTCCACGTCAAAGGTCGGATCCGCCTCGGCATAGCCCAGCGCCTGAGCTTCAGCCAGCACATCGGCAAAGGTACGTCCCTTGTCGCGCATTTCGGTAAGGATGAAGTTGCCGGTGCCGTTGATGATCCCCGCGAGCCACTGGACACGGTTGGCCGCCAGGCCTTCGCGCAGTGCCTTGATGATCGGGATGCCGCCAGCCACCGCGGCCTCGAACACGACCATTACGCCCTTGTCGCGGGCCGCAGCAAAGATCTCGTTGCCATGCACAGCGATCAACGCCTTGTTGGCGGTGACCACATGCTTGCCATTGGCAATCGCCTGCATGACGATCTTCAGCGCCAGATCGTAACCACCGATCAGCTCGACAATGACATCGATATCCGGGTTGCTGGCCAGCGCCAGGGCGTCATCGCACACCTGTACATGGTCACCGACATTGCAGGAAGGGTTCGGGTGCCGGGTGGCAATATGGGTCACCTCGATCGCCCGGCCTGCCCTGCGGGCAATCTCCTCGGCGTTGCGCTGCAGAACATTGAAGGTGCCACCGCCGACGGTGCCCAGACCACATATACCCACTTTGACCGGTTTCAAACCAAGCCCCCACGTTTCTCTATGTTGTAATAACTGCGTTGATCAGCCCATCAGTGATGAGCTGTTATTGATTGGCAATGGCCTCTTGCGCCAGTGCCTGTGCCGGCTTGTAGCCGGGCACCAGCGTCCCATTGGCCATGAAGATTGCCGGCGTACCCTGCACACCGACCTGCGCGCCCAGCTGATACTGTTCGGCGATCGGGTTTTCGCAGGTGACCGGCGTTATCGACTTGCCCTGCTTGGCTCGGGTCATCGCGGCCTGGCGGTCGTCTGCACACCAGATCGAGCCCATGACTTCTGCCGTCTTGCTGTCAAGACCGGCGCGCGGGAAGGCCGCGTAGCGCACTTCGATACCCAGCTCGTTCAGGTCGCCGATTTCCTCGTGCAACTTGCGGCAGTAGCCGCAATCCACATCGGTGAACACAGTGATATGGGTTTTCGGCTGTTTGGGAGTGAAGATCACCAGATCCTCGCGCGAAATACCATTGATCACCTCGCCGATGGCCTTGGCCTCGACTTCAGCGGTCAGGTTGCGCGGCTGCCCGTCATTGACGGCAATCAGCGCGCCCTGCACCAGATATTTGCCATCGGCACTGCCGTACAGTACGCGACCGTTATCCAACTGGATCTGATACAGACCGCTGACCGGCGTCTCGGAAATCGCCGACACCGCCACGGGAAAGCTCAGCTTATCCAGACTCTGCCGGATGCTCTGTTCCGCATCAGCCCAGACCTGGGTAGCGCACAGGGCGAGCAGACCGGCTGTCAGATGTTTCAGTCGCATTGATCAATCCTCTTGATGACAGGCAAGCTTATCATGAAACGGTTTTCTCACCCACGGGGATGATGACTGGCATGCAGGTCGCGCAGCCGGTGTCGGGCAACGTGGGTGTAGATCTGGGTGGTGGACAGATCGCTGTGACCGAGCAGCATCTGCACTACCCGCAAATCGGCACCATGGTTGAGCAGGTGCGTGGCAAAGGCATGACGCAGGGTGTGGGGCGACAACGCGGTGCGAATGCCAGCCTGCTGCGCATGCAGCTTGATCCGGTGCCAGAAGGTCTGGCGGGTCATTTGCCGCGCCTGCTGGCTGGGAAACAGCACATCACTGGGCTTGCCCTTGAGCAGCGCCGGCCGCGCCTCTTCGCAGTAGCGCTCGATCCAGACCAGCGCCTCCTCGCCCAGCGGCACCAACCGCTCCTTGCTGCCCTTGCCGATGATGCGCAGCACGCCCTGACGCGTATTCAGCTGATCCAGCCGCAACCCCACCAGCTCGCTGACGCGCAACCCACAGGCATAGAGCACCTCCAGCATGCAACGATCCCGCAGGCCGAGGCTATCGGTCACATCCGGCGCCGCCAACAGCGCCTCCACATCCGCCTCGCTGAGCGACTCGGGCAGCGGCCTGCCCAGCTGCGGCATGGCGATATCCAGCGTCGGGTCTTCGCCTATCAATCCTTCCCGCAAGGCATGACGGTAGAAGCCGCGCAGACAGGACAACAAACGCGCAGTAGAGCGTGCCTGATAGCCCGCATTGATCCGCCAGGCCAGATGCTCCAGCAGATCCCCCCGGCTGACTCCATACAGGCCACCCCGCCCCGCGAGCCAGCCGGCCAGCAGATGGAGGTCGGTACGATAGGCCTCCAGCGTATGCGCGGCTAAGCCACGCTCCAGCCACAGGCTGTCCAGATAGCGGCCAATAGCGCGCAGATCATCGTCACTGGGTGGGCTGGGGTCAGGCGTATTCATGCAGGTCTCGAACAAGGTCGCCGGACATCATAAAGGCTTTTGTCGCAGGCAACAAAAAACCGCCCGGAGGCGGTTTTTTGTTTGCAGGTAAAACGTCCGATCAGGACAGTTTTTCCTTGATGCGGGCTGCCTTGCCGGACAGGGCGCGCAGGTAGTACAGCTTGGCCTTGCGCACGTCGCCGCGACGCTTGACGGTGATGCTGTCAACCATCGGGGAGAAAGTCTGGAAGGTACGCTCGACGCCGACACCGCTGGAGATCTTGCGGACGGTGAAAGCGGAGTTCAGGCCGCGGTTACGCTTGCCGATAACCACGCCTTCGAAGGCCTGCAGACGCTGACGATCGCCTTCCTTCACTTTAACCTGGACGATGACAGTGTCACCCGGTGCGAACGGGGTAACTTCACGGGTCATCTGCTCTGCTTCGAGCTGGGCAATGATGTTGGACATTTCTAAAACTCCTACAAGCCGCCGGACTTGCTTCAATGGTTATCGGTTTCCTGTTCGCGGATGTATTCCGCCAACAGTTGCTGCTGTTCTTTGCTCAACGTCAGTTCTGCGAGCAGCTCCGGGCGTCGTTGCCAGGTTCTGCCCAAGGACTGCTTGAGACGCCAGCGCCGGATCAGTGCATGATTACCACTGAGCAGCACCTCCGGTACGCGCTGCCCCGCAAACTCTTCCGGCCGGGTGTAGTGTGGACAGTCCAGCCACCCTTCCGAAAAGGAATCCTCTGCCGCTGAATCCACGTGCCCAAGCACGCCGGGAATCAGTCGGGTTACCGCATCCAGGAGCACCATGGCTCCCAGCTCACCGCCGGACAGTACGTAGTCGCCGATGGATATTTCCTCGTCGACACAGGTCTCGACAATGCGTTCGTCGATGCCTTCGTAGCGGCCGCACAGCAGGACCAGACTGTCCAGTTGGGCCAGCTCTTCGGCCCGTTGCTGCGTCAGCGGCTGACCCTGGGGCGACAGATAGATCACCCTTGGGCTTGAAGGCGCCTTTTGCCGGATGGCCTCAATGGCCTCCAACAACGGCTCGACTTTCATCAACATGCCCGGACCACCGCCAAAGGGCCGGTCATCGACCGTGCGATGACGATCATGGGCATGCTCACGAGGATTACTGAACTCGACGGTCAGTTGCCCTCGCTTGACGGCCCTGCCGGTCACTCCGTGCTCGGTCAGCGCCGTGAACATCTCGGGAAACAGGGTTACCACACCGGCCCACACCGGTCAGAACTCCGGATCCCAATCGACCTGCATGACACCTTCCGCCAGGTCGATGTGCTTTACGTACAGATCCGGCAGATACGGCAACAGCCGTTCGCGCTGATCCAGACTGCCCGCACAGGGCTTTACCACCATGACATCGTTGGAGCCGGTTTCCAGCAGGTGGTCGATACGACCGAGCAGCTGACCCTCAAGGGTCACTACCTGCAGTCCTTCCAGCTGATGCCAGTAAAACTCGCCGTCTTCCAACGCCGGCAATTCAGCTCGCGGCACGCAGATTTCCCAATCCACCAGCTCAAGCGCCTTGTCCCGGTCATCCAGCCCCTTGAGCTGAACCACCAGAATGCGCCCTTGAACACGTCCCGCAACGACGGACACCGATTGCTGCGCACTACCCTTGCGGAGAGTCCACTCGGGGTAGTCGAGCACGTTGTCCAGCGGGTCGGTGTGCGAATACACCTTCACCGCTCCGCGTATGCCATGAACCGATACGATCTTGCCGAGGACCACCAGAGGCGATCCAGCCGGCTCAGGCTGGCGTGTCATATCAGGCAGAGGCCTGAGCTTCCTTCAGCAGGGAGGCAACGCGCTCGGACGGCTGTGCGCCCTGACCCAGCCAGTAGCTTACGCGCTCCTGGTTAACGGACAGGCGAGGCTCGCCACCGGCAGCAACCGGGTTGAAGAAACCAACGCGCTCAACAAAGCGGCCATCGCGGGCATTGCGGCTGTTGGCAACAGTCAGGTGATAGAAAGGGCGCTTCTTGGAGCCACCACGAGCAAGACGAATGGTTACCATGTGGACATCATTTCCTGTATTTGAGTAAGACTCACAAATTCATTACGAGCATCTAGCCCGAAAGGTCGCGTATTCTACGGAATATCGCAAACAAATGAAACTCTTTTGTGCCCCGACCCGCTAGCGGGCCGACGGGCACGACTTCAAGGCCGAACCCGGCCGGCGCAACCCGTCAGAAACGGGGCATTCCGCCCATGCCGCCGCCCGGCGGCAGCATGCCACCACCACCGCCGCCACCCATGCCACCCATACCGCGCATGAGCTTGGCCATGCCGCCCTTGCCGCTGACCTTCTTCATCATCTTCTGCATTTGCTTGTGCTGCTTGATCACCCGGCCGATATCCTGGATCTGGCTACCGGAGCCGGCCGCGATACGGCGCTTGCGCGAGCCGCTGATGATGTCGGGGTTACGCCGTTCGGCGGGCGTCATCGAGTTGATGATCGCTTCCATCTGCTTGAACTGCTTTTCCGCCTGGGTCTGGGCGGTTTCCATCTGCGCGGGATTGATCTTGCCCATCATCGGCAATTTATCCATCATCGAGCCCAGCCCGCCCATGCCACGCATCTGCTGCAGTTGATCACGGAAATCTTCCAGATCGAAGCCCTTGCCTTTCTTGAGCTTCTTGGCCAATTTTTCGGCCTTGTCCTTGTCCAGCTTCTGCTCGGCCTGTTCGATCAAGCTGAGCACGTCACCCATGCCGAGGATGCGCGAGGCGACCCGGTCCGGATGGAAAGGCTCCAGGGCATCGGTCTTCTCGCCGACACCAAGGAACTTGATCGGCTTGCCGGTAATGTGCCGCACCGACAGCGCAGCACCACCGCGCGCATCACCGTCGACCTTGGTCAGGATCACCCCGGTCAGTGGCAGCGCCTCGTTGAACGCCTGGGCCGTGTTGGCGGCGTCCTGACCGGTCATGGCGTCCACCACGAACAGCGTCTCGGCGGGCTTGGCTGCCGCGTGTACCGCCTTGATCTCGTCCATCATGTCGGCGTCGACATGCAGACGGCCGGCGGTATCGATAATCAGCACATCCATGAAGCGGTTCTTCGCTTCACGCATGGCCGCTTCGACAATGGCGACCGGCTTCTGGCTCAGATCCGACGGGAAGAAGGTGACATCCACTTCCGTGGCCAGTGTCTCGAGCTGCTTGATGGCGGCCGGACGGTAAACGTCGGCACTGACCACCATGACCTTCTTCTTCTGGCGTTCGCGCAGAGTCTTGGCCAGCTTGGCGACGCTGGTAGTCTTACCGGCACCTTGCAGGCCCGCCATCAAAATGACGGCCGGCGGCGATACCGCCAGGTTCAGCCCTTCGGCCTGGCCCATGACCGCTTCCAGCTCGGTCTTGATGATCTTGACGAACACCTGTCCTGGCGACAGGCTGCGGGACACCTCCTGGCCCACGGCACGGTCACGCACCTGGTCCACGAAGGTCTTGACCACCGGCAGGGCGACGTCAGCCTCAAGCAGCGCCATGCGTACTTCGCGCAAGGTGTCCTTGATATTGTCCTCGGTCAGCTTGGCGCGGCCGGTGACCCCCGCCAGACTCGCCGAGAGGCGTTCGGTAAGATTTTCAAACATCGATGAATTCTCCTTTGCCCCGCGTACCCCGTGACGGGTTGAGGCGTACTGGCCGGCCAGTATACATTGGGGTTGGTATGGATGCAGCAAGCGCTTTATCCTCAACGCGGCTTGTGCGACACTCCACTTCTAATTGATAGGCATTTTCAAGGACGTATGACAGCACCGATATTCAGCCTGCTTGCCGCTGCTTTCTATCTTGGCGGTACGCTTTACCAGATTCGTTGCCTGATGCGGCGGCGCAGTGCCAGCCCCGGTTTGCTGCGCGGTATTGGCCTGGTCGCCCTGCTGTGCCACGCGGGCGGTCTCTATGTCCAGATCTTCACCGGCAATGGCTTGTCGTTCGGCTTCTTCCATGTATCCTCGTTAATCGCCTGGCTGGTACTGGCGGTCACCCTGATATTCAGCCTGCGCGCACCGGTCACCAGCCTGTTGATCGGACTCTTCCCGCTGGCGCTGATCACCGACCTGCTGGCCTGGCTGTTTCCGTCCCATGGCGCAGCGGTCATTCCTGGCCATTCGGCGTTGATGATCCACGTCATGCTGTCGATCCTGGCCTATGGCATTTTCACCATCGCCGTCTTCCAGGCCGGCTTGCTGGCCGTTCAGGACAACCAGCTCAAGCATCGTAATCCGGTGCGTTTCAACCGCACCTTCCCGCCGCTGCAGACCATGGAAGCGCTATTATTCCAGTTCGTGCTCTGTGGCGAGGTGCTGCTCACCCTGTCGCTGCTGTCCGGCTTCGTGTTCCTCGACAACATGTTTGCCCAGAACGTGGCGCACAAGACCCTGTTGTCCTGCCTGGCCTGGGTGGTGTTCGGCATTCTGCTATGGGGCAGACATTTTCGCGGCTGGCGCGGCAGCTTCGCGATCCGCTGGACGCTGGGCGGTTTCCTGTTGCTGATGCTGGCGTTCTTCGGCAGCAAACTGGTCAGCGAATTCATTCTGCCGATGTGATGGCAACACTCACCAACCGTACCGGGGCTGCCCGTGAATGATACAAATATCGGTGCTCTCCTACTGATACTGGCCGTGCTCATCGTCCTCTCGGCGTTCTTCTCCAGCTCGGAAACGGGCATGATGAGCCTCAACCGCTACCGCCTCAAACACGTCAGCAAGAAGGGCAATCGCTCAGCCCAGCGGGCCGAGAAACTGCTCAGCCGCCCCGACCGCCTGCTGGGTACCATTCTGGTTGGCAACAACATCGTCAACATTCTTGCAGCCTCCATCGCCAGCGTGGTCGCGGTACGGTTATGGGGTGATGCCGGCATCGCCATTTCCACCATTGCCCTGACGATTGTCATCCTCATTTTTGGCGAAATAACGCCTAAAACCCTGGCGGCGTTGCACCCAGAGATGATCGCCTTTCGCGTCAGCATCATCCTCCAGATGCTGCAACGGGTGCTCTACCCGGTGGTCTGGCTATGCAGCTCGATAAGCAATGCCTTGCTGCGGTTGATGGGAGTCAACCCGAACAGCAGCGATGGCGGCCAGCTCAGCGCCGAGGAACTGCGCACCGTGGTGAACGAGGCCAGCTTGGGCATCACCCGCAAGCGCCAGAACATGCTGCTGAGCATCCTCGATCTGGAGAAGATGACGGTCAATGACATCATGGTGCCGCGCAACGAGGCCTATGGCATCGATCTGGACGATGAGATGCCGCTGATCCTTGACCAGCTGCGCACCAGTCACCATACCCGACTACCGGTATTTCGCGGCGACATCAACAACGTCACCGGCCTGGTGCACATGCGTCACATTGCCCGCCTGCTCAGCCGCAACGAGTTGACCAAGGAAAACCTGATCGCCTGCTGCAAGGACCCGTACTTCATTCCGGAAAATACTCCACTGCACACCCAGTTGCTGAATTTTCAGAAGCACAAGCGACGCATCGGCTTTGTGGTGGATGAGTATGGTGACGTGATCGGACTGGTGACCCTGGAAGACATTCTCGAAGAGATCGTCGGCGAATTCACCACCGATCTGCTGCCCGCCAATCATGATATCCACCCCCAGGCGGACGGCAGTCATGTCATTGATGGCAGCGTGGCCCTGCGGGCGATCAACCGCCAATTGCTGTGGAAGCTGCCCGAGGATGGCCCCAAGACGCTCAACGGCCTGATCACAGAGCGCCTGGAGAGCATCCCGGAAAACAGTGTGGGCCTGAGCGTTGGTCAATACCGCATGGAAATCCTGCAGACCAAGGACAACATGGTCAAGAGCGTGCGCATCTGGCAGGTGCAGCCGCGTCCGCGGGAAACGCCGGAGGCTTGATAATCAGAGACTCCGGCCGTGCTCAAGACGGCGAGAGCTCGTTCGCGGCCAAGGCTGCCCCCAGATGAAAAGTGCAGCCTCTATCTATACAGCTTCTATCTATAGCTCGACCTGCACCGCCTCCGCCGAGCGGCGGCCGGCCCGCGCCAGTTCGATATCCGTATCCCGCGCCAGCGCCACACCCATCCGCCGCAATCCGTCCACCCCGGGCTTGCCGAACAGCCGCAACTGGGTGTCCGGTTCACTGAGCGCTTGCTGCAGATTGGCATAGCCGACTGACTCGGAGCAGCCTTCAGCCATGATGACCGCCGAGGCCGAAGGACCGAACTGACGGATCTGTGGAATCGGCAGTCCGAGAATGGCGCGGGCATGCAGGGCAAATTCCGACAGGTCCTGGGAGATCAGCGTTACCAGGCCGGTGTCGTGTGGACGCGGCGATACCTCGTTGAACCACACCTGGTCGCCCTTGATGAACAGCTCAACACCGAACACACCGCGACCGCCCAGCGCATCGGTGATGCTGCGCGCCACCTGCTGGGCCTGTGCCAGCGCCTGCTCACTCATTTGCTGCGGCTGCCAGGATTCACGATAGTCACCCCCTTCCTGGCGATGGCCAATGGGCGCGCAGAAACTGGTGCCGGCAGCATGCCGCACCGTCAGCAAAGTGATCTCGTAATCGAAATCGACGAAACCCTCGACAATGACCCGCCCCACTCCGGCGCGGCCGCCAGACTGGGCATATTCCCAAGCCGCCTCGATATCCTGTTCACTGCGCAGCAGACTCTGGCCCTTGCCCGAGGAGCTCATCACCGGTTTGACCACGCAGGGCAGACCGATCTCGCGGACCGCCGCCAGATAATCCGCATGACCCTCGGCAAAGCGATAGGGCGACGTCGGTAACTGCAGTTCTTCACTGGCCAGCCGGCGAATGCCCTCCCGGTCCATGGTCAGCCGTGCGGCACGGGCCGTGGGGATGACGGTGTAACCTTCCGTTTCCAGTTCGACCAACGCCGCGGTGGCAATGGCCTCGATCTCCGGCACGATATAAGCCGGCCGCTCCAGCTCGATGACCTGACGCAGCGCGGCGGCATCCAGCATGTTGATCACGTGGCTGCGGTGCGCCACCTGCATGGCCGGAGCATTGGCGTAGCGATCAACGGCAATGACTTCGCAGCCCAGGCGCTGGAGCTCGATGGTCACTTCCTTGCCCAGCTCGCCGGAGCCAAGCAGCAGTACACGGGTAGCACTCCCGGTCAGTGGTGTTCCTATGCGGGGCATGCCGATTATCCTTTCACAGTTCCAATATTCATCCAGACGCCCTGCTCGCGGGCCCGGTGTTCACACAGACGCAGGATTTCCCGGCGCCGCTCATCAGTGGCACGTCCCCACTCGGTGATTTCCGCCCCGCTGCGCTGGCAGCCGGTGCAGATGTCATTGTCATCCAGACAGCAGACGTACACGCAGGGGGACCTGACCGGTTGTTGCTCAGCGCTCATCAGTCATCCTGCGGCTGCAGATCACGGCGGTAGCGCTGGGCATTGTGCACATAGTGGGCGCCGCCCGCGGCGATCGCCTGCTGCTGTTGCTCGCTCAACTGGCGCACCACCTTGCCCGGTGAGCCCATGACCAGCGAACCATCGGGAATCTCCTTGCCCTCGGGAATCAGCGCGTTGGCACCGATGATGCAATTGCGGCCGATCTTGGCGCCATTGAGCACCACGGCATTGATACCGATCAGGCTGTAATCACCTACAGTGCAGCCGTGCAGCATCGCCTTGTGGCCAACGGTAACGCCCTTGCCCAGGGTCAGCGGCGCACCGGGATCGGTATGCATCACCGCCCCGTCCTGCACATTGCTGTTCTCGCCGATCAGGATCAGCTCGTTGTCGCCCCGCAGCACAGCGTTGAACCAGACGCTGGCGCCTGCCTCCAGACGCACCTTGCCAATCACCACCGCCGTATCGGCGATCCAGGCATCATCGGCCATTTCCACCCGGTCATCGCCCAGTCGATATTTCATTACTGCTCCTTGATCGGAATTGCGTCTTTGGAAGGGGTGCGCAGCGGGATGCGGGCGTCGAACGCCACATTCATCAGCTCCACCAGAATCAGCGCCGTCAGCCCCCAGATCTTGAAACCTTCATAACGGTAGCTGGGTACATACCAGCTACGCCCTTCGTAATCGATGCGGTGGGTCATTTCGCGGTTGTCGCCGAGGAAGAAACTGACCGGCACGCGGAAGACTTCCTGAATTTCACTCTCGTTGGGCCGCAGATCGAACACGTCCGGCACGATGCCGACGTAGGGGGTCACCTTGATACCGAAACGCGACACCAGGCTGCCCAGCGGCCCGACCACCTCGACCAGATCCGGCAGCAAGCCGATTTCCTCATGGGCTTCACGCAGCGCGGTATAGGCCAGGTCCACATCCCCCGGATCACGGCGGCCGCCCGGCAGGGCGACCTCGCCCGAATGGGTTGAAAGGCTGTTGGAGCGCAGGGTGAGAATGATCTCCGGCTCGTTATCCACGCACGTCACCGGTACCAGTACACCGGCTTCCGGCAAACCGGCAGCCTCAACCAATCGCGGGCGATATTCCGGGACCCGCTCGCGAACTTTGTCCAGCATGCAACCTACCTCGTTGTTTTTACCCATCATGTCATGATCATCATTACCGGGCCAGCGCCCCGCCGATACCTGAATAGTATCCCATAGCCGTTACATTGAAGCGGCTGCGCCTCTTTACCCTTCGGCAATTGCGCAGCAAGATAGCTATCAAACTGTACAGCCGGGAGTCGCCGGAACATGAAATTCTGCTGCCATTGCGGCCACGCCGTCAGCGAAGCCATCCCGCAGGGAGACACCCGCCCACGCTACGTCTGCGGGCATTGCCAGGTCATTCATTATCAGAATCCACGCATCGTCGCTGGCTGCCTGGTCACCCATGAGCGACATGTATTGCTATGTCGGCGCGCCATCGAACCACGCCATGGCTTCTGGACGCTGCCGGCGGGTTTCATGGAGAACGGCGAGACCACCGAACAGGCCGCGCTGCGGGAAACCTGGGAAGAAGCACGCGCCAGGGTGGCGCAGCAGCAACTGTATATGCTGTTCAACCTGCCCCACATCAACCAGGTCTACATGTTTTTCCGCGGCCAGTTGGCCGACATGGATTTCTCCGCCGGAGAAGAGAGCCTGGAAGTCCGACTGTTCAGCGAGGCGGAAATTCCCTGGGAGCAGCTGGCGTTTCCGACCATCGGTAAAACGCTGAAACAGTATTTCCTCGATTACCCGACCCAGGAGTTCCCGGTGCGCATGCGCGATATCGTCTGGCCCCAGCGTCTAGCCGACGGCGTCAATCCATGAGTCGCTGGTGGGCGGCGCTACTGCTCGGTTTGCTCGCCGGTAGCTGTCTGGCGGATACCGTGATCATCGAGAAACTGCTGATCCATAAACAGGAACGCCGACTGGAAGTGATCAGTGATGGCCAGGTGATACGGTATTATCGGGTCGCACTGGGCAAACAGCCGGTCGGTCATAAACAGGAACGCGGCGACAACCGCACTCCGGAAGGCATCTACAGCATCGATTGGCGCCACCACAGCCCCAGCTATAACCTCAGCCTGCATTTGGACTACCCCAACCTCAAGGATCGCGCCGAAGCCTGGAAGCGCGGCGTGGACCCCGGCAGCATGATCATGATTCACGGCACACCGGTGGATGAGGAGTACCCCGAGTGGTTCTTCACCGGGCTCGACTGGACCAATGGCTGCATCGCGCTGGACAATCGCAGCATGCGGGAACTCTGGGAGCTGGCCCCAGACGGCACCCTCGTTGAAATAAGACCTTGATACAGATCAACACCCTTCACGCTCCTCTCAGCGACACTAGCCACATCAAGAGCATGGCCACAGAACCATGCCTGTCGTGCTACGCATCAAGGAGCATTATCCGTGAAGAAGCTACTCACTATCGCCATCGCCACCGGGTTCGGTTTCAGCATGCAGGCGCATGCCGACCGACTGAGCACTGAACTGATCAAGCCCATCGAGCCCGCCACCATTACCGAACCGGAGAAGGTCGAGCTGGGCAAGAAGCTGTGGTTCGATCCGCGCCTGTCCATGTCCGGCTTCATTTCCTGCAATTCATGTCACAACCTGAGTACCGGGGGCAGTGACAACCTGCCGACCTCCATTGGCCACAACTGGCAGCAAGGCCCGATCAACTCGCCGACCGTGCTGAATTCCAGCCTGAGCGTGGCGCAATTCTGGGATGGCCGTGCCGCCAACCTGCAGGAGCAGGCCGGTGGACCCATCGCCAACCCAATGGAAATGGCCTCCAGCCATGTGCTGGCAGTGGATGTGATCAACTCCATTCCGCAGTATCGGGAGGAATTCGCCAAAGTCTACGGCAGCGCCGACGTGACCATCGACAACATCACCGACGCCATCGCGGTATTCGAGGAAACCCTGGTCACGCCCAACTCGCGCTTCGACCAATGGCTCAAGGGTGACGACAAGGCCATCACCGAACAGGAATTGGCCGGCTACAACACCTTCAAGTCCATCGGTTGTGTAGCCTGTCACAACGGCCCGGCCGCGGGCGGCACGTCCTTCCAGCGCATGGGCGTGGTCGAACCCTACCAGACCTCCAATCCGGCGGAAGGCCGTGCGGCGGTCACCGGCAAGGATGCGGACCGTTTCACCTTCAAGGTGCCGACACTGCGTAACGTCGAGTTGACCTACCCCTACTTCCATGACGGGGCCTATTGGACCCTGGAAGAGGCCACGGACGTCATGGCTCGCCTGCAGTTGGGTCGTAAGCTGGATGAACAGGAAATCGACAACGTGGTCGCCTTCCTGAAGACACTGACCGGTGATCAGCCGACCTTCACCATGCCGATACTACCGCCGTCGACCAACGACACACCGCGGCCCCAGCCGTTCGGCATCAAGCAATAATCTCGGCCGAAACCAGGCCGCGTCCCATCCGGGGCGCGGCTTTTTTATGCCGGCAAGTCAGATATCCGCCAACTGCCACACATCATAGGCCGGCTCTTCATAGGGGTGAGCTTGCTTGAGCGCCGCTACGGCGGCCACGATCAGCTCGTCCGCGCATACCAGCTCCACCCGATACTCAGGCACCTGCTCCAGCTCACCGGCTTTGCCGATAAAGGGATCGGCGCCCGGCCCTGGTCGGAACTGCCCCTGCCCCAGCACCTGCCAGCAGCAATGCTCATAATCGCCGATACGCCCGCCCCCGGCGGCAAAAACCGCCGCCTTGACCGGCTCGAGATGGGATTCAGGGACAAAGAAGCAGAGCTTATACATGGCATGACTCCGGGCTGAAAACACTGGTGTCAGTGTTGCAGCCCGGAGCACGTCGCTCAATCAATATCAGAAGCTGAGGCGCATACCTACGGTCAGATTACGTCCCGGCAACAGCACTTCATCCTTGATGAAGGAGGTGTGTTGACGCGCCTTCTCATCCAGCAGGTTATTGGCCCGCGCATACAACAGGTAGTTCATGCCGTTCTGGCTGTAGCCGTGATAACTCAGCCCGGCCATGAGCATGGTGTAGGCGGCGGTGTCGGTTTCATAGGCCGCAGTATCGCCCTGGCGACGCACCCGATAACCTTCCAGCTGCGCATCCATGTGGCTGGTCAGCCGCTGCTCCAGCCGCAGTCCATAGCGGTCGGCGGGTATACGCGGCAGGTTGCCGCCACCGTCACGCAGCTTGCCGCGCACGGTATCGCCAAACAAGGTCAGCTGCAGACTCTCGGTGGCCTGGATACCGAAGCTGCCTTCGAGCCCCTGCAGCACCGCATCGTTCTGCTGGTACTCGACTACCCGATAATCGCCACCCGGATCGTAGCCCGCATCGGCGGCGTAGATGAAGTCATCCACCTGATTGCGGAAGGCACTCAGGCTGTAGGTCAGTCTGCCGCTGAGCTTACGCAGGCCGATCTCCATGTTGTAGCCGGTTTCTTCCTGCAGGTTGGCGTTACCCAGTTCCACCGTACGGGTCGCGGCATGCGGCCCCATGGCATACAGCTCCTCGGCGGTGGGCAGCCGCTGCGAGCGGGACAGATTGGCGAACAGGGCATATTCCGGCACGAAGCGCCAGGTGGCGCCGGCCGAGACGGAGGTGCCCCGGTGGGATGCATCACGGGCACTGCGTTTCACGTCGATATTCTGCCACTCGTGACGCAGACCCCATTCGTAACGCCAGTTGCCCAATTCCAGCTCCTCCACCAGGAACAGCGCATGGTTGGCGGTAAGAGTGGCAGGCACGTAGGCTTCTTCACCCAGGGCGGAGAAATCACGTCGGGAGGTCTGCCCACCCAGCACGCCGCGCCAGCCGGCGACGGGCTTGTGGGTCAGCTCCAGGCGCGCTTCGCTACCCTGATTCTCGAAGCGGGTGCCCACCTCGCTGCCTTCCATTTCCCGGTGGCTGTAATCGGTATGGGCCATACGCAGGCGCCCCCGGTCGAAGCCGGCGAAGGGCTCCTGGTACTCGCCGCGCAGGTCCCAGCGTTGCTGCTGCATGTCGATATAGGCAGCGCCATGCTCATGCCCGTGATCGTGGTCATGATCGTGGTCGTGCCCATGGCCGCCGCAGTGCCAATCGGGGCCGTGGGTATGGCAATCGGCGTGTTCATGGGCAAGCAGACCGTATTCACGGTTCTGCTCGCTGTAGGCCAGACCGAGGTAACCGCGCTCACCAATCCAGCTCAGGCCCAGCCCGGCGGAATCGGACTCGTTGAATGCGCCTTCCTGTTTGGAAGGCGTGCCGGGGATGTCATAAGGATCGGCTTCCAATTTGCTGCCTTCCAGCCGCACGGCAAACTGGCCGGCACCAGCGGTGATGCCGAAGGCACCGGCGCGCTCATCCGCCACCGTGTTGCCGCGCACTTCCAGATCCGCTTCCACCCCGCGCTCCGGCACATAGGTCGGCACGCGGCGATCGATCAGGTTGACCACCCCACCGATCGCACCACCACCGTACATCAGCGTGGCCGGTCCCTTGATCACTTCGATCTGTTCCAGCAACTGCATCTCACTGGTAATGGCGTGGTCCGGGCTGCTGGTGGACGCATCCAGCACGTCTACTCCATCACTCAGCACCTTGACCCGGCTGCCTTCCAGGCCGCGAATCACTGGCCGCCCCACGCCCGGGCCGAAACCACTGGAATGAATGCCCGGCTGACTGGACAGCGTATCGCCCAGGGTTGCCGACCGGCGCCGGGTCAGCTCTTCGCCCTGCAGTACGACGCTGGCCGAACTCATTTCCCCCACCTGACTGTTCAGGGCGGACGCCCGCACAACTGTATCCGGCAATGCTGTCGCTTCATCCGCCGCCGACGCTGGCGCCGACAGTCCCGCCAGCGCAACCGCGCCAAGCCACCAGTAACCTGATTTTTCCATTATCCCTCCCCTATCGAACGAACCGACCCACTACAGGCCGCGAAGGAGCGGAAGTATTATTCGTTATATTATAACAATCAAGTTTTTATTTTAGCCGGAGGGTGGTTTGTTCAATTCATCGCTGACGATGCGGCCATCGACCAGTTGCACGGTACGCGGGCAGCTGGCGGCCAGACGGGGGTCATGGGTGACGACCAGAATCGAGCAGCCGAATTGCTCATTGATCCGCCGGAACAGTTCGAACACGCTGGCGGCGGTCTTGCTGTCGAGGTTGCCGGTGGGCTCATCGGCCAGCAGCAGTGGCGGACGGGTAATCAGCGCGCGGGCAATTGCCACCCGCTGTTGCTGACCACCGGAAATCTCGGTCGGTTTCTTGTCGGCCAGGTCCTCCAACCCAACCTCACGCAACAGGCTGCGCGCCAGTTCAACGGCGTCTGCCGAAGGGCGGCCACTGCGGATGATCAACGGCATGAGCACGTTTTCCAGCACGCTGAAGGCGGAAATCAGATGGTGGAACTGAAACACAAAACCCAACGCCTGGTTGCGCAGGTGAGTGCGGGTTGTGTCATCGCTATCGCGGGTTGGCCGGCCCTGCAGGTAGAGCTCCCCGGCGCTGGGCACGTCCAGCAAGCCGATGAGATTGAGCAGGGTGCTCTTGCCGGAGCCGGACGGGCCGATCAGCGCCGTCAGTTCGCCGCGGCCCAGCCGCAGGTCGATATCCCGCAACACGGTGCTTTCCAGCGGCGTACCCTGGTTGAAAGTCTTGCCGATACCCTGCAGACGCAACACTTCATCAGACATAACGGATCGCCACCGCCGGATCATAACGGGCGGCACGGCGGGCCGGCACCGCTGCCGCCAACACCCCGGCCAGGGTGGCGATCAGCATTGCCACCGGCACCAGCGCCGGCTCCACTGGCACCCAGAACAACCCCGGCCCGAAGATGTTGAATATCTGCACCAGCCCCCAACCCACCGCGCCACCGATGCCGGAACCGATCAGCCCGAGTAATCCGCCCTGCAGCAGAAACACCCGCAGAATCTGCCCTCGCGGGCTGCCCATTGCGCGTAGAATGCCGATTTCCCGGGTCCGCTGCACCACGCTGACCGCCAGCACACTGGCAATACCAAAGGCCACGGAAATGCCGACGAACACGCGGATCATCTCGGTCGTCATGCTCTGGGACGTCAGCGCATTGAGCAGTTGGCCGTTGGTCTGCATCCAGCTTTCGGCCTGCAATCCGGTCAGCCGTTCGATGCGCCTGGCCAGTTCATCGGCGGCAAAGATCTCATCCACCCGGGCATCGATCACCGTCACTCCCCCCGGCAGCGCGAGCAGGGTCTGGGCCTGTTTCAGGTCGAGATACACGTAGCGCGCATCCAGCTCACGCACGCCGAGTTCGAAAATGCCGGCGATATCGACCACCGCTTCCCGGCCGTCGCCGCCATCCAGTCGCAACTTGTCGCCGACATCCAGCCCGAGATCCCCGGCCAGCTCGCTGCCAATCACCGCATGGCCTGCGCCCACGCGAAATGCCCCGGCAATCAGGTCATCGCTGACCGGAATGATGCGCTCATAGCGCTCCGGGTCCATACCGATCAGCGCCACCGAGGCGCGGGCCACGCCACTGAGCGCCAATGCCGGGCCGCTGACCACCGGCGACACCGCCGGCAACCGCGGATGTTGATCCAGCACCGCCACCACATCCTGCCAGTTGCTGATCGAACGCAGGCGCTGGGCCCGCGGGCTTTCCAGCACCAGCGATACGGCATCATCCGGCAACGGTGCGAGGCGGTTGAACTCATCCAGCGGCAGAATGCGGATGTGCGCCTGGGTCCCCAGGGTGCGCTCGACCACGTTCTCCTGCAGCCCGGTAATCAGTGCGGTGATGAACACAATCACCGCCGAGCCCACGGTGATGCCGAACAGGATCAGCAGGGTCTGCATGCGATTATCCAGCAGAAAGCGCAGCGCGATCAGCCACTCGGTCCAGGCGCTGGCCAGCAACGGTCGCATCATCGTTACTCCCGGTCGCCGACCAGCATCGGCTCAATACGTACCCGTATCCGCTTCCCTTCCGCCGCCTGGTCCGCCAGCACGACATCACCCGCGCTCAGCCCCTCGGTAATTTCGGTCAGGCCGGTGCCGCGCAGACCAAGCTGCACCGGCACCCGCTCCACCTGCCGATCAGCGGTCCAGCGCAACACTTCGGCCTCTTGGCCCTGGCGACTGAACAGCGCATCGTTGGGCACCACCAGCGCCTGGTCGCGATTCCCGGTACGGATATCCACCGAGACCGTCATGCCCTGACGCAGAAAGTCCGCTGGCCGCTGCAGATCCAGGTGAATATCGATGGTGCCGCGATTGGTATCGATGGCCGGTACGATAAAGCTGACCTCCCCTGCCAGCGCCTCAAGGGGAAACGCATCGGCGATGATTACCGCCGGCTGGCCGACAGCGACCGGGCCCAGATCCTTTTCATCCAGCGGGACGATGATTTCGCGGCTATCGGTTCGGGCAATCTGCAGCAAGGTACTGCCGGGCTGCACCAGATCACCCGGCTCGACGTCGCGCACCTGCACCACGCCATCCACCTGCGCGCGAATCTGCGTGCGCTCCAGCGCCGCGCGGGCTGCGGCCAGGCGCTGCTGCAATACCTGCTCATCGCTGCCACCGGAAGCAGCGGCGCTGGCGGCCAGTTGCGCCCGATCACGGGCAACCCGCACGCTGATTTCCACCTGGCGCGCCTGTTCGCGCTGCTCGGCGGAGATCAACTGGCGCTGGAACAGCTCATCCCGCCGCTCCCGCTCGCGGGTAGCCTGGGCCAGATTATTCTGCGCCTCGCGCAGCGCCGCCTGGGCCTGGGGCCGCTGGGAACTCACCAGTTGCTGCAAGGCGGCTTCGGCTTCCCGCAGCCGCGCCTGCTGCTCGTCGTCGCGCAGCTCCAGCAGCAGATTCCCCGCCTGAACGCGGTCGCCTTCGCGCACATGCCGCGCCTTCACCACACCGGTTATCTCGCTGCCCACCTGGGCCAACGACTGACTGTCCACCTCGCCACTGGCCACCACCCGTTGCACCAGCGGCCGCATTTCCAGCCGATAGCCGGATACTTCAGGCCCCTGCCAGTGGCGCCAGCCGAGCCATACGGCCAGCAGCAGAACAGGTAATACGATCAGCAACCAGCGTGACGGGGTGGGCACAACGCAGATCCTTGCCGCAGAGAAATGTGAGCAATCAATATATTACAGATCGGACTGCGCTGATATTTTGCCGCAATCCCGGCATTTGATCCCGTCCTGCACCGGGAACAGCGGAAAGTGGATACCGATGAAGACGAGAAAGGCCCAGCGCCGTCCGATCTGGTGGTATTCCGTGTTGGTGCTACCACAGTGCGGGCAGACCCTCGTCTCTTCCCCCTGCTGCTCGATCAGGTCCGGTTCACGATCTTCGGCCAGGATCGCCTGGGCGGCCTGCGCATACGGCTCCGGCACCTGCAGCCGCACGCCGCCCAGCGCATTGGAATACAACCATTGCATATTGATGGTGTGCTCATCGGCGACGAAGGCGGGAATACCCTCCGTCTCCAGCCGCGCGCGGGCGATATGGGCTTCGTAAGGGAAGCTGTAGCGGGAGACGGTTACCAGCATGGCCTTGGCTCGGCTCTATTCGGCATCAAAGGTGATGTGCACCGAGGGCGCACTGCGTCGGGCCTCCCCATGGTAAACCGCTTCGATATTGTTACCGTCAGGGTCCAGCATGAACGCTGCGTAATAGTTGGGATGATAAGGGCGTAACCCCGGCGCCCCATTGTCCCGCCCACCGTTGGCCAGTGCCGCACGGTAAACGGCGTCGACCATGGCACGGTCCTGCGCCTGGAAGGCCAGATGCTGACGACCGGTCAACTCGCCCAGCGCCGCCTCGGAGTCGGTTGCCGACACCACCAGCTCATCGATCCAGAAAAAACCATCGCCACTGCCGCCGATGGGGATATTCAGTACATCGGCAATGGCGGTGTAGAACTTCTGCGCAGCGGACAGGTCCCGGACGACCAGTTGAACATGGTCGATCAGCCGTCCACGGTGCAATTCTTGCGTCTCCATATCGGTACCTCCGGTGTGCTGTGTGGATTGGATGACACCGGACCAAGAGTAGCTTTTCCACCGGCAGCCTGCCAACTGCCGACAATTCCGCACAAACCTTCCCTTCTGCCGCTGGTCACAGAGGTAACAGGCTATTGAGGGAGAGATCATGAGTCAGAAGTTCAAGATCGATGATCACGTCAGCTGGAATTCCGAGGCTGGGCGGGTCAGCGGCACCATCATCAGGGTGCATACCTCGGACACCACCTACAAAGGCCATCCACGCAGAGCGAGCGAAGACTCACCGCAGTACGAGATCAAGAGCGACAAGACCGATCACATCGCCTTGCACCGAGAAGATGCCCTGACCAGGATCAAGTGACATGGCCCAGGCAGAGACCATCTGGACTATTGGCCACTCGACCCGCTCAATCGAAGAGTTCATCGCCCTGCTCCACCACTACCGGATCGAAGCCATCGCCGATGTCCGGCGCTTCCCCGGCTCCCGCCGCCTGCCGCAGTTCGGCCAGGAGGCCCTGCGCGCCAGCCTGAACGAGGCGGGTATCGACTATCAACTGATCACCGAACTGGGTGGCCGGCGACGGGCCGCGGCCGATTCGGTCAACGTGGCCTGGCGCAATGCATCGTTCCGCGGTTACGCGGACCATACCGCCAGCCGCGAATTTGCCATCGGCCTGGAGCGACTGCAGCAGTTGGCGGTACGCCGCCGGACCAGCATGATGTGCGCGGAAGTGCTCTGGTGGCGCTGCCACCGTTCGCTGGTATCCGATGTACTGATGGTGGACGGCACCCGGGTCATGCATATCCAGGACGAACAGCACTGCGATGAACACCCATACACTCGCCCAGCTCGCCTATATCAAGGTCGACTGACCTACGATGCCACCCGAGGCGAGCCGCTCAATGCCAGGGAACGGAGCCAGGGCATTCAGCAGCAGCTGGAATTCTGACTTGCTTGCTCCCAGGCGAGTCGCGCGATGCAGATGGCCTCCATTTCTCCGGCCCAGGTTCGCATCTGCATCTCGTCCAGCCGCAACTGCATGGCATAGCGGCGGCCACCCCACACCGCCAGATGCAGGGCTTCGACCAGGCTGTCGGCGGGCTGCTGTGGCAGATCGGTACAGGCGTCGAACACCCGGCGCCACATGGCGAGAAACTCGGCGCAGGCGCGCTGCTGGTGTTTCTGCTCGGCGACCCGGGGCTCCAGCGCCAGCATATCCGGATGGAACCAGGACAGTTCATGCATACCGCTGAGCAACTGAATCAACAGGCGTATCCGCTGTTGCCAGCCCAGCTCAGCCGGTTGCACCACCTGTTGCTCCACCGCCTGGATCAGCGTCTCGATGCAGTGGCGCACATAGGCTGAGTGCAACGCTTCCTTGCTCGGGAAGTAGTCATACAGCGTGCCGATGGCCACGCCGGCCTCCAGCGCCACCGCCCGGGTGGTCAGGTTGTCCCAGCCGTCGCGCTGCCAAATCCGAACATAGGTATCGAATATCGCCTGCACGGTGAAGCGTGCGCGGGCCTGAGTGGGCCGTTTCAGCGGTTTACTGCGGCTTACCGGGGGTGTCTTGTTGCTCATGCTTATCCGAACCAGGCCAGTCGTTGGCTGGCGTACAGTTTATCTATCCACATTATGTCTACCGGAGTTCATCATGACCCAGATCCATAGCCTGCAAACAGACAAGAGCGATCTCGCGCGTACCCGCATCGTCACCCAAACCCTCGGTGAACTGCAAGCCGGGCAGGCGCTGCTGAAGATCGACCGCCTGGCGTTGACCACCAATAACATCACCTATGCCGCCTTCGGTGATACGCCGCACCTGCGTTACTGGGACTTCTTCCCTACCGATGATGCAGCCTGGGGACACATGCCCGCCTGGGGCTTTGCCGAGGTGGTCAGCACCACCGTGGAGGGTCTGGAGATTGGTGAGCGTTTTTACGGCTACTGGCCAATCGCGACGCACCTGGTGGTCGAACCGGTGCGCGTCACCGAGCGCGGCTTCTATGATGGCAGCGCCCATCGCCTGGAGCTGACCTCGGCCTACAACCAGTACCAGCGTAACCGCACCGATGCGGCCTACCGCCCGGAGAACGAAGACTACCAGATGCTGCTGCGGCCACTGTTCATCACCTCGTTCATGCTGGCCGATTACCTGGAAGACAACGGTTTCTTCGGCGCCAAACGCGTACTGGTATCCAGCGCCTCCAGCAAGACCGCCTTTGGCACCGTGTTCTGCCTGGAGGGCAAGGACATTGAAGTGGTGGGCATCACCTCGGCCAGCAACCAGGCCTACGTGGATGGCCTCGGCTGTTATCAGCAAAGTGTCACCTACGACCAGCTGGAGTCACTGGATGCGTCGATCCCGACGCTGTATGTGGATTTTTCCGGCAATGCCGAGCTGCGCCAGCGCGTGCATGCACACTTTGAACAATCGCTGGTACATGACTGCTACGCCGGCTCGGCACACAGCCAGGATCATATCAGCGAGCAGAAGCTGGTTCTCAAGGGTCCACAACCGCAGAGTTACTTCGCCCCGAACCAGATTCGCAAGCGCAATGCTGACTGGGGCCCGGCAGAAGTGACCCGGCGTTTCAATGAAGCGCAGTTGAGCTTCATCAAGCGAGTCAGCGACAGCCAGTCACCCTGGCTGCAGCTGGAAACCCATCAGGGCCTGAAGGCAGCACAACCGCTGATCGATACCCTGGTGAATGGCCGCATCGCACCGATTGACGGGCACGTGGTGACCCTGGACTAAGCCAGCGGAACATCCTCACCGAAGAGCGATAGCACCTGCATGAAACTCGGCTCCGGCGGGCAGCGCAGCTCCAGCGGCGCGCCGGTAACCGGGTGCACAAAGGCCATTGCGGTGGCAGCCAGCATCAGCCGGCTGTAACCGAAACGTTCGGCGAAGTAGTGGTTGTGGCGGGTGCGCCCGTAATTGGTATCGCCAAGAATGGGATGGCTGATGTGTTGCATATGCCGGCGCAGCTGATGCTTGCGCCCGGTCTCGGGATACAGCGCCAGCAGGCTGTAACGACTGCTGGGATACCCTTCGATCTCGACTGGAATCTCGGTGGTGGCCAGACGGCGATAGCGCGTCGACGCCTCACGCAGTGGCTGCGGCTCATCCTTGCAGCGCCGATCAGTAGCGTGTTCACGCAACGGATGATCGATCAGCCCCAGCTCCGGCGCCCAGCCGCGCACCATGGCCAGATACGTTTTGCTCACCTGGCCAGCCATCAGCGCCTTGCCCAGCACACTGGCCGTTGCCGCATCACGGGCAAACACCAGCAGGCCGGAGGTTGGCCGATCCAGCCGATGCACCGGATAGACATGCTCGCCACCATTGAGGCGGCGAGCATATTGCAGCGCGAACTCCGTTTCGTGGCGGTCAATCGGGCTGCGGTGCACCAGCAGCCCAGCCGGCTTATGCACTGCCAATAACCACGAGTCGCGGTAGATTTCAGTGAGCGGGTTATCGGTAGACAGACTCAATGGCAAAGGCGCTCATGACATGGCGACAGCAAGATAGGTGCACTCAGGCGGTAGCCAACTTCAACCCCAGGATACCGGCGCCGATCAATACCAGGCTGATCAGCGCATGGGATTCGCCGGCTCATCGAACAGCAGAATACCCAGCATTACCGTACCCACCGCGCCGATGCCGACCCACACCGCATAGGCCGTACCTATCGGCAACGCCTTCATGGCTATACCCAACAACCAGACACTGATCGCCATGGAAGCAACCGTACCCAGCGTCGGCCACAGACGGGTGAAGCCTTCGGTGTACTTCAAGCCCACTGCCCAACCAATTTCAAACAGACCGGCAACAACAAGGATGGCCCAATTCATCAGATAGATCTCCTGACTGGGGCCGTCCCCGTTTGAACAATAGCGGTGAGGTCGTCCTCACGCTTTAATAGCAGAGCGCGGCAAGCCGATAGCCGCCGTGCTGGGGGCGATTATACACCACTGGTCACCGGCAGCTAGCAGCTGCGGACCAAGGGCCGTTTGACCGGTGCAAGTCTCACTTGAACAGTCGCTTGTCCCGCCAGCGTCCCCACCGATAGTAGGCGAAGGAAAAGCCCGCACTGAGCATGAAACTGAGACCAATACCCAGCGCTACGCCGGTTTCGCCGTAGACCGAGGTAGCCCAGTAAGCCAGCGGCACCCGCAGTATCCACAGGGAGATGATATTCAGCGCCAGCACCTGGAACATCGCCCCCGCCCCGCGCACCACGCTATTGAAGACAAAATTGAGCCCGATAAAGGGGTAGAAGAAGGCGATGGTCTTCAGATAGTGGGTGCCAAAGGCCACGCTGGCCTCGTCCTGGATGAATAGCCTGACCAGCGGCTGCGCCCAGATATACAGCACGCTGGCCAACAGCAACATGATGCTCGTGTTGTAGACGATGCCGGCCCGGGTGATCTGCGCTACCCGCGGCCAGTGCCGCGCGCCGATGTTCTGCCCGGCCATTGCGGTGACCGCCGTACCCAATGCGACCGCCGGCAGCAAGATGAGGTGATCCAGCCGCTGGGCAGCACCGAAGCCTGCGACCGCATGGGCGCCGAGGCTGTTCACCAGCGACAGAATCACCGTGGTCCCAGCGTGGATCACCACCATCTGGGCACCGGAAGGGATACCCAGTCGCAGGATGGTTCGTACCTCCAGCCACTGCGGTAGCCGCAGGTGGAAACCATGGCCGGGAAACTTGCGCGCCAGATGCACCAGGCTATACAGGAAAGCGCCTCCCTGGGCCGCAATCACCGCGCTGGCCGCCCCGGCAATGCCCCACTGGAACACACCGATAAACAGGGGCGACAGCACGATAATCAACAGCGTGGCCAACAGCACGAAGTACAGCGGCGTACGGCTATCGCCGAAGGCGCGCAAGACCGTACTGATGAAGTTGTAGCCCACCAACAGCAGGGTGCCGGCGAAGGTGATCTGCAGATATAGCCGTGCTTCATCGATAATCGCCGGGGGCGTATTGAGCAGCGCCAATAGCGCATCGGCAAACACATAGCCAGCAATGCCGATCAGCGCCGACAACAGCACGAGAATAATGGCAAAGGTGCTCAGGTAAGCGTGGACCGCCTCCGTATCCCCCCGACCACGCAGCTGGGCGAAGATCGTCAGGGTCGCCTGGTTGACGCCCATGACAAAGGCAAACACCACCATCATCAGGATGGTGCCAACCGTCACCGCACCAAAGGCCGCACTGCCCAGCAGGTTACCTACCCAGAGGCCATTGATCAGCTGGATGGATACCTGCAACAGGCTGGAGACAACGATGGGCAGGGAAAACCGTCCCAGGTGTCTGGCGATGGAGCCTTCAGTGAAGTTCTTCAATGGCTGGCCACGTCAGTCGAAGTGCTCGTGGCTGTTGGCCTGAGACTGGCGCCAATAGCTCGCGGCGCGAATGCGGCCCTTGTCCAGCCCTAGCCCCTCGGATAGATACTGGCGTACCGCGCGGATGTCACTGTATTCCCCGGCCGCCCATGCATACCCCTCGCCTTCCGGCAGGGTCAACTCACGCACGGCGGCTTCCAGCGCGCCCATTCCGGCCTCTGTGGGCGCCGTTTCGGTTACCCAGCGCACATCCAGCGCGCACTCGCAGGCGAAGTCGATTCTGGCCTGCTCGGTTGTCGTCTTGATGATCACCACGGCCTTGGCCGTAGCGGGCAACTCTTCCAGACGACGGCCGATCGCCGGAATGGCGGTCTCGTCACCGACCAGCAGGTGCCAGTCGAAGGCCGTTGGAATGACAAAGGAGCCCCGCGGCCCGGCAATGCCCAACAGGTGACCGGGTTCGGCATGGGTTGCCCAGTCCGTTGCGGGCCCCTGGTGATGCAGCACGAAGTCGATATCCAGCTCGTTGCTGACCGGATCGTAGCGGCGTGGTGTGTAATCGCGCAGCTCCGGCTTGGATACGCCCTCGGCAAACACCAGGCCCTTGTCGCCCAGGGTGGGCATATTGGGGCTGACACCTGCCTGCTCCGGTACCAACAGCTTCACATGGTCATCGAAGGAAGCGGAATGAAATCCGAGGAGATCCTCGCCGGTCAGGGTGATACGGCGCATGGCGGGGCTCAATTCGGTGACACGTTTGACTTCCAACAGACGTATCTTGATCGGGTGCCGTACTTTCTGTACCGCCAGCAGGTCATTGGTCATGGTGGTCCTCGCCTCGGATGAAATCAGGATTGCCTGAAACGCTCAGGATGTCTGTTGCGGCGCGCTGCAGGATCTCAGCCATGCGGCGCTGTTGGGTATGGTCGGCATCGTCGCCGGCCAACAGCGCGGTACGCAGCGCCCTGCGAGCCTGAATGAACTCCGGCAACCAGCCGGTAGCGGCGCTCGCCTGGGCCTCGCTTTCGCCGGACAGGGTCAGCCATTGCATCTTTTTCGCCGCATGGCGCAGGGTAGCGATCAATAGCGCAACCCGCTCGTGGTGCGTCTGCAGATAGTCGAGACCGGCTGGAGAAATGCGGTAGCTCTTGCGCTTGCCTTGCTGCTCCACCTCAGCCAGGCCCCGTTCCTGCAACTGGGTCAACGCTGGGTACACCACGCCGGGACTGGGGCTGTAATACCCCTGGGACAGTTCGCTCAAGCCCTTGATCAGCTGATAGCCATGAGCTGGTGCATCGCGCAGAAACCATAACAGCGTCAATTGCAGCTCATCGGCGCTGAATTTGCGCCCGCGCGTGAGTGGATTGCCACGCTGGCGTGCTTGCCGGCCGGTCTCTTTCTGCATAGCCTTCTCTCTCGACACAGAATATATCTTACGATATAAATATGAGTCGTAAGATATATCTCGAGTCAGAGTATGTCAATGTCGGTCGGCATGGCTTACACTTTCGGGCTTTTTTGTGGTGGAAAGCAAAATGATCAATGCGCGTTACGTACCCTTGGTTTCATCGATATTGATGTCTATCTATATGGTCTCGATCATGACTTTCGTTATCACCTGGGCAAACACGGGCTTCACCGAAAACTTCCTGTCGCGCTGGTGGCGCGCCGCCTATATTGCCTGGCCGATCGCATTCACCCTGATCATCATTGGCGCACCCAGAATCAGTCGCTTTGCCATCAGCCTGCAGAAGAAGTGAAGCAGAGCCAGCCGGTCAGTGCGCTACCGCCTTGGAAAACACGTTCAACACCACCACCCCGGCGACAATCAGGCCCATGCCGATAATCGCGGGCGCATCCAGCTTCTGGCCGTATAGAAACCATGCCGCTGCCGTAATCAGCACGATGCCCGCACCGGACCAGATGGCGTAGGCAATGCCCACCGGAATGGTGCGTAGCGTCAACGCCAGCAGGTAGAACGCAATGCCGTAACCGACAGCCATCACGATAGTCGGCAGCGGTTTGGTGAACCCCTCACTAGCTTTCAATGCCGTGGTGGCAATCACCTCGGCGACAATCGCCACGGACAGGAATATCCAGTGTTTCATCATCCAGCGCTCTCTCGTTATCGGCCCCGGATAATAGCAGCAGATAAACGGACCCGCCCGGGCCGGATGCCCTGGTCAGCCCAGTTCGAGATGCTGCGGCAAGTCATCGGTAATCTCGAACCAGGGCGCCTTGCTGCCGACAAACACGTGGCGTTGCGGCTGTACGCCGGGGTCGGTATCCAGGGTGCCCAGCGGAAAGCCATATACGTCAGGCTGGGCATCGAACCGGGTGAACAGGCTGGAGCTGCAGACCGAGCAGAACGCCTTGTGCTCACCCGGTGACGACTCGTAGAACCTGATCAACTCCTGACCCTGCAAGGTTTTCCAGTCCGCTGAGCGGATCTTGGCGCTGGTCCGGAACGCCGCCGCATGCAGCTTGCGGCACATCGAACAGTGGCAGTTGTATACATTCTTCAGCTCACCCTGAATCTCATAGCGCACCCCCTGGCATAGACAGCTTCCTGATAAGGCCATGATCCACCTCCCGTTGTTGATGCATTGAGCTTAGTGCAAAAGCGGCACGCCTATTTTCACGGTGAGCTGCTGCTCGTCGACAAGTTCTGCTACCTTCGATATCTGATTGCTAACCAGAAACGAGAAAACAAATGACTGCTCTGTATGACATTCCACTGAACAAGATCGATGGCACGCCCGGCAGCCTGGCCGATTACCGCGGCAAGGTGTTGCTGGTAGTCAACGTCGCCTCCAAATGCGGGCTGACGCCTCAGTACGAAGGACTCGAAGCGCTGTATCAGGCCAAGCGCAAGCAGGGTCTGGAAGTGCTCGGCTTTCCAGCCAACAATTTCAAGGGGCAGGAGCCCGGCACGGAAGAAGAAATTCGCGACTTCTGCTCCACCACCTATGATGTGCACTTTCCGCTGTTTTCGAAGATCTCGGTGCTGGGTGATGACCAGCATCCCCTGTACACCCAGTTGACCGCTCAGCAGCCGCAGGCGATCGGTGATGGTCCGTTCCGTGAGCGCCTGAAGGGCTTCGGCGTCAACCCGGAAAACCCCGCGGACGTGTTGTGGAATTTCGAGAAATTCCTGATCAACCGTAACGGTGAAGTCGTTGCACGCTTCGCACCGGATACGGCGGCGGACGATCCGCGGCTGGTCACTGCGATCGAGCAGGAGCTGGCCAAAGGCGCCTGAGCCGACCAGCTACCGCGGGTGGTGATCTGCCGCCGCCCGCGGATCAGCCCTTACTGGGGTGCATCCAACCACTTGTACATGACCAGCGCATCCACATAGCCCAGGGACGGATGGTTGAACGCCTTGGGTAAACGGCCCACGGTAGCGAATCCAAGCTTGTTCCACAGCCGCACCGCGCCCTCATTGCTGGAGGCGACGAAATTGAATTGCATGGCCTGATAGCCGAGCTGGACGGCAACTTCCTGGGAATGCTCGCACATGGCCGAAGCCAAGCCGCGCCCCCGCGCTGCCGAGGACACCATGTACCCGCAATTGCAGACATGATCGCCGGGGCCCGCCTGATTGGTCTTGATGTAATAGGTGCCCAGAATCTGCCCGTCTTCTTCGCAGACGAAGGTCTTTCGCGGGTAATCCATCCACAGCGCAAACGCCTGCTCCCGAGTGGTATCACGCGGATATGCATAGGTATCGCCAGCCGCAGCGACCTCGTGGAAAATCGGCCAGATGCTATCGAAGTCATCCTTCGTGGCTTCTCTGATATTCATAACGCTGAGTTGCTCCTGCGCACTGATAAGGCCTGCTTTTTACTACTTACCGCCCGCCAGGTCCATAAACGAGCCCGTCACGTAGGACGCCTCGTCAGACAACAGCCAGGCGATGGCATTGGCCACCTCTTCCGGCTCCCCTCCTCGCTGCAGGGGAATCTGGGGCGCCAGCCGCTCAACGCGCTCCGGCTCGCCGCCATCGGCATGCATGTCGGTATGAATGAATCCAGGCCTCACCCCATTTACCCGGATACCTCGTGCAGCCAGCTCCAGCGACAAGCCCTTGGTCAGCGTGTCGACAGCACCTTTGGAGGCGGCATAATCCACATACTCAAAGGGTGAGCCGGTTCTTGCTGCCACCGATGAGACATTGACGATAGCGCCCGGATATTTCGCCCTTTGCACGAATTCCCGCGAGCACAGAAAGCAACTGGTCACGTTGGTCGTCAGCACCTTGTTAAAACGCTCGACGCTCATCTCGGCCAGCGGTGATTGGCAGAACAACACGCCGGCGTTATTCACCAGATGCGTTACGGGGCCGAAACGCTGCTCCGCAGCATCGAATAGCGCACGCACCTCGCTCTCGACCGATACATCAGCCTGACAGGCAAAGGCCCGACCGCCCGTTGCGCTGATGGCCGCCACCACGGCCTCCGCGCTTGCATTGTCGGAACGGTAATTGACGCATACCGCATACCCTCGGGACGCCAAAAATCTCGCGGTAGCAGCGCCGATGCCCCGCCCCGCACCCGTCACGATCACAACGTTATCCATGGTTTCCTTCACCTGAATCGGAGTCTTCCTGTTGTTGTGGCTGCTTTGCCCAAGCTGGTCAAGCAAAACGGCCAGATTTCTCCAGCACCTACTGATAATGGATACAGATCGGCTACCATGGTCTTCCCTTGCAAGCCGACGGTATACCGCCTCTATGTCCTACCCCATCGAACAGAAACTGGTGATCGCCGTCGCGTCCAGCGCGTTGTTCGATCTATCCGAATCCGATCAGGTATTTCGCGAGCAAGGGGAAAAAGCCTACCGGGCGTACCAGCAAGAGCATTTGCATATTCCGCTGGACAAAGGCGTGGCCTTTCCCTTTGTGCGGCGCTTTCTGAGTATCAATCAGAAATTCCCGGAGCAATGCCCGGTTGAGGTGGTACTGCTGTCCCGCAACTCGGCCATTACCGGCAAGCGGGTATTCAACTCCATCGTGCGCCATGGGCTGAACATCACCCGCGCCGCCTTCCTGGAAGGCAAGTCGCCCTATGCCTATATCCCGGCCTTCAATGCCTCGTTGTTTCTCAGCGCCAACGAAGCGGATGTCCAGGAAGCCATCGATTATGACCACCCGGCCGGCACTGTCCTGCCCAGCCATGTGGTGGATGATGTAGACGATGTGGAGTTGCGTATCGCCTTCGACTTCGATGGCGTGATTGCCGATGATGCGTCGGAGCGGGTATTCAAGACGGGATCACTGGCGGATTTCCAGGCCCATGAGACCTCCTACTCGCACATTCCCCACACTCCAGGGCCCTTGGCGGACCTGTTTCGCAAACTGTCGCACCTGCAGCGCCTGGAAGATCAGGCCGTGGAAGCGGCCCCTGACTACAAGCGCGTCCTGCGCACCGCCATCGTCACCGCTCGCAATGCGCCTTCCCACGAACGCGTGATCACCACGCTGGAACATTGGGGCGTGAATGCGAACGAGGTGTTCTTTCTGGGCGGCATGAGAAAGGACCGGATACTCAGCGTACTCAAGCCCCACATGTTCTTCGATGACCAGCGCTCGCATCTGGAATCGGAAGCGGGGGATATCCCAATGGTGCATATTCCCTTTGGCGTGGCGAATCTGGGGTGATTCGCCCTATGCCACTGATGCCGGTGGCAACGCGGTCAGCCGATCCGCGTGGGACTAACTGGCTCCGGATCACGAGAACACCTGCCCCCTGACCTTCCTCTCTGTTCCTGCCCCTGACCACTGCCGCCATCATCCGCGCAGCCCGTCGATACCGCTGGTCGGCTTTGACCGACGCCTACCTCAAATGGACGAGGCCGGGTCTGGACCGGGCGCCTAAGCTCCGAAGCAATGGAGAAATCCGGCATGGTGCCAAATAAACCCGACAATAAAGGGGCCAACCATGAAAATGAAAAGATGGCCGTTCTGGCCAGTATTTGCCATGGTCTCGCTGATCACCCTGGTGGCGGCGGTAGAGGTCAATAGCGCTACCGGCAGTCACCTCGCAAAGTGTTCCTCGAACTCGGTGATGTGCGGCCCACCGACGGTGACCATCAACCGGCTGTTCATTCCCTGAACAGCCCCGGCTGATGATCAGTCGAAGACGTCGTAGAGAATATCGGCAATTACCCCAGTGGCGATGGACACCAGGATCAAATCCGTTCCGGCCGTCTGCCACTCATACCCCGAATACCGTGGCAGGCGCTCAAGAAATGCACCGGATCGCACCTTCTTGGCGATTCCCGGTGGCAGCGGCTTACCCCGCATGAGGTTCTTGCGGATACCCGGAGGTAGCGAGGAGTAGCCATCGAAGCCGGCGCTGTGTGCATATTGCCTGGCGAGCGCCGCGGTAATGCCAGCGTCGATCAGATCGCCAATGATATCCCTGTCCCTGTTCCTGTCCCGATAATGCCCCTGGCGGTCTCGGCGATCATCGAAGTAACCGGAATAGCGCCCACGGTCATCGTGAGACTTGCGGCTTTCGCGGGATGAGTGGCGGTCAGAATTACCCCGATTGCCCTGATTGCCTCGCCCCTGCCCTTGGTTGCCTTTACCCGCCTGTCCGGCGTGCTCGCCCCGGTTATGCCCAGGGCCTTTTCCTTCAGGCGGCCCAGCATAAGCCGTAGCCCCCAGCAAACAGGCCGCCAGGAATGCGGCTATCGCGATACGGCTTTTCATTTCAAATCCTCATTCCAGCTGGTTATAACACTGCAAGCACCATTCGGATTATCAGACCTGCCAACCAGCGCTTCGTTCCTGCCCTCCTCGTCGCGCTTTGTGACCGACAACAACATACTTCGGTTTGCCCATCGCCTCGGTCCCGCTGCTGTGGGCAAACCGGCTGTTACTGATCGGGTGCATCGCTGGCAATGTGCATGGGAATAATGCCGCCATAGGACTGGTGATCGCGGTGGGACAGATCATGCTGGCCGGACTGATGGTTGGGTTGGGACTCGCCTGGTCGATGGCACGCAAAGCCCTGCGAGCCTCAAGCTGATGTCTGTGGCCGCCCCTGCTGAATCACCACCGATGTAGCCCCCATGGCGCGCAACCGATCACGAACCCACAGGGCGTCGCTGCTCTCCAACCACCTGGGGTGGGCAGTGATGCGAAATTGATGGTTTACCCCGCTGGCCAGCACCAGTTCGACACTACGCCAGGCCGCTTCGCCGCTATCGCGGGTCCGTGTAATCAGGTCGTACCCCGCCTGTTTCGCCTTCACATCCAGGCCTATCCAGTCGAGCAGCGGCAGCAGCTTCTCCAGCTTGCGCGGATAGCTGCCGGCGCTATGCAATCCGACCTTGAAACCCATTGCCCGCACCTGCTTGATGGCCTGCGGCAGCGCTGGCTGCGAGGTCGGCTCGCCACCGGAAAACACCACCGCATCCAGCAGCCCACGGCGGCTGTCGAGAAACTCGACTATCTGGCTCCAGGGTATTTCAACATCACCCCGCGCCGGCAGCAGCTCGGGGTTATGACAATAGACACAGCGCCACGGACAGCCCTGGGTGAATACCACTGCAGCCAACTCACCGGGATAGTCGATGCTGGTGAGGGGCACCAGGCCCCCCACCCCCAGTGATTCAGCAGCCACCGGCGGCGGCATCCTGTGGATGGAAGAACTGCCGCTCCTGGTGTTCGGACTGCTTGCCGAGGTTCCAGGAGGATACCGGGCGGTGGTATCCCATAACCCGAGTCCAGATTTCACAGCGTACGCGTTCGTGGTTTTGCAATGTGGTAGTGGCTTGCTGGTTCATGCTGTTGCTCCTTGGGTTGCTTGCTTTTTCAGCAGGATGTCCTCATCGCAGCGTGGGCAGAACTCATGCTCACCGCTCAGGTAACCGTGATGCGGACAGATGGAAAAGGTCGGGGTTATGGTCAGGTACGGCAGCCGATAGTTGGCCAGCGCCCGTTGCACCAGCCGGCGGCAAGCGTCGGCGCTGGCCAATGGTTCGGCCATGTACAGGTGCAGCACCGTGCCGCCGGTATATTTCTGCTGCAACGGCTCCTGGCGCTTCAGGGCCTCGAATGGATCACTGGTGAAACCAACCGGTAATTGTGACGAGTTGGTGTAATAGGGTTGGTCAGCCGAGCCGGCTTGCAGGATTTCCGGAACCGTTTGCGATCCTCCTTGGCAAAGCGGTAGGTGGTGCCCTCGGCCGGCGTGGCCTCCAGGTTGTACATATGCCCCGTCTGCTCCTGGAATTCGGTCATCCGCCGACGCACATGGTCCAGCAAGCGGATGGCCATGGCATGCCCCTCAGGATGGGTAATATCCTGAGCATCGTCGGTGAAATTACGGATCATCTCGTTGATGCCGTTGACGCCCAAGGTGGAGAAATGATTGCGCAGGGTGCCCAGATAGCGCTTGGTATAAGGAAACAGCCCCGCATCCATATGCTGCTGGATCACCTGGCGCTTAATCTCCAGGCTGTCACGCCCCAGCTCCAACAGCCTGTCCAGTGCTAGCAGAAGCCCCGCCTCGTCACCCCGGTGCAGATAGCCCAAACGGGCACAGTTGACTGTCACCACGCCCAGCGATCCGGTCTGTTCAGCCGAGCCGAACAGGCCGTTGCCACGCTTGAGCAACTCGCGCAGATCCAGCTGCAGGCGACAGCACATGGAGCGCACCATATTCGGTTGCAGCTCCGAGTTGAGGAAGTTCTGGAAGTAAGGCAGACCATACCTGGCGGTCATGGCGAACAGCCGCTCGGCGTTCTCGCTGTGCCAGGGAAAGTCATGGGTAATGTTGTAGGTCGGGATCGGGAAGGTGAACACCCGACCTTTCGCATCGCCCTGGCTCATCACCTCGATATAGGCACGGTTGATCAGGTCCATTTCCGCCTGCAGCTCGCCGTAGCAGAACGGCATTTCCTCTCCACCGATCACCGGCACTTGCTCGCGCAGATCCTCAGGGCAGACCCAGTCGAACGTCAGGTTGGTGAAGGGCGTCTGGGTGCCCCAGCGTGACGGCACATTCAGGTTGTAGATAAGCTCCTGCATGTACTGGCGGACCTGCTCATAACTGAGTCGATCCTTGCGCACAAATGGCGCCATATAGGTATCGAAGGAGCTGAAGGCCTGGGCTCCGGCCCATTCGTTCTGCAAGGTGCCGAGGAAGTTGACGATCTGCCCCACTGCACTGGACATGTGTTTTGGCGGCGCCGATTCGATCTGCCCCGGTATCCCATTGAGTCCTTCGTTAAGCAAGGTGCGCAGCGACCAGCCGGCGCAATAGCCGCTGAGCATATCCAGGTCATGGATATGAATATCGCCTTCGCGGTGGGCGTGGCCGATCGCCGCCGGGTATACATGGCTCAGCCAGTAGTTGGCGATGATCTTGCCGGCACTATTGAGGATCAATCCACCCAGTGAATAGCCCTGGTTGGCATTGGCGTTGACCCGCCAATCCTGGCGATTCAGGTATTCGTCGATGGTGCTTGAAACGTCAAGAAAGGTCTTCATAAACCACCACATATTGTGCATATAAGAGTGAATCGCACTATATATGCACAAACACGGGGATGACTTTGATATTGATCAATTCTACCGGCAGGGTAAGCCGGCCTCATCTCAGAACCGGGCGGACAGCATCAGCGAGTCAATTAGTGTTCAGTCCCGTTCGCTACCGAAACTTGCGGGCGTAAGCATCCCGTACATTGGCGGATATAAAGCCGCTGAGCCCTCTACCCGCCTGGGCGAGACGGTGCATCGTAGCAATGGCGGAGGCGCCAGCACTATGACTGGTGTATTCGTATTTCCAACCATTGTTGAATTGCACAACAATGGCGTCTGGTGAGAGTTCATAGGCGATCACACCCGAATCTCCGCTCAGATTCTTATAGTGGTCCATCGATATCCCCCGATGTGACATTCCATGTCCAGCATAGCCAATCAATCAGTGGCCTTATATCCCTCGCTTATCCAGCTTCATGAACAATCATTCGCGTCTACCTTGATTCTGGCTTAGTTGAAAAAGCCATATCCCAAGGACTGTCTTGCCTTCTGTCCATAAAAATAATATCCAGGAGAAGCATGATGTTTAGTCGCACAAGTAGTGCCCGCTCCACCTCGCCACAACGCCAACTGCTGGCTACCGCCGTTGCCCTGGCTGCCGGATCGTTACTGTTAGCCGGCTGCCTCGGCGGTGGTGGCAGCTCATCTGACAAGCCAAGCGATCGCGCCAAACTGACGCTCGCCAATGGTGAGGTTATCGGCCTTGCCACAGACGATACGCTGATTTGGCACGGCATTCCCTACGCCCAACCACCCATCGACGAGCTACGCTGGCGAGCGCCGCTGCCGCCGCAAAACTGGAGCGGCACGCTGGATGCGCGCGAGCGCGGCCCCGAATGCGTGCAAGCTGAAACCACCACCCAATGGCAGCGCACCTCAAACATGATCGGTGATGAGGACTGCCTGACTGTCGACATTTATCGTCCCAACCGCAGCGGCTTTGAGGATGAAGCACTGCCCGTCTACGTCTGGATCCATGGCGGCTCAAATAACTTCGGCACCGCCAAGCAGTATGACGGCAGCACTTTGGCCAATCATTCGGACGTGGTCGTCGTGATCGTCCAATACCGTCTGGGGCCGTTGGGCTGGTTCTTCCATCCTGACGTGCAGACCGATGGCGCCGACCCGCTGTCCGACTCCGGCAATTTCGGCACTCTGGATACCATTCGCGCACTGGAATGGGTGCAGACCAATATCGCTGATTTTGGCGGCGATCCGAGTAACGTCACTATCACTGGCGAATCCGCCGGCGCTCACAACGTGCTCAACCTGATGGCCTCACCGGAGGCAACCGGGCTCTTCCACCGTGCCATGTCACAGAGCGGATCGATGAACACCCGCAGCCCCGCTGCCGCTCGCAGTTCGGCCAACAGTCATATCGAATGGCTGATCCGCCTGCTGGAGGACCGTAAAACGCCGGACTCCCCCATAACCAGTGACCAGGCCAGGCAGATGCGTGAAGAGATGGAAGCCACCGGCACACTGGGCGAGTACCTTCGCGCGGCCGAAGGCAGAGATCTGTACCAGGCCGTTTTCAACTACAGCTCCCTCAGCGCTTATGGTGCCATTGAAGACGGTACGGTGATCCCCGCTGGCGGCTGGATTCCCAGCTTTACCAGTGGTGATTTCAACAATGTGCCACTGATCCTGGGCGCCAACGAGTACGAGCAGAAGTCATTCATGCCGCTGTACGGCGCTGCTGTTAAAGGGGCGTTGCCTGACGTGCCCTCCCCGCCGGACAAGACCTGGCTGGATTTGCTGGATGTCGCCTTCGAAGGCAGCCAAACCCTGGACGAGGTGCTGCCCACCCAGAAGGACAAGGACACCTACGAACTCACCGGCTACCATGGCGGTCGTGCCTGGCGTGCTAAATATGTGGACCAACTGGCTCGCGTGATCAGTGAGCATCAGCCTGCCACCTACGCTTATGATTTCCGTTGGGGCACCCAATCAGGCCCCTCGCCCTTCAACTTTATCTACGGCGCAGGACACGCAGCGGATATCTCGTTCTTCTTTGGCACGGGCGAAGGTCTGTTCGAATTGCCCTTTACCGAGCAGAACCAGCCAGGCCGGGTCGCCCTGCAGGAGTCGATGATGAATTACCTGGCGGATTTTGCCCGCGACGGCGATCCCAACGGCAGCTACAGCGAATCGCAGCCCGAATGGAGTCGTTGGACGCCCGCACCTGGCCAGAATAAAGTCATCGTATTTGACGCCACCGCAGAAGAGGCCGATGTCAGTATGTCCGCCAAGGAGCTGACGCTAGCCAGCGTCAATGCCGCCTGGGCCGCAGCCCTTGCGGAGGCAGGCCTGACCCCATTGGAGATCGGCACCTTGCCGGTGATCTTTGGCCAATCCGCGAACTATTCCACCCCGTAACATCCCTTGGAGAGTAGAACCTCCCCGGCTGTGTAACAGCAGTTGGGGAAACAATACCGATGCAGCGACTCCGCAATCAAACTCGCGCACCTGCTCTTCCGGGCACCGGAAAAATACAGATCCAGTGCCACCTATGTACCGTTATGGGCTATTACCATCGGTGGTTGAGGCGTTCGCATTGGTGCCGAGCAGCTCGATAACCTTATGCTTTACGAACAGAATAAACTCTGCCACCTCATCCGCACGACAGGCCAAACGATCCTCAGTTTGCCCTAGATAGGCCTGCCGCGCCTCACGCAGTACCGGCTGGTGTTCAATGGGCAGACGCTCCATCACCCAATCAGCAGCGATATTTTTCGGCATGATCTTTCCGGTCGCTGCGCTGAACCAGATGCGAGCCAAGGTAAGCACGACATTTCGCTCATCACCTTCCCAGTCCGGGAAGGAATTCCATAATTTCAGAGTGTCGAGCAATACTCTATACAGATCATCTTCCGGCACCGGATCAAACAGGTCCTTTGCCGCTGGGCCGATCAGCGCAATGCTGTGCCGCCTTGCTTGCGTCAGGAGGATGGCCAGGTCAGGATCAACGCCAGCGGGTTCAAAAATGCCAGAAAGAAGATCCGCGCGCAGCCATTCGCCGAACTGCAGTTCCCGCCTGGGCGGATAACGCCACGGCACAACATCGCTACGTACAACAACTGTCACTTCCATCGCACGGAGAGCTTCGCTTTGGCCGGGCGGTGCCGAGACAGTCAGCAAATCAAGCAGCAGCGCCTGCCGTACGGCGTCATCAAGTCGCCTATCTGCGGTAACCAGCACATCGATATCGCTGTATGGTTTCAAACCGCCATCCAGCACAGAGCCATACAGATGCGCAGCCACGAACGCAGACGCCAAGTGATGCTCGACCATATCAAGCACCTGCGACAGTTGCGTTGAAACTTCGGCAGGGAGCACGTTCTTCATTGGCGGGGCGCAACGTCAGCCAGTGCATCTATATTTCCAGAGACGATCAACTCGAGATGCTGCGTGACCGTTTCTATTGGCCAATCCCACCATGCCAATGATTCCAGGCGTGCGACCACCTCCGGATCGAACCGCTGCTTGAGCGGTTTGGCCGGGTTGCCGCCCACGACGGTATAGGCAGGCACATCCGCAACGACAACCGAGCGAGAAGAAACGATAGCGCCATTGCCAATATGCACACCGGGCATGATGAGCGCGTCGTAGCCTATCCAGACATCATTGCCGATTACCGTGTCGCCCTTGTACGGCAGCTCTTCCGGTTTGGGCATGACCTTTTCCCACCCATTACCGAAGATCTGAAACGGATAAGTGGAGATACCGGACAGCTTGTGGTTGGCGCCATTCATGATGAATTGGGTGCCACGTGCGATAGCGCAGAATTTGCCGATGATCAGTTTGTCGCCGATGAACGGATAGTGATAAAGCACATTCCGCTCAAAATCTTCCGAGTCATCCGGATCATCGTAATAGGTGTAGTCCCCGACGAGGATGTTCGGGTTGCTGATGGTGTTCTTGATGAAGCAGACCTGCGGAAAGCCTGGCATCGGGTGTTTATTATCTGGATCAGGACCTTGCACGCTTTTTCCTCAATAGCCCCTGGCTATATTGTCATTTCCAACCAGCCACATTTGCTGCCTGCTGGATCCACTGGCGCATCTCTGGCACCTGCGCTTCCTCCAGACTCCTCACCTTCACGTAGCGGGAGCCTTCGCCCAGCGGGGGCGGCGCATCAAACTCGGCGCCGCCGAAGAACACCACATTAACGGAAACATCGTAGGCAACCATCTGGATGATCCACCCGCGTTCCGGCAACCCGTAATAGGCCTCTCTCCACTTCACGGCGTACTGCAGACCGGGGATTGCCTCGCGGATCAGTTCATCCAGATACCTGACAATGGGATGCAGCCTCGGCATCACCTGCTCAATCCAGTCTTCGATATCGGCGTGACTGTCCGCGGGTACGGGTGGCTTGCGCGTCGACTTTGGTTTGGGTGAGATCTCCATGGCATATCCTCCTCTTGCCGTATCCAACCGCATGCAATCTAACTGTAAGTTTCTCCGTCAAACTCGATAAGACAAAACCCATGACCGAAGGGATCAGAGAAAGTAATACACCTGGAATGCTTCCACTCGATGCATTCACTTTCCTGCTTCGCACCCGCCTTCAGCGCCCGTTCTGTTGCCTGAGCGAGGTCGTCTACAACGAAATCCAAATGGACTGGCGTCCAATGCCTGGAATACCGACGCTCCTCCGATGTGCTGGATGTCGCGCCTGAGCCAGGGGGGTTATGCAGAAGATAGATGATTGAAGATCCACCCGTTAGCTCCGCCACACTGTTCTCCAGCGTACGCTCGTGCGCTAGCCCCAAGGCGCCACAGTAGAATGCGATGGCGGGCTCAAGCTCCGGAACATCGATGTTTATGATGATTCTCATGACTCAGCTCCCAGACGGAATAGTCGAGTGCACCGATGCAGCGGCGGGAATAGCTGTCAGTCGCCGTCAGGCAGTAATTCGGGATTCCATACCACCTCCCAAAGATGGCTATCGAGATCCTGGAAATACCCCGCATAACCACCCCAGAAAGTGTCTTGGGCTGGCTTGATGATCGCAGCCCCCGCCGCTTCCGCTTGCTGCATCACGGTATCGACTTCTGCTCGGGAGGCGACGTTATGACCGAGCGTCATATCGGTAGCGCTGGGGCCATCCAGCGGCAGGCCAGCGTCATGGGCAATACTCTTGCGAGGCCAAAGCGCCAATTTCAGCCCCGGCTGAAGGTCAAAGAACGCAACAGCGCCATGCTCGAATTCCTGGCCGATGATGCCATCCGTATGGAAACCCAGGCCATCGCGGTAGAACGCAAGCGCGCGGTCCAGATCAGTCACGCCAAGCGTGATAACGGTGACTCGAGCTTTCATATCAGAGGTCTCCGGAGATTAACGATGCAGTTGCCGCGCATAACCTTTGCTCGAGCTTAATGCTGCGCGTGCTGCACAACAACCCCGCAGCTCAGCGAGCCGCACCTCGGATTGGCGGTTGCTATTACGTTGGACAAGATCGATCCGGGCGTTACAATGGCCCCCGCTTTACCCGGTCGCAGCCTACCCGGACAAAACAAGGAAACCTGATGAACGCATTACTGATCTGCTCCGGCGGATTCGATTCCGTGACGCTCGCCTATCGGCTGGCGGCGGAGCAATCCCTCGGCACCCTGCTGACCTTCGACTACGGTCAGCGCCACCGCAAGGAAATCGATGCCGCCCGCCTCGCCGCCGAGCGACTCGCGGTACCCCACCTGATAATGGACATCGGCCATATCGGCCGCCAACTGTCTGGCTCGGCCCTGACCGATGACATCGCCGTGCCCCATGGGCATTACAGCGAAGAGAACATGAAGGTGACGGTGGTGCCCAACCGCAACGCCATCATGCTTACCATCGCCTTCGGCGTGGCCGCCGCCCGCGGGCATGACACCGTGGCCCTGGCAGTCCACGGCGGTGATCATTTCATCTACCCTGACTGCCGCCCCGACTTCATCCGCCTGTTCAGCGAGATGCAAACCAAAGCGCTGGATGGCGTGGCAGAAGTGGCATTGCTTGCTCCCTATGTCACTACCGACAAGACCGAGATCGCCCGTGACGCCGCGCGCTATGCGGTACCGGTCGGCGATACCTGGTCCTGCTACGAAGGGGGTGAGTTGCATTGCGGCCGCTGCGGCACCTGCGTCGAGCGTATCGAAGCCATGGCTCTGGCCGTCATGGCCGACCCCACGCCTTATCAAGACAAGCAGTACTGGCAGGAAGCGGTAGCGAGGGTGAAGTCATGTACACCATAAAGAAAGAGTTTCACTTCTCCGCCTCCCATCAGCTCAAGCAGATGCCCGACTGGCACCCCTGCGCCCGCTTGCATGGCCACAACTACGTGGTAGTGCTTGAGCTGCAGAGCAAGACCCTTGATCAATACGGCTTCGTCCGGGATTACCTGGAACCCAAGGCGTTCAAGGAGTACATCGACGCCGAGCTGGATCACCGCCACCTGAACGACGTGCTGGGAGATGAATGCACCACGGCCGAGCGTCTGGCTCGGCACTTGTGCGAATGGGCTCAGGCTCGCTGGCCTGAAGTGACTGCAGTGGCCGTCTCGGAAACGCCCAAGACCTGGGCGGAGTACCGACCATGATCGCGGTCAGTGAAATCTTCGGGCCCACGATTCAGGGCGAGGGAGCCCTGATCGGCTTGCCCACCGTTTTTGTACGCACTGGCGGCTGCGATTTTCGTTGCAGTTGGTGCGATACGCTCTACGCAGTGGAGCCTCGCTTCAAGAAGGATTGGCAGAGCATGGATGCCGAAGCAATCCTCACCGAGGTGAACCAGCTGAGTGGCGGCGAGCCGATATTGGTAACCCTCTCCGGCGGCAATCCAGCGCTGCAGCCGCTCGAGGAACTGCTACAACTCGGCCATCGGCAAGGCCACCGCTTCGCCATGGAAACCCAGGGCAGCAAGGCCCAGACCTGGTTCAACCAGCTCGATCACCTCACCCTCAGCCCCAAACCGCCCTCCTCCGATATGCCCTTTCGCCGAGAGCGCTTCGAGTCCTGTCTGGCGGCTGCCGGAGCCGATACCAATGTCAGTCTCAAACTGGTGATAGCCGATGAGGTGGATTACCAATGGGCGAAAGCGCTGGCAGCCGACTATCCGCACCTGCCGCTGTATCTGCAGCCATGCAATACCGCTCCGGCTACCCCCGAGCAACCGGAACGCGAAACTGATTTGGATGCGCTGAACACCCAGTTGCGCTGGTTGGTGGAGCGGGTAACCACTGACCACTGGTATCGGCCCCGGGTACTGCCACAGTTGCATGTGTTGATCTGGAATAACGAACGGGGGGTATGACGCCCCTCGTCGAAAACCAGGCCGGGCTTGCGGTCGTTTTCGAGCATACCCCGGATGATCTGCTAGGCTGACATGAATACCTCCCACTGCTCAGCGGGGAGCTACTGCCATGCCTACCCACCTCCCTGACAATCGCGCCATGCTTGCCTTTGCCGCCAGTCTTATCGGTGTGGGCATGCTCTTTCTGCTGGCCAGCCTGATGACCAGCACGCAGGCCCAGCAGAGCCAACGCAGTGCCATCGTGCTCACGGTTGAAGGCGCTATCGGCCCGGCAACGATGGACTATGTGGCACGGGGTATCGAACAGGCGGAAGAAGAGCAGGCAGGGTTGGTGGTCATCCGCATGGATACCCCGGGAGGCCTCATGGAATCCATGCGCATGATCATCCGTGACATCCTGGCCTCACCCGTGCCAGTGGCCACGTACGTGACGCCCGCCGGTGCTCGTGCGGCCAGTGCTGGCACCTATATCCTGTATGGCAGCCACATTGCGGCAATGACGCCGGCTACGCATCTGGGATCGGCTACGCCCGTGCAGATGAGTCCGATGTCAAACGCCGACAAACCGGAGCCAGCAACTGAATCAGATGCCAAGGAGAGTGATGATGAACCCCGGCGGGGTAGCACTGCGATGGAGCGCAAGGTACTGGAGGACTCGGTAGCCTACATCCGCAGCCTGGCTGAACGCCATGGTCGCAACGCCGACTGGGCGGAGGAAGCGGTACGCGAAGCAGTCAACCTGAACGCGCAGCAGGCGCTGGAGCGCAACGTCGTGGATATCGTCGCCACAGATGTCGACGACCTGCTGCAACAGATAAACGGCCGTACTGTCGTGATGGTGTCGGGTAGCCAGACCCTTGAGACCGCCAATCTGGTGATCAAGCAGGTGGACCCGAACTGGCGGACCCGGCTGCTATCGGTCATCACCAACCCCAACATCGCCTTCTTTCTGATGATCATCGGTTTTTACGGGATCATTTTCGAGCTGTCGAACCCCGGCCAATTGTTCCCCGGTATTCTCGGCGCGGTATGTCTCATTCTCGCGCTGTTCGCGTTCCAGGTTCTGTCGGTCAACTACGCCGGGTTGGCACTGATCATACTCGGGCTGGCACTGATCATGGCTGAAGCATTCGCCCCCAGCTTCGGTATTCTCGGTGTTGGCGGGATCGTTGCGTTCATTATCGGCTCGGTGATCCTGATGGACGGTACGCACCAGCAGGTGTCGCTACCGATGATCGGGGGCATCGCTGCCGTCGCTGCTGGCTTCATGCTGTGGATCCTGACCCGGCTTGCCCGTTTCCGACGCCTACCGGCAACCAGTGGCATCGACAAAATGGTAGGACGAGGCGGTATCGCTGCCGACAACTTCCAACCGTGGGCAGGAGCCCCGCCTGGGCACTACCGCGGCCATGTGCAAGTCAGCGGTGAACGCTGGAATGCCGTGTCTGAGCAGCCGGTCCAGGCTGGACAACCGGTCCTTATCGAGAAAGTGGAGGGTTTGACATTGCATCTCAAGCCCACCGATGACCAACGCGTCCCATAACCTCGGGAGAATCCATCATGTTCGACCTTGCACCCTATCTAGCCCCACTCATCGTACTGCTTGCCATTCTGGCATCGGCCATCCGCGTCCTCCCTGAGTACCAGCGCGGGGTCGTGTTCTTTCTCGGTCGCTTCCAAGGCGTCAAGGGCCCCGGCCTGATCTTCATTCTTCCCGGAATCCAGCAAATGGTACGGGTAGATCTTCGGGTGGTTGCGCTGGATATCCCCGCCCAGGACGTCATATCCAAGGACAACGTGACCGTGCGGGTCAACGCGGTTCTCTACTATCGCGTGGTTGATCCGGAGCGGGCGATCATTCAGGTGGAGAATTTCGCCGAGGCGACCAGCCAGTTGGCGCAAACCACACTGCGCTCGGTGCTCGGCAAGCACGACCTGGACGAAATGCTCTCCGAACGGGACAAGCTCAACTCGGACATCCAGGAGATTCTGGATGCCCAGACTGACGAATGGGGCATCAAGGTGGCGAACGTCGAGATCAAGCATGTGGATCTTAACGAATCGATGGTACGCGCCATTGCCCGTCAGGCCGAAGCTGAGCGCGAGCGCCGCGCCAAGGTGATTCATGCCGAAGGTGAATTGCAGGCATCGGAGAAGCTGGTCGAAGCCGCGCGGGTCATGTCCAGTGAGCCAGGAGCGATGCAGCTGCGCTATCTACAGACCTTGGCCGACATGAGTACCGACAACACCTCCACGATCATTTTCCCGTTGCCGATAGATCTGATTAACAGCCTGGTCAAAGGTACCAAAAACCCGTGAGCTCGTTCACCGGCATCTGTTCCAGTACCTGCTGCTGATCGCGGCGGCAAGGACCGCTGTCGCCTGCTTCGGCCCGACATCAGCCAGCGAATTATGGCGCCGATATTCCTGCGCTTCGCTTTGAAAGCCAAGCATGAATCAATCCCGCCTGAAAAAACTGAACAGGAAGCTCAAAACCTCCCGACTCAATGATGGAGGCAACCTTGGCCGGAGGAAGGACACCAACATCATTGGCGTAGGCTTTGCGAATACGCTCAAGCGCTTCCGGTGATATATCCGCCGCAGACATCATCTTCATCCAGCCACGAAGAAGCACAGCGTATTCTGATGACTCGACATCTGATGCCAGGTCGGAGCTGGCAAGCAGGCCGTTGGGTTTCAGCCGTTCTGCGATCTCACTGAAGAAGGTCGAGCGCTCACCTTCTTCCAGGATGAATTGAGATACCAGGAAACAGGTTGCTGCGTCCTGTTGCTCCATAACCGGCAGTGAGCTGAGATAACCCTCGTGAAAAGTACAGCGGGATGCCACGCCTTCTTTTTCTGTCCTTTGGCGGCAGACATCGAGCATGGGGCCGGACGGCTCTACCGCAATAAAACGCCAGCCGGGGTTCTTCGACGCAAGATAGATCAGCTCATCTCCAGTTCCCACACCAACACAGAGAATGCTTGCATCTGCAGGTAGCTCTGCGAACAGCGACCCAAGCAGTAAGTGCAGGCAGTCGCGGATTGATGCCGTTTTCGCCCACTGCGTATCGTAGTTTGCAGCTTGTTGATCAAACAGAGCTTTTATTTCGCTTGGATGCATTGCATTCTCCCGTCTCCTGGCACAACCAAAATGCCCACCGTCGGCTGAAGCGCCGGTCAGCTCTTTACGCCGAATGCCCATGATAGTTGACTTTGCCCATGACGGAGCTCCAACCGCGGCTTGCGTGAACTGTCAGGCCTCTTTGGTCCATACCGGAGTCAGAGCCGTGACCTGGGGCGGGCCAGCCAGAAGCGGCTCAACCTCTTCGAGATATGCCGCATAACTGTCTGTCTTCAAGAACTCCTGCGACGCCTCGGCATTGGCGTATTGCTGGAAAGCGCTAATTGAATCCGGATCAGCATTATCAAAGCAGTAAAAGTACGCGGTATGCCCCGGATTGGCAGCTACGGCCGGCGCCATGTGCTTTTCCCAGACCTTACGGACTTCATCCCGTTTCCCGGGCTGGGTTTGGTGCCTAACAATAAGTGCGAAAGACGTCATTGGAACCTCGCGATCATGTCGTGTAAAAAACCTAACATTTGGTTAACGGACGGGATCTGGCCCGTCCCATTAAGCGAAGCGAACGGAACAGATTGAACCGATCATTTTCAGGAATCAGCTGATTTCAGGTCCAGCCTACTCTTCCGCGACGCAGGTAAGGCAGCACTGAGCATAGCCCCAATACCGCCAGGACAGCACCTATCCATAATGCAGCACGAACGTCATAGCCTGCAGAGATTGCCAAGCCGGCGAGAAAAGTCCCTCCACCCAGGCCGATATTGATAACAGAGGTATGTACTGCATTCACCATCGGGCCGGGGTGCCTGGAGACATCCAAGGCCGGGTATTCTTATGACTTTCGAAGAATAATATCGAAGCGATGCCAGTGATGCGGAACGAGCCCACCATCTCCCTCGGATTCGCGCAGAAGCTCGATTACAAACTCGCTGCAGAGGGCTTCGACTTCTTCTCTGGTATGAAAGCTCATTTCGGGGTAACTAGCCCAATCATGCCGATCACCAAACAGGTGCCCAACGAAGATCCCACCGGGCTCAAGGGCTGCAGCAATCAGTGCCCAGAGCCGCGGAAAGCCCGCCGGGGCGCAGAAAGGCAAGCTGAGCCCTGCATGAATGAGAGCAGAGGACGGCAACTCTTCCAATTCCTCAAAGCACGAGGTAACTGTAACCAAACGACCAGACTGACCGGCCGCCAACGCTTCAACGCGCTCAATGGCCCGTGGCTCCCTATCAATAGCCAGAACATTCCACCGTGCATTCAATAGCGAAGCCGTCTCCAGGCCAGCACCACAACCTAAATCGATTGCCTGGCGGTTGCCCTGAGGTAATAAGTCAGGCCCGAGGATACGGCGCAGAAGCGGCGAGGCTGGACGGTCTTGATTAGCACGATAGTAACCTTCCCACCCTTTCCTGGGGTTCGTGGGCGGCATAGTGGTTGTCCTTGAGCGTCTACTGTTTGGTTTGAACTACGCTTGATTAAGTCGCGCCGCCCAGGCTATCGGCTCAAATGGATTGCCCCTGCAGCAATGAGAGCAACGAGGGCTATGATGCCTGCGATGATGACCTTGCGAATGGGCTCATTGTATCCGCCGACGGACCATTGGGCACAGGCGGCTAAGATAATCATAACCTTGCTGCTTCCGCCAAGCGTTGCTTGTATGTGCCGAGGCATTGGCGCCAAGCTGGTCGGCCTTCGCAGCGCGCCAGATAAGAAACCACATTGGGGAAAGCCTCCAAAAGGTCTGTATGCTGGACCTGATGCAGGGAGGTCGCCATCAGAATATCTGGATAGGAGAATTGATCCCCGAGCAGGTAAGCCTTCTCGACAAGAGTACGGTCTAGCACCTCAAGGCGGTCACGAGCCATCTTCACCAATGCGGAGCGTCGCTGATTCGCCCACTCAGCATCCGCTTCGAAGAGGTCAATCACCGCGATCTCTGTCAGGGGCGTTTCGACGGTGTCCAGTGCGGCAAACGCCCACTGAAAGGCTTTCGCGCGTTCCGCTCCGCTCGAGGGCATGAGTCGCCCTGATTGTTCGGCCAGGTAGGTGACAATGGCACCTGATTCAAAAATAATGCACCCATCGTCGTCGATGGCCGGCACCTTGCCGAATGGATTGATCTCCAAATAGTCCGAGCTCTGCAGCTCCCCAGCGAAGTCGTCGAGGCCATGGACCTGATACGCTAAATCGCACTCTTCCAGCGCCCAGAATACACGCAAATCCCTCGTGATCCCGATCACCTGCGGGGTTACTTTCCCAAATCCATATACTGTAATCATTGACGATCTCCGACTAGTTATTTTCCAAGGCGGTGGCCCCGCTCAGAATGACCAAGGTCACTATCTAGTCGTTCGATCTTGTCCGGATTCGACGATCGCCAATTACTTCCTGGTTGCCCAACGGTTGGCACACATGCCGTCGTATTCGGGTAACGGCAGCGCGCACATTGCGCGTGTAGGCTTCAGACGTCGTACTCGTCGTGGCGGCGATTCCAGACATACGGCTCAGTCTGCGGCCAGCCTTCGGGAGAGTCTTCCCAGGTTTCTTGACGGCCAAACGGGGTCAGGTCTAGGTATGTCCAAAGACTGCCGAGATATTCGACACCACGCGCGCCGGTATAATAGGTGCGGTAGATGTCATTTCCGTCGCGAATAAAAACACTTACACCGTGCCTCTCGCCTTTATCTGTTGTTGCACCAAAATCGAAGTTGAAGTCGCTCTCGTAAGACGAATACCACGGGATAGGAGTAGCCCAGCCCATCCGCAATCTATACTGTTTGAGCTTTTCCCTTGGTGCGCGTGACACCAAAACCAATGAGGTATCGCGCGCATGCAAATGGGCCGGATGAGTCATGGCATCTACAACCCAGGAGCAACCGTCACAGCCCGCCTTCCACTCCGGGGCAAACATGAAATGATAAACAATGAGCTGACGACGCCCTTCAAACAGATCGATTAAGGACGCTTCGCCGTTTTCTCCCTGGAACGTATAGTGCTTAGCCACCTTAACCATTGGCAGCCTCCTACGCTCAGCGTTCAGTGCATCCCTTGCTCGGGTTAGTTCTTTTTCTTTTACGAGAAGCTGGCCCAGCGCTACTTTCCATTCGTCTGAAGAAACGACCTCCGGTAGCGGTTGCTTATTTGTTGTCATTACCTGAGCCTCCTATTTGTTCAATGTGGTTGGCGAGCCAATACCCGGCTTCAAGGCGGGCTTGTAGCCGCAGAGCGGCGGAAAAGGCGTCCCAGCCCCGAAGGGGGCGGCAACAGCCGATTGTTACGTTTCAGTACCAGACCAACCCTTTATAGGGCGACTGCTCCAGCCCAGCTAAGCGGGTTGCCAACGTTCCACAATGAAGCTCTATACGATGGCCGTTCGGATCAAGCAGATAAAGGGAGCCCCCTTCACTGGTATTTTGCTTCCATTCCTTGATCTCAGCTTGTTGCAGCCTAGCGTGCAGCTCGGCAAGCTCGCTTTCGCCGATACTGAATGCCACATGAGTGTAGTCATTGGCGGGTTCTGGTTCTCCAACGCTTAGGCATATCCACGTATCGCCCGCGGTTAAATAAGCGCCTTCGTCCCAGGTTACATGCAGCTTCATTCCCAGCAAGTCACGATAGAACTCGATTGAAGAGCTCAAATTCCTGACGGCAAAGGTGATGTGATTGATGCCCGTGATCATGTGGCTGATCCTAAAACTTAACGTCACGTACGCCGGCGCGAGTTTGCGAGCGTCCGGCAGTGGGAGGCTGCGTAGTGCTGCGCTTGGTTATGTGTTGGCCGCCATCACCCTAGCTCAACAGATTGAGCTGCCAAGACACCCAGTTCTAGATCTGGCCAGGATGCAGTCCCAGTTCTTTGGCGACAGACGCTGCTGTGTTGCCTGGCTGATCCGCTCGACGTACGGCTTCCCTGCGAAAATCCTCAGTATATGCATGCCGCTTCTTGGTCATGATGCTCCTCCTGCTAGGGGCTACCCAACTATAGAAGGTGTCTACTGCTTTTGGGTAACTCGGACACATAACGCCGTGCCGCGAAGCGGCGCCGGCTTGAATGGATTGTTAGCTACTCACCCGCGATGGATGATTAAGAGCCTCAATCACTCCATTGATGTGGGAGCGATCTTTATTAGTGAGTGCCTGTGTTTCTCCAGATGAACTGTTTAGAACAACAACCCAAATGATTCCTTCGTCACCATTACCCAATGCTAAGGGGCGGGCTTTAGCCCGTCCCAGTGTGCGAAGGATTTGAGACAGGTGTTATGTATTTGTTGGCTCATTAAATAGCACCCTGTTTGAAAACGGGTCTATTACCGTAAAACAACGATCACCCCATGGGGCCTGCTCAATTACCGGCTTACTGTACTGATACGGGCGGGAAGTAACCTCGTGATAAAGAGCTTCGAGGTCACTTACGTTGACAAACACCTTGCTTCCAGGCGTGCAATCGCCCGAATGCTCGCTGAGATGGAAGACAAGATTCCCCTTTGACACCTGCATATATATCGGGAAATTGGCCTCAAAGCGGTGCTCCCAGTCCAGACTCATACCTAAAAATTCGAGATAAAACTCTTTTGCTTTTCCTTCATCGAAAATGCGCAAGATAGGTATTGTTTGAAATTCCATGCTCATTCCTCGATAAAACATGATGCTGTCAACACGCGCAGCTTTAAAGTGTAGCCGAAGCCGCAACGGAGAAGCTGTTGCTGTGATTGGCTTGGTTAGCGACCACTATAGTCTCCGGATCGCCGCAGTTGCTGTTGCGGTAGCCACGACTCGACCTTCCTGAGAAAGCTCTCCAGACAGAAAACAAATATCTTTTCCTCTTTTCACAACACGCCCAATTCCACTGAGCTTGCCAATCTTTGCAGCAGAGATGAACTGGACGTTAAGGTGCAAAGTAGGAGCAAATTCTCCAGCCGCCAGTTGAGACGCTAAAGCTGGCCCCATGGTGTCATCCAACATCGCAGACAGAAAACCGCCCTGGATATTCCCCGCGGGATTCGTGAATTCCTGCTTGCCATCAAATTCGGCTTCTAGTTCGCCAGTTGCAATATCCAATTTTATAATAGTCATACCCAAAGTCTTTGCAGCGGGCGGTTCTGGTAAATCGCCTGCCTGAATCCGCCAGAAAAACGCTTCAGAATCCACGATGCCTCCTAGTTTGTCTCGCTAACGCATAGCACACGGGCGACTATCCGCGTAGCAGACTGGTATCCCAGCGGTCGTAGGCCGCGAGTGCTGCGTGTTGTTAGGCCACACCGTACAATCGACCGGGCTGCTTGCTAGTAAAAACCGCCAATTGAGCGTCAAACGCGCGCTTGTAGGCGGGCCGTGCTTCGCCGCGGGCGACATAGGTGGAGAGGTTCGGATAGTCCTTCAAAATACCCGTTCCTTCCAACCTCCGCAGCACCAGCACCATCAAGAGGTCGCCGCCGCTGAATGCACCGTCGAGCCAGTCAGTTGCCCCTAGCCGGATGGAGAGATCGTTTAACCGCGCGCGAACACGCTCCTCGATGATAGGCAGACGCTCCTCGTACCAAGGCTTGCCGTGCTCCTGGTAAAGAACCTGCTCGCGCTCGACGATTGGCGGTTCCACGGTATTGAGCGCGGCAAACATCCATGTGATCGCCCGCGCCCGCGCATTCGCGTCCTCCGGCAGCAAGCCCGCATGGCGTTCGGCGATATGAAGTATGATCGCGCCCGACTCAAACAGAACAAGATCGCCTTCTTCATAGGTCGGAATCTGGCCGAAAGGATGAAGCTTACGATGCGTGGGTTCCTTCATCGATTTGAACGAAACAAGACGAACGTCGTAAGGCTGGCCCACTTCCTCGAGCGCCCAGCGAACGCGCATGTCACGCGCCAGTCCCTGCCCCTCATCCGGTGAGCTTTCAAAGGCTGTAATGGTCGGGATCATTGGAATGACTCCCAGTTGATTGAGGGTCTGAGTGCACTGGCTCGTACGGCCTAACGTAAAGCGGTCGGCTGGAGCGCGATGTTATGTGCGTTCACTTCAGGTTGTTGGATCTTTCGGCGGTATCGCCGCCGGGTCCATCCACATTGCCTCCCAGACGTGATTGTCGGGATCAGCGAGGTTACGGTTATACATAAAACCAAGATCCTGAACGGGATTGATATCTGCGGTTCCGCCATTTGCGGCAGCCGCCTCGTTCATGGCATCGACGGCCTCGCGACTGTCGCACGACAGGGCAAGCATCACTTCGCTAGACGTTGTTGGTGGGATTGGACGACTGGTAAAGGTGCGCCACTTGGCATGCGTGAGCAGCATGACATTGATCGTCTCGCTCCATACCATGCAAGCAGCCGTATCGTCAGTGAAATGCGGGTTATTCTCAAAGCCGATGGATTTGTAGAATGCCATCGATGCATCAAGGTCAATTACGGGCAGGTTCACGAAAATCATTCGGGACATTGTTCACTTCCTCCAGGCTACTGAAATAGCGACAGCTCAATACGCGGTCTTCTGGTAGTCGAACAGGAAGTCGTGATTTCGACAGGAACGAGAAAATATTCTGCACTTCATCGGGAAAGTGACCCGACTACAAAACGTGCTCCCCTGCTGCACTGACCTATATACGACTAGAGCTGCCATAGCCCATGGTCATTGCCGCCTTGGAGGTAGATGGCGAAGGTCCCGTGGCCGGGTATCTCCATGGGCGGAACGGCGATCTGTCCGCCTGCCTCAACTACAGCGGAAACAGCGGCTTCGATGTCTTCTACTAGCCAGTAGGGACGCACTACCGGATCCTCTGTCTCACGCAAGGGCGCACGTACCCCAACAAGTCCGCCGCCCGCCAACGGGGCGGTGCGTGCGTTGCCGAGCCCGGCGTCTGGCTTGCCGAACTCCACGCCGTTCATTGCGGCGTACGCAGCACACACCGCATCTACGTCCTTGGTCACAATCTCAAGATACTGGATCTGCATGGTTCTTACCCCGGGTTGATGACGAAGCTCTAACGCCTGTATTAAGCCGTGCCACGAAGTGGCATCGGCTTGAATGAATTGTTAGGCCCCGCCGTCAATCTCGGCGAGGATTGACCGCATGAACGAGTCAATTTCCAATCCGTACGGCTGATATGGGTCTCGAGCCATTGATGGGTTTATATCGATAACAGAAGAAAGCCAGATAACGAGGTCGCGAAACGCTAGCTCGACCTTCTCCCGAGTTGGAGTAGCGTGAAGCCCTGAGTTGAAAAGTTCGATGAGGCGGTCTACCTCCTTTCCAAGAATCTTCAGGTGGTCAGCTGGTGCGTCGGTGCTAGAAAGAGCTTTCTCAATGTACGCCCAAAGGCGATTTTTGTACTGAGCGGGACCAACTTTGCGTCCGTCCCAGTCAACCTCTTGAGGAGGAAACAGAGCGTCTGCGGTTCGTTCGAGCAGCCGTCTACCCGAAAGAGCCGCTTGAGCATAGTCTTCTTCAGTCTCTGCTCGTTCTAGTGCTCGCGCCGCCGCTGCTAATGCATCAAACAGTTTTGGATGGAGCTCTTCTAGGCTGTGCGCAATTGCCGACGCATCATCATCGCTTAAGGCAGGTAGCCTGGAGCAGAAGGACTTAAATGACTCTACCCTCTTGAAATGTTCCAGAGAGTCATAATTGTCGAAGATTGTCCGACGAGCACCTTGGTCCTCGTACTCAACTTCAAAGCCCTCTCGTTCAAATGCCTCCTTCGAGCAAACATCGGGATCTTCGTTATGACCCATGTCATAGAAGATGGCGCACCTTGTTCCCGTCAGCCTGTACATCTCGATCAAGCTGTTTCGGAAAAACTGAAGATGAAGCGGCCAAGAGAAAAAAACATCCATGCAGCCTAAGTAAAAATCAGTAGACTGCAGCTTATGGTTTAGCTTTTCCGCTGCGGCCTGCGTCATATTCTGAAACAACCAACAGTAGACAGTCGCAGTAGCGTATGTCGCCTCCAGTTGAGTCTTTTTGAGCCGGGCGAATGAGACGGGCACATACACAGCGCGACATAGTTTGCCGAGAGCGCCGTAAGTCCGGTCTTTACTTTGAGACACCGCACTGAAAGTGAGGATGTCACCTACGGAAACTCGCATCGAGCGCGATTCCCCTTGTAGGACATTCGCACCTAGAACCAAGTCCATCACCGGGCCGCCGTAGTAGCCTCCCAAGTCTGGATGATCTGAATTGAAGAGAAACGCTACGTTCATGAGGCCTCGATTGGATAACGCGGGGGTCTAACAATTAAGCTAAGGGGCGGGCTTCAGCCCGTCCCAGTGAGCGAAGTGAGCGATTTGAGCGCATTGTTAGGAAACAACACGCGTACAATTACAGTTCTGAATAGTAACGATCAATCTCATATGCAAGAGCCATGAGGTGTTCATAGCCATCGGCCCATTCTCCGATGCCACGACTAAAACCTAATCCAGCGCCATCAGATGGGCGGGGTAGTTGACTTGTGCGTACCGACTCTAAATACCCAGTCATTGCTGAAATGGCTTCATTCGTTGAGTCAACTAGCCACACAGGCCCATTTGATTCCGCGCTTTCTTGGATGCGACGGCATTCATCCATCGCACTTTGAATCAACTGTCCAAGATGAAGATCGCATGCATCCATGCTTTGGTTCCTAACGCGTGGCTTTGCGGCGTGCCGGAGCGCAGCGTAGGTACGTCCGCCAACCGCCATTGGTTAGGCTGACATTTACCACAGTCACGACTTGGATCCCAGGAGATAATCTACCGTCGCTGACATAACCAGCCTACCTTCTTGGCCAAACGTCTCTAAATTGCACCTTAGAATGCCGTAGCCCTTTCCGGCCTTGGGTGGGCTCTTCGCTAGGACAGTGACACGAACGCTCAACTCGTTGGGCAGTGTAACCGGACGATGCCAACGGACATTCTCCATTCCTGATGCTCCGGTCATGGCGGTGTGGACTAGAAAGCCATCCACGACGATGGATGCGGTTAGCGAAAGGGTATGAAGACCGCTGGCAATCAACTGGCCATACATTGATTCCGCGGCATGTTCTTGGTCGAGGTGCACGGGAAGACGGTCGAATTCATTGCAAAAGCGCAACGAGTCTTCCAGCGTAATCTGCCGCGGGCCAAAGGTCTGAACCTCACCCACGCGAATTTCCTCGAAATACCTCATGCGATTCCTCGTCTACCTAACGATTAAGCTAAGGAGCGGGCTTTAGCCCGTCCCAGCGAACAGCGTGAACATTCTAAGCACGTGTTATACGGGTGCTCACAGCCTTGCTTCCAGCTTTTGGCGTTTTCCCGCAAGCTCTTCTTTCGCTGTTTTTACATTTTTTAACCGAGAGAGAGATTTAAAGTATGAAAAACAGCCTGCGGAAGCAGCCCCCCAAGCCCCAACCGCAAACATGTAAACAAACTTTTCGAGCGGTGCAGGAAACGGAATCAGATTTGTTGCAAGCACCAAAGAACCTGACAATAAAACTATAAATAATGAAAGTGAGAAAACCCGGAACCCTGAGCGAATTAACTCAATGTTTCCCTTGCCAATTTTATCGATAAATTTTTCTTCGAATTCCAGCTCCGCAATAGCAGACTTTATTCGTTTCTCCCGTCCACGGAGATACCAAGCGAAAACGAGGCTGCCCAAGAAAGAGGTAAACACTGAAATAACAAGAACGCCTAGAGAAACCTGTTGATCCATGGTAATTCCTTTCCGTATAACGGCGCATTCAGCGGCTTGTCCGCTGCAATGCCTTGTTAGAAATTCACTCTCCGCATTTTCAGCCTCAAAAAAAATGAGCTGTTATCTTCAAAATCCCAGATATTATAAAAATACTCAACATAATATTCCAGAAACCAAATTTTGGCTTCTGGGACACTTTATCTTCTTCCCCCCTTCTATGAGATCCAGCTTCATGAGTATCCTTTTCACTCCACTCAAGCCAGTCCTTTAGCTTTCGGGCGATATACAAGCCCTCATCGGTAATTCGAACCCCTTCCATAACATTGAATACAACGAGCCCGTTTTCTTCCAAGCTCGTGCATTCAATATTAACTTGATCGAGAGAAACACCTGTTTGCTCCGTAACGAGATCTAAATCAACCCATACTTCATTGCCTAGAGATCGAGTAGCGTGCAGTAAAAACAACATTATAGATACCGCAGCACTGCTCGTTGGCAAAGCTGGATTTCTCACTTTCTCGTCTCGAAGTTTCTGATAATATCTGATCTGTTGCATAGGATTTAGCGAGCAAAACAAAAAAGACCTCCTTTATACAATCATAAGATCACTTAAAGAATTGATAACGTGGAGCTCAGCGGCGCCCGCTGATGGGCGTCTGTTGCAGCGAAGGGTTAGAGCGCTTCGGAACACTGAGACCCATCATAAGGCTCCAATTTGATACCAGCGCTTCAAAGACCGTAGCTACATATTCGCGGTCCTCATGTGCGAAAACTACCGTCGGATACCAATCGTTGAAGCAGCCATTTCCACCCAGCGGCACTGCCTGAAATGCCTTGATCGCCGTCCCCATGTCGCGCCGCTATGCATTGACGAACACATTCGAGGTGTCGACTTCCGTACTGGTGATCGATACAAAACTTCAGCAGTGCACGTGCCGCCGGGAGTTGGACGTGAATGTGAATGTCCGTCATTGGCTCGCCCATTTGATTTGCGCTTTAACGTTTCAATCAGCCGCTGCTTTAGCAGTCGGCTGCATTGCCTTGTTCAGTTTCGCGACCACTCTTAAAAGCTCATTCTTGAAATTCTCGGCCTCCCTGCCGAAATGAGCCTCACGATGATGATTTGGACAGAGAGCAATAACATTGGAAACAGTATCGCTCCCACTTTCAGATAGTGGTTGTATGTGGTGCGTCTCCAAATACACGGCCCCAGCTCGCGTTTCAAAGCCTTTGACGCCACACCATTCACATTTTCCTCTGGCCCTTTCCAACACATAGTTTCGGACTTGGGGGCTCCTTTCAAATACGTGCCCCGTAGCCTCCTTTCTTTTTGCTTTGCCTTCTGGGAGTTCAAAATGCTCGAACTGATCAACGTACTTTGGTGACGGCTGACCACGCACAAGGAGGCAGTCGCCACTGTCATCGTAGGACCGCAGGTGCCATATTTCAGAGTCGAGAAAACGAGCTTCCGCAGTAGACTTTGTAAGATCTAATTTTTGCTCGCGTTGGACCCCATCACAGATGACTACTCTTATTGGCCAGCCAGCCCTATCTGCTTTTTGGAGGGAGAAGTCCATTTTTATCGCTCGCCTAGACTGCCCTGAACTACTCACGTTGTTGGCGACCTTTCGCATGTTTAATCTCTGGACAATATCGCCATCAAGATACTCAAGATACTCAAGATACTCAAGATTGTCATACCACAGATTAAGAACGATCAGCTCTTTACTTGTGTTCTCGTAAGACCACTCATAACAGTATTTAGGATTGGAGGCGGCCTTCTCTTCACCACCCTTAAAATTGGCCCAATCACTTACATCAATACCAGCTTCGGAAACGAGGTCCATAACGCGCAGACGAACTTCTGGTTTAAGATCTTCAATGTTCATCTAGACCTCAATTTACAACTGAACAGTGATTAGACCGCATGCGGCACTAATACATAATAATGACTGCGATATAACTCCGGGCAAGCGGAATCACACACCCTATGAAAACCTTTAAAAACCAATATGTTACGCATGACCAGCCTCCCTCCTGCTGTAATCGCTTGAACACATGGACTGCCTAGCTCTTAAACCTCGCCTGAGGGACCAGTTCCGCTCGGTGATGCGCCGACAACTACAGCATCCGTACAGAAAAAAGCTATTGGTACTGGATCCGCTATTTCATTCGCTTCCATGGGATGCATCACCCCCTTGAACTGGGTACATCCGATGTAAACGCGTTTCTCAGGTGGCAGTTGCGACGCAAAATCTGGCTTTGAATGCCATCGTGTTTCTGTATGCGCGTGTTCTTGAGCAGCCTCTCGGTGAGATCGCTGTTCAGAGCCCACTGGGGTAGCATTTCGATAGTTCCGGGAACGCTACCGCCCTACCCCTCGCCTCCGAGCATTAGCGTTATGTTTGGGAGGGAAATGATGGCTGTCCGATGCCTCTGGAGGAGAGTCTGCTATCCCTGTTTGGCTTAACCATAATGCAGGCATGTGGCCATTTCAATGACGTTACGGGCATCTGGTGATTTCATAGCCTATGCCGCGATCTTCGTTGAGCAGGTTGCTTGCTTCTTCGTAGCCGAGCTCTTTGGCTTTCTGCACATCGCTGGCGGCGATTTCGTGAAGATGGATGCCCAGGGTTGGGGCGCCGCAGACGGTTATTACGGCCATGCCGGTTTGAATCGCGCAGTTTGAGGTGACGGCTTTAATGCCGGCGTTGGTGAGTTGATCGATGCTGTCGGCTAAGGACGTGATAGCGGGCTCGCACTGTTTGTTGCCGTCGGGTTTGTAGACGTGGGTGGTTTGGGTTGTGCAGGCGGTTAGGAGGAGGAGCGAGGCTATGAGGGTTGTTGTTTTCATGGGTAGATTTCTTGTCTGTTGATGTCTGGAAGTAGTGTAGTTGTTCTGGGAGGACTTCTGGTTGCTTTCCCCCTCTCCCCCACGAGGGCAGGGGGAGCAAAAATGCCCTACTGACAGAATGTGCATACAAAAATCCCGGCGCGTGGCCGGGATTTTTTGTTGGTGCGGGTTGGTTGTTAGCCTACCCAGACTCTTGCATTACGGAACATACGCATCCAGGCGCCGTCTTCGCTCCAGTCATCGGGGTGCCAGGAGTTTTGTACGGTGCGGAAGACCCGTTCCGGGTGCGGCATCATGATGGTGACGCGGCCGTCGCGGGAAGTCAGGCCGGTGATGCCGCGGGGGGAGCCGTTGGGGTTGGCAGGATAGCGGTCAGTCATGCGGCCGTGGTTGTCGACGAAACGCAGGGCCACCGTGCTGTTGGCTTCACAGGCATCTACGGCTGCGCTGTCGGCAAACTCGGCAAAGCCTTCGCCGTGGGCGATGGCGATCGGCATGCGTGAGCCGACCATGCCACTGAGGAAGACCGACGGCGATGGCTGTACTTCGACCATGGCCACCCGCGCTTCGAACTGCTCGGAGCGGTTGCGTACAAAACGTGGCCAGTGCTCGCTGCCGGGAATCAGTTCGCGCAGGTTGGACAGCATCTGACAGCCGTTGCACACACCCAGGCTGAAGGTGTCCGGGCGGGCAAAGAAGTCGGTGAAGGCCTGACGTGCCTGCTCGTTGAACAGGATCGATTTGGCCCAACCTTCGCCGGCACCCAGCACGTCACCGTAGGAGAAGCCGCCACAGGCGACCAGACCGCGGAAGTCGGCCAGATCGACCCGACCGCTGAGGATGTCGCTCATGTGTACGTCGATGGCAGTGAAGCCCGCGCGGGTAAACGCGGCGGCCATCTCTACCTGGCCGTTGACGCCCTGCTCGCGCAGGATGGCAACCGCCGGGCGCATGCCGGTATTGAGGAAGGGCGCGGCGACGTCTTCATTGATGTCAAAGCTGAGCATGGCTTGCAGGCCGGGGTTCTTGTCGTCGGCCAGACGCTCGTGCTCCTGGTCGGCGCACTCGGCGTTGTCACGCATGCGCTGGATATGCCAGCTGGTTTCGCTCCAGGCCTGTTGCCAGTCGGCGCGGGTACCAGACAGCACGTCTTCATCGGCATAGTAGAAGTCCAGCTGCTGCTCGACTTTCGGCTGGCCGATCACGGCACTGCAATCACCCAGGCCGGCGGCAGCCAGTTGGCTGAGTACGGCTTCGGTATCGTCCTGGCGCACCTGAATCACCGCGCCCAGCTCTTCGTTGAACAGGGCAGCGGGCAGGTCGCTGGCGTTATCGGCCAGTACATCCAGATTGATATCCACGCCGCAATGGCCGGCAAACGCCATTTCCGCGACGCTGGCCAGCAGGCCGCCGTCGGAGCGGTCGTGGTAGGCCAGCAACAGATCATCCTGGTTCAGGCCCTGGACCACGGCGAAGAAGGCTTTCAGGTCTTCGGCATCATCCAGATCCGGAGCCTGCTGGCCGATGCGGTTATATACCTGTGCCAGCGCGGAGCCGCCGAGGCGGTTCTGGCCACGGCCGAGGTCGATGAGGATCAGGTCGGTGTCGCCCTGATCGACGCGCAGTTGCGGGGTCAGGGTACGGCGTACGTCCTGCACCGGGGCAAAGCCGGTCACGATCAGCGACATGGGCGAGGTAACGCTCTTGTCCTGACCTTCATCGCTCCAGCGGGTCTGCATGGACATGGAGTCTTTGCCCACCGGCACGGTAATGCCCAGCTCGGGGCACAATTCCATGCCGACGGCCTTGACGGTGTCGTACAGACGCGCGTCTTCGCCAGGGTGACCGGCAGCGGCCATCCAGTTGGCAGACAGGCGGATGTCGGACAGCTTGTCGATCCGTGCAGCAGCCAGGTTGGTGACGGTTTCGGCAACCGCCATGCGACCGGAAGCCGGGGCGTCGAGCAGGGCCAGCGGGGTGCGCTCGCCCATGGCCATGGCTTCACCGGTGTGCACATCGAAGCTGGTGGCAGTAACGGCGCAATCAGCGACCGGTACCTGCCAGGGACCGACCATCTGGTCGCGGGCGACCAGGCCGGTAATGCTGCGATCACCAATGGTGATCAGGAAGTTCTTGCTGGCCACGGCCGGCAGGCGCAGCACGCGCAGGGCAGCTTCTTCCAGCGCTACGCTGGTGGCGTCGAAGTCGTCGCCCTGCTCTGCTTCGCGGTTGACGCTGCGGTGCATGCGCGGCGGCTTGCCGAGCAGGACGGACAGCGGCATGTCGACCGGCTGATTGTCGAAGTGGCTGTCGTTAAGCACCAGCAGCTGTTCTTCGGTGGCTTCACCGACCACGGCGAAGGGGCAGCGCTCGCGTTCGCAGATGGCCTGGAAACGCTCGAAGTCGGCGTTCGGCACGGCCATGACGTAGCGTTCCTGGGATTCGTTGGACCAGATTTCCAGCGGGCTCATGCCCGGCTCGTCATTCGGTACGTTGCGCAGTTCGAAACGGCCACCGCGGCCACCATCGTTGACCAGTTCGGGGAAGGCGTTGGACAACCCGCCCGCGCCCACGTCGTGGATAAAGGCGATGGGGTTCTTGGCGCCCAGCTGCCAGCAACGGTCGATGACTTCCTGGCAACGGCGTTCCATTTCCGGGTTTTCGCGCTGCACGGAGGCAAAGTCCAGGTCTTCGGCACTGCTACCGGTGGCCATGGACGAAGCCGCGCCGCCGCCCAGACCGATCAGCATGGCCGGGCCGCCGAGCACAACCAGCTTGGCGCCAACCGGAATTTCGGCTTTCTCGACGTGATCAGCGCGGATGTTGCCCAGACCGCCGGCGATCATGATCGGCTTGTGGTAACCACGGATTTCCGGGCCACGGGGCGATTGTACGGTCTGCTCGAAGGTACGGAAGTAACCGGTCAGCGCGGGACGACCGAATTCGTTGTTGAACGCGGCGCCGCCGAGCGGGCCGTCGATCATGATCTGCAGCGGCGTGACGATGCGACCCGGCTTGCCGTTGTCCTCTTCCCAAGGCTGTTCGAAACCGGGAATGCGCAGGTTGGAGACGGTAAAGCCCGTCAGGCCTGCCTTGGGCTTGCCGCCACGGCCAGTCGCGCCTTCGTCCCGGATCTCGCCACCGGAGCCGGTGGAGGCGCCGGAGAACGGAGAAATGGCGGTCGGATGGTTGTGGGTCTCCACCTTCATCAGGATGTGAATCTGTTCCTGATGCGAGCGGTATTCTTCGGTGCCGGGCTCGGGGAAGAAGCGACCACCGACAAAACCCTCGATCACCGCAGCGTTGTCCTTGTACGCGGACAACACGCCTTCGCTGCGCATCTGGTAGGTATTCTTGATCATGCCGAACAGGCTTTTTTCCTGCGCTTGGCCGTCAATGTCCCAGCTGGCATTGAAAATCTTGTGCCGGCAATGCTCGGAGTTGGCCTGGGCGAACATCATCAGTTCGACGTCGCTGGGGTTGCGCCCCAGGTCGGTGAAGCTTGCTACCAGATAGTCGATCTCGTCATCGGCGAGCGCCAGGCCCAGCTCGATGTTGGCCTGTTCCAGCGCGGCCTTGCCACCTTCCAGAATGTCCACGCGGTTGAACGGCTTGGGCTCGGTGTGGTGGAACAGCTGCGCAGCGGCTTCCACGTTGTCCAGCGCCAGCTCGGTCATGCGGTCATGCAGCAACGCCGTAACCTGCTGCAGCTCGGCGGCGCTCAGCTCACCACTGATGTAATAGGCGATGCCGCGCTCAAGGCGCGCGATGGCCTGCAGCCCGCAGTTATGGGCAATATCCGTGGCCTTGCTCGACCAGGGCGAGATGGTACCGAAACGCGGCACCACCAATACCAGCGTGCCAGCCGGCTCTTCGACCGCCACCCGCGGGCCGTACTTGAGCAGGCGATCCAGCACGGTCTGCTCCTGCTTCGCCAATTCGCCAATCAGGTCGGCAAAATGCATGAATTCGGCATACACACCACTCACGCCGGGGACCTGCTGTTGCAGACGAGCAAGCAGCTTGTTGCGACGGAAATCGGAAAGGACTGGGGCGCCACGCAGGATATGCATGTTGGTTTCGGCCTCGGAGATTTTTGGGAAAGTGAAAAAGAAGGCGCATAGGATAACCCATGCTGGGCGTTCGGGCTATTGTGCGGCGGGGCGCGGGCGACCAGCCGCATATCATCGTTGCCCTGTGACGATCCCGCTCTATTGCCGGGAGGCGGATTTACATATACTGAGCGCATGCCGAAAAACCGCCTTCGTCACACTGCTGTTCCCATCCTGGCCATCCTGTGCTCGGTGCTGCTGGTTGCCTGCGAACAACCCAGCCGACTGGAGCAGTTGCGCGAGGATGGCACCCTGCGCGTGGTTACCCGCAACACGCCGACCACCTATTACCAGGGCCGGCATGGCGATACCGGCCTGGAGTACGAGCTGAGCAAACGCTTCGCCGACAGCCTCGACCTGGAGCTGGAAATGATCACCAGCCCAACACTGGAGGATCTGTATCGGCAACTGGCGCAGGACAAGGGGCCACACCTGGCCGCCGCCGGGGTTACCGCCAACCCGGCCCGCGAGGATCAGGTGCAGTTTGCCGAAGCCTATCTGCAGGTCACGCCACAGGTAGTCTATCGCCGCGGTGATCGCCAGCCGCGGGGAATCGAGGACCTGTACGATCGGCGCATCCTGGTGCTCAAGGGCAGCACCCTGGCCGATCAGTTGCGTCAGCTGCAGGTCGAGCATCCGCAATTGATATTCGAGGAATCGGACAACCTGGAGGTCGTGGACCTGCTGCGCATGGTCAATGACGACGAGATCGATTTTGCGGTGGTCTATTCCAACGAGCTGATCGTCAATCAGGCGTTCTATCCCGCCGTGCATGTGGGGTTCGATCTCGCCCCGCCCCAGCCCATGGCCTGGGCGTTGCCCGGCGGTGAAGATGACAGCCTGCTGCTGGAAGTGAACCAGTTCTTCGACAGCATCCGCGCCGACGGCACCCTTGATCAGCTGCTGGAACGTTTCTACGGCCATGCCGATGTACTCGATTACGTCGGCGCCCGCGCCTTTGCCCGGCATATGCAGCAACGCCTGCCGCGGTTCGAGAAATTGTTCCGGCAGGCGGGGGATCAGCAAGGCATGGACTGGCGTCTGCTGGCGGCCATGGCCTATCAGGAATCGCTGTGGGATGTGGATGCCCGTTCGCCGACCGGCGTGCGTGGCCTGATGATGCTGACCCTGCCTACCGCCAAGTTCGTCGGCGTGACCAACCGGGTCGATCCGGCGCAGAGCATTGCCGGGGGCGCGCGTTATCTGGTGTGGGTGCGGGATCAGCTATCGACCGACATTCCCGAACCGGACCGCACCTGGTTCGCGCTGGCGGCCTATAACGTCGGTATCGGGCATCTGGATGATGCGCGCATTCTGACCCGCAACAATGGCCGCGACCCCAACCGCTGGATTGACGTAAAGGATCACCTGCCGCTGCTATCGAAAAAGCAGTGGTACAGCCAGACCCGCTACGGCTATGCCCGCGGTGGCGAGCCAGTGCACTATGTGCAGAACATCCGCCGCTACTACGAAATCCTTACCTGGGTGACCCAGCCGCAGGCGGAAACACCGCAGATGCCGGACGAGCAGTACCATGCGCCGGGGATTCTGGATCAGTTGCCACAGGGGATTTGAGCTCGGCAGGTGCGCTACACCCCGAGAAGCCACCTTGATTGTTCTCTGCTGTTACCGCTACTGCCGCCGCGCCCGAAAAAACTCCGTCAATATCTCCCCACACTCCTCCGCCAACACTCCTCCCTCCACCTGCACCCGGTGATTCAACCACGGCTGGTCCAGCACCTGGCTACGACTGATCACCGCGCCGGAGCGGGGCTCGCTGGCGCCGAAGACCAGGCGACTGATGCGGCTGTGGACCAGCAGACCGGAGCACATGGTGCAGGGTTCGAGGGTGACGTAGAGGGTAGTGCCGGGCAGGCGATAATTGGCGTCGCTGGCGGCAGCCTGGCGCAGGGCAATCATTTCGGCGTGGGCACTGGGGTCGTGACTGCTGATGGGCTGGTTGAAGCCGCGACCAATAATCTTGCCGTCGCGCACCAGAATGGCGCCCACCGGCACTTCGCCCAGTTCGGCACCTTTGCGCGCTTCGGCGATGGCCTCACGCATGAAATCGATATCAGCTGGTTTCATCTGGAATCTCTTGCCGCCCGTCTCACCTTCATGGACGGCAAGGATACACAATGATGCAGGGAAAATGGCGGGCATTGCTGCCCGCCGGAGGGATACAGCTTAGATCAGTGACCGCTCGCGCAGTAGTTCGATAACCTTGTCGACACTGGCCGCCAGATCCAATTCCGCGGTGTTGATGATCAGGTCAGCATCATCAGGGGCTTCGTAAGGATAGGAAATACCCGGAATGGTGCCCTCCTCCCCAGCGGCGTAGAGCCCGGACGGATCACGCGCCTGACATACTTCCAGCGGTGTATCCAGGTACACCATCAAGCAGCGATCCCCGAGGATATGCTTGGCGGTGGCGCGACTTTCCGCAGTGGGCGCGACGAAGGCGCCCAGCGCAATCAGACCGGCCTGATTCAGCTGGCGGGCAACACGGGCGCCTTTATGCAGATTCTCTGCCCGGCCTGCCGCATCACGTCCCAACCCCTTGCTCAGATCCTGGCGCATGGCTTTGCCATCCAGCACAAAGCAGGCGCGGCCGCGATCGAACAGGCGACGCTCTACGGCATAGGCCAGAGTACTCTTGCCGGCGCCCGACAGGCCGGTGAACAGCAGCGTCACCGGCTCCTGACCATAACGCACAGCGCGCTCGCTCGGCGTCACATGGGCAAACTCGCCATGCTGACCACCCGCAGTGTGCTGCTCCGCCTGCGCCTTGGCCACGATCATGCCGGCGCCGACGGTGCCGTTGGTCATGCGATCGACGACGATAAAGGCGCCCGTGGTGCGGTTGGCGCGGTAGTCGTCATAGGCAATGGGCCGTTCCAGCGCCAACTCGACCCGGGCGATCTCGTTCAGGGCCAACTCGCCGACTTCTTCATGGGCCAGGGTGTTCACATCCTGCCGGAAGTGAATCCGGGTAAAGGAGCCCGGGCTATAGCTGGTGGCCCGCTTGATGTCGTATTTGCGCCCCGGCTGCATTGGCTGCTCGGACATCCACACCAGGCTGGCTTCGAACAGGTCGCCAATCACCGGCTGGTTATCCACGTGGGCGAGCATGTCACCGCGGGAGATATCGATCTCGTCTTCCAGGGTCAGGGTCACCGCCTGGCCGGGCCCGGCAGCTTCCAGTTCACCATCGAAAGTGACGATGGATTTGACCCGACTGGTCTTGCCCGAGGGCAGTGCTACCAACTCGTCGCCCTTGTTCACCACACCGGAGGCGATGGTGCCGGCAAAGCCGCGGAAGTTGAGGTTCGGCCGGGTGACCAGCTGCACCGGGAAGCGCAGGTCGGTCAGATTGCGGTCCGCTGCCACTTCCACGGTTTCCAGAATTTCCATCAGCGAGGGGCCGGTATACCACGGGCTGCGCTCGCTGCGATTGACCACGTTGTCGCCCTTGAGCGCAGACATCGGGACAAAGTGAATCGAGCTCCCGGCCAGCGTGTCCAGGCCCTTGGCGAATTCGCTGTAGTCGGCGCAGATCTTGTTGTAGACGGTCTGATCGAAGTCCAGCAGGTCCATCTTGTTGACCGCAACGACGATATGCTTGATGCCCAGCAGCGAGGCAATAAAGCTGTGGCGGCGGGTCTGGGTCTGCACACCGTAACGTGCATCGATCAGGATGATCGCCAGGTCGCAGGTCGAAGCGCCGGTGGCCATATTGCGGGTGTACTGCTCATGGCCGGGGGTGTCGGCGATGATGAACTTGCGTTTGGCCGTGGAGAAGTAGCGGTAGGCTACATCGATGGTGATGCCCTGCTCACGCTCGGCCTGCAGGCCATCGACCAGCAGCGCCAGATCCACTTCTTCACCAGTGGTGCCGGACTTCTTCGAGTCGCGGGTGATGGCTTCCATGTGATCTTCGTAGATCATCTTGGAGTCATGCAGCAGACGACCGATCAGCGTGCTCTTGCCGTCATCGACGTTGCCACAGGTAAGAAAACGCAGCAGTTCCTTGCGCTCGTGCTGCCCCAGGTAGGCCAGGATGTCCTGGCTGATCAGATCAGATTGGTGACTCATTACATAATTCTCCGGGCGGGCGCTTAGAAATAGCCTTGGCGTTTCTTTTCTTCCATCGATCCGGCCTGATCATGATCGATCACGCGGCCCTGGCGCTCGGAAGTACGGGTCAACAACATTTCCTGGATGATTTCCGGCAGGGTCGCCGCGGTGGACTCCACGGCGCCGGTCAACGGATAGCAACCCAGGGTACGGAAGCGCACCATCTTCATTTCCGGGGTTTCGCCGGGGTTCAGCGGCATGCGCTCGTCATCGACCATGATCAGCGAACCGTCACGGTTGACCACCGGGCGCTCGGCAGCGAAGTACAGCGGCACGATCGGAATGCTTTCCAGATAGATGTATTGCCAGATATCCAGCTCGGTCCAGTTGGACAGCGGGAACACGCGGATGCTTTCACCCTTGTGCACCTTGCCGTTGTAGATGTTCCACAGTTCCGGGCGCTGGTTTTTCGGATCCCAGCGGTGATGCTTGTCACGGAAGGAGTAGACACGCTCCTTGGCCCGGGATTTCTCCTCATCCCGGCGCGCGCCGCCGAAGGCCGCATCGAAGCCGTACTTGTCCAGTGCCTGTTTCAGGCCCTGGGTTTTCATCACATCGGTATGCACCGCGCTGCCGTGAGTAAAAGGACCAACGCCCTGCGCCACACCCTCGGGATTCATGTGCACCAGCAGGTCCAGATCCATTTCCTCGACCATGCGTTCGCGGAAGCTGTACATCTCGCGGAACTTCCAGCCGGTATCCACATGCAGCACCGGGAACGGCAGGCGGCCTGGGTAAAAGGCCTTGCGCGCCAGGTGCAGCATCACGGCCGAATCCTTGCCGATGGAGTAGAGCATTACCGGGTTCTGAAATTCGGCGGCAACCTCACGGATGATATGGATGCTTTCAGCTTCCAGCTGTTTGAGATGGGTCAGTTTTTCCAGCATGGGCTACTCACGGTGAAGGAGGCATGAATAAGAATGCCGGCATTGTATCAAAGCCATCCCCTTCTAATAAGCAGCCCTTCGATACCTTTAAGTTATAAGCATATACGACCCAGTTCGACCCGATCCCGCTCAGACCGGGTTGTCAATATCGATGAATTCATGCTCGAGACCAAAGTGCTCCCCCAGGTGCTCGCCCAGTGCTTTCACACCGTAACGCTCGGTGGCATGGTGGCCGGCGGCGTAGAAATTGATCCCGCATTCACGGGCGATATGAATGGTGGGCTCTGAAACTTCGCCGGTAATGAAAGCATCCACACCCAACGCTACCGCCTTTTCGATATACCCCTGGGCAGCACCGGTGCACCAGGCGATACGCTTCACCGGGCGGCTATGGCCGCTGATGAACAGTGGCTCGCGCCCCAGGGCGATATTCAACTGCTGGGCCAGTTCGGCCCCGGAAACCGCCTCGCTCAGTTCACCCTGCAGGCCGATGGACCTTGGGTTGTCCGGCTCCAGCCCGCCAGTGATATGCCAGCCGAGCAGTTGTGCCAGTTGCACGTTATTGCCAAACTTGGCATGGGCATCGAGGGGCAGGTGATAGGCGACCAGGTTGATGCCGTGCTCCAGCAACGCCTTGATCCGCCGCTGTTTCAATCCGGTGATCGGAGCGGCTTCGCCCTTCCAGAAGTAACCATGGTGCACCAGCAGCAAATCAGCACCCCGCGCTGCGGCAGCTTCAATCAGTGCCTGACTGGCTGTTACTCCGGTGACGATCCGCTGGATATCGCTGCGCCCTTCCACTTGCAGGCCGTTGGGGCAATAATCCTGAAAGGCTCCCCTCTCCAGCAGATTGTTGCAATAAGCGACCAACTCGGAACATTGTGTCATTACGACTCTCCCCCAATGAAAAAAGGTTTTCGTGTGTCTGTTGCACAAGGATACAAGGTTGCAATACGTACCTGCACAATCCAAAAAATCTCCCTATAATGGCCGCTTCCGGACCATTCATCATGACCGCACTCCAGGTACCCCCAATGAAAGGTTTTTTGCGTAATCTGGGCTGGCCTGCCGTCTGTGGCCTGTTGATCGCCCTGCTGATCATTCAGCAATTCCCGCAATGGCTAGGGCTGCCGGCGCATTCGTCCTATCAAATGGCCCCCGCCCTGACGCTGCCCAGCAGCAATGGCGTGGTGTCCTACAGCGACGCCGTCAGCAAGGCCGCTCCCGCCGTGGCCAACATCTTCACTACCAAACAGATACCCAGTCGCAACAACAGTCCGTTCGACACCCCGACCCTGCGCGACTATTCCAATACCCTGCCCGCTCCGTCACGCCGCCAGTCCAGTCTGGGCTCAGCGGTAATCCTTCGCAGCGATGGCTACCTGCTGACCAACAACCATGTTGTTGCCGATGCCGACGAGATTCTCATCGCGCTGCGCGATGGCCGCGAAGCCATTGCCGAGTTGATCGGCACCGATCCCGAGACCGACCTCGCCGTACTCAAGATCAATCTGCCGGACCTGCCCACGGTGACCATCAGCACTGAAGAGCAGCAATCCACGGGCGACGTAGTCATGGCTATCGGCAACCCCTTCGGACTGGGGCAGACCGTGACCATGGGCATCATCAGCGCCACTGGCCGCAATCAGCTGGGCCTCAATACCTATGAGGACTTCATTCAGACCGACGCCGCGATCAACCAGGGCAATTCCGGTGGCGCCTTGATCGATGCCCATGGCCGGTTGATCGGTATCAATACGGCCATCTTCTCCCAGTCCGGTGGCTCCCAAGGCATCGGCTTTGCTATTCCCGCCCCCCTGGCGGTGAATGTGATGGAGGAAATCATCGAACGTGGCCGGGTGATCCGTGGCTGGCTGGGCGTGGAGGTGCAGCCGCTGACCAGCGATTTGGCCGAGTCCTTCGGTCTGGTCAAGACCGAAGGCATCGTGGTCTCCGGCCTGTATCGCAACGGCCCGGCCTGGTCCGCAGGCCTGCGGCCGGGGGATGTCATCCTGCGGATCGATGACGCGGCCATTACCAATGGCCGGCATGCGATGAATCAGGTCGCCCGTGCCAAGCCGGGCTCTCAGGTGCAGCTGGAAGTGCTGCGCAACGGCGAAGCCATGAGCTTCACCGCCGAGGTTGGCGTGCGGCCTACCCTCGGCTCCTGATATCTCAAAGCAGCGCGTCGAGGGCGCGCAGCAGCGCCTGGTTATGCTCCGGTGTGCCTACGGTGATGCGCAGGAACTGCTCGATGCGCGGCGCGCGGAAGTGCCGCACGATCACCTTCTGCGCCCGCAGCCCAGCTGCGAGTTCGTCGGCGTCGCGCTCGCCGTGTCGGGCCAGCACGAAGTTGGCGGCCGACGGCAGCACTTGGAAGCCGCGTTCTTGCAGTCCTTGGCTCAGGGCGTCCCGACTGTTGATCACCGCCTGGCAGGTCTGCTGGAAATACGCCTGATCCTCGAAGGCAGCCACCGCCCCGACAATCGCCAGGCGGTCCAACGGGTAGGAGTTGAAGCTGTTCTTGACCCGCTCCAGCGCCTCGATCAGATCCGCGTGCCCCACCGCCAACCCCACCCGCAAGCCGGCGAGCGAGCGTGACTTGGACAGGGTCTGGGTCACCAGCAGGTTGGGGTAGCGATTCACCAGCGCGATGGCCGTCTCGCCGCCGAAATCGATGTAGGCTTCATCTACCACCACCACCGAATCCGGGTTGGCCTGCAGAATCTGCTCGATGCCGGCCAGCGGCAGCAGCATGCCGGTGGGCGCGTTCGGATTGGGGAAGATGATGCCGCCGTTCTCACCCCGGTAATCCGCCGGGCGAATACTGAAATCCTCGGCCAAGGGCAGCGTTTGGGCCTCGATACCGTACAGACCGCAGTACACCGGGTAGAAGCTGTAGCTGATATCCGGCATCAACACCGGTTTGCCATGCTGGAACAGCGCATGGAAGATGTGCGCCAGCACTTCGTCCGAGCCATTGCCGACGAACACCTCGGCTGCGGTCACGCCGTAATAACTGGCAATGGTGTCTTTCAGCAGGTCGGCATTGGGCGCCGGATACAGCCGCAGGCTATCGTCCAGCTGGGCCCGGATGGCCTCGACCACCCTGGGCGACGGGCCGTAGGGGTTTTCGTTGGTATTGAGCTTGATCAGGTTGTCCAGCTTGGGCTGCTCGCCCGGCACGTAAGGCACCAGATCCTTTACAAAAGGGCTCCAGAAACGACTCACAGGTCAATCCTCGATTTGAAGCAAGCCGCAAGCTGCCGGCTTGGGGCTGTTATTTGATTCGGTATTCCGCGCTGCGGGCGTGCGCGGTCAGACTTTCGCCGCGAGCCAGCACCGAGGCCGTTTTCGCCAGTTCCGAGGCACCTTCCGGGGAGCAGAAGATCACCGAGGAGCGCTTCTGGAAGTCGTAGACGCCCAGTGGCGACGAGAACCGCGCGGTACCGGAGGTCGGCAGCACATGGTTCGGGCCGGCGCAATAATCGCCCAGCGCTTCGGGTGTGAAGCGGCCCATGAAGATGGCGCCGGCGTGACGGATCTGCGACAGCATGGCATCGGGGTCGGCGACCGACAGTTCGAGGTGCTCGGGGGCGATGCGGTTGGACAGCTCGCAGGCCTGCTCCAGGCTGTCGACCTTGATCAGCGCGCCGCGACTCTCCAGGGAGATACGGACCATGTCGCTGCGCTCCAGACTGCCCAGCAACTTGTTCAGACTGGCTTCGACCGCGTCGAGAAAATCCGCGTCCGGCGACAGCAGAATCGATTGGGCGTCTTCGTCATGCTCGGCCTGGGAGAACAGGTCCATGGCGATCCAGTCCGGATCGGTCTGGCCATCGCAGATCACCAGGATTTCCGAGGGGCCGGCGATCATGTCGATACCGACCTTGCCGAACACCGCGCGCTTGGCGGTCGCCACGTAGATATTGCCCGGGCCGACGATCTTGTCCACCCCGGGAATGCTGTCAGTGCCATAGGCCAGCGCGGCCACGGCTTGCGCGCCACCCACAGTGAATACCCGATCAACCCCGGCCAGACAGGCTGCAGCCAACACCAGCTCGTTGATATCGCCGCGCGGCGTCGGCACCACCATGACCACTTCGGGCACACCCGCGACCTTGGCGGGAATCGCGTTCATCAGCACCGACGAAGGATAGGACGCCTTGCCGCCCGGCACATAGAGGCCAACCCGATCCAGTGGCGTTACCTGCTGGCCAAGTACAGTGCCGTCAGCCTCGGTGTAGCGCCAGGAGTCCTGACGCTGATGCTCGTGGTAGAGCCGCACCCGCTCGGCGGCCACTTCCAGGGCCTGACGTTGTTCGGCGGTGATGCGATCGAGTGCCTGCTCCAGGCGGGCACGATCCAGGGTCAGATCGGCCATGCTGGCCACTTCGAGTCCGTCGAAGCGCGCGGTATATTCCACCACCGCCGCATCGCCACGGGCGCGTACGGCGGAGATGATTTCCTCGACCCGCTCGTTGACCGCCTTGTCAGACACACCTTCCCACGCCAGCAGCCCATCGAGATGATGGTTGAAATCGACCTGATTGATATCCAAACGGGCGATTTTCAACGGCGTGTTCATGGCGTATTCCTCAAGTGGGTTCGGGGTAGTGCTATCAGTTGGCGCGGCGCTCGACGGCCTCGGCCAACAGGTCAATCAGGCTCTTGATCCGGGCATGCTTCATCTTCATCGACGCCTTGTTGACGATCAGCCGGGAGCTGATGTCCGCAATCAGTTCCTGCGGCTCCAGGCCATTGGCCTTGAGCGTGTTGCCGGTATCGACCACATCAATGATCTTGTCCGCCAGGCCGACCAGTGGCGCCAGCTCCATGGAGCCGTACAATTTGATCAGCTCCACCTGGCGGCCCTGCTCTGCATAGTAACGGCGGGCGACGTTGACGAACTTGGTAGCTACCCGCAGGCGGCCCTTGGGCTCGGGCGTATTCACCGGGCCGGCCGTCATCAGCCGGCAGTTGGCAATCTTCAGATCCAGCGGTTCGTACAACCCCTGGCTGCCGTACTCCATGAGCACATCCTTGCCCGCCACGCCCAGATCGGCAGCGCCCTGCTCGACATAGGTCGGCACGTCAGTGGCGCGTACGATCAACAGCCGCACGTCCGGGTCGCTGGTGCTGAAGATCAGCTTGCGGCTCTTGTCCAGGTCTTCCACCGGCTCGATGCCAGCCAGCTTCAGCAGCGGCAGCGTGTCGTCCAGGATGCGGCCCTTGGACAGGGCGATGGTCAGGCTATTGCTCATGAAAATCCTCTCAAGCGGAAACGCGGCGGATACCGGCGCCAAGCATTTGCAGCTTTTCTTCGATGCATTCGTAACCACGATCGATGTGGTAGATCCGGTCAACCAGGGTGTCGCCATCAGCCCACAGGCCGGCGATTACCAGGCTGGCGGAGGCACGCAGGTCGGTCGCCATGACCGGCGCACCCTTGAGTCGCTCCACACCGGTAATGATGGCGGTGTTGCCCTCGACCTGAATCTGCGCGCCCATGCGGCTCATTTCCTGCACGTGCATGAAACGGTTCTCGAACACCGTCTCGATCACGGTACCGGTGCCCTCGGCCACGGCGTTCATGGCCATGAACTGCGCCTGCATGTCCGTCGGGAAGGCCGGGTAAGGCGCGGTGCGCAGGTTGACCGCGCGCGGACGGTTGCTCTTCATGTCCAGACTGACCCAGTTCTTGCCGGTATCGATCTGCGCGCCCGCTTCTTCCAGCTTCAGCAGGAAGGCCTCGAGAATCGACGGATCGGTATCCTTGAGCTTGACGCGGCCACGGGTGGCAGCGCCGGCGACCAGGAAAGTGCCGGTTTCGATACGGTCAGGCATCACCGAATAGGTGGCACCATGCAGGCGCTCTACGCCATCCACGGTGATGGTGTCGGTACCATGGCCGCGGATCTGCGCGCCCATGGCGATCAGGCATTCGGCCAGATCCACTACCTCGGGCTCCCGCGCAGCGTTCTGAATCACCGTCTGCCCACGGGCCAGGGTGGCCGCCATCAGGATGTTCTCGGTACCGGTGACACTCACGGTATCGAAGAAGTAATGTGCCCCGCGCAGGCCACCTTCCGGCGCCTTGGCCTTGATGTAACCACCTTCGACAGTGATCTCGGCACCCATGGCTTCCAGGCCACGGATATGCAGATCCACCGGCCGCGAGCCGATCGCGCAACCGCCGGGCAAGGCCACTTCGGCATAGCCGAAATGCGCGACCATCGGCCCCAGCACCAGGATGGAAGCGCGCATGGTCTTGACCAGCTCGTAAGGCGCCACCAGGGTGGTAATGCTGGTCGGGTTCACTTCCACGTTGAGCTTGTCGCCCACTACCGGCTGCACACCCATGCGACCGAACAGTTCGATCATGGTGGTGATGTCATGCAGGTGCGGCAGGTTGCAGATGGTGACGGCTTCGTCAGCCAACAGGGTGGCGGCCAGGATCGGCAGCGCAGAGTTCTTCGCGCCGGAAATGCGGATCTCGCCATCCAGGCGGTTACCGCCGGTGATCATCAATTTGTCCATACGGGTTCTCTCGTGCTGGGTCCGGTTACCGGTTGTCCCAGGCTTCGCGGGTAAAAAATTTCATGGTGACCGCATGGATGCTGCCATCGGCAATCGGGCCGTTGAGCAGCGCATAGACCTGCTGCTGACGCTTGACCGGCGACAGCGCCGCCAGTTCGTCACTGATCAGCAACAGCTGAAAGTTGCAGCCTTCGCCTTCCACTTCCACCTGTGTCTCGGGCAAATGCTGCTCCAGCAGCTTCTTTACTTCACTGGCCTGCATGGGGTATCTCCGTTGTGCTGCCATCGGCAGCAGAAAGTGTTTCCAGCCAATCATCCAGGCCGCAGACCGCCGCCATGCTCAGGAGGCCGGCCGGCAGCGCTGTGGCCTGCAGTTGAACCTGGCTCTGCTGCGCCGACCGAGCGGCAGACAACAATAGCGACAGGCCAACGCTGTTGATCCGGGTCACGCCGGACAGGTCAAGCACCACGCGTTTGCCGGCCGAGCTGGCCAGGAAGCTGTCGAGCGCCTCACGTACCGGGATGGCGCTGACGAAGTCCAGCTCGCCTTCCAGCCGCAGCCGCTCGCCGTCAGGTACCCAGCGCGCCGTCACTCGCCGGCCTCGTCTTCGACGATCTCGCGGGACTCGGCAACCACACTGCCCCAGTTGTCGATGACCGCATCCAGGTCATTGCGTTGGGCCTGCATGGCCTGGGCGAACTGGTCGCGGAACAGCAGGCCGATGTTGATGCCTTCGACGATCACGTTGCGCACTTTCCACTGGCCATCGATATTGGCCATGGTATAGGTCACCTTGTAGACGTTGCCATCATTGGCCTGCACTTCCATATCCACACTGGCACGCTGCTCAGACTGCTGCGAGCCCCGGGCCGGCGGCAGTACGGCGATCTTGCCGCTGTTGAATTCGAGCAGAGCATTGCCATAGAACTCGACCATGCTGCGCTTGAAGGTATCGATGAAGCGCTCCATCTGCTCATCCGAGGCACTGCGGCTGTAGCGTACGGTCATCACGCTGCGAGCGATGCCCTTGAAGTCGACCACCGGATCGAGGACCTCGTTGAGCCCTTCGAGAAAGGCGTTGGAATCCTGCTTGTACAGCTCGCGGTTGGAGTCCAGTACTTCCATGACCCGCACGGAGGTATCTTCCACTACCTGATGGGGTGTAGCCGCCGCAGCCTGAGCCAGCAGCGGCATGCTCAGCAACAGGGCCAGGCCCCACGTCATGACGTTGCGCATAGTTTTCTCCTGTTAGTCGTCTTTGCTGACGGTATTGAGCAAGAAACGTCCGATCAGTTCCTCAAGCACCAGCGCCGACTGGGTATCGAGGATCTCGTCACCATCAGCCAGCACCAGTTCATCTCCGCCAACGGAGATGCCAATGTATTTCTCACCGAGCAAACCGGCGGTGACGATCGATGCGGTACTGTCCGCCGGCAGGGTGTCGACATCAGAGTTGATCGACATCTCGACCAAGCCGGTGTAACGGTTCTTGTCAAAGGTGATGCGTTTGACCTGGCCAATGGTCACACCGGCCATGGTTACCTTGGAGCGAGCGGTCAGGCCGGACACGTTGTCGAAGTGGGCATAGACCGTATAGGTGTCGCCACTGGTGGTCAGGGTCAGACCGCTGACACGCAGGGCAAGTATCAGCAGGGCCAGCAATCCGGCCAGGATGAACAGGCCGACAGTCAATTCCAGTTTACGGGTGCGCATGGCAGTTTCCTTGGCTGATCAAAACATCAAAGCGGTGAGAATGAAATCCAGGCCCAGCACGGCCAGGGAGGCATAGACAACAGTACGGGTGGTGGCCCGGCTGATGCCCTCGGACGTCGGCTCGCAATCGTAGCCCTGGAATACCGCGATCCAGGTCACCACGACGGCAAATACCAGGGATTTGATCATCCCGTTAAGCACGTCCGCACTGAAGAGTACCGAGTTCTGCATATTGGACCAGTAGGAGCCGGAATAGATGCCCAGCCAATCCACGGCCACCATGGCGCCGCCCCAGATGCCGACCACACAGAAGATCAGCGACAGCAGCGGCATGGAAATGAAGCCCGCCCACAGTCTAGGGGCGACTACATATTTGAGCGGGTCGACACCGATCATTTCCAGGCTGGAGAGCTGTTCGGTGGCCTTCATCAGGCCGATCTCGGCGGTCAGCGCCGAACCGGCCCGGCCGGCAAACAACAGCGCGGTCACCACCGGCCCCAGTTCACGCAGCAGGGTCAACGCCACCATCTGCCCGACCGCCTGCTCGGAGCCGTAGTCCTTGAGGATGTTGTAACCCTGCAGTGCCAGCACCATGCCGATGAACACCCCCGAAACGGTGATGATCGCCAGCGACAGCACGCCCACGGCATACAATTGCTTGAGCAGCAGGCCAAAGGGATTGCCGAAGTTGGAACGTCCGGCCAGCGCCTGATACAGGAAGATGCCGGACCGGCCAATGGCCGCGACCAGATTCAGGCCGGATCGCCCCAACAGGGTCACCCGATTTGCAAGAATACTCACGCCTTGCGCTCCTTCTGCAGTAGTTCATCCACATAATCCGTGGCAGGAAAGTGGAACGGCACCGGGCCGTCCGGCTCGCCCTGCATGAACTGACGGATGCGCGGGTTATCGGAGTTCATCAACTCATCGGGCTCGCCGTGGCCCAGCACCTGGCCATCACCCACCACATAGAGGTAGTCGGCGATACTGGCGGTTTCCGCCAGATCGTGGGATACCACAATGCTGGTCAGCCCCAGTGCGTCGTTGAGCAGGCGGATCAACCGCACCAGTACGCCCATGGAAATAGGGTCCTGGCCGACGAAGGGCTCGTCGTACATCATCAGCTCGGGGTCCAGGGCGATAGCGCGGGCCAATGCGACGCGCCGCTTCATACCACCGGACAGTTCGTCGGGCATCAACTGCGTGGCACCACGCAGGCCGACGGCCTGGAGTTTCAGCAGGACGATATCGCGGATCATGTCTTCCGGCAGTTGAGTGTGCACTCGCAGCGGGAATGCGACGTTCTCGAACACGTTCAGGTCGGTAAACAGTGCCCCACTCTGGAACAGCATGCCCATATGCTGGCGTGCGGCAAACAGCTCCTCACGGCCCAGCTGGGGAATGTTCTGTCCATTGACGAGAATGGCGCCGCTGTCAGGGCGCAGTTGCGCACCGATCAGGCGCAGCAAGGTGGTCTTACCGCAGCCCGAAGGCCCCATGATGCCGGTAATCTTGCCGCGGGGGATCCGGATGTCTACATTATTGAAGATAGTCCGCTCACCCCGGGTGAAGGTTACCTGCTGCAGATCGACGATAAAATCCGATGATTCGGGCATAGTTATAGGCGGCCTTACCTGTTAACCGGCGCAATGACGGAAAAATGAACGGGGTAATATACCAGTTCCGCCGTTGCAGCCCAAGCTGCATGGGTTTCATTTGTTTTCCACCAGAAAAGCGCAGCAACAACACAGATGAGCCGCCCGCCACAAAACGTTATACTCAGCGCTGACCGAAAACAGATATCAAAGCCCATGCCAGAATTCGATTACACCGCATCAGCGCAACGCACCATCCGTATGGAACGTGACGCCGTCGACAGCCTGCTTACCCGGCTCGAAGGCCACTTCGATACTGCCTGCGCCACTCTCATCCAGTGTTCGGGGCGCATTGTCGTTACCGGCATGGGCAAATCCGGGCATGTCGGTCGCAAGATTGCCGCCACCCTGGCCAGCACCGGCTCCCCGGCGTTTTTCGTGCATCCAGGCGAAGCCAGTCACGGCGACATGGGCATGATCACCCGTGATGATGTGGTCATCGCCCTGTCCAACTCGGGCAATACCGCTGAAGTGGTTACCCTGCTGCCGCTGATCAAGCGCCTGGGCATTCCCATGATCAGCATTACCGGCAACCCCGATTCGACACTGGCCCGCGCCGCCGTTGCCAACCTGAACACCGGCGTCGAGCAGGAAGCCTGCCCGCTGAACCTGGCCCCCACCTCCAGCACTACCACTGCATTGGTGATGGGCGACGCCCTGGCCATTGCCCTGCTGGAAGCCCGCGGCTTCAGCGCCGAGGATTTCGCTTTCTCGCACCCCGGCGGCAGCCTCGGTCGCCGCCTGCTGCTGTTGGTGGATGACATCATGCACAGCGGCCCACAGATGCCGCTGGTATCGCCCGACACGCCCCTGCGCGATGCGCTGCTGGAAATGACCCGCAAGGGTCTGGGGTTGACCGGCATCACCGATGGCGAAGGCCGGCTTGCCGGAATCTTCACCGACGGTGACCTGCGCCGCACCCTGGACCAGGACATCGATATCCGCAACGCCCGCATCGAGCAGGTGATGACGCCGCGCTGCAAGACCGCCCGCCAGGGTGTATTGGCCGCCGAGGCACTGAAAATCATGGAAGACGGCAAGATCAGCGGCCTGTTCGTGGTCGATGCCGACGGCAAGCCGGTCGGTGCCCTGAACATGCATGATCTGCTACGCGCGGGGGTGGTATGAACAACGAGCTGCTCGAACGCGCCCGTCATATCCGCCTGGCGATCTTCGACGTCGATGGCGTGCTGACCGACGGTCGTCTGTACTTCATGCCTGACGGCACCGAATTCAAATCCTTCAATACTCTGGATGGCCACGGCATCAAAATGCTGATCGCCTCCGGAGTGCAGACTGCGATCATCAGCGGCCGCAACTCGCCGCTGGTGGAACGCCGCGCCGCCAACCTGGGTATCCAGCACCTGATCCAGGGGCGCGAGGACAAGCTCACCGCACTGGCCGAGTTGCGCGCCCTGGTGCCAGTGGAAATGGAGCAGATCGCCTTTCTCGGCGATGACCTGCCGGATCTGCCGGTCATGCGCCGCGTCGGCCTCGGCATGGCCGTGGGCACCGCGGATACCTTCGTGCGCCAGCATGCCCACGGCGTGACCAGCAATGCCGGCGGCGCCGGCGCGGCGCGGGAGTTCTGCGAACTGATCATGCGCGCCCAGGGCACCCTGGAAAGCGCCCAGGCAGCTTACCTGTGAAGATCCCACGTTATCTGGTTACCGGCGGCATTGTCCTGCTCGCCGTGGCACTGGCGTTGGCGGTGGGTTACTGGAACATCCGCCCAGCCAGTTTCACGCCACAGGTGATTCAGGACCCGCTGCAGCCCGATTTCTTCATGGACAATGCCCGGATCCGCCAGCTCGACGCCAATGGCCAGCCGGTATATGACCTGGACAGTGTACGTGCCGCGCACCAGGTCGGTGACGACGTGACCGAACTGGATGACCCAAAACTGCTGTATTACCGCGAAGGCGAGCAGCAGCCCTGGGATGTGCAGGCCCGCTACGGCGAAGTCAGCGCTGGGGGGGATCGGGTGGACCTGAGCCAGAACGTAGTGATTGAACAGCAGTTGACGGGCCAGCCACTGCGGCGCCTGTCGACGCCGGCCCTGAGCATCTTCCCCCACCGGCATTTTGCCGAAACTGACCGGAGCGTCAGAATCGAGGCCGCCAACGGCGTGACCACAGCCACCGGTATGGAAGCGAATTTCAATGACGGCACCATCAAGCTGCTGTCCAACGTAAGAGGCGAACATGAAGCCCTTTAGAATCCTCTGCCTGGCCCTGCTGACGGGTGCGGCCACGCCAGTGCTGGCCCTGCCCGACGATGCCAATCAGCCGATCCGCATCCAGGCCAATGCCGCCACCCTGGACGATCGTCGCAGCACCGCCGTGTATACCGGCAACGTCATCATCACCCAGGGCAGCATGCGCCTGACCGGCAATCGCGTGACCCTGACCACCAACGACGCCGGCGACGTCAGCAAGGTCGTCTCGGTGGGCTCGCCTGCCACTTACCGGCAGCAGCCCGAAGCGGACGGCAGTCCAGTGGACGCGCGGGCCCAGACCATCGAATACCACGCCGCCGCCAATCGCGTGGTCCTGATCGACCAGGCCTTCCTCGAACAATCCGGCAATACCTTCCAGGGCCAGCGTGTCAGCTATGACATCGAGCGCCAGGTGGTAGACGCCGGTCGAGCCGATGCCGCCGAAGGGGAGTCCGCCGAGCGCATCGAGATAATCATCCAGCCACGCAAGCGTACCGAGCCGGCAACCAATGACGAAACTTGAAGCACGCCACCTGGCCAAAGCCTACAAATCGCGCAAGGTAGTACAGGATGTATCCCTGTCGATCAGGAGTGGCGAGGTGGTCGGCCTGCTCGGCCCCAACGGCGCCGGCAAGACCACCTGCTTCTATATGATCGTCGGCCTGGTCAAGGCAGACCAGGGCAGCATTCTGATCAATGACCAGGATGTCACCCGCCTGCCGATGCACGGCCGGGCGCGCCAGGGCATCGGCTACCTGCCGCAGGAAGCCTCCATTTTTCGCAAGCTCAGCGTCGCGGACAACATCATGGCGATTCTGGAAACCCGCCCGGACCTGAACCGCCAGGGCCGCGAAGGCAAACTGGATTCCCTGCTGCGTGAATTCCATATCCATCACCTGCGTGATAGCGCCGGCATGAGCCTGTCCGGTGGAGAGCGACGCCGCGCTGAAATTGCCCGCGCACTGGCGACCGATCCGCAGTTCATTCTGCTCGACGAACCTTTCGCCGGGGTCGATCCGATCTCGGTCAATGATATCAAGCAGATCATCCAGCACCTCAAGGACAAGGGCATCGGCGTACTGATAACCGACCATAACGTGCGGGAGACTCTGGATATCTGCGACAAGGCGTATATCGTCAATGACGGCCATATCATCGCCGAAGGTGACGCCGAGGAAGTGCTCGCCAACCAGCTGGTACGCGATGTGTATCTGGGCCATGCCTTCCGTTTGTAAAAGCCCAACGGAATGAGGCATGCTGGCCATGTTTTTGGTTGTCTCTCAATGGCTTAAACAGCGCACAAGGTAAACCGCAACACTATGAAACCAACGCTCGTCCTCAAAATGGGGCAGCAGCTGACCATGACTCCACAGCTGCAGCAAGCCATTCGGCTGCTTCAGCTGTCCAGCCTGGATCTGCAGCAGGAAGTGCAGGAAGCACTGGAAGCCAATCCCATGTTGGAGCTGGCCGACGACGGCGATGATGATTTCAGCCCCAGTGCGAGCGATACCGCTGGCAACGACGATGCCCCCGCCACGGCCCTGCCCGAGCCCGTTGAGCTGGAGGCCATTGACCAGCACAGCCACGGCGAAGAAGAAGGCAACTGGAACGAGCAGATTCCCAACGAATTGCCGGTCGACACCCAGTGGGAGGATATCTATCAGACCTCTGCCAGCTCCCTGCCCAGTTCAGATGATGAAGACTGGGACTTTACCGCGCGCACCGGCACTGGCGAGACCCTGCAGAGCCACCTTGAGTGGCAACTCAATTTGCTGCCGTTGTCGGACACCGACTATCAGATCGCTATCGCCCTGATCGATGGCATCAACGCCGATGGCTATCTGGAAGAATCCCTGGAAGACATTCTGACCTCCCTCGACCCAGCCCTCGAAGTGGAGCTGGATGAGGTCGAGATGGTGCTGCACCGGATTCAGCAGTTCGAGCCGACCGGTGTTGGCGCCCGCAACCTGAGCGAATGCCTGCACCTGCAGTTACAGCAGTTACCCGACACCACGCCCATGCTGGAGCAGGCCAAACGTGTGGTCCGCGACCACCTGGAGCTGCTCGGCAGCCGCGATTTCGCCCAGTTGATGCGCCGCTCCCGGCTGAAGGAGGATCAGCTGCGCGAGGTGGTGGAGCTGATCCAGACGCTGAACCCACGCCCCGGCGGCGAGATCGCCTCCGGTGAAGCAGAATATGTGATTCCCGATGTCATCGTGCGGCGGGACCAGAACCGCTGGATCGTCGAGCTGAACCAGGAGGCTGCGCCCAAGGTCCGGGTCAACAGCCAATACGCCTCCATGGTCAAGCGAGCTGACAGCAGCAACGACAACACCTACCTGCGCAACCATCTGCAGGAAGCGCGCTGGTTCATCAAGAGCCTGCAGAGCCGCAACGAGACGTTGATGAAGGTCGCAACCCAGATCGTCGAGCATCAGCGCGGCTTTCTCGAACATGGCGAAGAAGCCATGAAACCGCTGGTACTGCACGACATCGCCGAAGCCGTGGGCATGCATGAGTCGACCATCTCCCGGGTGACCACACAGAAATTCATGCATACGCCGCGGGGCATCTTCGAGCTCAAGTATTTCTTCTCCAGCCATGTCAGCACCAGCGAGGGCGGCGAGTTCTCCTCCACCGCCATCCGGGCGCTGATCAAGAAGCTGGTCGCGGCGGAAAACCCGAAGAAACCATTGAGTGACAGCAAGATCGCTGGTCTACTTGAGGAACAGGGCATCCATGTCGCGCGACGGACCATCGCCAAGTACCGCGAGTCCCTCAACATAGCGCCATCCAGCGAGAGGAAACGTCTGGTCTGAATCAATTGTTGAATCAATGAAATCGGCAACGAGAAGTGGCACCATGGGAGTCACCAAAAACGGTACTCCGGTTTATCAAGCCAATCAGGAGAAGTGTTATGCAAATGAACATCACTGGTCTTCAGCTCGATATCACCGACGCACTACGTGATTACGTTACCGAAAAAATGGCCCGTCTCGAGCGGCATTTCGACAAGATCATCAGCGTTCAGATCACCCTGGAGGTGGACAAGCTTCGGCAGAAAGCTGAAGGTGCCCTACATATTGCCGGCAACGACCTGGTTGCCGAGGCGGAGCATACCGACATGTATGCCGCCATCGACCTGCTGGCCGACCGTCTGGATCGCCAGTTGATCAAACACAAGGAAAAACACATTGGTCGCCAGCAAGGCGTCAATGACCGGTAAGGCTTTAAAGCAGCGAACTCATGCAGATAGATAACGTACTCACCCCCCAGCTTACTTTCACCAGTGTGCCGGGGGGCTCTAAGAAACGGGTGCTGGAAATGATCGGTGATATGGTCGCCCAGCACACCGATCTGGACTCCGATGCCATTTATGAAAGCCTGATCGCCCGGGAAAAACTCGGGTCGACCGGCTTCGGCAATGGCATCGCCATTCCCCATTGCCGACTGGAGCAGTGCACCCATGCCATCGGTGCCTTGCTGCAGCTCGACAGCAAGATCGATTTCGACTCTCTGGATGGTGAGCCGGTCGATCTGATTTTCGTCCTGCTGGTGCCCCATGAGGCCACCGAGCAGCATTTGCAGATACTCAAGATGCTGGCCGAGAAACTTGACCAGGAAGATTTGCGCGAGGCCCTGCGACAGGCGCCGGATGCAGAGACCCTGTATCGGGTCATGGTTGGCACCAGCGGAGGCTGATACTGATGCGCCTGGTTGTAGTCAGCGGACGATCCGGATCCGGCAAAAGTACCGCTCTGCACCTCCTGGAAGACAATGGTTTCTATTGCATCGACAACCTTCCGGCAGGCCTGCTGCCGGAGTTGGCCCGGCAGGCCAACAATACCGACCTGAGCCTGCCCAAGGTCGCCATCAGCATCGATGCCCGCAACCTGCCCAGTGATCTCGAGCGCTTCCCGGACCTGCTCAAGCAGGTCCGGGACGCTGGTATTCACTGCGATGTGTTGTTTCTTGCCGCAACCGATGAGGTACTGATCAAGCGCTTCTCGGAAACTCGCCGCAAGCACCCGTTGACCGACGGCAACTTGTCCCTCGGCGAAGCCATCGCGGCCGAACTGAAGCTACTCGAACCCATCATCGACCTGGCCAGCCTGAAGATCGACACCAGTCACCTGACGCTCTATCAGCTACGCGACCTGCTCAAGCAGCGTCTGCTCAGCAGCCAGAGCAACAGTCCGTCGATCCTGATCCAGTCGTTCGGTTTCAAACGCGGCGTGCCGGTGGATGCCGATCTGGTATTCGACGTGCGCTGCCTGCCCAATCCCTACTGGAAGCCCGACCTGCGGCCGTTTTCCGGCAAGGACCAGCAGATCCGCGATTACCTGGACGCCGAACCCGATGTTCAGGACATGTACCAGGACATCTTCTATTTTCTGCAGAAGTGGCTGCCGCGCTATGCCGCTGGTGAGCGCAGCTACATGAGCATCGGCATCGGCTGCACCGGCGGTCATCACCGCTCGGTATATATCGCCGAACGTCTGGTCAGGGAGCTCAGTGTGCACTCCTCCAACCTGCTCATCCGCCACCGGGACCTGCCATGACCCAACTGACCAAACGCGTGTGCATCATCAACAAACTCGGCCTGCATGCCCGGGCAGCCGCCAAGTTTGTCAATGTGGCCAAGCAGCACGAGTGCAGCGTCAGGGTCGGTGGCGATGAGCAACAGATGGTCGACGGCAAGAGCATCATGCAAGTGATGATGCTGGCCGCCAGCAAGGGCAGCGAGATCTGCATCAGCTGTGAAGGCGAGCATGCCGAACAGGCCATGGCGGAACTGATCGGGCTGATCAATGACTACTTTGGTGAAGGCGAGTAGCGCAGCCAGGGCCTGTCAGCAGGCAAGCCCGCTAACAGGCGTTAAAGACCGACTCTACGCCCCGCCCACCGTCATGCCATCCACCAGCCAGCTGCCGGTCAGGTAGTTGCCGCGACGCTCGATATCCGAGCCGACGCAGCGCAGGTTGGCGAACATGTCCTTCAGATTGCCGGCGATGGTCACTTCCCGCACCGGGTGGCTGATCACGCCGTTTTCCACCCAGAAACCACCGGCTCCTCGTGAATAGTCGCCAGTAACGCCATTGACGCCCTGCCCCATCAGCTCGGTGACCAGCAGGCCAGTGCCCATTTCCCGCAGCAGCGCCGGCAAGTCACCGGCGTTGGAATTGATATGCAGGTTATGCACACCGCCGGCATTGGCGGTGCTGGCCAGCTTCAGCCGGCGGGCCGAGTAGGTGCTCAGCACCCAGCTCTGCAACACGCCCTGCTGAATGAAACTCTGCGCCCGGGTCGCCAGGCCGTCGCCGTCGAAACCGGCACTGCCCAGCGCCTGCAGCAGGTGTGGACGCTCATCGATGGTGACCCACTCGGGAAATACCTGAGTACCCATGGCATCCAGCAGGAAGGTGGACTGACGGTAAACCGCGCCGCCGGAAATCGATCCGACCAGACTGCCAAGCAGACCGGCCGCCTGATCAGCGGCAAACAGTACCGGCACCTTGGCGGTTTTCACCGGCTTGGCGCCCAGCCGTGCCAGTGCCCGCTCAGCAGCCTTCTGCCCCAGGGCTTGCGGGCCCAGCAGCCGCTCGGCCTTGCGATCCACCGTATACCAGTAGTCACGCTGCATACCGTCTTCAGTATTGACGATCAGGACCGCCGAGGCGCTGTGCCGGGTTCCCAGCGAGCTGCCGATGAAACCGTGGCTGTTGCCGTAGACCCGACAACCCTGCTGGCTGCTGAGGTTGGCGCTGTCACTGCTCAACCGCGGATCCATTGCCAACGCCGCCGCCTCGCAGCTCAATGCCCGCTCGATGGCCGCATCAGCATCCAGCGCCCAGGGATGATACAGATCCAGGTCCGGGATATCCCTCGCCATCAGTGCGGCATCGGCCAGGCCGGAATAACTGTCAGGTGAGGTATTGCGAGCGATCGCCAGGGCCGCCTCGACCGCCGAGCGAATCGCCTCGTCGGACGTATCCGAGGTACTGGCCGAGCCCTTGCGCTGGCCCAGATACAGGCTGATGCCGAAGCCCCGGTCCCGGTTCAGTTCCACCGTTTCAACTTCACCGCGGCGCACGCCAACGGACAAGCCAGTGTTCTGACTGACCGCCACCTCGCAGGCCGAAGCACCTTGCCGACGGGCCTCATCGAGAATGAATGCCACGCGCTGCTCGAGCTGCTGGCATAGGGCGCTGGGGTCGTCATCGTGCTGGACAGGAAGCTGTTCGGTCATGTGATCTCCTTGTAGGCGGCCATTGTACCCCGGACAGCCGCCCTGTGAACGGGTATCATGACGCCTTGAACAGAACCGGTGAACGGGCAGCAAACCATGACAGATTTTCCTGAAGAACACGACAATGACGAGCTGGATGATGAGAAGAGCAAGAGTCAGGTCAAACGCGAAATGCACGCCATGCAGGAGCTCGGGCGCCGACTGACCGAACTCAAGCCTCACCAGTTGGAAAAGCTCAACCTCACCGATGAGATGCGCAAGGCGTTGGACGAGGCCCACCGCCACACCGCCCGAGGCGCGCTGAAGCGGCACCTCAGCTTCGTCGGCAAGCTGATGCGGGATCAAGATGTGGAAGCAATCGAGGCTTACCTCGCTCGACTCGATAGCAGCAGCCAGGCCCATGCCCAGTTCTTCCATCAAATGGAGCGTTGGCGCGACCGGCTGCTGACTGGCAAGCCGGACGAACAGCAGGCCTTCATGGAAGCCTACCCCGATGCCGATCGGCAAACCATCCGCCAATTGGTGCGTCAGGCCGGCAAGGAAGCAGCCGAAGGCAAGCCGCCGGCCGCTTCGCGCAAACTGTTCAAGCTGATCCGTGAGGTCGTCGAAAACGCGGAATAACCCGCGGCAGCATGTAATGGCGATCTGTGGCTGATGTGCTAGGTTCAAATAGAACATCAAGCCACAGGACCTGCCGTGAATATCGCCACGCCACTCCCCCGCCTGGAAAACCTGCTACCGCCTGATCACGACAATGAATATCAGCAGTTGCTTGATGGGCTCCTGCAACCCCAGGCACGCATCAATCCAAAATACTTCTACGATGACACCGGCTGCGAGCTGTTTACCCGCATCTGCGAGCTTGAGGAGTACTACCCGACCCGCACCGAGGCGGCGATCTTCGAGCGCTGCGCGGATGACATCAGCTTGGCGCTGGTCAATCACGCCCAATGGATTGACCTGGGCTGCGGCGACTGCAGCAAGTCACGCCGCTGGCTGCAACATATCGCCCCTGCCAGGCTGATCGGCGTCGATATTGCCGGCGACTTTCTGCAGAGCTGTCTGGCCGATATTGCCCATGATCATCCGGAGTTGGAATGCATCGGCGTAGTCAGCGATTTCACCCGTCGTCTCGATCTGGCCGAATTGCTTGCCGAAGACTGCGCCAGTCCGCCGGTGTTCTTCTATCCCGGCTCATCAATCGGCAACTTCACCCGCCCCGATGCTTTGCGCCTGTTGCGCTGCATTCGTCAGCAGTGCGGTGCTCGCGGGCAACTACTGATCGGCATCGACCTGGTGAAACCCAGCCCTATTCTGGAAGCGGCCTATGATGACGCCGAGGGCGTGACCGCCGCGTTCAATCTGAACGTGCTGAGCGTGGTCAACCAGCTGCTGCATGCCGATTTCGAACCGGCCAACTTCGTCCATCAGGCAGTCTATGACCGCGAGCAGAATCGGATCGAGATGCGTCTGGTAGCAAAACACCCGCATCGTGTTCGGCTGGGCCACACCGAGCGGCACTTTCACAGGGGCGAATATATCCTCACCGAGTATTCACACAAATACACTACCGATGGCTTCAGCGCCCTGCTGGCCGAGGCCGGGTTCCATTGTCAGCACCTGTGGACCGATCCGCAGCAATGGTTCGGTGTGTTTCTGGCGGAGTCTTGAGATGACCCAGCAACCACCCCACACCGAAGCCGCCGTGCTGCTGTCCCGCTACCGTCAGGTGCGCGACCGCAGCCTGAACCTGATCGAAGGGCTGACGCCGGAGGATTGCCAACTGCAATCCATCGCCGAAGCCAGTCCGCTCAAATGGCATCTGGCCCATACCAGCTGGTTTTTCGAGACGTTCATCCTGGCGGCACTGGCCCAGCCACCAGCGCCCTTCGATCCCGCTTTCAAGGTGCTGTTCAATTCCTACTATGTCGGCGTTGGTGACCGCCACGCACGACCGGAACGAGGGATGCTGTCACGGCCCACGCTGGAGCAGGTGTTGGCCTATCGCAGCCACGTCGATCAGCACATGCAACAAGCCCTCGCCGCAGCGGAGATGCCTGCCGAGCAGGTCGCACTGGTCGAGCTTGGTTTGAATCATGAGCAGCAGCATCAGGAATTGATGCTGACCGATTTGAAACACCACTTTTCCCGTAATCCGTTGTTTCCGGCATGGCGGGAGACCGGTGATGATCAACGTGCAGGCTCTGGTGCAACTGCTGAGCGGCTGCACTGCAACGGTGGTCTGGTGGATATTGGTCATGCCGGCCGCGGGTTCTGTTATGACAACGAATTGCCGCGCCACCGCGTCTGGCTGGAGCCGTTTTCCCTGGCCAGCCGCAATGTGACCAACGGCGAGTACCTGGCCTTTATCCGTGACGGCGGCTATCAGCGCTCCGAGTTGTGGCTGTCCGACGGCTGGGATCAGGTTTGCAGCGAAGGTTGGCATGCGCCGTTGTATTGGCAGCACCACGACGCCGGCTGGCAGGTCTTTACCCTGCATGGGCTGCAGCCGCTGAACGAAGATGCGACCCTCAGCCATGTGAGCTTTTATGAAGCGGATGCCTACGCCCGCTGGGCCGGCGCTCGCCTGCCTACCGAAGCGGAATGGGAATATGCCGCTTCCGAGGAGCAGCGGCTGGAAGGTCTGTTCGACGAGGTCTGGCAATGGTGCAACAGCGCCTACCTGCCCTACCCCGGCTTCCAGCCTGCTGCCGGAGCGGTTGGCGAATATAACGGCAAGTTCATGATCAACCAGATGGTCCTGCGCGGCGGCTCGCTGGCCACGCCAACAGGACATGGCCGGGCTTCGTATCGCAACTTCTTTCCGGCATGGGCGCGGTGGCAGTTCAGTGGGGTGCGGTTGGCTTGGGATAGCGTTTAGTCGATTGTTCGTTGATGGCTTGGGGCGGCTTGCGGGGTGGGGCCGAGCCGGTGGAGGCAATGCGGACACGCCGTGAATACATCCATGTAGGCTCGCGATTGCCATCCCTGGCAATCGACGGTCCGCACTACCTCCACCGGCTCAGCCCTTACCTACATCGAAGCTGCTGCTGGTAAAAGCAAAAGCAAGTCTGGATAACCCGTCGCCCTGTCACTAATGACGTAAAAAATCTATCAGCGTGCATATAGTTGGCAAGTGCGTAGCCGGCTGGCCTTGACCGGACCGTGTGGTGGCCAGGGAAGGCCACCACACGAGCGCCCATGGACGGCTCGAGCGGGTCCGGTCAGGGCCAGCCGGCTATGCACCGACACAGAACCAGCCGCACCACACAACAAAAAAGCCGCCCCCGGCAACCGGGAGCGGCTTCGCAGATCACTCAACGCGAGGCTATCAGTAGCCCAGCGAGAAGCTCTCTTCGTCCATATCCATCAGGTTCGCAGAACCGGACAGCATGGCTTCAACGTGGGTGCGGGTACGCGGCAGGATGCGCTGGTAGTAGAAACGCGCGGTCTGCAGCTTGGCCTTGTAGAAGGCAGCATCGCCTTCGCCGGCAGCCAGTTTCTCGGCCGCTACGCGAGCCATGTCGGCCCAGAAGTAGGCCAGGCAGACGTAACCGGAGTACATCAGGTAATCCACCGAGGCGGCACCGACCATCTCGCGGTCCTTCATGGCAGCCATGCCGACCTTCATGGTCAGGTCAGCCCATTCCTTGTTCAGGGTCGCCAGCGGGCCGACGAACTCCTGAATGGTCTCGTTGCCTTCCTGGCCTTTGCAGAACTTGTGCACGATCTTGGTGAAGTTCTGCAGGGTCGCGCCCTGGGTCATCAGTACTTTGCGGCCCAGCAGGTCCAGCGCCTGGATGCCGGTGGTGCCTTCGTACAGCATGGAGATGCGCGAATCACGCACGTTCTGCTCCATGCCCCACTCGGAAATGAAGCCATGGCCGCCGTAGATTTGCACGCCATGGTTGGCCGCTTCGAAGCCGACTTCGGTCATGAACGCCTTGGCGATCGGGGTCAGGAAGGCCAGCAGGGAATCAGCGTGCTTCTTCTGCTCTTCGTCGGTGCTGCGCTTGATGATGTCGACCTGCTGGGCAGCGAAGTACACCATGGCGCGGTTGCCTTCGGCGAAGGCTTTCATGGTCAGCAGCATGCGGCGCACGTCCGGATGCACGATGATCGGGTCGGCGGGCTTTTCCGGGGCTTTCGGGCCGGTCAGAGCACGCATTTGCAGACGCTCACGGGCGTACTTGATGCCACCCTGGAAGGCGACTTCGGCATGGGCCAGGCCCTGCAGGGCGGTGCCCAGGCGTGCGGTGTTCATGAAGGTGAACATGCAGTTCAGGCCTTTGTTCGGCGGCCCGATCAAAAAGCCGGTGGCGCCGTCGAAGTTCATCACGCAGGTGGCGTTACCGTGGATACCCATCTTGTGTTCCAGCGAACCACAGCTGACACCGTTACGCTCGCCGTTCTCGCCAGCAGCGTTCGGCAGAACCTTGGGCACGATGAACAGTGAAATACCCTTGGTGCCGGCCGGTGCATCGGGCAGGCGAGCGAGTACGATGTGGACGATGTTCTCGGCCATGTCATGCTCACCGGAGGAGATGAAGATCTTGGTACCGGAAATCTTGTAGCTGCCATCGCTGGCCGGCTCGGCCTTGGTGCGCAGCATGCCCAGGTCGGTGCCGCAATGGGGTTCGGTCAGGCACATGGTGCCGGTCCACTGGCCGGATACCAGCTTGGTCAGGTAGACCTGCTTCTGCTCGTCGGTGCCGTGGGCTTCGATGGTGTTCATCGCGCCGTGGGACAGGCCGGGGTACATGCCCCAGGACCAGTTGGCCTGGCCAACCATTTCACTGACGGCCAGTCCCAGGGAGTCGGGCAGGCCCTGGCCGCCGTACTCGGGGTCCAGCGACAGGCTCGGCCAGCCGCCTTCGACGAACTGCTCGTAGGCTTCCTTGAAGCCGGTCGGCGTCTTCACGCCCTCGGGGGACCAGGTGCAGCCTTCGGTGTCACCGACGCGGTTCAGCGGGGCGATGACCTGTTCACAGAACTTGGCACCTTCCTCGAGAATGGCACTGACCATGTCGGGAGTAGCATCTTCGCATCCCGGCAGACTGCTGTAATGTTCTTCATAACCCAGTACTTCGTCGCGAACAAAACGGATGTCACGCAGGGGAGCCTTGTATTCTGGCATGGTACTGACCTCAACGATTATTTCAGGATTCGGGACGGCGACGAGCCACAGGGCCCATTCAAACGCGTGTTTGAAACTTACGTTTCAGCCACAGCAATGTCAAGCCCCGCCGGATGAAAAACCGGGGAACATGGTGAAGTTCGAGATTAGCAGTAAAGGTCGCAGAGTTGGGATCGGGCGTGTGCGTTATGCAGCACAGCATTCCTGGGGGCGTCGAGCACCAGCTCGATGAAAGATATTTCAGGCACTCCGCTGGTCGAGCCGGTGCTCAGCCATATCAGGAATCCTATTGTGGGAGCGGGCCTACTCGCGAACAGCCTGCTGGATAACGCCCGGGAAAACCGGTCAAGCCCGGATATCGATCAGCGTACCCAGCACTTCATCGGCGGTATCGATAACCGAGGCACCCGCCTCGACTTCCCGTTGCGCCTGCTGCAGTTCGACCAGGCTGTTGGCCAGATTCACCGGCCGGTTGCTGTCGACCTGAGTGGTCGCCGCCGGCTGGCCGGTGGCGGGTTGCAGGGGGATGGCGGCGGCCGCCGATGCGCTGATCGGCGCGCCCGCGCGGGCGATCTCTGCGGCGGCGGTATTGGCGCGGTACTGGCCCTGACGTACGGCGTCAAAGCCGGAGGAAAGTAGATCGAGCGAGGCCATGGCATAAGCTCACATAGTGGCAATATGCCCATTCAAGCACATGTCGTTTCAGGATGACAGACCGGCGGTCGGCTCGAGCAGCGTATCCAGTGCAAGATATTTGGCAATTTCCGCCGGCCGCCCTCCTTCCACCCGCGGCACTACTCCCAGACAGGGCGCCGGCAGCATAGCCTTGAGCGTTTCCAGATTATGTTGCTGGCGATCCATCTGCGGATCGACCTGGTTGGCCACCCAGCCGGCCAGCCGCAGACCGTCGGCGGCGATTGCCTCGGCGGTCAGCAGCGCATGATTTATGCACCCCAGGCGCAAGCCCACCACCAGGATTACCGGCTCGCCCAGCTCCTGGGCCAGATCGGCCAGAGTCTGGTCATCGTTCAGCGGCACTCGCCAGCCGCCAGCCCCTTCCACCAATGTCAGGTCGGCACCACGCTCGAAGACCCGGAAACAGGCATCAGCGAGCCGGCTAGCGGAAAGCTGGAGCCCTGCTTCCCGGGCAGCGATATGCGGCGCGATCGGCGGCGCCAGTGCTACCGGGTTGAGCGCAGCGTAATCCAGCGGCGGCGAGCATTCGGCCTGCAAGGCCAGGGCGTCGTCGTTGCGCAAACCTTCCGGCGTGACTTCACAACCTGCTGCGACCGGTTTCACCGCGGCGGTGGTCAAGCCGCGCTGCCGCGCTGCGTGCAGCAACCCGGCGGCGATGGTGGTCTTGCCGATTTCGGTATCGGTGCCGGTGATGAAATAACGCTGGGGCATGTCGGGTCTCCGTTTCATGCGGGTTTGAACATGAGAATCTGCGCCACCTGCCAGCTGGCAGGCAGCCCCTGATCAGTGCGAAATGGCTCATAGGCGTCAGTCAGGCGGCGCAGCCGCGCCCGCCCGGTCAGCCCACCGGGGCGGCCAGGGTTGACGTTATGCGCGCCCAGCGCCTTGAGTTCCTGGGTGAGTTCACCGAGGCGCTGGTAGTACAACTGGTGCTCTTCGACCTCACAGCGCCAATCGCCGAATTCACCCGTCGCAAGAATGCTGTGCAGCTCTTCCGCCGGCATGAAGCGGTTGACGTGGACGAAGTCATCCACTGCCCGCCAGGCGGTGCGCAGCTCATGCAGGCTGCCTTCAAGCAATGTATTGAATGCCAGGCAACCGCCAGGGCGCAGTACCCGATAGGCTTCGTGCAGCACGCGAGCCAGGTCGGGGCACCATTGCAGCGCCAGGCTGGAAAAGATCAGGTCCTGGGAGTTCGCCCGCAGCGGCAAGGCTTCGGCGTCGGCCGCCACCCAGCCGCTGATCAGCGGGCTGGTTTGCCGGGCGTGGCGCAGCATGCCTTCGGCCAGATCAAGACCGATCACTTGCTGGCCATAACGCGCCTGCAGAGCGCGACTGAAATAACCGGTACCGCAGCCCAGATCTACCAGCTCAGTCGGCGCAAATTCAGCGGGCAGTCGCGCGAGCAGGTTACTGCCCACCGCGCGCTGTAGGGCGGCGGCCTGATCGTACGTTGCAGCTGCACGACTGAAGGAGTCGGCGACCAGGCGCTTGTCTGGCCGCTGTTCAGGCATGCTGGCGCTCCAGCCAGCCGGCGATTTCCTCAGCCAGCCACAGCGGCTGTTCCAGCGGCAAGGCATGGCTGGCGTGGGAATGGATTGCTACCCGCGACCCTTCATGCAACATAGCAAGATCTTGCGCCGCCGCCTCCGGCAGCAGCGCATCCTGCGCGCCCAGACAATGCAGCATCGGCTGGGTCGGCTTGCTCAAGGCCACGCGGTTGTCGAGCATGCCCAGCACCGCCAAACCGTGCAGGCGCTGCTCGGGGTCCTGATTGTCCCAGGTCAGTTGCTTTGCCAGCTGCCGGGCGTCGGCACTGCCTTGGGCTACCAGCAGGCCGAAGCGCTTGAGGGTTTTCTCCGGCGCCTCGCGATAGTCGTTATAGAAAGCCTTGAAGGTCTCCGTGGGCATGGCCGCCGCCCAGCTCTTGCGCTCGACGAAGCAGGCGTTGGTTGCCAGGGTGGCGACCTGTCCGAAGTGCTCCGGGAAACGCCGGTGCAGTTGTACCGCCAGCATGCCGCCCAGTGACCAGCCGATCAGCACGCCAGGTCTGATCCGCTGGGCCAGGCTGCTCAGGTCGGTTTCCAGGCTGGACAGCTGAATCGCCGGCAGCGGCAGGATGTCCACATTGATATCAGAAAGGCGCTCGAGCAATGCTTCACGCAGCGGCTGCATATTCTGCGGTGCCAGCGCCCAGCCCGGCAGCAGGGTGATGTTCTTCATGCCTCGATCTCCGGCAAATAGCTCAAGGTCTGCTGCAATGCTTCCAGCAGGCGGTCGATGTCAGCTTCACTGTGCGCCGCCGATAGCGTCACTCGCAACCGGGCCGTGCCCTGCGGCACTGTGGGTGGGCGGATCGCAGTGACCAGGATGCCGCGCTCGCGCAGGCCGGCGGACAACTGCATGGCCCGCGCACTGTCACCAACCAGCAGCGGCTGGATCGGCGTGGAGCTGTCCATCAATTGCAGCCCCAGCGCACTGGCGCCGGCACGAAAACGCGCAATCAGCCGCGCCAGATGCTCCCGGCGCCAGCTCTCATCACGCAACAATTGCAGGCTTTTCAAGGTTGCCCAGGCCACAGCCGGAGGCTGGCTGGTCGTATAGATATAGGGTCGGGCAAACTGGATCAGGGTCTCGATCAGCTCTTCGCTGCCCGCGATAAAGGCGCCGGCGGTACCGAAGGCCTTACCCAGGGTGCCGACCAGTACCTGAACGTCGTCCAGGCCCAGTCCGTATTGCTCGACTATGCCAGCGCCCGTGGCGCCGAGACAGCCGAAGCCGTGGGCATCATCCACCATGACCCAGGCATCGCGCTGGCGGGCGGCGGTGCACAGGGCGGGTAGATCGGCCAGGTCGCCGTCCATGCTGAACACGCCGTCGGTAACCACCAGTGTGTTGCCGGTGGCCTTGGCCAGGCGCTTCTCCAGACTCGCCACATCATTGTGCAGATAGCGGGAAAAACGCGCCCCGCTCAGCAATCCGGCATCCAGCAGCGAGGCATGGTTAAGCCGGTCCTGCAATACGGTATCGCCCTGCCCGACCAGCGCGGTGATGGCCCCCAGGTTGGCGGTGTAACCGCTGGACATCAGCAGCACCCGCGGCCGACCGGTCAATGCCGCCAGCGCCTCTTCCAGCTGGTGATGCGCCTCGCTGTGACCGATCACCAGATGCGAAGCACCACCACCCACACCCCAACGGCGTACTCCTTCGACCATCGCCTCGGCAATCTCGGGATGGTTGGCCAGGCCCAGGTAATCATTGCTGCAGAAAGCCAGCAGCGGCTGACCATCAACGCTTATATGCACGTCCTGCGGCGAGGTCAGCAACGGGCGCTGGCGGTAGAGGTGGGCGGCGCGGCGCTCGGCCAGGCGTGAAGAAAGATCGAAAGGCATAGGCTCACGCAGATGCGGGCGGCAGGCTGTCAGTAACAGCGTGCCGCGCAGGGTCAGGTTCGGTTATCGGCAAACACGTTCAAGCGGATAGCTAGCAACCCGCAGCGGCGTTCAAACCGCCGCCGCGTTGGTGAACATCTGGCTGTCGCGCTGCTCGACCAGCGCCTGCTCGATGGCTGCCTGATGCACTTCATCATCATGCTCCTGGCGCTCTTCGGGCTTGATGCCCAGACGGTCAAACAGGCGCATGTCCTTCTCGGCCTGCGGGTTGCTGGTGGTCAGCAAACGGTCGCCGTAGAAGATCGAGTTGGCACCGGCGAAGAAGGCCAGCGCCTGGGTCTGCTCGTTCATCTGCTCACGGCCAGCGGACAGACGCACATGGGACCGGGGCATCATGATCCGCGCTACGGCAAGCATGCGGATGAAATCGAAGGGGTCGATATCCTCGACGTTCTCCAACGGCGTGCCGGCAACCTTGACCAGCATGTTGATCGGCACGCTCTCCGGGTGCTCCGGCAGGTTTGCCAGCTGGATCAACAGACCGGCGCGGTCCTCCAGCGATTCGCCCATGCCGAGAATCCCGCCCGAACAGATCTTCATGCCGGCATCGCGCACGTAGGACAGCGTCTGCAGTCGGTCGCTGTAGGTGCGGGTAGTGATGATGTTGCCGTAGAACTCCGGCGAGGTGTCCAGGTTGTGATTGTAGTAATCCAGCCCGGCATCGGCCAAGGCAGCGGTCTGTTCCTTGGTCAGTTTGCCCAGGGTCATGCAGGTTTCGAGACCCAGTTCACGCACACCGCGCACCATCTGCAGCACATAGGGCATATCCTTGTCGGAAGGATGCTTCCAGGCTGCCCCCATGCAGAAACGGGTCGCGCCGATGGCCTTGGCCGCCGCGGCCTCGTCCAGCACCTTCTGCACTTCCAGCAGCTTTTCCTTGTCCAGGCCGGTGTTGTAGTGGCCGGACTGCGGGCAATACTTGCAATCCTCGGGGCAGGCCCCGGTCTTGATCGACAGCAAGGTGGAAACCTGCACCCGGTTGGCGTCGAAATGCTGGCGATGCACCGTCTGCGCCTGGAACAGCAGATCATTGAAAGGTTGACGCAGCAGAGCCAGCACTTCTGCCGGTTTCCAGTCGTGGCGGGTTACAGGCGCGGTCATCGAGGCATATCCTTGAAGTCGGTGGGGATTCTTATGCAAGGCATGATAATGACGGCAGGGAGACTGTCAACCACTTATGATCAGCAAGGTTTACAACTGGACGCATTTTGATCAATTCAACCGCTGCCTGTTATGCCTCGGCTCTGCGGCCGGCATATCAGAATGTCTGTGCAATGGCTGCCTTGCGGATCTTCCCTGGCTGGGTCCGGCCTGCCGACAGTGTGCACTACCCTTACCCCTGGCGGGTCAGCTATGCGGCCAGTGTCAGCAACGGCCACCCGCTTTCGCCCAGGTGATCACCCCGTTCTGCTACCGCTTTCCGCTCGACAGCCTGATCCCGGCCTTCAAGTACAACCACCAACTGACCTATGGCCGGCTGCTCGCCCGCCTGCTGCACCAGGCAGTCGTCCATCATTATCAGGAGCATAGCTTAGCCCTTCCCGATATGCTGATACCCATGCCACTGCACCGCGCCCGCCAGGCGCAACGGGGCTACAACCAGGCACTGGAACTGGCTCGCCCGATCGCCCGCCTGCTGAAGTTGCCACTGGACCGCAAAACCCTGGTGCGCCAGCGCTCAACAGCGCCCCAGCAAGGTCTCGACGCCCAGGCGCGCCGGCAGAATCTGCAGAATGCCTTTGCCTGCCGCCAACCCGAACGTCTGGCCGGCAAGCATATCGCGCTGATCGATGACGTTGTGACCACCGGCACCACCATCAACGAGGCCAGCCGCACCTTGCTGGCTGCCGGGGCGGCGAGTGTCAGTATCTGGTGTGTGGCGCGCACGCCATAGGTGGCTGGCGCAGGCGTCATTTCTCTGCGACCTGTTCGCGGCCTTGGCCGCCAAGCTCCTTGGTAGATGGCTGCGCGCCTACAACGCGCCAGTGATTACCTGTAAGCTGCGGACAATTGAATAGCTCCACGCGGGCAGCCTCTCCTGCGCTGCTATCGCCCGGAGCTCAGAGGAATTGTCGATGAGTCACCCGTTCGCCCTGCTGACCCCTGATACCGTGCTGGATGCGGTGGAGTCGCTGGGTTTTATCAGCGATGCCCGCACCCTGACGCTGAACAGTTACGAGAACCGCGTGTTCCAGATCGGGATCGAGGATGGCCAGCCGCTGATCGCCAAGTTCTACCGCCCGGACCGCTGGAGCGACGGGGCGATACTGGAGGAGCATCAGTTCTCTCTGGAACTGGCCGAACGGGACATTCCGGTCATTCCGCCGATGCAGGTCGAAGGCCAGACCCTGTTCGAGTTCGCCGGCTTTCGTTTCAGCCTGTTCAAGCGCTTCGGTGGTCGCGCACCGGAGCTGGATAACCCCGACCACCTGCTGATGCTCGGCCGCCTGCTGGGTCGCCTTCATGCAGTCGGCGCCATGCGCCCCTTCGACCACCGCCCCGAATTGACGGTGCAGAACTTCGGCCATGACAGTATCGCCTGGCTGCGTGAACATGACAGCGTGCCCGCCAACCTGCGCCCGGCGTATTTCTCGGTAGCCGATGACCTGCTCGCACGGATTGATGACATCGTCCGCGAGCACCCCTACCAGACCATACGCCTGCACGGCGACCTGCATGTCGGCAACCTGCTGTGGCGCGATGAGCTGCTGTATATGGTGGATATGGATGACTGCCGCCAGGGCCCGGCGATCCAGGATCTGTGGATGATGTTGTCCGGCGAGCGCGATCAGCGCCAGGCGCAGTTGGCGGAACTGGTCGATGGCTACAACGAATTCCATGATTTCGACCCGCGCCAGCTGCCGCTGATCGAATCCCTGCGCAGTCTGCGGCTGATCCATTACAGCGCCTGGCTGGCCCGGCGCTGGGATGACCCGGCGTTTCCCATGCACTTCCCCTGGTTTGCCAGCGAGCGCTACTGGGCCGATCAGATCCTCACCCTGCGCGAACAGCGCGCTGCGCTGGATGAGCCGACCCTGCGGTTGTTCTGAAAATTCCTGATTCCGCTTTATCAATCCCATCAATGGCTGTTCCCCCACCGATGATGTGCCGCATACACTGCGGCACATCATTATCTGCAACCTCGGCGCATTACGTCGGTAGCCAACCGGGAACGGCGAGTTCGAGGTAACACAACAAGGGCAACTGCCATGACCGATACCCTGCTCGACCCACGCAACCTGGCATTCGAACTCTACGAAGTGCTGGATGCTGAAGAACTGACCCAGCGCGAGCGCTTCGCCGATCACAACCGCGAAACCTTCGATGCCGCCGTGGCCACAGCCCGCCAGATCGCGGAGAAGTTCTTCGCCCCGCACAACCGCAAGAGCGACGAAAACGAGCCGGAGTATGTAGACGGCGCAGCGGTACTGATCCCCGAGGTCAAGCCGGCGGTAGACGCCTTTATTGAAGCCGGTTTCCAGAACGCCGGGCGCAGCTTCGAGGAAGGCGGCATGCAGTTGCCGAACCTGCTGTCGCGCGCCTGTTTCGCGCACTTCCAGGCGGCCAACATCGCCACCTCGTCCTACCCGATGCTGACCATGGGCGCCAGCAACCTGATCGGCAAGTTCGGTACCGAGGACCAGAAGCGCCGCTTCTTCCAGCCGATGATCGAAGGTCGTTTCTTTGGCACCATGGCGTTGACCGAGCCCCACGCCGGCTCCTCCCTGTCCGATCTGCGTACCCGTGCCGAGCCGGCTGGCGACGGCACCTACCGCATCAAGGGCAACAAGATCTTCATTTCCGGTGGCGACCATCCGCTGTCGGAAAACATCGTGCACATGGTGCTGGCCAAGCTGCCCGACGCGCCGCCCGGAGTGAAGGGTATTTCCCTGTTCATCGTGCCCAAGTTCCTGGTCAATGATGACGGCAGCCTGGGCGAGCGCAACGATGTGGTGCTCGCGGGCCTGTTCCACAAGATGGGCTGGCGCGGTACCACATCCACCGCACTGAACTTCGGTGACAACGGCAATTGCGTGGGTTATCTGGTCGGCGAGCCGCACAAGGGCCTGGCCTACATGTTCCAGATGATGAACGAGGCGCGTATCGGCGTCGGCATGGGCGCCATCATGCTCGGTTACGCCGGCTACCTGTACTCGCTGGATTACGCCCGCGAGCGCCCTCAGGGTCGCCACCCCGATGGCAAGGATCCGACCAGCCCGCAGGTGGCGCTGATCGAGCATGCCGATATCCGTCGCATGTTGCTGACGCAGAAAGCCTATGTCGAAGGCTCCTTCGATCTGGGCCTGTTCTGCGCCCGATTGGTGGATGACGGCAAGACCGGCAATACCGAAGAGCAGCGGCAACTGGCCAATGAACTACTGGACCTGCTGACCCCGATCGTCAAATCCTGGCCCTCGGAGTTCTGCCTCAAGGCCAACGAGCTGGCGATCCAGATCCTCGGTGGTCACGGCTATACCCGCGAATATCCGGTGGAACAGTACTACCGCGACAATCGCCTGAACCCGATCCACGAAGGCACCCATGGCATCCAGTCGCTGGACCTGCTGGCCCGCAAGCTGACCCAGAACAAGGGCGCTGGCCTGCGCCAATTGATCGGGCTGATCGAAAGCAGCATCCAGCGTGCCGGCGAATACGCCTCGCTGGAGGAACTGCGCAAGCCGCTTGAGCAATTGCTGCAACACCTGCAGACCACCACCCAGGCGTTGCTCACCGACCTGGGCAGCGGCAAGCTCAACGAAACCCTGGCCAACTCGGCGCTGTACATGAAGGTCTTCGGTCATGCAGTGATCGGCTGGCGCTGGCTGGAGCAGGCGATTCGCGCCGAGGAAGGTCTGGCCCGCGGCAATACCTCTGACGAGAGCTTCTACCGGGGCAAGCTGCAGGCGGCGCGCTACTTCCTGACCTGGGAAGTGCCTGCCTGCCACCATGAGCTGAACCTGCTGGATGCGCGTGATCAAACGTGCATGGCAATGCAGGACGGGTGGTTCTAAATCCGCTTCTGCGCGAGTTCCGGCTGACACCGATCAGCCGGAACCCTTTTTACCGGTCCGCGGGCCGCTCCCCATGTTCATCTTCGTTCCGTCGATGACGTAAGCACTTCCTCAGCCACTCCTGAACCAACCCCTGACCCGCATTGTCCGAGGCGTCGTTCCTTGGTGCTGCTTTCATTGGCACGCACTCGGGACTAAGCTTCCCTTTGTTCATCGCGGATTATCATTATCATGCCACGCCTCCACCTGTTGCCATTGATTCTGCTCGCGTGCCTGTTCTGCGCCCTGCCCCTGGCCCATGCGCAGGACAGCGAGGACGGTGCCAATCCCGTCGAACGCCTGCAGCAGGCTATCGCTGCCCTACCCGACAGCGGCAAGTCCGCCGCCGAGCAGCAGCAGTTGCAGGAAGCCTGGCAGCAGACACTGACCTCACTGCAACGAACCGAGTCACTGCGCGAGCAACAGACCGAGCTGCAGGCGACTCTGGACGACGCGCCGGAAGAGCTGCGCCGGCTGAATCAACAGACCGAAGCCCTGGGTCCGGTCGATGAAGAGCGCCTGCGCCAGCGGTTTGCCGCCGGCACGCTGCAGACCCTGGATGCCACCCTGGGCGATCAGGTCGCCCGGATGTATGACTGGCAGAACGAGCTGACGGCCGTCAACAGTGAACTGATCGCCGCCGAAACCCGCCCGGAGAAAACCCAGAGCCGGATTTCCGCCAACCAGGCGCGGACCAATGAGCTCAACGAGCAATTGCGCCAACTGCAACGCCAGCCGCAGAACCAGCTCAACCAGGCCCGAATCGAGGCGGCGGAGGCCGAACTGGTCAGCCTGGAACAGTCCAGCGCGCTGCTGCGCCAGCAGTTGTCGGCGAACAATACGCTGTTGGAACTGGCCAACGGCAAGCGCCGCCACCTGCTCGCCGAACTCGGCAACATCGATAAGGAAATCAATGTTCTGCAGGACGTGATTGACGAGAAGCGCCGTAGCTTGTCGGAACAGGTGATCAGCGATACGACCGCTGAATCACAGCAGATCAGCAATCACCAGTTGCTGCACGAGCAGAGCCTGATCAATCAGCGGATCAGCGAGGAACTGCTCGCATCATCGAATCGAATCAGTACCCTGTCGCGCCGCAATATCCAGACGACCCAGCAGATCGATCAGCTCACCCAGCAGGAAAGCGCTCTGGACCAGCAGATCAGCGTACTGGAGGGCAGCGTGCTCCTGTCGCGTATCCTGCACCAGGAAAAGCAGGCGCTGCCGGCGGTGCAGATCGACCGCACCCTCGCCGACTCGGTAGCGGACATGCGCCTGCGCCAGTTCGAGATCAACCAGCTGCGCGAACAGCTGCGCAATCAGGACGCCTATCTCACCCGGCTACTGAATCAATTGCCTGAGGCGCAGCGGGACGAGTTGCGCGACGACCTGCTGCAGCTGATCCGCAGCCGGGGAACCCTGGTCGAACAACTCAGCGTCCATATCAATACCCTGCTGGGTGAAGCCATCGCCCTGCAGATCAGCGAAAACCAGCTGCAGCAACTCAGCACCAAGCTGCGACAAACCATCGATGATCAGTTGTTCTGGGTGGCCAGCAATCCGCCGATCAACCGCGAGTGGCTGCTCAACCTGCCACAACAGATATTGTCCCAGTTGCAGAATCTGCAGCCACTGGCGCAGATAAAGCTGCTGCTGTTGACGCTCTGGGATCACCCCGGCTGGCTCGCCCTGCTACTGGCCGTGGCCAGCATTCCATTGCTATTGCGCAAGCGCCTGGTCAACCGCCTGAACCAGCTTCATGGAGAAGTCGGCCACTACCGGCTCGACAGCCAACGCACCACGCCCCTCGCTCTGCTGCTGACGGCGGTCTCGGTATTGCCGCTGCCCATCCTGCTGGGCGGCGCCGGCTTCGGCCTGGTGTTCGGTGATACCCCCGCCATGCCCAGGCTGGGGCGAGCGTTGTTGCAGCTCTCGGTTAGCTGGTTCGCGCTGCACCTGATGTATCGCCTGTTCGATCCACAGGGCATTACCATCCGCCATTTCCGCTGGTCCGCCATCAAGGTCGCGCGCCTGCGCAAGCTGACCCGCCACCTGGCCTGGGTACTGTTGCCGATGGTGCTGATCATCAGCCTGGGGTCCACCAACCCGGAGCACCTGGACAAGGATGTGGTGGGCCGAGTGGTGATGATCATCACCCTGTCGCTGTTCAGCTTGCTGGTCGGACGCCTGATGCGCCGGAGCGAGCCGCTGAACAATTCGCGGATCTTCCATTTCGGTGCCTCGCTGATCCTCATCCTGCTGCCGCTGGTGCTGGCCGGGATGACCATCTGGGGTTATCACTTCACCGCCATCCGCCTGGCGGACCGGATGATCGATACCCTGTATCTGATCGCCGCCTGGATATTGCTGCAGGGCATTGTGGTGCGCAATCTGGGCGTGGCCGGTCGTCATCTCGCCTACCAGCGGGCCATCAGCAAACGCCAGGCCGAGGAACAGGCCAATGGCGCCGAGCATGAAACACCGGTGGAAATACCTGAACTCAAGCTGGAGCAGATCAACCAGCAGTCGTTGCGTCTGGCCCGCCTGGGCCTGCTGGTGCTGTTCGGCGTACTGGTGTATCTGGTCTGGTCTGACTTGCTCAGCGCCGCTTCCTATCTGGAGTCCATCACCCTCTGGGAATACAACAGCGGCACTGCGGACAATCCGCTGATGGCGCCACTCAGCGCCGGCGACCTGCTGGGCGCGGTCATTATCGTCATTCTGACCGTCATGCTGGCCCGCAACCTGCCCGGACTGCTGGAGATACTGGTGCTATCGCGCATGGAACTGCGCCAGGGCAGCAGTTACGCCATAACCACGCTGCTGAGCTATATCATCGTCAGCGTCGGCATCATCGGTTGCCTGGCCACCCTGGGCGTCAGCTGGAACAAGCTGCAGTGGCTGGTGGCAGCGCTCGGGGTGGGGCTGGGTTTCGGCCTGCAGGAGATCTTCGCCAACTTCGTCTCGGGGCTGATCATCCTGTTCGAGCGGCCGGTGCGCATCGGCGATGTGGTAACCATCGGCAACCTGTCGGGCACGGTCAACCGCATCCGCATCCGCGCCACCACCATCATCGATTTCGATCGCAAGGAAATCATTGTCCCCAACAAGACCTTCGTTACCGAGCATCTGATCAACTGGTCACTGTCCGATACCATCACCATGGTCACGGTGAAGATTGCCGTCGCCTATGGCTCGGATGTCACCCTGGTGCGCCGTCTGCTGTTGCAGATTGCCGAAGACAACCCCCGGGTTCTGGACGAGCCGGAGCCGATGGTGCTGTTCCTCGGCTTCAATGACAACCGCCTGGATCACGAGCTGCGCATGCACGTGCGACAGTTGATCGACCGCAACCTGACCATCGATGAAACCAACCGCGAAATCGACCGCCTGTTTGCCGAGAACGACATCGAGATCGCCACCCGGCAGGTGGATGTCAACCTGCGCACCAATGAAGGTCTGGAGCGGCTGATCAGCATCGACAAGGGATGAGTCGCCGCTTGCGCGCCAATCGGGGAAAAACGCACAATAGCGTTTTCCCCGCCCACCGAGCATGACCGATGCCAAAAGCCGCCGAACTGAAGAAAGGCCAGATCGTCCAGATCAATAATCAGCCGTATATCGTGTCCCAGATCGACGTGAAGAGCCCCTCTTCGCGCAGCGGCACGACCCTGTACAAGGTGCGTTTCAACCATGCGCAGACCAAACAGAAGCTGGAACAGAGCCTGACCGGCGATGACTTCCTCGCGCCCATCGACTTCCAGAAGCGCGCGGTGCAGTTTCTCTACCAGGATATGGACGGCTACACCTTCATGGATAACGAGGACTTTACCCAGTTCACCCTGAACGCCGATGCCCTTGAGGAACAGATTCCTTATCTGCATGATGGCATTCCGGGCCTCTACGGTCTGGTAGTGGAAGGCAATCTGGTGGGCGTGGAGCTGCCGGCAGTAGTGGAAATGGCCATCGAGGAAACGCCCCCGGCGATCAAGGGCTCCTCCGCCAGCGCCCGTACCAAGACCGCCCGTTTCGCCAGCGGCCTGGAAATCCAGATTCCGGAATACCTGGAAACCGGCGAAGTGGTCCGCATCAATACCGAAAGCGGCAAGTTCATGTCGCGCGCCTGATAAACCTGAGGAACATCATGTCCAACCAAGCCCTGATCATCGAATCTCCCCAGCCGGCCGATGCCTGCGTTATCTGGCTGCACGGCCTGGGCGCGGATCGGTACGATTTCGTGCCGGTGGTCAAGGCGCTGGAATTGCCGACCGATCACCGGGTGCGCTTCATCTTTCCCCAGGCACCGACCCGCCCGGTGACCATCAACGGTGGCTATCCCATGCCGTGCTGGTTCGACATTCTCGCGGTGACACCCCAGCGGGTGATGAACATGGCGCAACTGGCCGAATCCGTAGCCATGGTGCGCGGGCTGATCGATGAACAGATCACTGCCGGCATCGCTGCCGAGCGTATCATTCTGGCCGGCTTTTCCCAGGGCGGCGCGGTGATCATGCATACCGCGCTGGAAAGTGGACTGCCGCTGGGTGGCATCATGGCGCTGTCGACCTATGGCCCCACCCTCCAACAGTTGCTGGCCGACCATCAGGGTCCGAAGCTGAATGCATTCTTTGCCCATGGCCTGTATGACGACATCCTGCAACCGGAGATGGGCCGCAACGCCCACGACCTGCTGCAGCAGGCGGGATATGCCACTCAATGGCACAGCTATCCCATGGCCCATGAAGTGTGCCCGCAAGAGATCAGTGATATCCGCGCCTGGCTGGTCAGCCGCCTGGGACTCTGACCGGGCGGCAATACCGCTGCGCATAGTAGTTTTTCAGAGCTTCCTTTACACTGCTCGGTGATCCCATATCACATCGAGAGACGATTGTGCTAAAGGCACTGAAAAAACTGTTCAAGCCGGGCAAGACACCGGCTCCGCACCATGAGACGCATATCGAGCCGGCGGCCGCACCGATACGCCCGGCTCCCGAACCGCCGACGCCGCCCGCCGCAGCCCAGCAGGACCAGCGCGAAGCCCGCCCCAAGCGCAGCCGCCAGAGCAAACCGCGCGCCACCCCGCCGCCAGCCAAACCCTGGACGCTTGCGGATTTCGCGGTCGAACCGGCCGAGGGCAAGACGCGCTTTCATGACTTCCCGCTGCCTGACAGCCTGATGCGTGCCATTCAGGACCAGGGTTTCAGTTATTGCACCGCGATCCAGGCCGAAGTGCTGGGCAACACCCTGCTCGGCCACGATGCCATTGGCCGTGCCCAGACCGGTACCGGCAAGACCGCGGCGTTCCTGATTTCCACCATCACCCAGCTGCTGGAAACCCCGCCACCGGATGAGCGTTTCATGGGTGAGCCGCGGGCGCTGATCATCGCCCCGACCCGCGAATTGGTCATGCAGATTGCCAGCGACGCCGAAGGGCTGACCAAGCACTGCGGCCTGAATGTCATGGGCTTTGTCGGCGGCATGGATTACGACAAACAGCTCAAGCAGCTGGAACGCAAGTACTGCGATATTCTGGTGGCCACCCCCGGCCGGTTGCTGGACTTCTGCAACCGCGGTGAAGTGCATCTGGATCTGGTCGAGGTGCTGGTACTCGATGAAGCCGACCGCATGCTGGATATGGGCTTCATTCCCCAGGTGCGGCAGATTATCCGCCAGACTCCGCGCAAGGGCGACCGCCAGACCCTGCTGTTCTCCGCCACCTTCAGCGATGACGTCATGAACCTGGCGCAGCAATGGACGGTCGACCCGGCCATCGTCGAAATCGAGCCGGAACGGCCCGCTTCGGAGAACATCACGCAGAAGGTCTATGCCGTGAGCGGCAGTGACAAGTACAAGCTGCTGTTCAACCTGGTTACCCAGCTCGAACTGGAACGGGTCATGGTCTTCGCCAACCGCAAGGATGAAGTGCGCCGCATCCAGGAGCGCCTGGTCCGCGATGGCGTGAATGCCGCCCAGCTCTCCGGCGATGTGCCACAGAACAAGCGGGTACGCACCCTGGAGAACTTCCGCGAGGGCAAGCTGCGGGTACTGGTCGCTACCGATGTGGCCGGCCGTGGCATCCATATCGATGGCATCAGCCATGTGATCAACTACACCCTGCCGGACGATCCGGAAGACTACGTACACCGCATCGGTCGTACCGGTCGCGCCGGCGCCAAGGGCACGTCCATCAGCTTCGCCGGTGAAGATGACGCCTTCCAGCTGCCGCCGATCGAGGAGTTGCTGGGCGGCAAGCTCGATTGCATCCCGCCGGAGGAGATCTACCTCAAGCCCGTGCCCAAGCTTCAGCGCACCGCGGAGGAGAAAGCCGCCAGCGATGCCAACGAAGCCGAACAGGCCGCTGCGGCGGCAGCCAACCGCAAGCGTTCGAGCAACCGCCGGGATGGCCGACGGGACCGTCGTTGACGCGCAATGCAAGAGCCGGGGCGAGCCATCGCCCCGCCCCGCTAGTCAAAAACTGTCATTTTTCTGCGCCATGACGCTTGTTGCTGTCACATGATTTGCGCTATACCTCAATTAACCGACCGATGCTTGGCAGTGATCCATTGATACCGCCAGGTAATGCGAGTCGGCCTTGCGGACTGCCAGGTGCGGACCGGCGCCTGATCCAGTCTCGTGACTGCGACCATTGCGAGGTAATAGCCCATGGAAGCGTGCGGAGCGACCCGACACACCTTCTACGTACTTGATACCAACGTTCTCATCCACGACCCCAACGCACTGCTCAATTTCGAAGAACACCACGTCATCATCCCGATGACCGTCCTTGAAGAACTCGATAAGCTCAAATCCGGCAAGACCAGCACCGCAGCGGACTGCCGCCAGGCAATCCGACTGATCGACCAGACCCTGGCCGATGCACCACCCGAACTGGTCGAATCAGGCGTTCCCATCCAACGCGGCAAACTGAAACCCAACGGCACTCTCGCCATCCTGATGGACAAGGCACCTCTCCCCGCTCACTGCCTGCCCAACGATCTCAACGACAACAAGATCATCAACCAGCTTTGCCAATTGCAGATACGCCATCCGGACAACCGCATTGCGTTGGTATCGAAAGACATCAACATGCGCCTCAAGGCCCGAGCCTGCGGCATCGACGCTGAGGACTATCATACCGACCAACTGCTGGATGACATCAGCCTGCTGGCCCGCGGTTACCACCAGATCGAGGGCTCGTTCTGGGATCGCGCCAGCAAGGTGGAAACTAGCCAGCTTACCGGCCAGACATTGCATGATGTTCAACTCACCGACAACCTGCCGGCCCTGCATATCAATGATTTCATCATCGATGAGCAGGGCTTCGTCGGTCAGGTCAAGGCAGTCGATGGGCGGGATCTGCGGTTGCTGGACATGCATCGCGAGCCGCTGATGCATCAGGAAGCCTGGGGGCTGCGGCCACGTGATCTGTTCCAGGCACTGGCCATGCACGCGCTGCTGGACCCGGATATTCATCTGGTCAACCTCACCGGCGCTGCCGGCTCGGGCAAGACTATCCTGGCGCTGGCAGCGGCCATCGAGCAGACCATGGTCAGCAAGACCTACCGGCGCATCATTGCCACCCGCAGCACCCAGGGGCTGGACGAGGATATCGGTTTTCTGCCGGGCACCGAGAAGGAGAAGATGGAGCCTTGGCTGGGGGCAATCACCGACAACCTCGAAGCTCTGCATATGGATGATGAGTGCACCCATGGCAGCGTGGAATACATCCTCGACCGGGTACCCTTGCAGTTCAAGTCGCTGAACTACATCCGCGGGCGCAGCTTCCAGCAGAGCTTTATCCTGATCGACGAGAGCCAGAACCTCACCCCGCACCAGATCAAGACCATCATCACCCGCGCCGGTGCCGGCTCCAAAGTGGTCTGTCTGGGCAACCTGGCACAGATCGATACGCCCTATCTGAACGCCACCAGCTCGGGGCTGACCTATCTGACCGAGTGCTTCAAAGACTTCCCCCATGGCGTGCATATCCACCTGCAGGGCGTACCACGCTCCGTGCTGGCGGAATACGCCGAAACCCACCTGTGACCCAATCGGGTCGGGCATCCCTGCCCGGCCCGTTCCATTGACTGGCTTTATCGGCACCATAAGCAGCCTTCGCGTCTCGCTTGCGGCATAATGACGGGCATTGCATTTCAAGGAGCCCTAGCCATGTTGATGGTGATTTCCCCTGCCAAGACCCTGGATTACGAGACAGCCCCGGCCACCGAGCGCCATTCCCTGCCACGCTATCTGGAGCACAGCCGGGAGCTGATCGACGTGCTCCGGGACAAGTCCCCCCAGGACATCGCCAAGCTGATGTCCTTGTCCGACAAGCTGGCCGCGCTGAATGTCGCCCGCTTCGGCAGCTACAGTGATGATTTCACGACCGAGAACAGCAAGCAGGCGCTGCTGGCATTCAAAGGCGACGTCTACACCGGCATGCAGGCTGAAGATTTCAGCGAAGCCGACTTCGACTTCGCCCAACAGCATCTGCGCATGCTGTCGGGCCTGTACGGCATTTTGCGGCCGCTGGACCTGATGCAGCCCTACCGGCTGGAAATGGGCACCAAGTTGGTCAACCCACGCGGCAAGGATCTGTATGCCTTCTGGGGCAATCACATCACCGACTGGTTGAATCAGGACCTGCAGGAACAAGGCGATGATGTGCTGCTCAATCTCGCCTCCCAGGAATACTTCGGCGCGGTCAAACCCAAGGCATTCAAGGGTCGGCTGATCGAGACCGTGTTCAAGGATCAGAAGAACGGCCAATACAAGATCATCAGCTTCTACGCCAAGAAAGCCCGCGGCCTGATGGCGCGCTATGTCATCAAGGAGCGCCTCAGCGATCCGGAAGGTCTGAAGGATTTCAATCTCGAGGGTTACTACTTCGACAAGGCCAGCTCCAGCCCCGACAAGCTGGTGTTCCTGCGCGACGAACAGCAATGAGGCGCGGGCAGCGGCGCTGCCCGACTCAGTTCAGCCTGTCGCGGAAAGCCAGGTAGCCGGCCAATACCTGCTCCGGCGCTTCGACCTGTGGGTAATGCCCGATACCCTCCAGCAGCATGGTGTCGGGCTGCGGAATCAACTCCCGGTACCGCGCCACCATATGGGCACCGGAGATTGGATCAGCCGCGCCGTCGATCACCCGCAGCGGCACTGAGGTGCGCTGCATGGCACCGACCCAGCGCTCGCGGTGCACCCGCCGTTCAGCCATATAGCCAATCAGCCGGTGCATCACCGCCGGGCCATTATTGGTCTCGATCATGGCCCAGAAAGCATCGAGCTCCTGCTCGTCCGGCTGGGTATCGGCACCGAACACCTTGCCGAAATTCGCCGCCAGCCGCTCCCGACTGAACCGCCGACCGATCAGAAAGCCAATGGGGCTCATCAGCAATTTCTGCAGCAGCACCGGCCGGTGGGTTTCTGGAAACAGCCCACCATTGAGAAAGCACAGGCTGCCCATTTGCCGCTCACCCTCCAGATCCCGGGCCAGCAGCTCCTGGGCCACGCTGTCGCCGTAGTCATGGGCCAGGATGTGATAGTGCGACCCGCCCAGGATCTGTAGCAGGTGCTGCTGGATATCAGCCTGTTCCAACAAACTGTAGGCATGCCCACGCGGCTTGGCGGAAAAGCCGAAACCCAGCATATCGCAGGCAATCACCCGGTAGCGCTCAGCGAGTGGCTGCCACAGGTAATGCCAATCCCAGGAACCCGAGGGGAAACCGTGGATCAGAAGCAGCGGTTCGCCCTGCCCGGCCTCCCAATACCGCAGTTGATGACCACGGAACTCGAACTCCCGCGCCTGGGCCCGCCAATCCGCCAGCGCGATACCCGCGAGCCGGTCCATATCAGACATCGAAGCCCGGGTTGACCCGCTGCAGCTTGCGCAGCAAGGCCGGCCAGGCAATGCCGCTGCCGGCGCCACGGGTCACTTTGCGCATGCTTTCCTTGGCCCCATCCAGAATGGCCTGCGGGATGGTCAGCAGTTCGCTGCCACCGGCCTGCGCAGCCACCTGAATCTCGCAGCAGCGCTGCAGGGTATACATGGTCAGGAAGGCATCGGATATCGTCTTGCCGCAGGTCAGCAAGCCGTGGTTGCGCAGCACCAGGTTGTTGGCATTGCCCAGATGTGCTTGCAGCCGCACCTTTTCCTCTTCATTCAGCGCCACGCCTTCATAATCGTGGTAGGCCAGGCTGCACAACACGAACAGCGCCTGCTGGGAGATCGGCAGAATGCCATCCTTCTGGCAGGACACACCGACCCCAGCCGGAGTATGGGTGTGCAGCACACAGCCGGCGTCATGGCGTACTTCATGCACCGCGCTATGGATGGTGAAACCCGCCGGATTGATTTCATAGGGCGAGTCCATGAGCTTGTTGCCCTGCAGGTCGATCTTGATCAGATTGGAGGCGGTCATTTCCTCGAACATCAGCCCGTAGGGGTTGATCAGGAAATGCTCGGTACCGGGAATCTTGGCGGATACGTGGGTGAAGACCACATCATCCCAGCCATGCATGGCGATCAGGCGGTAGCAGGCGGCCAGATCCACACGGGTTTGCCATTCCTCGGCGCTTACCAGAGCCTGGATATCGGTTGCGGGCAGGGGCTGCATTGCATTCATAGGGATGATCCTCTTGTATGTTGGGATTTGCCGGGGCAGGACTTTTCAGCCAATTGCGGCATACTGCGCATATCCATCGGCCAGGCATCTTCAGGAGAGTCTAGAACGTGACAGCAGATAGCACTGTCAACCAGCTTACAGTGTCACCGGGCGATGGCGACCGGCATGCGGCGCTGTTGCAGCGCAACCGCTGGTTCCGCGACCTGCCGGCGGAATGCATCAGCGAGATGGTATCGATGGCCCGGCTGCGCCGGCTGGAGGATGGCCAGCGGCTGCACGCCCGCGGTGACCTGCCGGATGGCTTGTATGGCATCAGCACTGGCGCCATGCGCATCAGCAATACCGGCGCCGATGGACGCGAAGCGCTGCTGACGGTGCTGAGCCCCGGTAACTGGTTCGGTGAGATTTCCCTGTTCGATGGATTGCCGCGCACCCACGATGCCCATGCCATGGGTGTCACCGAACTCCTGCTGATCCCCCGCACGGGTTTTCAACAATTGCTCGAACGCCGCCCCGAGCTGTATCCGCATTTCATGCGGCTGTTGTGCCGACGGCTGCGCCAATCCTTCAACATGATGGAAGACAGCGCCTTGCTGCCACTGCCCGCCCGCCTGGCCAAGCGGCTGCTGATGCATGCGCAGTATTATGGCGACGTGGCGCAAGAGAACGAGCGGCTGTCGATCCAGCTGTCCCAGGAAGTACTTGGACTGATGCTCAACAGCTCGCGACAGAGCATCAATAAGCTATTGAAGAGGCTCGAACAAGCGGGCTGGATTCGCATCCATTACAGCCAGATCACCATTCTCGATGAAGAGGCACTGACCCGCCTGGCTACCGGCACCGACAATCTGCTCTGAAACAGGTCAGGCGCTTTTCAACACACCGATCAGCTCATCCAGCCACGGCTCGGCGTCTACTTCCGGCGTGACCGTCTCGCTGGCATCGAGCTGCAGCATGGGCAACGCCTCCCGCGCCTGCAACTCCAACAGCAGCTCACGCATCAGTTCACCGCCCTGGCAATAGGTATCGCCATAGGAGGAATCACCCAGGCCAATGACGCCGAAGGGAATATCGGTGAGCAAAGGAAAGCGTGTCTGCATTTCGCTGTAGAAAGGCATGATGGTTTCCGGCAACTCACCCATGCCAGTGGTCGAACAGCACACCAGAATGGCATCCGCACCAGCATCGAGCAGCGCATCGACCGAGGCCGGCTTGATACGGCTGACCTGCAGCCCTGCCGCCGCGCAACGCTCGGCTGCCTCATCCGCGAGAAAATCGGCCGTGCCGAACACTGAACCACTGAGTATTGCCAAACGCATCTTCGTCCCCTTGGAAGAATAACCGGGCGCATAGTATGCCCGAATCGGTATCCGGCTGCCGGACCCAGCGGGGCGAACATGCTAAGATGCGGCATTCGATCGACCACCAGACCCCCGGCACCATGAACGATCAGCAGACCATTCTGATTACCGGAGCAGCTCAGCGCGTAGGCCTGCATTGTGCCCAGCGTCTTGCGGCTGAGGGTTTCCGGGTGATCATCACCTGCCGCCGGCCACGGCCGCAGTGGCAGGATGAGCCGTTGGAGAATATCGAGGTACTGTTGGCCGACTTTTCCACCGAGGTCGGCATCCAGCAGTTGATCGATACCCTGACCCGGCGAAATATCCGCCTGCGTGCCCTGATCCACAATGCGTCGGAATGGCGAAATGACGATCAAGCCGCCGAGGCATTCCAGCAGATGTTCATGGTACATATGCAGGCGCCTTACCTCTTGAATCTGGCCTGCGCCGAGCTATTCGATCCCGAGGTCACCGGCGACATCATCCATATCAGTGATCATGTAGCCCAACGCGGTAGTGCCAACCACATCGCTTACAGCGCCACCAAGGCCGGTCTGGAAAGCCTCAGCCGTTCCTTTGCCGCCCGCTTCTCGCCACGGATCAAGGTCAATACCATCGCTCCGGCGTTGATCATGTTCAATGAGGGTGACTCCGAAGAGTACCGCGAGAAGGCGCTGGCCAAGTCTGCGCTGGGCATCGAGCCCGGCCCGGAGGTGGTCTATCAGGCCGTCCGCTATCTGCTGGACAATCCCTACGTAACCGGTACCTGCCTCGACCTGAATGGCGGCAGAAGCCTGAAGTGAATCCACAAGAGAATTCCGATGAGCCTTGAAAAACTGACCAGCAACTATCACGACATCCTCAGCAACCTGGGCGAAGATCCCGAGCGCGAAGGCCTCAAGGGCACCCCGCTGCGGGCGGCCAAGGCCATGCAGTTTCTCTGCCGCGGCTACGACCAGTCACTGGAAGAGATCGTCAATGGCGCCCTGTTCAAGTCCTCCAGCGACGAGATGGTTATCGTCAAGAACATCGAACTGTATTCCCTGTGCGAACACCACATGCTGCCCTTCATCGGCAAGGCCCACGTCGCCTACATGCCCAACGGCAAGGTGGTGGGGTTGTCCAAGGTCGCGCGCATCGTCGACATGTTCGCCCGCCGCCTGCAGATCCAGGAAAGCCTCACCCGCCAGGTGGCCGAGGCCGTGCAATCGGTGACCGATGCCAAAGGCGTAGCGGTGGTCATCGAAGCGCGCCATATGTGCATGATGATGCGCGGCGTCGAAAAACAGAATTCCTCCATGCTCACCTCGGTCATGCTCGGCAGCTTCCGCGAGTCGGTCAATACCCGCCAGGAATTCCTGCAACTGATCGGTCGGAGCAACTGATATGGAGCGTCTGGAGCCCGGCATGGCGCGCATCCGGATCAAGAACCTGCGCCTGCGGACCTTCATCGGTATCAAGGAAGAGGAAATCAACAACCGGCAGGATGTACTGATCAATGCCCGCATCCTCTACCCGGCCGACAGCGCAGTGGCCGAGAACGAGATCGATCACGCCCTGAACTACCGCACCATCACCAAGGCGCTGATCAGCCACGTGGAAAACAACCGCTTTGCCCTGCTGGAACGGCTGACCCAGGAGCTGCTGGATATCATCATGCAGCATGCACAGGTGCGCTATGCCGAGGTTGAAGTGGATAAACCCCACGCCCTGCGGTTTGCCGAGTCCGTGTCCATCACTCTGAGCGCCGAACGCCCATGACCGCCGAGCAACTCAAGACCCGCCTGGGGTCCCCCGAACATTGCTTTGCCGATACGCTCGCGTTCATTGAACAGCACTATCAGTATCAACCCAGCGCGTTCAGCAACGGGCCAGTACGCAATAGCGCGGAGCAGAACCAGGGCTCCTGCAAGGTCATCGCCATGGCGCTGGATCAAGGGCTGAATGATGAGCAGGCCCTGCAGTGCTTCGCTGAGCATTACCAGGCCGTGCTGGCCAGCCCGGACGGTACCGAGCACGCCAATATCCGCGCCCTGATGCAACATGGCCTGGCCGGCATCGCCTTTGAACACCCGCCGCTGACCCGGCGCTGAACGATTTCGGCAAACTGACACAGACGGAGCCCGCATGGCGGTCAAGCAACTGTTACCCACCGGGGACTTCCCCGCTCCCGGCCTGTTTCGCCGCCTGGCCAGCGCTTTCTATGACCTGATGCTGATCCTGGCGTTACTCATGGTGCTGATCCTGGCCTACCAGCAGGGCATTCTGCGCATGGTTTATGGCAGCGAAGCACTGCAGGTGATGTCCGACGCTGGCGCCCTGGACCGCGATCCGCTGCTGACCGCCCTGATGATCCTCGCCATCTACGGTTTCTTCGGCCTGTTCTGGACCCTGCGCGGCCAGACCCTGGGAGCGCAAGCCTGGCGGGTTCGTGTGCAGCAGCCCGACGGCCGCTCTATCACCTGGCGGCAATCGATCAGCCGGGTCACCGTCGGACTACTCTCCTGGCTCTGCGGCGGCCTGGGCATCTGGTGGGCATTATGGGACAAGCAATCGCGCACCTGGCACGACATCGCCTCCGGTACCCAAACGGTGGTGTTGCCGAAGAAGTAAGGGCTATCCCGGGATTCGCGGAGTATCAGGCGCCATTGATACCCCGTTTCCCAAGTACGAGTTACAAGCCCTTGTACTGCGTCTCGTAACCACTGCCATAACAGTCAAAGCTCGGATCGATGAACATGGTGCGCCGCTCGGGCTCTCCGGCCAACTGCCGGCGCAACCACCGATAATCACGGCCAGATCGTACGACCCGTAATGATCAGTGAATAGGTTCTGGGCTTTGAACCGCGCAGCGGAAGCCAGCCTCTGTCAGGAAACCTTCATGAGAAGCCAGTGCGGTCGGAGCTCTGGTAAAGCTGAAATCAAGCGAACCCAGGCCATGTCCACGCGTTTCTTTCAGCTTACCTTCGGGGGGGCCTAGGGGATCTTTTGCACCGTGACTTTCCTGATAATAGGTATCCGAGTACCAGTCATTGACCCATTCCTCAATATTTCCGGCCATATCGTATAAACCCAGGGGATTGGCTGGAAATTGTTGACCCACCGGGCACACGCGCGTCCACGTAACACAGCCATCCATATTTGCCGCTTCATACCCCGCGGATAACTGCCCGTCATGTGTCGGGTAGAGCCATTCCTTACTGCCACGGTTTCTGGCAGCAAACTCCCATTGCGCGGAGGTCGGAAGATCAAAAGCAAGGTTAGTTTTCTCTGCTAGCCACAGGCAGTAATCCTTCGCTTCCTGCCAAGAAACTCTTGCAGGTTTTTTTTCATAATACGATTGCTCGACGTTCTGCTCAAACGGTGCTCTTTTAATTTCTTCACCTCTTGACCTCAGGACAACGGGTCTCCCGGTTTCTATACTGAAAAGGTCAAAATCTCCCCAGGTAGTTTCATACTTCGAGAGAAAAAAACTGGAGACAGTAACCTCATGAGCAATGTCTTCAGCCGCAGCTGGAGGGAAATAAGGCAACCATTGGCCATTTTGCACTGCACCAAAATCTCCCATCACGAAGGTGCCCCCCTCGATGAACACCTGATCCAAGACTGCTTTTTCGGTAAGTTCAGAAACCATTCTATCTATATCAGACGCAGAGTGATTTGATTGACATCCAAATACGGCGGAGCAGGTAACCGGCAATAAGCTATATTTGATTATCTTAAGCATAGTGCGTCTCCATGCACCTGATGCACCTGGCTAATTGGGTGGGCCGATCTGGGGTCGGTCTCTTTATCAATAATACTTCATCCCATTCTCCGCACCGATTTTTTTGGCAAAGAGCGCGCCTGAAGAATGCCACACTTTTATCAAGCACTAGGCTGGCTACCTCCTGCTTGAGCTCGGGAGAAAAAGTGCGTCGCTGCCTGATCGCCTGACACCTCATTGGCGAAATCAAATATTCTGTTACCCCTCATGCTCTCTCGCCTATAGAAGCCTGCGACACCTACTCCAGAGAAAACTAATATGATTGTCGTTACGGTGCACTGGTGAATGAACCAACCGGTTCTGGACTCTGTACTGCGCAACGAAAGCCGGCGAGACCAAGAGAGCCATCCGAAAGAGTCTCGGGATAGCTCGTTAGTGAGAAGCTAAAACTGAGAGAGCCCAACCTCAAACTGCGAATTACTTTCTCGGTACCTTCTAGAGGCCCTTGAGGATCTTTAGCTCCATCGCTTTCCTGATAATAGGTGTCAGAGTACCAATCATTCACCCATTCGGTGGCATTACCCGCCATATCATATAGTCCCAGCGGATTAGGAGGAAGATCCGTACCGACAGAGCATCTTCCAGTCCAGAAGTTACATCCTTTACCATTTCTTTCATCGCTGTCAGGGGCTATTTTTCCATCGTGGGTTGGGTAAAGCCAGTCTTTGCTACCGCGATTTCTCGCAGCAAATTCCCATTGGGCAGAAGTGGGTAGATCAAAAGCGATACCTGTTTTATCGGCCAGCCATAAACAATAATCCTTAGCCTCTCGCCACGTTACGCGAGCTGGTTTCGAACTGTGGTATTCATCTTCTACATTTTGCACATAAGGCTCCCTGGCATATTCCTCCCCACCTCCCCGGATCATAATCGGCCTATCATGTATCAAGTTGAAAGTGTCAAAATCTTGCCAAGTAGTTTCATAAGCGGAAAGAGAAAAACTCGATAGATGCACTATATGAGCTTTGTTGATTTCAGCTGTCGGCGGGAAATACGGCAACCATTGACCGTTTTGCGTAGCGCCGAAGTCACCCATCTCGAAGGTGCCGCCCTCGATGAACACCTGATCCAAGACTGCTTTTTCAGTAAGTTCGGAAACCATTCCATCTATATCAGATGCGGAGTCTGATTGACACCCGAACATGCCAGAGTAGATAACGGGCAATAAGCTATATTTGATTACCTTAAGCATAGTTCCTCTCAGCAAATCCATTGTGCCGAACCACCCGGACCTGTCATAGCCATCCAAGACACCATCAAACTTGAAAAGCCGACATATAACCATAAAGCCATTACCCATGGAATTAAAGAATGCCTTAACTCCACACAATACATGAAACTATATCCTTACAGAAGCAACAGTATCACCCACCGACAATCAGGGCCAGGTCGTATGCCCCGTGATGATTAGTGAATAGATTCTGGGCTTTGAACAGCACAGCGAAAACCTGCGAGTGCAACGGAGCCATTGGAAAGCACTGCCGGCATAGCGCGCCTTGAAAAACTGAAACTCAGCGACCCCACCTCCAGACTGCGCACTTCTTTTTTTGTACCTTCTAGCGGTCCGGTGGGGTTCTTTACTCCATTACTTTCCCGGTAATACGTCTCCGAATACCAGTCTTCAACCCACTCCTCCTCATTGCCCGCCATGTCATAAAGGCCAAGAGGATTGGGCGGAAGGTTCGTTCCTACCGAACATACGCCCGTCCAGAAAATACATCCTTCACCACCCCTTCGCGCCCCGTTGGGGGTCGCTTTCCCATCATGAGTCGGGTATATCCAATCTTTGCTACCCCGGTTTCTAGCTGCGAACTCCCATTGAGCGGAGGTAGGCAGGTCGAAAGCAATACCCGTTTTATCCCCAAGCCATAGACAATAGTCCTTGGCCTCTTGCCATGTCACTCGTGCCGGCTTCCGTAAATCATGATCATGCTCCAGATTTTGCAGATAAGCCTCTCTCGGGTATTCCTCTCCCCCGCTTCGAATTACGATCGGCTTATCATGTATCAAGCTATAAGTGTCATAATCTTTCCAAGTAGTTTCATACGCAGATAGAGAGAAGCCAGACAACTCTACTGCATGAGCCTCATCTATCTCGGCGGTTGGTGGAAAATACGGTAACCACTGACCGCTTTGCACGGCACCGAAATCCCCCATAACAAAGTCACCCTCCTCAATATACACCTGGTCGCGCTCCGCTCTTGAGAGCAGTTCTACTAGATTAGATTCGAGCTCGACCTGTTTAACCCCACTATTGCAAGCACTTAACAAGACCACATTAAGCAGAGCCAATATAGCCACCCATATTTTGAGCATAACATTTCCGTTGTCAGAGCTAATATGAAACCCAGTCAATTACCTGAGTTTTCGCGGAGGTTAGGGGCGTGAGACAACTCCAACTTAGGGCAAGACTATCGGCTCCTTGTTTCAGCAAAGGCATACTGCTCCCACAAGCCCAGCGACCATGAGAACCGGTGCACCTACCGTAACGCCGACGTGAATTTTATTTATTGTATTGCCGAACTTGTAGGTGAGACATAACCACTCGACTGGCAGTACTATCCAACCGTGCAAATACCCCGCGTCTTTCGGCATACAAGACGCTGAAAGGTATCCCTTATTCTCCGTCTGCTCTCAGACATAAGCCGCGTAGAGATTCTCGAGAATATTTTCCACCTCGTTTATTTGGTACCCCGCTACTGCGCTTAGCACGCCTAACGCAGCACCCTGCGTAGCAGGCGCGGCTTTTCAAAGTTGTAGTCGCGGCGGCTGACGTGGCTGGGGCGGGTATGCAGGCGCAGATTGAAGCGCTTGATGACCGGCTCGTCGGCGGCCATGCCGCTGCCTTGGTTGAAGCGGGTCGGGGTCAACCAGCTGATGGCTTTGGGGCTGTGCTGGAAGTGATAGTGAATCTCTTCCTCTTTGCACAGGCTCTGGATAAGGTGCAAGTCGGTTTCGCTGTATTTGGCTCAGGGCCTTCTCGCGCAGCTGGAAGGTGAGCTCGATGCTAGGGACCTGCATGCACTGGAAGAACATTAGCGAATGGGCTCTGAACTTTGAACCGCACAGCGAAACCCAGCTCTCACTAGGATGCCATCCTGAGGAATCAGTGGCGCTTTAGTTATAGTGAAACTAAAGTCAAGCGAGCCGAGCCCGGTACTCCGAAGTACCTTCTCTTTACCCTCAGAAGGCCCGGTTGGATTTTTAACCCCTTCGCTTTCACGATAGTATGTCGGAGAAAACCAGTCTTCGACCCACTCTTTGGCGTTGCCTGCCATGTCATATAACCCTAGGGGATTGGGAGGATAACGCTGCCCAACTGGGCAAATACCAGTCCAAGCATCACAGCCCTGCATATGTTTTTGCTGGTCATTGGGGGTGGGTTGACCGTCATGGGTCGGGTAAAGCCAAGCCTTGCTGCCTCGATTTCTCGCTGCGAACTCCCATTGTGCTGAGGTAGGAAGCTCGAATGAGTGTCCCGTCAGTTGCCCGACCCATAAACAGAAGTCTTTTGCTTCCTGCCACTCTACCCGGGCAGGTTTATTTATGTAATACAAACTATCAGCGTCTTGATCAAATGCTGCCCTCTCCTCTTTGCCATCAAGCCCTTGAAAAAAAATTGGTTTCCCAACACTCAATCTATACAAGTCCCACTCGCGCCATGAAACTTCATACTTAGAAAGATAAAAGCTAGAAAGCTCGACCGCATGCGCAACGTCTTCGTCAGCTGAGGGCGGAAAATAGGGTCGCCAACGTCCATTTTGCACTGCACCAAAATCTCCCATCACGAAGGTGCCCCCCTCGATGAACACCTGATCCAAGACTGCTTTTTCGGTAAGTTCAGAAACCATTCTATCTATATCAGACGCAGAGTGATTTGATTGACATCCAAATACGGCGGAGCAGGTAACCGGCAATAAGCTATATTTGATTATCTTAAGCATAGTGCGTCTCCATGCACCTGATGCACCTGGCTAATTGGGTGGGCCGATCTGGGGTCGGTCTCTTTATCAATAATACTTAATCCCATTCTCCGCACCGATTTTTTTGGCGAAGAGCGCGCCTGAAGAATGCCACACTTTTATCAAGCACTAGGCTGGCTACCTCCTGCTTGAGCTCGGGAGAAAAAGTGCGTCGCTGCCTGATCGCCTGACACCTCATTGGCGAAATCAAATATTCTGTTACCCCTCATGCTCTCTCGCCTATAGAAGCCTGCGACACCTACTCCAGAGAAAACTAATATGATTGTCGTTACGGTGCACTGGTGAATGAACCAACCGGTTCTGGACTCTGTACTGCGCAACGAAAGCCGGCGAGACCAAGAGAGCCATCCGAAAGAGTCTCGGGATAGCTCGTTAGTGAGAAGCTAAAACTGAGAGAGCCCAACCTCAAACTGCGAATTACTTTCTCGGTACCGTCTAGCGGCCCTTGAGGGTCTCTAGCCCCATCGCTTTCCTGATAATAGGTTTCAGAGTACCAATCATTCACCCATTCGGTGGCATTACCCGCCATATCATATAGTCCCAACGGATTAGGAGGAAGATCCGTACCGACAGAGCATCTTCCAGTCCAGAAGTTACATCCTTTACCATTTCTTTCATCGCTGTCAGGGGCTATTTTTCCATCGTGGGTTGGGTAAAGCCAGTCTTTGCTACCGCGATTTCTCGCAGCAAATTCCCATTGAGCAGAAGTGGGTAGATCAAAAGCGATACCTGTTTTATCGGCCAGCCATAAACAATAATCCTTAGCCTCTCGCCACGTTACCCGAGCTGGTTTCGAACTGTGGTATTCATCTTCTAAATTTTGTACATAAGGCTCTCTGGCATATTCCTCCCCACCTCCCCGGATCATAATCGGCCTATCATGTATCAAGTTGAAAGTGTCAAAATCTTGCCAAGTAGTTTCATAAGCGGAAAGAGAAAAACTCGATAGATGCACTATATGAGCTTTGTTGATTTCAGCTGTCGGCGGGAAATACGGCAACCATTGACCGTTTTGCGTAGCGCCGAAGTCACCCATCTCGAAGGTGCCGCCTTCAATAAACCTTTGGTCTCGTATTGCTTTGGAAAGTAAATCGTCCAATGTAGCATCAACGCTGGCTTGCTTAACTCCATCACTGCAAGCACTTAGCAGGCAGACCATGAGAACTGAGAAATGGGCTTTCCCCTGATTAGGCATAGGTTTGCTCCGCTGTTAGTGTAATGTGACGTGCCAGTTGCATAGGCCGATCTGTCAATGGCTCTTTCCCCCTAAGCTCAGCCTCAATTTGGTGGATTTTCAATGAATGGAGCCAGGTCATCAGGTCGATCAAGCGCTTCCTATTTTCATTAAACTCTTGTTTACTCCCGAGCGGGTTCATCCGGGTTATCATTTCCTCATAATCGCGCCAAGAGCGAGAGGTTTCCAATATTTTAAGTATTGCCCGCTCTCTTCGGTAAAAGCCAGCCACACCTATTCGCTCTAACGTCAGCCAATAGTCATAGCATAAAACATCTAACAATATCCCTTTAACTTCTGGAGGCGCATGACCCACCCAGCTACCAACACCTTTTTCTAGATCCTTCAAAACATTCTCGGCAGTTCTAAATGCCAGCCGCTCCCGATCTATCGCTGTTCGGTGTCGCCGCATTATATTTTGAACATCGTCAATAATTTCAGTGGCTACAGCAGTTCCAAACTTCACTGCCTCTCCGGCAACGGATGTTCCAGTCATGATGCCGTGCAAAACGAACCCGCAAAGATATGCAAACGCTGATTCATCAACATCCTCCAGCTTACGAAAATCCACCCTCAATAGCCCGTTATAGACACAATGCAGCATACTGAGAAATGCACCGCCCCCCACCTCTGCCCCAAGTTCACCTGAAGCTCCCGGCCCTACTACAACTCCAGCGTGCAAATTAAAATAGAAACTCTTGGTCTCCGCACTCCACTTCAATTTCACTCTAGCTTCCGCCCCTAGCCCCAACGCAGCGCCAGCCCCCACTCCCAAGCGGCAAAGCGTCGTCCATGTAGGGCGGTCCTCCAGCATGTCCATCCATTCAATCGTGCCCTCCACTTTCCCATCCGCTCTAACCCCAGCGAAGGCACCTGCTTCGGCATTTGCGGCTTCGTTGCCGGTTCTTTGGGTGCCGCCAACGCCGCGCAGTGTAGGAATACCATTCTCAGCGGTGACATGTACATTGGCGGCGAGGATGGCGCTGGCGCCGGCGAAGCCGGCAAGCTCAATACGGGCGAGAGCGCGGAATCTGCCCAGAGAGGCTGTTTGCAGTTGGTTGGTCTCGTCTCGATAACGGATCGTCCACTCGCTTTCTTCTTCGGCGGGCCAAGCTATTTCGCTATAAGCTTTGCCTTCAACAAGACTGGCACTGGCAGTAGCCTTGGCGGCAATGTGGGCGGTCAGTTGTTTGGGATCGTATCCTGCGCTCAAGCTCGCTCCCATGGCGAAGCGCATGGCTTGCGCTTCCGCTCTGGAGATGATGGGCGGCATACCTTCGATCGGCGTCCACTTTGCATCATCGCTTTGCCATTCCAGGAGACACCAGTCAACGAACGCCTGATAAATAGGAGCGTTGAACTGGATTTTCAGATCTTTCTTAATTGTCTCGCCCAGCTTGCCCGGATCTACCTTGCCGGTAGCATGATCAAACCAACCTTCTCGTCGTGCCCGGTCTTGAGATTCGATGCTGTAGCTTCTGTGACGGCGCCAGCCGCTGCCCTTGCGCACATAAGCATAATGCCTATTCCCTGCCAGGCGGCGAATTTCGGTCAGCTGAAATGGCTGCGCCGGGTTGCTTTCGTCAATCACACGCTCGCGCATCAGTCGCTCCATAAACGCCGCTTTATGCGCCACGATGTCTTGCTCTGCGCCGTCCAGGCCGGCATAGAACTGACGAATCATCTGCTCCAAAAACGCCTCTTCCCGTTCGATCTGCTGCTGTTCCTGCTCAGTAATAGGGATGAAAACCCCTTCCTCTGCCTGGTGAATCAGATCTATATATTCGTCAGAACAGTCGCTGCAGTCCGCTACCTGACCCACAGTACGCGTCTCTCGACCTGGCTGGCCGGCAGGTAATTGAATCTGTTGTCCCGGATAGATCGTATTGGCATCCTGAACATCTGGGTTAAGGCGCATCAATGTGGCGACGGTTGTGCCGTTTGCCCGGGCAATGAGGCTGAGGTTATCACCTGATTTCACGGTGTAGGACATATCATGCCTCCCTGGCGAGTCCAAAAAGCTGTTCTTCTACCCGTCGCAATCTCGCGGCGCCCGCCTGGGTTCGATCCGTCAAAGAACTGATGATCGATACGGAACTTATCTGATCGGGAAAAGCCCATGCCAGCTCCAGGTAATGGATACAAAGATGTTCCCGATCGAACCCGTACTCATTTGCCCGCATGATCAATTGAGAAAGCCACTCACGCCGTTGCAACCCTTCCTGCTCATCAATACTGGCGCCGCCAAAGTGGTCAGCCATGCGTTCGAGAAACTGCTCTCGCTGCTCCTGCTCCCACTGTTCGAGCTGCGCGGAACGGATAGTAAACCAACCCTCTTCTGATGCACTTCGACAGTCGCCGGTGCAGTCAGGAGCAAGTTCAAACCATTCATTTTCTCTGAAGACCACCCAGGCACTGACCGGGCCGGCAAATGCGCTGACTTCCGTAGCAGTGAATGAACTCAACAAGCGCAGCAACCACTCAGGCGAGTAATAGCGCAAATAGGCCAATTGACCTGAGGGCAGGCGTGCGCTGATAAGGCTACGGAGGTGATCTATCAATTGAGCCATCGGCAGCTCTGATCGAATCACGATGCCCGACGTATTCCATCGGTGCTCTTCTGTCCACAGTTGTGAGTCGATCGAAGGCTTGACGAGACAGGGGCTCACTCCCAACGCCGAGGCATGTCGTGTACCGCGATAAAGCTGCTCCAGCTGCGGATTGCTATCGTGCTCATAAACCAGTCGGGGAGCATTGAGCAGAGCGCCGTCCAGTAGCAAATAAAGGCCATCATCAGCCGCAGGTAGCTCGCCATAACGCACGCAACGAAGGTGGCTCAGTTGCTCAGGCATGGGCACGCCTCCAGCGAACAGTTGCCGTCAGGCTGACGGTGACATTGGCTGCTCAGCAGCAAGTTGTCTTTCGCAGCCGCTACTAACCGCTCCGGACTATTTGCCAATGGCCATTGAGTGATCTGACCTGCGGCGTCTGAATCCGCGGCGCCCGCGATTGTCGGAAGCAACGCCGAAACGCCGCTGCCATTTGCCGGACTGCCACCCGAGTTCATCCGCACCTGTGGCCCGACCAAAGTGACTCCGCTGGGATCGATCTTGATGAAACTGCCGCCGGCTTTAAGAGTGATTTCCATGCCGGCTTCGATAACCATTTTCTGGCCGGCCTTGAGGTGTATTTCGCGACCGGCGGCCAGCAGATGTGCAGTGCCGAGTTTGATGTGCTGGTTGTTGGCGACGGTCAGGTGGTCGTCGGCCTTGATCTCGGTTTTGCGGTCGGCATGGGTGGTGCAGTGTTCTTCGGCCAGCAGCTCGGTGTAGCTGTTGGCTTCGACACGGTCGTGGCGCTCATTGCCAACGCGGATGTGCTGATCGTGCTGGATGTTCTGGTCCCAGTCGCGCTGGGCGTGGATGAAGATCTGTTCTTCACCGGCCTTGTCTTCGATACGCAGCTCGTTGAAGCCGTCGCCGCCGGGGCTGCTGAGGGTTTTGAAGACGCTGCGGGTCTTGTGCTCCGGCAGGCTGTACGGGACCTGGTGGGTCTTGTGGTACAGGCAGCCGGTGATCAGCGGTTGATCGGGGTCGCCTTCGAGGAAGGTGACCAGCACTTCCATGCCTACCCTTGGGATGGCGATGCCGCCGTAGCGGTCACCGGCCCAGTTGCTGGCGACGCGAAGCCAGCAGCTGGTTTTGTCGTTGGCCTGGCCTTGGCGGTCCCAATGGAATTGGACTTTGACGCGGCCGTACTCGTCGCAGTGGATTTCTTCGGTTTCGGGGCCGGTGACGACGGCGGTTTGGGTGCCGTTGATGGGGTGTTTGGGGTGGCTTATCTGAGGGCGGTGGATAACGTCCCACGGGGTGGCGGTGAAGGTGTTGCGGTAGCCCTGGGTGAAGTCATCCCCGGGGTTGGTGGCGCTGGTCACCGATTCTTCCAACACTTGGGGCTGTTTGCCTTCATGTTTGACGGCGGTTAATAGCCAAAGATCATTCCAGTCTGCTCTTGGGTGTTCGGTCAAAGCCAGAAAGTGGCCACTGATCAGGGTTGGCTGGTCGCTGTCGCCTTGCGCCACACGGTAGTCGCTGCGGTGGGCTTCGAGGGTTCTGGTGGCCAGATGTTGGCCGCGGGTGCGGTCTTGGAAGCGGCCGGGGTAGTCGTAGTCTTCCAGTGCGGGCAGGGCTTCGCTTTGCGCTTTGCTTTCCATCAGCAGGCGCGGCTTCTCAAAGTTGTAGTCGCGGCGACTGACCTGGCTGGGGCGGGTTTGCAGGCGCAGGTTGAAGCGTTTGATGACCGGCTCGTCGGCGACCATGCCGCTGCCCTGGTTGAAGCGGGTCGGGGTCAGTTTGGGGAAGACGGTCTGGTCTTCGCCGAACACCAGCTGGTGGCCTTCGGGGCTGTGCTGGAAGTGGTAGTGGATGCCTTCTTCTTCACATAAACGCTGGATGAAGTGCAGGTCGGTTTCGTTGTACTGGGTGCAGTAGATCCGCTCGGGCCCGTCTTCGCGCAATTGGAAGCGGAACGAATCAGTGAAAATGCCGTGGCCCTTGAGCACCTCGGTGATGATCTGCGGCACAGTGCGGTGCTGGAAGATGCGCTGGTTGGTGGCGTGCTGCAGATAGGCCAGCCGGGGGACCAGGGTGATGCGATAGCGGGTCAGGCGTTTGCCGGATTCGCCCTGGGCGACGCTGTGGATCAGGCCGTGCACGCCCTGGTCCGGCCCGGCGTAACTGAGAAACGCCGGCTGATGCAGCAACCCTTCGATATCCAGGTCCGGTCGCTCACTGACCAGGTCCAGTTCGAAGCAATAAGGCTGGCTGATGGCTTCGGTGCCCTGGAAGGCCAGCACCTTGAAGTCGTGTTCCAGGTGCGGAATGGCGAGGCTGAAGTGCGCGGTATTGGCCGGGGCGAACATCCTGTGTTCCTTCTTGGAGACTCTGGAAAACCATCGCGCGTGACCATGCCGGGTGACGCGTTGCGTTTTCCAGAAGCTCCTTGCATGTCATGGAAAAAGCCATCGACCGGAATTCCGGCCGATGGCATCGATTACTGCGCGGCTCAGGCAGAGATCGGGGTACGCCAGTCATCAGAACCGGAAGTGCCGGATACTTCGTGGGTCCAGACGATCTTGCGGTAGGTGAAATAGACGTCTTCCAGATGGGTGAAGTGCGACAGGTTCGGATCCTGGCAGTTCGGCATGCGCGACTGCACATCCACGATGATGGCGTCATGCAGTTCGATGGTGAAGTAGTGCTCCTGAGTGCCGGTGGATGAGGTGCGGTACCATTCCAGGCGGCACTTGTTCAGGCGCTCGCCGGAAGTCAGCGAGTTGAAGATCAGCGGGGAGGACTTGTCGAAGACCTTGGTGATCATCAGCGGCTTGTGGACGCGCTGACCGGTCGGCTGGCCGGATTGCGGATCGCGGGGAATGATGACCTGATGATCGAAGGCCTGAACCAGGATCTGATCTTCATGACCTTCCTGGAAGATGTTGCCGACCGAATCTTCGGTGAAGGTACCGGCGGTAATGAGGCCCTGCTTGGTGCCTTCGATGGTCATATACGCGGGTGTTGGCATGATGCTCTCCTTGCCTGGATTGAGTGGATCACAACGATCCGGGAACCAGACGTATTACAAGAGCCGTGCCAGCTAAAAATAGTTAATATAAATCAGTAGGTTACTAATAATCTGGTAAGCCCAGCCAAGCTACTGTGAACACCATCACATGAAACTGCGCAAGAAGTTGCGCAAAGCTGTGCAAGTTTTTGCGCATAGCCCTGCAGGCCTTTCAGAATGCGGCCTGCAGGATCGTCGCAACAGGATTATCAATGATCCGCTGTGCAATAAGTTGCCCAGCGGATGATCAGGCTCAGCCCGCTCGACGCATCAACCAGCCACCCATCACGACCAGTATCAGGATAGGTAGTACCACCGCGATCAATGGCGAGAAACCGAATACCAGACTGGATGGCCCCAGCAGATCCTGCAGAATACGGAAGCTGAAACCAACCAGCACTCCGGTAAAGACGCGCTGCCCCAGTGTGACCGAGCGCAGCGGGCCGAAGATGAAGGAAATGGCAACGAAGACCAGCGCCGCCGTGGTCAGTGGCTGCAGCAGCTTTTTCCAGAATGCCAACCAGTACTGGCTGTTGTTCAGCCCCTGCTCGGCAAGGTAATTCTGGTAGTGCCAGATACCGGTCAGCGGCAGCACGTCAGGATCGAGCAGAACCACCCGCAGCAGCCGTGGAGACAATCCCACATCCCAGCGCTGCTGCTCATGTTGCTCGACCCTACTGGTGCCATCAACGTCGAACAAGGTGGTGGCGACTTCTTCCAGCAACCAATGCTCATCCTGAACGCTGGCCCGCTGGGCGAAGCTGGTCTCCAGCAGTTCGCGCTGGTCATCGAAGCGATAGCGGGTGATGCCGTGCAGCACGCCGTTGGGCTGCACGGCATTGATATGGATGAAGTCGTCACCTTCACGGTGCCATAGCCCCTTGGATTTGACCGCGTCGCCGCTGCCAACCGCCAGCGCCCGCCGACTTTCCGCCAGGTTTTCACTGTAGGGCGCGACATACTCGCCCAGCAGCACGCCGGCCACCATCAAGACCAGCAGCGGCTTGAGCACCGCGCCCATGATTCGGGCGATGGAGACGCCCGAGGCACGCATGACGGTCAGCTCCGAATTGCTTGCCAGCGTCCCCAGTCCAATCAGGCAGCCGACCAATGCCGCCATCGGCAACAGCTCGTAGAGACGGCGCGGGCTGGTCAGGAAGATATAGGTCAGCGCTTCGATAGCACCATAGTTGCCTTCCAGGTCTTCCAGCTCGCTGATATAGGCGAACAGCAGATCCAGGCCAACAATGATCAGCGCCACCGTCAGCACACTGAGGAAGATCGATTTGCCGATATGGCGGTCAAGCAGTCGCATGCTGGCCTCCCGCTGGGGCATTGGGTGCGGTCAGGGCACGGAAGTTGAGCAACACACCGATGCCCAGGAACAGACCATGGACCCACCACAGCCCCAGCGCTGCCGGGGTCTTGCCGGCTTCCATCCAGCCGCGGGCGCTGACCAGCAATGCCAGGTAGGCCATATACAGAATGATCGCCGGCAGCAGCTTGAGAAAGCGACCCTGCCGCGGATTGACCCGGGACAGCGGTACCGCGAAGAACGCCACAATGGGCACCAGCAGCGGAATCGCCAGACGCCATTGCAGCTCGGCGCGGTCCTTCAGGTCCGGGCTATCCAACAGCCGAGCGGATGGCATCGCCTCGCGGTCGGTTACCTCCGTGACCACCTCCGGCTTGGGCAGTAGTACGCCGTAGGTATCGTATTGGATAGTCCGGAAATCCGCCGCGCCGGGACGACCGTCATAACGGTAGCCGTTCTGCAATACCAGATAGCGACTACCATCCGCATTCATCTGCTGTCGTCCGGTTTCGGCCACCAGCACACCGACACTGGCATCCTCGCCCGAGCCAGTACTTTCAGCGATGAAGATGGTTTCCAGCTCGGTGCGGTCGTCAGACAACCCACCGGCGTAGGTGACGCGCTGACCGCTGCCCAGCGACTGGAAACGACCCGCCGCCAAGGTATCGAACTCGGTCATGGCATCCTGCTCATTGAACAATTGCTGGGTCTTGAGTACGCCGGCCGGCGCCACCCACAAACTCAACCAGGCCACCAGCAACGCCACCAGCAACGCTGGGCCCTGGGTATAGGCGAGGATCTTGCGATCACTGACGCCGGTCGCCGACAGCACGGCCATCTCGCTGTCCAGATACATGCGGCCGTAGGCCAGCAGGATGCCGAGGAACATGCCCAGCGGCAGGATCAGCACGACAAAACCTGGCAGGCGATAACCCATGATCATGAACAGCACACCGGGGTCCAATTGCCCCGCCGCCGCCTGGGCCAGGTACTTGATGAAACGCCCACTCATGATGATCAGCAGCAGCACACCGCTGACGGCCGCAAGGGTGGTCAGTACCTCACGACTGAGGTATCGGAATATGATCACATTGGTTTCCTTGATTCCGGGGGCTTTAAGGGCTCTCGGGAATAGGCCAGAATGCAGCTACAGCGTGACTGTCTGCAGTTGTTCGGCCAGCGTCGGCACGATGCCGGTCATAATGGGCTGCATTATCGGTCAATCCACACGATTTGTCTTGGGGAGCACCATGGAGTTCAACGTCAAACACGGCGCACCGGAAACCATCAAAACCGGTTGCCTGGTCGTCAGCATCAACGAAGCACGCACCCTCACCGGCACCGCGGCCCACCTCGACAGTGTCTGCGGCGGCCAGATCAGCGCTGCCGTCAAGCGTGGCGACATCACCGGCAAATCGGGGCAAACCCTGATGCTGTTCGCCCTCCCCGGGATCAGCGCCCAGCGTGTACTGCTGATCGGCAGTGGCAAGAAGCCGGCGTTGAGCGATCGCGACTATCGCAAGTTGCTGCAGAAAGCCGTGGCCATTCTCAAGGATGGTGGCGCTACCGACGCGCTGCTCACCCTCAGCGAGCTGCCCGTTCAGGGCCGGGATCTGTATTCCCGGGCGCGCCTGGCGGTGGAAACCATTCGCGAAAGCCTGTACCAGTTCGATCAGTACAAGAGCAAGAAAGCCGACAAGCCACGCTTGAAGAAATGCGTGCTCTGGTCTGCCGACAAGGCCGACGCCGGCGTACTCAAACAGGCCGTCGCCCACGGACAGGCCATCAGTGACGGTACCGACCTGACCCGCACCCTGGGCAACCTGCCCGGCAATGTCTGCACCCCAACCTACCTGGCCAAGGAAGCGAAGGCGCTGGCCAAGCAGTTCAAGGGCACCGAAGTCGAAGTGCTGGAAGAGAAGGACATGCAGGCACTGGGCATGGGCTCACTGCTGTCGGTCAGCGCCGGCAGCGCCGAACCGGCCAAACTGATCCGCCTCAGCTATCAGGGAGCGGACACCAAGACCCAGCCCCATGTGCTGGTCGGCAAGGGCATCACCTTCGACACCGGCGGCATCAGCCTCAAGCCCGGCGCTGGTATGGATGAAATGAAATACGACATGTGCGGCGCGGCAACCGTACTGGGCGTGTTCAAGGCGGTTGTCAGCCTGCAATTGCCTATCAATCTGACCATACTCATCGCCGCCGCCGAAAATATGCCCAGTGGCACCGCCACCAAGCCGGGTGACATCGTTACCAGCATGTCCGGCCAGACCATCGAAATCCTCAATACCGACGCCGAAGGCCGTCTGGTGCTGTGCGATGCGCTGACCTATGCCGAGCGCTTCAAGCCCGCCAGCGTGGTCGATATCGCCACTCTCACCGGCGCCTGCATCGTTGCCTTGGGTAGCCACACGACCGGCGTCATGGGTAATAATGACGTACTGGTAGAGCAACTGCTGGATGCCGGCAAACAGGCTGACGACCGCGGCTGGCAACTGCCGCTGTTCGATGAATATCAGGAGCAGCTGGACAGCCCGTTCGCGGACATCGCCAATATCGGCGGCCCGAAAGCCGGCACTATCACCGCCGCCTGCTTCCTGTCACGCTTCACCAAGGCTTACCCCTGGGCGCACCTGGATATCGCCGGTACCGCCTGGATCAGTGGCGGCAAGGACAAGGGCGCCACTGGGCGGCCAGTGCCCTTGCTGACCCAGTATCTGTTGAATCAGGTGCAGGGCTGAGGCTACACGGCGCAATCCGGGAATATTGACCACACCGACCTGCGCAAGCCGGGCCGGTAACGCCAGACCTAGACCGTCGATAGCCAGGGATGGCTATCGCGAGCTACAGGGATGTACTTGCCGCGTGTGTATGACCGGCGCTACCGGCGCTGGCGACACCCGAACGCGAGCCGTCGATATTTCCGGAACCTAACCGCACTTCCCACAACCAACGGCACCCATGACCCGAATCGACTTCTACATCCTCAACAGCCCCAGCCCCGACGCCCGCCTGCAATATGCCTGCCGCCTGGCGCACAAGGCCTGGCAGCAGAGCCGGCATGTCTATTTGCATTGCGCGGACGAGGCCGAGGCCAGCCGGCTGGACGACTTGCTGTGGTCATTCCGGGCAGACAGCTTTCTGCCGCACGCCCTGCATGCCGACCAACCTAACGAGGCGGTGGTCTGTGGTTGGGGAGATGATCCGACACCCCACCATGATCTGCTGATCAATCTCAGCAATGACACCCCCGATTTCTTCAGCCGCTTCAACCGTCTGGCGGAAATACTGGTCGAACACGACCCAATCCTGGTTCCGGGGCGGGAACGATTTCGTTTTTACCGCAAACGGGGCTATCCTCTGAGCACACATCAGATACGGATAGCAGGATGATGTATGACGCAGCGCGAACCAACGGACCCGTCTCGCTTGCTGAAAGACCTGGAGTCCATCCGCACATTGCTGGATGAGCCTTCCTCCGGGACGGATCAGCAACCAGACCTACAGCTCGACATTCCTCTATTGCAGGACATCATCACCTCCGGCAGTGACGCGCCGCCCGTTGTCACGCCAGCGGCAGCGCCTGCTTCCCTCAAGGTAAATCCTTTCCTCCCCTACGAATCACTGGCCCGCCTCGCCGGCGAGCGAGTGCATCTTGAGCAGTTGCTGCAGCAGAGCATGCAACAGCCCTCATCCGGCGGGCTGCATACTGGCGCGCGGGAGGTACGAATGGAGGCTCGCCTGCAGGCCGAAGCGCAACTGGTCATGCAGGATGTGATCGACGAGATATTGCCGGTGATCGAGGCGGAATTGCGCAAGAGGTTGAGCGCCAGGCTCGAGCAGCTGATTCAGGAACAGTTCGCCCAGAGGTCGGTGAACAGCTGAGCCCGGCGGTTGCTGCGCGGAACAAGTGAGAGGTGTATTCATGCAAGCGGGACTCAATATAACCTGATCAACTTCCCCGCTTTCACAGCAATATCACCACCCCGCCAATAACCACGGCAAACAGCACAGACAAACCAACCAATACCTTCCAGGGAAAAGTTGCCGGGGGCGGCTCTATGGCGAGTTGCTCGTTCAGATAGTTTCTCAGCAGGCGAGTATTGCGTGTATTGGCCTTGTAGATAGCATCAAAGGCATCCCCCACCACCGGTATCAGGCCACCAACAAAGTCGATGCCGATGTTACGCAGCATCTGCCGCTTCACCTTGCTACTCGCCCCCGCCCGCTGTGCTTCCAACAGCACGTAGCCAGACATTATCAAGCCAATCAGATCACCAATACCCGGCACCAGGCCAATAATGGCCTCGACTCCGATCTTGAACCGCGTGAAAGGCAGACCAATGCTGCTATCAGTGAAACGGCTGAATTTATCGAGCCGCTCGAGTATGGCGCGTTGTTCGGCTGCGGATGGCTGCTTGGGCATCATGGTTCCGGTAGCAAAAGGGTGTCAGATCAATATAGGCTCAATATTCGCAGCAAGCCTTGCCATACTGCAGTTCACGACAGATGAGCTATCGACTATGAGTGTCATGCCCGCTTCTCCCGCCCACATCGAGCAGATTTATCGGGACCATTCTCGCCGGGTCCTGGCGACGCTGATCCGCTTGCTCAACGACTTCAATCTGGCCGAGGAGTGTCTGCAGGAAGCCTTCATAGCGGCTCTACGGCAATGGCCGCAGAATGGCATTCCGGATAACCCCACCGCGTGGCTGATCAGCACCGGCCACCGGCGCGGCATCGACCAGATCCGCCGCAATCAGACGGTGCGCCGCCATGCGCATCTGGTGGAGTCTGACGACGACCCATCGACGGTGGAAGCTGACGAAACACCCATCGATGATGATCTGCTGCGATTGCTGTTCACCTGCTGCCATCCAGCGCTGGCCATGGAAGCGCGGGTGGCGCTGACCCTGCGGGAAATGTGCGGCCTCACTACCGAGCAGGTTGCCCGTGCCCTGCTGCAGCGACCCACCACTCTGGCGCAGCGCATCGTCCGCGCCAAACGCAAGATCCGCGATGCCGGCATTCCCTACAAGGTGCCGGACCAGCATGAGCTGCCGCAACGGCTCCCCGATGTGCTCAAGGTGATCTACCTCGTTTTCAATGAAGGCTACTCACGTAGCGAAGGGCAGCATATCCTCGATGTCAGCCTCGTGGATGAGGCCATCCAGTTGGCCGAATCACTCGCTCGGCTGCTGCCTCACGGAGAGGTGTTCGGGCTCGCCGCGCTGATGTATCTGCAGCACTCGCGCCGGGATGCCCGCCAGGACCAGGATGGCGAACTGGTCACGCTGGAACAGCAGGATCGCAGCCTCTGGCACCAGAAGGATATTCGCCTGGGCCTTGATTGGCTGGCCCAGGCGCTACGCCTCACGCCCGTCGCTCCTTACACCCTGCAGGCTTCCATCGCAGCGGAACACGCTACCGCCAAGAGCGCCAATGACACCAACTGGAAGCGGATCGTCCTGCTCTACGACGCCCTGCACCGGCAACAACCGTCCGCGGTAATAACCCTTAACCGGGCTGTGGCGGTGGCCATGCGCGACTCACCGCAGGACGGGTTGCGGCTGCTGGAGCAACTCAACTCCAGCAAAGAAGTCCTCAGCTATCACCTGTTTCATGCAGCGCGCGCCGATCTGCTGCGCCGTGCGGGCGACCTCGAATCGGCCCGACTGGCCTACCAGCAAGCACTCACACTGGTGGTACAGGAGCCGGAACGGCGTTTTCTGGCGCGCCAACTGCGCCTACTGGAAGAGCAACTCGCCAGCCGATCATAAAAACTTCATCAGAAAGTCGACGCCGCTGTCGATCTGGTTCACATCCGCACGACTCAAGGGTAACTACCCACCAGAGGAGAGCGATAAAAATGAAATTCATGCTGATGCGCAAAGCGGACGAGGACACCGAAAAAGGCTCGTTGCCATCCGATCAGGTCTATCGAGCCATGCTCGATTACAACGAGCGCATGATCCAGGCAGGTGTATTTCTGTTCGGCAATGGCGTCCGGCCCACCAGCGAAGGTTGTCGCATCGCCTTTCGCAACGGTGAAGCCACCGTCACCCGCGGCCCTTTCACCCCCGTCTCGGACCAACTGGCCGGTTATTCTGTGCTGGAAGTGGATTCCCTGGAAGAGGCCATCGACTGGGCCAAGCAGTGGCCACGCGAAGACAGCAATGGCAACGTCACCCTGGAGCTACGGCGCTACTTCGAGCTAAGCGATTTCGAACCCGGTGCGCTCAAGGATGAACATCAGCGTCACACCAGGCTGCCGATCGAGCTGAACATCCACCTGTCATTCCCCGGCAACTGCCGTGAAGCCATGACCTTCTACCAGCAGGTCACCGGCGGCGTCCTGGAAGCCATGATCCCCTATGGTGAAACACCCGCCGCCGCGGAAGTGCCGGCCGAGCTGGCCGACCGGATCATCCACGCCTCCCTGAACATTCGTGGCCGGCGCCTGATGGGTGCAGACATGGCTGGCGATTGTCATCAGGCGATGCAGGGCAGCTGCGTTCATCTGGAATTCGACACCCTGGAACGCGCCGCCGAAGTATTCGATCAGTTGCAGCAGGGCGGTCAGATCATCATGCCCTTCGAAGAAACCTTCTGGGCCAAGCGCTTCGGCATGACCACCGACCGCTTCGGCACCCATTGGATGATCGGTTACGGCACCGGTCAATGTCCCCAAAACGCAAACACAGAGGAGGTTAACGCACCATGAAATATGTCGCGCTGGTGTACTACCAGGAGAGCCTTATCGAAGCCATGACCGAGCAGGAATGGCACGACCTCAACCAGGAATGCATCGCCGGGGTCGAACGGCTGACCGCCGAGGGTAAATACGTCACCGGTCAGCCACTGCAACCCGTGACAACCGCCACCACAATCCGGGTGCGCAACGGCGAGACGCTGATTACCGATGGTCCCTTTGCCGAGACCAAGGAGCAGCTCGCCGGCTTCTACCTGCTCGAGGCCAATGACCTGGACGACGCAATCCGACTCGCCAGCCGCATTCCGCCGGCGCGCCTGGGCAGTATCGAAGTACGGCCCACCCGTGAACTACCACCGAAAGACTGAACATCCAGAACAGCGGAACAGGAGATCGACATGAACTACATTGATGGCTTTGTCGCCGCGGTGCCCACCGCCAATCAGGAAGCCTATATCCACCACGCCCGCCTGGCTGCCCAGGTCTTCAAGGAACATGGCGCACTGCGGGTAACGGAGTGCTGGGGTGATGATGTGCCCGAGGGCCAGACCACATCCTTTTCCATGGCCGTGAAGCGCCAGCCCGAGGAAACGGTGGTCTTTGCCTGGATCGAATGGCCCTCCCGCGAGGTACGGGATGCCGGCATGGCCAAGGTCATGGAGGACCCCCGCCTGCAACCGGACGCCAATCCCATGCCCTTCGACGGCAAGCGCCTGATCTATGGTGGCTTCCGCATGCTGTTGGATGAGTGAGTCTGTTCCATCCCCCAGCCGGGAACTGTCAGCAGGGAAAACAACCCTGGCTGAAACGGGTCATGCGCTGAAGCATGACCCGTCTACCCTTCCCAGGCTCCTGCCTTGAAACTGCAATAGCCACGTAACACAGCCTTCCTATAGTGCCACGCTAGACACGTCGCTGCGCTGCAGCAGCGGTCGCACCTCACTTGCGCGTTTCATTCAGCTCTGAAAGCGAGACACTCATGCTCTATCACTCCCTACGTGGTGCCCTGCCGGCACGCCTGGCTTTGGCGATTGCGATCGCCATGTCTCTATCCGCCTGCAAAAGCAGCAGTTCGAGCAACGACCGCTCACCCATCGCAATTGAGAAACCTGCCAAGCCTGTCGGTCTGGACAATGAGCAGACCGTCGCCCTGCCCGAAGTCAGCTATCCATTACCCGCCATCCGCTTTGCGGACAATAACGCAGATGGCACCGCCCGCTGGGTATTGGCTGACAACCCCATGGCCCACCTCCTGGACGGTATCAATTCCATATGGCAGGGCACCTCGGATCATTACCAGCAAGGCGCATCCGGTGACGGTCCAGACCATTATCTGGCTGACCCCATCGTCGATGCCGCAGCCTGGGAAGCCAACATTCAATATGTGATCGACGTCACCAAGGACCGGTCCGATGATGAAGCGATCCTGGCCTTTCTCGATGACGTACGGTCAAAGAACTACAGCGTCATCGATGGCCTCGGGCCGCTGACCGAAGCTTACGTAGCAGCCTCCGGCGCCTATACCGATATTCCGGTACCCAGCGTCAGTCAGGTTCTGCAGGACGAGCACTTTCAATCCGGCGTGAACGACGGGATCGCCTGGGCCGGAGATCAGAACGCCCCGGAACTGGGCGCCGTGGTGCGCCTGGTCGACGCCTTCCGCCAGCGCTCGCCAGCCTCGACCAACGCGTCCAAATACATCTTCTCGACCCCGCGCCCCTGGCGCATGAACGACCTCGGCGAGATCGAGTATCTCGGCACCGACAAGAACTACCAGTGCATGGATTCCAGCGGAGCAACAACCAGCCGCGTCATCGACACCTATATCACCAGCGTCAGCGTCGTCCCCGGCCTGATGTGCGCCCGCCGTCAGCACAGCGCAGGCGATTACGATAAAGGCCTGTATACGATCGATACCGAGAACCGCCGCAAGGATGGCGGCTATCCCAGCGGACACACCAATGCCGGCTACCTCGCCGCCATGGCCTACGCCTACGCCCTGCCCCAGCGCTACTCGGAAATGCTTACCCGCGCCTCCCTGTTGGGTGAGAGCCGGATCATTGCCGGCATGCACTCCCCGGTTGATGTCATCGGCGGTCGTATCCATTCCATGATCGTCACCGCCCATGCGCTGAACCAGCCGCATCTTCTCGATGACGCCACGGCCGCCTACCAGGCTGCGCAGCAGTACTTCGGTGATATGGCAGCAGCCGAAGACATGGATCTGTACGAATACGCCCATCGTCCGGTGGATAACGAGCCTGGCTTGATCGATGGCGCCTTGGTTCGCACCGAGGTCTTCAATACCAGCAAGTATGACGACAACGAGCTGAACAAGGAGCTGTACCGCTTCCGCATGACCTACGGCTTGCCCCATGACGAGACCAAAGCCGGCCAGGCCCCTGTGGTACCCGAAGGTGCCGAAGCGCTGCTGGCCACCCGCCTGCCCTATCTGACCGCTGAACAGCGCCGCGCAGTGCTGTACACCACCGCGATCGATTCGGGCTACCCGATACTGGACGACACCAATGGCTGGGGACGTCTTGATCTGGTCACCGCAGCGGATGGCTACGGCGCTTTCATTGGCGACGTCACGGTCAACATGGATGCGAGCCAGGATGGCTTCAACCAGCGCGACCAGTGGCGTAACGACATTTCCGGCGAAGGTCGCCTGACCAAGGCCGGCAGCGGACATCTGGTTCTGACCGGTGAGAATACCTATACCGGCGGCACACTGGTGCAAGGCGGCACCCTGGAAGCCGGTTCCACCAGCGCCTTCGGCGAAGGGGATCTGTATATGGAAGACGGTACCGTGCGGGTAGACGTGGAAGGTACGCTGACGATCGTGGGGAACCTGACCATGGATGCCGGCACCCTGTCGCTGAACACCGATGGTAACGACATCCCGGTGAAAGCCAGTGGCATCGTCTATATCGATGGAGGTTCGCTGCAACTGGACTTCGCCAACACCCCCGCGACCGGCACGCAGATTACCCTGCTCTCCGGTCAGGCGGTGACCGGGGCGTTTGATAGCGTGGATGCAGGCGACGTAGACGTGGAACTGGTTTACGACAGTAACAGCGTGGCTGCGGTCGTACTGTAACGCCGTAGCGTAAAGCGGGAGTCAGGGTCGGGAGCATAGACGTCATGTGCAACCGATCCTGATTCCGCGCCCAGAAAGGTCCTTACTCCTGCGGTGTAATCAATGGCTGTGCGGTTCCTCATCCAACAGCTCAAGCGCCTCAGCCAACACCGTTACCGACTCCTCGTGCCGCCCAGCATCGTGCAACTCCTCTCCTTGCGCACGCAACGCCACTACCTGATCCAATACCGCTTGATCGGTGGGGGGATTGTTTTCCAGGATGGCATCGATCTTTGCCATATCCTGGGGGCAATGCATGGCAAAGGCGGCAGAACTGAGCATCAATGCAGCAAAAAGCATGAATAAACGGGACATGATGATAATCCTCCGGAGGGCTCCCAGCACGTCTCAAGCATAGTTCAGAAACCTTCAGGCCGGCATACCCATGCGCGTCTCACGGCGCAGCTTGGTAACGTCTGCGCGCGGCGGCGCACCGAACATGCGGCTGTACTCGCGGCTGAAGTGCGAAGGACTTTCGTAGCCGACCCGATAGCTTGCAGTGGCAGCTTCCAGCCCTTCGCTGAGCATCAACCTTCGCGCTTCGTGCAAGCGCAGCTTCTTCTGAAACTGTACCGGCGACATACGCGTGACCTGCTTGAAGCTGTGGTACAACGCCGACTCGCTCATATTCACGTCTTCCGCCAGCTCGCGCACCCGCAGCGGCTCGGCAAAACGGCTCTTGAGCACCGATATCACCTTGGAAATACGGTGTGACTGGCTATCGGCCGAGACAAACTCACGCATACGCGGCCCCATCTCGCCAACCAGCGCGCGGTAGATGATTTCGCGCTGGATCAGGGGTGCCAGCACCTTCGCATCGGTTGGCGAATCGAGTAGCTGCACCAGCCGGGTCATGGCATCGAGTATGCCCAGATCGATCTGGGCAATACACAGACCGCAGCCTGAATAAGGGCAGTCAGTTTGCTCGTCACTCGCCGCGGAGTCACCTAACTGCAGTACCAGATCGGCCACTTCCGCCGGGTCGATGCTGATTTTTACCGCCAGATAGGGTTGCTCAGGAGAGGCGTCTATTACTCGCCCCTGCACCGGCAGATCGACACTGGACACCATATAACTGAGCGCGCCATAAACGATTTCCCGGTCGCCCAGCTCAACCGTCTTGCGGCCCTGAGCAATGACGCACAAGGAAGGTTCATACACGGTAGACACACAACCGGAGGGCGCATCGATGCGAAACAGCTCCAGGCCGGGGATGATGGTTTTGTGGATGCCCTCGGTGGTGATCCTGGATGAGACCAGATCGGCCAGTTGCCGGCACATGGGTTCGGCGGGGGGCTGTATCGAGGCAAGTTCAGGGGGCGAGTGGACAATATTGAGCATGGCAGACCTCCAGGGAGTGAAGGCAGTATATACAGGATCAGACAAGGCCCAAGCCCCGAGCCGACGATCTGCAGGAATAGGCAACAATCCAGCAGGATCGCTCAAGCCATCACGTATAAAGCCCTGCAAAGATGAAACAATCACGTTTTGGCAGGCTTCGAGAGCCGGAAAACGCAAGATTGTGAAACCGCTATAAATAGGATCAGGCAATCATGCGGCAGTAACGCGCTACCCGTTACAACAACACTGGCCTTAATGTTCGTTCCACCACGGTGCCCCGCGCCAACGACTTGAACCAGTGATCCCTGACGGGAAGCGAGAACAGACCATGCATGCAATCCCCTTCAATCAAGCCAAAGTGGCTCTGCTCGGCGGCCTGCTGTTGCTCGTCCTGGCCGGCTGCGATGCTCGGGGCCAGGCCCAGGATAATGCTACGCCACCACCACCCGAAGTTGAGGTGGCCGAGGTCAACGCCGAGCCGGTGACCATCTGGGGCGCATTCAGCGGCCGGGTCGAAGCACCCCAGACCGTGGAACTGCGCCCGCGGGTCAGCGGGTACATTGATCAGGTCAACTTCGAAGAAGGCGAACTGGTCAGCGAAGGCGACGTGCTGTTCGTCATCGACCCACGCCCTTATAAAGCCCACGTGCAACTGGCCGAGGCCGAACTGGCACGCATGCGCAGCCAGTTGACGCTGGCCAGCAGCGAGGCGGCCCGCTCCGAACAGTTATGGGAGCGCCGGGCGATCTCCCGCGAAGAGTTCGAACAGCGCAATGCGGCGAAGACCATGGCCCAGGCCGCAGTGAATTCCGCAGCTGCGGCACTGCAAAGCGCCCAGCTGGATCTGGAATACACCCAGATCAAGGCGCCGGTCAGTGGCCGTATCGGCCGCGCCGAGGTAACCCGTGGCAACCTGGCGACCATCGATGCCACCCTGCTGGCAACTCTCGTTTCAGTTGATCCGCTGTATGTGTATTTCGAAAGTGATCAGCAGACCGCGCAGGACAATCCCCACGGTCAGGCTGTGCCGGTACGTATCGGGCTGTCGGGTCAGCAGGACTTCCCCTACCGGGGCCAACTGGACTTCGTCGACAACCAGTACAACGCACGCACCGGCACCCTGCAGTACCGCGCCCAGGTAGCCAACCCCGACGGCAAGCTGCGTCCTGGTCAGTTTGCCCGGGTGGAAATGCCGGTGGCCAACGCCTCCGCTGCCCTGCTGGTGGATCAGAAGGCGGTGCTGACCGACCAGGATCGCCGCTACCTGTATGTACTGGGCGATGACAACAAGGTCGAGCGGCGCACCGTGGAAACCGGCCGCCGGGTGGGCAAGCTGCTGGTCATTACCGCCGGTCTGAGCGAAGGCGAGCGGGTGGTGGTCAACGGCCTGCAGAAGATTGCCTTCCCCGGAATGGAAGTGCTGCCCCAGCGGGTAGCGATGCGCCCCGACCCGGCGCCCATGGTAGTGGCCACGGCGCCGTAACGCCCCGACCCCGCCTGCATTTTTCAATTAACTGATACGGGCGCGTCTCCCGGATGCGTTCCGGGAGACTGTTGCCGTGAATTTCTCGCGTTTCTTTGTGGACAGACCGATCTTCGCCTCGGTGTTGTCGATCATCATCTTCGTGGTCGGGCTGATCAGCATTCCACTGCTGCCGGTCAGCGAATACCCCGAGGTGGTGCCGCCCAGCGTGCTGGTCAGCGCCAGCTATCCCGGAGCCAACCCCAAGACCATTTCCGAAACCGTGGCCACGCCGTTGGAAGAAGCCATCAACGGCGTCGAGAACATGATCTACATGAAATCGGTGGCCGGCAGTGACGGCAGCCTGGCACTGACCGTGACCTTCGCTCTGGGCACCGACCCCGATCAGGCTCAGGTGCAGGTACAGAACCGGGTATCCCAGGCACTGCCGCGGCTGCCCGAGGACGTGCGCCAGCTTGGTGTAACCACCCAGAAGCAGTCACCGAACCTGATGATGGCCGTGCACCTGACCTCGCCGGATGACAGCCTGGACGCCACCTATATCCGCAACTACGCGGTACTGCATATCCGTGACGAGCTGGCGCGTATTCCCGGCGTGGGCCAGGCCGGCCTGTTTGGCTCGGGTGACTACGCCATGCGCCTGTGGATCGACCCGCAGCGCGCCGCGGCCCTGGGCGTCACCGCAGGCGATATAAGCACCGCAGTACGCGAGCAGAACATCCAGGTCTCCGCCGGCCAGATCGGCGCACCGCCCATGCCGAATGGCTCCGACCTGCTGATTTCCATCAACGCCAAGGGCCGGCTGGAATCGGTCGAAGAGTTCGAGAATATCGTGCTGAAAACCGGTGAGCAGGGTGAGGTAACTCTGCTCAAGGACGTGGCCCGGGTCGAGCTGGCTGCCTCGCAGGATGCGTTGCGCGCACTGCTGAATAACCGCCAAGCGGTTGCACTACCCATCTTCCAGGCTCCCGGCTCCAACTCGCTGGAAGTCTCGGCAGCGATACGGGAAAAAATGGCCGAGCTGGAAGATAACTTTCCACAGGGCCTCAGTTGGGAAATTGCCTACGATCCGACCGTGTTCGTCAGCACCTCCATCAAGGCCGTGATCATGACCCTGCTGGAAGCCGTCGCGCTGGTGGTACTGGTGGTGATTCTGTTCCTGCAGACCTGGCGCGCCTCGCTGATCCCCCTGCTCGCGGTGCCGGTGTCCATCGTCGGCACCTTCGCGGTCCTGCTGCTGCTGGGCTTTTCCATCAATACCCTGACCCTGTTCGCCATGGTGCTGGCGATTGGCATCGTGGTGGACGACGCCATCGTCGTGGTGGAGAACGTCGAACGTAATATCGAAGAAGGTCTGGCGCCGCTGGCGGCGGCGCATCAGGCGATGCGCGAAGTCAGCGGGCCTATCGTCGCCATCAGTCTGGTGCTCTGCGCGGTATTCGTGCCCATGGCGTTTCTGGACGGCATCACCGGTCAGTTCTACCGCCAGTTTGCGATGACCATTGCTATCGCCACGGTAATTTCCGCGATCAACTCGCTGACCCTGTCGCCCGCTCTGGCAGCAGCGCTGCTGAAGCCCCATGGGGCAGCACCGGATCTGCCGGCGCGCATCATTGATCGCCTGTTCGGTTGGATCTTCCGCCCCTTCAACCGCTTCTTTCTGCGCAACGCCCAGCGCTACGAGTCCCTGGTCGGTCGCAGCTTGAGCCGCCGCGGCTGGGTGTTCGGGATATACCTGTTATTGCTGGCTGGCACCGCCATGATGTTCACCCAGGTGCCCGGCGGCTTTATCCCCACCCAGGATAAGACCTACCTGATCGGCAGTATTCGGTTGCCCGAAGGCGCCTCGCTGGATCGTACCGAAGCCGTTGCGCGGCGGGTCAGTGAGCTGGCGATGGATACCGAGGGCGTCGCCGACGCGCTGGCCTTTGTCGGCTTCAATGCGCTGCAGGGCACCAACACGCCGAACGTCGGCACGGTGTTCATGGTATTCGACGACTTTGCCGACCGCGACCGCACCGCCCAGGAGATATCCGATGAGATCAACGCCAAGCTGGCCGACATCAACGAAGGCTTCGCCATTACCTTCATGCCGCCGCCGGTGTTCGGATTGGGCGCGGGCTCGGGTTATTCACTCTACGTACAGGACCGGCGCGGCGTTGGTTATGGCGAGCTGCAAACAGCCACCAATGAGCTGGCCCTGGCGCTGAGTGAAACACCGGGCATGTTCTACCCATTCAGCTCCTACCAGGCCAACGTGCCGCAGCTGGATGCCGATGTAGACCGTATCCAGGCCAAGGCTCAGGGTGTGCGGCTGGATGATCTGTTCGGCAGCCTGCAGCTGTACTTCGGCTCGCAGTACATCAACGACTTCAACCTGTTCGGCCGCACCTACCGGGTCATGGCCCAGGCGGATGCGTCGTTCCGCGACAACCCCAGCGACATCGACCACCTGTATACCCGCAACGCCAACAACCAGATGGTGCCGCTCAATACCATGGTCACGCTACGCGAGAGCTTCGGGCCCGACCCGGTGATCCGCTACAACGGCTACCCGGCGGCAGACCTGATCGGCCAATCCGACCCCGCCCTGCTGTCTTCGGCGCAGACCCTGGCCGCAGTCATGGGCGTGGCCGACGAGGTACTGCCGGCCGGCATGTCATTGGAATGGACCGACCTGAGCTTCCAGCAGGTTACCCAGGGCAATGCCGCCATGGTGGTCTTCCCGGTGGCCCTGTTGCTGGTGTTCCTGGTGCTCGCCGCGCTGTATGAAAGCTGGGTAATGCCGCTGGCGGTGATCCTGATCGTGCCCATGTGTCTGCTCGCTGCGCTGTTTGGCGTGTGGCTGGTAGACGGCGATAACAACATCTTCGTCCAGGTCGGCCTGGTAGTGCTGATGGGCCTGGCGTGCAAGAACGCCATCCTCATCGTCGAGTTCGCCCGTGAACTCGAACTGCAAGGGCGCGACACCATCAGCGCCGCGCTGGAAGCCAGCCGCCTGCGGCTGCGCCCGATCATCATGACCTCGGTCGCCTTTATCGCCGGCGTCGTGCCGCTGGTACTGGCCACTGGTGCGGGTGCCGAAGTGCGTAACGCCATGGGCATCACCGTGTTCACCGGCATGATCGGCGTCACGCTGTTCGGCCTGCTGCTGACACCGGTGTTTTATGTCGCGCTGCGGACACTGGCCAAGCATTTTGAGCACAAGGCAGAAAAGCCTGAAAGCGATGTACACGCAGAACTTAAAGGAGCGTCACATGAGTAAGCTGGCAGGTATCTTTTCGATGGCAGCGCTGCTCAGTGCCTGCGCCGTAGGCCCGGATTATCAGACTCCTGAGCCAGTACAGCTGGAACAGTTTGCCCACGACCAGGCAACCACAGATGCTGCCGGAGCGGCGCTGAAACACAACGAACAGCAGTTCTGGCAAGGCTTTGCCGACCCCCTGTTGGCCGACCTGATCAAGCAAACCATGGCCGACAACCAGAGCCTGCAGGCTGCCCTGGCCCGCTATCAGGAAGCTGAAGCCCTGCTGCGCGGCTCGCGCCGGGATCAGTTACCCAGCGTCACCGCCGGTGCCAATGTTGCCGGCCAGCGCCTGGCAGAAGTGGAGCGCACTCAGCCGGGTCAGGAGCGAGTGGAGTTATACCAGGCCGGTGTCGCGCTCAGTTGGGAACTGGACCTGTTCGGGCGACTGCGCCGCGCCACCGAGGCCAGCGAAGCACAGTTGCAGGCCGCCGGTGCAGACCAGCAGACCCTGCAGGTAGCGCTGGCCGGCCAGATGGCCAGCAGCTACTTCCAGCTGCGCGGCCTGCAACAGCAACTGCGGGTAGCCGAGGAGAACGTCAGCCTGCAGCAGGCCTCGCTGGATATCGTCAGCGCACGACTGGAAGCCGGCCGCGGCACCCTGTTCGATCAGGTGCGGGCCCGCGCCCAGCTGGATGCCACCCGGGCAGAGATCCCTCAACTCAAAGCCGACATCGGCGCCGCCATGCACCGTATCGGCGTATTAACCGGCCAGACGCCCACCGCACTGGTTTCCCTGCTTGAAGTCCCTGCGGACCTACCGGACAGTCGGCCGTCCATTGCGGCAGGCAGCCCCGGTGATGTACTGCGCCGCCGCCCGGATATCCAGGCCACTGAACGGCGACTGGCCGCAGCCAACGCCCGCATCGGCATCGCGACCGCCGACCTGTTCCCGCGCTTCACCCTAGGTGCCCTGCTCGGCTCCCTGGCTGGCACCGGGTCAGACCTCTTTACCGGCGGCGCCCAAACCGGGCGCGTCGCCTTGGGTATCGACTGGTCCTTTCTTGATCGGGCCATGGTTCAGGCACGCATAGACGCCGCCGACGCCCGCTACGCAGAACTGCTCGCCGACTACCGGCACACAGTGCTGCTGGCGCTGGAAGAAACAGAAACCTGGCTGCTGCGCTACCAGCAATCCCACGAACGCACGGCGTTGCTGCAAAGCGCCACCGACGCCGCCACCCAGGCCGTGGAGCAGGCGCGCGACCGCTATGATCAGGGCTTTATCGGCTACTTCGAACTGTTGGCAGCGGAGCAGGAACTGACCGCCATGCGGGATAACCTGGTGCAGAGCCAGACAGCCATGGTGCTGGCGATGGTGAATGTGTATCGGGCGTTGGCCGGCGCGCCGGGGGCGCCCAGCTAATGAATTGCGGCGGGGTCAAGATTCTTAAAGAGAGGCTTCTAGTAGCCTTTACCGTGAAAGGTTGAAACATACAGTTTCTCTACCTTGTCCCGAGCCCATTGGGTCTTACGCAAAAACTTCAGGGATGATTTGATTGACTGATCATTCTTGAAGCAGTTGATATCGACCCGCAGAGCCAGGCCGTCCCAACCGTAGTGGCCTTGCAACCGGGTAACAACCTGCTCCAGCGTGACGCCATGCAAGGGGTCGTTCGATCTTTGTTCAGTCATCTGTTCCTCACTCCGAGGCGGCTGCAGCGTTGCCTGCTCGGACTATTTCAATCAGTGCATTCAGTGCATCAGTAGCCGTAAAGATCTCCAGCAATGTGACCGCCCACATTCTCGATGGTCACACTGCCAACCCTTCTCTCCGGCATGAGATACGCCACCTCATCCGGCGGCGTGTCTGCAGTTACGCACAGCGGATCAGCCGCCATGATATCGGAAGCCCGCAGCTGAAACTTCCCCGCAGCACCAAAACCCGAGAAAAGCCGCACCGCCCGCGGTGCGGCGAGCCGCCTCAAGGCAATCTTTTGTGCAGTCCGGCATTAGCGAAGCGGCAAACTCTGAGCTTTAATTGACACAATGAACCGACATTCGCCGTGGTTCATTTTTCCAGGAGAACAATATGGCAGGTAAATTTGAGGTCTATCAGGACAAGGCTGGTGAATACCGCTTCCGACTCAAGGCATCCAATGGGCAGAACATCCTTGCCAGTGAAGGGTACAAAACCAAAGCCAGTTGTATGAACGGTGTCGAATCAGTCAAGGCCAACGCCCCGGAAGACGGCCGCTACGAGCGCAAGGAGTCCAGCTCTGGCAAGTTCATGTTCAATCTCAAGGCAGCAAACCACCAGATCATCGGCTCCAGCCAGCTATATGAATCAACAGCGTCCCGCGACAACGGTATCGAGTCCGTCAAGAAGAACGCCCCCGAGGCCACAGTAACAGAGGTCTGATGAGTTCCCCCTCTCCCGGCACTGGGAGAAGGGGAGTTCCCCTGTTACTGCAAAGCGTCATACCTGGCTTTTCTCCCGGCACTCGCTCGTGCTCAGTTCAAGCCGCTCGAGTCGAGTCACTCGACCTGTGCATCACTGTATATCTCCACCCGCAATCCATGCTCCCGGGAGTCAGCATAAGCACAAAGGTCCGTCATCAACTGAATCCAGTCTGCCAGATCTGCTTTATTCACCTCCGCCGCGCCATCAATTGAAAAACGCCAGAGCGCAGGTGCTGTTAACTGGTCCACCTCATCAAGCAACAGGTCATAGGCCGCATCCCAATTTCCACCGAAATAATCCGGAAAACTGAAAGACTCGCTGAGCGCCCGCAGCAGGGTCGACTTGTTCAGCCTGTTAGCTGCGTCCAGCGCGATGGCCGGTTGATCAAGCTGGCCCCTGGGCCGCCAGGTGATTGCCGCTGGCTGGCTGGCTGCTGTGCTCATCTCAATGCCCCTTGATGCGGGTGAAGGAACGGTAATGATCCTCCGTGTAATAAAACTCCACAGGCGGATTGCCACCTGTCACCACTCGCCGCGGGCCACGGTGCGATAAGCCCGGCGTGTCCACCGTGTATTCCCGGTAGTACCCCCTCGGCTTGATCGGCAACAGCCGCTCTCGATTTTCAAAGGTGATGCCATCACGCTGGTAGGGAAACGGCCCATTCCGACTAATCCGCTCCAGCGTGTTGTGCAACTGCTGGTCCTGCGCCGACAGCTGCGAGTGGCTGGCAGAGCCCGACTGAGTAAGGCCGGCGCCATCAAGCAAGCCATCGAGATGGCCACCCTGCTGAAGCTGGAACAGGCCAAAAGCGAAGGCCAGAACAAGTAGAATTTTCTTCACGGTATGCACTCAGGTCCTTAGCAGCGCAATGGATGAGAGAGCTCCCCATCCTTATTTTTCATGGCTTTTCAGCTCACTGACTATCCTGTTTTCGTCAGAAAAGTCCGTTATCCGCGCCACGACCGCATCATCTTTAATAATCAAGAGTGTTGGGAGATCATGGACAGCGTATTTATGAAACAACCGATTGCTTTTGTCTATATCCATAGCATGCGCTATTGAGTATTTTCTTCTGTATTCCGCCATGTCTTCATCGCCAGTCCACAAGCGATTAATCACACCAAGCCAAGAGATATCCCCGGTTTCCTTGAAAACAGAATTTATTGTGTTTTGAGCTGAAGCGCAGCGCTCAGCGGACACTGGCCGCGTTTCTTTCAAATACCAGTCACACCAGGTGGCAGTGAAAAACAGAGCATGTACGTCACCATCATTGGTGTCGATCGATATATCAAGCTCGTCCTCATTCAACACTGACGAGTCAATTATTTTGTCTTTCTCCGACAGGCTTCGGGAAACCAGATCAATCTTATTATCCAGAGAGGAATCGGCTTCATGCCCCAGGTGAATCAGGTTCATCTGCTTATCAAATAAAAGATGGTAAGGCGTACCGATAAGGCGGAATTTCTGGGCCAGGTCACCACCTTCATCAATGGCCATCGGCATCGTTAATCCAAATTCTGCAATCGTGTCTTGTACCGCACGCAGGTCATCATTGAGGCCCAGATTTATGCCGATGACTTCAATCTCGTCGCCATATTTTTCCTGGACATGCTGGAAGTGCGGCATCTGCTGGCGGCAGGGCTGGCACCAGGTTGCCCAAAACTTCAAATACACAGGCTTTTCACCTTTGTATTCGGCCAAGCTGACAGTCTCTCCTGAGATAAGGTGTATGGGCGCGTTCAACAGCTCATCAGGTAAACCGTCGGCAACGGAGTGAGTGGCAATGAACAACATCATGAAAACAATTTTATTTATATGGATCAGATAGTTACGCATCAATCAATCCTATTTTGATAGCAGGATGAGGAGTATCGACTGCAGTGCCCGGCTACCGCACTCACCACTCGGCAGGAGCCGCTCCAAGCATGGTTCTGCCAATATTCGTCGTATCCATGGTTGAGATCAGAGCTTCCCGATCTGCGTTCAGCTGCTCCTCATCGAGAAATGCCGTCGCTTGCAGAGGAAAGAACTGCAACGAAGTTACGCCCACGCATCCAAATGCAGCAGTCAGGTAAGGGATGAGAAAATCGGGCTGTTTTGCGTGGTCACCTGTGAATATACCGCCGGAGGCAATCCCAATATAGACCGGCTTGTCTTGCAGCAGGCCAATTTTCTCTCCTGTGGCTGCGGCACCAATCGTGCGGCCCATCCGCAGAACCTGATCGATCCAGGCCTTGAGTACCGAAGGCACAGTGAAGTTGTTCATCGGCGTACCAATGACCAGCACGTCCGCGGCTTCCACCTCCTGGATCAATTGCTCCGACAGACGCACGGCGCTATCCGACTGCCACGCTGTCAACTCCCCAGGTGACGAGATCGCGGTGGCGTAGCTGGTCTCCGCGTGCGGTATGGGCTCCCGCCCCAGATCACGGCGAGTGACATGAGCAGCGGGATCCACGGCGAGCAGCCGCGCAATGATGGCTGCCGACAATTTCCGGCTATGCGAATTGGGCCTGGGACTACAGTCAATCAGCAGTATGTTCATATCACCTCCGGCCATGGCCTCGTGAAAGGAGCAGAGCGATCGGGTAAGACCGCTCTGTTCGTTCAAGCAACAACGATGCGGCTGGGATCCGCCAGGGCAAAGACTTCAGCGCGATCGCCACTCGGGGGATAGATCCACTCGGTATTGATCTTCGTCTTCAGCGCCTTGGCCTCTGCACCAGCCAGCTTTACCTGGCGATCCCAGCCTTCCGTGTAGACGGCGCCCCAGGGGCCCAGGTCCAGGCACGTCACGTACTGCGGCTGGCTATACGGGATCGGCTCCTCACCGATCAGATCTGCAGCCACATTATGGCCTGCGGAGCGCCCGAGATTCATGGCGTGCTGACAGGACATCATTGCGTAATTCCCATCGTCATCGGTGGCCGCGTAGGCGCAGTCGCCCGTGGCGTAGACCGTATCGAGGCCGTTGACCTTCAGATTACGATCAACATGAAGCCGACCGAAGTTGTCGCGCTGCGCCGGGATTTGCGCGGTCAGCTTGCTGGCGCGCGCGCCAGCGGTCCAGATAACAGTATCAGCCTCGATATATTCCCCATTCTCGAGCGTCACTCCTTTCGCATCGATGCCAGCAGCGCCGGAGCCGAGCTTCCAAGTGACTCCCAGCTCAGCCAGCGCTTGGGTAATCACTGGCCGCGGACCGGCACCCAGATCCGGGCCCACGTCGGTATTGCGCTCAATCATGATCACGCGCACTGCTGCATCCTGACCGAGGACTTCCCGTAAGCGGGCTGGCATTTCGGCCGCGGTCTCGATGCCAGTGAAGCCGGCGCCGGCAACGACCACGGTATTGCGCCCTGCACTTTCCGCCCGACTGGCCAAACCATGGATATGTGTCTCGAGTTTCGCAGCGTCAGCAATCTGGTCAACATTGAATGCATGCTCAGCCAGCCCCGGGATCGGCGGACAATTCAACCGGCTGCCCGCAGCGAGTACCAGGCGGTCATAGCTGATGGACCGACGCGATGTATCCAGGCCGGTACCGGCAATGTTCACCTGCTGGTTCGTCACATCGATGTGCTCGACCAGCCCCTGAATGAACGCAACACCGGTCGCCTGGAAAATGTCCTGCAATGATGCCTTCATTCCCTCGGGATTATGCTCATACAAGCGGGGCCGGACATGCAGCTCCGGTTCTGGCGCAATCAGTACGACCTCCACGTCGGTGCGCCCCGCCTGATCGAGCAGACGAGCGGCGCCCAGCGCGCTCCACATACCGGCAAAACCGGCACCTATGACAAGAATACGTTGCGACATGCGTTATGCTCCTGAATCAAATCGCGCGCCAGGAACCTGGCGGCTATGGGGGTGTACTGATACTTACTGACGCATCCCGATCGCCAGGCGATTGAATGCGCTCATCAAGGCAATGGCAAAGGTCAGGTCGGAAATTTCAACCTCGTTGAAATACGCCTTGAGCGGCTCGAAATCCCCGTCGGGTGCGTGCGTGCGATCTACGTGCGTCAGTGCCTCTGTCCAAGCCAGTGCGGCACGCTCACGCTCGCTGAAACGATCACTCACACGCCATCCCGCCAAGCTGTCGAGCTTGGCATCTGGAACGTTGTCGGCACGCAGTGCTTGCGCATGCATTTCCAGGCAGAAAGCGCAGCCATTGATCTGCGACATTCGCAGCCATACAAGCTGGATCAGCTCCATACCGAGACTGCTTTTCTCCAGCGCTGCTTTCGTAGCACCGAGCCCGCGATAGGCCTCGGGAGAGAGCGTGTGATAGGGCAAACGTTTTGGGGTACTCATGTAGATATTCCTCAGGTGAAGATCCTTGTTGCATGGACAGTACTGTAGGAAAATCATGACCCAGCAGGTAGGTGCAAGAATTGACTAATTTAATGGGGCATTCGATATGGACTTGCAGCACCTCAGACCGAGCCAGGAACAGGGCGTGCCGCTCTATCTGCAGTTGTATCGGCGCTATCGGGAGACGATTGCTGCGGGCAAACTCCGTCCTGGAGACCGCGTGCCGTCCGTACGCAATCTCGCCAGTGAATTGACATTGGCGCGTGGCACAGTGGAAATGGCCTATCAGATGCTGGCAAACGAAGGCTATTTCGTGACGCGTGGCGCCGCGGGAACCATCATCTCGCCCCGCTTGGAAAGCCTGGCCGCAGATCACGCCAAGCTGTCAGAGCCTCCCGCTCCTGCATCACCGGCACTGCACGCGATATCCAGTGAAGTGCTGCCGTTTCAGCTCGGCTTGCCGGCGTTGGATGCATTCCCACGGAAGACCTGGTCGCGCCTGGCTGGCCGCACTATGCGCTCGCTGGAGACCACGGCCATGACCTACCCCGATCCAGCAGGCTATGAGCCTCTGCGGCGCGCCATTGCGACTTATCTGGGGATCTCACGCGGGATCGCCTGTTCGCCCGAGCAGGTGTTCGTGACGACAGGTTATCTGGGAGCGCTGGAACTGGTATGCCATGCGCTATTGAAGACGGGTGACCTGGGATGGTACGAGGATCCGGGATATATCCTCGCCCGGCAGTTCCTGGAGCGCACGGGGATGCGCCTGGAGCCGGTGCCGGTCGATGAGGAAGGTATGAATGTGGCTATCGGTCAGCGCCGTGCACCCCATGCGCGTTTCGCCGTCGTCACCCCAACCCATCAAAGCCCGCTGGGTGTTGCCTTGTCATTGCCGCGACGGCTGGAGCTGTTGGAGTGGGCGAACCATCGCCAAGCCTGGATTATCGAAGACGACTACGACAGCGAGTTCCGTTACCACGGCCGGCCCCTGCCCGCGCTGAAAAGCCTGGATCGCGATGGGCGGGTGCTCTACACCGGGACTTTCAGCAAAGTGCTGTTTCCCGGTTTACGTCTGGCCTATCTGGTGGTCCCCGTCTCTCAAATCGGCCAGTTCAGAGATGCGGTGAACCACCGCTCCGGCTCAGGCTCCATCCTGCCCCAAGCCATGGTGGCTGACTTCATGGAACAGGGTCACTTTGGCAGGCACCTGCGCAAGATGAGAACCTTATACGCCACCCGGCGGGGCTATCTGGTTGATGCGTTGAAGCAGGAGATGGGAGAGCACTTGTATATCCAGCCCCAGGCGGGCGGCATCCATGTCCTGGCCCATCTGCGCACCGAGCAGAATGACAGGGCTCTGGCAGAGGCTGCCCAAACCAGCGGACTCGCGGTTCATGCCTTGAGCGACTGGCAGATGTGCAAGTCATCGCAGGGAGGTTTGCTGATGGGGTTCGCCAATTTTGCAACTGCTGAAGAGGCACGGGCGTCGGTTCAGCGGCTCAAGGTGTTGGCCAAGTGCTGAGATACTTGCTCTGCCAAACACCTGCTGACCACTACAACCGTTCACGAACCACATCCGTCACCCTGGCCTCGACTGTACGTTGTATCCGGTCTTCGATCTCGCTACACAGCGAGTCCAGCTCTTGTGACGAGGTACCCACCACAACGAAAGTCCATTCACTTGCATCCAGTCGTTCGCGATCACCACTTTCACAAACGGCCACCGCAGGGTTACGCCCGTAGCGCTCGTGAATCCCACCCATTCGCTGGCGCTTCTCCTTCAGCGAGCGACAGCCTGGGAGTGAAAATGCCAGGGTTAACACAACGACTTGCATGAAGCAGTCTCCAGCCAATTGACGGTCCCCCTCCCGGTAAGAGGCACCACAGGAGCCCAAGGTTTACCAGCCATGGAAATCAAAGCCCCTATGGTAAAGTAGACACAAATTTTAATCCGGACAGTTCAAATGCTTATATACCTGCTGATCGCCTGCGACCGCCTTGAAGAAAAGCGAGAGAAGAAACTGAGGCAAAACCTGCCGGAGCTGCAAGCAGCTTTGCAGACGTATGTTGATGCCAATGCAGCCAACAATGTCACGCTGATCAATGAGTGCGAGAGCGACGATTGCGAAGACTGGCAGCTGGGAATCAGTCAGCCAGTGACGAAGAACATTCACCTTAATTTCCCAGTGGACCTGTTCAACCGTCTGGCCGAGCAATACGACATTGATTGCGAGGTGGGGTATATCGAAGACGATGCCCGCGAGCCGGTCAGTTATTTCGGCAAATATGAAGGCAAGGGTGAAGCGTTTTTGATAGCAGAGTATTTGGGGTTATAGCAGTGCATCCGGGCGTCGTGATGGTGACGATGCCCATGTTGTCATCGGGGAGTGGGTCAGCGCAGCTCGACTAAGTTCATCCTACACGTCACTCTCCACAGAACTGAAATGTACAATCGTCTCAGAATCCATATGAAAAATTGTACCTGCCCCTATGTCCCCCAAAGGGCGCGCAGGTCGGGTCCGGGTCGCGCTTGTAATCGCCCGTCACTACCCACACACGCCCATCATCATGGGCCAGCCGAACCTGGGCGCTGCCAAGCACATGCCCGGCGGGATGCAGGCTCAAGGTGATGGCACCGAAACGCCGCTGCTCGCCATAGTCCAACCCGGTAAAACGGTGCTCCCCCAACCGCTGCCGCATGATCGGCAGGCTGAGGTGCTGCGCCAGATAATGTTCACTCCCAGCGCGGGCGTGGTCTGCGTGGGCATGGGTAATCACGGCGGTAGCCACCGGACGCCACGGATCGATATGGAAATTGCCCGCCGGACAGAACAGGCCTTCATCGGTGGGAATGATGATCGGATCACGCATGCGGTACGGCGCCCCAGTCAACTGTCGGAGATCGACACCTGTAACGTGGGACAATCGAGGCGGGGGGATGTTACAGGAGATGGCGGCAGCCGAATTTCAGACCCACCCCGCAGCACTGCTATACCCGACGCCAGAATAGGAGGGGGTGATCAGGTTCCGTAGTGAGATTGTGTAGAAAAGCCAATCCGAGTGACATAAATCTCCAAAGGAGTCTGGCGCCGGGAGTAAGCCGCGCGGAGAAGCCGCGTCGGCCTGGATGAACTGTTAAATATCAAGCGGGGTACTCTCCGCTACGCTCAGCTGATTCCGGCGGCGGCGCGATGCATAGATCTAATCGGCTCAACTTACCATCTGCAACGCGAGCTAGTACGAGGCCTACAAGATTGTCTTTGCTATTTTTAGCAAGCACTACACATAGCTGGTTTTGACCATAGGCAGCGACAGTGCCCATTTCAAGAAAATGTATCTGCCCTTTTCTTATCTGCCCCGGTTTTCCTTCTCTAGAAAGCTGAACGCTCGCTGAACGGATTACATAAACCCCGAAGCGAGACTGTCAGTTCCCTTATATTGCCCCCCTGTTTGCACTCAAAACAGTAGTTGTTCTGGTGTTTCATGGCTTTTCTACGGGTGATTATGATGTCGAGCGTGATTTTAGAAACTGGTCGCCAGGTGGGAGTGGCGCACTCGGTTTTTATTGCAGACAATGCGTTGGATGTGCTAAAGCGTCATCAGCTTGATAGCTTCGAAGCACTGTGGCAAGTGAGGGCGGAGCTGGTAGATGAACCCAACCAGGCTCGTGGTGGACACAGTAGTGTCAGTCGCCTGACTCTGCAGGACGCTTGCGGCACGCCCCAGGTTTTCTATCTCAAGCGTCAGAGCAACTATCTGATTCGCAGTATGCGCCATCCGTTGGGTGAGCCCACTGTTGTACGAGAATTCCGCAATATAGAACGTTACGCAGAGCTGGGCATTCCCGCACTGGAGGCGTGGTACTGTGGTCAACGGCGAATGGGAGGGGAGTGGCAGGCAATTCTGCTAACCCGCAATCTGGATGACTATCTGCCGCTGGATCACTGGTTTGCCGATTGGCATAAGCTGGAGCGCTGCCAGAAACAAGAGTTGTTGGTGGCTGCCGGTAAACTGGTTGCACTACTGCATTCACGCTCCATGGTGCACAACAGCCTTTATCCCAAACATATCTTTCTCAGGCTGATGGATGATGGGGCCTGTGCACGACTGATTGATCTGGAAAGTAGTCGTATGCATCTCTTCCCGGCATGGGGATGTCTGCGCGATCTGGAGGTCTTGAATCGGCGCAGCCAGCCCCCCAGCAAAAGCCAGCGGCTACGCTTTTTGTTGGCTTATCTGGATAAGCCAACGGTAGACGCACAGGTGCGCTATTGGGTAGCCAGGATACTGCGCCGCACCGTCCGTAAGCGCGCGATGCATGACAATCGCAAAGCGGCTTGACTCCACGACCGGGTCAGCTGCTGACCTTAACCTAGTATATGTACCTGACCCCTTTATTTCGTTCAGCGCCCTGCCCGGCCTCGGCAGCCGCGGCGAGATCGACGGCTGCTGCTATCACCTGGGCAATCACCGGCTGCTGGAACAGCTCGGCCTGTGCAGCCCGGACATCGAGGCCCGACTGGAGCAGCTGGAAAGTCAGGGCCGCAGCGTGATCGTCCTCAGCGACAGCGACCGCGCCCTGGCCCTGTTTGCCGTGGCCGACCAGATCAAGTCCGGTAGCGCCGACGCCATTCAGCAACTGCACCGGCTGGGTATTCGCACGCTGATGCTCAGCGGTGACAATCCGCATACTGCCGCTGCCATCGCCGCCCAGGTCGGCATCGATGAGGCCCGGGGCAACCTGCTGCCCGCCGACAAACTGGCCCATCTGGAAATGCTGGCCCAGCCACCGGCGCGGGTCGGCATGGTTGGTGACGGCATCAACGACGCCCCCGCGCTGGCCCGGGCCGATATCGGTTTCGCCATGGGCGCGATGGGCGCCGACACCGCGATAGAAACCGCCGACGTGGCGATCATGGATGACGACCTGCGGCGCATTCCCGAATTTATCCGCCTGTCCCGCCGCACCCATCGGATACTGGTGCAGAACATCACCCTGGCGCTGGGTATCAAGGCCGTTTTCCTCGCCCTGACCCTGAGCGGCCATGCCACCATGTGGATGGCGGTATTTGCCGATATGGGCGTCAGCCTGCTGGTGATCCTCAACGGCCTGCGGTTGCTGCACGGTTCAAAGGGTGCCCTCAGGGGCTGAGGGGGAACTTTTTCCACGCCGCTCCGTTAGACTCAGCAGACAGCAGCACGGAATTCAGAGGATGGCATGCAGGATGATGAGGAAAGCCTTATCCGCCGGGCTCAAGGGGGCGAGCGCCAGGCGTTCGGCACCCTGGTGCAGCAGCACCAGGGTCGGGTGTTCTCCTTCATCCGTCGCCTGTGCGGCAACAGTGATCACGCGCTGGACCTCACCCAGGACACCTTCATCAAGGCCTGGCACGCCTTGCCCGACTGGCGGCCCGAAGCGCGGTTGCAGACCTGGTTGCTGCGCATTGCCCGCAATACGACCATAGATGCGCTGCGCCGCAGGCAACCGGGAATCGAGCCCTTGCCCGAGGAACACATGCTGGTTGCCCCCGGGCCGACACCCCTGCATCAACTGGAAAGCCGCCGCCGTCTGGCCCAGCTGGAAAGGCTGATCAGCCAGCTGCCGACCGGACAGCGTGAAGTCCTGCTGCTGCGCGAAGTGGATGGCCTGGCTTACCGGGAGATTGCCGACACCCTGGATATCAGTGAGGGGACGGTGAAATCCCGCCTGGCCCGCGCTCGTGATGCATTACTGGAGGCCCGAGCGGCCCTGACAGGAGATTCAGATGACTGAACATCCAGATATGCAGCAATTGTCCGCTCACCTGGACGCCGAGCTGGACGGTCCCGGCACCGCGGCGGTCAGCCGCCACCTGCTGGGTTGCCCGCAGTGCCAAAAGCGTTACCGGCAGTTACAGGTACTGAGAAAGGACCTGCAACAACTCCCGAGCCTTCAGCCGCAGCTCGACATCGGCGCGCTGCTCGACCAGTTACCGCCACGCCGGCCGCCACAACCGGCCACCCGCCGCTGGCATCGTATCGCGCCGGGCCTGGGTGCAGCGGCGGCCGTGATACTGGGGCTATGGGTCGGTAACAGCCTGCATTCCCCGGCGACCGTCCCTCCAGCAGCTGAGCTGCCTGCCCTGGCCATCCTCGGCAGTGCCCCCCCGGGTGCGCTGTGCCGCCAGCCTGAACTCTGCTATCTGCACGGGAGCCTGCAATGAAGCCCTCTATCCTGCGCCTGCTACTGGGGATATCCGTACTGTTCAACCTCGGCGTGCTGGCGGCGCTGGGTTGGCAGCAGCTCAGCCACGGGTTGTTCAACGACACCGGGGAGCCGCTACTGGCAAGGGAACTGGAGCTGGACGAGCAGCAGCGCCAACGCTGGCAGCAGATCGAAGCCCCCTTCCTAGTCGAGCTGCAACAATCCGCTGCCGCCATCCAGCAGCAGCATGACCGCCTGATCCACAGCATCTTCGCTCGCTCGCTGGATGTACAACGTATCCGCACTGAGCAGCAGGCGCTGGCATCACTGCAGCAACAGCAACAGCAACGGGTCATCGAACAGTTGCTGAAGGAGCGGGAAATCCTTGATGAACGGCAGCGTCAACGGCTGGTCGAGCTGCTGACCCAACAGACCGGAACACTGGAGGTGGAAAGGTTGCACAGCCAGTGAACGGGGCAGATGGAACAAAACGGCAGCCAGTTGCGTTAGTACAGATGAAACCCGACTCTGGAGGTCCATAATGTTGAACAAACCATCTGCCATTCTCCTCCCCCTGATTGTTGCCAGCCTGGTGCTGGCCGGTGCCGCCCAGGCTGCCGATGACCCTGCGGCCCATGATCATGGCGACATCCCCTTCGCACTGCAGCTCGATAACGGCCAGAAATGGGCCGTTGATGCGCCCCTGAGCAAGGCCATGGGTGACATCAGTGCCAGCATGCGCGGGGCGCTGGACGCCATCCATGCGGATCGGTTGGCGCCGGCTGACTATGCCCCGCTCGCCAGACAGGTCAACGACAGCGTGGCCTATATGATTGCCAACTGTAACCTGCCCGCCGATGCCGACGCCCAGCTGCACATGGTCATCGCTGAGCTGATGCGTGGTGCCGAGGCGATGGCCGGAGGCAGTGCCGAGGCTCCCCGGGCAGGTGCCATTCAGGTGATTCAGGCGCTGGATGCCTACCATCACCATTTTGACGATCCGGACTTCGAGCCTGCGGCTCACTGAGCGGCCATCGCGCCGGTTCGATCAGCAGAACGCCTCCCCGGTGCCTCAACCGGGGAGCCAACTGGTGATGACGACAGCACGCACTCCGTCACTCACCCCTTGCGCCTGGCCAGGTTACGCAGCCACAATACTGTATGCCCAACCAGCCAACATCTCATGACCAGCAGCCACAACCGCTTTATTACCTGGACAACTTCCAGCGCGCCCTGGCATGGCTGCAACAGCGATACAGCGACCTGCTGACTAGCGCCGAGCGCGACTTCATCGACCAATTTACTGCACTGCCCGAGCCCAGCCGCGCGCTGCTGGAGTATATGTACCTGACCCCTTTATTTCTTTTTTTTGTTCTGATGCTCGGCCTGGGCGAAGGAGATTTGCTTCATGCGAGGGCTCTGTTAGACGCGTGCGGGATCGCTGCATTTTACCCAATCAGGCGGCAGCTGTGGTATTTGTGCAGCGTTTCCCTAACAAGAATGCCTTTGAAGGCGGCTGCCCCGAGCTCTCATGACTTCGTAGTAGATCTCTAATTTGCTCAAGAGCTATTTGCTTTTCAGTAAGTTCAATACGGAACATCAGTCAGTCCTTAATGCATAACGTTTGGTTAAGGGGCCGGCTTTAGCCGGTCCCGAGTGAGCGAAGCGAACGACTTGAACCAGTTGTTAGACGCTGCTTGCACGATAGTTTCGAGTTCATCACTGCGCTAGGACATTGAAGCTGGATATTTGGTTTTCTATTAGTTTGTAGTTTGGTTCGCCGCTGAGTACGGTGTGCTCTAAGCTAATTATCAGGGTTGCGGATGTGCGGTACACAATGTACTGCGCCCGCGAAACTTTAAAGCCCTTAGAGTTGTAAGATATGCTTTCAGTCCGAACTGCAGGAGTGCCTTTGAATGTGCCTGTGCCGGACTGCGATGAAATTAGCCTGATCCCAGAAGCTCTCATGATTTCATTTTGTCTTTTGGAGAGCTCATCTCCTAGAGTGTTAATGTCTGAAACTGTCAGGCCATCAAATTCTTCTTTTGTTAGCTCTGGAGGCCCGACCATAACTCTTGTTAGGAATGCTTCATTGCTATTTTCTTTGTAGATCATGAAAGGGGTGGCGATATCCTTTAGATCTACATAGAGCTCTACTTTGGCCGTGTTAGCGATTTTGCTCGCTTGCCTCATTAGCTCGGTCGCATGAGGGCTAGATACAACGCGCCAATCTCCTGGGGCGGATATTTCATAAAGCCCGTCGAATCTATAGTTTTCAGCGTGTGTGATGGCTGGGTATGAGATCAATATGGCTATTGCTATGAGTAATTTTCTCAATTTTTTATCTCTTGATGATCTTAAAGTTCGCTCAGTGCGATTTCTTTGCAGTGTCTAACGCCCGCAACACCGGCAAACTGGAGCGCAGCGTAAGTTTGTCCGTGTGCTTGCGTTTGTTAGCACTTTAGAACGGCTCATTGTTGTCTTCATATATCATGTTGCGCATTTCTTCTTCTAAATCAATCTCAAAATACTCTACGGCATCATAATGATTAGTTGATACATATGTATTTCCTAGGCCGCATGCCACGAGCTTCGAATAGCCAGATATTTTTAGTCCACAAGCAGTGCAGGCAAAGTTTGCAGGAAGCATTGTTTGTTTCTCAATAATTCCGTCTTCATCAACTGTGGTTTTCGGTGCACCAACTGAACGCCCCTGTATCAAAGCCACACTATTACATGTTGGGCATTGAACCCTATGCCCATGATGCCTCGTTGACAGCAATTCAGCTTGCTCTGAAAGTTTAGCCCTTTCTTCGTCTGATTTATCATCCCAGATCGTTCTATGCGCATTAATGGTTCCTTTAACCGATTTGGCACTTTCATCCTGCAAAGCAGAAATATGGTGCTCGGCTTCCTCTGCCGCATCTTTGCCTAGTAAGGCCTCCAACGTTTCGCCAATTGATGTCACTAGAACTTTGCATACGGAGTAAAACATTGGAAGCCAAGAAGAGGAGCCTACATTATCGAAAGGTAACGCCCCGGAATGCAATTCGCTATTTCTTTTGTTTATATGAGCGATGCTAAAATTCAACATCTCTCTCGTAAAATCCGGGAAAAGGGTTTCAGCTCGTTTTAGCAGATCAGAAATGTCTGCGGATTTAGGAGTGAATTTTTGCTGATTCGGGTCAGTGCCAACTGCGTATAGAATATTATTCCAATCTTTTCCATCAGCAATCAAGGCGGGCGATATATTGGATATAGCTGCCCGAACCAGAATCTCAAGTGTTAGCGCAGACCAGAAACCAAACTCCCAATCCGAATGCTCCTTTTCCATCATCGTTTCAATGTATCGCTGAGATTTTGAAAACAATGCGTCTTTAGACCATTCGTGCGCTGTTCTTGTAGCGTTCAAATCATCACCTCATCAAAGTAAACTCTTTCTATTTTTCTACCCATTGACTGCGTGCTGACAGCGCTTCTGCCGTGAAGCATCCGCCAATTGTCTATGATCAGGCACTGGCCATTCCTATCAAGATTCAGGCTTATATATTTTGCGCTACTTATAGCGTATTGAATTTTCAATGTTAGCTCTTCTGCATTACTATTTGCAGGCTCTATGAATATTGAATCCCACCGAAATATCTCACCTTGCTTGATCTTTAATAGGTTCGCCGCCCTATCTAACCTCTTCCTAGGCTTAAAGTGGGACCTGCTCAAAATACTAGCTTCAATATCACCACATATGTCTCTGCTATCGATGAGCTTCGTTACAACATCAGGTGCAGGGACAGCGCACCTTAGAAAGAGGTATCTTGGTGGAACGTACCAATGAGCCAAATCAGTATGAAAAGGGAATTCGTCAAGCCCAAAGTTGCCACTATAGGTATTTTCTAGTTCGTTCTCCTTTTGCCTTGGCGTCAGTGTTTGCACCAACGGCATCGTGGGAACCCTGAACACCTTTCCGATGTTCTGTGCCACTTCAAGCATCGAGATTTCTGCGTTACTTGACAATGACATATACCCTTTTTCTTTCAGCTCTTTCCCCAATACTAGATCTCCCACCTTGTGGTGCTAACAGTGATTAGACCGCATGCGGCACTAATACATAACAGTGACTGCGACCTAACTCCGCTTCATAGAAATTACGCCGCCAGAAATACGCTTAAAAAACAATACTTTACAGATCACGCCACAGCCCACCCGTATTTGCTTGACTGCGTCTTTTCATGAATCCATTACTACTGGATAAAAACCCACCTCGCCAGCCACGCTACCGCCCCACCCTCTACAGGCAGGCAAGCCGGTACGCTCTCAATTCGGGTATGGAAGGTAGGCTGTCCTTGGCCCTTGGGCGGGAACGGCTGCAATCCTTGCTTTGAGGTCAACATAGCCCAGAGAATGGCGCTTGGCCATAGTCGGAAAGTCATAGAGGGTGAATGCAGATGTCGGCGCGGCGTTCGACCGGCGCTCAATGCACCTTGCACGCCATGCAAACAAGGATGCGACCACCCTCCCTCCTCGCTATAATGGCCGTTTTTGCGACTCTGTCTCATGGCGCGCGGAGTTCCTGCTTTATATAGCCCCACCGATCGGCGGGCCAGGCGGGACTCCTGTAAGCTGCCGTGGCACCCTTTACCGTCGCCAGCCATATACCGGACAGCCAAAACACCCATGGATAAAACCTACCAGCCCCACGCTATTGAATCCTCCTGGTACCAGACCTGGGAGCAGAACAATTATTTTGCTCCGCAGGGTTCTGGCGAGTCGTACACCATTGCCCTGCCGCCGCCGAACGTGACCGGTAGCCTGCATATGGGCCATGGCTTCAATAACTCGATCATGGATGCGCTGATCCGCTTCCGCCGTATGCAGGGCCGCAATACTCTGTGGCAGCCGGGTACGGACCATGCGGGTATTGCTACGCAGATGGTGGTGGAGCGTCAGCTGGGCGCGCAGGGTGTGAGCCGTCATGATCTGGGCCGGGACAAGTTTCTGGAGAAGGTCTGGGAGTGGAAGGAAGAGTCCGGCGGCAACATTACCCGCCAGATTCGTCGTCTGGGTAGTTCGGTGGATTGGAGCCGTGAGCGCTTCACCATGGATGAGGGTATGTCTGCTGCGGTGCAGGAAGCCTTTGTGCGCTTGCATGAAGACGGGCTGATCTACCGTGGCAAGCGTTTGGTGAACTGGGACCCGAAGCTGCATACGGCCATTTCCGATCTGGAGGTGGAGAACCACGACGAAACCGGTTCGCTGTGGCATCTGCGTTATCCGCTGGCTGACGGTGCGACCACTGCTGATGGCAAGAATTACCTGATCGTTGCCACTACCCGCCCGGAAACCGTGCTCGGTGATACCGCTGTGGCGGTGAACCCGGAAGATGAGCGTTACCAGGCGCTGATCGGCAAGTTCGTCGAGCTGCCGCTGGTCGGCCGGCGTATTCCGATTGTGGGTGATGATTACTGCGACCCCGAGTTTGGTACCGGCTGCGTGAAAATCACCCCGGCCCATGACTTCAACGACTATGAGGTAGGCAAGCGCCACAACCTGGCGCTGATCAACGTGCTGGACAAGAACGCGGCGGTTCTGGCCCGTGGTCAGGTGTTCAATATTGATGGCAGCGTCAATGATGACGTGGACGCTACCCTGCCCGCCGCCTACGCAGGCATGGATCGGTTCGTTGCCCGCAAGCAGATCGTTGAAGACTTCGATGCTGCTGGCCTGCTGGAGAAGATCGAACCCCACAGCCTGAAGACGCCCAAGGGCGACCGCTCTGGTGTGGCCATCGAGCCGTGGTTGACCGATCAGTGGTACGTGTCCACCAAGCCGCTGGCCGAGCCGGCGATTGCCGCGGTGGAAGATGGCCGCATCCAGTTCGTACCCAAGCAGTACGAGAACATGTATTTCTCCTGGATGCGCGACATTCAGGATTGGTGTATTTCCCGCCAGCTGTGGTGGGGCCACCGTATTCCGGCCTGGTATGACGATGCCGGTAACGTCTATGTCGGTCGTGACGAGGCGGAAGTACGCGCCAAGCACAACCTGGGCGATGCGCCGCTGCGTCAGGATGAAGACGTACTGGATACCTGGTTCAGCTCGGGCCTGTGGACCTTCTCTACCCTGGGCTGGCCGGAACAGACCGAAGCGCTGAAGACCTTCCACCCCACCGATGTGCTGGTGACCGGTTTCGACATCATCTTCTTCTGGGTCGCGCGCATGATCATGCTGACCATGCACCTGATGAAGCATGGCGATGGCAGCGCGCAGATTCCGTTCAAGACGGTATATGTGCATGGTCTGGTGCGCGATGGCCAGGGTCAGAAGATGTCCAAGTCCAAGGGCAATGTGCTGGACCCGCTGGATATCATCGACGGTATCGACCTGGAATCCCTGGTGCAGAAACGCACCAGCGGTATGATGCAGCCTAAGCTGGCGGAAAAGATCGAGAAGCAGACCCGCGCCGAGTTCCCCGAGGGCATCGCTGCCTACGGTACCGACGCGCTGCGCTTCACCAACCTGTCGCTGGCGTCCACCGGCCGCGACATCAAGTTCGACATGGGCCGCGTCGAGGGTTATCGCAACTTCTGCAACAAGATCTGGAACGCTACGCGTTACGTGATGATGCAGTGCGAGGACAAGGACACTGGTGTGAATGGTGAGCCCGTGGAATTGACCCTGGCCGACCGCTGGATCATTTCCCAGCTGCAGCGTACCGAGGCGGAAGTAACTCGCCAGCTGGATCAGTTCCGTTTCGACCTGGCCGCGACTGCGCTGTACGAGTTCATCTGGAACCAGTACTGCGACTGGTATCTGGAGCTGTCCAAGCCGGTACTGTGGGACGAGAACGCCCCGGCCGAGCGCCTGCGCGGCACCCGCCGCACCCTGGTGCGCGTGCTGGAAACGGCCCTGCGCCTGGCGCACCCGTTCATGCCTTATATCACCGAAGAGATCTGGCAGCGTATCGCGCCGCTGGCCGGTAAGACGGGCGACACCATCATGCTGCAGCCCTGGCCGGTCGCTGATGACAGCCGTGTCGATAGCGCCGCCGAAGGTGATATCGAGTGGTTGAAGAATCTGATTCTCGGCGTGCGTAATATCCGTGGTGAAATGAACGTCGCTCCGGGCAAGGAGCTGGAACTGCTGCTGCGCAAGGTTGGCAGCGAAGACCAGCGCCGTCTGAACGAGAACGAGGCTTTCCTGCGCAAGCTGGCCAAGCTGTCGTCCATCCAGGTACTGGCCGAGGGCGACGAAGCGCCGCTGTCCGCTACCGCGCTGGTGGGTGAGATGGAAGTGCTGGTGCCGATGGCCGGCCTGATCGACAAGACTGCCGAACTGGCCCGTCTGGACAAGGAAATTGGTCGCCTGGAAGGCGAGGTCAAGCGAATTGGCGGTAAACTCGGCAACGAGGGCTTTGTCGCCAAGGCGCGCCGGCGGTGATCGACAAGGAACGCGCCAAGCTGGCCGAAGCCGAAAAGGCCGTGGCCCAGCTCAGCGAACAACGGGCGCATATCGCCAATCTGTAATCTGGAACCCGTGGCTCTGACATCAAACACGGACACAACAACAAGCAAACAGGGCCTCTGCCGGCCCGATAGGAAATGCAATGAAGTCACCCATCAGTAAATGGCTGTCCCTGGGCGCGCTGGCTGTGAGCCTGGCTACCCCGTTCTCCAGCGCGGTCGCTGAGACCAAGTCGGTGGCGGCTACCGCCATCGTTGAGCACCCGGCGCTGGACTCGGTACGCGACGGCGTCCGCTCTGCCCTGGAAGAAGCCGGCTATACCGGCGACAACCTCAAGTGGCAGTACCAGACGGCCCAGGGCAACACGGCTACCGCCGGGCAGATCGCCCGCAAGTTTGTGGGTGATCGCCCGGATGTGATCGTCGCCATCGCCACACCTTCCGCCCAGGCGGTGGTGTCCAGCACCAAGTCGGTGCCCACCGTATTCGCTGCCGTTACCGATCCGGTCGCGGCCCAGCTGGTGCGTAACTGGGAGCCTTCCGGCACCAACGTCACTGGCGTATCCGATGAGCTGGAACTGGACCGTCAGATGGAGCTGGTCAAGCGTGTTGTGCCCGATGCCACCCGCGTGGGGATGGTCTACAACCCCGGTGAAGCCAACTCCGTGGTCGTGGTCGAGCGTCTGCGCGAACTGCTGCCAACCATGGGTATGACCCTGGTTGAAGCCGCTGCGCCGCGTACCGTAGATGTGGGCTCTGCTGCCCGCAGCCTGGTCGGCAAGGTCGATGTGATCTACACCAACACCGACAACAACGTGGTGTCCGCCTACGAGTCGCTGGTCAAGGTGGGCATGGATACCAAGACCCCGCTGGTTGCTTCCGATACCGATAGCGTCAAGCGTGGCGCCATCGCTGCGCTGGGTATCGACTACTTCAAGCATGGCGTGCAAGCCGGTGAACTGGCTGTGCGCGTACTCAAGGGTGAAGCGCCCGGCTCCATCGCTCCGCAGAAGAGTGGTGAGCTGAGCCTGTATCTGAACCGTTCCGCCGCTGCGGCTCAGGGTGTCACCCTATCCCAGGAACTGATCGACTCGGCCGCCGAGATCATCGACTGATCCAACCTGCGCCGGTGCTCCCACGCCGGCGCAGCCGTTCACCAAAGGCCTAACATTCCATGTCATTGTTTTCCCTGTTTGGCGCCCTCGAAGTCGGCCTGATCTTCAGTCTGGTGGCGCTGGGTGTTTTCATTTCCTTCCGTCTGTTGCGTTTTCCCGACCTGACCGTGGACGGCAGCTTCCCGCTGGGTGGCGCGGTCTGCGCGGTATTGATTGCCAACGGTATGGACCCTTTTCTGGCGACCATCATCGCTACCCTGGCCGGCGCGCTGGCCGGGATGGTTACCGCGGTGCTCAACGTGCACCTGAAGATCATGGATCTGCTGGCCAGTATCCTGATGATGATCGCGCTGTATTCGATCAACCTGCGCATCATGGGCCGGCCGAACATTCCGCTGATCATGGAACCGACGATGTTCAGCATTCTGCAGCCGCAGTGGCTGGCTGACTACATTGCCCGGCCGCTGATCCTGGTGATGGTGGTGATCGCTGCCAAGCTGCTGCTGGATGCCTATTTCGCCACCCGCCAGGGCCTGGCCATTCGTGCCACCGGCTCCAACCCGCGCATGAGCCGCTCCCAGGGCGTGAACACTGGCGCCATGGTGATTCTTGGCATGGCCATTTCCAATGCGCTGGTCGGGCTGGCCGGGGCGATGTTCGTGCAGACCCAGGGCGGCGCGGATATCTCCATGGGTATCGGTACTATCGTCATCGGTCTGGCTGCGGTGATCATCGGTGAAAGCATCCTGCCGGCACGGCGGATCTTCTACCTGACGCTGGCCGTGGTCATTGGTGCGGTGATCTATCGCTTCTTCATCGCGCTGGCGCTGAACAGCGACTTCATTGGCCTGCAGGCGCAGGACCTGAACCTGATTACCGCGGTGCTGGTCGTGATTGCGCTGGTCATCCCGCTGATCAAGCAACGTCTGACCCGCAGGAGGCATGTCTGATGCTCAGCGCACAGAACCTGAAAATCACCTTCAACCCCGGCACGCCGATCGAGACCAAGGCGCTGCAGGGGCTGTCGCTGGAGATTCCCACTGGCCAGTTCGTCACCGTGATCGGCACCAACGGCGCGGGCAAATCGACGTTTCTCAATGCGGTCTCCGGCGACCTGCCGGTGGATAGCGGCGCGATCCTGATCGATGGCGATGACGTCACCCGCTTGCCGGTGTGGAGCCGTGCTACCCGCGTGGCGCGGGTATTCCAGGACCCCATGGCGGGTACCTGCGAAGACCTGACCATCGAAGAGAACATGGCCCTGGCGCAACAGCGCGGGCAGCGCCGCGGCCTGCGCCGAGCGGTGCGCGTGGATATGCGTGATGAGTTCCGCGCCCACCTGGCCACCCTCGGGCTGGGCCTGGAAGACCGCCTGACCGACCGCATCGGCCTGCTCTCCGGCGGCCAGCGTCAGGCTGTGAGTTTGCTGATGGCCGCGTTGCAGCCGTCACGCATTCTGCTGCTGGACGAACACACTGCGGCGCTCGACCCGCGCACCGCGGACTTCGTGTTGCAATTGACCGCGCGCATCGTCGCCGAGAAGCAACTGACCACCATGATGGTCACCCACAGCATGCGCCAGGCGCTGGATATCGGTGATCGCACCGTGATGCTGCATCAGGGCCAGGTGGTGCTGGATGTCGCTGGCGATGAACGCAAGGGCCTGGATGTTCCTGACCTGCTGCACATGTTCGAGAAAGTGCGCGGGGAAAAGCTGGCGGATGACGCCTTGCTGCTGGGGTAAGTGGTAAACATACCGCGGCCTGCGCTCGCAGGCCGCTCACGCTGATAGCAAGTGCATATCACCGTGCAGAATTGATCTCTGACAAGTCAGCCTGCCCGCGCAACGCGGACAATACGCGCACCCCATTCCAGTCACCGGCGACAGCTCGCCCCTGACCCGCAGGCCGGCCCGCGCCTGCACGCAGATTTCAAAATCGAGACGGAGTCTTGTTCATGTATATGTTGATGGCAGTCATCTTTGTGGTTGGCTATTTATGTATCGCGCTGGAACACCCCCTCAAACTCGACAAAGCGGCATCAGCGCTCCTCACCGCGGCCATGACCTGGGCGGTCCTGGTGCTGGGTGCCAACGAGATCCTGCCAACCCTGGCATTGGGCAGCAATGACCCTGCCGACTCCTCTGCTATCGTGGTCAGTGCGCTGCGTCATCACCTGGGCGAAATCGCCGAGATCCTGTTCTTCCTGCTGGGCGCGATGACCATCGTCGAGCTTATCGATGCCCATGGCGGCTTCAAGGTCGTCACTGATCGCATCACCACGCGCCGGCGTGTTTCGCTGCTGTGGATCATCGGCCTGCTGACCTTCTTTCTCTCCGCCGTGCTGGATAACCTGACGACCACCATCGTGATGGTCTCGCTGCTGCGCAAACTGGTACGGGGCCGCCCCGAGCGCTGGTTGTATGTAGGGGTTGTGATTATCGCCGCCAACGCCGGCGGTGCCTGGTCGCCGATTGGCGACGTTACCACCACCATGCTCTGGATTGGCGGGCAGATCACCGCGCAACAGGTGGTCGTCGAGTTGTTCCTGCCCAGTCTCGTCTGTCTGCTGGTTCCGCTGGCCATTCTCAGCCTGCGCTTGAAAGGTGAGGCGCCGCGCCCGCGTTTACGTGCCCATGTCGCTGAGGGCGGTCACGCCACTACCGATCGTGAGCGCAATGCGGTGCTGGCCATGGGTATCGGGGCGCTGTTGTTCGTCCCGGTGTTCAAGACCGTTACCGGCCTGCCGCCATACATGGGCATCCTGTTCGGGCTGGGTGTGTTGTGGGTAGCCACCGAGATCATGCACCGGGACAAGAAGCCGGAGCTCAAGCATCCGCTGTCAGTCATCGGCGTTCTGCACCGGGTGGATACGCCGAGCATTCTGTTCTTCCTCGGTATTCTGCTGGCAGTATCCAGCCTGGCAACGGCGGGCCACCTGGGCCAGATCGCTGTGGCATTGCGCGATGGCCTGGGCAATATCTTTGCCATCAACTATGCCATCGGCCTGCTCTCCGCCGTGGTGGACAACGTGCCACTGGTGGCCGGTGCCATGAAGATGTACCCGACAGTCACCGATGGCATGCTTGCCTCTGCCACCACCGACACCGAATGGCTCAGCCAGTTCGTCACCGACGGCCGGTTCTGGCAGTTCCTGGCCTTCTGCGCCGGCACCGGCGGCAGCAGCCTGATCATCGGCTCGGCAGCGGGTGTGGCGGCCATGGGCATGGAGAGGATCGGGTTCTTCTGGTACATCAAGCGGGTCAGCTTGCTGGCGTTCCTCGGCTATACCGCTGGGGCCGCGGTGTATTTACTGATGTACATGTAAAAATTGACTACCGGGGCGCACTGCGCCCCTGCTCCACGTCGGTCGCGGCCCCACCGTAGTCACCGACGATCCGGTCGAGACACTGAACAGTGACATCATCGCCGGCGCCACACTGGTGTGTTCAAGGAATAGCTCCTCCCCTGATCTGCCCTCCCTTTTCTGCACTACACTGGGGGTGCGACGTGAATGCGGCCCACTGGCTATGACTGGAGGAGCGATATGCGCAACGATATCCTGACCATGACCGCCACCGACCTGCTCGGCTACTATCGAACTGGCAAGCTCTCCCCCGTAGAAGTCTCCGAAGCCATGCTCAATCAGATTGAGCGCCTCGACAGCCATACCAATGGCTTCTGCCTGGTCGACCGCAAGACCAGCCTCGATTTCGCCCGAGAATCAGAGACGCGCTACCAGCGCGGCGAACCGCAGGGTCTGTTGGACGGCGTGCCGGTGGGCGTCAAGGATGTCTTTCTCACTCCCTGGTGGCCGACGCGGCGCGGCTCGCACACTGTCGACCCGGACACCACATTGAACAAGGCCGCCCCTTCAGTAGCTGCCCTGGCACGCCATGGTTTTGTGCCGATCGGTAAGACCACCACCCCGGAGCTGGGCTGGAAAGGCGTCACCGACAATCCCATTGACGGCGTCACCAACAACCCCTGGAATCCAGCCAAAACCGCTGGCGGATCGAGCGGCGGCAGCGCCGTGGCGGTGGCCCTGGGCATGGCGCCTCTGGCACTGGGCACCGATGCCGGTGGCTCCATCCGTATTCCCGCCGCCTTCTGCGGCATCGTCGGTTTCAAGCCCTCCTTCGGTGAAGTACCCCACTGGCCTGCCAGCCCCTTCGGCACCTTGGCTCATGCCGGCCCCATGGCATGGACCGTGGAAGACTGCGCGTTGATGATGAACGTCCTGACCGAAGCCGATCACCGCGACAGCAACGCCGTACCCCGCCGCTCCATCGACTACCTGGCGGCGCTGGAAGGCGGAGTGAAGGGGCTGAAGATCGCCTACAGTCCTAACCTCGGCTTCGTCGATGTAGATCCCGCAGTGGAAGCTGCACTGGCCGAGGCGGTAGCGGTATTTACCGCGCTGGGGGCAGAGGTGACGCGGGTCGATCCTGGGTTTGGTGATCCGCTGGGCGCCTTCGGGCACCTGTTCTATGGCGCGCCGCCAACGCCATCCGCGATCTATCGGCAAAAAAACGCGCCCTGATGGACCCGCAACTGATCGCAGTAGCGGACAAGGCAGCGCAATTGTCCATGCTCGATTACCTGGGAGCGGTCAATGAATCCATGGCCCTGCGCGAGCGCATGGCGCACTTCCATCAGAAATACGACCTGCTGCTGACCCCGGCCCTGCCGATCACCGCCTTCAAGACTGGCCGAGAAGTGCCCGAGGATTGGCCCCATACCCGCTGGCCCACCTGGACGCCGTTCACCTACCCCTTCAACATGACCGGCCAGCCGGGATTGTCGGTTCCCTGTGGTTTTGACAATGACGGCCTGCCCATTGGTCTGCAGTTGGTCGGCGCCCGGTTCAACGACGCGCTGGTGCTGCGCGCCGGTCATGCTTACCAGCAGGCAGCCCCCCTCACTGACCATCGACCAGCACTGTTCGATTCCCGCATCGAGACGGAGTAAGGCCATGTCTTTGAGTAATATCGATATCGAGATGTACGAATCGGAAGATCCGCTGTGGCACCCGTCCGTGCGCGCCATGCCCATGCCGGGCATCCGCAAGATGGTCAACATGGCGGCGTCGATGCCGGACGTGATCCACCTGTCCATCGGTCAACCGGATCTGCCGGCCCCGGACAATGTCGTCACCGCCGCTGTCGAGGCCCTTCGTGCCGGACAGACCGGCTACACCATGGACGCCGGCCTGCCCCAGTTACTCGAAAGCCTCGCCGCCTATTATGGCCACCGCTACCAGAAACCGCTGACCCCGGAAAATGTGCTGATAACCACGGGCGCCACCGAGGCCATCTATCTGGCGCTTACCGCCGTGTCCGCCCCCGGCCGGCATTTTATCGTGCCCGACCCGTCCTTCATTCTCTATGCGCCACTGATCCGCATGAATGGCGGTGAGGTCACCGCAGTACCTACCCATGCAGAAAACAACCACCAACTCGATCCCCAGGCGGTGATCGATGCCATCGAACCCCACACCTATGGCATCGTACTCAATTCCCCCAACAACCCGACCGGCACCGTTTACCCGCGGGAAACCCTCGATGCCATTCTCCAGGAGGCGGCCTATCGCAACATTCAGGTGATCAGCGACGAGGTCTATGACCACCTGATTTACGACGGTATCGAATACCCTTCAGTGCTGGAAACCTGCAGCGACCTCGATAACGTCATGGTGATCAGCAGCTTTTCCAAAACCTACAGCATGGCGGGCATGCGCATCGGCTGGATATTCGCCAGCCAGGCGGCGATCAAGATGTTGCGGCGCTATCACATGTTCACCACCACGGTAGCCAACACACCGTTCCAGTGGGCCGGGGTGGCCGCCCTGCACGGCGACAATGACTTTATCGACAATATGCGGGAGGAGTACACCCGTCGCCGGGATCGGCTGATAGAGCTGGTCGAGGCCACACCCCACCTCACTGGCTACAAGCCGGAGGGTGCCTTTTACATGTTTCCGTCCTTGCCCGAAGGCGTCAACGGCACCCATGTGGCACTGCGGCTGCTCAAGGAAACCGGCGTATGCACCATCCCTGGCGAGACCTTCGGCAATCACAGTAACAACGCCCTGCGGCTCAGCTACTCCACCTCTCTGGACAATCTTGAGAAGGCCTTCGAGCGCATCATTCCGTGGATGGAAAAGCAGGACTTTGATTGATTTCGCGCATGCGCTCAGACGCCTCGGCCGATGTCATACGCTACGCGGCGCAAACATGATGATCGCCATGCCACTCAACGCGACCGCCGTGCCTACCAGATCCCAGACTGTTGGCCGGACCCCATCGACGGTCCAGAGCCACATGATCGCCATGAAAATATAAACCCCACCGTATGCCGCATAGACCCGGCCCGCCGCCGTCGGGTGCAGTGATAGCAGCCAGGCAAAGGCCGCCAGACACAGCGCCCCGGGCACCAGCAACCAGATGGTTTTCCCCTCGCGCAGCCAGAGATAGGGCAGATAGCAACCGAGGATTTCTGCCAGGGCGGTAATCAGGAAAAGACCGAGCGTTTTCAGTTCAGACAACGGGATCACCTTTTGATGAGGGACAAGGCTGGGCTGGCTATTCGTGGGGTGAGCCGCCAAGCCAAGGGATGCTACGAGCCGGCGCCATTTTGTTCAACCTTGTGCCTCCTGCGGTGATCGCTAAGACTCTGCACCAAAGCGAACCTCATGAAAGTGCGGGTTCTCGGCCAAAGCGGTCATGCCCTGCGCCTCTTCCACCACCACCCACTCCCTATTCCCGCCAGTATCCATCAACAAGCACTCCTCCCGCTGCTCGTTATAGCCGGTATCCAGCGGCGTCCCTTCCAGCCGCCGGCCATCCGCCCAGGTCAGGGCAATGGGGATGCGATAGAGGCAGGCAATTTCCAGGTAATCCGACTGATGGCAAGTGATCATGATTGGCACCTTTGGTGAGCAAAAAAGCGAAACAGGCATAAGATGAAGATAGCGCCTGTATCCCGACCAGGCAGGAACCGTTATGAATGAATCGACGTTGCAACCGAGCCCACCCGTTTCGATGAGAACCGTCCTGTTTACCTGCATCGCCATGCTGGCATTTGCCGGTAATTCGATACTCTGCCGGCTGGCGCTCAAGAATACCGAGATAGACGCTGCAAGTTTCTCTCTAATACGCCTGATTAGCGGTGCGCTGGGATTATGGTTGCTGCTCGCGCTACGCCAACGCGGCAATCGCAGTACCGGCTCGTGGTCCGGTGCGCTGTCGTTGAGCATTTACGTTGTCGCCTTTACTTTCGCCTATATCCAGCTGGACACGGGCGTCGGCGCCCTGCTGCTGTTTGGCTCGGTCCAGTTGGGCATGCTGACCTATGGCATATATCGTGGCGAACGCCTTGGTCCCCTGGCCGTGGCGGGTCTGCTGCTGGCCCTGGCGGGGCTCGTGCTGCTATTGCTGCCAGGAGCCAGCGCTCCTCCAGCCGGCAGCGCTGCACTGATGATCATCTCGGGCTCGCCTGGAGCGCCTATTCCCTGCTGGGCCGGGGAGCCGCCGATCCGCTCGCGCTGACCGCCGCGAACTTTCGCAGGAGCCTCCCCATCACACTGGTGCTGTGTTTGCCCTTTCTGGGGGAGCTGCGGCTTGATGGCTGGGGCGCATTCTATGCCGTCCTCTCTGGCGTCCTGGCATCCGGCGTGGGTTACGCCATCTGGTATAGCGCACTTCGCGGCCTTAATGCCGTGCAAGCTTCAACCGTGCAACTGAGTGTGCCTATTATCGCGACGTTCGCCGGCGTCGCGCTATTGAGCGAACCGCTCTCTCTGCGGATAGTCGCGGCCTCGGTCGCTGTGCTCGGCGGGATCGGACTGGTGCTCCGCAGGAAGACACCCTGACGCCCGTCGACATGTCTGCCCACGCTAGCCCGCACAACATGATGCGCATAGACTGTGCGCATCGTCCTTCTCCAGGAACCTGTCCTCCTCGGGATGCCATCACCGCCGCGCCCGATCTGTTGATCACCGGCATATGAGTATGGATGCGTGAATACCGAATTGACCATCGTTCTCGCCCTGCTGCTCGGCAGCATGGTGCTCTTCATCCGCAACAAGCCGCGTATGGACGTGGTGGCGCTATTGGTGATCGTCGCGTTGCCGCTGACCGGCGTGCTCAGCGTGCAGGAGGCGGTGGCCGGGTTCAGTGATCCCAGCGTACTGCTGATCGCGGCGCTGTTCGTAATCGGCGATGGCCTGGTGCGCACCGGGATTGCCTATCAGCTGGGCGACTGGATGGTGCGGCAGGCGGGCAGCAGCGAAACCCGCCTGATCCTGCTGCTGATGCTGACCGTGGCGGGGCTGGGTTCGGTGATGAGTTCTACCGGCGTGGTGGCAATTTTCATTCCGGTGGTCATGAGCGTGAGCGTGCGCATGGGCATTCCCGCCTCGCGGCTGATGATGCCGTTGAGCTTCGCCGGGCTGATCAGCGGCATGCTGACACTGGTGGCCACGCCGCCCAACATGGTGGTCAACAGCGAGCTGGTACGCAATGGGCTGGAAGGGTTCTCCTTTTTCAGCTTCACCCCCATCGGCCTGGCCATACTGGTTTGTGGCATCGGCTATATGCTGTTTGTGCGTCGCTGGCTCGGTGGTTCCGGTGCCGGCAAGGACGAGCCGGATCGCCAGACCATGCATGATCTGGCGGAGTTGTACCGCCTGCCGGAGCGCGAGCGCCGGCTGCGTATCAATGCGGATTCGCCGTTGATCGGTCGCCCGCTCAACGAACTGGAGCTGCGCAGCGAGTACGGTATCAACGTCATTGCTATCGAGCGCCAGCGACGCTTTCGCAATCTGCTGCAGGTGGCCACCGGCAATACGGTAGCGCAACCGGGCGATATCCTCCTGGTCGACCTGGCCAGCCCGGCGATTGCCCTGCTGGGCGCCTATCAGGAAATCGGTGTCACCCCGCTGGAGCTGGAAACCTCCTACTACAGTACCCATTCCCATCAGCTGGGGTTGGCTGAGGTCGCCCTGCCGCCGGAGTCGCGCCTACCCGGCAAGACCATTCAGGAACTGGAGTTTCGCAGCCGTCATCGGCTCAATGTGGTGGGCCTGCGGCGCCATGGTGAGGCGTTGCCGGGGCTGTTGGTGGATGAAAAACTCAAGGCCGCAGACACGCTGCTGGTCGCCGGCAGCTGGAAGGATATCGATCGGCTGCACCTGCTGACCCGGGATTTTGTGTTGCTCAGCCTGCCGACCGAAATCAAGGAAGTGGTGCCCGCCGCCCGCAAGGCGCCCTATGCGCTGTTCAGCCTGGGCGTGATGGTGGCGTTGATGGTATCCGGTGTGGTGTCGAACCTGATGGCCGCCTTGATCGGTTGTCTGCTGATGGGCACCTTCAAGTGCATCACCATGGATTCGGCCTACAAGGCGATCCACTGGCCCAGCCTGATCCTGATTGTCGGCATGCTGCCCTTTGCCCTGGCGCTGCAGAAAACCGGCGGCATCGACCTGGCCGTGGGTGGGCTGTTGAGCCTGTTCGGTGATGCCGGGCCGCGTGCGCTGCTGGCCACGCTATTCATTGCCACTGCCGTGACCGGGCTGTTTATCTCCAATACCGCCACTGCGGTGTTGATGGCACCGGTGGCGGTGGCGACTGCCCAGGCGATGGGAGCGTCGCCCTACCCCTTCGTGATGACCGTGGCGCTGGCCGCCTCGGCGGCCTTCATGACGCCGGTCTCTTCTCCCGTCAACACGCTGGTGCTGGACCCGGGCGGTTACCGCTTCAGTGACTTTCTGAAGATCGGTACGCCCTTCACCGTGTTGGTGCTGATCATTACCCTGTTGTTGGTGCCGGTGATTTTTCCGCTGTAGATATCGGCGTAGCGAATCTGTCCTCCATCATTGCGGCGGGGGCTTCAGTCGTCAGTTTGCTGCCACTGCGCACAATGATCCTTTTCCGGCCCAGCCGGGGTCAGCCACAGATAATCGGCTTGCTCAGCGCCTGGCATCGACTTGCCCGCCTCGTGCAACATGACCACCACTGGCGCAGGTCCGTCCAGGTGTAGCGGTACGCCCAGGTCCTTGCGTACATGGAAGTTGCCAGCCAGCAACAACGCCGGAGCCGGTGCTGCGATCAGTTGTTCACCCATGCGTACATCACGTTGCTGCTGGATGCCGCGCATGGCGCTGAGTTGCGGCTCGGCTATCTGCCCGCAATGGGATGCTTCGATGGTTTCGCGCAGTTCGGCTAACGCCTGATCGGAATAGCGAGGCGAAACAGCTACCGGCGTACGGTACAGGGTGGTGATCTCCTCCCGATCGAGATTGGCGGCGTGCAGGTTGACGCCCTCCTCCAACGCCCAGATAACAATGGGCCCGTATAAACTCCAATCCCAGCCGGGACTCCAGTCCAGTTGCTCCGCCAGCTGTTCAGGCTGCGCTTCGATATCGTCGTTCTGCAGGCTGTCCACGGCGGACTGTTGCGAGGGCGTAAGCATTTCCAGCAACAGGCTCGCCTGCGGCCGCTGCTGCTGCAATTGACGCAACAGCCAGAGTTGCAGTTGATGATGGTCCACATTGTCATGCTGCTCGCCGACCAGTACATGCTCGGCCTGGGCCAGACGTTCGACCAGATCATCAGCCGACAGCCACAACCCCGTGGCCGTATCCAACACCTGCCCGGTTCGCTCCGCCTGCGCCATGGGTGTGTTGTGCCACGGCGGCAGCGGCTCGGCGGTCGCCAGCACGGCCCAGCTCAACAACAACCCGCTCAGCATCATCCGCTTCATATCCACTCCCATGCAAAAACCAAAATGACTCCGGCCCCAGCGCATCGTGATTTGCGACATATCGGCAACTGGAGTACCTTGCTGCAGCTGACCGCATCGGTTCAGCCGATCGTTGTTTACCTGTTCTACCGCTCCGGATACCAGTATGCCCATCGACAACAGTATTGTTCATCAGATTCACAAGAAGCCTGACGGCCAGCCCGCCAGCCTGACCCTGCGCGATGCCGAGCTGGGCAATTCCGAGGCGCTGGAACAGCTGTTGGCGGGACTGATAGAGGCATATAACAGCAAGCCGAACAAGGCCTGGGGTTATTTCCACGAGGAAAGCGGCGCCTATCCGTTCAGCGGCTGGCTGCAGCAGTTGCTGGATGAGGAACAGGACTTTGTCGGCTTTACCAAACAGTCTGCCGAACACCTGAAAACCCTGATGGAAGGCTCCAACCTGGCGCTTGGCGGCCATGTGCTGTTCATTCGCTACCGCCAGGGCATGACCGCCTTCCTGATCATCGCGCTGCTGCACCACACCGAAGGCGTAACCGTGACGGATGATCTGGAAGTGGCTGCGGCCCGCCACCTGGATCTGTCGGCGTTGAACATGGCGGCACGCATCAACCTCACCGAGTGGAAACAGAACGCTGCGTCCAAGCAGTACATTTCCTTCATCCGCGGGCGCAGCGGCAAGCGCGTATCGGATTATTTCAGGGATTTCATCGGCTGTATCGAAGGCGCCAACCCCGAGCAGGAAACCTCCACCCTGCTGCAGGCGTTCCAGGATTACGTCGGCGAGGCGGATCTACCCTCCGACCAGCTCAAGGACAAGACCAAGGCCATGAGCGGCTACGTCAGCGGCCAGGCCCGCCAGGGCGAGCAGGTAGCGCTGGAGGAGTTGTCGGGGCTGATGGATGAGGAACAGCCGCGGGCCTTCTATGACTACATCCGCAACAAGGATTACGGGCTGAACCCGGAAATTCCTCCGGATAAGAAGACCCTGAACAACTTTCTCAAGTTCTATGGCAAGGCTGACGGTTTGTCGATCAGCTTTGAAGCGCACCTTTTGGGCGACCGGGTGGAGTATGACGAAAGCGATGACTCGCTGGTGATCAAACACCCGCCGAAAGGGCTGATCCAGCAGTTGCGTAACAAGCGTAAGCCCTGAAAGTAAGGCGGAGGCAAGCCATTTGCCTCCGCCTCAGGATCACGCCTGGTTATCTGCAATCTTTTTCAGATTTTCGTGAATCTTGAACATCACAATCAACAGTTCACACCAGATCCGAACCCCGATCACCCCACCAACCAGCGCGCCCAAGCCAGCCCAGAAGCTAACGGTAAACATGCTGACCAGACCACCGATTATGACGATAACCAGCAACAACCAATAAACACCCGTGAGAATTTTCGGTGTCAGCATTGAATTAAAAAACAAAACATCTTTCATGCGCCAATCCCTTTCGTTATTCCAATAAGCTCAAAAATATAACATCAATATAGCGCTTAGACATCAGTCGGGTTTCCCCCCCTCAACAGCTTCTCTCTTTAACTTGAACACCGCAGGCGCTGGCAGGGTCATTTGCTCTATACAAATGCCATTTTCAGGAGCAGCCTGTGATGCTTCATTCGCGCAAGGTTATTGTGATTTCCGGTGCCTCTGCCGGCGTCGGTAGAGCTACCGCCATCGAATTTGCCCGTAGCGGCGCCACCGTGGCCCTGCTGGCACGCGGTGCTGCCGGCCTGGCGGGCGCCAAGGCGGAGGTGGAAGCCCTGGGCGCAACCGCCTGGGTCAAAACAGTGGATGTGGCCGATGCGCAGCAGGTGGATGACGCCGCGGCGCAGATCGAAGCCGAATTGGGCCCGATCGATATCTGGGTCAATAACGCCATGGTCACCGTGCTGTCACCGGTCAGCAAGATGCAGGCCGAGGAGTATCGCCGGGTCACCGAAGTGACCTATCTGGGCACGGTACACGGCACCTGCGCGGCGCTGCGCCATATGCGCCCGCGCAACCGGGGCACGATCGTGCAGGTCGGCTCCGCCTTGGCCTATCGGGCCATTCCGCTGCAGTCGGCCTATTGCGCAGCCAAGTTTGCCTGTCGCGGTTTCACCGATTCCCTGCGGGTTGAGCTTGAGCATGAACGCAGCGCCATCCATGTCACCACCGTGCATCTGGCAGCCTTCAATACCCCCCAGTTTGACTGGGCGCGTACCCGGCTGGACAAGAAACCCCAGCCGATGCCACCGATCTTCCAGCCGGAAGTCGCAGCGCGGGGCATCGTCTGGGCGGCCGGACAACGGCGGCGCGAGGTATGTGTGGGCTTTCCCGCAGTGAAGGCGATCTGGGGTAACAAGTTCTTTCCGCTTATTGCCGATCAGATGCTCAAGGACGACGGCTATCAGGGCCAGAAGGACGATGTGCCGCTGCCGCCCGGGCGCCCCGACAATCTGTTCGAGCCAGTGGACCGCGACATGGGCAGTCATGGCCGCTTTGACGCCGATGCCCGTAACCACAGCCGACAACTCTGGCTGACCATGCATCGGGGTGCGGTGGCCACCGCCATGCTGCTGCCCCTGCTGCCGTTGGCTATGCTGTTGTTACGCAAGAAACGTTGAAGCCCATCACCGGGAATTTGCCCATATGACCCAGCCTATCAAGGATTATGCGCTGCTCGGCAATCTGCGCTGCTCGGCGCTGGTCGGGCGCAACGGCAGCATCGACTGGTTCTGCCCGCCGCGTTTCGACTCACCCGCCTGTTTCACCCGACTGCTCGGCAACGAGGAGCACGGCTTCTGGCAGCTGGCTCCGCAACTACCGGTACAGAAAGCCCAGCGTCATTATCAATCCGACACCCTGGTGCTCTGCACCGAGTTCGACTGTGGCGATGCCGGTCGGGTGCGTATCACCGATTTCATGCCGCTGAACAGTGAAGCTCTGATCGTACGCCGGGTCGAGGGGCTCGAAGGCAGCGTGCAGATGGACATGCAACTGGCCCCGCGCTTCGGCTATGGCGCGCGCGCGGCGCGCTGCGAAGAAGGCGCCCAAGGCGTCAGCCTGTGGGATACCGACGGCCAGCGTTTGCTGCTCACAAGCCAATCACCGCTACGTATCGGCGCGGATAACGTCAGCGCCAGCTTCGCTCTGGGCGCCGGCGAGATGCACGAGTTCACCCTCTTTCATCTGCTACCCGAGCAGCAGCCTGGCGTGGGTGCCGACCCGCAGCAACTGCTCGATGATTGCCTACAGTGGTGGCGCGACTGGGTACGCCAGTGCTCCTATCATGGCCGCTGGCGTGAGGCGGTGATCCGCTCGCTGATCACTCTAAAGGCGCTGACCCATGAGCCCAGCGGCAGCATGGTGGCGGCGCCCACCACCTCGCTGCCAGAAGCACCGGGGCATGGTGCCAACTGGGACTACCGGTTCTGCTGGATCCGCGATGCGGTATGGGCGCTCGACATCCTCATCGACTCCAATTATCTGACCGAGGTTCATGCCTGGATCAATTGGCTCCAGCGGGTTATCGAGCGCAACGACGGTGATATGCGCGTGCTCTACAGCGTCGATGGCCAATCGGCGAATGGCGAGCATGAAATGGACTGGCTGCCAGGCCATCTGGATTCGCAGCCGGTCCGGGTCGGCAATGGCGCCTACGATCAGCACCAGTTGGATGTGTATGGTCAATTGGTCGACCTGTTGCATATCGCCCGGCGCAGCGGCGCCTACCTGAGCCAGCAGGACTGGCAGGATCAACGTCGGTTGCTGGAGAAAGTTATCGACTGCTGGCAACAACCGGATGAAGGCATCTGGGAATTGCGCGATCAACGCCGCCACTATGTTCATTCCAAGGTCTACGCCTGGGTGGCGCTGGATCGCAGTATCCGTGATGCGGAGGAATATGGGCTGGAGGCTCCGCTGGAGGAGTGGCGTGCGGTGCGCGACGAGATCCATGCGGATATCTGCCGCAAGGGCATCAATGCGCAGCGCGGCGCATTTCAGCAGAGCTATGAGCGTGCCTGCCCGGACGCCAGCCTGTTGATGATTCCCTTGCTGGGCTTCCTGCCAATCGATGATCCACGGGTACAGGCCACCATCGCCTGGATCGAGCAGGACCTGTTACGCGACGGCGTGGTGCATCGCTTCCCGCCGCAGGACAGTTTCAGTGGGGACGAAGGCGCCTTTCTCGCCTGCTCCTTCTGGTTTGCCGACACCCTGGTCATGAGTGGCCGGGACGGCGATGCCGAGAACATGTTCGCCCATCTGCTGGCCCTGCGTAACGATGTTGGCCTATTGGCCGAACAGTATGACCCGCGCTATGGCCTGATCGGCAATTTCCCCCAGGCCCTGTCCCATCTGGCCTTGGTCAAGAGTGCCTATTTGCTCCAGGCCTGCGAGCAGGTTCACCACGGTGGCGAACCTGAACGCCACTCCTACAAACCGGTGATCTAAAGGCCGCTGGGCCAGGTTTCGGCAACGTCTTCACCGGGAACCGGCTCGCTGACCAGCGACTGCAGGGCGTGAGTCCGGTCGTAATGCAGCATGAAGTCGAACTGCTCGGCCAGCCGCGCGTAATAGTAATGACTGTGACGCTCCGTCTGCGGCCGATAGATCACGCCAATCGCCCTCTGCAACCTCGCTTCAGCCAACTGCGACGTCAGCGGACTCGCGCCACGCAGATCAAGCAGAAAACGTTCCCGCGCCACCGCCTGGAACAGCGCCTCATAGCTGCCGGGTAGCGGCTGGCGGACCTGTTTGCGCTCCGCCGGACCGTCCCAGTCCGATGCCGCCGTCACTTCCCCGGTGGCGGTGGAAAAACCAATCAGCAGTACATCATCGCCATACTTTTCCCGCGCCAGCTGGCCGATATTGAGCTCGCCCCGGGCGCCCATCTCGGTAGCAGCGGCATTACCGACGTGGGAATTATGCGCCCACACCACTACTCCCGCCGGCTCACCCAATTGATGCCCCAGGTGGCCGCACAACGCCTCCAGGGTTTCGAACATATGGCTGTCGCGCACGTTCCAGGAATTCGGCCGACCGCGGAACATTGCCCGATAATATTCCTCGGCGTTACTCACCAGGCGGGCGTTCTGTTCGGCGCAGAAGCGCTGCTCATCAGATACCAGCCCCAAGCCTTCCAGTCGGCGGAACGCGCGGGTCTGCATTTCCTGCAGCTGTTCGGTAATCGCCTGTTCACAGGACGCACTGAGGCCGAACTCGACCGATTGGCCATAGAGATGCGGCTCGTCGAGATATTGGTCCAGGCAGGCATAACGCTCCCGCGCGCGCACCGCCGCGGGTGGATCATGCTTGTCCAGATAGGCTATGACCGCCTGCGCTGAGCTGCTCATGCTGTACAGGTCCAGCCCATAGAAACCAACCGGGCGCAGCCCCGCCTCCGCCCGGGAGGGCATCGCATTGAACCCCGCCAGCCAGCGCACGAAATCCAGCACCTCGGTGTTGGCCCACATCCAGGTCGGAAAGCGTTCGAAGGTGCGCATGACTGCTTCAGCGGGCAGGCCCGGATCCAGATTCCAGACGTGGCGGTTGATTGCATAAGCATCAGGCCAGTCGGCCTCCACCGCCACACCGACAAAACCCAGCTCCGTCACCAGCCGGCGGGTGATCTGCGCACGAGTGTGATAGAACTCGCGGGTGCCATGGGTCGCCTCGCCAATCATGACCAGCGACTTGCCCCGCGCCGCCTCGATGATCGCATCGAAATCCCCCGGCTGGCCGGTCAGTGGCACGGCTGCTTTTTCCATGGTCCGCACCAGAATGGAATCAGCTTCGGTCATGATCACCTCCCGGGCGATATTGGCTGAGCAAACGGGTGACAACCTCATCGGGCACCTGACTGAAGTCCTCATACCACAGGCCGACGCCTCGGAGCGGCTCGATCAGGTGAGGGCAGATCAGCGCATCGACCAGCGCTTCGAGGCGGTGTCCGGTTTCGGCGGCGGCCACTGGTACGGCGACCACCACCGCCGCGGCGCCCATGTCACGCGCCGCGCTGATGGCCGCCAGCATGGTGGCGCCAGTGGCCAGACCGTCATCGACCAGAATGGCGGTGCGCCCGGACAGGTTGGGCATGGCAGCCGCACCCCGGTAGGCCTGGCCGCGACGCTGCAGCTCGGATTCTTCCCGACGCCGGATCGCCGCGACCTGCTCGTCAGTGATGCCCAGTGAATGGATCAGCGCATGATCCAGATAGCAGCTGCCGCCCTCGGCGATCGCACCCATGGCGTACTCTTCATGCTCAGGCACGCCGAGCTTGCGCACCAGCAGGATATCCAGCGGCAATCGCAGTGCAGCGGCAATCTCCGCCGCCACCGGCACGCCACCACGCGGCAGCGCCAGCAGCACCGTATCCGCACGGCCCGCGTATTCACTGAGTGACTGGGCCAGCGCCTGGCCGGCCTGCTTGCGATCAGCGAAAATCATCGTCATCCGCCTGTTATTGCCCTTTCTACAGGGACCGACCCGGACTCAGACTGTTCAACCCTTTTGCTGGCAGCGACTCAGGGCTTGAGCTTGTAGCCAGTGCGGAAAATCCACCACACCAGCGTCAGGCAGATCGCCAGGAAGACAAAGGTCATGGCCAGGCTGGTGGCAATATGCACATCGGCCTGCCCATAGAAACTCCAGCGAAAACCGCTGATCAGGTAAACCACCGGATTGAATAGCGTGATGGTCTGCCACACCGGCGGCAGCATGCTGATCGAATAGAAACTGCCGCCGAGAAAGGCCAGCGGCGTGACAATCATCAGTGGGATGATCTGCAGCTTCTCGAAGCCATCGGCCCAGACCCCGATGATGAAGCCGAACAGGCTGAAGGTAACGGCCGTCAGGATCAGGAAGGACATCATCCACACCGGATGGGCGATTTCGTAGGTCACGAACAAGCGCGCAGTAATCAGGATCAGCAGCCCCAGCAGCACCGACTTGGTCGCCGCCGCGCCCACATAGCCCACCACGATTTCAATCGGCGAGACCGGTGCAGACAGCACCTCGTAGAGAGTGCCGGTGAACTTGGGCATGTAGATACCGAAGGAAGCGTTGGAAATGCTCTCGTTGAGCAGCATCAGCATGATCAGCCCGGGGATGATGAAGGCGCCATAGCTGACCCCATCGATCTCCTCCATCCGCGCGCCGATCGCCGCGCCAAACACGATGAAGTACAGCGAGGTGGATATCACCGGTGAGGCAATGCTCTGGAACAGGGTGCGCCACATGCGCGACAGCTCGGAATAGTAGATCGCCCACATGCCATACAGGTTCATGCCCTACTCCGCTGTTGATTGCTGTCATGCACCAGCCCGACGAAGATCTCCTCCAGGGAGCTCTGGCTGGAATTCACATCCTTGAACTCGACACCCTCACGCGCCAGCGCCCGCAGCAGGTCGCCCACGCCGGTCTGCTCGCACTGGGCATCGAAGGTGTAGACCAGCGTGCTGCCGTTATCTGTCAGCTCCACCGTCTTGCCCGCTACCGCAGCCGGCAGCGAGGTCAGCGGCTGTTGCAGCTGGATGATCAATTGACGCTTGCCCAACTGGCGCATCAATACTGTCTTGTCCTCCACGAGCAACAGCTCACCGCGGTTGATGACGCCGATGCGATCGGCCATTTCCTCGGCCTCTTCGATGTAATGGGTGGTGAGGATGATAGTCACGCCCTTGTCCCGCAGCGTCCGCACCATGGCCCACATGTCCCGGCGCAATTCCACATCAACCCCGGCGGTGGGCTCATCCAGAAACAGGATCTGCGGCTCATGGGCCAGAGCCTTGGCAATCAGCACCCGGCGCTTCATGCCGCCGGACAGCGCCATCATCTTCTCGTTACGCTTGTCCCACAGCGACAGGTCGCGCAGCAGCGACTCCAGATAGGCGCGGTTCGGCGGCTTGCCGAACAACCCACGGCTGAGCGTCACCGTCGCCCAGACGGTATCGAACAGGTTATTGGTCAGTTCCTGGGGCACCAGCCCGATCAGGCTACGGGCCCGGCGGTAGTCGCGGGTAATGTCGTAGCCATCCACCGTGACCTTGCCGGAGCTCGGGTTGACGATGCCGCAGATGATACTGATCAGCGTGGTCTTGCCCGCCCCGTTGGGCCCGAGCAGGGCCAGAATCTCGCCTCGCCGGATCTGCAAATCAACCGACTTCAGGGCCTGAAAACCCGACTGATAGACTTTGCCCAGCCCGCTGACGGCGATGACGGTTTCACTGGTTGACATCAGGCTGCATCAACCCGGTAGCCGATGCGCGGAAAATGCACATGGACCAGCCCGGCGCGCTCATCTTCACGGGCAATGACGACTTCTTCCGACGCCTCATGCACCAGGCTGCCAGCCACCGGATCACAGCCGTAATCCACCGGGCTGATCGTCACCGACTGGCCCAGCGTCAAGCCCTTGGTACTGACAAAGCCGTGCTCGGGCAACTCTTCCGGCGTAGCGTCATGGGCGATGCGGATAGCCTCCGCGGCGTCCATCTTCGCCGATGCGCCCTGGCCGAGATCGGCAATGCGCGCCATCCAGGCGCGGATCATCGGATAATCATCCAGCAGGACAGAAACCACGGCATTGGCCGCCATGAACCACAGCGGGTGATACCAGGCCAGGTCGGCGATGCTCGGCTCATCCCCAAGCAGAAACTCGCCGTCACGCTCCAACTGGGTTTCCAGGCGACGCATCAGTACCGGCCACTGGGCCAGGGCTTCCTCCGCCGACGGCCGGCTGACCTTGCCTTTCTCGAACATCGCCTGACGGTCGCGCACAAACCCCTTCATGACCTCTTCCGGCAACTCGGCAAAGCGCGCCGCCACCGCCTCGGGCTGAAAGTTGATCGCGATGGAGTGGTGAAACAGCACCTGATCGCCGTACTGCGCCAGCGCCGCGGCAATCGCCTCACGGCCTTCGGGAAACAGTGCCGGCACTGCCTTTTCCCGCTCCAGGCGGCGGGCAATCAACGCCGTGTCACAGTAGATATCCGCTCCTACCTGCAACACCGGCGTGCGCCGATAACCACCGGTCAGGGCGGTCAGATCGGGCTTGGGCATGACCGGCGGAATCAACACCGAATGCCACGACAGCCCCTTCAAACCGAGCATCAGGCGGGCTTTTTCAGCGAAAGGTGACTGGGGATAGTGGTGCAGAATCAGTTCGCTCATGACAATCTCCGATCAAATGATGAAAGTCAGCTTAGCCTGTGCCAACGGGCACTGCATCGTCAATCAAAGATCATTGACGATGCCGGTCATTCAGCCTTCCTGCGTCGGCTGCTGGCGGATCAAACGCTCCTTGGCCGACTTGCGCAGCGCCTTCACCGCCAACTCGCGGCGCAGCGCAGCGGAACGATCCGCGCAACGCTCGCGCCACACCAGCGCGCTGGCCGGGCTACGATTGAAGAAGCGCGCGCCGCGCTTGCCACTGACATGTTCCCGGAACCGCCGCTCGGGATCAGTACTGATGCCGGTATACAGATGGCCATTCTCGGCACGCACCATGTATACCCACCAGAGCGTCTCGGTAACGGCAATGGTGGGGCTGTGTTCGGCGATATCAGACGGCATACTGGCGGCAATCATCCTGGGAGAAAGTCATGTTCATACAGATCTTCAGCACCGGCGGTACCCTCGACAAGTTGTATTTCGACGCGCTCAGTGAATATCAGATCGGTGAACCCATGGCCGGCGAACTGTTGCAGCAGGCCCGGGTCGGGTTCGATTATGCCATCGAGTCGCTGGTAAAAAAGGACAGTCTCGAACTGGACGATGCCGACCGCGCACTGATCCACGCCAAAGTCGCCACCTGCCCCCATGACCATATCCTCATTACCCATGGCACCGATACCATGACGGTCACCGCTGCGGCATTGGCCAATATCGACGACAAGGTGATCGTACTGACCGGCGCCATGCAACCGGCACGCTTTCGCGATTCGGATGCCCTGTTCAATCTGGGGCTGGCCGTCGGCGCGCTGAATGTATGCCAGCCAGGAGTTTATATCGCGATGAGCGGAAAGGTGTTTCCGGCAGATGGAGTGCGCAAGAACCGGCTGGCCGGAAGGTTTGAAGGGGTTTGATCAGGTTTTTTAAAACAGCCCGGAAACACAAAACTCTCCGGCGGCGCAGCCCGACAGGGTTGCGCCGACCGTCGGTCGCCAGGGATGGCGACCGCGAGCCTACAGGGACGTATCTACGGCGTGTCGGCGCGGCCCTGTCGGGCTGTGCTGCCTGTCACGAGAACCGCAGCAGCACTGACTCCGAAACACCATCCAGTCTCAGGCGCCCGTGCCACCCACGGTGATCTGGTCGATCTTCAGCGTTGGCTGCCCCACTCCCACCGGCACCGACTGCCCATCCTTGCCGCAGGTGCCCACGCCGCTGTCCAGCTCAAGATCGTGGCCGACCATGGAAACGCGGTTCATCACTTCCGGGCCGTTGCCGATCAGGGTCGCGCCTTTTACCGGGGCGGTGATCTTGCCGTCCTCGATGAGATAGGCCTCGCTGGTGGAGAACACGAACTTGCCGCTGGTGATATCCACCTGACCGCCGCCGAGATTGGCGCAATAGATGCCCTTCTTCACCGAACGGATGATCTCTTCCGGATCGCTCTCCCCGGCCAGCATGTAGGTATTGGTCATGCGCGGCATCGGCAGATGGGCGTAGGACTCGCGACGGCCGTTGCCAGTCGGCGCCACACCCATCAGCCGGGCGTTCAGCTTGTCCTGGATGTAGCCCTTGAGAATGCCGTTCTCGATCAGGGTGGTGCAGTTGGTGCGGTTGCCTTCGTCATCCACACTCAGCGAACCGCGACGGCCCGGCAGGGTGCCGTCATCAACGATGGTGCACAGGCTGGAAGCGACCTTCTCGCCCACCCGGCCACTGTAGGCCGAGCTGCCCTTGCGGTTGAAATCACCTTCCAGGCCATGGCCGACCGCCTCGTGCAGCAGCACGCCCGACCAGCCCGGCCCCATCACCACCGGCATGCTGCCGGCCGGAGCGGCAATGGCATCAAGATTGACAGTAGCCTGGCGCACCGCCTCGCGGGCGTAGGCCATGGCCCGTTCCTCGGCCTCGAAGAAGCGGTAATCGGTGCGCCCACCGCCGCCAAAGCTACCGCGCTCACGGCGGCCGTTGTGCTCGATGATGACGCTGATGTTCAGGCGTACCAGCGGCCGGATATCGCCAGCCCAGGTGCCATCGCTGGCGGCGACCAGCACGGTGTCATGCACACCGCCGAGGCTGACCGAGACCTGGGTGATGCGCGGATCGAGACTGCGGGTGTAGGCGTCCAGCCGCTGCAGCAGGGCTACCTTGTCGGCCTGGGGCATGACATCCAATGGATTGTCCGCCGCATACAGGGCGGTGTTGTCACTGCGCTGCCAGGCCTGCACCGCACCGCTCTGCCCACTGCGGGCAATCGAGCGCGCCGCGCCGGCAGCCTGGCTCAGGGCAGCCAGGCGCAGATCGTTGCTGTAGGCAAAACCAGTTTTCTCACCGGCCTGGGCGCGCACGCCCACGCCCTGATCGACATTGAAGCTGCCGTCCTTGACGATCCCGTCTTCCAGCACCCAGGACTCGCTGATCTGGTGCTGGAAATACAGGTCCGCAGCGTCCACCCCGGGGGCGGATACCAATTGCCCCAACACGCTGGCAAGGCTGTCGGGGCTCAGTTCGGAGGGCAGCAGCAGGCGACTTTCGACCTGGCTCAGCACATTACTCATATAGTCAGAACTCCGTTGAGGCCGGGACGATGGCGTCGACCGGCTCGAAGCGGCGATGCCCGGCTACCGGCATGCGTCCGCGAATGGTATTGAGGTGCTGCAAATCAATCGCACCGGTCACCACACCTTCGCCTTGCGGCAAGCAGGCGGTGATCTCACCCCAGGGATCGATCAGACAACTGTGGCCGAACGTCTCGCGGCCGTTGGCATGGGTGCCGCCCTGGTTGGCGGCAAGAATGTAGCACTGCGTCTCGATCGCCCGGGCGCGCAGCAGTACTTCCCAGTGCGCCGCTCCGGTCACCGCAGTGAAGGCCGAAGGCACCACGATCAATTCGGCACCGGCACGCCGCAACGCGGCGTACAGTTCAGCAAAGCGCACATCGTAACAGATGCTCAGACCGAGCCGCCCCACCGGCGTATCGATACAGACGAAGCGGTCGCCGTAAGCGTAATCCTTCGACTCGCGGTAGCTGCGCTGACTGTCCGCCACCTCCACATCGAACAGGTGCAGTTTGTCGTAGCGCACCACTTCATTGCCCTGTTCGTCCAGCACCAGGCAGCAGGCCATGGCCTTGCCACCGGGTTCGGCGGGCAGCGGGATACTGCCGGCCACCAGCCAGATGCCGTGTTGGCGTGCCTGCTCGGCAAGGAACGGACGGATCGGCCCGGTACCGGCGTACTCGGCAGCGGCGATATCCGCGAGGGCGCGGTTACCGAAGGCAGCGAAGCACTCCGGCAACAACACCAGTTGCGCGCCCTGCTGAGCGGCCTCGGCAATCAAACGGGCAGCGGCATCCAGGTTGGCCTGGATATCCGCGCCACTGATCATCTGTATGGCGGCTACCTGCGGCATTTCAATCCTCCAATGCGGCCTTGTCGTCGAACGCCCGGTCGAATTCGACCAGCGGCTGGGTCCAGTCACCGCTGATGCGGTATTTGACCGAGGCAAAACGCGCCACACGGTCTCCCAGGATGCGGTCCACCAGAAACAGGACGCCACCGATGTGCGGCGCGCCGGCGATGATCGCTGCCAGCGGCAAATTGTTGGTCACCGGCAGGGTCACCAACAGGCCCATGTCGATCCGGTCCGCCGGCAGGTCCACCGTGCCATCGAGTTGCAACTTGGCGCTGGGGCCATCCATCACCAGGGGGGACATGGTGTGCATCAGGCCGTTGGTCAGGGCGACTTCACCAGTGAAGGTATCATAGGCCGTACCCTTGCCGAACAGATCGGAGAAATCCAGCCGCAGCCGCCGCGCCAGGGCGTTGAAGTTGAGCAGACCGAAGACCCGCAGCGCGTCGGCAGAGCTTTCTCCGCTCTGCAACATGCCATCTTCGGCCTGCACGGCGAGTGAGCCCGTGCCGCGCTTGAGCGCGAACCAGGCGGGTGAACCGGGCCATTCCAGCCCCGCGCTGGCGGAGAATCGTTTGCTGGTCAATGTGGGAGCGTAACGCCAGGCGCTCAGCACCTTGCCGATATCGCCCGCCGCCAGGCTGCCATCGAACCGGGTGCGCTGCGCATTCCAGTGCATGTTGCCGTTGAGCTGCAAGCCACCCCGCAGGGCCACATCGATATCGCGGATTGCCAGCGCCGAGGCGTCTGGGCGCAACTTGAGGTAGGTGGCGCCGACCAGGTCTTCGCCCCAGTACAGCTGATCAATGGCAATATCCATCGCCGGCAGGTTGGCCGGATTGATATCCTTGAGCGGATCTTCGCTGACCAGCGGTTCGATGAAACCATCGGTTTGCGCTGGCAGATCATTGGCCTTGGGGAAGCCCAGGCGCTGCAGCTTCACGGCGATCACGCCATCCTTCGCCGTGGGCAGAGTAATACTGCCCTGCAGATCAGGATGGCTGGTGTTCAGCTCCCAGCCCCCTTGCAACGGCCTGGCAACCACAGCCAGATCACTCAACTCCAGCCCGAACCCGGTGAAGCGCCCGGTTTCTACATGCACTCCGCTCAACCACTGCATGGGCCCCTGATCCTGCTGCTCAAGCGCTTCGGCTAACCCCTCCTGCGGCAATACCCCGGAATTGAACCAGTTCTGCCATTGGCTCCAGTCGAATTCGTCGAACCGGGCGCTGACCGAGACGCCCTGCCTCGCTGTCAGGCGAGCCGTGCCCTGGCGGTAGCGGATGTCACCTGATAGCGCACCATCGCGGTCGACCAACAGGCCGTGCAGGTCGTCACCGAGCCGCCATTGCCAGCGCAGCGCTGGCCCCATGTCCAGCTGCAGCTCACTCGGCAGGCTGGTATCGGCAGCCTTGGCCAGGGGGCCTGGCAGGTTGAGTTGCACGCCCTTGAGGTCACTGCGCACCAGCAAGCGGCGCAGATCGTCGCCCAGCAACAGCTCGGCGTTCCAGCCGAAGCTGCCTTCGGCCAATTGCTCCGGCAACGCCGCCAGCAGCGGCCAATCGTGCAGATTCGCTACCTTATGACGGCCTTGCAGGCGCAGGCGCTGATCGGCACCGCGCAGATCGAGACGGCCGGTGACCGGCTGGCCCAGAAACCGCGCACTGACCGCCTCACTGAGAAGCCCTTTGCCGTGCTCATAACTGAAACTACCAGCCAGTTCCTTCAGCGGCGCCTGCAGTTGTGGAATATTCAGTTGCTGCGCCCGGGCCTGCATCCGCAACAGGACAGCGGGTTGCCGGCCAGCTCCCAGCGGAATACCCAGCTGCAAGTCACCCTGCACTTCCCCCGCCCCGCTCCAGCCCTGCAATGGATCACCGGTGAGTCTGGCCAATGGGGTTTGCTGCATCAGCTGCAGACCGTCCTGCAATGGCCCGGCAAAGTCGCCGCCGATCAGCAATTGCAGGTTCTGCTCCGCGTCACGCCCGAGAGTCACCTCGATATCGTCAAGCTGGGTTTGCAGCAGCTGCCCTTGCGCCTGATCGACGGTCAGGTCGGTGTTATGCAGATGCAGCGAGCCATTGACCTGCTCCAAGGCTGGCCACCCGTCCTGGAACAGCAGGCGGCCCTGCTCCAGCCGACCGAACAGGCTGATTTGCCGCTCGTCACTGGTCGCCGCCTTGAGCAGCGACCCTTCGTAGGCAAAGATCGCCAGCGGCACCGTGCCAGCGAGCTGCGAGGCGGCAAGCCATTCGGCCAGTGCCGGGCTCATCGCCGAGGACAGGGTAGGCAGATAGCGGCTGTGGTATTCGGCACGGCTGTCACGCAGGGCTACACGCAGGTTCATGGTCGGTATGCCACCAGGCCGCGGCAAATGCAGCTCCAGGGTGGCGGCACCAGCGCCTTCAACGCCCCTTACCGCCGCGCCTGGCACCGCCAGTTTCAGCCCTTCTTCATTCGACCAATTCCAGTTCAGTGCGCCGACCAGGCTGTCGTATTCCCAGCGCTCGGGAAACAGCCGCGGCAGATGCATGCTCCAGTCGCGGCTGTCGACCCGCAGTTCGCCAGCGGATGGCGTGCCGGAAACCACGCCGCTGATGCCTGCAAATGCCGGCACGCCTTCCCAGGCCTGCACACCGACGTTCTCCAGCCGCGCCAGCAGCGACCAGTCGAGGAAATCGGACCAGTCACTGCCGCTCAGCGATACATCCCGCAAGGTACCTTCCGGCGCCAGGGTGTCGAGGATGTCGGCGCTCTGCTCGTCCGGCAACACACCGCCCAGCCACCGGCCAAGCAGATCCAGCGGCAACTGATCGATACGGGCCTGCCAGTGCCCATCCGCTGGCTGGCGTTGCAGTTGCGCCCGCGTGGCAGGCCAGCTCTGTTCGTCCAGGCGCAGGCGCAGATCGTCGATATTCAGCCGCTGCTGCTCATCGGATAGCTGCAGCTCGAAGCCCATGCTCAGATCCTGCACCGACGGCGCCGGCCGCAGCAGATCCAACTCGAGCGCCGGAGCCTGCAGCAACCCACGGAGCTGCTGCATGCGGTTATCCTGCCAGCGCCCCCACAGCTCGCCGCCGGCCACCAGCCGCTCGATGCGGGCCGCGCGCAATACCTCGGCTGGTAGCCAATCGCTCCAGTCACTGGCCGGTAACGCGGCGAAGAAATCCAGCTCGGCCCGCCGCCAGTCCCGGTCCGGCATACGGCCGTTGAGTTGCAGCCGGACTTGCTGCTCATCCGGCAACCGCACCTGAGCATCCAGGCGGTGGCGGGCACCCTCATTCACCAGCGTCAGATCACCGTCGGTGAACACCCAGTCGGGTTGCGCCCAGGGGCTGATGCGGATACGGGTATCCAGCAGGGTAATGCGGCGCTGATCGAATAGTTGCTCCAGCGCGCGGTCGAGGCCGTCTCCGGTCGTCTCATTCTGCCCCAACCCTTCAAGTCGCCAATGGCTGTCGGCATCTTCGATAACCTCCAGCGACAGACCTTCGAGCTGCAACGCGTCCATCACCGGTTGGCGGTGCCACAGGCTGGCGAACACATCGACCCGGGCGGTGACATGCTGCAGATCGAACAGTACCGGGCTGGCGGGGTCGGCCGCTTCGTGAACCCGCAGCCCACGCAAGGTGAATACTGGATGTGCGCCCTGCATTTCCCCGCGCAGGTCCTGGAGCTCTATGGCGCGCCCGGTCTGTTGCTCTACCCACTCGACCAGTTCAACCTGATAATCCGCCACCGCTGGCACGAACTGACGACCGAGGCTGATGTAAGCCGCGGACAGCAGCATCCAGCCCACCAGCAGCAGGATCAGCCCGTCGAGAAAACGCCGCAACCAGCGCTGCCAGCTCATGGAAAGTCAGTCACTCCGGTCAGGGTGGATCAGGTCAGCACCACGTCGTATTGTTCCTGGGTATACATGGTTTCCACCTGGAACTTGATCGGCCGCTGGATGAACAGCTCCAGGTCAGCCACATTGCCCGACTCCTCATCGAGCAGCCGGTCGATCACCGCCTGGGATGCCAGCACCATATAGCCGCCGGCCTGATAGGCCCGGGCTTCGCGCATGATCTCGCGGAATATCTCGTAGCAGACGCTTTCCGCAGTGCGCTGGATGCCGCGCCCCGAGCAGCATGGACAGGGCTCGCAGAGAATCTGCTCCAGGCTTTCGCGGGTGCGCTTGCGGGTCATCTGCACCAGCCCCAGCTCGGTGATGCCGATGATGTTGGTCTTGGCGTGATCACGCTCCAGCTGACGCTCCAGCGTGCGCAACACCTGCCGGCGGTGCTCCTCATCCTCCATGTCGATGAAGTCGATGATGATGATGCCGCCCAGGTTGCGCAGCCGTAGTTGCCGGGCAATCGAGGTCGCCGCCTCCAGGTTGGTCTTGAAGATGGTCTCTTCCAGGTTGCGATGACCGACAAAGGCACCGGTATTCACGTCGATGGTGGTCATCGCCTCGGTCTGGTCGATCACCAGATAGCCGCCAGACTTGAGCAAGACCTTGCGATCCAGCGCCTTCTGGATCTCATCTTCAATCCCGTACAGATCGAAGATCGGGCGCTCACCGGGATAATGCTCCAGCAGGTCTTCGACTCCCGGCATCAGCTCATGGACGAACTGCTCCACCTTCTGGAAGGTTTCCCGCGAGTCGATGCGAATTTTTTCCAACCGCGGGTTGGCCAGATCACGCAGGGTGCGCAGCGCCAGCGGCAGGTCCTCATACAGCACCGAGGGTGCCGGCGCGGTATTCATCTGCTGCTGAATCTGCTGCCACAGGCGGCGCACATAACGGATATCGATGAGGATATCTTCTTCGCGGGCGGCTTCAGCGGCGGTACGCAAGATGAAACCGCCGCGCTCTTCACCCCCCTCCTGCTCGACGGAGCGAGTGACGATGTCACGCAGCCGATCGCGCTCGGCTTCTTCATCGATCTTCAGGGAGATGCCGACATGGGGGGTGCGCGGCATGTACACCAGGTAGCGCGAGGGTACCGACAGATGGGTGGTCAGCCGTGCACCCTTGGTGCCGATGGGGTCCTTGGTAACCTGCACCACCAGCGCCTTGCCATCGTGCACCAGCGCGCTGATCGGCTCGACCGCAGCGCCTTCACGTTCGGAGATTTCCGACGCATGAATGAAGGCTGCCCGCTCCAGGCCGATGTCCACGAAGGCCGCCTGCATGCCCGGCAGCACCCGCACCACCTTGCCCTTATAGATATTGCCGACGATGCCGCGGCGCTGGGTCCGCTCGATGTGGACTTCCTGGAGGACGCCATTTTCCACCAGCGCGACCCGGGTCTCCATTGGCGTGATATTGATCAGGATTTCTTCGCTCATGGAGCCCTCTTCCTCTGTGTCAGACAGTCAGGATACCGGCCCGCCCGCGCTCTGTCAGCGCAACTGCCAACAGGGGATGGAAAATTCTCCGAGGAGCTCTGCGGTTTCGGCCAGGGGCAGGCCGACCACGGCGCTGTAACTGCCCTCGATATGCTCGATGAAAATAGCGCCCAGCCCCTGGATACCGTAGCCGCCCGCCTTGTCCGCCGGCTCGCCGGTCTGCCAGTAGGCCAGCATCTGCGCGTCGCTCAACGGCCGGAAGCGAACCAGGGTGGTGACCAACTGCAGGCGCAATTCTTCGCCACGGGCCACCGCCACGGCGGTCATCACCTGGTGTTCCCGGGCGGATAGCGCCCGCAGCATGGCCAGGGCATGTTCCTGGTCAGTCGGCTTGCCGAGGATCCGCCCGTTGAGTACCACGGCGGTATCCGCGGCCAGCACCACCGCCCCGGCCGGTGCCACCGCTACGCCAGCGCGCACCTTGTCCCGGGTCACCCGTTGTACATAGTCTGCCGCCGCTTCCCCGGGCAACACCTGCTCATCCACCGCGCATATCACCCGCTGCACCGGCACGCCAATCTGCTCCAGCAACTCCCGGCGGCGCGGCGATGCCGAAGCCAGATGGACTGGCAAGGTGGACTCAGAGCACATGGAAACGCCGCCTTACGCCCCGCAGCACGGAAAACACCCAGGGCCAGAGCACCGCACTGATCACTGCCGGGAGCAAGTACAACAACGTTGGTGGCCGATTACCGACCAGACTGCTCAACCACAGCGCTACCATCTGCGCGATACCCAGCACCGGCAGCATTACCAGACTCTGCTGCCATAACGGAAAACGCCGGATACGCTGGTACAGCAGCAGCATCAACCAGGCTACCAAGACCATTACCAGCGCGTTCTGACCGAATAGTTCTCCGGCCAGCACATCGATCGCCAACCCGGCCACCCAGGCAGTCAGCAGGCCGACCCGATGCGGCAGCGCCATCACCCAATAGGCCACAACCATGGCCAGCCACATGGGCCGAGCGGTATCGAAGGGCGCCGGCATGGGTACCACGCTGAGGATCAGCGCAGCGAGGAAGGTCAGTCCCACGATCAGGCTACTGCGCATCGTTCTGCTCCTCTGCGGCCGGCGCCGCTGGCGGGGTCTCGCTCGGCGGCGGCGCGTCGGTCGGGGCCACGTCGTCACCAGCGTCCGCTTCCACCGCCTCGCTATCGAGGCTCAATGCCGGCAGAACATCGCCGTAACCACTTTCCGCACTGAATACCAGCAGCAGATAGCGACTGCGGTTGAGCTGCGCGGTGGGTTCGACCCGCACCTCGGCAAAGGGTTGCGATGAGTCGCGGTCCACCGCCGCTACCCGACCGACTGGGTAGCCAGCGGGAAAACGCTGCCCCAGACCGGAACTGACCACAATGTCATTCACGCGGATGTCAGCGGTATCGCCTACATGGCGCAGCTCCAGCCAATCGCTGCTGCCGGTACCGCTGGCAATGGCGCGCAGGCCGTTCCGGTTGATCTGCACCGGCAGGCTGTGGGACGAATCGGTGATCAACAGCACCCGGGCGCTGAACGGCAACACTTCTACTACCTGGCCCATCAGGCCGGTCGCATCCAGCACCGGCTGGCCGAGAAACACGCCGTCGCGCTCGCCCTTGTCGATCAGAATGCGCTGGGTGAACGCGTTGGGGTCGACGCCGATCAGCTCGGCAACCAATACCCGCTCATCCACCAGTTCGGAGGAGTTGAGCAGTTCACGCAGACGCACGTTCTGCTCGGTCAGCGCCGCCAGCTTCTGCAGTTTGCGTTTGGTCAGCAACGCTTCGGCGCGCAGGCTTTCGTTCTCCGCGATCAGATCGGCACGGCTGGTCAACTGCAGATAGATGGTATCCCAGGCGCGCACCGGCAGCTCGGCCACGTAATACAGCGGCATGAGCGCCATACCCAGTTGCGAGCGCAGGGGTTTCAATGCGGAAAAACGGGCGTCGACCACCATCAGCGCAATCGACAGCACCGTGAGCGCCAGGAAGCGGACCCCAAGTGACGGGCCCTTGATGAAAAGCGGTTTGATGGGTGGGCTCCTTGCGGCAGCAGGATAGGCTGTTGCGGCAGGCTCAAGCCTGCCGCCATGGCACCGATCACTCGGTGGACAGCAGATCCATTGCGTGCTGGTCCATCATCTCCAGCGCACGACCACCGCCACGGGCAACGCAGGTCAGGGGCTCTTCGGCGACGATCACCGGCAAGCCGGTTTCCTGACTCAGCAGTTTGTCCAGATCGCGCAGCAGCGCGCCGCCACCCGTCAGGATCAGGCCGCGCTCGGCGATATCCGAGGCCAGCTCCGGCGGTGATTGCTCCAGGGCGCTCTTGACCGCCTGAACGATGGTCGCCAGCGACTCCTGCAGCGCTTCCAGCACCTCGTTGGAGTTCAGGGTGAAGGCCCGCGGCACGCCCTCGGCCAGATTGCGGCCACGCACGTCCACTTCCAGCACTTCGCCGCCGGGGAAGGCCACACCGATTTCCTGCTTGATGCGCTCGGCGGTGGATTCACCAATCAGACTACCGTAGTTGCGGCGTACATAGGTGATGATGGCTTCGTCGAACCGGTCGCCACCGACCCGCACCGACTCGGCGTAGACCACGCCGTTGAGCGAGATCAGCGCGATTTCAGTGGTACCACCACCGATATCCACGACCATGGAGCCGTGGGCTTCCTCGACCGGCAGGCCGGCACCGATGGCCGCCGCCATGGGCTCTTCGATCAGATAGACTTCACGGGCACCGGCACCCAGCGCCGATTCGCGAATGGCCCGGCGCTCGACCTGGGTCGACTTGCAGGGCACGCAGATCAGGACGCGCGGGCTGGGCTGGATGAAACTGTTCTCGTGGACCTTGTTGATGAAGTACTGCAGCATCTTCTCGCACACGCTGAAGTCAGCGATGACGCCGTCCTTCATCGGACGAATGGCCTGGATGTTGCCGGGCGTGCGACCGAGCATGCGCTTGGCTTCGGTACCGACCGCCACCACGCTTTTCTGGTTGCCATGGGTGCGAATGGCTACGACGGACGGTTCATCCAGTACAATGCCCCGCTCGCGAACGTAAATCAGAGTATTGGCAGTCCCCAGGTCAATGGACAGGTCACTGGAAAACATGCCGCGAATTTTTTTGAACATGCGTTGAATATACCCCGAGGGCACGTGGGTTGAATGAAAGAAACACTGATATGCAGGTTGCCTGGCAAATAGCCACTGACACACACAAATGAAGAGTGGCGGAACGACTCCAACACAGGCAACTGATCGGTACTTCCCGAAGTGTCGCAACTCTAACAATGGCGGGGTTTTTGGGCAAGGCGCGGATGTGGTAAATTCGTCCCTTTGCCCGGCAACATCGGCATATAACACCGGATCGTCCGGCTTCATGGAGAAAACACATGGCCCTAGACCGCTCTGACGTGGAACAGATTGCCCATCTTGCGCGCATTGCCCTCCACGGCGACGACATTACCGCCACCACTGACAAGCTGGCCGGCATCATGGGCTTGATCGATCAATTGCAGGCCGTTGACACCAGCGGCGTCGAGCCGCTCGCCCATCCACTGGAAACCACCCAGCGGCTGCGCACCGATGCGGTTACCGAAATCAATCAGCGCGACGCGCTGCAAGCCATTGCGCCGGCCACCGAACAGGGCCTGTATCTGGTACCCCGGGTCATCGAGTGACATCGAACCCTGCTGCCGCGCATTGAAACGAGACAAATTACATGCATGAGAAAACCCTCGCCGGCTTGTCCCAAGCCCTGCACAGCAAGGCGATTTCCAGCGTCGAGCTGACCGAACATTACCTCAAGCGCATCGAGCAGTTCGACGGTGCGCTCAACAGCTACATCACTGTCACCCCGGAACTGGCGCTGGAGCAGGCGCGTGTCGCCGATGCACGCCTGGCGGCCGGTGACGCCGGTCCGCTGACCGGCATCCCGCTGGCGCACAAGGATCTGTTCTGTACCCAGGGCATACGCACCAGCTGCGGCTCGAAGATGCTCGACAACTTCATCGCACCGTATGAGTCCACCGTCACCGCCCGGCTGCTGGCCGCCGGCACCGTAACCCTGGGCAAGACCAATATGGACGAATTCGCCATGGGTTCGTCCAACGAATCCAGCTATTACGGTGCAGTACGCAACCCGTGGAATACCGAACATGTACCCGGCGGCTCCTCCGGCGGCTCGGCCGCTGCCGTGGCGGCGCGGCTGTGTGCGGCGGCGACCGGCACCGATACCGGCGGCTCGATCCGCCAGCCGGCGGGCTACACCGCACTGACCGGTCTCAAGCCGACCTATGGTCGGATTTCGCGCTGGGGCATGATCGCCTATGCGTCCAGCCTGGATCAGGCCGGCCCGATGGCCCGCACCGCCGAAGACTGCGCCCTGCTGCTGCAAGCCATGGCCGGCTTCGATGAGCGGGACTCCACCAGTGTCGACGAGCCCGTGCCGGATTACAGCGCCGAGCTCAACCAGCCCCTCAGCGGGCTGCGCATCGGTCTGCCGAAGGAATACTTCGCCAGTGGACTGGATACCGCCACCGCCGACGCCATTGCCGCCGCGGTCAAGCAGTTCCAGGCCCTGGGCGCCGAGATCAAGGACATCAGTCTGCCCAATGCCGAGCTGGCCATCCCGGCCTACTACATCATTGCCCCGGCGGAAGCTTCCTCCAACCTGTCGCGTTTCGATGGCGTGCGTTTCGGCTACCGCTGCGAGAACCCGGCGGATCTGACCGACCTGTACAAGCGTTCGCGCGCCGAGGGCTTCGGTGACGAGGTCAAGCGCCGCATCATGGTCGGCGCCTATGCGCTGTCTGCGGGTTACTACGACGCCTACTATCTGCAGGCGCAGAAGGTTCGGCGGCTGATCAAGAACGACTTCATGGCCGCCTACGAGCAGGTGGATGTCATCCTGTGCCCGACCTCGCCCACTCCGGCGTTTCGTATTGGCGAGAAGATCGACGATCCGGTGAGTCTGTATCTGACCGATATCTATACCATCACCGCCAACCTCGCCGGCGTACCGGGCATCGCCCTGCCGGCCGGCTTCGCTGGCGACCTGCCGATCGGCATGCAGCTGCTGGGCCCTTATTTCAGCGAGGCCCGCCTGCTGAACGTCGCGCACCAGTACCAGCAGCACACCGACTGGCACACCCGCGCTCCGGCCGGCATCTGAGAGGATTGAGGACAGATCATGCAATGGGAAATCGTTATCGGGCTGGAAATTCATGCCCAGCTCACCACCGCCTCGAAGATCTTCTCGGGCAGCGCCACCAGCTTCGGCGCCGAACCCAACACCCAGGCCAGCCTGATTGATCTGGGCATGCCCGGTACCCTGCCAGTGCTCAACGCCCAGGCGGTGCGCAATGCGGTCAAGTTCGGCCTGGCGATCGATGCCGAGATCGGCATGACCAACGTCTTCGCGCGCAAGAACTACTTCTATCCCGACCTGCCCAAGGGCTACCAGATCAGCCAGATGGACCTGCCCATCGTCGGCAAGGGCTTTCTCGACATCACCCTGGACGACGGCACCGTCAAGCGCGTGGGCGTGACCCGCGCGCACCTGGAGGAAGATGCCGGCAAAAGCCTGCATGAAGACTTCCAGGGCATGAGCGGCATCGACCTGAACCGCGCCGGCACCCCGCTGCTGGAAATCGTCTCCGAACCGGACATGCGCAGCGCCAAGGAAGCGGTCGCCTACGCCAAGACCATTCACTCGCTGGTGCGTTATCTGGGCATCTGTGATGGCAACATGGCCGAAGGCTCGCTGCGCTGCGACTGCAACGTATCGGTACGGCCCAAGGGTCAGGCCGAGTTCGGTACCCGCTGCGAGATCAAGAACGTCAACTCCTTCCGCTTCATCGAGAAGGCGATCAATACCGAGGTACAGCGGCAGATCGAGCTGATCGAGGACGGCGGCACGGTGATTCAGGAAACCCGTCTGTACGACCCGAACAAGGACGAGACGCGCTCCATGCGCAGCAAGGAAGAAGCCAACGATTACCGCTACTTCCCCGATCCGGACCTGCTGCCGGTGGTCATCGAGCCGGCCTTCATCGAGACCGTGCGCGGCGAGCTGCCAGAACTGCCGCAGCAGAAGCGCGAGCGTTTCCAGAGCGAATTCGGCCTGTCGGCCTACGATGCCAGTGTCCTGGCCGCCAGCCGCGAGCTGGCTGACTACTTCGAGGAAGTGCAGCGCGTCTGTGGCGATGCCAAGCTGGCCGCCAACTGGGTGATGGGCGAGCTGTCCAGCCTGCTCAACAAATCCGACATCGAGATCGATCAGTCGCCGGTCAGCGCCAGCCAGTTGGGGGGCATGATCCTGCGGATCAAGGACAACACCATCTCCGGCAAGATCGCCAAGATGGTGTTCGAAGCCATGGCCGATGGCGAAGGTGATGCCGACCAGATCATCGAAGCCAAAGGCCTGAAACAGGTCACCGACAGCGGTGCTATCGAGGCCATGCTGGATGACGTGCTGGCGGCCAATGCCGACCAGGTCGAGCAGTATCGCGCCAGCGATGAAGCCAAACGCGGCAAGATGTTCGGTTTCTTCGTCGGTCAGGCGATGAAGGCCTCGAAAGGCAAGGCCAACCCGCAGCAGGTCAACCAGTTGTTGAAGCAGAAGCTGGATGGCTGACCCGATGGCTAGCCAGCGCTCAGGTCGTGCCCGCCCCGGCCGCACCGGCAACAAGTCGGTGTGGCTGAGCCAGATGGCGCTGGCGGCCCTGCTGTCGATGTCCGGCTACGCCGCCGTCGGCGACAGTCTCAACGATGAGGATGGCGGCCTGAGCTACAGCGCCGAGGGCCGCGCATCCTACTATTCCTCCCGCTTGCATGGTCGGCGCACCGCCAGCGGCGAACCCTACGATGAAACATCGATGACGGCAGCGCACCCCAGCCTGCCGTTCGACACCCAGCTGTGCATCACCAACCTGTTCAATGGCCGTAGCACCGCTGTACGTGTCAATGATCGTGGCCCCTTCGTGGGCAGCCGCATCATCGATGTGTCGCTCGCCGCCGCCAAGGAACTGGGCATGCTGCGCGCCGGCATCGCCCGCGTCCGGGTGGAGACCTGCGACACCCTCGAATCCTGACCTCCAGAGCGGCTGCTATACTTCGGCAAGCCGTCTCCTAAGACACCGCGGCACAAGCTGCGCATCCAGGCAGAGGAGCCTTCCCCACATGCCGGAAACAACCAGACCCCGCCTCTGGAATACCACCATCCTGTTGCCGGTCTTCATTCCGGCGTTCTTCTTCATCCTGCTACTGGTCATCGGTACTGCCAGCCAACCCGAACTGGCAGGAGAGCTGTTTTCTTCGGTGCTGGGCTACATCACCAATACCTTCGGCTGGTTCTACATGCTGTCGGTAGCGATCTTCCTGGTGTTCATCGTGATCGTGGCGATGAGCAAATGGGGACATATCAAGCTCGGGCCGGATCATGCCGAGCCGCAATACAGCTTCCCGGCGTGGTTCGCCATGCTGTTTTCCGCCGGCTATGGTATTGCCCTGCTGTTCTTCGGCGTGGCCGAGCCGGTGCTGCATTACGCCGAGCCGCCGGAAGGTGCCGAAGGGCTCACCGTAGATGCAGCCAAACAGGCAATGCAGATCGCATTCTTCCACTGGGGTTTTCATATCTGGGCGATCTATGGGCTGACCGGACTGGTGCTGGCGTACTTTTCCTTCCGTCATGGTCTGCCGCTGTCGATCCGCTCAGCGCTGTATCCGCTGATCGGCGAGCGCATCCATGGACCGATTGGCCATGCGGTGGATACCTTCGCGATTCTCGGCACCATGTTCGGCATTGCCACCACTCTCGGGCTGTCGGTAGCGCAGATCAACGCCGGGCTCAATTATCTGTGGCCGGCGATTCCCGTGAGCACCGGCGTTCAGGTCGCCTGCATCGCGGGCATCACCGTGCTGACCATGGGCTCGGTGGTCGCTGGCATGGACCGTGGCATCAAGAACCTGGCCCTGGTCAACATGGTAACGGCCACCGGGTTGATGCTGTTCGTGTTTTTCGTCGGGCCGACCATCTTCATTCTGGAAACCTTCCTGCAGAACACCGGCAGCTATCTGAACAACATCGTCGAACGGACCTTCAATCTGCAGGCCTATTCGCGCAGTGACTGGATCGGCAACTGGACGCTGTTCATCTTCGGCTGGACCATCGCCTGGGCCCCCTTCGTCGGGTTGTTCATCGCCAAGATCAGCCGCGGGCGGACCATTCGCCAATTTGTCTTCGGGGTGATGCTGGTACCCACCATCTTCACCTTCTTCTGGTTCTCTGTATTCGGCGATACTGCGCTGCACCTGATCATCAACCAGGGCTATTCCGAGCTGATCGACCAGGTACAGGCGGATAACGCCATTGCCCTGTTCAAACTGTTCGAGCAATTGCCGCTGACCGCTATCATTTCCACCATCACCGTGGTGCTGATCACGCTGTTCTTCGTCACCTCGGCCGACTCCGGTGCACTGGTGGTCGACTCGCTGGCCTCCGGCGGGGCGCTGGCCACACCAGCATGGCAGCGCGGTTTCTGGGCAATTCTCAGTGGCGTTCTGGCTTCGGTACTGCTGGTGGCCGGCGGGCTCAAGGCCTTGCAGAGCATGGCAGTAGCCAGCGCCCTGCCCTTCGCCATCATCATGCTGATCTCGGCTTTGGGCATGTGGCGGGCACTGGTGATCGAAAGCCACCATCAGACTGTCAGCGCCGGCATGCAGCCAGGCCGCAGCAGTACTGGCAGCAACACATCGCTATGGAAGAAGCGCCTGGCCGGTATCGTCAATTACCCGGAAAAGGATGCAGTCGAGCTGTTCATCAAGGACACCGCCCTGACGGCGATGATCCGTGTCGCCAAAGGATTGCAGGCCCAATCCTGGCCGGCGGAGGTGCACTATGACGAAGAGCATCGGCGCGCATATCTGGAAGTGATTGTGCCGGAGCAACTGGACTTCCTCTATGAGATCCGGCTGCGCGACTATCTGCGCCCGGCCTTCGCCCATCCAGAGGTCGAGGAAACCGCGGCGGATGACAGCTATTACTACCGGGCTGAGGTGTTTCTGCGCCGCGGTGGCCAGGCCTATGACGTCTATGGCTACGATCAACAGGAACTCATCGGTGACATTCTCGATCACTTCGAGAAGTACCTGCATTTCCTGCACCTGACGCCGGGCGTGCTGCCCTGGAACATGGCAGAGCATGACGAGATGCTGCAGACGCCGCACGATTCCAAGGAAGAGTAAGAAGGTGACAGCGGGCCGTCATAACGGCCCGCTGTAAACGGCGGGATTACTGCTGCAGGATGCGGATGACTTCCGGATCCTTGAAGATGCGCGACAGGGCATCGCTCATCACTTCGGTAACCAGCCGGGTATTGGTCGCCTGATTCGGCGCATAACCGAAGCGGTGCTGAGCTGACGCGCTGTAACGGCCGTTATAGCGCTGGTTCATCGAACGGACTTCAACGGCAAATGCCGCGCCGATATCCGCCTGGGTCACGTACACCCCTTCCTTCGGCGACACGTAGGACAGATCCGCCAGGCTCACCATCATGCTGTTGGCATTGGGCGTGCCTTCGGCTACCACCTGAAAACCCAGCTTACCGAGCGCCTGCTCCACCTGCTGACGCACATGCGGCATCGTCTGCTCGCTGATAGTCAGATTGCTGGAGTCCGGATACAGGCCGCCGCGCGTACCCAATACCGGTGAAGATCGGCCGTCCTTTACCGTGACCACCACCGGCTGCTGTCGGGCCACTTGGCTCAGGGGGATGGTCACGCTCGGCGTGACGTTCAATTGCTGCGGACTATGGGCACAGCCGGATAACACCACGGCCAGTCCCGCTACCGCCAGGAAACCCAGACGTTTCAACATGCTTGCACTCCTTCAGCGAGGGATGGATAGATCTGAGATGAATGAACCTGACTTGCCGATCCAATGCGCATGGCATCAGTCAATGGCGCGTGCCCCGACAGCTTCCAGTGCCGCGACGTATTCCTCGGCCTGGGCATGTTCGCGCAGGATCTGCAGCATGGTGCGACCGTCGGCATCAACGGCATTCACGTCATGGCCAGCGGCCTGGAACATCTCTAAAAAGCGCGCGAAGTCATGGGCACGCAAGCCACGATAGGCGCGCGTCAACATGTACAGGTCGACGGACTCGCCAGCATCACGGGGACGAAAGGTCATGAAGACGGCGACCTGCTCATCACTCATGGGCTCGCCAACCACCTTTTTCTTGTCTTTGCGCACGATAGTTCCTCAATCTGATCCGGAAAGCCCGAATTGTAACCATCCGGCCGCGCGGCCACCAGCACCGCAGCCTCCCCGGCCCTTTTTCATCTGACAGTGATCGGTCCGGCGTGGATATCCGCCCATACCGTTCCATTGCCATAAAAGCGGACCTGCACGAAATGCGGACCGGGGCCCTCAAGCAGACCGCGCACCGTATCCAGGTAGCTCAACGGATAATACATCGTCAGGGTCTGAGTCGCCGCCTCGTGCCGCGCCGGGGGCAGTGAGCCGGGGCCGTCGATAAAGCCGACCCGCACACTGTCCAGTTGGCTGCCACGCAACAATGAACGACCTGCGATAAACAGCCAGAGGCTGCTTTCCTGCGTGCGGCCGGTACCGGCCTGACGGGATTCGCTGGCGATGGTCAGCCGGTAGTTGTCCACTTCCAGCAACATCTGCTCTGGACGGTCCTGCCGTGCGGCATAGCGATCCGGCGGCATGAAGTCTTCATGGGGCAGAGGCGACGAAGCGGCCGCCACTACACTTGCGAGGGTGCCGAGGAGTATGCTGGTCAATACCTTGGTGCCGATTTTCATGGGACAGCTTCCCGAGCAGACAGAAAGATCTGTTGTGGCAGCCGCCCCCCGCGTTGTCAACATGGGAAAGATCATGACCAGCCGTTCGTTCAGATTGCCGCTGTTTGTCGCGCTACGCGACAGCTTCCGGCAAGGGTATTCTCTTGCTCGTTTTCGCAGCGATGTATTGGCCGGCATCACCGTCGGCATCATCGCAATCCCCCTGGCGATGGCATTGGCCATTGCGGTAGGGGTGGCGCCGCAACATGGTTTGTATACCGGTATTGTCGGCGGCCTGCTCATCGCGCTGTGCGGCGGCTCGCGTTTCAATATTTCCGGGCCGACCGCCGCCTTCGTGGTAATCCTGCTGCCGATCACCCAACAGTACGGCTTGGGTGGTTTGCTGCTGGTAACGCTGATGGCCGGGCTGATTCTGCTGATACTGGGGCTGGCACGCCTGGGCAGCTTGATTCAATTCGTGCCCTATCCGGTGGTCATGGGGTTTACCGCCGGGATCGGGGTGGTGATTGCCACCTTGCAGATCAAGGATTTCTTCGGCCTGCAGCTGGCGGCACAACCCAGCCATTATCTTGAACAGTGGCAACTGCTGATCACCGCCCTGCCCTCGCTGCAACCGGGCGACACCTTGGTCGGCGTCGCGACCCTGCTGGTGCTGATCTTCTGGCCACGGCTGACCCGGCGCATTCCCGGCCACCTGGTCGCCCTGCTCGTCGGCAGCCTGCTGGGTGCGCTGCTGCTGGCCATGGATGTGCCGGTGGCCACCCTCGGGGCGCGATTCAGCTATGAGCTCGATGGCGTTATCCATGCAGGCATTCCGCCCTTTGCGCCACAGTGGGTGCTGCCCTGGCAACTGCCCGGGGCCGATGGTCAACCGCTGGTAGTGAACTTCGCTCTGCTGCAGCAACTGCTGCCTTCGGCCCTGGCGGTGGCCATGCTGGGTGCCATCGAGTCGCTGTTGTGCGCGCTGGTTGCCGATGGCATGGCCAATACCCGGCACGATCCAAACGCGGAACTGGTAGGCCAGGGCCTGGGTAACCTGGTTGTGCCCTTTTTCGGTGGCATCACCGCCACTGCAGCGATTGCCCGCACCGCCACCAGCGTACGCAACGGCGCCTTTTCTCCCATCGCCGGGGTGGTGCATGCGCTGGTCATCCTGCTGGCGGTGGTGTTGCTGGGCAAACTCTTTGCCTGGCTACCCATGGCGTCGCTGGCAGCCATGCTGTTGATCGTCGCCTGGAACATGAGCGAGGCGCCGCGGGTGCTGCACCTGCTGCGCACCGGTCCGCGCCAGGACGTGCTGGTGCTGGTCATCTGCCTGCTGCTGACTGTACTGTTCGATATGGTGCTGGCGGTCGGTGTGGGATTGTTGCTGGCTGCGGCGCTGTTCATCAAGCGCATGGCGGATCTGAGCGAAGGCGGCGCACAACCCCGCGCCCATGATCAGGCATTAGCCGATCTGCCGGATAGTGTTGTGCTGTACCGCATTCATGGCCCGCTGTTCTTCGCCGCCGCCGACAAGGCGCTCGACGCCATCAGTCGCTTCGATCCGCAGACCCGCTATGTGGTAATCGATATGCGCAGCGTGCCAAGTATGGATATGAGTGCCCTGGTACTGTTCGAGAAGGCGGTGCAAGGACTCACCGACCGGGGCATAGCAGTCTATCTGGTGGGCGTTCGGGCACCGATCCGGCTCAAGCTAAAACGCGCCGGACTCAGCGCCAGCCGGGGTCTGCGTACCTTTGCAGCCACCCCGCAACGGGCAGCGCAAATGATCCGGCAACGATTGGCGGCGGCTGCGCCGGGCTGATCAGTGATCCTTCAGCGCGTAGATCCCTGCGGCGTTGCGCCAGTAACCCTTATAGTCGAGGCCGAAGCCGAACAGATAACGATCCTCGACATCCAGGCCGGTGAAGTCGGCACGCATGCCTTCATAGGCCTTGCGGTCATGGCGCTTGTCCAGCAATACGCAGGTCAATACCTGTTCAGCACCAGCATCGCGGCAATATTCGACGATTGCCGCCAGGGTATGGCCTTCATCAAGAATGTCATCGATGATCAGCACACTGCGCCCGACCAGGGAATGCTCGGCACGCGCCTTCCAGAACAGCTCGCCACCGGACAGCTTGTTGCGGTAACGGGTCGCGTGCAGGTAGCCGACTTCCATCGGAAAATTGAGGCGAGTCAGCAGTTGTCCGGCGATGATCAGCCCACCATTCATCACGCTATAGACGATCGGGTTGCTGTCCTGCAGGGTCTGGGTGATATCGGCGGCCATGCTATCCATAGCGGCTTCGATCTGCTGCTGGTTGTACAGACAATCTGCTTCTTTCATGACCTGCTTGACGTGGTCAAGATCGATGGGCATGCAAAACCTCCGGGGGCGGCTTGAAAAAGGGAGCGAAAATACTGCAGCGGTGCCAGCAACGCAAGCAATCTGCCGAATGACCGCAGAGAATCGGATGACCAGCATAAAACATTCGTTTACCCTTTACGCAATTTCGAAAATAGTCGCACTTGCGCCTTTTCGAACATGTTGAATGCCATTTAGCCGCCGCCTGGAACCTGTCGATGAAGATTCAAGAAATCCGCCACCCCCTCATCCGCCATAAACTCGGCCTGATGCGCCGCGCCGATATCAGCACCAAGAATTTTCGTGAACTGGCCCAGGAAGTCGCCGCGCTGCTGACCTACGAAGCGACCAAGGACATGCCTGTCGAGCCGCAGACCATCAATGGCTGGTGCGGCGAGGTCAGCGTGGAGAAGCTGGCGGGCAAGAAGATCACCGTGGTGCCTATTCTACGTGCCGGCCTCGGCATGCTCGACGGCGTGCTCAGTCTGATCCCCAGTGCCAAGGTCAGCGTGATCGGCATGGTGCGCAATGAACAGACCCTCGAAGCGGACACCTATCTGGAGAAGCTGGTCAGCGAACTGCATCAGCGCCGGGCGCTGATCATCGACCCGATGCTGGCTACCGGCAGCTCGATGATTGCCACCATTGACCTGCTCAAGCGCGCGGGCGCGCAGGAGATCCGCGCCCTGGTGCTGGTTGCCGCTCCCGAGGGCATCCTCCGGGTCAATGCCGCCCACCCGGATGTGGAGATCTTCACCGCCTCGGTGGATGAGCGCCTGAACGAACATGGTTATATCATTCCCGGTCTGGGCGACGCGGGCGACAAGATCTTCGGCACTCGGCAAAAGGACGTGCATTGATGCAGAACATGGACACGACCGGCTGGCGCAGTGTGCTGGCCGGCTCGCAGATGTTGTTCGTGGCATTCGGCGCGTTGGTGTTGATGCCATTGATCACCGGCATGAGCCCGAGCGTAGCGCTGTTCACTGCCGGTATCGGTACGCTGATTTTCCAGTTCGTCACCCAACGTCAGGTGCCAGTGTTTCTGGCCTCCAGCTTCGCCTTCATCGCACCCATCCTATATAGCAACCAGACCTGGGGGCTACCGGCGACCCTGGGTGGCCTGGCGGTAGCCGGGCTGGCCTACATCCTGCTGAGCCTGCTGGTGCACCTGCGCGGCCCGGGCTTCATTCAGCGGCTGCTGCCACCGGTCGTGGTCGGCCCGGTCATCATGGTCATCGGCCTGGGCCTGGCCGCCACCGCAGTGAACATGGCTACCGGCAAGAGCGGGGATGGCAGCATCCAATTGGTGGATCACTCCACCGCATTGATCATCTCCATGGCGTCGCTGGCCACCACCCTGGCCGTAGCCGTGTACGCCCGCGGGGTGCTGCGCCTGGTTCCGATCATGGCCGGCGTTGCCGTGGGCTACGGCCTGTCCTGGTTTCTGGGTGTCGTGGACTTTACCGCTGTCGACAATGCCGAGTGGGTCGCAACACCTGGCTTCGTCTTCCCCGAATTCTATCTGCCGGCCATCCTGTTCATGCTCCCCGTCGCTATCGCCCCGGCCATCGAGCATATCGGTGACGTCCTGGCGATCGGCTCGGTGACCGGCAAGGACTATATTCGCAAGCCGGGCCTGCAACGCACCCTGCTGGGAGATGGCTTGGCCACCTCCACCGCCGCCTTCCTCGGTGGCCCGCCCAATACCACTTACTCGGAAGTGACCGGCGCGGTCATGCTGACGCGCAATTTCAATCCCGCAGTGATGACCTGGGCCGCGGTGTTCGCCATCGGCCTGGCATTCGTCGAGAAGTTCGGCGCCGTACTGCTGACCATGCCGGTACCGGTGATGGGAGGCATTCTCTGCCTGCTGTTCGGCTCCATTGCCGTGGTCGGTATGAATACCCTGATCCGCAATCAGGTGGACCTGAGTCAGGCGCGCAATCTGTGCATCGTCTCGGTGACACTGGTATTCGGCATCGGCGGTATGGCCATCGGTTACCAGGACTTTACCCTACAGGGCATCAGCCTCTGTGGAGTGGTGGCCATCTTGCTGAATCTGCTGTTGCCGGCGGAAAAACCGGCCCCCGTCACGCCCACTGCCGAGTGAGCGCTCAGCGCCGCCAGCATTTGCTAGCCGCTGGCGTGCGCTGTCCCACCTGATTGAGGGTATAGGTAGCGCAGGGGTCCCCCGCCATGATGCCACCGGATACCGCTGTCGCAGTCAGAATGAAGCTTTCCGGTGTGAGGGTCGGCACTATGGTGTATACGGCCGTACCACTGGCTGGGCTCTGGCCGATCAACCCGTTGACCGTACCGGTGTCATAGCCGCCGTTGCGGGTGTAGTGACGCTCCAGCAACTGGGCATTTTCCAACAATACCGCCGAGACCTCGGCCCGCCGGGTCTGGCGAACATGCTCCTGATATGACGGCAGGGCAATCGCCGCCAAGATGCCGATGATCACTACCACGATCATTACTTCAATCAGCGTGAACCCCTGTTGTGTTTCGGACTGCATTTCCCGCTCCTATTGCAGTTGTCGCCACATGATGCGATTGAACTGGCAGTGGGGCCGACCGGCCACCACGGCAACGTCACTCGATCCCTGCACCAGATAAACCTCGCCGCTGCAGCCTGTCTGCATGCCATCTTCATCTTGGTCCAGAACATTCAGATCTCCTGGCAGGCCGATGTTCAGCTCCAACCCCGCCGCCGGCAGGTCGTTGTCATCGATCCGTCCATCACCATCGGTGTCCAGCACCTCGCGGGTCGGCATACCGCCGGTACCCAGATCTACCGCCATCAACCAGCCGCCGGCCTGGGTCATGCAGGGATCCAGGGTACCACTCTTGATAAACCCGGTAGTGAACAGCACGCGCCCATTCTTGATGACGAAATCGCGGGTAACCCGTTCGCCTTCAGCCTGGCCGTTGTGCAGCAGCGGCAGATACCAGCCGTAGCGCGAGTTCCAGTCCACCGCATGGCGGCTGACCGTGCGCACGGCCTGGCCACTGGTGGGGTCGGTGGACATGCTGTCGATCTGCTGTTGCTGCAACAGCGCTGGTGTCAGACCGCCGCTCGGTACGGTCGGTATATCGAGCACCGCATAGAATGCCTGGGCCGTGGTGTCGATCAGGTCGGCGGCCTGCATAAAGGCACCAGTGCCGAACAGAACCAGATCTGCACCACCAATCATGCCGGGATGAAGCTGGGGCTGTACCGTAATCGGTTGGCCTGCCGCTGCAGTGAATAAAGGCGTGCCGTTATGAGCTACCGTCCAGTTGGCCGGGGCCGGATCAGTCAGATCGAACTTCCACAGCTGCCCATGCAGGTCGCCGGCAAAGACCGCACGGACCTCGCCAGCCGCATCGAATTGCAGCGCCGGGGCGGATAGCCCGTTGCCGTTCGTCGAGCCTGCGCGCGCGGTCACATCCAGTTGGCTGAGCAGGTCACCGGTGAGCATATCGAAAATCAGCAACGCCCCGCCCCCCGCCGCGCTGCCGTAACCGTTACCGGTAATGAGCACGCTGCGACCGTGCAATTGAGCCATGACCGGCCGCCCATAGATATGCCCGATGGCCGCTATCTGGCTGGCGTCGGCTTCCCAGAGTGCGCCACGTGCGCTGCTGCCCTGGGCAGCGTCGAACAAGCGGACGACGAACAGCCCCTTGCCACCGGCGCCCAGACCACTGGCGGCGAGCGTGCTCCAGTGCGCGCCGAGCTTGGCATCAGCTACCACCACCCGCCCATCCACTCCGGAGCGGTGATGATTGCCGGCACCATAATCACTGCGAGCGCGGGTACCCAGGGTGTGATGCAAGGCCGCAGGCAGGTAGGAGTACAGATGCGCACCGTTGGTATCGAACAGGCGCAGGAAGCCGTCATTGGCCCCGAACACCAGGGCCTCGGGCATGCGGTTGCGCCGGTCCTGCAGGTAGTTACGATAAGCGGCACTTTGATCGCGTCCAGCATGATGACCCGCACCCACCAGCACCGGTGCCGAGTTGATGATATCGCCCAGCAATCGGCTGCGCTGGCGCAGGTCGGCATCTGCACTCCCCCGCGCCCAATTGAGCAAACGCTGCGCGGCATTGTTGCCGGTCAGGCCGGCCAGCAACGCCTCGGCGTCCAGCACTGCCTGCTGTGAAACAGGCAGCATGGCCCAGGTATTGGCACCCAAGGTCACCGGGCCCGCCGGTGAGTTGCCCTGCGCACTGCGCCAGGTCTGGAATGCACCGGCCTGCGTACCGGGAGTAAAGGTCTGGTCGGTGGACCACAACAAGGTATCCGGCTCACCCGTACCATTCATGCTGTAGGCATGCAGGCTGCCGCTCCAATCCTGGGGGTCGAACCGGGTCTGATAATAGCGGCTGACCCCGGCACTGAGCTGCTGACTGTCGGTAACCGCGCCACCACCCGAGCCCGCCGAGGCGATGATTTCCTGCAGTGCGCTGCTGAGCGCTTCCTTGAGTTGCTGGCGATTGGTGGCCGTGAAGTAGCGGCCGTTTCCCGCGGTGGCGGTTTGCCTGAGCCGGGGATCGTCCAGGGCAAACCCCACGGTATAGGTCTGCAGGCTCTGCCGGGGAAACTGGGCATCATTCCAGCTTTGCCCGGCCTGGTCGGTGCCCGTGGTTCGCATGTCGATCTCGTAGGCAAAGCGGGCGATATCATCCAGGTAGAAGGTGCCGCCCTCACTGCTTTCGGAGCCAGTAATATCAGCACCGTCTCCATCCCAGTCTGGCAGGTTGAACGCACCGCTCAGCGTGGGATTATTGCCGTCTGGCTCCTGCGCCAGGGTGGTAGGGAACTCGGCATCATAAGTGGGCAGGCCGTCAGTCACTACCAGACCAAAGTTCTTCTGGCAGCGGTACTGAATGGGGCTTCGGAACTGCTCGCGCTGGGACTCGGGTTGGCTCTGCGGATAAAAGGCGCGCATGCCCCGCAGGTAGCGGGTCATTTCGTAGTAGGTTTCTGCGAGCGGCGTCCAGGTCAGATCGTTGCGAGTATTCGGGGCCAACGCGTCCAGCGCCTGATTGAGCTGATTGAAGCGAGCATCACCCAAGCCTGCTGCGATATTCCCCGCTTCCACGCGCAACAGACCACCTGGAGCCCGGTCGTTGCCAGTCGCCTGACGAAAGGTGAACAGTCCGAAACGCAGTTCCCGGTTGGCAGCGATGACGTCCTTGGTTACCTCCCGGGCGATATCCAAGCGGGTCTCGCCACCGATTGAGTTCAGCACCATGCTGGAGGAGTTGTCGAACAACACCAGCACGTTGGGCGCCACCGCCGAGGCGGATAACACCGGCCCGCTCAGCGGGCTGAAGGCCTGCGCTGGCAAGGCTGTTAGCAACCCCAGCGCCAGCCCTATAGCCACACCGCGCAGGCGCCGGGCTTCAAATCCGTGTGAAGGCATAGATACTCTCCAGTACTGTCCGTGTGGCGCCCTTGTGGCTGACTACCGAAATGCGGTACAGCGTGCTAGGCGCAGCCGCGGTCACATTGGCGGGAATGGCGCTGTCGCCGAGGCGCACGATGCGATACCAGGCGGTCATACCGTTGCCCGCCACCGAGGACGGTATCGCGACCCAATCCGCGCCCGGTGCTGTCCGATGATCGGGATCAAGCGCCGGTGCAGGCAGCTCGCAGGCGGCCTGACTGCAGATGGCCAGGGGCAGCAGCAAGGTATTGCTGCGAACCTGCTGTTCGACATGGCGCATACCGCTTTCCGCCGCCTGGAAGCTGTCGTTCTTGAGCTTGACGTTGTGGGCCATGCGTTCCTGACCAGTGGAGGTTCTGATGCCTGCCAAGGCGGTCAGCGTGGTCAGCAACAGAAGCACCATGCTGATGACCAAGGCAGAGCCGGCCTGAGCCGCATGTGAATTACCGGATGTCATGCTTGCCTCCGTTCAGTCCAGTCGGTTGCGCAGCGCGGTCACCAGCGTGTATTGCTGGAGCCGAACCTGACCAGCGCTGGTATTGGCCGGGTTGTCGCTGAAGTTGAGGGCAATGCGGATACTGCGGATACGCTCGCTGTCCGCCGCAGCTACCGTGGTTACATAGTTGCCGTCCACCGTCCGGTCCGCCGCCGTGGCCGCCAGCCCGAATTGCAGATCGAACCCGGCGACCTCGTCGATCAGCACTTCGAAGTTGCCGCTGTCGTTGAGTCGGGTCTGCAGCCGGTGCTGATCCAGGCGGTACTCGATCTGGCGGATGGGAATGAGCAAGTCGCCTGGTTCGACCGCCAGGCTGGTATTACCCGATGCGATACGCAGCTCATCCAGGCAGTTGGTTGCCAGCAGCCACTGGGCGCCGTAATCGGTAGCCTGGCGGGTGCCGCTGGCCGTTATCCGGTCGTGTACCGGCACGGCGCTGATCACCTTGAGCACGCTACTGGAAAAACTGACGGGCGCGGCGAACTCCACCGGCAACTGGCTGCGGGTGGCCGCCGGTAGGCGGGACATATCCAGGCAGCCGAACATGCCAGCCTGGCGCAGGTCGCGGCTGATCCGACTGAGTACAAAGCGAGCGTTTTCCTGCAGCGCGGCGGTGTGCTGCTGGAGCACGAAGCTCTGCTTGCCAGCGATGAATATGTGCGACACCCCGAGAATCAGAATCAGCCCGAGCGTCATCGCGATCATCAACTCGACCAGGCCAAACCCGCTGGCTGGGCGGCCTGACAGGCGGCGACTCACAGATCACCCCGAATCATCGAGGAAATGACGAATTCCGTGTTGCCGGCGGCGGCGACGATCCGCTCTTCCGACCAGCCGATGGTGACGGTGGCGAGGTTGCCATTGACGGCGACGCTACCGTAGCCGCCTGGCAGCAGACAACTCACCGCGTGGGCGAAGTCCTGTCGATCAGTTGCCAGGATCGATGCGCCGGGGCTGCTGTCCGCACAAGCCGAATTGATGTTGATGGTATAGCTGGAAAGGTTATCGGCATTCGCCCGCATGCGATCGAGCATGTCGTAGGCGAGAAAGCTGGCTTGGGTGTTGTAGGCGGCACTAGCGTTGTAGCGTAGCGCATTGATCTGCAGGGAGACGGCACCTAACACGCCGATGGCCAGCACCAACACCGCTACCAGCACTTCCAGCAGGCTGACGCCGCGCTGGGCGGTGGCCGCACTCCACAGACGGGCTACCCGACGCGGCGTCGGTCGTTCCTTGTCCATGACAGGTCCTCATCAGAAGCAGACTATGGCTCAGGGAAAGCCTGCTCCTGATCGAGGCTGGAAAATTATCGATGCCCGCCGCTTCGCGCACCACCCAAAGGAGTGGACCTGATCAATCTGTGAAACCCGTCATGGCGAATCTGTGGACCGGTTCACTCAGACAATGCGGCGCTGTTCCCGCTGGACCTCATCCACCAGGCTGCCCACCAACTGACCGACAATCCGCTGGCGCGCTTCCCGGCTGCCCCAGGCACTGTGCGGCGTCACCACCAGGTTGGGTACGGAGTCGTCGAGCAGCGGGTTGCCATTGACCGGCGGTTCGGTGGTCAGCACATCGAATCCAGCCCCACCCAGATGGCCGCTGCGCAGACTGTCGACCAGCGCCTGCTCGTCCACCAGCCCACCGCGCCCGGCGTTGATCAGCAGACTGCCTGGCTTCATCAGTGCCAGTTGCTCGGCACCGATCAGGTGCCGGGTCTGCTCGGTGAGCGGGCAATGCAGACTGAGCACATCGACTTGGGGCAGCAGCTCGGCCAGGGGCGGACGGTCGGGGTGTTCGCGGCCCGGCAACGAGCCGACCAGGATGTTCATCCCGAAGGCACTGGCCAGTCGACCGACTTCCTGTCCCAGCTCCCCATAACCGAGAATGCCCAGGGTGCGGCCAGACAACTCACCGATGGGGTAATCCAGCAGGCAGAACTGATTGCTGCGCTGCCAGGCACCGTCACGCACGGCCTGACGGTAGGATTCAAAGCGGGTAATGAGTACCAACATGAGCATCAGCGCATGCTGCGCCACCGACGGGGTGCCATAGGCCTGGCAGTTGCAGACCGTGATACCCCGTTTGCGGGCCGCTTCCAGATCGACATTATTGGTTCCGGTGGCGGATACCAGGATAAGTTGCAACTGCGGACAGGCCTGCATGGCCTGCTCGTCGATCATCACCTTGTTGGTGATCACTACCTGATGGTCGGCGATACGTTCAGCCACCTGCTCCGCCATGGTGGCGGGGTACAGCGTCAAGGTCGCTGCGGCGTCGTGCAGCGCCTGCATATCCAGATCACCCTGATCCAATGACGCCTGATCCAAAAATACCACTGACAGTTTATTCATCTCGGAACCCGTTTCGACTGAGGCTGGTTTAGAATGGCGGTTTTGACCGGAGCAGTCCATTGTATCTGAACGAGTTTCTGGTGGTGGCAATGATCCACCTGCTGGCGGTAATCAGTCCGGGGCCGGATTTTGCCGTGGTCATCCGCAACAGTGTGAGCGCGGGACGCAAGACCGGGTTGATCACCGCGGCGGGGATCGGCGCAGGCATTTTCCTGCATGTCGCTTATTCACTACTGGGCATTGGCATCATCGTGTCGCAGTCGGTATGGCTGTTCAATGCGCTGAAGCTGCTTGCCGGGGCCTATTTGCTGTATATCGGCATCAAGGCGCTGCGCGCCCGCCCGCAAGCCAGCAGCACGGGTGAGGTGGCGTTGGCAACAGTAGCGATGCCGGCGCGCAAGGCCTTCGTCAATGGTTTCATCACCAATGGCCTGAATCCCAAGGCGACGCTGTTCTTTCTGTCGGTATTCACGCTGGTCATCAGCCCCCAGACGCCACTACTGGTCCAGGCGGGCTACGGAATTTATCTGGCGGCGGCCACGGGGTTGTGGTTCTGCCTGGTAGCGCTGCTGTTCAGCCAACCGCGCGTGCGCAGCAGCTTTGCGCGTATGGGCCACTGGTTCGATCGGTTGATGGGCGCGGTGCTGGTGGCGCTGGGGCTGCATCTGGCCCTGTCGGAGTGGCTCAAGCGCGCCTGAGCCACCCCACCGGTACGATCAGGCGCTGACCGGCTCGGTGCGCGCCCAGTGAGCCAGCGTGTCCATCCATTGCGGGTGATCGTTAAGGCATGGCACCAGCACCAGCTCTTCCCCGCCCGCCTCGATGAATTGCTCGCGGCCACGGTCACCGATCTCCTCCAGCGTCTCGATGCAATCGGCGGTAAAGGCCGGGCACATCACCAGCAGCCGCTTCACGCCCCGGGCCGCCAGTTCGTCCAGCGTTTCCTCGGTGTAGGGCTCGATCCACTTGTCACGCCCCAGCCGGGACTGGAACGCCATGCTCCACTGGTCAGGCTGCAAGCCCATCTGCTCGGCAAAGGCATGGCTGACCGCCCGGCACTGGGCGCGGTAGCAGGTGGCATGCGCCGGCGACGGGCGAGCGCAGCAATCGGCGCTGGACAGGCAATGGTTGCCGGTGGGATCGGCCTTGCGCAGGTGGCGTTCCGGCAGACCGTGGTAGCTGAACAGCAAGTGATCGAAGCCCTGCTGCAAATGGGGCTGGGCACTGGCGACCAGGCTGTCCAGGTAATCCTGCCGGCCATGAAAAGCCGGCAGTACCGTCAGCCGCACCTTGAGGTCGTGCTTGCGGATGACCCGCTGTGCTTCGCGGATGGAGGTGGTGATGGTGCTGTCGGCGAACTGCGGATACTGGTGCATCAACAGGATCTCGCCCACGCCCTGCCCGGCCAGCGCCAGGATGCCCTGCTCCACCGATGGCTCACCGTAACGCATGGCCAACTCTACCGGCATATCCAACCGGGCGCGCAACTGATCGCGCACCCGGCGGCTGATGACGATCAGCGGCGAGCCTTCTTCCCACCAGATCGACGCATAAGCCGCCGCGGACTCACGCGGACGTCGCAGCAGGATCAGGCTGACCAGCAGCCGACGCGCCGGCCAGGGTAGATCCACCACACAAGGGTCCATCAGAAACTGATTGAGATAACGACGCACATCCGCCACCTCGGTGCTGGCGGGTGAACCCAGATTCAGTAACAGGATCCCTCGGTCGGACATCAGGCTTTCCCCTTGTGACATCAATATCTGCAGGTGGGTGGAAAACCCGGATTGTACCCTGCCGGCGCGGGTTTTACCCTGTCGCCATGGCTATGGACATCATTGCCTGAACATATCGCCCGCGCCCCTTGCAGCCGAACGTCGATTCCGGGACGATCGCCGAACCGGATAACCAGCCAATGGAGAATGTTCACCCATGCCAGCAAAGAACCTGTTCAATGCTCTGCTGTTCGTTAGCGGCTGGCTGGCCTGCGTGCTGGGCGGTAACAGCGCCTGGTTATTGATTCCCGGGGCGGCGCTGCTGGTGCATTTTTTCCATATCAGCAACTGGGCCGCCGAAGGAAAATTGGTGGTGTCCTGCCTGTTGGCCGGTGCGGTACTGGATTCACTGATGCTGCAAATGGGCTGGCTGGCAATTCGCGGCCATGAGGTTCTGGCCCCTTTGTGGCTGGTGCTCGGCTGGGCCTTGATAGGCACCACGCTCAATCATGCTTTACGTTGGAGCGCCCGCCCCTGGTGGCGCGCCAGCCTGTTGGGCGCGGTCGCCGGGCCCTTGCTGTACGGGGTAATTGTGCAACGGGAGGATGTCTCCCTGACCCTCAGCTTGATACCGGGGTTGTTACTCATCGCGCTGGCCTGGGCGATCATGCTGCCGCTGCTGCATGGCTTTGCCCAGTTGTACCGGGAGCAATACGGTGTGACGCGGTCGAGAAACTGAGGAAGCCGGAAGAGCTGGTGAAAGGGACTGGCGGGCATCCATGCCCTCTCCGGGTCAGAACCCCAGGCGATAGTACAGCGCAGCCATGTCGATACCGTCGTTCGGCTGCTTGAGGCCGGCGTTGGAGTAGTGGTAGTAGCGCACGCCCACTTCCGAGCCGCTGGCAAACTTCAAGCCTGCGCCCAGACGATCTTCGAACTGGAACTTGCCGCCCAGGTCCTGATCACCCAGGTTGGTGTCGGTGAAATAGGAGGCGCCAATGCCGCCTTCCAGGAAAGGCGTCACGCCGCCGTCACTGGCACCGAAACTCAGTCGAAACATGGGAGTGAGGGTCAGACTGGTCGCATCCAGGCTGCTCCAGCGAGTCACTCCGGCATCCCAGTAACCATCCAGCTGCACACCGCCCGACTGGCTTTGCCATAGGGTTCGGCCGAATTCGAACTCCGCTCCGATCCGGTAGGTGGTGGTGTTCTCGGAAGACTCACCGATCTGCAGCGTGATACCGTCCAAGGCATGGGCAGCGGGAACGCTGCACAGCGCAGACAGAGCGCAGGATAGTGCCAAGGCAGTTTTCTTCATCTCGTATTTTCCTTGCGATGGTTGATTTCACCGTAGTCGAAGACTGCCTCTGAAGCGCGGTCGATTCAGAGGCAGTCTTCGATTTAAACCGACAACGGCTCAGCCGTTGCGTTCCTTTCCCATAACAGCGGCAGCACACCCTCCAGGGCCGCCACATCGCCGCTGGTCCATAGCCGCGCCGGCGCAGCCGGGCCAGCGGCAAGCAGATTATGCTCGGTCAGCCGCGTCCGCAACTGGCGGGCTACAGCGGCTCCGGTATCCACCAGGCGAATGTGATCGGGCAACAATTGCTCCAGGGCCGGACGCAGAAACGGGTAATGCGTACAACCGAGAATCAGGGTATCGCACCCGGCTTCCAGCAGGGGCTGAGTATAGCGGGTCAGCAACGCAATCACCTGCGGCCCGTTCAGGTCGCCGCGTTCGACGCATTCGACCAGCCCCGGACAGGGCTGCGTGATGACCGTCACCGAACCGGCGAAGCGGTCCAGCAACGCGGCGAACCGGGCGCTGCGCAGGGTTCCGGTAGTGGCCAGCACGCCAACCACCCCGCTGCGGGTAGCCAGAGTAGCCGGCTTGACGGCCGGCTCCATGCCAATGATCGGCAGCGGGTAACGGGCCCGCAGGTCAGCCACCGCCGCCACGGTGGCCGTATTGCAGGCCAGCACCAGCGCCTTGGCCCCCTGCGCCTGCAGAAACTCGGCAATCGCTCGACTGCGCTGGCAGATGGTTTCCGGCGACTTCTCGCCATAGGGCACGAAGCCGCTATCAGCCACGTATAACAGGGACTCAGCCGGCAGCAACTGGCGGATCTCGCGCAGCACCGACAGGCCACCGACGCCGGAATCGAACACGCCTATGGGTGCGTCATTCATTACCAGCTCCAGTCCCGCAGCAGCCACAACCCGGATCGCGCTTGATACGCAGCTCACGAAACCCGCTGCGCAGCGCATCGATCAGCAACAGTCGCCCCACCAGTGGCTCACCGAACCCGGCCAGCAATTTCAGCGCTTCCAGCGCCTGCAGGCTGCCCACCATGCCGACCAGCGGCCCGATCACCCCAGCCTCGCTGCAACTGGGCGCCACATCATCACCGTCGCCATACAGACACTGGTAGCAGGGACTTTCTGCGCGGCGCGCGTCGAACACGCTGACCTGGCCCTGCAAGCCGATGGCAGCGCCGGACACCAGCGGTCGCCGTAACGCCACGCAGGCCTGATTCAGCGCCTGGCGGGTGGTGAAATTGTCCGTACAGTCGAGCACCAGATCCACTTCGGTTACCGCCGCCAACAGTTGCTCACCGACCAGCCGCTGCTGCAGCTGACGCAGCTGGATATCGGGGTTGAGCGCGGCGAGTCGGTCGCGGGCCGACTCGGTCTTGGACCGATCGAGATCAGCACAGCCGTGGATAATCTGGCGCTGCAGGTTGGTCAGGTCGACATGATCGTCGTCCGCCAGCACCAGCGTACCGACCCCGGCCCCGGCCAGATAGAGCGCCACCGGTCCACCCAGCCCGCCCAGCCCGACAATCAAGACCCGGCTGTCGAGTAGACGCTGCTGGCCATCGATATCAATCTGCGGCAACAGTATCTGCCGGCTGTAGCGCAGCAGCTGCTGGTCATCCATGCCACTGCCCTCCGCTGACCCGCTGGTGCCCGCCCAGATCCTGCCAGGACTGCACAACGTGAAAGCCGCGCTCCTCGAGCAAGCTGCGCACGGCCTCGGCCTGCTGCCAGCCATGTTCCAGCAGCAGCCAGCCAGCGTCGTTCAGATAAGCTGGTGCGCTGGCAATGATCTGCCGGATATCATCCAGCCCGTCGGCACCGCTGACCAGGGCGCTGGCGGGCTCGAAACGCACATCACCCTCGGTAAGGTGCGGGTCATCGGCGGCGATATAGGGCGGATTGGAGACGATCAGGTCATACCGGTCGCGGCCCAGGGCGGCAAACCAGTCGCTCTGCAGAAAGCGCACATTCCCCAACCCCAGACGCGCGCGGTTCTGCTCGGCCAGCACCACGGCGCCGGACATGCGGTCGCAGCCCGTCAGCTGCCAGTGGGGTCGCTCGCTGGCCAGCGCCAGGGCGATGGCACCAGTGCCGGTGCCCAGATCCAGCACCTGTGCCGGCTGCCGTGGGCCCAGTTCCAGGGCCACTTCTACCAGCCGTTCGGTATCCGGGCGGGGTATCAGCGTGTCCGGGCTGACCTGCAGGTCCAGCGTCCAGAAGCCCTGCTCGCCTAGCAGATAGGCCACCGGCTCACCGCACTGGCGGCGCGCCAACAGCGTGAAAAAGCGTTCGATTTCCGGCTCCGATACCTCTTTCTGCGGCCAAGTAAAGAGATAGCTGCGGGATTTGCCCAGCACATGGGCCAGCAGCAACTCGGCATCCAGCCCGGGGCTATCCGATCCGGGCACCTCGGCCTCTGCCAGCAACGCTGCAATGTTGCGCTTCATGCCTGGTCCAGGGCAGCCAACTGATCGGCCTGGTATTCCCGGCGCAACGGTTCGACGATACCGTCCAGCTCGCCTTCAATCACCTGGTCCAGACTGTACAGGGTGAGGTTGATACGGTGATCGGTGACCCGCCCCTGGGGAAAATTGTAGGTGCGGATGCGCTCGGAACGGTCACCCGAGCCCACCAGCGAACGCCGCGTATCGGAGATTTCCTTCTCATGGGCTTCGCGCTGCCGGTTGGCCAGCTTCGCCTGCAGCAAGGCCATCGCCCGGGCGCGGTTCTTGTGCTGCGAGCGCTCTTCCTGACATTCCACCACGATGCCGGTAGGCAGGTGGGTCAGGCGGATGGCCGAGTCGGTCTTGTTGACGTGCTGCCCCCCAGCGCCGGAGGAGCGATAGGTATCCACCCGCAGATCCGCCGGGTTGATTTCCACCACTGCCTGTTCATCGGGCTCGGGCATCACCGCCACGGTGCAGGCGGAGGTATGGATGCGGCCCTGGGACTCGGTCTCCGGCACGCGCTGCACGCGGTGGGCGCCGGATTCGAATTTCAGCTTGGCATAGACGCTCTGGCCTTCGACGCGGGCTATCACCTCACGGAAACCGCCGTGCTCGCCGGCGTTTTCCGACAGGATCTCGATGCGCCAACCCTGCCGCTCGGCATAGCGCGAGTACATCCGGAACAGGTTACCGGCGAAGATGGCCGCCTCGTCACCGCCAGTGCCGGCGCGAATTTCCAGAAAAACGTTGCGTTCATCGTTGGGGTCCTTGGGCAGCAACAGCAGGTTCAACTGTGCTTCCAGGTCGGCCAGGATGCCGCTGCAGGCCTCGGCGTCATCCTCGGCCATGGCCCGGATATCCGGGTCGGCGTCCTTGAGCAGACTGCGCGCTTCCGCCAGATCAGCACTGGTCTTGAGCCACTGGCCGTAACACTGGACGGTCGGCTCCAGCTCCGCATATTCGCGGGAGTAGGCCCGAAACCGGCTCTGCTCCTGAATGACTTCTGCATCGCTGAGCAACGCGGAAAGCTCCTCGAAGCGTTCGCGCAGCGTGTCCAGGCGATTGAGTAGTGACGCTTTCATGATTTGCCCTGTGCAGTATTCGTTTCATCATCCAGAGCGAACAGCTCCATGGCCAGCGACAGGGACTCGCTGCGGCCCTCGGCGCTCATGCGCTTGAGCTGCACGCTGGGCTCGTGCAGCAGCTTGTTGGTCAGCGCCCGCGCCATTTCCGCCATCACCGCGGCCGGATCGCCACCCCGTTCCAGGCGCGCCAGCGCCTTGTCCAGCTCCTGATCGCGCTGCTGTTCCGCCTGTTGCCGATAGCGCTTGAGTACATCCACAGCCGCCCGCGAACGCAGACGCTGCATGAATTCGTCGGTACCCATCTCGATCAACCGCTCCGCGGCCTCGGCGGCGTCCTGCCGGGAGCGCATGTTCTCCTGGATGACTTCCTGCAGGTCATCGACGCTGTACAGGTATACATCCGCCAGGTCACCAACCTCCGGCTCGATATCCCGCGGTACGGCAATATCGACCATGAACATCGGCTGGTGCCGACGCTGCTTCAGCGCGCGCTCGACCGCCCCCTTGCCGAGAATCGGCAGCGGGCTGGCTGTCGAGGCGATGATAATCTCGCACTGCGCCAGCACGTCGGGGATCTGATTGAGGGTAATCGCCCGGCCACCCAGCGGCGTACTCACCGCCTCGGCCCGCTCCAGGGTACGGTTGGCGATGATGATCTGGCTGATGCCCTGCTCGTTGAGGTGCCGCGCCACCAGTTCGATGGTCTCGCCGGCGCCGATCAGCAACGCCGTGCTGCGGCTCAGATCGGAGAATATCTGCCGCGCCAGACTGACCGCGGCAAAGGCCACGGAAACCGGGTTGGCGCCAATGGCGGTGTCGGTGCGGACCTGCTTGGCGGTGTTGAAGGTGCTCTGAAACAGCCGATCCAGGGATGGTCCCAGGGTGCCGGCGGTACGCGCGTACTGCCAGGCGTCCTTCATCTGCCCGAGGATCTGCGGTTCGCCCAGTACCATGGAATCCAGTCCGGCAGCCACGCGCATCATGTGCTTCACCGCGCCGGCATCTTTGTGCGCATAGCTGCTGCCCCGGATCGCACCGGGCTCCAGACCGTGATAGCGCGCCACCCAGTCAGCCAGCGCCGCAGGATCGGGTTGGTCCTGGGTGCAGTAGATTTCCGTGCGGTTGCAGGTAGAGAGGATGGCAACTTCCCGGGAAAGCGTCTCATCACGTAGCTGCTGCAGCGCGTCGGCCAGCTGATCCGGGGCGAAAGCGACCCGCTCACGCACGTCAACCGTCGCCGTCCTGTGATTGATCCCGAATGCGAGAAAGCCCATGGCACCTCAATAGTCGCCCGAAAGCACGGGGTAAAAACAGCTAATTGTCCTATTTATAACGATGGCGATCAATTCCTTCCATGGAAAGCCGTATAAAACCCACCACAGCCGGCTCCTGCAGCCGCAGCCAGGCCGCTTTGCACTTGCGCGCTGTGGGTTTGCAACTCATCCTGTATCATCAGTTGCCAGCCTCATCTGGCAGACCGGCGCAGCAAAGAGAGTATCCATGACGGCACGATTTCACCACTCGCTCCTGGCTCTGACAATCAGCCTGCTGATTGCCGGTTGCGCAGTCAACGAGCCCGCACCCGAGCAGCCCCTGGCGCCGCCGGCGCCTGTCACTCCTGAGCAGAAAGAGGAGCCGGCAGTCTATGGCCAGTTCCCGGCTGATACCCTGTTCGCGCTGCTGACCGCCGAGATTGCCGGGCAACGCAACCGCTTCGATATCGCCCTGAGCAACTATCTCCAACAGGCCGAGCGCACCCGCGATGCCGGCATCATTGAGCGCGCCATGGAAATCTCCGAGTTCCTTGGCGCCCACCGCCAGGCCATGGATATGGCCCTGCTCTGGAGCGAGGTGGAGCCGGACAACCCCGAAGCGTTGCGCGCCGCCGCTCTGCAACTGGCCCGAGCCGGCGAGCACGATCAGGCCATGCAGATGATGGAGCAGGTCCTGCTGCTGCAGGACGACACCCATTTCGATCTGCTGGCTCTCACTGCACTGCAAGCCGACAGCGTCACCCGTGCCGCCATGCTGGAGAATCTGCAGCGGCTACTGCAGCGCCACCCCAATAATCCCCAGCTGAGCTTTGCTGCCGCCCTGCTGTTACAGGAAGAGCAACGTAGCGAAGAAGCCCTGGAATTGCTCGACAAGCATACCCAGCAGAACCGAACTGCCGCCTCCATCATGCTGCAGAGCCGCCTGCATGCCGGCCTGGGCAAAACCGATGAAGCCATCGAGGTGCTGCAACAAGGCGTACGCGAGTTCCCCGATGACGGCCGCATGCGCCTGCTGCTGGCCAGAATGCTGGTCAGCAATGAGGACCATCCGGCAGCGATTGTCCATTTCCAGGAACTGGTCCGGCAACATCCGGACGATGACGACGTCCGTCTGGCCCTGGCCCTGGTGGAACTGGAAGGCGGCGAAACCGAGGCCGCCATCGGCGAGCTGGAAGCGCTGCTTGAACTCGACCCCGAGAACGAGGCGGCGCGCTTTCACCTTGGCGCCGCCCATCAACAAGCCGAACACTGGGATGCGGCCATCAGCACCTGGCGAAGCATCGGTGCCGGCGAGCACTATCTGCCCTCGCGCCTGCGCATCACCCAGCTGTTGATGGCCCGCGAGCGCCCCGACCAGCTTGGCGAGATCATGGACAGTGAACGCGCCCGGCAACCTCAGCTGGCGCCGGAGCTCTATCTATTGGAAATCGAAGCCCTGGCGGAGGCTGAGCCGCAACGGGCCATGCAGCGCGCCAATCAAGCCGTCCAGCAGCTGCCCACCGACAGCCGCCTGCTCTATACCCGCGCCATTCTTTCCGAACGCCTGGGCAACCCGGCCGGACTGGAAGCCGACCTGCGCCAGATCATCCAGCGCGAGCCGGATAATGCCATGGCTCTCAACGCCTTGGGCTATACACTTGCCGACCGCAATGAACGGCTTGATGAAGCGCTGCAACTGATCGAACGGGCCCATGAACTGAAGCCGGACGATCCGGCGATCCTCGATAGTCTCGGCTGGGTCCATTACCGCCTGGGCAACTTGCAACGCGCCGAACAATTGCTGCGCGACGCCTTCGCAGCCTTCCCCGATGAGGAGGTCGGCGCCCATCTGGGCGAAGTGCTATGGCAGCAGGGCAAGCGCCGCGAAGCCCGCGACGTCTGGGACCAGGCGGCAGAGGCGGCGGAGGACGCCCCATTGATCGACGCCACCCGCAAACGACTGAAGGCTGACTGATGAAGGCAACGCTACGACTTTGCTGCCTGCTGGCACTGACCATGACGCTGGCCGCGTGCAGCAATCTGCATCAACGTGAAACCCTGGAGTTCGGCGGCGACCCGGCCGCCTGGCAGGCACATCGCAGCGCCGTCGCACCGCTCACCAACTGGACGCTGCAGGGCAAGCTGGGCGTGAAGGCGCCACGGGAGTCCGGCAGCGGCACCCTGTCGTGGCTGCAACAACAGGACCATTATGATATCCGCCTCTCCGGCCCGCTTGGCCGGGGCGCCACCCGCATCGAAGGCAGTGATGCCGGGGTAACCCTGGAAGTAGCCGGTCAGCCGCCGGCCACCGCCGAGTCGGCTGAAATTCTGCTCGAACAACAGATCGGCTGGCGGCTGCCGGTCGAGCATCTGTTGTGGTGGGTGCGTGGCCTGCCCGCACCCGACAGCCCGAGCCGCTTGCAACTCAACCCCGACAGTCAATTGGCCCGCCTGGCGCAGGCCGGCTGGACCGTGGAATACAGTCGCTATCAGCAGGTCGATGGCCTGACGCTGCCCCAGCGCCTGCAGCTGTCCGGACACGATGTGCTATTGACCCTGGTCATCACCCGCTGGGAACCCCATTTACCCGAATGACAACCGCGACCCTGAGCCTGCCCGCCCCGGCCAAGCTGAATCTGTTCCTGCACATCACCGGCCGCCGCGCCGATGGTTATCATCTGCTGCAGACCTTGTTTCAGTTTCTCGACCATGGCGACACCCTGCATTTCACGCCGCGCGCAGATGGCCAGTTGCACCTGCAACCTGAGCTGCCCGGCGTGGCCACCGAAGACAACCTGATCATCCGTGCCGCCCGCTTGCTGCAACAGGCCAGCGGCACCAGGCAGGGTGCGGATATCCAGCTGGACAAGCGCCTGCCGATGGGTGGCGGGATCGGCGGCGGCAGTTCGGATGCTGCCACCACCCTGGTCGGCCTCAATCACCTGTGGCAGACCGGCCTGTCCCTCGACCAGCTGGCCGAACTGGGGTTGACCCTCGGCGCTGATGTGCCGGTATTCGTCCGAGGCCGCGCGGCCTGGGCCGAAGGCGTTGGCGAACAACTGACCCCGGTCGAGCTCGATGAACCCTGGTATCTGGTGGTGGTGCCGCCCTGCCAGGTCAGCACTGCGGAAATTTTCTCCGATGAAAGGTTGACTCGGGACACGCCGGCGATTACATTAGCGGCCTTTCGAGAGCACGGTGGTCGGAACGACTGCTTGCCGGTAGTCACAGCGCGTTACACTGAAATTCGTAACACGTTGATCTTGCTAAACAAATTTTGTGAAGCTAAGATGACCGGAACTGGCAGTTGCTTGTTTGGGGCCTTCCCAAACGAACGCGAAGCTGATAAAGTTCGCGCCCGGTTGCCAGCCACTCTGCAAGCCTTTGTTGCGAAGGGGTGTAACGTTTCACCGTTACATGCTTTACTCGACAAAGCGACGTAAGAAGGATGCAACCTTAGCATCCGGACAGTTACAGGGGCGTAGCCAAGCGGTAAGGCAGCAGGTTTTGATCCTGCCATGCGTTGGTTCGAATCCAGCCGCCCCTGCCATTTTCTCCGGCAGCAATAATTCATGACATCTTGAGTCCGGCTTGACCGGCCAGGCGTGTTTCTGCTCGCCCGGCTCTCTCACTGACTCATCGCATAGACCACTACCCAGAAAGGTATTGCAGCGTGTCCAAGATGATGGTTTTTACCGGGAATGCGAACCCCGATCTGGCGCGACGTGTCGTGCGTCAATTGCATATCCCCCTTGGTGACGCGTTGGTTAGTCGTTTCAGCGACGGCGAAGTCAGCGTTGAATTGAATGAAAATGTGCGTGGCAAGGACGTGTTCGTCATCCAGCCCACCTGCGCGCCCACTAATGACAATCTGATGGAATTGGTTGTCATGACCGATGCACTGCGCCGCTCTTCGGCCTCCCGCATCACCGCCGTGATCCCCTACTTCGGTTATGCCCGTCAGGATCGTCGCCCGCGTTCGGCCCGTGTGCCCATCAGCGCCAAGGTGGTGGCCGACATGCTGGACGTGGTCGGTGTCGATCGCGTACTGACTGTTGACCTGCACGCCGACCAGATCCAGGGCTTCTTCGATATCCCGGTGGATAACATCTACGGCTCGCCGGTACTCATTGATGACATCCAGGATCAGCGCCTGGACAACCTGTTGATCGTTTCCCCGGATATCGGTGGCGTGGTTCGCGCCCGTGCCGTGGCAAAGTCCCTGGGTGCAGACCTGGCGATCATCGACAAGCGTCGGCCCAAGGCCAACCAGTCGGAAGTCATGCACATCATCGGTGACGTGGAAAACCGCAACTGCATCCTGGTCGACGATATGGTCGATACTGCCGGCACCCTGTGCGCCGCAGCCAAGGCGCTCAAGGATTTTGGTGCCACCCGGGTCTCCGCTTATTGCACCCACCCGATCCTGTCGGGCAAGGCGATCGACAATATCAACGGTTCGGTACTCGACGAGCTGGTGGTCACCAACACCATTCCGCTGTCGGCCGCCGCAGATCATTGCGAGCGCATTCGCCAGCTGGATATGGCACCGATCATCGCCGAAGCGATGCGCCGGATCAGCAATGAAGAATCCATCAGCGCCATGTTCCGCTAGGAACCGGCACTGATCAAACAGCCCGGCAATATCGCCGGGTTTTATCAATCGTCCGACGCGCTGGTCGCAAGTGCCCGGACGCACAGCAAGGAGACTACACATGGTCGACTTCACTTTGAATGCGAATGCGCGTGATGACCTGGGGAAAGGTGCGAGCCGCCGCCTGCGTCGTAACGCTGATCTGGTTCCAGCTATCGTTTACGGTGGCAACAAGGAGCCGCAGAGCATCTCCGTGGCAGCACGCGAGCTGAACAAGGCTCTGGAGAACGAAGCTTTCTACTCCTCCATCATCGGCCTGTCCATTGATGGCAAGAAAGAAGAAGTACTGCTCAAGGCACTGCAGCGTCACCCGGCCAAGCCGCGCGTCATGCATGCCGACTTCCAGCGCATCGTCGCCGGCCAGAAGGTTACCGTTCACGTACCCCTGCACTTCATCAACGAAGACAGCTGCGTGGGTGTGAAGCAGGAAGGCGGCATGGTCTTCCGCAACCTGCCGGAACTGGAAGTAAGCTGCCTGCCGAAGGACCTGCCCGACTTCATCGAAGTTGACCTGGCGGACCTGAAAGTTGGCCAGTCGCTGCACCTGGCTGATCTGAAGCTGCCGAAAGGCGTTGTCATCCCTAGTCTGGCGCTGGGCGACGACCACAACCTGCCGGTAGTCAACATCATGGCTCAGCGTACCGCTGCTGCTGCCGATGCAGACGCTGGTGAAGGTGAGGAATCAGCGGAGTAATTTCCTGCTGAAACCCCAGAGGGCGCCCGTTGTGACGCACGGAATCAAGTTGATCGTCGGTCTCGGTAATCCGGGACCGGAATATGACATGACCCGGCATAACGCGGGCGCCCTTTTTGTTGAGCGTCTCGCCTCCGGGCACAACCTGGCCCTGCGCCAGGAAAAACAGTTTTTCGGCCTCACCGGCCGCCTGACCATAGACGGTCAGGATGTTCGCCTGTTGATCCCCACCACCTTCATGAACCGCAGCGGTCAGGCTGTTGCCGCCCTTGCCGGGTTCTATCGCATCACTCCCGAGGAAACCCTGGTCGCCCATGATGAGCTCGACCTGCCCCCAGGTGTGGTGAAATGCAAGCAAGGTGGCGGCCACGGCGGCCATAACGGGCTGCGCGACATTATCGCCAGCCTGGGTAATCAGAATGTTTTCCACCGCCTGCGGCTCGGTATCGGCCACCCCGGCCATAGCTCGCAGGTCACAGGCTTTGTGCTGGGCCGCGCGCCCAAAACCGAGCAGCAAGCACTGGATGCCTGCATCGACGAAGCACTGCGCGAAGTACCCGGTATGGTTGCCGGTGACTGGACTCGCGTCATGCAACGCCTGCACAGCTTCAAGGCCTGATCATTTTCGCCGCCGAAAACGGCAGAGGACACCAGTATGGGATTCAATTGCGGTATCGTCGGACTGCCCAACGTCGGCAAATCCACCCTGTTCAACGCACTGACCAAAGCCGGCATCGGTGCCGAGAACTTCCCGTTCTGCACCATCGAGCCCAATAGCGGTGTCGTCCCCATGCCGGACCCGCGTCTGGACGCCCTGGCGGCCATCGTCAAGCCCGAGCGCGTACTGCCGACCACCATGGAGTTCGTCGATATCGCCGGGCTGGTTGAGGGTGCCTCAAAGGGCGAGGGCCTGGGCAACAAATTCCTGGCCAATATTCGCGAAACCGATGCCATCGCCCACGTCGTGCGCTGCTTCGATGATGAAAACGTGATCCACGTCTCCAACAGTGTCGACCCCAAGCGCGATATCGAAATCATCGACCTGGAACTGATCTTCGCCGACCTCGACAGCTGCGAGAAGCAACTGCAGCGCGTCGCGCGCAATACCAAGGGTGGCGACAAGGAAGCCGTAGCGCAAAAGGCTCTGCTGGAAAAGCTCATCCCCCACTTCAGCGAAGGCAAGCCGGCCCGTACTCTGATCAAGGATCTGGCTGACGACGAGAAGAAGTTGGTCAAGGGCTTTCACCTGCTGACCAGCAAGCCGGTGATGTACATCGCCAACGTCTCCGAAGAAGGCTTCGAGAACAATCCCTACCTCGATATCGTGCGTGAGATCGCCGACGCCGAAGGTGCTGTGGTGGTACCGGTATGCAACAAGATCGAAGCGGAAATCGCCGAGCTGGATGACGGTGAAGAGAAGGATATGTTCCTTGAAGCCATCGGCATGGAAGAGCCGGGCCTGAACCGCGTGATCCGCGCCGGCTACGAGCTGCTCAATCTGCAGACCTACTTCACCGCCGGGGTCAAGGAAGTCCGCGCCTGGACCGTCAAGGTCGGCGCCACCGCTCCCCAGGGCGCTGGCGTGATTCATACTGATTTCGAGAAAGGCTTCATTCGCGCCGAAGTGGTCGCCTATGATGACTTCATCCAGTACAACGGCGAAGCCGGCGCCAAGGAAGCCGGCAAGTGGCGCCTGGAAGGCAAGGAATACATCATCAAGGACGGGGATGTAATGCACTTCAGATTCAACGTCTGAGGCAGTCCCGCGAATGAAAAACCCCTTGATGATTACCGTCTCAAGGGGTTTTTCTTTTTCCCCAGGAGCTTGCCGGATATATCGCCTCCCTCCGGCAATCACGTTAAGGAGCATAACCGCCATGCTGCACCTCGACTCACCCATACCGGCACGCAGCTGGCTGCCCGTCCTGCTGCTCTGCACCAGCCTGCTGACCGGCTGCAGCCTGCCGGCCCAGAACCTGACCGAATCCTTCGCGCTGAGTCCCGAGTCTGCCCGCGCCACCCGCCTCGGTCAGGCCCTTGCCGCCGATGTGGCGGCGCACCCTGGCCAGAGCGGCATCCATGCGCTATCCGATCCGCATGCTGCCTTTGCCGCACGAGTACTACTGGCCCGAACTGCCGAGCGCACCCTGGATGTGCAGTATTACATCTGGCATGGGGACATGACCGGCACCCTGCTGCTGGAAGAACTGCACGCGGCGGCGGACCGGGGCGTGCGGGTCCGGCTGCTGCTGGATGACAATGGCACCGCCGGGTTGGATACCGAACTGGCAGCGCTGGCCCTGCATCCGCAGATCGAAGTGCGCCTGTTCAATCCGTTCATCGTGCGCAAGCCCAAGTGGCTGGGTTATATCACCGACTTCTCTCGAGCCAACCGGCGCATGCACAACAAGTCCTTCACCGCCGACAACCAGGCCACCATCATCGGTGGGCGCAATATCGGCGATGAATATTTCGGGGCCACCGAAGGTATCCTGTTCGCCGACCTGGATGTGCTTTCCGTCGGCCCGATCGTCGGGCAGGTCTCGACGGATTTCGACCGCTATTGGTCCAGCGGCTCCGTCTACCCCGTGGAGCAGGTTCTGCCGGCAGTGTCAGCGCAGAATCTGGACCAACTGAGTCAGGCCGCTGCCCTGGTGGAAGTGAGTGCCGACGCGGCCAAGTATGTCACTGCCGTGTCCCGCTCCGACTTCAGCCGTCGGTTGCTGGCAGGCGACCTGCCGCTGGAGTGGGCGGTTACCCGCATGGTAACCGACGACCCCGCCAAGGGGCTGGGCAAGGCGAAACCAGAGGGACTGTTGACCCACCAGCTGGGGCAGATCCTGGAGCAGCCGCGCAGCGCGGTGGCGTTGGTCTCGCCCTACTTCGTACCAACCGCCGCCGGTGTGGATGCCTTTACCGCTCTTACGGACCAAGGCATTGATGTACGCATCCTGACCAACTCGCTGGATGCCACTGATGTGGCTGCGGTGCATGCCGGCTACGCCAAGCGCCGCCGGGATCTGCTCAAGGGCGGCGTCCAGTTGTTTGAAATGCGCCGCCTCTCCCCTCACCTGGAACGCAACGAAAGTGCCGGCCCCTTTGGCAGCTCCGGCTCCAGCCTGCATGCCAAGACCTTTGCCGTGGATGGCGAGCGGGTGTTCGTCGGCTCGTTCAACTTCGATCCCCGGTCGATGCACCTGAATACCGAACTCGGCTTCGTCATCGATAGCCCCGCTCTGGCCCAGGCTGTTCACCAGGCTTTCGACAGCGTTATTCCGGACAATGCCTATGAGGTACAGCTGGACAACGATGATAGGCTGTACTGGATCGAGCGTATCGGCACGCGTGAAGTACGTCATGATCGCGAGCCCAATACCGGACTGCTGAAGCGCAGCGGCATATGGTTGATGTCGATCCTCCCGATTGAATGGTTGCTCTGACTCGGCCCGCGCAGTCCCATCCTGACACCGCAACCACATCAGTGGTCCAGCTTTGTCCTGGAGCATGCCATACTTCCGACTATTTGAAGCGAGCCGGTGATGACCATGCGCATGAGACCAAAAACCCTGTTGATCAGTCTGACCACGGCGATCACCTTGTATGCCCTGCTGGGCTTTCTGATAATACCGGCCGTCGCCCTGCACCTGGTCAACAAGCAATTCGAGCAACGGGCGACGGTTCCCGCCCGGCTCGAGAGTATCAAGCTCAACCCTTTTACCCTGGAGCTGACCCTCGCCGGCCTGCATATCGGCGAGCCCGAGCAGCCCCAGGTGTCCTTCGCCCGACTGTACGCCAACCTGCAGATAGACAGTCTGTGGACCCGGGCCGTACACCTGCGCGACGTCGAGCTGGAGCAAGCCAGCACCCGCGTGCAGTTCGCTGAAGATGGCACGCTCAACCTGACTGAGTTGTTTATCCTGCCAGAAGCAAGTGAACCGGCTGACGACAATGACTCCGGTCCTTTCCCGCTACGCATCGACCGCCTGGCGTTGATTGGCAACAGTCTGCAGTTCCAGGATCTGCGCCCCGCCGAACCAGTCGAGTTCGGGTACGACGCGGTGGATATCGAACTGACCCATCTCAGCACGCTGCCAGATGACAATACCCTGATGCAGATCAGCGCCAGTGGCCCCTATGGTGCCCGCATCGACTGGGAAGGCCAGCTCAGTATCAGCCCGCTGACCTCCAGCGGAACACTGGCAATCAACGAAGCGCAATTGAGCACCTTCTGGCCCTATGTCCAGGAGCAATTGCCGCTGACACTGAACCAGGGATCACTGAACGTCACCAGTACCTACCAGCTCAGCCTGGTTGAAAGCACCGAACTGCAGCTTTCCGATATCCGCCTGCAATTAAGCGATCTTGATCTGGCAGCCGAAGACAAACCGCTGCTGCGTCTGAACAGTCTTGCGATCAGCGATGCCTCCATGGATCTGGCCAAACGTGAAGTGCGCCTGGGCGCTATCCACAGCGAGGGACTGAATGCCCAAGCCGCCCGCCTGAAGGACGGCCAGATCGACTGGCTGGCATTATTAACGCCAACCAGCTCAACCACCGACCAATCCGTCGAGCCTCCTGCCACAACAGCGCCTGCAGAAGAGGATGTACCGTCCGTTGCAGCAACGGACACCAGCAGCGAGCCTGAACAGCCCTGGCGCATCCTGCTGAACCAGGCGCAGTTGCGCGATTACCGGTTGCAGTTGACCGATCACCAGCCGACCACACCGGTCGAACTGGACATCGGCCCGCTGAATCTCGATCTCAGCGAGTTCGACAGTCAGTCCGAGTCGCCCTTCAAACTGAGCATCGATACCGCCCTGAACCAGGAAGGCCAGCTGGCTGTCTCGGGTGAAGTCGGCATCAACCCGATCACCGCGGATCTGCAGGTGGAAACCCGGCAGATCGACCTGACCGTGGCGCAAGCTTATATCGAGCCCCTGATGCGCCTGGAACTCAGGTCTGGCTTGCTGGACAGCAACGTACAGGTGCAACTTGAACAACTGGAGCCACTGCAACTGAGCGTGACCGGCCAGGCAGGTGTGCAGCAATTGCATGTGGTAGACGGCCCAGCCAAGCGTGACCTGTTGAAATGGCAGAGTCTGCAACTGGATGACCTCAACTACGCTGGCAACAGCCTGAGCATCAACAAGGTCAGCCTCCAGCAACCCTATGTGCGCTTTATCATCAACCGGGACATGAGCACCAACTTCAGTGACCTGATGGTGCCGCAGCCCGCTGCCCCGGGCAGCGCCGCCAGTGACAGTAGCGACCCCTTCGGCATCCGCATCGGCGGTGTCAGTATCAATAACGGCTCAGCCAACTTTGCCGACTTCAGCCTGACGCCCAACTTTGCCACCGGCATTGAACAGCTGAACGGCAGTATTGGCACGCTCGATAATCAGAGCAAAAAAGCCGCCGCGGTCGATCTCAACGGCAAGGTGGATCGCTATGCGCCGGTGACCATCAAGGGCCGCCTGACTCCCTTCGATCCGCTCAACAGCCTGGATATCGCCACCAGCTTCAAGAATGTCGAGCTGACGACGCTCACCCCCTATTCCGGGAAATTCGCCGGTTATCGCATCCGCAAGGGCCGGCTCAACCTGGACCTGCATTACCAGATCGATGAGGGCCAGCTGAAGGCCGACAACCGGGTGTTGCTGGAAGACCTGCAGCTGGGCGAGCGGGTCGACAGTCCCGACGCGGTGGATCTGCCTATACGTCTGGCAGTGGCGCTACTGAAGGACACCAAGGGCAATATTGATATCGAGTTGCCTGTCGCCGGCGATCTGAATAACCCCGAGTTCAGCGTCATGCCCATTGTCTGGCAGACGCTACGCAACCTGATGTTGCGCGCCACCCAGGCGCCCTTCAAATTCATCGCCGGGCTTGCCGGTGCCGGCGAAGCAGATCTCAGCGAGCTGAGCTTCGCTGCCGGTAGTGCTGAGCTGGACGATCAGGCCACGAAAGTTCTGGGCACGCTGTCCAGCGCCCTGCAGGAGCGTCCGCAACTGATACTGGAGGTCGAGGGTATCAGCGCGACCAGCGCAGATGGTCCGCCTCTGGCAACCCAACGCCTGGAACGGGAAATGCGCCTACTGGCCGCCAGCACGATGCGTCGCCCACCGGATAACCCGGCAGAACTGGAATTGGATGACCGGGACCAGATCAAACTGATCCGCAAACTGCATGAACAGCGTCAGCTATCGCTGCCTGAGCAGGTGCTGGAACTACCCCGGGAAGAGCGGGACCGCGCCATGCGCCAGGCCTTGATCGACAGCTGGAGCGACAATTCCCTGCCACTGCGGCGACTGGCGCAGCAACGCGCTTCCGCCATCAAGGACTGGTTGGTGGACCAGGGCGGCCTGGAAGCCGAGCGCATCCACCTGCTGGACGCCAGCGAAGGGACAGCCGACGGTAGCGGTAAGGTCGCTACCCAACTGCAGTTGGGTGTCCGCTGAGCAGCATCCAGCCGTCTCCAATAGCCGGCAGCAGCCGTAAGCTGCCGGCGGGCCAAGGGCCAGGCTAAGCGGTTGAAAATTTTACCAATTAAGCGCACCACCCCTTGACAACAATCCGGGTTCTGGGAATAATGCGCGCCTCGGATGGCTACATAGCTCAGTTGGTTAGAGCACAGCATTCATAATGCTGGGGTCCCTGGTTCAAGTCCAGGTGTAGCCACCAACCTTTTCAAAGGCTTAGCTTCGGCTAGGCCTTTTTTTGTTTCTGCTTTTCGGAATATGACCGGCCCCCTCTTTCCCGGCGCCGCGGCAGGCTAACGCCAGCGTGTCGCCACTAGCAGTCCCGTGAAGGTCAGTGCGCCGCCAGCCAAGTGATACCAGTGCAACTGCTCACCCAGCAGCATGATCCCCAACAAGGCGGTAAACGCCGGAACCAGGTAGCTGAACAGCGAGGCCGTCGCCGGCCCCAGCACCTTGACGCCATTGTTCCAGGCCACATAAGCCACCAGAGAAGCAAATACCGCGGTATAACCCACCGCACCGGCAGCCTCCCAGGTGATCGGCATCGAGCCGCGATGCATCAGCTCCCATAGGAAGAAGGGGACGAGCAGCGGCACGCCACAGAGCAGCATTGCGGCCATCAGCACCAGTCCCGGTACCGGCATTACCCAGCGCTGCAACAGCACCGTGTACAGCCCCCAGGACAGCACCGCCACCAGCATGATCAGGTCACCGTCATTGAAGTGCAGGCCAAGCAGCCGCGTTGGCTGTCCTCCCGTCAGGATAAGCAGCAACCCGCAGAGCCCGAGCGACGCGCCCGCTATCGTCGCGCGGGCCGGCCACTGACGCAGCAGAACGATAGACCAGAAGAACGCGGTCACCGGCAATCCGGTCCCTACCAGGGTGAGGTTGATGGCGCTGGTGCTCTGCGCCGCCTGATACAACAAGGTGTTGTAGGAAGAAATACTGAGCGCGGCCAGCACAACTACCCTCAACCCGTTGTCGAGCAACAGTCCACGGTACTGCCAGAGCCCCCTGATGGTGAAGGGCAGCAACAATAGCAGGGCCAGAGTCCAACGCCAGAACGATAAACTTATCGGTGGCAGCGTACCCGCACTGGCGCGGGCAATGAGAGCGTTTCCAGCCCAGGCCAGGGCAGTGAGCAACAGGCCGACGACGGCCCAGTGACGCGCAGACATAAACAACTCGGATGTAAGCTGAGCGCTGACTCAGTCGATTAGTGAATAGGCCATAACCAGAGCATCCTCGCGCCCCCCTACAGCAGGATAGTAGTCCCGGCGCCGCCCGATTTCATTAAATCCGAAGCGTTCGTACAGATATATGGCCGGGTGATTGGATTCTCTGACTTCCAGAAAGGCGGTTTCTGCCCCCCGCTCCTTGCCCCTTTGCATCAGATGCGCAAGCAGCTTGCCGCCTAGCCCATTGGACTGGTTTGCCGGCTTGACCGTCAGATTCAGTAAGTGGGATTCGTCCCCTGCTGCCGACAACACACCGTGACCGACCTGCTGGTCACCGAGAAACATCAGCCAACATTCGTGACCGGAAGTCACGCAATCGAGAAATATGCCTCGGGTCCAGGGATGACTGAAGGCCGCGAACTCAATAGCGAGCACAGCCTCTACGTCCGCCTCGGTCATCGGGCGAAATACCGGTTCTATCATTCTTCACTCTGCCAACGGGACATGACACGCTTGAGCTGTTGCCACAGCTGCGCCTTGCTTGCGGAATCCTGCATCAGGGTATCCAGGTCGGGGGCGAACCAGGCCGGAGGCAATTGCTCCAGCGCCTCCTCCCGGTCATGAGGGAGGGTCTCCTCATCCAGCTCCGGGCCTATCAACAAACGAGGATGGGTACCAAAACAGCCAATGGAGACCACCGGCTCACTTTCCAATCGCCCCTGCATAAAGGCCTGCAACGCCAGGCTGGCGGCCTTGGCGCTGCGGTCGAATTGCGGGTTTCTATTCAATGGCCAGTGGAAGTCGGCATACAGGTGCGGCATCTGCGGCAGGCGCACCGCGCGTAAAATATCCTGGAGCAGGCGCAAACCTGGTGAGGCGCTTTCCAGTCCCGGCTCGGGGACCTCAATCAACAATGCGCAGGGACCGGCCATCCACAGCTGCAGATAGAACGGCGCGAGCGGAACTGCTGGGGGCTGAGGCTCGGCAACCGGCTGGGTGACGGACGCAGCAGGCTCTGGGTCCGGCTTACTCGGACGCACAATGATCTTCGCCCGGGCCGGTCCCGCCCCGCTGGATGAGCTGATACTGACCACCGGAGCAGCGGTCTCGACTGCCGCTGCCGGCAGGGAGTCTTCTACCGGCTCAGGCAACTCCGGTGGAACGCGAAAGGCTGCATGGGGTAACGCCTGACGAGGCACCCAGCCGACCACCCCCATGGCCGCCAGATAATCAAGACGCGTCGATTCCTGCATCAGATGCCTTCCACTTGTGGATGCGCCTTGAGTGCTCCCGAGTGCATCAGGTTCAACGCATTGATATAGGCCTTGGCCGAGGCAATGACGATATCGGTGTCGGCGCCATTACCGTTGACAATGCGTCCGGCTTTTTCCAGGCGGACAGTCACCTCTCCCTGGGAGTCAGTGCCCTCGGTGATCGCATTGACCGAATAGAGCTGCAAGTTGGCGCCGGAGTTGGCGATCTGCTCCACCGCACGGAAGGCGGCGTCCACCGGACCGGAGCCAGACGCGGTCGCCTGTTGCTCCACGCCATCAACCTCCAGCGTGAGCGTCGCCATAGGCGTTTCACCGGTGCGCGAGCGGACATCCAGAAACACCAGCCGCATCCGCTCCACCATATCGGTCACGGTATCGGACACCAGTGCCTGCAGATCCTCGTCAAATATCTCGTGCTTCTTGTCGGCCAGTTCCTTGAAGCGCGCAAAGGCGGCGTTCAGCTCATCCTGATCGCTCAGCTCGATACCCAGCTCCTGCAGGCGGGTACGGAACGCATTACGGCCAGACAGCTTGCCCAGCGACAGTTTGTTGGCATGCCAGCCGACCGACTGAGCACTCATGATCTCGTAGGTCTCGCGGTGCTTGAGCACGCCGTCCTGGTGGATACCAGACTCATGGGCAAAGGCGTTCGCGCCGACAATCGCCTTGTTCGGCTGCACCGGAAAACCCGTGATGCTGGACACCAGCCGCGAGGTACTGAGGATATGCTCGGTAACGATACCCGTGTGGACGCCAAGGACATCCTGCCGGGTCTTGATCGCCATGACGATTTCTTCCAGCGAGGCGTTACCAGCACGCTCACCCAGGCCGTTGATGGTGCACTCTACCTGCCGCGCTCCGGCAGTTACCGCAGCCAGCGAATTCGCTACCGCAAGCCCGAGGTCGTTGTGGCAATGTACCGAGAAGATGGCCTTGTCCGCATTGGGTACCCGCTCGATGACCTGGCGGATGGTCTCGGCAAACTGATGCGGGATCGCATAACCCACGGTGTCGGGGATATTGATGGTACGCGCGCCGGCGTCGATTGCCTGCTCGATGATGCGACAGAGAAAATCGATCTCGGAGCGTCCACCATCCTCACAGGAAAACTCCACATCAGCACAGAGGTTACGCGCGCGCTTGATGGCGCGCACCGCCTGCTCGATGACCTGATCCGGGTGCAGGCGCAGCTTGTGCTCCATATGGATAGGGCTGGTGGCGATGAAGGTGTGAATGCGACCGGAATTGGCATTGACCAGCGCCTCGGCCGCCCGATCGATATCCGCATCTACCGCACGAGCCAGGCTACAGATGGTGCTGTCCTGGATGGTATCGGCAATGCCTTTCACCGCTTCGAAATCACCCGGGCTGGCGATTGCAAAGCCAGCCTCGATGACATCTACGCGCAGCTTTTCCAGCGCCTTGGCGATACGCAGTTTCTCTTCCCGGGTCATGGACGCACCAGGACTCTGCTCCCCGTCACGCAGGGTGGTGTCGAAAATGATGACGCGATCCTGACTCATCTGCCTATCTCCTCGGTAACACAAGCCGTAACGGAGAAGTATACCGCATGCCTGCCGGGCATTTGTGTGTGTCGGCCAGCCCATCGCGGCCAGGGCCGCTCCCATCACCAGGGCCGAACTCGTAGCACAAGGCACAAGGTGCGCAGACAGGTGGCGATTCAGGCATAAAAAAACCCCGCCAGCTGGCGGGGTTTCTTATTTGAAGCTTGACGATGACCTACTCTCACATGGGGAGTCCCCACACTACCATCGGCGATGCATCGTTTCACTGCTGAGTTCGGAATGGGATCAGGTGGTTCCAATGCTCTATGGTCGTCAAGCAATTCGGTTGTCGCGTGGGTGTTGAGTCCACACAACGAAAGGGTGGGAAAAGTGATAGTCATTTAACAAGGAGGTTACTGTAATCTCGTGCCGTTCCAGCTTGTCGTTCAATCAATGTGTCAGGCCATGGCCCAAATTGTTTGGGCGTTATATGGTCAAGCCACACGGGCAATTAGTACTGGTTAGCTCAACGCCTCACAACGCTTACACACCCAGCCTATCAACGTCGTAGTCTTCGACGGCCCTTCAGGGGGATCAAGTCCCCGGTGAGATCTCATCTTGAGGCAAGTTTCCCGCTTAGATGCTTTCAGCGGTTATCTTTTCCGAACGTAGCTACCCGGCAATGCCACTGGCGTGACAACCGGAACACCAGAGGTTCGTCCACTCCGGTCCTCTCGTACTAGGAGCAGCCCCTCTCAAATCTCAAACGTCCACGGCAGATAGGGACCGAACTGTCTCACGACGTTCTAAACCCAGCTCGCGTACCACTTTAAATGGCGAACAGCCATACCCTTGGGACCGGCTTCAGCCCCAGGATGTGATGAGCCGACATCGAGGTGCCAAACACCGCCGTCGATATGAACTCTTGGGCGGTATCAGCCTGTTATCCCCGGAGTACCTTTTATCCGTTGAGCGATGGCCCTTCCATACAGAACCACCGGATCACTAAGACCTACTTTCGTACCTGCTCGACGTGTTGGTCTCGCAGTCAAGCGCGCTTTTGCCTTTATACTCTACGCACGATTTCCGACCGTGCTGAGCGCACCTTCGTACTCCTCCGTTACTCTTTAGGAGGAGACCGCCCCAGTCAAACTACCCACCATACACTGTCCTCGATCCGGATAACGGACCAGAGTTAGAACCTCAAAGTTGCCAGGGTGGTATTTCAAGGTTGGCTCCACGCGAACTGGCGTCCACGCTTCACAGCCTCCCACCTATCCTACACAAGCAAATTCAAAGTCCAGTGCAAAGCTATAGTAAAGGTTCACGGGGTCTTTCCGTCTAGCCGCGGATACACTGCATCTTCACAGCGATTTCAATTTCACTGAGTCTCGGGTGGAGACAGCGCCGCCATCATTACGCCATTCGTGCAGGTCGGAACTTACCCGACAAGGAATTTCGCTACCTTAGGACCGTTATAGTTACGGCCGCCGTTTACCGGGGCTTCGATCAAGAGCTTCGCCGAAGCTAACCCCATCAATTAACCTTCCGGCACCGGGCAGGCGTCACACCCTATACGTCCACTTTCGTGTTTGCAGAGTGCTATGTTTTTAATAAACAGTTGCAGCGGCCTGGTATCTTCGACCAGCCAGAGCTTACGGAGCAAGTCCTTCACCCTAGCCGGCGCACCTTCTCCCGAAGTTACGGTGCCATTTTGCCTAGTTCCTTCACCCGAGTTCTCTCAAGCGCCTTGGTATTCTCTACCTGACCACCTGTGTCGGTTTGGGGTACGATTTCTAGTTACCTGAAGCTTAGAGGCTTTTCCTGGAAGCATGGCATCAACCACTTCGTGTTCTAAAAGAACACTCGTCATCAGTTCTCGGCCTTGAGATCCCGGATTTACCTGAGATCTCAGCCTACCACCTTAAACACGGACAACCAACGCCGTGCTGGCCTAGCCTTCTCCGTCCCCCCATCGCAGTAACCAGAAGTACGGGAATATTAACCCGTTTCCCATCGACTACACCTTTCGGTCTCGCCTTAGGGGTCGACTCACCCTGCGTCGATTAACGTTGCGCAGGAACCCTTGGTCTTCCGGCGTGGGAGTTTTTCACTCCCATTGTCGTTACTCATGTCAGCATTCGCACTTCTGATACCTCCAGCCAACTTCTCAATTGACCTTCACAGGCTTACAGAACGCTCCTCTACCGCACATCCTAAGATGCACCCGTAGCTTCGGTGTATGGTTTGAGCCCCGTTACATCTTCCGCGCAGGCCGACTCGACTAGTGAGCTATTACGCTTTCTTTAAAGGATGGCTGCTTCTAAGCCAACCTCCTAGCTGTCTAAGCCTTCCCACATCGTTTCCCACTTAACCATAACTTTGGGACCTTAGCTGACGGTCTGGGTTGTTTCCCTTTTCACGACGGACGTTAGCACCCGCCGTGTGTCTCCCGTGCTCTGCACTCACTGGTATTCGGAGTTTGCATGGGGTTGGTAAGTCGGGATGACCCCCTAGCCCAAACAGTGCTCTACCCCCAGTGGTGATACACGAGGCGCTACCTAAATAGCTTTCGAGGAGAACCAGCTATCTCCGAGCTTGATTAGCCTTTCACTCCTATCCACAAGTCATCCGCTAACTTTTCAACGGTAGTCGGTTCGGTCCTCCAGTGCCTGTTACGGCACCTTCAACCTGCCCATGGATAGATCGCCCGGTTTCGGGTCTATACCCAGCGACTAAACGCCCTATTAAGACTCGGTTTCCCTACGCCTCCCCTAGACGGTTAAGCTCGCCACTGAATATAAGTCGCTGACCCATTATACAAAAGGTACGCAGTCACTCGCGGCCAGGGCCGCTCCCATCACCAGGGCCGAACTCGTAGCACAAGGCACAAGGTGCGCAGACAGGTGGCGATTCAGGCATAAAAAAACCCCGCCAGCTGGCGGGGTTTCTTATTTGAAGCTTGACGATGACCTACTCTCACATGGGGAGTCCCCACACTACCATCGGCGATGCATCGTTTCACTGCTGAGTTCGGAATGGGATCAGGTGGTTCCAATGCTCTATGGTCGTCAAGCAATTCGGTTGTCGCGTGGGTGTTGAGTCCACACAACGAAAGGGTGGGAAAAGTGATAGTCATTTAACAAGGAGGTTACTGTAATCTCGTGCCGTTCCAGCTTGTCGTTCAATCAATGTGTCAGGCCATGGCCCAAATTGTTTGGGCGTTATATGGTCAAGCCACACGGGCAATTAGTACTGGTTAGCTCAACGCCTCACAACGCTTACACACCCAGCCTATCAACGTCGTAGTCTTCGACGGCCCTTCAGGGGGATCAAGTCCCCGGTGAGATCTCATCTTGAGGCAAGTTTCCCGCTTAGATGCTTTCAGCGGTTATCTTTTCCGAACGTAGCTACCCGGCAATGCCACTGGCGTGACAACCGGAACACCAGAGGTTCGTCCACTCCGGTCCTCTCGTACTAGGAGCAGCCCCTCTCAAATCTCAAACGTCCACGGCAGATAGGGACCGAACTGTCTCACGACGTTCTAAACCCAGCTCGCGTACCACTTTAAATGGCGAACAGCCATACCCTTGGGACCGGCTTCAGCCCCAGGATGTGATGAGCCGACATCGAGGTGCCAAACACCGCCGTCGATATGAACTCTTGGGCGGTATCAGCCTGTTATCCCCGGAGTACCTTTTATCCGTTGAGCGATGGCCCTTCCATACAGAACCACCGGATCACTAAGACCTACTTTCGTACCTGCTCGACGTGTTGGTCTCGCAGTCAAGCGCGCTTTTGCCTTTATACTCTACGCACGATTTCCGACCGTGCTGAGCGCACCTTCGTACTCCTCCGTTACTCTTTAGGAGGAGACCGCCCCAGTCAAACTACCCACCATACACTGTCCTCGATCCGGATAACGGACCAGAGTTAGAACCTCAAAGTTGCCAGGGTGGTATTTCAAGGTTGGCTCCACGCGAACTGGCGTCCACGCTTCACAGCCTCCCACCTATCCTACACAAGCAAATTCAAAGTCCAGTGCAAAGCTATAGTAAAGGTTCACGGGGTCTTTCCGTCTAGCCGCGGATACACTGCATCTTCACAGCGATTTCAATTTCACTGAGTCTCGGGTGGAGACAGCGCCGCCATCATTACGCCATTCGTGCAGGTCGGAACTTACCCGACAAGGAATTTCGCTACCTTAGGACCGTTATAGTTACGGCCGCCGTTTACCGGGGCTTCGATCAAGAGCTTCGCCGAAGCTAACCCCATCAATTAACCTTCCGGCACCGGGCAGGCGTCACACCCTATACGTCCACTTTCGTGTTTGCAGAGTGCTATGTTTTTAATAAACAGTTGCAGCGGCCTGGTATCTTCGACCAGCCAGAGCTTACGGAGCAAGTCCTTCACCCTAGCCGGCGCACCTTCTCCCGAAGTTACGGTGCCATTTTGCCTAGTTCCTTCACCCGAGTTCTCTCAAGCGCCTTGGTATTCTCTACCTGACCACCTGTGTCGGTTTGGGGTACGATTTCTAGTTACCTGAAGCTTAGAGGCTTTTCCTGGAAGCATGGCATCAACCACTTCGTGTTCTAAAAGAACACTCGTCATCAGTTCTCGGCCTTGAGATCCCGGATTTACCTGAGATCTCAGCCTACCACCTTAAACACGGACAACCAACGCCGTGCTGGCCTAGCCTTCTCCGTCCCCCCATCGCAGTAACCAGAAGTACGGGAATATTAACCCGTTTCCCATCGACTACACCTTTCGGTCTCGCCTTAGGGGTCGACTCACCCTGCGTCGATTAACGTTGCGCAGGAACCCTTGGTCTTCCGGCGTGGGAGTTTTTCACTCCCATTGTCGTTACTCATGTCAGCATTCGCACTTCTGATACCTCCAGCCAACTTCTCAATTGACCTTCACAGGCTTACAGAACGCTCCTCTACCGCACATCCTAAGATGCACCCGTAGCTTCGGTGTATGGTTTGAGCCCCGTTACATCTTCCGCGCAGGCCGACTCGACTAGTGAGCTATTACGCTTTCTTTAAAGGATGGCTGCTTCTAAGCCAACCTCCTAGCTGTCTAAGCCTTCCCACATCGTTTCCCACTTAACCATAACTTTGGGACCTTAGCTGACGGTCTGGGTTGTTTCCCTTTTCACGACGGACGTTAGCACCCGCCGTGTGTCTCCCGTGCTCTGCACTCACTGGTATTCGGAGTTTGCATGGGGTTGGTAAGTCGGGATGACCCCCTAGCCCAAACAGTGCTCTACCCCCAGTGGTGATACACGAGGCGCTACCTAAATAGCTTTCGAGGAGAACCAGCTATCTCCGAGCTTGATTAGCCTTTCACTCCTATCCACAAGTCATCCGCTAACTTTTCAACGGTAGTCGGTTCGGTCCTCCAGTGCCTGTTACGGCACCTTCAACCTGCCCATGGATAGATCGCCCGGTTTCGGGTCTATACCCAGCGACTAAACGCCCTATTAAGACTCGGTTTCCCTACGCCTCCCCTAGACGGTTAAGCTCGCCACTGAATATAAGTCGCTGACCCATTATACAAAAGGTACGCAGTCACGGAACAAGTCCGCTCCCACTGCTTGTACGCATACGGTTTCAGGATCTATTTCACTCCCCTCACAGGGGTTCTTTTCGCCTTTCCCTCACGGTACTGGTTCACTATCGGTCAGTCAGGAGTATTTAGCCTTGGAGGATGGTCCCCCCATGTTCAGTCAACGTTTCACGTGCGCCGACCTACTCGATTTCACGGCAAAGAGTCTTTCGTGTACGGGGCTATCACCCACTATGGCCGCCTTTTCCACAGCGTTCCACTAGACTCAATACCGCTTAAGGGCTGCTCCCCGTTCGCTCGCCACTACTTGGGGAATCTCGGTTGATTTCTTTTCCTCCGGGTACTTAGATGTTTCAGTTCCCCGGGTTCGCCTCACACACCTATGTATTCAGTGTGTGATACCCAACTTATGTTGGGTGGGTTTCCCCATTCAGAGATCTCCGGATCAAAGGTCGTTTGCCACCTCCCCGAAGCTTTTCGCAGGCTACCACGTCTTTCATCGCCTCTGACTGCCAAGGCATCCACCGTATGCGCTTATTCACTTGACCATATAACCCCAAACAATCTGCTTGCGCCGATTGCTCAAAGCCTATGTCTTGACATGATTTCACGACAATCCGGAACTTGCACTTGAGATTACAAGTTACCTTAGCCATAACGTGTGCAGTGAAACACCCGTTATGTCTTGTCTTACTTCTATCACTTTTCCACATTGTTAAAGAGCGACTGATCAAAGATCAGACATCAATCATCCCGTCATAAACCTGCGGGATCATTCATGTATGAACTCTTATCGAGTACCGGCGATGGCATGCTGCTGACCTGGTGGAGCCAAGCGGGATCGAACCGCTGACCTCCTGCGTGCAAGGCAGGCGCTCTCCCAGCTGAGCTATGGCCCCGTTCAGACCTGACACCTCGACAATTGGTGGGTCTGGGCAGATTCGAACTGCCGACCTCACCCTTATCAGGGGTGCGCTCTAACCAACTGAGCTACAGACCCAATTATCTCGGCCTGCTACCTGTTGCGTTAAAGCTACAGACCTAATCGCCTTTCTTTCGGAATCAAGTAATTCGTGTGAGTGCTTGAAAAAGCGCGTGATCTTTCGATTAAGGAGGTGATCCAGCCGCAGGTTCCCCTACGGCTACCTTGTTACGACTTCACCCCAGTCATGAATCACACCGTGGTAACCGTCCTCCCGAAGGTTAGACTAGCTACTTCTGGTGCAACCCACTCCCATGGTGTGACGGGCGGTGTGTACAAGGCCCGGGAACGTATTCACCGTGGCATTCTGATCCACGATTACTAGCGATTCCGACTTCATGGAGTCGAGTTGCAGACTCCAATCCGGACTACGAGAGACTTTATGGGATTAGCTCCACCTCGCGGCTTGGCAACCCTTTGTATCCCCCATTGTAGCACGTGTGTAGCCCTGGCCGTAAGGGCCATGATGACTTGACGTCATCCCCACCTTCCTCCGGTTTGTCACCGGCAGTCTCCTTAGAGTGCCCACCATAACGTGCTGGTAACTAAGGACAAGGGTTGCGCTCGTTACGGGACTTAACCCAACATCTCACGACACGAGCTGACGACAGCCATGCAGCACCTGTGTCAGAGTTCCCGAAGGCACCAATCCATCTCTGGAAAGTTCTCTGCATGTCAAGGCCAGGTAAGGTTCTTCGCGTTGCTTCGAATTAAACCACATGCTCCACCGCTTGTGCGGGCCCCCGTCAATTCATTTGAGTTTTAATCTTGCGACCGTACTCCCCAGGCGGTCAACTTAGTGCGTTAGCTGCGCCACTAAGAACTCAAGGTTCCCAACGGCTAGTTGACATCGTTTACGGCGTGGACTACCAGGGTATCTAATCCTGTTTGCTCCCCACGCTTTCGCACCTCAGTGTCAGTATCAGTCCAGGTAGTCGCCTTCGCCACTGGTGTTCCTTCCTATATCTACGCATTTCACCGCTACACAGGAAATTCCACTACCCTCTACCGTACTCTAGCCCAGCAGTTATGGATGCAGTTCCCAGGTTGAGCCCGGGGATTTCACACCCATCTTACTGAACCACCTACGCGCGCTTTACGCCCAGTAATTCCGATTAACGCTTGCACCCTCTGTATTACCGCGGCTGCTGGCACAGAGTTAGCCGGTGCTTATTCTGTCGGTAACGTCAAAACTTCAGGGTATTAGCCTAAAGCCCTTCCTCCCAACTTAAAGTGCTTTACAATCCGAAGACCTTCTTCACACACGCGGCATGGCTGGATCAGGGTTGCCCCCATTGTCCAATATTCCCCACTGCTGCCTCCCGTAGGAGTCTGGACCGTGTCTCAGTTCCAGTGTGACTGATCATCCTCTCAGACCAGTTACGGATCGTCGCCTTGGTGAGCCATTACCTCACCAACAAGCTAATCCGACCTGGGCTCATCTGATAGCGCAAGGTCCGAAGATCCCCTGCTTTCTCCCGTAGGACGTACGCGGTATTAGCGCCCGTTTCCGGACGTTATCCCCCACTATCAGGCAGATTCCCAGGTGTTACTCACCCGTCCGCCGCTAAATCCGGGAGCAAGCTCCCTTCTTCCGCTCGACTTGCATGTGTTAGGCCTGCCGCCAGCGTTCAATCTGAGCCATGATCAAACTCTTCAGTTAAAAACTGCATGGGTTTTGAGAAAACCCTAAACTTGGCTCAGCTTACTAAACTCATGAATTCACGAGTTACTTGTAGGCTGATAATCTTGCGATCATCACGACATCCACAAGCACCCACACGAATTACTTGATTCCAATTTGTTAAAGAGCGATTCGGTCCGCGTTTCCGCTTAACCAAGGCCGCGCATTCTACGCCAACCTCATGATCTGTCAAGCTTTTTTTGTGAGGCTTTGCAGCGCTGCACCGCTTGACACATCGGCCTGGAACGCTGCTGCTGTTCCGGGCCAGGGAGGCGCATTCTACAGGAGTCATACCCCGTGTCAACGCCTTCCTGAAAATCCTTTCTCACCCTGAAAAAGCGATGCTGCCAGCCTCTTCAGTGAGCGGCGTATTCTACGCCGTTTCGCTTGTCTGTCAACCCTCAAGTTATCGCTAACTTATTGATTGGCCTGGGCTTTTGGAAAAGCTCAGCGACTTGCGAGGGGCGCATTATAGGCCCCTCAGCGATGCCGTCAAGAGGGTTTATCAACTTTCTCGGATTCAGTTGCCGAGGCTTCCCGACGCCGCCAGCGCCAGACGGCCTGAATGGGGCCGGAAACGCTGTAGGCAATGAAGATGAACCACAAGATTCGCGACGGGTCGGTAGAGATAATGGCAAATACCAGGACTACCAGCAGGATGACGAAGAACGGCACTCGGCCGCGCATGTCGAGATCCTTGAAGCTGTAGTAACGTACATTACTCACCATCAGCAAACCGCCAAGCGCAGTCAGCACGCCCACCAGGAACGAGATATCGCCGCCATCAATACCGAAGTCGTTGAGCGCCCACACCATCCCGGCCACCAGACCCGCAGCCGACGGACTGGCCAGACCGGTGAAGTAGCGTTTGTCCTCCGAGCCGATATGGGTATTGAAGCGCGCCAGACGCAATGCCGCACCCGCCACATAGATGAATGCGAAAACCCAGCCGACCTTGCCCATATCGTCCAGCGCCCAGGTGAAAGCAACCAGCGCTGGCGCGACGCCGAAGGCGACCATGTCCGACAGGGAGTCATATTCAGCCCCGAACGCACTCTGGGTATTGGTCAGGCGGGCCACCCGGCCGTCCAGCCCGTCCAGCACCATGGCCACGAAGATGGCAATGGCGGCGTGGGAGAAATTGCCATTCATGGCACTGACGATGGCGTAAAAGCCGGAAAACAGGGCTGCTGTCGTAAACAGATTGGGCAATAGGTAGATACCGCGATGGCGCACCTTCTTGCCGTCCGGTCCTGGCATTTCCTCGATATGCTCATCAATCGGCAACAGGGTATGCGGGCTGTCGCCATCGAAATGTGGATCGTGCTGCTGCTCGTCTTTCATATGCTTACCTTGACACTTTGCCGGACTGCACAGTGTGGCAACTTGATCGCCAAATAACCAGTCCCGGCCAGGCCCGCCCATAAAAAAACGCGGCCTTGGCCGCGTTTTTCAAAGAACTGAAATCAGTTCTTGCTCTTATCAACGATCTTGTTGGCAGAGATCCACGGCATCATGCCGCGCAGCTGCTCACCAACCTGCTCGATGGGATGCGCCGCGTTGTTGCGACGGGCAGCTGTCATCGACGGGTAGTTGTGCGCGCCTTCAGCGATGAACATCTTCGCGTACTCACCGGACTGGATGCGCTTCAGAGCGTTGCGCATGGCAGCGCGGGACTCATCGTTGATGACTTCAGGACCAGTCACGTACTCACCGTACTCCGCGTTGTTGGAGATGGAGTAGTTCATGTTGGCGATACCGCCTTCGTACATGAGGTCAACGATCAGCTTCAGTTCGTGCAGGCACTCGAAGTAAGCCATTTCCGGCGCGTAACCCGCTTCGGTCAGCACCTCGAAGCCAGCCTTGACCAGCTCAACCGCGCCACCGCACAGAACTGCCTGCTCACCGAACAGGTCGGTTTCGGTCTCGTCCTTGAAGGTGGTTTCGATGATACCGGTACGACCACCGCCCACGCCGCTGGCGTAGGACAGCGCGACGTTCTTGGCGTTGCCGGAAGCGTCCTGGAAGATCGCGATCAGGTCAGGGATACCGCCACCCTTGACGAACTCGGAGCGTACGGTGTGACCCGGCGCCTTGGGAGCAACCATGATCACGTCCAGATCCTTGCGCGGCACGACCTGGTTGTAGTGAACGGCAAAACCGTGGGCGAAGGCCAGGGTGGCGCCCTGCTTCAGGTTCGGCTCGATCTCGTCACGGTACAGCTGGGATTGGAACTCGTCGGGGGTCAGGATCATGACCACGTCGGCAGCAGCGACGGCAGCCGGTACGTCGGTGACTTTCAGACCATGGGCCTCGGCCTTGGCAATCGAGGACGAACCCGGGCGCAGGCCCACAGTTACGTCAACGCCGGAATCCTGGAGGTTGCAGGCGTGGGCATGGCCCTGCGAGCCGTAACCGATGATGGCAACCTTCTTGCCTTGGATGATGCTCAGGTCGCAATCTTTGTCATAAAAAACGTGCATGTAAATCCCCTTTCTATGCGGGTCCCGCCGGACCACTGCTCAATTGTTTAAATGCTCAGAACCTTTTCACCGCGCGCAATGCCGGACACTCCGGTGCGCACGACTTCCAGTACTGTCGCCGGGCCAACCGCTTCGATAAAACTATCCAGCTTATCAGACGTACCTGCCAGCTGAACGGTATACACACTACTGGTCACATCGACAATCTGGCCGCGGAAAATATCGGTGGTGCGCTTGATTTCGGCGCGCTGAGCACCGGTGGCCTTGATCTTGACCAGCATCAGCTCACGCTCGATATGCGCCCCTTCGGACAGATTGACCAGCTTCACCACCTCAATCAGCTTGTTGAGGTTCTTGGTGATCTGCTCGATGACATCTTCCTGACCGATGGTGGTCAGCGTCAGACGCGACAACGTCGGGTCTTCCGTCGCCGCCACGGTCAGCGTCTCGATATTGTAGTTGCGCTGGGAAAACAGACCGACCACGCGAGACAGTGCACCGGGCTCGTTTTCCAGCAGTACGGAAATGATGTGTCTCATGTCAGGTACGCTCCGTCTTGCTCAACCACATGTCACGCATGGATCCGCCTGCAATCTGCATCGGATAGACGTGCTCGGCATTGTCCACGCGGATATCCATGAATACCAGCCGCTTGGTCTGGGCGAATGCTTCTTCCATCGCCGGCTTGAGATCATCCAGCTTATCAACCCGGATACCGACGTGGCCGTAGGACTCCGTCAGCTTGATGAAGTCAGGCAGCGACTCCATATAGGAATGCGAGTAGCGGCTGTTGTACTGCATGTCCTGCCACTGACGCACCATGCCCAACGCCTGGTTGTTCAGGGTGATGATCTTGACCGGCAGGTCGTACTGCAGGCAGGTCGACAGCTCCTGAATGTTCATCTGGATACTGCCTTCGCCAGTGACGCAGGCAACCGTGGCATCAGGGTGATGCAGCTGCACACCCATGGCCGCCGGCAAGCCGAAGCCCATGGTGCCCAGGCCACCGGAGTTGATCCAGCGATTAGGCTTGTTGAACGGATAATACTGGGCCGCGAACATCTGGTGCTGACCCACATCGGAAGTCACGTAGGCATCGCCCTTGGTGACATCCCACATGGTCTCGATGACCGTCTGCGGCTTGATGATGGAACCGTCACCCATGTCGTAGGGGAACAGCTTGCCGTCACCACGCCATTCATCGACCTGCTTCCACCAGGCGGCCAGCACATCGGCATTCGGGCGCAGCTTGTGCTCGCGGGAGATGGCCAGCATCTCGGTCAGCACGCTGTCGACCGGACCAACGATCGGAATGTCCGCCTTGATGGTCTTGGAAATGGACGCCGGGTCAATATCGATATGAATGATCTTGGCGTTCGGACAGAACTTGGTGGCGCCGTTGATGACCCGGTCATCAAAGCGGGCACCAATACACATCACCACGTCGGCATGGTGCATGGCGACGTTGGCCACGTAGCTGCCATGCATACCGAGCATGCCCAGACACTGACGATCACTGCCTGGGAAGCCACCCAACCCCATCAAGGTATTGGTGACCGGCACGCCCAGTTCCTTGCCCAGGTCGGTCAATTGCTTGGCCGCACCGCCCATGATCACGCCGCCACCGGCATAGATGATCGGGCGACGGGCCTCAACCATCAGTTCCAGCGCCTTGCGGATCTGTCCGGAATGACCGCGGACCGCCGGATTGTAGGAACGCAGCTTGACCTTCTTCGGGTAGCTGTATTCGAACTTCTCGGCCGGGTTGGTCATGTCTTTGGGAATATCGATGACCACCGGACCGGGACGGCCAGTCTGGGCCAGATAAAAGGCCTTCTTGACGATCTCCGGAATCTCGCGCGGGTCCTTGACGATGAAGCTGTGCTTCACGATCGGCCGGGAAATACCGACCATGTCGGTTTCCTGGAACGCGTCAGTGCCGACCATGTGGCTGGCCACCTGACCGGAAATGACCACCATCGGAATGGAGTCCATGTAGGCGGTGGCAATACCGGTGATGGTATTGGTTGCGCCGGGACCCGAGGTCACCAGCACCACGCCGGGCTTGCCGGTGGCGCGCGCGTAACCGTCAGCCATGTGCGCGGCGGCCTGCTCATGGCGCACCAGCACATGCGTTACATCATCCTGGCGGAAGATCGCGTCATATACATGCAACAGGGCACCGCCGGGGTACCCATAGATAAATTTCACACCCTCGTCACGCAAGGAGCGGACGACCATCTCAGCGCCGGATAAAAGTTCCACTTTTGAATCACCTCTAGCATGCCGTTCACCCCAGGCGAGCGGCAGGATACCTGTTTTACTGCTCGGCAGTGCATTGGCAACGGTGGTTGTCATGCAACAGCTTGACTGCGTGCAATGGAGACACATCCCTGCAGGTAGCCGGACGGTCTCACCCAGCGCGAGGTAGCGCGTGCGGGGCCAGGCCAGGAGCATGCGGGATTCCGCCTCCCGGATTGAGCAACAAAGCGTGCCGCCCCGAATGCCGAGTAGGCTCCGATAACAGCGCGCTTATGAGAACCCCGAATTGTTTACACTCAGCGGCGACAAGTCAAGCCAAGTTGTACAAAAGTCTGACTCGCCCGCATCTTCACAGATGGGCTGTATCGCCCGCCCGGTGATTGGCTATAGTAGCCAGGCCGCTGACCGGTGGATGCACATAACAAGGATGACAATGACATGCAGAGATTATTGACGGCCCTGACACTGGGATTGCTGGCCACCAGCACCATGGCCCAGCAGATGTATCAATGGCAGGATGAACGCGGAGTGATGCAGTACGGCCAGTTGCCGCCGACCGGCAGTAATTACCAGCAGATCAGGATACAACCCTCGCCACCACCAGGCGGCCAGCTGCGCGCGCCCGCGCCATTGCCCCTGAAAGCCGATACCAGCGCCGCGGATGCGACAGCCGAACAGCGCCGGCAAGAACGCGCCCGCGCTGAACAACGTACTGCCGCCTGCGAGAAGGTACGCAGCAATCTCGAGACCCTGCTCAACAATCCGCGTCTGCGCCGGACCAATGAGGCCGGCGAAGTAGAGCGAATCGGTGAAGATGAGCGCCAGCAGCTGATCAGCCAGGCGCAGGAAGACCTGCAGGAAAACTGCAGCCGTCAGCCCTGAGCGGCAAGCTCAACGGCCAACTGATCGATGCGCCCCAGGGTCGCCCGCAAACCGTGACCGCGACGGCCGAGCGGAGCGAAAGCTTCTTCACCCATCGGCAGGATGTTGCATCCCGCCGGCATGGGTCCGTTGTTCTCGATAATGCTCAGCATGCGGGGAATGAAGATCCACTGCAGCCACATCTCGAAATCCAGCGTATCGACACAGAAGGGCTGCTGACTGGATAGCGCAGCAGCCGAAGGTGCCTGCGCCGACCACCGGCTCAGTGCGCGCAGCTCCTGCTCGAGTTCCAGCAAGGCGTCCGCCAACGCATGCCATTGATGCATCACAGCGCCACCTTGGCCCGCTCACGCGCCTGGGCTGCACCCGCACTGTTACCCTGACGCTCACGCGCATCGGCCACCAGCCCCCACAGGCTGGCTTGCAACGCGGGGCGCCCCGAAGCATAAGACAAACCGCGCTGGGCCAATTGCTCGGCCTGCGCCGCATCACCCTGCTCCAGACGCACCTGGGCGAGGCGGAAAAGCACCTGGGGCTCGCGCGGAGCGATGCGCAGTGCCCGCTCCAGGCTGGCGGAGGCGCTGCTCAGGTCACCACCGCTTTCCTGTTGCCGGGCCGAGGTCAACAGCGCCAGCACCGGACCGGCCAGTTGCTCGTCCTCCTGCAGCCCCCCGCTCGATGCGGGAGTCTGCGTGGACGGCTGACTGCTTATCGGCGCACTGTCCAGCGGATAAGATTCGACCGCGCTGGAGCCACCCTCACCGTCTGGCACCAATACCACCACACCGCCATCCGTTTGCTGCGGCTGCGTTTGCTGCTGCGTTGGCGCCGGCATGCCGGCGCCGCTCTGCATATCCTCATTGGACACCGGCCGCCCCGAGTCCACCACCGGAATGGAGCCTCCCGAACCGGCACAGCCTGCCAATACCATGATGCAACCAGCCAGCAGTCCAATTCGCTTACTATCCATTGCCTTGCTCCTCATGTTCATTGCAGCCATCCACGGATGACATCCATCACTCGACCAGCCCCCTCTTTCACTGGCGCGGTGTCAATCAGCGGCCGGCAGCCAGGGCCCGGCAGCGGCTCGTAGCCGGCGCGGAAGGGCATCTGTACCGTATCCGGGCAGCTTGGGTCACTGCCCTCGCCCGTCAAGCGGTTGACCCAGGCATAACCGATATCACCCGGTGGCACCTCGGACAGACTGTTCGGATGCGCCTCGGCCATGAAGGCGCTCCATATCTGCAGCGCCCCCGTGGCGCCGGTAAGACGCGTCTGGCCGTTATCATCACGGCCCAGCCAGGCCACTGCCAGCAGATCATCCGAGAAGCCGGCGAACCAGCTATCGCGCAGATCGTTGGTTGTACCCGTCTTGCCCGCCAACCGGATGTCGGACGGTATCTGATTATAGGCCGAGCGCCCGGTTCCTTCCGCCATGACCCGCGACATTCCTTCCTGCATGAGGAAAATAGTTGCCGAGTCGAAGCGCTGCTGCACCTTGAACGGGTAGCGGCTGAGCTGCTCACCCTCGGCGGTCAACACGTTGCGAATCGCCCGCAGCGGCGTATTGAAGCCACCGCTGGCCAGGGTCTGGTACATGTCAGTGACCTGCAGCGGCGTCATCGCCCCCGAGCCCAGCAGCATGGCCGGGTACGCTGGCCAGTTATGCTGCACGCCCATGCGTTCAACGGTCTGCAGCACCTTGTCGACGCCAACGTCGACACCGAGACGCACCGTGGCCTGGTTGTAGGAACGCGACAGGGCCTCATGCAGGGGCACCAGTCCATGGCTTACACGGCTGTAGTTCTGCGGCGACCAGGTTTTGCCCTGCTCCGCTGGCAAGGTAATGGGCGAGTCGTCCACCGGGGTAATTAGCGAATAGCGCTGCGGCTGCTCCAGCGCGGTGAGGAATACCGCCGGCTTGATCAGCGAGCCAATTTGCCGTGACGCATCCAACGCCCGGTTGAAACCGGAGAAACGCGGATTGCGGCCACCGACCAGCGCCAATACCTCACCGGTCTGCGCGCCGGTGACCACCATGGCGGCCTCCATTTCCTTGCCGGCGCGATCACCCAGCCGCTTGAAGGCCGTTTCCACCGCCTGTTCCGCCTTGAGCTGCAGCAACGGATCGAAGCTGGTGAAGATGCGCAGCCCCTCGCTGGTCAGATCCTCATCCTGATAGTCTGCACGCAACTGGCGCTTGATCAGGTCCATGAAGGCCGGGTAGCTGGTATCCGCCATGGTTCCCCGTACCGTGACATCCAGTGGCTTGGCGATGTTCAGACCCGCCTGCTCCTCGGTGATCACGCCCTGCTCTTCCAGCATCTGGATGACCAGATCACGGCGCTTCTTGGCCCGCTCCGGCTGGCGCCGCGGGTTGAAGAGCGACGGCCCCTTGACCATGCCGACCAGCAGTGCCACCTGGTGCAATTCCAGTTCGTGCAACGGCTGGGCAAAGTAGTACTGACTCGCCAGGCCGAAGCCGTGCACCGCGCGCCGGCCATCCTGACCGAGGAACACCTCGTTCAGATAAGCTTCAAGAATCGCTTCTTTGGAGTAATGCAGCTCGAGCAGCACCGCCATGATCGCCTCGGTGCCCTTGCGAATCAGACTGCGGTCGCTGTTCAGGTAGAAGTTCTTTACCAACTGCTGGGTCAATGTGCTGCCGCCCTGCACCACACCACCGGCGCTGACGTTGACATAGGCTGCCCGGGCAATGCCCTTTGGCGAAACACCGAAATGCTGGAAGAACTCCCGATCCTCGACCGCCACCAGCGCCTCCACCAGATAGGGCGGCGCCTGGTCCAGGCGAATGAGAATACGGTCTTCGTTGTGCGCAGGGTAGATGCCGCCGATCATCAGCGGCTCGATCCGGGCCATCACCACCTCGCCATTGCCCGACAATCCCGTGACCTGCTGACCGCTGAAACGGACGCTGATGCGCTGTGCCGGCTCCGACCCTTCAAAGGACTGGAAACCGCGGGTATATACATCCACCCGGCTGCCGGCCACGGACATCTGCCCCGGTTGCTTGACCGCCGATACCGAGCGATAGCCCAACGCCGACAGCTCGGTCACGAAATCATCGCGACTGAGCTTCTGCCCGGCATACAGCTCCAGCGGCCGGGCAAAGACCTTGGCCGGGACCGCCCAGCGCTTGCCGGAGAATTTCTCCTGCACCACGGCGTCCAGATAAACGGCCAACCCGGCAAACAGTACCAGTCCGACTATCGCCAACTTCCACAGCAGGCCCGACCAGCGTTTCCAGAAGCCAACCTTGCGCACAGCTCGTTTACTGCGTTTTCTACCCATAATTCCCTGATCACTCCACGTCTCGCTTAGCCGCGCCCGCTCCAGCGAACGGCGGCGATGGTTGGCCTCGCTGCGACCAACCCGCATAATGCCCGCATTGCCAAGCCACTACAGGACCCAATGTGAGCCAGACACTGCTGACCGCCCTGCAAAACCCGGCCTTGTACGACCATCCGGTTACCGGTTTCACGCTGATGGAAACCCACATTTCCTGGGTAATTCTCACCGGCGACTTCGTTTACAAGATCAAGAAACCGGTCAATTTCGGTTTCCTCGATTATTCCACCCTCGATAAGCGCGCGCATTTCTGCGCTGAAGAGCTGCGCTTGAACCGGCGCCTCGCCCCGGAACTCTACCTGGACGTCGTTGCCGTCCGGGGCAGCGAAGCTGCACCCCGCCTCGATGGTGACGGCCCGATCATTGAATACATGGTCAAGACCCGTCAGTTTCGCCAGCAGGACCTGCTCGGGAATATGCAGCGTGCCGGTGAGCTGGCTCCATCGCACATCGACTCCCTGGCGACGACGCTCGCCACCTTCCATGGGCAGATCGAGCACGCGCCCCTGGAGTCTGCCTGGGGTCAGCCGGATCAGGTGCATGCCCCGGTGGCCCAGAATTTCGAGCAGATCCGGCCATTATTGAGCGAACCGGCCGATCTGGCGCAACTCGAACAACTGGAACAATGGGCGCATACTACCTTCCAACGGCTGATTCCCCAACTGGCACAACGCAAGGCCGACGGCATGATTCGCGAGTGTCACGGCGACATCTACCTGGACAACGTCACTATATTCGCCGGACAAGTGACCCTCTTCGACTGCATAGAGTTCAATGACGCCTTCCGCTGGACCGATGTCATGGCCGACGTCGCCTTCATGGCCATGGATCTGGAAGACCGTGGCCTAGCCGAGCTGTCCCAGCGCTTCGTCAACGGCTGGCTGGAACACACCGGTGATTATGCCGGCCTCCCCGTGCTCAGTTATTACAAGGCCTACCGCGCCATGGTACGGGCCAAGGTGGCATTGCTGGGCCTCAACCCCGACCTCAGCGACCAGCAGCGCGCCGACGTCATGGCGCGCTACCGGAGTTATACCGCCCTGGCCGAAAGCTACACCGAAATCCCACGCCGCTTCGGGTTGCTCACCCACGGTCTGTCCGGCTCCGGCAAAAGTACCTTGAGTCAGCAGTTGGTCAGCCGTCTCGGTGTGATCCGCGTGCGCTCCGATGTCGAACGCAAGCGGCTGTTCGGCAGCGACCGCTCCGATACGGACCTGTACTCCACCGAGTTGGGCCAGCAAACCTACACCCGTCTGGCCCAGCTGGCTGCGCAGATCCTGGCAGCAGGCTATTCGGTGGTGGTCGACGCCACGCATCTGCAGCGGGCACAGCGCCAGCAGGTGCGCCAGGCAATCGAGGAACAGGGCGCGCCCTGCCTGATCCTGCATTGCCAGGCATCGCTGGATACCATCGAGATCTGGCTGAACGAACGGCAGCGCAAGGGTGGCGATCCGTCCGATGCCGACATTCATGTCGTGCGCCAGCAGCTGCAACAACTGGAAGCACTGGAGGAAGACGAGCTGCAGATTACCCTGACCGTCAATACCGAACAGCGCGACAGCATCGATCAGCTCACAGAACAGCTCCGCGCTCGCATATGACCCTGACGCCGGCTGTACGGATCAGCTGGCGCCCACTACACTGATTTTCGGGAACCAATAAAAAGAAGCCCGAAGCCATGCCAGAAACCAGACCGATGCCGGCCACACCAGCCGGCACCCGTATTGTGCTCATCATGCCCTCCGCGTCCCGGCGTATCGGGAGGTGGTCATGACCGATAATGAACTTCTCAGCTTGCGCAACCTGGGCAAAACCTCCGTTCAATGGTTGCGCGCCACCGGTATCCACACTACCGAGGAGCTACGCCGGCGTGGCCCGGTCGCCGCCTATTGCGCGGTCCGCTCGCGCGGCTTCGGCGCCTCCAGGACATTGCTGTTCGCCATCGCCGGCGCCCTGCAGGATGTGCACTGGAACCAGCTCGACCCCACCTATAAACAACAGTTGTTGCAACAACTGGAAGAGCAGCAGAAGTGATAGCCACGCGAGGATCAGCCAACCGCCGAATTTGCCAACGGCTGCGCGTTTTCCATTGGCAGAAGCAAAAGGAATTGCAGTATGGTAACGACAATTCAGGACTCGCGAAAAAAGGAATTAGTCATGTACCTCATCGGCGACCAGCCCCCCTATGCAGAAAAGCTGATCAGCACGCTGCAACGCATCCCGGCACAGCTGCTCGACGGGCTTGCCCCCTGCGCTGCGCCGATTCGTCTGGGCGCGATCGATGACCTCTACAGCCATGTAGGCAGCAAGAACCTGTACCTGTTGAAAAGCGGCCTGCTGCACGCCCTGATCGATGGCAAGCCGTTGTTCTATATCCAGGAAGGCGATCTCATCGGATTGCGTCAGGGGCTCAATACCGCACCCTGCGTCTACATGAGCGAAGAGCCGCTGGAACTGGTGCCCTATGATCGCGAAGCGCTGTTTCGTCACATCCACGCCAGCAATACCCGCCAGGAACAGTTTACCCAGTACATTCTCGGCCAGGCCGCATTGATGTCCGACGCGCTCGCGCGTAGCAAGCCGCTGGAAGTACGACCGGTCACCGGCTTCCAGCACTTCGCTCCGGGCGATGAACTGATCCGCCAGGGCGATGAGGCCGGCCATGTGTTCATCATCACCGAAGGGCATGCCGAGGCGTTTGTCGAGGGGATCAAGGTAGGTGATGTGCAGCAGGACGAGATATTCGGCGCGATGGCGCTGTTCACCCGGGAGAAACGCTCAGCGACGGTTATCGCCAGTGCGCCGACCACGGTGATGATGATTCCCAAGGAGCAATTTCTGGCGTTGATGCAGAGCAATCCGCGCATCGCCCATAGCCTGATTGAAAGCATGGCGCGACGGATCGACCTGATGAACCGGGAACTGACCTACTACAAACAGCTGGCAGTGAATTAAATTTAGTCAATTTGCTTGACATGCAAATGATAACGATTATTATTAACCACAAGTCGCCGCAAGGTGGCTTGGATAACAGAACGTCGTGAGACGGACGGTTATCTCCTCATCAGGCTAATCACGGATTTAGGCCCGCTCTCTGAGCGGGCCCTTTTTTTGCCTGTCAGCCTGCCACTGCGCATCAGACCGCAACCGCCGGCCTGATGCGAGACGGCCGGTCAGGCCTCCGGCACCGCCGAAGCCGCTGCCGTATCACCCACCTGCCAACCACCGCCCAGCGCCTTGAACAGATTGACTTCGCTGATCAGCTGATTGCGTCGATCATTCACCAACTGCTGCTGAGCCATCAGCAATTGCCGCTGCGCATCGAGCAAAATAAGGTGACTGTCCACTCCGGTCCGGTAGCGCTGCTCGGCTATCTGGTAATAGCTTTCGCTGACTTCCAGCAGATTGCGCTGCGCCTGTACCTGGTCGGCATAGGTCTCGTGGGCCGCCAAACCATCCGCGACGTCGCGGAACGCGTCCTGGATCGTCTGTTCGTATTGGGCGACGCGAATATCCCGGGAGATTTCCGAGTAGTCCAGATTCGCCCGCAGCCGTCCGGCATTGAAGATCGGAACGCTGATGCTGGGCATGAAATTCCAGTAGCCCGTACCACCGTCAAATAGCTCCGACAGGTCATTGCTCGCGCTGCCCGCCGCGCCGGTCAACCGGATGCTCGGGAAGAAAGCCGCCCGCGCCGCGCCGATACTGGCATTGGCAGCGCGCAACTGGTGCTCGGCGGCAATCACGTCGGGGCGCATGAACAGCAGCTCGGACGGCAAGCCGACCGGCAGATCGGCCAGCAGCTCCATATCCAGCCCGCCCATCTCCACGTCTTCCAGCGGTATGCTTTGGCCCAGCAGCTGGGTCAGGGCATTGCGATCCTGCGCCACCAGTCGGCGATATTGCGCCAATGCCGAGCGCGCGGTTTCCACCGCTGTACGCGCCTGGGTCAATTCCAGCGTCGAGGCCACACCGACATCATAGCTGCGCTGCACCAGCGCCAGACTGTCTTCATAAGCCTTCAGCGTCTGCGCGGTAACGGCGAGCAGTTCGCGGTCTGCCTGCCAGGTCATATAGCTGTTGGCGACGCTGGCGATCAGGCTGATCCGCACACTGCGTTGGGTCGCTTCGCTAGCCAGGAACTCTTCCAACGCCTGTTCGCTCAGGCTGTCGAGGCGGCCAAACAGATCCAGCTCCCAGGCTACGCCCAAGGTCGCGGAATACTGGCCACCCGTGGTCGCCTCACCGGTCGGGCTCAGCCCTTCGGGGGTGCGCGTGCGGTTGCCGCTGCCATCGGCAGTGATATCCGGAAACAGCGCGGCGCGCTGGATACCATACAGCGCCTGGTAGGCTTCCACATTCAACGCGGCGATGCGCAGATCACGGTTGTTTTCCAGCGCAATACCGACCAGGCGCTGCAGCGCTGGGTCGCGGAAGAAGTCCCGCCAGCCCAGCTCCATCGCCTGGGTTTCCGAGTTCAGCGGGCCATAGGCTTCACCGGTCGGCCAGACATCGGCCACCGGCGATGCCGGGCGCTCATAATCGGGAATCATCGAGCAACCGCTCAAGACTCCCAGCACAGCCAGACACATCAATGAACGTTTCACTGTGCTTCCTCCTTATTGTCGTAACTGATCTTGCGCGAGAACAGCGAAGATACCATTACGTAGAATAACGGTACCCAGAAGATCACCAGCACGGTGGCCGTGAGCATGCCGCCGATCACACCGGTACCAATGGCATGCGAACTACCGGCGCCAGCGCCACTGGCGAGCGCCAGCGGGACCACGCCCAGGGTGAAGGCCAGCGAGGTCATGATGATCGGCCGCAGACGCATGCGACAGGCCTGGATTGCGGCATCGACCCGGGACATGCCCTGCTCGTGCAGGTCCTTGGCGAATTCGACGATCAGAATCGCGTTCTTCGCCGTCAACCCGATGGTCGTCAGCAGACCAACCTGGAAGAACACGTCGTTGGACAGGCCGCGGCCCATGGTCGTCAACAGCGCACCGATCACACCCAGCGGTACCACCAGCATCACCGCAAACGGAATCGACCAGCTTTCATACAACGCCGCCAGACACAGGAACACGACCAGCAGCGACAACGCGTACAACGCTGGCGCCTGGTCGCCGGACAGGCGCTCCTCGTAGGACAGCCCGGTCCAGTCCACACCGATACCGGCTGGCAGTTGCTGGGCCAGGCGCTCGATTTCCGCCATTGCATGCCCGGTACTGTAGCCCGGCGCAGCCTCGCCCTGAATCTCCATGGCCAGTACACCGTTGTAACGGGCCAGTTTCGGCGGACCGTAAACCCACTCGCCGGAGGCGAAGGCACTGAACGGCACCATTTCGCCCTGGTTGTTACGTACGAACCATTTGTCCATATCCTCGGGGTTCATCCGCGCATCGGCTTCGGCTTGCAGGTAAACCCGCTTGACCCGGCCTCGATCGATGAAGTCGTTGACATAGCTCGACCCCCAGGCGATCGACTGGGTGCTGTTGACATCGCTGAGCGCGACCCCCAGCACCTGGGCTTTCTCATCATCAATGATCAGGCGGTATTGCGGCTCGTCATTCAGGCCATTGGGGCGCACGCCAGTCAGCACTTCGCTCTGTGCGGCCATGCCCAACAACTGATTGCGCGCTTGCATCAGCGCTTCGTGCCCCACGCCTGCATTGTCCTGCAGGAAGAAGTTGAACCCGGTGGCGTTACCCAGCGCCATGACTGCCGGCGGGGCAAAAGCCATGACCGCCGCGTCACGGAAGCCGGCAAAATGCTGCTCGGTCCGCTCGACCAGGTCGAAGACGCTCATACCTGCCTCGCTGCGCTCGCCCCACGGCTTGAGACCAACGAAAGCAATGGCCGCGTTCTGGCCACGGCCAGCAAAGCTGAAACCGGTCACCGTGAACACCGACTGGACGATATCGCTTTCCTCGGTTAGCAGCTTCTCACGCATGCCGTCCACGGTCTGCTGGGTACGCTCCATGGTCGAGCCGCCGGCCCCAGAACCTGAACGTACATCACCCCTTGATCCTCATCCGGCAAGAAGGAGCTCGGCAGTTTGCCAAACAGCATGACCATAGCGCCGACGATCACCACGTACAGCAGCAGATACGGTGCCTTGCGCTTGAGAACCGCTGCCACCCCTTTTTCATAGCGGTTGACACCACGCTCGAAGGTGCGGTTGAACCACCCGAAGAAACCGCGCTTCTCGTGCTTATGCCCTTTGGGAATCGGCTTGAGAATGGTGGCGCACAGGGCCGGCGTGAAAATCAGCGCCACCAGTACCGACAAGGTCATGGCCGAGGCGATGGTGATGGCGAACTGGCGATAGATCACACCGGTGGAACCACCGAAGAAGGCCATCGGCACAAATACCGCGGACAGTACCAGGCCGATACCGATCAGCGCACCCTGGATCTGATCCATGGATTTACGCGTCGCCTCCACCGGCGGCAGGCCATCCTCGGCCATTACCCGCTCGACGTTCTCCACCACCACGATGGCATCATCCACCAACAAGCCAATAGCCAGCACCATGGCGAACATGGTCAGGATGTTGATACTGAATCCGAACGCCGAGAGCACGCCGAAGGTACCCAGCAGTACCACCGGTACAGCCAGCGTCGGAATCAGCGTGGCACGGAAGTTCTGCAGGAACAGGTACATCACCAGGAAAACCAGCACGATGGCTTCCATCAGGGTGTGCACCACCCCGGTGATGGATTCGGATACCACCGGAGCAGTCTCGAACGGATACACCACTTCCACACCCTGCGGGAAATAGGGCCGCAAGTCGGCGATGGTCTGCTTGACCGCCTCAGTGGTATCCAGCGCATTGGCGCCGGTAGCCAGCTGGATCGCCATGCCGGTGGCCGGCTGGCCGTTGTACAGCGCCCGGAAAGCGGAATTCTGCGCGCCGAGCTCGACCCGCGCCACGTCACCCAGACGCACCTGCGAGCCGTTGTTGTCCACCTTCATCAGGATGTTGCGGAACTGCTCAGGTGTCTCGAAACGGGTCTTGCCGATGATGGTCGCATTGAGCTGCTGACCAGGCACGGCAGGCGCACCGCCCAGCTGGCCACCGGATACCTGCACGTTCTGCGCCGAAATGGCGTTGCGCACGTCGATCGGCGTAAGCTGGAACTTGTTCAGTTTGGCCGGATCCAGCCAGATCCGCATGGAGTAGGCCGAACCGAATACCTGGAAATCGCCCACCCCGCTGGTACGGGAGATCGGGTCCTGGATAGTGGAAATGATGAAGTCGGACAGGTCCTCGTTGCTCATGCTGTCGTCAGCTGAGATCAGACCGACAACCATCAGGAAGTTGGAGGAAGCCTTGGTCACCCGGATACCCTGCTGCTGCACTTCCTGCGGCAGCATCGGCGTGGCCAGCTGCAGCTTGTTCTGCACCTGCACCTGAGCGATATCCGGATCAACGCCCTGGTCGAAGGTCACAGTGATCCGCATGCTGCCGTCGGAGCCACTTTCTGACCTCATGTAGCGCAGACCGTCGATGCCGTTCATCTGCTGCTCGATGACCTGCGCGACGGTGTCCTGCACGGTCTGGGCCGAGGCACCGGGGTAGTTGACCGCGATGTTGATCGCCGGCGGCGCGATGCTGGGGTACTGGTTGACCGGCAGGCCGAGAACGGCCAACCCGCCCATCAGCATCACCAGGATGGCCAGCACCCAGGCAAAGATCGGGCGATCGATGAAATAGTGTGGCATGGGGGCTTATCCTTCCTGTTCGGCAGTATTGGCCGCACCGGCATTATCGACATTGGCCGCCGGTACCGGCTCAACCTGCATGCCCGGTTGCACCATGTGCAGTCCTTCGGTGATCAGCCGATCACCCACATTCAATCCCTCGCTGACCAGCCAACGATTGCCGACGGTACGTTCGGTCTGGATGATGCGCTGCTCGACCTTGTTGTCATCCGTGACCAGCATCGCCACCGCTAGCCCGCGCGGATTGCGGGTCACACCCTGCTGCGGCGCCAGGATCGCGTCGCTGCGCGAGCCGGCAACCAGTTGCGCATGCACGAACATGCCGGGCAGCAGAATCCGGTCAGGGTTGGGGAATACGGCGCGCAGGGTCACCGAGCCGGTGCTCGAATCAACGGACACCTCGGAGAACTCCAGGCGGCCTTCATGTTCGTACTCGGAACCGTCTTCCAGCTGCAGGGTGACCTTGGCGGCGTTGTCGCCCGCGCGCTGCAACCGACCGGCATCCAGATCCCGGCGCAATGCCAGCAGATCACGCGACGGCTGGGTCACGTCGACATAGATCGGGTCCAGTTGCTGGATGGTGGCCATCGCCTGTGCCTGACCACTGCTCACCAGAGCCCCTTCGGTCACCGCAGACCGGCCGATGCGCCCGGAAATCGGCGCCAGCACGCGGGTGTAGCGCAAATCGATCTTGGCCCGCTCCAGCGCCGCCTCCGCTTGCAGCCGAGCCGCCCGCGCCTCGTCGTAGGCCTGCTGGCTGACCGCGCGATCCTTGACCAGAATCTCATAGCGGTCGGCCAGGGTGCCGGCGGACAACCGCGTGGCCTCGGCACTTTTCAGAGCAGCCTCGTAGACCGACGCATCGATCTGGTACAACTGCGCGCCGGCCTTGACCTCGGAGCCTTCTTCGAACAGACGCTTCTGGATGATGCCATTGACCTGGGGCCGCACTTCCGCCACCCGGAAGGCCTTGGTACGCCCCGGCAGCTCAGTGGTCAGCAGAAAGTCCTGCGCACTGATGGTAACCACGCCCACCTGGGGGATCTTGGGCGCCTGTGCAGTGGGTTCAGCCGAATCACCGCAGGCACTGAGCAGCGCCGTTACCGTGAACAAGGGGATCAGGGCAGCGCGAACTGACTTGACAGGCATGGGCGGGGCACCTCTACGGAACAATGGGATCAATAGAAAAGACGATGACTGAACAAGAAACCGACTCATTTGAATAACGCACAATAATACTTACATCCACGAATGTTTGTAAGTTGTTTTCACATTGGCTAACATCTTCGCGCTTGCCGGCTTTGCGCATCAGCGGACCTCCCTTGTCAAGCATATTTCCAGTTATTCAGAGGGCTAAATGGCCAGACGCACCAAGCAGGAAGCCCAGGAAACACGTACGCAGATCATCGATGCGGCAGAGCTGTGCTTCTTCAAAAAAGGGGTTTCGCACACCTCACTGGCCGAGATAGCCAAGACTGCCGGAGTGACCCGCGGCGCCATCTACTGGCACTTCGAAAACAAAGGCGAAGTGCTGGATGCACTGTTGCTGCGCGCAAAAACGCCCATCCAGCACCTGGATGAAGCCAGCCGGGCCGATGATGAACCCGATCCGCTGGGGCGTCTGCAGACCATGGTAGCGGAAGTGTTCCGCCAGGCCGAACGCGATCCCTCCACGCGACGCATCAACGAGATCATATTTCACAAGTGTGAATATACCGATCAAATGTGCGATCTGCGTGAACATATGCGCCAGCTGCGGTTGCAGTCCGACCTGAAACTGGAAACTGCGCTGCGCAATGCGATTTCGAAAGGACAGTTGCCGCCGCAACTGGATGTACTTATCGCCGCCCGCTGCCTGCATGCCTTTGTCGCCGGCATGCTTGATCTCTGGCTATTGCGCCCAGAGGATTTTTCTTTGAGCGAGCGCGCCGACCAGCTTGCCAGCGCGGTCATCGACATGCTGAAAAACGGCACCGCTTTGTCGGCTGGGTCAGCATAACCAGTCGACTGAATCCGCTTGCGCCCTGCCCTCTCTGCGCGCCAGCATCAGCGGCGCCCGGAAAATGCGCCTGGAGATAAAGATGTCGAATCAGCCAACCGACAAACTGCCTGTTGCACTATGCCAACTGGATGACCTCGCCGACCCCGGCAGTCAGGGTTTCGTGGTGCAGGGGCGGCGCATCTTTGCGGTGCGTCAGGGGCAGCGGGTATTTGCTTATCTCAACAGTTGCCCCCACCGGGGCATTCCCCTCGAATGGGTGCCGGACCAGTTTCTCGACAGCTCCGGACGCCTGATCCAGTGCGCCAGCCATGGCGCGCTATTCCTGCCCGAGACCGGGGAATGCGTCGCCGGCCCCTGCAGCGGCGACCGTCTATTGCCTCTGCCCTGCCGCATCGAAGAGGGTCAGGTCTGGCTGCTCCCCTCACCCTGAAGCAGCACCGGCAACTGCCCGGCCACCTCCAGCCCCGCCGGCGTCGGTATTATCGACCAGGCCAGCACCTGCACTCCGGCCGCCACAGCTTCACGCAACAATTGCCCGTACACCGGATCGATGTGATCGGCAGGTCGCACGCAGGCGATACCGCTGTGCATGACACAGAACAGCAGACAGGCTCGCTGCCCCGCCTGCGCCAACTGCGTCAGCTCCCGCAGATGCTTCTGGCCGCGCAGGCTGACCGCATCCGGGAACGCACCCACCCCACCACCCAGCGCCAGGGTCACACTCTTGACCTCCAGCACACAACTGCCCGGGGCGCCCTCGAGTAGAAAGTCGAAACGGCTGCCACCCGGCGTCAGGGTGACCTCACGGCGCACCACCGGATAACCCGTCAACGGCGCAATCAACCCGGCCGCCAGCGCGGCGGCAATGACGCTGTTGGCGCGGGCGCTGTGAATGCAGGCCAGCTCACCAGGAAGGGTTTCCACCAGTTCCCAGGTGCCGGGCAGCTTGCGCCCCGGCCGCTGCTCCAGTTTAACCCAGACTCGGCTACCCGGCTCACCGCAGTTCTTCATCGAACCGGTGTTCGGGCAATGCAGTGTCAGTTCGCGCCCGTCAGCCAGGCGGATATCGGCAAGAAACCGCTTGTAGCGCTGCACCAGCGTGCCGGCGACCAGTGCCGGCTCGTAAGGAATCAGCATCCCGGCCAGCGGTCCAGACCGCGAGCGATACGCTCCACTGCCTGTTCGAGGCGCTCCAGGGAGTTGGCATAGGCAAATCGCACATGTTCAGTGGCGCGGTGGTGGCCGAAGTCCAGCCCCGGGGTGATCGCCACATGCTCGGTTTCGATCAGGTGCTGACACAACCGCTGGCTGTCGGTAGTGAACGCCGTGGCATCGGCATACAAATAGAACGCGCCATCAGGCGTATGCGGAATGCCGAAGCCCAGTTCACGCAGCGCCGGCAACAGAAAGTCCCGACGCCGGTGGAAAGCGTCGCGGCGCGCTTCACAGATGGCCAGGCTCTCCTCGCTGAAAGCAGCCAGCGCCGCCCGCTGCGACAGATGTGGGGCGCAGATGTAGAGATTCTGCGCCAGTTTTTCCAGCTCAGGTACTGCGGCCTCGGGCGCAATCAACCAACCCAGACGCCAACCGGTCATGCCGAAATATTTGGAAAAACTATTCAACACCCAGGCATCCGGGGCCACCTCCAGCACCGAAGTGGCATCGCAGCCATAGGTCAAACCATGGTAGATCTCGTCGACAATCAGTTGTCCGCCCAGCCGTCGGGTAGTATCGGCCAGTGCCGTGAGCTGTGCGCGGCTCAGCACGCTACCGGAGGGGTTGGCCGGTGAGGCGCAGAGTACGGCGGCGCTAGCACTATCCCAGTGCTGCTCGACCAGCTCTGGCGTCAGCTGATAGCCGCTCTGCGCATCCGCCGGGATCAATGTCGCCTGGCCTTCGACCAGCCGCAGGAAATGCCGGTTGCACGGGTAGGCCGGGTCAGCCATCAGCACCTTGCTACCGGGGTTCACCAGCAGGGCGCTGATCAGCAGCAAGGCCCCCGAGCCACCGGGGGTGATCACCACGCGGCGCGGGTCCAGATCGATACCGTAGCGCTGTTGATAGGAACCCGCTACGGCCTCGCGCAATGCCGGCAGTCCCAGCGCTGGCGTGTACTCGGTAAAGCCTGCCGCCAGTGCGGCCTGGCCGGCACGTATGATGGGGTCGGGCGTACCGAAATCCGGCTCGCCGATTTCCATGTGAATGACGTCGCGCCCCTGCGCTTCCAGCGCCTTGGCCCGCTCCAGCACGGCCATGACATGGAAGGGTTCGATCTCCCCGATCCGCTGTGCCCAACGCTGCCCCACCATGATTTCCTCCGCTGCCACCGCAGACAAAAAACCGCCATGATACCTGTGGCGACGGATGCTCGGCCAACCAATTCCCAGCTATGCTGTCGAAGTAGAAATATCTTAAGTTGGCAAAAAGTAGCTTCGCAGATCGGGTTCTGGTAGTTTTGCCCGCTTGCAGGCCACAGGCTGCACCCCCGCCGGTCAGTAGTGGTGTCGACCTGGCACAGGATGATTGAGCTAAAAGTGAGGCTGTTCTCATGCCCAGCAATACCAAAGAAAAGAATGCATTGTTGATTCGCGGCTTCGTTCCCTATAAGGAAGAGAAAGGCGAGGAGTATATGAACGAGCGTCAGCTCGAGCATTTCGCCAACATCCTCAATGGCTGGAAACGCGAACTGATGGAAGAAGTGGATCGCACCGTATCCTATATGCAGGACGAGGCAGCCAACTTCCCCGACCCGGCCGACCGGGCCAGTCAGGAAGAGGAATTCAGCCTGGAACTGCGTACCCGCGATCGCGAACGCAAGCTGATCAAGAAGATCGATCAGACTCTGCAGCGCATCGAGGATGAAGACTACGGTTTCTGCGATTCCTGCGGTGTCGAAATCGGCATCCGCCGCCTCGAAGCCCGTCCCACGGCCACCCTTTGCATCGATTGCAAAACGCTGGCCGAAATCAAGGAAAAGCAGATCGGCGGCTGACCTGTCAGCGACCCGGTGGCAGACAGCACCCTGTCTGCCACAGTCCGATTCACTCGCAAGGCCCTGTCGCCATGCTCTCCCCGTATGTCGGGCGTTTCGCCCCCACCCCCAGCGGTTACCTGCATTTCGGCTCGCTGTTGGCTGCGGTCGCCAGCTATCTGGACGCACGTCAGCATCAAGGCCAGTGGTTGATCCGGATCGAGGATCTGGACACCCCGCGCAATCTGCCCGGCGCCAGCGAACATATCCTGCGCACCCTGGACGCTTACGGTCTGCACTGGGATGGCGAGATCACCTATCAGAGCGAGCGACTACCGCTGTATCAGCAGGTAATTGATCACTGGCTGGAAACCGGCCAGGCTTATCACTGCGACTGTTCACGCCGGACCCTTCTCCAGCATGGCGGTGCCTACCCGGGAACCTGTCGTGAGCGTCACCTGCCCGCTGCGCCTGATCATGCGGTACGGGTGCGAGTCGCCGATCAGCCGGTGGTATTCCGGGACCGCCTGCAGGGAGAGTTTCAGCAAACCGCCGATGGGTTGTCCGGTGATTTCATCATTCGCCGGCGCGATGGCATCATTGCCTACCAGTTGGCGGTGGTGGTTGATGATATCGCCCAGCGGGTGACTGATATCGTACGTGGCGCCGACCTGCTGGATTCCACGCCCCGCCAATTGTGGCTATACCAATTGCTGCAGCAACCAGCGCCGCGCTATCTGCATGTGCCCCTGGTGATGCGCGAGGACGGCGAGAAACTCAGCAAACGACTGGGCTCGACTCCGCTGGAGCCCAGGCTGGCGACCGCCACTCTGCACCGGGCGCTCACGGTACTGGCCCAGGAGCCGCCGCCAGAACTGGCCGACGCCCCGGTCGATGAACAACTCGCCTGGGCTGTGGCACACTGGCAACCGCAGAGACTACCGGCAAAACGGCAGATCCCGGAGCCAAGGACATAAACCATGTACATCTACCGCCTGGTATTGCTGCTGGTCATCGGCATCTACCTGTTCTCACCAGCCATCATGGACTGGTGGATCGAGCCTATGGGCGCCTGGTATCGCCCCTACGTCCTATGGCTCATTCTGATCATCGCCGGCATGCTGTTGCAGAGCCCAAGGGATACCGATGAGCTTTGAACTCAGCCTGCTGATCCTGCTCAGCGTCGCCTACCTGGTCATCCTGTTCAGCGTGGCCTGGGCCACCGAACGGGGATTGCTGCCAAGCGCCGTGGTCCGCCATCCAGCGATTTACACCCTGTCCATCGGTGTATACGCCAGCGCCTGGGCGTTCTACGGTACCGTTGGCCTGGCCTATCAGTACGGCTACGGCTTCCTCACCTATTATCTGGGTATCTGCGGCGCCTTCCTGCTGGCACCGGTGCTGCTCAACCCGATTCTGCGTATTACCCGCACCTACCAGCTGTCATCCCTCGCTGACCTGTTCGCCTTCCGCTTTCGCAGCACCTGGGCCGGCACCCTGACCACCATCTTCATGCTGTTGAGCATGCTGCCGCTACTGGCGCTGCAGATCCAGGCCGTCACCGACTCGGTGCAGATCCTAACCCACGATCCGCGCCAGCGGCCGGTGGCGCTGGGCTTCTGTCTGCTGATTGTGCTGTTCGCCATCCTGTTCGGCGCCCGGCATATCTCGGCACGGGAGAAACACGAAGGGCTGGTGATCGCCATCGCCTTCGAGTCGCTGGTCAAGCTGCTGTGTCTGTCCGCGGTCGGCCTGTACGCACTGTTCGTGGTGTTCGAGGGTCCTTCTGGCCTGGAGCTGTGGCTGAGCCACAACCAGGAAGCACTGAAAACCCTGCATAGCCCGCTGCAGGAAGGCCCCTGGCGCACCTTGCTGCTGGTGTTCTTCGCCGCGGCCATCGTCATGCCGCACATGTACCACATGGCCTTCACCGAGAACCTCAACCCCCGTGCCCTTAGCGCGGCCAGTTGGGGGTTGCCGCTGTTCCTGCTGCTGATGAGCCTGGCCATCCCGCCCATTCTCTGGGCCGGCCTCTACCTGCAGGTGCCCACCAGCGCCGAGTACTACACCCTCGGCCTGGGCGTCGCCGCTGGCGCCGACTGGCTGACCCTGGTCGCCTTCATCGGCGGGATCTCTGCCGCCAGCGGGCTGATCATCGTGGTTACCCTGGCGCTGTCCGGTATGGTGCTCAACCATCTGGTACTGCCGGTATACCAGCCAAGCGCCGATAACAACGTCAATATCTACCGCTGGTTGTTATGGACCCGGCGCAGCCTGATCGCCGCCATTATCATGGCCAGCTATGGCTTCTACCACCTGCTGGACTCGGACCAGCCGCTGACCAACCTGGGCATCACTTCCTTCGTCGCCACCGTGCAGTTTCTGCCCGGTGCGCTTTCGGTGCTGTACTGGCCGCAGGCCAACCATCGCGGCTTCATCTGTGGTTTGATCGCCGGCATGAGCATCTGGGCCTGCACCATGCTGCTGGTCATGGTCACCGGTATCGACACGCTGCACATTCTGGGTCTGCAGGTGACCCTGGATTCGGAGTCCTGGCATATCGCCGCGATCGCCTCGCTGACCGCCAACATTGTGGTATTCACCCTGGTCTCGCTGTTCACCCGGCGCTCGCCCGATGAGGTCAGTGCCGCCGAAGCCTGCCTGGTCGATAACGTCAGGCGCCCCCAGCGCATGGAACTGATTGCCAGGTCGCCCCAGGAATTCGCCCAGCAGATGGCCAAGCCGCTGGGTAACAAGGCCGCCCAGCAGGAAGTCGAGCAGGCTCTGCGCGATCTCAAACTGCCCTTCGATGAGCGCCGCCCCTACGCCCTGCGCCGCCTGCGTGACCGCCTGGAGGCCAACCTGTCAGGCCTGATGGGCCCGGCAGTGGCGCAGGAGATGATCGAGACCTTCCTGCCATTCAAGCTGGCGCGCAACGGCTACGTCACCGAAGACATCCACTTCATCGAAAACCGCCTGGAGGACTACCACTCGCGGCTGACCGGACTGGCCGCGGAACTGGATGCCCTGCGCCGCTACCATCGCCAGACCCTGCAGGATCTGCCCATGGGCGTATGCTCGCTGGCCGAGGACAATGAAGTATTGATGTGGAACCGGGCATTGCAGACACTCACCGGCATCAATGCCGAGAGCGTGATCGGCTCGCGCCTGGAGAACCTGCCGGCGCCCTGGAATGAACTGCTGGAGCGCTTTGTCAGCGATGAATCGGCGCACCTGCACAAGCAGAAGCTGGTCAACCGTGGTCAGACCCAGTGGCTTAACCTGCACAAGGCAGCGATTGACGAACCCGGTAATGCTCGCGGCGGCCTGGTCTTGCTGATCGAGGACCAGACCGAAACCCAGATGCTCGAGGAAGAGCTGATCCACTCCGAGCGCCTGGCCTCAATCGGCCGTCTGGCCGCTGGGGTGGCCCATGAAATCGGCAATCCAATCACCGGCATCGCCTGCCTGGCGCAAAACCTGCGCGAAGAGTCTGCCCAGGCCGAAACCCTGGAAGCAGCGGAGCAGATTATCGAGCAGACCCGCCGGGTATCGCGCATCGTGCAGTCCATGGTCAATTTCGCCCATGTCGGCAGCCGGCACAACAATGCCAACGATGAAGTCGATCTGGTCGCCTGCACCAACGAGGCCATTCACCTCCTGTCACTGAACCGCAAGGGCCCCGAGGTCAATTATGTTAACCTGTGCGATACCGCTCACCGGGTAGCCGGTGATAGCCAGCGTCTGGTACAGGTTCTGATCAACCTGCTAGGCAATGCCCGCGATGCCAGCCGCAGCGGTGACAGCGTCACCATCCACACCGCCGCGGATGAACACCAGATATTGCTGATGGTTGAGGACCAGGGCAGCGGCATCGAACATGAGCTCAAGGATCGGTTGTTCGAACCCTTTTTCACGACCAAGGAGCCAGGTGCAGGTACCGGACTCGGACTGGCGCTGGTGTACTCAATCATCGAAGAGCATTATGGTCAGATTACGGTAGACAGCCCCATCGATGATGTAACTCAGCGGGGAACCCGGTTCACCATTACGTTACCCCGCTATGGCGTCTTTTAGTTACGGCAGCGCCTGACTTCGTCGGACGCTGTCGCATAGAGGTAGATATGTCGCATATTCTGGTTGTTGAAGACGAACCCATCATTCGCACCGCACTGCGGCGGCTGCTGGAACGCCACCAATACCAGGTCAGTGAGGCTGGCGCTGTACATGAAGCCGTCGAGAACCACAATCTGGACGACTTCGCGCTGATCATCAGCGACCTGCGTCTGCCTGGCGAGCCCGGCACAGAACTGATTCGTCGCGCTCCCAATACCCCCGTATTGATCATGACCAGCTACGCCAGTCTGCGCTCGGCAGTGGACTCGATGAAACTCGGCGCCGTGGACTACATTGCCAAGCCCTTCGATCATGAAGAGATGTTGCAGGCCGTGGCCCGCATCATCGAAGCCAGCCAGCAATCGCGCGCCGCAGCGGGTGTCGCTGATCCGGCGCCAGCCGCCGATACCGCCAGCGACGATACCCAGTCCATGGGCATCATCGGTGCCAGCCCGGCGATGCTCACCCTGTTCAAGCGTATCCGCAAGGTCGCCCCGACCATGTCCACGGTGCTGATCCAGGGTGAATCCGGTACCGGCAAGGAACTGGTCGCCCGGGCCCTGCATGAAAACTCACCACGGGCCCGCGCCCCGATGATCTCGGTCAACTGCGCGGCGATTCCCGAGACCCTGATCGAATCCGAACTGTTCGGCCATGAAAAAGGTGCCTTCACCGGCGCAGTGGCCGGGCGTACCGGGCTGGTCGAAGCCGCGGACGGCGGCACCCTGTTTCTCGACGAAATCGGCGAATTGCCGCTGGAAGCCCAGGCCCGCCTGTTGCGGGTACTGCAGGAGAGCGAAATTCGCCGGGTCGGCTCCGTGCAGTCGCAGAAGGTCGATGTGCGCCTGGTCGCGGCCACCCACCGTGACCTCAAGACCCTGGCCCGCCAGGGCCTGTTCCGTGAAGACCTGTACTACCGCCTGAACGTCATCGAGCTGCGCCTGCCACCGCTGCGGGAGCGTGGTGACGATGTCATGCTGATCGCCGAGGCGTTACTCGCCCGGATCGGTCGCAACATGGGCACGCCCGCCCTGCATTTCAGCAAGGAGGCGACCAACTCCATCCGCCATTATCAGTGGCCCGGCAACGTGCGCGAACTGGAAAATGCCATCGAGCGGGCAGCCATTCTCTGCGACGAAGACGAGATTTCCACTGACTTGCTGGGCATCGAGCCAGACCTCGAGCAGGAACGCACCTCCCAGGCCACCAGCGCCCTGGAATCCATGCGCTCACCCAGCTCACAGAGCACCGAGCCGGCTGAAGACCTGTCGCTGGAGGATTATTTCCAGCATTTCGTGCTTGAGCATCAAGAGCACATGACCGAGACCGAACTGGCCAATAAGCTGGGCATCAGTCGCAAATGCCTGTGGGAACGGCGTCAGCGCCTGGGAATCCCACGCAAGAAAACCGCCAATTCCTGAATTTGCGACGGCCCTCCTCCATATGGAGGATTCCCCAACAGCTTGGCCAGTGCAAAGTGTTACCTGTTACCTTCGAGAAACTGTTACCCCTCACCCGCAAGGGGTAACACTTTAACGGGACATAAGGTAACGAATCCCTCCCCCACTCCCGTTTCACTTTTCACTGAAAAAGCTAACCACCTGTTTTTAAAGACATTTAAAAACATGGCACGGCAAATGCTTTATTACAGACACAACAAGAATAAAAACCAGGCAAGACCCCATAACAAAAACAAGATTCAGCTCCACACCTAACAAAAACAAAACGTGCGAGTGTAGCAAACTGATTTTTTTGGAGAATAGGAAGCACCGCTGGCGAACGTAATGTTCGATTGGAAACCGAGAAGAATAAAAGTTGCCTGAGCAACCGACCGGTACCGATGCCAAGCTTGGCCAAAGCAGCTTCCCGAGCATCCAAAGCAATCCGCTTGCTTTAGGCAACCCGGGATGGGTTTAAACGGGGTGACACTGTCGCCCAGCCCAAAAAAACAAGAAACAGCTCAAATAACAACAACAAAAAACCATTAGGGGGAGTGAATACTCCCCTTGAGCTTTCCTGCAATACTCCCAGCAGTATCTTCCCGCATCGCTTCCCTACAATTTCCCCGCTATTCAAGCTAGAATGGGTGTCTGTTGATACAGGCAACACTGTATTCGAAACCGACCTTACGTCTATCCAGTGCCTTGCCCATGACATTCATGTTGACTTCGGGCTTTTTGAAGCCTCTGTAAAATGTAGCTGCCAGGGACATCCAGCGCCGCCGTTTTTCACAGGATTCGAGGTCTGGGTTGGAGACGCCGGTGGACTACCCACTCATATGATTCGCAAGCTACTGAAAAAGATACCCTCTCCCTTCGGGCGACCCGCCCATAGGCGTACCACGCCCGCTATTATTCCGCCCAGCCAGCACGCGTTGCAGCGCCGCCAGATCAGCCGCAACGCGGTGACGGTGGTCGAGCGCCTCCAGCAAGCCGGCTATCAGGCCTTTGCGGTGGGCGGCTGCGTTCGCGATCTGCTGCTGGAAATGGACCCCAAGGATTACGACGTCGCCACCAGCGCCACGCCAGAGCAGGTCCGTGCCACCTTCCGCAATTGCCGACTGATCGGCCGGCGATTCAAGCTCGCCCACGTCTACTTTGGTCGCGAGATCATCGAGGTGGCAACCTTCCGCGCCGGCCATGCCGATGACGACGAAGGCGACCTGGGACGCGAGCAGTCGCTGCAGAGCGAGTCGGGTCGGTTGTTGCGGGACAACGTCTACGGCACCCTGGAGCAGGATGCCCAGCGCCGTGATTTCACCATCAACGCCCTGTATTACGATGTCTGTACCGGCAATATCCATGATTACGCCAATGGGCTGCAGGACATTCGCAATGCCCGGGTACGCTTGATCGGCGATCCGGTGCAGCGTTATCAGGAAGACCCGGTGCGCATGCTGCGCGCGGTGCGCTTCGCCGCCAAGCTGGATTTCGAGATCGAGCCACACAGCGCCGCACCCATCGCCGAGCTGGCCGAGCTGCTGTACGACATTCCCGCGGCGCGGTTGTTCGACGAGGTGCTCAAGCTGCTGCTCAACGGCCAGGGCGAACGCACCTTCGATCTGCTGCTGGAGTACGACCTGTTCGCGCCGCTGTTCCCGGACACTGACGACGCCATCGAAGATAACCCCGGCTATACCCTCAAGCTGGTTCGCCAGGCCCTGCGCAACACCGATGACCGTATTCACCAGGCGCCCGGTCACGCCGGCGTTCCTGTTTGCCGCGCTGCTCTGGCCGGCATTACCCCAGCGTACCCGCGAGCTGGAGGAACAGGGTATTCCGTTGATTCCTGCCCAGCAGCAGGCGACCCACGAGCTGCTGGCCGAACAGTGCCGTCACACTGCCATTCCCAAGCGTTTCAGCATTCCGCTGCGGGAGATCTGGGATATGCAGCCACGGCTGGAGCGGCGCAACGGCCGCCGCGCCGACCAGATGCTGGAGCACCCGCGTTTTCGGGCCGCCTACGACTTCCTGCTGCTGCGTGAAGAGGCCGGCGAGGATACTGGCGGCCTGGGCCAGTGGTGGACCCGCTATCAGGATGTAGGTGCGGATGAACGGCGCCGCATGATCCAGCAATTGAGCAGCCGTGATCCGGCCGGCAAGCGTGGCCGCCCCCGGCGCAAGCGCAAGCCCCAGGGCGGGTCAGACAATTGATGCAACGCTGTTTCATCGCTCTGGGCAGCAACCAGGCTGATCCCGCCGCGCAGGTCACCCACGCCTTCACCGAGCTGGAGAGGTTGCCGCAGTCGCACTTGCAGGCGTGCTCCTCGTTATACCGCAGCGCCCCCCTGGGGCCACAGGATCAACCGGCCTTCGTTAATGCCGTGGCCATGCTCGACACCAGCCTGGAGCCGGAGATGCTGCTGGATGCCCTGCAGGATATCGAGCACCGTCGAGGCCGGGTACGCAAAGCCGAACGCTGGGGACCGCGCATTCTGGATCTTGATCTACTGCTATACGGCGACCGGATAATCGACACGCCGCGCCTGCAGGTGCCGCATTATCATATGCATGCCCGTTCCTTTGTGCTGTATCCGCTGGCAGAATTGGCAGCGGATCTGACCCTGCCCGATGACACATCGCTACAACAGCTGCTGGCGGCCTGTCCGCCGACGGACCTGGAACGCCTGCCGGGCAACGCTGCACAAGGTTGAGATATGTATTTTCTGGAGCATCATCGTTCAAGTCAGGAAGACTATACTGCTGAGGCTGTTATCAACCTGAGCAATCGGAGCGACAGACAGTCCGCCTGCCTGCCGATCACAGCCATGTTGCCTCTTGCGAGGCCGAACTACTGGAATCTGCCATGCCTGACATTACCCTGACCACGCTGAACAAGCTCAAGCAGAACGGCGAGAAATTTGCCTGCCTGACAGCGTATGACGCCACCTTCGCCCATCTGGAAAGTACCGCCGGGGTGGAAGTGCTGTTGATTGGTGACTCCCTGGGAATGGTTCTTCAGGGACACGACAGCACCCTGCCGGTGACTGTCGAGGAGATGGCCTACCACACCGCATCCGTCAAGCGCGGCAATCGTGGCGCCCTGATCATGGCTGACCTGCCGTTCATGTCCTACGCCACCCTGGAGCAGGCCATGGCCAACAGCGCGCGGTTGATGCAAGCCGGAGCGCACATTCTCAAGCTGGAAGGCGGCGGCTGGCTGGCGGATATCACCACCACCCTCACCCGTAATGGGATTCCGGTTTGCGTGCATATGGGCCTGACCCCACAGACCGTCAACGTACTGGGTGGCTATAAGGTACAGGGCCGCCAGCAGGATCAGGCCGAAGCCATGCTTCAGGATGCCATTGCCCTGGAGGCAGCCGGCGCCGCCATGCTGCTGCTCGAATGTGTACCCAGCGAGCTCGCCAATGCCATTACCCGTGCCGTGAGCATTCCGGTCATCGGCATTGGCGCCGGCAGCGGTACTGATGGTCAGGTGCTGGTGGTGCACGACATGCTCGGCCTGTCGATCAGCGGTCGCCTGCCGCGCTTCGTGAAGAACTTCATGGCTGGCCAGGCAGATATCGCCTCGGCCATCACCGCGTATGTCAGCGCGGTGAAAGCTGCCGAATTCCCCGCGGCCGAGCACGAGTTCTGACACCATGAACACATTGCATTCCATTGCCCAGCTGCGCGCTGCCCTGGCGCGCGCGCGCCAGGAGAACAAACGCATCGGCCTGGTACCGACCATGGGCAATCTGCATGACGGGCACATTGCCCTGGTGGCGAAAGCCCTGCAGCGTACCGACTATGTGGTGGTAAGCATCTTCGTCAACCCGCTGCAATTCGGCGCCAACGAAGATCTGGACAGCTATCCGCGTACCCTGGCGGAAGACCAGCGCAAACTGCTGGACGCCGGCGCCCATCTGATCTTCGCACCGAATGTCAGCGAAATTTATCCCGAAGGGATGGATGGACACACCCTGATCAGCGTGCCCGTCGTCTCCGAAGGCTTGTGCGGCGCCAGCCGTCCTGGCCATTTCAACGGGGTATCGACGGTGGTGGGCAAATTGCTGAATATCGTCCAGCCGGACCTGGCCGTCTTCGGTGAGAAGGATTTCCAGCAGCTGGCGGTAATCCGCAAGATGGCCCACGATCTGTGCCTGCCGGTGCAGATCATGGGCGCGCCTATCGTACGTGCCGAGGATGGCCTGGCACTGTCGTCGCGCAATGGTTATCTGGGAGACGAGCAGCGCCGCATCGCACCGCGCCTGTATCAGACCCTGCAGCAGATCCAGCAGCAGCTGGAAAGCGGGCGCCGCGATTTCCCGGCCATCATCGAAGAAGCGCGCCTCGCGCTGATCGAGGCCGGCTTCCAGCCTGATTACCTGGACCTGCGCGAGGCCGAAACCCTGCAACCGGTCACCTCAGCAAGCCAGGATATCGTCATCCTCGCTGCCGCCTTCCTTGGTGCCACTCGCCTGATCGACAACCTCCGCGTCAGCCTCGCCTGACGCTTCCCCCAGCCGGTCCCTAGCCGATTGGTGTCTGTCCGACATAGACCAAAGAAGGGTTGAATTGCCCTTCGTTCTGATCAACGCTTGACACAAACAGAACAAGTAGAAACCGCGTGCTCGCGCGCGGTATTTCTAAAGTCGACAATAACAACAGAGGACCACGCCATGTACAAGACTGAGCAACATCAGGTTTCTGAGGCCGCCCGGCGCAATACCCATCTTGATGCCGACGGCTACGAACGACTCTATCGCCAGTCCATCGAGCAGCCGGATACTTTCTGGGCCGAGCAGGCCAATCGCTTCGTCGAGTGGATGCAGCCCTGGAGCAAGGTTCAGGAAAGCAACATGGCGCGCGGCGAGGCGGCGTGGTTCATCGATGGCAAATTGAATGTCAGTGCCAACTGTATAGACCGGCATCTGGCCAAGCGTGGCGACCAGACCGCAATCATCTGGGAAGGCGATGACCCGGGCCAGGACCGGCGCATCAGCTACCGCGAACTGCACGAACAAGTCTGCCGCCTGGCCAACGTCCTGAAAACGCGCGGCGTGAAGAAAGGCGACCGCGTCTGCCTGTACATGCCGATGATTCCCGAAGCCGCTTTCGCCATGCTGGCCTGCGCCCGCATCGGCGCGGTGCATTCGGTGGTATTCGGTGGCTTTTCGCCCGATGCCCTGCGCGACCGCATTCTCAATGCCGATTGCCGGGTGGTCATCACCGCCGATGAAGGCGTACGCGGCGGCAAGAACGTGGCGCTGAAAAAGAACGTCGAAAAGGCCCTGAACGACTGCCCCGACGTACATACCGTGGTTACCGTCAAGCGCACCGGCGCGGACATCGCCTGGCATGAACACCGTGACGTCTGGTATCACGAGGCTTGCGCCGCAGTCAGCGCCGACTGCGAGCCGGAGCCCATGGACAGTGAGGACCCGCTGTTCATTCTCTACACCTCCGGCTCCACCGGCAAACCCAAGGGCGTACTGCATACCACTGGCGGTTATCTGCTTAGCGCCGCGCTGACCCACCATTATGTATTCGATTATCACGACGGAGAGGTCTACTGGTGTACTGCCGACGTCGGTTGGGTAACCGGTCACTCCTACATCGTCTATGGCCCGCTGTGCAACGGCGCGACCACGCTGATGTTCGAAGGCGTGCCGACCTATCCGGACGCCTCGCGCTGCTGGCAGGTTATCGACAAGCACCAGGTGAACGTCTTCTATACCGCGCCCACTGCCATCCGCGCGCTGATGGCCCTGGGTAACGAGCCGGTAAAATCCTCGTCCCGGGCCAGCCTGCGGCTGCTTGGCAGCGTCGGCGAACCGATCAATCCAGAGGCCTGGGAGTGGTACTACCATGTCGTCGGCGATAGCCGCTGCCCGGTCGTCGATACCTGGTGGCAGACCGAGACCGGCTCGATCATGATCGCCCCGCTTCCCGGCGCCACCAACCTCAAGCCAGGTTCGGCCACCCGCCCGTTCTTCGGCGTCGAACCGGCGCTGTTCGACAATGACGGCAACGAAGTGCATGGTGTCGGTGATGGCAATCTGGTGATCAAGCGCTCCTGGCCCAGCCAGATTCGCACCGTCTACGGCGATCATCAGCGTCTGATTGATACCTACTTCAGTACCTACAAAGGTGTCTATTTTACCGGTGATGGCGCACGCCGCGATGAGGACGGGTATTACTGGATCACCGGCCGGGTGGATGATGTGTTGAACATCTCCGGCCACCGTATCGGCACCGCCGAGGTGGAAAGTGCGCTGGTGCTGCATGATGCTGTCGCCGAAGCGGCAGTGGTCGGCTGCCCCCATGACATCAAAGGCCAAGCCATCTATGCCTACGTCATGCCGATGCGTGGTGTAACGCCGTCTGACGAGCTGCTGGTCGAGCTCAAGGCCTATGTCAGCGAGCAGGTTGGCGCCTTCGCCAGACCGGACTTCATCCAGTGGACGCCGGGATTGCCGAAGACGCGCTCGGGCAAGATCATGCGCCGGATTCTGCGCAAGATCGCCTGTGACGAGCTGGATACCCTGGGCGACACCTCAACCCTTGCCGATCCAGCGGTGGTCGAGGAGCTGATAGAGCACCGTCTGAACCGAGCCTAGCGGCACAATGGCGGTTGTTGAATGTGGCGCGGACCTCTATTCTTCCCGCTGTTCCAGATAAAAGCTGAGGAAGTAAGCATGCAAGAGGTCGTGATTGTTGCAGCCACCCGAACCGCCATTGGCAGTTTCGGTGGCCAGTTTGCCAATGTGCCTGCTCATCAGCTCGGCGCGACGGTTATTCGCGCCCTGCTCGAGCAGACCGGTGTCGACCCGGCCAGCATCGATGAAGTGATTCTGGGCCAGGTACTGACCGCCGGCTGCGGCCAGAACCCCGCTCGCCAGGCCGCTGTGCACGCCGGACTACCGCACAGCGTGCCCGCGCTGAACATCAACAAGGTCTGCGGCTCCGGACTCAAGGCGGTCCATCTGGCAGCCCAGGCCATCCGCTGTGGCGATGCCGATATCATGATCGCCGGCGGTCAGGAGTCCATGAGCCGCTCGCCGCACCTCTTGCCGACGTCCCGCACCGGGCAGCGCATGGGCGACAGCAAGCTGATCGACAGCATGATTCATGATGGCCTGTGGGATGCCTTCAATGACTACCACATGGGCATTACGGCGGAGAATCTGGCCGAGCGCTACGATCTCAGCCGCCAACAGCAGGATGCCTTCGCCCTCGCGTCACAACAGAAAGCCGTAGCAGCGCAGGCCGCCGGCCGCTTCGAGACGGAAATTACCCCCGTTGTCATTCCCCAGCGCAAGGGCGAACCACTAACCATCAGCCAGGACGAGCAGCCCCGGGCCTCCACCACCCTGGAGTCCCTGGGCAAGCTACGCCCGGCCTTCAAGAACGATGGCACCGTCACCGCTGGCAACGCCTCCAGCCTGAACGACGGCGCGGCAGCGGTCATGTTGATGAGCGCGGACAAGGCCCGCGAGCTGGGCTTGCCGGTACTGGCACGGATCACCGCCTATGCCAGCTCCGGCGTGGACCCGGCGGTCATGGGCATCGGTCCGGTCAGCGCGACCCAGCGCTGCCTGAGCAAGGCCGGCTGGAAGGTCGAGGAACTGGACTTGATCGAAGCCAACGAAGCTTTCGCCGCCCAGGCGCTGGCCGTCGCCAGCGAGCTGCGCTGGGATCTGGACAAGGTCAACGTCAATGGTGGCGCCATCGCCTTGGGACACCCCATTGGCGGGTCGGGCTGTCGGGTCCTGGTGACCTTGCTGCATGAGATGCAGCGCCGCGATGCACGCAAGGGCCTGGCCACGCTGTGCATCGGTGGTGGTCAGGGTGTTGCCCTGGCACTCGCGCGCGACTGATGCGGGCAGCTCAGACCAGCTGGAAACGTTCGAGCACCTCGTAGCGCACACCCTGCTCTGCGCCACCGCTGAGAAACAGGCAAATGTGGTCTACCGTAAAAGTCGGTAGCGACAGCCTCGCATGCCGCTGCAGGAGCGCCTGCAGCGGTAGCCCTTGCCGGACCCGCGCCAGGGTGATGTGCGGCGTGTAGGGCCTGTCGTCCAGCCGCAGCCCGAGCGGCAGCAGTCGCGCTTCCACGCGCTGCTGCAATCGGTTCAACGGCGGAGACTCGGTCACCCCAGCCCAGAATATCCGTGGCCGCTCAGGACTGCCGAAGTAGCCCACCCCCTGTACTGCCAGCTCGAATGACGGGCCGGGCACGTCTGCCAGCACCTGTGCAATATTGCGGGCAGCCTCTTGCTCTACCTGGCCGATGAAGCTCAAAGTCAGATGCAGATGCTCCGGCTCATGCCAGCGCGCCGCGGGATGCGCCTCCCGCACCTCGGCCAGCGCCTGCCTGACCGCTTCCGGCAATTCGATGCCAACAAAGAGCCGCAACATGAACACCTCATGACAAACCGTCGATAGGCTTATAATAGCCCGATGCGACTCGATCGATTCCTAGCCCTGCATACCCAACACAGCCAGCAGACTGCCCGACTGCTGATTGCCGCTGGCCGGGTGTCAGTCAATGAACGGATCGTGCGGGATGGACAACAGCGCATCGACCGCTTTACCAGGGTGCAGCTGGATGACGCTGTGCTGCAACAGCACAACGCGCTGTATTTGATGCTCTACAAGCCAGGCGGCTATCTCAGCGCCACCTGCGACCCGGTTCATCCCACCGTGATGGAGCTGCTTGCGGAGCCGCTGCGCCAGCAGTTGCATCTGGCCGGGCGACTGGACCGCAGCACCACCGGCCTGCTGATTCTCACCAATGACGGCCTCTGGTCCCGCCGCCTGACCGAGCCCGGCCGGCGCATCCCCAAGGTGTATCTGGTGGGCACTGCCGAGCCGATCGCCGCGCATGCCGCTGAATGTTTTGCACAGGGCATTCATCTGGCCCGCGAGGGTGTTGATACCTCCCCTGCGCAGTTGCAATTGCTCGCTCCCTGCCAGGCCCGACTGACCATCCATGAGGGCCGTCACCATCAGGTGAAGCGCATGTTTCACGCCGTGGGTAATCGGGTGACGTCATTGCATCGCGAAAGCATGGGCATCATCGATCTTGACCCGGCACTGCGTCCCGGCCAGTACCGATTACTGACCCCCGAGGAGATCGCCAGCGTACCCACCGCCGGCAGCCGCTTGGTTTAGCCGCGCCTGGATTGCTATTCTGTGGGGACACAGGCAATCCGCAGGTCAAGCTCATGCATACCATCATTGCGGGACGATATGAACTCCAGGACCAGGCAGATGCCGCTGTGGCGGCGCTACAGCAGGCCGGCTTCCGGCGGGACGCGTTGGCGGCCTTCTATCTCAACCCCAACGGCCAGCATGCCATCTACCCCATTGGCGGAGATGATGAAAGCTCACCCGGTGCCCGCCACTCCGGTACCGGGGCTGCGAAGGCTGGCGCCGTCGGCGCAGTGGTCGGCGCGGCTGCCGGTGCGGCAACGGCCCCCGTCATCGGTCCGGTCGGCATCGCTATCGGCGCCGGCATCGGCGCTTATACCGGCTCACTGATCGGGGCAGTCAGCAGCACCGACCAGGAGTCGGATGTGGATGAACAGACCGGCCAACCCGCCGAGGTACAGCCCAAGGTCACCGAACGGGAACCAGGCGTGCTGGTGGCGGTGCGGGTCGATGACCACTCACGGCAACAGGCAATAGATACTTTCAGAGCCACTGGCGCAGAGGACATCGAACACGCCCAGGGCGAACTGCGCGATGGCCAATGGAAGGACTTCGACCCCCATGCTGTAGTGCAGTGTGTATGACTAGCCAACCAGCCAGGCCAATGCATCGGCTTCCCGCTCGGGCCGGAAGGATCTGACTTCCAGCCCCGGAATGATGGCGCCTTCGATCTCTCCCATCTTCCTGATCCAGTCCTTGCTGCTGATGACCGCGCATCGATCGAACTGTCGTGTCAGCCGAAACAGCTCCGGCAGGTTCGACAGCTCCACACCAATCGCGCCTGCAGTAGGCATTTGCAGCTCACCGATACGCATCAGCAACTGGCCATGCTGAATGCCCTGCGCCTGGGTGAAGAGCGCGCGCAAGCCACTGCGCATGCCATCGCTGTCAACTCGCCCGGCGATATCCATCTCCAGCCGGTCATTGCCGATACGCATTACCTGAAACATGGGTATCTCCTCTGCCTGCCCGTGTGCCCATCAGTATAGACAACTCATCGATCCCGGCTGCTGATGATCAAACATGGAATCTTTTGCCCGCGCCCGGCGTCCATTGCTAAGACAGAGATGCGGAGGTGAATGATGAGTGATGATCAACACGAACCCGACGAGCAGGCGCTGACCGACGCCGCCAGACGACAGGCGGAAGAGGACAACCGCGAGGCCCCCGATGACCGGCCCATGGGCCCAATTGGCAATACTCCTTCCCGCGCCGAGTCCGTGGAGCGGGCTGGCGAAGCCGGGTTGACCGAAGCGTCCATGCCAGGCCAGGGCCCGACCGCTGACGAGGCCACCCCGGAAACGCTCAATCCTGATGATGGCTCTCGCTCGGCCGAGGAAGCGGGAACGGCGGCCACGCCTGCCGACACCGAACTCACCGATGTCGGCAAGGCTGGCGCAGGTGGCCGCTACGGCCTGGATGAAGCGGAGCTGGGCCGGGCCAAGCCGCTGGACGGCAAGCCCTGGGATGGTGATCCCAACGAGCCTCTGGAGCCGGAAACCGCTACCGACCGTAACCTCACGGCCGATCCCAACAGCGAGCCCGATCGGACCTGAGCAACTGCGGCGCATAAAAAAACCCCGGCTCAAGGCCGGGGTTCTTCATTGCACCGCCGCAAGGACGGTACGACAGGACTCAGACGCCGCTGTTTTCAGCCGCTTCGACATCCTTCATGGACAGCTTGATCCGGCCGCGGTTGTCCACGTCCAGTACCAGTACCTTCACTTCCTGACCTTCCTGCAGTACGTCGGTAACTTTCTCGATACGCTGATTGGCGATCTGCGAGATGTGTACCAGGCCGTCCTTGCCGGGCAGGATGCTGACGAAGGCACCGAAATCAACGATACGCTCGACCTTGCCAGTGTAGACCTTGCCGATTTCCGCTTCAGCAGTAATACCGTCAACCCGTGCCTTGGCAGCATTGGCAGCATCTTTGCTGGCAGCGAAGATCTTCACGGTACCGTCATCGGTGATGTCGATGGAGGCGCCGGTTTCTTCGCAGATACCGCGGATGGTCGCGCCACCCTTGCCGATCACGTCACGGATCTTGTCGGAATCGATCTTCATGCTGATCATGGTCGGCGCGTTGGCGGACAGTTCCTTGCGCGAGGCCGGCAGCACCTGGTTCATCTGACCGAGGATATTCAGACGAGCATCGTGAGCCTGGTGCAGAGCCAGTTCCATGATCTCTTCGGTGATGCCCTTGATCTTGATGTCCATCTGCAGCGCGGTAACACCCTTCTCGGTACCGGCAACCTTGAAGTCCATGTCGCCCAGGTGATCTTCGTCACCCAGGATGTCGGTCAGGACGGCAAACTTGCCGCCTTCCTTGACCAGACCCATGGCGATACCGGCAACCGGCGCCTTCAGCGGCACACCGGCATCCATCAGCGCCAGGGACGCACCACAGACCGAAGCCATGGAGCTGGAACCGTTGGATTCAGTGATTTCCGAGACCACACGGATGCTGTAAGGGAACTGATCCATATCGGGCATGACCGCCTGGATACCACGGCGGGCCAGACGACCGTGGCCGATTTCACGGCGGCCGGTGCCACCCATGCGACCACACTCACCTACCGAATAGGGAGGGAAGTTGTAGTGGAACATGAAGGGGTCTTTCTTCTCGCCTTCCAGGGTATCCAGCAGCTGCGCGTCACGGGCGGTACCCAGCGTGGTCACGACCAGCGCCTGGGTTTCGCCACGGGTGAACAGCGAGGAGCCGTGGGTGCGATCCAGCACGCCGACTTCGATGTTCAGCGGGCGCACGGTCTTGGTGTCACGACCGTCGATGCGCGGATTGCCGTTGACGATGCTCTCACGCACGGTGCGGTATTCGATCTCACCGAAAGCGTCCTTCACTTCAGCAGCGGCAGGCTTGCCCTCTTCGTCACCAGCCAGGGCAGCGATGGCCGCATCACGCAGCTCGCCCAGGCGGGTGTAGCGCGATTGCTTGTGGGTGATGGTGTAGGCTTCGCTGATACCAGCGCCGAACTGGGACTTGATGGCGTCCAGCAGCACGGTGTTTTCCGGAGCAGGCTGCCAGTCCCAGGCCGGCTTGCCAGCCTCAGCAGCCAATTCCTTGATGGCCTCGATGGCCGGCTGGAATTCCATGTGGGCAAACAGGACCGCGCCCAGCATCTGGTCTTCAGTCAGTTCCTGCGCTTCGGACTCAACCATCAGCACGGCGTCTTCGGTACCGGCAACCACCATGTCCAGGCGCGAGGTCTTCAGCTGCTCGTAGGTCGGGTTCAGCACGTAGCCTTGCACGTCATCGAAACCAACCCGGGCACCGGCGATCGGGCCGTCGAACGGAATACCGGAAATGGCCAGCGCCGCGGAGGTACCGATCATCGCCGCAACATCCGGATCGGTGGTCTTGTCGGTGGACACCACGGTGCAGACGACCTGAACTTCGTTCATGAAGCCTTCGGCAAACAGCGGGCGGATCGGGCGGTCGATCAGACGGGAGGTGAGGGTCTCCTTCTCGGTGGGACGGCCTTCACGCTTGAAGAAGCCACCGGGAATACGGCCCGCAGCATAGGTCTTCTCGATATAGTGCACAGATAGAGGGAAGAAGTCGCGGCCGGCGTCGGCGTTTTTTGCGCCCACCACGGTGACCAGAACGCTGACTGCATCATCAATGCTGACCAGAACCGCACCGGAAGCCTGGCGCGCGATGCGGCCGGTTTCCAGGGTAACGGTGTTGTTGCCCAATTTGAACTGTTTGATAACCGGTTTCACGGTGTCTTCTCTCTCTGTTTTTTGCCTTGGGGGAAACTCTGGGCACAGCCGGGTTTCGGACCCGGCCATGTCCAAACGGGGCTGGTCTTAGCGACGCAGACCCAGACTGCTGATCAAGCTGCTGTAGCGGCCGAGATCCTTGGACTTCAGGTAATCCAGCAGCTTACGACGCTGGTTGACCATGCGGATCAGGCCACGACGGGAGTGGTGGTCCTTCTTGTTGTCCTTGAAGTGACCCTGCAGCTTGTTGATGTTAGCAGTCAACAGAGCTACTTGGACTTCAGGAGAACCGGTATCACCTTCACCGCGGGCATACTCGGATACGATTGCAGCTTTTTCTTCAACGCTCAGTGCCATGACAGCTTTTCCTCTGAGGTAACAGGCCGGAACCGGGGTTCCGTGTTTTGAATCGAGCAATGACCGTGCCTGTTGACAGCCACCCTCGTTGCGACCCTCATGGGTCAACTTCCAAGCGGGCGTGATACATCACGCCCGCAAAATCATTCAACCATTGAAACGCATCAGACGCTTGGGTGCTACCCGTGCATCATCAGTCATCTCACCGATACCGATGAACCGGCCTTCGTGGTCGCGCAGCCGGACCATACCGAACGCCGGACTGCCGGGAACCCGCACCGCCTGACCGTGATTGAGGTAGAAGGCGGTCTGCTCGGTAAGACTCACCACCGGCCAGTCCTCCAGCCCGCTGTCGATCGGCAGCAACAACTGATCCAGCGCTCCGGCACCGCCCTCGGCATGCATCGCCTCGAGGGTCTCCAGCGTGACCGCCTGACTCAGGTCAAACGGGCCAGCACCGATGCGGCGCAGTTCAGACACATGCGCGCCGCAACCCAGTGCGGCGCCCAGATCCTCGACCAGGGTGCGAATATAGGTGCCCTTGCTGCAGTGCACTTCCAGCCGCAGCCGATCACCCTCCAGCCCCAGCAATTCAAGTCGGCTTATGGTAACAGATCGCGCCTTGCGCTCCACCGTTTCCCCGGCCCGGGCCAGCTTGTACAGCGGCTGACCTTCATGCTTGAGTGCCGAATACATGGGCGGGATCTGCTCGATCTCCCCGGTGAAGCGTGGCAGCAGAGATTCTACCTCGGCCAGGGTAACCTGACAGGGCTTCATCTCCAGCACATCACCCTCGGCATCGCCGGTGGTGGTGGTCATCCCCAGCCGCGCTTCGGTGACGTACACCTTGTCCGCGTCGAGCAGATACTGGGAGAACTTGGTCGCCTCACCCAGGCACAGGGGCAACACGCCGCTGGCCAGGGGGTCGAGACTGCCGGTATGGCCGCCCTTGCTGGCATTGAACAGCCAACGCACCTTCTGCAATGCGGCGTTGGAGGTCATGCCCAGCGGCTTGTCGAAAATCAGTACGCCGTCGATATCACGGCGCTTGCTACGTGGTGCCGACACGTCTACTCCTCACCATCCTCGGAACGCTGACGATCCTGCGCTACGGCGCGCTCGATGAGAGAAGACAAATGCACCCCGCGGCGCACACTCTCATCGTAATGGAAATGCAGCTGCGGAATGCTGCGCAGCTTCATCACCCGCCCGAGATGCACTCGCAGGAAGCCCGCAGCATCCTTCAATGCCGCCAGATTGAGCGCGATATCTTCATCACTGGCGTCGCCCATCAGGGTGATGAAGATCTTGGCGTGAGCCAGATCGCGACTGACTTCGGCAGCAGTGACGGTGATCATGCCGACCCGCGGGTCACGCACCTCACGCTGGATCAACACAGCCAGCTCGCGCTGCATCTGATCGGCGACCCGCTGGGTACGACTATATTCTTTGGCCATATATACCTCTGGCTGCACGCTACCAGCTGTTGGCTGCAAGCGCATAGCTGTTCGCTTGCGGCGATATGTTCATGCCTGGCTGGACAGACGACAAACGGCCCTTTCGGACCGCTTGTCACTACCGCCTGGCGCTTGTCGCTGGATTACAGCGTCCGTGCGACCTGCACCCGCTCGAACACTTCGATGCGGTCACCGACACGCACGTCGTTGTAGTTCTTCACGCCGATGCCGCACTCCATGCCGTTACGCACTTCGCCGACGTCATCCTTGAAGCGACGCAGGGATTCCAGCTCACCCTCGTAGATGACCACGTCTTCACGCAGCACGCGAATCGGCCGGTTGCGGTACACGGTACCCTCGATGACCATACAACCGGCCACCGCGCCGAACTTCGGCGAACGGAACACATCGCGCACTTCGGCAACGCCCAGGATCTGCTCGCGGACATCGCTGCCCAGCATACCCGACAGGGCCTTCTTGACGTCTTCGATGATCTCGTAGATCACGCTGTAGTAGCGCAGATCCAGGCCTTCGCCTTCGATCACCTTGCGCGCCGAGGCATCGGCACGGACGTTGAAGCCGAAGATCACCGCGTTCGAAGCCAGCGCCAGGTTGGCGTCGGTTTCGGTGATACCACCCACGCCACCGGAAACGATCTTGACCTGAACCTCGTCGTTGCCCAGCTCGTTGAGCGAGCTCTGCAGGGCTTCGAGCGAGCCGCGCACGTCGGCCTTGATGACGATGTTGAGTGTCTTCTTCTCGCCCTGGCCCATGTTCTCGAACATGTTTTCCAGCTTCGCGGATTGCTGGCGAGCCAGTTTGATCTCGCGGAACTTGCCCTGACGGAACAGTGCCACTTCGCGGGCCTTCTTCTCGTCGGCGACCACAGTCATCTCGTCGCCGGCTTCCGGCGTACCATCGAGACCCAGGATAGCGACCGGAATGGACGGGCCGGCTTCCTTCACCATGTTGCCGTTCTCGTCGAGCATGGCGCGAACCCGGCCATGGTTGAGACCGGCCAGCACCACGTCGCCCTGACGCAGGGTACCGTTCTGCACGAGTACGGTGGCGATCGGGCCGCGGCCCTTGTCGAGGCGCGATTCGATGACCACACCACGTGCCGGAGCCGTGGGCTGGGCGGTGAGTTCGAGTACTTCAGCCTGCAACAGGACTGCTTCGAGCAGCTCGTCGATGCCAGTACCGACCTTGGCCGATACATGCACGAACTGGGTGTCACCACCCCACTCTTCCGGAATGACATCACGCGCGGCCAGATCATTCTTGATACGGTCCGGATCAGCGTCTTCCTTGTCGATCTTGTTCACTGCCACAACCAGCGGAACACCGGCGGCCTTGGCATGCTGAACAGCTTCTTCGGTCTGCGGCATGACGCCGTCATCGGCCGCCACTACCAGGATGACGATATCCGTGGACTGGGCACCACGGGCACGCATCGCGGTAAACGCAGCGTGACCGGGGGTATCCAGGAAGGTCACCATGCCACGGTCAGTCTGCACGTGGTAGGCACCGATATGCTGGGTGATACCACCGGCTTCGCCGGAAGCCACCTTGGCACGACGGATATAGTCCAGCAGCGAGGTCTTGCCGTGGTCAACGTGACCCATGACGGTCACGACCGGCGCGCGGCTGACTTCTTCACCTTCGTGGTGCATGGCCATGACCAGACGATCTTCCAGATCGCTTTCCTTGACCTGCTTGACCTTGTGGCCCATGTCTTCAGCCAGGATGGTGGCGGTGTCCTGATCCAGCACCTGGTTGATGGTCACCATGTTGCCGTTCTTGAACATGTACTTGATAACTTCGGCAGCCTTCACCGACATTTTCTGAGCCAGTTCGGCTACGGTGATGGTTTCACCAATTACCACTTCACGCACTATGGGTCCTGTCGGCTTCTCGAAGCCGTGCTGATTGCGTTTCTTCTGCGCCTTGAGCTTGCCGGCACCACCGCGACGACGCGACACTGCGTCCTCGTCATCGCCACCGCGTGGCGCACCACGTCCCTTGCCGGGACCGCCAGCGCGCTTGCGGCTGCGTTCGTCTTCCTCGGCGCGGGCCTTGCGACGCTGCTCGTCCTTCTTCTTCGCGGCCGCGGCCGGTGAAGGTGCAGCCTCGACATCGGCTTGAGCAACTGCGGCGGCCTGAGGGGCCTGGGGCGCCGCTACCGGCTCCGCTGCAGCCGGAGCTGCCGGAGTGTCCGGCTGGGCCTTGGCAGTCTCAGCTGCGGCAGCCTGACGGGCCGCTTCTTCAGCCTGCCGTGCCTGTTCTTCCTCAGCCTTGCGCTGGGCTTCCGCTTCCGCGGCTGCCTGACGCGCCTCTTCGGCAGCACGCAGCTCTTCCAGCTCCCGCTGACGCTCGGCTTCCACATCCACTTCGTCGCGCTTGACGTAGGTCCGCTTCTTGCGCACTTCCACGTTGACAGTCTTGCTGCCCGCCACTTTCAGAGTGCTTACGGTTTTACGCTTGAGGGTAATCTTGCGCGGCTCCGAGCTGGAGTCGCCATGGGTGCTCTTCAGGAAAGTCAGCAGGCGCTGCTTCTCGTCGTCCGATACCTGCTGCTCCGCACTGGTGTGCGACAACCCGGCTTCCTGCATCTGTTGCAACAGGCGCTCTACCGGCGTCCCTGTTACCTGAGCCAATTCTTTGACCGTCACTTCCGCCATTCACTTTCTCCTCAGTCGGTACCCTGCATCGCTGCAGGGTGATACTGCCAGCCGACCGGTTTATTCAAACCAGGGCGCCCGAGCTGCCATGATCAAGGCGCCGGCACGGGCTTCGTCGATTCCATCAATGTTCAGCAGGTCGTCCACGGACTGTTCGGCCAGGTCTTCCATGCTGATGATACCTTGGGCCGCCAGCTGGAATGCCAGGGCGCGATCCATGCCCTCCATGTTCAGCAGATCATCCGCAGGCTGAGCTTCGTCCAGTTTTTCCTCGTTGGCGATCGCCTTCGTCAGCAGGCGATCCTTGGCCCGGGACCGCAGTTCATTGACGATATCCTCGTCAAAACCATCAATCTCCAGCATTTCTTCCATGGGCACGTAGGCAATCTCCTCCAGCGAGGTGAAACCTTCGTCGACCAGAATCTGAGCCAGCTCCTCATCCACATCCAGCTCTTCGAGGAAGTTGCGCAGCACGTCACCGGTTTCGGCTTCCTGCTTGGCGCGGATGTCGTCCTCGGTCATGACATTGAGCGTCCACCCAGTCAGCTGACTGGCCAACCGGACGTTCTGGCCGCTGCGACCGATTGCCTGGGCGAGGTTGTCCTCGGCCACGGCGATGTCGATGGCGTGGGTGTCCTCATCCAGAATGATCGAGGCCACTTCGGCTGGCGCCATGGCGTTGATCACGAACTGAGCCAGGTTGTCGTCCCACAGCACGATGTCGACGCGCTCACCGCCCAGTTCACCGGATACGGCCTGGACTCGCGAACCGCGCATGCCGATACAGGCGCCTTGCGGATCGATACGCTTGTCTTTCGAGCGCACCGCAATCTTGGCACGGGAGCCCGGATCACGGGCCGCACCCATCACCTCGATCAGTTCCTCGGCGATCTCTGGAACTTCGATGCGGAACAGCTCGATGATCATTTCCGGGCAGCTGCGCGACAGCACCAGCTGCGGGCCGCGATTTTCGGTGCGGATATCCTTGAGCAAGGCGCGGATGCGCGTTCCGGTACGGAACGTTTCACGCGGAATCATTTCCTCGCGCGGCAGCACCGCCTCGGCATTGTTGCCCAGGTCAACGATGACGCTGTCACGGGTGACCTTTTTTACGGTGCCGCTGATGATTTCGCCCAGACGGTCGCGATATGCGTCTACCACCTGGGCACGTTCGGCTTCGCGAACCTTCTGGACAATAACCTGCTTGGCGATCTGCGCGGCGATACGACCGAACTCGACCGACTCGATCTTCTCCTCGACCACGTCACCCTCATTCAGGGCCGGATCGCGGGCGTGGGCCTGATCCAGGGCCAGCTGCATGCCTGGCTCTTCGAAGTTGTCGTCGACCACCACAGTCCAGCGGCGGAAGGTGTCATAGTTGCCCGTCTGGCGATTAATCGCCACCCGCACATCCACCTCGTCTTCATAGCGCTTTTTCGTGGCCGTTGCCAAGGCCATCTCCAGCGCCTCGAAAATGACTCCGGGCGGCACGCCCTTCTCATTGGAAACGGATTCCACAACCAGCAGCACTTCTTTGCTCATCGTATGCCTCGCCTAACGCCGTCCATTGGGGCCACTGGAGCCCGAAAAATGCTCAAAACCGCGGGATGATGTTACTTTTATCGATGCTATCGATGGGCAGCAGGTACTCGTGGTCTTCCACCTGCAGCACAACCTCATCACCTTCCACACCGCGGATGACACCTTGAAAATTCCGCCGGCCTTCATAGGGCACGCGCAACCTGATCTTGGCCTGCTCGCCGACATAGGCGGCGAACTGCTCAAGCGTGAACAGGGGCCGGTCCATTCCCGGAGAAGACACTTCCAGCGTGTAATCACCACTGATAGGGTCTTCCACGTCCAGCACCGCACTGGCTTGCCGGCTGATCGTCGCACAGGCTTCCACGCTGACGCCATCGGGATGATCGATATAGACGCGCAGCAGGCTATGACGCCCCTGCGACAAAAACTCGATCCCCCAACAACGATAGCCCAGAGCTTCGACAATCGGGACCAACAGGCTCTCCAATTCGGTAACTTTGCCGGACAATTTCACCGCCTATCTTTGATGAATAAAAAATGGGCCTTAAGCCCATCCTTGGTTCCGGCCACTTCAGATGAAGTCCGGAGTTAACAAAAAGCCCCTGAAAAGGGGCCTTTGACTGGTTGCGGGGGCAGGATTTGAACCTACGACCTTCGGGTTATGAGCCCGACGAGCTACCAGACTGCTCCACCCCGCGTCGAATCTAGGGCATGAATTATACGCGCGGCCATCAAACAAGACAACCTGGCATATTGTGCCCGAAAAAAACAAGGGCCTGCGTGCTGCAGGCCCTGTTTGAATGGTGCGGAAGATGGGACTCGAACCCATACACCCTAAGGCACTACCCCCTCAAGATAGCGTGTCTACCAATTCCACCACTTCCGCAAAACTGTTGGCTTACTCTACGACAGGAACATCATCTGCCGCAGGAGCCTGAGGGACCTGCTCTTCAAGTACAGGAACATCTTCACTGATCGGTGCCACCGGCACGCTTTCCAGGACCGGAGCAGGCAGACCTGCATCACGAATCTCGGTCGCCTTGTGACTGGCATAGAAAGCCAGGCCCAAGGAGGTCAGAAAGAATACAGTGGCCAGCACAGCTGTCAAGCGGCTGAGGAAAGTTGCCGAACCCTGGCTGCCGAAAACCGTACCGGACGCACCGGAACCGAAGGACGCGCCCGTCTCCGCACCCTTGCCTTGCTGGATCAGAATCAATCCAACCAAGCCTATGGCGACCAGGAGATGTACTACCACAACTACGGTTTCAATCATTGAGCTTGTCCCGCGGCACGAGCGATCGCACCAAATTCATTCGCATTGAGAGAGGCTCCACCCACCAGCCCCCCATCGATATCCGGCATCTCGAACAGCGCATGCGCATTCTCCGCCTTGACGCTGCCGCCATAGACGATCTGCACGCATTGAGCCTGTTCATCATCCAGTACGGCCAGTCGTGCGCGAATCATCGCATGCACGTCCTGGGCCTGCTCCGGCGTGGCTGTCAAACCGGTGCCAATGGCCCAAACCGGCTCGTAAGCCACTACACCCTGGGCCAGACCACCAACACCAAAGGTATCCAGCACGGCCTGCAACTGCCGACCAACCACATCCGCCGTTTCACCCGAGTCATACTGCTCGCGCGTCTCACCGACACAGAGAATGGGGCGAAGACCGCAAGCCAGCGCCGCGGCAAACTTGCGACAGACAACCTCGTCGGTTTCACCGAACAGGCTACGCCGCTCGGAATGCCCCACGAGTACAAATTCACAACCCACATCACGCAACTGAGCTGGAGAAATCTCGCCAGTCAATGCCCCAGACTCAGCCTGGAACGCACAACTCTGACCGGCCAACCGCAGCGGCGAACCCTCAAGGGCTTCGCGGCACTGCTGGATATATAACGCCGGCGGCGCAATCAACAGGTCGACTTCGTCCGGCCACTGCTGCTCATTCAATCCGATCAGCAACTCATCAACGGACTGCCGAGTACCGTACATTTTCCAATTTCCGGCGACCAGCGGACGACGCATGCCTAACCTCTCAGCTCAAGCGGGCGCCAATGTTAACCAAGTTGCCCAACCGACACAACCGCCTTTTCAGTCCGTACCGAACATTTTTTGCACCTGTGCCGCCAGCGCTTCAGCTTCCTTCACAACCTGTTCTGCATCCTGCCCTTCAACCATCACCCGGATCACCGGCTCGGTACCGGAAAGGCGCAGCAGCACGCGGCCGGTATCACCCAGCCGCGCCTCGGCTTCAGCGACGGCAGATTGCAGCGCTGGCGCTTCCAGGGGCGAGCTGCCATTACTCTGGTAACGCACATTGATCAGTTTTTGTGGGCACTTGCTCATGCCCTCACAAGCTTGCGCCAGGGTCTTGCCCGACATGCGCAACGCGCGCAGCACCTGCAGCGCGGCAATGATGCCATCGCCGGTGGTGGTGTGCCGCAGGCAAACGAGATGCCCCGAGGACTCACCACCCAGGTACCAGCCGCGCTGCTGCAGCTCGGCCATGACGTAGCGATCACCAACCTTGGCACGGACGAAGGGAATATCACGCTCGCGCAATGCCAGCTCCAGCCCCAGGTTGGTCATCAAGGTACCGGCCACGCCCCCTTCCAGCAGGCCACGTTCGTACAGATCCAGCGTCATGATGTACAACAGCTCGTCACCGTCGACCGGGCTGCCCTGCGCGTCGACCATCATCACCCGGTCGCCGTCGCCATCAAAGGCGATGCCCAGATCAGCCTGACGCTCAACCACCGCCCGACTCAGCGCCGCCAGATCGGTAGAGCCGACGCCAGCGTTGATATTCAGCCCGTCCGGCGTCACGCCTACCAGGCTGACGTCCGCACCCAGCTCGGCGAATACGCTGGGCGCGACCTTGTAGGTTGCGCCGTTGGCGCAATCCAGCACGATCTTCAGCCCCTTGAAGCTGGTGCTCGTCGGCACGCTGCTTTTGCAGAATTCAATATAGCGACCCGAGGCATCTTCAACCCGCGCCACCTTGCCCAATTCGCCGGACTCAACCACCTGCATGGGGGTATCCACCAACCGCTCGATCTCATGCTCCAACGTGTCGGGCAGTTTGGTGCCCTGAGCAGAGAAGAACTTGATGCCATTATCGAAATAGGGATTGTGCGAGGCGCTGATGACGATACCGGCATCCGCCTGGAAGGTTCGCGTGAGATACGCAATGGCCGGAGTGGGCATGGGACCCAGCAGGCGCACCTTGGCGCCAGCGGCAGACAACCCGGCCTCCAGCGCTGACTCGAACATGTACCCGGAGATGCGGGTGTCCTTGCCGATCACCACGCTACACTGGCCGTTATGCTTGAAGGCCATGCCGGTTGCCCAGCCCAGCTTGAGCATGAATTCGGGGGTGATCGGGTGAGTGCCAACGTGACCGCGAATGCCGTCGGTGCCGAAGTAGCGCTTTTCCATGTAGGGGTATCCTGAAATTAGATCGCCGAAATTCCTGCGGCAACGACCGCGTCCACCATACGTACCACGTCGGCGGTTTCCGCCACATCATGTACACGGATGATACGCGCGCCCTTGGCCACCGCCAATGCTGCCAGCGCCAGGCTGCCAGACAGGCGCTGATCGACTGGCCGATTCAATGCCTGACCAATCATACTCTTGCGCGATACGCCGATCAGAATCGGCAGATCCAGCGGTCGCAGACGCTCCATGCGGGCAAACAGCTCAAGGTTGTGCTGCAGGGTCTTGCCAAAACCAAAACCGGGATCAAGCACCAGCTTGCTGCGCTCAATACCCGCTTCCAGGCACGCTTGGACCCGCGCTTCGAGAAAAGAGTTCACCTGCTCCAGCACTGATTCGTACGCCGGCGCCTGCTGCATACTCTGGGGCTCACCCTGCATATGCATCAGACAGACCGCCAATCCCGAGTCCACCGCTGCCTGCATGGCACCGGGACGCGTCAGCGCACGGATATCATTGATCAGCCCGGCACCCGCCGCCGCCGAACCACTGATAACTTCTGGAGTACTGGTGTCGACGGAGACCACCGTATCGAAGCGCGCCTTCACCGCTTCGACCATCGGCACCACCCGGTCGAGCTCTTCCTGAACTCCGACCAGCGCGGCACCGGGGCGAGTTGACTCGCCACCGATATCGATCAGGGTCGCCCCTGCGGCCAGCATTTGCTCAACTCGAGCCAATGCCGCATCGCGGTCGTTGTAGCGACCGCCATCGGAAAAGGAGTCCGGGGTGATATTGAGAATACCCATGACATGGGTACAGGAAAGGTCAAGCACCCGGTCGCCACATGGCAACCGGGTGTTATTACGTGCTTCCGTCATGCTGGTCTCAGTGTTCGCCTGCCGGTCCGCCGATGATGCCATCGTCACGGGGCGCATCCTGCGGGTCGGGCGAAGCATCCGGATCGGATGCTGCCGCGCCGGGGCCACGACGATCATCGTCGGTCCAACCCTTGGGCTCACGGGCAGGCTTGCCGAGCATGATGTCGTTGATCTGCTCGACATCGATGGTTTCGTACTTCATCAGCGCTTCGGCCATCAGGTCCAGCTTGTCACGATTCTCTTCCAGCAAGCGCTTGGCGGTGGCATAGCAGCCATCGATGATGCTGCGTACTTCTTCATCGATCAGCCGTGCGGTTTCACCGGAAACGTTGGTGTGCTGGCTACCGGCACTGCGGCCCAGGAACACTTCGCCCTCTTCCTCGGCATACATCAGCGGGCCGAGCTTCTCGGACAAGCCCCACTTGGTCACCATGTTCCGCGCCAACTGGGTGGCGCGCATGATGTCATTGGAAGCACCAGTGGTCACACCATCGAAGCCCAGGGTCATTTCCTCGGCGATACGGCCGCCAAACAGCGAGCAGATCTGACTGGTCAGAGCGCGCTTGGAAAGACTGTAACGATCCTCCTCCGGCAGGAACATGGTCACGCCCAGAGCGCGGCCGCGGGGGATGATCGATACCTTGTAGACCGGATCGTGCTCGGGCACCAGACGACCAACGATGGCGTGGCCGGATTCGTGGTAGGCAGTGTTGAGTTTTTCCTTGTCGGACATGACCATGGATTTGCGCTCGGCGCCCATCATGATCTTGTCCTTGGCCATCTCGAATTCGTTCATCTCGACCAGGCGCTTGCCGGCGCGGGCGGCGAACAAGGACGCCTCATTCACCAGGTTGGCCAGGTCGGCGCCGGAGAAGCCGGGCGTACCACGGGCGATGGCAGAAGGCACCACATCATCACCCAGCGGAACCTTGCGCATGTGCACCTTGAGAATCTGCTCGCGACCACGGATATCCGGCAGGCCAACGACCACCTGACGGTCGAAGCGGCCCGGGCGCAGCAGCGCCGGGTCGAGCACGTCCGGACGGTTGGTCGCGGCAACCACGATAATACCGTCGTTGGCTTCGAAGCCGTCCATCTCCACCAGCAATTGGTTCAGGGTCTGCTCGCGCTCGTCATGACCGCCGCCCAGGCCTGCGCCACGATGACGACCCACCGCATCGATCTCGTCGATGAAGATGATGCAGGGCGCATGCTTCTTGGCCTGCTCGAACATGTCGCGCACCCGGCTGGCGCCGACACCGACGAACATTTCCACGAAGTCGGAGCCGGAGATAGTGAAGAACGGCACCTTGGCCTCGCCGGCAACCGCCTTGGCCAGCAATGTCTTACCGGTACCGGGCTGACCGACCATCAGTACGCCGCGCGGGATATGCCCACCCAGACGCTGGAACTTGCCCGGGTCGCGCAGGAATTCAACCAGTTCGCCGACTTCTTCCTTGGCCTCGTCGCAACCGGCGACATCAGCAAAGGTGGTCTTGACCTGATCTTCGGACAGCATGCGCGCCTTGCTCTTGCCGAAGCTCATCGGCCCGCCGCGGCCACCGCCACCGCCCTGCATCTGACGCATGAAGAACATGAAGATGGCAATGATGATCAGGATCGGGAAGCTGGCAATCAACAGCTGAGTCCAGATGCTCTGGCGCTCCGGCTGCTTGCCTTCAACCACCACATCATTTTCCAGCAGGTCGCCGATCAGGCCGTTGTCCTGGATCGCCGGGCGTACGGTCTTGAATACTTCACCATCCCGGCGCTTACCGGTAATCACGAAGCCATCCACGGTGACGCGCTCAACCTGGCGATCATTCACCAGCTCGAGGAATTCGGTGTAATTCAGTGCTCGCGGTTCGGTAGGACTGCTGAAATTATTCATCACAGTCACCAGCACTGCAGCGATGATCAACCACAGAATGAGGTTTTTCGCCATATCGTTCAAATTGCTATCCTCTTGCCCGCCAACAGGTGGTCCGGGCCTGGCTGTATTCGTCTGTTTATCCGGCCTGCCTACCTTACACCAGAATCCGGCGCGGCGGCAGTTATGCCAGTGTAACGCCCTGTGTCGCCGGCTCCGCCGTCAGCCCTTGAAGCCCCGCGCCAGCAGGTAGGTCTCCCGCGACCTGTCCCTCGACGCTCCCGGCTTGCGCGTCACCATCTTGTCGAAACGGCTACGCATGTCCTTGAAGTATTCGTCGAATCCTTCGCCATGAAACACCTTGATCAGAAAATCGCCGCCCGGACGCAGTACCCGCGTGGCCATGTCCAGCGCCAGCTCGCACAAATACATGGCGCGCGGCTGATCAACAGCGGGCGTACCACTCATATTGGGGGCCATATCGGAAATAACAAGATCAACCTGTCCGTCACCGATGGCCGCCAGGATCGCTTCGAATACCGCGTCCTCGGTAAAGTCGCCCTGGATGAAGTTCACATCCGGAATGCTGTCCATCGGCAGGATGTCGGAGGCAATGATCCGGCCTTTCTCGCCGATCACCCGGCTGACCACCTGCGACCACCCGCCCGGGGCGGAGCCGAGATCCAGTACGGTCATGCCGGGTCGCAGCAGACGATCCTTTTCCTGGATTTCCAGTAGTTTGTAACTGGCACGGGAACGGTAGCCGTCCTTCTGCGCCAGTTTGACATAGGGGTCATCAAAATGTTCTTTCAGCCAACCTTTGCTGGTCTTTGATCTTGCCACGGAATACCTCATGCAGCGGATCGCGCCGCCGGTTATACTAGTTTCCTTTCTCGACATTCATCGAATACAGGAACTCACACGGATCATTATGGCGCTCAGCTCTGAACAGAAGAAAGCCTACAAACGCATTGGCCACCATCTCAAGCCGGTGGTAATAGTCAGCGAGCAGGGTGCCAGCGAAGGTGTGCTGGCGGAACTCGATCGCGCCCTGAATGATCACGAGCTGATCAAGATTCGCATCACCGTCGGTGATCGCGACACCAAGCAGGCACTGATCGACGAGCTGTGTCAGGCCAGTGGCGCAGAATTGGTTCAGGTCATCGGCAAGATGGTCATCCTGTTGCGTCGCAACAAGAAAGCCAACCCCAATCTGTCGAACCTGGCCCGCTTCAAGGACTTCTGACGTCCTGCCAGCCCTGACCGGGATTTCTGTGGAGGCGCCCAAAGCCGCTCCCACAGACTTCCCACCAACAAACCTGATCAGCGCCCGGTAATCTCATCCGGCCGCGGCTGCAGTATCAGCACCAAGCCGGCGAATGCCACCACCAGATAGCTGAACATCTGCCAGTACTCGCCGCGCGGCAAGCTACCAACCAGGAAGAACACCGCCGCAGCCAGCAGCACCACCAACAGCAATTGCCCGCGCAGATCCCGCCAGACGGTCCATCCCAACACCAAACCAGCCACCAGACACTGCAATAGTGCGCATACTGCGGCAAAACCGACCAGCAGCGGTCGCATGAAGCCGCCGATCTCATCGATCAGCAACGGCGCCAGACCGAACCGCTCCAGCGCCGGCAGCATGACGAAGTGCAGCATCCACACGCCGCCGACCCACAACGTCTGGGCCAGCTGCCAGGCTACCCTGCCGCTACGCATTGCCGGCAGAGCAGCAGACTGGCTCACAGGTGTTGAACCTCGACGATTTCATACTCGACGACGCCAGCGGGGGTTTTGACTGCCACGATCTCGCCTTCCTCCTTACCGACCAGCGCCCGGGCAATGGGCGAGGTGACGGAGATCTTGCCTTCCTTGATCTCCGCCTCGTCCTCACCGACGATCTGGTAACGCACTTCCTCGTCGGTATCCACATTGGCAATGGTCACCGTGGTGCCGAAGATCACCTTGCCCGTACGGGCAATGGCGGTGACATCGATCACCTGGGCATTGGACAGACGGCCTTCGATATCACGGATACGCGCCTCGACCATACCTTGCTGCTCGCGCGCGGCATGGTACTCGGCATTCTCCTTGAGATCGCCCAGCTCACGCGCCTCGGCAATGGCCTCGGTGATCTGCGGACGCAGCACTGTTTTCAGGTGCTTGAGCTCTTCTTCCAGGGCCAGTGCGCCCTGCTTGGTCATCGGATATTTCATGTCAGATTCCCTCGTGCAGTTCCTGAAGGCGGCGCACTGCGCGCTCAGGGCCGAATTTCAATGCCATGCATACCGCCTGACCGCCGGCCAGAGTGGTGGTGGAGTACACCTTGTGCTGCAAGGCATTGCGACGAATGGAATAGGAGTCGGCGATGGACTGCCGGCCTTCGGTGGTATTGATTACCAGCCGGATCTGGTCGTTCTTGATCATATCGACGATATGCGGGCGACCTTCGGTGACCTTGTTCACACGGCGCACCGGCAAACCAGCCGCCTCGATGACCTTGGCGGTACCGGCGGTGGCCACCACTTCGAAACCGAGCTCAGTCAGATCACGGGCCACGTCGGCGACGAAGGGCTTGTCGTCCTCACGCACGCTGATGAACACGGTACCCGAGGTCGGCAGCACCTCGCTGGCGCCCAGCTGCGACTTGGCAAAAGCCTCGGCGAAACTGTCGCCAATGCCCATCACCTCGCCGGTGGATTTCATTTCCGGCCCAAGGATGGGATCCACACCCGGGAACTTGGCGAACGGGAAGACCGCTTCCTTTACCGAGAAGAACGGCGGAATCACCTCTTCGGTGAAGCCCAGCTCCTTCAACGTCTTGCCAGCCATCACCCGCGCAGCGATCTGCGCCAGGGAGCGGCCAATGCACTTGGAGACGAAGGGCACGGTACGCGAAGCCCGCGGATTCACTTCGATTACGTAGATGGTGTCGCCCTGCAGCGCCAGCTGCACGTTCATCAGACCGACCACACCCAGCTCCAGCGCCATGCGCTTGACCTGGTCGCGCATCTGGTCCTGTACCTCGGCAGACAGCGAGTACGGCGGCAGCGAGCAGGCCGAGTCACCGGAGTGTACGCCCGCCTGCTCGATGTGCTGCATGATCGCACCGATGACCACATCAGTGCCGTCGGACACCGCATCCACGTCAATCTCGATCGCACAGTTGAGGAAGTGGTCCAGCAGCACCGGGCTGTCATTGGAAACCTTCACCGCGTCACGCAGGTAGCGCTTGAGCTCGTCTTCCTGGTAGACGATCTCCATGGCGCGACCGCCCAGTACGTAGGATGGGCGCACGACCAGCGGGTAGCCGATCTTGTTCGCGGCCGTGATGGCCTCGTCTTCGCTGCGCACAGTGGCGTTCGGCGGCTGACGCAGGTTCAGGCGCTCGACCATCTGCTGGAAGCGCTCGCGGTCCTCGGCACGGTCAATGGCCTCGGGGCTGGTACCGATGATCGGCACGCCGGCCTCTTCCAGGGCACGAGCCAGCTTCAGCGGAGTCTGCCCGCCGTACTGCACGATCACACCCTTGGGCTGTTCGACACGGACGATTTCCAGCACATCTTCCAGGGTCACCGGCTCGAAATACAGACGATCGGACGTGTCATAATCGGTGGATACGGTTTCCGGGTTGCAGTTGACCATGATGGTCTCGTACCCGTCTTCACGCATGGCCAGAGCCGCGTGCACGCAGCAGTAGTCGAACTCGATACCCTGACCGATGCGGTTCGGGCCGCCACCCAGCACCATGATCTTGTCACGGGTCGACGGGTTGGCCTCGCACTCTTCCTCATAGGTGGAGTACATGTAAGCGGTATCGGTGGCGAACTCGGCGGCGCAGGTATCCACCCGCTTGTACACCGGAAACACGCCGAGCTTCTGGCGCTGCGAACGCAGGTTCTTCTCGCTCACGCCCAGCAGCTGCGCCAGGCGGGTATCGGAGAATCCCTTGCGCTTGAGGCGGAACATCAGGTTCTTGTCGAGATCGGCCAGGCCCAGTTTGCTGACACGTTCCTCGTCCTTGATCAGATCCTCGATCTGTACCAGGAACCAGGGATCGATCTTGGTCAGATCGAAGATGCGCTCGACACTCATACCGGCGCGGAAGGCATCACCGATGTACCAGATACGCTCGGCGCCCGGCACCGTCAGCTCGCGGGTCAGGTCGGTGGCCGCATCCGCGGCACTCAGATCCAGCTGCGGGTCGAAGCCGCAGGAGCCCACTTCCAGGCCACGCAGCGCTTTTTGCAGCGATTCCTGGAAAGTCCGGCCAATGGCCATGACCTCACCCACGGATTTCATCTGGGTGGTCAGGCGCGCATCGGCATTGGGGAATTTCTCGAAGGCAAAACGCGGAATCTTGGTAACGACGTAGTCGATCGATGGCTCGAAGGACGCCGGGGTACGGCCACCGGTAATGTCGTTCTGCAGCTCATCAAGGGTATAACCCACCGCCAGCTTGGCGGCGATCTTGGCAATCGGAAAACCAGTGGCCTTGGAGGCCAGCGCGGAAGAACGCGACACCCGCGGGTTCATTTCGATGACGACCATGCGGCCATCCTTCGGGTCGATACCGAACTGCACGTTGGAGCCGCCGGTTTCCACACCGATTTCACGCAGCACCGCCAGCGAGGCGTTGCGCATGATCTGGTATTCCTTGTCGGTCAGGGTCTGGGCCGGAGCCACGGTGATGGAGTCACCGGTATGCACGCCCATGGGATCGAAGTTCTCGATCGAGCAGACGATGATGCAGTTGTCCTTCTTGTCGCGGACCACCTCCATCTCGTATTCCTTCCAACCGATCAGCGATTCGTCGATCAGCAGTTCCTTGGTCGGAGAAAGATCCAGACCGCGGTTGCAGATTTCCTCGAACTCTTCGCGGTTATAGGCAATCCCGCCACCGGTACCACCCATGGTGAAGGATGGGCGAATGATGCAAGGAAAGCCGACCTTGTCGAGGACGCCGTAGGCTTCATCCATGTTGTGAGCGATGCCGGAACGCGGGCATTCCAGGCCGATATCACGCATGGCCTTGTCGAACCGCGAACGGTCTTCGGCCTTGTCGATGGTATCGGCATTGGCACCGATCATCTCCACGCCGAACTTCTCCAGCACGCCGTGCTTTTCCAGATCCAGCGCGCAGTTCAGCGCAGTCTGACCGCCCATGGTCGGCAGCAGCGCGTCCGGGCGCTCCTTCTCGATGATGCGCGCTACCGTCTGCCACTTGATCGGCTCGATATAGGTGGCATCAGCCATGGCCGGATCGGTCATGATGGTGGCCGGGTTGGAGTTCACCAGGATCACCCGGAACCCCTCTTCACGCAGCGCCTTGCAGGCCTGGGCACCGGAGTAGTCGAACTCGCAGGCCTGGCCGATCACGATGGGACCGGCGCCGAGGATCAGAATACTTTTGATATCAGTACGTTTTGGCATAGTGTGCTTTTAATCCTTGGGATAGACCGACGACTCAGGCGCTCTTGTTCATGGCTGCGATGAACCGCTCGAACAGCGGTGCCACGTCGCCCGGACCGGGGCTCGCCTCAGGGTGTCCCTGGAAGCTGAAGGCCGCCTTGTCGGTGCGCTCGATGCCCTGCAGAGTGCCGTCGAACAGGGATTTATAGGTAGCGCGGACGTTGGCCGGCAAACTGGCCTCGTCCACCGCGAAGCCGTGGTTCTGGCTGGTGATCATCACCACACCGCTATCCAGATCCTGAACCGGGTGGTTGGCACCATGGTGGCCGCTGGGCATTTTTACCGTGCGCGCACCGGAAGCCAGGGCGAGCAGTTGGTGACCCAGACAGATGCCGAGGATCGGGGTATCGGATTCCAGCAACTCCTGGATGGCCTTGATTGCGTAATCGCAAGGCTCCGGGTCGCCCGGACCGTTGGCCAGCAGCACACCATCGGGATTCAGCGCCAACACTTCCGCTGCCGTGGTCTGGGCGGGTACGACAGTCAACCGGCAACCGCGGCCGACCAGCATGCGCAAGATGTTGTACTTGACGCCGAAATCATAGACCACCACATGGTAGGGCAGATCGGCCGCGTCAATCTCAGGGTGGCTATCAGTGGCCAGATTCCAGGGAGCGGAACGCCATTCGTAGGCTTCTTTGACACTGACCTCCTTCGCCAGGTCCATGCCCTTCAGACCAGGGAAGCCGCGCGCCAGCTCCAGCGCTTTTTCTTCAGTCGCGTCCTCACCCGCCATGATGCAGCCATTCTGCGCACCTTTCTCGCGCAGAATGCGCGTCAGGCGACGGGTATCGATGCCGGCAATGGCCACAGTGCCATTTTCCTTGAGGTAATCCGGCAGCGATTGCTTGTTGCGCCAGTTACTGGCGACCAACGGCAGGTCTCGGATCACCAGGCCCGCCGCCCAGACCTTCCAGGACTCGGCATCTTGCGGCGTGGTACCGGTATTGCCGATGTGGGGATAGGTCAACGTGACGATCTGCCGTGCATAGGAAGGATCGGTAAGGATCTCCTGATAACCGGTCATGGCTGTGTTGAACACGACCTCGCCGACACTGTGGCCGTCGGCGCCGATGGCCTCACCGCGGAAAATGCTGCCGTCGGCAAGGGCGAGAATGGCGGGCTTGGACAAGAAAACCTCCGAAAGACTGACACGTTTTTGCCAAACGCGGGCTGCACAAAAGCGGGAATGATGTGTTTACCACTTCATTCCACTGCAAAGGCATTGGTCAGATACGCGCTGATATAGACTGATTAGCGCGATAGTTTACCGGTTTGATCAGTAAATATCCACACCGACCATCTCGCCCACGACCATTGAACGGGACGATTTCGGGCTCTGTTTCATAATCGCGATGAACATGCTAAAACTGCAGGGGATGAAATCCTTGGCCGCAGAGCCTGGGAAGTTCTGCCGGTACGCGCCTGTCGCGACCGGATCAGGATCAAAAAACAAAAAACAGGGACTCCAGACAATGAAGATGCATCTGAAATACCTCTTGGTTCTGCTGCTGCTCGGCTTCGCCGGCCAGACCCCAGCCGACACCGACGCGCAATTGGCGCAGAACATCCATGAACTGCGCAGCGAAGGCTACCGGGCCGCCACCTACCTGTTGATCGATAACAACCTGTTCGAACGTGTACGGGAGCCCGGCAACCGGGAGACCTACAACGACGCCCTGGGCAACATGGAAAAACTGCTGCGCCTGATGGACAACCCTCAGGATCTGCGCACCCCGTTCAACGAATTTGTCGGCCTGATTCGCGAACTGGAGAACCAGAGCCTGGAAGAGGCCCATTACCACCTGGCCACGGTCAACCGCATCATGATGGCCCATGGCAAGCTGGACAAAGCCGCCGGGGCACAGTATTCCGGCCTCGCTGGCACCATCAGCGAACATCTTCACGCGCTGCATCAGCAGAGCCTGGAGACGAGCCAGATCCTGCTGCTCTACCAGAACAGCATGTTCAGCTCGATCGGCATCTACTTCATCGAACCCGGCGAAACCGTGTTTCAGAATATCGATGCCAGCATTGTCCAGCGCTCAGCCACCCTGAAAACCCTTTTGCCCGAGCTGTCCGGCACACTGAACGACCTGGACAAGCAGTACAGCTTCATCCAGCCGCGCCTGCTCAACCACCGGGCCGACTGGGTACCGACCATTGCGGCCTTCTACCTGCAGCGCAATACCGAGACCCTGAACGACCTGGCACGCGAACAGGTGCGCCAGAACAAGGCCAGCTGAGCCGGCGGGCACAAAAAACCCGGCCTCGAAGGGCCGGTTTTTTTGTTGTCACGCATAATTCAGTCACGCAGCGCCAGCACATCCTGCATGTCGTACAGACCACTGGTGCGCCCACCCAGCCAGATCGCTGAACGCACCGCGCCCTTGGCGAAGGTCATGCGGCTCGACGCCTTATGGGTAATCTCGACCCGCTCGCCTTCGGTGGCAAACAGTACGGTGTGGTCACCGACCACATCACCGGCGCGCACGGTGGCAAAACCGATGGTGTTGCGGTCGCGTGCGCCGGTCTGGCCTTCACGGCCATACACCGCCACGTCCTGGAGGTTGCGACCCAGCGCATCGGCAACCACTTCCCCCATGCGCAGCGCAGTGCCGGACGGCGCATCGACCTTGTGCCGGTGGTGCGCCTCGATGATTTCAATGTCCGCCTCGTCACCCATGACCCGGGCCGCCATATCCAGCAGCTTGAGGGTCAGGTTGACACCCACGCTGAAGTTCGGCGCGAACACCACCGGTACCTGCTGAGCCGCATCGGCAATCTGCTGCTTTTCCGCGTCGGAGAAGCCGGTGGTGCCGATTACCAGGGCCTTGCCCGCCGCACGACAGATATCGAGATTGACCAGGGTGCTGGTCGGATGAGTAAAGTCGATCAGCACATCGAATTCGCTGAGCACCTGATTCAGATCACCAACGATATTCACGCCGAGCTTGCCGACGCCGGCCAGCTCACCGGCATCGGCACCGATCAGACTGCTCTGCGGCCGCTCGATCGCCGCCGTCAGGCTGGCTCCTTCTGCTTGCTGGATGGCCTCGATCAGGGTCTTGCCCATCCGTCCGGCTGCGCCGATTACCGCTATTCTTCTCATGCTTGCCCCGGTCAGAACTTCATGTCTTCAAAAAAATTCTTCACACCTTCGAACCAGCTCTTGGCCCGCGGCGACTGATTGCTGCCCTCGGCCTGCAGCGTATCACGCAGTTCGTCGAGCAGCTCGCGCTGACGTTTGGTCAGGTTCACTGGCGTCTCGACCACCACCCGACACAGCAGGTCACCGGCCGAGCCACCGCGCACCGGCACCACGCCCTTGCCACGCAACCGGAACAGCTTGCCAGTCTGGGTACCGTCGGGAATCTTCAGCTTGACTCGGCCGTCCAGAGTCGGCACTTCCAGCTCACCACCCAGGGCAGCATCGGCAAAGCTGATCGGCACTTCGCAGTACAGATTCTTGCCGTCACGCTGGAAGATCTTGTGCTCGCGTACCGAGACCACCACGTACAGGTCGCCCGAAGGACCGCCGTTGACACCCGCCTCGCCTTCACCGCCCAGCCGGATGCGATCACCGGTATCGACACCAGCCGGCACCTTGACCGACAGAGTCTTGTGCTCTTCGACCCGGCCCTGGCCGTGACAATCCCTGCAGGGATCGCTGATCATCTGACCGGTGCCATGACAACGGGGACAGGTCTGCTGCACAGAGAAGAAACCCTGCTGCATGCGCACCTGGCCGTGGCCACCGCAGGTGGTACAGGTCACCGGACTGGTGCCCTTCTTGGCACCGCTGCCATCGCAGGTATTGCAGCCCACCAGGGTCGGCACCCGGATGGTTACAGACGTGCCGCGCACAGCCTCTTCCAAATCGAGTTCCAGGGTGTAGCGCAGATCACTGCCCCGCTGCACGCTGGAGCGACCACGCCCGCCGCCACCACCACCGAAGATATCGCCGAATACATCGCCGAAGATGTCGGAGAAGTTGCCGCCGCCAAAGCCGCCGGCACCGGCCCCCATATTCGGGTCGACGCCCGCGTGGCCATACTGATCATAAGCCGCCCGCTTGTTGGCATCGGTAAGAACTTCGTAGGCCTCGTTGGCCTCCTTGAATTTCTCTTCCGCTTCCTTGTCATCCGGATTGCGGTCCGGGTGATATTTCATTGCCAACCGGCGATAGGCCTTTTTCAGCTCGGCTTCACTGGCGCCGCGCTCCACGCCCAGCACCTCATAATAGTCACGCTTGGCCATATATCCTGTTTCCTTTAGAAAGCCTTACGGCACAAACAGCAACGCGGGAATAGCTCCCGCGTTGCCCTGCCGCGATGTGTACCGGGCCTCAGGCAAAGCCCGACACCCGGTCACGCAAGGACTACTTGTTGTTGTCCTTGACCTCTTCGAACTCGGCATCCACCACGTCATCGGCATTGGCATCACCGGCGTCCGCCTGGCCTTCCGCCTGAGCCGACTGCGCCTGCTCGGCGTACATCTTCTGTACCATCGGGCCGGACGCTTCGGACAATGCGTTGATCTTGGCTTCGATCTCGGCCTTGTCGTCGCCCTTGATCGCCTCTTCCAGATCGGCCAGCGCCTTCTCGATAGCGGCCTTCTCTTCCTCGGTGGCCTTGTCGCCCGCCTCGGTCAGGGTCTTGCGAGTGGCATGCACCAGCTGGTCACCCTGGTTGCGCACGGTCACCAGCTCTTCGAACTTGCGATCTTCATCGGCGTTGGCCTCGGCATCACGCACCATCTGCTCGATTTCTTCATCGCTCAGACCGGAGTTGGCCTTGATCACGATCGACTGCTGCTTGCCGGTGGCCTTGTCCTTGGCGGACACATTGAGGATACCGTTGGCATCGATGTCGAAGCTGACCTCGATCTGCGGTACGCCACGCTGCGCCGGCGGGATGTCGGCCAGGTCGAAGCGACCCAGCGATTTGTTCTGCTGCGCTTGCTTACGCTCACCCTGCAGTACGTGAATGGTCACTGCAGTCTGGTTGTCGTCCGCGGTCGAGAACACCTGCGACTTCTTGGTCGGAATGGTGGTGTTTTTCTCGATCAGCGTGGTCATCACGCCGCCCATGGTTTCGATACCCAGCGACAGCGGGGATACGTCCAGCAGCAATACGTCTTTCACGTCACCGGCCAGTACCGCGCCCTGGATAGCTGCACCCACGGCAACCGCCTCATCGGGGTTGACGTCCTTGCGCGGCTCCTTGCCGAAGAACTCGGCAACGGTCTTCTGCACCAGCGGCATACGGGTCTGACCGCCCACCAGGATCACTTCGTTGATGTCGGAAACATCCAGACCGGCGTCCTTCATGGCCACACGGCACGGCTCGATGCTGCGCTTGATCAGCTCTTCAACCAGCGACTCCAGCTTGGCACGGGTCACTTTTACCTGCAGGTGCTTGGGACCGGAGGCATCGGCGGTGATGTACGGCAGGTTGACATCGGTCTGCTGGCTCGAGGACAGCTCGATCTTGGCTTTCTCAGCGGCTTCTTTCAGGCGCTGCAGGGCCAGCGGGTCGTTGTGTAGATCAACGCCGTTTTCCCGCTTGAACTCATCCGCCAGATAGTCGATCAGACGCATGTCGAAGTCTTCACCACCAAGGAAAGTGTCGCCGTTGGTGGCCAGCACTTCGAACTGATGCTCACCGTCAACTTCGGCAATCTCGATCACCGATACGTCGAAGGTACCGCCACCCAGGTCATATACCACCACGGTGGAATCGCCACGGGCCTTGTCCATCCCGTAGGCCAGCGCAGCCGCTGTCGGCTCGTTGATGATGCGCTTGACGTCCAGGCCAGCGATGCGACCGGCATCCTTGGTGGCCTGACGCTGGCTGTCATTGAAGTAAGCCGGTACGGTGATCACCGCCTCGGTGACGGCCTCGCCCAGATAGTCCTCGGCGGTCTTCTTCATCTTCTTCAGCACTTCCGCAGAAATCTGCGGCGGCGCCATCTTCTCACCCTTGGCCTCGACCCAGGCGTCACCGTTGTCGGCCTTGATGATCTTGTAGGGCACCAGCTTGATGTCCTTCTGCACGACGTCTTCGTCGAAGCGACGACCGATCAGACGTTTGACGGCGTTCAGGGTGTTCTGCGGGTTGGTGACCGATTGGCGCTTGGCGGACTGGCCGACCAGCGTTTCTCCGTCGTTGGTATAGGCGACGATCGACGGCGTGGTACGACCACCCTCGGCGTTCTCGATCACCTTGGCCACACCATTTTCCATGACAGCGACGCAGGAGTTGGTAGTCCCCAGGTCGATACCGATGATTTTACCCATGTGCTGTGTCTCCGAATATGCTGGCCGCTGCTGGTGCAGCGGCGCTGTTTGATCTGTGTATGGACCCTAGATGGGGTCACGGAAAATCTTTTTCAAGCCTGCTCGTTGATCGAACCTGCCGCCCCACCGGCACCCGCCTTGCTCACCACCACCATCGCCGGGCGCAGCAGGCGGCCGCTGAGGGTATAACCCTTCTGGAATACCTTGATCACGGTATTGGGCTCGACATTGTCGCGCTCTTCCATGGTCATCGCCTGGTGCAGTTCGGGGTTGAAGGGTTCACCATGGGGGTCGACCGCGACGATCTGATGTCGGGCCAGGGTATCGCTGAACAGCTTCAGGGTGAGCTCCATGCCATCACGCATCGGCTTGATGGCGGCATCTTCGTCACTGGACAGCTCCAGGCCGCGCTCCAGGCTATCAACCACCGCCAGCAGATCATTGGCAAAACGTTCCAGAGCGAACTTGTGCGCCTTTTCCACTTCCTGTTCAGCGCGACGACGGGCATTCTGCACATCGGCAGCGGCACGCAGAGCCTGATCCTGGGCCGTGGCCAGCTGCTCTTCCAGGCTGGCGATCCGGGCTACCAGGTCCTCTTCCACAGCAACGGTCTCCTGCCCCTGATCGGCTACAGACTCCTCGTCCTGCAGCTCCTGTCTCGGTTCGTCCACCATGTATATCTCCTGTCTGACAAAATAAGGCGACACGGCCCAGCGGCCGGATTGAACTTCACTGCACCCTATATGGGGATCGCCTTCCCAGGTTCAAGGGCAGTTTTTCACAGCGGGTGAACAAGGGGTTGAGGAACCCCACAGCACTACTGTATAAATAACCAGAACAACAATCTTCGGAGAGCGACTCCATGTTGGTGCATCTGGCGGTGAACAACTACGCAATTGTCGATCATCTCGAGCTGGAACTCGATCGGGGCATGACCGTGATCACCGGTGAAACCGGCGCCGGCAAATCCATCATGCTCGACGCACTGGCGCTGACCCTGGGCGACCGCGCCGACAGTGGCGCCGTACGCCCGGGTGCCGACAAGGCAGACATTCTTGCCACCTTCGATATCAGCGAGATCCCCGAAGCGGTCCAATGGCTCAGCCAGCGCGACCTGAGCAGCGACGAATCACAGGTCATCCTGCGCCGGGTGGTCACCGCCGAAGGCCGCTCACGCGCCTACATCAACGGCAGCCCCTGTCCGCAGCAGGATCTCCGCGCCCTGGGCGAAATGCTCATCGATATTCACAGCCAGCATGAACACCAGTCGTTATTGAAAGCTGATACCCACCGCCGACTGCTGGATGACTATGCCGGCGCCAGCGACCTGGCCCGCCAGGTCCAGCTCGCTGCGCAGCGTTGTCGGCAGACCGAGCAGGCGTTGCAGCAGGCCAGTGACACCAACGATGAGCAGAACGCGCGCATTCAGTTGCTCAGCTATCAATTGGAAGAACTCGACAATCTGAGCCTGCAAGATGGCGAACTGGAACAACTGGAAGCGGAACAGCGGCAGTTGGCCAACGCCGAGCTGATCATGCAGTCCTGCCAGCAGATCATCAATATCTGCAGCGAAAGCGACAGCGGCAGTGTGCTGCAGGCACTAACCTCAAGCCTCAACCGGCTGAGCGGTCTGAAGGAGCATGGCCGCAGCCTTGATGAGGCGCACAACCTGCTGTCCGGCGCGCAGATTCAGGTGGAAGAAGCGGTTGGCGAGCTGACCCGCTATCTGGACCACTTCGAGGCCGACCCGCAGCGCCAGCAGCAGGTCGAAGAGCGGCTCGGCGTGATTCATGACCTGGCCCGCAAACATCGGGTCAACGCCGATGAATTGCCCGCCTTGCAGCAACGCCTGATCGACGAGCTGGAAGGCATCCAGCAGCAGGACGCCGACCGGGAACGACTATCTGAGGAATTGGTAGCCTACCGCGAGCACTTCCAGAGCCTGGCCAGCCGCCTCTCGGACACCCGCCGCAAGGCCGCCACCCGCCTGGCCAAAGCCGTTACCGGCGAGATCCAGCAACTGGGTATGCCCGGCGGCCAGGTCAAGGTGGAGCTGCATCCGCTCAAAGCTGAACAGACTCCACTGCAGGGCCTGGAGAATGTCGAATTTCTGGTCAGTGCCAATCCCGGCCAGCCGGCCAAGCCCCTGGCCAAGGTGGCCTCGGGCGGCGAACTGTCACGTATCAGCCTGGGCATCCAGGTCATTACCGCCCAGACCTCGCGAGTCTCGACGCTGGTATTCGATGAAGTAGACGTGGGTATTGGCGGGCCAACCGCCGAAATCGTCGGCAAGTTGCTGCGCCAACTGGGCGAACGCGGCCAGGTACTGACGGTGACCCATCTGCCGCAGGTGGCCGCGCAGGGGCATCAACATCTGTTCGTACGCAAGGAGCAGAAGCGCGACTCGACCCGCACCTGTATCGACCGCCTGGATCAGGAAGGCCGCGTGCAGGAAGTGGCGCGCATGCTGGGTGGAGTGGATCTTACCGAGGAGTCCCTGGCCCATGCCCGCAAACAATTGGCGGGCAATCAGCCATGACTGGCTGACGGCTTGCCCGTCAGCCAGTGCAGGTCAGGCGAGTGCCTGACCTGCCGATGCATCAACCTTTCTTCTTCACATACAGCACGAGGTTGTGATCCACCATCTCGTAGCCGTGTTCCTTGACGATTTCCTTCTGGCGACGCTCGATCTCCTCATCGAAGAATTCGATCACTTCGCCGGTGTCCACGCACACCATATGGTCGTGATGCTCGCCATCTGCCAGTTCGAATACCGCATGGCCGCCATCGAAATTGTGGCGCACCACCAGACCGGCCGTCTCGAACTGGGTGAGTACCCGATAAACGGTAGCCAGACCAACGTCTTCACCCGCTTCCATCAGAGCCTTGTAGACGTCCTCGGCACTCATGTGGCGGTCTTCTGTGTTGTCCAGCATCTGCAGGATCTTGACGCGCGGTAAGGTGACCTTGAGGCCCGCTTTGCGCAGTTCGTGATTTTCAACCATGGTCAGTTTCTCTCTCAACGCTTCGCAGCGCTGGATCAGTCGGGTATGATTCAGGGCCATTCAGCCAACTTTCGATAGTGGATGTTACCACGCGATGCCAAATAGTCTGAACCGTCTCATTTGTATCCTGCTGTTTTGCGCCGCGGGCGCTGGTCTTTCCGGTTGCGGTTTTCCGGGTGTATATAAGATCGATGTCCAACAGGGCAACGTCGTCACCCAGGAAATGGTAGACCAACTGCGTCCCGGCATGACCCAACGGCAAGTACGTTTCATCATGGGCACGCCCCTGCTGCAGGATACCTTCGAGCCCAACCGCTGGGATTACCTGTATAGCCTGCAGGCCGGGCACAGCCCCCGCGAGCAGGAACGCATCAGCCTGATGTTCGAGGACGACCTGCTGGTTGGCCTCGCCGGCGATTTCGTTCCAGGCACCAGCCGGGATGAAGAAATCATGAGCGGCGATAGCGCCACAGAGCCTGCGGCCACCCCCTATCCGATCGATCTCGGCGCACCGCTGGGCACTGGCGAATAAACCGACGGGCGGCGCTGGCGCCGCCCAGATTCAATCCGCTCTGGCTGCCTCCTTGTTTCTGGCCGCCCGCTGCTTGCGCACCTCCTTGGGGTCGGCAATCAGCGGGCGGTACAGTTCCACGCGCTCCCCTTCTCTCAGCTCCCGCTCTGCCGGCTTGGCCACCAGCTTGCCGAAAACACCCATATCGCACGCCTCCAGATCCACTCCCGGGAAATGTTCGGTAATTCCCGACAGCCGCGCCGCCTGCAGAACCGTGGTTCCTGCCGGCACGGTCAGGCGAATGATGCGCTGCTGATCGGGCAGCGCATAGGCCACTTCCACAGTGATGGCCGGCTCACTCACCCGTATAACTCCTGGGCCCGCTTGGAAAACGCCTCAACCATGGTATTGGCCGCATGATTGAACAGGGGGCCCAGGGTGGCGCGCACCAGGGCTCCAGAATAGTTGAATTGCATGTCCAGAGTAATCTTGCAGGCTTGCTCGTTCAGCGCCTGGAAAGTCCAGACGCCATTGAGTTCAGTGAAAGGACCGTCTTCCAGGCGCATCTCGATGCGCTCACCGGGTACCAACTGATTGTGGGTGGTAAAGGACTGGTGCAATCCAGCCTTGCCCACCGTCAGCCGGGCCTGCATGGACTCGTCGGTTTCACTGATGACCTCCGCCTTGGTGCACCAGGGCAGAAATTCGGGGTAGTGCTCGACCCGATTCACCAGGTCGAACAGGCGCTCCGCCGGGAAAGGCAGCAGAGCCGAACGCTTGATGTGCGTCGTCATAGGTTATTCACTTGAACAGTTCGGTTATGAATCATCAAGAATATAGCGTACCAGTGAACGGCCCACCGGGAACAGGCGCGATTTACCCGCTCCGGCCACACCCACGGCGCATCGATTCGGCGCTTCGGCCACGATAGGGATTGCCAGCCCAGCATCAGAGATAGCAGAAGGCAGCGGCAACCCCTATAATACGCCGCCTATGAGCAAGCAAAAGAAACCCCAGGCCAACGGCGGCACCATCGCGCTGAACAAACGGGCCAAGCACGAATATTTTGTCGAGCAACGCTTTGAAGCGGGCATCTCCCTTGCTGGCTGGGAAGTGAAAAGCCTGCGCGCCGGAAAGGCACAGCTGGTTGATAGCTACGTGTTGCTGAAGGACGGCGAAGCTTACCTGTTCGGCGCACATATCACCCCGCTGCAGACCGCCAGCACCCACGTCATTGCCGACCCGATCCGCACCCGCAAACTGCTGTTGCACACCAAGGAACTCGACAAGATCATCTCCGGTGTCGAGCAGAAGGGTTACAGCTGCGTAGCCATGGCGTTGTATTGGAAGAAGCACCTGGTCAAGTGCGAGATTGCCTTGGTCAAGGGCAAGAAGGAATACGACAAGCGCGAGACGGAAAAGAATCGCGACTGGGACCGTGAGAAACAGCGACTGGTCCGCGAAAGCAACCGCTGACCAATCTGTTGCCAAAGATGTCGCTGCTGTACGCTGGAGAACCTTTGGCGTAGAATAGCCTCTGATGTAATAGCACCAGGGTTTTGGGGCCGATCAGGATTCGACGACGGTTACAAAGCTTGAGGGGCATGCCGAGTTGGTAACAGAACTCGTAAATACACTGTTGCAAACCTATATAATTGCCAATGACGACAATTATGGTGCACAACTAGCTGCGTAAGCAGCCAAGTAGCACTTCTGGTAGCTTCGGCTCCAGCAATCATCAGAGGATGTCTGTAAACTCGAAATGATTGTCATATAGAACAGAATCGCCGCCAAGTTCGCTGTAGACGTAACGGCTAAAACTCATACAGCTCGCTCCAAACACCCTGCCACTCGGGCGGTGAGGAGTTAACTCAATAGAGATGGCTAAGCATGTAGAACCGATAGTGGCGGACTGGCGGACGGGGGTTCAAATCCCCCCGGCTCCACCAAACAAGCATCTAAAGACGTCTTCGGACGTCTTTTTTTGTGCCTGAAATCCAGTAAATACGGGGCTTTCAGGTCTATTAGCGTCCACAGAGGTTCACCGCTAGCCGCGCTTTGAAGTCCGGGAGCTCATTGCCACAGGCAAGGACCCCAAAGAGCATCGCGAGGCCGAGCTTCAGCTATGTGCTGTTCCACCTATGCCGTTTTTATGTGTTGGTATTCAAAAAGGCTGTTTGGCTCGACCATGCCAGACCGTCCCGCTGCTACGCTGCTATGTTACGCGTCGCGGTGACTCGTATGAGCCCTGAGTCCTGGCATTCGCTCGCGGCTGAATATCACTCGCTACAAATCTCAACGATTCTGCGCGCCACCGTACCCCACTATGTCGATATAGTGGCAGGGTTCGTCTAGTCGGCTTAGGGCTGCAAACTGTTCTTAAGGCCAGGCAGACACCGCTAGGAGTGGGTGAATATCAGCGCGATTACAGCCCACATCGACGTATAACAACAACCTAGAAGGCGTATTGTCCATGAGATCTATCACTGCGAGAGAGGGGGGAGCCCAAAGCCACTTGACCGGCTATGGCTCCAAGGCATACCGCAATTATGTGCTCTTCGCGCTGACATTTATCTACATCCTGAATTTCGTCGACCGCGCCTTGCTAGCGGTCGTCGGCCCCGATCTGGTACCGGATCTCGGGATTACAGACACCCAGTTCGGGCTTCTCACTGGCTTCGGTTTCGCCTTGCTCTACACCGCCGTGGGCGTCCCGCTGGCGCGCTTTGCCGATGTCGCCAATCGCGTTTGGATCATGACCGTCTGCGTGGCCTTGTGGTCGCTGATGACAGCGCTTTGCGGCCTGGCGACGGAAGTCACCATCGGCTCGGTCACCATAGGCGCGTTCTGGATCCTGCTGATGTGCCGCGTCGGTGTGGGTATTGGCGAGGCCGGCTGCACGCCGCCAGCCAACTCCCTGATCGCGGACTATTTCATTCCGCGTGAACGCTCCCAGGCCCTGGGCTTCTACGCCATGGGCGTTACGCTCGGCACCATGTTCGCCAACATCATCGGCGGCTGGGTTACCGACGCGTTCGACTGGCGCACCGCCTTCTTCGTCGTCGGTTTGCCGGGCTTGCTGGTCGCCCTTGTTTTCAAATTCACAGTCAAAGAGCCGCCGCGTGGCTACACCGATCCGCCGGAAGCCGCGAAAAAGGAGCGAGCCAGCCTGGGCGAGGCTATCCACGAGCTGATGGGCAAGCCTGCTTTCTGGCTGATGACCGCCGGCTCCACCATTGCCGCGTTCTGCGGTTACGGTATCTCCTCGTTCCAGTCGCTCTTTCTGGTCCGCACCTACGAAATTACTGCCGGTCAGGCAGCGATCTGGATCAACACGCCGGTCGCCCTGTCCGCCGCCGTTGGCACCTTCGCCACCGGTTGGCTGGCAACCAGGATGTACAAGAAGCATCCGGGCGCCATCGCCTGGGTACCAGCGATAGGCCTGGCACTGTCGATCCCCTTTTATATCTTCGCCTTCACCACCGATAACCTGCTCTACGCTGCAATCGGCCTGGTCATCGGCGGCTTTGTGAAGTACGGCTACCTGGCCGCTCAGTACACGATCGGCCAGGGCGTGGTGAGCATGCGTGTGCGCGCAATGGCTACGGCCGTGATGCTGCTTCTCGTCAACCTGCTTGGCTACGGTTTCGGCCCGCTGTTCATTGGCGCAATCTCCGACATCTTCTTCAATTCCGGCGTCGCCGAGCTCGGGGTTGCGGCTGGCGACCTGGCGCGCAGTCAATGTCACCCCAAAGTAATCGGTGAACTGACCCAGAACCTGCAGGACGTCTGTGGACAGGTCTACGCACAAAGCCTGCAAACCTCCATGATCATAATGGCTTGCCTGTACGCTGCCAGCGCCCTGTGCTTCCTGTTGACCTGGACCCGATTGGGCAAGGATATGGTGGACAGAGAAGTGGCAAAGCCGGCCACGCCGTAATATCACCACCCAGAGGGCGCATTGCGCCCTCTTTACCCAGTCCGGCGCCCCTCTCCAGAACTGCGCCAGCATGTCATTCATACATGCTTTATAGACTCGCCGAAAACGTATCGCACTGCCCCATATCCCCACTCTCGAACCCGCGTCGGAACCACTCCACCCGCTGGGCCGAAGTGCCGTGGGTAAAGCTGTCGGGCACCACTTCCCCGCCGCTGCGCCGTTGCAGGCGGTCGTCACCGATGGCAGCGGCGGCCTGCAACGCCTCTTCCAGATCCCCCGGCTCGAGCAGTTGGCTGTAATTGTGCGCGGCATGGCCCCAGACGCCGGCCAGGCAATCGGCCTGCAGTTCCTGACGCACCGACAGGGCATTGACCACCGCAGCGGACTTGCCCTGCCCGGTGGCGCGAACCTTCTGGCTGATACCCAGCAGGGTCTGAATGTGATGCCCCACTTCATGGGCGACCACGTAGGCCTGGGCGAAGTCGCCTGGCGCGCCGAGTTGGCGATCCAGGTCGCGGAAAAAGCTCAGGTCAAGATAGACCTTGCGATCCGCCGGACAATAGAAGGGGCCGACGGCGGAGCTGGCCGTGCCGCAGGCCGAGGCGACCCGCTGGCTGAACAGCACCAGCGTGGGCTCTTCGTAGCGGCTGCCCGCTTCGCTGAAGATACCCTGCCAGGTCTGCTCCGTATCAGCCAACACCACGGAAACGAATTCGGCCAATTGCTGCTCTTCGGCGGAGAAAGTCGCGGTCTGCTGAGGTGCCGGGCCGCTCAATTGCAACAAATCAATGCCGAGCATACGGGCACCGACAAAGGCCACGCCCCCCAGCAGCAGCACGATGCGACCCGGCCAGCTACGCAACAGCCACGGCAGCAGACGCAGCAGCAATAACAATCCGACCCCGCCACCACTCCCCTGCAGCGGCTGCCCGCGCCGGTCTTCGATGTTGCGGCTCTGCCGCCTTCCCCGCCAGTCCATACTCTCTCCCGAGCCGATCACCCTGCATGAAGCCTAGTGTAGCGCTCGCAAACCATGACGGTCGGATTTAACCGGCTGCTGCTCCCAGCTTGCGAAACTCCCTTCCCCACCTACTATTAACGGATCAACTTCTCCGCCCCACGACACAGGAGCTGTCATGATTCCTTTTCGGCATTCAATGATCTTTCTCGCCACCCTCGGCTGGCTGGCTGCCTGCGATAATTCGGCAGATACCGACAACCAGGCCGCCAGCCCAGCGCCAGCCGCTACCGAGCAGGCCACCGCACCCGTCGGCCCGGAGGAAAGCACCGCCGAAGCCAATAGCGATGCGGAGGAAGCGGCTGCCGAACAGGCGGCGGACGGACAGCCGACCGCAGACCCGGGAACCGATGAGTTACCCTTCAGCGTGACCGAAGTGACTCAGTTCGATGCTCCCTGGGCCATGACCTTCCTGCCGGACGGCCGGCTGCTGGTCACCGAGATGGCGGGTACGCTGCGCCTGCACGACCTGGGAACAGATAGTTCTGAAACCATCAGCGGTGTACCGGAGGTGGTCCATGCCGGCCAGGGTGGGCTGGGCGATGTGTTGCTGCATCCGCAGTTCGCAGACAACCAGCAGATTTACATCAGTTATGCCGAGGCTGGCGATGGCGGCTCCGGCGCTGCGGTGGCGCGGGCCCGTCTGGTGCTGGATGAAGATGGTGGGGGCGCGCTCGAGGACCTGCAGGTGATCTGGCGGCAGACGCCGAAGGTATCCGGCAACGGCCATTTCGGCCATCGTCTCGCGTTCGATAGCGACGGCATGCTGTGGATCAGCTCCAGTGAGCGGCAGAAGTTTGACCCTGCCCAGGATATGAACAGCAATCTGGGCAAGATGGTGCGGTTGAACGACGATGGCAGTGTGCCCGAGGACAACCCCTTCGCTGATCAGGGTGAGGTAGCGGCGCAGGTCTGGTCGCTCGGCCATCGCAACATTCTGGGAATGGCATTCGCTGCCGACGGCAAGCTCTGGGCGCATGAGATGGGCCCCAAGGACGGCGACGAACTCAATCTGATCGAGAAAGGGGCCAACTACGGTTATCCGCTGGTTTCCAATGGCGAACACTATGACGGCAAGCCGATCCCTAACCATGATACCCGTCCGGAATTCAATGCGCCCGCCATCACCTGGACGCCAGTGATCTCACCGGCGGGCTTCATCATCTACAACGGCGAGCTGTTCTCCGATTGGCAGGGCGATGGTTTCATCGGCGGCATGTCGTCGCTGTCACTGGTGCGGGTCGAGTTCGACGGCGAAGAGGCGCGTGAAGCGGAACGCTTCGATATGCAGAAGCGCATCCGCGAGGTGGAGCAAGGTCCGGACGGCGCGATCTGGCTGCTGGAGGACGGCATGCGTGGGGGCGAAGGCGCATTACTCAAACTGACACCCCAGCAGTGATGCGATCGGAGCCAGCATCTCGTTGCTGGCTCCTCTCCCAAGCTGCTGCAGCGGCCTCTTCAGCCCGACACAAGCGACTGAATGGCGTCAGCCACCGGGGTATCACCCCCGGTCAGCTCGACAATCATCCGGTTGACTGCCGGTTGCTCGATCAACGCCAACAGCGTGGCCGCCACATCCTCCCGCGGCACATCTCCATAGGGGATGGCCAATCCCGCCCGTACCTTGCCAGTACCCGGCGAATCCAGCAGCGTGCCGGGCCGCAGGATGACCCAGTCCAGATCGGACTCAGCCAGATGCACATCGGCACACTTTTTTACCGCCATATAGTTTTCGAAGGTATCGGAGACGACCTTGTTGCGTCCCGCCTCGGGGAACGCCGATACCAGCAGGAAGCGCTGCACCCCCGCCTGTTGCGCCGCAGCCACCGCTAGCTCCAGCCCCTGGCCATCGATAGCGTCGGTCATCTGCGGCCCTCCCTTGCCGCCGGCGCCAGCAGTAAACACCACCGCGTCGCTGTCGCCGATCAATGCCGCGAGCCCATCAGCGTCCAGTTCGAGCAGATTACCCTGCACTGGAACCGCACCCAGCGCCTGCAACTCATCAGTCTGCTGGGCATTGCGATGCAGGGTTCGGGCCTCATGGCCTCGCTGTGCCAGTTGCCGGGCGAGATAACGCCCTACCTTGCCCGCCCCACCGATGATGAAAATCTTTTGCATGACTACCTCACAGACAAAACCAGTGGTTCATGCTGGCACAGCCGGTTCAGTTGCGCCAATGCTCAGCGGCGAAGCCTGCCCAGCGATGTGTTACTGGAGGAGCCCGAGCAAACCGGAAATCGTCAGCAATGAGACCACCGTGGAGATCAGAATGACACTGGAGGTCACCGCACCATCGCGCCGGTAAAGCTGCGCTGCCATGAAGGGGCCAGTACCGGTAGGTAGCGCAGCCAGCAATACCGCGCTGTGCACCAGCACCGCGGATAGCCCAAAGATCTGGGCAGCGAGCCACCAGGTCACCAGCGGCTGCAGCACCAGCTTGAGCCCGACCAGCAACGCCACGGTACCGGCAACGCGTTGCGGGCGAGGCCGATCCTCTGCCAGAAACAGTCCCAGCGCCACCAGCGCACAGGGCGATGCCGCAGCGCCCAATAACTGCAGAAAATCATTCATGGGGGCCGGAAGACGCAGGCCGAGCAGCAATACCAGCAGCCCAAGAGCCGGCGCGACCAGCAAAGGGTTGCGCAGCAGTTGCAATCCCACCGTGCCCAACATCGGCCCGGACGCCGAGCTGGCGCTGCGCTGCAGCGCCAGCTCGAGCATGATCAGTGCCACGGCAAATAAAATACAGACGGTGATGACGGTGGCGATCATCGCCGGTATCAGCGAGTCCCGACCCAGAATCGCCAGTAGCAATGGAATACCCAGAAAGCCGGTATTGGCATAAGCGGCGTTCAGTCCATCAATAGCCGAATCGACCAGCGGTCTGCGCCGAATCAGCTGCACCACAACCGCGCCGATGAAGACCACCGCCACCCCCAGGCCGAATGCGCCGATAAAGCCGGGCTGCCAGAGCACCTGCCATTCGGCGTTGGCAACCACCTCGAACAAGAGCGCCGGCAGGGCCAGATAGATGACGAAACGGGTCAGCTCGCTCGCCGCATGGGGACCGAGCACCCCGGCTCGGCGCACCAGCCAGCCGGTCAGGATCAGAGCGAAGACCGGCAAGGTGACGGATAGGACGGAGAGCATCGCGTAGATCCATTTGCGCAAAGACGCCAGTTTAGGGACAGACCCTTCGCATTCCAACAAGGGCTTCACCTAGCGCATCTGCACCGCACAGGTATTACACTGTCCCGTAAGGCCACCGCTGGAAACTGCCATGCAAGTTGAACTGATCGAAATACGTGACCATCTGAGTCGCTTCGCCCCCTTCGATGAATTGCCCGAAGAGACACTGGACGAGACTGCCAGCCAGGTGCAGGTGCAGTATTACAAGGCCGGCACGCTGATTCTCGAGGCCGGTCAGGACATCACCGATCTGCATTACATCCGCAGCGGTGCGGTGGAGATACTGCGGCGCAACGGTGAGCTGTTCAACCGGCTGGGCGAGGGGGACATTTTCGGCCAGGCCAGCCTGCGCCGCGACAGCCGAGTGCGGTTCCCGGCGCGGGCGCTTGAAGATACCTTGATCTACTTCATCCCCGGGGTGCTCTTCAGCCAGTTGAACGAAAGCTTCGACAATTTCGCCGACTTCGTCGATACCGAAGGGTCCGGTCGTTTACGGTCCGCGATCGAGCTTCAGGGCCGGGCCAACGAGTTGATGAAGGTCCGGGTCAACAAGCTGATCAGCCGACCACCGGTGATGCTGGATGCACAAGCGAGCGTGCACCAGGCAGCGACGGTGATGACCGACCAGAGCGTATCGGCCTTGCTGATTACCGAACCGATGGCGGATGATCCCCAACAGCGGCGCGTGGTCGGCATCATCACTGATCGCGACTTCCGCACTCGCGTGGTATCCGAGGCGTTGCCGCCGGAGACGCCACTGCAGCACATCATGTCGGCCGACCCGATTACCCTGCAATCCAACGACTCGGTATTCGAGGCGATCCTGTGCATGCTGCGGCACAATATCCATCACCTGCCGATCCTCAACCGGCGCCGCCCGGTGGGCCTGATCAACCTGGCCGATGTGATCCGCTATCAGTCCCAGAGCAGTCTGTATCTGGTCAATGACATCTTCAACCGCCAGTCCATCGCCGAGCTACAGGGGCTAGTACCCGATGTGCGCGCCACCTTCGTGCGCATGGTCGAAGATGATGCCAGTGCGCATATGATCGGCAGCGCCATGTCCAGCATCGGTCGCAGCTTCATCCAGCGGCTGGTGGATCTGGCCGAGGCGCAGTTGGGCCCGCCGCCAGTCCCGTACTGCTTCATGGTGATGGGCTCGATGGCGCGGGATGAACAACTGATAGTGACCGACCAGGACAATGCCCTGGTGCTCGATGACCGCTTCGACCCAGCCGAACACGATGACTATTTCCTGCGGCTGGCAACCTTTGTCAGCGACGGCCTGGCCGCCTGCGGCTACACCTACTGCAAGGGTGACATCATGGCTACCAACCAGCGCTGGCGGCAGCCACTGGCGGTATGGAAGAACTATTTCAATGACTGGATCGAGCGCCCCAATCCCCAGACCCTGCTCAACAGCAATATCTTCTTCGATCTGGAAGCGGTCAGTGGTCAGACGGACTTTGTCGAACAGCTGCATGAGCTGATCGCTACCCGGGCCAGCGGCAATCAGCGCTTTCTCGCGCTGCTGGCGCGCAACTCGTTGAACCGCACACCACCACTGGGCATCTTCCGCACCTTCGTCATGGAGCAGGATGGCCGGCAGAAGAACATCATCAACATCAAGGGCCGCGGTACCGCCCCGTTGACTGATCTGATCCGGGTGCACGCGCTCGCCTGCGGCTCCACCGCCCAAAGCTCGGTCGACCGGCTGGACGATATTGCCAAGACCCGCCTGATGCCCCCCGAATCAGTGGACCGGCTGCGCTACGCTCTGGAGTTCCTGTCGCTTGCGCGCATCCGTCACCAGGCGCTGGATATTCGCGAGAAGCGCGAGCCGGACAATTACATCGAGCCGGAGAACGTTTCGGCAGCAGAACGGCACGGACTGAAGGATGCTTTCCAGATCCTCAGCAATGCGCAGAAATTCCTGCGCTATCGCTATCCCCATACCACAGGTGATGGCAGACCATGAAGCCAACCGTAGCCAACCACGCGAGTGACTGGCCAGCCTATCTGGCCAATATGGCCGCCAGTACCCGGCAGCCCTCCCTGCAGCGTTTCTATAAAGCCGAATGGCCCGCGGCGGATACGCCCCTGAGCGAGGTTGAGTTCATCGCGCTGGATATCGAGACCACTGGTCTCAATCCCAAGCGCCACTCGATCCTGAGCATCGGCGCCGTCCCTTTCACTCTGGGCCGTATCCGCAGCAACCAGGCCTGGCAGCAACTGGTGCGGCCCCATAGCGACTTGATTCCGGAGTCGGTGGTATTCCATCGCATTACTCACTCGGACATCCGGCAGGCGCCGCGCTTTGCGCAGATCATGGACAGTCTGGTAGATCAGTTGGCAGGCAGGGTGGCGGTAGTGCACTACCGCAATATCGAGCGCAACTTCATCGATCAGGCGGTACGCCAGGCATTCGGCGAAAGCCTGTTGTTTCCCATGGTCGATACCATGCAGATCGAGGCCGACCTGCATCCGCAGCGCCAGCCCGGCTGGCTGCTACGGCTGCTGGGCAGAAAGCCGCTTTCCATTCGTTTGGCCGACAGCCGTACCCGCTACAACCTGCCGCTGTATCAGGCGCATCATGCGCTGACTGACGCCCTGGGCACCGCCGAATTGCTGCAGGCGCAGGTGGCGACACACCTCTCGCCACGGCAACGCCTGGGTGACCTGTGGTGCTGAGCCGCTAGCGCGGCTCGCTCATCAACCCCTTCACCACCGCTACACACCCGACCAGCAATACCACAGTGAACGGCAAGCCGGTGGATACGGCCATGGCCTGCAGGGCCACCAGGCCGCCCCCGATCAGCAACGCGATGGCCAGCACACCCTCGATCACCGCCCAGAAGATCCGCTGGGATACCGGCGCATTGATCTTGCCACCGGCAGTGATGGCATCGATCACCAGTGAGCCGGAATCCGAAGAGGTGATGAAGAACATGATGACCAGAATGATGCCGAGGAACGAGGTAATGGCCGACAGCGGTAGCTGGCCCAACATGGTGAACAGTTGCAACTCCAGCGCTGCCTCCTGAACCCCGGTGAAATTGTCGGCCAGTACCTGGTCGATGGCCACTCCGCCGAAGGAAGTCATCCACAGTACCGAGACCAGCGATGGTACCAGCAGCACCGCGATCAGAAATTCCCGCACGCTGCGCCCCCGGCTGACCCGAGCGATGAACATGCCAACGAAGGGCGACCAGCTGATCCACCAGGCCCAGTAGAAGCCGGTCCAGCCCTGACTGAAGTTGGCATCATCGCGGCCTATCGGATTGGACAGCGCCGGCAGGTAGCTGACATAGGCGCCCAGGTTCTCGAAAAAGCCTTTGAAGATTTCCAGCGTGGGCCCGAAAACGATCACGAAGAATAGCAGTAGCACCGCAAGCAGCAGGTTGATCTTGGACAATTGCTGGACGCCCTTGTCCACCCCGGCCACTACCGACCACATCGCCACCAGAGTGATGGCGATGATCAATAGCACCATGGTCAGGTTGCCGGTCGGAATACCAAATAGATGCTCCATGCCCGCGCTGGCCTGTTGGGCTCCGAGGCCCAGCGAGGTGACCAGCCCGAACATGGTGGCGAATACCGCGAGAATATCGATCACGTGCCCGGGCCAGCCCCAGATGCGCTCACCCAGCAACGGGTAGAATATCGAACGCACACTCAGCGGCAGGCCCTTGTTAAAGGAAAAGATGGCCAGGGACAACGCAACGATGGCGTAGATGGCCCAGGGATGCAGACCCCAATGGAAGATGGTCGCGGCCATGCCCAGACGCACCGCCTCTTCGGCATTACCGGCAGCGCCGCCCAGCGGCGCCCAGTCAGTGCGTACCCCATCCTCGCCAACCACGACGCCATCGAATGCCGCGGTGAAGTGCGACATGGGTTCGGCCACGCCATAGAACATCAATCCGATACCCATGCCGGCGGCAAACAGCATCGAGAACCAGCCCAGGTAGGTATAGTCCGGTGTCGCATCCCGCCCACCGATACGTACCTTGCCCAACGGCGAGACGATCAGCGCCAGGCACAGCACCACGAAGATATTCGCAGCGCTGATGAAGAACCAGGCCATATTGCTGGTCAGCCAGCCCCGCAGGCCGGTAAAGACCTCCGCCGCCTGGTCCTGTAATGCCAGGGTCAACAACACGAACAACAGGATGGTCCCTGCCGAGATCAGAAAGACCTTGCTGTGTATGTCCAGGTTGATGGTCAATTTGCCGGCAAAGTTGTCCTGCCCGACCACATAGTCCGTATCGATCAGATTGGCGTCGCCGGAAGGCGCCGGGATCCCATCGTCACTGGGGTTGATATCATTGGGGTCGGTTTCATTCGTGGGCTGGGTTCCCATGGAATTACTCCTTGCATGTCGTATTCAGCAGCACACTGAAGAGCGGCAAAAAAGATCTTGCCGGAAGATGCCCGCAGGCATAGATACGCTGACTCAGGCTTAACCTTAGTCGCTTAGATGAAAGTCTGCTGCCAATGATAACCCAACGGCGGCCGCCAAAGAACCGCTTCGCCTATACCTCTCCTTCCGGCAAGCACAACGCACCCACCGCCTGTAGGAAGGCAGCACCGGTAAACAGCATCATGATCTGCTCTTCGACCAACCGGCGCAGTTGATCGCGGCGCTGTGGCTGAGCGATGTAATCCAGCGATTGAAAGAACAGGTTGAGACTGACCATCTCGGCTATCTGCCGCACCTGCATTGGTGCGACCTGCTCGGAGACCAGTTTCAATTCGACGATATCCTGCGCCAGATCATCAGCGAACAGGCGCATCATGTTGCGCACTTCCCTGCGCAACAATTCCGACGGTCCATGCATCTCGCGCATGGCCACCATCACCACTTCAGCATTCGCCAACACATAGTCGAGGAACAGGCGGACGGTTTCTGCGCAGACCAGCCGCCCACGCCGCAACTCCAATTGCACCTGATCAATCGCCGGGTTCTGCTGCCGTATCTGCCGCTCGGCGCGCGCGGTGGCGTCGTGACGTAATACGCGTATGGGCCCACGCACCTGCTCGACGATACTACGCAACAGCGTCAGACCCAGATCGTCCATTTCACGGAAGTGGCGATAGAAGGTGTTTGGATTCAGTCCCGCTTCCCGAGCCAGTTCCCGCAACCCCAGACTATTGAGTGTCCGCCCATCCGCCGCCAAACGCAGGGCGGCATCCAATAAGGCTTGTTTGCCTGGCGAATAGGCGGGAGTTGTCGAGTGTTTTGTCATATCGTCCATGATTACGCTGTATTACCGCGCATCGCGTATTCAGTGCGCCTGGGGTGCGGACTCGATGATTGCCAGTACATCCGTTGCGGACAGGCGATAGGTTTTCATCAGTGTCTTGAGTTCATCGCTGAACGCCTGTTCTTCACAAATGTGTTCTGCTTCTTTCTTGGCTTCAAGTTGCGCCAGACTTTCCGCCAGTTTGCGTTCGATTTCCCGAAACGTCGCGTTCTTGCTCATAGTTAACCTATCAGGAAGTTAGTTTCAGCCCTGTCGCTTGCCGAGCGGCAGCAAATGGACGATGCCGCTGTCAGCGGCTAGCCTTGAGTCATGCAGGTCAATGCTTGCGGGAAGAACCTACCGATCATGGAGGCAGATGCCCTGACCAGAAGTTATCCCTTTGACTCCGTGCCCAACGACAGATGGAATTGGCGAAGCGGCTGTCGTTTGATCGACATTGTCTGAGAAAACCTGCCATGGGGGCGGCAGACAACACGACCGAATGAGTCCCGGGCGAGACACCCGGAGCGGAGCCAATGGATTCTATCATGCTGAACCTGGTCTGAGACCACCCCTTGGATATGCGGATGCCAGAATCGAGCAGAACGTTACCCAATGGCCGGACGCGGAGCTGTACATGACCCATTGCCCACCATCGTTCGCCTTACCGGCACGCATCCATACCGGCACCGGCGAGCTGCGCCGCGTCGGTGTGGAACTGGAAATGAGCGGACTGGATATCGACCGGCTGGCCACCATCTGCAGCCGCTATCTGCAATTGCCCAGCCAGGCCACCAGCCGCTATGAGCGCACCCTGCGAGGCGACCCGGCCGGCGACTGGCGAGTCGAACTGGATTTCACCCTGCTGCGGGACATGGGCCGCGAACAACGTGCGGAAAACGACCTGGGGGACGAACTGCGCACCTCGGTGGAAGAACTGCTCAAGTGGGTCACCAACGATGTCGTGCCGTTGGAACTGATCAGCCCACCCTTGCCCATGAACCGTCTGGGTGAGTTCGAAGGGCTGATCGATCTGCTGCGGATTGCCGGCGCACAGGGTACCTCCAGCAGCGTCATGAGCGCCTTCGGCATGCAATTCAACCTCGATCTGCCGGACCTGCAAACCGATACCATCACTGCCTATCTCAAAGCCTTCACCTGCCTGTATGACTGGCTGGCGCAACGCGCGCGAATGAACCTGACCCGCCGCCTGACTGCATTCGCCGGCCCGTTTCCACCGGTCTATGTCAAGCAACTGATCAACCCGCATTACTGGCCAGAGCAGACCCAGCTGATAGCCGACTACCTGCTGGCCAACCCGACCCGTAACCGCGCTCTGGATATGCTTCCGCTGTTCAAGTACCTGAGTGCCGAGCAGGTTCAGGCGGCTACAGCCGACCCCTTGATCAAGGCTCGCCCTGCCCTGCATTACCGTCTGCCGGATAGCCTGATCGATCAACCCGGCTGGGGTCTCGGCGGCGCGTGGAGTGACTGGTTGCAGGTGGAGGCACTGGCCGCAGACCGGCCCCGTCTCGATGCCTGCTGCAACGCCTATGGGCAGCACCTGGAACAGGGGCTGGGCCGGTTACTGGATAGTTGGAAAGCACAGCTGGAGCGCCAATGGCTGAGCGGGATCTGAACAAGGCGCCGATCATTGCGGTAACCGGGCCATCGCGCGGTGCTTTCGGCCCGCGCTTTCTGGTAGCGTGCGCCATCCGCTGGTACGGCGGCAAACCGCTCCAACTGCGCCCCGGCGACCCCTGGCAACAGCACCGCTATGACGGCGTGGTCATTACCGGTGGCCATGATATAGACCCGGTCCTGTATACCGCCGAACCGGAAGTGGTGCCCAAATACGACCCCGAGCGGGACGCACTGGAAGCGGCAATCATCGATGATGCGCTAGCCCACCGGCTGCCGCTGCTGGGGATTTGCCGGGGCGCCCAACTGCTCAACGCACGTCGCGGTGGCAATCTGTATCAGGAGCTGCGCTCCCGGCGCCACAAGACCTCACACCGGCGCACCGTACTGCCGCTCAAGACACTGGATATCGTCCCCAACAGCCGGCTCGCCGACCTGCTCGGCAGCGAGCGGGCGCAGATCAACAGCCTGCACAATCAGGCTATCAACCAGCTCGGTCAACAACTGCAGGTCAGCGGCCGCGACCTGGATGGCATCATCCAGGCGATCGAAGACCCGGACCACCCCTTCCTGCTCGGCGTGCAATGGCACCCGGAATTCCTGTTGCTGATACGCCGCCAGCGACGGCTGTTTCAGGCGTTGATTGTGGCGGCAAGCAAGCGCGTCTGATGTTGTCCGTATCGCCAAACCGCGGGTCAGACCATATCATGGCTGCCATCATGGAAAGGAGTTCGAACCGGCATGTTGTTCAAGGAAAAACTGTTGCTGTCCAATTGCGACTCGGTCCGCGCTCTGGATGGCAACGAGCTGCGCAAACGCTTTCTCACCGGTCTGGCCTTTGCCGACGGCGTGGTGCTATCACCCAATGCGCTGATCGATAATCTCGATGTCGCTCAGGTCATTGGCCAGTCCAATGTAATCAAGTATCTCAACGAGGAAGGCAGCGGCAAGTTGGTGATCCGCGGGTTCGGCATGGCCCAGCATGCCAGTCTGGCGGAGTATTACCATGCTCTGCCCGGCAGTTTCATTCTATCGAGCTTGCCGGGCGCACCGCGCAAGGATGCGCTGGATAGATATCAACAGCGCCTGATGCATGATCGGGTAGACACGCTGCAAAAAGCTCTGCGTGAAGTTCACCCGGCAACGGAGAGCCTGACGCTGGCTCGGGAAAGCCTGCGCAACGAAGTTTTCACCCGCCTGCAAGAGCCCGCCTGTGCAGAGCATTATTTCGAGAATGACGGCGATTACCGGCTATTCCTGCTGGGCGCAGCCGACGTTATTTCCCGCTCGGAATGGTACAGCCATTCGCAGGCGTTCTTCCGTTCGCGGGGACTGGCTGATTTTCCGCGCTTTCGCGCGGAAGTTATTGACCCCGCCTACAATTCGTTATTCGCCGTTGCCAACGAGGGCTTTCTGCAGGATGGCATCCGCTATCTGACCGGCATTCCCGAGGTTATCCTGGATACCAGCATCGGCATCAAATCGCTGCGCCGGGAGATTGAGCTGATTCAATATCCATTAAAGGTGTTCGAGTTTATTTCCAGCTTAGGCGCAGGGGAAATCGTGCGCTATCTGACCGACGAGGCTATCGGTTATATCGAAGACAAGATGGTCGACAGCGGCAAGAGCTATATGACCCGCAGGAACTGGTTCGGCATGTATCCCCGCATGCGCCGGTTCATGGGGCTGGAGATTAAATGAAGACGCTATATGAGAATCCGTGGTTTCGCGTAGTCCAGGATGGCCGCTTCCATTATGTAGTGGAAGATAATGCCAGCAATGGCGCTGCCGTGCTGGCACAGATTGCCGACGGCGACTTTCTGTTGCTACGGGTCAAGCGCCAGGCCCATACCGGGCTGCAACTGGAGATACCCCGCGGCTACGGCGAGCCTGGCGAGAACAGTCTGGCGTGTGCGCGGCGCGAGCTGGCCGAGGAGACTGGTTATCTGATCGCGGAGGAGCAATTGAGCCTGCTAGGCCGGCTCAAGCCTAACTCCGCCATACTGGCTTCCGCCGTGGATCTGTATTTCGCCCGCATCGACAGCAACAGTCAGCCCGGCGAGCGCGACGAAGAGGCCCGAAACATCGAGTGCATCAGTCTGCCACGTCTGCGCCAGATGCTCCGGGCCGGCGAGATAGAGGATGCATTCACTCTTGCGGCTCTGGCATTCTATTTCAATCAGGAGAGTTGACCCCGCCACTCAGATCCAGCCCACTCAGCCGCCGTACCGGCTGGGCCACCGCCGCTTCGAATATCCCGGGGCGGGTTTCCAATAGCGTGAAGTCGCGGCTGGCGCGGGTGATGGCGGTGTAGACCAGTTCCTTGGTCAGCAGCGGGCTGCGGGTTTCCGGCAGCACCAGCATGGCATGGGCGAACTCCGAGCCCTGGGACTTGTGCACGGTCATGGCGAATACGGTTTCCACCTCGCTCAGCCGGCTGGGCAGGACGAAGCGCAGCCGCCCGCTGCCGTCGTTGCGCGGAAAGGCTACGCGCAGCACCATCCGCTCCGGCTCACCGGCGTGCAGCGGCCGTTCCCGGATGGTCAGGGCAATCCCGATATCGCCGTTCATCAGCCCCAGCCCGTAATCGTTGCGCGTGACCAGCACCGGACGCCCTTCGTACCAGCCCTGCGCCGCTGGCAAGAAACCCCGGCGCTGCAGCAGGCCGGCCAGGTGACGGTTCAATGACTCCACGCCCCAAGGCCCCTTGCGCACGGCGCACAGCACCTGGAAACGGTCGAAGGCCTCCAGCACCGACTTGGCCCAGGCTTCCCATGCCGGATCATCGGCGGGCAGATCTGGCGCGGGGCGTTGTTGCGCCAGCAAGGTCAGATAATCACCGTAGCCCGGCAAGGGATCTGCCGCGGCCGCATTGCCCAGTATCATGGTCGCCAGCCGCGGATCTTCCAAGCCGGAGGCCAGGTGGCTGTGCAGGTCACGGTATTGCCGCTGCCCCAGCACCTGCCGTGCGGCCTGGGCATCGGCCCGATTGACCGTGCGCGCCAGTTCGCCAATGCCACTGTCAGCGCCGAAACGGTGGGAGTGGCGCAGCATCACCGTCTGCTGGGCCAGTGGATGCCGATCCACATCGCCCGGCTGCAGCCCGGCTGCCGCGATCGATTGCCCGCCAACCTGCTCCAGCCACTGCCGGGTATCCTCACTGTAGCGCCCAGCCTCGGCATCCCGGCACAGATCGCCGAGCACCGCGCCCGCTTCCACCGAGGCCAGCTGATCCTTGTCCCCCAGCAGCACCAACCGTGCATGGGGCGGCAACGCCGCCAGCAGGCTGGCCATCATTTCCAGGTCGATCATCGAGGCTTCATCCACCACCAGCACGTCCAGCGCCAACGGATTGCCCGCATGGTGGCGGAAGTGCCGGGTGTCCGGCCGGCTGCCCAGCAGCCGATGCAAGGTGGCGACCTGGGTGGGGATATGTTCCCGCACCGGGGCGCTGACCTGCAGGCTGCCGACCTGCCGGCCGATGGACTCGGTCAGCCGTGCGGCGGCCTTGCCGGTAGGGGCTGCCAGGCGGATACGCAGCGGCTGACCGGCCGTGACCGCGGGTTCCTGCAGTAGCGCCAGCAGTCGCACCACGGTGGTGGTCTTGCCGGTACCGGGCCCGCCGGTAATGATGCTGAACGCACCCCGCGCCGCCAGGGCACAGGCCAGCTTCTGCCAGTCCGGGTGTTGGCGGCTGTCGGCAAATAACCGTTCCAATCCCTGTTCCAACCCGGCAGGCAAGGCTGGCCGTGCCTGTAGCCGGCGCCCGAGCGCCGCGACCACCTGCCGCTCGTAACGCCAGTAGCGCCGCAGATACAGCCGTTGGCCATGCAGCACCAGGGGGCGTTCGCAATATTCACCGCCAGGCTGGTTGTCCACCATCGGGCTGGCAGCCAGGGCGTCGCACCAGGCTTGCGTGGTAACACCGCCGAGCAGTTGCGACGGCAGCAGGATATCCCGTCCGGCCTCCTGCCCTTCCGGGGGCAACGACAGACTCAGGTCCGGCGCCTGCAGGGTGGCACCCAGATCCAGACAGACATGCCCATGCCCGAGCTGGTGACTGGCGAGCGCCGCAGCCAGCAGTACCAGGGGATCGCTGTCGGGCGCCAGATCCAGCAGGAATACCGCGAGCGCCCGGTCCAGCGCCCGCAACCAGCCCACCTCGACCCACTGCTCCAGTTGGTGCAGCACGTCGGTATTCAGTGCTGGCGGCGCTTCGCTGGGCGCCAGCAGATCCAGTTGCTCAATGCTCATGGGGCATCTCCTCGGCATCGTCGCCCGTTGCCGCACCCGCGAACAGGGCATCCAGCGATTCGATCAGGGCCCGCGGCGGCTTGTCATGCCAGACGCCGGCGTTGTCCGCTTCGCTGCCCCGGATGAACCAGTACAAGGCGCCGCCCACATGCCGACCATAATCGTAGCCGGGTAGACGGGCTCGCAGCTGGCGGTGCAGCGCCAGCACGTAAAATACATACTGCAAGTCGTAGCGATGCTCCAGCACCGCCGCCTGCATGGCCTGGGGGGTATAGGCGCTGGCATCGGCGCCCAGCCAGTTGGATTTGTAGTCGACTACGTAATAGCGGCCGTCATGCTCCAGCACCAGATCCATATACCCCTTGAACAGCCCGTTCAGGCGCTCGGCCGGCAGCTCGGGGCGCGGCACACCGGGAGCGATGGCCGCCTGCACCAGTTGATCCAGCGCGCTGACATCGACCCGACTGGCGGCAAACAGGAACTCCATTTCCGGCTGGTATTGCTCCCGCCCCAGTTGCGCCAGGCTGAACGGCCCGGCATCCAGCGGTACCGGACGATTCAACAACCCGCTGAGCCATTCGCTCAGGGGTACAATCCATTCGGTCAGCCCACGCCGTACGCAACGGGGTCTGAGCCATTGCGCACAAGCCTCGGGTGACGCCAGGCCAGCGAAGCCTTCATTGCCCGCCAGCTCCAGCAAGCCATGCAGGAAGGTGCCGGGATTGGGCCCACGGGGGAACCGGTGAATGGTCGGCGTCTCGCCCGGGCGTAGCGGCTGAAATACCGTGCGGCGGTCATCATCAGCGGCCTTTTGCGCCGCCGGATTGTCCGGCGAGGCATCGTCGCTGCGGGTGCGCGGAACGGCGACCTCGCCGGGACGCAGCGCACTGTAGGAGGCGATCCACCAATGCTCCGCAGCACGGCGCTGCGGCTGGCGCGTGCTCAGGACATCCTGCTCAGCCTGGGGCGGGGCATAGTGCGCCTCATCAACTTCAGGAGCTTGCACCAAAGCAATCGCCGCGGCATTCCAGCGTGCCAGCCAAGCCGCCAGGTCGGCGGAAGAGGACAGCGGCTCGCCGCCGCCGAGCAGTTGCCCGATCGCCGAGCGGTGCAGCACCGAGGAGGCATTATTGCCGTATTTGAGATCAGCCATGCCCAGCCAGCAGGCATGCCGTGCGCGGGTCAGGGCGACGTATAGCAGGCGCACGTCCTCCGCCAGCCGCTCGGCATCAGCTCGCAGCACATCGTCCTCGGTCGGTTGCAGTACGATCCGGGTGCCGTTATCGCCATGGGTGACCAATGGCTTGTCGCCCTGGGTCAGGCGGGTATTGCAGATGAACGGCAGGAACACCAGCGGGTATTCCAACCCCTTGGATTTATGGATGGTAACCACCTTGACCAGCGCGGCATCGCTTTCCAGCCGCAAGACCTGTTCATCCTGGGTATTGTCGCCGGGGCTGAGCATCAAGTCCTCGAAATGGCGAATCAGTGCCTGCTCGCCATCCAGTTCGCGGGCGCTCTGCTGCAGCAGCTCGGCCAGATGCAGCAGATTGGTCAACCGCCGCTCGCCATCACTGCCGGCCAGCAGCTGGGCCGGCAGGTCGAAGTCGTGCAGCAATCGGTGCAGCATCGGCAGCACGCCCTGGCGCAGCCAGATGCGCCGGTAATCACGGAACTGGAACACGCGGTGCTCCCAGATGCGCTCATCCTGGTTCAATGCATCCAGCAGTTGCCACTCCAGGTCCAGCGTCGGGCTGGCCAGCGCCGCGCGCAGCAACCGATCGTTGTCCGGCTCGGCACAGGCGCGCAGCCAGCGCAGCACATCGGCGGCCTCGGCACTGGCGAACACCGAGTCCTTGTCCGACAGATAGACACTGCGTACGCCCCGTGCGGCCAGCTCATCGCGGATGGCCTGGGCCTCGCGAAAATCCCGTACCAGCACCGCCATGTCTGCCGGACACACCGGCAGCATGCCCTTATCCGGATGCAGGAACCCCGCCTCACCGCGCTGGCCAAGATTGAGCAGTCGCACCATCTCGCTGGCGCAGCGCGCGGCCATTTCGCTCCGGTAATTGCCGCTGGCCAGCGGCTTGTCGGTCGGCAATTGCCAGGCAGTCAAGGCAGCCGGCGATTCTCCGGCGACAGTCCATTGCTCGGCCCGCCCGCGCGCGCCCACCGCAATGAAAGGCAGCGGATTATCCCCGCCGCGGGCGAACAGGAAGGCGCCCTGTCCGCCCGGACGCTCTTCGGCCAGCTGGAATACATGGTTGACCGCCGCCACCATCTGCTCGCTGGAGCGAAAGTTGGTGTCCAGGTTGTCGTGCCGCCCGGCGGTGGCTTGGCGGGCCTGCAGGTAGGTGAATATATCCGCACCGCGGAAGGCATAGATCGCCTGCTTGGGGTCGCCGATGAGAAACAGGCCATGCTCCGGATCGTTGGCCTCGACCCGGTAGATGCGATCATAGATGCGGTATTGCAGTGGGTCGGTGTCCTGGAATTCATCAATCATGGCTACCGGAAACTGGCGCCGGATAACCTCGGCCAGGCGCTCACCGTTCACGCCCTGCAGGGCCATGTCGAGTCGCTCGAGCATGTCATCGAAACCCATTTCCGCACGCCGGCGCTTTTCCTGCTCGAAGCGCTGGCGGATCCAGCAGGCGGCATGGCGCAGCGCCTGCTGACCCGGATCGGGCAATGACCGCAACTGCTCGCGCAACTGGGTCAGCGCGTCCAGTGCGGGGTGGGCCGGCACCACGCCGGATTTCCACCCTTCGGCCAGGCCATCGGGACTCAGGCGGTTCCAGGCAGCATCCGGCAGCTTCAACTCTATCAGCAGCTCATCCGCCGCCCAGCTGCGCAGCGTCTCGAACCAGTTGCGGTAATAGCGGCTGTGAATCTTCTGTTTGTTGACCTGGCCCGCCTCGAAGGCTTGGTCCAGCAATTGCTCCAGCTCGTCGGCCCAGCTCAGCCAGGGCTGTTTCAGTTCGGCCAGCCGCTGGGTAGATTGCTCCAGCACCGGCTCGATCAGTTCCTGCAGCCCCTGCCCCGTCTCGTTCGACGGCTCGCGAAACAACACCCGCACGCGCGCCAGCAGGTTATCCGGCTGCTGCCACTGCTCCACCACCCAGCGCAGCGCCGGTCCCTGCAGGCTGTAGCACTGCTCGCGCCAGTAATCGCGCGCGACATCGGCCAGCAGCTCACTGTGATCGGTTTCCAGCTGCTGGGCGAACAGGCTGCCGCTGTCGAAGGCATGCTCGCGCAACATGCGCTGGCACCAGCTGTGAATGGTCGAGACTGCCGCCTGGTCCATCCACTGGGCAGCGATATCCAGGCGTCTGGCGCAGGCGGCATGCTGCTGTTCGGAGTAATCGGCCAGCAGCGCCTGCAGGATCGGATCAGGGGCATCCAGTTCACCCCGGAACGCCTGGGCGGCTTCCACCAGCCGCGCGCGAATGCGATCCCGCAGCTCCCGGGTGGCGGCATCGGTAAAGGTGACCACGAGGATTTCTGGCGGCAACAGCTCGCGGTCGAAGCGGGTTTCATCATCGCCATGACCCAATACCAGGCGCAGATACAGTGCGGAAATGGTGAAGGTCTTGCCGGTTCCGGCGCTGGCCTCGATCAGGCGACTGCCGCGTAGCGGAAACCGCAGCGCCAGGGGCAGGTTCTGCTGACTCATGCGTCCTCCCCGGTATCGACCAAGGTCAGTAGTTGACTGCGGTACGCGTCGACCAGCGGTGCGTACAACTGCTGACTCAGTTCGGCAAACTCACCCGAAGCACTCAGGCTGGCAAAATCCGGATATTGCCGACGCAATGCCGCGCTTTTTTCCACCTCACCAGTCAACTTGAAACCACCTTCATATACGGTCTGCGCCGCCATATCAGCCTTGCCCTCCTTGCCTGCCAGCATGGCCTCCAGCCAGGCGAAGGCGGTTTCCGGGGCGCAGGGTAGCGGCCGGTTCAGCCCTTCCAACCAGGCGGCCAACCAGACTTCCATCAGGTTCTGCGCCTCGGGCGCGGGCAGCGGTGCGAAATGCAAGGTGGCATCTCCGGCCACCACCCAGGTGTGCAATGCATGACCGCTGGCGGCGGCCAGCACGTGGGTAACCCAGTCGGCCAGCAGCGGGCGCCAGCGCAGAGCATCCTTCTTGCCACGCCGCTTGCCCGGCACCAGGTTGATCCGTGCCAGGGCATCACTGCCGGATGCCTGGCGCACCCCACTCAGCCAGCTCACCAGTTGCACCTGGTGGTGTCCAGCCTCCAGCGCCAGCGGATGCTCCATGACCTGCGGCCAGTCTGCCACCAGGGCCTGAAAGCGGCGCAGCTGATCACCCAGCGGCAGGATGAGCTGGCTGCGGCTCAACTCGCCAAAACCGGCCAGAGGGAAATGGCCCTGCCCCTGCAACCGGGAAGCCAGCTGGCTCAGCGCCTCGTCGATATCCTGCTCCGCCGGCAATGGCAGGCAGGCTTCCAGCAGCGTCTGGCTGAGCTGGTGGTTCTGCAGCGCATCCAGGGCGAAGGGCTCATGGTCATCCAGACTGTCGTTACGCTCATCGAGATAGACCTTGAGCCGGCCGGTGAAGAAATGCGCCGCCGGATTACGCAGGAAGCGTTGCAGTTGCTCCACTTCGATCGGCGCATCGGGCAACAGGTCAGGCAGCCGCGCTGCGCTGGCCCCGCCCGCGGTTGCCCCATGCATGGGCAACCACTCGCGGGCATAGCTGAACAGCGCGCCGCCCTCCTTGAAATACGCCTTGCTGAAGGGCTGCAACGGATGCTCCTGGGTCAGCATGGGCAGCAGTTCGCCGTGCTCGGCGCGCCAGCCGCTGGTCAGGTGATCACGCAATTGCCCGACCAGCACCGAGGCTGGTCGCTCGCTGTTATCCCGGATGCTGCGTCCCACCCAACTGATATACAGCCGCTCGCGCGCCGACAGCAGCGCCTCCAGCAGCAAATAGCGGTCATCTTCCCGGCGCGAGCGATCACCGGGACGATAGTCGCGGGCCATGAGATCGAAGTCCAGCGGCGGCTGCGCCCGCGGGTAATCACCATCGTTCATGCCCAGCAGGCAGATCCGCCGGAACGGAATGGCCCGCATGGGCATCAGCGTGCAGACGTTCACCGCACCGGCCAGAAAGCGCTGGCCCAACTGGCTCTGCTCGACGCCGGACAGCCAGGCTTCGCGCACCACATTGAGCGGCAGCGCATCATTCAGCTCCACGCCAGCACAGAGCTCCAGCCACTGGTCCATGGCCTCATCCAACTGGCCCAGCAGACGCTCGTCGCGCTCACCGGCGGGCAGCAGGAAGTCATCCAGCAACCGGCGCAGCCGCTCGCCCCAGACCGGCGCCGGAGCGGGTTCGTCCAGCAGATCACAGGCCTCGTCCAATGCTTCCAGCAAGGCCACCAGCGGACCGATCAGCGCCGCATCCAGCCCGCCGATTTCATCATAGGGCTCGATACCGGAGCAGGGATCGCCCGCGCCCACCGCATATCCGAGCAGCATGCGCCGCAAGCCAAAGCGCCAGGTGTTGGCTTCCAGCCCGTCGGGTAGCCCGAGCGTGGCCCGTCGTTCGGCGTTCATGCCCCAACGGATACCGGCACCTTCGATCCAGCGGCGCAGCGTTGGTAACTCGCTCTCCTGAATACCGAAGCGGGCGCGCAGTGCCGGCACATCCAGCAGACTGAGCACCTCGCTCACCGGCAGCCGGCTGTCTGGCAGACGCAGCAGCGATTCCAGGGCGATCAGCAGCGGCTCGATACCGCGCTGGCCCTGGTCGGCCAGGGTGAAAGGAATGTAGCGCAGGTCCTCCGGCGTGTACTGACCGAACACCGCCTGCACCGAAGGCGCATAGGTGTTCACATCCGGCACCATGACGATGATGTCCCGCGGTTTCAGACTGGGATCGGCGTTGAACCAGGCGAGCAACTGGTCGTGAAGGATTTCCACTTCGCGCTGGGGGCTGTGAGCCAGATGAAAGCGTATCGACTCATCCTCGACAGCGACCGCTGGCCACTGCTCGCGGGTCTCCGCCAGGGGCCGCAGATCCAGGATGTCCGATTGCAACTGCCCGAGCAGGTGGGTTGTGTCCGGTTCGTCGAACAGGTCGATGCGGCCGCCATTGATGGCCTGGAACTGGGCTTCGTAACTGGCGCGGTCATCATGGCTGTCGAGCAGGTTGATATAGTCGCGGCCCTGCTTGCCCCAAGCTGCCAGCAATGGATGGGCATGCTGATGCAGACTGTGCTCGTCGAGCTCCAGCGGCGAGCCGGGGCGGCGTTGTTGCCGCTGGTACTGATGACGCAGCAGATCCTGATCGCCGACGATATTGCCCCAGTGGTGCTGGCAGGGATTGAGCACGCAGAGCAGCACCTGACTGAACCGGCCGATGGCGGCCAGCGCCTCCAGTGTCTGCGCCGGCAATGATGAAATCCCGAACACGATGACCCGACGCGGCAAGCCGGCGGGACGAGATTCCAGTTCGGCCAGCCGGCTGACGAAGCGCGGGTGAATCCCGGCGCGACTGTCCGCCAGCCGCGCCTGTCCCACGTCCTGTAACAAGGCTCGCCAGAGCGCCGGTTGCCAGCAATCGGCCGGCTCCAGCGGCTGGATACCATCACGCGCATGGCGGATCTGATCACGCCCTTCGGCCCAATCACCCAGCCAATCGGCGCGGTATACCTGATATTGGTCGAACAGATCGGCCAGGCGCTCGGCCAGTTGATAACGCTTGCGGCAATCCTGGTCATCCGCGAGAAATCGCTGCAGCGGCTCGAAGACCGGCTCATGCATGACCGCCGGCAGCAGTCGCATCAGCCGCCAGGTCAGCGGCGCCTTGTCCAGTGGTGAGCTGACCGGCACGGTATCCGCTCCGAGCACGCCGCGATAGGCGTCCCAGAGAAACCGCGCCGGCAGTTTCACATCGAAGGCGGCGGCGATCCCGCAACCACTGGTTTCGTCGGCGGTCACATCGGCGGCCAGCGCCTGCTTGAGCCACTGGGCAATACCGTTGCTCTGCACTAGGATCACGTCGTTTTCCAGTGGTTTGAGCGGGTATCGGGCGACCCAGTTGACCACCAGTTGGCGCAGGCTCTCCAAACGGTTGCCATGGATGATCATGAAACCCGGTGCGAGTGATTCTGCGTCCGACATGCCAACTCCTGTGCAGCTATGAGGTGGCCGGCAGAGTCTGCCGGCCCGACCTGCAGATACTACCAGCCCGCTGCCACTTTACGTGTCGCGGGAATGCCCTGGCGGCGCAACCGTGAACAAGCGCTCAGATCACGCTGCCCAGAACGCGCCGTTCCCAGGGGGTGATTTCATCCATGAAGCTTTCCAGTTCCATGTGTTTACAGGCCAGGTAACCTTCGATGAATTCCTCGGTAAACACCTCGCGCGCCATCCGACTGCGCTCCAGCCGGCGCATGGCACGATGCAGGGTGCAGCTCAGGCGCAGCTCGTCCGGCACCTCGAACTCGCCCTGGGCTGGCAGATCCGGTTCGAGTTGATGCTCGATACCGTAGAGCCCCGCCGCCAACGTGGCCGCCAGCGCCAGATAGGGATTGGCATCGGCGCCGGGTATGCGGTTTTCTACCCGCCGCGCATCCGGCTCACTGGCCGGTACGCGCAGACCAGTGCGGCGATTGTCGTTCGACCAACACAGGTTATTGGGCGACGCGTAGACGTGGCAATAACGCTGATAAGAGTTGATATTGGGCGCCATCAGCAGGATCAGGTCACCCAGGTGCGCCTGCAGGCCGCCGAGAAAATGCCGGAACTGCGCTGTGGCTTGTTGGCTGCCAGGATCAGTAAAGACGTTCTGCCCCTCCTGGTCGACCACGCTCTGATGAATATGCATCGACGAGCCGGGCATCTTCGACAACGGCTTGGCCATGCAGACCGCGATCAGGCCATGCTTGAGGGCGACCTCATGCAGCAGATGCTTGAACAGAAAGGTCTGGTCGGCAATCAGCAATGGATCGTCATGGGTGAAATTGACTTCATACTGACTCAGCCCCATTTCGTGCATCACCGCCTCGCAGGGAATACCTACCGCGGTCATGCTGGCCTTGAGCTCGGCAAAGAACGGCTGCAGCCCGGTCACCGAGCCCACGGCGAAGGCCTGGCTGCCCGCTTCACGCCGCCCATCCAACCCCACCGGCGGGCGAAACGGCTGCTGCACATCGGCGTTGTGCTCGAACAGATAGAACTCCATCTCGGTGGCGACCTTGGGTGACCAGCCACGGGCCTGATAGCGGTCCACTACCCGCTGCAGCATGCTCCGTGAGGACAGTCGCGACGGCGTCCCATCCATTTCCACGGCTTCACACAGGGCCAGTGCCCGCGGTGCCAGGGTCCAGGGAGTGATGTGCAGCTGTCCCGGTATCGGACGCAGAATGAAGTCGCTGTCATCGTAGCCGTAATACCGCGGATCGGGATATTCGCCGGTCAGGCACTGCACCAGCACACCATGGGCCATCTGCACCCGGCGCCCCTGCATGAAGTTACGGGCATGGATCACTTTGCCGCGCGGTATGCCGTTCATGTCCGGGATCACGCATTCGACTTCCCCGATGCCATCCAGGCGCTCGACGAGTGAAGGATCTGCGGAAAGTGATGTCATGAAAAATACCCTGTTGCGACAGCGGCCTGCCCGGAAAGAGGACGATATTACCGCATCGGCCGGGCGCTGAATAATTTCCCGTCCGCTGGTATTGGCGCATAGCTCATATTGAGCTATCGTGCGCAACCAATGAATGAATGTTCATTTTTAAAACAACAACAAGGAATCAACATGCACCAACCCAACCCTTGCAGATGGCTGACTGCCCTGCTGTTGCCATTGCTGCTGACAGCCTGTCTGGGTGGTGGCGGATCAGATAACGACGCCTCACCCACCCATCCAGCAGAGCCCCCGCCGCCAACATCCACGGCGACATATCTGGAAGCGATAGGTATCGGTGTAAGCGATCTGGATGCCGCGGTCGATTTCTATCGCAACGGCCTGGGCATGCGCGAAGTCCAGAGACTGACGCGCGATGACCGTATCGAAGTGGTCATGGAATCGGCCGATCGCCGCGGCTCCCATATTCTGTTGATGGAGTTCACTGACGGGGTCGGCCGGAACTACCAACAGAACCCCGGCAAGCTGGTGTTCTACGCGCATGATGCCACTGCCTTTGCCAGCCGCTTCGAGAGTGCCGGTGGCCGTATAACCGCTCCGCCTGCGGCACTGCCGGAATATGACGGCACCCTGGTCGGCTTCGGCCGCGACCCGGATAACAATCTGATTGAAATAGTGGGTGTGCCCAGCGTCACCGACTCCTTCCTGGCGGCTGTCGGTATTGGTGTCAGTGATCTGCAGCAGGCCCTCGCGCTCTATACCGATGCCATCAGCTTTCAGGAACAGGCGTTCCTGCAGGTACCCGGCCTTTATGATGAATACACCCTGCTCTCGCCGGTACCAGGCGGCTCGGCATTGGTGTTGATGCACTGGACCAACGGTAGCGACCCGAATTATCAGGACAATCCGGTGAAACTGCAGCTCGCGACCGCCGACCCGAGGTTGCTGGCTGATCGGCTGGCAGAAGCTGATGCCGATATCCTGCATGAGCCGGCGGCCTCCACCGAGCCGGATCTGAACCAGGCTCTGGTCGGCTACGCCACCGATCATGACGGTACCCTGATCGAAATCCGCCAATCGCTCCGCTCCTACCTGGGCGCAGCGGCCATCGGTGTCGAGGATCTGCAGGCAGCGGAGGACTTCTTCAGCAACGGATTGGGAATGCGCGTGGTGGCTCGGCGCACCCGGGAGAATCGGGAAGAAACCGTAATGGAGTCTGCCGATGCGACCGGCTCGAACCTGGTGCTGATGGCTTTCACTGACGGCGTGCCACGCAACCTCCGGCAGAATCCGGGCAAGCTGGTGTTCTACACCAGGGATATGGAGAGTTATGTGGCATCATTCCAGGCAGCGGGTGGACGTATCACCCTGCCACCTACCCGCGACCCGGCCCTGGGCGTGACCGTCGGCTTCGGTCGCGATCTGCACAATAACCTGATCGAACTGGTTGCCGACCCCGCAGCGGAGCATTCCTACTTCGGCGCCTTCGGCATCGGTGTCAGCGACCTGGAAGCGGCTCGGGCCTTCTATGTAGATGAGCTGGGCTTTCGCCAACTGCTGTATCTACCGATCCCGGGCATGTACAACGAGTACATATTGCAGGGGTACGGCGGCTCGGCGCTGGTGCTGATGAACTGGACCAATGGCGGCGCGCACAACTACCGGGACAATCCGGTGAAAATGGAGATCCGCAGCATCGCCCCGGTGGCTTTTGCCGAGGCCGTGGAGCGCGCTGGCGGGGAGCTGTTGCAGGCGCCCGACGTGACGGACGACCCGGGACTTGAGGGCGAGATCGTTGGCATCGCCAAGGATCTGGATGGCAGCCTGATGGAGATCCAGCAGGCGCGCTGGGGAATGGAATGACATAAAAAAACCCCGGTCAGACCGGGGTTTTTATTGGCGGTGAACTCAGAAGCTCAGCGCGCGATCGCCCTGCTCGTCCTTGATGCGGGTCGGCAGACCCATCTCGTTGAGCAGGTTGATGAAGGGCTTGCAGTCCAGCTCTTCGACGTTGACCATCTTCTGCACATCCCACTTACCCTGGGCGATCAGGATGGCAGCAGCCACCGGCGGCACACCGGCAGTGTAGGAAATACCCTGGCTGCCCACTTCCTGGTACGCCTCGGCATGGTCGGCGACGTTGTAGATGAACACTTCCTTGTCAGCGCCGTCCTTCTTGCCTTTGACCAGATCGCCAATGCAGGTCTTGCCCTGGTAGTTCGGCGCCAGGGAAGACGGATCAGGCAATACCGCCTTGACCACCTTCAGCGGCACCACTTCCAGACCTTCAGCGGTGGTAACGGGCTGCTCGGACAGCAGACCGAGGTTCTTCAGTACGGTGAAAACATTGATGTAGTGCTCGCCAAACCCCATCCAGAAGCGGATGTTGGGCACGTCGAGGTTCTTCGACAGCGAGTGCAGCTCGTCATGACCGGTCATGTAGCTGGTCTGCTCGCCGACCACCGGCAGGTCATCCGTACGCTTGACCTCGAACATCTGGTTGCTGGTCCACTGGCTGTTCTGCCATGACCAGACCTGCCCGGTAAATTCACGGAAGTTGATCTCGGGATCGAAGTTGGTCGCGAAATAATGTCCGTGGCTACCGGCGTTGATGTCGATGATATCGATATCGCTGACGCTGTCGAAATACTCGTTCACCGCAATAGCCGCGTAGGCGTTGACCACACCTGGATCAAAGCCGACGCCGAGAATGGCGGTCACGTTATTCGCTTCGCACAGCTCGCGACGTTTCCATTCATAGTTGGCATACCACGGCGGCGTCTCACAGATTTTTTCCGGATCTTCATGGATCGCGGTGTCCAGATAGGCGGCACCCGTCTCGATGCAGGCCTGCAGCACCGACATGTTGATGAAGGCCGATCCAACATTGATGACCAGTTGCGACTGTGTCTTGGCAATCAGTGCCTTGGTTGCCTCGATATCGAGCGCATCCAGGGCATGGGCTTGCAATTCACCGGCAGTTTTGAGGCTGCCCTTTTCTCGCACACTGTCGACGATCTGCTGACACTTCTCGACAGTACGCGAGGCGATGTGGATGTCTCCCAGCACGTCATTATGCTGCGCACATTTATGCGCGACGACCTGGGCCACCCCTCCGGCACCAATAATCAGAACGTTTCTCTTCATTTCTCTTCCTCTGAACGCCTCCTTGGGCTAATTCATGACCTCAGGAGAGGGCACTCGCAAAATCTTCGAATCCAAACTCACGTACCAGTTCAACCTCACCATTCAGTTGGCGAACGGCGATGGATGGCATTTTCACGCCATTGAACCAATTCTTCTTTACCATTGTGTAACCGGCTGCATCGATAAAGGACAGGCGATCACCGATCTGCAGCGGCTTGTCGAACCGGAACTCACCGAAGATATCGCCGGCCAGACAGGACTTGCCGCAGACCATGTACTCATGGGGGCCGTCACAGGGCTCCATGCGCGCCGACTGACGGTAGATCAGCAGGTCCAGCATGTGCGCTTCGATCGAGCTGTCGACCACCGCCAGTTGCTTGCCGTTATACAGGGTGTCCAGCACCGAAACTTCCAGCGAGGTGCTCATGGTAATGGCAGCCTCGCCCGGCTCCAGATAGACCTGAACCCCATATTGCTCGGCGAACTGTTTCAGACGGGCGCAGAACTTGTCCAAGGGATAGCCTTCGCCAGTGAAGTGGATACCACCACCCAGGCTGACCCACTGAACTCGCTTCAACAGATCACCGAAGCGCTCCTCGATCTGCCGCAACATGCTGTCGAACAGGTCGAAGTCACTGTTTTCGCAATTGTTGTGGATCATGAAGCCAGAGATCTGGTCGATTACCTGCTCCACTTTCTGCGCATCCCACTCGCCCAATCGGCTGAAAGGCCGCGCCGGGTCGGCAATCAACCAGTCGGAACTGCTGACCTGCGGATTGAGCCGCAAACCACGGGTGTGGCTGGCCGAAGCATCGGCGAAACGCTGCAACTGGCTGATGGAATTGAAGATGATCTTGTCTGAATGGGCCAGGACCTCGGCAATCTCATCATCGGCGTAGGCCACGCTGTAGGCATGGGTCTCACCGGCGAACTTGAGCTTGCCCAGCTTGACTTCATACAGCGAAGAGGAGGTCGTGCCGTCCATGTACTCCTGCATCAGGTCGAAAACCGACCAGGTAGCGAAGCACTTGAGCGCCAACAATGCCTTGGCTCCAGAGTGTTCGCGCACATAGGCGATCTTTTCCATGTTGCGCTGCAGCTTGATCTTGTCGATCAGGTAATACGGCGTCTTGATCACGGTGTCATGGCCCTCAAATCCGCCCGGTCGAACCAGGCAATTACGCAAACGGGCGATTATAGTGCAAAGGGGACAGTGCTTCGAGAAAATTTGGCTGGGGATCGATCAGGGTCGCTACTGCTTGTTGCGAAAGCAGCCCGGGCCAGAGCGGCCCGGGCTGGTGGGATCAGAAATTGTAGCGTAGCCCGATGGAGCCGAAGTCGACATCATATTCATCGGCAACATCACGATACTGCTCGTATTCCGCAACCAGTTCGATTTGGGGAGTGAAGGCGTAGGATGCGCCTACACCGAAGGAAGTAACCCACTCGGTAGTCGAATCGCTTTCCGTCAGGGAACCAACGCCTGCCATTGAAACCTTTTGCTTAGCTTCCGTTTTCAGCTGGTGGTAGCCCACCTTGCCGAACAGCTTGAAGCGGTCCAGAGGCAACGTGCCAACAACGTTGGCACCAAAGCCATCGGTGTCGCCATCGATCTTGGCGCTCAATGTATCGAACCCGTCGCTGAGCTCCGCTTTATAGCTGGCTGTACCGAGATCAATATATTGAAATTCCAGACCGACATAGCGGTTCAATTGAATACCCGCGCCTATTTTGAAGGCCGAGTCTTTCCCGTCATAATCCGAACCGAAGATCAGACCAGCGTCGTTAGCGATAGCACCGAGCTCACTATCCAAGCCGCGAACAAAATCGGGTGTGTCTGCATCCGCTTGGCCAATATTGCCAAACAGATAGCCATTAGATTGACTCTCTGCAGCCTGAAGGTCTGACACCATGACACCGGATACCAATACGGCAAGCAATGATTTACGCAACATGAACTAACTCCCTACTGTTCTTATATAGCCGCCTGCATGGCAGCCGTTCCCTTTGTCTACATTCCTGTAGCTTCGGGATAATAAATCACCGCTTCGCTTAATGTCACGCCGATATCAGATCATCGCCGCAGGATCATCCAGCTCCCCGCTTTGCCAGCGGATCGTTTCCGGCGCCTGCCCTTCAGCCTGGAAGACATGGGCCACCCGCGGCACAGCGAAGCAGTGGTCGCCCCGGGCCGGTTGCCAGCTATTGAACTGGGTGTGGGTTATGCCGACTTCCCAATGCTCCGCCGTCGCCCAACCGCGTGCAGACAACTCCAAGCGCACTTCGGCGCCCACCAGGCTGATCGACTCGATGCACAGCGGAAGATGGGCATGGGCTGCCGGTGCACTCTGGAGGGTTAATTCGTGCGGCCGCATGTACAGCTGCGCCGTCTGCCCCACCCGCTCCGCCGCGCCGACAGGCAGCCGAACCCAGGCGTCATCCTGATTAAGCAGAGTACCGTTTTGCTGGCCGGCGAACACATTCACATGACCGAGAAAATCGAATACGAACTGGCTGCTCGGCTCGGCATATAACTGCTGCGGCCGATCCACCTGCTCGATGCGCCCGGCGCTCATTACCGCGACCTGATCGGATAGCTCCAGCGCTTCCTCCTGGTCATGGGTAACGAAGACACTGGTGAAATGAAACTCCGAATGCAGGGCGCGCAACCAGCGGCGCAGATCCTTGCGAACCTTGGCATCCAACGCACCGAAGGGCTCATCCAACAGCAAGATCTGCGGCTTCATCGACAGCGCACGGGCCAGCGCGATCCGCTGTTTCTGCCCACCGGACAGCTGGGCCGGGAACCGGTCCGCCAGCTGCCCTAGTTGAACCATTTCCAGCAGCATATCGACGCGTTTGCGAATCTCCGCCGCCGGCGGTCTTTCCTTCGCAGGCATCACTTCAAGCCCGAACGCTACGTTCTGGGCCACCGTCATGTGCCGAAACAAGGCATAGTGCTGGAACACGAAACCAACCTTGCGTTCGCGCACATGCAAGCCGGTAACGTCTTCACCATGAAACAGGATCCGCCCGCCATCGGCTGTTTCCAGACCGGCAATGATCCGCAGCAGCGTCGTCTTGCCCGAGCCGGACGGCCCGAGCAGCCCGACCAACTGGCCATCCGGGATATCCAGCGACACATCCTTCAGCGCCTGAAAGGAGCCAAAATGCTTGGTAATACCTTCGATGGAAATACTCATCAGCGATTATCCGATTGATCATCGAGAGGGGCGCGCTGCCGGGCCTGACGCCACTCCACAAAACTTTTCACGACTATGGTGATCAGCGCGATACCTGCCAGCAGCGACGCACTGGCGAAAGCACCGGTCACGTTGTAATCCTGGTATAGCAGCTCGACATGCAGCGACAGGGTGTTGGTCTCGCCGCGAATGTTGCCCGACACGACCGAGACCGCACCAAATTCACCCACCGCCCGGGCATTGGTCAACACCACCCCGTAGAGCAGTGCCCATTGGATATTCGGCAACGTGATTCGGCGAAACAGCTGCCAGCCGGTGGCACCCAACACCACGCCGGCCTCTTCTTCCTCGCGACCCTGCTGCTGCATGAGCGGGATCAGCTCCCTGGCCACGAAGGGACAGGTCACGAAGACCGTTACCATCACGATGCCTGGCCAGGAAAACATCAACTGCACATCCTGATCCATCAGCCAACTACCCAGCCAACCGTTGCTGCCATACAGCAACAGGTACAGCAGACCGGCCACCACCGGTGACACTGCGAAGGGTATATCGATCAAGGTGATCAACACCTTGCGGCCGGGAAAATCGAAGCGTGTCACCAGCCAGGCCAGCATGACGCCAAAGACCAGGTTGATCGGGACTGTCAGCGCAGCCACCAGCAACGTCAGTCCGATCGCGTGCATCGTATAGGTGTCAGTCAGGTTGGCCCAGTAGTTTGCCCCACCGGCGGCGAAGGCCTGCTTGAAGATGATCACCAACGGGATCACCAGCATCAGCATGGTTACCGCGAAAGCCATGGCGATCAACGACCACTTCACCCAGGGCTGATCACCAGCGCGCATTGTCTTGCGTTCGTGCATGGCGCTCACCGTCCGTGCAGCCGGCGCAGATAGCGCGCCTGCCAAAGGTTGATGCCCAGCAACAGGATCAGCGAGGCTATGAGCACTACCGAGGCAATGGCGCTGGCGGCCGCGTGATCGAACTCCTGCAGCCGTACGAAGATCATCAAGCTGATGATCTCACTGACATAGGGCATGTTACCGGCAATGAAGATCACCGCGCCGAACTCTCCAAGACTACGGGTAAACGAAAGCGCCACCCCGGTCATCAGCGCCGGCCACATGGCGGGAAACAGAATCCGGCGAAACACCGTCCAGTCCGTTGCCCCCAAACTGACCGCAGCCTCCTCATCCTCCGGAGCCAGATCTTCCAGCACCGGCTGCACCGTGCGCACCACGAACGGCAGGCTGGTGAAAGACATCGCCACGATGATACCCAACGGGGTAAAGGCGACCTTGATATCGAATAGGGAGAAAATCTGACCGTACCAACCATCTGCGGCGAAAAGCGCAGTCAGGGTAATCCCCGCCACCGCCGTCGGTAACGCGAACGGCAGATCGATGAGCGCATCCATGATGCGTTTGCCGGGGAAGTCGTAGCGCACCAACACCCAGGCCAGCAGCAAGCCGACCAGACCATTGATTATCGATGCCAAGGCAGCGGCCCAGAGAGTGACCTTATAGGAGGCGATTACCCGCTCATCAGTCACCACCGCCCAGTACCGCTCCCAGCCCATATCGGCGGTCTGCATGATCAGACCGGTGAGTGGCAGCAGCAGGACGATACTGATGAAGAACAGCGAAACGCCAAGGCTCAAAGCAAAACCCGGCAAGACACGCTTGCCGGGTTGGCTGGAACGACCCGGCAACAGGCCGGAGAGAGATCGATTCATGTGAAGATTGTTTTACCGACGCTGGAGTTGATCCAGTTTACCACCACTGGCGAAATGTTCCTTCATCACATTTTCCCAGCTGCCGCCAATCTCTTCGACGGGCAACAGTTCAACTTCCGGGAATTGGTCAGCGAACTCGGCTTTCACCTTCTCGTTGTGCACCCGGTTGTAGAAGCCGGCGATCAGGCGCTGCGCATCTTCAGAATACAGCCCTTCCAGATAGGCTTTTGCCAGGTCTTCGGTACCGTTGTGCTTGACGCTCTTGTCGATCCAGGTCACGGGGAACTCGGCCAGGAAACTGATTTTCGGCACCACGACTTCGTATCCGTCGTTCTGTGCAGCAATATTGTTGACTTCGGACTCGAAGGTCAGCAGAACGTCGCCGATACCACGCTCCACGAAGGTGGTAGTCGCGCCACGTCCGCCGGTGTCGAATACTGCCACGTTACCCAGGAACGTACGCAGGAAGTTGTCGATAGCAGCTTGATCATCGCCATAGGTTTTCTGTGCATAACCCAGCGCCGCCAGATAGGTGTAACGGCCATTACCCGACGTTTTCGGGTTGGGCAGCACGGAACTGACATCCTCTCTGGTCAGGTCATCCCAGTTCTGAATGTTCTTCGGGTTTCCCTTGCGCACCAGGAACGCCATGGTCGAGTAATACGGCGAGCTGGCATTGGGCAGACGATCCCGCCAATCCTCCGGAATCAGATTGCCGCGCTCATGCAGGATATCGACATCGGTTACCTGGTTGTAGGTCACCACATCTGCCCGCAGGCCCTGGATGATCGCTTGAGCCTGGCGTGAAGAGCCCGCATGCGACTGTCTGACCTCCACAGTCTTGCCGGTCTCCTTCTCCCATTGCTCGGCGAACAGCTCGTTGTAAGCAGAGAACAGCTCTCGAGCAATATCGTAGGAGGAGTTGAGCAGAGTCTGATCCGCCGCCTGGACGTGCCCCATGGACAAACCGGCACTCATCACCAAGGCGCCACCCCAACGGCTGGCTCGTTTGAACAGGGAACGGTGAGTGGCCATACATCCTCCAGGCAATTACTGCTGTCATTAATCAGGCCAAAGAGAATAACCAAGCTAGTTCTATATAACAATATTTCAATTAGACCGTTTTACTTAGCACATAAAACAATAAGGCATAAGAGCATTATGTGAGCTTGTCGGCCAGCTCTTCGCGGCCAGGGCCGCTCCCATCACCAGGGCCGAACTCGTAGCACAAGGCACAAGGTGCGCAGACAGGTGGCGATTCAGGCATAAAAAAACCCCGCCAGCTGGCGGGGTTTCTTATTTGAAGCTTGACGATGACCTACTCTCACATGGGGAGTCCCCACACTACCATCGGCGATGCATCGTTTCACTGCTGAGTTCGGAATGGGATCAGGTGGTTCCAATGCTCTATGGTCGTCAAGCAATTCGGTTGTCGCGTGGGTGTTGAGTCCACACAACGAAAGGGTGGGAAAAGTGATAGTCATTTAACAAGGAGGTTACTGTAATCTCGTGCCGTTCCAGCTTGTCGTTCAATCAATGTGTCAGGCCATGGCCCAAATTGTTTGGGCGTTATATGGTCAAGCCACACGGGCAATTAGTACTGGTTAGCTCAACGCCTCACAACGCTTACACACCCAGCCTATCAACGTCGTAGTCTTCGACGGCCCTTCAGGGGGATCAAGTCCCCGGTGAGATCTCATCTTGAGGCAAGTTTCCCGCTTAGATGCTTTCAGCGGTTATCTTTTCCGAACGTAGCTACCCGGCAATGCCACTGGCGTGACAACCGGAACACCAGAGGTTCGTCCACTCCGGTCCTCTCGTACTAGGAGCAGCCCCTCTCAAATCTCAAACGTCCACGGCAGATAGGGACCGAACTGTCTCACGACGTTCTAAACCCAGCTCGCGTACCACTTTAAATGGCGAACAGCCATACCCTTGGGACCGGCTTCAGCCCCAGGATGTGATGAGCCGACATCGAGGTGCCAAACACCGCCGTCGATATGAACTCTTGGGCGGTATCAGCCTGTTATCCCCGGAGTACCTTTTATCCGTTGAGCGATGGCCCTTCCATACAGAACCACCGGATCACTAAGACCTACTTTCGTACCTGCTCGACGTGTTGGTCTCGCAGTCAAGCGCGCTTTTGCCTTTATACTCTACGCACGATTTCCGACCGTGCTGAGCGCACCTTCGTACTCCTCCGTTACTCTTTAGGAGGAGACCGCCCCAGTCAAACTACCCACCATACACTGTCCTCGATCCGGATAACGGACCAGAGTTAGAACCTCAAAGTTGCCAGGGTGGTATTTCAAGGTTGGCTCCACGCGAACTGGCGTCCACGCTTCACAGCCTCCCACCTATCCTACACAAGCAAATTCAAAGTCCAGTGCAAAGCTATAGTAAAGGTTCACGGGGTCTTTCCGTCTAGCCGCGGATACACTGCATCTTCACAGCGATTTCAATTTCACTGAGTCTCGGGTGGAGACAGCGCCGCCATCATTACGCCATTCGTGCAGGTCGGAACTTACCCGACAAGGAATTTCGCTACCTTAGGACCGTTATAGTTACGGCCGCCGTTTACCGGGGCTTCGATCAAGAGCTTCGCCGAAGCTAACCCCATCAATTAACCTTCCGGCACCGGGCAGGCGTCACACCCTATACGTCCACTTTCGTGTTTGCAGAGTGCTATGTTTTTAATAAACAGTTGCAGCGGCCTGGTATCTTCGACCAGCCAGAGCTTACGGAGCAAGTCCTTCACCCTAGCCGGCGCACCTTCTCCCGAAGTTACGGTGCCATTTTGCCTAGTTCCTTCACCCGAGTTCTCTCAAGCGCCTTGGTATTCTCTACCTGACCACCTGTGTCGGTTTGGGGTACGATTTCTAGTTACCTGAAGCTTAGAGGCTTTTCCTGGAAGCATGGCATCAACCACTTCGTGTTCTAAAAGAACACTCGTCATCAGTTCTCGGCCTTGAGATCCCGGATTTACCTGAGATCTCAGCCTACCACCTTAAACACGGACAACCAACGCCGTGCTGGCCTAGCCTTCTCCGTCCCCCCATCGCAGTAACCAGAAGTACGGGAATATTAACCCGTTTCCCATCGACTACACCTTTCGGTCTCGCCTTAGGGGTCGACTCACCCTGCGTCGATTAACGTTGCGCAGGAACCCTTGGTCTTCCGGCGTGGGAGTTTTTCACTCCCATTGTCGTTACTCATGTCAGCATTCGCACTTCTGATACCTCCAGCCAACTTCTCAATTGACCTTCACAGGCTTACAGAACGCTCCTCTACCGCACATCCTAAGATGCACCCGTAGCTTCGGTGTATGGTTTGAGCCCCGTTACATCTTCCGCGCAGGCCGACTCGACTAGTGAGCTATTACGCTTTCTTTAAAGGATGGCTGCTTCTAAGCCAACCTCCTAGCTGTCTAAGCCTTCCCACATCGTTTCCCACTTAACCATAACTTTGGGACCTTAGCTGACGGTCTGGGTTGTTTCCCTTTTCACGACGGACGTTAGCACCCGCCGTGTGTCTCCCGTGCTCTGCACTCACTGGTATTCGGAGTTTGCATGGGGTTGGTAAGTCGGGATGACCCCCTAGCCCAAACAGTGCTCTACCCCCAGTGGTGATACACGAGGCGCTACCTAAATAGCTTTCGAGGAGAACCAGCTATCTCCGAGCTTGATTAGCCTTTCACTCCTATCCACAAGTCATCCGCTAACTTTTCAACGGTAGTCGGTTCGGTCCTCCAGTGCCTGTTACGGCACCTTCAACCTGCCCATGGATAGATCGCCCGGTTTCGGGTCTATACCCAGCGACTAAACGCCCTATTAAGACTCGGTTTCCCTACGCCTCCCCTAGACGGTTAAGCTCGCCACTGAATATAAGTCGCTGACCCATTATACAAAAGGTACGCAGTCACGGAACAAGTCCGCTCCCACTGCTTGTACGCATACGGTTTCAGGATCTATTTCACTCCCCTCACAGGGGTTCTTTTCGCCTTTCCCTCACGGTACTGGTTCACTATCGGTCAGTCAGGAGTATTTAGCCTTGGAGGATGGTCCCCCCATGTTCAGTCAACGTTTCACGTGCGCCGACCTACTCGATTTCACGGCAAAGAGTCTTTCGTGTACGGGGCTATCACCCACTATGGCCGCCTTTTCCACAGCGTTCCACTAGACTCAATACCGCTTAAGGGCTGCTCCCCGTTCGCTCGCCACTACTTGGGGAATCTCGGTTGATTTCTTTTCCTCCGGGTACTTAGATGTTTCAGTTCCCCGGGTTCGCCTCACACACCTATGTATTCAGTGTGTGATACCCAACTTATGTTGGGTGGGTTTCCCCATTCAGAGATCTCCGGATCAAAGGTCGTTTGCCACCTCCCCGAAGCTTTTCGCAGGCTACCACGTCTTTCATCGCCTCTGACTGCCAAGGCATCCACCGTATGCGCTTATTCACTTGACCATATAACCCCAAACAATCTGCTTGCGCCGATTGCTCAAAGCCTATGTCTTGACATGATTTCACGACAATCCGGAACTTGCACTTGAGATTACAAGTTACCTTAGCCATAACGTGTGCAGTGAAACACCCGTTATGTCTTGTCTTACTTCTATCACTTTTCCACATTGTTAAAGAGCGACTGATCAAAGATCAGACATCAATCATCCCGTCATAAACCTGCGGGATCATTCATGTATGAACTCTTATCGAGTACCGGCGATGGCATGCTGCTGACCTGGTGGAGCCAAGCGGGATCGAACCGCTGACCTCCTGCGTGCAAGGCAGGCGCTCTCCCAGCTGAGCTATGGCCCCGTTCAGACCTGACACCTCGACAATTGGTGGGTCTGGGCAGATTCGAACTGCCGACCTCACCCTTATCAGGGGTGCGCTCTAACCAACTGAGCTACAGACCCAATTATCTCGGCCTGCTACCTGTTGCGTTAAAGCTACAGACCTAATCGCCTTTCTTTCGGAATCAAGTAATTCGTGTGAGTGCTTGAAAAAGCGCGTGATCTTTCGATTAAGGAGGTGATCCAGCCGCAGGTTCCCCTACGGCTACCTTGTTACGACTTCACCCCAGTCATGAATCACACCGTGGTAACCGTCCTCCCGAAGGTTAGACTAGCTACTTCTGGTGCAACCCACTCCCATGGTGTGACGGGCGGTGTGTACAAGGCCCGGGAACGTATTCACCGTGGCATTCTGATCCACGATTACTAGCGATTCCGACTTCATGGAGTCGAGTTGCAGACTCCAATCCGGACTACGAGAGACTTTATGGGATTAGCTCCACCTCGCGGCTTGGCAACCCTTTGTATCCCCCATTGTAGCACGTGTGTAGCCCTGGCCGTAAGGGCCATGATGACTTGACGTCATCCCCACCTTCCTCCGGTTTGTCACCGGCAGTCTCCTTAGAGTGCCCACCATAACGTGCTGGTAACTAAGGACAAGGGTTGCGCTCGTTACGGGACTTAACCCAACATCTCACGACACGAGCTGACGACAGCCATGCAGCACCTGTGTCAGAGTTCCCGAAGGCACCAATCCATCTCTGGAAAGTTCTCTGCATGTCAAGGCCAGGTAAGGTTCTTCGCGTTGCTTCGAATTAAACCACATGCTCCACCGCTTGTGCGGGCCCCCGTCAATTCATTTGAGTTTTAATCTTGCGACCGTACTCCCCAGGCGGTCAACTTAGTGCGTTAGCTGCGCCACTAAGAACTCAAGGTTCCCAACGGCTAGTTGACATCGTTTACGGCGTGGACTACCAGGGTATCTAATCCTGTTTGCTCCCCACGCTTTCGCACCTCAGTGTCAGTATCAGTCCAGGTAGTCGCCTTCGCCACTGGTGTTCCTTCCTATATCTACGCATTTCACCGCTACACAGGAAATTCCACTACCCTCTACCGTACTCTAGCCCAGCAGTTATGGATGCAGTTCCCAGGTTGAGCCCGGGGATTTCACACCCATCTTACTGAACCACCTACGCGCGCTTTACGCCCAGTAATTCCGATTAACGCTTGCACCCTCTGTATTACCGCGGCTGCTGGCACAGAGTTAGCCGGTGCTTATTCTGTCGGTAACGTCAAAACTTCAGGGTATTAGCCTAAAGCCCTTCCTCCCAACTTAAAGTGCTTTACAATCCGAAGACCTTCTTCACACACGCGGCATGGCTGGATCAGGGTTGCCCCCATTGTCCAATATTCCCCACTGCTGCCTCCCGTAGGAGTCTGGACCGTGTCTCAGTTCCAGTGTGACTGATCATCCTCTCAGACCAGTTACGGATCGTCGCCTTGGTGAGCCATTACCTCACCAACAAGCTAATCCGACCTGGGCTCATCTGATAGCGCAAGGTCCGAAGATCCCCTGCTTTCTCCCGTAGGACGTACGCGGTATTAGCGCCCGTTTCCGGACGTTATCCCCCACTATCAGGCAGATTCCCAGGTGTTACTCACCCGTCCGCCGCTAAATCCGGGAGCAAGCTCCCTTCTTCCGCTCGACTTGCATGTGTTAGGCCTGCCGCCAGCGTTCAATCTGAGCCATGATCAAACTCTTCAGTTAAAAACTGCATGGGTTTTGAGAAAACCCTAAACTTGGCTCAGCTTACTAAACTCATGAATTCACGAGTTACTTGTAGGCTGATAATCTTGCGATCATCACGACATCCACAAGCACCCACACGAATTACTTGATTCCAATTTGTTAAAGAGCGATTCGGTCCGCGTTTCCGCTTAACCAAGGCCGCGCATTCTACGCCAACCTCATGATCTGTCAAGCTTTTTTTGTGAGGCTTTGCAGCGCTGCACCACTTGACACATCGACCTGGAACACTGCTGCTGTTCCGGGCCAGGGAGGCGCATTCTACAGGAGTCATACCCCGTGTCAACGCCTTCCTGAAAATCCTTTCTCACCCTGAAAAAGCGATGTTGCCGGCCTCTTCAGTGAGCGGCGCATTCTACGCCGTTTCGCTTGTCTGTCAACCCTCAAGTTATCGCTAACCTATTGATTGGCCTGGGCTTTTGGAAAAGCTCAGCGACTTGCGAGGGGCGCATTATAGGCCCCTCAGAGAAACCGTCAAGGGGTTTTTACGGTGATTCGGGCAAATTTCTTCTTGCCCGCCTGACACACATGCACCGACCCCACCTGGAACACGAAATCCCGGTCAACGACCTCACCATCCACCTTCACCGAGCCAGCCCCAAGAAGGTCCCGCGCAGCCGCCGCGTTCTTGGCCATACCGGCCCGGTTGAGTACTGCCGATATGGGCAAGCCCGCCTCCGCCTCTAGTATCACCTCAGGCAGATCTTCAGGCAGCTCACCCTCCTTCAGACGGTTTCCTGCAGAGCGATGAGCACTGGCTGCTGCCTCTTCGCCATGGAAGCGCGCCACCAGCTCTTCCGCCAGCTTTATCTTGATGTCTCGCGGATTGGCACCAGCCTCGACATCGGCACGCAGGTCATCGATCTCTTGCATGCTGCGGAAGCTAAGCAATTCGAAATAGCGCCACATGAGCGAATCCGGCATGGAGACGATTTTGTTGTACATGACGCCCGGCTGGTCATTGATACCCACATAGTTGCCGAGCGACTTGGACATCTTCATCTCGCCATCCAGCCCCACAAGCAGCGGCATGGTCAGCGTGATCTGCGGCTCCTGCCCATACTGGCGCTGCAATTCACGCCCCATCAGCAGGTTGAACTTCTGATCAGTGCCACCGAGCTCGATGTCGGCACGCATGGCGACGGAGTCGTAGCCCTGGATCAACGGATAGAGGAACTCATGGACGGCGATCGACTGACCACCTTTATAACGCTTGTCAAAATCATCCCGCTCCAGCATCCGCGCCACGGTGTACTTGCCGGCCAACTGAATCATTTCTGCGGCGGAGAACTTATCCATCCACTCGGAATTGAACACCACCTGAGTGAGCTGCGGATCAAGAATCTTGAAAACCTGCTCTTTATAGGTTTCGGCATTGGCCAGCACCTGCTCACGGGTCAGCGGCGGGCGCGTGCTGTTCTTGCCACTGGGATCGCCAATCATGCCGGTGAAGTCGCCAATCAGGAACAGCACTTGGTGGCCCAGCTCCTGGAACTGGCGCAACTTGTTGATAAGCACGGTGTGACCGAGGTGCAGATCGGGTGCGGTCGGATCAAAACCGGCCTTGATGCGCAGCGGAATTCCGCGTTCCAGCTTGGCCCGCAGCTCGGCTTCTACCAATATTTCGTCCGCCCCGCGCTTGATCAGCGCCAACTGCTCGTCAACCGGTTTCATGCATGATTCCTGTTTGGTGAAGATTGATTAAGGTCAAAGGAGAAAGGGGGTCAACGATACAACATTGATGATCAAGATCAAACACGCCCGCGGCCTGCGAGCAGGGTCAGTACATAGCACAAGCAGAAAAGTGACGTCGAAAACCTGACGGACGGGCACGCAAATACTTGCCTAAAGGCACTTTCGGTTATAATTTAGCAAGTTACTTCACATTTCACAGAATCAACCAGAAGAGCGCTTATGGGTCATCACAAGTCAAAGTCACCGCGCTACCCGAAAAGCCACTTGATGGCTGCCAGTGGTATCGCCGCCGCGCTGAGCATTTTCCTGCTCGTCATCCCCACAACCGAAGTCGAAGCCAAGAAAACCCTGGTCCAACTCGAGCTGCAGGACATGCAGCTGGACAACTCGAAACCCGCGCTCTCTGAAGAGTTGGATGCACTGATCAGCGAAACAGTCACAATCAGCTCGCCTCTGCAGCTGACCAGCACCTCCGAGTCGCTGAACACTGCCGCTTCCCCTGAAATTGTACAAGCTGGCATCAGCCTGCAGCCTTTGACAGAGCAGGTTGACGAGCAACAGGCCGTCACGCCCGAATGGACCAGCGTGACCGTTGCCTCCGGCGACACCCTGTCGACCCTGTTCCAGGGTGTCGGGTTGTCGGCCAATACGCTGCATGCGGTGCTCAACAGCAACAAGGACGCCAAGGCGTTCTCCCGCCTGCGCGCAGGACAGCAAGTGGAGTTCAAGCTGGGCGACAATGGCGAACTGCTCGGCATGCGCTCCCAGCTCAATAAACTCGAGACCATCCAGATTGACCGGGATGGCGATAGTTACGCGTTCACCAAGGACGTCCTCGAGCCCGAAATCAGCACCCGCTTCGCCAATGGCAGCATTGACAGCTCGCTGTTCGTTGCCGCCCAGAATGCCGGCCTGTCTCACAATCTGACCATGCAGATGGCGAACATCTTCGGCTATGACGTGGATTTCGCCCGCGAAATTCGTCAGGGTGATAATTTTGAAGTGCTGTTTGAAGAAAAGCACGTCGATGGTCAGCGCGTTGGCACCGGCAGCATCCTCGCAGCCCGCTTCACCAACCGCGGCCGCACCTTTACTGCCGTGCGCTATACCGACAGCGGCGGCAACAGCAGTTACTATCGCGCCGACGGCACCAGCATGCGCAAGGCCTTCATCCGTACGCCGGTTGAGTTCGCCCGCATCAGCTCGCGCTTCAATCCCGGCCGCCGACACCCGGTACTGAACAAGATTCGCGCCCACAAAGGCGTGGATTATGCTGCAGCCACCGGCACTCCGATCAAGGCAACCGGCGATGGCCGCGTAGTACACGTCGGGCGCAAGGGCGGCTATGGCAACACAGTGGTTATCAAGCACGGCCAGACCTATCAGACTCTTTATGCACACATGAGCCGATACGCCAACGGCATTCGCACAGGCAGCAACGTCGCCCAAGGCCAGGTTATCGGTTATGTCGGCGCGACCGGACTGGCCACCGGCCCGCACCTGCATTATGAGTTCCAGGTCAACGGTCGCCATGTGGATCCGCTCAGCGTCAAGCTGCCAGCTTCGGACCCCATTGCCAAGAGCGAGCGCACCAAGTTCATGGCGCTGAGCGAGCAGATGATGGCCAGCCTGGATCAGCAGGGCGCCACGCAGCTGGCCCAGCTGGACGACTGAGTGAAGCATTTGTATGTCGGTATCATGTCAGGCACCAGCCTGGATGGTATCGACATCGCCCTGACCTCATTCTCCCCTTCCGCACCGCGCGCCACACTGCTTGGCGCTACGTGCATGCCCTTCCCCCCCGCATTACGTCACGATCTGCTCGCACTCTGCCAACCCGGAGCGGATGAAATTCACCGTGCCGGCGTTGCCGGTCAGCAGTGGGCTCGATTGGCAGCTCAGGGCGTCGATGAGCTACTGCAGCAGCAGAGTGTCCATCCGGATCAGGTATCGGCCATTGGCAGCCACGGCCAGACCATTCGCCACCATCCCGAATCCGGTTTCAGCGTGCAGATCGGCGCACCCGCGTTGCTGGCAGAGTTCAGCGGGATCGACGTAATCTGTGATTTTCGCAACCGCGACCTGGCGGCCGGCGGCGAAGGCGCCCCACTGGTACCAGCTTTCCATGCCTGGCTGCTGGCAGCTCCGCAGACCCGGGCGGTAGTGAATATCGGCGGTTTTGCCAACCTGACCCTGCTGGATGGCGCATGCGTCAGCGGCTTCGATAGTGGTCCCGGCAACGTACTACTGGATCACTGGATCCATCAGCACACCGGCAAATTCTTCGACGCCGACGGTGCCTGGGCGCGCGGTGGCCAAGTGATCCCCGAATTGCTGGCAGCCATGCTGGCAGACCCGTATTTCGCGCGCAGCGCACCGAAGAGCACCGGTCGGGAATACTTTCACCCGGCGTGGCTGGCGCACCAGCTGCATAGTCGCCAGGACAATCCCGCTGACGTACAGGCTACCTTGCTTGAATTGACAGCCCGAACCATTGTCGACGCCCTCGACAGTTGCCAGCCGCAGGCCCGAGAGATCTATATCTGCGGTGGCGGCGCGCGCAACGGCGCATTGATGGAGCGCCTGCAGCAGTTGCTCGCGCCCAGGCCGGTGCACAGCACAGCGTCTCTGGGAGTAGATCCGGACTGGATGGAAGCGATCGCTTTCGCCTGGCTGGCCTGGCGCTGCCAGACCCGCCAGAGCGGCAACCTGCCGGCAGTCACCGGCGCCCGCGGCGAACGTATTCTGGGGGCGATTTATCCGGCCTGAGTCGGCAGCGCCGACTCAATCACCTGGGCGGTCTAACGCAGCAGCAGGACCGCAGGCCGATCAGATGGAAAAGGACGAACCGCAACCACAGGTGGTGGCTGCGTTAGGGTTGTTGATGACGAAACGGGAACCTTCCAGCCCTTCCTGATAGTCCACTTCCGAGCCCGCCAGATACTGGAAACTCATAGGGTCGACCACCAGCCGGACACCACCACGCTCGATCACGGTGTCGTCTTCAGCTAATTCATCATCGAAGGTGAAGCCGTATTGGAAACCGGAGCAGCCTCCGCCAGTCACGAATACGCGCAGGCTCAGGCTTTCATTGCCTTCTTCATCGATCAGCGCGCGTACCTTCGCTACAGCGCTATCGGAAAACTGCATCGCGGCAGGGGTGAACACTTCAGCACTAGACATACAACCTCCGGCGGCGGTGCCGCAGCACAACAAGCCGGCTATTATCCGTTTATCCGACTCTTTTGGTCAACTACTCTTGAATTCGCGCGACGGCAACCCGCTATCGGCCCCGGCGCCATGCCCTTCGCCAAGGTAATGCAACTGGCCGTTGATCTGCGCACCGGACACCATTTCCATGAACCGGTAATAAAGATCACCATCGATCCGCGCCTCGGTATCCAGCTGCAGGTGCTCGAAAGCATGCACATCACCAACCACCACCCCGTTGATCAGCACACTCGGCGCCTTGATGATGCCCTCGACATAGCCTTCCTTGCCGACGTTGACGACACCGTCATCCGCGTCGATGTTGCCAATGACCCGCCCCTCGATCTTTACCGCCCCACTAAACCGCAGATTGCCACGTAACTCCGTGTCACCCGCGACAAAGGTGGTCTTGCCCGCGGGCTGATTGATGCTCGCTTTCTTGCGCTTATCGAATTTCAACATCAGGATCCCACTCCCGTTTCTGTCCATTCCATTGTCTGTTCAAGCAATAGCTTGCCATCCTGCTCGGCCCGCAGATGCACGGTTTGCGGCACAAAGCCCACCGGCAACATCAATTCGGCCTCGTTGCCGTTTTCCGGCACTACCTGAAAATAACGAAAGTTCAACGTCAAGCTGCTGGTCTTGCCACCGGTCAGCTCGGCGAGTGATACCCGGGTCTGTTTGTCATTCAGCAAACCGTCGATCGCAATACTCAGCTCCGCCTGCACAGTATCGCTCTCGTTGCCGACGCGACTGACCATGATCTTGTAGCGGAACACCCCCGGCACCTCGGTGCGCTGCACCTCGAATGCCTGAAACCGAACGCCGGGTGTGGTGGCGTTCGGGACCAGGGCGCCCTGATATTGCACCAGATCCTGTTGCAGCTTGAACAGCTGCTGCTCCAGGTCTGCGATGGTTTCCTGGCCATCCTCGGCCGATTGGCGCGCCACCAGCAGATCTACCTCAAGCTGCTGATGACGGTGGCGCGTTTCTTCAAGTTCGGCCTGTATGCCACTGCGCTCATCGCGCAATCGCTGGTAATCCTGCATCCCGGCAGAATGCATCGCCGCGGTCCAGCCCAGCCAGCCGCACAACGGCAAGCCGGCCAGCAGACCCCAGATCAGCCAGCGACGCGGGCCCGATGCCGGAGCGGCGGGGAGCAAACTGAGACTGGGCTCGTCCGCGGGTCGGTTCGTCTGGTCACTATCCATCAGGGCATGAGCGCCGGATGCGCCAGCCCCATGCGTTCATCCAGCCCCAGGGCGATATTCATGTTCTGGATGGCCTGACCGGAAGCCCCCTTGACCAGGTTATCGATCACCGACAGCACCACCACCAAGTCACCGCCCTGGGGCCGATGCACGGCCAGGCGACAGACGTTGGCGCCACGGACGCTGCGGGTTTCCGGATGGCTGCCAGCGGGCATCACATCAACGAAGGGCTCGTTGGCGTAGCGCTCGGCGAACAGTTTTTGCAGGTCGACACTGTGATCCGGCACCTGGGCATACAGCGTGGAGTGAATGCCGCGGATCATCGGTGTCAGGTGCGGCACGAAGGTCAGACCAACCTCTGCGCCAGCCGCGCGCTGCAACCCCTGACTGATTTCCGGCAGATGACGATGGCCCGCGACGCCGTAGGCCTTCATGCTTTCGGTCGTTTCACCGAACAGGGAAGACACCTTGGCACCCCGGCCCGCGCCGCTGACGCCGGATTTGCAGTCGGCAATCAGGTTGTCGGTACGCGCCAGCCCTGCTTCGAGCAGCGGGATAAGCCCCAGCTGCACCGAGGTCGGATAACAACCAGGCACAGCGATCAGCCGGGCACCGCGGATGGCCTCGCGATTGGCTTCCGGCAGCCCGTACACCGCCTCGCCGAGCAGTTCCGGCGCGCCATGGGGCTGGCCATACCACTTGGCCCAGACATCGGCATCACGCAGCCGGAAGTCCGCGGACAGGTCGATGATGCGGGTGCCGGTGGCCAGCAGCTCGGCAGCGAGCGAATGAGCGACACCGTGCGGTGTTGCGAAGAACACCACGTCGCAGCGGCCGAGGGCAGCGGTATCCGGGACACTGAAAGCCAGATCATCATAGTGGCCACGCAGGTTGGGATACATATCCGCTACCCGCACGCCTTCTTCTGATCGGGACGTGATGATCTCGACATGCGCCTCCGGGTGCGTTGCCAGCAACCGCAGCAATTCGACACCGGTATACCCGGTCCCTCCCACAATGCCTATCTTGATCATCTTACGCCTCGAATCGATTAACATGGCCACAAGCCCCCTATGATAAAAGCGCTGAGGGAAATTACCAGCACAACCCCGCCTCGCTATTGCCGATTTGAGGAGTCACCCGTGTATCTGTGGATCAAAGCCTTTCATATCATGGCCGTTGTCACCTGGTTCGCCGGCCTGTTCTACCTGCCGCGCCTGTTCGTCTACCACGCCATGAGCGAAGATCAGACCAGCCGTGATCGCTTCAAGATCATGGAGCGCAAGCTGTACCGCGGCATCATGACACCTTCGATGGTGATCGCTGTCGGCCTTGGTGTCTGGATGCTGGTCCTCGCGCCGCAGTGGCTGCAACAGGGCTGGCTGCATGCCAAGCTGACGCTGGTAGCCTTGCTGATCATCTACCATTTCATCTGCGGCGCGCAGCTCAAGCGCTTCGCCAGCGACAATAACAGCCGCTCCCATGTGTTCTACCGCTGGTTCAACGAGGCACCGGTACTGGTGTTGGTCGGCGCCGTATTGCTGGTGGTGCTCAAGCCGTTCTGATCAGTCGGCCATCACCGCCCGGTCCCGGGCCCAGTCGCGCAGCGCCTGGATGCGTTCGGCCATGACCACCGACAGCGGCGAGGTTTCGTTCAGCGCATCGAGCAGGTGTGCATTCTCGACTTCCTCCTGACGGGCCGCGGCGCAATAGACTGCGGAAACCACCGCTTGTTCGATCTCCGCGCCGGCAAAACCGGCGCTGGCCTCGGCCAACAGCGGCAGATCGAACCGCTCGACGACCAATTCGCGGCTCCCCAGGTGGATCCGGAAGATATCCTCGCGCACCCGGGCGTCGGGCAGATCGACAAAGAACAATTCATCCAGCCTGCCCTTGCGGATCAGTTCCGGCGGCAACTGCATGACGTTATTGGCGGTGGCCACCAGAAATACCCGGCTCCGGCGCTCGGCCATCCAGGTCAGCAGAGTGCCGAGGATTCGCCGCGAGACGCCCTGATCAGCGCTGTCTTCACCCAGCCCCTTTTCGATCTCATCGATCCAGAGCACGCACGGCTCCATGGCATCGGCCATCGCCAGCGCATCCCGCAGGTTCTTCTCGGTTTCGCCGATGTACTTGTTGTACAGCGCGCCGAAGTCCAGCCGCAGCAGCGGCAACCCCCACAGCCCGGCTACCGCTCGCGCAGCCAGGCTCTTGCCCGAGCCCTGCACCCCAGCCAGCAAAACACCCTTGGGGCTATCGCCATTGGCTTGCGGCTGCTGGAAGGCCGCTTGCCGGTCGCCCAGCCAGCGTTTGAACTGGGCCAGACCGCCGACGTCGGCAAACCGGGCGGTGTCCTGCTCGAAGCTCAGCACCCCCTGCATGTCCAGCAGGCTGAACTTGGCGCGATTAAGAACCGGCAGATCCTCCTGGGTAATGGCACCGTCGTCCACGATCAGTTTGCGCGCCAGCAACCTGGCCTCGCCAAGAGTCACCCCACGGAGATTGCGTACCACCTGCTGCAATGTGCGGTTGTCGGTGCGCACCCGGCGGCCCTGGTTGCGCTCGGTCCAGCGCGCGGCCTCGTCGCGGATGATGGCCGCCAGCTGCTCATCCGAGGGCATGCTCAGGCTGATGTGCGCCGCCAATCGCCGCAGCTCCGGTGCCAGGGTCAACTCGTGGCTGACCAGCAGTAGCGTCGGCGCGGCATCCGCCGGATCCATGGCGATCATCTTGAGCAGGCGGATCAGCCGGGATGACTGCAGAAAAGGATGCAGGTCGCAGAACACATACAACGCCGGCTCGCGCTGCTGGCGGATGTGCTCCAGGGCCACCTCCGGATCGGTCAGATCATCGGCCTCCTCCAACGCACTACCGAACCCCAGCCGCCGCAGTCCTTCGACCTGATTCCAGGTATACCAGGTCAGCCCCCGTTTCACCGCCAGCGTGCCGATGGCTTCGAGCACACGCAGCTCTTCCCAGGATTGGATGACCACCAGCCGCACCCGGGAGTCCAGTACCAGTCCCAGATCATGGATATCATTCTTCATTGCGCATCCCTCGCTGTTACATTCTGCCGGCGGTTGGTTACACTGGCGGTATTTCCAGTCCAACCAGGAGCATGCCGTGGATTGTTTGTTCTGCAAAATTGCCGAAGGCAAGATCCCGTCAAAGAAAATCTTCGAGGATGACCGCGTACTGGCCTTCCATGACATCAACCCCCAGGCGCCGGTGCATTTTCTGGTGATCCCGAAAAAGCATATCGCTACTCTCAATGACATGACAGAGGATGATTGCGAACTGGTTGGCCACATGACCTATGTCGCTCAGCGGCTGGCCCTGGAGCTGGGCTGCGAGGGAGGCTTCCGCACCGTGTTCAATTGCAAGGAAATGGGCAGCCAGACGGTCTACCACATTCACCTGCATGTGCTGGGGCAGCGGCAGATGGGTTGGCCTCCGGGTTGATCTGCAACAACGTCAGCGGCGGCCTCAGCCGCTATACTGCGGGTTGTTCAGGAGACAAATCATGAGTACACGTCAATACAGCCTGCTTGATCGCCTGTTGAACCAGTCCGATCAGGCCATGCGCACCCTGGTGCCCGGCGCCGCCCTGGCTGCCCGCCCTTCGCCTGCGCAACACCTGCGCACCGATGCGGTGACCGAGCAGCAGCGGCGGCATATCGCCGGACTGATGCGCATCAACCATACCGGCGAAGTCTGCGCCCAGGCGCTGTATCAGGGCCAGGCATTGACCGCCAAGCTGCCCGAGGTGCGCGGCAAGATGGAGCATGCCGCTGCCGAGGAAGTGGATCATCTGGCCTGGTGCGAACAGCGCCTGCGTGAACTGGACAGCCGCACCAGCGTGCTCAATCCGCTGTTCTACGGCCTGTCCTTCGGGATTGGCGCAGCCGCTGGCAAGATCAGTGACCGCATCAGCCTGGGCTTCGTTGCCGCTACCGAGCAGTTGGTGGAGCGGCATCTGGATGACCATCTGCGCCAGCTGCCAGAGGATGACCTCAAGTCACGGGCGATTCTCGAACAGATGCGCGAGGATGAGATAGAACATGGCAGCCAGGCCCTGCAGGCCGGCGGCGTGGTGTTCCCGCGGCCGGTCAAGGGCGTCATGAAGCTGATGTCCAAGGTGATGACTGCTGCCACCTATCGAGTCTGAACCAGGGGCGGTCCGACCCGATGGGCCGCCACCTCACTCTACTTCGATAATCTCGTAATCGTGGGTGATCACCACACCGGCACGGCCGAGCATGATCGAGGCCGAGCAATACTTCTCTGCCGACAGTTCAACGGCCCGCTTGACCTGCGCTTCCTTCAACTGCTTGCCGGTCACCACAAAACGCACATGGATGCGGGTGAAGACCTTGGGCTCGCTGTCGGCACGCTCCGCTTCCAGCAAGGTATGAACATCGCGAATATCCTGGCGGCCTTTCTTCAGAATGCTCACCACGTCGTAACTGGCACAGCCACCCAGACCGATCAACAGCGTTTCCATGGGCCGCACCCCCATGTTGCGCCCACCCGATTCCGCCGGTCCGTCCATGACTACCGTGTGACCGCTGCCTGACTCACCGAGGAACATGGCACCGTCGACCCACTTGATATGTGCTTTCATCTGGCTCTCCCGCCGCAATGGTTTTGATCTGCTGGCGGCGGAGAATAGCACAGCACCTAAAAGCTGACGCTACGGCTGGCCATTGCAATCAAAACTGGACATAATCCGATTTGGTCTCGACTCGAGGCTGCAAGGACGCCCATGTTCGCCATGGTCTGCTCGATCATATCTGACAGGATGACAACAATGGATGCTCGATCGCTGATAGCCAAAACAAAAAACTTCGATGCGTTTCTCGAACATTGTACCCGTCGCCATTTCGCCCCGCGCAGCACTATCATTCACGCCGGCGACGTGTCCGACAGCCTCTTTTATATCGTCAAGGGCTCGGTCACCATCCTGCTGCAGGACGCCCCGGGGCGGGACATGATCCTCGCCTACCTCAACCAGGGCGACTTCTTTGGCGAGATGGGATTGTTCGATGAAGAGCGCGCTGAGCAGGATCGCAGCGCCTGGGTCAAGGCCCGAACCGAATGCGAAGTCGCTGAGCTGCCCTATGCCGAATTCCGCGCCATTTCCGCCCAAGACCCGGAACTGCTCTATGCGGTTGGGCGGCAGATGGCTGATCGCCTGCGGCGCACCACCGCCAAGGTAGGCAATCTGGCTTTTCTCGACGTGACTGGCCGCGTGGCCGCTACCCTGCTGGACCTGTGCAAGCAGCCCGATGCCATGACCCACCCCGATGGCATGCAGATCAGGATTACCCGCCAGGAGATCGGTCGCATTGTCGGTTGTTCGCGGGAAATGGTCGGGCGCGTGCTGAAGATCCTCGAAGAGCAAGGGCTGATCAGCGTCAAGGGCAAGACCATGGTGGTGTACGGGACCCGCTAGCAGCGCCTGCAGAAGAGCCAGTGCCTGAGGTACAATCGCCGGATATTTCCCATCCGGCGAGGCCATCATGAGCTTGAACAACGAATGGATGCAGCGGGACATTTCAGTACTCTGGCATCCCTGCACCCAGATGAAAGACCACGAGCACATGCCCATCATCCCGGTTCAGCGGGGCGAAGGCGTGTGGTTGTACGATTTCGACGGCAACCGCTATCTGGATGCCGTGAGCTCCTGGTGGGTCAATGCCTTCGGCCACGCCAATCCCTACATCAATCAGCGCATCAAGCAGCAGCTCGATACCCTGGAGCACGTCATCCTGGCCGGCTTCTCCCATCCCCCGGTCATCGAGTTGTCCGAGCGCCTGGTGGCCATCACCCCGGCGCCGCTGACCCGTTGCTTCTATGCCGACAACGGTTCGTCGTGCATCGAGGTGGCGTTGAAGATGAGCTTCCACTACTGGCTCAACACCGGCAAGCCGGAGAAGAAGCGCTTCATCACCCTGTCCAACAGTTACCACGGCGAAACCCTCGCGGCGCTGGCGGTGGGCGATGTAGCGCTGTACAAGGAAACCTATGAACCGTTGCTGATGGACGTCATCACCGTGCCCTCACCGGACTGCTACGACCGCGAGCCGGGCAGCACCTGGGAAGAGCACAGCCGGCTCATGTTCGAGCACATGGAACGCACCCTGGCAGATAACCATGAGCAGGTTGCTGCGGTCATCATCGAACCGCTGATCCAGTGCGCCGGCGGCATGCGCATGTATCACCCGGTCTACCTCAAGCTATTGCGCGAAGCCTGCGATCGCTATGGCGTGCACCTGATCCATGACGAGATCGCCGTGGGCTTCGGCCGCACCGGCAGCATGTTCGCCTGTGAACAGGCCGATATCAGCCCGGATTTTCTGTGTCTGTCCAAGGCACTGACTGGCGGCTACCTGCCCATGTCGGTCTGCCTGACCACCGACAAGATCTACGAAGCGTTCTACGACGACTACGAAACCATGCGCGCCTTCCTGCACTCGCACAGCTATACCGGCAATCCGCTGGCCTGCGCCGCGGCACTGGCTACCCTCGACCTGTTCGAGCGGGACAACGTGATCGAAAACAACAAGATCCTGGCCGCCCATATGGCCAAGGCTACCGCGCATTTCGCCGATCACCCCCATGTGGCCGAGGTGCGCCAGACCGGCATGGTGCTGGCCATCGAGATGGTGCAGGACAAGGCCAATCGCACGCCCTACCCCTGGCAGGAACGCCGCGGCATCCGCGTCTACGAGCATGGGCTCAAGCACGAATCCCTGCTGCGCCCACTGGGCAGCGTGGTGTATTTCATGCCGCCCTATGTCATCACTCCCGACCAGATCGACCACCTGGCCAGCGTCGCCTGGGAAGGTATCGAACTGGCCACCAGGAACTGACCGTGCGCGTTTCCCGCTTCTATCTGGACGCACCGCTGAGCCAGGGCGAACAATTGCTGGAGGGCGACCTGGCTCATTACATCAGCCGGGTCTTGCGCCTCGGCCCCGGTGCGCCGGTGCAGATATTCAACGGCAGTGGCCAGGAATGGCCCGGCACAGTGCTGGAAGCCGGCAAACGCCAGGTGCGCATCAACCTTGCTGCACCGCTGGACGGCTTGGCCGAATCGCCGCTGCAGGTGCATCTGGGCCAGGCCATGTCCCGTGGCGAGCGTATGGACTGGGCAATTCAGAAGGCCGTCGAGCTGGGCGTCGCGCAGATCACCCCGCTGTTCACCGAACGCTGCGAGGTGCGGCTGCAGGGCGAGCGGGCGGACAAGCGCCAACAGCACTGGCAGCAGGTTGCGATCAGCGCCTGCGAGCAGTGCGGGCGCAGCGTGGTGCCCACCGTCAATCCACCCATGGCGCTAGCAGACTGGCTCGCAACATTGAATACCGAGCTGAAACTGGTACTGCATCACCGCACCAGCCAGAGCCTGGCCAGCCTGACGCCACCCCGGACCCTGGGCTTGCTCATCGGCCCGGAAGGCGGGCTCAGCGCCACGGAAATCAGCCAGGCCGAAACCACCGGCTTCCACGCCACGCGCTTCGGTCCGCGGGTACTGCGTACCGAAACCGCCCCCGTGGTAGCACTGAGCATCGTCCAGCAACTGTGGGGCGATCTCTGAGCCACCGCCGAGCTGCAATTGACCGCACCCGCCGGCTTGGGTAATGTTCAGCGGTTTTCCCATCACCATCGCAACCGAGGTAGCTGCCCATGGCCCGAAAAAAAACTGCTGTCGATTTCGAGCAATCGCTGGGCGCCTTGCAAACCCTGGTTGAACGGCTGGAAAGCGGTGACCTCAGCCTGGAAGAATCGCTCAGCGCCTTCGAACAGGGCGTAGCCCTGACCCGCGAATGCCAGCAGGCCCTGACCCAGGCCGAGCAGAAGGTTTCCCAACTGCTGGAACAGGACGGTCAACTGACCACCGCGCCCTTTGCCGAGGATGCGCAATGACGCGTTTTGAAGACTATCTCAAGACCTGTCAGCAGCGCATCGACGGCTATCTCGAACAGCAGTTCGACAATAACCATCCGGGTCTCGACCGGCTTTACGCCGCCATGCGCTACAGCGTCACCGGTGGCGGCAAGCGCGTGCGGCCAATTCTGACCTACGCCAGTTGCGAAGCCTTCGGAACCACCGCAGTGGCGGTGGATGTGGTTGCCGGCGCGGTAGAGCTGATCCACGCCTATTCGCTGATCCATGACGATCTGCCAGCAATGGATGACGACGACCTGCGCCGCGGCCGGCCGACCTGTCACCGCGCCTTCGATGAAGCCACTGCGATTCTCGCCGGCGACGCGCTGCAGGCTCTGGCTTTCGAATGGATCAGCCGTGAGGGCAGCTGGCAGGCTGACACCCGGCTGCGTATGACCAGCCTGCTGGCCCGCGCAGCCGGCCCCCAGGGCATGGTCGGCGGCCAGGCCATCGATCTGGCCGCCGTAGGCACGCAACTGGATCAGAACGCCCTGGAAGACATGCATCAGCACAAGACCGGCGCGCTGATCCGCGCCAGCGTCCAGCTCGGCGCACTGGCGTCCGAGCGCGCCGATGAAGCCCAGCTGGCGACCCTTGACCAGTATGCCCGTTGCATCGGTCTGGCCTTCCAGGTGCAGGACGACATTATCGATGTCGAGATCGACACCAGCATCTCGGGCAAGCAACAGGGCGCAGACAGCGCCCGGGACAAACCGACCTACCCGGCCATGCTCGGGCTCGACGGCGCCCATGCCCTGGCCCGCTCCCTGTGTGACCAGGCGATCAGCACGCTGGAGCCCTTCGGCAGCAATGCCGAGCGCCTGCGCCAGGTCGCCCGTTACATTGTGGAACGCCAGTTCTGAGCACCCGTTCCCATCGCGCAGTGCCGCCGGAGTTGGGCTATCGACCCTCATCGGTTAAACTGCGCGCTTGTTTCCTGCTGCACCTCTGCGGCAATCAGAGCCTTGTTTGATGCCTAGCACTTTCCACGACATACCCCGCGACCGTCCGAGCACTCCGCTATTGGACAGCCTTGACACCATCGACAAGCTGCGCGAACTCGACGAAGCGCAGCTGCCGGAACTGGCGGATGAGTTGCGCCTGTTTCTGCTGTGGACAGTCGGCCAGACCGGTGGTCACTTCGGTGCCGGGCTCGGGGTCATCGAGCTGACGATAGCCCTGCATTACATCTACCAGACGCCCGAAGATCGGCTGCTGTGGGATGTGGGCCACCAGGCCTATCCGCACAAGATCCTTACCGGTCGCCGCGAAGAAATGGCCACCTTGCGGCAGAAAGGCGGCCTCTCCGCCTTCCCCCGGCGCAGCGAAAGCCCCTTCGATACCTTCGGCGTCGGTCATTCCAGCACCTCGATCAGCGCCGGCCTGGGCATGGCCATCGCCTCCCGCCTGCAGGGCCTGGACCGCCGCACGGTGGCCGTCATCGGCGACGGTGCCATGACTGCCGGGATGGCCTTCGAAGCACTCAACCATGCCGGCGAAGTCGACGCCGACATGCTGGTAGTGCTGAACGACAATGACATGTCGATCTCCCATAACGTCGGCGGACTGTCCAATTACCTGGCCAAGATTCTCTCCAGCCGCACCTACTCGCATATGCGCGAAGGTAGCAAGAAAGTGCTGTCGAAGATCCCACCGGCCTGGGAACTGGCCCGCAAGACCGAAGAAACCGCCAAGGCCATGCTTGCCCCGGGCGTCTTGTTCGAAGAGCTGGGCTGGAACTATATCGGCCCCATCGATGGTCATGACCTGCCGACGCTGGTCACCACGCTGCGCAACATGCGCCAGCTCAAAGGCCCGCAATTCCTGCATGTGGTCACCAAGAAAGGCAAGGGCTTCTCTCCAGCCGAAGCCGATCCCATCGGCTACCACGCCATCACCAAGCTCGAACCCAAGCCCAGCAGCAACGGCGCGAGCAAGCTGAAGTATTCCAATGTCTTCGGCCAATGGCTGTGCGACATGGCTGAAGCCGACGCGCGGCTGGTCGGCATCACCCCAGCCATGAAGGAAGGCTCCGACCTGATCGCCTTCAGCGAACGCTTCCCGCGGCGCTACTTCGATGTGGCCATCGCCGAACAGCATGCCGTTACCCTCGCCGCCGGCATGGCCTGCGAAGGGGCGAAGCCGGTAGTAGCGATCTACTCGACCTTTCTGCAACGCGCCTACGATCAACTGATCCATGATGTCGCCGTACAGGACCTGGACGTACTCTTCGCCATCGACCGCGCCGGCCTGGTCGGCGAAGACGGTCCGACCCACGCCGGCAGCTTCGACCTCAGCTACCTGCGCTGCATCCCCAATATGCTGATCATGGCGCCAGCCGATGAAAACGAAACCCGGCAGATGCTCACCACCGGCTTCCTGCACAACGGCCCCGCCGCCGTGCGCTATCCCCGCGGCACCGGACCGGGTGTACCGGTCGACCCGGCGCTGGAACCATTACCCATCGGCAAAGGAGTAATCAGCCGCCAGGGTCAGAAGGTTGCCATTCTCAATTTCGGCACCCTGCATGCCAACGCCATGGCCGCCGCCGAGACGCTGAACGCCACCGTCGCCAACATGCGCTTCGTCAAACCGCTGGATACCGAGCTGTTGCAGCAACTGGCTGACAGTCACGGCCTGCTGGTCACCCTTGAAGAGAACGCCGTCATGGGCGGAGCCGGCAGCGCCGTGAACGAATGGCTGCTGGCCGAAGGTATCCAGGTTCCGGTCCTCAATCTCGGCCTGCCGGATATCTACGTCGAACATGACAAGCCCAACAACATGCTGGCCGAATGTAGCCTGGACGCAGCGGGCATCGAACAGGCCATCCGCCAGCGGTTGTCGGCCCAATAACGAAAGACTTGCACTAACCCTCCTGGGCGCACCCGTGCGCCCAGTGCCCCATGACACACCAATCTAATTCGGCATGGCTGACTACCCGCCCCGCCCGGACCGTCTGCGTCCAGGGACGGACGTAGACGAGCGCCATGGATGGCGGGGTGCGCGTCCGGGCGGGGCGGGTAGTCAGCCGTGCCGCAACGCCAATCCACCAGCCGCGCGCAGCGTATAGCGACACCAGGCAACACCTGCAGCCAGCCCCAAACCACAACCCCATCCACAAAAACCGCCCATCCCCGACCAGGTAAAGCTCAAATCCCTGGCCGCATGCGGCATAATACGCGGCTGACTCACCAGCTCCGGACGCCCTATGTTCTTCGCCGACCAGCGCCTGCAGTTCTTCAAACCACTGACCAGCAAGTACCGCGAACAGATCGTCGAATGCCTGCGCCTGCTGCACGACCGCCTGTACAGCGCCAGCGCCGACTACGGCGAGTCGCTCAAGCGCGAACAGGTGCTGGACATCTTCAGCGAAGCACTGGAACGCGCGCCCCTGCTCGAGGGCGACGATGACGACCAGGGCCGCTTCCGCAACAACCGCGAACAGGCCGGCTGGGTCCTCAACAGCCTGGTCGACCACGGCTGGCTCGAACGCCAGGTAGACCAGGCCACTTTCCAGTCCACCTACCCCTTCAGCCGCCTCGGCCGCCTGTTCACCCAATCGCTGGTCGAAGCCGTCGGCCACAGCGTGCGCACCCGGCACCGCAACACCCGCAACACGCTCAACGCCCTGTCCGCCTTCGCCGAGCGCGGCGAAGTCTACGACCTGCTCGACGCCTACGAATACTCCGAACGCATCATCGCCGACTTCACCGACATCATCGCCGAGCTCGAAGAGCGCAAACGCCAACTGGTGCGCGAAGTCGAAGCCCAGCAACTGGTGCAACAGGCCAGCGACCAGTTCTTCGACTTCATGGAGCGCCGCTTCCAGCCCGACGTCTCCATTCGCCTGTCCGCCGACAGCGTGGAAAAACACCGCGACCGCATTCACGACGTGCTCCGGCGCATCCGCCACAAGCCCCGGGAATGGAAAGCCAACGCCGAACGGGAACTGCGCCGCCTGGCCCCGGATCTGATTGTCGACGACAGCGCCTCGGTACTCTGGCAACTGCTCGACACCATCGACAACCGCCTGCGCAACGCCTCGGAGATCATGCTGCCAGCCCTGCGCCGCACCCTGCAGAGCTTCACCAAACGGGCCGACATCCTCATCCGCCAACTGAGCTACCTGCAGACCCAGCAGCACAACGACATCGTCGGCCTGTGCCGCGAACTCAGCGCCCTCGACCCGGCCAGCTACGAACAACGCATGAACGCCGCCGGCGACGCCATGGCGCGCCTGCGCGTGGAACTGATCGACCCAGCCCAGGTGCGCCTGCGCGAGCGCCAGAACCGCCAGCCGGTGCAAAGCCAGATGGACGACCCCGGCCTGCCGGACGACCAGACCCTACGCTCACTGGCCGTCAGCCAACTGCTGGAGCGTGCCTTCCATATCAATGCCAGCGGCATGCGCGATTACCTGCGTAGCGCCCTGGGCGATGGTCGCCGCATCAACAGCGGCGACCTGCCCATCCGCGATGCCAGCGACCTGCTGGCGGTCAGCCATGTCATCGCCCTGGGCAGTGCCGACCAGGCCGCGGCAGGCTTTCGCGTAAAGATCGAGCCGACCGGCCAGCCGGTTACCGGCGACACCTACTTCAACCGCCGTGACGGTTTCATCATCGAACTGGAACAAGATACCCATGCGTGACGCCCTGGAAGAACAACTGCAGCAACACGGCATCAGCGCCGATGATTTTTCCGACCTGATGATCCGGCTCCTCGATCGCGGCGTGCTGTGCCGTGACGAAAGCAAGCGCGAAGCCGAGCTCTATGACCGCTTCCTGCAGGTGCAGCCGCTGGTCGAGGACTACCTGTGGGTCCTGCGTATTCGCCTGCTCCATGAATCACGCTTCAACATGGTCCGCATCTTCCCGCCGGGTGCGGAAGTACCCGGCCTGGCCGACAGCGAAGACAGCTTCAACAACGGCCTGCGCGAACGCCTCAACCAGCAGGAAGTGTCGCTGGTGCTGGTACTGCGTGCCGAATACGACAAGGCCCTGCGTGACGGCCAGGTAGACGAGCTGGGGCAGGTAATGCTCTCGCTCGAAGCCCTCAGCCTGAGCCACCGCAACCTGCTCGGCCGGCCCTTGCCGGAACAGGCCAGCGAGCGTCAGGCGCTGCTGCGGCGCATGCGCCAGCTGCGCTTGCTGCGCAGCCCTGGCGACGGTTCCATGGAAGATGGCGAAAGCTGGCTGATCATCCGCCCCGGCATCATCAGCCTGGTGACCGACACCGCCCTGAGCCAACTGGCTGGCGGCGTGGTACTGGATGACGAAGACCCAATCGACGAACCCGCTGACCTTGCCGAAGGAGCCAACTGAGCATGTATCTGAAACGCTCGATTACCGCCAACTGGGGCAACCTGCCGGTCGAGGAAATGGAATACGGCCCGATCAATCTGTTCTCCGGCGGCAACGGCTCCGGCAAGACCACCGCCGCCGATGCCCTGCAGACACTGATGACCGCAGCCCACGACAACCTGTTCAACTACAACCCCGGGCAGGACGAAACCACCCAGCGCGGGCGCGGCGGCAAGCAGGTACGTACCCTCGCCTCCTATGTCCTGGGTTGTGACGATGGCGCCTTCGCCCGGCCCTGGACCACCGACGGTTACATCGCCGGCGTGTTCCATCCGACCCAGGGCGAAACCGCCGAGCCGTTCACCGCGGTGATCGGCGTACGCGCCCACCTGGATACCGCCGGTAGCAGCCGCCAGGCGCGTCAGGATGAACTGTTGCTGATGATCGTACCCGGTGAAATGCTGGCGCTCAGTGACTTCGTTAGGGACACCGACGACGGCCGCCATGTCATTTCGCTCACCGAACTGCCCAATCTGCTGCGCAAGCAGTTCGGCAAGCAGGGGGTGGAAACCTATGACCGCAAGAGTGCCTACCTGGCCCGCCTGTATGGCGCGCTGCGCGGCAAGGGCGATGCGGTGTCCATCCGCGAGGCAAAGAATGCTGCCCGCACCTTCGCCAACTTCATGGCCTACAAGCCGGTGCGCTCGATCGACCAGTTCGTCGCCGGCGAAGTGCTCGAAGCCCGCGAATTCGGCGATACCATCAAGCGCATCCGCGATCTGCTGCGTACCGTGCACGGGATGGAACAGGAAGCCGCGCGCGTGCGCGGCGCCGTCGGCCTGCTGGAGCAGTCGCGGCAACTGACCGAGGACTATCAGAACAGCTGGCTGGAGCGTGTCGGCCTGGATTATGCCGCCGCCGCGCAGAACTGGAGCCACAATCGCAAGCAGTACGTGGCTGCCAAGGACAAACAGCAGGAAATCAGCGCCCGCATCGATGACCTCACCGACGAGCAGCAGCTCAATGATGAGCGCACCCAGCAGGCCCACCGCGACCTGGTGCAACTGGAGGCCCGCCGCCAAGGCATTCCCGCGCTGCAGGGCAAGGATGATCTGGAGAACCGCCAGCAGCTACTCACCACGCGGCTGCAGCAGGGCGTGGCACCGCTGCTGGAGCAGGCCCACCAGCGTGATCTCAACCTAGAGGCGGTACGTACCGTACAGCATCTGGTGAGCACCGGCGTGGGGGTGGAAATTCCCGAACTGACGACCCGCAACTGGAAGAGCCTGGCCGATGAAATACTGGCTGCCGAGCAGCAACCGGTGGCCGAGCTGCACCAGTTGCTGTCCAACGACTGGATCGACCTGAGTCCGCTGCACCACGGCCTGGACAATGTGCGCCAGCAGCAACAGACCCACAACCGGCTGGCGACATTGCTTGCCCAGCCCGGCACCGACGGCATCAGCCTGCTGCAACGGGTGGACCGGCTGAGTCAGGAGCGGGCCGGCACCCTCGCCAACCTGGAACGCCAGATCACCATCAGCGAGCGGCAGATCAAGACGCTGCAGCAAAGCCGGGTGATCTATCCCATCTATGTTGAGGACGCCCTGGCCGCTATCCGCCAGCAATGCCCAGAAGCCGATCCGCGGGTGCTCTGCGACCACGTGGAAGTCACCGACCCCGACTGGCAGATGTCCATCGAAGGCTATCTCGGCGGTTCGCGCTTCGGCATTCTGGTCGAGCCGGCCCATGAAGCCGAGGCCATCCGCATCGTGCGCCAGCTCAGCGCCCGGGATCGCAACCGCGCCCGGGTGATCCAGGGCGACAAGGCCCGTCAGGACGCCGAGCGCCTCAGCCTGCCCAAGGACTCGGTGGTCCACGTATTGCGTTTCAGCCACCGCGTGGCCGAGCATTATGTGCGCGCCTCCTACGCCTCGCTGGTACGGGTCAACGATGCTGCGGGCCTGCGCCAGGCTCGTCGCGGCATTACCCGCGAGGGCATGGGTTCGGGCAACTACTCCATGTTCCGCTGTGATATCGATGACAGCCAGTTGGTGTTCGGCGTCGCCGCCCGCGAGCGCAACCTGCGCGCCCAGCAAAAACAGCTGGAAGAACTGCAACTGCAACGCCACGCACTGCGTCAGTTCGTGGAACAGCTGAAACATCTGGCCGCGGCGCTGCAACGTATCAAGCCGCTGGACTACCTGAGCCAGGCCAGCCAGTTGCTGGAACAGCGCCAGCAGCTGCAGGACATCGAGCAGCAACTGGCCAGCCTGGACCTGAGCGCCTTCCACGATGTGGAGCAGGAGCTGGACCGGGTCAATGAACGCCACGCCGAGCTGGTAGCCCGTCAGAGCGAGCTGCAGAAGGAACTGGGGGGCTTGAACGTGCAGCTGACCCAGATCAACCAGCGTATCCGTACGCTGTCCGACCAGGGCGATGCACTGCAGGAGCAACGTGAAGAGGCCGAGCAGTATCTGCTCGAAGCCGCCGCCCGCGTCACCGGCCTTGATCCCCAGCAGCGGTTGACCCAGATCGACGAGATGCTGACCCGCACCGGCGATGATTTCGATTTTGCCGCCGACAGCAAGAGCCTCACCGACAGCCTCTATCAGCTGGCGGTCGCGCTTGATCGCGGCCTCAAGGAGTACAACCAGCAGGCGCAGCCGGCGGACAACCTGATCCATGACACCGCCGCCGAGGTGCACAGCCTGGCGTTCTTCGAGCATGTCTGTGGCCTGCGCCAGCAACTGGACAATCTGCATAATCGGCTGCGCAACAACGTGCTGCTGGAAAAGCAGGAGCAGTTGATCAAGCTGCGTGACAGCTTCAACAGCACCTTCATCACCGACCTGTGTCACGAGATCCACCAGGCGATCAACGATGGTGGTCGTACCCTGGAAGGGCTCAACACCGAGCTGCAGCATCACCGCTTCGGCGCCGACCGCGAGAGCTTCCAGTTCGAGTGGAGCTGGGTGCCGGAATACAAGGAATACTGGGAGTTCTTCCGCGAAGTCACGCAGATGCCGAACCTCGGTGACGGTGCCAGCCTCTTCGATGCCCACCTGTCCGGCAAGGGCGCGGCGGTGCGTGATCAGCTGCTCGGATTGCTGCTCGACGGTGATGAACAGCAGGCCCTGCGCGAGCTCGAACGGATCAGCGATTACCGTCGCTACCGCCGTTACGACATCCTCAAGCACCCCGAAGGCAAGGCGCCGATCCGGCTCAGCGAATACGGCACCGGCTCCGGTGGTCAGCTGGAGACCCCGGCCTACATCATCCGCGCCGCGGCGGTGACCAGCGCCTTCCGCTTCAATGAAGGCGACAGCCACCTGCGCATGGTGATTGTGGACGAGGCCTTCATGCACATGGATGAAACCCGCTCACGGGAAGTGATCAATTACCTGACCGAAACCCTCGGCCTGCAGCTGATCTTCATCATGCCGACCAGCAAGGCCGGCCCCTTCCTGGAGCTGATCAGCAACCAGTTCGTGTTCAGCAAGGTGCCCAGCCCCCGCGCGGTGGGTGAGCTCAACACCCGCGTGCTGCTCGATCGCCAGCAGCTCAACCGCGAGCGCATCACCGAGCTGTGGGCCAACCACCGCCGGGTGATTCGTCAGCAGGGGGCGCTGGATTTCATGGAGATGGTGTAGACGACGGGTAACGCCGCCCCCACAGTTGGGGCGGCGTACTGGTTGATACTATCGAGGTCGGTACAGAAAACGCCTGGGCGGTGCAATCAACCGAAACGCTGTGCCGGCGGCCGATACAGCAACATGGCGCCCTGACTGGCGAGCACCAGCAGGATCAACGGGGTCATTTCCAGCGTGCAGACGTAATGCAACATGCCCAGCCAGCCGGGCAGTTTGGCATGCGTCAGACCCAGCAGTTGCTGATGGTGCAGGCGAGTCCAGGCCGATTCGGCCTCGGCGCTATCCTGCTGGGCGTCGGCATCGATCACTGCCTGGCGGAAGTGACGGTAGCGCCAGACACTCAGCAGCAGGGTCAACAGCCCGGCAATGAACAGCGGCAGCGCCACTTCCGGGTAAGCGCCCTGGCGATCATGGAAGAACCAGACCACGGCAATCGGCAAAATCAGCGAAGCCAGACATTGCATGCGCCAGTTGCGGCGCATCGCCTGCCAGTGGGGACGGGTATCAAGCATCATTCTGCCTCGGCCTGGTGAATGGTGCCCAGCAAATGACCGAGCTTGCCGGCCTTGGTGGCCAGGTAGTTGCGATTGAACGGATTGAGACCGGTCTTCAGCGGGATGCGCTCGGCCACCGTGATGCCGAAGTCTTCCAGCGCCTTGACCTTGCGCGGGTTGTTGGTCAGCAGCTTGAGGCTGGTAATCCCCAGATGCGCCAGCATCGGCTTGCAGATGCCGTAGTCACGCTGATCCGCGCCGAAACCGAGCAGCTCGTTGGCCTCGACGGTATCGGCGCCGCCGTCCTGCAGATGATAGGCGCGGATCTTGTTCATCAGACCAATGCCACGGCCTTCCTGACGCAGATACAGCAGCGCGCCACGGCCTTCTTCGGCTATCGCCTTCAGGGCCGCTTCCAGCTGGAAACCGCAGTCGCAACGCAGGCTGAACAGCGCGTCGCCGGTCAGACATTCGGAATGCAAGCGCCCCAGCACCGGCTGACCGTCGCTTACGTCGCCCATGGTCAACACCACGTGCTCCTTGCCGGTACCGGGCTCAAGGAAGCCGTGCATGGTAAAAGTGCCCCACTGGGTGGGCAATTGGGATGACGCAACAAAGGTGACTGGCACGCTGTCTCCTGTACGACCACGCTGATTAGAGGGCCGTTATCTTAACAGCACATGGGCACCGCAGTCAGCGCCGATGTGCCCTCTCATGCCAGGCCGGGGATCGCGGCCAGTGCCAGCAATACCAGCAAGGCCATGATGCCGGCGAGTATATCGTCGAGCATGATGCCCAACCCGCCGCTGACCTGCCGATCCACCCAGCCGATTGGCCAGGGCTTCCAGATGTCGAACAGGCGAAACAGCAGAAAGCCGATGATCAACCACAGCCAGCCGGGCGGCGCCAGCCACAGGGTGATCCACACGCCGACGAACTCGTCCCAGACGATGCCACCATGGTCGTGCACACCCAGATCGGCGGCGGTGCGATGGCACAGCCAGATGCCCAGCAGCGTACTCAGCACCAGCACCAGCGCATAACCGCCGGGCGGCAACTGCTGCCACAGCAGCACGAAAGGCAATGCCACCAGCGAGCCCCAAGTGCCCGGCGCCTTGGGCAGCGCGCCGCTACCAAAGCCGAACGCCAGAAAGTGGATGGGGTTGCGCCATACCGAGGCCGGCGTTGGCTCATGGGATTCAGCCATGCTTGGATTCCTTGAAGTGTTGATAACCACCGGCGCCGCCGGTCGCCTGACCGTCCAGCCAGACCCCACTGCCCGCCGCCGCTTCGCCGATCACCCTGACCGGCCAGCCCTGCCCGGCCCATTGCGCGACCAGCGCGGCGTGCTCCGGCGGCAAGGTGAACAACAGGACATAATCATCTCCGCCGCGCAGCATCCATTCCCGCTGCTGAGCAGCCGGCCAGGCGCGCAGGGCCGCGGAACAGGGCAGATCGGCGCCATGTATATGCAGCGCCACGCCGCTGGCACCGGCCAGGTGTCCCGCATCCTGCAGCAGGCCATCCGAGACGTCCAGCCCGGCGGACGCTATCCCCGCCAGCGCGACGCCCAATTCACACTGGGCCCGTGGCCGCCAGAAACGCGCAGCGAGATACTCCCGGGCAGGCGCGGCCAGGTTATCCGGCAGCCCCTGCTCCAGCACCACAGCAAGACCAGCGGCGCCATCACCGAGGGGGCCACCCACACACAGCAGGTCTCCCGGCCGGGCGCCGGCACGGCGCAAGGCCTGCCCCTGCGGCGCCTCGCCAAAGACACTGACGCCGATATTCAGGGGGCCACGGGTAGTGTCGCCGCCAATCAGGCTGATGTGGTGATCCGTGGCACAAGCGGCCAGGCCCGTGGAGAATGCCTGCAGCCAGTGTTCATCCACCGCGGGCAGGGTCAACGCCAGGGTGAAGCCCACCGGCGTGGCGGCCATGGCCGCCAGATCGCTGACCGCCACCGCCAACGCGCGATAGCCGAGATCCTGGGGGGAATAGTGTTCGGGGAAGTGTACGCCCTGCACCAGACTGTCAGTGGATATGACCCACTGGCAGCCCGGTGTCGGCGTCAACAGGGCAGCGTCATCACCGATGCCGAGTGCGACCTTGGTATGCCCGCCCGCCTGTTCCAGCGCCGCGCGCTGAAAGTAGCGGCCGATCAGTCCGAATTCGCCCAGCGGCATGGCTGCTGCTCCTGCCGTGGCTCAGCGCCCCCGACGGGACGCATTCACCTCGACACTGCGCAGGCGGGGTGCCAGCTTGTCGAGGATGCCGTTGACGTATTTGTGACCATCGGTGGCGCCGAAGGTCTTGGCCATCTCGATGCCTTCGTTGATCACCACCTTGTAGGGCACGTCCACACGGCGGGTCATTTCGAACACGCCGATGCGCAGGATGGCCAGCTCGATGGGATCAACTTCAGCGATCCCCCGATCAAGCACCTGCTCCAGGTGGCCATCGATCTCATGGAGATTCTGCGGCACGCCCAGCAACAGCTCACGGAAGTAGGCACCGTCCGCACTGTCGAAGTCATACTCGGGATCGCTGCGCAGTTGCGCCTCGATGTCCGTCAGTGACTGGCCAGCCATATGCCAGGAGTACAGGGCCTGCAGCGCAAGGCTGCGAGCCTTGCGGCGCATGGCGTTGCGGGATTGCCCGCCGGAACGCTTGGGTTTCGCGTCGTGATCAGCCACTTAGGCCTCCAGCTGCTTGATCACGCTGACCATTTCGATTGCCGAGAGGGCGGCTTCCGCGCCCTTGTTACCTGCCTTGGTACCGGAACGCTCGATGGCCTGCTCGATGCTGTCGACAGTCAGTACGCCGAAGGCTACCGGAATACCGGTTTCCAGCGACACCGCGCCCACGCCCTTGACGCATTCGCCGGCGACGTATTCGAAGTGCGGGGTGCCACCACGAATGACTGCCCCCAGAGTGATGATGGCGTCGTATTGCTTGAGATCAGCAACCTTGCGCACCATCAGCGGAATTTCAAAGGCACCGGGGACGCGAACGATGGTGATGTCGGCTTCCTTGACCCCATGGCGCTTGAGGGTGTCAACGGCGCCGTCGACCAGGCTTTCAACCACAAAGCTGTTGAAGCGGCCGACAACCAGGGCGTAACGACCCTGTGCAGCGACGAAGTCGCCTTCGATGGTACGGATAGCAGTCATGTCAATCTCTCTTAAAGAACCGGCGGCGCGCCAGGCGCCGCCGTGAATCCAAATGCGTTTATTCGCAGGGCAGGTATTCTACTACTTCCAGGTCGAACCCGGATATGGCGTTGAAGCGCATCGGCAACGATAGCAGCCGCATCTTGCGTACACCCAGATCGCGCAGGATCTGCGAGCCGGCCCCTACGGTATTGTAGGTGGTGGGACGGCGCACTGCCGGCTCATCGCCGCTCAGCTGTTGCACATGGTGCAGCAATTCGTCGCCTTCCATCTGGTTGCCCAGCAACAACACCACGCCATTGCCCTGCTCGGCCAGCTTGGCCATGGCCGCGCGCAGGCTCCAGCGGCCCGGCTGCTTGACCATGAACAGGTCGCGCAGCGGGTCCATGTTGTGCACCCGCACCAGGGTCGGCTGTTCCGGTTCGATCTCGCCCAGGGTCAAGGCCAGGTGTACGGCGTTTTCCAGGCTGTCCTTGTAGGTCACCAGGTTGAAGGTGCCCAGCTCGGTATCCAGCGGCTGCTCGGAAACCCGCTGCACGGTGCGCTCATTGAGCAGGCGGTAGTGGATCAGGTCGGCAATGGTACCGATCTTCAGGTCGTGCTCTTCGGCAAAGGCTTCCAGTTCGGGACGCCGCGCCATGCTGCCATCCTCGTTCATGATCTCGCAGATGACGCCGGACTCACCGAAACCACCCATGCGCGCCAGATCACAGGCGGCTTCGGTATGGCCGGCCCGCGCCAGTACACCGCCGGGCTGGGCCATCAACGGGAAGATATGACCGGGGCTGACGATATCTTCGGCGACAGCATCGGGAGCGGCGGCCGCTTCCACGGTGCGCGCCCGGTCGGCAGCGGAAATGCCGGTGGTGACACCTTCGGCTGCTTCAATGGAAACGGTGAACTTGGTGCCGAACCCCGAGCCATTGCGCTGCACCATCAGCGGCAGCTTGAGCCGTTCGCAGCGCTCCAGGCTCATGGGCATGCAGATCAGGCCACGACCATAACGCGCCATGAAGTTGATGTCTTCGGCCTTGCAGGCTTCGGCGGCCATGATCAGGTCGCCTTCATTCTCGCGGTCCTCATCATCCATCAGGATGACCATCTTGCCGGCGCGGATATCTTCAATCAGTTCTTCAATAGTATTCAGTTTCATACGGCCCTCCCGGGCACGTTGTCAGGACTTCAGAAAGCCGTTCTCGGCAAGAAACGCCATGTTGATACCGGGGGCGGCGCCCGCTTCGGCAGCCTTGTCACCCAGCAGCAGACGTTCCAGATAACGGGCGATCACATCTACCTCCAGGTTCACCGGACGGCCGGGCTGGTAATCGCCCATCACGGTTTCCTGCAGGGTGTGCGGGACGATGTTCAGGTCGAAGATCGCACCATCAACCCCGTTGACCGTGAGGCTGGTGCCATCCACGGTAATCGAACCCTTCTCGGCGATATAGCGGGCCAGCGCCGCCGGCGCTTCGATGCGAAAGCGCACCGAGCGCGCCTCCTCTTCCCGTGACAGGACCTTGCCGACGCCATCGACGTGGCCGCTGACCAGATGTCCGCCCAGCCGGGTGGAGGCGGTTAACGCCTTCTCCAGATTCACCCGGCTGCCCACCTTCAGTTCGGTAAAGGCGCTGCGGCGCATGGTTTCCTGGCTGACATCCGCCCAGAAACCATCGCCGGGCAGTTCCACGACCGTCAGACACACGCCGTTGACGGCGATGCTGTCACCCAACTTGACGTCGGCCAGGTCCAGCTTGCCGGTCTTCACATAAGCCCGCACATCGCCGCTGCGTGGCTGCAGGCTGTGGATCTGTCCAACTGCTTCGATTATCCCGGTAAACATGATTGCCTCGGTTACAGATGCATGGTCAGGGCGTGATCAACACGCCCACGCCGTAAACCGCCAGGAAGCCGACAACGAAGGCGAAGAACAACAACCCGAAGCTGCGGAAGTAGGACATGAAGGTCAACCCCGGCAACTTGCTCATGGCCACGATCCCGGCGGCGGAGCCAATTATAAGCAGGGAACCCCCCACACCGACAGCATAAGTCAGCCCCATCCATTCAGCGACACTCATTTCCAGATCGGATTTGAGCAGCGCGGCGGTCAGCGGTACGTTGTCGATCAAGGCCGACAGCAAGCCCATCAGGAAGTTGGCCAGCAGCGTCGGCATCATGTCGTATAACGCGGTCAGGCTGCCAAGTACACCAATGAACTGCAGCATGCCGACCACCAGCAGAATACCGAGGAAGAACAGCAGGGTCTCGAATTCGATGGCGCGGATGTATTCGAGGATAGGGTCATTGATGACCTTCTCCTCCATCTGGTGCGCCAGCAGGAACATGACCGACAGGCCCGCCAGGAACGTCAGGGTCGGGGGAATATCGAACAGCAGGCTGAGCAGGATGGTGGCGAAGATGGTCAGGAAGAAGACCCATGCGACCATCCGCCCGGTGCGCTGCGAGTGCACCCGATTGCTGCGGTCAATGGTCACCACACCGTTCATGCCGATCGACAGCATCCCGGCCAGCAGCATGACTGCCGCCAGTGCCGGCAGGCTGAGCAACAGCAGCTGGGTGATCTCCACCTTGCCGGCAAGGAAGATCATCAGCGTGGTGACGTCGCCGGTGATCATTGCCACCCCACCGGAGTTGACCGAGAACACCACCAGCGTGGCGAAGCGCAGGGCCTTGCGCAGCTCCAGCTTGAGGCTCAGCACCAGCGCCATGGACACCAGGGTTGCGGTGATATTGTCAGCGAAGGATGAAAAGGCGAAGCAGAACAGCGCCGTCAGAAACAGCAGTTTACGCTCGCTGATCTGCCGGGGCAGGATCTTGAAGATGACACTGTCGATCAAGCCCTTCTTGTTCAGATAGGCGACGAAGGTCATGGTCGCCATCAGGAACAGCCACAGCCCGGCGATATCGAGAATATTATGGTTGAAGGCTTCCTGCACCCGCAGCCGGAATGCCTCGTCCGGCGCGCTGATGAACAACAGCATCCAGGCCAGCGTACCGAAGAACAGCACGACGATGGACTTGCTGATGTGGGTCACTTCTTCAAATATGACGCCGAGGATGGCCAGAATGGCCATCAGCAGCAGGGCTACTTCTACTACGCTCATGGGGTGGTTACTCTCGGAAGGAAGACACCGGTCGCGCCGTAATCCGCCAATCACGGCCGATAACCCGCATGTCGGTCACATCGAGATCCATGGCCTCGGCCATCCTGTCGAAGGGCAGTTCCAACAGCGGTCGCGCCCGGCTACCCAGCAGCCTTGGCGCCATATAAACAATCAACTCATCTACCAAGGCCGCGCGCCAGAAGGCACCCGCCAGATCGGCACCGGACTCTACCAGCACCTCGTTGCAGCCACGCCGGCCGAGCTCCTGCAGCAGGCCGGCGAGATCGACCCTGCCCTGCTCGCCGGGCAGCGCCAGCAACTCGGCTCCGTGATGCCGGTACTCCGCCTCGCGCTGCTGCGTGTCGGCACAGGCCACCAGCACCGGACCGGCTTCGCGGAACAGCCGCTGCTGCAGCGGTACTCGCAGGCGCCCATCGATCAACACTCGCAGGGGCTGGATGGCGGCGGCTGCGGTTGCCAGGTCGGCATCCAGGCCGAGCTCGGCGGCGCGCACCGTCAGCGCCGAATCATCCAGCAGCACGCTATCCGCCCCGCTGATCACCGCACCACTGCGCGCCCGCAGGCGCTGTACATCGGCGCGAGCCTGCGGCCCGGTGATCCACTGGCTTTCACCACTGGCCATGGCGGTGCGACCATCCAGACTCATGGCCAGTTTCAACCGCACCCAGGGTAATTCCTGCTGCATGCGCTTGATGAAACCGGGGTTGAGATCCCGCGCTTCGCTTTCCAGCAGGCCGCAGTCGACCTCGATGCCGGCGGCGCGCAGCCGCGCCAGCCCCTGGCCTGCCACTTGGGGATTCGGGTCCTGCATGGCCGCCACCACGCGGCTGACGCCCGCATCGATCAGGGCATTGGCGCAGGGCGGGGTCTTGCCGAAGTGGCTGCAGGGCTCCAGGGTGACATAGGCCGTAGCGCCGCGAGCGCGTTCGCCGGCCTGGGCCAGAGCGTTGACCTCGGCATGGCCCTCGCCGGCACGCACGTGCCAGCCCTCACCGACAATCTCGCCGTCGCGCGCCACTACACAGCCCACCCGGGGATTCGGTTCGGTGGTGTACAGACCTCGGGCCGCCAATTGAATGGCCCGGGCCATCAGCCGATGATCGATTGCATCCTCAGGCATCGGGTTCAACCGGCTCGCCACGGGACAGGCGATCAATCTCCTCGCGGAACTGGTTGAGATCCTGGAAACGCCGGTATACCGAAGCAAAGCGGATGTAAGCCACCTCGTCCAGTTGCTTGAGCTCGGCCATCACCATTTCACCGACCACCATCGCCTTGATCTCGCGCTCACCGGTAGCGCGTAACCGATGCTTGATGCGGCCCAGGGCGGCTTCGATCTGCTCGACGCTGACCGGACGTTTTTCCAGCGCACGCAGCAGGCCGGCGCGCAGTTTGTCCTCATCGAAAGGCTGGCGACGACCGTCCTGCTTGATGATGCGCGGCAACACCAGCTCAGCCGTTTCGAAGGTAGTGAAACGCTCCTGGCAGGCCAGGCATTCGCGCCGACGACGCACCTGACCGCCATCGGCGACCAGCCTGGAATCGATTACCTTGGTGTCATTAGCGCCGCAAAAAGGACAATACATGTTCGGATCCGTAGCAGGTCTGAACAGCGGCCGTGCGCAGGCTCGCTGGGTAGATTGTTCAAAAGCCCCATAGCATACTCGCTGGCACAATGTTATTAAAGTAAGCCCATGTAACGCCGGGCATGTGGTTCCATCATTGCCACGGATACGGCTAGAATGCGGCCGCCCTCTGCCACGGTACCCATCATGTCTGCACCCGGCCCGCTTGACGATCTGCATCACCTCCTGCAGGACACCCTGCCGGAAGCACGCTTGCTGGCCAGTGCCCTGCCCGGTCTACCCGAGCTGCAACTGTGGCTACTCGACCCTGCCAACCTGCAGCGCGCCTTTTCCAGCGAAGAAACCCGCCGCCTGCTCGAAGAGCCGCCCTATTGGGGGTTCTGCTGGGGCAGCGGATTGGCATTGGCACGCTGGATTCTCGACCACCCGGAGCAGGTACGGGGCAAGCGGGTACTGGATTTCGGCGCAGGCTCGGGCATCGTCGCCCTGGCGTGCAGCGCTGCCGGTGCCAAACAGAGCATCGCCTGTGACCTGGACCAGCCGGCACGGCTGGCCAGCGGCCTGAATGCCGAGCTCAATGGGCAGCATGTCGAGCTGGCTGCCGACTACTTTGCCGTCACCGGCGAACTGGACCTGATACTCGCCGCCGATGTGCTCTATGACCGCGACAACCACGGCTTTCTCGACCTGTTCCTCGATCGTGCCGATCAGGTGCTGGTGGCCGACTCGAGGGTGCGCGACCTGCAGCACCCCGGCTATCAACGAATAGACACCTTCAGCGGTCAGACCTGGCCCGACCTGGGCGAACCGGTCGATTTTCGCCGGGTCGCGCTGTACCGTTCGACACCTTGATAACGCGCCTGCCCCGCCCCATATAAGACCCATGCCAGCCCGATCCGGAAACGCCATGAGCCAGCCCCGCATGTTCGATGTCACCACCGAGACCTTTGATCGCCTGGTGCTCGATAGCTCTCATGACAAGGCAGTGCTGGTGGACTTCTGGGCACCTGCGTGCGCGCCATGCAAGGCGCTCCTGCCCATGCTGATATCCATCACTGACAGCCACGCCGGCCACCTGCAACTGGCCAAGGTCAACTGTGATGAACAGCCCGCACTGGTCGAGCGTTTCGGCATTCGCACCCTGCCGACGGTCGTCCTGTTCCGGCACGGCCAGCCGGTGGATGGATTCTCAGGGGTCCAGCCGACCAGTGTCATTCTCGAGATGCTCGAACCCCATATCGCGGGGCCGACAGGCTAGCTATTAACGCCGAAAAATAGTTGACCGCGCTTTACCGGGAAACCATTGCCGTTACGTTTATGGCACTTTCGCGGTTGCCGAATAATCAACACTGCTGCGCAAAACTGCATTCCAGACGCCTCCCAACTTTCTGCCAAATATAAATAAGCCGCGATGCCAATAAAAGTTTGACCACTTGGGAAAATATGGCCTACTCTTCTTTTACCGACTGGTAAAACAAGCATGTCCGGTCATGCATAAGACTCCACAAAAAAAATAACGGAGGCAGCGGTCATTATGTTGACCCGTTCACAGGCATTAGCGCTTGAGAAAGCGCCCAAGAGTGAATTCACGGAACTGGCCCGCCAAGCGGCAGGTATTCGAGATACTTACTGGGGCAAGAGTCTCAGTTACTCGCGCGCCGTTTTTGTTCCCCTTACCAACATGTGCCGTGACGACTGCGGTTATTGCACCTTCGTTCAGAAACCAGACTCTCCCAATGCGCGCTTGATGACTCCTGCTGAGGTCATGCAGATCGTCCATGACGGTGAACGTATGGGCTGCAAGGAAGTGTTGTTCAGCCTCGGCGAAAAGCCCGAGCTGCGTTACCCCGAAGCTCGGGCGGCCCTGGCCCGCCAAGGTCATACCAGCATGATCAGCTACCTGGCCGAGGTCTGCGCCATGGTGCTGAGCGAAAGCAGCATGCTGCCCCACGTCAATGCCGGCACGCTGTCGGAAGCGGATATCAGACTCCTCAAGCCTTACAGCGTGAGCATGGGCATGATGTTGGAGAACGTCAGTCGCCGCCTGATCGCCAAGGGCGGCGCCCATTATGCCTGCCCGGATAAAGTGCCGGTGCAGCGCATCCGCACCCTCGACCGGGCTGGCCGACTGGGCGTGCCCTTCACCACCGGCATCCTGATCGGCATAGGGGAAACCTGGGCCGAGCGCGTCGACAGCCTGATGACGATCAACAATCTGCATCTCGAGCATGGCCATATTCAGGAAGTCATCGTGCAGAATTTCCGGGCCAAGGCAGGCACCGCCATGGCCGGCCACCCTGAGCCCGACCTCGACGATATGGTCCGCACGCTGGTGCTGGCCCGCCTGCTGCTCGCGCCGTCCATCAGCCTGCAAGCGCCACCGAATCTGGAGTCCCGCTTTGCATCCTATATTGCGGCCGGCATCAATGACTGGGGCGGCGTTTCGCCACTGACCATCGACCACATCAACCCGGAACGCGCCTGGCCACAAATAGAATCACTGCGCCGCGCCACGGCAGACTGCGGGTACGGACTGCAAGAACGCCTCGCGGTCTACCCCCATTATCTTGAGCGCCCGCAGCACTTCTTCGCCGGCGACATTGCCCCCCGGTTATCCGCTATCGCCCGCGCCGATGGTCTGGCGTTACACCAGTGCCTGTCATGAGGAGTTCCGCAATGAATGTACAAGTGTCAGGAAAGATTGCCTTGCATGAACCCGTAAAAGAACTTTACCAACCGGGCGTGAGCACAGTCGTACGGGATATTCTGGAAAGTGTATTAGCAGGCCAGGAACTTAATGAAGCGGATGCCATTAGTTTATTTGGCACTGAGGGTGCCGAGCTGGATGCCCTAGCTGCCTGCGCTGACCAACTACGGCGCGCCAGCGTCGGCGATACCGTTACCTTCGTCATCAACCGCAATATCAACTACACCAATGTTTGCTACATGGGGTGTCGCTTCTGCAGTTTCGCCAAACGCAAGGGCGATGCGGATGCCGAGTTCTTCGATCTCGATGAAATTGTCTCCGCGCGGAAGAAGCCTGGGCACGCGGCGCAACCGAAGTGTGTATTCAGGGCGGTTTGCACCCGGATATTCCCGGCCACTTCTACCGGGACATGCTCAAGGCGATCAAGGCCAAGCTGCCGGACATGCATATCCATGCGTTTTCGCCCTTTGAAATCTGGTTCGGCGCGCGCAAAAGCAAGATGTCCTATGCCGAGTTTATCCAGGATCTGATTGATCACGGCCTGGGCTCGATGCCGGGCACCGCGGCAGAAATCCTCGATACCACCATCCGCAAGCAGCTGACACGCGACAAGCTGACCACCGAGGAATGGGTGGAGATCGTCAAGACCGCGCACCAGTTGGGCCTGCCCACCACCTCCACCATCATGTATGGCCACATTGACGGCCCGGAGCACTGGGCGGCGCACCTGGCCTTGCTGCGTGACATCCAGAAGGAAACCGGTGGCTTCACCGAGTTCGTGCCCCTGGGCTTCATCCACCATAAAACCCCGCTGTATCTGGAGCAGGCGGGCGTCAGGCCGGGCCCCACGCGGCTGGAGCATATCCGCATGCATGCTGTCGCCCGGCTCATGCTCAACGGCTGGATCGATAACATCCAGGCGTCCTGGGTCAAGCTGGGGCCCGAACTGGCCCAACAGATGCTTACCGCCGGCGTGAATGATCTGGGCGGCACGCTGATGAACGAGAGCATTTCCCGCGCGGCAGGGGCTGAGCATGGCCAGGAAATGCATCCGGACACGTTCCTGCACATCATGCGCAACATGGGCCGGCAGCCGGTCAGACGCAATACGCTGTATCAGCATGTGACCGTGTATGACAGCCCCCAGATCGTGCCCGTCGCGCAGCTGTCCCAGGTCGCCGGAGGGCTATAATGAACCGACACCCTCGTATCACCTTGCTTGCCGGCGGGGTCGGCGGCGCCAAGCTCGCGGTTGGCCTGGCGGCCATTTGTGAACCCGGGCAGCTCAGCATCATCGGTAACGTCGCGGATGATCAGGAGTTTCACGGCCTGTGGGTCTCCCCGGATATCGACACCCTGACCTATACCCTGGCCGGCCGGATCGACAGCGCAAAAGGCTGGGGGCTGGCCGATGAAAGCAACCGCGTGCTCGACAGTTTGAAGCGCCTGGGTTGCGACAGCTGGATGTATCTGGGCGACCAGGATCTGGCTACCCATATCCTGCGGACCCAGCTGCGCGGCCAGGGTATTCGACCCAGCGTTATCGCCCAGCGGATTGCCGAGTCCCTTGGTGTGCAGAGCAACATCATCCTGCCTACCGATGACCGCCTGCAGACCCGGATCAGAACGCCCGAGGGCTGGCTGTCATTCCAGGAATATTTTGTCCGCGAGCAGTGCCGGCCCGAGATCCTCGACATACAGCTTGACGGTGTCGAGCGCGCAACAGCCACGCCGGAGGCACTGGCGGCGATTCGCGAAGCGGACCTGCTGGTCATCGCGCCGAGCAATCCGATTGTCAGTATCGGTCCGATCCTGGCTGTGCCTGGGCTGGGTCAGGCGTTTGCCCTGGCCAATGTCGTGAAAGTCGCCGTTTCACCCCTGATCGGTGGCGCCACCGTCAAGGGTCCGGCCGACCGCATGCTGAGCGCATCGGGCTACCGCTGCAACAACCTCGGCATCGCTGATTGCTATAGCGACCTGATTGACGGCCTGATCATCGACCAGCGAGACCAGCCCGACGCCAGAGCCCTGCAAGAGCGCGGGCTCCACGTCATGACGACCAATACCCTGATGCTGAATGATGCCGACAAGACACGTCTGGCCCGCGAGCTGCTGCAGTTCGCCCAGGGTCAGCTTACTGAGGAGAGGCTGGCATGCTGATGAAAACGCTGGTGGTGATCCCGGTAAGGGATTTCGCGGATGCCAAGTCCCGCCTGGAGCCCTTGCTTGGCGCCAGCCGGCGGGCAACCCTGGCCCGGTGGTTATGTGAACGCACCCTGACGTTTTTCCGTGAGCGGATGCCGGAGCAGGATGTGTTGGTAGTCACGGCGTGCGACACCATCGCTCAGTTGGCCCGCAGTTACGGCGCAGCGGTCTTGCGTGAAGACTGCTCGCGGGGGATGTCCGCGGCAGCCCAACTGGCCGCCGACTGGAGCAGCGTACAGGGCTATGACTCACAGCTGTTGATCCCGGCGGACATAGCCCAGCTGGATGAGGCCGAATTGCGCACCCTGCTCAACCACCCCCGGCCGGTGCCCTCCGTGCTGATCAGCCCGGCCCATGACCGTGGCACCAACGCCTTGCTGACCACACCGCCGAACATTCTGCCCTTTCAGTTCGGCCTCAATTCAAGTGACCAGCACTGGAATGCCGCGCACCGCAGGGGCATCACCTGCAGCCTGATCCATCTACCCAAGCTGAGCTTCGATATCGATACACCAGCTGACCTTGCCAGCCTGGCCAGCGCCAGCGCGACGACCAGCACATCGTTTGGTGCCCGTTGGGACCCGCTGCCATCGGGCCTATCACGGCCAGCGCATCGCCCCATTATGGTGCAGGAGGTACCGGCATGTTGAACCAACCCCAGCGCCTGAGCATGACCGCCCTGGCGGGTATCGCCGACATTCTGCCCGGCGATGACCTGGCCGATATCCTGGCCCGGGCCATTCGCAGCAACGATGTGACCTTGAGCGATGGCGACATTCTGGTGATCGCCCATAAGGTCGTCTCCAAAGCCGAAGGCCAGGTAGTTTCCCTGGCAACGATCAAGCCTGGCGAAGAGGCTCGGGAGTTGGCGGCGCAACTGAACAAGGACCCGCGCAAGATCGAAGTCATTCTGCGTGAATCCCGCCGCGTGGTACGCGCTTTCAAACATCCCCAACAAGCCGAAGGCATCTTGATCGCCGAACATCGGCTGGGCTTTATCTGCGCCAACGCGGCGGTGGACGAATCCAATGTGGGTGAAGACAACACCGTCATTCTCCTACCCAAGGATCCCGACAGCAGCGCCAGGAGAATCTGCGCAGCGCTGGAAGAAACTTTCGGCGTGCGCCTTGGCGTAGTGATCACCGACACCTTTGGCCGGCCTGGCGGATGGGATTGGTCAATGTCGCCATCGGCCTGGCCAACGTGCCCGCTCAGGTCAGCCTGGTCGGCGACCGGGATGCCTTTGGCCGGGAGCTGGCCGTCACCATCCCGGCCCTGGCCGATGAAATAGCTGCCGCTTCCGGGCTGCTGATGAGCAAGAACGGCAAAACCCCCGCAATTCTTTTCCAGGGCGTGGACTGGGAGCCTGCCCCCAGCTCGGCAACTGACCTGATAAGACCACAAAAAGAGGACCTGTTCCGATGACAATTGCAATTCTAGGTGGTACCGGCCCGCAGGGTCGGGGATTGGCTCTGCGCTGGGCGCGAGCCGGTGTCCCGGTAGCGATCGGCTCCCGCGATGCCGAGCGGGCCAGCGCAACAGCCAAGGAACTACAGGCGCTGCTGCCCGCCTCGGCCGCCTCGATCCGGGGCATGGACATTCGCGACGCCGTGGGCGCAGCGGATGAAATGGTGGTTCTGGCTGTTCCCTACGCGGCCCATGACGCCACCCTGGCCTCCATCCGCGAGCTGCTGCAGGACAAGATTCTGATCGATATCGTCGTCCCGCTGGCGGAGGGCAATCCGCGTGCGGTGGCCATGCCGGCGGCCGGCTCGGCGACCGAAGCGGCCCAGCAACTGCTGGGCGAGGCGATCCCCGTTGTCGGCGCGCTGCATAACGTCTCTGCCGCCACCTTGAACCATCTGGACCACGCCATCAATTGCGATGTGCTGGTCTGCGGCGACGCCATGCCGGCCAAGGACAAGGTTATTGAGCTGATCAACAAAATGGACGTCACCGCCTATGACTGCGGTCCCGCCAGCAGCGCCCGCTGTATCGAGGCGATTACGCCGATTCTGATCCGCCTGAACATTTCCAAGAAAGTCCCTTTCACCCACGCAGGAATCCGTATCTGGGCGCCAGACGCCTGATGCATCAGAAGTACCTACCGACACAGGAGAATAACAATGGAATTCGGTATCTGCTTTAAAGGTTTTGTCAGCCCCGAACGGGCCCGCAGCTTGGTCAAACAGGCCGAAGAAGCCGGCTTCGCGTATTGCTGGTTCTATGACTCGCACATTCTGTGGCGCGAGTGTTATCCGGCCATCGCCATGTGCATGGAACACACCACCAAGATGCGTTTTGCCCCCTGCGTCACCAACCCCAATGCCCGCGATTGGTCCCTGGCTGCGAGCCTGTTCGGCAGCCTGGCCAAGCAAAGCGGCGGTCGCTTCGATATTGGCCTGGGCCGTGGTGACAGCTCGGTGCGCGTGATGGGCAAGAAACCCGCTTCGCTGGCACGGGTAGCCGAATTCACCACCAAGGTAAAAGCCATGATCCGTGGCGAAGAAGTGCTTTATGGCGAATGCCCCGAGCCCGTCAAATTTCCCTGGTCCGATGGCTATGAGCTGCCCGTCCATATCGGCGCCTATGGCCCCATGGCACTGAAAACCGCAGGGGAAGTGGGCGACGGCGTCATTCTGCAGATCGGTGAGCCGAGTATCGTCAAATGGCTGGCTGAGCAGAGCATCAGTGCCGGCAAGGAAGCGGGCCGGAATATGGACAACTACAAGGTGATTGTCGCTGCGCCAGCGTATTTTGGGAGCCGGGATCAATGCATCGAAGCCACCAAGTGGTTCCCGGCCATGGTCGGCAATCACGTCGCCGACATCGTGGAAAAGTATGGCAGCGACAGCGGCACCGTACCCGCCAGCCTGACCGCCTATATCGAGAAACGTAAGGGCTATGACTACTCCAAGCATGGCCAGAGCGATAACCCCTACCTCGACTTCATCACCCCGGACATCGTTGAAAGCTTCTGTGTGCTGGGTGAAGCCGAACAGCATGTCAGCAAGCTCAATGAGCTCAAAGCGGCCGGCGCCACGCAGTTCAACATCTATCTGGACAATGGCGATGAGGAAAACATCATCGCCCAATATGGCGCACACATTATTCCCCGATTCCAGGGCTGAGCTGACACCGGTGGTGTCTCCACCACCGGTTTGACAAGGGCCTGGCCGCGCCAGTGAAAACAACAATGACCGAATGAGGCAAAGACAATGCAGAAAACCATGATCAACCAGCAACGGCTGTGGCAAAGCCTGATGGACATGGGCGAGATTGGCGGGACGGAAAAAGGCGGCGTGTGTCGGCTAGCCTTGACCGATCTGGACAAGCAGGCTCGCGATCTGTTTGTGCAATGGTGCAAAGACGCGGGCTGCACCATTCGTATCGACAAGATGGGCAATATTTTCGCCCACCGCGCCGGGCTGGATGATTCCCTGCCGCCGGTGGTGATGGGCAGCCACCTGGATACCCAACCTACCGGCGGCAAGTTCGACGGCATCTATGGCGTACTCGCCGGCCTGGAAGTGATTCGCACCCTGAACGACAAGGGCATGGAGACCCGCGCGCCCATTGAGGCCTCGGTATGGACCAACGAAGAAGGCTCGCGCTTCCCTCCCGCCATGGTCGCCTCCGGCGTGTTTGCCGGGGTGTTCGAGCTGGATTATGGCTTGAGTCGCGCCGATCTCGACGGCAAGACCATGGGCCAGGAGCTGGAGCGCATCGGCTACAACGGCCCCGATGATGTCGGCGGCCGGCCATTCAAGGCGTTCTTTGAAGCGCATATCGAACAGGGGCCCATCCTGGAGGATGAGAAGAAGCAGATCGGTGTGGTCACTGATGCCCAGGGCCAGCGCTGGTACGAGATCACCCTGACCGGGCAGGAATCCCATGCCGGGCCCACACCGATGAGTCGCCGGCGTGATGCCCTGGTTGGCGCTGCCAGGCTGATCGATCAGGTCAACAAAATCGGCCTCGCCCACCAGCCTAACGCCTGCGCCACCGTTGGCCTGCTGCAGGTCTTTCCCAACTCGCGCAACGTGATCCCGGGGCAGGTGTTCTTCACCGTGGACTTCCGCCACCCCGATGCCGACGTGCTGGCCAAGATGGATCAGGCCCTGCGTGAAACCGCCGACTCAGTCACGACGGAGTTGGGCCTGGAAATGGCGTTCGAACAGATCTGGTACTCCCCGCCGGTCCCCTTTGATACCGACTGTGTTGCGCTGGTACGCCAGGCTGCGACGGATTTTGGCTACAGCCACCGGGATATCGTCAGCGGCGCCGGACATGACGCCTGCTACATCTCCCGCGTAGCGCCCACCGCCATGGTCTTCGTGCCCTGTGAAAATGGCATCAGCCATAACGAGGCGGAGAATGCGACGCCGGAAGACCTGGCGGCCGGTTGCAATGTGCTGTTCCAGGCCGTCGTCGAGCGCGCCAACAGCTGATAGCGGATGCCACCGCCCTGAAGGAGCGCCTGACCACGCTCTTTCAGGGGGAAACAGGGCTAGTTGCTGAGCCCGGTGCCTTTGAGGATGGTGTGAGTGAGAAAGTCGCCTGCCGCGTCAAAATCGCTGGCATCTAGATTGTCTTTGCGCAGCACCAGGGCGATCTGGGTGGAAAAGTCGGCATAGGTCTGGGTCGTTGCCCAGATGGAAAAGAACAGATGGTAAGGATCGATAGCATCCATCAAACCATCAGCGATCCACTTGTTGACCAGGGCAATATCGGCATCGAGTTTGGGCAAAAGTTTTTTCAGCAAATAGTCTTTGATATAAGGCGCGCCATTGATGATTTCATTGGCGAATATCTTGGAGCCATTGGGCCGGGAATGTGACAGTTCCAGTTTGCCAAGAATATAACTACGCAACTTGCTGGCAGGATCATCACCGGTCTGCTCGAACAACGTCATCTTCTCAACCCAGAGATCGAGTACGTTCTTCAGCACGTGTTGATACAGGTTTTCCTTGGAAGGAAAGTAATAAAGCATGTTCTGCTTGGATAAACCGGCTTGCTCGGCAATGGCTTCAATAGAAGCACCGTTATAGCCATATTGCGCAAAGAGTGTTTCGGCAGCATCCAGGATACGAGCTTCCTGAGCCTTTCTAGCGTTCGAACGCTTGCGGGGTTTGGCCGCGTCGCCATTTGAAGGGTTGCTTTCAGTCAAATGGTTGATGGTTCGGTCCAAGGGATCACCTCTTGGTTGCGGTCATAAAGGCGGCAGATAGCGCTTCGTGTTCGCGCTAGGCAGGGCTGGCGACCCGATTGCAGCCTATGCCGTCGGTTCGTTAAGGGGCGCGATTATACACCTTGAACGCCCCGGCAACTAGCGAGCGGGGCTTCGCGTTACTGGGGGAATATTGTTGTGCAACCATCTTGAACAACCCTGCGCCATTGGCGCCCGGGAGGAACTCGATATGAATATCCAACCTTTATATACCAAGGTGCTGATGAGCCAGGTGCTGGTACATCAGAATGCTGTTTATCTGGCCGGTCGGTTTGCCGATGCCATCCCAGCCGAAAATGATCTTGATATCCAGGCGGGCAATACCTTGGCGGCGATCGAGCAAGTGCTGGCCGAGGCCGGCAGCGACAAGACCAGGCTACTGTCCGCCACTATTTATCTGAAGGACATCCAGGCTGACCTTGAGCAGATGGACCGGATCTGGGGGCAATGGTTGCCCGAAGGGGTGATCCCCGTGCGCGCCGCCCTGGAGGCCGAGCGGGTGCAACCTGATGTTCTGGTGGAAATTGCCATGGTCGCCGCCCTTTGAACAGCGCCCTTCCTACCCCGATATCCTGGAATGAAGACTTATGCGTCCAGCCCACGCAATAATCGATCTTGGCGCCCTGCGCCATAATTACCTGTTGGCCAAGCAGTTTTCTGGCACCAGAGCGTTGGCCGTGATCAAGGCCAATGCGTACGGCCATGGCGCCATTCGGTGCGCTCAAACCTTGTCGGCATCAGCCGATGGTTTTGCCGTCGCCTGTATAGAGGAAGCGTTGCTGCTGCGCAATGCCGGTATTCAACAACCGATTCTGTTGCTGGAAGGATGGTTTGACGCCACGGAACTGGCACTGATCCAGCAATATGACTTCTGGGTTGTGATTCACCATCATGGGCAATTGCGTGACCTGGCGGAGGCCGCTATCGAGCGCCCGCTGCATGTCTGGCTGAAACTGGACACGGGTATGCACCGGGTAGGCTTCAAGCCGGATGAATACGGGGAAATATGGCGGACCTTACACACCAGCGGCAAGGTTGCCAGCGTGGTGAAGATGACGCACTTCTCCCGTGCCGACGAACCAGACTGTGAGACCACGGAGCATCAGCGGCTGTGTTTCAATGAAACCACCGCCGCCCTGGAAGGCCTCTCAAGTTTGTGCAACTCGCCGGGGGTTCTCGCCTGGCCACAGGCCCATGGTGATTGGATACGGCCTGGCATCATGCTGTATGGCGCCTCCCCGTTCAGCGACGCCCAGAACAATGCCGCAAGGCTGAAGCCGGTGATGCAGCTGAACTCACAGATTATTGCCGTGCATGATGTGCCCCGCGGTGAGCCGATCGGCTATGGCGCGCAGTTCATTACCCAGCGCCCCACTCGAGTAGGGGTGGTCGCCATGGGCTATGCGGATGGGTACCCTCGACATGCCAAGACCGGCACGCCCGTGCTGGTCGACAATCAGCGCACCGGGCTGATCGGCAGAGTGTCCATGGATATGCTGACCGTCGATCTCACCGATCTGCCGGCGAGCGGCCTGGGCAGTACGGTGCAATTGTGGGGCGACGGGCTGGCGGCCAGTGAGGTCGCCCATTGGGCGGGCACCATTCCTTACCAATTGTTTTGCAACCTGAACCGGGTGCCGCGGCATTATTTTAATTAGTCAGTACGGCCCCTGAGCCAACAAGAAAGCCGGATCACGGGATCCGGCTTTTTGCTGCTGCCTCTATTCAGGAAGGAAAGGAGAACTGCGCCCCTTCCCGCACCCCGGCTGACGGCCAGCGCTGGGTCACGGTCTTGCGTTTGGTATAGAAGCGCACCGCATCCGGGCCATAGGCATGCAGATCGCCAAACAATGAGCGCTTCCAGCCACCAAAGCTGTGATAGGCCACCGGCACCGGCAGCGGTACGTTGATGCCGACCATCCCCACCATGATGTTGTCGCTGAAATAACGTGCGGCCTCCCCGTCACGGGTGAAGATACAGGTGCCATTGCCGTATTCATGATCGTCGATCAGTTGCATGGCTTCCTGCATGCTGTTGACACGCATGACCAGCAGCACCGGGCCAAAGATCTCTTCCTTGTAGCAGGTCATGTCAGCGGTCACGTTATCGATCAGGGTTCCACCGACATAGAAACCCTTGTCGTAACCTGCCACAGTCGGTTTGCGGCCATCGACCACCAGGGTAGCGCCCTGCTGCTCGGCACTGCTGATATAACCGATGACCTTTTCCTGGTGTGCCCGGGTGATGACCGGGCCAAAGTCATTGGTCTTGTCAGAGAAGGCACCAACCTTGAGGCTCTTCATCTGCTCGGACATCTTGCTGATCAGCGCATCAGCCGCCTCATCGCCTACCGCCACCGCCACCGACAGCGCCATGCAGCGCTCCCCGGATGAACCAAAGGCAGCGCCAACCAGGGCTGATACGGCATTATCCATATCCGCATCCGGCATGATGATGGCGTGGTTCTTCGCCCCGCCCAACGCCTGGCAGCGCTTACCGTTGGCGCTGGCCGTGGTGTAGATATATTCGGCAATGGGCGTCGAGCCAACGAAACTGACCGCCTGGATGCGCGCATCGCTCAGCAGCACATCCACGGCCTCCTTGTCACCGTTGACCACGTTGAGTACGCCCGGCGGCAGACCGGCTTCATGCAGCAGCTCGGCGATAAACAGCACCGATGACGGGTTACGCTCGGACGGCTTGAGCACAAAGGTGTTACCGCAGACGATCGCCATGGGATACATCCACAGCGGCACCATGGCCGGGAAGTTGAACGGGGTAATACCCGCGACCACTCCCAATGGCTGAAATTCGCTCCAGGAATCAATTGCCGGACCGGCATTCTTGCTGAACTCCCCTTTCAGCAGCTCGGGCGCACCGCAGGCGTACTCGACATTCTCGATCCCCCGCTGCAGCTCGCCCATGGCGTCATGGGCAATCTTGCCATGCTCCTCCCCGATCAGCCGGCAGATCTCATCGGCATTGCGCTCCAGCAGTTCCTTGAAGCGGAACATGATCTTGGCGCGCTTGAGTGGTGGGGTGTTGCGCCAGGCCGGATAAGCGGCCTTGGCAGCGGCAATAGCGGCTTCGACGGTGGGTTTGCTCGCCAGCGCCAACTGTTTCGACACCTCGCCCGTCGACGGTTGAAAATGTCCTGGGTGCGGCTGGCCTGCGTATCGATGGTGCCGTTGATCAAGTGTCCGATCGTCTTCATCGTCTGTTCTCTCTGCCTGTATTGTTAGCGGTATCAGTCAAGTTCGTTGATGGCGTCGCCAATGGCATTGACGACATTGTCGATCTCTTCACGCTCGACGATGAAAGGCATGCCCAATTGGATGGTGTCGCCGCCGTAGCGTACATAGAAGCCTTTTTTCCAGCACTTCATGGCAATCTCGAAGGTGCGCCGCGCAGGCTCCCCGGGGTGGTTTTCTATCTGCAGCGCGCCAGCCATCCCGTAATTACGGATATCCGTGACGTAGCGGGTGCCTTTGAGACCATGCAGGGCATTTTCAAAGATCGGGCTCATCTCCCGCACCCGATCAACCAGCCGGTCACTCTGCAGGATATCCAGGGAGGCCAGCGCCGCGGCACAGGCCACCGGGTGGCCGGAATAGGTGTAGCCATGCGGCAACTCAATCGCGTATTCCGGCCCGCCCTGCTCCATGAAGGTCTGATAGATCTCGCGCTGCACAATCACCGCGCCCATGGGCACAGCGCCGTTGGTGAGCTGCTTGGCAACGTTCATCATGTCCGGGGTGACGCCGAACTCTTCGGCGCCGGTATTGGACCCCACTCGTCCAAAGCCGGTGATCACCTCATCGAATATCAGCAGGATTTCATGCTGGTCGCAGATTTCCCGCAGGCGTTGCAGATAACCCACCGGCGGCGGCAGTACGCCCGCTGATCCAGCCATCGGCTCAACGATGACGGCTGCGATATTGGAGGCATCATGCAGAGCAATCAGCTCCAGCAGATCCTCGGCACGCTCGACACCGCGCTCGGGCATGCCACGGCTGAAGAGATTCTCCTTGAGCAAGGTATGCGGCAGATGATCCGCATCGATACCCTGACCGAACAGCATCCGGTTAGCGCCGATGCCGCCCAGGCTGATGCCACCGAAGTTGACGCCGTGATAACCCTTGGCCCGACCGATCAGCTTGGTCTTGGTCGGCTTGCCTTTCTTGCGCCAGTAGGCCCGGGCAATTTTCAGCGAGGTATCCGCCGCCTCTGAACCGGAGTTGGTATAAAACACATGGTCTAGGCCTTTTGGCGTCAATTGGGTAATCCGCTCGGCTAGCTCAAAAGCCTTGGGGTGGCCGAACTGAAAAGCGGGAGCGTAGTCCAGTTCACGCAGTTGTTTGGCAACCGCTTCGGCAATCTCCGGACGGTTATGCCCAGCACCACAGCACCAGAGCCCGGAAAGACCGTCGAATATCCTGCGGCCTTCAGCGTCGACATAGTAGCTGCCTTCGGCACCGACAATCAGGCGTGGGTCCGCTTTGAACTGGCGGTTTGCGGTGTAAGGCAACCAGTAGGCGTCAAGCTGCTCGGGGGTCAGTCCAGCATGGCGCTGATTATTGTGATCAGACATAACATCACCCTCTGTGTACGTTGTTTGTGCAGCCAGTCTCGCCAGTAGCACGCTAAAGTAAAACCCAAGCTTATTTACCTTCATGCAAGCGTTTACTTAACTCAAGGCACTTCCTCCGCTATGCTGCTGGGCACCGGTTACCGAGGACAACAAGATGAAACCCCGTAAGCTGGCATTACCTGGCCAGATCAGTGATACCGACCTGCGTCTGCTGCGGATCTTTCGCAAGGTAGTTGAATGCGGCGGCTTTTCCGCAGCGGAAGTCGAGCTGAATATCAGCCGGGCGGCGATCAGCATCGCCATGAACGAGCTCGAAGGTCGCCTTGCACTACGGCTTTGCCAGCGAGGGCGCAGCGGCTTTTCCCTGACTCAGGAAGGTAGCGAGGTCTATCAGGCAACCCTGCAGATGCTGGCGGCCATTGAAGGCTTCCGCACTCATGTGAACAGCTTGCATGACTATCTGAAGGGCGAGCTCAATATCGGCATCACCGACAGCCTGGTCACCATGCCGCAGATGTTGATCACCCAGGCGCTGGGTGCGCTGAAGGACCGTGGCCCGGATGTGCAGATCAATATCCGCATGATTCCGCCCAACGATATCGAGCTGGGTGTGCTGGACGGCCGCCTGCATGTGGGCATCATTCCCGCCCTGAAATCCCTGCCGGGACTGCATTACCGCCCGCTGTACGAAGAGGTCTCGCAGTTGTATTGCAGCTCGACCCATCCGCTGTACGCGCACCCGGCATCGGAGCCGGTGGCGCTCAGTGGCTGGGATGCGGTCTTGCCGGCGTATGCGCAAACTCCACAAATCAAGGCATTGCATGAGCCCCTGAAGGCCGCGGCATCAGCAACCGACCGCGAAGGGATCGCTTTTCTCATCCTGACTGGCCGCTATATCGGTTACCTGCCTACCCACTACGCCAACCGCTGGGTACGCGAGCAAAGCATGCGAGCCATCAACCCCGGCACAAACCGCTACGTCACCCATTACAGCGCCATTACCCGCAAGACCGCCCCGCCTAATCTGATCCTTGAGAGCTATCTCGAAGAGCTCGACCGCTTGGCGGGATAGCCATCGGACAGCATCTAGCCACGCAAATTGATCCAGAAGCCCTGTAGCTCCCGTGCTTGCCGGTGAGCGCTGGCAGGGGCCAAAAAACACCTGCCACTAGAGGAAAGAATTTTTTTACCGACTGGAAAAATAATGCTTGACCCTCTCAAATCTTGCTTGTAGGTTTGCAAACATCAACTTCCAATACGGTCGATGACATTACTATAAATTTATAAAAAGCGATGGAAACAACCGTACAAGCATAACCAGGCGATGGTTACTTTCTCCTGAAGTGGGTGCCCACTCGTTGTACTAGCATTCGACTTGATATCTCGATAAGAGAACACTGATAAGAGGATGAAAACATGTGCAGCTACATCCCCGGATACCACCTGATTCCGCTTCCAGATAACCCGATTTAACCAAAGCGTGAGTCGATAGCGCCCGAATACAGTTGCTCGGGGCGCTACTTAATATATTCAGTGACATACGGATAGTGTGCTGCAAGTGCAGCGCACTCATGACGGCTATTTGCCGCTCGGCAAGAACCTAGAGTTGCAAGTAAACAATATCCTGTATGGCGCGGGATACCGACGTGCTTAATAAAAACAATAGAGTCGAGGCACAATGCAATGCACTCTCAAACCGATTCACTTCAGTACGATATAACCCTGGGCGGCAGCCCCAGCGCAGACCTGTGGAATGAAGACCTGGCCCCCGCCAGAGAAGAAGACAAGACCTGGTCCTGGCAAAGCATCTCGGGGCTGTGGGTTGGCATGGTGGTCTGTGTTCCCACCTACATGATGGCTGCAGGGCTGGTGGCCGAAGGCATGTCCTGGTGGCAAGCGGTCCTGACTGTTCTGCTCGGCAACCTTGTCGTGCTGGTACCGATGATTGCCATCGGTCACGCAGGTACCAAGCATGGCATTCCCTTTCCCGTATTGCTGCGCTCTTCCTTCGGTACCGCAGGCGCCAAGCTACCAGCGATGTTGCGCGGGCTGGTTGCCTGCGGCTGGTTTGGCATTCAGACCTGGGTAGGCGGCTCGGCGATTTATATTATCGTCAACATCATGACCGATAATGCCATCGCCGGCAGCGTTATCGGTTTTCTCGGTATCGACCTGGGTCAGTTGGTGTGCTTCCTGTTGTTCTGGGCCATGCACGTCGTTTTCATTGCTTATGGCACTGAGTCCATTCGCTGGTTGGAAACCTACGCCGCGCCCTTTTTGATCGCGATGGGCCTGGCTCTGCTGGGCTGGGCGTATTTCAAGGCGGGCGGCTTTGGCGCCATGCTCTCGACGCCCTCCCAGTTCATTGCCGGCGGCGCGCGCGAAGGGCAGTTCTGGTCCGTATTCTGGCCAGGGCTGACGGCGATGGTAGGTTACTGGGCCACACTGGCGCTCAACATTCCTGACTTCACCCGTTTTGCCCGCAGCCAGAAAGACCAGTTTATCGGTCAGGCTCTGGGCCTGCCCTTGCCCATGGCACTCTTCGCCTTTATCGGCGTAGCCGTCACCTCGGCAACCGTGGTGATCTATGGCAGAGCCATCTGGGACCCTGTCGAGCTGACCAGCCAGATGGGAGGCACCGCAGTGGTTATCGCCTTGATCGCCCTGATCCTGGCGACCCTGACCACTAACCTGGCAGCCAATGTGGTTGCCCCAGCCAACGGTTTCTCCAACCTGAGCCCCAGCAGAATCTCGTTCAAGATGGGCGGTTACCTGACCGCGGGTATCGGTATCGCGATCATGCCCTGGAAGCTGCTGGAGTCGACCAGCGCCTACATCTTCACCTGGCTGATTGGCTATTCTGCGCTGCTTGGCCCGGTTGCCGGCATCATGGTTGCCGATTATTTCGTGATTCGCAAAACCCGCCTGAATCACCAGGCACTCTTTCGCAATGACGGGGAATACAGCTACCGCAATGGCTGGAATCCGATCGCCCTGGTGGCACTGGTGGTCGGGGTGCTGCCCAACCTGCCGGGTTTCCTGCATGTCGCCGGGTTCATCGATAGCGTGCCCGCTGTATTCCAGGAAATCTATACCTATGCCTGGTTTGTCGGCCTGGCAATCGCCGCCTGCGTTTACCTGCTTCTCATGCGCAACAGCATGCAACGCCCGCAATGAGCTTTGTTACCTATCGAGCCGGCCAATAATGCAGACACCGGCTCGCCAAGACCCGTAAGGAGAACCAGCAATGTCCGTACTCATAAAAAACGGTACCGTGGTCACCGCTGACAAGACCTATCGCGCCGATGTGTACTGCGATAACGGAAAGATCGTTGCCATAGGTGAGAATCTGGATGCCCCCGCGACTGCCGAAGTGATAGATGCGAGCGGCCAATATGTGATGCCCGGCGGTATCGACCCTCATACCCATATGCAATTGCCCTTCATGGGCACCGTGGCTAGCGATGACTTCTATACCGGTACGGCTGCCGGCCTGGCTGGCGGCACCACCAGTATCATCGACTTCGTCATTCCATCTCCCCAACAGTCACTGCTCGAGGCGTTCCACCAATGGCGCGACTGGGCTGCCAAGGCGGCGGCGGATTACACCTTCCACGTGGCCATTACCTGGTGGGACGAGTCGGTTCACGAGGAAATGGGCACTCTGGTACGTGAGCATGGGGTCAACAGTTTCAAGCACTTCATGGCGTACAAGAACGCGATCATGGCGGACGATGAAACCCTGGTAAAAAGTTTCCGCCGCTCTGTCGAACTGGGGGCAATGCCGACCGTCCATGCTGAAAATGGCGAACTGGTCTTCCAGCTGCAACAGGAATTGCTCGCCAAGGGCATGACCGGCCCCGAAGCCCACCCGCTCTCACGTCCACCCGTGGTTGAAGCCGAAGCGGCCAACCGGGCCATCCATATTGCCCAGGCGATGAACGTGCCCATCTATATCGTGCATGTCTCCTGCAAGGAGTCCCTGGAAGCCATTACCCGCGCCCGCAATAACGGCAACCGCGTGTATGGCGAAGTATTGGCCGGTCATCTGGTCATCGATGACAGCGTGTACCGGCATCCCGATTTCGAATTTGCCGCAGCCCATGTCATGAGCCCGCCATTTCGCGCCAAGGAACACCAGGAGGCGCTCTGGCAAGGCCTGCGCGGCGGCAACCTGCAGACGACGGCAACCGATCACTGCTGTTTCTGCGCAGACCAGAAAGCGGCTGGCAAGGATGACTTCACCCGGATTCCGAACGGCACCGCCGGTATCGAGGACCGCCTGGCGATCATGTGGGACGAGGGCGTCAACCAGGGCCGCCTGACCATGAACGAGTTCGTTGCGGTGACTTCGACCAATACTGCCAAGCTGTTCAACATGTACCCACGCAAAGGCTCCGTGTCCGTGGGTGCCGATGCGGACCTGGTGGTGTGGGACCCGGCCGGCACCCGCACTATTTCAGCCAAGACGCATCATCAGAACATCGACTTCAACATCTTCGAAGGCCGCACGGTAACCGGCATACCGAGCCACACGCTGAGCCGCGGGAAGGTTGTCTGGCGCGAGGGTCAGCTGCTCGCAGTGGAAGGTGCCGGCCAATACATTCCCCGGCCCGCCTTTGGTCCGGTGTTCGATGCCATTGCCCGCGAGAACGAGCTGAATACCCCGCAGCCCGTGGTACGCCAAGGCTAACAATGTAGAACAGCGGTGCCCCCGCGGAAGAGGACAGGAACGTGTGGATGTATCTACTCATGGCGTTGGCGGCGGGGGCTGTCTTACCGTTGCAGGCGGGCTTGAATGCACAGCTGGCATTGAGCGCAGGGCACGCCCTGTGGGCAGCATGTGTCTCCTTTGCGGTCGGTCTGTTGTTACTGATAGCCGTGTGCATGACAGTTCGCCTGCCCCGCCCGGCGTGGGCGGATCTCGCTGCGATACCGTTCTGGCAATGGAGCGGAGGCGTCATGGGCGCCTTCTTTGTGACTGCGATGGTCGTGCTCAGCCCCCGCCTGGGCGCTGCCACCATGCTGGGCATGGCGCTGGTCGGGCAAATGACGGCGGCGGCCTTGATTGATCATTTTGGTCTGGCGGGATTTACTCCTCACGCGCTCAGCCTTGGGCGAGTAGTGGGTATCGCGCTGTTGATTACCGGAGGTATTCTCGTGCGTCAGTTTTAGTACCCATTAACAACTGAGGTAGGGAAAGATGATTGATTTACTTATCCGCAGCGTCAATTTGCCCTGCGGAGCGAAGAATGTAGATATCGCAATTGATCAGGGCAAAATCCTGGAAATTGCCCCGCATATCCAGGCCCAGGCCAAGGAGGTGCTCTGTCACCCAGGCTGCCTGGTCACCGCGCCCTTTGTCGACAGTCATTTCCATATGGACTCTACCCTGAGTCTCGGTCAGCCACGTCTCAACCAGAGTGGCACCCTGCTTGAAGGTATTACGGTCTGGAACGAGTTGAAGCCCGATCTGACTTTCGAGTCAATAAAGCAACGCGCCATAGAACTCTGCCACTGGTCAGTCGCCCGCGGCACCCTGGCGATACGCAGTCATGTGGATGTATCCGATGATAGCCTGATGGCGGTGCAAGCCCTGTTAGAAGTACGCCGCGAATTGAAGCATCTGATCGATCTGCAACTGGTTGCCTTTCCGCAGAACGGCTACTACCGCTCCCCCACTGCCAGGCAGAACTTGCTCCGGGCCCTGGACCTGGGTGTCGATGTAATCGGTGGGATACCCCACTTCGAGCGCACCCGCGCAGAAGGCAACCGGTCGATTACAGCCCTTTGCGAACTGGCTGCCGATCGCGGCTTGCCTGTCGATCTACACTGCGATGAGAGCGATGATCCGGACTCTCAGCATATCGAGACTCTCGCCTATGAGACCCAGCGCCTCGGCCTGCAGGGGCGCGTCACCGGCTCTCACCTTACCTCCATGCATTCCATGGACAATTACTACGTCAACAGCAAGCTTATCCCGCTAATCAGCGAAGCCGGCCTGCATGTGGTCGCCAATCCCTTGATCAACATCACCCTGCAAGGCCGCCATGACACCTATCCCAAACGGCGTGGCATGACCCGAGTCAAGGAGCTGCTCGCTGCTGGCGTCAACGTCGCCTTCGGGCATGACTGCGTCATGGACCCCTGGTACAGCCTCGGCTCCCACGACATGCTCGATGTGGCGCATATGGGTCTGCATGTTGGCCAGTTGACCGGTATCGATGAAATGAAAACCGCCTTTGCCGCCGTCACCACTCACGGCGCCAAGGTGCTCGGATTGGATGGCTATGGTCTGCAGCCAGGTAATCGCGCGGACCTGGTGATCTTGCAAGCCAGCAATCCGATTGAAGCCCTGCGCCTGCGCCCGGCCCGCCTGGAAGTAATCCGCCATGGCCAGGTCATTTGCCGCACTGCAGCCGTGGTGCCGCAACTGCTGAGCAACGAGCAGCCACGTGACATCAGCTTTGTTCAAGATGTGTTCTGACTCGCAGTAAACCGCTCTGACAATAATAAAAAGAGACTGTACCCATGCCAAAGCCTGCAAAACTCGCAAAGTCCGCCCATGCCGGGGGCACCCATGATGATTACGCCTCATCCACTGTGCCGTCAGGCTCCCGGCGTGGCCTGATATCCATGTCCGCCGTCATGCTCGGCTTTACTTTCTTTGCCGCCAGCATGTGGACTGGCGGCAAGCTGGGCGAAGGCTTTAGCCTCTGGCCAGACCTGCTGATAGTGATCCTGGCAGGCAACCTGATCCTGGGTCTCTATGGGTCCTTGCTGGGATACGCCGCGGCCAAAACCAATATTTCCACCCACCTGCTCGCCCAGTACTCCTTCGGTAAAACCGGCTCCAAGCTCCCTTCGTTCATGCTGGCAATTACCCAGATCGGCTGGTTCGGGGTGGGGTTGGCCATGCTCGCTCACCCCATCAATACCTTCCTCGGGATCCCGTTTTTCTGGATCATCATCATTGGCGGCGTGGCCATGACCTACACCGTGGCGGTCGGTTTCAAGGCCATCGAATGGTTGAGCATCATTGCCGTTCCCGCCATCCTGATCCTCGGTTTCACCTCCGTCGGCAAAGCGATTGTCGATACCGATGGCGGTATAAGGACGCTGCTGGACAGTGTTCCGAGCTCGCCGCTTACCTTCTCGGTGGGCGTTGCTCTCGCTGTCGGTTCCTTTATCAGCGGCGCCACCCTCACACCTGACTTTGTCCGCTTTGCCAAAAGCAGAAAGATCGGCGTCTGGGCCACCATCATCGGTTTTACCTTTGGCAACAGCCTGATGTTCTTCTTTGGTGCGATCGGTGCGATCGCCACCTCCCATGCCGATATCGCTGAAGTGCTCGCCATTCAGGGCCTCCTTGGTGGCGGCATGATCCTGCTGATACTGAATATCTGGACGACCAACGACAACGCCCTCTATGCCTCCAGCCTGGGCCTGACCAACCTCACCGGACTGAAGCGGGTCCACTTGGTATGGATCGCCGGCCTGGTCGGTACCGCGCTAGCCGATTTGCTCTATAACAACTTCGTCGGCTGGCTTACGTTTCTGAGCATCGCCCTGCCGCCGATTGGCGGCGTCATAATCGGCGACTTCTACTTGCGGCATAAAACCCATTATCCAGACTTTGCCCTACATCAGTTCAAGAGCGTCAACTGGGCTGCGATGGTTGCCTGGGCACTGGCGATCCTCGCTTCACTGATGTCGCCGGCAGCAGGACCACTCAGCATAGCGCCGCTGAATGGCATTGTTTGTGCCGCTCTGGTCTACGTTCTGGCGAGCAAGCTCCTGTACCCCTCCGCTTCCCTCGACGCCATCGCACCTGAACCTGACTGACGCTGCCCCAACCCGCACAGAGTCGGTTTAATGCTGCATTGGCTTCAGCAGCTATTAGCGTTCATGGGCGGGAAATGACTTTGCCTAAAGGAAGACAGAAAGAGCAAAGAACCAATCGGCCTGCGCGCCGGTAATAATAAAAACGACAACCGGATATTACTCATGAAGAAAAAAACCCTACCTTTCCTGCTTATGGGCATCGGCCTGGTGTCTGGCCCAGTATGTGCCGGGGAACTTGTTCAGTGGCACACAAATAGCCTGACCTATCTCTATGGAAAGAACTTCAAGATAGACCCACCTATTCAGCAGACTTTTACATTCGAACATGCCAGCGCCTGGAGTGTAGGAGATCTGTTTATCTTCATTGATCAAATCAACTTCAACGGCAAGGGAGCCAATGAGGGTGATGATGAGCGAACCCATTACGGCGAGTTCTCCCCTCGGCTGTCTTTCGGAAAGATCAGCGGCACCCATATTGCCGCCGGGCCGGTCACGGATATATTACTCTCGATGACCTACGAGTTTGGCAAAGGCGATACCGAAGCTTATCTGATCGGTCCCGCCATTGACCTGGCAATACCGGGATTTGATTATTTCCAACTCAATACCTATCTGCGTAAAACCGATGGCGGCCGGCCTGGGGACAATGTCTGGCAGATCACTCCAGCCTGGAGCTATACCATCCCGGTGGGTCGATCCGATCTGGTGATTGACGGCTATATCGACTGGGTAGTGGATAACGACGAGAACAGTCGGGGCGAGTATCACGCCAACGTGCATATCAACCCGCAAATCAAATATGACCTCGGTAAGGCCTTGGGCTGGCGGGAGAAGGTCTATGTAGGCATCGAATATGACTACTGGAAGAATAAATACGGTATCAAAGACGGCGGTTATGTCAGCGAACAGTTCGTTGGAACGACGGACCAGAACACCGCCAGCCTGTTGTTAAAGGCACATTTCTAGTCAGGCACCGTCACATCAATGAAGATGCCGGTACCCAGCGAGGTACCGGCATCTCGCTCGCGCCAGCAACGCCCAGTAACACCTTAATATTCGGGTTGCCACCCAGGCGATCTATGGCAGGCTTGATCTCACACGAAATCGTTATAAGATAACATCAAATTATCTGAACAAGGATTCTCGCATGCCGCGCCTCGCTCTCCTCACCTTCGCCTTGACCAGCACCGTCAGCCTCGCCTTGCATGCCCATGAACCACATGACCATGCGCACGGATCCCACAATGCAGCCGCCCATCAGCATGGCGTCGGCACCCTGGATATCGTCATTGACGATAAACAGCTACTACTGGAGCTGACGACCCCGGCGGGTGACCTGCTAGGCTTCGAGCATGCACCGCACAACCAGGCGCAGCGTGATCAGCTCGATAACCTGATGAGCACCCTGCGCCAGCCGGAAAAGCTGTTTGCTCTGCCCGCTGCCGCGCAGTGCAGCCTGGAGTCAGTGGAGCTGCATAGCCCCCTGTTTGCCCTGCCCGAGCATTCAGGCGATGATGCCCATGCCGAACATGAGCATCATCATGGACATAATGATGAACACGAGCACGAGCATGCTGATATCAACGCGCAATACAGCTACGCCTGCAGCACTCCGACACGCCTGGAGCATCTGGACGTCACCCTGTTCGAGCTGTTCCCCGGCAGCGAGAAGCTGATCCTGCAGGCAATCACTCCGCGAGGCCAACAGGGTGGCGAGCTGACAGCGGCCAGCAGGCGCGTGCGCTTCTGAGTACTCCAATGGAACCCCTGATGGCTGAACCCGTAGTCCAACTCGAACAGATCACCTTCGCCTGGCCCGGTCGAGCCACACTGCTGGATATCGACAGTTTCACTTTGCAGGCCGGCGAGCGAGTCTTTCTCAAAGGCCCCTCCGGCAGTGGCAAGACGACCCTGTTGGGATTGCTGGGCGGCGTGCAGCTGCCGGCCAGCGGCCGTATTCGTCTGCTCGGTACGGACCTGGCAGGCATGTCCAGCTCGGCGCGCGACCGTTTTCGCGCCGATCACACCGGTTACATCTTCCAGATGTTCAACCTGCTGCCGTATCTGTCGGTAGTGGAGAACATCATCCTGCCTTGTCATTTTTCCAGCCTGCGTCAGCAACGCGCCAGCGAACGCCACGGCAATGTGCAGGCTGCCGCGCTGCATCTGCTGGCCCACCTGGGGCTGGATCAGCCTGCATTGCGCAACCAACCGGTGACTGAGCTATCGATCGGCCAGCAGCAGCGCGTGGCCGCGGCCCGGGCGCTGATCGGCAGCCCCGAGCTGATCATTGCCGACGAGCCGACCTCGGCGCTCGATGCCGATACCCGGGAGGTGTTTCTGCAATTGCTGTTCAGTGAATGTCAGGCGCTGGGCAGCAGTTTGCTGTTTGTCAGTCATGACGCCGCGCTAGAGTCATTGTTCGATCGCAGTCTGTCGCTGCGCGAACTCAACCGAGCCGTCGTCAGCTCTGAGGTGATCTGATGTACCTGTTCCCATTGGCCTTGCGCAGTCTGCTCAATCGACGCTTTTCCGCGTTGCTGACGGTACTGGCCATCGCCCTGAGTGTGACGCTGCTACTCGGCGTGGAAAAGATCCGTAACGAAGCCCGTGCGAGTTTCGCCGGGACCATCTCTGGGACCGACCTGATCGTTGGCCCCCGTACCGGCTCGGTGCAACTGCTGCTGTATTCGGTCTTCCGTATTGGCAATGCCACCAGCAATATGCGCTGGGACAGCTATCAGAGAGTCGCCCAGCATCCCCGGGTAGACTGGGCCGTTCCTATCTCGCTGGGGGATTCGCACCGCGGCTTCAAGGTGATGGGTACCACCGGTGACTACTTCAAGCATTTTCGCCATGGCCGTGATCGTGCGCTGCTGTTCACCGAAGGCCGCGCCTTCGATGACCTGTACGATACGGTAATCGGCGCGGATATCGCCCGGGAACTGAACTATCAACTCGGCAGCGAACTGGTCCTGGCTCATGGCACCGGCGCCGTGAGCTTCGTCGAGCACGCCGACAAACCGTTCCGCGTCAGCGGCATCCTGGGCAAAACCGGCACCCCCGTGGACCGGACCATTCATATCAGCCTGGAAGGCATGGAGGCGCTGCATGTGGACTGGCAACAGGGAATGCCGGCCCGCGGTGCGGCGAGCGTCGATGCCGAGCAGGCCCGCAGCCTGGACCTGACGCCAACCACGATCACGGCTATGCTGCTTGGACTGGATAGCCGGGTCGCCACCTTTGCCGTGCAACGGGATATCAATCGATTCCCCGACGAGCCGCTGATGGCAGTGCTGCCTGGGGTCGCGCTGCAAGAGTTATGGAGCCTGCTCGGGGTAGCGGAACAGGCACTGTTCATCGTTTCGGTATTCGTTGTGCTGACCGGTCTGGTCGGCATGCTGACGGCGATCCTCGCCAGCCTCAACGAACGGCGTCGGGAAATGGCCATCCTGCGCTCGGTGGGAGCCCGCCCGCGGCATGTATTCGGCCTGCTGTTACTGGAGGCCGCCGGCCTGGCACTGGCGGGAATACTGCTGGGGCTGGGGCTGATGTACCTGGCGATGTGGCTGGCCCAGCCGGTAATCCTGTCACACTACGGCCTGTTCATTCCGATCACTGCACCCGGCCTATGGGACTGGAGCCTGCTGGGGGCCATATTGCTGGCCGCCATCATCATGGGCTGCGTGCCGGCCTGGCGCGCCTATCGTCAATCATTGATCGACGGTCTGTCGATCCGCACCTGACCAGAACGGGACATGCACATGGGTTCACGATTATTGCTCACCGGCCTGTTACTGCTCGCAACGGCAGCAGCCAACGCGGCCGAGGAAATTTCCTGGGATGAGCTACTGCCGCCAGAGCTGCGCGAGCTACAGGAAACGCCACTGCCGGTGCATGACCTGTCACTGCTGGGCGAGATGGATGCGGAGCTGGGCGACCCGGCGGTGCAGATGGAGCCCGCTGCGCCGGTGGTGCAGGCACTGGATGGCCGGCAGATCAAATTACCCGGCTACGTGGTGCCGCTGGCCATCACCGATGCGATGGAGGTAGAGGAGTTTCTGCTGGTGCCCTATTTCGGCGCCTGCATCCATGTACCGCCGCCGCCCTCGAACCAGATAGTGCATGTGCGCAGCACCAGCGGTATCAAGCTGCGGGACCTGTATCAGCCATTCTGGATCAGCGGGGCGATCCGCGTCGAGCGCATGGAAAGCGAGTTGGCCAACGCCGGCTACCGTATCGACGCGGCCAATGTAGAACCCTATGTCTATTGATTCCGGTCGCTGATCAGCTGTTGTTCTCGATCGCCGAGCGGGCATAGCCTTCCCACTGCCGGATCAGCTGACGCTGCTGACTGCTGGCGCCGCTTTGCGCGCGTTTCAGGGTAGCCAGCAGATCTGACCACTGGCCCTCCTCCAACTGGATACCCGCCAATCGCAGCCAGTGATCGGAACGGCCACTGCCGTTGGCTACGGCGACCCAGGCGTCCCGTGCCCGTTCACGATCACGGGCCAGGGTCCACAGCTGTGCCAGGCGCTCCTGTCGCGCGGCATTCACCGGCAATAGCTTCTGCGCCATGAGTTCTTCCAGCAGACGCGCCGCCTGCCAGGGCGCGCCGGCATTGACTTGCAACGCCACCAGATTGTCCAGATCAGGCTGGGTCAGCCCGACGCCCGCTTCGTGGGCCAACCGCAGGGTCGCCGCCGCCGCCGGCTGCTTGCCAGCCTGGCTCTGCAGACCAGCCAGCTGACGCCAGTGCTCACGATTCTGCGGCGCGCGCTTGAGCAGCACCTTCTGCCACTGCGCGGCGCTGTCATACCGCTCCTGCTGATAGTTCATGCCCACCAGCAATTGATACCAGACATCATCGGCGGCGGGGTTGGCCCGCACCACCTGCTCGGCCAGGGGAATGGCCTTGGCGTATTCCCGGGCCTGGCTGTAGCACTGCACCAATAACTGCTTCTGCTCCAGCGACAGGGCACCGCCCGCCTGTACCCGCTCCAACAACCGGGCGGCCTCACCATATTGGCCCTCGGCAGCCAGTAACTGCGCCAGATTCAATTGATCCTGGCGCGCCGCCGGCGCATCCAGCTGGTCATGGGCCAGCGCCTTGCGCAGCCAATCGATGGCCTGGCGGTTCTGCTTGGCCGCAATGGCCAGATAACCCAGCCGTTGCTGGATCAGCGCCAGTTCCAAACTGCCCGCCGCAGCGCTGTCCAGCGCCCCGCTCAGGACCGTTCGTGCCTTGCCCAGATCGCCATCCTGCTGCGCCTTCTGCGCCGCCGACAGGACCTGGAATACCGCTGGATTGATTGCCTGCTGCGCCATTACCAATCCAGGCGCCAGTAGCAGCGTCAGACCCAGTGCAGCACTACGGTAGAGGTTTGCGACGCCCATGGTCATCTGTCCTCCAGACGGAAATACAAGGTTTTGGTTGCTTCACGCGCGACCGCCTGGCCGTTTTCCCGCCGCGGCGCAAAGCGCCAGCGGTTGGCGGCACGGCGGGCTTCACGCTCGAACACCCCTTTGGGTTTGGCCGAGGTGACCCGCAGATTCTCCACCCGCCCGTCGGGAGAAATGGTGAATGCCAGCGTGACTTCGCCTTCGATGCCCGCCGCCAATGCGCGCTGCGGATAGTTCGGCGAAATATCCACCAGCGGCGTGACTTCCTCGGCCGTAGTGGGACTGCTGGAGGCGGCCGGCGCCGCCGGGGCCGCGGGTGCGGGGGGTGGCGCAGGTGCTGGCGCCTCCGCCGCGGTGATCCCGGTCAGCGTCGGCGTAACCGCCACATTGAGGCCCGGGGTCGGCAGGTTCGGCACGCTGATATTCAGCTGTACGCTGGTGTCGACCTGCGGCTGCGGTGGTGCCGGCTGGGGCGGCGGCACGTCCGGCGGCTGCGGTTGCTCTGGCGGCTGCCGCTGCTGACGCTGGCGACTATCACTGGGTGTATCGGCGACGCTGCGCACAAAGCTGACCCGCGCCAGCTCCTCGCCTACATCACGGTTGTCCCGTGGCGGCATGATCATCAGCATCATCAGGGCGAACAGCGCCAGCGTCACCAGCAAGGCACCGGCAAAGCTGACCAGCAGCCGCATCAGTTGGCTCCCGCCGTGGCAGCCAGTGCCACATCCTGCACTCCGGCCATGCGTACCTGGTCCATGACCTGGATCACCAGGCCGCTGCGGGCATCCCGGTCAGCCTGTACCACCACGGTGCTATCGGGTTGATCGACGCGCATGCGCTCCACCGCGGCGCGCACGGCGCGGATGTCCACTTGCTGGCGGTCGATCCAGATTTCTCCGTTGGGGTCCACTGCAATCAGGATATTGCCCTTGGGCTGCTGCTCGGAGCTATCCGCAGTGGGGGTATTGACCTCGATGCCGGTGGTCTTGATGAAGGTGCTGGTCACAATGAAGAAGATCAGCATGATGAACACCACGTCGAGCATGGGGGTCAGGTCAATGCCGGCTTCGTCGTCGTTACCTGCTGAATGTCTGCGCATGCGCATGTTCAAGTATTCCTATTCGTGACGCAGGCGGTCGGTGAGCCGCTGCATGGCCAGCCGCGACGCTGCATCGAGTCGCGCCAGGCAAAATAAACCGCTGATGGCAATCACCATGCCGGCCATGGTTGGCACCGTGGCCCGGGACACGCCCGCGGCCATCGCTCTGGGATTGCCGGTCCCGCTGATCGAAAGCACATCGAAGACCTGGATCATGCCGCTGACCGTGCCCAGCAGGCCGAGCAACGGACACATGGCGATCAGCACCCGGATCATCGGCATGAACCGATTGAGCCGCTGCCGGGCCACGGAAAGCCAGGCTTCGCGGATATGCCGGGCTGCAGCGCTGCTATGATCGGCGCGCCGCAACCAACGGTTCTGCAGGCTGGCCGAGCGCTTGGGAAAGATGCGCCACAGGTACCACAGCCGCTCGACCATCAATGTCCACAGCACGATGGTGAAGCACAGGATGGTCCACAGCACCCAGCCGCCGCTGTCGAGAAAGTCCCTGAGCAACCAGAGGGCTTCACTCACCGCGCCGCTCTCCGGAGTCCAGGTGCAGGGCAATCAGGCCTGCGCTCTGCTGCTCCAGCACCTGGATGACCGCCTTGCTGCGCGAGGCCAGCATGCCATGCAAAAACAGCAGCGGAATGGCCACCACCAACCCCTGTACCGTGGTCACCAGCGCCTGGGAAATACCACCGGCCATCAGCTTGGGATCGCCGGTGCCGAACAGGGTAATCGCCTGGAAGGTAGCGATCATGCCGGTAACAGTACCGAGCAGACCCAGCAGCGGCGCCACGGCGGCGAGCAGCTTGATCAATCCGTTGCCACGATCCAGCGCCGGCGTCTCGCGCAGGATCGCTTCGTCCAGCTTCAGCTCCAGGGTATCCAGCTCCTCCAGCCGCGGCTTGCTGCCGATCACGCCGAGAATACGCCCCAACGGGTTATCGTCGCGCAGCTGATCCAGGCTGTTGGCCTGGCGCTCGACCTTGTTGGAAATACCCAGCAGCCACACCAGCTTGATCAGCGCCAGCACCACCCCGAGCACACCCAGAGCAATGATCACATATCCCACCAGGCCACCCTGGCGCACCCGATCCATGAACGACGGGGTCAGCTGCATCTGGCCGATGACGGTGCCCCGGGTGGGATCGACCATGAGGTCGGCCAGCTCGGTGCGCGGTGCGAGAAAGTCATTGATCAGCCCGCGGCCATCCGGCTGCTTGTCAGCCACTTGCAGGGTGCCGGCCTCGGCTTGATAAGTGAGGTATTCGCCCTCAGCCAGCGCCACGAAGGGGCCGACCAGTACCACGGGCACGTCCTGCTGCTGGCCATCGCGCCCGATGACCGGCGCGGGGAAGCGGCTGATCTTGCCACTGGCGGTCATGTCTTCCTGCAGCATGAACCAGAACTGCTCCAGGGTTTCTACCGTGGGGATCTGCGCGGCGCCAGCAAGCTGGTCGAGCTGTGCCAGCCGCTCCGGGAACTGCATGTTCAACAGCGAGTCCTGCCATTGGCTGCGGGTATCACCGGCCATCTGGCGTACTACACCAAACAGCTCCCCGAGATTGCCGCTGCGCTCGCGCATCTGCGTCTCGGTCGCGGCCAGCTCCGCTTCGAGCTGGTCGAATTCGGTCTTGAGCCGATCGGCCTCGGCCTTGATCGGCGCCAGTTCGCGCTCGGCCTGTGTCAGCAGGGTCTGCTGATTGTCCCGCTCGCGCAGGAACTGCGCTTCACGTTCGCGCATGGCAGCCTGTTCACTGCTGCGGATCTCGCGGATGTCCTGCAACAACTGGTCGAGGGAGGCCGGTTGCGCGAGGGTCAGCGGGCTACTCAGAGCCACCGCCAAAGCGATCAATAGGCGTTTCATTGTGCAGCTCCCTGTTCACTGACCGGCGGCAAAGGCAAACGCAGCATGACCGGGGTCTGCTGCTGGCGGGCAATTCTCAGACCCTGCGCCAAGGTGCGGTGATAGCCGGCAGGCAGCGGTTGCCATTGCCGGGCTTCGGCGTCCCAATGCCCCTGCAGATGGCCATCGAGGCTCTGGTAGAACAGCGCCAGCCGGCCCAGCCGCAAGAACTCGACCACGCGCTGACCACCGTCGACGTCCAGGGTGCCGCGCCAGGCTTCCAGAGTGCGGCCGTAGTCACTTTCGATCTGGTAGGCTTCGAGCACCCGGCGATACTTTTCCGCGACCGTGACTTCAGGCCGGATCAGCAAGGCCTGGAGCTGCGCCAGCCGGTCAGCTCGCTCATCTTCCAGGAACGGCAGATCCAGCTCGATGAACTGTTCCAACGACCGGACCATGCGCTGCAGCATGGGGACGACTTCGGCCTGGGTTTCCTCGATAGTCGCCAGTTGGGCCTGCAGGTCCGCCAGCTCGCTGCGCTGGGACTCAACCATCTTGCTCAGCTGCTCATTGTATTCAGCCAGCTGATCCTTCTGTTGAATCGCCTGCCGATAGCGGCTCAGAGCTTCACGCGTGGCGTCGTCGAGTTGGTCGATACGCTGCTGGGAACGCTGCGCCTCGGTCATCAGGGCTTCCCCTTCTGCCAGCGCGCTCTCAGCCGCGCCTTGTGCCAGCGCCATGGCCGGCAGCAGCCCTGCCAGCAAGAATATCCAAACCGCTCTCATCCAATTCCTCCCGGGGGGCATGACGACGCTTGATAGCCTCGCCACAAAAGAGAAGCATTATCATCTTCCCGCTCGCAGAATTCAACCGCGGCATCCTGTCGCAATAGCGCGACCCAAACAATTGCTCCAGATCAATAAACGATTCGGTCGACGCGCCTAGAGTGAATCCATCAAGACACCAAGGAGACATTTGAATGTCGCGCACCGTATCCAGAATCACCCTCGGCCTGCTCCTCGCTCCCGCACTGCTGGCTGCTTCCATCGCTCAGGCCCACCAGGCTGGCGACATCATCGTTCGTGCGGGTGCGATTACGGTTGATCCGCGCGAGGACAGCGGCAAGCTCAATTTCGATGGTGGAGCTGCTGGCGGAACCAGTGCCACGCTTGACAGCGATACCCAGCTGGGTCTGAACTTTGCTTATATGCTGACCGACAAGATCGGTATCGAGTTGCTGGCCGCGACTCCCTTCAGCCATGAGGTTGGCGTCAAGGGCGTGAGTGCAGCGACCGGGATTCCCGGCCTGGATGGCAAGCTGGCTGATATCAAGCACCTGCCACCGACTCTGAGTGTCGTGTACTACCCATTGAACAATCAGTCGGCCTTCCAACCCTACGTGGGCGCCGGCATCAACTACACCACCTTCTTCCAGGAAGAGCTGAGTAGCGCGCGCAAGGCCCAGGGTTTCAGCAGCCTGGAGCTGGACGACTCGTTCGGTCTGGCACTGCAGGCTGGTGCTGACTATATGCTCAATGACAAATGGATGGTCAACGCCCAGGTACGCTATATCGATATCGATACCGATGCGACTGTTAAAGGCCCTGGCGCATTGGGCGTGCAGAAGACCAAGGTTGATGTCGACGTTGACCCCTGGGTTTACATGGTCGGCCTGGGCTACAAGTTCTAACGCCTGAGCCCAAAGAGAAAACGGCCGCAATCGCGGCCGTTTTCATATGGACGGCGCTCAGTCCGACAACTCATCCAGCAGCGCCGGCAGCTGGCTGCGCCAGGTGCGCGGCTTGATGCCGAAGACCATCAACAGCTTGCGCCCAAGCAACGCGGCATTCTGCGGTTGACCACGCAGCTCTGGCTGTTTGCCGAAGGCCACCGGCTGGATGGTGACATCGCCGGATAACGCGCCCCGCCCGATCAGTTCCTGCACCACACACTGGGCAAAGCTGATCCAGGTGGTCGCCTCGCTGCTGCCGTAATGGTAGGTACCGAATACCGGGGCGGCGCAATCCAGTTGCTTGAGCACTGACAGCAGAACCCGCGCCGCATCGGCCACTGGCGTCGGGTTGCCACGCCATTCCTCGGGCAGCGCCAGCGGTGATGATGCTCTCAAGCCATCTACCAGTCGTGCGAAGGGCCCGGCTGCCGAACCATCCAGCAGCCAGCCGAAGCGCAGAATGACATGCCTGGCACACTGGGTACGCAGGCTCTGCTCCAGCTGGGCCTGCAACCGCCCCAGCGTGCCGTTGGGGTTCTCCTCATCTTTTTCGGTATAGGAAGAGGTCTTGCTGCCATCGAACACCCGGGCGCTGGACAACATCATCAGGGTGACGGCATTGGCCGCGCAGCCGTGGATCAGCCGCTCGTTGAAATTTTTCTGGGCCTGCAACGCCGCCGTGTCTTCCAGCCCCAGCTGGAACTGCTCACGATAGAACGCCAGATTCAATACCAGATCCGGCTTGGCACCGGCCAGTAGTTGATCGGCCATCTCCGGCTGCCAACCCTGCTCCGGGCGTTCAACCGCTTCCAGACGGATGAATTCCACCGCTGCCTGAGCCAACAACGCCTGCCCCAGCGGATTTTCCGCGCCGAGCAGCAATACCCGCATTCGCATTCACGTCAACCTGTCGATGATGTTGTCAGGCTGCATTGTGCAATGTTCGGCCGCTCACGTCATCAGCGCAGCATGCCGGAAGCAGCCACATTTACCGCCTGCCCACTCCCGGCAGATAACACCCGGTCAGGTGTAGGTGATCATCGACTCCCGATCGAGGCGATCCAGATGCGGCACATTGTTGAAGCTGCTCAGACGCATGCTCCGGCTGTTGAAGCGGCAGTGCGTCAGCGCGGTGTTGCGGGTCTGCAGATTGAGTTCGACCATGGTCGACTCCGGCGCCTGCAACAACTGGCGCACCAGCATGGCAATAGCACCACCGGAGCTGACCGCCAGCACACGCTGGCCGGCATGGCGCTGCATGACACTTTCCCGGAATGCGCCCAGGCGCTGCTCGAAGCTGGCCCAGGTTTCCGGCAGCTCCCCTTCCAGCTCACCGGTGGACCACAGCAGGATGCCCTTTTTCAGCCGACGGAAGAAATCCGCTGCTACCGGTTTTTCCGGCAGCGCATGTTCCGGAAACTGCGTGGTATAGGCGCGCAACACCGAATGGAAGTCGAATTCGTTGAGTTCCGGATACACCTCGAACTGCTGCGCACCCAGGCCCATGCCGGTGCAGATGCCCTCGGCGGTCTCGCGATGGCGCACCATGTCACCGGTAACGATGTGATCGAAGCGCAGGTCTCGCTCGCGGAAATACTCCCCCAGCAGACGCGCCTGCTCATGCCCCAGCTCCGACAGCTGATCGTAGTTGCTGGAGCCGAACGAAGCCTGGCCGTGGCGCACAAAATAGATTTCCGACATGCATACTCCGCAGATTCTGATTACTGAAAGTCCCGGCACACCATAGTCAGTCATCCCAAGTCGGGTAGCCAAGGTTATTTCAGCCGGGAATGTTACTGGCAAAGCGACCGTAATCCCGCCAGCTCCCTATTTCAAACGGCGGCGTAACAGCCAAGGCGCGACATATCGAACCCCCTTCGAGTCGGTCAGAAAACAGCACCGCCCTGCTCGACAGGTTGTATCCAGCGGCTCGGGACGATACGAAAACACAGAGAAACTGATCACATTTCAACCTTCTCTCCTGTATAGTCCTTACACGACGAAACAATAAACCGCACTTCTCTGCACAAATATCGTCTCTCTTCTTCTTTCAACTTATTGAATTACAAAGACAATATTTTCTCGCAGGAGGAAGAAGCAGACGCATCATCGTTATAGGAGATAATTCATGAGAGTCGCCATTATCGGTGCCGGCCCAAGCGGGCTAGCGCAACTGCGTGCATTCCAGTCAGCCCAGGAAAAAGGCTGCGAGATCCCGGAACTGGTCTGTTATGAAAAACAGGCGGACTGGGGCGGACTATGGAATTACACCTGGCGCACCGGCCTCGATCAGCACGGCGAACCCGTACACGGCAGCATGTACCGTTATCTTTGGTCAAACGGGCCGAAGGAATGCCTAGAGTTCGCCGATTACACCTTCGAAGAGCATTTCGGCAAGCCCATCGCCTCATACCCGCCCCGCGAGGTCCTGTGGGATTACATCAAAGGGCGCGTCGAGAAAGCCGATGTCCGCAGATATATCCGCTTCAACTGCCCGGTGCGCCAGATTACATTCAACGAAGATAGCGAGCAGTTCACTGTGGTGGCACATGACCATGAGTCCGATGTGGTCACGACTGAACTCTATGATCATGTCATCGTCGCGTCAGGACATTTCTCTACGCCCAACGTGCCGGATTTCGACGGTTTCGATCGTTTCAGCGGCCGCATACTGCATGCCCACGACTTCCGCGATGCACTCGAATTCCGCGGCCAGGATGTGCTGCTGGTCGGCAGCAGTTACTCTGCCGAAGACATCGGGTCACAGTGTTACAAATACGGCGCGCGCAGCATCACCACCAGCTATCGCACCCGGCCGATGGGTTTTGCTTTTCCAGACAATTGGGAAGAAAAGCCGCTGCTGCTGAAGGTGGATGGTAATACCGCATACTTTAAAGACGGAACATCCAGACGGGTCGATGCAATCATTCTCTGCACCGGCTACTTGCACCATTTTCCCTTCCTGGACGAATCACTGCGACTGAAGACCAGTAACCGGCTGTGGCCGCTGAACCTGTATCAGGGCGTGGTATGGGAAAACAATCCGAAGCTGTTCTATCTCGGCATGCAGGACCAGTGGTACACCTTCAATATGTTTGACGCGCAGGCCTGGTATGTAAGGGATGTGCTTCTCGGCCGGATTGCATTACCTGACCAGGCTGCAATGCAGCGGGATAGCCAAGCGTGGCGCGATCGTGAAGAAACCCTCGATACTGACGAAAGCATGATCGTATTCCAGGGTGATTATGTGCGTACCCTGATCGATCAGACCGATTATCCAAGCTTTGATATCGACGGGGTGAACAAGACGTTCTTTATGTGGGAAGAGCACAAGCATGAGGATCTCATGAGCTTCCGCGATTACTCCTACCGCTCATTGATGACCGGCACCGTGGCTCCCCGACACCATACTCGCTGGCTCGAGGCCATAGATGATTCGCTGGAAGCCTATCTGACAGCCCCGGACGAGCAAAGTATTCCGGCTCCTGCTCGCCAACCTGTCAAAGCCACCTGAGAAACAGCGCCAGCGGCACCCACCAATCAAAAAGCCCTGAAAAACAGGGCTTTTGATATCTCTACTTCAGCGTCGTCAAGACATCGACTAAAACGGAATATCGTCATCGAAGCTGTCGTAATCCGGCATCTGCTGCGCCTGCGGCTGGGCCGGTTGCTGCTGTTGCTGCGGTTGCTGGGCCTGACGCTGGGGGGCCGGGCGCGACTGCTGCGGGCGTGGCGCCATGCCTTCGCCGCCCTGGGGACGGCCGTCGAGCAACTGCATCTGTCCGCCGATATCGACCACGATTTCAGTGGTGTAACGCTTGACGCCGTCCTTTTCCCACTCGCGGGTCTGCAGGCGGCCTTCGATATAGAGCTTGGAGCCCTTGCGCACGTACTCACCGACGATTTCCGCCAGGCGGCCGAAGAACACCACGCGGTGCCATTCGGTCCGCTCCTGTTGCTGACCGGTCTGTTTGTCCTTCCAGCTGTCGGAGGTAGCCAGGGTGACGTTGGCCACCGCATTGCCGTTGGGCAGGTAGCGCACTTCGGGGTCGCCGCCCACGTTACCGATCAGAATTACTTTGTTTACGCCTCTGGCCATATTCACTCTCCTCTGGTGCCTGATTTATTCAAACCGGGTGCAAGACCCGATCCAGCTGCTCGCGATCCAGCACCTGTGTATCGACTTTGATATAAGCGGCTGTTTCCTCAGCCACGATGATTGCCTCGGCCACTCCTGGTACGTCCAGTATTCTGCGAAGCAATGCTTCATCCCTGACCAGTGTTGGATCCACTGCCAAACGATAGCTCGTCACGTAAGGAGGCTCGGCCATAGTAGCACCAATCGCAAACCAGGAAACCGCGAGCAGTCCACAACAGACGAACACCCCGCTCAGACCGAAACTGCCATATACCGCACCGCCCAATACTCCACCAAGCGCCGCGCCGGCGAACTGGCTGGTGGAATAGATGCCCATGGCCGTGCCCTTGCTACCCGCTGGGGCAATCTTGCTGAGCAAGGATGGCAGGGTCGCCTCCAGCACGTTGAAGGCGACAAAAAACAGCACTATCGCGGTCACCAGCCAGGCCAGCGACGCCGTGCTCAACCACATCATCGGCTGCACCGCCGCCAACAGCAGAATAGCGCCCAGCACCACGCGCTTGATCTTGCGCTGACGCTCGGCGTAGATAATCAACGGCACCATGCCGACGAAGGACAACAGCAACGCCGTCAGATAGACCCACCAATGGCTTTCGCGGGGCAACCCGGCCTGCTCCTGCAGCGCCAGCGGGATGGCCACGAAGCAGGCCATCAACAGGGCATGCAGCACAGCGATGCCGTAATTCAGCCGCAGCAGGTCAGGGTTACTCAAGGCCGGCAGAAACGCGCCGCGGGTCACCCCGGCGTCGCGATGATGAAACGCCTGCGTTGGCGTCGGCACGACGAGCCCGATGAGGGCAATGCCGACCAGCGCCAGCACGGCGGTGGTATAGAACACGCCAGCCAGACCAGCCGCCCCGGCAATCAGCGGACCGGCAACCATGGCCACGGCAAACGACAGGCCGATGCTCATGCCGATCATCGCCATGGCTTTGGTGCGGTGCTGGTCGCGCGTCAGATCGGCGACCAGGGCCATGATCGCTGCAGCGATGGCACCGGCGCCCTGCAAAACGCGCCCGGCAATCACGCCCACCACACTGTCGGCCTGCGCCGCCACCAAGCCGCCGAGGGCGAACAACAGCAGACCACCGATGATTACCGGCTTGCGGCCAATGCGGTCCGACAACATGCCGAAGGGAATCTGCAGAAACGCCTGGGTGATGCCATAGGCGCCGATGGCCATGCCGATCAACAGGGGCGTGGCACCCTCCAGGTCCTGACCGTAGGTTGCCAGTACCGGCAGCACCATGAACAGCCCGAGCATACGGAACGCGAACACCGCAGCCAGGGACGAGGCTGCGCGGCGCTCTTCGGACGACATGGAATCTGCCGGGTACATGGAATCTCCGCTGCGGTAGACAAAAGGCGGCATTTTAGCATGCTTGAGCGGTCGAAACAGGAGTCGCATGCCGATCCGGCGATGACCTTATGACGCACCCCGATGGCAATAGGGTGGATGACCTTTCGGCCGGCGATTTTTGCGGGGACTACCCCGAAACACGTATACTGTCGAGCTTTGCTGGCTGCGGGTAATCTGCTGTGGATACAATTCTGATACGTGGGGCGCGTACCCACAACCTGAAGAACATTGATCTGGATCTACCCCGCGACAAGCTGATCGTCATCACCGGCCTGTCCGGCTCTGGCAAGTCGTCGCTGGCCTTCGATACCTTGTACGCAGAAGGCCAACGCCGCTACGTCGAATCCTTGTCGGCCTATGCCCGGCAGTTCCTGTCGATGATGGAAAAGCCGGATGTCGATCACATCGAGGGGCTGTCGCCAGCGATCTCCATCGAGCAGAAATCCACCTCGCACAACCCGCGCTCCACCGTCGGCACCATCACCGAGATCTACGATTACCTGCGCCTGCTGTTCGCCCGGGTTGGCGAGCCGCGCTGCCCGGACCATGACCTGCCGCTGGCCGCGCAGACCGTCAGCCAGATGGTTGATCAGGTGCTGGCCCGCCCCGAGGGCAGCAAGCTCATGTTGCTGGCGCCAGTCATGCGCGAACGCAAGGGCGAGCATCTGGCGTTGCTCGATGAGCTGCGCGCCCAGGGCTTTGTGCGTGCGCGCATCAATGGCCGCATCCATGATCTGGACGAAGCACCGGCGCTGGAGAAAACCCGCAAACACACCATCGAAGTGGTAGTCGACCGCTTCAAGGTGCGTGAAGACCTGCAGCTACGCCTGGCCGAGTCCTTCGAGACCACGCTCAACCTGGCCGACGGTATCGCCATTGTTGCGCCGATGGAGGGGGAAGAAGGCGAAGAGGTGGTGTTCAGCGCCCGCTTTGCCTGCCCTGAATGCGGCCATTCGATCAGCGAACTGGAGCCGCGGCTGTTCTCCTTCAATAACCCGGCCGGCGCGTGCAGCGGTTGTGATGGCCTGGGGGTCAAGCAGTTCTTCGATGCCCGACGTCTGATCAATGGCGAGTCGACCCTGGCCGAAGGCGCCATTCGCGGCTGGGATCGGCGCAACGTCTATTACTTCCAGATGCTCAGCTCCCTGGCCGAACATTACGGCATCGATCTGGAACAGCCCTTCGATGACCTGAGCGAGAAGCATCGCAAGCTGGTTCTCAACGGCACCGGCAGCGACAAGGTGCCGTTCCGTTACCTCAATGACCGTGGCGATATCGTCAAACGCGAGCATCCGTTCGAGGGTATCCTGCCGAATCTGGAGCGCCGCTACCGGGAAACCGAATCCCAGAGCGTGCGCGAGGAACTGAGCAAGTATCTCAGCACTCAGCCCTGCCCCGACTGCCATGGCACCCGCCTGCGCCGCGAGGCGCGCCATGTGTTTATCGACGGGCGCAATCTGTCCGGCATCACCACCATGCCCGTCGGCGCCGCCGCCGAGTATTTCGAGCAGCTCAAGCTGCAGGGCAGCCGCGGTGAAATCGCCGAGAAAATCCTCAAGGAAATTCGTGCGCGGTTGATGTTCCTGGTCAACGTCGGGCTCGACTATCTGGCCCTGGACCGCAGCGCCGACACCCTGTCCGGCGGTGAAGCCCAGCGTATCCGCCTGGCCAGCCAGATCGGCGCTGGCCTGGTGGGCGTGATGTACATTCTCGACGAGCCCTCCATCGGCCTGCACCAGCGCGACAACGAGCGCCTGCTCAGCACTCTTATCCACTTGCGCGACCTGGGCAATACCGTGATCGTCGTCGAGCACGACGAGGATGCCATCCGTCTGGCCGACTATGTGGTCGACATCGGCCCGGGCGCCGGCGTGCATGGCGGCCGTATTGTCTCCCACGGCACACCGGATCATGTCATGAATGACCCGGCGTCGCTGACCGGCAAATATCTGTCCGGCGCGGTGAAGATCCCGGTGCCGGCCAAGCGCACCCCGACCCGCAAGGATCAGTGGCTGCGGCTGAAAGGGGCCTGTGGCAACAACCTGCAGAAGGTCAATCTGGAGATCCCGGTCGGTCTGTTCACCTGTGTTACCGGCGTATCCGGCTCGGGCAAGTCCACGCTGATCAACAATACCCTGTACCCGATCACCGCCACCGCCCTGAATGGCGCCACCACTTTGGACCCAGCGCCCTACGCCAGCTTCGATGGTCTGCAGCATCTCGACAAGGTGGTGGATATCGACCAGAGCCCGATCGGCCGTACCCCGCGTTCCAACCCAGCAACCTATACCGGGCTGTTCACCCCGATCCGCGAACTGTTCGCCGGCACCCAGGAGGCCCGCTCGCGCGGCTACAAGGCCGGGCGCTTCTCCTTCAACGTCAAGGGTGGACGTTGCGAGGCTTGCCAGGGCGACGGTCTGATCAAGGTGGAAATGCACTTCCTACCGGACATCTATGTGCCCTGCGACGTATGCAAGAGCAAGCGCTACAACCGCGAGACGCTGGAGATCAAATACAAGGGCAAGAGCATCCACGAAGTGCTGGAGATGACCATCGAAGAGGCCCGCGCCTTCTTCGACGCGGTGCCGGCACTGGCGCGCAAGCTGCAGACGCTGATGGATGTGGGGCTGTCCTATGTCCGCCTCGGCCAGTCCGCCACCACCCTCTCCGGGGGCGAGGCCCAACGCGTCAAGCTGGCGCGGGAGCTGTCCAAGCGCGATACCGGCAAGACCCTGTACATCCTTGATGAGCCCACCACCGGTCTGCATTTTGCCGACATCCAGCAACTACTCGATGTGCTGCATCGCCTGCGCGACCATGGCAACACCCTGGTGGTGATCGAACACAATCTGGACGTGATCAAGACTGCGGACTGGATCGTGGATGTCGGCCCCGAGGGCGGCTCCAAGGGCGGCAAGATCATCGCCACCGGTACGCCGGAACAGGTTGCGGGCATGGCCCACTCACATACCGGCCGCTTCCTCGGGCCGCTACTGGAGCACGACCGGGAAAGCTGATGGCAGTGCCATGGGTATTTCCGGTCATCCTCACAATTTCCGGCGAACAGAGACGTGATTGAATTTCAGCAGGTAACCAAGGCCTACCGGGTAGGCAACCAGGACATTCCCGCCCTGCATGCCACCGACCTGAGCATCGAGGCCGGCCAGGTATTCGGCATCATCGGTCATTCCGGCGCGGGCAAGAGCACGCTATTGCGACTGATCAACCGCCTGGAAGAACCCAGCAACGGTCGCATCATCGTGGCTGGCGAAGATATCACCGCGCTGGATGCCCAGGGCCTGCGGCGCTTCCGCCAGCGGGTGGGCATGATCTTCCAGCATTTCAATCTGCTGTCCTCGGCAACCGTTGCGGATAATGTGGCCTTGCCATTGCGCCTGGCCGGTATTGCCGATCGCCGGCAGGTCGCTGCGCGGGTCAAGTCCTTGCTGGCCCGAGTCGGCCTCAGTGACCATGCCGATAAATATCCGGCGCAGCTGTCCGGTGGCCAGAAGCAGCGGGTCGGCATCGCCCGCGCCCTGGCCACCGAGCCGAGCATTCTGCTGTGCGATGAAGCCACCAGCGCCCTGGACCCGCATACCACCCGGCAGGTGCTGCAGTTGCTGGCGGAAATCAACCAGGAACTGAAGTTAACCATAGTGCTGATCACCCATGAGATGGACGTGATCCGCCGGGTCTGCGATCAGGTAGCGGTCATGGATGGCGGGCACATCGTCGAGCAAGGCAAGGTCAGCGATGTCTTCCTGCACCCCCAGCACCCGACCACCCGCAGCTTCGTTTTCGATGATGAAAGCGATGAAGATCAAGCCGAGGACTTCGCCCACGTGCCGGGCCGCATTCTGCGCCTGACCTTCCTGGGTGAAGCCACCTTCGCTCCCCTGCTCGGCCGGGTAGCCCGGGCCACTGGAGTGGATTACAGCATTCTTGCCGGACGCATCGACCGCATCCGCGATGAACCCTGCGGCCAGCTCACCCTGGCGCTGATTGGCGGCGATGTAGACGCGGCCATGGCGCAACTGAACGCAGCCGAAGTACATGTTGAGGTATTACGCGGATGAGCGAACTGTTCACCAATATCGACTGGTATGACATCTGGATCGCCACCCTGGACACGCTGCTGATGCTCGGCGGCTCGTTGTTCTTCACCGTGCTGTTCGGCCTGCCGCTGGGCATCCTGCTGTTTCTCACCGGCCCGCGGCAGATGTTCCAGCGCAACGGTCTGTATGCAGTGCTGTCACTGGTCGTCAACGCGCTGCGTTCGTTGCCGTTTATCATTCTGCTGATCGTGATGATTCCCGTGACCAAGCTGATCACCGGCACCTCGCTGGGCGTAGCCGGGGCCATCCCGCCGCTGGTCGTGGGCGCCACCCCCTTCTTCGCTCGCCTGGTGGAAACCGCGCTGCGCGAAGTCGACCGCGGCATCATCGAGGCCACCCAATCCATGGGCGCCAGTACCCGACAGATCATTACCCGAGCCCTGCTGCCCGAAGCTCGCCCGGGCATCATCGCGGCGGTCACGGTCATTGCCATTACCCTGGTGTCCTATACTGCGATGGCCGGCGTGGTCGGCGGTGGTGGTCTGGGCGACCTCGCCATCCGCTACGGCTATCAGCGATTCCAGACTGATGTCATGATAGTGACCGTGGTGTTGTTGCTGATCCTGGTGCAGATTCTGCAGAGTGTCGGCGACCGCCTGGTTGTGCACTATTCACGAAAATAAGCAGGACGATAACCTGCACCCCCGTCTATTTCGGAGTTTCCAATGAAGAAGATTCTTGCTGTTCTGGCCCTGTCCACTGCCTTCGGTGCCCATGCGGCAGACAAGCTGAGCATCGCCGCCACTGCCGTTCCCCACGCCGAAATCCTCGAGTTCGTCAAACCCGCGCTGGCCAGTGAAGGCGTTGAGCTCGATATCAAGGTCTTTACCGATTACGTGCAGCCCAACCTGCAGGTTGCCGAAGGCCGTCTGGATGCCAACTTCTTCCAGCACAAGCCCTATCTGGATGAGTTCAACAAGGGCCGTGGCACCGATCTGGTCAGCGTCGCCAACGTGCATGTAGAGCCCTTTGGCATCTACTCCAGCAAGCTGAAATCCCTGGACGAAATCAACGACCGGGCCACCATCGCTATCCCCAACGACGCCACCAATGGCGGCCGCGCGCTGCTGCTGCTGGACAAGGCCGGCGTGATCACCCTGAAGGACAAGAGCAATATCCTCGCCACCCCGCGCGATATTGAAGGCAACCCGAACAAGGTACGCATCCGCGAGCTGGAAGCCGCTACCCTGCCGCGCGTCCTCGATCAGGTGGACCTGGCGCTGATCAATACCAACTACGCTCTGGAAGCCGGCCTGAACCCCACTAGCGATGCACTGGCCATCGAGGGTGACGACTCGCCTTACGCCAATATCCTGGTGACCCGCGCGCAGGATGCCGAGAACGAAGCCGTGCAGAAGCTGGTAAAGGCGCTGCACAGCAACGAAGTGAGAGAGTTCATTGAGGATAAATACCAGGGCGCTGTGGTTCCGGCGTTCTGATCGGACCAGCTAACGGAATACCAGCAGAAGTCGGCCCACAGGGCTGGGCCGACTCCTTCCTTGCATAACCCTTCCTCCAGCTGCAAAAAGCCCGCGACTAATACCTCGTCGCGGGCTACTTTCAACTAGCGGTCGTTATCAGACCGGCACTTCCGACATCGGCACACCCAGCGCTGCTGCAATCCCCTTGCCATAAGCCGGATCGGCCTTGTAGCAGTGGGTGATGTGGCGAATCATGATGTGACGCTCAACCCCATTCATGGCCCGTGCGGTGTTCTGGAACAGCCGCTGCTGCTCTTCAGCCGACATCAGACGGAACAGATTGCCCGGCTGGGTGAAGTAGTCGGCATCGTCAGCGCGGAAATCATAGCGGGCTGCGGCACCTTCCAGCGCCATCGGCGGCTCGCTGAAATCAGGCTGCTCCTGCCATTCACCGTAGGTGTTCGGCTCATAGTGCAGGCGGCTGCCCTGGTTGCCATCGACCCGCATGGCACCATCGCGATGGTAGCTGTGCACCGGGCAACGGGGCGCATTCACCGGGATCTGGTGATGGTTCACGCCCAGCCGATAGCGCTGCGCATCACCGTAGGAGAACAGACGACCCTGCAACATGCGGTCTGGTGAAAAGCTGATGCCCGGTACCACATTGGCCGGAGTAAAGGCCGCCTGCTCCACGTCCTGGAAGTAGTTGTCCGGGTTGCGGTTCAGCTCCATGTAACCCACTTCGATCAGCGGGTAGTCCTGCTTCGACCAGACCTTGGTCAGATCGAACGGGTGGAAGCCGTAGGATGCCGCATCGGTCTCCGGCATGATCTGCACGTACAGGGTCCAGCGCGGGAAGTCGCTGTTCTCGATCGCTTCGTACAGGTCGCGCTGAGAGCTTTCGCGGTCCCCGGCCACCACCGCAGCGGCTTGCTCGTCGGTCAGGTTCTTGATGCCCTGCTGGGTCTTGAAGTGGAATTTGACCCAGTAGCGTTGATTGTCCGCACTGATGAAACTGTAGGTGTGCGAACCGAACAGGTGCATATGGCGGTAGCCGGCGGGAATACCGCGGTCACCCATCACATAGGTGATCTGGTGCAGTGCTTCAGGCAGACCGGTCCAGAAGTCCCAGTTGTTGTTGGCGTTGCGCATGTTGGTACGCGGGTCGCGCTTGACCGCATGGTTCAGGTCGGGGAATTTCAGCGGGTCGCGGAAGAAGAACACCGGGGTGTTGTTGCCCACTAGGTCCCAGTTACCCTGTTCGGTATAGAACTTCAGCGCCGCGCCGCGGATATCACGCTCGGCATCGGCTGCGCCGCGCTCGCCGGCCACGGTGGAGAAGCGGGCGAACATCGGGGTTTTCTTGCCGACCTCGGCAAAGATCCGCGCTTTGGTGTATTGAGTGATGTCATGGGTCACCACGAACTCACCGAAAGCCCCGGAGCCCTTGGCGTGCATGCGGCGCTCAGGAATCACTTCACGGTCGAAATGTGCCAGTTTTTCCAGAAACCAGACATCCTGCAGCAACATCGGGCCGCGGGGTCCTGCCGTCATCACGTTCTGGTTTTCAGATACCGGTGCACCGGCCACGGTGGTGAGTTTTGGTTTGTCGGTCATAGTGCTCTCTCTCCTGGATCAATTCGGCGGCCAGCGGCTGGAACCGGTGGCGTTGGGGCAATGATAAGGAGCCAGCAGAAATAGAACCAATGAGTTGGCTCAAACCAAACGATAGGATTTACATATTAACGGTACGGCGTAACTGGCAGGGAAGCCACAGCAAATCGCAGATATAAAAAAACCGGGCCAAAGCCCGGTTTTCTTGAACTACCCGCTACTTACTCTTCGGAAGCAGCAGCCAGCTCAGGGCGGTCAACCAGTTCCACGTAGGCCATGGGTGCCGCATCACCAGCGCGGAAACCGCACTTCAGGATACGTACATAGCCGCCGGGACGGTCTGCGTAGCGCTTGCCCAGGTCGTTGAACAGCTTACCTACAGCTTCTTTGCTGCGGGTGCGGTCAAAGGCCAGACGGCGATTGGCTACGGTATCTTCTTTCGCCAGGGTGATCAGCGGCTCTGCAACACGGCGCAATTCCTTGGCCTTGGGCAGAGTGGTTTTGATCAGTTCATTCTCGAACAGCGACACCGCCATGTTCTGGAACATGGCCTTGCGGTGCGAGCTGGTCCGACTCAGGTGACGACCACTTTTACGATGACGCATCTCTCAATTCCTCGGTGTCAGACGATCAGGCCGTAACCTTGTCGTCCTTCTTCAAGCTTGCAGGCGGCCAGTTGTCCAGACGCATACCCAGTGACAGACCACGCGAAGCCAGAACATCCTTGATTTCAGTCAGGGATTTCTTGCCCAGGTTCGGAGTCTTCAGCAGTTCCACTTCGGTACGCTGGATCAGATCGCCAATATAGTAAATGTTTTCAGCCTTCAGACAGTTGGCCGAACGAACAGTCAGCTCCAGGTCGTCAACCGGGCGCAGCAGGATCGGGTCGATCTCATCTTCCTGCTGTTCCACTACAGGCTCCTGGTCGCCCTTCAGATCAACGAAGGCGGCCAGCTGATGCTGCAGAATGGTCGCGGCGCGACGAATAGCTTCTTCCGGATCCAGCGTACCATTGGTTTCCAGGTCAATGACCAGTTTGTCCAGGTTGGTACGCTGCTCGACCCGAGCGCTCTCGACCACGTACGCCACACGGAGAACCGGGGTGTAGGTGGCATCGAGCTGCAGGCGGCCGATGGAACGGCTTTCGTCTTCGTCCGACTGACGCGCATCGGCAGGCTCATAGCCACGACCGCGCGCAACAGTCAACTTCATGTTCAGGACGCCGTTGTCCGACAGCGTGGCGATGTGGTGATCAGGGTTGATGATCTCCACATCGTGGTCCAGCTGAATGTCGCCAGCGGTGACCGCACCCGGGCCCTTCTTGGAGAGGGTCAGGGTGACGTGATCACGACCATGCATCTTGATCGCTACACCTTTCAGGTTGAGCAGGATCTCGATGACATCTTCCTGGACGCCTTCGATGGCGCTGTACTCATGCAAAACGCCATCGATTTCCGCCTCAACCACGGCACAACCGGGCATGGACGAGAGCAGGATGCGACGCAGCGCATTGCCCAGGGTATGACCAAAACCACGTTCCAGCGGCTCAAGAGTGATCTTGGCGCGAGTGGACGAGGTTTCTTGAACGTCGATATGACGTGGTGTAAGAAACTCGGCAACCGAATTTTGCATGAAAGGCACCTTTTGCTGACTATCGCTTACTTGGAGTAAAGCTCGACGATCAAGTTCTCGTTGATGTCGGCGTACAGATCACTCCGTGCGGGCAGGCTCTTGAAGACACCTTCCTTCTTGGCAGCGTCTACTTCCAGCCATTCTGCCTGGCCGCGTTGGGCAGCCAGATCCAGCGAGCCGTTGATGCGCAGCTGGTTCTTGGCCTTCTCACGAACGGCAACCACATCACCCGGGGAAACCAGGTAGGACGCAATGTTCACGGTTTTGCCGTTGACACTGATGGCCTTGTGGGAAACCAACTGACGAGCTTCGGCACGTGTTGCGCCAAAACCCATACGGTATACAACGTTATCCAGACGACGCTCGAGCAGTTGCAGCAGGTTCTCGCCGGTAGCACCCTTCAGACGGGCAGCTTCCTTGTAGTAGTTGCTGAACTGACGCTCGAGTACACCGTAGATACGACGAACTTTTTGCTTCTCGCGCAATTGAGTGCCGTACTCGGAGAGACGGCCGCGACGCTGACCATGCACGCCAGGAGGACTCTCCAGCTTGCACTTGGAATCAAGAGCGCGTACGCCGCTCTTGAGGAACAGATCAGTGCCTTCGCGACGAGACAGCTTACATTTGGGACCAATATATCTAGCCATTTAACCGTCTCCTGATTACACGCGGCGCTTCTTGGGCGGGCGACAACCGTTATGTGGGATGGGGGTGACATCGGTGATGCCGCTGATCTTGTAACCACAAGAGTTCAGCGCGCGTATCGCGGACTCACGACCCGGGCCGGGGCCCTTCACATTAACGTCGAGGTTCTTCAAACCATATTCCAGAGCCGCCTGACCAGCACGCTCGGCCGCTACCTGAGCAGCGAACGGGGTGCTTTTACGCGAACCACGGAAACCGGAACCACCGGAAGTCGCCCAGCTCAGAGCGTTGCCCTGGCGGTCGGTAATGGTGATGATGGTGTTGTTGAAAGACGCGTGGACGTGGGCGATACCATCAACCACCGTCTTTTTGACTTTTTTACGAACACGAGCAGCAGGCTTAGCCATATCTGTATATTCCTTCGCGATTACTTACGGATCGGCTTGCGCGGACCCTTACGGGTACGAGCGTTGGTCTTGGTGCGCTGGCCGCGGACCGGAAGGCCACGACGATGACGCAGACCACGATAGCAGCCAAGATCCATGAGACGCTTGACGTTCATATTGATCGCGCGGCGCAGGTCACCTTCGGTGTTACTCTTGGCAACCTCGTTACGCAGCAGATCAATCTGCTCCTCGCTCAGATCCTTGATTTTTGCACTGGGCTCAATGCCAGTGGCGGCACAGATCTGCTGTGCCTTGGTTTGACCGATACCAAAGATATAGGTCAGAGAGATAACAGTATGCTTGTTATCCGGGATGTTGACGCCTGCAATACGGGCCATCCAAATTACTCCGTCTGACAGCTACCTGACTCAACCCAAACGTAACAAGGTTGCGTGAAAAAGGGTGCAGTAGGGTAGCGCTAACATATAAAAAAATCAACCACCCGACCAATTAACTGGCCGGGCGGCGGTTATCCTGAGACGTAGTCTTCAATCAGAGCAGGTTGAGTAATCAACCCTGGCGCTGTTTGTGACGAGGCTCAGCACTGCAGATGACCCGTACGCTGCCGTTGCGACGGATGACCTTGCAGTTACGGCAAAGCTTCTTGACTGATGCTGCAACTTTCATAACGTTCTCCAGAATCCTGAAATATCAGCGCAGCATGCCGCTGCCGTAGCCTTTCAGGTTCGATTTCTTCAAAAGAGACTCATACTGCTGAGAAACGAGGTGCGATTGTACTTGGGACATGAAGTCCATAACAACCACAACAACGATCAACAGCGAAGTCCCACCCAGATAGAACGGCACGTTGGCCGAGACTACCAGGAACTGCGGCAGCAGGCAGACCGCAGTCATGTACAGGGCTCCGAACATGGTCAGGCGGGTCAGTACGCCGTCGATATAACGAGCGGACTGTTCACCCGGGCGGATACCCGGAATGAAAGCACCAGACTTCTTCAGATTGTCAGCCACATCCTTGGGGTTGAACATCAGCGCTGTATAGAAGAAGCAGAAGAAAATGATCCCTGCACTGAACAGAATGATGTTCAACGGCTGACCCGGGGCAATAGCCTGGGACAGGCTTTGCAGCCAACCCATGCCCTCACCCTGGCCGAACCAGGTCCCCAGCGAAGCCGGAAACAACAGGATGCTGCTGGCGAAAATCGCTGGAATCACCCCAGCCATATTCACCTTCAACGGCAAGTGGCTGGTCTGGGCAGCGAACACCTTGCGGCCCTGCTGCCGCTTGGCGTAGTTCACAGTGATGCGCCGCTGACCACGCTCGACGAAGATCACGAACGCGATCATGGCAACCGCCAGCAAGGCGATGGTAATCAGCGCGAAGATGTTGATATCGCCCTGACGTGCCGCCTCGAAGGACTGCCCTATTGCGCCGGGCAAGCCAGCAACGATACCGGCGAAGATCAGCATGGAGATACCATTGCCGACGCCTCGCTCGGTGATCTGCTCACCCAGCCACATCATGAACATCGCACCCGCCACGAAGGTAGTGACCGCTATGAAATAGAAGCCAAAACCGGTAGCGAAGGCCACGCCCTGGCTGGACAGGCCAACCGACATCCCCACCGCCTGAATCAAGGCCAGTACCAGCGTCAGATAACGCGTGTACTGACTGATCTTGCGGCGTCCGGACTCACCTTCCTTCTTCAACTGCTCCAGCGTTGGGCTCACCGCCGTCATCAACTGCATGATGATCGATGCAGAGATATACGGCATGATCCCCAGAGCGAAGATACTCATCCGCTCCAGGGCACCACCGGAAAACATGTTGAACAGGCTAAGAATGGTCCCCTCATTCTGTCTGAACATATCTGCCAGACGATCAGGGTTGATACCGGGCACCGGTATATGGGCACCGATTCGGTAAACGATGATCGCCAGGAACAGGAAGCGCAGGCGCCCCCATAGTTCCGTCAGGCCGCCTTGATTCATTCCAGAGAGAGCGCCTTGCTTAGCCATGTAGTCCTTATTCCTCGATCTTGCCGCCAGCTGCTTCGATCGCTGCACGGGCACCCTTGGTAGCTTTCAGACCTTTGATGGTAACCGCTTTGGTTACATCACCGGACAGAACTACCTTGGCGCGTACAAACTTGTCACCAATGATATTGGCGTCTTTCAGCGCTTGCAGGTCGATAACATCGACATCCAGCTTGTTCAGCTCGCTGGTGCGAATTTCAGCGGTCACCATCGCGATCTTGGAAGTGAAGCCGAACTTCGGCAGACGACGGTGCAACGGCTGTTGACCACCCTCGAAACCGGGAGCGACCTTACCGCCGGAGCGCGAAGTCAAACCTTTGTGGCCGCGACCGGCAGTCTTGCCCAGGCCGCTACCGATACCGCGACCGACGCGCAGCTTTTCAGGGCGTGCACCCGGCGCGGAACGCAGATCATTCAGTTTCATGTCTTAACCCTCAACCCGGACCATGTAGGAGACCCTGTTGATCATCCCACGTACAGCCGGAGTATCTTCGACTTCGACGGTATGACCGATGCGGCGCAGGCCCAGGCCCTTTACGGAAGCCTTGTGGCTCGGCAGACGCCCGATCACGCTCTTGAACAGGGTTACTTTGATTTTTGCATTAGCCATGCCAGCTTACCCCACGATGTCTTCAACGGTCTTGCCACGCTTGGCCGCCACAGAATCGGGAGACTGCATAGACTTCAGACCCTTGTAGGTAGCCTGAACGACGTTGACCGGGTTGGTGGAACCGTAACATTTGGCCAGTACGTTATGGATGCCAGCGGCTTCCAGAACGGCGCGCATAGCGCCACCGGCGATAACGCCAGTACCTTCGGAGGCCGGCATCATGAATACCTTGGAGGCACCATGGGCAGCCCGCAGGGGATACTGAATGGTGGTGCCATTCAGATCCACCTGGATCATGTTACGACGTGCGGCTTCCATGGCCTTCTGGATAGCGGCAGGCACTTCACGCGCCTTGCCACGACCGAAGCCCACGCGACCATTGCCATCGCCGACTACTGTCAGCGCTGTGAAGGCAAAGATCCGACCGCCCTTAACTACTTTGGCGACGCGGTTAACCTGAACCAGTTTCTCGATGTAACCTTCGTCACGCTTTTGATCGAAATTAGCCATAGCTCTACCCTTAGAATTCCAGCCCGCCTTCACGAGCGGCGTCGGCCAGCGCTTTCACGCGGCCATGATACTTGAAGCCGGAACGGTCGAAGGAGACCTGAGTTACACCGGCGGCCTTGGCACGTTCGGCGACCAGAAGACCTACCTGTTTGGCGGCTTCGATGTTGCCGGTACTGCCACTGCGCAAGTTTGCGTCAAGGGTGGAGGCACTGGCCAGAACCTTGGAACCGTCGGCCGAGATCACTTGTGCGTACATGTGCTGCGAAGAACGGTACACGCACAGACGTACGGCTTCGAGCTCGCGCAGTTTCAGACGCGAACGACGAGCGCGACGGAGACGAATAACTTTTTTATCGCTCATTTTCTATGCCCTACTTCTTCTTGGCTTCTTTACGACGCACGACCTCATCGGCGTAGCGAACACCCTTGCCCTTATAGGGTTCGGGACGACGGAAATCACGAATTTCCGCGGCTACCTGACCGACCAGTTGCTTGTCGATGCCTTTGATGACGATGTCAGTCTGGCTGGGGGTTTCAACCGAAACACCCTCGGGCAGCTGATAGTCGATTGGGTGGGAGAAACCCAGGGCCAGGGACAGAACCTGTCCTTTAGCCTGAGCCCGGTATCCTACACCAACCAGCTGCAGCTTGCGCTCGAAACCTTGGCTGACGCCGACAACCATGTTGTTGACCAGTGCACGAGTGGTGCCGGCCATGGCTGCATTGACACTGCCAGGACGAGGAGCGAAACGCAGTACGCCCTCTTCCTGGGTTACTTCAACGGCCGGATGCATGCTCAGTGCGAGGGCGCCCTTCGGGCCCTTGACGGAGACATCCTGACCATCAATCTTGACTTCTACACCCTGCGGCAAAGTGACAGGGTTCTTAGCGACGCGAGACATCGTAACCCCCTATCAGAATACGGTGCAGAGCACTTCACCGCCGATACCGGCAGCGCGAGCAGCGCGATCAGTCATAACACCTTTGTTGGTGGAGACGATCGAGACACCCAGTCCACCCTTGACCTTGGGAAGCTGGTCAACGGACTTGTACTGACGCAGGCCGGGACGGCTGATGCGCTTCATTTCTTCGATTACCGGCTTGCCTTCGAAGTACTTGAGCTCGATCGACAGCACAGGCTTGGCATCGCCCTGCACTTCGTAACCAGCTACATAGCCTTCTTCTTTAAGTACTTTGGCGACAGCCACCTTCAGCTTTGCCGAAGGCATGCTGACACTGGACTTTTCAGCCATCTGGGCATTACGGATACGGGTTAGCATATCGGCTAACGGGTCCTGCATACTCATGGGCTTTGTGCTCCTGAAACTGAGTAATTAAGGTCTTGTTTACCAGCTGGCCTTGACCAGACCGGGTACATCACCGCGCATGGCAGCTTCGCGCAGCTTGATGCGCGAGAGACCGAACTTGCGGTATACACCGTGTGGGCGGCCAGTCACGCGGCAGCGGTTACGCTGACGCACGGGGCTCGCATCACGCGGCAGTTTCTGCAGGGCAACCTGGGCATTCCAACGATCTTCAACAGATGCATTGACGTTGCCGACGGTGGCCTTGAGTTCAGCACGCTTGGCAGCGTACTTGGCAACCAGGCGAGCCCGTTTGGCCTCGCGGTTCTTCATGCTGATTTTAGCCATTGCCTGACTCCTAGTTGCGGAACGGGAAGTTGAACGCACGCAGCAGCGCGCGGCCTTCGTCGTCAGTCCGGGCGGTAGTGGTCAGGGTGATGTCCAGACCACGCAGAGCATCGATCTTGTCGTAATCGATTTCCGGGAAGATGATCTGCTCTTTCACACCCATGCTGTAGTTGCCGCGACCATCAAAGGACTTGGCATTCAGACCACGGAAGTCACGTACGCGCGGCAGCGAGATCGACAGCAGACGATCCAGGAACTCATACATCTGTTCACGACGCAGTGTCACCTTGACACCGATCGGCCAGCCGTCACGAATCTTGAAGCCGGCAATCGACTTGCGGGAGTAGGTCACGATGCCTTTACGGCCAGTGATCTTTTCCAGGTCAGCCAATGCGTTCTCAATGACTTTCTTGTCACCTACTGCTTCACCAAGGCCCATGTTCAGGGTGATCTTGGTGATCTTCGGCACTTCCATCACGTTCTGCAGGCCCAGGTCTTCCTTGAGCTGCGGAACCAGGGTAGTCCGGTAATGTTCTTTCAATCTTGCCATGGTAAGCACCTAGATTCTCAAGCGTCGACCGCTTTTTGGGTCGACTTGAAAATACGAACCTTCTTACCGTCTTCGACCTTGAAGCCGATACGGTCGGCTTTGCTGGTCTCAGGGTTGAAGATAGCCACGTTGGAGACGTGGATTGGCGCCTCCTTTTCAACAATACCGCCCTGCACACCAGCCATAGGGTTCGGCTTGGTAGCGCGCTTGATAATGTTGACACCAGCAATGACCAGGCGGTCGTCAGCCAGGACCTTACGGACCTTGCCACGCTTGCCTTTGTCTTTTCCGGCGATGACGATTACGTCGTCGTCACGTTTGATCTTTTGCATGACCGGGCTCCTTACAGCACTTCGGGCGCGAGGGAAACGATCTTCATGAACTGCTCGTTACGCAGTTCACGCGTCACTGGCCCAAAGATGCGGGTACCGATCGGCTCATTTTTGTTGTTGAGCAGAACGGCTGCGTTGCCATCGAAACGGATCAGCGAACCGTCGGTACGGCGAACGCCGTGACGGGTACGCACGATGACCGCAGTCAGCACCTGGCCTTTCTTTACTTTGCCGCGCGGAATCGCTTCCTTCACGGTCACTTTGATGATATCGCCAATGCCGGCGTAGCGACGGTGAGAACCGCCCAGAACCTTGATGCACATAACGCGGCGTGCACCACTGTTGTCAGCCACATCCAGCATGGATTGAGTCTGAATCATAACTTTCTCCGACCCTTAAATAATCCGCTATAACAGCGCGGGGCTTAAACTTGCGCCGCGCGCTCGTCGATCTGTACCAGGGTCCAGCTCTTGGTTTTAGCCAAGGGACGGGTTTCCCGGATAGTGACCAGATCGCCGATGCGGCATTCGTTGTTCTCATCATGCGCATGCAGCTTGGTAGAGCGGCGTACGTACTTGCCGTACAGCGGGTGCTTTACCTGACGCTCGATGAGCACAGTAACGGTTTTGTCCATCTTGTCGCTGACCACACGGCCAGTAACGGTACTAACTGTAGTGTTCTCGGCCATGATCAGTTACCACCTTTCTGATTGAGCACGGTCTTGACTCGAGCGATGTCACGCTTGGTCTGCTTGAGCAGATGACTCTGACCGAGTTGACCGGTTGCCTTCTGCATGCGCAGATTGAACTGGTCGCGCAGCAGGGTGAGCAGCTGCTCGTTCAGCTGCTCGGCAGATTTTTCACGAAGTTCTGTCGCTTTCATCACATCACCGTCCGCTTAACAAAGGTGGTTGCGAGGGGCAGCTTGGCAGCGGCCAGGGCAAAAGCCTCACGCGCCAGCTCTTCGGAAACACCTTCAATCTCATACAGGACCTTGCCCGGCTGAATCTGGGCTACCCAGTATTCGACGTTACCCTTACCTTTACCCATCCGCACTTCGAGAGGCTTCTTGGAGATCGGCTTGTCAGGGAAGACACGGATCCAGATTTTACCGCCACGCTTGACGTGACGAGTCAGAGCACGACGTGCCGCTTCAATCTGACGGGCGGTCAAACGACCACGGCTGACGGATTTGAGTGCGTATTCGCCAAAGCTCACTTTACTGCCGCGATGTGCCAGGCCACGGTTGTGACCGGTCATTTGCTTGCGGAACTTCGTACGCTTGGGTTGTAACATGTGCGTACCCCTTACTTAGCAGCTTTTTTCTTGGTCGCGACGGTTTTGATTTCTTCAGGCTGACCACCAATGATCTCGCCTTTGAAAATCCAAACCTTCACACCGATCACACCGTAAGTGGTGTGGGCTTCAGCCGTTGCGTAGTCGATGTCGGCACGCAGAGTGTGCAGCGGCACACGGCCTTCACGGTACCATTCGGTACGGGCGATCTCGGCGCCGCCGAGACGGCCGCTAACCTGGATCTTGATACCCTTGGCACCAATACGCATGGCGTTCTGTACAGCACGCTTCATCGCACGACGGAACATGACGCGACGCTCGAGCTGCTGGGCAACGCTCTGGGCCACCAGGGCACCGTCGAGTTCCGGCTTGCGGATCTCTTCGATGTTGATGTGCACCGGAACGCCCATCTGGCTGGTCAGTTCCTGACGCAGCTTCTCGACGTCTTCACCCTTCTTGCCAATCACAATGCCGGGACGGGCAGTGTGAATGGTGATGCGGGCTGTCTGGGCCGGGCGCTGAATATCAACGCGGCTGACGGAAGCGCTTTTCAATTTGTCCTGAATGTACGCGCGTACTTTCAGGTCCGTGTTCAGATAGTCCGCATAAGTGCGGCCGTCTGCATACCACACCGAAGTGTGCTGTTTTACGATACCGAGGCGAATGCCTGTCGGATGTACTTTCTGACCCATGTGATCGACTCCTACTTGTCAGCAACCTTGACCGTGATATGGCAAGACCGCTTGATGATGCGATCAGCACGGCCTTTGGCACGTGGCATGATGCGCTTCAGAGAGCGACCTTCGTTGACAAACACGGTGGAGACCTTGAGGTCATCCACGTCTGCGCCATCATTGTGCTCAGCGTTGGCAATGGCCGACTCCAGCACTTTCTTGATGACATCAGCGGCCTTCTTGTTGCTGAAAGTCAGCAGATTCAGGGCCTCATCCACCTTCTTCCCGCGGATCTGATCGGCGACCAAGCGAGCTTTCTGGGCAGAGAGTCGGGCGCCCTTAACGGTAGCGGCTACTTCCATCTTTCTAACCCCTTAGCGCTTGGCTTTCTTGTCTGCCGCATGACCGCGATAGGTACGCGTGGCAGAGAATTCGCCCAATTTGTGGCCGACCATGTCTTCGGTAACGATGACCGGGACATGTTGACGACCGTTGTGTACTGCGATGGTCAAACCAACCATCTGCGGCAGAACCATCGAACGGCGCGACCAGGTTTTAACCGGCTTGCGATCGTTCTTTTCTGCTGCAACTTCGACCTTCTTCAACAGGTGAAGATCGATAAAAGGACCTTTCTTCAGAGAACGCGGCACGTCGTTTCCCCTCTAATTACTTGCTGCGACGACGGACAATCATATTGTCAGTGCGCTTGTTGGACCGAGTCTTAGCACCCTTGGTGGGGAAGCCCCACGGCGACACCGGATGACGACCACCAGAAGTACGCCCTTCACCACCACCATGCGGGTGATCAACCGGGTTCATGGCAACACCACGAACGGTCGGACGCACACCGCGCCAGCGAGTGGCACCGGCCTTACCCAGGGAGCGCAGGCTGTGCTCACCGTTGGACACTTCGCCCAAGGTGGCGCGGCATTCGCCGAGAACCTTGCGCATTTCGCCGGAACGCAGGCGAACGGTGACATAGGCGCCTTCACGGGCAACCAGCTGTACGGAGGCACCAGCACTGCGGGCAACCTGAGCACCCTTGCCGGGCTTCAGTTCGATCGCGTGGATGGTGCTACCCACCGGAATGTTGCGCAGCGGCAGGCAGTTGCCAGCCTTGATCGGCGCGTCGGCACCCGACACCAGCTGATCGCCAGCAGTCACACCCTTGGGAGCGATGATGTAGCGACGCTCGCCGTCGGCGTACTTCAGCAGAGCAATGTGAGCGGTACGGTTCGGATCGTATTCGATACGCTCAACGGTGGCGGGAATGCCATCCTTGTTGCGACGAAAATCGACCAGACGATAGTGCTGCTTATGACCGCCCCCACGATGACGCGTGGTGATGCGACCATTGTTGTTACGTCCGCCGGACTTGCCTTGCTTCTCGAGCAGGGGCGCATAAGGAGCACCCTTGTGCAGGTCCGAGCTAACGACCTTTACGACGAAGCGGCGGCCAGCGGAAGTAGGTTTACATTTAACAATTGCCATGATGTACCCCTTTCTTATTCAGCGCTGGCGAAGTCGATGTCCTGACCGGGCTCAAGGCTGACATAGGCCTTCTTCCAGTCATTACGCTTGCCCAGGCCGCGAACGGTTCGCTTGGTCTTGCCTTTGACATTCAAGGTCGACACACGGTCTACCTTGACGTTGAACAGCTGTTCAACGGCTTTCTTGATTTCCAGCTTGGTCGCAGTGGTATCCACTTTGAACACGATCTGGCTATGGGTCTCAGCCAGCACGGTAGCCTTCTCGGATACATGCGGGCCAAGCAGTACTTTGAAAATGCGCTCTTGGTTCATCCCAGCATCTCCTCGAACTTCTTAACAGCAGGTACGGTGATCAGTACCTTGTCGTAAGCGATCAGGCTGACCGGGTCAGAACCCTGCACATCACGTACGTCGACATGCGGCAGGTTGCGCGCAGCCAGGTACAGGTTGGTGTCCAGGCTGTCAGTGACGATCAGCACCTTCTCCAGATTCAGATCCTTGAGCTTGCCTACCAGCGCCTTGGTCTTGGGAGCTTCAACAGAGAAGCTTTCGACCACGACCAGGCGATCCAGGCGAACCAGCTCGGAGAGGATCGAGCGCATGGCGCCACGGTACATCTTCCGGTTCAGCTTCTGCTCATGATCACGCGGACGAGCTGCAAAAGTGGTACCGCCCCCGCGCCAGATCGGGCTGCGGATGGTGCCGGCACGTGCACGGCCGGTACCCTTCTGACGCCAGGGCTTCTTGCCGCCACCGGACACTTCAGAACGGGTCTTCTGCTGCTTGGTGCCCTGACGACCGCCAGCCATGTAGGCGACAACGGCCTGGTGTACCAGGGTCTCGTTAAACTCGGTTGCAAAGGCCAGATCGGATACTTCGATCGCGCTTGCACCAGCTACATTCAGATTCATGCTAACTCCCCCTTAACCCTTGGCCTTGACTGCCGGGCGGACAACTACGTCGCTGCCAGGCGCGCCGGGCACTGCACCCTTGATGAGCAGCAGATTACGTTCGGCGTCAACGCGTACGATTTCCAGGGTCTGCACAGTCACTTGCTCAGCGCCCATGTGACCGGACATCTTCTTGCCCTTGAATACGCGACCCGGGGTCTGGCACTGGCCAATGGAACCTGGAACACGGTGGGATACGGAGTTGCCGTGAGTGGCATCCTGTCCGCGGAAGTTCCAGCGCTTGATGGTACCGGCAAAGCCCTTACCTTTGGACTGACCGGTAACGTCTACTTTCTGGCCCGCTTCGAAAATGCTTACGGTGATTTCTGCACCAGCTTCGAACTCAGCGCCGTCTTCCAGGCGGAATTCGCATACGCTGCGACCTGCAGCAGTATTCGCTTTGGCAAAATGCCCAGCCATCGGCTTGCTGACGCGACTGGCGCGACGCTCACCCACGGTGATTTGAATAGCTTGATAGCCGTCCGAATCAAGGGACTTTACTTGAGTGATACGGTTAGGTTCGACTTCAACCACCGTAACAGGAATGGAAATACCATCTTCAGTGAAAACGCGGGTCATACCGCATTTCCGGCCGACTACACCAATAGTCATGTTGTAAACCTCATGAGTGCACGGGGCTATTTACCCGCTATGGCCGCCCATTTCAGGGCGTTACACGGCTGGATAGCCCCCGTCGTGTGGGGCTATCAGCCGAGGCTGATCTGAACCTCAACGCCAGCTGCAAGGTCCAGTTTCATCAGCGCATCGACAGTCTTGTCGGTAGGCTGAACGATATCCAGCACCCGCTTATGGGTACGGATTTCATATTGATCCCGGGCATCTTTGTTGACGTGCGGAGAAACCAGCACGGTAAAACGCTCTTTGCGTGTCGGCAAAGGTATCGGACCACGCACCTGAGCCCCAGTACGTTTCGCGGTATCCACGATTTCCTGGGTTGATTGATCTATCAGGCGATGGTCAAAAGCCTTCAACCGAATACGAATCTGTTGGTTCTGCATTTGACCAGAAACTCCAAGCTTCTATTCTTCCGAGCACACCCGGACCGGGCACGCCCATCAAGGGAGGCGCAATTCTACTGATGCGCCAGTCCAGTGTCAACCATAATACAAAAGCCCCCGATCTCTCGGGGGCTTCTGCGTATGGCTCAAATCATCAAGCGATGATCTTGGCAACCACGCCGGCACCAACGGTACGACCACCTTCGCGAATCGCGAAGCGCAGGCCGTCTTCCATGGCGATCGGAGCGATCAGGGTAACAACCAGCTTCACGTTGTCGCCCGGCATAACCATTTCCACGCCTTCCGGCAGTTCGCAGGAACCAGTCACGTCAGTTGTACGGAAGTAGAACTGCGGACGGTAGCCCTTGAAGAACGGAGTGTGACGGCCGCCTTCATCCTTGCCCAGCACGTACACTTCAGCTTCGAACTGAGTGTGCGGCTTGATGGTGCCCGGCTTGGCCAGAACCTGACCACGCTCAACGTCTTCACGCTTGGTACCACGCAGCAGAACACCAACGTTCTCACCAGCACGACCTTCGTCGAGCAGCTTGCGGAACATCTCAACACCAGTACAAGTGGTCTTGACGGTGTCTTTGATACCAACGATCTCGACTTCTTCCTGAACGCGAACGATACCGCGCTCAACACGACCAGTCACAACAGTACCGCGACCGGAAATGGAGAATACGTCCTCGATCGGCATCAGGAACGGCTTGTCGATAGCACGCTCAGGCTCGGGAATGTAGCTGTCCAGAGTCTCGACCAGAGTCTTAACGGCGGTAGTACCCATGCCGTTGTCGTCCTGACCGTTCAGTGCCATCAGCGCGGAACCGATGATGATCGGAGTGTCGTCGCCTGGGAAGTCGTAGGTGCTCAGCAGATCACGCACTTCCATCTCGACCAGTTCCAGCAGCTCTTCATCATCAACCATGTCAGCCTTGTTCAGGAACACGACGATGTAAGGAACGCCAACCTGGCGGGACAGCAGGATGTGCTCGCGAGTCTGCGGCATGGGGCCGTCAGCAGCGGAGCAAACCAGGATAGCGCCATCCATCTGGGCAGCACCGGTGATCATGTTCTTCACATAGTCAGCGTGACCGGGGCAGTCAACGTGCGCGTAGTGACGGATCGGGGAATCATACTCAACGTGGGACGTGTTGATGGTGATACCACGAGCCTTTTCTTCCGGCGCGTTGTCGATCTGATCGTAGCCCTTGGAGGTGCCACCGCTGCCGAATACTTCGGCGCAAACGCGGGTCAGAGCAGCGGTCAGAGTGGTTTTACCATGGTCAACGTGACCGATGGTACCCACGTTCAGGTGCGGTTTACTGCGTTCAAACTTTTCTTTTGCCACGATTAGTAACCTCTTCAATTAGCCAGGAAGCAATCAACCTTGCTTCTTGATGATAGCGTCAACGATGTTCGAGGGAGCCTCGGCGTATTTGGCGAACTCCATGGAGTAGCTAGCACGTCCCTGGGACATGGAGCGTACATCCGTGGCGTAACCAAACATCTCACCCAGCGGAACCTCAGCACGGATAACCTTCCCGGAGGGAGAGTCTTCCATACCCTGGACCAGACCACGACGACGGTTGAGGTCACCCATCACGTCACCCATGTAGTCCTCGGGGGTCACTACTTCAACTTTCATGATCGGCTCGAGCAGAACAGCACCGCCTTTCTGGGCCAATTGCTTGGTAGCCATGGAAGCGGCGATCTTGAACGCCATTTCGTTCGAGTCAACATCATGATAAGAACCATCAAAGATGGTTGCCTTGAGGCTGAGCAGCGGGTAACCGGCGAGAACACCGTTCTTCATCTGCTCATCAATGCCCTTCTGCACCGCAGGAATGTATTCCTTGGGTACGGTACCGCCCACCACTTCACTGGCGAAGATCAGACCTTCGGCGGCCTCATCAGCCGGCTCGAAGCGAATCCAGACGTGACCGAACTGGCCGCGACCACCGGACTGACGGACAAACTTGCCTTCGATCTCGCAGGTATTGCGAATCGCTTCACGGTAGGCCACCTGTGGCTTACCGATATTGGCTTCAACGTTGAATTCACGCTTCATGCGGTCAACGATGATGTCCAGGTGCAGCTCGCCCATACCACCAATGATGGTCTGGCCAGACTCTTCATCAGTACGCACGCGGAAGGACGGATCTTCCTGGGCCAGTTTACCCAGTGCAATACCCATCTTTTCCTGGTCAGCCTTGGTTTTCGGCTCAACAGCAACGTGGATTACCGGCTCAGGGAACTCCATACGCTCCAGAACGATCTGCTTTTCCAGGTCGCACAGGGTGTCACCGGTGGTCACGTCCTTCATACCGATCAGAGCGGCGATATCGCCAGCACGCACTTCCTTGATCTCTTCGCGGTTGTTGGCCTGCATCTGAACCATACGGCCCACACGCTCTTTCTTGCCTTTAACCGAGTTGATCACCGAGTCGCCAGAAGACAGCACGCCCGAGTACACGCGAACGAAGGTCAGAGTACCAACAAAGGGGTCGGTAGCGATCTTGAACGCCAGAGCAGCAAAGGGCTCGTCGTCGCTGGAGATACGCTTGTCGATCTTCTCGTCGTCGTCCGGGTGCACACCCTTGATGGCTTCAACTTCGTCCGGAGCCGGCAGGAAGTCGATAACCGCATCCAGCACCAACGGCACGCCCTTGTTCTTGAACGAGGAACCGCAGACAGCCGGAACGATTTCGCTGGCCAAGGTACGCTGACGCAGACCGGCCTTGATTTCTTCCAGGGTCAGCTCAACGCCTTCCAGGTACTTGTTCATCAACTCTTCGTTGGCTTCAGCGGCAGCTTCCACCAGCTTTTCACGGTACTCTTCAGCCAGCTCAAGCATGTCCGCAGGGATCTCCTCCTCGCGGAAGGCCATACCCATGTCGTCTTCGTTCCAGTAGAGAGCCTTCATACGCAACAGGTCTACCTGACCAATGAAGTTCTCTTCCGAACCGATCGGCAGCTGAAGCGCCACAGGCGTATGGCCAAGGCGCTTCTTGATCTGCTCGACTACGCGCAGGAAGTTAGCACCCTGACGGTCCAGCTTGTTCACGTAGACGATACGCGGCACACCGTACTTGTTGGCCTGACGCCATACGGTTTCGGACTGCGGCTCAACACCGGAGGTGCCGCAGAACACAACGACTGCACCGTCGAGCACGCGCAAGGAGCGCTCTACTTCGATGGTGAAGTCAACGTGGCCGGGGGTATCGATAACGTTGACCCGGTGCTTCTTGTACTGCTTCTGAGAACCCTGCCAGAAAGCGGTTACAGCAGCGGAGGTAATAGTGATACCACGCTCCTGCTCCTGGGCCATCCAGTCAGTGGTACTGGCGCCATCATGGGTCTCACCCATTTTATGGTTGGCGCCGGTGTAGAACAGGATCCGTTCCGTGGTTGTGGTTTTGCCCGCATCGACGTGCGCACAAATACCAATATTGCGGTATAGATTGATCGGGGTTGTACGAGCCACGATAGTCTCCTGAGTCGTTGTTTAGAAGCGATAGTGAGAGAAAGCTTTGTTCGCTTCAGCCATACGGTGCACGTCTTCACGCTTCTTGACCGCAGAGCCCTTGCCTTCAGCTGCATCAAGCAGTTCGCCAGCAAGACGCAGATCCATCGACTTCTCGCCACGCTTACGGGCAGCATCTACCAACCAGCGCATTGCCAGAGCATTGCGGCGGGAGGGACGCACTTCAACCGGAACCTGGTAGGTGGCACCACCTACACGGCGGGACTTAACCTCAACCAGCGGAGCGATGGCATCGAGCGCTTTTTCAAACAGCTCAACCGGATCGTCAGTCTTGGTGCGCTCTTTAACTTTATCCAGAGCACCATACACGATACGCTCAGCGGTGGATTTCTTGCCGCTTTCCATTACATGGTTCATGAATTTGGCGAGAATCTGGCTGCCATACTTAGGTTCTGGCAGGATCTCACGTTTTGCCGCTACACGACGTCTTGGCATGATAAGCCCTCAAACGGTCTTCAGGTTAGCTCAGGACTGCAACATTTTCGTTACGCCTGACCTTACTCTTATCGACTCAGGTTAAATGAATTCAAATTACTTCGGACGCTTGGCGCCGTACTTGGAACGACCCTGCTTACGGTCTTTGACACCGGAGGTATCCAGCGAACCGCGAACAGTGTGGTAACGCACACCTGGCAAGTCTTTTACACGGCCGCCGCGAATCAGAACGACGCTGTGCTCTTGCAGGTTGTGGCCTTCACCACCGATATAGGAAGAAACTTCAAAGCCGTTGGTCAAGCGAACACGGCAGACCTTACGCAGAGCCGAGTTCGGCTTCTTCGGCGTGGTGGTATATACGCGAGTACATACACCACGACGCTGCGGGCAGTTCTGCAGCGCGGGCACGTCGCTTTTTTCAGCAACACGCTTGCGCGGCTTTTGAACCAGCTGGTTGATTGTTGCCATCTAGCAAAACTCCACTGATGTCCCTGGGACATATTAAATAAAACGGCAGGGCAAAACGCCCCGCCTATTTTAGGGGTACGGAATTCTATAGAGACCTCCCCCCATCGTCAAGCGCACCCGCCGTGGTCCACGACGGGTGACACTGATCAGTTGCCGCTGGAATTCAGCGCATCCGACAGGGCCTGCTCGACTTCACTGGCGCTGACTTTCGCCGGCTTGTCGGCCGTACGCTGACGCTTGCGCTCAGCGTGGTAGGCCAGACCGGTACCGGCCGGAATCAGACGACCCACCACCACGTTCTCTTTCAGGCCACGCAGGTGATCGCGCTTACCGGTAACGGCAGCCTCGGTCAGTACCCGTGTGGTTTCCTGGAAGGAAGCCGCGGAAATGAACGACTCGGTCGACAGCGACGCCTTGGTGATACCCAGCAGTACCCGCTCATACTTGGCCGGGAACTTGTCCTGACCAGCCAGCGCTTCGTTCTCTTCGAGGACCTGGGTCAGCTCGACCTGGTCGCCCTTGATGAAGCTGGAATCACCCGACTCGCTGATCTCGACCTTGCGCAGCATCTGGCGAATGGTCACCTCGATGTGCTTGTCGTTGATCTTCACACCCTGCAGGCGGTACACGTCCTGAATTTCGTTGACGATGTACTTGGCGAGCTCGCTGACACCCAGCAAACGCAGGATATCGTGCGGGTTGCTCGGGCCATCGGAGATAACCTCACCCTTGGTGACCTGTTCACCTTCGAACACGTTCAGGTGGCGCCACTTCGGAATCAGCTCCTCGTACGGATCGCTGCCATCGTTCGGAGTGATGACCAGACGGCGCTTGCCCTTGGTTTCCTTGCCGAAGGAGATGGTGCCGCTGACTTCTGCCAGGATGGACGGCTCCTTCGGACGACGCGCCTCGAACAGATCGGCAACACGCGGCAGACCACCGGTGATGTCGCGAGTCTTGGACGTTTCCTGAGGAATACGTGCCAGTACGTCACCAATGGTTACCTGCACTCCATCGGACAGGTTGACCTGGGTCTTCTCGGGCAGGAAGTACTGCGCCGGCACATCGGTACCCGGCAGCATCAGCTCCTTACCGTCAGCGCCAATCAGTTTCATGGTCGGACGGATGTCCTTACCAGCGGATGGACGCTCGTGCACCGCCATTACTTCGATGTTGCTCAGACCGGTAAGTTCGTCGGTCTGACGGCGGATGGTGATACCCTCCTCCATGCCAACGAACTGTACGGTACCGGCAATCTCGGTAACGATCGGGTGAGTGTGCGGATCCCACTTGGCAACCACCTGGCCGGCCTGGACCTTATCACTCTCGTGAATGGAGATCACCGCACCGTAGGGCAGCTTGTAACGCTCACGCTCACGACCGAACTCGTCAGCCAGAGCCAGCTCACCGGAACGGGACACCGCCACCAGCGCGCCGTCATCACGGGTCACGTGCTTCAGGTTGTGCAGGCGGATGGTACCGGCGCTTTTGACCTGAATGCTGTCCTGCGCGGCGGTCCGGCTGGCAGCACCACCGATGTGGAACGTCCGCATGGTCAGCTGGGTACCCGGCTCACCAATGGACTGGGCAGCGATCACACCCACCGCCTCACCGATATTGATCTGGTGACCACGTGCCAGGTCGCGACCATAGCAGGTGGAGCACACGCCGTAGCGGGTTTCACAGGTAATGGGCGAGCGTACAATCACCTCGTCCACACTGTTCAGCTCGAGGAACTCGACCCACTGCTCGTCGATCAAAGTGCCGCCGGCGACGATGACGTCTTCGGTACCCGGCTTGAATACGTCACGGGCGATGACCCGACCCAGCACGCGCTCACCCAGCGGCTCGACAATGTCGCCGCCTTCGATATGCGGCTTCATGACCAGACCCTGATCAGTACCGCAATCGACCTCGGTGATTACCAGGTCCTGCGCCACGTCGACCAGGCGACGAGTCAGGTAACCGGAGTTGGCGGTCTTCAGTGCCGTATCCGCCAGACCCTTACGGGCACCGTGGGTGGAGATGAAGTACTGGAGTACGTTCAGACCTTCACGGAAGTTGGCGATGATCGGCGTTTCGATGATCGAGCCATCCGGCTTGGCCATCAGACCCCGCATACCTGCCAACTGACGAATCTGTGCGGCGGAACCCCGGGCACCGGAGTCGGCCATCATGTACATCGAGTTGAAGGACTCCTGCTCGACTTCCTTGCCGTCACGATCCAGCACGCGAGTGGACTTGAGGTTGTCCATCATCGCCTTGGAAATCTCGTCGTTGGCCTTGGACCACAAGTCGATGACCTTGTTGTACTTCTCCCCGGCGGTAACCAGACCGGAAGCGTACTGGTCTTCGATTTCCTTCACCTCGGCGGTGGCATCTTCGATGATCCGCGCCTTCTCATCGGGAATGACGAAGTCGTTCACGCCGATGGAGGCACCGGAGATGGTCGAATAGGCAAAGCCGGTGTACATCAGCTGGTCAGCGAAGATCACGGTCTCCTTGAGACCCACGATCCGGTAGCTGGTGTTGATCAGCTTGGAAATCGCCTTCTTCTTCAGCGGCTGGTCGACCAGCGAGAAGGGCAGCCCCTTGGGCAGGATCTGGAACAGCAACGCGCGACCGACAGTGGTGTCGATGATGCGGGTTTCCGTGGTCCAGCTCTCGTCCTTGTGCTTGACGGTCTCTTCGAGACGCACCTTGACCATCGAGTGCAGGTCAACGTGGCCGCTACGGTAGGCCATCTCGACTTCGGCGATGCTGGTGAAACGCATGCCTTCGCCACGCGCATTGATGCGCGAACGAGTCATGTAGTACAGACCCAGTACCACGTCCTGGGACGGCACGATGATCGGCTCGCCACTGGCCGGCGACAGGATGTTGTTGGTCGACATCATCAGCGCGCGCGCTTCCAGCTGGGCTTCCAGCGTCAGCGGCACGTGAACGGCCATCTGGTCACCGTCGAAGTCGGCGTTATAGGCCGCACACACCAGCGGGTGCAGTTGAATGGCCTTGCCTTCGATCAGTACCGGCTCGAACGCCTGGATACCCAGACGGTGCAGTGTTGGTGCACGGTTGAGCAGCACGGGGTGTTCGCGGATAACCTCGGCGAGGATATCCCACACTTCCGGCAGCTCGCGCTCAACCATCTTCTTGGCCGCCTTGATGGTGGTGGCCAGGCCGCGATGTTCCAGCTTGCCGAAGATGAACGGCTTGAACAGTTCCAGCGCCATCTTCTTGGGCAGACCGCACTGATGCAGACGCAGGGTCGGACCTACCACGATCACCGAACGACCGGAGTAGTCAACGCGCTTACCGAGCAGGTTCTGACGGAAACGGCCCTGCTTACCCTTGATCATGTCGGCCAGGGACTTCAGCGGGCGCTTGTTGGTGCCGGTGATGGCACGGCCGCGACGACCGTTGTCCAGCAGCGCATCAACCGATTCCTGCAGCATGCGCTTTTCGTTGCGCACGATGATATCCGGCGCGGACAGATCCAGCAGACGCTTCAGGCGGTTGTTACGGTTGATCACCCGACGGTACAGGTCGTTCAGGTCGGAAGTCGCGAAACGACCGCCATCCAGCGGTACCAGCGGACGCAGGTCCGGCGGCAGTACCGGCAGTACGGTCATGACCATCCACTCCGGCTTGTTGCCGGAACCCTGGAAGGCTTCCATCAGCTTCAGCCGCTTGGACAGCTTCTTGATCTTGGTTTCCGAGGTGGTCTGCGGAATTTCCTCACGCAGCCGGCTGATCTCGTGCTCCAGATCCATGGCGGTCAGCAGCTCGAATACCGCTTCGGCACCCATGCGCGCATCGAACTCGTCACCGAATTCTTCCAGCGCTTCGAAGTACTGTTCGTCGTTCAGCAGCTGGCCTTTCTCCAGCGTAGTCAGACCGGGCTCGATCACGACATAGCTTTCGAAATACAGTACCCGCTCGATGTCGCGCAGGGTCATGTCCAGCAGCAGACCGATACGGGACGGCAGGGATTTCAGGAACCAGATATGGGCAACCGGCGATGCCAGTTCGATATGTCCCATGCGCTCGCGACGCACCTTGGCCAGTGCGACTTCAACGCCACACTTTTCACAGATGACGCCACGGTGCTTGAGGCGCTTGTACTTGCCGCACAGGCACTCGTAGTCCTTCACCGGGCCAAAGATCTTGGCGCAGAACAGGCCGTCACGCTCCGGCTTGAAGGTACGGTAGTTAATGGTTTCCGGCTTTTTCACTTCGCCGTAGGACCAGGACCGGATCATCTCCGGCGATGCCAAGCCGATTCGAATGGAATCGAACTCTTCAACTTGTCCCTGGGACTTGAGCAGGTTCAATAAGTCTTTCAAGGCCTATACTCCTCGCAGTGTCTCAAGGGCGGCGGGTCACGCCGCCCGAGACGTGGGCACTCGGTGGTTATTCGGATTCCAGGTCGATATCGATGGCCAGAGAACGAATCTCCTTGACCAGCACGTTGAAGGACTCGGGCATGCCGGCCTCCATGCGATGGTCACCGTCCACGATGTTCTTGTACATCTTGGTCCGGCCATTGACGTCATCCGATTTGACGGTGAGCATTTCCTGCAGGGTGTAGGCGGCACCATAGGCTTCCAGAGCCCAGACCTCCATCTCCCCGAAACGCTGACCGCCGAACTGAGCCTTACCACCCAGCGGCTGCTGTGTTACCAGGCTGTACGAACCGGTCGAACGGGCGTGCATCTTGTCATCGACCAAGTGGTTCAACTTGAGCATGTACATGTAGCCAACGGTAACCGGGCGATCGAAGGTGTTGCCGGTACGGCCGTCGTACAACTTCATCTGACCACTGTCCGGCAGATCTGCCAGGCGCAGCATGTGCTTGATTTCGTGCTCTTCAGCACCATCAAATACCGCAGTTGCCATCGGCACACCGGCGCGCAGGTTGTTGGCCAGATCCAGGACTTCCTGATCGCTGAGTGCGTCCAGATTCTCCTGACGACCACCTACCTTGTTGTACACCTCATCGAGGAACTCGCGCAGTTCGGCGATCTTGCGCTGCTCTTCGAGCATGCGGTTGATCTTCTCGCCCAGGCCCTTGGCCGCGAGGCCCAGGTGGGTTTCGAGAATCTGCCCGACGTTCATCCGCGAAGGTACACCCAGCGGGTTGAGGACGATGTCAACCGGCGTGCCGTTCTCGTCATGGGGCATATCTTCGATCGGCATGATGACCGAGATGACACCCTTGTTACCGTGACGACCAGCCATCTTGTCACCCGGCTGGATGCGACGCTTGATCGCCAGGTAGACCTTGACGATCTTGAGTACGCCCGGCGCCAGGTCATCGCCCTGCTGCAGCTTGCGCTTCTTGTCTTCGAACTTCTCGTCGAGCAGCTTGCGGCGGTCGATCAGGTAGGCCTGAGCCAGCTCCAGCTGTTCGTTGAGATGGTCTTCGCTCATGCGCAGCTTGAACCACTGGCCGCGCTCGATACCGGCAAGAATCTCGGCAGTCAGCTCGGTGCCTTTCTTGACACCGGCACCGCCTTCGGCAGTGTGGCCGATCAGCGCAGCGCTGAGGCGCTCGAAAGTCGCCGTTTCGACGATGCGGAACTCTTCCTGCAGATCCTTGCGGATCTCGTCCAGCTGCTCCTTCTCGATGGCCAGGGCGCGAGAGTCGCGCTCAACGCCATCACGGGTGAACACCTGAACGTCGATGACCGTACCCTTGGTACCGGTCGGTACACGCAGGGAGGTGTCCTTGACGTCGGAAGCCTTCTCACCAAAGATCGCACGCAGCAGCTTCTCTTCCGGCGTCAGCTGGGTTTCGCCCTTGGGCGTGACCTTGCCGACCAGAATGTCGCCGGTGCCAACTTCGGCGCCCACGTAAACGATACCGGCCTCGTCCAGCTTGCCCAGCGCCGCTTCGCCAACGTTGGGAATATCGGAAGTGATTTCTTCCGGCCCCAACTTGGTGTCACGGGAAACGCAGGTCAATTCCTGGATGTGGATAGTAGTAAAGCGATCTTCCTGGACCACCCGCTCGGACACCAGAATGGAGTCCTCGAAGTTGTAGCCATTCCAGGGCATGAACGCCACACGCATGTTCTGACCCAGGGCCAGCTCACCCATGTCGACGGAAGAACCATCAGCCAGGATGTCCTTGACCGCCACCAGATCGCCTTTCTTCACCAGCGGACGCTGGTTGATGCAGGTGTTCTGGTTGGAACGGGTGTACTTGGTCAGGGTGTAGATATCCACACCGGCCTCGCCCGCTTCGACTTCGTCGTCGTTGGCGCGGATAACGATACGGCTGGCATCAACCGAGTCGACTACACCACCACGGCGAGCGGTCACGCAGACACCGGAGTCCACAGCCACGTTGCGCTCCATACCGGTACCGACCAGCGGCTTCTCGGCACGCAAGGTCGGAACGGCCTGACGCTGCATGTTGGAACCCATGAGGGCGCGGTTGGCATCATCGTGCTCGAGGAACGGAATCAGCGAGGCGGCAACCGACACGACCTGACGCGGCGATACGTCCATCAGGGTGACTTCTTCCGGCGCCTTGACGCTGAATTCGTTCATGTGACGAACGGCAACCAGTTCTTCGACCAGACGGCCGTCACGCACCTCGGCACTGGCCTGGGCGATAACATGATCGGACTCTTCGATGGCCGACAGGAACACGATCTCGTCGGTCACCACGGCATCCTTGACGCGGCGATACGGGCTTTCCAGGAAGCCGTATTCGTTGGTCCGGGCATAGGTGGCCAGCGAATTGATCAGGCCGATGTTCGGACCTTCCGGAGTTTCGATCGGACATACGCGACCATAGTGGGTCGGGTGTACGTCGCGCACTTCGAAGCCGGCACGTTCACGGGTCAGACCACCCGGCCCAAGCGCGGAAACACGACGCTTGTGGGTAATCTCGGACAGCGGGTTGTTCTGGTCCATGAACTGGGACAGCTGGCTGGAACCGAAGAATTCCTTCACTGCCGCCGCAACCGGCTTGGCATTGATCAGATCCTGCGGCATCAGGCCTTCGCTTTCGGCCATGGACAGACGTTCTTTCACCGCCCGCTCGACCCGTACCAGACCTACACGGAACTGGTTTTCAGCCATTTCACCAACGGAGCGGATGCGACGGTTACCCAGGTGATCGATATCATCGACCACACCCTTGCCGTTACGGATATCGACCAGGGTCTTGAGCACCTCGATAATGTCTTCCTTGCTCAGCACGCCAGGTCCTTCGATCTCTTCACGACCGATGCGGCGATTGAACTTCATGCGGCCGACGGCAGACAGGTCGTAACGGTCGCTGCTGAAGAACAGGTTGCTGAACAGCGTCTCGGCGGCATCCTTGGTCGGCGGCTCACCGGGGCGCATCATGCGATAGATTTCCACCAGCGCTTCGAGCTGGCTGGTGGTGTTATCGATGCGCAGGGTATCGGAGATGAACGGGCCACAGTCGATATCGTTGGTGTACAGCGTCTCGATGCGATCAACCTGGGCTTTCACCAGCTTGTCGATCAGATCCGCTGTCACTTCGACGTTGCACTCGACCAGAATCTCACCGGTAGCCGGGTGCACCACAGCCTTGGCAATGGTACGGCCGATCAGGTAGTCGTAGGGTACTTCCAGACTGGTGATACCGGCTTTTTCCAGCTGATTGATATGGCGCGCGGTAATCCGGCGACCCTTCTCGACAATGACCTTGCCCTTGCCATCAGTGATGTCAAAGGTAGCGATCTCACCACGCAGGCGCTGCGGCACCAGCTCCAGTTGCAGGCTTTCACCTTGCACCTCGAACTTGTTGGTGTCATAGAAGATGTCGAGAATTTCAGAGGTCTGGTAGCCCAGCGCGCGCAGCAGCACGGACGCCGGCAGCTTGCGGCGACGGTCGATACGGACGAACACGGCGTCCTTGGGATCGAACTCGAAGTCCAGCCAGGACCCGCGGTAGGGAATCACGCGGGCGGAATACAGCAACTTGCCGGAGCTGTGGGTCTTGCCACGGTCGTGGTCGAAGAACACCCCGGGGCTGCGGTGCAACTGGGATACGATCACACGCTCGGTACCATTGATCACGAAGGTACCGTTTTCAGTCATCAGGGTATTTCACCCATATAGACTTCCTGCTCCTTGATATCCTTGATCGCCTTGCTGGCAGACTCGCGATCAAAGATGATCAGGCGCACTTTCACCCGCAGCGGAACCGCAAAGGTCACACCGCGCAGCACGCACTCCTTGACATCGAAAGCCGGCTCACCTAACCGGTAACCGACATATTCGAGCGCCGCATTACCGGAATAGCTGATAATGGGGAAGACAGATTTGAAGGCCGCGTGCAGACCGATATCACGAACGTTGTCCTTGTCGTTGCCGGCCTGCAGGAATTCCCGATAGGAATCCAGCTGGATCGCCAGCAGATAAGGTACATCCATCACATGCGGCAGTTTGCCAAAGTCCTTGCGGATACGTTTTTTCTCAGTATATGAGTAAGCCATCAGCGTTCCCCAGCTTGGTCACCTGCTTGATTGGCTCCCCCTGACGGGAAAGCCTGAAAATGCTTGCAAGACCTCGTCTTGCTCACTCGCTTCGGAGTGGATCCGACCGGCCCGAGATCAGGCCGGAACGGAAAAAGGCCGGTGGCACACAGGCCACCAGCCATCAATCTGACCGTCGATCAGATTGTCGACGCAAGGTCGCGCAAGCTTACTTGAGCTCGACCGCTGCACCAGCCTCTTCCAGCGATTTCTTCGCGGCTTCGGCTTCGTCCTTGGAAACGCCTTCCTTGATGGTAGCCGGAGCGCCATCAACCATGGCCTTGGCTTCTTTCAGGCCCAGACCGGTCAGCTCGCGAACAGCCTTGATCACGTTAACTTTCTTCTCGCCAGCGGCGGTCAGGATAACGTTGAACTCGGTCTGCTCTTCAGCGGCAGCAGCGCCACCAGCAGCCGGGCCAGCTGCGACAGCGGCAGCGGCGGAAACGCCGAACTTCTCTTCCATTGCGCTGATCAGTTCAACGACCTGCATAACGGACATTTCGGATACGGCATTGATGATATCTTCGTTGGTCAGAGCCATGACTCTATATTCCTGTATTGGGGGACAACCCTTGGGGTCGTCAAAACATTAAAAGCAAACGAACAAAGCGCTAGCTGACCAATCAGGCCGCCTCGGCTTCCTTCTGATCGCGGACAGCGGCCAAAGTACGAACGAACTTGCTGGTAGCGCCTTGGATCACGCTCATCAGCTGGCTGATTGCCTCGTCGTAAGTCGGCAGTGTGGCCAGTTTGTCGATCTGATCGGCTGAAAGGTAGTTGCCTTCAAACGCAGCTGCCTTGATCTGGAACTTGTCCTGACCCTTGGCGAACTCCTTGAACAGACGGGCAGCAGCGCCCGGGTGTTCGTTGGAGAACGCAATCAGGGTCGGACCGACAAAGACGTCGTTGAGGCAGTCGTACTCGGTGCCTTCAACAGCACGACGCAGCAGGGTGTTACGTACAACACGTACGTAAACGCCGGCTTCGCGTGCGTCTTTGCGCAGACCAGTCATGGCAGATACGCTTACACCGCGGGCATCAGCCACAACGGCAGACAGCGCACCTTTGGCAGCTTCGTTGACTTCAGCGACGATGGCCTTTTTGTCTTCGAGCTTAATTGCCACGGGTTCTACTCCTGGATTTACCATTGATCGCCGTGAGGCGACATGTTTTGGTGTCTGATCCAGCCTGCACTGAATCGTGAGCACCATCTGCGTAGGCCTGGGAATTTCTCCCCGATTTGAGGCTTGCGCCACCTACGGTCTTGGACAGCCCCCAACCGGCAGGGACCCCAATAGTTGACGCGCCGCGAACGGCGCGCCGATGAATCAGATATTCAGCGCAGAGTGGTCAATGTACAGACCCGGACCCATGGTGGTGCTCAGGGACACGCGCTGCAGATAGATACCCTTGGACGTGGACGGCTTGGCCTTCTTCAGATCGGCCAGCAGCGCTTCAACGTTTTCCTTCAGCTTGACCGGCTCGAAGCCAACCTTGCCTACGGAGCAATGAATGATGCCGTTCTTGTCGGTGCGGTAGCGAACCTGACCAGCCTTGGCATTCTTCACTGCAGTGCCGACGTCAGCAGATACAGTACCGACCTTCGGGTTCGGCATCAGGCCGCGCGCCCGAGCAGCTGACCCAGCTGACCAACGACACGCATGGCGTCCGGAGAAGCGATGACGACGTCATAGTCCAGATTACCGGCCTTCATTTCGGCAGCCAGATCGTCCATGCCGACCTTGTCAGCGCCGGCAGCCAGTGCGGCTTCAGCGTTGGCACCCTGGGTGAACACGGCTACGCGAACGGTCTTGCCAGTGCCATGGGGCAGCAGTGTAGCGCCACGTACGACCTGGTCGGATTTGCGCGGATCAACGCCGAGGTTCACGGCAACATCAACGGACTCGACGAACTTGACGTTGGATACTTCGGCCAGCAGTGCGGCCGCTTCTTCGAAGCTGTAAACCTTGGTGCTATCAACTTTCTCGCTGATTGCCTTTTGGCGCTTGGTGAGCTTGGCCATTTACACACCCTCCACGGTCAGACCCATGCTACGGGCAGAACCCGCGATGGTGCGCACAGCAGCGTCCAGGTCAGCAGCGGTCAGATCAGCCTGCTTGGTCTTGGCGATCTCTTCGAGCTGGGCGCGAGTAACAGTACCTACCTTCTGGCTGTTGGGACGAGCGGAACCGCCCTTGACACCAGCAGCCTTCATCAGCAGTACGGCAGCAGGAGTACTTTTGGTTTCAAAAGTAAAGCTGCGGTCGCTGTATACGGTGATGATCACGGGAGTCGGCAGACCTGGCTCAACGCCCTGGGTCTTGGCGTTGAACGCCTTGCAGAATTCCATGATGTTTACGCCGTGCTGACCCAGGGCCGGACCTACCGGCGGACTTGGGTTAGCCTGACCGGCCTTGACTTGCAGCTTGATATAAGCCTGAATCTTCTTTGCCATTTGTCTTCTCCAATGGGTAATAGCGCCTCGCGGCTCCCCGACTTAACATAGTGCCCACTGACAACAAAACCCCGCATTGCCTTCAGGCATTGCAGGGTTCAGGCGGGCAGTTGAACTCAGCCTTTTTCGACCTGGCTGAATTCGAGCTCCACTGGCGTGGGGCGACCAAAGATGAGAACAGCCACCTGAACACGGCTTTTCTCATAATTAACTTCTTCAACGACTCCATTGAAGTCGGCGAAGGGACCATCGGTGACGCGAACAACCTCACCCGGCTCGAACAGAGTCTTGGGCTTCGGCTTATCACTGCCGTCAGCGACGCGGCGCAGGATGGCTTCAGCTTCACGATCAGTGATCGGCGCGGGTTTGTCCGCAGTACCACCGATGAAGCCCAGCACGCGAGAGGTATCCTTGACCAGGTGCCAGGTTCCTTCGTTCATTTCCATCTGAACCAGAACATAGCCCGGAAAGAATTTGCGCTCACTCTTGCGCTTCTGGCCGTTGCGCATTTCCACCACTTCTTCGGTGGGCACAAGGATCTCACCAAACTGGTCTTCCATTCCGGCCAGCTTGACCCGCTCCTGGAGAGAACGCATCACGTGCTTCTCGAATCCGGAGTAGGCATGTATGACGTACCAACGCTTAGACACGGAGCACCTTTAGCCAATGAACTTAGAAATAATCCAACCCAGCAGGGTATCGAGCCCCCACAGGATCAGGGCCATGACCAGAACAACCGCCAGAACGATCAGCGTTGTCTGAGTGGTTTCCGTACGAGTTGGCCAGACGACCTTCCGGATCTCGATGCGTGCTTCTTTGAGCAGCGCCCAGAAGGCCTTGCCTTTTTCGGTCTGCAGGGCAACAAAGCCCGCCACCAGGCCGAGCGCAACCAGCGCTACGGCACGATACAAAACAGATTCGGCTGCGAAGTAATGATTACCGTAAACGCCGACAAAAACGAGGATAGCCACGACAATCCACTTGAGGACATCTAAGCGGCTATCGTGAGTTTCTGCCTTGGTGCTCATCAATCGTAAAATCCTGTTTTGTGTTTGCCAGATAATCTGGCAGGCCAGGAGGGAATCGAACCCCCAACCTGCGGTTTTGGAGACCGCCGCTCTGCCAATTGAGCTACTGGCCTGTAATCGCAGTTGAGCCGGTAATGATACCGGCCCAACACTTCAAGATCAATTACTAATTAAGCAATGATCTTGGCAACCACGCCGGCACCAACGGTACGACCACCTTCGCGAATCGCGAAGCGCAGGCCGTCTTCCATGGCGATCGGAGCGATCAGGGTAACAACCAGCTTCACGTTGTCGCCCGGCATAACCATTTCCACGCCTTCTGGCAGCTCACAGGAACCGGTCACGTCAGTTGTACGGAAGTAGAACTGCGGACGGTAGCCCTTGAAGAACGGAGTGTGACGACCGCCTTCATCCTTGCCCAGTACGTACACTTCAGCTTCGAACTGAGTGTGCGGCTTGATGGTGCCCGGCTTGGCCAGAACCTGACCACGCTCAACGTCTTCACGCTTGGTACCACGCAGCAGAACACCAACGTTCTCACCAGCACGACCTTCGTCGAGCAGCTTGCGGAACATCTCAACACCAGTACAAGTGGTCTTGACGGTGTCTTTGATACCAACGATCTCGACTTCTTCCTGAACGCGAACGATACCGCGCTCAACACGACCAGTCACAACAGTACCGCGACCGGAAATGGAGAATACGTCTTCGATCGGCATCAGGAACGGCTTGTCGATAGCACGCTCAGGCTCGGGAATGTAGCTGTCCAGAGTCTCGACCAGAGTCTTGACGGCGGTAGTACCCATGCCGTTGTCGTCCTGACCGTTCAGTGCCATCAGCGCGGAACCGATGATGATCGGAGTGTCGTCGCCTGGGAAGTCGTAGGTGCTCAGCAGATCACGCACTTCCATCTCGACCAGCTCCAGCAGCTCTTCATCATCAACCATGTCAGCCTTGTTCAGGAACACGACGATGTAAGGAACGCCAACCTGGCGGGACAGCAGGATGTGCTCGCGAGTCTGCGGCATGGGGCCGTCAGCAGCGGAGCAAACCAGGATAGCGCCGTCCATCTGGGCAGCACCGGTGATCATGTTCTTCACATAGTCAGCGTGACCGGGGCAGTCAACGTGCGCGTAGTGACGGATCGGGGAATCATACTCAACGTGGGACGTGTTGATGGTGATACCACGAGCCTTTTCTTCCGGCGCGTTGTCGATCTGATCGTAGCCCTTGGAGGTGCCACCACTGCCGAATACTTCGGCGCAAACGCGGGTCAGAGCAGCGGTCAGAGTGGTTTTGCCATGGTCAACGTGACCGATGGTACCCACGTTCAGGTGCGGTTTGCTGCGTTCGAACTTCTCTTTAGCCATCGAGAGATCCCCTCTGCTGAGTGCAATGCGCGAGTCACGCGACCATTAAATAAAAGGCAGATATTTGCATATCTGCCTTGATATTGGAGCTCATGAGCGGATTTGAACCGCTGACCTCACCCTTACCAAGGGTGTGCTCTACCAACTGAGCTACATGAGCTTACACCGTCGCATTACCGGACTGGAGCGGGTAGCGGGAATCGAACCCGCACCATCAGCTTGGAAGGCTGAGGTTCTACCGTTGAACTATACCCGCCAAGAGCATCTTGCCCGGCAATACTAAATCTGGTGGAGGGGGAAGGATTCGAACCTTCGAAGGCTAAGCCGTCAGATTTACAGTCTGATCCCTTTGACCGCTCGGGAACCCCTCCGTAAAAGAGGCGCCATTTTCTTCACTTGGCGCCACCCTGTCAACACTTTTCTTAGAAAAAACCGCGACTTGTGTTGTTTCAGGGCATTGCTCCATCGCATCCCCTCCGGTTTTCCCGGGGCGCTGCATTGGAGCGGGCGCCATTCTATGGGATACGCCCCGTGTTGGCAACGCCTGCGCATGGCTGATATTGATGTTGCAGTCCGGGAAAGTCCGCTCGCAGCCGGGTCAGCATTGCCTGATCCACCAGACGCCTGGCCTTGCTGCCTACTTCGACCACATACTGCTGCTCTTTTTTATTGAGCGCGTGCAGGCGCACGTCATGACCCAATTGCTGCAACTGTTCCTGCCTTACCTGAGCGTAATCCTCCCGGGCGAAAACACCCAGCGACAAGCTACCAGCCATCTCCCCCCGCGTAATCAGGAAGCTATCAATACCTTGCTCCTGCAGCGCTGACAGCTGGATGACTGCATGCCGCTCGCCACCCACTACTGGCATCACCAGCCAATAATCCACTCCCATGACCACGTCCCTGGTCTGCAACCTGGATTCAATATCCAGCGCCAACAGCCGCTGGCGCAGTTGCTCGGCCTCGGCCAGCCCAGGAAACCTGCCCAGCGCCACACAAAGAGCGGCCGCACCAGGACCAGGTCGGGGTGGCTCCGACTCAGCTACAGCGGGGGGAGGCTCTGGGGCAGCCATTGGCACTGAGGGGACGGCAGGCTCGTCTGGCGCGCCCACCATCAGCTTATTATCCTGCAGCTGCCACAGCGCATAGAGAATATTGAGAAGCGCCAATGACAGAAAAAGATATTTCACGGACTGAACTCCATGGGGCACGCCAGGGCCAGCCCGCGGAATACCAGATCACCGATCACCTGGCACCCTTCCGGCAATACCTCCTTCATGCCGGCAGCATCGCCCCCCGTCAGAATTACTGCCGGATCGTCGCCCAGCAGTTGCTGCGCGATACGTAGTTGCTCACGCACAAAGCCGGATAACATCAATTCACAGCCGAACTCCACAGCCTCAGCCGTGCTGGTCCCTGGCCGCGGCTCGCGCAAGTCACCATGCGCGCCTCGGTCATAGCGGATCAGGCGGGTATGACTGAGGAGACTGCTGCGCAGCAGCTTGCTTCCTGGTGCGATGTAGCCGCCGAGGTGACGACCCTGCGCATCGACGAAGTCCGTGGTTACGGCGGTCCCAAGATCAATTACCACGCAGGCACGCCGGCACAGTTGATATCCTGCCACCAACGCCAGCCACCGATCCATGCCCAGACGCGCTGCATCAATATAGCCATTGCTTACGCCGGCCAGCTGCAGCCCGGGCCGAGCGAGCATGGGGTGGCGCTTGAGCCAGCTCGTCAGCTGATCCACAATGACCTGCGTCTCTTCTGCCGAGCGCACACTAACCAACCGGCAACCGTGAATCTCCCGCTCCTGTCCGCCAAGCAGACGCTGAAGCTCGACCAGGTCGGGTGCCATGTCACCATCTCTGACACGCCCTTCACGATCGAGCAAACGCCACTTGATCAGCGTATTGCCGCAGTCCAGCTCAAGAATCATGACTCAGCCTCAAACTTACTTCACCGCCATTGAGCAATACCTGGCCCTCGGCTACATCAAGTCGCAGCGCCCCCCGCTGATCAACTCCCCGCTCGACCCCCTCAGTGATGACGGCACCAGTACGGACAACAACCGGCTGGCCATACCAGGCATCATGTCGCTGCCACTCCTCGACGAAAGGCGCAAAACCCGCCTCACGAAATACCGCCACCGCCTCGAACAGTCGCCGGATGAATTCGGCGATCAGCAGATTGCGGTTCAGCGTACCGTCCTGACGGGACAACAGCAGCGAGGTCCAGGCCTGGTCGATTGCCGCAGCAGCATCATTCATCAATACATTGATACCCACACCGATGACCGCTACGCAGTCAGAGGTCAGGTCGCCAGCAAGCTCGATGAGAATGCCCGCCAGCTTGCGCCCACCCAGCAGCACATCGTTGGGCCATTTCAAGGCGCAATTGCGAAAACCACAACTTTCGAGCGTCTCCACCAGCACGAGACCAACCAGTAGACTAAGCCCCTCCAGCTTCTGCGCCCCACCGGAGAACGGCAACGCCAGTGACAGGTAGATATTCTGACCATAGGGGCTGACCCACTCTCTACCCCGGCGCCCCTTACCCGCCAGCTGCTGTTCGGCAACACAGGCGAGCGCTCGAGGTTCTTTCATGGAGAGTTGTTTGAGCAACTGGGCATTGGTCGAGTCAACAGTGTCCAGCAACTGCCATTCAATCCGCTCCGCCATATCAGCAGGCAGCGCCGCGGTGATCTCCGCAAGATCCAGCAGGACTGCTCCGCGTGGAATGCGGTAGCCCTTGCCGCGTATGCGCTGAATAGGGAACCCTTGATCTTCCAGCCGCTTCAGCGACTTCCAGACCGCCGCCCGGCTGACGCCAAGAGTCCTGCCCAGCTCTTCGCCGGAATGAAATTGCCCATCGGACATCATCTTGAATAACGCAGCTAGCATGGAAGTGTCGATCGTTGGAAATGAACTGCGCATGATAACGCGCTGTCATGGCTTTATGAACGAGAATGTAACAATGCTGTTCAGGTTATAGATAACTCGCAACTTGCTGCAGGAGCGGCCTTGGGCGCGGAGCTTGTCGGCCAGCCCATCGCGGCCAGGGCCGCTCCCATCACCAGACCCGAACTCGTAGCACAAGGCACAAGGTGCGCAGACAGGTGGCGATTCAGGCATAAAAAAACCCCGCCAGCTGGCGGGGTTTCTTATTTGAAGCTTGACGATGACCTACTCTCACATGGGGAGTCCCCACACTACCATCGGCGATGCATCGTTTCACTGCTGAGTTCGGAATGGGATCAGGTGGTTCCAATGCTCTATGGTCGTCAAGCAATTCGGTTGTCGCGTGGGTGTTGAGTCCACACAACGAAAGGGTGGGAAAAGTGATAGTCATTTAACAAGGAGGTTACTGTAATCTCGTGCCGTTCCAGCTTGTCGTTCAATCAATGTGTCAGGCCATGGCCCAAATTGTTTGGGCGTTATATGGTCAAGCCACACGGGCAATTAGTACTGGTTAGCTCAACGCCTCACAACGCTTACACACCCAGCCTATCAACGTCGTAGTCTTCGACGGCCCTTCAGGGGGATCAAGTCCCCGGTGAGATCTCATCTTGAGGCAAGTTTCCCGCTTAGATGCTTTCAGCGGTTATCTTTTCCGAACGTAGCTACCCGGCAATGCCACTGGCGTGACAACCGGAACACCAGAGGTTCGTCCACTCCGGTCCTCTCGTACTAGGAGCAGCCCCTCTCAAATCTCAAACGTCCACGGCAGATAGGGACCGAACTGTCTCACGACGTTCTAAACCCAGCTCGCGTACCACTTTAAATGGCGAACAGCCATACCCTTGGGACCGGCTTCAGCCCCAGGATGTGATGAGCCGACATCGAGGTGCCAAACACCGCCGTCGATATGAACTCTTGGGCGGTATCAGCCTGTTATCCCCGGAGTACCTTTTATCCGTTGAGCGATGGCCCTTCCATACAGAACCACCGGATCACTAAGACCTACTTTCGTACCTGCTCGACGTGTTGGTCTCGCAGTCAAGCGCGCTTTTGCCTTTATACTCTACGCACGATTTCCGACCGTGCTGAGCGCACCTTCGTACTCCTCCGTTACTCTTTAGGAGGAGACCGCCCCAGTCAAACTACCCACCATACACTGTCCTCGATCCGGATAACGGACCAGAGTTAGAACCTCAAAGTTGCCAGGGTGGTATTTCAAGGTTGGCTCCACGCGAACTGGCGTCCACGCTTCACAGCCTCCCACCTATCCTACACAAGCAAATTCAAAGTCCAGTGCAAAGCTATAGTAAAGGTTCACGGGGTCTTTCCGTCTAGCCGCGGATACACTGCATCTTCACAGCGATTTCAATTTCACTGAGTCTCGGGTGGAGACAGCGCCGCCATCATTACGCCATTCGTGCAGGTCGGAACTTACCCGACAAGGAATTTCGCTACCTTAGGACCGTTATAGTTACGGCCGCCGTTTACCGGGGCTTCGATCAAGAGCTTCGCCGAAGCTAACCCCATCAATTAACCTTCCGGCACCGGGCAGGCGTCACACCCTATACGTCCACTTTCGTGTTTGCAGAGTGCTATGTTTTTAATAAACAGTTGCAGCGGCCTGGTATCTTCGACCAGCCAGAGCTTACGGAGCAAGTCCTTCACCCTAGCCGGCGCACCTTCTCCCGAAGTTACGGTGCCATTTTGCCTAGTTCCTTCACCCGAGTTCTCTCAAGCGCCTTGGTATTCTCTACCTGACCACCTGTGTCGGTTTGGGGTACGATTTCTAGTTACCTGAAGCTTAGAGGCTTTTCCTGGAAGCATGGCATCAACCACTTCGTGTTCTAAAAGAACACTCGTCATCAGTTCTCGGCCTTGAGATCCCGGATTTACCTGAGATCTCAGCCTACCACCTTAAACACGGACAACCAACGCCGTGCTGGCCTAGCCTTCTCCGTCCCCCCATCGCAGTAACCAGAAGTACGGGAATATTAACCCGTTTCCCATCGACTACACCTTTCGGTCTCGCCTTAGGGGTCGACTCACCCTGCGTCGATTAACGTTGCGCAGGAACCCTTGGTCTTCCGGCGTGGGAGTTTTTCACTCCCATTGTCGTTACTCATGTCAGCATTCGCACTTCTGATACCTCCAGCCAACTTCTCAATTGACCTTCACAGGCTTACAGAACGCTCCTCTACCGCACATCCTAAGATGCACCCGTAGCTTCGGTGTATGGTTTGAGCCCCGTTACATCTTCCGCGCAGGCCGACTCGACTAGTGAGCTATTACGCTTTCTTTAAAGGATGGCTGCTTCTAAGCCAACCTCCTAGCTGTCTAAGCCTTCCCACATCGTTTCCCACTTAACCATAACTTTGGGACCTTAGCTGACGGTCTGGGTTGTTTCCCTTTTCACGACGGACGTTAGCACCCGCCGTGTGTCTCCCGTGCTCTGCACTCACTGGTATTCGGAGTTTGCATGGGGTTGGTAAGTCGGGATGACCCCCTAGCCCAAACAGTGCTCTACCCCCAGTGGTGATACACGAGGCGCTACCTAAATAGCTTTCGAGGAGAACCAGCTATCTCCGAGCTTGATTAGCCTTTCACTCCTATCCACAAGTCATCCGCTAACTTTTCAACGGTAGTCGGTTCGGTCCTCCAGTGCCTGTTACGGCACCTTCAACCTGCCCATGGATAGATCGCCCGGTTTCGGGTCTATACCCAGCGACTAAACGCCCTATTAAGACTCGGTTTCCCTACGCCTCCCCTAGACGGTTAAGCTCGCCACTGAATATAAGTCGCTGACCCATTATACAAAAGGTACGCAGTCACCGAACAAGTCGGCTCCCACTGCTTGTACGCATACGGTTTCAGGATCTATTTCACTCCCCTCACAGGGGTTCTTTTCGCCTTTCCCTCACGGTACTGGTTCACTATCGGTCAGTCAGGAGTATTTAGCCTTGGAGGATGGTCCCCCCATGTTCAGTCAACGTTTCACGTGCGCCGACCTACTCGATTTCACGGCAAAGAGTCTTTCGTGTACGGGGCTATCACCCACTATGGCCGCCTTTTCCACAGCGTTCCACTAGACTCAATACCGCTTAAGGGCTGCTCCCCGTTCGCTCGCCACTACTTGGGGAATCTCGGTTGATTTCTTTTCCTCCGGGTACTTAGATGTTTCAGTTCCCCGGGTTCGCCTCACACACCTATGTATTCAGTGTGTGATACCCAACTTATGTTGGGTGGGTTTCCCCATTCAGAGATCTCCGGATCAAAGGTCGTTTGCCACCTCCCCGAAGCTTTTCGCAGGCTACCACGTCTTTCATCGCCTCTGACTGCCAAGGCATCCACCGTATGCGCTTATTCACTTGACCATATAACCCCAAACAATCTGCTTGCGCCGATTGCTCAAAGCCTATGTCTTGACATGATTTCACGACAATCCGGAACTTGCACTTGAGATTACAAGTTACCTTAGCCATAACGTGTGCAGTGAAACACCCGTTATGTCTTGTCTTACTTCTATCACTTTTCCACATTGTTAAAGAGCGACTGATCAAAGATCAGACATCAATCATCCCGTCATAAACCTGCGGGATCATTCATGTATGAACTCTTATCGAGTACCGGCGATGGCAGCTGCTGTCCTGGTGGAGCCAAGCGGGATCGAACCGCTGACCTCCTGCGTGCAAGGCAGGCGCTCTCCCAGCTGAGCTATGGCCCCGTTCAGACCTGACACCTCGACAATTGGTGGGTCTGGGCAGATTCGAACTGCCGACCTCACCCTTATCAGGGGTGCGCTCTAACCAACTGAGCTACAGACCCAATTATCTCGGCCTGCTACCTGTTGCGTTAAAGCTACAGACCTAATCGCCTTTCTTTCGGAATCAAGTAATTCGTGTGAGTGCTTGAAAAAGCGTGTGATCTTTCGATTAAGGAGGTGATCCAGCCGCAGGTTCCCCTACGGCTACCTTGTTACGACTTCACCCCAGTCATGAATCACACCGTGGTAACCGTCCTCCCGAAGGTTAGACTAGCTACTTCTGGTGCAACCCACTCCCATGGTGTGACGGGCGGTGTGTACAAGGCCCGGGAACGTATTCACCGTGGCATTCTGATCCACGATTACTAGCGATTCCGACTTCATGGAGTCGAGTTGCAGACTCCAATCCGGACTACGAGAGACTTTATGGGATTAGCTCCACCTCGCGGCTTGGCAACCCTTTGTATTCCCCATTGTAGCACGTGTGTAGCCCTGGCCGTAAGGGCCATGATGACTTGACGTCATCCCCACCTTCCTCCGGTTTGTCACCGGCAGTCTCCTTAGAGTGCCCACCATAACGTGCTGGTAACTAAGGACAAGGGTTGCGCTCGTTACGGGACTTAACCCAACATCTCACGACACGAGCTGACGACAGCCATGCAGCACCTGTGTCAGAGTTCCCGAAGGCACCAATCCATCTCTGGAAAGTTCTCTGCATGTCAAGGCCAGGTAAGGTTCTTCGCGTTGCTTCGAATTAAACCACATGCTCCACCGCTTGTGCGGGCCCCCGTCAATTCATTTGAGTTTTAATCTTGCGACCGTACTCCCCAGGCGGTCAACTTAGTGCGTTAGCTGCGCCACTAAGAACTCAAGGTTCCCAACGGCTAGTTGACATCGTTTACGGCGTGGACTACCAGGGTATCTAATCCTGTTTGCTCCCCACGCTTTCGCACCTCAGTGTCAGTATCAGTCCAGGTAGTCGCCTTCGCCACTGGTGTTCCTTCCTATATCTACGCATTTCACCGCTACACAGGAAATTCCACTACCCTCTACCGTACTCTAGCCCAGCAGTTATGGATGCAGTTCCCAGGTTGAGCCCGGGGATTTCACACCCATCTTACTGAACCACCTACGCGCGCTTTACGCCCAGTAATTCCGATTAACGCTTGCACCCTCTGTATTACCGCGGCTGCTGGCACAGAGTTAGCCGGTGCTTATTCTGTCGGTAACGTCAAAACTTCAGGGTATTAGCCTAAAGCCCTTCCTCCCAACTTAAAGTGCTTTACAATCCGAAGACCTTCTTCACACACGCGGCATGGCTGGATCAGGGTTGCCCCCATTGTCCAATATTCCCCACTGCTGCCTCCCGTAGGAGTCTGGACCGTGTCTCAGTTCCAGTGTGACTGATCATCCTCTCAGACCAGTTACGGATCGTCGCCTTGGTGAGCCATTACCTCACCAACAAGCTAATCCGACCTGGGCTCATCTGATAGCGCAAGGTCCGAAGATCCCCTGCTTTCTCCCGTAGGACGTACGCGGTATTAGCGCCCGTTTCCGGACGTTATCCCCCACTATCAGGCAGATTCCCAGGTGTTACTCACCCGTCCGCCGCTAAATCCGGGAGCAAGCTCCCTTCTTCCGCTCGACTTGCATGTGTTAGGCCTGCCGCCAGCGTTCAATCTGAGCCATGATCAAACTCTTCAGTTAAAAACTGCATGGGTTTTGAGAAAACCCTAAACTTGGCTCAGCTTACTAAACTCATGAATTCACGAGTTACTTGTAGGCTGATAATCTTGCGATCATCACGACATCCACAAGCACCCACACGAATTACTTGATTCCAATTTGTTAAAGAGCGATTCGGTCCGCGTTTCCGCTTAACCAAGGCCGCGCATTCTACGCCAACCTTATGATCTGTCAAGCTTTTTTTGTGAGGCTTTGCAGCGCTGCACCGCTTGACACATCGGCCTTGAACGCTGCTGCTGTTCCGGGCCAGGGAGGCGCATTCTACAGGAGTCATACCCCGTGTCAACGCCTTCCTGAAAATCCTTTCTCACCCTGAAAAAGCGATGCTGCCGGCCTCTTCAGTGAGCGGCGCATTCTACGCCGTTTCGCTAGCCTGTCAACCCTCAAGTTATTGCTAACTTATTGATTGGCCTGGGCTTTTGGAAAAGCTCAGCGACTTGCGAGGGGCGCATTATAGGCTGCTGACAAATGCCGTCAAGCCTTTTGTTGCAGCAATATTTCACCCAATAAAAAGCCCTGCACAAGGCAGGGCTTCATGAGCCGATCAGAAGCAGTCTTCGACCGACTTCAGCGGGTAGTGCGCCGGATAGGACAGACGCGCAACGCCGCTGTCGATAGCAGCCTTGGCCACCGCAGCCGGGACCTTTTCAATCAGACGCACATCCATGGGCTTGGGAATGATGTACTCACGACCAAACTCCATCTCCAATCCGCCGTAGGCTTCAGTGATATACGCCGGCACTGGCTCCTTGGCCAATTCGCGAATGGCGTGCACTGCTGCCATCTTCATTTCGTCATTGATGCGGGAAGCTCGCACATCCAGGGCACCACGGAAGATGAAGGGGAAGCAGAGTACGTTGTTGACCTGGTTCGGATAGTCGGACCGGCCAGTGGCCATGATCACATCCGGGCGCGCCGCATGGGCCAGCTCAGGACTGATCTCGGGATCCGGGTTGGAGCAGGCGAATACGACGGGGTTCTCCGCCATCAGCTTGAGTTCGGCTGGCTGCAGCAAATTGGGACCGGACAGGCCAACGAAGACATCAGCGCCCTTCATTGCATCGGCCAATGTGCGCTTGTCGGTTTCCGAAGCGAAGATAGCCTTGTGCTCATTCAGGTCATCACGACCGGCATGGATGACACCCTTGCGATCGAGCATGGAGATGTTTTCGATGGTCGCACCCAGGCTGACCAGCAACTTCATGCAGGCAACAGCGGCCGCACCAGCACCCAGACAGACGATCTTGGCATCTTCCAGCTTCTTGTCGGCCAGCTCCAGCGCATTGATCATCGCCGCCGCGGTCACGATGGCGGTACCGTGCTGGTCATCATGGAAAACAGGGATATCGCACTGCTCGATCAGCGCACGCTCGATTTCGAAGCACTCGGGCGCCTTGATGTCTTCCAGGTTGATTCCACCGAAGGTGCAAGAGATACGCTTGACGGTATCAATGAACGCCTGCGGGCTTTCGGATTCGACTTCGATATCGAAAACGTCAACACCAGCAAAACGCTTGAACAGCACCCCTTTGCCTTCCATGACCGGCTTGGAAGCCAGCGGGCCGAGATTGCCCAGACCGAGAATAGCCGTACCATCGGAAATAACCGCAACCAGGTTGCCCTTACCAGTGTACTTGTAGGCGTTATCCAGGTCCTTGGCGATTTCGCGCACGGGCTCAGCAACACCCGGACTATAAGCCAGCGCCAGATCACGCGCAGTGGCAGTAGGCTTGGTCAGCTCGACGCTCAATTTGCCCGGACGCGGGCTGGCGTGATATTCGAGCGCATCAGTTCTCAGATCAGACATGATTACGTTTCCGGTGAAGTAGCTTTATTATGTTGCGGACAATCGAGAATACAGAAAAGCCCTAACGCTCACAAGATCATTCCAACATCACCACTACCTGCAGCGATCTTGCGCGCTTCTTCCGGCATTACCGCCAATCAATCGAAATTTGCCATTTTCGGCTCGCGCAGCGGCAACATAAAGCGCTTATGGTCACGGCGCCGCGTTCCCCGATCAACGACCCACCCCCGCACCTCCAGCGAACGTCCCCGCCAGCTGTCGAGCTGACCGAAGCCCTGCTGGTCCGCCGCAATACGCAACACCAACAGCCCATCGAGCTCAAGCCAGAGATAGCGACCAGCCCGCTCGATCGACAGCACGCGCCCCCGAACCAATTGAAAACCTCCCTGACGCACCTCGGCAGCCTGGATGATCGGCGCTTGTCGCCACACTCCCAGCTCAGCCTCCCGGGCAAGGGATTCCTGCCGCAAATGACAATCGAGCAGCGCCAGGTTGGGCGGAATACCTATGGCGAAGCCCATCCCGCTACGCAGCAACTGCGCCTCTATATTGGCACCTTGAATGTCGAACAGATGACCCAGCGTACGACCGTAATCATCCTGCGCATCCTCACCTACCAGCAACCGCAACCCAGCCTGCTCAACGAGCTGCTCGAGCTCAGTCCGAGCCCGCTGTGCATACGGCTCGGAGGCCTTGCCGCGACGACCGATTTCCGGCGCATTGATGCCGATCAGGCGCACCCGCCGACCATCAACCAACTCCAGCGTATCCCCATCGATGACATACCGACTGACCACCGGCTCGCCGATATCCGGCGAACTACCACAGACCCCAGCCAGCGCTGGAACGGCTGCCAGCCAGGCAATAAAAAAGGCGCCCCAACGGAGCGCCTTTTTCGAATCGGACATGACCACTGAATGGCCCGTCGATCTTATTTCTTGCTGGAAACAGCACCGAAACGCTGATTGAAGCGCTCGATACGGCCGCCGGTATCCAGAACCTTCTGCTTGCCGGTGTAGAACGGGTGGCATGCGGAGCAGACGTCCAGATAGATGCTCTTGCCCAGAGTGGAGCGGGTCTTAATGACATTGCCGCAACCACAGGTGGCTTCGATTTCTTCGTACGCAGGGTGCAAATCAGCTTTCATGGATGATTCCTCGGTTTTGTGTGCCGCCACCGGACCAACCTGATCAGGCACCGCACTGTAATGACGCATCCGGCATCGAACAATCGAATGGACCGGAAAACAGGCCGGCGATGATAACAGAATTCCGCTGCCGCGCAAGCATTACGCATGCCGCGGCGGGGAGGCGCTGAATATCGCGGCAGGCAATGCTACCATCACGGCTTGTCAGAACGGGATGTCACAGTGTCAGGACCGATTCTCCAGATTGCCCTTCCCTCTCCCCTGCGCCGCCTGTTCGATTACCGGGCGCCGGCGGGCCTGCGTTTGGACGATCTGCAGGTGGGGTTGCGCGTCAGCGTACCCTTCGGCAACCGCCAGATGGTGGGCGTGATCGCAGCCATCAGCGACCAGTCGAGCGTGCCGGTGGGCAAGCTCAAGCGCGCCAGCGAATTGATCGATCACAGCCCGCTACTGCCCGATAGCCTGTGGAAGCTCTGCAGCTGGACTGCAAGCTACTACCAACATGGCCTCGGCGACACATTGAGCAGCGCCCTGCCGGTGCTGCTGCGGCGCGGTGAGCCGGCGATGGCTCGTCAGGACATGCTCTGGCAACTGCTCCCCGGCACCTACCCCGAGCACCCCGCAATCAGCCGGGCGCCAAAGCAGAAGGAGGCGGTGCAGACCCTCAGCAGACACCCCCATGGCCTGTCGCACGCACTCATCAGCCAGTGGGGGCTGACCCGCGACGCCCTTGAATCGCTGGAACGCAAGGGCCTGGCCCAGCGCATCCATCAATCGCCGCACCACACCAGCGAACCCCAGCCGCTATTAAAGGAAACACCGCTGTCGCCCAATGGCGAACAACAGGCCGCGCTGGATGCGATTACCGCGCGCGATGGGTTCCATGCCTGGCTGCTGGAAGGCGTCACTGGCAGCGGCAAGACTGAAGTCTACCTACAGGCCATCCAGCATTGCCTGCAACAGCAGCGTCAGGCGCTGGTACTGATCCCCGAGATCGGGCTGACGCCCCAGACCCTGGAGCGCTTTCGCCGCCGCTTCAGCGTACCGGTAGTCATACTGCATTCGGGGCTGAATGATCGCGAGCGCCTCGATGCCTGGATTGCCGCTCGCGACGGCGAAGCCGGCATCGTCATCGGCACCCGCTCGGCCATTTTCACTCCCCTGGCGCGGCCCGGACTGATCATCGTCGATGAAGAGCACGATCTCTCCTATAAACAGCAGGAAGGCCTGCGCTATAACGCTCGGGACCTGGCTGTCTATCGCGCCCACCTGGAACAGGTCGGGCTGATTCTCGGCTCCGCCACGCCATCCTTCGAAAGCCTGCATAATGTCCAGCGCGGGCGCTATCAGCGGCTGCGCCTGACCCAGCGCGCGGGCAACGCCAGCCCACCGACCATTCAATGCCTGGATATCCGCAGCCGACCACTGGAAGGAGGCATGTCGCGACCACTAATCCAGTTAATGGGTGAACATTTGCGGCGGGGCAACCAGGTGCTGGTTTTCATCAACCGCCGCGGCTTCGCTCCGACCTTGATGTGCCATGACTGCGGCTGGATGGCCGAGTGCCGCCGCTGTGATGCGCGCATGACTTTGCACCAGTCACCCGCACAGCTGCACTGCCACCATTGCGGCAGTCAGCGCGCGGTCGATCGCTGCTGCCCCAAATGTCAGAGCCAGGACCTGCGCCCTATCGGCGCCGGCACCGAGCGCACCGAGGAACATCTGACCGAGTGCTTCCCGGACTTTCCGATCCTGCGCATCGACCGCGACACCATGGCGCGCAAGCAGGCCATGCAGAGCATGCTGGCACGCATCCAGAGTGGCGCTCCCTGCGTGCTGGTGGGCACCCAGATGCTTGCCAAGGGGCATCACTTTCCAGACGTGACCCTGGTGGCCATCCTCGATGCCGACGGCGGCCTGTTTTCCGCTGACTTTCGCGGCCCCGAACGCATGGCGCAGTTGATCATCCAGGTAGCTGGCCGCGCTGGCCGGGCGAACAAACCCGGCCAGGTGCTGATCCAGACCCACATGGCCGAACACCAGTTGCTGCTGGATCTGACCGAGCATGATTATGACCGCTTCGCCGAGCGGGAACTGGCAGGCCGTGCCGCTGCGCAGCTGCCGCCCTACAGCTTCATGGCCCTATTGCGCGCCGAATCCAACTCTTCAGCGCAGACCAACCAATTTCTCGATGAAGCCTGCACACTGGCGGAGCAGCTGATTGCCAGCCTGGACATCGCTGATGTCGAGCTGCTCGGCCCAGTGCCCTCGCCCATGGAGCGTCGCGCCGGCCGTTATCGCGCTCAGTTGCTGGTCCAGGCCGGGCAACGCTCGATCCTGCATCAATTGCTGCACCATTGGCTGGCGGCACTGGAGCAGCACCCCCTGGCCCGCCGCGTGCGCTGGTCAATTGATGTCGATCCGCTGGATATGTTCTAAGCCCTAAGCGCACTGCCAGACAGAGGGATTTGGCAAGCAGCCCGTTAAGTCGGATAATGCCGGGTTTTCCACAGGCCGTTGCCGGATACTCCATTACCTATGAAAAACCTGATCAGCCAGTTGCTCGCCAACGCCGTCAGCACCCTGCAGAGCCAAGGTGTACTGCCCAGCGACATTTCCCCCAATATTCAGGTGGAAACCGCCCGGGACAAGAGCCACGGCGACTTTGCCAGCAACCTGGCGATGATGCTGGCAAAGCCCGCCCGCATGAAGCCCCGGGACCTGGCCGAACAGCTGGTTGCCGCGCTGCCGCACAGCGATGCAGTGGCTCAGGTCAGTATCGCCGGCCCCGGCTTCATCAACTTCTTCCAGGCCCGCGACTGGCTCGCTGCGCAGCTGCAGCAGGCGCTGGACGATCCGCAGTTGAACGTGCCCCAGGCCGAGCCAGCCCAGCGCGTGGTAGTGGACTACTCCTCCCCCAACCTGGCCAAGGAAATGCACGTCGGGCACCTGCGCTCGACCATCATCGGCGACGCCATGGCGCGAGTGCTCGAATTCCTCGGTCACGACGTCATCCGCCAGAACCATGTCGGCGATTGGGGCACCCAGTTCGGCATGCTGCTGGCCTACCTGGAAGAGAACCCGGTTACCGCCGAAGCCGAGCTGGGTGATCTGGAGAACTTCTACCGCCAGGCCAAGAAGCGTTTTGACGAAAGCGAGACCTTTGCCGACCGCGCCCGCGAACGGGTCGTACAACTGCAGGCGGGCGACGCCCAGTGCCTGGAACTGTGGAACCGCTTCAACAGCATTTCCCTGGGCCATTGCCAGGCGGTGTACGATCGCCTGGGAGTCAGCCTGACGCCCGCGGATGTGCGCGGTGAAAGTGCCTACAACAATCAGCTTGCCGACGTGGTCGACAGCTTGCAGCAGGCCGGCCTGCTGACCGAGAGCGAAGGCGCGCGTTGCGTCTTCCTTGATGAGTTCCGCAACAGCGAAGACAAGCCGCTGCCGGTCATCGTGCAGAAGGCCGGTGGCGGCTACCTGTACGCGACCACCGACCTGGCCGCCATGCGCTACCGTCAGCAGGTGCTGGGCGCCGACCGCGTCCTGTATTTCGTCGATCAGCGCCAGGCGCTGCACTTCCAGCAGGTGTTCGCCGTAGCCCGCAAGGCCGGCTTCGTCTCGCCTGACATGCAGCTGGAACATATGGGCTTCGGCACCATGAACGGCGCCGACGGCAAGCCGTTCAAGACCCGCGATGGCGGCACCGTCAAGCTGATCGACCTGCTGGACGAGGCCGAGGAGCGGGCCTACCAACTGGTCAAACAGAAGAACCCCGAGCTCGACAGCGCCGAGCTGCAGCAGATCGCCCGTGCCGTGGGTATCGGCGCGGTCAAGTACGCGGACCTGTCCAAGCACCGCAGCAGCGATTACAACTTCAACTTCGAACAGATGCTCAGCTTCGAAGGCAACACCGCGCCCTATCTGATGTATGCCTATACCCGGGTCGCCAGCGTGTTCCGCAAGATCGACCGCGACATGTCGCAGCTGGACGACCTCGCGCCGCTGGTCCTGCAGGACGAGCCCGAGATCGATCTGGCTGCCCACCTCGCGCAGTTCGGCAGCCTGCTGCAATACGTGGCCCGCGAAGGCACGCCGCATTCGCTGTGCCATTATCTGTACGAGCTGGCCGGCCGCTTTTCCAGCTTCTACGAAAACTGCCCGATCCTGGCCGCCGAGGACCAGGCCCAGCGTGACAGCCGTCTGCGTTTGGCTGCACTGACTGGACGCACCTTGCGCCAAGGCCTTAACCTGCTCGGCATCACTACTCTGGAGCGCATGTAAGTCGCATGGCCAAAGCACGCAAGACACCCCGTCGCGGCGCCAGTCGCGCCCGGTCCAAACCCAGCCGACGAGTGCCTACCTGGCTGATTGCCGTATGCGGGGTGGTTCTGGGCCTGTTCGTCGCCTTTCTGTTTCAGCTGGAGCCTGGCCGCGAGACGGTAAAACGCAATACCGCCCCGCCCCAGCCCGCAGTAGCGCCAGCCCCCAGCAAGCCGGCCGGCCCCAGCTACGACTTCTACACGCTGCTGCCCGAGTCAGAAGTGGTGGTGCCCAAGGCCCCGCCCGCTCCGCCGCCACCACCAGCGGCGAAAGCCGAACCGGAAGTAGCTGCCAAACCGACCTCCAGCACCCAGTACTATCTGCAGGCCGGCTCATTCCGCCAGCGCAGCGAGGCAGACCGGGTTCGCGCCCAGATCCTGCTCATGGGGCTGGATGTGCGACTGGAAGACGCCAAGCTGGCCAACGGCGAAACCTGGCACCGGGTGCAAGTCGGCCCCTTCGGCGATCAGGGCAAATTGGCCCAGGCCGAACAGACCCTGGCCGGCAATGGCTTCAGCAACCTGCTCCGGCAGCAGCGCACCACCAACCGCTGAGACCCAGCCGCCGGCAGCTCGCACTGCCGGCATCCCTCCCCGGCTATCATCCGGCCGTCCCAACGTCTTGAATTCAACGCCAGCAGCCCCCAGATAACGGCAAAGGCAGCACGCCCGGCGTGCTGCGCTATCTGACCAGCCAACAGGAGCTGCGCGTGACTACAATCGTTTCAGTACGCCGCCACGGCAAAGTGGTAATCGGTGGTGATGGCCAGGTATCCCTGGGCAACACCGTAATGAAGGGCAATGCCCGCAAGGTCCGCCGCCTGTACAACGACCAGGTGATCGCCGGATTTGCCGGCGGCACGGCCGATGCCTTCACCCTGTTCGAGCATTTCGAGGGCCACCTAGAAAAACACCAGGGTCAACTGGTCCGCGCCGCCGTGGAAATGGCCAAGGAATGGCGCACCGACCGCACCCTGCGCCGCCTCGAAGCATTGCTGGCCGTGGCCAACAAGGATGCCTCGCTGATCATTACCGGTAACGGCGACGTGCTCGAGCCCGAAGAAGGCATTATTGCCATCGGCTCCGGCGGCCCCTACGCCCAGTCAGCGGCCCGCGCCCTGCTGCGCAACACCGAGTTGTCGGCCCGTGAGATCGTCGAATCCAGCCTGAACATTGCCGGCGAAATTTGCATCTATACCAATCAGCATCACACTATTGAGGAGCTGGACGCCAATACCTGAGGCGCCCGGGAATCTGCACATGTCCATGACACCCCGCGAAATCGTCCACGAGCTGGACCGTCATATCATTGGCCAGCAGGAAGCCAAGCGCGCGGTAGCCATCGCCCTGCGCAACCGCTGGCGTCGTCAGCAGTTGCCTGATGCGCTGCGCCATGAAGTCACCCCGAAGAACATCCTGATGATCGGCCCCACCGGCGTCGGCAAGACCGAGATCGCCCGCCGCCTGGCGCGCCTGGCCCAGGCGCCCTTCATCAAGGTCGAAGCAACCAAGTTCACCGAAGTCGGCTATGTCGGCCGGGATGTGGAATCCATCATCCGTGACCTGGTGGACGCCGCGCTGAAGATGCTGCGCGAGCAGGAAATCACCAAGGTCGGCCACCGCGCCGAGGATGCCGCCGAGGAACGTATTCTCGACGCACTGCTGCCGCCGGCACGCCAGGGCACCAGCGATGAGCCGGTGCGCGAAGACAGCAGCACCCGCCAGCTGTTCCGCAAGCGCCTGCGCGAAGGCCAGCTGGACGACAAGGAAATCGACATCGAGGTGGCCGACGCCCCGGTAGGCGTGGAAATCATGGCGCCGCCCGGCATGGAGGAAATGACCAGCCAGCTGCAGAACATGTTCTCCAGCTTCGGCAAGAACAAGCGCAAGAGCCGCAAGCTCAAGGTCAGGGAAGCTTTCAAGCTGATCCGCGATGAGGAAGCCGCACGCCTGGTCAATGAAGATGACCTGAAGAGCCGCGCCATTGATGCAGTCGAGCAGAACGGCATCGTCTTCCTCGACGAAATCGACAAGGTCAGCAAACGCGCCAACAGCGGCGGCGGTGCGGATGTCTCCCGCGAGGGCGTGCAACGTGACCTGCTGCCGTTGATCGAAGGCTGTACGGTCAATACCAAGTTCGGCATGGTGCGCACGACCACATCCTGTTTATCGCCTCGGGTGCCTTCCATCTGTCCAAGCCGTCGGACCTGATTCCCGAGCTGCAGGGCCGTCTGCCGATTCGTGTCGAGCTCCAGTCGCTGTCACCGGCGGACTTCGAGCGCATCCTCACCGAGCCGGATGCCTCGCTCACCGAACAGTACCGGGCGCTGCTGCAGACCGAAGGGCTGGAAATCGAATTCGCTGCAGACGCCGTGGCCCGACTGGCGGAAATTGCCTGGCAGGTCAACGAGAAGACCGAGAACATCGGCGCCCGTCGCCTGCACACCGTGCTGGAGCGTCTGCTGGAGGAAGTTTCGTTCGGCGCCGCCGATCTGGCTGCCAAGCAGAACGGCGAGAAGCTGGTGATCGACGCCGCTTATGTGAACGAGCACCTGGGCGAGCTGGCGGTCAATGAAGACCTGTCCCGCTATATCCTGTAACACGATACCGTCGGGGAGCCCGCCATGACCAGTCCGATACCGAGCAAGATCAAGCTGCGCAAGGCGTCCCGCACGTTGGAGCTGGAGTATGCCGATGGCCGGCAGTTCAGCCTGCCGGCGGAGTTCCTGCGGGTGCACTCACCCTCGGCGGAGGTACAGGGTCATGGCCGGCCAGTGCTGCAGACCGGCAAGCAGAATGTTGCCCTGACCGCCGTAGAGATGGCCGGCAATTACGCACTGAAACTGGTGTTCGACGATGGCCATGACAGCGGACTGTACAGTTGGGATTATCTGCTGAAACTGGGCGAGCACCAGGACGCACTGTGGCAGGAGTATCTCGATCAACTGCAAGCTGCCGGCGCCAGCCGTGATCCGGAGGTGTCGGTGGTGAAGGTGATGCTGTAAGGCCGTGAGCAGATAAAGGCCCGCCGCCCAGGGTCATCAGGGCGGCGGACCTGGCATCACTGCTCCGTCGGTTTGCCCGGTTCGGCATCAGTGGCCGGTGCCGGCGCGGATTTGCCGCGGGTGGCGGCCTTTGGCGCGGTAGCACGGCGGCGGGTGGCAGGCTTCACCGGCGCGGTGGCTCCCGCCTTGGTGCTGGCCGGCTTGGTGCTGGTCGACCTGGTATTGGCCGGCTTGCTCGCAGCAGGCTTGGCTGCAGCCGACCTGGCCCGCCTGGGCGTAGCCTTGGCTGGCGTCGCCGCCTCGGCTGCTGCCTGAGTCACCGAATCGGCGATCACGGTGGAACTGGCAGTTGCCGCGGCAGCCGTCGCCGGCTTGCGGGCAGTACGGGTCGGCTTGGCGGCAGCGGCCGGCTTGGTACTGCGCTGCCCCACCGCACGGGTCAGTTCGGCAACACGTTGCTCCAGCGCCCGCAGCTCTTCCTGACGCGCCAGACCCAACCGCTCGACCGCGCCCGCCACGCGCTTGTCAAACATCTCCTCAAGGCCACCGAACTTGTCCGTCAGCTTGCTCCGCGCCTTGTCCACCTTGGCCCGCGCGCCATCCAGCGGATCCTTCTTGCTGCGGGTGCCTTTGCTGGCGCTTTTGCCGGTTTCGGCTTTGGCCGATTTCTCTGCCTGCTCACCGTCTCGAATCAGGGATTCGAACAGCTTGGCGCCTTCCTTGCCCATACGGGTGTAAGCACCCAGGCCCGCCAGCCAGATCTGCCGGGAATACCCCTCCAGACCTTCCACCCAATCATTATCCTTGCCTTCCCGCTTCTTCTTGTCCGCCATGAATAGACTCCTTGTGAGCCGCTGCCGATGAGATTATCCAGCTTAGCAGAGGTCACGCCGAGTGCTATTGCGCTGCGTCAAGCGAGATATTTGTTCAGCGCCTTCTCGATCTCACCCTTCACCATGCCGGCCATCGGGGTGAGCATCATCCCCAGCTTGACGGCTACCCGGACGCTGTCTTCGCCAACCAGGATGCTGCCATCCACACCGCTGCGCTGGAACGTCAGTTCATCGTCCTGCCAAGTGCATTTGGCATCCAGCTTGGCAGCCAGCTTATCGGCCATTTTCTGGGCGCGTTCCTTCGCTGCTTCCTTGCCCAATGCGTGCTCGCGGGTGATTTCTACGGTTGCCATCTCTGTCCCTTCCAGTATGGTTGAAAAAAGACGCATAGCATGCCGCATCGTGCGCCTGCATGCGACATTAAATGCCCCTCCGGGCCCGCAAATACAGGTAGAATGGCCCATCAATTTGCCAAGGCAGATGCTCCCATGACAGACAAGTCCAGCACAGACCGCACTACCCACTTCGGCTACCAGACCGTTCGCGAATCGGAAAAGGCCGCCAAGGTGGCCGAGGTCTTCCATTCGGTCGCCGCCAAATACGACCTGATGAACGACCTCATGTCAGGTGGCGTCCACCGGATCTGGAAGCGCTTCACCATCGAGCTGTCCGGCGTGCGACCCGGCAACCGGGTGCTGGATATCGCTGGCGGCACTGGTGACCTGACACGCAAGTTCTCCAGCCTGGTCGGCCCGACCGGCGAAGTGGTGCTGGCTGATATCAACGCCTCCATGCTGTGCGTCGGCCGCGACCGCCTGCTGGACAAGGGCGTAGCCGGCAATGTGCGTTTCGTGCAGGCCGATGCCGAGAAACTGCCCTTCCCGGATAACCATTTCGACTGCATCACCATCGCCTTCGGCCTGCGCAACGTCACCCACAAGGAAGACGCCATCGCTTCCATGCTGCGTGTGCTCAAGCCCGGCGGGCGCCTGCTGGTGCTGGAGTTCTCCAAACCGGAGAACGAGCTGCTGTCCAAGGCCTACGATCAATATTCCTTCACCATGCTACCGCTGATCGGCCGCATGGTGACCGGCGATCCGGAAAGCTATCGCTATCTGGCCGAATCGATCCGTATGCATCCGGACCAGGAAACCCTCAAGGGCATGATGGAAACCGCTGGTTTCGCCCGGGTGACGTACCACAACATGACCGGTGGCATCGTGGCCCTGCACCGGGGCATCAAACCCTGATGCTGTTGAGCACCGCCCTGCTGGCCGGTGTCGAGCGCAGTCTTGCACTGGCCATCGATCAGGACCCGCTGACCGCCCAGCGACTGGCGGCCCTGGAGGGGCGCGCTATCCTGTTGTGCGTACGCCAGCCCGACCTGCAGCTGTACCTGTTGCCGGGGCACGGCGGAGTTCGCCTGGCGCAGCATTATGAGTATGACGTCGACTGCACCCTCAGCGCCCCGGCGAGCCTGCTGGCCCGCCTGGCGCTGAGCAGCAACCGCCAGCAACTGCTGCTGTCACCCGAGCTGGAACTGACCGGGGATACCCAGGTGCTGGTGCAGCTGCAGAACATTTTCAACGACCTGCAGATCGATGGAGAGGCTGCCCTGGCCCGCTGGCTGGGCCCCGTTGCCGCGCATGCCCTCGGCAATCTGGCGCGCGGCAGTCGGAACTGGCTCGGTACCACCCGGCAGAGCCTGCAACGCGCGGTCGGTGAATACCTCACTGAAGAGGGCCGGCAACTGGTCGGCCGCGCTGAAGCCGACGCCGCCGCTGCGTCGATCCATGAATTGCGCCTGCAGCTGGACCGGCTGGACGCGCGCATACGCCGCCTTGAGCTGCCTGAAACGGGACCTGACGACGCATGAACCTGACCGCTTTTCTGCGCCTGTTTCGCATTCTGCTGGTGTTTACCCGCTACCGCCTGGATCAGTTGATCCAGCCACTGCCGCTACCCTGGTATGGCCGGCTGATGCTGTTCGGGCCATGGAAGCTGTATCCGGCACCCCGGGACCTGAGCCGCGGCCTACGCCTGCGCCTGGCCCTGGAAAGCCTGGGCCCGGTGTTCATCAAGTTCGGCCAGATCCTGTCGACCCGCCGCGATCTGCTGCCCGACGACATCGCCATCGAATTGGCCTTCCTGCAGGACAAGGTACCGCCCTTCCCCTCCGATGAGGCACGCCAGCGTATCGAAGAACAGCTGGGCATGCCGATCGAAGCGGTATTCGCCGAGTTTTCCGATACGCCACTGGCCTCGGCTTCCGTCGCCCAGGTACATACCGCCCTGCTGCATGACGGCAGCGACGTAGTCGTCAAGGTCGTGCGCCCGGGGATCGAAGACGTCATCCATCAGGATATCCAATGGCTGTACCTGGCGGCGCGCACCCTGGAGCGCGTTTCCCGCGAGGGGCGGCGGCTGCGTCCGGTGGAAGTGGTACGCGATTACGAGCAGACCATCTTCGACGAGCTGGACCTGTATCGCGAGGCGGCCAACGCCTCGCTGCTGCGGCGCAACTTCCTCGGCTCGCCGGTACTCTATGTGCCGACCATCTATTGGGACTGGTGCCGCCACAAGGTACTGGTCATGGAGCGCATCAGCGGCATCCCGGTGACCGACATCGACGCCCTGCGCGCCCAGGGCACGGACATGAAGAAGCTGGCCGAACGCGGCGTCGAAGTGTTCTTCTCCCAGGTGTTCCGTGACAGCTTCTTCCACGCGGACATGCACCCGGGCAATATCTTCGTCTCCCGCCATCAACCGCAGGAACCGCAGTACATCGCTATCGACTTCGGCATCGTCGGCAGCCTGACGCCGGAGGACCAGACCTATCTGGCGCGCAACCTGATGGCCTTCTTCAAGCGCGACTACCGCCGCGTGGCGCAGCTGCACATCGACTCCGGCTGGGTGCCGCCGGAGACCCGGATCAACGAATTCGAGGCCGCCATCCGCAGCGTCTGTGAACCTATCTTCGAGCGTCCATTGAAGGACATCTCCTTCGGCCAGTTGCTGCTGCGCCTGTTCCAGACCGCCCGGCGCTTCAACATGGAAGTGCAACCGCAATTGGTGCTACTGCAGAAAACCCTGCTTAATATCGAGGGGCTGGGGCGCCAGCTGTACCCCGATCTGGATCTGTGGAGCACCGGCAAACCCTATCTTGAGCGCTGGATGCGTGAGCGCGCTGGTCCGCGGCATCAACTGCAGAACCTGCGACAGCACCTGGAGCGCATCCCGCCGCTGCTAGAAACCACCCACCGGGCGCTGGACAATATCGCCCAACGGGATCACCATGCCCCCGCCGGCCGTCACAGCGATGCTCTCGCCCTGCGGGTGATCGGTGTGGTGTTGGTGGCACTGGGCGCCAACGGTCTGGGTACGGACATAAACCTGTGGACCGAGGCCCAGCCGATGTACTGGCTGTTACTGGCCGCCGGGAGCTGGCTGGTATTGCGGCGCGACGGCAACAACCCGAAACGACTCTGACGACCAACCGATATGACCGATACCCGAACCGATACCGACTGGCTGGACTGCATCAAATGGGACGCCGACGGCCTGATCCCTGCCATCGCCCAGGACGCCGCCAGCGGCCGTGTACTCATGGTCGCCTGGATGAACCGCGAAGCGCTGCAACTCACCGCAGCGGAAGGCCGCGCCGTCTACTGGTCCCGCTCCCGGCGCAAGCTGTGGCGCAAGGGTGAAGAGTCGAGCCATATACAAGTGCTGCATGAGCTGCGCCTGGATTGCGACAACGACGTGATCATCATGCAGGTCGAGCAACGCGGCGGCATTGCCTGCCACACCGGTCGGGAAAGCTGCTTCTACAAGGTTTTCAGGGATGGTCACTGGCAGGATAGCGATCCTGTCATCAAAAACCCGGAACATATCTATGAGCACAAGCATGAATGACACTCTGGCGCGTCTGGCCGAGGTGCTGGAGCAGCGCAAACAAGCAGCAGCGGACAGCTCCTATGTCGCCAGCCTGCATGCCAAGGGTCTGAACAAGATCCTGGAAAAGGTCGGCGAGGAATGCACCGAAACCCTGCTGGCGGCCAAGGATTGTCAGCACAGCGCGGACAAAAGCGAGCTGATTTATGAAACCGCCGATCTGTGGTTTCATAGCCTGGTCATGCTCAGTCATCTGGGCCTGGGCCCGGATGATGTACTGCAAGAACTGGAACGGCGTTTTGACTTGTCCGGCCTGGCCGAAAAAGCAGCGCGCACACACGAATAGGGCTTTGCCCTGGAGGTTGAGATGGGTTTTGGTGGAATCAGTGTCTGGCAACTGGCGATCGTCCTGCTGATCGTCATCCTGTTATTCGGCACCAAGCGATTGAAAGGCATCGGCTCGGACGTCGGCGAGGCCATCAAGGGCTTTCGCAAGTCAATGAATGATGACGACAAGCCCGCCGTGGAAGACAAGCAGGGCGAAACGCTGGATGTCCAGGCCGAGAAGAAAACGGAATCCACACCCCACAAGGACTGACGGTCCATGTTCGATATCGGTTTTCTGGAAATGCTGGTGGTGGCGATCGTCGCCCTGCTGGTGCTCGGCCCCGAGCGCCTGCCCGGTGCGGTGCGCATGGCCGGCCTGTACCTGGGGCGGATCAAGCGCAGCCTGGCGGATGTACGCAGCCAGGTAGAGCGCGAGCTGGGGGCTGACGAAATACGCCAGACCCTGCATAACGAAAAGATCATGGCCGATCTGGCGAAGAAGAAGCCGGGTGAGTCCAACGTCAAACGTAACATCACTGCGACAGCTGACGAGACCAGGCCCGAGCCGCCCGAGGTCGACACCCCGGCACCGGCCGAGCCCACTCCACCGGTTGCCGTTACGGCTGCCAGCCCCACTGACGATGATCCGACTGCACCCAAATGAGTAAAAAGTCCCCGATCCAGACCAACCTCGGCGAGATGCCGCTGGTCGCGCACCTGACCGAACTGCGTTCGCGCCTGCTGCGCATCGTGTTGATCTGGATGTTGATCTTCGCCGGCCTGTTCTACTTCGCCAACGACCTCTACACCTTCATCTCCGAGCCGCTGCGGGCCTACCTGCCCGAAGGCACCAGCATGATCGCCACGGATGTGGCCTCGCCCTTCCTGACGCCGTTCAAGCTGGCGCTGATCAGCGCGTTATTCCTGGCCATGCCCTTTGTCCTGCATCAAATCTGGGGGTTCATCGCGCCCGGTCTGTACAAGCATGAGAAGCGCATCGCCCTGCCGCTGCTGGCATCGAGCATCATCCTGTTCTATGCCGGCATGGCGTTCGCCTACTTCGTGGTGTTCCCCCTGGTGTTCGGCTTCTTCACCAGCGCCGCCCCCGAAGGGGTGACGGTAATGACCGACATCAACAGCTACCTCGACTTCGTCATGACGCTGTTCCTGGCGTTCGGTCTGTCCTTCGAGATTCCGGTGGCCACGGTCCTGCTGGTGTTGTCCGGCGCGGTTGACGTCGCCAAGCTCAAGCAGATTCGGCCCTATGTGGTGGTCGGCTGTTTCGTCATCGGCATGGTGCTGACCCCGCCGGACATCATCTCCCAGACGCTGCTGGCCGGCCCCATGTGGTTACTCTATGAGGTCGGAATCCTGTTCGCCGGGCTGCTCAAACCGGTGACCCGCACGACCGAAGCCGAAACCGAAGACGACACCCCCTCCGCATGAACCTGTTGCTGCTTGAGGAGCAGGATTTCATTGCTCCGCAGCAGGTGCGGCTGAGCGGCCGGCGCCTGCAGCATATGCTGGAGATCCAGCAGGTAGCCGTCGGCGACAGCTTGCGGGTCGGGGAAGTAAACGGCCTGATGGGCAAAGGCACCGTGCTAGCGCTGGACCAGCAGCAGGCCGAGCTGCAGATCAACCTGACCCAGCCACCGCCCGCCAAGCTGCCCCTGACTCTATTGCTGGCCATGCCGCGCCCCAAGATGTTCCGCCGCATCCTGCAGCACTGCGCCACACTCGGCGTGGCCGAGATCATCCTGCTGAACAGCTATCGGGTGGAAAAGAGCTTCTGGCAGACGCCCTTCCTGCAGCCTGAGGTGATTCGGGAGAATCTGTTGCTGGGCCTGGAGCAGGCGCGCGATACGGTGCTGCCCAGCGTGCGCATCGAGAAACGCTTCAAGCCTTTTGTCGAAGACCAGCTCCCGGCGTTGGTAGCCGGGACCACGGGACTGGTAGCCCACCCCGGCGACTTTCCCGCCTGCCCAAGGGCGCTGGCTGGCCCGGTTACCCTGGCCATCGGCCCGGAAGGCGGCTGGATCCCCTACGAAGTGGACAAGCTCTGCGCCGCCGGCTTGCAGCCGGTACAGCTGGGTGAACGTATCCTGCGGGTAGAAACCGCCGTGACCGCACTGCTTGCCCGGCTGTTCTGATCTGACCAGCTAGGAACCAAGCAGCGCTTGTATCAGCGGTCCTGATTCCCCGACTGGCGCGCCAGCCTCGGGGGAATGAGCTCGCCAGTCGCATCCTGCCAGCCCTCTCCCACCTCGATCTGCACATCCCGCGCCGCTACCGGCTCACCACATTCGGAACAGACCGTCACCGGTCGCATGACCTGGCCGCAGCCCTTGTGGATATGGCGGATCGGTGCGCCCCGCTCGTCGGCCATGTGCCGGTCACCCCAGCTGACCAGCGCCAGCATCACCGAATGCAGTTCCAGCCCGCGCTCGGTCAACCGGTACTCTTCGCGCAGCGGTCGCTGCTGATAGGGCACCTTGGCCAAGACCCCATACTCGACCAGCTTCTTCAGGCGATCGGCCAATACGTGCCGGGTGACCCCAAGGCGCTTTTCGAACTCATCGAAACGGCGAACGCCGAGAAAGCAGTCGCGCAGCACCAGCAAGGTCCAGCGGTCACCGACCACCGCCAGGGTGCGGGACAATGAACAGGGCTGCTGGTCCAACTCTTCCCAACGCATACTCGACTCCTCGTTCGTACAGGGCCACAGGATAGCTTGACAAGTTCCAAAAAGAAACTGACTATCTAATCAGTTCCAAAAAAGAACCGATAAGGAGTACCCCATGTCCAGACCACCCGTTGCCGTTGTCATCGGCGCCGGCGATGCCACCGGCGGGGCCATTGCCCGGCGCTTCGCCCGTGAAGGTTTCACCCTGTGCGTCACCCGCCGCCAGGCCGATAAACTTGAGCCACTGGTCAGCGATATCGCAGCGGCCGGCGGCGCCGCCCATGCCTTTGGTTGCGATGCCCGCAGTGAAGAACAGATGGTCGCGCTGTTCAGCGATATCGAGCGGGACATAGGTCCCATCGAGGTGGTGGTGTTCAATATCGGTGCCAACGTACGATTCTCGATTACCGAAACCACCGAACGGGTGTACCGCAAGGTCTGGGAAATGGCGGCGCTGTCGGGCTTCCTCACCGGCCGCGAAGCGGCCAAGGCAATGTTGCCCCGCGCTCGCGGAACCATCATTTTCACCGGTGCCACCGCCTCGCTGCGGGGCGGCAATGGTTTCAGTGCCTTCGCCGGCGCCAAGTTCGCGCTGCGCGCCCTGGCCCAGAGCATGGCGCGCGAACTCGGGCCGCAGGGCATTCATGTCGCCCATCCGATCATCGACGGAGCCATCGACACCGCGTTTATCCGCGACAACTTTCCCGAGCGCTACGCGTTGAAAGACCAGGGCGGCATTCTCGACCCGGAGCACATCGCCGAACAGTACTGGCAACTGCATTGCCAGCCACGGGACTGCTGGACCCATGAACTGGATCTGCGGCCCTGGATGGAAACCTTCTGACCCCCACCACCACAGGACAAGGCACATGAACAAGAAAGTCGAATTCTATTTTGATGTAGGCAGCCCTGCCAGTTACCTGGCCTGGACCCAGATCGCCAGCCTGGCGCAGCGCCACGATGCCGAACTGGCATACAAGCCGATGCTGCTGGGCGGGGTGTTCAAGGCCACCGGCAATAGCTCCCCAGCGACCGTGCCGGCGAAGGGGCGTTATACCCGCGAGGATTTTCAACGTTACGCGCGGCGCTATGCTGTGCCGTTCCAGCACAATCCGTTCTTCCCGATCAACACCATGCAGCTGATGCGCGGCGCGGCCGCCTACCTGGGTACCGATCGCTTCGTCCCGTACGTCAATACGGTGTTCCAGGCCATCTGGGTCGATCAACAGGATATGGGCAACCCCGAGGTGGTCGCCGCCGTACTGGGTCGCCACGGTTTTGATATGGCTGAACTACAGCAGAAGATCAATGATCCGGTGGTGAAAGACCAGCTGCGGCAGATCACCGAAGAGGCCATCGAACGGGGCGTCTTCGGTGCGCCGACCTTCTTTGTCGGGAACGAAATGTTCTTCGGTCAGGATCGGCTGGAATTCGTGGAGGAAGCGTTGAACCGAGCTCAGTGATCGCAAGTTGATGTGGGAGCGGCCTTGACTTGATAACCTGCCGGGCATAGCGTGAGCAGCGCATCGGCCCGGTATGGACTTCATGATTTCACTTGCATTCAAGGCGCTGCTCGGCGCACTGGCGGTTCTGCTCATTGCGCTGCTGGCGCGCTCCAAGAGTTTCTATATCGCCGGACTGGTGCCGCTGTTTCCCACCTTTGCGGTGATCGCCCACTACATTATCGGCAGCGCCCGCCCGGCGGCGGACCTGCGTACCACAGCCATCTTCGGCTTATGGTCGCTGTTGCCCTACGCCATCTATCTTGCGGTGATCGCCTGGGGTGCCGGCAAGCTGCCGCTGCCTGCCATCCTGCTGTTGGCGATGCTCGCCTGGGGCGTGGCCGCGACCCTGCTGATCATGCTGTGGGTGCGGTTCCAGCCAAGCTGAGGTCAGGTTTCCAGCAGCAGGGTCACTGGCCCATCATTGACCAGATGCACCTGCATGTCCGCACCGAACCGCCCGGTAGCCACCTGTGACCATTGTTCGCCCGCCCGCTGCAGCAGGTAATCGAACAATTCGGCAGCCTGCTGCGGTGGCGCCGCGGTGGAGAATCCCGGGCGCAGCCCCTTGCGCGTATCGGCCGCCAGGGTGAACTGGGATACCAGCAACAATCCGCCCTGTACGTCCTGCACCGAGCAATTCATGCGCCCCTCGGCATCACTGAACACGCGATAGTTGAGCAACTTGTGCAACAGCCGGTCGGCACTGGCCCGATCATCCTGCGGCTCGATGCCAACCAGCACCAGCAAGCCCTGATCGATGGCGCCGACAATCTCGCCCGCCACCTCCACCCGGGCCTGGCTGACCCGCTGCAACAGCCCCTTCATGCTATTCCGCCTCCGGCGCCAGCTTCAGCAGTTGCCGGGCCATGCTCTGGGTAGCGCGCACCAGGGCATCGGCAATACCCGGCTCGGAAGCCGCGTGACCCGCATCGCGGATGATCTGCAATTCGCTGCCGGGCCAACGCTGATGCAGCGCGTGGGCATTATCCAGCGGACAGACCATGTCGTAGCGACCATGGACGATGATGCCGGGGATATGTGCAATCTTCGGCATATTGCGCAGTAGCTGATCCGGTTCAAGGAAAGACTGGTTGATGAAGTAGTGGCACTCAATCCGCGCCATGGCCAGCGCGCGCCGCGACTCGGTAAAGCGGTCGACCAGCTGGGCACTGGGCCGCAGGGTGGCGCAGCAACCTTCCCAGCCGGACCAGGCCCGGGCGGCATGCATCTGGCAGATTTCATCGTCCCCGGTCAGGCGTCGGTAGTAGGCGGCTACCATGTCATCGCGCTCCGCCTCCGGGATCAACGCCTGGTAGTTCTCCCAGTAATCGGGAAAGATGCGGCTGGCGCCTTCCTGATAGAACCAGTGGATATCCTCGTCGCGGCACAGGAAGATCCCGCGCAGAATCATGCCCAGCACCCGGTCAGGATGCGCCTGGGCATAGGCCAGGGCGAGGGTCGAACCCCAGGAACCGCCGAACAGCACCCACTTGTCGATCCCCAGGTGGATGCGCAGCGCCTCCATATCCTCGATCAGCGCGGCGGTGGTGTTGTTTTCCAGGCTGGCGTGGGGCGTGGAACGGCCGGCACCACGCTGATCGAAGGTGATGATGCGGTAGATCGACGGATCGAAGAAGCGTCGGCTCAGGTTGTCGCAGCCACCACCCGGCCCACCATGAATGAACACCACCGGCAGCCCGTCTTCCTGACCACTCTCGTCGACATAGAGCACATGGGGCGCTTCGACCGCCAGATCATGACGGGCGAAGGGCTTTATCTCCGGATACAGCAGTTGCATGGTTCGTACTCCCGGGTTGGCGGCCAGGCCGCATCAGGTAAGGCTCAGCCGCCGAAGGGGCGGACACCGATCAGCGCGCCGTGCAACCACATGGCAAAGACCACCCAGGCGACCAACCCGACCACAATGGCAATCAGGTCCCGACTGAAGCCGACCGCCGGATAGCTCACGCCGGCCAGACGATCACGCCGGCGCAAGACCACATACAGCGCTACCGCCCAGGCGAGGAAACCACCAAACAGCAGCAGGTCGGCCAGCGTGCCATTGGCGATCAGGTGGGCGATGGCCCAGAACTTGACGCCCAGCAGCATGGGATGCCCGACCCGGGTCTTGATATGAGTTCCGGGAATATAGGTGGCCGCCAGCAGGATGAAGGCCGGAACCGTCAGTAGCGCAGCAAGATGGCGGGTCCACATGGGCGACAGCCACAGCCAGGTCGGCGACAACCGTGCCTGCCCGTAGCCCCAGATGATCAGCAGCAGCCCCACCAGCGAAACAACAGCATAGAATCCCTTCCAGGCCAGCAAGCCGCGCCGGTCGATCTGCGCGACCCGCCAGTCAGCAGCAAACAGACGAGTCGAATGTATCCCGAGAAACAGCACCAAACCCAATATCAACGCCAGCATGTATATCTCCTTGATTATTATCAGTGTTCCAGGCGGGCCTTGAGCGAACCTTCAGCCGAGCGCAGCAGCAAGGCACCGGTATCGTCGAAATCAAAGCCCTGCAGGCTCTGCAGATTGCGCAGCACCCGTTGCTCCTGTTCCATCAGCGAAGGCGCGCAGGCCATGCGGGTGGTGGCCGGCTGATTGATGGTCAGGCTTTCACCGGTCAGCTGGTATTCTCCCATGAAGTTGTTGCAGGAGGCACGGCCATTCACCTGGCCGTTACGCCAGAAATTCAGGGTCACACGGGAGCGGTCGATAATGCCACCGCCATTGATGTCCTCCACTACCCACTCGCCGCCCTGCAGCAGCCGCGCCGGATCACCACCGCAGCCGTTCAGGGTAACGCCGTCCACCTGCACGCTGACCTGCTGCGGATAGGGCATTCCGCTCATGGTGTCACGGCACAGCTGATCGCTGGCCTGCAAGCGGATCGGTGGGTTGCCGCTGGTCACCACCTCGCCGGCGGTCTCGTCCGCCATATAGGGCTGGGCCGGTGATTCACCTTCGTTGAGGCGGTTCAGGGTCAATTGGCCACCCTCCAACGTCACCGACCAGAAGGGTTCGTTGCCGGCGGCGCGGTAAGGTTCAATGATGCTGTCACTCGGCGCGCACAGTGGGTAGTCGTCACCACGCAACACCAGCCAGGCTTGCTGACCCTTGAACCACAGGCTGGTCTCCGGCTCACCCGCAGCCACATAACGCGCACCGGAAGCGCTGATCGCCCGGCTCAGGGCGAATTGCTCATCACCGACCGTCAGCAGCAGGTCATCATCGCCCTTGGCGGAAATCGGCAGGCGCCCGCAATTCAGCTCGGCGGTAAAAGGCTCACCACCACCGATCCGGGGCACGGTGGTATCCGGCGCCGAGGTGCTGCAACCGGCCAGCGTGGTCAGGGCAGCGGCAAGCACGGCCGATGGCAGGATCTTGGTATGCATGGTCAGACTCCTCGAATATGGATCGATACGGCAATAAGGTATCCCGGGCTCAGAATGAGGAACCCGGCTGGGTCAGAAATTGCAATTCTTCCTCGGTGGAGGCTCGTCCCAACACGCGGTTACGATGCGGATAGCGACCGAAGCGCCGCAGGATATCCCGGTGCTGCAGTTCGAAGTCCAGACTGGATTCCATACCGGGTGTGTCAAACAGCATGACCGCCCGCTCATGGACCACCAGCGACTCACTGTGCATGAATGGCATATACAGGAAGCTGCGCTGTATCACCGGCAGGGCCAGATCGGCGCCGGCGGCAATAGCCTCCTGGGCCAGCACCAGCGCCATCCCGTCATGGGCGAAAGAATCGGGTTGGTCACGGTGGATGTTGCGCGAGAACTGGTCAAGCAGAATGATCTCGGCCAGCCGCCCCTCGGGCGTGGCGCGCCATTCCCATAGCTCGCCTCTGGCGGCCTGCCGATGCAGTTCACCGAAACGTTGCTCGATCAGTTGGTCCAGTTGCGCATCTTTCTTCCACCACATCGCCGGCTTGAGCTGATCAAACCAGAAATCGAGAATCTGCTGGTGCATTGGTCCCTCCGCTTGCTGCTGGGGAAAACAGACTCAGTGTAACCAATCTGCCGGCCCGGCGCCGGCGACACAATGAAGCAGTCAGCAATAGCAAAGCCAGGCGCTTGCTGTATAATCGCCGGTCGCAGGAGAGAGGGGCCCCAGGCCCCCGCCGAAGGCGCAAACTCCCATAATCGCTCAGGTACCCATTACTGCGAATCACAGGACACCCGATACTGCCCAGCGCAGCGGGTGACCGCACAGCCAGCTGGAGAGAGGTTGCCAAGGCAACCCACCGAAGGGGCAAGCAGTCCATGACTGCGTAAACTCTCAGGTAAAAGGACAGGGGGAGAGGCGTCACAGCTTGCAGGAGTTCTGTGTGCTTCTCTACATCTATCTGATCGCCATCACTGCCGAAGCCATGTCCGGCGCCCTGGCTGCCGGCCGCCGCAACATGGACATGTTCGGTGTCGCCTTCATAGCCTTCATCACTGCTCTGGGCGGCGGCACGGTCCGCGACATGCTGCTGGGCAACTACCCAGTCACTTGGACTCAGCATCCGGAGTACATCTACCTGACCATCTCCGCTGGCCTGCTGACCGTGCTGATCGCCCGTTTCATGCACCGGTTGCACAGCCTATTCCTGATCCTCGATGCCATGGGGCTGATCGCCTTCACCGTGATCGGCTGCAACGTCGCTCTGCGGCTCGATTACCCCACCCCGGTCGTGATCATGGCCGGCATCACCACGGGTATTTTCGGCGGCATTCTGCGCGACCTGCTGTGCAATCGCACACCCATGGTGCTGCGCAAGGAGCTGTATGCCAGCGTTTCACTGGCGGTGGCGATTCTCTATCTGGTGTTGCGTCACTGGGGCATCAACCATGACGTGAACCTGCTGGCCTCCTTCAGCTTCGGCCTGGCAGTGCGGCTGGCGGCAATTCGCTGGTCGCTGGCACTGCCGGTGTTTTCCTACGCGCCGGGGCGCTGGAACGACTGATTATCGAGTCGGCACCTGGCAAGGCTGCCTATTCCTCCGTATGGTCTACATTGAGAGCTGAAGCCATGCGAGAGAGCTTCGCCAGATGCCTGATAAGGAGGACGCCCCGTGAGTGATTCAAACAGTAAAACGCCAACCGGCTCGACCATGAGTACCGGCGCACCGGCACCCAGCGATCGCAATTCTCTGACCATTGGCGCCAATGGCCCGATCATGCTCCATGATGTGCACTTTCTGGAGCAGATGGCCCATTTCAACCGTGAGAAGGTGCCTGAGCGCCAACCCCATGCCAAGGGCGCCGGCGCCTTCGGTGTGTTCGAAACCACCGAAGATGTGTCCGCCTACACCAAGGCGGCGCTGTTCCAGAAAGGTAGCCAGACCGAGATGCTGGCGCGCTTCTCCACCGTTGCCGGTGAGATGGGCAGCCCGGATACCTGGCGCGACGTGCGCGGCTTTTCGTTGAAGTTCTATACCGACGAAGGCAACTACGACCTGGTCGGTAACAACACGCCGATCTTCTTCGTGCGTGACCCGATGAAATTCCCCCACTTCATCCGCAGCCAGAAACGCCTGCCCGACTCCGGCCTGCGCGACAACCACATGCAGTGGGACTTCTGGACCAACAACCCCGAATCGGCGCATCAGGTAACCTACCTGATGGGGCCGCGCGGCCTGCCGCGCACCTGGCGCCACATGAACGGCTACGGCTCCCATACCTTCATGTGGGTCAATGCCGCCGGTGAGCGCTTCTGGGTCAAGTACCACTTCCATACCGAGCAGGGCATGGAGTTCTTCAATAACGCCGAAGCCGCCGACATGGCGGGGATCGATGCGGACTATCACCGCCGCGATCTGTTCGAGGCCATTGCCCGTGGCGAGTATCCCAGCTGGATCATGTCAGTGCAGGTCATGCCCTATGCCGACGCCGCCACCTACCGCTTCAACCCCTTCGATCTGACCAAGATCTGGTCGCATAAGGATTACCCGCTGATCAAGGTCGGCAAGATGACCCTGACCCGCAACCCGGTGAATTTCTTTGCCGAGATCGAGCAGGCGGCCTTCTCGCCTGGCAATACGGTCCCGGGTATCGGCCTGTCCCCGGACAAGATGCTGCTGGGCCGCGCCTTCGCCTACAACGACGCGCAGCGCAACCGCATCGGCACCAACTTCCATCAGTTGCCAGTGAACCGCCCCAAGGTGCCGGTCAACACTTACATGTTCGATGGTCAGATGACCTACGAGCACAGCGGCAACGCACCGGTGTACGCACCCAACAGCAGCGATCGCAGCTGGGCGGACAGTACCGGCAAGATGGAGGATGGCTGGGAAGCGGACGGCGATATGGTGCGCAGCGCCTACGAACTGCACTCCGAGGATGATGACTTCGGCCAGCCGGGCACGCTGGTGCGTGAAGTGTTCAACGATGAGGAACGCACCAAACTGGTCGACCAGGTAGCCGGCAGCCTGCTCGGTGGTGTGCGCAGCCCGGTGCTGGAGCGCGCCTTCGAGTACTGGCGCAACATTGATGCGGAGGTAGGACGGCGTATCGAAGAGAAGGTGCGGGCCCACTCGGCACCCGAGCCGGTGCCAGGCATGGGCGAATCCTGATCTGAAGTCCTGCGGATAATGCGGGGCCTGCGCAATGCAGGCCCCGCATTGCATTCAGCCCACGAACCAGGGCAGCAGCAACGCCGTCGCCAACCCCAGCAGACTCATCCCCAACGCCGCAAAGGCAGCACATTCGCCACCTTCGCGCAGCGCATGCGCCGTGCCGATGGCATGGGCATTCATGCCCAGGGTCAGCCCCCGCGCGGCGGGCGAGTCAACCCGTGCCAGACGCAGCAACGGCGGCGCCATCACGGTGCCGATCACCCCGGTCAGCATCACCAGCGCTGCGGTCATCGCCGCATCACCCCCGGCCTGCTCGGACAACAGCATGGCAATCGGCATGGTCACCGACTTGGGTGCCAGCGACATCAGCGTGACGAAGGGCGCGCCCAGCAGCCAGCCAAGCAGCAGGGTCAGCACCACAATCAGCACGCCACCGACCAGCAGGGTGATCAGGATCGGCCACAGCAACATGCGGATGCGCTGACGCTGCTGATACAGCGGCACCGCCAGCGCCACGGTCGCCGGGCCGAGCAACAGGGCGATCGGCTCCGCGGCTTCGCGGTAGATGAGGTAATCGATATCCAGCAGCAGGAGCATCGCGATCACCAGCATCAGCGTCACGATTACCGGCTGCAGCAGCAGCGAACCAGTGCGTCGCTGCACCCAGAGCGCCACCTGATAGGCCGCTATGGTCAACATCGGCGCAAACACCGGGATGGTTACCAGCAGGGCGATCATTGGCGGCTCTCCTGACGGCGGATCAGCCATTGCAACAGCCAGCCACAGAACGGCACGGCTACCAGCAGCGAGCCAACCAGCGCCAGCGCGATGGGCAACCAGTCCGCCAGCAGACGATCATGACTGAGCATGATGCCCGACGCCGGCACCACCAGCAGCAGCGGCAGATAGCCAAGCAGTGCGGACGCGGTCCGCTGCAGCGACTCCGGTACCTCGCCGAGGAAGGCCAGGCCCAGCACCAGCAACACCATGCCGATAATCGGCCCCGGCAGCGCCGGCACCAGAAAATGACTGATCACCGCACCCGCCACCTGCAGCGCCATCAACCACAGCAGAGCACCCAGATTCATGCCCACCCCCTTTCACGGGGACCAGACCCGCCCCGTACGCACTTGTTTTGCTGGAAATACATGCAGCGACAGCCCCATGGCAAATTGGATTCGACCGCGCACTATGCAACATCAATTAACAAATGAACAGGCTCAGTTGCCGTGCTGAAAACCGTATCAGTGCCCTGCCATGAACGGCTAATCGTGCCATTAATCCCCGCCTCGTCATAACAGAGCGGCCTGCGACAATGCGTCACCCCCTAACGACGCGGCTTTGCTGCTGATACGGTTTTTTATCGAAAACCTGAGCCTGTTTCATATCAGACCCAATCACGATCATGTCACCAGCCTGATTCATGACTGATGGGGTAGACCATGGGTGAACGTATTCCCGTCGAGATCATCGACGCCACCATTGCACGCAACACACCCGCCCAGCTCGGCGGGCCGATCCATACACGCAGCTTCGAAGGGTACTACCGGCGGCTGCGCCTGCTCGGCGCCGGCCTGCTGTTCCTGCTGTTCTTCGGCACGGCCTGGCTGAACTGGCACCAGCGCCAAGCCGTGCTGTGGGATCTAGCCAGCCGCAAGTTCCATATCTTCGGCGCGACCTTCTGGCCCCAGGACCTGATCCTGCTGTCGGCGATCCTGATCATTGCCGCCTTCGGCCTGTTCTTCATCACGGTGGTCGCCGGACGCATCTGGTGCGGCTATACCTGCCCGCAGAGCGTATGGACCTGGGTCTTCATGTGGGCGGAGAAAGTCACCGAAGGCGATCGCCATCAGCGCGTGCGTCTCGATGCTGCGCCCTGGTCACTGAGCAAACTGCTGCGACGCGGTGCCAAGCACGCCATCTGGCTGGGCGTGAGCCTGGCCACGGCGCTCACCTTCGTCGGCTACTTCACGCCGATCCGCGAGCTGGCAGTGGGTCTGTTCACCTTCGAGCTGGGCGCCCAGGCGGCGTTCTGGTTGTTCTTCTTTACTGCCGCCACCTATATCAACGCCGGCTGGCTGCGCGAGAAGGTCTGCCGCGACATGTGCCCCTACGGGCGCTTCCAGAGCGTCATGTTCGACCGCGATACCCTGATCATCGCCTATGACACCGAACGGGGCGAGCAACGCGGACCGCGGCGCCGGGACAGTAATCCGGCCGAGCAGGGCCTGGGGGACTGCATCGACTGCACCCTGTGTGTGCAGGTATGCCCGACCGGCATCGATATCCGGGACGGCCTGCAGTTCGAATGTATCGCCTGCGCCGCGTGCATCGATGCCTGCGACAGCGTCATGGACCGCATGGGCTATGCCCGCGGCCTGATCAGCTATACCTCCGAGCGTGCTCAGCAGGGCAGCACTACCCGCTGGCTGCGACCACGGCTGCTCGGCTACGGCAGCATGCTGGCGCTGATGATCGGCCTGTTCGTGGTGGCGCTGTTGGATCGGCCGATGATGTCGCTGGACGTTAGCCGCGACCGCGGCAATCTGTTTCGCGAGAACAGCGCCGGCCAGCTGGAGAACAGCTACAGTCTCAAGGTGATCAACAAGAGCCAACAACCCGGCCGCTATCAGATAACCCTCGATGCACCGCAAGGCCTGCAGTTGGCGACCCCGGTCAGCGTGCAGCTGGCGGCCGAAGATATCCACGATCTGCCGCTCAGTGTGGTCTGGACCGGCGAACAATCTCCCGCGGCACGCCAGCGCATCCGCTTCGTCCTCGCTGCAGAGGATGACAACAGCGCACCGGTTGTGGCCGAATCAACCTTTCTGGCACCGGCCAGCTACTGACTGCATGGAACCCTTCGATGAAACGCTACGAGCGCCTGGCCGATACCATTGCCGAATTGATTCGCACGGGCATTCTGGCGCCGGGCGAGCGGATTCCTTCGGTGCGCCAGGCCAGCCAGAGTTATGGCGTGAGCCCGTCCACGGTATTCCAGGCCTATTACCTGCTGGAGGACCGCGGGCTGATCCAGGCCCGCGCCCGCTCCGGCTATTTTGTCCGCAGCCTGGCCGGGCTGCCCCTGCCTGACCCGCAACCCACCCCGGCAGTGCCCCCAACCACCGAGGTCGGTGTCAGCGAGCTGGTATTCTCGGTACTCGGCTCACTGAAGAACCCGCATACGGTTCCCTTCGGCTCGGCCTTTCCCAGTCCCGACCTGTTCCCGATGGCCCGTCTGGCCCGCTCCATGACCAGCAGCCTGCGCAACCTGTCGCCCCACGACATCATCGCCGACATGACCGCAGGCAATGCCGACCTGATGCGCCAGATCGCCCTGCGCTACATGGTCAGCGGGGTCAGGTTGCCAATAGAAGAACTGGTGGTCACCAACGGTGCACTGGAAGCCCTCAACCTTGGGCTGCAGAGCGTGACCCAGGCCGGCGACCTAGTGGCGATCGAGTCACCGACCTTCTATGCCTGCCTGCAAGTACTCGAACGGTTGCAATTGAAGGCCGTAGAGATTCCCGTGCACCCACGGGACGGCATCGATCTGGCGGTACTGCGCGAACGTATGGGCAGCCTGCCGATCAAGGCCTGCTGGTTCATGAGCAGCTTTCAGAATCCGCTCGGCGCCAGCCTGGATAACAGCCGCAAACAGCAGTTGTACAACCTGCTGCAGGAGCATCAGGTGCCGCTGATCGAAGACGATGTCTATGCCGAACTGCATTACGGCGAACGTCCGCCCATGCCGATCAAGGGGCTGGACAGTGAAGGCCTGGTGATTCACTGCGGGTCTTTCTCCAAGACCCTGGCGCCCGGCTACCGGGTGGGCTGGGTAGCCGGCGGGCGTTTCACCGAGCGCATCGCCCGGCTCAAGCTGATGACCACCATCTCGCCCTCGGTACCGGCCCAGACTGCCATCGCCGATTACCTGCAGCATGGCGGCTACGATCGCCACCTGCGCAAATTGCGCCATGCCCTGCAACGCCAACAGGAGGCGATGCTCGCCTCCGCCGCCCGCCACTTCCCCAAAGGCACCCGCGTCACCCAGCCCGACGGTGGCTATTTCCTCTGGTTCGAGTTTCCCGAGCAGGTCGATTCGCTGCAGTTATTCCGATTAGCCCTGGCCCAGGGCATCAGCCTGGCACCCGGCCCGATCTTCTCCGCCAGCCAGAGCTTTCGCCACTGCGCGCGCCTGAACCACGGCCACGCCTGGGGGCCGGACAGCGAGCGGGCGATGGAACTGCTGGGGCGGATGCTGCGGTCGTTCTGAGCTTCGCCTTCAGCCTCAGCAAACCGAGCTGGTCATTCCAGCGCTTCGCGCAGCCGCTGCTGATCTGCCACACAGGTCAACGCCATCTCACTGCGCTGCAACGCGATGGCCGACTGTCTGGCGGCCGCCTGGCGAAAGCTCGCATTGCCCCGCCGCTGCAACGCCGCCAGCGACTTCTGCAGCCGCAGCTGCACCTCGATCATCCCGGCGCCATCGCGGGCTATCAGCATGAACGCATCTTCAAGCAAGTCGTCATCGCCCAGTGGCAACAGATGCAGGCGTGGATAGTCGACGGGCACATCTTCCCGCCCACCCGCCCATTGGGACAGCAGGCGCGTCAGACGGCCTATCACATCGATGGCCGTGCCCGGGTCATTGACGGCCGGCGATAGCGCCCGCGAGGCAATTTCCGACATGACCGCCAACCCGAAGCGCGGGTCCTGATCAAAGCTCCGGTTGGTGTCGATCACAAACTGATCTGCAATCTGCCCGGTCACCTCCGACAGATCCTGCTGCGAATGGAGCCAGACCACCACGGTATCCTCGAACACGAACGCGCCCGGATTAAGTGGCAAGTAGGCTTCGCAGTCCGCTTCTTCGCATAGGCGGGACAACACCGGGATATCGATAAACTGGATATAGCCGATGGCGCTGGCGTACACCGGAATCGCGCCCGGCGGCACCGCGCCAACATCGTGCCAGGGGTTGGCGCCCAGATAGGGCACCGCCAGGCGCTCGGTCAGCGCCGCGCCGGCAACCTGCTCGACCCGGTCGATGGTCGTGCCCACCCGGCCCAGCGAGATCAGGTGGTTGATCCAGCGCAACAACTGGATCACTACCAGCCCGATGACCACGATTGTGAACAGGAACAGCACCGCTCGCCCGCGCTCACCGTAGGAGCCGGTCTTGAGCACAATGATGCCAACGATGCTGAACAGAAAGGCGCCAATGAAGGTCGACAGCACGTTGTTGGTCAGCTCGTCTTCCATCAACAACTTGGTCGCCCGCGGCGTGACGTTGGTGGTTGCCGCGCCAAAGGCCGCGGTCATCACCCCCAGCGAGAATGTCGTGACCGCCAGCATGCTCGAAGCGATGATATTGAGCAGACTATCCACCGCATCCGAGCTCAGGTTGAACGGCATCTCCCAAGGGAAGACCCGCTCCGCGACCAGCGCCAGCACCGCCGTGAGCATCCCCGCGATACCAAAGGCCACCGCCCGCCACCACAGCTGGCGTTTTACTCGCTCATAGATCCAATGCCAGTAATTCACGCCGGCCTCCGCTCCCGTTTCGCTGACTAGAGCGTAGCACCGTCCCGGCAACGTGACAGCAGTGCGAGGCAGGGGGCGTTATGCCGTCCAGATCGCGCCTGCTCGCTCCCCATCATCTAGCCCGGCGCGGAGGTATCCCGGCCTCGTATTGAGGCACCTCATCATTAATCGACCACCAGTTGGTTTTTGAACCCACATAGATATGCGCACCAGGCGATGTAGCCAGCGGCTCGTTCAGCAAGCCGGCACGGATGCGCAGCACACCGGGCATATCATCCTTGGTGCTGTACAGCGGTGAGCCACAATGACTGCAGAACACCCGATGCTTACCGGGGGATGACTCGAAGGACTTGAGCAGCTCCGCACCGCTGAGCAGGGTGAAGGCACTTTCCTGCACCGGAATGTTGGTCGCGAAGGGCGTACCTTGCGCTCGCCTGCACTGGGAGCAGTGGCAGATCTGAATCGGCTCAAGCTCACCCACAATCTGAAAGCGAACGTCGCCGCATTGGCAGTGGCCTGTGTACATGGAATTACCTCCCTTTTTCCCGCTGGGGCAGGATGCTATTGTGTGCCACATCTTAAACAACAAGAAATACTGCCATGCTGAAGCCCTATTCCCGTAGTCTGTACCCCTCCTGGCTTGCCCTCGCCTGCCTGCTGTTCACCAGCGTCCTGCACGCTGAAACCATAGCGCCGCCCATCGCAGCCGAACGCTTCCAGATGCTCGAAAAAGCCCTGCAGGCCGAAGTCGATCAGGGGCGTCTTGCCGGCATCGCCGTACTGGTGGAGCAGGACGGCAAGCTGCTGCACCGCAGCCAGCATGGATATCAGGATATCGCCGCCGAAGTACCGCTGGCCGAAGACACCCTGTACAAGATCTTCTCGCTGACCAAGCCGGTCACCAGCGTCGCCATGTTGATGCTGCAGGAACAGGGAAAATTATCACTGGATGATCCCCTGGCCAAATACCTGCCGGAATTTGCCGACCTCAAGGTCGCCGTCGCCGACGGCCCGGACGGCATACCGCAAACCGCCGCCCCCACCCACGCACCGACCCTGCGCGAGTTGATGAACCAGACCGCCGGCTTCAGCTATGGCGTGTTCAGTCAGTCCCAGGTCGATACCCTGTACCTGAAAGCCGACCTGTTCAACACCGAGCAGACCCTGGAAGAAATGGTCGACAAACTAGCCAAGCTACCACTGCTCAATCAGCCCGGCACCGCCTGGAACTACAGCCTCTCGGTGGATATCCAGGCGCGGGTGGTCGAAGTCGTCAGCGGCCGGCCGTATGAGCAGTTCCTCGCCGAGAACATCTTCCAGCCGCTCGGCATGAAAGACACCGGCTACCACGTCAACGCCGAACAGGCACCACGGCTGGCGGTATCCTACAAGCCCGGCGACAACGGTCTGGAGCCGCAGGACAACACCCAGTACCTGACCAAGTCCAAGCTGACCCAGGGCGGCAGCGGCCTCATCTCCAGCATGGACGACTACCTGCGCTTCGCCCGCATGCTGCTCAACGGCGGCGAACTGGATGGCGTGCGGCTTCTTTCAGCCGAATCGATAAACGAAATGGCCCGCGACCAGCTGCCGCCAGAAGTTGACGGTCCCAACTGGGCACCCGGCAACCGCTTCGGCCTGAACGTGGCTATCGTCGAGGACAGTGCCAAGGCCGGACACCTGCCGGTCGGCACCTACTGGTGGTGGGGCATCCAGGGGCCCTGGATGTGGGTCGACCCGAGTAATAACCGGATCGTACTGGGGATGATGCAGAACACCGACTACCGCCATTCACGGGTGGTGCATGGTACGGTCAGTCGTATTTTGTTTGAGGAGCGTTAAGAGAACGCTCCCCCGCGGAGAACCGCGCAGCGGTTTTCCGGCGGATGCAGCGGCTTGTTAGCCGACGCCGCGTGGCCGCGACGCTTCCAAGGGTCAAGCATAGTGTGCGTCAGTAATACGACCCCACCAGCCGGATGGCAAGCTCCACGTTGTAGGGCATTGAGGCGTCGTAGCCGTACATCTTGCCGTATTTCGGCCGCAGCTCCTCGGTCACGCGCATGATGATCGCATCGCGCTGCGAGCGCGCGAAGGCGGCATGGTTATTCTCGTCCGGGGTCATGTGGCCTGCGAACGCTTCTTCCTGCCGAGCTTTCAGCGTAGCTTCACGTAAGTCCTCCAGGAAGGCGAGCTGGAACTCGAAGTCCTCCCGGTATCCGATGTTGCCGTGCCCGCCAACGAAATACGTCCAGTCGAGAGCCATGACTTCTTCAAGATTAGCCTGGTGATACACCGCCGTGTCAGACACCGCGAAGCCTAGCATGGGGAGCTGATCGGGGTTGAGCAAGTCGGGGCTGTGCGCGACCTTCTGCTCCTTCAGCAGCCAGACCGAGTGGTCGTCGGTGTGGGCGGGCTTTGCGAAACGATGCATCTCCAACGTCAGGTCCTCGAACTTGAACTCGTTCTTCAGGCCTGAAAGCACTCGGGTTGGCTTCGGCAACTGGCTGTTCATGAACGCCATCTTGTCCGCCGTTTCCTTGCTGGAAACAATCCTGAGACCGCCCGACTCCTGTGCTTGGTCGACCCAGAACTGGGCGTCGCCGATGTGGTCGACGTGGAAGTGCGAGTACACAACTGTCGTTACGGGAAGAGGTGTCACTTCTCGGATTGCCTGCAGGATCTGCGCGCCGCGCCCTTCGGGAGCGTCGAACAGCAGCACGCCTTCGTCGCCGACATAGAAGGTGGTTGAGTAGAAAAAGCGCTGGAAGAAATAGCTGCGGTCAGTCAGGCGCTGCAGGACGTACGGCTGTTCCATATTCCGAGCGAACAGGTTGTCGATCTTGTCTGCCGGCTTGATCGGCTTTGTCGCCGAAGGCTCGACGTACGTGGCGCCGACCGTCGAAGCCGCTTCAGGCGGCGATTGAGCAAAAGCGGGACTAATGGCCGCAATGATCGCGATTGACATAATTTGTTTAATTAGGCGCTTCATTGCCGTCTCCGTTGTTGGATCGCTTCGCTTCACTTTAGGACACCGCGACGCTCTTGGCCCAATTGCTGGCTAACGCCGCGCTTCAGCGGCGGGCCTAGCGCGCAGCGCGAGGGCCGTCCGCTGGAAGCGCTGGTTGGGCGGCAACCCTCTCAGGCAACAACTTCGTCTACCTGAAGAATGGGCTGAATGTCTGTGTAGTTCGGGATGTCACCCATGATTTCAGAACCATGTACGTCCAAGGTGGCCTGAAACTCCTCAACCGAGTTTATCCAGATGCTCGCGAGGCAAAGAAACGAAGCCGGGGAGCCGTCCGGGGAGGCAACTCCTTTACGCACTTCGCTCTTTACGACGTTCGCGCCTAGCAAGCGGCTCACCATTGGAATGTGCTTCTTGGTGTAGTAGTCGAAGTCAAACTTGGCGCCATCTTTCCTCGGATATGCCACGGATACGCAGTACATGATGATCCTCCTTCTGTTAAACGACGCCGGTAGTGGCGGTCTCTCTCGTTGATGCCCAACGCCTTGCTCACTGGAAAATTGGGAGCGAAGCGAGTAATTTTTTCCGTGTGCAGCAACTTGTTATACGGCATTTAAACGGGACTGATTTCTATTCATCAACCTCTCGTTGGTATCAAGCCTTATACTTCTCGTATTCATCTAGAAACAGACGTTCTGACTCATCACGGAACTGATTTCTTCTATTGTGTAAATCGTTAAGCTTTTCACTGATACTTTTATATATAATTTGATGGGCTTGATTCTTTAGATCATCTTCATTGTACTCGTCGATTTCAAAGCCATCCTCTAGAGCCGCATTAACTAACCTCAAAAGAATCACCTTATCTATTTTATCGACAGTTTCATACGTACCGTTTTCTGTCAGGAAGTACCCCTTACTGTTTTCAACTTTTAATGCTTTCATAGCCGCCTCTTCTATCGACATAAGCCTCTTCGCCAGCCTCCAATGTGTTCATGGTAACCTGGAAATTATTTATTGCTTTTCCGTCAACCGAACAAAGTTCTTTGTCAGATGGATGTCCAGAATACCTTCTATATACGATCTCATCATCTTCAATCTCTTTGGATGTGTACACTATATAATCTGCATTGATTGAAGCTCCAACTGTACTGTTATGAGTGACAACGACCACCGGCATTGTCTTGGATATCTCTTTCAGCATTTGATTAGCTTCGCCTTTTAAGAAAAGATTATCAAACGATGACTCTGGTTCATCTATCAATAGATAATCAAAGTTTTGCGCATCTTTGATTTCCTGTAAAAGACGAAACTCAGATCTTTCACCACCTGAAACCTTGAACCCATCTTTGTTGAGTATTTCATATTCAATGCATGCAAAGTACTTATAAAATTCGGATGGAGTCCAAGCTCCGTTATCCTTTAATGCAATAAGATACTTATAAGGTGAAGCATATTCTTTATAGGCGTCGCTGAAACCAACTTTTTGCCCACTTACACGCAAAATCTCGCCAGCTCCCTTAAAAGCTCGCTGCTTGCAAACCACTTTAAATCCCTGAATATTTTCCTGAAAAATAACTTTTTCTGTCTGCAGCAGATTTGCAATTTGGTTGAATTTTGAAACCTTCCTATGCTCAATCATAACCCTGTATAGGTCGACATCTTTAACCTGTGTTGCTGATGTTCTTAATTGGAGCTTACTTTTAACATCTCGCACGACGTCATTTACAAAACCTCTCTTCTTCCTTTCATACGCTTTTGACCACAGAAGTTCAATCAACTCAACTGCCAAAGCTTTCAAGCTATTAAAATCAATATGTTTATCAATTATTTCTCTATACTCAATATTATCTACTAGCTGTCGAACAGAACCGATCAGATCTCCAAGCCCCTTGTCCTGGGCCACTTCAAATTGTGTTTCATTAAAGAGCGCTACTTTAGAGAATGCATCAAATTTCTCTGCCTCTTCTGCCGACTTCAGAAGCGTTGATAGATAATCTTCTACCTTTCGTTGATTAACTCTAATATCAATATTTAACACATCATCGAGAACAGTCTTGAATGGAGTTAGATGCTTATCAGCGAATATACTCTTCTTGCGAGCGACATCTTCATTGAATTCTTTTTCATAGTTAACGTCATCTCTTTGAACAAGTGAAAATTGAGGAATATATTTTACATTCTCGCAGTCATTGCTGATCTGAGTTAGTGTTTCAGTCTTCCCTGAAGATCGTGCTCCTAGAACAATATTAAGACCGGTGGATAGCTTCTGGCCATCGTCAAAAACCTGAAAGAGCGAATTCCCCTCTGACTTAGAAAGAGCTACTTTATTTCTATCACGCAAGCTATATTTCAATGAGTTAAGGGAAAGATCTCCACAGTCGATATATGTTTGTCTGGATGGAAATTTACTCATACCTTCACGAATTCGAACGTCACTAAAAATAACCGGCGTCATCTCCCTTTCATCTTTCGCCAAACGTATAAATTTTTTGGGGCTATCAACTTCGCCTGAGGATATGAATTCACCAATCTGATCAAGCGTCTCTCTTGAGATGGCAGGCTTTTTTTCGTAGTGAGGGATTAACAAGTATCTATTAAGGTCACCAAAAATACTTCGAAATTCATCTAAACTAAGAGTGTCGCCTATGGCCTTGATTTTTTCAGACACGGCTTGAGTCTTAACTTGAAAATCTTCTAAATCATCATTTTCAGATATAAGAAGAATATGACCATTAGCTAAGTTTATCTCAATGCCAGGGAATACAACGCAATTCAACTCTTTATCAATTTGTCTAAATTGGGCCAAGTCGAAAATGTCATGATTTGTTATCGCAATAGCGTCGAGTTCAGCAGAGTTCACGTACTCCTTTAACTTTTCTATCGAAAAATTAAAATGAGCATCGCTTATCGTAGGCACTGTGTGCATGTGAAGGTCAATTTTCTTCAATTTTTTCTCCATAAAGCCTTAGAAGAAGATAGGTACTGAGGCGCGTATTCCTGATACGCCGTATAACGCCGCGCACAAAGGCGCGAGCTTGCGAGCGTCCTGCCGCCGCTTGCGGCGGCGTATTGGTGCGCATTGTTATGACTAGCCGCACTCGCGCGTTTGTTCATTAAAACGCTCCATTATCTCGGTCCTTGGGTGGCCCAAGCGTTGGTAGTTCTCAATAGAGCGCTTTATTGCCAAAAACGACTCAAACTCCAAATTAATTTCTATCTCTTCCGCCTCGCCGGCATTGTGGTGTTTCACCAAATTTCTTGCCCAGTTCTTTTGATAATTAATTTCTCTTTTTGAAGGGCTTGGAAGGCCAGATTTTTCACGCCAAAACCGAATAAATTTAATATGCCAAGAGTCTCCGGAATCTTGACCGCGACCTTGGTTTAGTTCGTGAGTGAGACTGTCAGAAGATCCTGCAAGCGTAAGAGAGCATATGTACTCACCGGCTAGATGAAGATCACACGCTTTATTTATCTGCTCGCGAGAGATATTAGCTTTACTAACAATTCCCTTCATTTGCACTCACTAAAGTCATAACGCCGCGGTTTGAGGCTGGCATGGAGCACCAGCGGAATGGCAGTCCCAGCCGTAGGCGACAACACCGCCTTGTTATGCCATAAAATTAAGGAGAAAGCCTTCAACATCTCGTACCATTAATTTTACATCTTCATCAGTGAAATTTTCAGGCTTTCCATGAGCTGCGTTATTTCTAATATCTGCGAGAGCTGTAATTCTTTTTTGCTGTAATTTATTGTATTTACCCGACCTCGCCAGGTCTGCGTTCATTTTGTCAAGTTTTCCATGAGAAATATTCTCTTGATCACATAAGTCTCTTAATGCTGTTTCAAGTACAACTCCAGCGATAACAGCAGCTGAAAGCTTATATCCGTTATCTAACAATTCTTGCGCTTGCTCTAGCTCGCTTTCAAAAACTTCCGCCTGAATCAAGTTCTTAATTGCATTTAAATAGCCACCTTCAAAGTCTTCTTTGACAGCATGAAATACAGCCCCTAACCTTTGTGCAACACTAAAACTTGATTCCATGGTGTAAGGTTTTTCAGCCTTCTCATACTGCTCAAAGTGCTGGGACTTTTCTCCACAAGCCAGTGATAATAAGCTTCTAACTTTTACTTTCCATGCAGTAAATAGTTCTGCATCAACATGTTCGCTAGAACCAAGCTGACCATGACTAACTCTTTTGGATTGGAGCAGTACAGCATGGTCACGACTTAGTTCATCAAATCTTTTTTGGAGCTTATTATTCATATACTTCTCAATTTTATAGGCTCAGAGGCATAACAGCGATTAGACCGCACGCGGCACTAATACATAACATTGACTGTGGTATAACTCCGGGCAGACTATATAGCAGCACTTGTTATACCCAATGAAAATCAAAGAGTTATAGAGGCGCATCCACCATGGCCTGTATTCGCTTGACTGCTACATTTCCTGTTTCCATTACTACCCCCTCCCCCCGCGCAAGCAGGCACGCTACCGCCCGCAGTTATGGACGACCAATGCCGGCGTGTTCCGTATCGTTTTTAGGATGCAGCCAGCCCGTGCTTGCTGGGTCGATCTGGCTGCGTTCCTGTCGTTTGGCTTTGAACATAGCCCAGATAATGGCGCAAGGCTACCGTAAGAGTGCATAGAGCTCTGTGCCTTGCGGGCAGCAACGCCGCCTAAGGGGCGGGACACGCGGTATGTGAGGAATGATTTGGGAGCATAAAAAAACCCCCGAGGCGTTAACCGTCGGGGGCTTTTGAACTGCTGGCTAGCGGATCAGCTCTTGCTGGCGCGCTTGCGTTGGTTCTCGTCGAGGATCTTCTTGCGCAGACGGATCGACTTGGGTGTTACTTCGACCAGTTCGTCGTCGTCGATGAACTCCAGCGCCTGCTCCAGGGTGAAGCGAATCGGCGGTACCAGGGCGATGACTTCATCTTTGCCGGAGGCGCGCATGTTGTCGAGCTTCTTGCCCTTGGTGGGGTTGATCACCAGGTCGTTGTCGCGGCTGTGGATACCAGCCAGCTGGCCTTCGTAGATTTCCTGGCCGGGCTCGAGGAACAGCTTGCCGCGGCTCTGCAGCGTTTCCAGCGAGTAGGTCAGTGCCTTGCCGGTGGCCATGGAGACCAGTACGCCGTTCTGGCGGTGACCTACGTCGCCACCTTTGATCGGGCCGTAGTGGCTGAAGGTGGAGGCCAGGATACCGGTACCGGAAGTCATGGTCAGGAAGTTGTTACGGAAGCCGATCAGGCCGCGGGCCGGGATAACGTATTCCAGGCGGATGCGGCCCTTGCCGTCCGGTGCCATGTCGGTCAGATCGCCCTTGCGCAGGCCCATCTGTTCCATCAGCGCACCCTGGTGCTGCTCTTCGATGTCGATGATGACGTTCTCGTAGGGCTCCTGCTTCTCGCCGTCGATCTCGCGGATAACCACTTCCGGACGGCCGATGGCCAGCTCGAAGCCTTCGCGGCGCATGGTTTCGATCAGTACCGACAGGTGCAGTTCGCCACGACCGGAGACCTTGAACTTGTCTGCGGAGTCGCCTTCTTCAACGCGCAGGGCAACGTTGTGCAGCAGTTCCTTTTCCAGACGCTCCTTGATGTTGCGGCTGGTGACGAACTTGCCTTCCTTACCGGCGAACGGCGAGTCGTTGACCTGGAAGGTCATGGAAACGGTGGGCTCGTCCACGGTCAGCGCCGGCAGGGCTTCGACGTTGTTCATGTCGCACAGGGTGTCGGAGATGTACAGCTCGTCCATACCGCTGACGCAGACGATGTCGCCGGCCTGGGCTTCTTCCACTTCCACACGCTGCAGACCGGAATGACCCATGATCTTGAGGATACGGCCCTGACGCTTCTTGCCGTCGGCGCCGATGGCGATGACCGGGGTGTTGGTCTTGACCTTGCCGCGAGCAATACGGCCAACGCCGATCACGCCGAGGAAGCTGTTGTAGTCCAGCTGGGAGATCTGCATCTGGAACGGACCGTCCAGATCAACATTGGGAGCCGGCACGTGGTCAACGATGGCCTGGAACAGCGGGTCCATGTTGTCTTCGAGGTTCTCGTGATCGAGACCGGACAGGCCGTTCAGGGCGCTGGCGTAGACGATCGGGAAGTCCAGCTGCTCTTCGCTGGCGCCGAGGTTGTCGAACAGGTCGAAGATCTGGTCCACCACCCAATCCGGACGCGCGCCGGGACGGTCGATCTTGTTGACGACCACGATCGGGTTCAGGCCGGCCTGGAAGGCTTTCTGGGTCACGAAGCGGGTCTGCGGCATGGGGCCGTCGATGGAGTCAACCACCAGCAGTACGCAGTCAACCATGCTCATCACGCGCTCGACTTCACCACCGAAGTCGGCGTGGCCGGGGGTGTCGACGATGTTGATGTCGTAGTCTTTCCACTTCAGCGCGGTGTTCTTGGCCAGGATGGTGATACCACGTTCCTTTTCCTGGTCGTTGCTGTCCATGACGCGCTCGTTTTCGAGCTCCTTGCGATCCAAGGTACCGGACAGGCGCAACAGCTTGTCAACAAGCGTGGTCTTGCCGTGGTCAACGTGGGCAATAATGGCGATATTACGAAGATTCTCGATCACGGGGGTATCCTGGATTGCGAGGCGACAGGCGAGCCTGTCTGAAAAAAAGAGTCACGCATTATACAGACACTGAGATGACAGTGTCTGTTTTTTGTACGAAGTTGTCGGACCGCCGGTAGATTTAGCGCCGTGGCAGCCGCAATACGCGGACATTATCATGCCCGCGGTCCAGCAAATACTGGGCGTGCAGCTGGCTCATCACGCCTTTTTCACAATACAGCAGATAGGCCCGGCCTGGGTCCAGCTCGGCAAAGCGACTGTTCAATTGATAGAAGGGCACGGCCTGCACTTCCACTCCTTCGAGCACCAGCGGGTTGGCTTCCTGCTCATCCGGGTGACGCACATCCAGTACCACCTGGCCGGTCAGCGCCTGTTCAACTGTCTCCACTTCGGAGCCTTCCAGCTCCAGCTCCAGATCGCAGCAGTCGGTCGAGGTCATCTGCTCGATGGCCTCATCCAGGATGCTGAAATTGAAGCCGGCTTCGGCGGCGGTGACCTTGCGCATATTGGTGTGGATGTCCGGGCTGACCGAAATCACCCCGCAGTATTCCGGCATGCTCGCGGAGAACGCCTCGGTGCCGATGCGCCGGGCGGTGCGGATGATCTCGGTCTTGCTGGTGGTGATCAGCGGCCGCAGCACCAGCGTGTCGCAGGCCTCATCGATGGCGGCCAGGTTGGGCAGCGTCTGGCTGGACACCTGGGCGATAGCCTCACCGGTGACCAGCGCCTGGAAGCCCCGGCGCTGGGCGATACGGCTGGCGGCACGCAGCATCATGCGCTTGAGCACCACGCCCATCTGGCTGTTGTCCACGTTCTGCAGGATTTCCGCGACCACGCCCTCGAATGGCACACTGATGAAGCGCAGGCGATGGCTGGCCGCGTACTTCTCCCATAAATAGTGCGCGACCTGGCGCACGCCCAGTTCATGGGCACGCCCACCGAGGTTGAAGAACACGAAATGGGGCAGGATGCCGCGCTGCAGCATCTGGTAGCTGGCCACGGTGGAGTCGAAGCCGCCGGACATCAGGCTCAGTACCGGCTCCATGGTGCCCAGCGGGAAGCCGCCGATACCTTCATGCCGGGTCTGGATCAGGAATACCCGCTGCTGGCGGATTTCCAGCTGGATCTCTACATCCGGGTCCTTCAGCGAAACGCCCGCCGCCCCGCTCGACTCCATCAGCCGTGAGCCCAGCAGCCGGTTCACGTCAGTGGACGAGAACGGGTGCTTGCCGATCCGCTTGCAGCGCACCGCGAAAGTCTTGCCCCGCAACTGCCCGGCAAAGCACGCCACGCATAGCTCGGCCAGCTCATCCAGGCTACCCAGCTCGTGCTCGTGTACTTCATGGATATGGTTGATGCCGGGCGTATTCTGCAGCCGTTCGATTACCTGCGCCTGCAGCGCCGGATCGTCGCCGGTAATAATCTCCAGGCTGTCCCAGTTACCAGCAATGCGCAGCTCGGGGTCGATCGGCTTGAGCAACACCTTGAGGTTCTTGCGCAGCTGGGAGACGAAGCGCTTGCGCACCTGCGGCGATTTGATGGTGATCTCGGCGAAGAATTTGATAATCAGTTTCATAGGAACAATTCTGGGTCGGCGCAGCGAAAAGGGGCGCATTATACCCGTGCTGCCCGGCATTCGCCCGGTTTACCGACCGACGCGCCAATATGGTGCATCGCAACTGTTCCCCGCACCGATCAAGTGCGCGATAATGCCCGGCAAGACCTGCACTGATCCCCAGATCACGCTGCAGCCGGGGTTTGCACTGCCTGGCAATGCTGGCACAGCTTTTGCTGCCATTACCTGGACAAACGAACCGGGCGGGATAAATCAATTTCCGCATCACTACGTATGAAAGGGCCAGGCCGACACCTGGAACGAGATTCCTACTGGAGAACAGCATGTCGAAAGCGATCCAACTGATCAACGAATTTGATGTGAAGTGGGTTGATCTGCGCTTCACCGATACCAAGGGCAAACAGCAGCATGTCACCATGCCGGCCCGCGACGCCAACGAAGATTTCTTCGAGGATGGCAAGATGTTTGACGGCTCCTCGATCGCCGGCTGGAAAGGCATTGAAGCGTCCGACATGATTCTGATGCCCGACGACAGCACCGCGGTGCTGGACCCGTTCACCGAAGAGCCGACGCTGATTATCGTCTGCGACATCATCGAACCGGCTACCATGCAGCGTTATGAGCGCGACCCGCGCAGCATCGCCCGCCTGGCCGAGGAATACCTGAAGTCCACCGGCATCGGCGACACCGCCTTCTTCGGCCCTGAGCCGGAGTTCTTCATCTTTGACGAGGTGAAGTACAAGTCCGATATCTCCGGCTCCATGTTCAAGATCTACTCCGAGCAGGGCTCGTGGAACACCGACGCCTCCTTCGAGACCGGCAACAAAGGTCACCGCCCCGGCGTCAAGGGTGGCTACTTCCCGGTGCCGCCGTTGGATCATGACCATGAGATCCGTACCGCCATGTGCAACGCGCTGGAGGAAATGGGCCAGGTAGTGGAAGTTCACCACCACGAAGTGGCTACCGCTGGCCAGAACGAGATCGGCGTGCAGTTCAATACGCTGGTGGCCAAGGCCGATGAAGTGCAGAACCTGAAATACGTGGTGCACAACGTCGCCGATGCCTACGGCAAGACCGCTACCTTCATGCCCAAGCCGCTGTACGGTGACAACGGCTCCGGTATGCACGTGCACATCTCGATCAGCAAGGATGGCAAGAACACCTTCTCCGGCGAAGGCTATGCCGGTCTGTCCGAGACGGCGCTGTACTTCATTGGCGGCATCATCAAGCACGGCAAGGCCCTGAACGCCTTCACCAACCCGTCGACCAACTCCTACAAGCGTCTGGTCCCGGGTTTCGAAGCACCGGTCATGCTCGCCTACTCGGCCCGTAACCGCAGCGCCTCGATCCGCATCCCGCATGTATCCAGCCCCAAGGCCCGACGCATCGAAGCTCGCTTCCCGGATCCGGCTGCCAACCCCTACCTGGCCTTCGCCGCGCTGCTGATGGCTGGCCTGGATGGCATCCAGAACAAGATTCACCCCGGCGATGCGGCGGACAAGAACCTGTACGACCTGCCCCCGGAGGAAGCCAGCCAGATTCCGCAGGTGTGCGGTAGCCTGAAGGAAGCACTGGAGGCGCTGGACGCTGACCGCGAGTTCCTGACCAAGGGCAGCGTGTTCACCGACGAGTTCATCGATACCTTCCTGGAGCTGAAATCAGCCGAAGAGCTCAAGGTGCGTACCTTCGTTCACCCGCTGGAATACGAGCTGTACTACAGCGTCTGATCTGCTCTCGCAGTGACAAACCCCGGCTTGCCGGGGTTTTCTGCTTTCTGGCCCGGCGTTTTGCTGCGCCAGACGCTCTGACCAGCGAGTCAGCAGCTGCCCGGCCATTCACGCCATCTGGTAGGACCAGTTTGACTGTGACCCTCGAAAAAGCATGACCAACTCGTCAACTCATGGCCCACAAGGGGTCTCCCGCCCGCCCTCTCCTGGGGAATAAATTACTGGTCTGACCATTGAGATAACATCTGGACCTGTCCGATCGGTGATAGCAATATCCCATCCGACCGAGCTATGCTGCAGTTGCTGCGCATTCCTCATAAAAAAAACAAAGGAAATTCCAGATGAGCCAAACTCTTTTGTCTCTGCTTGCATTCTTTCCTCTGGTTCTCGCGGGGGTCCTGCTGGTCGGGTTCCGTTGGCCGGCGAAATATGCAATGCCTGTCGTCTTCATCGTTACCGTCGCCATTGCCCTGCTCGCCTGGGATATGACGTGGGTACGGGTCGTCGCTTCCAGTCTTCAGGGATTGGTTCTGACGGCTTCCATCCTCTGGATCATCTTCGGTGCGATTCTACTGCTCAACACGCTGAAGCATTCGGGCGGCATCCTCGCCATCCGCAAGGGCTTCTCGGGCATCAGCCCGGACCGTCGCGTGCAGGCGATCATCGTCACCTGGCTGTTCGGCTGCTTCATTGAAGGCGCCTCCGGCTTTGGTACTCCGGCTGCGGTCGCCGCACCACTGATGGTGGCGCTGGGCTTCCCGGCCGTTGCTGCGGTGGTAGTCGGTATGATCGTGCAATCCTCGCCGGTGTCCTTCGGTGCGGTGGGCACGCCGATGATTGTTGGTGTCGGCGCGGGCCTGGATCAAGCCGGTATCGGTGCCAGCCTGGCTACTGTCGGCTCTGACTGGCCGACCTTCTTCCAGTTGATCGTTTCCAAGGTCGCCATCACGCATGCCCTGCTCGGCCTGCTGATGCCGCTGATCATGGTCATGATCCTGACCCGCTTCTTCGGCGCGAACCGCTCTTGGAAAGAAGGTCTGGCGGTTGCTCCCTTCGCCCTCTTTGCCGCGGTGTCTTTCTCCGTTCCCTACGCGCTGGCCGGGGTGTTTCTCGGACCGGAGTTCCCCTCCATCATCGGCGGCCTCGTCGGTCTGGCGATTGTGGTGCCCGCTGCCAAGGCTGGCTTCCTGATGCCCAAGGAAACCTGGGACTTTGCCGATCCCAAGGACTGGCCTGCCGACTGGATGGGCAGTGTCGAGATGAAGCTGGATGACGTGGCCGGCAAACGCCCGATCGCCATCTGGATGGCCTGGCTGCCCTATGTGCTGCTGGCTGCGGTGCTGGTGCTGTCGCGTACCAACGACACCCTCAAGGGCCTGCTCAACAGCCTGAGCTTCAAGTTCACCGATATCATGGGTGAAGCGGGTCTGTCCGCCAGCCTTGAGCCGCTGTATCTGCCTGGTGGCATCCTGGTGTTCGTGGTGCTGGTCACCGCCCTGGTGCATCGAATGTCGTTCACCGAGTTCAAGCGCTCGCTGGGCGAGTCTACCAACACCATCATTGGCGCCGGCTTCGTGTTGATCTTCACCATTCCCATGGTGCGTATCCTGATCAACTCGGGAGTCAACCTGTCCGACCTGCCTTCCATGCCGGTGGCCATGGCCAATGCCGTCGCCAACGCGGTGGGTGATGTCTACCCGCTGTTCGCCCCGACGGTAGGTGCGCTGGGTGCGTTCATCGCCGGTTCCAACACCGCCTCCAACCTGATGCTCTCGCAGTTCCAGTTCAATACCGCTGAGCTGCTGGGTATCTCCGGCGCCATGATCGTTGCGGGGCAATCGGTGGGTGCGGCTGCGGGTAACATGATTGCCATCCACAACGTGGTAGCGGCATCGGCCACCGTCGGCCTGCTGGGACGTGAGGGCGTTACCCTGCGCAAGACCTTGCTGCCAACTATCTATTACGTCACCTTTGCCGGCCTGCTGATGATGCTGGCGATCTACGTGCTAGGTATCAGCGATCCGCTGAACGCAGCGGGAATCACCACCACAGGTAGCTGATTCCCCAGTGCGGATAAAAGGGCGGCGCACTGATGTGCACCGCCCTTTTTTATTGCCAGCCCTCCAGGCGCAAGGTTGCCCGCTCCAGTCGCTGGCCTTCGTTTTCGATATCCCGCAGGTTGTCTCGAATACTGTGAATATGATCCATCGCCGCGCGCTTGGCCTGGGTCGGCAAGCGCTCCATCACCGCGTGGTAGAGCCGGGCATGCTGGCGATCCAACTGCCGCTTGTGCGTCGGCCGGTGGTAGAGGTTCTGCACCGAGGCGAACACCGAGCCCAGCAACAACTTGGTCAGCGACTGCAGGGTATGCACCAGCACCGGGTTATGCGAGGCGTCGCAGATCGCCAGGTGAAAGGCGTGGTCCAGATGCGCCAGGGTTTCCGGGTCCCGCGCCGGGCCGCCGGTATGGGCGGCGACCATTTCATCATAGCGCCGCTGGATCAATACGAAGTCAGCATCAGTACCGCGCAGCGCCGCCAGCCGCGCCGACTCGCCTTCGAGCAGGGCGCGCACCTCAAGCAGATCGAACAGCGTCCGTGGGTGATTGTTGAACAGGTGCATCATCGGCGTCTCATCCCGATTGCCCATCAGACTGGCAACGTAAGAGCCGCGTCCCTGGGAAGTCTTGATCAGCCCCCTGCCGCGCAGTACCTTCAGCCCTTCACGCAAGGCGCTGCGGGAAATGCCCAGCTTCTCGCACTGTTGCCGCTCGGATGGCAGCATCTGGCCCATTTTCAGCACACCGTCCGCGATCAGCTTCTCGATACGGTCAGCAACCACATCGCCCACCTGGCGACGCTCCGAAGCATTTTCAACCATGACCTCACCCTTCTTGGAAAAACTGGTCATACCAGAGTAAGGATGGCGCGTTTACAAATCCACTATATTTTTGTGATTGCCTGTATCTCACGCGCCATGGCAAACAAAATCAGCAATATGAACGTAACAAACTGGTCCGACCAGATGGTTTTAGGCTGGACGTCGGCCGCCCAAAGCAGCAGTATTCGAAGCCAGAAGTGGGTCCCAAGACCATCGATAACAAACAGGTGATATCCGTGAACCTTCTCTATGATGAAAAGCTCGACGGTCCTCTGCCTCCCGTAGACAAGGCGGGATTGATCAACGAGCTGCGCCAGACACTGCCTGATCTGGAAGTGCTGCACGAACGTGAAGACCTGCAGCCCTACGAATGCGATGGGCTGTCGGCCTACCGCGTCATGCCCCTGCTGGTGGTGATGCCCGAGACCGTTGAGCAGATCGAGACCTTCATGAAGATCTGTCATCAGCGCCAGGTCCCGGTCGTCGCCCGTGGTGCCGGTACCGGCCTGTCAGGTGGCGCCCTGCCGCTGGAAGGCGGTGTGCTGCTGGTGCTGGCGCGCCTGAAGAATATTCTCGAGGTCAACCCAGAGGGTCGTTTCGCGCGGGTTCAGCCCGGCGTGCGCAATTTGGCGATCTCCGAAGCCGCCGCACCCTATCAGCTGTACTACGCCCCCGATCCGTCATCACAGATTGCTTGTTCGATCGGCGGCAACGTGGCGGAGAATGCCGGCGGCGTGCATTGCCTGAAATACGGGCTGACCGTACACAACCTGCTGAAAGTGGAGATTGTCACCGTCGAAGGCGAGCGCATGACGCTCGGTTCCGACGCGCTGGACAGCCCCGGCTTCGACCTGATGGCACTGTTTACCGGCTCCGAAGGCATGCTCGGCATCGTCGTCGAGGTCACCGTCAAGCTGCTGCCGCGGCCCCAGGTCGCCAAGGTATTGATGGCCAGCTTCGATGACGTGGGCAAGGCCGGCAAGGCTGTGGGTGACATCATTTCCGCCGGCATCATCCCCGGCGGGCTGGAGATGATGGACAACCTGGCCATTCGCGCGGCCGAGGATTTCATTCACGCCGGCTATCCGGTGGAGGCTGAAGCCATACTGCTGTGCGAGCTTGATGGCGTCGAAGCCGATGTTGCCGATGAATGCGAGCGGGTGCGCCAGGTGCTGGAGAACAGCGGCGCGACCGCTATCAGCCAGGCCAAGGATGACGCCGAACGCGCGCTGTTCTGGGCCGGGCGCAAGAATGCCTTCCCGGCGGTGGGTCGCATTTCGCCGGATTACTACTGCATGGACGGTACCATCCCGCGCCGCGAACTGCCCAAGGTGCTGCAGGGCATTGCCGACCTGTCCGCCGAGTACGGCCTGCGCGTGGCCAACGTGTTCCATGCCGGTGACGGCAACATGCACCCGCTGATCCTGTTCGATGCCAACCAGGAAGGCGAGCTGGAGCGCGCCGAAGCGGTCGGCGGCAAGATCCTCGAACTCTGCGTCGCCGTGGGCGGCTCGATCACCGGGGAGCACGGTGTCGGCCGGGAGAAGATCAACCAGATGTGCTCGCAGTTCAACGATGACGAGCTGTTGACCTTCCATGCGGTGAAGGCCGCGTTCGATCCCGATGGCCTGCTCAACCCGGGCAAGAACATCCCAACACTGAACCGCTGCGCCGAATTCGGTGCCATGCATATCCACAATGGCGAGTTGCCCTTCCCTGAACTGGAGCGCTTCTGATGTCGGCCCAACACGAACATGCCCATCGCCCTGGCGAACGCGCCGCGTCGGCCAGTGAACAGCAACTGCAGCAGCAGGTGCTCGATGCCCTGCACAGCAATACCCCGCTGGCGATCCAGGGTGCCAACAGCAAAGCCTTTCTCGGCCGCCCGGTCGATGGCCAGGTGCTGGATACCCGGGGCCACAGCGGCATCGTCAACTACGATCCCACCGAATTGGTGGTGACCGTACGCAGTGGCACTCCGCTGGTCGAGCTGCTTGCCGCGCTGGATGATCAAGGCCAGACATTGACCTGCGAGCCGCCGACCTTCAACGGCCAGGCGACGGTGGGTGGCATGATCGCTGCCGGCCTGTCCGGCCCGCGCCGCCCCTGGTCTGGCGCAGTACGCGACCTGGTGCTCGGCACCCGCGTCATCACCGGTCATGGCAAGCTGCTGCGTTTTGGTGGTGAAGTCATGAAGAACGTGGCGGGTTATGACCTGTCCCGCCTGATGGCCGCCAGTTTCGGTCAGCTCGGGGTCATTACCGAGGTGTCCATGAAGGTGCTACCCAAGCCGGTCAGCAGCCATCACCTGCGTCTGGAGCTGCCCGTCGAGAGGGCGCTGCTGAAGCTCGCCGAATGGGGCCAGCAGCCGATTCCGATCACTGCTGCCAGCTACCTGGACGGTCATCTGCATCTGCGCCTGGAAGGCGGCGTGGGTTCGGTGCGCTCAGCCGCCGACCGTATCGGTGGCGAGGAACTGGATGCCGGTTTCTGGACCCAGCTCAATGAACAGCAACTGGACTTCTTCCAGGACCCACGGCCGCTGTGGCGCCTGTCGCTGCCACCGCTGACGGCGGAACTGGAGCTGCCCGGCGCCAGCCTGCTCGACTGGGCCGGTGCCCAGCGCTGGTTGAAGTCCGACGCCGCTGCCGAGGAACTCCAGGCACTGGCCAGCCGTCACGGCGGTCATGCCACCTGTTACCGCGCCGGCGTCACAGATAGCCCGTTCCAGCCCCTGACACCGCTGCTGCAACGCTATCACCGCCAACTGAAGAAGCAGCTCGATCCTCAGGGCCTGTTCAACCCCGGCCGGATGTATCCCGGGCTCTGAGACTGAAGAGGTAACATCATGCAAACCAATCTCACTGAAAAGGCGCGCAAGCTGCCGCGCGCCGAAGAGGCAGAAAGCATTCTGCGCTCCTGCGTGCATTGCGGCTTCTGCAATGCGACCTGCCCGACCTATCAGTTGCTCGGCGACGAGCGCGACGGTCCCCGCGGGCGTATCTACCTGATCAAGGCATTTCTCGAAGGCGAAGCCACTACCCGGGAAACCCAGCTGCACCTGGACCAGTGCCTGAGCTGCCGCAACTGCGAAACCACCTGCCCGTCCGGCGTGAAGTATCACAACCTGCTGGATATCGGTCGCGAAGCCATGGCCAGCGAGATCGAGCGTCCGCTGCAACAGCGCATGCTGCGCTCGGCGCTGCGCCATGTGGTGCCCAACCCGGTGATCTTCAACCCGCTGCTCAAGGCTGGCCAGGCAGTCCGCACCTTCATGCCAGCGGCGGTCAAGGACAAGATTCCGGCCAAACTGGCTCCAGCCAAGCCGCGCCCGGCCCCGCGCCATGCCCGTCACGTGCTGATCCTCGAAGGCTGCGCCCAGCAGGGCCTGTCGCCCAACACCAACGCCGCCACGGCGCGGGTGCTGGACCGGCTGGGCATTTCCATCAAGCCGATCAGCGAGGCCGGCTGCTGTGGCGCGGTGGATTACCACCTGGATGCCCAGCAAGCCGGGCTTGACCGTGCGCGGCGGAATATCGACGCCTGGTGGCCAGCCGTCGAGAATGGCGCCGAGGCGATCATCCAGACCGCCAGCGGCTGTGGTGCCTTCGTCAAGGAATACGCCCACCTGCTGCGCGATGATCCGGCCTATGCCGAAAAGGCGCGCAAGATCAGCGCCCTGGCGCTGGATCTGGTCGAAGTGCTGGAGAAGGAAGATCTGCAACCGCTGCAGGTCAAGGCCACGCAGACCCTGGCCTTCCACTGCCCCTGTACCCTGCAGCATGCCCAGAAATTGGGCGGGCGCGTGGAGCCGATCCTGCGCAAGCTGGGTTTCAGCCTGACGCCGGTAGCCGATGCGCATCTGTGCTGCGGCTCGGCCGGCAGCTACTCTATTACCCAGCCGGTACTGGCCAAGCAGCTGCGCGACAATAAACTGAACGCGCTGGAAGCCGGTAAACCCGATACTATCGTCACTGCCAATATCGGCTGCCAGACCCATCTGGGCTCGGCCAACCGAACCCCCGTGCGCCATTGGATCGAAGTCGTCGAAGACGCAATCAACTGACCTCCCAGGAGATAACAAGATGCTGAGCAAACCCGTACTGACCCTCGAAGAAGCCAACCGTATGATCGACGCGGCCTTCGCTGAAGCGGACCAGAATGAATGGAAGGTCACCGTCGCCGTGGTCGATGACGGCGGCCATATCCTGGCCATGCGCCGGATGGATGGCTGCGCGCCAATCGCTTCCTACATCGCACCGCAGAAAGCCCGCAGCGCTGCTCTGGGTCGCCGCGACACCAGTGAATTCGAAGCCATGATCAATGGCGGCCGTACTGCCTTCCTGTCCGCTCCGGAAGTGTCCGGCCTGCTCGAAGGTGGCGTGCCGCTGAAGGTCGAAGGTCAGGTTGTTGCCGCCATCGGCGTTTCCGGTGTCAAACCGGATCAGGATGCCCAGGTCGCCAAGGCCGGCATCGCCGCACTGTAATCCGAGGAGGAATCCTGACATGACTCAACGCAAGGACATCCAGGGCCTGCAGATCGACACGGCCCTGCATCAGTTTATCGAGCAACAGGCATTGCCTGGCACCGGCGTCGACGCTGCCGCGTTCTGGGCCGGTTTCAGCGAGCTGGTCCACGACCTGGCGCCGAAGAATCGCGCCCTGCTGGCCGAACGTGACCGCCTGCAGACCGAGCTGGACCAATGGCACAGCGCCAACCCCGGCCCGATCCGGGACATGGCGGCGTACCGCGAATTCCTGACCTCCATCGGCTATCTCAAGCCGGTACCGGCGGACTTCCGCATCACCACCGCCAATACCGATATCGAGATCACCCAGCAGGCCGGTCCGCAGCTGGTGGTACCGGTCATGAATGGCCGCTACGCGCTGAACGCCGCCAACGCCCGCTGGGGCAGCCTGTACGACGCCCTGTACGGCACCGATGCGATCGCCGAAGACGATGGCGCCGAACGCGGCCCGGGCTACAACCCGGTGCGCGGCGACAAGGTCATCGCCTTTGCCCGTGACTTCCTCAACCAGAGCATCCCGCTGCAACAGGGCGACCATACCCAGGTCGAAGCCTACCGCGTGCAGGATGGCCAACTGCAGGTCACCTTGCTGTCAGGCCAGACCACCGGCCTGCAGAACCCGGCGCTGTTCGCCGGCTACCAGGGCAACCCGGCCAACCCGGATGCGCTGCTGTTCGTCCACAACGGTCTGCACTTCGAGATCCAGATCGACCGCGAGCACGCCATCGGCAAGACCGACGCTGCTGGCGTGAAAGACGTACTGATGGAAGCCGCAGTATCCACCATCATGGATTGCGAAGACTCCATCGCCGCCGTTGATGCTGAAGACAAGGTCCTGGCCTACGGTAACTGGCTGGGTCTGCTGCGTGGCGACCTCGAAGAGCAGATGGAAAAGGGCGGCCGCGCCATGGTCCGCCGGCTGAACCCCGACCGCCAGTACACCACCGCCGACGGTGGCGAGCTGACCCTGCATGGCCGTTCGCTGCTGTTCATCCGCAACGTCGGTCACCTGATGACCAACCCGGCGATCCTGCTGAAAGACGGCAGCGAAATCCCCGAGGGCATCATGGACGCCGTCTGCACCAGCCTGATCGCCATCCACGATCTGCAGCGCAAGGGCAACTCGCGCACCGGCAGCATCTATATCGTCAAACCCAAGATGCACGGCCCGGATGAAGTGGCGTTCGCCAATGAACTGTTCGGTCGCGTCGAGCAACTGCTCGGCCTGCCGCAGAACACCATCAAGATGGGCATCATGGACGAGGAGCGCCGCACCTCGGTCAACCTCAAGGCGTGCATCGCCGCAGCCAGCGCCCGGGTAGCCTTCATCAACACCGGCTTCCTCGACCGCACCGGCGACGAGATGCACACCGTAATGCAGGGCGGCCCGGTATTGCGCAAGGGCGACATGAAGCCTACCGCGTGGATCCAGGCTTACGAGCGCAACAACGTGCTGGTCGGCCTGACCTGCGGCCTGCGCGGCAAGGCGCAGATCGGCAAGGGCATGTGGGCCATGCCAGACTTGATGGCAGCCATGCTGGAGCAGAAAATCGGCCATCCCAAGGCCGGTGCCAACACCGCCTGGGTACCCTCGCCGACCGCCGCCGTGCTGCACGCACTGCACTATCATCAGGTCGATGTGCAGGCCGTGCAGCAGGAGCTGGAGAAAATCTCCCTGCAGAATGAGCAGGAAGCCCTGCTCAACGGCCTGCTGACCGCGCCGCTGGCGGAACAGGCCAACTGGAGCGATGAAGAGAAGCAGCAGGAGCTGGACAACAATGCCCAGGGTATCCTCGGCTACGTGGTGCGCTGGGTGAACCAGGGCGTCGGTTGCTCCAAGGTGCCGGATATCAACAATATCGGCCTCATGGAAGACCGCGCCACCCTGCGCATCTCCAGCCAGCACATGGCTAACTGGCTGCACCACGGCGTGGTCAGCAAGGAGCAGGTGATCGAGACCTTCGAGCGCATGGCCAAGGTAGTGGACCAGCAGAACGCCGGTGACCCGGAGTACAGCGCCATGGCCACCGACTTCACCAACTCGCCGGCCTACCAGGCGGCCCTGGACCTGGTGTTCAAGGGTCTGGAGCAGCCCAGCGGCTATACCGAGCCGCTGCTGCACCACTGGCGGCAGGTCGCCAAGGCGCGCTGATCGGCGCCTGACCTGCTCACCTGACAACGCCCCCGATTCCGGGGGCGTTTTCTTTTGTCCTTCACCCTACCGACCACCGGTTATCCGCAATACCCGAACGGCGTCTCACTGCTGCCTTCGCCACTTGCCAGCGCGCCGATTGAGTGCAAGTCTTAAGCAATCATCAATGGAGTGAAACAGTATGTTCCGGTTACCCCTGGCCGCCACCCTGTGTGCCCTGCTGCTCGCCGGCCCGGCGGGCGCGCAGATCTATTCCTGGACCGATGCGGACGGAAATCGCATCTTCTCCGATCAGCCCCGTCCCGGTGCCAGCACCGTTGAGCTGGGGCCGACCAATGTCATCGAGCCGGCGCCGGCCGCTGCGCAACCCAGGCCCATCGACCCGCCGGCCGACAGCGGCAACGCGAGCTTCTACCGCGAGCTGAACATCACCAGCCCCGCCCATGACAGCAATATCCGCAGCAACGAGGGTGATCTCACCCTGGTAGTGCAGACCGACCCGCCGCTCAGTGGCAGCCATCTGCTGCGGGTATCCCTGGACGGGGTGCTGAGCGACAGCGCCGTGCCGGGCAACGGTGCGGCGATGCATCAGTTGACGGTGGGCAATGTCGACCGGGGCAGCCACCAGATTGCCGTGGTCGTGGTCAATGCCCGGGGAGAAGAGCTGCAGCGCAGCGCGCCGATCACCGTGCACCTGCAACGCACCTCGCTCAACCAACCGGGTCGCGGCGGCGCCAATCAGGCACCCCGGGCACCCGCTGCACCCAGAGCGCCCAATGTGCCCAAGCCGGGTACCGGTGGCTGAGCTACCTTTGCGCACCATTATGGTGCGCATGCCCCTTTTTCGTGCCATAGTGATTCGCCAACCGGACACTGCCCTGGCACGCTTCCAGTTGCTCTTTCTCTGCCGTGCCCGGCATACAGCGGACCGCTGCCCAAGTATATGCCCAAGCTCTGCGCACGCACCGGGCAGCACGCGCTGATCTGGTTCGCTTCTTGCAACAGCTGGCGGAACAGCCGCCCACAGCGTCGTGGATAATGCCCCATGCTACCTGATCTCTTTCTGCGCCAGATTCTGGATAACCTGACCACCGCGGTACTGCTGCTGGATGCCGACCTGCAGGTCAACTATATGAACCCCGCAGCGGAAATGCTGCTTGAGGTCAGCGGTCAGCGAGTCACTGGCCAGCGCCTCGACAGTCTGTTCAGCGATTCGGTGGAGTCCCTCCAGCCCCTGCGCAACACGCTGGCCACCGGGATCCCCTTCACCAAACGCGAAGCCCAGTTGAACCTGAGCAATGGCCAGGCGCTGATTGCCGATTATTCGGTCACGCCGGTCAGCGCAGAGGAGCGCAACTGGGTATTGCTGGAATTGCTGCCCCGTGACCGGCTGCTGCGCATCACCCGGGAGGAGGCGCAGCTGTCCAAGCAGGAAGTGACCCGGATACTGGTACGCGGGCTGGCCCATGAGATCAAGAATCCGCTGGGTGGCATCCGCGGTGCGGCGCAGCTGCTGGCCCGGGAACTGCCGCAGCCGGAGCTGCAGGACTACACCGACGTGATCATCCAGGAGGCCGATCGCCTGCGTAACCTGGTCGATCGCATGCTTGGCCCCTACCGCCCGCCGCAGCTGTCACGCATCAACATCCATGAGATCACCGAGCGGGTCTGCAGCCTGGTGGAAGCCGAAACCCAGGGTGACCTGCAACTGCTGCGTGATTACGATCCGAGCATCCCGGACCTGATGGGTGACCGCGAACAGCTGATCCAGGCGGTGCTGAACATCGTGCGCAACGCCATGCAGGCGCTGCTCGCTGAACCGGCCACCCAGCATGGCCAGATCACCCTACGCACCCGCACCCTGCGCCAGTTCACCATCGGCCCCCGGCGCCATCGCCTGGTATGCCGGCTGGAGATCTTCGATAACGGCCCCGGCATCGCCCCGGGCATCGTCGACAGCATCTTCTACCCGATGGTCAGCGGGCGCGCCGACGGCACCGGCCTTGGCCTGTCGATCACCCAGAATATCGTCACCCGGCACCACGGCTTGATCGAATGCGAAAGCGTGCCGGGTTGCACCGTTTTTACCCTGTTTCTGCCGCTGGAATTCACTCCGGGAGAGGAAGAATGACTCGAACTGCTGACGTCTGGATCGTCGACGATGACCGCTCCATCCGCTGGGTATTGGAAAAGGCTCTGCAACAGGACGGGATGCAACCGGTGTGCTTCGACAGTGCCGACAGCGCCTTGGCCCGCCTGCAGCGCCAGCAGCGCCCCGATGTGCTGATCAGTGATATCCGCATGCCCGGCACCAGCGGCCTGGAGCTGCTGTCGAGCATCCGCGAGCGTTATCCGAAACTGCCGGTCATCATCATGACCGCCCATTCCGACCTGGACAGCGCCGTGGCGTCCTACCAGGGCGGCGCCTTCGAGTATCTGCCCAAGCCCTTCGATGTGGATGAGGCGGTATCGCTGGTGCGACGCGCCCTGGCTCATAGCCATGAGGATGATCACAGCGCTGGCGACCAGATCAGCCACACGCCGGAAATCATCGGCGAGGCGCCCGCCATGCAGGAGGTGTTCCGCGCCATCGGCCGGTTGTCCCACTCCAATATCACCGTGCTGATCAATGGTGAATCCGGTACCGGCAAGGAGCTGGTGGCCCATGCGCTGCACCGCCACAGTCCGCGGGCACGCAATCCCTTCATTGCTCTGAACATGGCGGCGATCCCCCATGATCTGATGGAATCGGAGCTGTTCGGTCACGAAAAAGGCGCTTTCACCGGCGCCGCCATGCAGCGCCGCGGACGCTTCGAGCAGGCCGATGGCGGCACCCTGTTTCTCGACGAGATCGGCGACATGCCCGCCGAAACCCAGACCCGCCTGCTGCGGGTGCTGGCCGACGGCGAGTTCTACCGGGTCGGTGGGCATACGCCGATCAAGGTGGATGTGCGGATCATCGCCGCTACCCATCAGGATCTGGAAAGCCTGGTGCAGGCCGGCAAGTTCCGCGAGGATCTGTTCCACCGCCTGAACGTCATCCGCATCCATATCCCGCGCCTGTCCGAACGCCGGGAGGATATCCCGACACTGGCCCAGCATTTCCTCTCCCGCGCGGCCCAGGAGCTGGCCGTGGAGCCCAAGATTCTCAAGCCGCAGACCCGCGACTATCTGCGCGGCCTGCCCTGGCCGGGCAACGTACGCCAGCTGGAGAACACCTGCCGCTGGATCACCGTCATGGCGTCCAGCCGGGAAGTGCTGGTTGAAGACCTGCCGCCGGAGTTGCTCGTTCAGCACCAGGACAGTGCAGGCGACGGTCACTGGGAGCACAGTCTGCGCATCTGGGCCGACCGTGAGCTGGCCCGCGGCGTCACCCAGTTGCTGGATCAGGCAGTGCCTGCGTTTGAACGCATCATGATCGAGACCGCCTTGAAGCACACCGCCGGCCGCCGCCGGGACGCCGCACAGCTGCTGGGCTGGGGCCGCAATACCCTGACCCGCAAGATCAAGGACCTGGGCCTGGAATTGGGTGCAGATGAGGAGGACGACACCGAATGATCATGGATCTGCAATGAAACTGGCACACTAGCTGCTTAGTCTGTCAGTGGGTGTATTGGGGTGGCTCCGGTTCAGGCAGGCTGGGGTCACCTTTTTTTGGCTACGGCAAATACTGGAGGGCCGACGGCCAAGGTCGCTCCTGCTGAAAGCGTATCCCCGCTGCCTCAATCTCTGTCTGGCTCCAACCAATTCCGGTTACACTGGCGCGTTTTTCACTGGAATGCGCCGCATGTTTCATATCGCCCTGCTCGAACCCGAGATCCCGCCCAATACCGGCAATATCATCCGGCTGTGCGCCAATACCGGCTGCCAGCTGCATCTGATTGAACCCCTGGGGTTTGAACTGGATGACAAGCGCCTGCGCCGGGCGGGACTGGATTATCACGAGTACGCACCGGTGCAGACCCATGCGGATCTGGCCAGCTGTCTGGCGAAGGTACAACCCAACCGGGTGTTCGCCCTGAGCACCAAGGGCCGGCAGTGCTACAGCGAGGTCAGCTATCAGCCAGGGGATCTATTTCTGTTCGGCCCGGAAAGCCGTGGCCTGCCTGCGGATATCCGTGACGCGCTGCCACCCGAGCAGGTGCTGCGCATCCCCATGCATCCGGATAACCGGAGCCTGAATCTGTCCAATAGTGCTGCGGTGCTGGTCTACGAGGCCTGGCGGCAACAGGGTTTTGCCGGGGCCAATTGAAGGCGGGGCGGTGGCAAGAGGCAGGAGCGGCCTTGTCCGCGAAGCTTTCTACAGCTCCTCGCGGACAAACCCGTCCCTAACCCGAAGCCGCAGAGGCTTAACGCGTCTTGATAACGATCTTGCCCACGGCCTGACGCGTGGTCAGGGTGGTCAACGCTGCTTCGTACTGGTTCATTTCGAAGGTCTGGGATACCAGCGGCTTGAGCTTGCCCTCGCTGTACCAGCGGAACAGCTGCTGGAAGTTCTCGAGGTTGGCCTGGGGCTCGCGCTTGGCAAAGGCACCCCAGAACACACCGACCACCGCAGCGCCCTTGAGCAGAGCCAGGTTGGCCGGCAGCTCGGGAATCCGGCCGCTGGCGAAACCGACCACTAGCAGCCGTCCGCGCCAGTTGATGCAGCGCATGGACTGATCGAACAGGTCACCACCCACCGGATCGTAGATCACGTCAGCGCCCTGACCACCGGTCAGCGCCTTGACCTGCTCCTTGAGCTCGCCTTCGCTGTAGTTGATCAGTTCATCGGCGCCGGCCTGACGGGCAACTTCCAGTTTCTCGTCACTGGAGGCCGCTGCGATCACCCGGGCGCCCATGGCCTTGCCGATCTCCACCGCCGCCAGGCCAACACCACCGGAAGCGCCGAGCACCAGCAGGGTTTCGCCGGGCTGCAGATTGCCGCGCTGGGCCAGGGCGTGCATGGAGGTGCCGTAGGTCATGCTGAAGCCAGCCGCGGTGACGAAGTCCATATCATCGGGCATCGGCAGCACGTGAGTACCGGCGGCCGCTACTTTCTCCGCAAAACCGCCGTAGCCGGTCAGCCCCATGACCCGGTCGCCCGGCTTCAGATGGGTGACCTGACTGCCCACACTGGCAACCACACCGGCGGCTTCACCACCTGGCGAAAAGGGGAACGGCGGCTTGACCTGGTATTTGCCCTCGATGATCAGGGTGTCAGGGAAGTTGACGCCGGCGGCGTGGACATCGATGACAACCTCATTGTCCTTGGCGACCGGATCGGCGGTCTCTTCCAGCGACAGCGTGCTGGCAGGTCCGTAGGCTTTGCACAGTACGGCTTTCATGGTGGCTCCTTGATTGGGTATTTTCCACAGTCTAGCTGGGCCCGCTGCGGTGGGGTCAATCACCATACCGGTGATTGATCACCCTGCATAAGACAACTGCCAGCCGCGGCAACTCCGGCGCCACCCGCCAGTCGTTACTGGCTCAGGTATTGCGCCACGTAGGTATCGAAGTCCACCTGATCGGCTGCCTCAACGGCTGCCTGATCCGCCAGCGACTGGGTAGCCACGGCGGCGAGCTCCTGCGACTGCGCGGCGCTCAGCGGCCGTGCCAGGAAATGCTCGCGGTGCGCCTCGGATTGCCCCAGGGCAAAGCGGAAGAAGCTGTTGCCGTGCTCGGCAATCGCCTCCAGCACCCGCGCCGAGGGGGTCAGTGCCGGGTCATGCAGCTTGTCGCGCTGCAGCTGCAGGCTGTCACTGTGCGCGGTGGTCTGCCCGGCATGATCCAGCAGGCTGGCGCAAGCGGCGATATTGTCCAGCAGGTGCTCGCCCCACTCGATCAGGCTGCACGGCTGGCCCTTGCGGATCAGTTGCAGACCCGGCTCGCGGCCGCGTTTGACTGCCAGCGCGAAGTTGTCGTTGCTCGTCCGGCACTCCTCGTCAGACATCGCCGGACTATCGGCCAGCGCGCAGAACAACAGGAAGCTGTCGAGAAAGTGCGCGGTGCTCGGCTCGATCCCCAGCGGACTGAACGGGTCAATATCCATGCAGCGTACTTCGACATACTCCACGCCCCGCGCGGCCAGCGCGTGCACCGGCTTCTCGCCGCTGCGCGCCACGCGCTTGGGTCGGATCGAACTGTAGAACTCGTTCTCGATCTGCAACAGGTTGGTGTTGAGCTGCTGCCACTGGCCATCGGCATCATGGGTGCCCAGCGCGGCGTAGGGCGCATAGGGCAGGCTGATCGCCTTCTGCATGCTGGCGATGTAGCTATCCAGACTGTTGTAGCAGACGCTCAGGTCCGCCTGGGCATCGTTGTTGTAGCCCAGGTCGCTCATGCGCAGGCTGGTGGCGTAGGGCAGATACAGGCTCTTCTCGCCCAGTGGCTCCAGCCGGTGATCCCGCCCCTGCAGGAAGCTTGCACACAGGGCCGGCGATGCGCCGAACAGGTACATCAACAGCCAGGCGTAACGGCGGAAGTTGCGGATCAGCGCCACATAACGCTCGGACTGATAATCCTGCTCACTGCGCGCGTCGTGGTCCTGCTGACGCAGCGCCTCCCACAGTTCGGGCGCCAGCGAGAAGTTGTAGTGGATACCAGCAATGCACTGCATCGGCTTGCCATAACGCACCGCCAGACCCCGCCGGTAGACATGCTTGAGCATGCCCACATTGGAGCTGCCGTACCAGGCAATGGGAATGTCCTCGTCACGGGCCGGCAACACGCAGGGCATGGACTCGGTCCACAGGCGCTCCTCGCCCAGCTCGCCATAGGTAAAGCGGTGAATCTCGTCCAGATGCTGGAACAGTCCATCGATATTCCGACTCACCGGGGTGATCAGTTCGATCAGCGCTTCGGAATAATCCGTGGTGATGGTCGGGTGCGTCAGCGCCGATCCCAGCCCGGCAGGATGGGGTTGCTGTGACAGAATCCCGCCGGCATCGATGCGCAGGCTCTCCTTCTCGATGCCATGCATGCAGGCAGCGAGGCTGCTCTGCAGCGCCGGCTGTGCCAGCAGGTCGAGACGTTGCTTCAACAGTGGTGACAAGCGCGTCACTCCTCAAACGGTGAAAATGATCGGCGTCGGCTATCGGCGACCGGTTCAGATGCGGGCAAAGGTACCCAGGCACTTGGCGGCCAGCGCGCCGTCCTGCCAGACCTCGCCATCGACAACCATGGTCCGCGTGCCGGCATGCACCACCTTGGCCCGACATTCCAGTACCCCACCGGTGACCGCGCGGGTGTAGTTGATCTTGCATTCAATGGTAGCGGTTGCCTCATGGGCGTCCAGCCGGGCGTAGACGGCCGCGCCCATGGCCGAGTCCAGCAGACTGAAGATGACGCCGCCATGGACCCGCGCCGTGGTATTGAAATGCTGCGGGCTGATTTCCAGGCGCATGGTGCAGCCCTCCTGATCCAGGCTGACCAGCTCCAGGCCCAGGGATTCGGTGAAGGGGCTCATGCGGTTGTCCTGGATGTCGCTCAGTTTCGGGTGTTGGCTCATGGTTATCGCTTCTTCAGGTTCTTGGCATTGGCAAACAGGTTGGCAAAGGTACCACCGGCCTGTGGCGGGGAGCCAGCATGGCCCTTGTCTGCCCGCGGCTGACGCGGACGATTGCGCTCACCAGCCGGAGCACCGGCACGGGCGTTGCTCGTGGCCCCGGGCTGGTCGCCCATGCGCATGGTCAGGCTGATGCGCTGGCGCGGAATGTCCACTTCCAGCACCTTGACCTTGACGATGTCGCCGGCCTTGACCACATCGCGCGGGTCCTTGACGAAGCTGTCAGCCAGCATGGAAATATGCACCAGGCCGTCCTGATGCACGCCGATATCGACGAAGGCACCGAAGTTGGCCACGTTGCTGACCACGCCTTCGAGCACCATGCCGGGCTCCAGATCGCTGATCTTCTCCACGCCCTCCTGGAAGGTAGCCGCCTTGAACTCGGGGCGCGGGTCGCGCCCGGGCTTGTCCAGCTCGCTGAGGATATCGGTGATGGTCGGGATGCCGAAGTGCTGGTCGGTATAGCGCGCCGGATCCAGCTTGCGCAGAAATGCCGAGTCGCCAATCAGGCTACGGATGTCGCGACCGGTCTGCTCGGCGATCCGCTGGACCAGCGGATAGGCCTCCGGATGCACCGCGGAGGCATCCAGCGGGTTGCTGCCACTCATTACCCGCAGAAAACCCGCTGCCTGTTCGAAGGTCTTGTCGCCCAGCCGGCTGACCTTCAGGAGTTCGCGGCGGCTGGCAAAGGCACCGTGCTGGTCGCGATAGTCGACGATGTTGCGGGCGATGGTCGGATTCAGCCCCGATACGCGGGTCAGCAGCGGCACCGATGCGGTATTGAGGTCGACGCCGACGGCGTTCACACAGTCCTCGACTACCGCATCCAGGCTGCGCGCCAGCTTCACCTGGGATACGTCATGCTGGTACTGGCCAACGCCGATGGCCTTGGGCTCGATTTTCACCAGCTCTGCCAGCGGGTCCTGCAGCCGGCGGCCGATGGATACCGCGCCGCGGTAGGTCACGTCCAGGTCGGGGAATTCCTTCGCTGCCAGTTCCGAGGCGGAATATACCGAGGCGCCGGCTTCGGAGACGGTGATCTTCTGCATCTTCAGCTCGGGGCACTGCTTGAGCAGGTCACTGGCCAGCTTGTCGCTCTCGCGCGAGGCGGTACCGTTGCCGATGGCGATCAGATTGACCTGGTGCTTGCGGCACAGCGTCGCCAGCACCGCCAGCGACTGATCCCACTGATTGCGCGGTGCGTGGGGGAAGATGGTGGCAGTATCGACCAGCTTGCCGGTGGCATCGATCACGGCCAGTTTGACGCCGGTGCGCAGGCCCGGGTCCATCGCCAGGGTAACCCGCGGCCCGGCTGGCGCCGACAGCAGCAGGTCCTTGAGGTTGCTGGCGAACACGCGGATGGCTTCATCCTCCGCCGCCTCGCGCAGCTCGCCGAGCAGCTCGGTTTCCAGATGGCCGGACAACTTGACCCGCCAGGTCCAGCGCACCACCTCGTTCAGCCAGCGGTCGGCCGGCGGCCCTGGTCACTGATCTGCGCCGCCTCGGCGATCATGCCTTCGCAGGGGTGGCTGGCGGTGGCCGGTGCCTCCGGGTCGCCCAACTGCAGGGCGATGTTCAGAATACCCTCGTTGCGCCCCCGCAGAATCGCCAGCGCCCGGTGCGACGGCACATTGCGCAGCGGCTCGTCATACTCGAAGTAATCACGGAACTTGGCGCCCTCCTGCTCCTTGCCGGTCACCAGTCGGGACACCACCCGGCCGTCCTGGCGCAGGGCCTGACGCAGCCGTTCGAGCAAACGGGCATCCTCGCTGAAACGCTCCATGAGAATGTACTTGGCGCCGTCCAGTGCAGCCTTGGTATCGGCCACACCCTTGTCGGCGTCAACAAAGTCGGCAGCCAGTTGTTCGGGATTCAGGTTCGGATCGGCGTACAGCTGCTCGGCCAGCGGGCCGAGGCCGGCTTCCAGGGCAATCTGGCCCTTGGTGCGGCGCTTGGGCTTGTAGGGCAGGTACAGATCTTCCAGGCCGGTCTTGGTCTCGGCCTGGAAGATGTCGCGCTCCAGCTCGGGGGTCAGTTTGCCCTGCTCGCCGATGCTTGCCAGAATGCTCTGGCGGCGCTCCTCCAGCTCGCGCAGATAGCGCAGCCGTTCCTCGAGGTAGCGCAACTGGGTATCATCCAGGCTGCCGGTCACTTCCTTCCGGTAGCGAGAGATAAAGGGCACGCTGGCGCCCTCGTCGAGCAGGCCGACGGTCGCGGTCACCTGTTCGGGGCGCACCGCCAGTTCGGTAGCGATACGCGAGGCAATACTGTCCATGGCTAGATATCCACATCGATCATTTCAGACGCGGCAGTATAACCGAGTCGCCGCCGCGGGATGCAGCCCGGTCCCCCGACGATGGCCATCGGTTAGTCCATCGCACCGGGGGAAACCTCTTGTAACAATGGCCAGCTCCCGCGACAACTGGCATCAGCGACAATACATTTCTTCGAAAAAGGTGGTGGCCCTATGAGCAATGAAGGCGAAAAAATACTGATCGTGGATGACGACGCGGGCCTGCGTCGCCTGCTGGAGCGTTTTCTCAGCGAGCAAGGCTATCGCGCCCGCGCGGTGGAAAATACCGCGCAGATGGATCGCCTGCTCGACCGCGAGCTGTTTTCGCTGATCGTGCTGGACCTGATGCTGCCTGGTGAAGACGGCCTCAAGGCCTGCGCCCGCCTGCGTGAACGGGGCACCACCACGCCCATCATCATGCTCACCGCCAAGGGCGATGAAACCAGCCGCATCCAGGGCCTGGAGATGGGCGCCGACGATTATCTGCCCAAGCCCTTCAACCCTCGCGAACTGGTAGCCCGGATCAAGGCGGTGCTGCGCCGCCAGGCGCCGCAGATTCCCGGTGCGCCGTCAGCCGATGACAACGAAGTGACCTTTGGCGACTTCGTACTCAGCCTGGCCACCCGCGAACTCAAGCGCGGCGATGAAGTGCATATGCTGACATCCGGTGAGTTCTCCGTACTCAAGGCGTTGGTGCACCATCCACGGGTGCCCCTGACCCGCGACAAGCTCATGCAACTGGCCCGCGGTCGTGAATGGGATGCGCTGGAACGCTCCATCGATGTGCAGATCTCGCGCCTGCGCCGTCTGCTCGAACCCGATCCTTCCAAGCCGCGCTATATCCAGACAGTCTGGGGAGTTGGCTACGTCTTCGTGCCGGATGGCCAACAACAGTGAAGGGCGGCCCCGGCTGGCATCCGCTGCTGCCACGCAGCTTCTTTGCCCGCACTCTGCTGCTGGTACTGCTGGTCACGCTGTTTTCCAAGATCCTCACCCTGCTCTACCTGATGAGCAACGAGGACCTGCTGGTCGATCGCCAGTACAGCCACGGCACCGCCATGCTGGTACAGGCCTACTGGGCCAGTGGCCCCGAGGCCCGGGCCGATATGCAGGCGCTCTCCGGCATGGAGCTGATACACGAAAGCCTGGTGCCCCCGGGGGAAATCCATTGGCCCTATTCGGGCGTGTTCACCAATCAGCTGCGTGATGAGCTGGGTGACCGTACCCAGATTCGCGTACAGACCGTGGACCAACCGGCAATTTGGGTACATCAGCCGAGCTACGGCGATCAGTGGTTGAAAGTGCCGCTGTACGCTCATCCACTGCGCGGTCACCGGATCTGGCTGGTGGTCAGCTGGTTGAGCCTGATCGGCATGCTATCCACTGGTGCCGCCTGGATTTTCGTGCGCCAGCTCAACCGGCCGCTGAAGGTGCTGGAACGCGCCGCCCAGCGCATCGGCCAGGGCCACAGCGTGCGACTGCTGGATACCAGCGGCCCAGCGGAGATTGCCGAGGTGTACCGCGCCTTCAACCAGATGGCTCAGGATGTCGAGCAGGCCAACAATGACCGCGCTTTGCTGCTGGCCGGGGTGTCCCATGACTTGCGCACCCCGCTGACCCGCATGCGCCTGTCCACCGAGCTGATGTCCGGTGTCGAACCCGAACTGACCGACGGGATGATCCGCGATATCGAAGACATGGACGCGATTCTCGATCAGTTCATGGCCTATATCCGTGACGGCAGCGCCGAACCCATCGAGCCCTGCGATCTGAACGAGTTGATTCGCGAGGTGGTCGCGCCGGTCAACGTCAATGAGGATCTGGTGCGGCTATGGCTGGATCCGATTCCGGATCTGGCGCTGCGACGGTTGTCGATCAAGCGGCTGTTGACCAACCTGGTGGAGAACGCGCTGAATCATGGCGGCACCGGGGTGGAGGTCTGCAGCTATCTGGAGCAGAGCGCCATTCAGCCCTGCGTGGTGGTGAGTGTGCTGGATCGCGGTCCGGGCATCGATCAAAGCGAAGGGGAAGACCTGTTCACGCCGTTCATTCGCGGCGACCGGGCGCGCTCCACCAAGGGCACCGGCCTGGGCCTGGCGATCGTCAAGCGTATCGCCGACAGCCATGGCATCAGCGTGCAACTGCTCAATCGCGCCGGCGGCGGTACCGAAGCGCGGCTGATGTTTCCGGTGCAGATGCCCTGAGCGCAGCGGACACCTTGGTCCGTGCAACATGCCTGTCTGCTGCATGTTCCGCAAAGACGCCGTGAATACATCCCTGTAGGCTCCCTGTCGCCATCCCTGGCGACAGAGGCTTTGCTACACATGCAGCAGACAGGCATGGGCGGACCAATAGAGGGCCCACCAGGGGCAGCCCCAACGATGTCATTCGCTACTCGGCTGGCAATATATCCGCCTGCGCCAATGCCTGCTCGATAGCCGCCAGGTCGGGAATCAGCAGGGTTTCCGCTTCATCGGCCAGTCGCACCGGCTGGCTGACGAACTCGCTGGCGCTGCCCGCCGCGTCGATTTCCCCACGGATGATCTTCTTCGAGCGCGGGATACCACGTACCCGCATGGCGATAAAACTCGAACCCGCACGCCCACCCACCGCATTCAACACCAGGCTGCGCGGCGCCTGGGGCGGCTCCGCGGCGGGCTGGCCGAGCAGGACTTCGGGGTCAATCAGCGGTACCCGCTGGTCACGCCACAGTATCCAGCCGAGGAACCAGGCCGGCCCGTCATTCGCCGGCTGGCTGAGGCGATAGCCGACCAGTTCCGCCACCGCCACGTTGGGCAGCAACAGCGGTTGCCCGGCCAGGGGAACAATCAGGCCATTCAAGCTTTCCAGTGCATCTGTCATCGCATTATTCCTCTCACTGCGCGCCGTGCCTCAGGCATCCGCCGCACGTTCCTGTTCTAGCCATTGTTGCAGGGCGGCGGCCAACTCGTCGGGCGAGCCATCGCGACTGCTGTAACCGGCTGTTCGCACGGCCTGGGGCATGGTTGAGCAGGCGGCGCTGGTCGCGCTCTGGGTCCAGACTTCCATCCCCTGCCGACGCAGCCGACCGCAGGCGGCCACGCCATCCTCACCCATACCGCTGAAAATGATCGCCCCGCAGTGCGGCGCGAAGGTTCTGGCCAGCTCATCGAGTAAGGTTTCTATCGCCGGCTGATAGGCGCCGGGCCAGGGCTGTTCCTGCAGCTGCACCTGGCCTTCTGCACCAAAATGCAGCATCCGGCCGATCGGCGCTACCAGCACCTCACCATGCTGCAACTGGCTACCTTCCGTGCAATTGCGGATTCGCCAGGCATTCTGACGACCGAGTATATGGGGCAACTGCGACTCGAAGCCGGCGTCGATATGTTGCGCGTAAACAAAGGCCACCGGCGCCTGCGCCGGCAGCACATCCAGGAACTGCTTGACCGCTGCCGGGCCGCCCAGCGACGCACCCAGCAGCCATACGCAGCGACGGCTGATGGGCAGCGGCGCTGGCACCAGCCGTACCGGCGGTGCCTGCGGCGCGTCACCCAGCAGCGCGCTGAGTTTCTGTAACAGCCGGCGCTGCCAGCGGACATGATCCTCGTGTTCGGGCGGCGGTATCTCCCCCGAGCCAAGCAGCACCGGTACCGGGCTGGATTCCAGTAACCAATCCGCCAGTGCTGATTCGTCCGGCATATCCAGTAGCCACAGATCCGCCACCACCTCGGTCAGCTCGCTGAGCTGGACCCGCTCCGGCGCGGCGTCGAAGACCAGTTGGTAGCCGAAGCCCTGGACCGCCTGGCCCAACGTCCGGCGCCCACGCTCACTGCTGACCAGCAGCGCGATGGTGGGCGCCTGAACGTCAGTCACGCAGCGCGACCAAGCTGTCGATAACCTCCAGCAGCTGGGTTTCCTGATAGGGCTTGCCGAGGTACTCGTTCACACCCAGGCTGCGCGCCCGTTCACGGTGCTTCTCGCCGGTACGCGAGGTGATCATGACAATCGGCAGGTCTTTCAGCCGTTCGTCATGGCGCACCAGCGTGGCCACTTCAAAACCGTCCATGCGCGGCATTTCGATATCCAGCAGCATGATGTCCGGTTGGATATCCTGCAGGCGCGCGATGGCGTCGACACCGTCCTTGGCGGTCACCACCTCCATGCCATGGCGCTCCAGCAGACGGGTAGTCACCTTGCGTACGGTGATGGAATCATCCACCACCATCACCAGCGTCGCACGGTGGGTCGGCGTCGCCCCCGCCGCGGCCCTTTCAGCAGCCAGTTGCTGCTGCGAAAGCAAGGCCTGCTGGGCGCGGATCACCGCCAGCAGATCGAGAATCACCACGACCCGGCCATCACCGAGGATGGTCGCGCCGGAAATACCCGGCACGACCGCGAACTGCTTGCCGAGGCTTTTCACCACGATTTCCCGCGAACCGGCCAGGGCATCGACCTGCACCGCCACGCTGTGATCGGTACCGCGCACCAGAATCACCGGCAGCGGCAGGCTGTGCCCGCTCAGCCTGGGCTGCTGGCCGGTGACCAGCAGGTCGCCGAGATAGCGCAGGTCATAGGACTTGCCGGCATAGTCGAAGGGCGGCGCGTCCGGCGCATAGTAGGCTTCCAGCTCATAGCCGGACACCCGCACAATACCTTCGATGGTATTCAGCGGAATGGCATACAGGTCTTCACCGGAATACACCATCAGCGCCCGGTTCACCGACACGGTGAACGGCAGGCGGATATTGAAGCTGGTGCCCTGGCCGGGCTCGGTGGCCAGGGTCATGCTGCCACCCAGCTGCTTGATCTCGGCATTGACCACGTCCATGCCGACACCACGCCCGGAAATCTGCGTGATCTGCTGAGCGGTACTGAAACCGGCCTCAAGGATAAACTGCAACACTTCCTGGTCGGTCAGTGCCGCATCGGCGTCCATCAGTCCACGCTCGATGGCCTTGTCCCGCACTGCCTGCAGATCGACACCGCGCCCGTCATCGCTGAGGCGGATGACGATCTCACTGCCCTCGCGGTGTACATCCAGGGTGACACTACCCGCCTCTGGCTTGCCTTCGGCCACGCGTAGCGCCGGCAACTCGATACCATGGTCGACCGCATTGCGCAGCATGTGCTCCAGCGGCCCCATCATGCGCTCGAGCACGCTGCGGTCCATCTCCCCTTCAGCGCTGCCCACCGCCAGATTGACCTGCTTGCCCAACTCCGAAGATACCTGGCGCACCACCCGACGCAGGCGTGGCAACAACCGCTCGAAGGGCACCATGCGGGTGCGCATGAGACCTTCCTGCAGTTCGGTATTGACCCGCGCCTGCTGCAGCAGCAGGGTTTCGGCATCGCGGCTGCGGGTGGCCAGGGTTTCCTTCAGGTCGAGCATGTCCGAGGCCGACTCGAATAGCGAACGCGACAACTGCTGCAGCTGGGAGTAGCGGTCCATTTCCAGCGGGTCGAAGTCCTCGTAACCCTGCTCGATCTCTTCCTGGTGGCGCGACAGGATCTGCGCCTGGGTCTCCATGTCCAACCGGCGCAGCTGATCACGTACCCGCTCGATGGTGCTTTCCATGTCGCTCAGGGTCTGGCTGATGTCGCTGACCTGCTGCTCGACGCGGCCGCGGAAAATGGACGTCTCACCGGCCAGGTTGACCAGATCCTCCAGCAGCCCGGCGGGTACCTTGATGGTTTCCTGTACCGCGCCACGGCTGTTGGTCTGGGCGGATTCCCGGGTACCCTCCATTGCCTGTTGCAACAGCGCCCGGACCTCGGCCAATGACCGCTCCGGCGCGACCGGCAGCGGCGCCGGTGCCGGTGCCGGCATAATGGGCGTGACCCACTCGCCGGCATCCTGATGTCCATCGGCCAACTGCTCAATCATCGTCTGCAGCTCGGCCAGCATTGCGCTCAGCTCGTCGGCCGGCGCCAGGGTAGCCTGCTGCAGCGCGGTTTCCAGCTGGCGCGCCTGCTCCGCCACGGCGGTGCGACCGGCCAGACGGGCACTGCCCTTGAGCGTCTGGATGCGGTGCAACAGCTCATCAGCTGCTGCCGGTTCGGCGTCGCGGCGCGCCAGCAGATCAGCGCATGGCTGCAGCAACTCCAGCGCCTCTTCGATGAACATGCCGAGCATGCCTGCTTCCGCCGATGGGGTAGCGGGCTGCGGTGGTGTTGCGTCGGCCACCGGGGCATCAGCCACGTCAGCCCACTGCGGCGGCTGATCCGGCTGGGCACGAAAATCGCGAATCGCCCGGACCAACCGCATGCCGTCACTGATTGGCCGCCCCGCCACTACGCCTTCGACCATGTCGGTCAAGCTGTCCTGGCAGGCCAGCAACAGCTCCGGCAAGCCTTCGATCAGGCTGAAGCGCTGCGCCACCAAGCCTTCATAGACAAATTCCAGCTCGTGGGCGAGATCACCCACCGGGCGGATTTCAGCCATCCGCGCGCCACCCTTGAGCGTATGCAGATCCCGCAACAGGGCATGCAGGGGGGCTTCGTTATCGGGTTCAGCCAGCCAGAACTGCAGGCTGGCTGCGGATGTATCCAGAATTTCCTGGGCTTCATCGAGGAAGATGTCCACCAATTCGGCGTCGGTACCGGCGTCCGCCGGATGCCAGGTATCTGCTGCACCCTGGGCGATACTGCCGTCGAGCGCGGACACTTCGTCCATGCTGGGCGGGCTGATCTGGAACAGCGCCTGCAAGGCTGCCAGCTCATCAGCAGCCGGCTGCACATGCTGGTGCGCCGCTACCTGGTCCATCATGCCGATCAACCGATCATGGCCGCTGGCCAGACATGCCGCCACCTCGGCGGTGAACGGGAGGCGCTGACCAATCAGTGCTTCGTGGACATCTTCCAGGCCCTGACAAAGCTCGTCGATCGCTGGTAATTCGACTTCCACCGCGACCTCGGCCAATGCCCGCAGAGCACGGGCCAAGCCGGTATGGTCGATGGCGGCAACCGGCGGCCAATGCGCCAGTTCATCCACTGCATCCAGCAACAAGTCGACGCCCTCGGTGAGGAAGATCGACAACAGACTGGCATCGGATGGACCATCCAGATCGGCCCGGCTGTTGTCGCGTCGCTCCATGCCATCGCGGTAGATGGCGTCCAGCCGCTGCAGGAAGGCATCGGTGCCAGTAACCGGTTCGACCGAGGCGGCATCCGCCCGGTCCAGCCAGGCCTCGAGCATGTTCACCGCGTCGCGCAGCAGCTCGATCACCGCCTGGTCGGCCGGAATCAGGTTGCCCTTGAAATCCTTGGTCAGTTTTTCCAGTGGCGTCGCCAGCACCGCGATCGGCTGGATACCGGCCATGTGCGCGCTGCCCTTGAGAGTATGCAGCGCACGTTGCAGGCTGTCGCTGAGCGGACACGGCAGTTGCTGTTCGCTCTTGTCGAGGAAGCCGTTGATCTGCTCGATATGGGCCTGGGTCTCGGCGCGGAAGATCTTCAGCAGTAGCGGGTCCAGCTCTGCCGTATCTGCCAGCTCACTAGTCGGCTGGTCGACCTCCGGCTCAATGGTGATTGGCCCATCAGTCGGTTCGCTCGGTTCAGCATCCACCGAATAATCAGAGCCAGACGGCTCCAGCAGCGCTGCCATATCCGCAGACTCGACGTCGGCTTGTTCGACCTCGGCCTGGACATCAGTTGCCAGCTCGGCTGCGATTGTTTCAGATTCGAATTCCGCCTCGATTTCAGCAACTGGTTCGGCAGCCCACTCTTCTGCCGGCTCGCCTGATTCTGTCGGCGACGACGGAGCGACGTCATCAATGTCATCCAGCGCGGTCAGCTCCAGCTCTTCTATCTGCGGGAAGGCATCCGTCGACTCGGCGGCCTCGGCCGGCTCCAACTCTGCATCGGTAGACAAGATCTCCCGTTCGGCAGTCGGCAGGCTGCAGGATTCGGTCTGGTCTTCCAGTACGGGCAGCGGTTCGCCACGGGACAGGGCATCAGCCTGTGCCGCCAACTGCTCGACCTCCGGCAGGGTGCGCTGATGGCCAGCGGCAAAATCATCCAGCAGGGTCGGGATCAGCGCGCGTACCGCATTGACCACCGTGAAGACCGCCGGGCTGGCCTCGACGTTGCCATCGATGACCCGGTTGAGCATATTCTCGACCGACCAGGCCAGCTCGGCCAGGATCCCGGCACGCACCATACGACCGCTACCCTTGAGGGTATGGAAGCCGCGCCGCACCTCGGTGCGGGCCGCCTTGTCCTGCGTGTCCGCCTGCCAGGCGGGCAGGTACTCATCGAAGCTGTCGAGCACTTCGCCGACTTCCTCGATGAAGATCTCCATGAGCTCGGGGTCCAGCTCATCATCGTCTTCGGACGCCGCCACGGCTGGCGTAACAGGTACGACCGGGGCAACGGGCTCGGGCGGCGTTTCCGCTGCGCAGTCCAGCGCCGCCAGTTGCTCCGGGCCATAACCGAGCGATGCCAGGCGCTCCTCGGCGACTGCAAGAATGCTATCGCCGCGGTCGGCATTATCCTCAGCCACCCGCTCCAGGTAGTAGTCGATGCTGGTAATGACATCGGCCAGCGCATCCAGCGCTTCCCAGTCGGGCACCTTGCGCTCGCGCACTAACTGCTGGCTCAGGTACAGCCGGCAGGCGGCAACCGCGCCGGCGGCACGCTCCAGGGGCAACATGGCCAGTCCGCCGCGCACACTGTTGAGCAGGTCATCCACCGGCTCCAGCTGGGCATGATCCCACTGCCCGGCGATAAAGGCATTGATCGCATCTCGGGTCTGTTCCAGCGCATTGCGCGCCTCCAGCACCACCTGTTGCTGCACCAGGAACATGTCCTGGGCGCCGGCCAGTTGCCGGCTCTGGCGATCATCTTCCTCGGGCTCGGTCGGGGTGCGATCCATGGCGAAGATGCCATGCAGGCTGGCTTCCACATAGAGCACGCCGCCGGCCACTTCCATCAATTGCGCATCACTCGGTGCGGTATCGGCGCGGCTCAGGATCTCGACCCGCTCGACCTGCTCCTGTAGCACGCGCCGCGGCTGGCCAAGGCCCAGCACCGCCAGGGTGTCGGCAATACGTTTCATCGCCGGCAACAACTCTTCGAGCAGTTGGGGCGCGCGCTCGGTACTGCGCACGAACAGATCCAGACGCTCCTTGACCTGCAACAGCTCCTCATCCAGCGCCTGGGCAACCGAATGCATGGTGCCGCGGTCCGGCCCGACCATGCGGTTGTCGCTGGCTGCTGCCTGATCATCTTCGCGCCACAGCGACTGCAACTGGTATTGCTGTCTCAGCGCAGTCAGTCGTGGGCTGTCGCCGTTACTCTTGGCCACATAGAACAGCAGGTTGCGCAGCAATTCCGGAGCTGGCGCGCGGTCGGCGATGCTGGCGCTATCGTCCAGCAGTTGACGCAGCTCGCGGTCAGCCTGGCGCAGGAGCTGGCGGATAGCGGCGCCATTGTCGATCGAACCCGTCTCCAGCCCTTCCGCCACGCCAGCGAAAATACTCCACAGCTCGGCGAAACCGGTGCCTTGGAAAAGGTTCTCCAGACGGCCGAAGACCCGAACCAGTTGGTGGGCGCTGGCCGGTACGTTCTGTTCACGGATGATTGCCGCATGGGCGATCTGCATGGCCTGGCGCAGCTTGCGCAACTGCAGGGTCACCTGCTCGCTGGTGAAATCGACCTGCTGGGCTGCCCCGGCTGATCTGCCCGCGGCGAGGTCGGGGCTGAACAGGGCGTTTTCCGACAACAGCTTTTCGCCCCGCGCGGTGCGCATGTCGTTGAGCAGCGGCAGCAACAGCAGCGGCAGGTCACGCCGACCACTCTGCACCCGGTCGAGGTAGGCTGGCATCTGCAGGATCGCCTGCATCAGCACTTCCAGCGCCTCGTTTTCCCGATGGCTGGTGCCATGCATCAGCGCCTGAGCAAGCTTTTCCATCTCCTCGGCCAGCAGGGCTGCGCCGTAGAATTCCACCATCTGCAAGGTGCCATGAACCTGGTGGATATAGGTCAGGCAAAAACGCAGGCGCGTCGTATCCTCGGGGTTATCTACAAAGGCTTCCAGGGCCTGACGCGCTTGATTCAGCGTCTCGGAAATTTCGCCTTTGACCCAGTCGAGGGCGACATAATCATGCCGATCACCCATAGTCACTCCAGACATTCCATGCTGTTCCGCCGCCGGTAAGCCTGTACCCGCTCATCGGGTACGCGCTCCAGCAGGGGATTATTCCAGTCCATTATTTCACCCGGCCCGATCACCAGCATGCCGCCCGGCGCCAACCGCGTTGCCAGCTGGTTGAGCAGGTCTCGACGGCGCCAGCGCCGGAAGTAGATGAGCAAGTTCTGGCAGAAAATGATATCCAGGTCCCGGATCGGGGCCTGGGCCAGTTCCAGGATGTTCAGTCGAGTGAAGCACACTCGATCACGCAGCGCCGGCGTCACTCGATACTGTCCATCCTGCAGTTGTTCAAACCATTGCCCGCGTTCGGCATCGGTCAGGCCGCCCAATCGGCGGGCCGAATAGCAACCGGCGCGGGCTTGATCCAGCGCGTGCTGGCTGATATCCGTTGCCCACACGCCGTAGTCGCGCCGTTCATGACCGTTCGCCGCCAGGCTCTGCTCCATGATGATAGCCAGAGAATAGGCTTCCTCGCCGCTGGCGCAACCGACACTCCAGAACTGCGCAGGCCGCTGATCATCCGCTGCCCGGCGCTGGTCGAGAAACCGTGCCACGCAGTCGAAGGATGCGCGGTGGCGCATGAAGCTGGTCTCACGTACGGTCAGCCATTCGACCAGAGCCGACCATTCCAGTGCCCCACTGATGCCCCGGGTGACGTGGTCGTAATAGGCCTGATAGTCGCGGATGCCCAGTTCACGCATGCGCGCACCGAGACTGGTCTGCAGATACGCCCGGCGCTGCTCGCTGACGCAAACGCCGGTACGCGTCTCCAGCAAAGCCTGCCACTGGCGGAACTGCGCTCCATCCATGTCTGGCAACTGCTCCAATGACCAGTGTGGCGTTGTCTGCACTGTGCGACTCCCGCTGTGCCATTATCCGCGGCGGCCGCAGCCGCCGCTTGCCCTCAGGCCTGCTCGGGCAAGGTGAAACCATCCACCGACTGCCGCATGCTTTCGGCCAACTGGGCCAGTTCACCAATGCTGCGGGCGGTGGCGGTAGTACCTGCCGAGGTCTGCGAGGTGATCTCCTGGATGACGTTCATCGTGTTGGAGATGTGGCCCGCCGAGGAAGCCTGCTGTCGGGCGGCGTTGGAGATGTTCTGGATCAATGCCGCCAGACTGGTGGATACCTTCTCGATCTCCTCCAGAGCGACACCGGCATCCTGGGTCAAACGCGCACCACTGACCACTTCGGCGGTGGTCTGCTCCATGGAGATAACCGCTTCGTTGGTATCGGTCTGAATGGTCTTCACCAGCGCTTCGATCTGCTTGGTAGCACCCGAGGAGCGTTCCGCCAGGCGCTGTACTTCGTCGGCTACCACCGCGAAGCCACGTCCGGCATCCCCGGCCATGGAAGCCTGGATCGCCGCGTTCAAGGCCAGGATGTTGGTCTGGTCGGCGATGTCGTTGATCAGGCTGACGATGTCACCGATTTCCTGGGACGATTCACCCAGGCGCTTGATTCGCTTGGAGGTGTCCTGGATCTGCTCACGGATGATATCCATACCGGAAATGGTGCTCTGCACTACTTCGTTGCCCTTGTTGGCAATGGCTACCGAACGCTCCGCTACCGCCGCCGATTCTGCAGCGTTGGCCGATACCTGGTCGATGGATACCGCCATCTCGTTGACCGCCGCCGAGGCACCGGCTATTTCCTGAGCCTGGTGTTCAGAGGCTTCGGCCAGATGCATCGCCGTGCCCTGGGTTTCCTGGGCCGCCATGGCCACCTGGGAGGCCGTGTGGTTGATGGTTTCCACCAGCGCGCGAAGCTGGTCAATGGAGAAGTTGATGGAGTCAGCGATAGCCCCGGTGAAATCTTCGGTTACCGTCGCCTCGGCGGTCAGGTCACCATCGGCCAGGTCAGCGATCTCGTCGAGCAGACGCAGAATCGCCGCCTGGTTACGCTCGTTGGTGGCCGCGGTTTCGGCCAGGCGCTGGCGGGTCTCGCGGGTCATCTGCACACCGATCAGCAGAATACTACCCAACGCGACGATGGCCAGCAGGTAACCCAGCAGGGTGTTCAACCAACGGGAATCACTGCGCTGCTCAAAGCCGGCGGACAGATCCGACACGTTATCCAGCAGTACCTGGGAATCGGTGAAGATATCGTTCGCGGCGGTACGTACCTGATACAGCTCAGGAGAAGTAAGCAGGATCTGATCCACCGAATCCGAAACGAAACTGAACAGGTCGGCAATTTCGGTGAGTCGGCTCACGGCATCGGGATCGGTTACCCGACTGATGTCCATGATCTCGTTGCCCTCCAGCATGCCCTGCAGGACGCGACCGAACAGGCTGGCGTCACGGCCAAAACTGTCCGCTGCCAGTACCGCATCGGCGTCACCGGTCAGTACCCGGTTCACCGAGCCGAGAATACGTTCGGCAAGCAGCGACTGACGCTGAGCGATGGAGACCTGCGCGGGGGACGCGCCGCTTTCGATCAGCACATCCACGACGTCTTCATATTCGATCTGCAGCTGCGGCACCGTGTCGGACAATGTCGCGGCTACCTCATGCAGCGACAGAACCGTGTTCTGGCTGTTGAGGATGGCGTCGGCGTTGCTCTTCACCTTGTCCCAGTCGGCCTGGGCCCGCGCCAGCGGTTCCTGCAAGGATGAGGGAGTCGGCGGCAGGCCGGTTTCCTCGCGCCCGTCGGTCAGATAACTCCAGCGCTCCTCGAAGTCGTTGCGCGCCTCCAGCAGCAGGCCGAAGGCCTCCGGCGTACCGGTGGCCGCTTCGGTCGCCGATTTGGAGATCTGCTGGGACAGTACCCGCAGCTCGCCGGAGTGACCGATGTATTCCGTATCGTATGAACTCTGGACGTTCAGATACAGGAAGTTGATGAACAGCAGGATCAATGACAGGATCAGCGCGGCAAACAGGCCACTGATCGTCCGATTGCTGCGCAAGGTCGACAGTATATTGGTATCAAGCTTTTTCATTTTCTGGCCCCTACCTGGCCTACCGCGTGCTTCTTAGAGTCCTGAATTGCATGCCGGGAACCGGCACGCCCCTCCCACGATCAGATCGCCACATCGAGAAACGCCTGGTCGCGCGCCAATGCTCGGAAATTGAATATCAGCGATACCTGCTCCCCGGTATAGGCGCCCACCACAAAGGGCCGGAGCTCCTCAGCGAGGGCCGGCACCGTGGTGGTAAAGCTGCTTACTGGAAAATGCTGCATGCCGAACAGTTCATCGACCAACAGGCCGACAAACAGCTCGTCGCGGTCGAGTACCAGCACCCGGCGTTGTTTACGCGGGATGTTGGACGACGCGCCGAGAAAGTGACTCAGGTCGATGATCGGCAACAGCCGACCGCGCACGTTGGCTACGCCCCGCACCCAGGACTTGACCCGGGGCAGCGCGGTGTAGCGCGGCTCATGAAGGATCTCGCTGACCTCGCCCATGGCCGCGACCATCGGCTGGCCGGCCAGTCGGAAGCCGATGCCACTCCAGGTTTCGGCCACCGCCTGCTGCGCCGGCAAGCCGGCAGCCTGCCGGCGGCAATGGGCCGCCAGCTGCAGCAGAAGATCGAAAGGATGTGTTGTGTCTGACATACCGTCCCTGTTGTCATGTGCCGTGCCGCGCGGCGTCGTCAGGCCTCGAGTACTGCCTTCAACGTCTGCACCAAGGTGGCTTCCTCCACCGGCTTGGTTAGATAGTCCCTGGCGCCCTGGCGCTTGCCCCAGACCCGGTCGGTTTCCTGATCCTTGGTGGTCACGATGATCACTGGAATACCAGTGGTCTCCGGATCCTTGGTCAGTTGACGGGTGGCCTGGAAGCCGTTGAGGCCGGGCATGACGATGTCCATCAATACCGCATCGGGTTTCTCCTGACGGGCCAGCGCTACGCCATCGGCGCCGTTTTCCGCCTTGAGTACCTCGAAGCCGTGTTTCTCCAACATGCCGGTGAGCTTGTACAACTCGGTCGGCGAATCGTCCACTACTAGAATGCGAGCCATTTATCCCCCTGGATAGTCAAATTGGGCCGTCGAGAGCTCAGGCCCCCGCGGATCCGGCCACTTTGGTTTCCGACTGCGGAACGTGGGCCCGGATGGCGCCCAGCAGTTCTTCCTTGCTGAATGGCTTGGTCAGATATTGATCGGAGCCGACGATACGCCCCTTGGCCTTGTCAAACAGCCCGTCCTTGCTGGACAGCATGATCACCGGGGTGGAGCGGAACGCCGAATTGTTCTTGATCAACGCGCAGGTCTGATAGCCATCAAGACGGGGCATCATGATGTCGACAAAGATGATATCGGGGTGATTGTCAGCGATCTTGGCCAGGGCATCAAAGCCGTCAACAGCGGTAATGACGTTACATCCGACCTTTTTCAGCAGCGTTTCCGCAGTGCGCCGAATGGTCTTGCTGTCATCAATCACCATGACTTTCAGGCTCTCGAAATTTTCATCCATAAACACAGCCCTTGTATAAACGTCGGTCAACTGCAAGGTGGTCTGGTTCCCGGCGGAGACCGGCCAATTCCATTTGCGGCTACTTTTAACATAGATTTCCCGGGCAATCCATAAACCCTTCTCGAAGATGAGACATGCGGTGACTTTCATCGCTGCCGGAGCAAAGGGTACACTGCGGCTACTTCCCCATCATGACAGCGACCCTCCAAACATGAGCATCGACATTGGCATCGTCATGGATCCGATCAGCGCGATCCATTACAAGAAGGACAGTTCCCTGGCCATGCTTCTGGCCGCCCAGCAGCGTGGCTGGAACTTGCATTATATGGAGCCCCAGGATCTGTATCTGCAGGATGGCCAGGCCATGGGCTGCAGCCGTCCACTGGAGGTCTTCGCTGATCCGCAGCACTGGTATCAGCTCGGTGATATGCGTCAGGCACCATTGGCCGAACTCGACGTGATCCTGATGCGCAAGGATCCGCCTTTCGATAATGAGTTCCTCTATGCCACGCATATCCTTGAGGCCGCTGAACGGGCCGGCGTGCTGGTGGTGAACCGCCCCGCCAGCCTGCGCGACTGCAACGAGAAACTGTTCGCCACCCAGTTCCCGCAATGCTGCCCGCCCAATACCGTATCGCGTCGGGCCGATGTGCTGCGTGCCTTCATCATCGAGCACAAGGATGTCATCCTCAAGCCGCTGGACGGCATGGGGGGCTCGATGATCTTCCGCGTGCGTCAGGACGACCCCAACATCAGCGTCATCATCGAGACGCTGACCGAACATGGGCAGCAGCAGATCATGGCCCAGCGCTACCTGCCGGAAATCAAGGATGGCGACAAGCGCATCCTGATGCTCAATGGCGAACCGGTACCTTATTGTCTGGCGCGCATTCCCCAGGCCGGCGAGACCCGCGGCAACCTGGCCGCCGGCGGCCGTGGCGAAGCCCGTCCGCTGAGCGACCGGGACCGCTGGATCGCCGCCGAAGTCGGTCCCGAATTGCGTCGTCGCGGGCTGCTGTTCGTCGGCCTGGATGTGATCGGTGATTACCTTACGGAAATCAACGTGACCAGCCCCACCTGCATCCGCGAAATCGATGCAGCCTACGATACGGATATCGGCGGCAAGTTGATGGACATCATCGACCAGCAGCTCGAAGCGCGGCGCAGTGCGTAGACTTTTTCTCATCACCGGGGCAGACTGCGCAGCAGTATGCCCCCTCGTCAGGCTATGGATAGCATGAACACAGCAGCGATGCCGCCTTCAACCACTCGACCGGCTGCCCAGCCGGCCATCGAGCCCCGAGACCGTCTCGGCTTCACCCTGTTCCTGGCGGCCGTGTTGCACGCGCTGATCGTCCTCGGCATCACCTTCGACCTGCCCGACCCGAGCAAACTATCCCGCACGCTGGAAATTACCCTGGCCAGTCAGCCGAGCGAGACCACGCCAGAGGATGCCGATTACCTGGCGCAATTCGATCAGGAAGGCAGCGGCACGCTGGATGACAAGGCCGCACCCAGCACACCGGAAGAAGCGGTATTCCAGGACAGCGAGATCAATCAGGTATCACCAGCCGAACCAGCCGCGCCGCCCCCTGCGCCCAGCGCGCCGGAGAAAGTCGTGACCACCACCGCGCCCGCACCGGACAAGGCCGTGCGCACTCCTCCAAAACCCGATCCGGTGGAGGCGCCGCAGACCATGCAGCGCTTCGACATGTCCCGCCTGTCGGAGGAAATCAGCAGTCTCGAAGCGCAGCTGGCCGAAGAGCGCCAGCTGTATGCCAAGCGGCCACGGGTGCACCGGATCAATGCGGCTTCCACCATGCGCGACAAGGGCGCCTATTACAAGGATGCCTGGCGCCGCAAGGTAGAGCGTATCGGCAACCAGAATTACCCCGCCGAAGCCCGCAGCCAGGGCATCTATGGCAACCTGCGGCTGCTGGTGGCGATCAATCGTGACGGCTCGTTGCGAGATGTGCAGATTCTCGAATCATCCGGCCATGCAGTGCTGGACAATGCCGCCATGCGCATCGTCCGGCTGGCCGCCCCTTACGCCCCCTTCACCGGCGAGCTGATGGACGTCGACGTACTGGAGATCATCCGCACCTGGCGCTTCGAACCGGGCGACCGGATTTCCAGTTTCTGAACCAGCGGGACGGGCATGATGCGTACAACTTCACCGCGTCATGCTCTTGCCCTTCCCGCCCGCGCGCCCAATACTATGGCGCATGACCCAGACCTTACCTACCTATCTCAAACATCACTTCCTGATCGCCATGCCGCACATGGACGACCCGCGTTTCGCTCACACCGTGATCTACCTGTGCGAGCACAACGAGGACGGCGCCATGGGCCTGGTGATCAACCAGCCCAGCGGCCTGAATCTCGGTGATGTGCTGGAGCAGACCGCACCTGAGCTGAGCGTGCCCCGGACCGTCAGCGATCGGGTGGTGTTCAACGGCGGCCCGGTACAATCCGAGCGCGGCTTCGTATTGCATCGCGGCCCACAGCAATGGGAGTCGAGCCTGGATCTCGGCCCACTGCAGCTGACCACCTCGCGGGATATTCTCCTGGACATGAGCAGCGGCAGCGGCCCCGAGGATATCTTCGTCGCCCTGGGCTACACCGGTTGGGAAGCCGGCCAGCTGGACCAGGAACTGGCCGACAACGTCTGGCTGAGCTGCCCCGCCGATTACCAGATTCTCTTCGAGCTGGCAGCCGAGCAGCGCCTGGATGCTGCCGCTCGCCATCTGGGGATCGATCTCAGTCTGCTCACCAGTCAGGCAGGGCACGCCTGATGGGGGCGTCCCTGCAACGTGTGCTCGGTTTCGACTACGGCACCCGCCAGATCGGCGTCGCGGTCGGCCAGACTCTCACCGGCCATGCCAACCCACTCAAGGAACTGCGCGCCCGCGATGGCATTCCCGACTGGGATCAGATCGGCACGCTGCTCAAGGAGTGGCAACCCGATGCACTGATCGTCGGCCTGCCGCTGAACATGGACGGCAGCCCCAGCGAGATGAGCGCCCGTGCGGAGAAATTTGCCCGCCGCCTGCATGGCCGCTTCCAGCTGCCGGTGCACTGCGTGGACGAGCGCCTGTCCACCTTCGAAGCCAAACAAACCCTGCGGGACAGCGGACGCGGTGCACCGGCCAGCTACCGGGACAACCCGGTCGACAGCCTGGCCGCCGCCCTATTACTGGAAACCTGGCTGGCAGGCCAAAAGGAGAACGAATGACTGCATTGCCTGACGTCGGCCCATTGCTGCAACGCATGGGACAGGAACTGACCGCCTGGCTGGACCGCACCCAGCGAACCGACCCCGCCATTGTCGGCATCCATACCGGTGGCGTCTGGATCGCGGAGCAGTTGCGCGATCAATGGTTGCCGAACGCGCCCCTGGGTACGCTGGATATCGCCTTCTATCGGGATGATTTCGCCCAGATCGGCCTGCAACAGGGTGTACGCCCCTCGGAACTGCCGTTCAGCGTGGATGATCGCCATCTGGTGCTGGTGGACGACGTGCTGATGACCGGCCGCACCATCCGCGCCGCGCTCAACGAACTATTCGATTATGGCCGGCCGGCATCCGTGACGCTGGTCACACTAGTGGATATAGAAGCGCGCCAGTTGCCGATCCGCGCCGACATTCTCGGTGCCAGCCTGGCCCTGCCGCCTGGGCAGCGGGTAAAATTAGCCGGCCCGGACCCACTGCACCTGACCCTGATCAACGTCGCCCAGCCATGAGAGCCCAATGAGCCTGAAATCCAGCCAACTGCAACTCAACCAACAGGGCCAGCTGCGCCATTTCCTCGGCATCGACGGCCTGTCCCGCGAACTGCTGACCGAGATCCTGGACACCGCCGACTCCTTCCTCGAAGTCGGCGAGCGCGCCATCAAGAAGGTCCCGCTGCTGCGTGGCAAGACCGTGTGCAACGTGTTCTTCGAGAACTCCACGCGCACCCGCAGCACCTTCGAACTGGCCGCCAAGCGGCTGTCCGCCGACGTGCTCAACCTCGACGTGCAGACCTCCTCCACCAGCAAGGGTGAAACCCTGTACGACACCCTGCGCAACCTGGAGGCCATGGCCGCTGACATGTTCGTGGTGCGTCACGGCGATTCCGGCGCCGCCCACTTCATTGCCCGCAACGTCTGCCCGGATGTCGCCATCATCAATGCCGGCGACGGCAACCATGCCCACCCGACCCAGGCGATGCTCGATATGCTGACCATCCGCCGGCACCGGGCCGGGTTCGAGCAACTGTCGGTGGCCATCGTCGGCGATATCCTGCATTCGCGGGTGGCCCGCTCGAACATGGAAGCGCTGCGCATTCTCGGCTGCCCGGATATCCGCATCATCGCCCCGCGCACCTTGTTGCCGGTGGGCATCGAGCAATACGGCGTGCGGGTGTTCAACGACCTGCGCGTCGGCCTGCGCGATGTGGATGTGGTGATCATGCTGCGTCTGCAGAAGGAACGCATGCAGAGCGGGTTGCTGCCCAGCGAAGGCGAGTTCTACCGCCAGTACGGCCTGACCAGCGACAGCCTGGCGCTGGCCAAGCCGGACGCTCTGGTCATGCACCCCGGCCCGATCAACCGCGGTGTGGAAATCGAATCGGCGGTGGCCGACGGCCCGCAGTCAGTAATCCTCAACCAGGTGACCTACGGCATCGCCGTGCGTATGTCGGTCATGTCCATGGCCATGGCTGGACAGACCACCCAGCGCCAGTCCAGTCAGGGAGGGCAGTGAACATGCGTATCACCATTCAAGGCGCGCGGGTCATCGACCCGGCCAGCCAGTTCGACGCCATCACCGACCTGCATATCGATGCCGGTCAGATCAGCGCTCTGGGCCAGACGCCCGAAGGCTTTGTCGCTGCGCAGACCATCGATGCCCGCGGCCTGATCGCCTGCCCCGGCCTGGTAGACCTGAACGTCAGCCTGCGCGAACCGGGCTTCGGTCGCAAAGGCAGCATTGCCAGCGAAACCCGCGCCGCTGCAGTCGGTGGCGTCACCAGCCTGTGCTGCCCACCCAACAGCCGCCCGGTACTGGATACCCCGGCTGTGGCCGAGCTCATTCTGGATCGCAGCGAGCGCGCCGCCCAGACCCGCGTATTCCCGATCGGCGCCCTGACCAAGGGGCTGGACGGCGAGCATCTGAGCGAACTGGTGGCCCTGCGTGACGCCGGCTGCGTGGCCTTTACCCAGGGCCTGGCCCCGATGAAAAGCAATCGCATCCTGCGCCGCGGGCTGGAATACGCCGCCGGCTTCGACCTGCCGGTCATCTTCACTCCGCTGGACCAGTCGCTGGCCGAGGGCGGTGTCGCCCATGAAGGCCCGACGGCCGCCCGCCTGGGCCTGATCGGGATTCCGGAAAGCGCAGAAACCGTGGCCCTGGCGCGGGATCTGCTGCTGATCGAGCAGACCGGCGTCCGTGCCCACTTCAGTGGCCTGAGCAGCGCCCGCGCCATCGACATGCTGGCCGATGCCCAGGCCCGCGGCCTGCCGGTGACCGCAGACGTGGCCATGTATCAGCTGCTGTTGTGTGATGAAGATCTGGACGGCTATTCCAGTCTGCTGCATGTGATGCCGCCGCTGCGCAGCAGCGCGGACCGACGTGCCCTGCGCCAGGCGGTGCAGAGTGGCGTGATCCAGGCCATCGCCTCGCACCACCAGCCCCACGAGTCGGAAGCCAAACGGGTGCCCTTCGCCGCCTCGGCGCCAGGCATCAGCAGCGTGGAAATCCTGCTGCCACTGGCCTTGACCCTGGTCGCGGATGGTTTACTGGAGTTGCCGGCCCTGCTGGCGCGGCTGACCTGCGGGCCCGCGGGCATCTTCGGCCTGTCGGCCGGGCAGCTCACCGAAGGTGCCAGTGCCGACATCACGCTGTTCAACCCGGCGGTAACCAGCGAAATCGGCCAGCACTGGTTGTCCAAAGGTACCAACTGCCCCTTTATTGGCCAGAGTGCACCGGGGGCAGTCACCCACACCCTGTGCCAGGGGCGGCTGGTGTATCAGGCCTGAGTACAATAACCGGCGGTGTCAGTACCGCCGGTTATCATCCGAGTCTTCCAGTGCCAGGCCGTCTACCGCCTTGCCCATCAGATGCTTGCCATCGGTCTCCGAGCCCAGCTTGATCAGCAGCCGCAGGTCGTTGGCCGAATCGGCGTGAGCCAGTGCATCTTCGTAGGTGATCTCGCCTTGGCTGTACAGTTTGTACAGCGCCTGGTCGAAGGTCTGCATACCCACTTCGTTGGAACGCGCCATCAGCGGCTTGAGCTCATGCACTTCGCCCTTGCGAATCATGTCGGCGGCCAATGGGGTGTTGAGCAACACCTCGATGGCGGCACGGCGACCCTTGCCATCCGGCGTCGGGATCAGCTGCTGGGCGACGATGGCCTTGAGATTGAGTGACAGGTCCATCCACACCTGCTGATGCATCTCGGTGGGGAAGAAGTGGATGATGCGGTCCAGCGCCTGGTTGGCGTTGTTCGCATGCAGCGTGGCCAGACATAGGTGGCCGGTTTCGGCAAAGGCCACCGCATGGTCCATGGTTTCGCGGGTCCGCACCTCACCGATCAGGATCACATCCGGCGCCTGGCGCAGGGTATTCTTCAGCGCCACCTCAAAGGAATCGGTATCGATGCCCACTTCCCGCTGGGTGACGATGCAATTCTGATGCTGGTGAATGAATTCGATCGGGTCTTCGATGGAGATGATGTGTCCGCTGGAGTTCTTGTTGCGATAGCCGATCATCGATGCCAGCGAAGTGGATTTACCGGTACCGGTGGCGCCGACGAAGATCACCAGGCCGCGCTTGGTCATCGACAGCTGCTTGAGGATCTCCGGCAGCCGCAGCTCTTCCATGGTTGGGATATTGACCTCGATCCGGCGCAGCACCATGCCCACCAGGTTGCGCTGGTAGAAGGCACTGACCCGAAAGCGACCGACACCCCGGGCGCTGATCGCAAAGTTGCATTCCTTGTTCTCGGCGAATTCCCGGCGCTGAGCCTCGGACATCACCCCCAGCACGGTTTCCCGGGTCTGTTCCGGTGACAATACAGTCTTGGTCACCGGCAGGATCTTGCCGTGCACTTTCATGCTCGGCGCCACACCAGCGGTGATGAACAGGTCGGAAGCGCCCTTCTCGACCATCAGTCGCAGCAGTTTTTCAAACTCCATAATGCCCTCGTCTCGGGGCGCATCCCGCACCCGCCATTCTGTCTGTCAGAGGCTTTCGCCCGCCTTGGCTTTCTCGCGCGCAGCTTCCCGGGTAACCAAACCGCGGGATACCAGGTTCTTCAGGCACATATCCAGCGTCTGCATGCCGATATTGCCGCCGGTCTGGATCGCCGAATACATCTGCGCCACCTTGTCCTCGCGGATCAGGTTGCGGATCGCCGGGGTGCCGATCATGATTTCGTGGGCTGCCACCCGACCGCCGCCGATCTTCTTCAGCAGGGTCTGGGAGATCACCGCCTGCAATGATTCGGAGAGCATCGAGCGGACCATAGCCTTTTCCTCGCCGGGGAACACGTCGACCACCCGGTCGATGGTCTTGGCCGCCGAGGTGGTGTGCAGGGTGCCGAATACCAGGTGACCAGTCTCTGCCGCAGTCAGCGCCAGGCGGATGGTTTCCAGGTCACGCATCTCACCCACCAGGATGATGTCGGGGTCTTCGCGCAGGGCCGAGCGCAGGGCTTCGGAGAAACCGTGGGTATCGCGGTGCACCTCGCGCTGGTTGACCAGGCACTTCTTTGATTCGTGGACGAATTCGATCGGGTCTTCGATGGTGAGAATGTGCTGGTACTTGTTGCAGTTCAGATGATCGATCATCGCCGCCAGGGTGGTGGACTTGCCCGAGCCGGTCGGTCCGGTGACCAGCACCAGCCCGCGAGGCACATCGGAGATCTTCTTGAACACGTCGCCCATCCCCAGCTCTTCCATGGTCAGCACCTTGGAGGGAATGGTCCGGAACACCGCGCCGGCGCCGCGATTCTGGTTGAAGGCGTTAACCCGGAAGCGGGCCACGCCGGGCACTTCGAAGGAGAAGTCGGTTTCGAGAAATTCCTCGAAATCCTTGCGCTGGCGATCATTCATGATGTCGTAGATCAGCGCATGAACCTGCTTGTGTTCCAGTGCCGGTACGTTGATCCGACGCACATCGCCATCCACTCGAATCATGGGCGGCAATCCGGCCGACAGGTGTAAGTCCGACGCGCCCTGTTTGGCGCTGAAGGCTAACAGCTCGGTTATATCCATAGGGTTCCCCATTGCAACCTGCAAGCATGTAGAATGGCGGGCAGGTCAATTCCATTGGCAAGGTAAATAACGTCCGTAATGTCCACGATAGCAGACAATATTGCAAACGTTCGTGAACGCATTTCGCGTGCAGCGCACACTATTGAGCGCGACCCGCAGAGCATTACCCTGATGGCCGTGAGCAAGACCCGACCAGCCAGCGCAATTCGCGATGCCTGGGCTGCCGGACTGACCCATATCGGTGAAAACTACCTGCAGGAAGCCCTCGACAAGATCGACCAGTTGCAGGACCTGCCGCTGGTTTGGCATTTCATCGGCCCCATCCAGTCGAACAAGACCCGCGCCATCGCCGAACATTTCGACTGGGTGCACAGTGTCGACCGGCTGAAAATCGCCCAGCGGCTGTCAGAGCAGCGCCCGGCACAGTTGCCGCCGCTGAATATCTGCCTGCAGGTCAACATCAGTGGCGAGGCCAGCAAATCCGGCGTCACCCTGGCCGAGCTGCCGCAGTTGGCCAATGCCGTTGCGGCGCTACCGAATCTGCAGCTGCGCGGACTGATGGCCATCCCCGCCCCGGCCAGTGATAGCGCCGGGCGCGCGCGCCGTTGCAGGCTCTGCGTGAAACCATGGCCAGCCTGGACCTGCCGCTGGATACCCTGTCGATGGGTATGAGCGACGACCTCACCGAAGCGGTGCAGGAAGGCGCCACCATTGTCCGCATCGGCAGCGCCCTGTTCGGTGCCCGCGACTATTCCACTCCCCTTTCGAAGGATGATTTCAGATGACCGCTCCGACCATCGGATTCATTGGCGCCGGCAATATGGCCACCAGCCTGATCGGCGGTATGCTGCAGCAGAGCTTCAAGCCCGGCCAGATCCTGGCCAGCGACCGCAATGCCGAGCAGTTGGACAAGCTCAGCCGCCAGTTCGGCATCCAGACCTCAACCGATAACGATCAGTTGGCCCGCGATTGCGATGTGCTGGTGCTGGCGGTCAAGCCGCAGATCATGCAGGCGGTCTGCCGGGCACTGCCGAGCCAGCGCAAGCCTGGCCAGCTGGTGATCTCGATTGCTGCCGGTATCGCCTGCCGCAGTCTGGCCGAATGGCTGGGCGCCGACACCGCCATCATTCGCTGCATGCCCAATACCCCGTCCCTGCGCGGCCAGGGTGTCAGCGGTCTGTTCGCCTCGGCTGCGGTGTCCGCCGAACAGAAACAACTGACCGAGAAGATCATGAACGCGGTGGGCATCAGCCTGTGGCTGGACCAGGAAGAGCAGATCGATGCGGTCACCGCGGTTTCCGGTAGCGGCCCGGCGTACTTCTTCTATCTGATGGAAGCCATGACCAATGCCGGCGAACAGCTCGGGCTGCCCCGCGACATCGCCGAGCGCCTGACCCTGTTCACAGCCCTGGGCGCCGCCGACATGGCCGTGCACAGCGATGTGGATACCGCCGAACTGCGCCGCCGCGTCTGCTCGCCCAACGGCACTACCGAGCAGGCCATCAACAGCTTCAGCCGGGATGACCTGCCCGGCATGGTAGCCCGTGCGATGCAGGCAGCCGCTGCACGCTCCGCCGAACTATCAAAAGAATTCGCCTGAGGAGACATCATGACCGGAATGAACATGGCTGCCATTTATATAGTGCAGACGCTCGGCAGCCTGTATCTGCTGATCGTACTGCTGCGCTTCATCTTGCAGCTGGTGCGCGCCGACTTCTATAACCCCCTCTCGCAGTTCATCGTGCGCGCTACCCAACCGATACTGCGCCCGCTGCGGCGCGTGATTCCGGGCTTCGCCGGAATCGACTTCGCCTCCTTGGTACTGGCGCTGATCGTGCAGCTGGTGGTGATGGCGATCATCATCAAGCTGATGGGCTATGCCCTGCCGGCCATATTGCAGCTGCTGGTCTGGTCGCTGGTAGGCATCACCGCACTGTTCCTGAAGATCTTCTTCTTCGCCCTGATCATCAGCGTGATATTGTCCTGGGTCGCACCGCACAGCCATAACCCTGCCGCAGTGCTGGTGTACCAGCTGTGCGAGCCGGTGCTGGCACCGATCCGCCGGTTCCTGCCGTCCCTGGGCGGGCTGGACCTGTCGCCGATCTTCGCTTTCATCGCGCTGAATCTGCTGGATATGCTGGTAGTAACCAACCTGGCCATGGCCACGGGTATGCCACGAGGGCTCACGCTGGCGCTCTGAGTTCAGCGCTACCAGCTCCACTGATACAGGAAAGTAGAAACACCCATGTCCAGATTCCCTGCTGATTCCGTCGGCCTGGTTTCGCCGCAGCGCCATATCTCTACCGAGCCCCTGGCGCTGGCGTGCGGACGGAGCCTGCCGCAGTACGAGCTGGTCTACGAGACCTATGGCCAGCTGAATGCCAGCCGCAGCAATGCGGTGTTGATTTGCCATGCGCTGTCCGGGCATCACCATGCCGCCGGTTATCACAGCGAAGATGACCGCAAGCCGGGCTGGTGGGATGCCTGCATCGGCCCCGGCAAGGCCATCGATACCAACCGCTTTTTTGTCGTCAGCCTGAACAACCTGGGCGGCTGCCATGGCTCCACCGGCCCGTCCAGTATCGATCCCGAGACCGGCAAGAGCTATGGCGGGCGGTTCCCGATGATCGTGGTCGAGGATTGGGTCAACAGTCAGGCGCGCCTGGCCGATCATCTCGGGGTCCAGTGCTGGGCTGCGGTGGTGGGCGGCAGTCTTGGTGGCATGCAGGCGCTGCAGTGGGCTATCCACTACCCTGATCGGCTGCGCCATTGCGTGGCCATTGCCACCGCCTCCAAGCTGTCGGCGCAGAATATCGCCTTCAATGAGGTAGCGCGGCAGGCGATCATCACCGATCCGGATTTCCATGGTGGCGATTATGCTGCCTTCGGCGTGATCCCCAAGCGCGGCCTCGGCCTGGCGCGGATGGTCGGGCATATCACCTACCTGTCCGATGACGCCATGGGCCAGAAATTCGGCCGCGAACTGCGCAGCGAGCGGCTGAATTACGATATCAGCAGCGTCGAGTTCCAGGTCGAGAGCTATCTGCGCTATCAGGGCCAGGAGTTCTCCGAGCGCTTCGATGCCAACACCTATCTGCTGATGACCAAGGCGCTGGACTATTACGACCCGGCTCGTGCCCATGGCGATGACCTGGCCAAGGCGCTGGCGCCGGTCACCGCTCGCAGCCTGGTGATTTCCTTCAGCACCGACTGGCGCTTCGCCCCGGCGCGCTCGCGGGAGCTGGCCAACGCACTGCTGGCCGCCCGCAAGGACGTCAGCTATCTGGAAATCGACGCCGCCCAGGGCCATGACGCCTTCCTGCTACCGATTCCCCGCTATATCCAGGCATTGAGCAGCTATATGAACCGTATCGAGGTGGACGCATGACCCTGCGCGCAGATCTGCAGATCATCCAGAACTGGATCCAGCCCGGCAGCCGGGTACTGGACCTCGGCTGTGGTGAGGGCGAGCTGCTGCACTATTTGCAGGACAACCGGCAGGTGCGTGGCTACGGCCTGGAAATCGACCCGGACAACATCAATGCCTGCATCGGCAAGGGCGTGAATGTCATCGAGAAAGACCTCGACCAGGACCTGGACAATTTCGAGGACCACAGCTTCGATACCGTGGTCATGACCCAGGCCCTGCAGGCGGTGCACTACCCCGACCGCATCCTCGAGGACATGCTGCGCATCGGCCGCGAGGCAATCCTCACCTTCCCCAACTTCGGTCATTGGCGCTGCCGCCTGTACCTGGGGACCAAGGGTCGCATGCCGGTATCCGAGTTCATGCCGTACACTTGGTACAACACACCCAACATCCACTTCTGCACCTTCAAGGACTTCGAGAAGCTGTGTCACGAGCGCTCGGTACGCATCCTTGATCGTCTGGTGGTGGATCAGACCCATCGCAGCAGCATGTTGAGCGCCATGTGGCCCAACCTGCTCGGCGAGGTCGCCATTTACCGTGTCACCCGCTGACAAGGAGACTTCATGAAACGCATCCTGTTCGCCGGCCTGCTGATGCTCGCCGCCGCCACCGCCGCCGCCCAGTCGGGCCCAGCGCAGAGCCCGCAGCGCTTCGGCGACCTGCTGATCTATCACAACACCTTCAACAGCTCCTATCTGCAGCCTGAGATCGCCGCCGCTGCCGGTCTGCAGCGCGGCCCCCGGCAAGGCGTAGTGAATATCGCCGTGCAGCGCAACGGTGCCGATGGGCCTGAGGCGGTGGACGCCCGGGTCGAAGGCTCGGTGAAGAACTTGCTGCAGCAGACCACCCCGCTCAAGTTCATGCGTATTCAGGAGCAGGACGCCGTCTACTTCGTTGCCAACTACAGCGCTGGCCAACGCGGGTTGTTGCAGTTCGAGGTGCGCGTACAGGCCGAGGAAGGCGCGCCGGTGCATACCCTGCGTTTCCAGCAGGAGTTCCATCCCGATGAGTGAGGTCACTTTCAGCCGGCTGGTGCTGGCCAGCAACAATGCCGGCAAGCTCAAGGAGCTGCAGGCCATGCTTGGCGCGCATATCGAGGTGTTGCCGCAGAGCCAGTTCATCAGTGAGGAAGCCGAAGAAACCGGCCTGAGCTTCATCGAGAACGCCATTATCAAGGCCCGCCATGCCGCCCGCGCTTCCGGTCTGCCCGCGCTGGCTGACGACTCCGGGCTGGCAGTGGATGCGCTGGGCGGCGCACCGGGCATCTACTCGGCCCGCTATGCCGACGGCCAGGGCGATGCTGCGAACAATGCCAAACTGCTGGACGCGCTGAAGAACGTACCGGATGACCAGCGCGGCGCGCGTTTTATCTGCGCGCTGGCACTGGTGCGCCATGCCGACGACCCGGTGCCGATCATCTGCGAAGGCGCCTGGGAAGGCCGCATTCTGCATGCCGCCAAGGGCGAACACGGCTTCGGCTACGACCCACTGTTCCTGGTGCCGGAACTGGGCGTCTCCAGCGCCGAACTGCCCGCCGAACAGAAGAACCAGCTGAGCCACCGCGCCCGGGCAATGGTGCTGCTGCGTCAACGGTTGGGGCTGGCGTGATTTCACTGCCGCCGCTGGCTGCGTACGTCCACATCCCCTGGTGCGTGCGCAAGTGCCCGTACTGCGATTTCAACTCGCACACCCACCAGGGCGGCCTGCCGGAAGACGCCTATATCGATGCGCTGATCGCCGATCTGGAGCAGGATCTGCCGGACACCGGCGGGCGCGAACTGGTATCGATCTTCTTCGGCGGCGGTACGCCAAGCCTGTTCTCCGCCGCCAGCCTTGGCCGGCTGCTGGAAGCCATGCAGCAACGGCTGCGCTTTGCCGATGATATCGAGATCACCCTGGAGGCCAACCCGGGCACCTTCGAGCAGGCCAAGTTCCACGATTACCGCGCCGCCGGGATCAACCGCCTGTCCATCGGCATCCAGAGCTTCAATCCAACGCATCTCAAGGCGCTGGGCCGCATCCATGACGACCGCGAGGCGCTGGCGGCGGTCGATATGGCCCGCCGCGCCGGCTTCGACAATCTCAATCTGGACTTGATGCATGGGCTGCCGCAGCAAACCCTGGCGCAGGCACTGGCTGATATCGAGCAAGCCATTGCATTGGGGCCAGAACACCTGTCCTGGTATCAGCTGACGCTCGAACCCAACACCGTGTTCTACTCCAGGCCGCCGACCCTGCCGGAAGATGATGTGCTGTGGGATATCCAGGAAGCCGGGCAGACTCGACTGGCCGAGACCGGCTACGCCCAGTATGAAATCTCCGCCTACGCACGGGATAACCGCCGCGCCCGGCACAACCTCAATTACTGGCAGTACGGTGATTTCCTTGGCATCGGCGCCGGCGCCCATGGCAAATTCACCCATGCCGATGGCCGCATCGAGCGCTACTGGAAGACCCGCCAGCCGAAGGATTATCTGAATTCAGACAAGGCTTATCGCGCCGGCAACAAGATCCTCAGCGCTGCAGAGATTCCCTTCGACTTCCTGATGAATGCCCTGCGCCTGGTCGATGGCGTGCCCAGCGCCTCGTATCCAGAGCGCACCGGCCAGCCCCTCGCCGATATCGCTCCGCTGCTGGATCGCGCCGTGGAACGCGGCCTGCTGGAGCCGTGGCAGCAACACCTGCGCCCCACCGCGCAAGGCCGACTGTTCCTCAACGATTTGCTGGAAATGTTTCTCTAGGGCCTGCGCCAACCTCATCCGCCCGCGAACCACGACCATCGCGGGTGGCACTGATCCGGGGTGTAGCACCCCGGTCGGCGTTCGGAGTACGCCATGCGGCATCGCGGTCCCGGCCATAGGCAAGTATTCACAACCTCCAATGTGTCCCGCCTACGCTTGCCGCCTCGCGCCCATGCTCCTACAGTGGTTGCTCATCAAACCATTGTCCGCGACCACGAGGTGCCCATGTCATCCTTCAGCTTCGCCACCACCGCCCGCATCCTCTGCGAAACCGGCGCCGCCAGCCGCCTTGCGCAACTGTGCCGGGAGCGGGACGCGCAGCGGGTATTGATCGTTACCGACCCCGGCATCACCCAACTGGGCCTGCTGGGCGATGTGCTGCCAGGCTTCGCCGATACCGGCATGAGCGTGGAGGTGTTCGATCAGGTAGTGGCCGATCCGCCGGAGGAAGTGGTTTTCGCCGCCGTGCACCAGGCGCAGGCGATGAATGCGCAACTGATCATCGGTTTTGGTGGCGGCAGCTCGATGGACGTGGCCAAGCTGGTCGCCCTGCTGGCCCATCCGCATACTTCCCAAAGCCTGAACGAGATCTATGGTGTGGATAACGCACGGGGTCAGCGACTACCGCTGATCCAGGTACCGACCACCGCGGGTACCGGCTCGGAGGTCACTCAGATTGCCATTATCACTACCGGCGAAACCACCAAATCCGGGGTAGTCTCGCCGCTGCTGCTGCCGGATCTGGCAGTGCTGGATGCCGAACTGACTCTCGGACTGCCGCCGGCGGTTACCGCCGCCACCGGCATTGACGCCATGGTGCATGCCATCGAGGCCTATACCAGCAAGCTGAAGAAGAATCCGCTGTCCGACATGTTGGCGCGCAAAGCCCTGCGCCTGCTGGCGAATAACCTGGACGAGGCGGTGCACAACGGTAGCAATCGTGACGCCCGTCAGGCCATGATGCTGGGCTCGTTGTTGGCCGGCCAAGCCTTTGCCAATGCCCCGGTGGCCGCAGTGCATGCGCTGGCCTATCCGCTGGGCGGGCATTTCCATATTCCCCATGGCCTATCCAATGCTCTGGTGCTGCCCAGCGTGGTTGCCTTCAATGCTCCCGCGACCGAGTCCCTGTACGCCGAACTGGCGCCGCTGCTGGTGCCGGATTGCCAGCCGGGTGACGCCGCGAGCCTGACCGACCAGTTGATTACCGCCCTCTCGCAGCTCAGCCCCCGCTGCAACCTGCCCAGCCGGCTGCGTGATGCCGGCGTGCCGGAAAGCAGCCTGGAGCTGCTGGCCAGCGAGGCGATGCTGCAGCAGCGGTTGCTGGTGAACAACCCGCGCGAGGTCACCGAGGCGGATGCCCTGGCGATCTATCGGCAGGCGTATTGATTAAACGCATTAGCGGGGGTTTCTGGGAGCGTGCGCTGGCTACTCCGCGCATCGAGCTGGTGCTCGACGCACCCAGTACCCGCGTGCGTGACATCAACCCCACTAGCCGGGATGGAACCCGGCCGGGCCGCGACCGGCCCTCCATTTAATCGAGACACTCAGCATGACCACCAAACCCCAACGCACCGATTATCCCTACCTGCACCCGATCACCACCCGCTGGCACGACAACGACATCTATGGCCATATCAACAACGTCACCTATTACGCGTTCTTCGACAGCGCAGTGAACAGCTGGCTGATCAATGAGGGCGGGCTGAATATCCATGACGGGGAGCAGGTGGCTTTTGTGGTGAGTTCCGGCTGCGATTACTTCGCGCCGGTGGCCTTTCCCGAGCCGATCGAGATTGGTGTACGTGTGGCCAAGCTGGGCAACAGTTCAGTGCACTACGAACTGGCCCTGTTCAAGGAGGGAACGGCCGAAGCCTGCGCCGCCGGGCGCTTCGTGCATGTATTTGTCGAACGCGCCAGCAACCGCGCCTGCCCGATCCCACCGGGGCCGCGCGCGGCGCTGGAACGCTTGCTGCTCAGCTGATCACTTGAACGGACGCTCTTCCCACCAGGGGAAGAACTCGGGCCGGTCCTGGCTGGTGCTGAGCTTGAATTCGGGGGCACGCTTTTCCAGGAAAGAACGCACACCTTCCTTCGCATCCTCCGATTCGCCCATGAAGGCAATCGCCCGGGAGTCGACCTTGTGCGCTTCCATCGGGTGGTCAGCGCCAAGCATCCGCCACATCAGCTGCCGGTTGAGCAGCGCTGACATGGGCGAAGTATTATCCGCAATCTCCCGGGCCAGCTCGTAGGCCGCCGGCAGCAGCTCATCCGGTTCGTGGATACTGCGGACCAGCCCGCCCTTGAGCGCTTCCTCGGCGCTGAATACCCGGCCGGTATGGATCCACTCAGCGGCCTGCATGGGGCCGACAAGGCGCGGCAGGAACCAGCTGGAACAGGCCTCCATGGTGATACCCCGACGAGCGAAGACGAAGCCAAACTTGGCGTTGGTCGAGGCCAGACGGATATCCATCGGCAAGGTCATGGTTACGCCGACACCTACCGCCGCGCCGTTGAAGGCACCGATCACCGGCTTGGTGCACTCGTAGATACGCAGCGACACGGTACCACCGCCATCGCGCAGATCCGCGCCTTCCGGCTGATCGGTACGGGTGTGGCGGTTGAAGGTATCACCGCCCTTCTCCAGGTCGGCACCCGCGCAGAAAGCGCGGCCGGCGCCGGTCATTATGATTACCCGTACCGCATCATCGGCGACCGCTGCATCAAAGGCGGCGAGCAGCTCACGCCGCATGGGGCCATTGAAGGCGTTCATCCGGTCGGGCCGGTTGAGGGTCAGGGTGAGGATGCCATCCTGTACTTGATAATCGAGGGTTTCAAATTGCATGGTGACTCCGCAGATAATTGTTCTGGATGGGAGCCAGTGTAGGTAGCTGGGCCATCTGCGGCCATTACTCTTGGTGACCGCTATGTAGGACCATAGGCAGAGCAGATAAACCCCTGGGAACGTCGAGCACCAGCTCGATGAATAAAGCCCGAACACCACATCAGCGTATCCTGCCACTCCCAGGTACGAGCTGGTGCTCGAACCTCCCGGGAACAGCGTCCCGGAAGGCCGGATTTCACTCCCGTCAGCGATAATTCGTGCGGCGACAGTGGGCGAGGTGGAACTCGCCCCTCCATAGAATCAATCGATTCGCTCGAACTTCAGATCCCACACACCATGTCCAAGCCGCTCACCGCGCTTCTCGAATTTGGTGATCGGGCGCTCATCCGGGCGCGGGATGAAGGTGCCGTCGGCTGCCTGGTTGCGGTAGCCCGGCGCAACGCTCATGACCTCGAGCATCTGTTCGGCGTAATGCTCCCAGTCGGTGGCCATATGCAGCACACCGCCGATGCGCAGCTTGCGTCGCACCAGCTCGGCGAAGGCCGGCTGCACGATGCGCCGCTTGTTGTGCTTTTTCTTGTGCCAGGGGTCGGGGAAGAACAGCAGCAACCGGTCGAGGCTACCGTCGGGGATGGCCTGGTTCAGCACTTCGATGGCGTCGCAGTCATATACCCGGACATTTTCCAGGCCGGCATTGAGCACGCCGTTGAGCAACGCACCCACACCAGGGCGATGCACTTCAATACCGATGAAGTCCTGCTCAGGCGCCGCCTGGGCCATCTCCAACAGGGAGTGCCCCATACCGAAGCCAATTTCCAGAGTGCGCGGCGCCTGCCGACCGAATACCTGGTCAAGATCCAGCAGGCCGTCGGCCAGGCTCAGACCGAACAGCGGCCAGCCCTTTTCCACGCCCCGCTGCTGGCCTTCGGTCATGCGCCCCGCCCGCATCACGAAACTGCGAATGGCGCGCCGCGGCTGGCCGTCTTCTGGCTGCTCGGGCTGCTGATTCTCGTTCACGTCATTCATTTCCGACAAAGGTACCTTCCCAGGGTGAAGAGGCCGCGGCATACAGACGACGCGGCATGCGGCCAGCCAGATAAGCGCCGCGACCAGCCAGCACTGCGTGTTTCATTGCCTCGGCCATCAGCACCGGCTTCTGAGCACCGGCGATAGCCGTGTTCATCAGCACACCGGCGCAGCCCAGCTCCATGGCGATGGTGGCATCCGATGCGGTACCGACACCGGCATCGACCAGAATCGGCACGGTTGCTTCTTCGAGGATGATGCGCAGGTTATAGGGATTGCAGATACCCAGACCGGAGCCGATCAGCCCGGCCAGCGGCATCACTGCAACGCAGCCGATCTCGGCCAACTGGCGGGCAATGATCGGGTCATCACTGGTGTAGACCATGACATCAAAACCATCCTTGACCAGCACTTCAGCGGCCTTGATGGTTTCCACCACGTTGGGGAACAGGGTCTTCTGATCGGCCAGGACTTCCAGCTTGACCAGATTGCGCCCGTCCAGCAGCTCGCGGGCCAGGCGGCAGGTGCGCACGGCGTCTTCAGCGGTGAAACAGCCCGCGGTATTGGGCAGGATGGTGTAGCGATCCGGTGGGATGACATCCAGCAGGTTGGCCTCGCCGGGGTTCTGGCCGATATTGGTTCGGCGGACGGCCACCGTGACGATCTCCGCGCCCGAGGCTTCGATTGCATCCCGCGTTTCGTCCATATCCTTATACTTTCCGGTGCCGACCAGAAGACGGGAACGGTAACGAACGCCGGCAATTTCCAGCGCATCTTGCTGCATATCTGTCATGGGTATCTCCGCTGCGGCTAGCCGCCGCCAATGGCGTGAACGATTTCGACCCGGTCACCGTCGTTCAGACGTGTGTCGGCATACTGGCTACGCGGCACGATCTCCAGATTCAGCTCGACGGCCAGTCGCTTGCCGGTCAATCCCAGGCGCTCGACCAGTTCGGCCAGGCTGATGGAGGAATCGAGAGGATGGGCTTCGCCATTCAGTTGGATCTGCATGGAACAACTCGATGAATTCAGGAATCAGGCTGGGCATGATAGCGTGAAACAGCCCGGTCTGCCTATTGTTGGGGCACCGCGAGCGCACTCACAGCGAGCGCCAGACCCCCAGCCCAAAGCACACCCAGGCCGCGAGAAAACACACCCCGCCGACCGGCGTGACAATACCCAGCCGCAGACCACCGAGCGCCATCAGGTACAGGCTGCCGGAGAACAACAGAATACCCACCACGAACAGTGCTCCGGAGGTCTTGAACAGCAGGCTCTCGGGCCAGCGCAGCAGCAGCAACGCCACGCCGATCAGCGCTGCCGTGTGCCATAACTGATACTGCACCCCGGTCTCAAATACACCCAGCATGTTTTCCGGCAGACGACTGCGCAAGGCGTGCGCGGCGAAGGCGCCCAACGCCACACCGGTAAAGCCGCTGAGCGAGGCCAGCAACAACAGGATCTTGGCCATCAATGAAGACTCCGGCTCGATGGGTTTATACTGCGACACATTCTATACCACCCGATACCACCGCTGTTGCCGGCAGACGAGCCAACCCATTGAAGACGATTTGCGCAAAACCGCCAAATGGCTGCTGATTCTCCTGTTATTGAGCCTGCTCCCGGTACTCCTGTTTCGCTGGGTGCCGGTGCCTGGCTCGATGCTGATGCTCGAGCGCTGGGTCGAAACCCGCAGTGACGACCGACAGGTGGACTTCCAGAAGCGCTGGCTGCCCTACCGCGCCATCCCCGATAACATCAAGATGGCGGTGATCGCCGCCGAAGACCAGCGTTTCGCCGAGCATCACGGCTTCGATATCAGGGCCATCCAGGCCGCGATTGAGCATAACCAGCGCGGCGGCAGTCTGCGCGGGGCCAGCACTCTGAGTCAGCAGGTGGCGAAAAACCTGTTTCTCTGGTCCGATCGCAGCTGGCTGCGCAAAGGCCTCGAATCCTGGTTCACCCTGGCCATCGAAACGCTCTGGCCCAAACAGCGGATCCTCGAGGTGTATCTGAATATCGTCGAGTGGGATGAGGGCGTGTTCGGTATCAGCGCCGCAGCGCAGCATCACTTTGGGATAGCCGCTGGCGTATTGTCCGACCAGCAGGCCGCTCAGCTGGCCGCCGTACTGCCCAACCCGCGCCGCTGGAGCGCCGCCAGCCCACCGCCCCATGCGCTGCAGCGCAGCCGATGGATCCGGCAACAGTCCCGGCAATTGGGCGGCGCCCATTATCTACGACAGATGGAAGCCGGAGGAGATTGGCCGCAATGGCTGACCCTGAGCCACTGGCAGCAGCAACTGAACAAGTAATAGCGATGCCGTAGATAGCTCAGGCTTGCAACATGACGGGCGGCCCGCGAGGTTCGTTAGGCAGCTTTATTCGCAGGAGACTCTTTGCGAAGGTGCCCGCTAATACCGCGCCAGCCAATTACCCAACTCACTGGGCAACAAGCCGGTCCAGCGGCGTAGGGATCGGCGGAAGTTGGCCCGGTCATTGAAGTTGAGGTAGTCGGCAACTTCGTCGCTGGAGTAGCCGCGACTTTGATACAGCTCCATGGCTACACGGGCGCGAGCATGATCCAGTTGCTGCTGAAAACCGGTGCCGTGCTTCTGTAGCTTGCGCTTGAGCGTGGCCGGGCTCATGCCGAAGGTCTCAGCCACGCCTTCCAGCCGCAGCGGCTGTCGCACCTGTGCCACCAGATGATCATGCAGGCCATCCAGCAGACTGCAGGTAGCAGGCAGCGCCATCAGCATCTTCAACCCTTCCTGTTCGGCCACCTGCCCGGCGGTAACCGAGGCGCTGGCCCAGGGGTGATGCAGACAGCTGCGTGGCAGGCACATCTGGTTCAGCGGGCTGGCAAAGCGTAGCTCTTCTCCCAGGTGCACCCAATACTGCTCGATATGGCGCGGCTGCGCGTGGGCCAGATGAAAGGTCCAGGGCAGACGCTGCCCCGACAGCCATTGGCTCATGCCGGTCACTGCGGCCATGCTGGCCTCGACCAGAAATATGCTCTGGTCGTCAGCGCCAAAGCTGTCACCCCAATCCAGCCAGATGTAGCGCTCATCCACCCGCAGCCGCAGCCGCAGCAGCGGCCAGAGCAGGGGCTGTAATCGCACCAGCCGCTCCAGCGCATCCTGTAGATCAGCCGCATGACTCAAGGCGTGACTGGCCGCGCCGTAGTGCCCGGGCAACCACTGCTGACCCAGCAGAAAGCTGGTGTCATCAGCCTGCAGTTGCTGCTGCAGATTCTCGATCATACGCAGGAACTGCTGCGGACTGATCAGCCGATTACCGGTGAGAATATCCTCATGGAACAGCCCGGTGCCCTGTAACAAACGGTGGGCATTCACTCCCCGGCCCAGCGCCAGATCAATCAGGCTGGCAGGCTGATAGTGCGCCGGGATGAAGCGCGTAGTGCACTCCAGCCAGCGGTCGCTGCGCTCTGTCCTAACCATAGCGCACCGTCAGGTTCTGCTTGGCCCGGGCCATGGTTATGTTCATCCGCTCCAGCAGGGTCGCCGGATCCTCATCACGGGCCATCAGCGCAACCACGCTGGCTGACAGCTCCAGACGTTCGCCCTGGGCACGGCTCTTGTAAGCCAGGCTGCGCACCGCCTGTTCAAGCTCCTCAGCCAATATCTGGGCCTGGCGCTCGCCGGTATGCGGCAGGATGATCACAAAGCGATCGCCCGCCAGCCGGCAAAGCAGATCATGTGTACGCAGATTGAGCAGCATGAGTTGCGTCAGCACCTGCAGCAACCTGTCTCCTTCGGCGTACCCGTATTCGCGATTGACCCGGGAGAAGGCGTTCATATCCAGCATGATCAGCGACACTGGCTGCTGCTGCGCCGCCGCATCCGCCAGTGTCAGCTGTAGTTGTGCCCGCAGATAATTGGCATCTCCCAGCGGGGTCAGCTTGTCGAACTGGCGATGTTCCCGAAACACCCGCTCGCGGTTGCGCATCTGCTCGTTGATTGCCAGCTGTTCCTGATGCCAGTGGAAGATGCCGAGGGTCATGAGGATGAAGCCAATGGGCATGGGGCCCGATTCCAGCCAGCCATCCCAGGTCACGGCGTCGGGTAATGCCACGAATTCGTCAACAGTATCCATGAACAGACTGAAGAACAGGCAGGCCAGCCCCATGAACAGCAGATTGGTCACATAGCCGGCCGGTCGGCTCTTGAGCAGCAGGCCAAGCCAGGTAAGCAGCAATAGGGCCGAGCCCCCTTCCCCGGCGATATCCAGCCAGTCCCAGTCGGCCACCGGCTTGATCTCACCGGCCAGCAGATGCAGCAACAGGCCGGTGTTCGCCGTGATCAGCAGGCCGGTGAGCTTGAAACGATGCATCGCAAGCATGGATGTCATAAGCAATTCTCCTTACTGCCGGCCAGCTAAGCAGCTGGATGTGACAATCCGGTGGCAACGCGGGAGTCATATCAGCTCATGGCGTTGTCAGCTTATCCATATCAAATGCATACCTGTATGGCGGCGATTACACGCCACCGGGCGGCAGTGTGACTCCAGGCGAGTCAAATCAGCTCAATATAGGTCATTTGTCGTGCCAATCCCGGCTTTTAGCGGCTTATCGGCGCTATATAGTCACATAACTGTCATCAGGCGTGCCTAACGTTCCCCCCACAACGGCCCCGCCAACGGCCGCACATTTCAGGGGAAGAACAATGTCTGTGCAACTCGCTACCGCCCGGAGCCCCGGGTTTCGCCTCAGCGCCCTGGCGCTGGCTATCGCCGTAAGCACACCGCTGGCCGCGCAGGCGCAGCAACCCGAAGTGGTCGATGTGATCGGCCAGGCTGCCCAACTGGAGCAGGCCCTGGATGACCAGCGCCGCGCCAATACCATCAAGAGCGTGGTGCACGCCGACGCCATCGGCCAGTTGCCCGACGACAACGCTGCCGAGGCGCTGCAACGCGTTCCCGGCCTGTCGGTCGAGCGCGACCAGGGTGAAGGCCGTTTTGTGCGGGTGCGCGGGCTGGGCTCGGACCTGAACAGCGTGACCATCAACGGCACTCTGGTGCCTGCGCCGGAGGATGATCGCCGCGCGGTAGCCATGGACGTGTTGCCGAGCGAGCTGGTGCAATCGCTGTCAGTGGTCAAGACGCTGACGCCGGACATGGATGCCAACTCCCTGGGTGGCACCATCGAAGTGGAAAGCCTGTCAGCCTTCGACCATGACGGTCTGTTCTACAGCCTCAGCGCCGAAGGCAGTCATGATGAAAACACCAGCAAGAACAGCCCCAAGCTGTCCGGCGCCTTCAGCAATCGCTTCAGCATTGGCGACGGCGTGGATAACTTCGGTGTCGCCGCTGCCCTGAGCTGGCAGGAGCGCAAATTCGGTTCGGACAACGTGGAAACCGGCGGTGCCTGGGACTTTGATGACGGTGCTCGGCTGGAAGAGATCGAACAGCGCCGCTATGACATCACCCGTGAGCGCACCGGCCTGGGTCTGAACCTGGATTACCGCCCGGACGAACACAGCGAAGTCTGGTTCCGCAGCCTGTATAGCCGTTACAAGGATGATGAAGTACGTCAAGGCTTGGTCACCACGTTTGGCGACCCACAGCTGCCTGGTGAATTGGGCGAGGCGGAAGTCGCCCGCGAGCTCAAGGCCCGGGAAGAAACCCAGGAAGTGAAGAGTTTCGTGTTCGGCGGCAAGCGCCAGCTCGGCGACTGGGGTGTCAGCGCCCAGGCCGGTTACAGCAAGGCGGGCGAAGACAGCCCGGGCGGCATCGGCACCGCCGCTTTCGAAGCGGATGACGATTTCAGCAACGTTGGTTACAGCGGTACCCGCAAACCGCGCCTGCGCGCCGGGCAGGATCTGTACGACGCCACCCATTTCAGCCTGACCGAGGTGGAATGGGAAAAACAGAAAACCACCGACACCGAGAAGAATATCAAGCTCGATCTGACCCGCGACTTCTCTCTGAGCGGCATGCCCTCGCAATTGGCCTTCGGTGGCAAGCTCAGCCGTCGGGAGAAAGACAATGACCTCGACATCTGGGTCTTTGAAGACTTCGATGAATTGGGTTTCAGCGACGCGCAATTAAATCTGTCGCAGTTCAGCCGGGGCACCACCGATTACGGGCTGGGCCGTTTCGGACCGCGCATTTCCGACCGCGCGGTGAAGGATCTGATCAGCGGCCTGAACCGAGCTGACTTCTATGATGAAGAAGAATCGCGCATCAATGACTTCACCATCGAAGAAGACATCAACGCCGTCTACATCATGAACACTCTGGATATCGATGACCTGCGCATCATCGCCGGTCTGCGTTATGAAGACACCAGCATCAAGGCCCGCGGTACCGGTCTGGATCAGGGTGATTTCGTTGCCAACAACACCAGCAATGACTATGACCACTGGCTGCCCGGCCTGCATGCCATCTACCAGCTCAACGACCAAACACAAATCCGCGCCGCCTGGACCAACAGCGTGGTACGCCCGACCTTCGGCCAGATGTTCCCCGGCTTTGTGCTGGATGGCGACGAAGCCGAGTTCGGCAACCCCGATCTCAAGCCGCTGGAGTCGAGCAACTTCGACCTGGGCATCGAGCACTATATGGGGCGCGCCGGCGCGGTCTCGGCCTTCGTGTTCTACAAGGACATCGACAATTTCATCTATACCGCCGACGTGGCCGGCACGGGTGCATACGCCGGCTTCAGCGAGGCGATCACCTCGATCAATGGCGACAGCGCCACGGTCTACGGCCTGGAGCTGGCCTACTCGCAGAAGTTCAGCTGGCTGCCGTCACCGTGGAATGGCCTGTTGCTGAACGCCAACACCACCTTCACCAAGTCCGATGCCGACATCGAACAGTTCGACCCGGACCTGGGTGCCATGCGCAGCCGCAGCATCCGCCTGCCCGGCCAGTCGGATGTGACCGGCAACCTGACTGTCGGCTGGGAGAACGACAAGCTCAGCCTGCGCCTGTCCACCAACTACAAATCCAACTATCTGGACGAGGTCGGCGACGTGCTCGACGCCCGTTACGACTACAAGGTGGACGACCAGCTGTTTGTCGACTTCAGCGCTGGCTACTTCCTGCGCGACAACCTGCAGGTGTTCTTCGAAGCGCAGAACCTGACCGACGAATCCTACTACGTGTACACCGGTAAGCGCCGCTACAACGCCCAATACGAGGAATACGGCCCCAGCTACAAGATCGGCCTGACCCTCACGCACTTCTGATCCGACCAGCGGTGGCGGGCACCTGCCCGCCGCCGTACCCCCGACTCTTATTCAGTACGGACACTTTTCATGCCGCGATATCCTCTCAAGCCCCTCGCCGCGCTGGCCTTATCCAGCCTGCTACTGGGTTGCTCCAACGCCGACTCCAGCGTGACGCCCACCGTCGACAGCGCCAGCATGGCGAATCCGGTGGAACTGCAACACTGGCAGCCGAGCCATGCCGCGCGGGCCGAATCCTGGCAACTGCTGGCCAACGATCAGCGCCTCGCCGCCGATGCCGAAGGCCTCTGGTTATTGGATGCCAGCGGTGACCGCCTGGCCCGGCACCCCGGCAACTTCTACAGCCTGGATACCCGCCAGCACAACGCTGAACTGGTGATCGCAACGACCCAGGCCAGCAGCCAGCAACCGACCCTGTTGCGCGCCGCAGCGGCGGACCTGCAGGTGCATCAGCAGCTGGAGCTGCCGGCCACGACCTACCGCATCGAGAATCTCTGCCTGTATCAGGACGAGTCCCAGAACCTGCACCTGTTTGTCATTGGTGAGGAAGGCATGGGCGATCAGTGGCTGGTCGGCAACCCAGGCTTGCTGCTCGATACCGCCGCCCATGTACGCAGCCTGCGCCTGCCGCCGGAAAGCGAACATTGCGCGGTGGATGACCAGCAACACCTGCTGTATGTCAGCGAGGAAAGCGTCGGCATCTGGGCTTATGGCGCGCATCCCGAGGCTGAACAGAGCCGTCAGCCGGTGGATATGGTCGAACCCTTCGGCGAAATTCAGGAGATGGTTGCGGGCCTGGCTGCAGTACCCGGCGGCCTGCTGGCTCTGGACGCCGACGCCCGGCAACTGCATCGTTATCGCCTGACCGAAAACGGCTGGGATAGCCTGGAGCCGGTCGCGCTGGCGGGCACCGTCGAGCCCGAACGCATCGCCGCACACAGCGCCAACGGCCAGAATCAGTTGCTGCTGGTCGATGGCGACGACGGCAATCTCTACCAGAGCCGAATCGATTGGCCGGTCAGCGCCCTGCCCGCCGCTGCCAAGGTGCCGGTAGTGCTGCCTACGGTAGAAACCGACCCGATCCCCAGCCCCGGCGACGCCGCCGATGACCCGGCCATCTGGCTGCACCCCAGCGATCCAGCTGCCTCCCGGGTGCTGGGCACGGACAAACGCAATGGCCTGGCAGTGTACGACCTCAACGGTGCACAGCTGCAGTATCTGCCGTTGGGCCGTCTGAATAACGTCGATGTGCGCCAGGGTTTCCAGCTCGGTGAGCAACGGGTCGATCTGGCGGTAGCCAGCAATCGCGACCACAACAGCCTGCATGTATTTGCCATCGATCCCGCCAACGGCCAGTTAAGCGAACTGGGCCAGATCACCACCGCGCTGGATGAAATCTACGGCTTCTGCATGGGCCAGAGCAGTGACGGTGTCATGTACGCCATTGCCAACGACAAGGACGGGCGTTTTGTGCAATACCGCCTGGACGGCAGGCAGGGCGAGCTCAACGGCACCCTGGTACGTGAGTTTGCCGTCGCCACCCAGCCCGAAGGCTGCGTGGTTGATGACCAGCGCCAGCGGCTGTTTATCGGCGAGGAAGGCAAAGCAGTGTGGGCGCTGGACGCCGGCGAGAACGCCTCCACCGAGATGACCCGAGTGATCAGCACCGATGGCCCGATCGAAGCCGATATTGAAGGCCTGGCCATCTATCAGCACCCCGAGCACCCCTATCTGGTGATCTCCAGCCAGGGCAACGACAGCTATGTGGTGGTCGATGCCGAGCCGCCCTATCAGCTGCGCGGCAGCTTCCGCATCGGTCTGAACAGCCAGCTGGGTATCGATGGCGTCTCGGAAACCGACGGCCTGGAAGTGACTTCGGCCAACCTCGGCGGGCAATGGAGCCTGGGCATGCTGATGGTGCAGGACGGGCGCAAACGCATGCCCGAAGGTAATCAGAACTACAAATTCGTGCCCTGGCAGAGCATCGCCAGCGCCTTGCAACTCGATTGATGGAGAACCCACTCATGCCCACATCCACAACCCATAGCATGTCGCCCTGGACGCTGGTCGCCGAAGCCAGCCTGCTGGTGCAAGGGGTGATGCTGATCCTGGTACTCGCCTCGCTGATCTCCTGGTTCCTGATCATCCAACGCAGCAGCCTGATGGGCACCGCCAAGCGCTCGCTGACGCGCTTCGAGCGCAGCTTCTGGTCGAAAGACACCGATCTTCAGCAGCTGTACCAGCAACAGCAACCCGACAGCCCCGGCGTGGAAGGCGTGTTCCACGCCGGCTACAGCGAATTCGCCCATATGCGCGCGCAGCAGAGCGATCCGGACGCGGTGATGGAAGGTGTGCAACGCGCCATGCGCGTGGCCATTTCGCAGGAAGAAGAGCGTCTGGAAAAGAACCTGCCGTTCCTCGCCACGGTCGGCTCGGTCAGCCCCTATATCGGCCTGTTCGGCACCGTATGGGGCATCATGAACTCCTTTATCGGCCTGTCGCAGTCCGAGCAGGCTACCCTCTCAGCGGTAGCCCCCGGTATCGCCGAAGCGCTGATTGCCACCGCCATCGGCCTGTTCGCCGCCATTCCAGCGGTGATCGCCTATAACCGCTTCGCCGCCCGCAGCGAAGGGCTGATCAGCCGTTATTACACCTTCGCCGAGCAGTTCTCCACCCTGCTGCACCGGCGCCTGCACAGCCGGGCGGAGCAATAAGTCATGCGTCCGGCCCGGAGAAAACTGCGGCCCAACGCAGAAATGAACGTGGTGCCCTATATCGACGTGATGCTGGTGCTGCTGGTGATCTTCATGGTCACCGCGCCGATGCTCACCCAGGGCATCCAGATCGAGCTGCCGAAGGTTGCCAGCGAGGCACTGGCCACCGATGACCCGCTCAATATTGTCACCTTGTCCATCGATGATCAGGGGCATTACCACTGGAACGAAGGCGACACGGTCAATACCGAGCAGTACAGCGACAGCAGCAGTTCGCTGGAGGAGATGCGTCAGCGCATCACCGCGCTGGTCGCTGCCAAACCCGACACCCAGGTGTTTATCCGTGCCGACCGCCATGCCGACTACGGCCTGGTGATCGAAGGCATGGCCGCGCTGCAACAGGGCGGCATCACCCGCCTGGGCCTGATTACCGAGGCACCCTGAGGCATGAATGAGTTGATTCAGACCAGCCCCCGCCCCCAGCAACCGAGCAGCCGTATCGGCAGTTGGTTGCTACCGGCAACGGCCACCGTGCTGCTGCACGGTGTAGCGGCCTGGGCGCTGTACAGCAGTTGGTCACCCGAAGCACCGGCCAGTGCGCCACAGACGGTGATGATTACCCAACTGGTAGCCCTGCCCACGCCCGCACCGGAACCGGAGCTGATACCCGAGCCGCCGCCCGAGCCGGTAGTGCAAGCCGAACCACCCACACCCGTCGAGCCCCAGGTGGATCAGGCCGAGATAGCCCGCAAGCGACTGGAAGAGCAGCAGCTAGAGCAGAAAAAGCAACAACGGCTGGCGGAACAGCGTCAACAGGAACTGCAGCGGGAACAGGAACGCCAGCAGCAGTTGGCCTGGGAACAGCAGCAACGCGAGCAGGCCGAACAACAGGCACGAGCCGAGCAACAACGGCAGGCCGCCGAGGCCGAAGCCCGCGCGCTGGCCGACGCCGAAGCTGCCCGCCGCGCCGCTGAAGCCGCGGCCATTGCCCAGTACCAGCCCATCAGCAAGAAGCCGCCATCCTATCCGCGCCGGGCCCTGGACCGCGGCGTCGAAGGTGACTGCACGGTGCGCTACACGGTAACCCGCGAGGGCCGGGTAAAGGACCCGCAGGTCGTCGAAGGTGCCTGTGACGACCCGACGTTCGAACGCCCCTCGCTGAACGCCGCCAACAGCTTCCGTTACCAGCCACGCCTGGTCAACGGCCAGCCGGTGGACGTACCCGGCGTCAGCAACACCTTCCGCTATCGCATCCAATGACGGACAGAACATGAGACAGGACCATCAGCATTACCACACCGACCTCGCTGCGGTAGACGACCGTCGCCTCAACCCGAGCCAGGCGGCCGATCTGGACACCATCATCAACCGCAGCCGCCGCCAGGTACTCAAGGGCGGTCTGGCACTGGCTGCTATCGGCCTGTTTGGCGGTGGTCTGCTCGGTTGCCAGCGCAGCCCAGGCACCCCAGGCAGCGCCCCGCTGCTGGGCTTTACCGGCGTGGCGGCGCAGACCGCTGCGGACTTCGATCAGGTACTGGTCGCCGAGGGTTACAGCGCCCGGCCCTTCTTCAGCTGGGGCGATGCAGTGCTGGATAACGCCCCGGCCTGGCTGGACGATGCCAGCCAGGATTGGCAGGCCCAGCTGCTGCAGGCCGGCGACAACCACGACGGCATGCACTTCTTCCCCTTCGAGGATGCGCCCAACGAGCATGGTTTGCTGGTCATCAATCACGAGTACATCAACCCGACATTGCACCCCGATGGTCTGACGTTCACTCACTTGGCGGATGGTCGGCGCCAGCGCCCGGTGGATCCGGTGCGCAAGGAGCAGGCTGCTCACGGCGTCAGCGTGCTGGAAATTCGCCGCGATGCCGAAGGCCAGTGGCAACGGGTAGCCGGCTCGCGCCTGCATCGGCGCATCAGTGCCATGACGCCCATGGCCATCGGCGGCCCGCTGGCCGGCGACCTGCGCATGCGTACCGCCAGCGACCCCAGCGGCACCGAGGTACTCGGCACCCTGAACAACTGCTCCATGGGCGTGACGCCCTGGGGCACCTACCTGACCTGCGAAGAGAACTTTCATAATTACTTCGTCAACCGCGACGCCGCCGACCATGCGACCAGACCGACGCACCAGCGCTACGGCATCGGCCAGGGCCAGCACAGCGCCTATTACGCCTGGGAGTCGGTGGACCCGCGCTTTGACGCCACCCCTGACCCCGCAGCGGAATATCAGGGTCATGTGAACGAGCCCAACCGCTTTGGCTGGGTAGTGGAAATCGACCCCTTTGACCCGGACAGCAAACCCATCAAGCGCACCGCCATGGGCCGCCTGGGCCGCGAATGCTCGGTGGTCTCGCTGGGCGACGATGGCCGTATGGCAGTGTATTCCGGTGACGATGCCCGGGGCGAATATGTGTGGAAGTTTGTACCCGATGGCCGCCATGACGCCATTAACCCCAGTGCCAGCCGCCACCTGCTGGACAGCGGCACCTTGTATGCCGCGCGCTTCGATGAGGATGGCCACGGGCACTGGCTACCGCTGATCTGGGGCCAGAACGGCCTGACCGAGGATAACGGCTTTGCCGACCAGCAGGCCGTGCTGCTCAACGCTCGCGGCGCCGCTGACATACTCGGCGCCACACCGATGGATCGCCCGGAATGGGTCGCCGTGCACCCTGACAGCCGTGAGGTCTACGTCACCCTGACCAATAACCGCGATCGCGGCAGCCGCTTCCCGGTGGATGCCGCCAACCCACGCGCCAACAACCAGCATGGCCAGATCGTGCGCTGGCGCGAGGCCCATGCCGACCCCACCGCCACCACCTTCGAGTGGGATGTGTTCCTGCTCGCCGGCGAGCAGCCCGGTGCGCTGGATGCCGATGGTCAGCCGTTGCCGGATAACCTGATCGGCAATATCCAAGGCGACATCTTCTCCTCACCGGACGGCCTGGCCTTCGATGGTGCCGGCCGCCTGTGGATCCAGACCGACTCGGACGACGAAGCCGCCCACACCGTCAACACCGGTTGCAACCAGTTGCTCTGCGCCGATCCGCAAACCAGGGAAGTACGCCGCTTCCTGGTCGGCCCGCGGGGCGGCGAAATCACCGGCATCACCTGGACACCCGACTACCGCACCCTGTGGATCAACGTCCAGCACCCCGGCATCAGCTACCCCGCCAGCGACGGCCACAGCCGACCGCGCTCCACCACCGTGGTCATTACCCATGACCAAGGCAAGGTGATCGGCAGTTGATCCGGCCCTGTACCCAGCACCGATTGGTCGAGCTGGTGCTCCACCCTCCCAGGAACACCTTCGGGAACGTCGAGCACTACGGGCCGCGATCAGGCTCGATGAACGGCCCAGCCAAAACACCGTACTACCACTTGAACAAGGAACCAGCATGAAACTCCGCACCCTGTTACCCACCTGCCTGCTACTGGCAAGCGCCGCCCTGGCTCCGGCCCTGACCAGCGCCGCCGAGCCGGTACTGCGTTTTGCCATTCTCGGTGACGCCGAACCCAAGCCCAAGGCCGAATTCCCCGGTCTGGCCGCCGCCGTCGGCCACGTCAATCATCTGACCGACACCCTGGATCTGGATTTTGTCATCGGTGTCGGCGACATCGCCCACAAGGGCACCGAGCTGCAATATGAAGCCGTCACGCCGGTACTGCAGCGCCTGACTCTGCCGTTCTATCCGATCATGGGCAACGAGGAACACGGCTCCACCGTCGAGCGTTATATGCACTACGTCCAACTCTGGAATGAAGGCAAGGTCGAAATCGAAGGCCCCAGCTACATCAAGGAGTTCGAGCAACTGGCACTGGTCATGGCTTCACCGGACGAAGGTCGTGAGTTCGATGACGAGGGTGTTGCCTGGGTTAAACAGCAGATCCAGCAGTTGCATCCCAAACCCGTGTTGCTGGTAGTACATGGCGCCCCCGCCGGCACCTTTCCAGAAAACGCCGACAAGGGCATCCACCACCCCGGCTTTGCCGAGGTCAGCGCCCAACCCAATCTGATTGCCATGATTTCCGGCGACCTGCACATGGACCTGGAGCGCAGCGAGCATTCCAAGCAGATTGACGGCGTGCACCACCTGCACATCCCGGCACTGGAACGCACCAAGATCCCGGACGAAGACCACCACGTCCCGATGTTCCGCGTACTGACGGTGATGGATGATGATCAGGTCGTTGTGGATACCTACCAGGTAGGACTAGATGGGCCGTTGGAGCGGCATGATTACCGGTTCAGTCTGAAGCGATAAGCGAAACGCCTGGGAGGGGAGCAAAAGCTCGGGGTGTAACGCCCCGGCGCTGTGTCGGCCAACCACCAGCAATGCACAACTGCGGGCCGGGCTTCATCCCGGCCCGCAGTTGTGCGGAAGAATGCCCCGGTCGGCAGCCGCTACTTGACCAGGCTTGGTATCGATGAATTCTCCAGCTCGGTGACTACCTTGCTCGCCGCGCCACCGCGCCCTTCTGGTTCTCACTTACCACGACCAACTGATCATCCTGACAATGCATCACGATCGACTGCGCTTCGTAGTTCTGATCGTCCTGAATAATCAACTCCAGCAAGTCGCCCCAGAGCAGGGCAGTTTCCAGCTCGGCCAGCTCGTCGTTGATCCAGAGTTCGCCAATCAGTTTCTGGTAGCGCTGCTGCAATTCGACCCGATAGCGGGTACCGTCGCTGCTCTGCCAGTGCCATTCGCCGGCGATCTGGGCCGGTATCACCCAGAGAAAGATGCCATCGCCCTTGAACGAGACCCGTCCGTCCGGTTTCCAGTCGCCCATGTCGAAAGTGTGGGAGACGACGCGGGTGCCGGGGCGCAGCTCGTTGAGCAGACGTGGGCGCAGTTGCAGGTTGACCGTGTGCAGCAGGTACATGGTCACGACGGTGGCCGGGGTGAAGTCGACCTCGAATAGATCATCCTGAATGAAGCAGACGCTATTCTCGACGCCCATCTGCGCGGCGTAGGCCTGCGCCAATGCCACGCGTCCAGAGTCGATTTCCACGCCCACTGCCTGGGCACCGCGTTCCTGGGCGGCAGCCACCGGGATACGGCCATCGCCCGAGCCGAGGTCATAGAGCACATCATCGGCACCTACCGCGCCCAGCTCCAGCATGGCTTTCACCACACTTTCATGGGTCGGTACGAAGGGTACATCGAGGTTCATGCCCAGTTCATCAAACTGATCGTCAATGGATAAATCGTTAAACACAGTCCGCTCCGGTTACAGATGCCTGTCAGCATGCCTGATCGGCTGCAGCAAAGCGATTCCGTCCGGCTGATTTACCGGGCAATGATCAGCGGGTGACCTCGTTCAGGGTGCCGCTGTACCAGCACTTCAATACCGAATACGCGGTGCAAATGCGCGGGTTGCAGCACCTGCTCGGGAGTGCCGCAAGCCTGGACGCTGCCATCACCGAGCAGCAGCAACTGGTCACAATAACGCGCGGCCAGGTTCAGATCATGCAGGATGATCAGCACGCTGGCACCATGGTCGGCGAAGCGGCGTACGGCATCCAGCACGCTGAGCTGATGCAATGGATCGAGCATCGAGGTGGGTTCGTCCAGCAGCAGTACCTGACCATCGGCACCCGGCCACAACTGCGCCAGTACCCGCGCGAGATGCACTCGTTGGCGTTCACCTCCGGACAACTGCAGGTAACTGCGCCCAGCCAGATGCCCCGCATCCACCGCCCGCAAGACCTCATTGACGATGTCTTCGTCCATCGCCATGCCCGTGTCATGGGGCATGCGGCCCATGCGTACCACCTGCTCGACGCTGAAGGCGAAGCTCAGGCTGGAGCTTTGCGGCAGCACCGCAAGCCGCTGCGCCCGCCGGCGCCCCTGCCAGCTGGCCAGCGGCTGGGTATCCAGCAGCACCTGTCCGCTGCTGGCAGCCAGCTCACCATTGAGCACGCCGAGCAGGCTGCTCTTGCCGGCCCCATTGGGCCCGAGTACGCCAAGCACCTGGCCCGGCTGCAAGGCCAGATTCACATCACCGAGTACGCAACGCCCGCCACGGGCCACGCTCACTTGCTGGGCCTGCAACATCAGCCGCGACTCCGTATCAACAGGTAAATGAAGAAGGGTGCGCCGATCAAGGCGGTGACGATGCCGATCGGCATTTCCGCCGGCGCCACGATCAGCCGCGCTGCCAGATCGGCAAGCAATAACAGCGCGCCACCGGCCAGCGCCGAGGCGGGCAACAGCAGGCGGTGATCCGGCCCAACCAGCAGGCGCATCAGATGCGGCACCACCAGCCCGACAAAGCCGATCATGCCAGCGGCGGCCACCGCCGCGCCCACACCCAGGGCAGTACACAGGATCAGCTCGCGCTTGACCCGCTCGACGTCAAAACCCAGATGCCGCGCTTCGGATTCGCCCAGCAGCATGGCATTCAACGCATCGGCCCGCCGCGGCAGCCAGTAAGCCACACCCAGCGCCACCACGAGCAAGGGCCATAGCCGCGAGTAACTGGCGCCATTCAGACTGCCAAGATTCCAGAAGGTCAGCGCACGCAGGGTGCTGTCATCCGCCAGGTAGGTGAACAGCCCGATGATGGCGCCGGACAAGGCGGTCAGCGCAATCCCGGCCAGCAACATGGTCGCCACCTGGGTCTGGCCGTCACGTCGCCCCAGCCGATAGACCAGTGCAGTGACCAGCAACCCTCCGGCAAAAGCGGCCGCGGACAGCACATAGGGTTCGAGTACCACCGGCAGCGTTATCCAGCGTGACAGGCCCACGATCACCAGCGACGCCCCCAGGGCCGCGCCACTGGATACGCCGATCAGCCCCGGATCGGCCAGCGGGTTGCGGAACAAGCCCTGCATCGCCACACCGGTCAGTGCCAGCACCGCACCAACCATCAGCCCCAGCAGGGTACGCGGCAGGCGAATCTGGCTGACGATCAGCTCGGTCTGCGCCTGCACCTCAGTCAGGTTGAGGCCGGTGACATTGAGCAAGGCCCGCAGCGTGTCTGCCAGTGGCAGGCTGACCGGGCCCAGCGCCAGGGACAACCACACAGCCATCAACAGCAGCGCCGCCAACAACGGATAGAGTACCCGCCAATTCAGCACCGGATTCATTGGCTGGCCTCTGCCCTGTGTGCCTGCAACTGGGGATAGAACGCATGGCTCAGTTGCCGCAGCGCATCGGGCAGGCGCGGCCCCAGACCACCGACCAGCAAGGTCGGGTCAATACTCAACAGATGGCCTTCGCGCACCGCGCGGCTGGCGGCCAGGCTGGGATTCTGCGCCATCAACGCCTGCTGCCCTTCGACCCCACGCAACTGCCGGTCGGTCAGCACCAGCCAATCGGCATCCAGCGCCAGCATGGCTTCGGCGGCCAGGTTCTTGTAACCCTCGTGTTCAGCCAGATTGCGCGCGCCGGCTTGGCGCAGCAGCCAGTCGGCCATGGTATTGCGCCCAGCCACCAGCGGGCTGTTACCGCCAACCCCGAGCAACAACAACACGCCCGGTGGTTGATCAGCCTTGCTGGCCAGCTGGACCTGCCGTTGCAGGTCATTCAATTGCCGATGGAAATCTTCCAGCGCCAGTTGCGCCCGCTCAGGCTCACCCAGCAAGGCACCCAGACGCAGCAGATTGTCCTCCAGCGCGCCCAGCTCACTGCTGGCGGACAAGCGCTCGATGCGCACCCCGGCCTTCTCCAATTGGATCAGCACCGGTGGCGGGCCCATCTCTTCGGTGCCCAACAGCAGATCCGGCGCCAGCGTCAGCACGCCTTCGGCGGACAGCTGGCGCAGGTAGCCGACACTGGGCAGTGCGGTAACGGTCTCTGGGTGTTGGCTGGTGGTGTCCACGCCCACCAGCCGATCCTGCCCGCCCAACTCGACTATCCATTCGGTCGCGGCGCCGCCAGCACTGATCCAGCGTTGCGGCAGTTCATCCGCCAGGCTGGCGGTACTGAGCAGCAGGCCGGTACACAGACCGGCCAGGATAGGTTCAAGGCGCATCGGGGGTGGGCTCCATCAACAGGCGGATATCATCGACCTGCTGCTCCTGGAGCAGCACGATCAGATCCAGAAAGGCGGTCAGTGGAGCCTGACGGTCAATCGCCAGATCCAACGCCGGGTGGGTGGCGCTGCTCAGTGCCTCAGGCAGTCCACTGAGGCTCAACGGGCGGGCATCCAGTCGCCAGTGCCCTGCCGCGTCCAGCTCCAGCAACTGCCGCTCGGCATCCGAGGTAACCATGCTGGCGCTATCACGCTGATCCTGCGGCAGATCCAGCGGACGCTGGAGCAGCGGCACCTGAGCGGTGAGTAGAAAGAACACCAGCACAATAAAGATCACATCCAGCAGCGGCGTGAGATCCGGCAGCAGACTGGCGTTGGCCGTACTGGCCGGGGGCAGGCGAATCATGCGCTGGCCCATCCTGCGACTGCCGTACCCGGCGTCAGCTCCAGGCCATCCAGTGCCAGATGGCAGCGATTGAGCAGTGCCTGCACCCCTTCCAGATAGCGCTCGGCCCACAGGGCAAAGCCCTGGCCGGCGGCCAGTGCCGGAATCGCGATGCACAGGCCCCAGACCGTGGTGTACAGTGCCTGCCAGAGTCCATCGGCCAGCAGTGCCGGGGTGACCGGCTGGGCCACTGCAGCAATATCGGCGAACATGGCGACCATCCCCAGAACGGTGCCCAGCAGACCGAGCATGGGTGCCAGCACGCCGATCAGTTGCAGCAGGCGCAGATGCCGACCCAGGCGCTGGCGTTCCTCCAGGAGCCAGCAGCCGAGCAGATCCTCACGCTGTGCAGACGCCAGCCGCCGGTGTTCCAGCAACAAGCCAAGGGCCTGCCCCCAGCCCTGCCGGTCAGAGCGCCACAGGCGTTCGCACGCCTGCGAGTTGCAATCGCGACAGGCCGTGAGCGCCGCCTGGCGGGCGGCCTGGCGCAGCGGCGCCAACACCAGAAACACATGCAGGCGCTCCAGTATCAGCGCCCCCGCCAACAGCGAGCACAGCCCCAGCGGCCAGCCCACTGCACCCATATGTTCAAACCAGAGCGGCATGGCTCAGGCCTCCAGCGCCGGCGTGAGCTCGGCCAGGGTACGCCAACTCTCCAGCTCCGGCTGACCCGGTTTGCGCGCACCGAACAGTTGCAGGATCAGCTCACCGTCCGCGTCGTAAGCTTCCCAACTGGTGATCACGCCGTCGCTGCTGGGCTTGCGCACGCGCCACACCTGCGCCACTGCGGGCATCTTCAAGTGCAGGTTGAAATCTGCATCGAGCACATTGAACCAGTCACCGACCCAGCGCAGCTCATGCACGGGGCCGGTATGGATCTGGATGCAGTGGCGATTACCGACAAACACCATGATCGGCAACTGCTGGGCGGCGGCCTCGGTCATCACGGTGGGCAGGGCCTGGGTAGCCAGCGGTTCGGCCCATTCCCGACCGACCAGCCGCAGCGCCTGCAAGCGTCCGACCTTGTTGCGGTTGAGCATGGCATGGAAGTGATGCACGTCCTTGAGCTGGCGCCAGTCTTCCGCCAGGGCGCCGGTATCCACCTCGCCATCGACACGCTCAGTCTGCTTTATCGGAGCCGGTTGCAGATCCAGTTGCGCGGATTGGTCGGCTTCGGCAAAACGGGACAGCAACAGACCCCAGGCATCCAGATCACTCTGCTCGGTGAGAAATACCTTGTGTATCGCCACACCCTGCTGATCGAACACCTGCAAACTGCGCTGCAGGCCCCGAGTCGTCTGCTGCTCCACCGCGAACAGGCTGTGCCAGCCGGAAAGGAACAGCCGCAGGTCGATATCCGGCGATACCACCAGTCCCATCTTGCCGCTGCCAGCCACGGTGGTCTCGCGGTAGACGCCCTTGCGCTCGTGCACGCAATGCGCATTGCGGGTCAGCACCATGACCCGGCCCAGGCCCTCCAGCGCTGGCAACAGCTGTGCCCATTCCGGGCGCAGGCGCAGGGTATCGATGCCCAGGCGACTGGCAATCAGTTCCGCCTCGCTGACCGCCAGCTGTTCGGCCACATCCCGGGTGCGCAGGCGGGGTTGCTGCTGGAGCAGTTGCTGCCAGGCTTCGAACAGCGGCGATGTCGGTGTAGCGCTATGGGCTTGCAAGGTCATGATGTGTTCCTCTCGTTTACTCAGCGACGCGCATTCAGCGCGAAATCAATGGGAATCTGCACCCGGCTTGGGGTTGGCTGCCCAGCCAGCAGTTCGGGTTGAAACTTCCAGTCGGCCACCGCCTCCAGTGCGGCCCGATCCAGACTGGTAAAGCCTGACGATTGCACCACCCGTACCTCACGCTGCTCGCCTTCGGCGTCCAGCCGCACTTCCACCAGCACCTGGCCCTGCTGGTTGCGTCGCCGGGCTTGGGCCGGATATACCGGCGCCGCGGGCGGTTCACGAAAACGCGGGGCCTGGCTGACCACCTCCACCGGCTCGGCGGCAGGCAGCGGCGGTGATGCATTGAGCTGCGGGGCCGTGGCGGCGCTGGCTTGCTGCTCTTGCGTTGCTTGCGTTTCTTGCGGCGCTGCCGGAGGCGGCGATTCAACTGGCGGCGTCCTGCTCAGTTGCGGCGCCTGCGCCAGCGGTTGTTTCCGGGGCTCCGGCATCGGGGTTGGCGGGTCCGGCCGCGGCACTACTGCCGGTGCCACGGGCGCTGGCGGAGCCTCAGCCACAGACTCGACCTCCGGCTCAATCGGCGCGGGCGGCACCACAGTCACCAGCCTGGGCAACGCCACAGCCTCCGCCTGCGCAACCGCCGTCGGCCTGGATGCGCCTGGCGGCGTGCGCCAATCCAGCCATTGCCCGGCGGCCAGATGCACCGCCACTGACACCAGCAGAAAGAGTCCGACACGCATTCCCACGTCCAATGCAAATAATTTATCTCAGTTATTGAGAAGCATTTGCATTTGATTGTCAACCTCGTTTAGCATCCAGCCGACCAAGAAAGCGACCCCTTCGCAGGAGGCAAAAATGAAGAAGCGACTGTCACGCGCACGCCACGGATATCTGGTTCTGCTAATCACCCCCACCATGCTGCTGGCCCAGGAACGATCAGCGACCCAGTTCGATACCATCACGGTCACTGCCACCCGTTCAGAGCAAAGACTGGACGAGGTGCCCAGCACCGTGACCGTGCATGACGAACAGCAGGTGGATCAGCAGAACATCAATGACATCCGCGACCTGGTGCGTTACGAGCCCGGCGTCTCGGTGGGCGGTACTGGCAGTCGCTTCGGCCTGTCCGGATTCAGCATTCGCGGCATCGGTGGCAACCGGGTACTGACCCAGGTGGATGGGGTGGCCATACCGGACGCCTTCACCTTCGGCCCCTTCCTCAGCGCGCAGCGGGACTATGTCGATCCGGATACCCTGAAAAGCGTGGAGATCATCCGCGGCCCGGCCAGCTCGCTGTATGGCAGTGATGCACTGGGTGGTGCGGTCAGCTTCGTCACCCGGGATGCAGGTGATTATCTGGACGCGGGCGATGATCAGGCCCTGCGCCTGAAAACCGGTTACGACGGCAGCGATGACAGCTGGCAACGCAGCGCCACCTTTGCCGGGCGGCGCGGCAGTCTGGATGCCCTGCTGCACCTCAGCCGCCGGGATGGCCAGGCCCAGGACACCTACGGCGGACGCGGCGGCATCGGCGCCGACCGGGAAGAGGCCAACCCACAGGACAAGCAGCGGGAGAATCTGCTGTTCAAACTGGGCTGGGATTACCGCGATGGCGACCGGCTGCAACTGGCCTACGAACGCTTCGAAGACGACATCCGTACCCGGGTTCGCAGCGATGAGAGCCTGACCGCCACCACCCGCCGGCACGCCGCGGTGGATACCTCGGAACGGGAACGCATCACCCTGAGCCACGATATGCGCCTGGATAGCGCTCTGGCCCAGCGCCTGCGCTGGCAGTTGAGCTATCAGGACAGCCAGATGCGCCAGATCACCAACCAGGATCGCTTTACCGCTGGCAGTCTGCGCCAGCGCGAACGGGACTCGCGCTACGAGGAACAAGCCTGGGCGTTCAATACGCAACTGAACACCCGTTTCAACATGGGCTCCGTCGCCCATGACCTGACCTATGGCGTCGATTTGCGCCGACTGGAAAGCAGCGACCTGCGTACCGGCTGGGAAATCTTCGCCGATACCGGCCTGCCGGTACCGCCCAGCCCCTTCGGCGAAAGCTTCCCGATCAGCGACTTCCCCGATCCGGTCACCGAGGAATATGCCCTGTTTGTGCAGGATCGTCTGGAGATCGGTCGCTGGACCCTACTCGCCGGCCTGCGCTATGACCATTACCGGCTCAAGCCCGACGTCACCCAGGAATACCTCAACGGTAATCCGGTGGAGCGCAATCCGGGCAATTTCAGCGATGGCCAGCTGTCTCCCAAGTTGGGCGTGACCTACAAGCTGGACGACGCCCACAGCCTGTATGGCCAGTACGCCGCCGGCTTCCGCGCACCCAATGCGGTGGATATCTTTGGTGAGTTCGTCAACGTCGCCAGCAATTACCAGACCCTGGCCAACACCAATCTCAAACCGGAAACCAGTGACAGCCTGGAAGTCGGTCTGCGCGGTCGGTATGACAGCGGCAGCATAGGCCTGGCGCTGTTCTACAACCGTTATGACGACTTCATCGAGCAGGTCACCTTGCCGAATGACCCCACCGGCAATAACCGGCTGACCTTCCAGTATCAGAACCTCGATCGGGTCACCATTCGCGGTGCGGAGCTGCGCGGCGAACTGTTCCTCGATCGCATTGGCCTGCCCACCGGCAGCAGCCTGCGCGGCAGCCTGGCCTATGCCCGGGGCAAGGACGAACAGACCGGCCAGCCGCTGAACAGCATCGACCCACTCAAGGGCGTCCTGGGTCTGGGTTATGACGCACCCAGCGGACGTTACGGCAGCGAGCTGGTCTGGACGCTGGTGGATGGCAAGAGCCGCACCGACGACAGCACCGCCGATCAGTTCGAGCCAGCCGGCTATGGTCTGCTGGATCTGCATGGCTATCTGCGCGTAGCAGACAATCTGACGGTCAACGCCGGCCTGTTCAACCTGACCGACAAGCAGCACTGGCACTGGACGGATGTTCGCGGCCAGACCGCCAGCAACCCCGGCATCGGCCGCTACAGCCAACCGGGACGCAACGCAGCGGTGAATCTGGTGTGGGAGATCTGATTTGACGCCCATTCAGGGTTGGTTTAGCTTACGCTGAATAAAACGAGCGTTTGATTTTAGAACGCCGACCGCGATCCAGCTGACGGACTCCAACCATGAATGCGGCTATCGACACTTCCAGCCCGGCCATCCCCGCCGAGAAAATCACTCTGACCGCCAGCGATGGCTATCCGCTGACCGCCTATCGTTATCCCGCCCGGGGTGAAGCCAAGGGCAATCTGCTGGTGGCTGGCGGTACCGGTGTGCCGCAGCGTTTCTACCGGCGTTTCGCCGAATATGCCGCGCAGCGCGGGTTGAATGTGCTGACGCTGGATTACCGCGGCGCCAGCGAGTCGCGTCCCGCGGCGCTGAAAGGCTTCGAAATGTCCTACCTGGACTGGTCGCAGAAGGATCTGGCGGCGGCGGTGGCGTTGCTGGCCCAAGAGCAGCTACCGCTGTACTGGGTCGGGCACTCCTTCGGTGGGCATGCCATTGGCCTGCTACCCAATCATCACCAACTGACGGCGTGCTACACCTTTGGCACCGGTGCCGGCTGGGCTGGCTGGATGCCCACGGGCGAGGCGCTGAAGATTCGGTTGTTCTGGCATGTCATCATGCCGGCAATCGTGTCCTGGAAAGGTTATATGGCCTGGAGCCTGCTGGGCATGGGTGATGACCTGCCACTGGGGGTGTATCGGGACTGGAAGCGCTGGTGCGGTTTTCCGCACTATTATTTCGACGATCCGTCCATGACCTGGGTAAAGCCGCTGTATGCAGCGGTGCAGGTGCCCTGCGCCTTCGTCACCGCAACGGATGATCCCTGGGCACCGCCGCGCTCGCGCGATGCCTTCGCCAAGGCCTACAGCAATGCCGCGAAAATGATCGCGGATATCAGTCCGGCGCCCGGGCATCAGGCCATCGGGCATATGGGCTATTTCCGCCGTGAGTCGCACGCGTTCTGGGATCAGGCACTCGACTGGCTGCTGCAGCAGCCAGTCGCAGCTGTCACGCCACAGGCCGGTTAATACGGCCTCCCGGAATCACTGCCTTAGAACCCTTCCAGCACTATCTTGCCGATGGCATGGCCACCTTCGATCAGTTGGTGCGCCTGACGCAGGTTGGCAGCGTTGATCTGCCCCAGGTGAACCTTGTCCAGCGCCCGCAATTCGCCCTGGTCGAGCAGCTCGGCGATGCGGTTGAGGATATCGTGCTGGCGCTGCATATCGGCGGTCTGGAACATCGAGCGGGTGAACATGGACTCCCAGTGGATGGAAACGCTCTTGGCCTTGAACAGGCGCAGGTCCACAGGGTCCGGATCATCGATGATGCCCAGCCGCCCCTGGGGAGCCATGACCTCGGCCAGCGCCGCCCACGCTTCGACACTGGTGTGGGTGGAAAAGGCAAAATCGATCAGGCCGATGTTCAGATCGACAATCTGCGCGACCAGGGGTTTGCTGTGATCGATCACATGATGGGCGCCCATATCACGCACCCATTGGGCACTTTCCGGACGCGAAGCGGTACCGATAACCGTGGCACCGGCCTGGCGCGCCAGCTGGATGGCTGCCGAAGGTACGCCGCCGGCACCGCCCAGCACCAGCAGCTTGGGCGCGTGGTCGGTCGCCTGCTGTGGCATGCCGAGGCGGTCGAACAGCATCTCGTAGGCCGTCAGCATAACCAGCGGCACCGAGGCCGCGGCGGCGGGATCGAGATTGCGCGGCTGGCGCCCGACGATACGCTCGTCGACCAACTGCCACTCGGCATTGGAACCCTGGCGCTGCAGCTCGCCGGCATAGAACACCTCATCGCCAGGCTGGAACAGCGTGACTTCCGGGCCGACCGCCTCGACCACGCCGGCGGCATCGTAGCCAAGTACCCGCGGCTCGTCAGACGAGGCGCTGAAAACCTGTCGGCTCTTGATGTCCCGCGGGTTGACTGATATCGCCTGCACCTTCACCAACAGATCCCGCCCGGTCGGCGCAGGCTTGGGCAGTTCCAGGTCGATCAGCGCCTGGTCATTGTCGATTGGCAATTGTTCGGTATAACCCACCGCTTTCATATCAGTCTCCCTCCTCGGAATGTCAGCACAGGATAGCCAGCCGCAGGCCTCTGGGCCACCCCGCCGGGTCAGCGAACGTCTTGTTGGCTGTCAGGACACTATGTCGCAGCGTAACCTGACCCAGATCAAATTATCCCTTGCAGCACAGCCACATAATCAGCTCATGAAGGAAAATTCCTGGGCTGATGGGGAAATTGATGGCTGTATCGGTGCACTGTTCTCGTCCGCTGCTGCTGGTCGCTGCACTGTTGCTGGCCGCCACCACCGCAGCAGCGCCGCTGCCGACCACGGAACGCCAGCAGCAACTCGCCAACCTGCTGCTGCAGGACTGTGGCTCCTGCCACGGCCTGCGCATGACCGGCGGCCTGGGCCCGGCCCTGACCCGTGAAGCGCTGGCTGACAGACCGCGTGACAGCCTGCTCGCCACAGTCACCCATGGCCGCCCCGGTACCGCCATGCCCGGCTGGAATGCCCTGCTTGATGAGCAGGACATCGCCTGGCTGGTCGACCGCCTGCTTGAAGGAGCTCCCCAGCCATGAAACGTCCTCTGCTCAGTCTCATAGCCGCCGCATCATTGCTCGGCGGTTGCGCCCACCCGTCACCCACCCTGCCGCTGCGCGGTACCGGCGACCTGGGCGTGGTAGTGGAACGGGCCACCGGCACCCTGCAATTGATCGAAAGCAGCACCCGCACCAGCCTGGCGCGCATCGATGGGCTGGGCGATCTGTCCCATGCCTCGGTGGTGTTCTCCCATGACCAGCGTTACGCCTATGTATTCGGCCGTGACGGCGGCCTGACCAAAGTCGATTTGTTGCTGCAACAGGTCGACAAGCGCGTGATCCAGGCCGGCAACAGCATCGGCGGTGCCATCAGCCAGGACGGCTCGCTGATCGCCGTGGGCAACTACGAACCCGGCGGGGTCAAGGTGTTCGATGCCGTTAGCCTGGCGCTGATCGCCGATATTCCGGCCACGCCGCTGGCCGACGGCAGCCGTAACTCCCGCGTAGTCGGCGTCACCGACGTGCCCGGCCAGCGTTTCATCTACAGCCTGTTCGATACCGGCGAGACCTGGCTGCTGGATTTCAGTCAGGGGAATGATCCGCAGATCACCCGTTTCGAGAACATCGGCAACCAGCCCTATGACGCGCTGCTCACCCCGGAAGGCCGCTATTACATCGCCGGCCTGTTCGGTGAGAACGGCATGGCCAAGATCGATCTCTGGCACCCGGAACGGGGTGTCGAGCGCATCCTCGAGGATTATGGCCGTGGCGAGCAGAAGCTGCCGGTCTACAAGATGCCCCATCTGGAGGGCTGGACCCTGGCCGGTGACCAGGCCTTCGTTCCGGCGGTCGGCCACCATCAGGTGCTGGTGCTGGATAGCACGAGCTGGCAGCAGACCGATGCCATCGATGTGGCCGGGCAGCCGATCTTCGTCATGGCGCGGCCGGATGCCCGGCAGATCTGGGTCAACTTCGCCCATCCGGACAATCATCAGGTCCAGGTGATCGACAGCGAAACCCACCAGATCATCGCCACCCTCGAACCCGGGCCCGCAGTGCTGCACATGGAGTTCACCGCCCGTGGCGACCAGCTGTGGCTGTCCGTGCGTGACGGTGGCGAGATCCAGGTGTGGGACCCCTACACCCTGAAACAGATCGCCAGCCTGCCGGCAGACAGCCCCAGCGGCATCTTCTTCAGCAGTCGCGCCCATGACACCGGCTTATGAGCAGCCCTGTAGCCATTCGCGGGGCGAGCCCGCTCCCACCACAAGGGAATGCCCATATGCAACTGGACGATCTCAGTCGCCGCCTGATCGAGCGCTACCAACATCAACTGCCAATCTGTACCGACCCCTGGCAAGCCATGGCAGATGAGCTGGGCTGCAGCGCAGCCGAGGTACTGGACTGTCTGCGCCAGCTGGATGAGCAGGGCGCGCTGTCGCGCGTGGGCCCGGTGTTCGAGCACAGCCGCGCCGGCGCCAGCACCCTGGTGGCGCTGGCGGTGCCGGAATCCCGGCTGGAGCAGGTGGCCGAGCTGGTCAACCGCTACCCCGAGGTCAATCATAACTACCTGCGCGAGCACGATTACAACCTGTGGTTCGTCCTCACCGGCCCGGACCGCCAGTCCCTGGAGCGTTGCCTGGAGGATATCCAGCAGACCACCGGACTCGCTCCGCTCGACCTGCCCATGCGCCGCGCCTATCGCATCGACCTGGGCTTTTCCCTGGAGGCCACCCCATGAACGGGCTCGACCCCCGACAACGTACCGCACTGCGACAGCAGCTGGAAAATGGCCTGCCGCTGACCGCCCGACCCTGGCAGACCCTGGCCGAACAGCTCGGCAGCAGCGAAGCCGCCGTACTCGAACAGGCCCGGCAATGGAACGACGAAGGATTGTTCCGCCGCTTCGGCCTGGTGGTGCATCACCGCAACCTGGGCTTTTGCGCCAATGCCATGCTGGTGCTGGACATTCCCGACCATCAGGTCGATGCCATCGGCGAACGGCTGGGCCGCGCCGATGGCGTCAACCTCTGCTATCAGCGCCCCCGCCGGCTGCCACACTGGCCGTTCAACCTGTTCTGCATGGTGCATGGCCGTGAGCGGGCCGCGGTGCAGGCGTATATCGCCGAACTGCTGGCCCGGCATGGGCTGGATCAAATGCCGCACCGGTTGCTGTTCAGCACCCGCGCCTTCAAGCAGCGGGGCGGGCGATTTACCCCGAGCCTGCCGCAGGAGACCGCCCATGGATGATCTGGACCGGCGCCTGATCAATCGTCTGCAACACGGCCTGCCGCTGGTACCACAGCCCTGGCAAGCTCTGGCCAATGAGCTGAATAGCCAACCGCAGCTGCTGCGCCAGCGGGTCCAGGCGCTGCTGGATAACGGCACCCTGACCCGCTTCGGGCCGATGTTCGATATCGAGCGCGTCGGCGGCGCCTTCACCCTGGCGGCCCTCGCCGTGCCCGAGGAACGCTTCGATACGGTGGCAGAGCAACTGCACGCCATGCCGGAAGTGGCCCACAACTACCGGCGTGGGCATGCCTGGAACATGTGGTTCGTGCTGGCCTGCGCCACCCCGGACGGCATCAGCGCCAGCATTGCGCATATCGAACAGCTGACCGGCCTGCCGGTGCTCAACCTGCCCAAGGAGGAGACCTACCATGTCGGCCTGCACCTGCCCGTCTGACCCCGACCTGACCCGCCGCCTGATCGACCTGACCCAGGCCGGCCTGCCGCTGGTGGATGATCCCTGGGCCTGGATTGCCGAACGCCTGGGCATCAGCAGCAAGCAGGCGCTGCAACTGCTACAGCAGCTGCAGCGCGACGGCGCCATCCGCCGTATCGCCGCTGTACCCAACCATTACCGCCTCGGCTACCGCCACAACGGCATGACCGTCTGGGACGTGGAAGATGCGCGCATGGATCAGCTTGGTCCGCTGGTCGGCGCCCAGCCCTTTGTCAGCCACTGCTACCGACGCCCCCGCCGGGACGGCTGGCGCTACAACCTGTTTGCCATGGTGCATGGGCGCAGCGCCGAGGACATCGACCGTGACCGCCAGCGCATCCGTCAGCTGCTGGGCGATGCCTGCCGCGCCGACGACATGCTGGTCAGCAGCCGCATCCTGAAAAAGACCGGACTGCGACTGAACCGCCCCGCCCCCACCGACCGCGCCCAGGCGCCGTCACAGGAGAGTTCTTCATGCTCAGAATAAGCCATTACCTACGCGCCCTGGCCAATCCGAGCCTGCGCGTCCTCGGCGCCCGCGGCACGCCCGGCACCCGCCCGCCGGTAGTCATCTGGAATCTGCTGCGGCGCTGCAACCTGACCTGCAAGCACTGCTACGCCACCTCCGCCGACAGCGAATTCCGCGACGAGCTGGATACCACCGGGGCCCTGCGGGTGATCGATGATCTGCATGCCGCTGGCGTGCGCGTGCTGATCCTGTCCGGTGGCGAGCCGCTGCTGCGCGACGACATTTTCCAGCTGTCGGATTACGCCCGGGACAAGGGCTTTTTCGTCGCCCTGTCGACCAATGGCACACTGATTACCGAAGCCAATATCGGGCAGATCGTCGCGGCTCGCTACGATTACGTCGGCATCAGCATTGATGGTCTGCAGGCGGTGCACGACGAGTGGCGCCAGCTCAAGGGCAGCTTTGCCGCCTCCATGCACGCCATCGACCTGTGCCGCCAGCATGACCTCCGCGTGGGCCTGCGCACCACGCTGACCCAGCACAACTACCCGCAGCTGCCGGCGCTGCTGGAACTGATGCGCGAGCATGACGTACAGAAGTTCTATCTGTCACACCTGAACTACAGCGGTCGCGGCAAACGCAGCCGCAAGGCCGATGCCCATCACGCGATGACCCGCGACGTGCTCAACCAACTGTTCGAGCAGGCCTGGACTGATGTACAGCAGGGCCGCGATACCGACTTCGTCACGGGCAATAACGACGCTGATGCCATCTTGCTGTTGCAGTGGGCGCAGCGGCGCATCCCCGAACATGCCCCGCGGCTGGAGCAGATGTTGCGCGCCTGGGGCGGCAATGCCTCCGGCAGCGGCATCGCCAATATCGACAACATCGGCAATGTGCACCCGGACACCTACTGGTGGCAGCACACCGTCGGCAATATCCGCCAGCGCAGCTTCAAGGATATCTGGCTGGGCAACCCCGACCCGCTGCTGTTGCAACTGCGCCAGCACCCGCGTGCCGTGGGCGGACGATGCGGCCAGTGCCAGTGGCTGCCGATCTGCAATGGCAATACCCGGACCCGCGCCTGGGCTACCGGCGACCTCTGGGGCGAGGACCCGGGTTGCTACCTGACCGACAGCGAAATCGGCCTGTCGGATAGCCAATTCATTCCCTGCCAAGTGGTGTATGAACATGCATGACCTAGCTGACGGCTCGACAACCGGCATGCACCCGGATTGCTTTCCTGCGGCATTGCGCGCCACCTTCGCTCCCGGCGAAGTGGCCCTGGTCGGCGCCGGTCCGGGCGATCCCGGGCTGCTGACCCTGCGCGCCTGGAGCCTGCTGCAGCAGGCCGATGTGGTGGTCTATGACCGGCTGGTAAGCCCGGCACTGCTGGCGCTGCTGCCAGCCGGGTGTGCTCGCCGCTTCGTCGGCAAGACCAGCGGTTACCACAGCTTGCCGCAGGAGCAGATCAACCAGCTGCTGGTCGATCTGGCCCTGCAGGACCAACGCGTGGTGCGGCTCAAGGGTGGCGACCCCTTCATCTTCGGCCGCGGCGCCGAGGAGCTGGAATTCCTGCTGGCGCGGGGTATCGACTGCCAGGTGGTACCCGGCATCACCGCCGCCTCCGGCTGCAGCACCTACGCCGGCATCCCGCTGACCCACCGCGACCTGGCCCAATCCTGCCAGTTCATCACCGGCCATCTGCAGCAGGACGGCGCCCTCAACCTGCCCTGGCAAAGCCTGGCCAACGGCGGTCAGACGCTGGTGTTCTATATGGGTTTGGCCAGTCTGGGCGCCATTTCCCGGGAGCTGATCAATGCCGGCCTGCCCGCCGATACCCCTGCGGCGCTGATCGGGAACGGCACCCGGGATGACCAGCAGGTGGTACGCGGTAGCCTGCAGCAACTGGAGCAATTGGCCCAGGAGCATCACCTCAGCGCACCGACGCTGACCGTCATCGGCCAGGTGGTCGGGCTGTTCGCCGACCAGCAGTTGACCCACCCAGCACGGCTTCGCGCCCAACCGGTACTGGCCGAACGGGGGGCTGTGGCATGCGGCTGATCTCCACCCTGCTATTCAGCATGACCCTGCCGGTAGCAGCCCTGGCCGATGCTTCCAGCGTCCCCGATGTCGCCATGCTGTATCAGACCCAGTGCCAGAGCTGCCATGGCGTCAATCGGCTCGGCGGCACCGGCCCCGCACTGCTGCCCGAGAGTCTCGGCCGCATCAAGCCCGAGGAGGTGCGCAAGGTCATCCAGGACGGCCGACCGGCCAGTCAGATGGCAGCCTTCGGCACGCTGCTCAACGGCGAAGACATCGACGCCCTGGTCAGTTACCTGTACACCCCGGCCGAGGTGCCGCCCACTTGGCAGGACGCCGATATCCGTGCCAGTCACCGCTTGTTCGCTGATCCCGGGCAACTGCCGGACAGCCCGCAACATACCGCTGATCCGCTCAATCTGTTCGTCGTGGTCGAGGCTGGCAATCATCATGTGCGCATCCTAGACGGCGATAGTTTCGAGGAACTGACACGGTTTCAGTCGCACTTTGCCCTGCATGGCGGGCCGAAGTTCTCGCCGGATGGGCGCTTCGTCTACTTCGCCTCGCGGGATGGCTGGATCAGCAAGTACGACCTGCACAACCTGACCATGATCGCCGAGGTGCGCGCCGGGCTGAATACCCGCAACCTGGCGGTCAGCAATGATGGTCGCTGGGTGCTGGTCGGCAATTACCTGCCGGGCAACCTGGTGGTGCTGGATGCCCGCGACCTGTCCCTGGTCAAACCCATTCCCACGGTCGGCAGCGACGGTACGCCCTCGCGGGTCAGCGCCGTCTACACCGCGCCCCAGCGCGACAGCTTCGTGGTTGCGCTGAAGGATGTGCAGGAAGTCTGGGAACTGTCCTATGCGGGGCAGCCGGACTTCGCCCCACGACGGATCATTGCCGCGGATTATCTCGACGACTTCTCCTTCACCCCGGATTACCGCTACCTGCTGGCCACCTCGCGCAAGGCCAAAGGCGGTCAGGTGATCGACCTGGATACCGGCAAGGCGCTGACGGATATTCCGCTGCCGGGCATGCCGCACCTGGGCTCAGGCATCTACTGGCAGCGCGACGGCAAATGGGTCTTCGCCACGCCCAACATCAGCCAGGGACTGATCTCGGTACTGGACCTGGACACCTGGGAGTTGATCAAGGAGATCCCCACCGAAGGCCCGGGCTTCTTCATGCGCAGCCATGAGAACTCACCCTACGCCTGGACCGACGTGTTCTTCGGGCCAAACAACGACGCCATCCACCTGATCGACAAACAGACCCTGGAAGTCGCCCACACCCTGCGCCCGGTTCCGGGCAAGAACGCCGCCCACGTGGAATTCACCCGCGACGGCCGACACCTGCTGTTGAGCATCTGGGACGAGGACGGTGCGCTGCTGGTACTCGACAGCGAGACCTTGGAGGAAGTGAAGCGCATCCCGATGAACAAACCGTCGGGCAAGTACAACGTGGGTAACAAGATTGGTTTTGTGGAGGGAACGTCGCATTGAGTGAGAGGGTGCGCGCTCCGTCCCCAAGCAGTCTCAACTCAGAAACGCTCGAAGATGACCCATGAATACCTCCGGCTGATGGTGGTGCAGGTTATGCCCGGCCTGCTCCACGATTATCACCTGAGCCTGGGCAAAGTGTTTGACGCGGCCATCCTGCTCAGGATTGGACGCCCAGCTCTCGGCGCCGTACATCAGCAACACCGGGCAGGTGATCGCTTGCCATAAATCGCTGGGTTCCACCGAGGCCACCTCGGCGGCGCCCGTGCCGCGAATAAGATGGTCGTACTTCCAGCGCCATTGTCCATCCTCGGTCGGGCGCATGCCGTGTTCGCAGACATACTCGGCCAGCTGCCGACTGAGCAGCGGATCATGCTCCAGCAGACGCTGTACCGCTGCGGTCACGCTGGGATAACGGCTCGGCCCCCGCTGATCCAGTTCCCGCACCTTGTCCACCCATTCACGCAACTGTTCGCGACGTGGTTTGGCGTCGCGCCTGGCGCGCGCCTGCGGCGAAAAGCCCAGGCCTTCGATCACGCACAACCGGCTGACCCGCTCCGGGAACAGCGCGGTGTAATGGGTGGCGATATTGCCGCCCAGCGAATGGGCCACCAGCGTTACCGGGCGCTCACCCAGTTCGTCCACCAGCGCGGCGAGGTCCGGCACCATGTCGACAATCCCATAGGCTCCGCCGCTGCTCCAACCGCTGTCACCGTGGCCGCGCAGATCCGGCACCACCACATGCCAGTCGGCACGCAACTGGCTCGCCAGTTGATCCCATACCCGCGCATGCTCCAGGCCGCCATGCACCAGAATGAGTAACGGCGCATCACTGTTGCCCCAGTCCAGGTAATGCAGGCGCAGCCCGCGGGAATGATAAAAACGGCTCTGCGGGCCGGTCTGTGCCACCTTGTGCATTCACATGACCTCTCAATGATGTTGGCTGCAGTATAAACACCGGGCCGGCAACCACCGCAGATGATGCGCTATCGGCGCCAGTGATGAAGTAAACTGCACAACAGCCGGTAGCCCACCTACCGGGTCTGGCCAGACATGGCCGTTTCCCGATGAGAAAACCATTATGCAGAAGATCAGCTACATCACCTTATCCCTGGCCCTGGGTCTGACCAGCGCAATCGGCACTGCCCAGGCCTTCAGCCTCAACGACGCAGCCAAACTGACCGGGGCGGTCGCCGCACCCAACTCCACCGCTGCCCAATCCGCCGAGCTGGTGGGCAAACTGACCGAGCTGAACGTCAGCTCCGAACAGGCAGTAGGTGGCACCAGCGCGCTGCTGGGTCTGGCCAAGAACCAGCTGGCCGGTGAAGACTACAGCCAGCTGATAGGCAACGTTCCGGCCCTGGCCAACCTGACCGGTGGTGGTCTGGGAGGTCAGGTTGGCAAGGTCAGCGGTCTGCTGGGCAAGTCCAATCCGCTGGACAGCAGCGCTCAGAATAACCTGCAAAATCTGGGTGATGTGGGTAACGCCTTTTCGGCATTGGGCATGGATAGCGGCATGGTCGGCCAATTCGCCCCGGTACTGCTGCAGTTCATTGGCAACCAGGGTGTCGGCCAGCCGCTACTGGGTACCCTGACCAACCTGTGGACAGGTCAGCCAGCCGGCCTCTGAGATGGCCCATCCGACGCGCAGCTGCTGCGCGCCGGATAATCCCGGGATCAGCCCATCTGATGTTCGGGAAAGAACCGTTTCAATTGTTCGACAAGATGTTCGTAATGAATGGGCTTGGGTAGGAAGTCAGCCGCACCGTTGCGGAACAGGGTGATGACATCATCCATATCCGCATGGCCCGACGTAATGATGATCGGAATGCGGTGCCCTTCGGTGTACCGCTCATTGAGTATCTGCAACAGGCGCAAGCCGCTCTGGTCCGGCATACGCAAGTCGGAGATGATCAACGCGATATCCGGGTTCCTGTCCAGCTCAATCAAGGCCAGCTTGGCGTTAGAGGCACAGCGACAGACGAAGCCGAGGAGCATCATCGATTCCTGCAGTTCCACCAGAATATCTTCATCGTCATCTATCAATAGAATCTTGTTCACCAGGCGCTCGCTACTTGAAAATGAATGAGTAAAAGTGACTTGCAGGCACAGTGGTTCTCAAGCAGATCCCGCAGTATCGCTTTGTAAAGTGACCACCCTGCGAACAGCCTCAGGTTTCAAGCTGCAGCGCATCAGGTCTGTCCTATTGGCAGGGTTATCAAGAACCGCGCGCCCTGATGATGATTTTCGACACTCAGCTCGCCTCCCATCTGGGTAATGATGCCGTAGCTGACAGAGAGTCCCAGACCAGTTCCTTCACCTACCGGTTTAGTCGTGACGAAAGGTTCAAATATCCGGGTCAGCTGGCCTGGACCTATACCATCGCCATTATCTTCAACCGTGATGGAGACTCTGCCTTTTGTCTCCCAACAACAAATTTTGACCCAGGGCTTATGCTCCGGTTCCCGGGCCGCACGCTGGCTGACAGCATATTGGGCATTCAACAGCAGGTTGATCAGAACCTGCTCCAGCCGATCATGGTGCCCGGTGACCTCGGACACCGGTAATAGCTCCATCTTCAGCTCGATGCCCTTCTGTTCCATGCCCTCACTGGTCAACGCAACGGACTCCACCACGGCTTTGCATGGATCGAACAGAACCCCCCGGCTCTCCGAGCGGCGACCAAAAATACGCACATGATCGACGATCCGCGATGCCCGGCTGACCTGGCTCTCCAATCTCGTCAGCTTTTCCTGTAGATAGTCGGTACTCAGATCATCCTTGGCCAGGCGCTTGACCAGATTGGTCAGCGCCATACGCATGACCGTCAGTGGCTGGTTCATTTCATGCGCCAGCCCCGTGGCCATTTCGCCCAACGTGGCCATTTTTGCGCCCTGATACAGTTGCTCACGGGCATCATGTATTTCGGTATCGTCACGACCGACCGCTTGCACCTCAATCAGTTGGCCACTGTCGTCAAACATCCCTCGCGCCGTCCAGACCCACCAGGCCCGGCGATTACCCGGCAGGTGCAGCAGGAGTTCGCGGTTGCCCACCGGCGTATTCGGCGTCATTCTGGCCATCCATCGCAAGACCTCTTCACGGTCTTGCGGAGCAAGAAACTGCCCCAGATTGGTCAGTCCGGACCGCGTACCCTCTAACCCGAGGGCCGCAACCATGGGTTTATTGGCAAAGGTAAGCGTCAGGTCGGGCAGATAGCGACAGATAATGGCGGGAGAGTCCTCAACCAGAATTCGATAACGCTCTTCACTCTTGCGTACCGATTCCGAGGCTTCGGTCGCTTCCGTCACGTCCATCAGCAGCCCCACCACTTCAGTCGGCATTCCCCGCTCATCGCGTAGCAGCTTGGCTTCATCCAGCACCCAGTGAAAGGCACCATGACAATCGCGCACTCGATAACGGCTGCTGGTATAGCCTGTCTGCAGCAGCGCCTTGGTGCGCTCGTAGTAGAGCTGGCGATCTTCCGGATGCAGAAAGCTGGAAAAGCTGTTGTGTTGCCAGTCGCTCAGCGTCCAGCCCAGCAGCTGATACAAACTGGCACTGCAGAACTCGAAGGCCAGCGCCCCATCGATATAGCTCTGAACGAAGACCACCGCCGGCGCGTTATCCAGCAGCCCCTCCAGGCGGGCCCGGGCGGCTGCGGTCTGGGCTTCCTGTCGCCGCAGGTCGCTGATGTCCATGATATAGCCGACCACCTTCGGAGTCTTACGGCCCACCACCTCCCCACTCAGCCGGTACCAATGGCGGCCATCCCGAACCTGCAGGCAGATCGATTCACTGGCGCCTTCCCCTCTCATTAGCAGTTCCCGCAGGCGGTCGAGGACCTGCTCCCGATCAACCGGGTCGAATATCACCAGCGACTCCTCCAGACCGAGATCACCCTCTGCGCTCAATTCTAAGCCCATGGTATCGGCGAGGTTCGGCGCCATGCTGACCCGTTGGGTATCAGAGTCGTACTCCCACCAGCCAATATCCATCACCCGCTGCAGCACGCTATTGCGCCGCAGGCTCTGTTGCACCTGCAGATAGCGCACCCCGGAACTCAAGGGTGCCGCGAACAACATCAACATACCGACCCAATCGGCCTCGCTGAAGAAAGGCGCCTGACGCTGGCTATCGACGCCCGCCACCACCAGCCACACCCGCACACCATCATGCTCCCGATAGGGCACCAACCAGGCCGACTCGTGACTTACGCGGCAGTGCCAGGTCTGTGGCACCGATTTGTCGGTATCCAGCAGCAACTGGTGCAGATCGGTGGAGTGCCAGGAGAACGGCGGCGCATCCGGCAAGCTGGCATGGGCATACAATGACCAGCCGCGAGGGCCTGGCAACAGCAGCCCAAGCCACGGAATCTGCAAGCGCAAGCGCAGCCCTTCCAGCCATTCCACCGTCAGGCCCTGCATTCGCTCGGGCTCTGCTTCGCGCATCCGCAAAGCCTGGTGCACTGAGTAATCAAGTATCTGGCGTCGGCGCTCCTCCAGCTGCAGACGCAGCACCATTGCAGTGTTATCCAGCAGAAACAGCAACCAGCCATCGCCTTGGGGCAGAAGGCCACCCTGGAAATACAGCAGCTGCCCCCGGCGACCATGCAGCACGATGGAGGACAGCTGCGCAGGCCAGGTATCCGGTGGGCCATATATCTCAGCGGATGGTTGAGCCAGATAAGTGCTCAGGGGAACACCTGAAGGCACCTCGTCAGGAAACAATCGGCGCAGCTCGGCACTGGCGTCCAGGATCCAGCCCTGGTGATCCAACTGAAGGTAATAGCCCTTGCCCTGCACCACATCCGCAACCGCAACCTGGTCGGGAAACCGAGTTTGTTTATCGAGGGACCGGAACCAGTTCATACTTCATACTCCTGTGCCAAATTCGCAGGTTGCAGGGAAAACAGCCCGGTCACAATACATGAGTAGACGCCCTGTATTCCGCTTACCAGAGCGGCTTGGCTAAGCTGCTATCATGGCTGACCAAGAACAATGCAATGGATCAAGACTGTGGAACCCTCCATTACCTGCCTGGCCCCAGCCAGCCTGCTCATCTGGGGTATGTGCTGCGCGATACAGGACGCCCGGCAACGCCGCATCAGTAACGTATTGACGCTCGGTTGCGGCGCCGTGGCCGTAGCCTTTCTGGTATGGACCGGACACAGCCTCACCGGTGTTACGTCCGGCACCGTCATGCTCGGCCTGCTGTTGGCCCTGTTGCTCAGCCTGCCGGGCTATATCGGTGGCAGAATGGGCGCCGGCGATGTCAAACTGCTCGCGGCACTGGCATTGGCCAGTAGCCCTCTTCACGTCCTGGGGACAATCGCCGGTGCGTCAGTCGCCATGCTGGCATGGGCGCTTGGCGGCCCGATCATCTGGCGGCGATTGCCACCCTCCAGCCAAGACCATCTGGCCATGATGGATCCGGCCAACCGCAACCGCCTTCCCTATGCGCCGTTCCTCTTCTGCGGTCTACTGGCGAGCATCCTCTGGCTGCACTGACTGCAGCGGCGCTGAGCCCTGATCAGCGCTCGAAGCTACCACCGTCGTCCTCACCGAAATATTCCGGTATCGGATGGCTGTAGCTGTCCAGCAGGCGTTGCATGCTCAGTTCACGTTCTGCAGGGGTCGCCGTCTGTACGCGCTGACGGGCGGCGGCGTTGCCTTCGCGCTGCACTTGCAGCCACATCTCGGTCTGCGTCTCGGGACGCTCCGCCACCAACGGCGGCGCAGCATCGCCGGCGACCAGGGTGCAGGAAGTAACCGCCAGCGCCAGACCAGCCAGTATCCGGGTATACATAGTCATCTCATTCTTCATCGGGTAGGCACTCCATGACCGCCAACCCGGGCGTACTCGCGCCCGTTGATCGGCATACCAGGGGGCGGGCGCTAGCGGAGGGCTTCTGCTCTCCGCTGCGAATCTGGCGCGCAGCGCCATCGAGCGGAGCAGCTTCTTCCAAGGCCCAGGCGCGAGCGGCAACCGACAACGGTATCGGCGTCACCGACCGTGCCGAAGCTGCAGCGACATCACGAACCGGAACCGGGGCTCGCGCAGTGACCGGCGTTGGCGCAGGAGCCGGGGCAGCGACCGGGACTCGAGTCGTCGCGGGCACAGCGGCAGGCGCTCTGGCGGCTGAGCGCACAGGCGCGGCTGCCGGCGCTGCCAGTGAAGCCACCGCCGCCGCAGTTCCCGCCGGCTCCGGAGTAGCCAATGGCTGTACGGCCACCGCTGGCGTCGGCGCACTGGTCTCTTTGCTACGCATGTCCTGGGCACGCTGCTCGGCACGCTTGAAATCATCACTGCTCAGTCCCTTGGCGCTGACCAGCTCCCGAGCGCCCTGCCAGTCGCCCTGGTAGATCAGCAAAGCCAGCAAGTTCTGTGGCGCGCGCCTGGAATTCTCGTTCAGCTCCATGGCGGTGAGCAGCTCGAAGCGTGCCTCGGACAACCGCCGCTGGTTCATGTACACCACGCCCAGATCATTGCGGATCGATTCATTGGCTGGCGACAGGCTGGCAGCGTTACGCAAGTAGCCCTGAGCCTCGGTGTAACGGCCCCGAGCGGCCTCGATCTGCCCAAGCCCATGGTTGGCATCCGCCATCAGACAGCTGTTCAGCAAGCTGCCGTACAGTGTTTCAGCCTCATTGCCATGGCCCAGCACGCGCAGCAGACGGGCCTTGCTCAGGCGCACCTGGGGCACGTCACTGGGCAATCGCTCAAGGTTGGCCAGCGCCGCATGCCGGCGCCCGGCACTGGCCATTTCCTGGGATAGCCCCAGCACCAGTTCCTGATCAGCGGTCAGGGGCTCACAGCTCCTGGGCGCGCTCGCGTCCTTTTGCACCAGCCAGGGTGATTCGCTCACCGAGTTACTGGCGCACCCGGCCAGGCTTCCAGCCAGTAGCAGCATCGCAGTGACTCGCTTCATCCCATATCCCCCAACGCCTGAATAATTGCCACGAAGCCCGGCCCCGCCAAGACGATCAGCAGCGCCGGGAACAGAAACAGCATCATCACCACGGACATCTTTGCCGACATCTTGGAAACCCGTTCCTGCAAGGTGGTCATGCGCCGATCGTCCAGTAGCTCCTTCAACGACAACAGTGACGCCATGGCGCCACCGCCCTGATAGATCAACTGCTCGAGAATGGCGAAGCAGTCGGTCATGTCGTCCACCTGCATCAGGAATGCTACCTGCCGCAGCTCCTGTCCCAGTTCCAGGCCGGCATCCACTCGACCCAGAACCTGGCGCAACTCCACCGCCATCTCCGGCAGAATTTCCGCACCTTCTTGGGCCAGCACGCGCAATGCCTGCTCCACAGTCATGCCCACTTCGAACAGCATGCGCAGCATGGGAATCATCAGCGACACTTCCTGCGCCAGACGCTCCTGGCGCTGGCGTACCTGCGCTGCCAGCACCCGCTTGGGAATCAGATAGCCAATCGCAAAAGCGATGAACAGGGCCAGCCAGGGCATCGCTGGCGGCTCATCCAGCCGCGATTGCAACAACAGTGTCAGCAGTGTCAGACCCACCGGCAGAGCGAGCTGGATGGCGAAGAACAGGGCGCGCCGCCGGCTGCTGCGCCATCCCAGTCGAGCCAGCAGGACCAGGGTCTCGGGGTCGGATTTGCCCAGGCGCGCGGCCCACTTGCGCTCGCCCACGTGCCCCAGCGCCGAGCCGCCCCGATGGGCTCCCAGGCGGGCCATCATCTGCCGCTCCGCCAGGTGCTCGCGCACGCCGAAAAACAGCAGCAAACCGCCAGCCAGCAATAGCAATAATGCACTGAGCCAAAGCGGATTCATCCAATGCTCCTCATCATGCGCCACAGCAGGTAGCAGCCAATCACCTGCATCAACAGCGCCACCATCAGCACCAGCCGCCCGCCGGATTGCTCCCACATGTTCAGCAGCATCTGCGGGTTACTGAGAAAGATGTACCCGCCCATGGCCACCGGCAGCCCGCCGAGGACCAAGGCACTGATCCGCGTCTCGCCGGTAAGCGCCCGCAGCTGACGGGCCGCCCGGTCGCGGTCGCGGATCATACCGATGAGGTTGCCCAGCAGTTCGCTGGCATTACCGCCATAGCGCTGGTTTACCGCCACGCCCATGGCCAGAATGTGAAATTCCTCCCGCTCGAACAGTTCGGCAAACTCTTCCGTCGCCTCGGCCAGCGGCATGCCGCGCTGCACCGCACTGCGCGTGCGGGCCATGGCGCCGTGCAAGGGTTCCTGGCAGTTCTCCATGCTCAGCAACATGCCATCACCCAGGGTTCTGCCCGACTTCAGGCTGCGTATCACGTGATCGAGAAACTGCGGCATCTGGCTGATCATTCGCTGCAGGCGCCGGTTGTATTGCCATACCATGTACAACCGCAACAGCACGGGCGGCAGCAGCAGAACGATCAGCAGCATCAACCAGCCGCCAGCCATTAAGGCGAGCAGAATCGCCAACACCCAGACCATCAAGACCAACACCGCCAGCCACGACGGCATATGCAAACCGGACCGCAGCAGGTCACGTTGCAACCGGCTCAGCTTCATCCGCTGGGGCGCCGTCTGCGGCTCGGCCAGACGTTCGACCAATTGCTCCGAGCGCGCCTCGCGCAGACTGCGGCGCAGCAGCAGCACAGCGCCCAATAGCATGAGCAGACAGAGCAACAGCGCGATATTCATCGCCTTGGCATTCCTGGCTGGCTGATATCGGGGCGCAGTTTCTCCCCGGCCGGATTCAGGGCTTCGCGGACAAAACCACCATGTATGCCCTGCTCCAGACGAAACAGCGTGTTGGTCACATATTGGGAGTCGCGCAGGCTGACCACTTCGAGCACCTCGGCCACGCAGCGCCGGCCATCACTGGTGCGGGTCAGCTGCACCACCACGTCGATTGCCGAGCAGATGGTCTGGCGCAGGGTGCGGTCATGCACCTGGATACCCGACAGACCTACCAGAGTTTCGAGGCGCAGCAGCGCGTCCTGGGCATTGTTGGCGTGCACTGTAGTCATCGAACCATCGTGGCCGGTGTTCATCGCCGTCAGCACATCCAGCACCTCGATACCGCGAATCTCCCCCAGCACGATGCGGTCCGGGCGCATCCGCAGGGCGTTGCGCACCAACTCCCGCGCCGTCACTTCGCCGTGCCCATCGGCATTCGGCGGGCGGGTTTCCAGGCGTACCACGTGGTCGTGCTTGAGCTGCAGCTCAGCGGTATCTTCGATGGTGACGATCCGCTCACGCGGACTGATCATCTGACTGAGCATGTTCAGCAGAGTGGTCTTGCCGGTCCCGGTACCGCCACTGACCAGCACGTTGCAGCGCTTTTTCACCATCAGTTGGAAGAAATCGAGAATCGCCTGGTCCAGCGAGCGTGAGGCCAGCATATCGGTGCTTTTCAGCATGTCGCGGGAGAATTTGCGCACCGACAGACAGGGCCCGTCCAGGGCAACAGGGGGGATGATGGCATTGACCCGGCTGCCATCGGGCATGCGCGCATCCACCATGGGCGAGGACTCATCCAGGCGCCGGCCCAGCGGGGCCAGAATGCGCTGGATGACTCGCAGCAGATGGTGATCATCCATAAAGCGCAGGTCGCTATGGTGCAGCACGCCATTGCGCTCGACGAAGATCCGCTGCGGTCCATTGACCAGGATTTCGGTGACCGTCCGATCGCGCAGCAGTATTTCCAGAGGCCCGAAACCAACCAGTTCATCCACCAGTTCCTCGGTCAGCCGGTCTGCTTCATAGCGGGACACGGCGAACTGGGAACGGCGGGTGTAGTCCGCCACCTTGGCGGCGACGAACCGCACCAGCGCCTGTCGGGGACCGTCCAGCAAATTGTCTGCTTCGTCTTCCAGCTCATCGATGATAAAGCGGTGCAGCTGCGCCTTCAGCTCCGCTACCCCCGGCCCGAGACCGGTGTGCATTTGACTGTTCATTTGACCAATCCGACGAGGCGCTGCACCAGGCCCGGCGCGGGCGCGTTGGCGTCGGGTGTCAGCTGCGCGACCAGTTCGCCAAGGGAGCGGGTAAGCGGATCGCGCGGCGCCAGCTGAAACAGGTTGATGCGTTGATTGCGGGCCTTCAAGCGCAGCTCGGCGCTGGCCGGCAGCGCTGCCAGCACCGGCATCTCGAAGGTCCGGCCAAGGGCCTTGGCGTCCGGAGCCACGTTGCTGAAGTGACGGTCGATCAGCAATCGGGCGTGGTCCAGCTTGACTCCATCGTTACGCCACTTGAGCAGCAGATCCAGATTGCGGCGACAGCAGGACACACTCGGGTCGACATACCAGCACAACTGGTTGGCCTGCCCCAGGAAATTACGCAGTACCTCGCTATCCGGCTGGCCCGTCAGATTGACCAGAACCTGGTCGAAGTTCTGCCGCAATGCGGCGGTCAGCAGAAACAGTTCCGATGAGCTGTACAGGCTGATCTGTCCATCCGTGCCGCCCGACGGCAAGACCCGCAGCCCACTGTCATGTTCGACAAAGGCACTATCGATCAGGCTGCGGTCGATCCGCCGCAGATTGCGTACCGCGTCGGAGAAGACAAAGCTGGGCTCAAGCGCCAATACATCCAGACTTTCGCCAACCGGCACACCCAGATCCACCAGCAGGGTTCGCTGACCGCTTTTTTGCATGGTCAGCGCCATGTGTGCCGCAATCAATCCCGCATCGGCATCTGGTTGGTTGCCGAATAGCAAGGTCAGGTTGCCCTGTTGCTTGCGTGCCGGCAGCGCCGGCAGGCGCTCGGTGATACGCCGCACCAGACCCAGCACCTCACTGCCGCGCAAGCCCTGGGTAACAAAGTCCCGCGCTCCGGCACGCATGGATGCGATTACCAGATCATTGTCGAAGCCATCGCCGAGGACCATCACCGCCAACAGCGGCCGGGCCTCCAGCAGGCTTTCTATCAGCGCGCACTGGGCCGACAGGTTCTCCCGATCCACACCGACGAACACCAGCGTGGCACCCGTGGCATCGATCAGTCCGAATAGCTCGTCCAGGCTCTGGCTGGTGCGAAGCACCTGTCCCATGGGTGCCAGGGCGGTCTGCAGCCAGGAGAGATCAGCCTCCAGCTCGGTGCAAGCCAGAAAGGTCTGTGTCATTGCAGCGCTCCTCACCAGGAAAGGCCATTGTTACGGTCGAAATCGCCGTTCTCGAACAGCAGCATTTCCAGCACCGAGGGGTCATAGTTACGCAGCTGCTCGCCCGGTAGCGCCGGTAGCTGCGCATCCGCCGCCAGCGGGTTGACCAGCCGTGGGGTAACGATCATCAACAGTTCCTTATCCTCGCGCTGCATGCCGGAGTTGCGGAAGAAGGCTCCCAGGATCGGGATATCCCCCAGGCCCGGCAGCTTATCCACTGCCGAGCGGCTGCTGCTGTTGATCAGGCCACTGATGACAAAGCTCTCGCCATCGGCCAATGAGATGCTGGTATCGGTACGCCGTATATTCAGCGCCGGCACCTGGATGCCGGCAATCACCACACCCGCGTTGTAATCCAGCTCGCTGACCTCCGGCGCTACTTTCAGATGAATGCGGTTGCGATCAATCACCGTGGGCGTCAGGTTCAGGCGGATGCCGTATTCCTTGTATTCGATCGACAGTGAATCGCTGCCACTGCTGGGGATCGGCACCGGAAATTCGCCCCCGGCCAGGAAACTGGCGCTCTGGCCGCTCAGCGCCACCAGGCTGGGGCGCGATAGAGTGTAGGCAAAGCCGCTGTTCTCCAACGCGTTCAGCGCGCCGAGAAATTTGCTGCTGCCACCACCCCAGACAATATTGAATCCATCCCCCGACAGCGGCACCTGCGCCCCCGGCGTCACCCCGCTGACCCCTCCCACCGGCACACTTTCCACCAGACTGCTACCCGGCGAGCCAAACAGAAAGTTGTTCGACGCAGTACCGAAAATCCGAATCCCCACTTCCTTGAGCTTGGTGCGGTTGACCTCGACAAAGCGGATATCGGTCTGTACCTGGCTGGGCAGCGGTGCCTCCGCGCTATCGGCCAGCAGCGGTCGGGCCAGTGCTGCGGTGGCTTCCCCCTCGACAAACAGCATGCTCTGCTGCGGCGTGCTGGCGCAGCGCGTCCACAGGCTGACGGTAGTGACCCCCGGTCCCTTGCCCAGCAGCAGCACGCTGTCGCGGTTCAGCAACCTGGCCTCCCCCACCTCCGGGTTGCCCACCGCAATGCGCGTCACCGGCACCGGCAACTGCAACTGCTGGTGCTGGCCCTGGCGTACTTCCAGCGTACTTGGCCACTGCGCCAGAGCGGCGCAGCCAGTGGCCGCCTGAGCCAGCGCCAGCGGGCTGGCCAGCCCGGTAACCAGCGCGCCCAGGGCGAGCAAAATACGTTGGGGATTCTTGATCAGCATGGTCTGCATCCTTGACTCGCTCAGGGGTATTGGCGGGAAACATCGCTACCGTGATAGACCGGAATCCCGGCCGGACGCGCCGGTGCCAGCCCCGGCTGCGGACGCTTGACCTGGCGCAGGGCCAGCTTCTCGAATTGGAATAGTTGGCGGTTCAGTTCTTCGACCTGGTCTTCCAGCGCCGTGCCGGCCTGGTATCCGGCCAGCAGCTTCTCGTCGATACTGCGCACCGCCAGACGCAGCTTGCCGACCTCGCTGGCCAGCATGAAGCGGGTGGTCAGTGCCGCCGGCAGCGCCAACACCGCCGTGCGCGCCTGCTCAACCCGGCGGTTGGCACGGCTGTCCTGCTCCTCGGCAGATGCCGGTGCCATCAGCGGCTCGCCAGTGCGATCCGCCCCCAGCGCGCTACCCACGCTCAGCACCCGCAGTGCCGGCACCACCACCTGCACGGTGCGATCACTATTGCGCTCGTCATCACGCAGGAACAGCAGCACATCCACGTAGTCACCGGGCTGGATATGCCCGCCGCCACTGATCACCTCATCCACCTGGATGGCCAGCGCCCGCTCTTCCGGGCGGATCATCCGCGCCAGTGGACCGCCGGTTTCGAAGCTCGATTCATTCAGTACGGTGCCGGCCGGCAGATCGCGCCACACCACCCGCCCCAGCAGCGGCTCGCTCTCGGTAAAGCTGCCCGGCGGGGCCACGCGTAGCTCCTCGATCAACAGATCCTCGGCACTGATCTCACTCATCGCCGCCACCGCCTGCGCCAGCACCACCACCGGCACCCGCTCCTCTTGCTCACGCGCCGGCAGGCTGGGCAGTTCGACGCTCGGCGCGGCAACCGCAGGTGCTGGCTCCGCAACCGCCTCGACCACCTGCGGCTGGCGGCTCAATGACAGCCCCCAATACCCCGCGATGACCGCTCCGACCAGCAGCAAGCCCGCCAATACCATGGTTACACGACTGTTCATTGCGGCACGCTCCTTGGTAGCCATGGCAGGAAATCAGCTGGCCCAACCTACTCGACCCGGCAAAAGCCGGGCACTTATGAGCATGGATTCTAGTCAGACAGCAGCGCGATATCCTATTGCCATATAGTGCTAGTACTAATTGCATAATTACTTTTGCGGCATTAGCCGCTAGGCTTGCGCTACATGTACCTCCCTGTCCGCATGACTGTGGATAACTACCTGCACCGGGCACCGGTAAGGACGTAAACAATGAACACCAAGTTGATTATGTTGATGGAATCACTGCGCTCTTTTATCAAGCGTGAGGATGGGGCTTCGGCGATTGAGTATGCGTTGATTGCGGGTTTGATTGCGGTGGCGATTATTACAGCTGTCACGCTGGTTGGTACTGATATAACCGCCGTTTTCAATAACATTGCAGCGGAGTTGAAAAAAGTTGGCGGTAGTACTGGCGGTGGCTGAATAAAGTTTAAACTCAATACTCCCGGTTAACCGGAAGCCCTGCATGTTGGCACTGGCCACAGTGCCAACATCGTCTATATTGCTTCCCTCCTTCCGCCTGCTGATCGGTTTGCCGCGTCATAGGTACCGATGGGCCGCAGCCCGACGGGCCACCCATACGAAACGGATATTCAGAGGTCGCTCGGTGAAAAACAACCAGCCCATCACCCAACATGAAATCACCTTCCCCGCCAGCCAGCGGTTAATCTCCGCCACCAATGCCAAGGGCGTGATCGCCTACTGCAATGACGAGTTCGTTGCGGTCAGTGGTTTTGACCGTGAGCAGTTGATCGGCAGCCCGCACAATATCGTCCGCCACCCGGATATGCCCGAGGCAGTGTTCGCGCATATGTGGTCGTACCTGAAAAGCGGCAAGAGCTGGATGGGCATCATCAAGAACCGCTGCCATAACGGTGACTATTACTGGGTCAATGCCTACGTCACGCCGATTCTGGAGAATGGCAAGATCACCGGTTACGAATCGGTGCGAGTCAAGCCGGAGCCGGAGCAGGTGCGCCGCGCCGCAGCGCTGTACCAACGCATGCGCAATGGTCAGCGCCAGCCGGCTGCCGGGCAGTCACTGGTCAACCTGGCAACCCAGCTGGCCCCGCCACTGGTCGCCACCGGCATTGCCGCAGTGGCTCTGCACAATGGCCAGTACTGGCTCAGCCTCGGCACCAGTGCGCTGCTGCTGTTCGGCCTGCAGGCACTCGCCCTGCACCGCCAGCGGCGTACCTTCAGCAGCCTGCACGCCACCGCCGGCGACAGCTTCGACAGCGAGCTGATCGCCCTGACCTACAGTGATGCCCCGGCCCCGATTGCCCGCCTGCAATTGGCCATGATCAGCGAACAGGCGCGTATCCGCACTGCGCTGAGCCGCCTCAATGATTTCGCCATCCGCACCTCGGAGCTGGCGTCCACCAGCGGGCAGTTGGCCGAGCAATCCGCCCAGGCACTGCGCAAGCAGCGTGATGAGGCCGACATGGCAGCTACCGCGATGAACCAGATGGCGGTGTCGATCACCGAAGTGACCCGCCATATCCAGGACACCGCCAGCGCCGCCCAGCAGGTCAACGGCCTCAGTCAGACCGGTTCGCAGCAGGCGCAGAAAACCCGCCAGGTCATCGAGCGGCTGGCTGATACGGTAAGCAATATCAGTCATTCAGTGAACAGCCTCGCGGCGGAAGCCCAGTCGATCCAGACGGCCGCCGACATGATCCGCGCCATCGCCGAACAGACCAACCTGTTGGCTCTCAATGCTGCTATCGAGGCGGCACGCGCCGGGGATCAGGGCCGTGGTTTTGCGGTAGTCGCCGATGAAGTCCGCGCGCTGGCCGGCAAGACCCAGGTATCCACCGAGCAGATCCAGCGCATCATTGGCTCTCTGCAACAAGTCGCCACCGAAGCGGTAGAGATCGCCCTCCAGGGCAGCCAGGAAGCCCAGACCGGAGTACAGCAGGTGGTGGAAACCCAAGAGGCGCTGGATGGCATCACCCAGGCCATCGCCCAGATCCATGTCATGGGTGAGCAGATGGCAGCGGCCTCCAACCAGCAGGCTGACGTTGCCGAGGATATCTCACGGCAGATTACCAACATCGCCAGCGTCTCCGACCAGAACGCCGAACTGGCGCAACGCTCAGCTCAGACCGGCAGGGACATGGAAACCACCGCCCAGGCATTGCATACGCTGGTGGAACGCTTCAACCGCTAACGGTAACAGGGTTCAGCCGCACAGCATTATGTTCCGGCTCGGCTTTTCGCCTTGTGGTTTACAGGTCGAGCCAATACCATTGAACGCTTGGATAAATGTGACTCAGGATAGTGAGAATGCGCTCTTTTCTTTGGCTGCCCCCGTTGTTTATCGCCGCATCCTTTAGTCTGGCGGCGCAAGTTGCCGCCGAGCAGCCGGATCAGACCGCCGTCATCACCGCCGGCCAGTGCTGGGTCAACGCGCCCATCAAGCCGCGCCCCCTGCACGAAGACGTGGAAGTCGTGTTGCAGGAGCCCAGTGTCCGGTACTCTGTCACCCCGGCACACCTGCGCGAAGGGCTGCAGCAGGTAGTGACCCGCGAGGGTGTGAAAACCTATCGCGTAATGCCCGCCACCTTCAAGGAGGTAACGGAGCAGATCCAGGTCAAACCCGAGACACAGCGCTCTGTGGTAGTCCCCGCCGTGTACGAAGCACGTGAAGCAGTGCTTACAGTGGAGCAAGCCAAGACCGTGCTTGAGCCCTGTCAGGCCGCTGGTACGCGTTACGGCAATAGCGGCGCGATGGCCTTCTGTGCGAAGGAGATCCCCGCCAGGGAAGAGACTGTCCAGGTCAACGTATTGGTCGAGCCCGAGACTACCCGGGTGATCACTGAGCCGGCGGTGTACGAGACCGTGACTCGCTGGGTGGTGGACCAGCCCGCGCGGGTGGTTGAAGTAACCACCGAGCCTCAGCTGGCCACGGTTGCGGTTGTCGAAACAGTGAACCCGGAAAAAGTCGAGCAGCGCACCGAGCCAGCAGTGACCCGCACCGTGAATATCACCAAGTACCAGGGCGAGCCGCAGATCGTGCTCAGACGCGCGGTGTGCGATTCGGACCTGCAACCTGCGCTGATCAGCAAACTGCAAGCTGCGCTCAGTTCCAGAGGCTACAGCCTCGGCAACATTGACAGCCACCTGGGCCAGCGCACCATTGCCGCGCTATCGGACTATCAGGCTGACAATGGCCTCGCCGTCGGCGCGGTAACCTACGAGAGTCTCGAGCTGCTCGGCGTGCGCTGAAACAGTTGATTCAGCGAAGTCTGGGGTGATGGGTTGTCGAGCACCCGCTCGACAACCGGGTGGCGCGACGCGGCCGGTGCTGCAGGCGTAGAAGGGCGCGGCTCATTACTCGACCTTTAGTGGGTCAACCAGCAGTTCCCGTGACGGTATCTTGCCCACTCCCATCAGCAGATGAACTCTGGGCTGCGCACCACCCGCGGGGTTGATTGCGCGGTGCAGCACATCCACCCGTACCAGCCAGGCAGAACCGTCCGCTGGTAGATGGACGCTTTCGATCCGACCATCGGGCAGCCGCCACTGGAACAGCGCATCCGGATTCGTCACCAGAGGAATATGCAGGCGCCAGGCCTCCCGCGACGCGTCGGTATGAAAAGGCATCTCCTCGCCCTCGCTTTCGAGTTGCATGAAGCGCGCCCGATAGGGGGCAACTGCCGTGGCCTCGAGATCGTCCATCACCTCAGCCAGATAACCGGTGCAGATCTCGGTGCGCGTCACGCCGCGCCGGTTGCCCTTGCCGTCCACTACCTTGCCCGCGCCCTTGGCGGAGGAGATGCGGCGAACGCCATCGTCCACCGAACCGTCACGACTGGTAACGGCCCAGCCTAGGTAATCGACACGGTTGTCCCTGTAAGGCATGGGGGCAACCGTTGCCCTGGTTCTTTCGAAGTGCTCGCGCAGGCTCGATACATCCACCCGGAAATCCGCCAGTCTCGCGCATAGCACCTCAGCAAAAGGTAGCTCATCACCTTGGCGGGCGAAGTCAATGGCGGGGATCATCTTGGTCATTGCAACGGCTCCGGACTTCAGGTGGTGGAAATAAGCGGCGTATCCAGACAGATAATGCTCGACATCGTCGATACGCACGCGAAACGCCTGATGACGAATAAAAAAACTGCCGAGTATTCTTGCCGGATTGCGAAAGTACATCGCGTATTCCGGCCAGAAATGGCCGTTCATCAGGTAAGCGGCGCGAAAATGCAGCGCCCGGTCGAACTTGTCTGGATCGATCTCGCCCAGCAGATGGCGATGCTCCGGGCTTTGGGCAAGGCGTTCGAGCATGCGCTGCGCCGCCATCATCAGCTCAAGTAGCGTTGGAAAGGTGGTGATCCGCTTCTGCACGAAATCGAGATGGTCGGCGATGTTGCGAATGCCGAAGCGGAAATAGCGTTCCTCCGGACGGTAAAGGGTCAGCTCGTTGACGCAGTAACCCAGCCAGTGATCGTGAGCCTTCCAATGCTCCCGCGCAATGAAGCTGTCGAAGGCCTTTTCCACCATGGCCAGCCAGCGTTCATCGCCGGTCAGGCGGTACAGGCGCATCAGGCCGAAGGCTGCTTCGCCATCGTAATAGATGATGCGGAACGCTGCTTTCACATCAAGTGCGGGGTAATTCAGCACATGCACGAATTGCCCGGTATTCGGGTCCTGCATGTGACAGATGCCCAGCGCCAGTTCTTCCAGCAGCGGCAGATGCTGCTCGCCGCCGAACAGCTCGCTGTATTTGACCAGCGCCAGCAGGCACACGGCGTTGCCGCCCAGCTTGATTTCATTGCCCACATCCAGCAGAAAGGCTGCACGCTCACCCGTCGGCAGCACTGCGCGCTGGATCAAGTGCGAGCACAGATAGCCGAGCCCTCTTTCTATAGCCTGCGCCAGGGCCGGTTCGCGGGTGATTTCCCAGGCCTCGAGCATGGAGTACAGCGTGCTGGCGTGGCGCAGCGTGTTGTAGGCGTTGATCGGGCGGTCGAAGCAGGGATGCCAACCGTAATGGAAGCGTCCGTCCTCCCTGACCTGGGAAGCCAGGTAACTGCCGCCCCGTTCGATCAGCCCGCGCACGGTGTCGGCATCGCAATCAACCACACGCCGGCCGGCATCATAGCCGGTGGCGTGGAGCGCCAGGGGCGCGGTGTCGGGGTCGCAGAACAGCCCTTCGGTGGTCAGCATATACACCGGCGCGTCGTCGGCAAAATCCGGCACCAGGCCGGGGAAGCGTCGACCCGCATACAACTTGAAATTCTTCTCGTTGAGCAGCGCGTGGCTCACCTGACTGCCGCCGTACAGCATCGCGTTGCCGTTGAGCTCCCCTTCGAGAAATGCCCTGTGGAAATTCGCGTCCAGGGCCAGGCCGTAACGGAAATAATTGCGTTTGAATACCTTGAGACTGGCTCTCAGCGTCTTCCAGTCCAGCGACTGGACCTGGGTTACCCAGTCCGCCCGCAGCCAGCACACCTGCATATCGCGGCGCGCGGCGAGGCGTTGGCAAGCAGCGCTGATCTCGCTCCACAGCACCTCGAAATCCGCACCGCTGGCATGCACCACGGCGGCACGCCGCTGCCCGTCGCTGAACGACAGGAACAATGTATGGCGCGGCCAGGGCGACGGCAGCGCGGCGATCCCCTGCGCCAGCGCCGGCCGCATGTTTTCCAGCAGCTGCGGCAGGGCGTTACTCATGCTTTTATCAACCATCCACTCTGGCCTGTAAAACCATTTCGACAAGCAAGCCTCTTATCTTTCCCGCAAGGCTTCGCCCGCATAATTGATGGGCTTCATCAGGTAATCGAACACGGTTTTCTGCCCGGTACGGATATCCACCGTGGCGACCATCCCGGGCACGATGGGAAAGCGGGTGCCAAGCTGGTTCACCAGCGCATCGCCGTCGGTGCGAATGAATACCCGGTAGTACACACTGTCCGGCTTGGCCTCGTCACGAATGGTGTCTGGCGAGATCAGGGTCACCTGCCCATCAAGGCCGCCGTATACCGTGTAGTCGTAGGCGGTGATCTTCACCTTGGCGGCCTGACCGGGGTGGATGAAGGCGATGTCGCGGGGCGAAATCCGCGTTTCCACCAGCAACTGATCTCCCAGCGGCACAATTTCCATCAGCCGCCCGTTGGGCGGAATCACACCGCCACGCGTGGTGATTTCTATGTCCTTGACGATGCCTCGCACCGGCGAGCGTATGGTCAGGCGCGTCAGGGAGTCGAAGCGGCCACGCACCACCGACTCCAGCGACTGCGCCTCGGCGCGCGCCTTGGCCAATTCCTCCCGTGCCAGAATCATGTATTCGGAGCGGGTATCTCCCGCCTTGAGTTCCAGTTCGGATATCTGGCGTTTCAGGCGCAGCACTTCCACGTTGCTGGCCGCGCCGATCTCCATCAGGGATTCGGTGATGTTCAATTCCTCACGCACCAGGGCCAGGGACTTGCTCACCCCCGCCAGCGTCTGGCTAAGGCCTTCACGGCGGGTTTGATACAAGCGTTTTTCACTGGCGACCAGAGCGGGGTAATCGTCCAGCTCGGCGGGAAATGTCAGCGGCGTACCGTTGGCTTCCGCCTCCAGGCGCGCCACCGAGGCCAGGGTGGCGCGGTAACGCGAGGCGCTCTCCTCCACGTTCGACTCGGTCTTGGTGAGATCCATCTGGGCCAGGATCTGGTCCGCCTCGACGATGTCGCCTTCACGCACCATCAGGTCAAGCAGGATGCCGCCTTCCAGGGACTGGATGACCTGCTCGCGGGAGATGGGAATCACCCGACCATCCCCGGTGGATACTTCCACCACCTCGGCAAAATAGGCCCACAGCAGCAACGCGGCAATCGCCAGCGACGACAGCCAGGTGATCCGCGTGGCACGACCGATGCTGGCGTCGTCGACATCGTCGTTGTAATAGTTCTGGGTGGTTTTCATGGCTCGCTCCGTGCGATGGTTTCCGGCCGCGCCACGGCGCCTTGTGCCAGCCTGCCCAGAATCTGCTGCTTGGTGCCATCGCGCAGTATCTGGCCGTTGTCGACCACGATGATGCGGTCCACCAGGCTGAGAATACTCTGGCGGTGGGTCGCCACGATCAGGATGCGCCCCTCCAGCCAGGGGCCGAGGCGCTGGATGAAGAGTTTCTCGGCAACCTCGTCGAACGACGCCGTGGGTTCATCCAGCAGCAACACACGCGGCTGGCGCACCAGTAATCGTGCCAGCAGCAGCGTCTGGCGTTGGCCGCCGGACAGCCCCAGCCCGCCTTCCTGAATCATGTGGTCGAGCCCGCCCGGCAGCTTTTTCACCACCTCGCCCGCGCCGCTGATCGCCAGCGCGGACAACAGCTCCTCGTCGCTGGCGTCCGGCGCGCCGAGCAACAGGTTGTCGCGCAGGGAGCCGTGGAACAGCCGTGCGTTCTGCCCCATCAGGCTGAGGTCACGGCGCACATCTGCCGGGTCGATATGGGACAGCCGCACACCATCCACCACAACCTCTCCGGCAGACGGTTCGATCATGCCTGCCAGAGCCTGCAGCAGAGTCGACTTGCCCGCACCGTTGCGTCCCAGGATCGCGATGCGCTCCCCGGCAGCGATATCCAACTGCTCCACGCGCAGGGCCGGCGGCACCCCCTCGCCGTACTGGAACACCGCCTGGCGCAGGGCGAAATTACCGGCGATGACCGGCCGGTGGATACGGCGCTCGGCGCCCGGGTCATCCACCGTCAGCTCCATGATATTGTCGAGGCTGGCCAGTGCCAGCTTCGCCTGCTGCCACTTGCTCAGCACCTGAGTGATCTGCGACATGGGCGCCATCATGCGCGACGCCAGAATCGATGCCGCCACCAGCGAGCCGACTGTGAGATCGCCGACCATCACCAGCGGCGCACCAAACAGCACCACCAAGGCAAACACGCCGTTCTGCAGGCTGTAGGTCCACACCCCCAGGGTGTTGACGAGAAAGCGCAGCCGCAGGTTCACGTCGGCGGTCACCGCGTTGTAATGGTTCCACTGATGCTGGAAACGCTGCTCTGCCTGCAGGCTCTTGATGTCCTCCACCCCCTGGACCGACTCCACCAGCATCGCGCTGCGCAGGGAGGATTCGCGCATCGCCTCACCGGCCAGGCGCCGCAGCGGTTTCTGCATCAGCAGGCCCGGGATGACCATCAGCAGCAATGCGGCCACCGGCACCCACACCAGCGGACCGGCGATGTACCAGAGAATCCCACAGAACAGAAAGAAGAACGGCAGGTCCGCCAGGGCCGTCACCGTAGTTGACGTCATCAACTCCCGCACATGCTCCAACTCGCGAATCTGGGAAATGAAGGTGCCCGTGGAGCGCGGTCGCTGGCTGTTCTTGATGCGCAGGGCGTGGCCGAATACCCGGTCGGAAGCAATCAGGTCAGCGCGCTTGCCCACCAGGTCGGTGATGCGCACTCTGGAGCAACGCAACACGAAATCGAACACCATGGCGACCAGCACACCGCCGAACAGCACGTAGAGCGTAGCCATGGACTCGGCAGGAATGACCCGGTCATAGACCTGGCGGGAAAACAGGATTCCGGCCAGGGCCAGGACGTTGGCCATCAGCGACGCCAGCATCACATGCCCGTAGGGCCTGAAGTCGCCCAGAGCGATTGAGCGAAACCAGTGGGGCTGATAGGGTTTGATGTAGTCATCGACCCGCGCGTCAGGCACCGCCCGCGCCGGGCGCAGTACTACCATGGTCCGCCCACGGGCCAGCAATTGCTCGCGCGGCAGCGCACTACGCAGACCCGCATCGCCGCTCAGCAGCACGCTGAGCTGACCATCGCTGGCAATGGCTTCCACCACCGCCACCTGGCCGTCATCCAGTTCCACAGCCAGCGGCAGGCGCCAGGGCGTCAACTGACTCGCGTCGAATGCGCTCACCCGGCAACTGAGGCCAATCTGGCGCGCCAGTCTGCCGAGCACCTCCGCCAATGGTCGCCCCTCTGACCAGGCGGCCTCCAGGCGAATGTTCTCTTCGGAGCAATCCAGTCGGTAATGACGCGCAACCGCCAGCACGACATCGATCCAGGGATCGAAAACGGCACGCTGACCGGCAAATGATGATTGTTCGGTCATGACCGTACCTCTGCTATGCGGCTCGATACTCGGTGATTCAGCGCCTCACCGGCGCGGAAGGTTTCCCGCAACCCGCCAACGCTGTAGAGACAGTCGATCTGCAGGCTGCGCAGATCGAACAGGGTATTTTGCTTGTCCACCTGGGTCTGGAAGATTTCCTGCTCGGTGTTGAGGATATCCAGCAGGGAGCGGGTCCCCAGCGACAGGTACTGATGACGGTACAGCTCCTGGGTCTTGACGATGCTGGCGTAGCGCTCATCCTGCAACGCCAGGCTGGTCGTCAGGCTGCGCGAGCGGTCGCGGGCTTCCCGGTAGAAGCGCGACAGTTCCAGCAGCGCCCGGTCCCGGGCTGCGCTGGCGCTTTGCAACGCATGCTCCGCAGCGCGACTGCGGGCGCGCAGGGCGCCGCCCTGAAACAGGTTGCTGGTCAGATTGAGGCTGACGACCAACTCCTGATCGTCGAGCTGCTGCAACCCCTCGGTGTTGCGGTTCAGGTAATGCTCGAAATCCGCATTCAACGACAGGGTTGGGCGCTGTTCCGCACGTGCCTGACGGATCGCGGCCTCGGCCTCGGCGCGTTCGGCCTCCGCTATCACTACCCGGGGAGCGCTGTCGAAGTTCTCCGGCAGGCGCGGGCACAGTCCTTCCAGCGGCTGGGGATAGGCTTCGTCCAGGGTCAGCCGCTGGGAGCTGCCGATCAGTTTTTCCAGGGCGCTGTGCCACTGGTCGCGCTGCGCCTGCATCTGCAATTGCACGGCCCGCGCGGCCTCGCGGCGGGACTGGGCCTGCATCTGGTCGGACACCGAGCTGGCACCCAGCGCCGAACGCTTGGCCGCCAACGCCTCCAGCTCACCAATAGCCTCGATCTGCGCGGTGGCAAGCTCCAGCAATTCCTCGTAGCGCCGCGCCTCGATGAACGCCTGGGTGGTTTCGCGGATCAGATCTTCTGCCGCCAGCAACACGCTGGCCTCTTCCCGGTCCACTCCGCTCGCAGCCGCTTCCACGGCGCTGGACACTTTGCCAAAATCGTAGAGCATCTGCGACGCGGAGAGCGTCAGGGCTTCTTCGGAGCGCCCCGTGGTGTGGCGGTAGCCAGTATTGATGCCCCCTCTGAGCTGCGGCCAGTAGCCTGCCCGCGCGACGCTGACCTGCTCCTGTTGCGCATCGAGGCGACTGAGCGATTCGGCAATCGCGGGATGCTCATTCAGTGCGCTGCGCACGGCATCGGCAAGCCGCAGCGTGCCGGACCTGGCATCGGAGTCCGTCAGATCAAGCCGCTCGAAGGACACGCTGTCCTGCCGGGCTGGGGCATCGCCGGACACACTCAGCGGCAATGCCAGCGATGCCTGGTCAACATTGCTGGTATTGCTGGCATTGGTGGTGTGCTGCGCCAGACTCACCGGCGGCACCCCTTCGTCTGGTCGCCGAGCGGTTTCTGCAGATCCTGCGATTTCGCGGTGCTCGACGACTGGCTGTGAATTGCTCGGAGCGAGCGGCTCTACGGCCTCGGCTTGCCTGGCAACCGCCACTGAGGGCACCGGGCGCACTATTGGCACGACTGCAGGGGCAGCGGACGCAGTTTCAACAGCAGGCGCCGGGATAGGCGCCACGATTTCCTCGTCCTGGGTAGTTTCAGTACTGACTGGGGCAGGGGCAGCCTCTGCTGTCGGTTCGGCTGCGTTAGCCACCAGATCCACCAGCGAAACTCTCGGTATTTCCCCCGCAGTACCCTCTGCAGCGGCTTTCTCGACAAATCCCACCAGTGAAAAAACCCGGCGTTCGCCGGTCTGCCTGACGGGCGAGTTAGCCTGCTGGTGAGTCGGGTTTCGCGTCGTCTGTACCGGAGCAGGTGCAGGTGCTTCCGGCGTGCTGACGGCTGTATCGTCACCCATCAGCTTGGCGAACTCCGCCACCGACAGTGCACGCGACTGCGGGGCCTGCCCTGCCTGAATATCAGTTTCGGCAACGGCGATAGCGCTGCCCGCCGATAACAGAAACCCGACCGTAAATGACCATTTTGCGTGCCACATCCTTATCGCCCCACTCTGTTCCCGGCAAGGTTACCGGTAACGACGAATGGCGCCGGGTTTTCACCCGGCGCCATTGCGCCTTCCCTCGATCAAATATCGCGGAATAACGATTACATCACCGACATATTCTGTTGGGACAACAGGTCGTCGAGGCTTGATGGCTCCAACACCAAGGCCAACTCGCCAGGGACATCCAATGCCGCCAGAGCGGTATCCTCCAGGACGTCCTGACCAGCCTCTTCCGCCGACTGGTTATCCGCCACAACCTCTGCGTTTTCTGCGTCTTCCTCCAGAGTTTGCTCAGCCAGCACGTCTCCGATCAGCTCATCGACCAGCGTATCCTGCTCCGGCGCGCCACCCAGCAAGTCATTGACCAGGCTGTCGACCATCGCAGTCTCTGCCACCAAGGTTTCAGCATTGGCCGGATCATCCGCGAAGTCGGATACCGAATCCTCGATACTGGCATCAGCGTCGCTAAGGATGCTGCCAAGCAGTCCGCCGTCAAGATCAGCAGCCAGACCCTGTTGCTCCGGAAGCGCATTCGCCGCTACTGGCAGGTCGGCTTCGCCCAACACGCCACTCAGCAGACCATCTCCTCCGGCACCCGAGTTCAAAAGACCACCCAGCAGGCCGTCCTCGCCAAGGATGCCGTCCAGGATCCCGCCTCCACCAGTACCGCCGCCGAGCAAACCACCCAGCAGACCGCCGAGCAGGTCGCCCAGGCCACCGAGCAGACCGCCCAGCAAACCACCGAGCAATCCGTCGGAGCCAAGCAGGCCACCCAGCAGACTGTTCTCTCCGAACAGATTGCCCAGCAGACCCTGGTCGTCACTCACGAGACCGAGCACACCACCCAGCAGGCCGCCTTCACCGAGCAGCCCCGTCAGCAGACTATCGAGCGTCTCGACCAGGCCCAGCTCTTCCAGCAGGCCGTTCCCGAGCAGACCGCCGTCACCGAGCACGCCACCCAGCAGACCTTCTTCACCGAGTACGCTAGTCAGGAGATCGCCGGCTTGTTCTTCGGACAGATTGCCCAGCAGGCCGCCCAGCAGGCCTCCTTCGCCAAGCAGTCCACCCAGCAGACCGTCAGAGCCGAGCAGGCCATTCAGCAGGTCACCGCCGACCAGTCCACCCAGCAGGTCGCCGCCGAGCAGTCCGTTGTCACCGAGCAAACCATTGAGCAGTCCGCCAACCAGGCCATCTTCACCCAGCAGCCCAGCCAGCAGATCGCCGCCTAGCAGGTCGTCGCCGAGCAGACCACCACCGAGCAGGCCGCTGAGCAGACCGCCAACCAGGCCGTCTTCACCCAACAACCCAGCCAGCAGATCGCCGCCTGGCAGGTCGCCGCCCAGCAGATCACCGCCCAGCACGCTGGTGATCAGTCCGGTAACCAGACCGTTTTCACCCAGCAAGGTGTCGAGCAGACCGCTACCCAGCAGGTCGTTGCCGAGCAGACCAGTGTCGCCTAGCAGGCCATTCAGCAGGCCTGTAACCAGACCCTCTTCACCCACCAACACATTCAGCAGGTCGAGACCGACCAGGTTCTCGCCAGCGAGCAATCCACCCAACAGGTCGCCGCCCAGCAGACCGCTGAGCAGACCTTGCTCGCCCAGTAGCGAATCCAGCAAGCCGCTGCCAAGCAGGTCGTCTCCCAGCAGACCGCCACCGATCAGGCTGTCGAGCAGGTTGCTGACCAGGCCATTGTCGCCGAGCAGGCTACCCAGCAGACCTTCACCGGTCAGTCCGTCCAGCAGACCGTTGCTCAGCAGGCCGTTCAGCAGTCCAACAACCAGACCATCCTCACCCAACAACCCAGCCAACAGGTCACCGTCAAGCAGGCCGTCGCCGAGCGCACCACCGCCGAGCAGGCCGTTGAGCAGGCCGCCAACCAGGCCATCTTCACCCAACAGCCCCGCCAGCAGATCACCGCCAAGCAGGTCGTCGCCGAGCACACCACCGCCGAGCAGGCCGTTGAGAAGTCCGGCAATCAGGCCATCTTCACCCAACAGTCCTGCCAGCAGATCACCGGGCAGCAGATCGCCACCCAGCAGGCTGTCGCCGAGCAGGCCGCTCAGCAGACCGGTCACTACGCCGGTCTCGCCCAGCAGGCCATCCAGGATGCCGTCGCCGCCAAGCAAATCACCGCCGCCCAGCAGGCCATCACCAAGGAGACTGTTCAGCAGCCCGGTCAGCGCACCGTTTTCACCCAGCAGGCTGTCCAGCAGACCGTTGCCGTCCTCCCCGCCCAACAGGCCGCCCAGCAAACCACCATCATCGCCCAGCAGGCCGTTCAGCAGGTTGGTGACCAGGCCCTGTTCGCCCAGCAGGCTGTCCAGCACACCGCTGCCCAGCAGGCCGCCGTTCTCACCGCCCAGCAGACCGCCAAGCAGGTCACCGCCCAGCAAGCCACCGAGCAAGCCGTCTTCGCCGAGCAGACCGGCCAGCAGGCCCTCACCGGTCAAGCCGTTCAGTAGGCCTCCATCTTCCCCGCCAAGCAGGCCGTTGAGCAGGCCGGTGACCAGACCCTGCTCACCCAGCAAGCTGCCAAGCAGGTCGTCCAGCAGTTCGTTTTTCAGCAGGCCATCTTCGCCCAACAGGCCGCCCAGCAGACCGTTTTCACCCACCAGGGTCTCAAGCAAACCGGTAACCAGGCCCTGTTCGCCGAGCAGGCCAGCCAGCAGTTGCTCAGGCAGCAATGTGCCCAGTAGCTCATTGTTGCTCAGCAGTCCATCCAGCAGGCCGCCAACCAGACCGTCGCTGCCCAGCAGGCCATTCAGCAGTTCACCGCCCAGCAGCTCGTCACCGAGCAGGCCGCCGAGCAAGCCTTGCTCACCCAACAGGGCATCGAGCAGGCCGGTGACCAGGCCATCTTCGCCGAGCAAGCCAGCCAGCAGATCCTCGCCTACCAGACCACTGAGCGGACCGCTATCACCCAGCAGGGTATCCAGCAGGTTGCTCAACAAGCTGTCCTGGCCAAGCAGGCCACCCAGCAGGGCAGTGTCGCCGCCCAGCAAGCCGTCCAGCAGGCCACCTTCATCACCCAGCAAGCCCTTCAACAGGCCGGCCACCAGCCCTTCACTGCCCAGCAGCTCAGACAGCAGCCCCTGGTCTCCAAGCAGGCTTTCCAGGTCCGCGCCACCCAGCAGACTGTCCAGCAACCCACCAACCAGGCCATCTTCGCCGAGCAAGCCGGATAGCAGATCGCTATCGGTCAGGCCGCTACCCAGCAGACCGCTGCCCAACAGGCCGTCCAGCAGATTGCTGATCACACCGTTGTCACCCAGCAGGCCGGCGAGCACGTCGCTGCTCAGCAGACCTTCCTGCCCCAGCACCGTATTCAGCAGCTCGGACACCAGTCCGTTCTGGCCCAGCAGGAGATCCACCGCCGGGTTATCCACCAGGCCACTGTTGAGCAGGCCATGCAGCAGGTGCGTCACCGCACCGTCCTCGCCCAGCAGCACGTTCAGCGCGCCGTTGGCGCCCAGCAATCCGGACTCGCCGGTCAAACCGGCCAGTGCACCATCGCTCAACAGATCATTCAGCAGATTGGTCACCAGGCCGTCGTCGCCAAACAGGGTGCCCAGCAGCTCATCACCCAGCAGACCATCTTCACCGGTCAGGCCGCCGAGCAAGCCGTTTTCGCCCAGCAAGGTGTCCAGCACCTCGCCCAGCACCCCTTCAGAGCCAGTCAGCAGAGCCAGCAAACCGGTCTCGCCCAACAAGTCACCGATAAAGGTGGACTCACCCAGCAGCTGGCCGATCAGGTTGGCATCGCCGCCCAACAGGTTCGACAGCAGCCCACTCATCAACCCCTCATCACCCACCAGGCTGCCCAGCAGTTCGCCCAGTACCGTGCCCTCGGCCAGTACGTCGCCCAGCAGACCACCCTCATCCAGGATGCCACCCAAAATACCGTTTTCGGCCAACAGGGCGCCCAGGGCGCTATTTTCAGCCAGCAGACCGCCGATCAGGCCTTGTTCGGCCAGCAAACCACCGGCCAGGCTGCCTTCGCCCAGCAGGTCGTTCAGGAGACCGGCCAGCGCGCCTTCTTCGTCAATCAGACTGTCCAGTACGCCACCCAGGCCCAGACCCGCCAATACACCGCCCAGCAGGCCTTCTTCATTCAGCAGGTTGGCAACCCCGTCGGTGACGAAGTCAACCTGGGTGCCCAGCAGGCTTTCCAGCACCGCCAGAGCCAGATCGTCACCACCCAGCAGGTCAGAAACGATCGGTGCCAAAAGGCCGCCCAGTTCGCCTCCCAGGCCAGCCAGCGCGTCATCGAGCACGTCCAGACTGTTCGGATCATCCGGGTCAAACTCGCTACCCAGCAGCGGCGCCAGGGCATCATTGAGACGATCCGTCAGACCCTCGGTAGCATTGATTGCCGGGGCCAGTGCGCCATTGAGCCCGAGGGCATCGTCCAACGCCGGCACCAGTGCCGACAGAATCGTATCTGCGGGATCGAGTAGCTCGTTGCCATCGGCATCCGCATCGGCGTCAGCATCCGCGTCAGCGTCGGCGTCTGCATCGGCGTCAGCGTCGGCGTCTGCATCGGCGTCAGCATCGGCATCTGCGTCCGCATCTGCATCTGCATCGGCATCGGCATCGGCATCGGCGTCGGCGTCTGCATCAGCGTCGGCATCGGCGTCTGCATCAGCATCAGCATCTGCGTCTGCGTCAGCATCGGCATCGGCATCTGCGTCAGCATCGGCATCTGCGTCAGCATCGGCATCTGCGTCCGCATCAGCGTCTGCGTCTGCGTCTGCGTCGGCGTCGGCGTCCGCATCAGCGTCTGCATCGGCGTCTGCATCAGCATCGGCATCGGCATCTGCGTCCGCATCAGCATCGGCATCGGCGTCGGCATCAGCATCTGCGTCTGCATCTGCGTCTGCATCAGCATCTGCGTCTGCATCAGCGTCGGCATCCGCGTCAGCATCAGCGTCTGCATCGGCATCGGCATCGGCATCGGCATCGGCATCAGCGTCTGCATCGGCATCAGCGTCTGCATCAGCATCTGCGTCCGCATCACCGTCATCATCCGGCAAGGGAGAGGAGGAAGACGACGAGCGATTGTGATCAATCAATGCCGCTAACCCACCTACGCCAAGCAGTCCAAGCAGCAGCCACCCCCAATCCGGCATGCCACCACCAGCGGCAAGCTCGGAAACCTCGGCAAAGGCAAAATCCGCGGTCGACGAGTCGTATTGGCCAAGCCATACAACCCCGTTTTCATCCTCGAGCATCAACTCACTGCGTTCTTCCGCACCGGGCACGCCAAAGAAGTTTTTGAGCAGCACCTTCTCGCCGCTTTTGAGGACGACTTCCAGGTCGTTGCCCACCCTGCTGGATGACGCCAATTGTTCAGGGCCGAAAGGCAGTTTTACGACACCGGCCTTATCGAGCGTTATTTCGCCGCTCACCGGTACGCTGACAATTGAACCGCCGGTTTTTTCAATGATCTCGATTGTGTTGGCTGCCATGCTGAATCACTCCAAAACGAATTTCTAGCTTCTTATTAGCGCTGAATCCATGCATCCAGAACCCTCTGGCGAACAAGGGCGGCATATCGAGCCGCCCTTGCTGACGCGAGGTGCATTTCCTTTCAACGCTGGCCGTAGATCATGATCTGCACACGCCGGTTGGGCTGCAGACACTGCTTGAGGGATGCCGTAATTCTGTTGCCTTGGCACTCGATGAGCGGCTCTCTGGAGCCGCGCCCCTCGGCGGAAATCAGATAACTATTAATCCCTTTGGAAATCAGATGGCTGCGAACCGCCTCTGCGCGGCGCTTCGAAAGTGCATCGTTGTAGCTGTCAGAGCCAATGCGATCGGAGTGACCTATTACAACGACGCGCTCGAGCTGCATTTTGTTGGCCACAACATGGGCGGCGAGATCCAGCTCTTTCAGCCCTTCGGAGGAAAGCGTCGCGCTGTCATAGCCAAAAAGCACGTCGCTGAACAAGGTGATCTCTTCAACATCCGGAACGTCCGGTTGGATCAGTTCCTGGTAGCGCGAGCTACACTGCGGTCTGCGCCATTCAGTGCTGGTTACCTGGCCCGCAGGATCAAAGGCGACGCCGTACTGGCACACCAGGTAGTCACCCTCGGCGTCCAGAGGCAAGTTGATGTTGTAGAGCCACCACCGCTGATTGGTTTCGTTGGCTGGATTTCCCAATAGTCCCCTTACGTCACTTTTGCTGCTGCCGGGAACCACCTGAGAGATAGTCTGGGGCGAACTGGGAGCTCCCTGGCGTACATGGCCAGGGCCAAGGTCCTGCACTTTCACCTCGACATCATCAAACTCCGAAAGCGCCAGGGGCTGCCCGCCCTCCCTATCGCTCACGCTCGCACATCCAGTCAGAAGCGCCAGGGCGCACAGGGCTGTTATTCTCATCACGATTCCCATGGGAACTCCATTATCCAAATCCATAGCCAACGGCAACACCTCCGCCCGGCTCCGTGCCGAGTGAAGGGTTCTGTATACAGCTAGCTTAAGCAGCACCACGAAAGAGTAAATATTGAATTAGTACTAATCGGAAAGGCACTTAACTCTTAGCGAAAAGAGTTGCAGCTCTCCGGGTAACACGATGACGGTCAACGCAGATTAGTTACTTGGATATAGTCATATGGATATACAGCCTAAAGACCTCCAAACTTATTGGATAATCATAAGTAACTATTTCCATCACCACTGCTATGTCCTATAAAGCACAGCAGTATCAGGACGCCATCCTTCAAGAATCTCATGCGCGTAATTCTGCCAATCAGCCCCTTGGCAGCAGGTCAGAATATGAAACAACATACAACAGCAAGGACGAACCAACAGGGCGTCGCGAGTATTGAGTTCGCCTTTATGTTTGTTCTGATATTCATGCTGTTCTATGGGATGGTGGGGTATTTTATTCCCCTGCTGCTGAGTGCCACCTATCACGAACTATCTTCTGAAGCACTACGCCAAGCAATAAACCTGAAATACTCGACTCTGGAGCACGGTGATATTCAGCTTCAAGCAGACCGAGTCATCGAAGATTCATGGCTACCTAGTGCCTGGGCGAGCCCATGTCCTAGCTATGAGGGGTATCTAAAAATACATGGCGACATTTGGAGCGCCTGTATTCGCCACGACAACCCATCTTCAATCCTGCCCTCCATATCGCTGTTCGGCTTGGATCTGCTTCCCTTACCCAAAGAGATTCGTGGAGAAGCGACAGTGCAGCTGCACTGAACACCGCCCCTTACCCACGGCCGGCATTGATGCCAAGGAGCTCGCTCACAATGTTTCATTCCACCATATCGATACCATCCAAAGCTCGCCAGCTAGGCGTATTCAGCGTGCTCACTGCCTTCACGCTGCTGACCCTGCTGCTGTTTCTGGTATTGGTGCTGGATAGTGGCCGTCTGTATATGCAGCAGCGGCAGTTGCAAAAGGTAGCAGACATGGCGGCGCTTGAAGCCATCTCGCGGCTGCCGCTGGGCAACTGCTCCGCAGCGCCGGATGACGCAGATCTCTACGCTAAGGAAAACGCCCGAGACCGCCATAAATTTCTGCAAGAAGCGGACAACGACACGGCGCAGCAAAACCTGACAACAGCGTGCGTTCGGGTGGAGACTGGCGCTGATAATCTGCGTCAAGCGCACGTTGATGAGGCTGGACCCGCAGTTCAGGTTACGGCCAATCACACCGTTCCCAGCAGTTTGGTGCTGCAGCTCAGCAGCCTATTTAGCGGCAGCGCCGATATGATCGAGTTACAAGCAGTCGCAGTAGCCGAGCGCGAAACTCCAACGGCGTCGTTCAGTGTTGGCGCTCAACTATTGCGACTGGATAACGATCGCCTGGTCGGTCAGTTGCTGAAAGGCGTAGGGCTTAATCCCCAGCACCTATCCGTACTGGATTCTAACGGACTGGCTAATGCTCGAATAACTCCCGCTGGCCTGCTGGATGCCTTGGGTGTCGAGATCAGCATCCATGAACTCAAAGCCCTCAGTCCCCAAGGGATTCTTGAACTAGAGAAAACCAATATCTCTCTGCTACGGTTGATTGAAGTTATCGAACTATCTGCAGATGTGGTTTCCGATTCGATATTAGCTGCGGACTTGGACCTGTTACATCAAGGGATTCTGCACAACCCAATACTCCGAGACATCAACCTGCAGCTATTCGGTACCGAAACCGAGCCAGGTTTACTGCGCTTGGCTTCCAGTCCTGATGGGACCGTTGGTGCCGCGCTAGATACCGCTGTCAACCTGGGTGACCTGCTCGGCGCTGGTCTACTGATTGGCGTGCATGATGCAAACCGAGCACTGGAGCTTGATGTCAGCATACTGGGGGCCGCCACGGTAGAACTGGGTATTGTCGAGCCGCCCTCCATCGGGATCGGGCCGGTGGATACCGTCGCCTATAACGCACAGGTGCGGCTATATGTCGGAGTAGATACCAATAACCTGCTTGGTGGAACGCTGGCATGGCTGACCAATACTGTGTTGGGAACACGGATAAACTTGCCAATCTGGATCGACATTATCTCGGGTCAAGGCACTCTGAAAGCTATCAATTGCGAAGGTACTGCGCCTACCGCTGATATCTATGTCGAGTCAGACATTCTCAACGCCTGTGTCGGTAAAGTACCTGAGAATAAGAAGTGGTCCGTCAGCGCTAGCTGCGAAGTAAACTTGCAAGACGATGAGTTGATTCGATTGCTGCATCTACCTGTACTCAGTGGTAAAACTCATATTCATGGGCTGGAGCATAATCAGGAAATGCCCGGTATCGCTGTAGGGGAAACTCGATCGACCGATTACAACAAGCTTCCTTTAGGTAGCACAGTAGATAACCTTGTGACCGGCTTGCTGGATTTGCTCAGCGGCCTGTTTCGCAGGCCGAGCATAGCGGACGGCTCCGATCTGGATTATAGCCAGGCAGCCCAAAACAAACTGGTTGAAAAGCTAGCGAGACAATATCTGGATACTAGCAAGGTTAATGGTTTCTATAACGTGGAAAATGTTGCCAAGCTGATCCTGGAAGGTAGTGATGAACGCGACGCGAATGGCAATCAGCTATTGACGCCGCTGGTAGATGATGACTGGAATATCTCGAAAAGCATCCCCAGATCCTGCGTACTTGGCGCCTGCCCCACGAGCCTCTGGATAGATGGCAAGTTCAGTCAGGCATTCCACGCCTATACCAGCATCCCATACGGTGTTCTGGATGTCGTAGGCATCCCCACCTTAGGTAACGGTTATCAGAGCTGCGCCGGACTGCTCTCATCGCTCTTAAACTGGAATGGATGTGTTGAGCATAACTTGGCCAAACTGCTGAAGGAGAAACCTGGCGGCATCAACCTGAGCGCTAACACTGATGGTAAGAGTCTAGCCAATCCCAACAGCAACCAAATCACATGCTCCGGCTTTTTGTGCAGCCTTCTGAAACCAGTACTGGAATTGCTCAAACCGATCCTCAACGGTATCAGTCATTTGCTCAGCGTCGTATTAGCCGAAGTGCTCGGCCTGGAGTTGGGACGCACCGACGTCACCGTTCATGCGATCAGCTGCGGCACTCCGCAACTGGTGCGCTGACCATGCGCAATTTATAGCGAGGGACCGAGATCATGCCCTTTCCCATACTAGAGCGGCGCGGCACTCGAGGCCGCAGCGGGTTGCGCAGGCAGCAGCACGGCGCGGTAGCTATCGAGTTTGCCGTGCTGTTCCTGGCGTTCTTCACCGTGCTGTACGCCATCATCGCTTACAGCGTTCCCTTATTGCTGACTCTAACTTTCAATCAGCTCAGCGCAGACGCAGCAAGGGCTGTGGTCAAGGTGGACCCGGCAATTGGCCAGGCTAGATATGCGCAAGCCGTCAGTAATGTAATTAAGAGCGAGGTCGAGAGCAGCTGGCTACCAGAAAATTGGCGAGGCGATGGGTGTGATAATCCTCCCGTTAATACCGGGCTGACCTGGGTAAAACTGGAGACTCCATACGGCTTTCTGGCAACTGAGTCGCTTGGCACTGTAGAACGCGTACAACTGCACGTTTGCCTGCAACGCGAATATAACAAGGACAATGCGATCATCCCGATATTGACCGTGTTCGGTCTCGATATCCCCAGTCTGCCCCAGGATGAGAGCGGTAATACCACCTTGCGTGGGCGCTCTACCATCCGGCTTTAATTCAGAGGTATGCGCCCTGACCGCGCTCAAGCGCGGCATTAGCGCCACTCAATTGCGCTGTCGTCGATCTGGTGCTCGACAATCCGGGTTCAGTTCCGTTTACCAAGTTAGTGCTCGACGTTCCCGGGAGCGATGTGGAAAGGGCGAGGTATCTCGCCCCTCCTTTTCAGCCGTTACCGACGCCCACCCAAGGCCAGCGCCAGCAATGTGCGGTTGTGCATATTGGTGGCTCGCAGTACCTGCGAAACATACAGCTTGACGGTGTTTTCCGAGATCCCAAGCTCACAGGAAATTTGATAGTTGGTCAGCCCTTTGCCCAGTAGCTCGGCCACCTCGACCTGTCGCGGTGACAGTTTGGAGTAGCCTGGCAGCTCGGTAACGGGCAGCAGCTGGGCCGCTGTCACAGGCTCGGTAGTGTCGCTGCTGTTCAAGCCACTCACATCCTGCTGCAACTCCCGCAGCGAGTGGGTCATTTCCTTGAGCCGCTCACTGATCCCTTCCACCTTCTGCGCCGCAAAACGCCGTTGCACGTTTGCCTGCAGATGGCGCACTCCAGCCAGCAGAGCATCCAGATCCAGCGGTTTTTGATAGTAATCGGAGATCCCCGCCCGCATCGCGGCGACGACATCCTCTTTATCCGCATCGCCGGTAAAGAGGATGCTTTCGAATACCCTGTTGTCGGGTGAGGTTTTACGCAGCAGCTTGACGAGATCAATACCGTTAATATCCGGCATTCGATAATCGCTCAGCACAACCCCGATACGCTCGTCCCGACAGAACAGATCAATCGCTTCGGCAGAGCTGTCGCAGCCCACGCAGGAGACCCCGGCGGCTCCAAGATATTCAGATAGCTCCTCAACAATAAAAGGCTCATTGTCGACAATCAGCACTTTATTCAAATCATTCATGTTGCCGTTGGCTCCCCGCCCAAATACCTGCGGTTACAATGCAATCAAAAGCAACCGACCCCTTGATTACGACAAGTTCTTCCCTGCGAACATATGTCGCAGCCCACATCGGCTCCGTCCATGAGGCTGGAGCTAAATCCTAGAACAGCGACCGATACCACAATGGGATTGCGGATGATCCTCGATCTTTCTATCTATAGCTTAGCAGCAGTTTTCTGAAAGGCTGGCGCTTTTTTTACCGTTGCCTTCCTTTGATTTTCGATCCATCGAAATGCGGAAATTTTGTCACATTGCTGACAATCTTGCCTAAAAACCCAAGGATCGGATGCCCCCTATTTCCCGGCAGATGTATTACCACAACGGGTCACCAGCCACCATAATGGCCAATAGCCCTACTGCCCTTGTCCCGGTCCAGCTACAATGGAGCAACTCCAATATGAGGTAAGCATCGAAGCGGATGGCTAGATGATCGAATACAACAATAAGCGCTTTCTCATCGTGGATGATTTCACCGATTTCCGCTCGGCACTCACCGGCATGCTGCGGCAGATGGGCGTGGCGCATATCGATGCGGCGGTCAATGGTGAGGAGGCGCTGGCGCTGTGCCGCAAGCATTCCTACGACGTCATTCTCCATGACTACAACCTCGGCAAGGGCAAGAACGGTCAACAGGTGCTGGAAGAGCTGCACCATGACCAGTTGCTCAGCTCGCATTGCATCTTCATCATCATCTCCGCCGAAAGCAGCCAGGCCATGGTCATGGCGGCGTTGGAGTGCGAACCGGACAGCTATCTGACCAAACCCTTCAACCTGGCCAGCCTGCAGCAGCGGCTGGACAAGTTGATCGCCATGAAGACCGTGCTGCATCCCGTACTGGATGCGCAGATGCGCGCCGATCATATGGCGGTGCTGGAAGCCTGCGCAGCGGTAATAGCAGCGCATCCACGGTACGCTCCGCAATGCCGCCGGCATCAGGTGACGGCGCTGGCCGCCTTGGGCCGACGCCAGGATCAGGAGCGCCTGCTGCAGTCGCTGATCAGCGAGCGACCGCTGCCCTGGGCGCTGGTAGCACTGGCAGATCTGTGGCGCGAGAGTGGACAATTGGACCAGGCGTTGGCGCTGTATCAGGACGGTATCCGTCAGTTCCCGCTGATCCCGGCATTGTATGATGGGCTCGCGGCCACGGAGCTGGCCCGCGGCAATCATGAGGAAGCCCAACAGCACCTGCAGCAAGGGCTGCGGATTTCGCCCAATTCGCTGCAGCGTCAGGAGCGCATGGGCCAGATCGCGCAGCGCAACAATGATCATGAGCAAGCCGCACGGGCCTTTCGCCAGGCCGTTGATCTAGGCCGCAATTCGCTGTTTCGTAATCCCGACAATCATCTGAATCTCGCCTCCAGCCTTACCGCTCAAGCGGGCGACGGAGCGCTCGGCCAACGGGCGGTGGCGGAAATTCGTCAGACCCTGGGCGAGCTGGACAAGACCTGGCGCGACGACCCGGCGCTGTCGGTGCGTTCTCGCATGATGCAGGCCCGCACCCTGGACAAGAGTGGCCATGCGACCGAAGCGCGCCGGCTGGCAGAGCAGGTGGCGGCTGATGTCGCGCAGTTGGAGAGCTTCTTCGATGCCGAGGTTGCCCTGCAAGTGGCCGGGCAGCTGCGTGATCTGGATCAGGCCGGATCGGCCGATGCGGTGTTGGCGACCTGTGCCGAAATGTACGGCGACGACCCGGAGGTGCTGGCTGACATCGCCCGGCATACCGACAACCCGGACATTCTTGCGGCCGGCTCCCAGGCCCTGGAATGGAACCGCCAGGCCATCCGACTGTACCAGCAGAAGAACTATGCCGAGGCGCTACAACGGTTCCGCCAGGCGCTGGCGAGCCAGCCGCGCAACATCAGCTTTGCCTTGAACACAGCACAGTCACTGCTGCGTCTGATTGCCGCCGACCCGAAACCGGAACTGCTCGCCGAGTGTGAGCGCTGCCTGCAACAGGCGGACGGGATGCCATCCAATGATCATCGCCGCGAGCGTTACCGCAAGCTTCGTGAACGGCTGGAGCAGTTATGAACGACAACGACCAGGAAGGGCTGGATTTTTCCACGGTATTGGCCTCTACCGTCCATGACATGAAGAATTCGCTGACGCTGATGATGCAGAGTTGGGCCCAGTGGATCGAGCGGCTGCCGCCCGAACTGGCACAATCAGGTGAGCGTGGAGTGATCGAATACGAATCCCTGCGACTCAACGGCATGCTCATGCAGATGCTCGGCCTGTATAAACTGCAGCTCAATGCCCTGCCGCTGCGCCCCGACTGGGTGGAGGTGGACGATCTGCTGCAGGCCCAGCTGGCCCGGCACAGCGAGATTCTGCAGGCGCGTCAGATCAGCAGCAGCTACAGTATCGAACATGACGAGTTGTTGCATTTCATGGATGAAGAACTGATCAGTTCAGTGATTGCCAATGTAATCAATAACTCCATCCGCTATACCCGCACGGCCATCCATCTGCACGCCGCACAGGAGGATGGACAGTTGATGATCCTGGTCAGTGACGACGGCCAGGGTTATCCCGCCGATATGCTGGGCCGCTACAACACCGGCGCCCGCGATGCGGATGTCACCCAGAGCAGCACCGGGCTGGGGCTGTACTTCGGGCAATGCATTGCCCGGCTGCACCAGCGCAATGGCCGCCATGGTTACATCGAGCTGAGCAACGGCGGGCAGCTCGGTGGCGGCGAGTTCCGGCTATATCTGCCCTGAGCAGCCGTCGCACTTATGACCCATCAACACCATGGGTTCTGACGGTTTGCCAGCGGTGCAGGACATGCTTAGCTGATGGGCTCGACAATGATAACAACCGCCCACGGAGCCCTCGCGTATGTTCGATCGTCATTACGCCGTCTGGCCTGATCTGGTACCGCACTTTCTCGATCTGCCAGCGACCAGCCTGTATTCCAATCTGAGCATCTCCGCACTGCGCTACCCGCAACACCCCGCCATTATTTATTACGGGTCCACGCTGACCTACGCCGAACTCGAACGCCAGGCCGAAGCATTGGCCGGTTACCTGCAGCACACCGGGGTCAAGGCCGGCGACCGGGTGTTGCTGTACATGCAGAACAGCCCGCAATTCGTGATCGGCTTCTATGCCATCCTGCGGGCCAATGCGGTGGTGGTACCGGTCAATCCGATGAACCGCAAGGCCGAACTGGAGTACCTGATCGCCGACACCGAGGCGCAGGTCGCCCTGTGCGGCCGCGAACTGCTGGATAACATCGGTGAGCTGCTGGATAGCAGCGGGCTGCGCGAAGTGGTGGTCGGCACCTACGGCGATTATGTGTGCGAACCCACCGATCTGGAGCTGCCCGAGGCAGTGACCCTGTCCGCCGACATGCCCCATCGCGATGGCCTCACCGCCTGGCAGCAGGCTCTGGATGCCGCCTACGAGCCGGGGCCGCTGACCGCCGGGCCTGATGACCTGTGCGTGATTCCCTACAGCTCCGGCACCACCGGCAACCCCAAGGGCTGCGCCCATACCCATCACAGCGCCATGGCAACCACGGTCTATCCATCGGTCTGGGGCAATAGTCAGCATAATGGCGTGCAACTGGTGTCGGTACCCATGTTCCATGTCACCGGCATGCAGGTGTGCATGAATGCCGCCATCTATCTGGGTGCCACCCAGGTGATCATGACCCGCTGGGATCGCCGGACCGCGGCGAAGTTGATCGAGCGTCACAGCATCACCGCCTGGCGCAACATTCCGACCATGGTGGTGGATCTGCTGTCCGATCCGGATATCGATCAGTACGACATCAGCAGCCTGCGGGCCATCGGCGGTGGTGGCGCTGCCATGCCGGCGGCTATTGCCGCCAAGCTGGAGGGCAAGCTGGGGCTGCGGTATTCCGAGGGCTACGGGCTGTCGGAAACCCTCAGCGCCACCCACATGAACCCGCCCCAGGCACCCAAGCCGCAGTGCCTGGGCATTCCGATCATCGGGGTCGATTCCCGGGTGGTCGACGTGGATAGCCTGCTGGAAGTCGGCGTGGGCGAGGTCGGTGAGATCGTATTGCAGGGCGAACAGCTGTTTCAGGGCTACTGGCGTCGCCCGGAGGCCACTGCCGAGGCCTTCATCGAGCTGGATGGCAAGCGCTTCTTCCGCACCGGTGATCTGGGCTACTGCGACGAAGAGGGTTATTTCTTTCTGGTCGATAGGGTCAAGCGGATGATCAACGCCTCGGGCTACAAGGTCTGGCCGGCGGAAGTGGAATCGCTGTTGTACAGCCATCCGGCGGTGCGGGAAGTCTGCGTGATCTCAGTGCCAGATGAGCGCCGCGGGGAAACGGTCAAGGCGGTGATCGCGCTGGCGGCAGGGCATGCCGATACATCGGCCGATGACATTCTCACCTGGTGTCAGGCCAACATGTCTGCCTACAAATGTCCCAAGCTGATCCAATTCACCGACGCCCTGCCCAAATCACCTACCGGCAAGATCATGTGGCGGGCATTGCAGGAGCAGGAGTGGGCGAAGAGCTGATGGCGTGCCGAGCGCCTGGTAACCTCTAGCTCCTTGGGAATGTCGAGTTTCCTGGGGAACGTCGAGTTTCCTGGGAACGTCGAGCACCAGCTCGATGAAAGGCCTCGTTGACAGCCCCGTGGACGAGCTGGTGCTCGTCCCTCCCAGGGAGCGATTCGTTGGCGTGTCGAGTTCCATCTCGACACACCGCAGCCACCGCTGCCCCAGACGCCGGGAGTGAACCCGGTGGGGCCCGCCCCTCCACGGCTTCAGTCGGCGATATGCACCAGTTGCTTGCCGAAGTTCTTGCCCTTGAGCATGCCCTTGAACGCCTCCACAGCGTTCTCCAGCCCTTCGGCTACCGTCTCGCGATACTTGAGGTTGCCGCTGGCCACCTGCTCGGCCAACAGGGTAGTGATTTCCTGGTGGCGGTCCTGCCACTCGGTAACCAAGAAGAAACGATGCTCCGGCTTGTTCTCGCCCATGGCGCCGAATACGTGGAACGGCGTCTCGACCTTGCTCGCGTCTTCGGCGTTATACGCCGATACGTAACCGCAAATCGGCACGCGCGAGCCCTTGTTCAGCAGCTTGGCAACCGCTCGGGTGACTTCACCGCCGACATTCTCGAAGTACACATCAATACCATTCGGGCAGGCCGCCGCCAGATCGCCTTCCAGATTGCCGGCCTTGTAGTCGACGCAGGCATCGAAGCCCAACTCCTCGACCACGAAGCGGCACTTCTCCTCACCACCGGCGATACCGACCACCCGGCACCCGAGCTGCTTGGCGGTCTGGCCAACCACGGTGCCGACCGGCCCGGAGGCAGCCGAAACCACCACGGTTTCCCCGGCCTGGGGTTTACCGACATAGGTCAGCCCGCAATAGCCGGTCCGGCCCGGCATGCCGGCCACGCCCAGATAAGTCTGCAGTGGCACACCGCGTGGCTCGATCTTGTAGATCATCGGCGCGTCACCGGGCACGATGCAGTATTCCTGCCATCCGGAATAACAGGTAACCAGATCGCCTTCATTGTAGTTGGGCGACTTGGACTCGATTACCCGACCCACACTTTCGCCAACCATGACTTCACCGATACCGACCGGGTCCATATAACCCTTGGAATCGTTCATGCGCGGGCGCATGTAGGGATCCAGGGACAGCCACAGGGTCTTGATCAGGATTTCGCCGTCGCGCAGTTCGCGTACCGGCGCTTCGGCCAGGACCAGATCGCCATCCTGGATTTCCCCCTGGGGGCGCCGCTCAAGAATTATTTTTCGATTGATAAGGGCAGACATGCTCAAGGCCTCCGAGCTGTGATGGGATGGGGCACCAGCCCCGGTTCTGCCCGAGCATAAACCACCGGGCACGCTGAACGGGTCGTTATTCATGGGAATGATTGCACGCCAGTATCCGCCATCATGCGCCAGCAGGTCATCATTCTCTCTAAAACCGTTCAGTGCGCCGGCGACTATCACAGCCCCTCTTGCAGGTACTGATCCTTCAACCGCACATAGTTGGCCGCGGTGTAGGGAAAGAACTCACGCTCCTTGTCGCTCAGCGGACGCACTTCCTTCGCCGGGCTGCCCATGTACAGATAGCCGCTGCGCAGGGTCTTGTTGGCGGGTACCAGACTACCGGCGCCGAGGATCACTTCATCCTCGATCACGGCGCCATCCATGACGATACTGCCCATGCCGATCAGAATGCGGCTGCCGATCCGGCAACCATGCAGCAGCACCTTGTGGCCGATGGTTACATCGTCACCGATGATCAGCGGATAGCCATCCGGGTTGAATGGCCCGGCGTGGGTGATGTGCAATACGCTGCCGTCCTGCACGCTGGTGCGCGCACCGATGCGGATGCGATGCATGTCGCCGCGAATCACCGTGGCCGGCCAGACCGAACAATCATCACCCAGCTCCACATCACCCAACACCACCGCGCTGCTGTCCACGAATACGCGCTCACCCAGAAGCGGCGTCTTGCCGGCAAATTGGCGTATATTCATCACTTACCCCTTGAATTGACTGGCTGTCGCCATCATCTAATTAGGCATTACAGCCGATTTCATTGGCTGCCAATGGCCTGCTGGTTTGATTACCGTGGCGCCATTGTACGAACCCACGCTATTCAGGAAACCCCGCCATGTCCAATCCGCTGCTGCAATCCTATGACCTGCCCCCATTCAGTTCGATCCAGCCGAGCCACGTCAAGCCAGCCATCGAGCAGGTCATTGCGGATAGTCGCGCCCAACTGGCGGAGCTGCTGGACAACCCGCCGGCACAATGGAGCTGGAGCACCCTGGTCGAGCCGCTGGATGAAATGGGCGAGCGTCTGTCCCGCGCCTGGTCACCGGTCAGCCACCTGAACGCGGTGATGAACAGCCCCGAGCTGCGCGATGCCTACAACAGCTGCCTGCCACTGCTCAGTCAGTTTTCTACCGAAATGGGTCAGAACCAGGCGCTGTATGCGGCCTACCGCCAGCTGGCCGACAGCGATGGCTTTGCCGAGCTGGAGCCGGCGCAGCAGACCATTATCGAGCATGCCCTGCGCGACTTCCGGCTGTCCGGTATCGCCCTGCCGCCCGAGCAACAGCAGCGCTACGGCGAACTGCAGATGCGCCTGTCGGAGCTGCAGAGCCGCTTCTCCAACCAGCTGATGGATGCTACCCAGGCGTGGACCAAGCACATTACCGACGCCGCGCAGCTGGACGGCCTGCCCGAATCGGCTCTGGCCCAGGCACGGCAGGCGGCCGCCGCCCGCGAACTGGACGGCTGGCTGATCACCCTGGAATTCCCCAGCTACTACGCGGTGATGACCTACGCCAATGACCGCGCCCTGCGCGAAGAGGTCTATACCGCTTATTGCACCCGCGCCTCGGACCAGGGCCCGAACGCCGGCGAGCATGACAACGGCCCGCTGATTACCGAGATTCTGCAGCTGCGTCAGGAGCTGGCCAGCCTGCTCGGCTATGCCAATTACGCCGAGCTGTCCCTGGCGACCAAGATGGCCGACAACACCGATCAGGTGCTGGGTTTTCTGCGCGACCTCGGCCAGCGCAGCCGCGCCTTTGCCGAGGCCGACCTGCAGGCATTGAAGGACTTTGCCTCGAGCAAGGGCTGCGCCGAACTGCAGAGCTGGGATACCGGCTACTACGCCGAGCAATTACGCCAGCATCGCTACGCTATCTCCCAGGAAGAGTTACGTCCCTGGTTCCCGGTAGATCGGGTCCTGCAAGGCATGTTCGGCGTGGTGGGACGACTGTACGGCATCGAGTTGCGTGAAGTTGCCGACTTCGAGCGCTGGCACGCCGATGCGCGGTTGTTCGAGGTGCTGGAAAACGGCGAAGTCATCGGCCGCTTCTTCCTCGACCTGTATGCCCGCAGCCACAAGCGCGGCGGCGCCTGGATGGACGGCGCCCGTGACCGCCGGCGCCTGCCGGGCGGCGAATTGCAGCGGCCGATCGCCTATCTGGTGTGCAACTTCACTCCGCCAGTCGCTACTGCGGCCGCGGGCGACCAGCCAGCATTGCTGACCCATGATGAAGTCACCACTCTGTTCCACGAGTTTGGTCACGGCCTGCATCACCTGCTGACCCGCGTCGACTACCCTGCCGCCTCGGGGATCAACGGCGTGGCCTGGGACGCCGTCGAGTTGCCCAGCCAGTTCATGGAAAACTGGTGCTGGGAGCCGGAAGGCCTGGCATTGATCTCCGGGCACCACGAAACCGGCGAGCCGCTGCCGCAGGACCTGCTGGACAAGATGCTGGCTGCCCGCAACTTCCAGTCCGGGCTGGGCATGCTACGCCAGATCGAGTTCTCGCTATTCGACTTCGAACTCCACGCCCAAGGCGATAATGGCCGCGGTGCGCGGGAAGTGCTGGAAGCGGTGCGCAAGGAGATCTCGGTCATGCGACCGCCGGCGTTCAACCGTTTCGAGAATGGCTTCGCGCACATCTTCGCCGGGGGCTATGCCGCCGGTTACTACAGCTACAAGTGGGCCGAAGTGCTGTCAGCCGATGCTTTCTCCCGCTTCGAGGAAGAAGGCATCTTCAATGCCGAGACCGGCAAGGCCTTCCGCGACAATATCCTGGCCCGGGGTGGCAGCCGCGAACCCATGGAGTTGTTCGTCGCCTTCCGCGGCCGCGAGCCATCCGTGGACGCCCTGCTGCGCCACAGTGGCCTGATTGGAGAACAAGCAGCATGAACAATCAATCGGAACCGGTAAAACGCTTCATTGCCGGGGCGGTATGCCCGGCATGCAGCCAGATGGATACCATCCGCATGTTTCAGGTGGACGACGTACCCCATCGCGAATGCGTGGCCTGCGGCTACGCCGATACTCTGGATGAACGGGGCAACTCGGTTCCCAGCGAACTTCCTACCCGCGTGACCATCCAGCCATCGAGCAAACCATCACCCACTTCGCATGTGGCGCAGTTCTATCCGAATCCGAAATTGAAGAAGAAGGACTGAAAGGAACGGCCGGGTTCCATCCCGGTCAGCGGTGTGTCCAGTAGCTTCGTTGCCATGGACACCTGCCTTGTGGCAGCGGGCTTGCCCGCGCAGGGATCAGGCAGGAAGCGTCGCGGACCTGGCCGCTCCCATGGCAATACCGCCTCATCACCGCCACATCAATCACGGGCAATCAGGGGTGTCCTCGCGCCAGGTAAGCCCTACCCCCAACTCCTCCGCCATGTTTGGCCAGCGGCGCCACATGTCCTGACGCACGTCTTCGTCGATACCGGCCTTATAAGCCAGAAACGCCGGGCTCTCGAACACTTCCTCCGGCAATAGCCCCGCTACCGCTTCATCTACCGCCGCATCCAGCTGATTGGCATATTCCTCACCCAGCAGCTCATATACGATCACGTTGGCCTTGGTGTTGCTCATTGGAATCAGTGATTCGCCACCGTGGCTGACGTAGCGGTCATTGACTTCCTCCACCATCCGATGGGCCAGATAAGCTTCGTCCAACAATACGAGTAAGCCCCGATCAGATCCGGGCGTAGCCGATGGCCGCAGGAAAAACTCCTCCGCCACCTTCAACACCGGAATCAGCTGGGGCCGCATCTTTGCATGATTGGCTACCGACTGTGCGGCCTCCAGTATGTCCGGCACGCGTTCTATATATGCCTGGATGAAATTGAACAGGGTGGTGCCGGCATCATCACGCATGCTGATGGTCCGGTGCAGCTGCGGCAGTTTTCGATCCAGCCACTGCCGCAAGGCATCATTACTGCCTGCGTCTTCGCGAGCAACGCGCACCCGCTCTTGTAATTCGGAAATTTTCATTGGTACTCCCGCTGGTGACGGGCCGGGTGGCACGCCAGCAAATGCTCAGGGTTTTGGGTCGGATTCAAGCTAGCAGAGTGCCTTCATATCGTCAAAGCGACTCATCGGTAAGCTGACAGGCTATATCAGCGCAGCTCGACTGCCCGTAGGGCTGCTCCTTGAAACAGAGCCCACGCGCCCGGGGATTGACCCAATTGTTGCTTGACAATTCAATGAAAAACCACAATCAAAGCCATTGCCTTGATCACGATCGGGTCTATACTCGGTTTTATCTGGTTACACCTTGAGGCGTCACCAGGGAGTGATAAGAACAATAAGAGATAAGGGGAAACCGGGATGTTGCGACATGCACGTACCTGGCTGGGTGTGCTGTTCCTGATGGCACTCAGCGCCAATACCAGCGCCAGCTGGGAAGTCAACATGACGCCGGGGGTGACGGAAGTCAGCCGCTCGGTTTTCAATCTGCACATGACCATCTTCTGGATTTCGGTGGTGATCGGCGCCATCGTCTTCGGCGTCATGTTCTGGTCGATGTTCATGCACCGCCGCTCCCGGGGTGCGGTTCCGGCCAAATTCCATGAGAACCTCACCGTCGAGATTCTCTGGACCGTCATTCCGCTGTTGATCCTGGTCGGCATGGCCATCCCCGCAACCAAGACCCTGATCGAGATCTACGACACCGAAGACGCCGATATCGACATCATGGTCACTGGCTACCAGTGGCGCTGGCAGTACAACTATCTGGGCGAGGACGTCAGTTTCATGAGCAATCTGGCGACGCCGCGCAACCAGATCGCCAACCAGGCCGCCAAGGGCGAGCATTATCTGCTGGAGGTGGATGAGCCCATGGTGGTGCCGACCGGGCAGAAGGTCCGCCTGTTGATCACCGCCGCCGATGTCATCCACTCCTGGTGGGTACCGGCGCTGGCGGTGAAGAAGGACGCCATCCCCGGCTTCATCAACGAGGCCTGGACTCGCATCGACGAACCCGGAATTTACCGTGGCCAGTGCACCGAGCTGTGCGGCCGTGACCATGCCTTCATGCCCATCGTGGTGGATGCCCGCACGCCGGAAGACTATGCCGCCTGGCTGGCCGAGAAGAAGGCCGCCGCTGCCGCCGAGGCCGAACTGACCAGCAAGGAATGGACCCTGGAGGAGCTGATGGAGCGCGGCGAGCGCGTCTACACCAGTACCTGTGTGGCTTGTCACCAGGCCAACGGTGAAGGCCTGCCGCCGATGTTCCCGGGACTCAAGGACAGCGACATGGTGCTCAACGATGTTGCCGCGCATATCGATGTGGTGGTCAACGGCGTGCCGGGGACTGCCATGGCCGCCTTCGGCAAGCAGCTGTCTGAAGTGGATATCGCTGCGGTCGTCACGTACGAGCGCAACGCCTGGGGCAACGACACCGGTGAAGTAGTCGCGCCCATCGATATCCTCAACTTCAAGAATGGCCAATAGGAGACCTGTCATGAGTGCAGTGATCGACAATCATCACGCCGACCATGCCCACGGTCCGGCCAAAGGTCCGATGCGCTGGATACTGACCACCAACCACAAGGATATCGGCTCGATGTACCTGTGGTTCAGCTTCGCCATGTTCCTGCTTGGCGGAACCCTGGCCATGGTCATCCGCGCCGAACTGTTCCAGCCCGGCCTGCAGCTGGTGCAGCCGGAATTCTTCAACCAGATGACCACCATGCATGGCCTGATCATGGTGTTTGGCGCGGTGATGCCGGCCTTCGTCGGCCTGGCCAACTGGATGGTGCCGCTGATGATCGGCGCACCGGACATGGCCCTGCCGCGGATGAACAACTTCAGCTTCTGGCTGCTGCCGGCGGCCTTCGGGTTACTGATCTCGACTCTGTTCATGGAAGGCGGCGCGCCCAACTTCGGCTGGACCTTCTACGCGCCGCTGTCCACCACCTACGGGCCAGACAGCACCACCTTCTTCATCTTCGCCATCCACCTGGCGGGCATCAGCTCGATCATGGGCGCGATCAACATCATCGCCACCATTCTCAACCTGCGCGCACCCGGCATGACCCTGATGAAGATGCCGCTGTTTGTCTGGACCTGGCTGATCACCGCTTTCCTGCTGATCGCGGTGATGCCGGTGCTGGCCGGGGTGGTGACCATGATGCTGATGGATATCCATTTCGGCACCAGCTTCTTCAACGCTGCCGGCGGTGGCGATCCGGTGCTGTTCCAGCACATATTCTGGTTTTTCGGTCATCCCGAGGTGTACATCATGATCCTGCCGGCCTTCGGCGCGGTGAGCATGATCATCCCGGCGTTCAGCCGCAAGCCGCTGTTCGGCTACACCTCCATGGTCTACGCCACCGGCGCGATTGCCTTCCTGTCCTTCTCGGTATGGGCGCATCACATGTTCACCGTCGGCATCCCGCTGACCGGCGAGCTGTTCTTCATGTACGCCACCATGCTGATTGCGGTACCCACCGGGGTGAAGGTATTCAACTGGGCGACCACCATGTTCCGCGGCTCGCTGACCTTCGAGGCACCGATGCTGTTCGCCATCGCCTTCGTCATCCTGTTTACCATCGGCGGCTTCTCCGGGCTGATGCTGGCCATCGCGCCGGCAGACTTCCAGTACCACGACACCTACTTCGTGGTCGCGCACTTCCACTATGTGCTGGTGCCTGGAGCGATCTTCGGCATCTTCGCCTCGGCCTACTACTGGCTGCCGAAATGGACCGGTTACATGTATGACGAGGTGTTGGCCAAGACCCATTTCTGGATGTCCTTCGTCGGCATGAATCTGGCGTTCTTCCCGATGCACTTTGTCGGACTGGCGGGCATGCCGCGGCGTATCCCCGACTACAACATGATGTTCGCCAATTTCAACATGGTGTCCTCGGTCGGTGCCTTCATGTTCGGCGCCACCCAGTTACTGTTCCTGTTCATCGTCATCAAGTGCGTCCGCGGCGGCAAACCCGCCCCGGCCAAGCCATGGGACGGTGCCGAAGGGCTGGAATGGACGGTGCCATCACCCGCGCCGTACCACACCTTCAGCACCCCGCCAGAAGTGAAATAGGAGACTGTCATGAAAACCGAAGGTCTAAGTACCGCAAGTCTGGTCAAACGCCTGCTGCTGCTGGTGGTCGGCATGTTCGCCTTCGGTTTTCTGCTGGTGCCGATCTATGACGTGATGTGTCAGGCCTTCGGTATCAATGGCAAGACCGCGGGGTCCGTCTGGCAGGGCCAGGAGCAGGTGGATATGCAGCGTGAGGTGCGGGTGCAGTTCGTCTCCAGCAATGCCGAGGGCATGCGCTGGTCGTTCGGCCCCGAGGATAATGAAATCATGCTGCATCCGGGCGAGGCCCGCACCGTCAACTTCCTCGCTCACAACCCCACCGACCGGGTGATGGTGGCCCAGGCCATTCCCAGCGTCGCCCCCTCCCGGGCGGCGGCGTTCTTTCACAAGACCGAATGCTTCTGCTTCACCCAGCAGGTGCTGCAACCGGGTGAAAGCATCGAAATGCCGGTGCGTTTCGTGGTCGACCCGGCTCTGCCCAACGATGTGCGACGACTGACGCTGGCCTATACCCTGTTTGATGTGACCGAACGCATGGCGGCCAGCCTCGATCTGGCTGCAGTACATACCAACTGAATTCCGGCTGCCGATAAGGAGAACAACAGATGGCAAGTCACGAAGAACATGAAGTCTATTACGTCCCGGATCAGAGCAAATGGCCGATAGTCGGGTCCATCGGCCTGCTGGTCTCTGTCTTCGGCGCCGGTATGCTGATGAATGGCCTGAGCAGCGGCTCAGGCGCCTCGCCGGGCCAATACATCCTCTATGCCGGACTGCTGATTCTGGTGTGGATGTTCTTCGGCTGGTTCGGCAATGTCATTGAGGAAAGCCGTCAGGGTCTGTACAGCAAGCAGATGGACCGCTCGTTCCGCATGGGCATGACCTGGTTCATCTTTTCCGAGGTGATGTTCTTCGCCGCCTTCTTCGGTGCGCTGTTCTATGTGCGCGTGCTTACCGGCCCCTGGCTGGACGGCGTCGGCGAAAAGGGCTCAAGCAGCATGCTGTGGCCGGAATTCAACTTTTCCTGGCCGCTGATCAATAATCCCGACCCCACCGCCTTTCCGGGGCCGCAGGAGACCATCAGTCCCTGGCAGCTGCCGCTCATCAACACCCTGCTGCTGATCGCTTCCAGCGTCACTCTGACCTTTGCCCACCACGCCCTGCGCGCCGACAAACGCAAGGCACTGAAGAACTGGCTGCTGTTGACTGTGGTGCTGGGGGTGATCTTCCTTGGCCTGCAACTGGCCGAATACGTCCACGCCTATCAGGACCTGGGGTTGACTCTGAGTTCGGGCATCTATGGTTCGACCTTCTTCATGCTCACCGGCTTCCACGGTTTCCACGTGACCATGGGGGCGATCATCCTGACGGTGATGCTGGTGCGCGTGCACAAGGGGCATTTCACCCCGGATAATCACTTCGGCTTCGAGGCCGCCAGCTGGTACTGGCACTTCGTCGATGTGGTCTGGGTCGCGCTGTTCATCTTCGTCTACGTGCTGTGACCAGAGCGTGCCGTGGTCAGTGCAGCCACGGCGCGCCCCACTGCAACTGCCCTGACCAGAGCCCCCAGGCAATCAGCAACATCACCACCACCGTCAGGCTGATACGCACGGTCAGGGCACTGAGCAGACGATCACCGGAGTCGGCGTCGCGGAGAAACAGCGCCCCACTGAACAGACTGATGACAATGGCGGCCAGCAACAACACGATAATGATCTTCAACCACATAAGCGATGGTCCATGTTCAAGAAAGTGTTCCGCAGTATAGACCGCGCAAGGACGCCGGCCCATGTCTCACAGCCAGATTGACGCGATGCCGCGCCAGCATCGTTTTGCGCCCGGCTGGCCGCTATGGGTGTTCACCCTGGCGCTGCTGCCGGTACTCATCGGACTTGGCTTCTGGCAATTGGAGCGGGCCGAAGAGAAACGCGAACTGCAAGCGCAGATTGATCAACAACGCAGCCTGCCCGCCACGCCCCTTGCCGAACTCGACGCGACAACCATCACCGCCTGGCGCCCCTTGCTGCTGACCGGCGCCCTGGACACCCGCTACATCTGGTTGCTCGACAACCGCACCCGTGATGGCCGGCCGGGTGTCGAGGTGCTGCAAGTATTCCATGACCACGCCAGCGATCGGCGGCTGCTGGTCAACCGTGGCTGGCTGCCCTGGGCAGACCGTCGACAGTTGCCCGCCGTACCCACACCACAAGGCAACCTGCAACTGCAGGTCGAAGCGCTACCCGCGCCAGAGCAAGGCTTCACGCTGCACAGTGCACCCACGGCCGGCTGGCCGAAAGTGGTCGGGCGCATTGACCTGCCCGCCTTCGCCGCGCATACCGGCGCGCCGCTGCTACCGCGGATGGCCCGGCTGCGGGCCGGCAGCCAGGGCGGCTTCCAGTTGAACTGGCCGGGGCTGCCGATGACTGCCAGCAAACATACCGGATATGCGGTCCAGTGGTTCGCCCTGGCCGCCGCTCTGCTGATACTGTTTATCTGGGCCGGCCTGCGGCCCGACTCCCGGGGGAACGACAATGATGAGCATGACTGAACAGACACCCGATACCCGCCGACCACGCGGCCAGCTGAAGCTGCTGGCCATTATCGCAGTGGTGCTGGGCCCAATCCTGGCCGCCTGGCTGATGGCAACTACCGGGGTAGGCATTCCGCATACCCAGACCAACCACTCCGCGCTGGTCGAACCACAACTGACCGTGCAGGACTGGCAACTGGAGCTGGATCAGGTGGGCTATGGTGCGCCCTGGCGCCTGTTGGTCACCGCACCGGGCGAATGCACCGAGGCTTGTCTGGCGCTCGTTCATGAAGCACGGCAGATCAACGTCGCTACTGGCCGGGAAGCCGATCGGGTGGAGCATGTACTGGCGCTCGGCCAAGCTGTCTCCGCCGAGTTGAATGCTCAGTTGGCGAGGGACTATCCCCAGCTGCAGCAGATCCCGCTCTCGCCGGCAGCCTACCGGGATAGCCTCAGCGCCCATCCGGAGGCCTGGCAGCAGGGTCCGCAGCTGTGGGTTGTCGACCCCCTGGGCCGCGTGGTGCTGCACCGCGATCCGGCCAATCCCGGCAAGGCCCTGCTGGAGGATCTGCGGCATCTGTTGAAAGTGTCGAAGGTGGGCTGATGAGCATGCGTAAACCCGGTTTTATCTTCACTATCGCGGCCCTGCTGCTGGGCTTTGTGGTGGTCATTCTCGGTGCTTATACCCGGCTGGTGCATGCCGGCCTGGGTTGCCCTGACTGGCCCGGCTGCTATGGTTTTCTCAGTGTGCCGCGCAGCGATGCGGCGCTGGAATTGGCGCAGCTGCGTTTTCCGGATGATCCGGTGGAGGCCTTCAAGGCCTGGGCTGAAATGATCCATCGCTATGCCGCCGGCCTGTTGGGGCTGGCTATTCTCGGGCTGGCGCTGTTTGCCCTGAAACAACGTGGTCGCGACGGCTACCCGCTGAAACTGCCGCTGGGGCTACTGGCGCTGGTGATCTGCCAGGCTCTGTTCGGTATGTGGACGGTCACCCTGAAGCTATGGCCGCAAGTGGTGACGGCCCATCTGCTGGGTGGTTTCGCCACCCTCAGCCTGCTGTTCCTGCTTGCCCTGCGGCTGTCCGGGCGCTTCCCCGCCGATGTCGGCCTGACCGCTCTGCGCCCGCTGGCCCGTGCCGTGCTGGTGGTGGTGATCCTGCAGATCACCCTCGGCGGCTGGACCAGCAGCAACTATGCGGCGGTCGCCTGCATCGATCTGCCCACCTGCCATGGGGAATGGTGGCCGGAGATGGATTTTGCCGCCGGCTTCAATATCTTCCAGGAAATCGGCCCCAATTATCTGGGCGGCATGCTCTACGGCGAAGGTCGCACCGCCATCCATTTCACCCATCGAGTAGGCGCAGTGATCACCTTGCTGGTTACCCTGCTGCTGGCCTGGCGGCTGTACCGCGCCGGCCTGACCGGCACCGCAGCCTGGTTGACCCTGGTGCTGCTGACCCAGATCAGCCTCGGCATCACCAATATCCTCGCACACCTGCCACTGGCGGTGGCTGTGGCGCATAACGCGGTCGGTGCGGTACTGCTATTGAGCCTGGTGCTGGTGAACTATCAGCTACGCCCGGTGGTGATACGGGTGAACAGAAAGGGCACCGGCGCTGTCGGACATTGGACACCGGCCTGAGATCGGTAGCGAGGTAATCGACCTGCCGGCTGGCCAGCCGGCAGGTCATGACACATACTGGGTCAAAGCAATAACAATAAGCGCCCAAGGCGCGGGGGAATACCATGACGACCATGACCAGAACCGCACGAGCTGTTGCCGGCTGGCGCGACTACCTGGAGCTGACCAAGCCCAAGGTAGTCGCGCTGATGATCATCACCTCGGCCATTGGCATGCTGTTATCCACACCGGGGGCGGTGGCCTGGCAGGTACTGCTGCTGGGTAACCTGGGTATTGCCCTGTGCGCCGGCTCGGCGGCGGCCATCAATCATGTCGTGGATCGGCGCATCGATCTGCATATGGCCCGCACCCAACGGCGGCCACTGGCCCAGGGGCGCGTGAGCCCGCTCCACGCCCTGCTGTTCGCGCTGGCACTGGGTGTGGCCGGCATGGCCATTCTGCTGCTCTGGATCAATGCCTTGACCGCCTGGCTGACCCTCGGCTCGCTGCTCGGCTACGCAGTGATCTACACCTCCTTCCTGAAGCGGGCGACACCGCAGAATATCGTCATCGGCGGGTTGGCCGGAGCGGCTCCGCCGCTGCTGGGCTGGACCGCTGTAACCGGCCAGATCAATGCCGAGGCGCTGTTGCTGGTACTGATCATCTTCGCCTGGACGCCGCCGCATTTCTGGGCGCTGGCGATTCACCGCAAGGCCGAATACGCCAAAGTGGATATTCCCATGCTGCCGGTCACCCACGGCGAGCAATACACCAAGCTGCATATCCTGCTGTATACCTTCATGCTGTTTGCCGTCAGCCTGCTGCCCTATGTGATCCACATGAGCGGCCCGCTGTACCTGCTTGTCGCCGTAGGGCTGGGCCTGCGCTTCATCGACTGGGCCTGGGCGCTGTACCGTGACAGTCGCGCCCATGCCGCGATCAAGACCTTCAAATTTTCATTGTGGTACCTGCTGTGGCTATTCGTTGCCCTGCTGGTGGACCATTACGCAGGAGTAGCCGGATGGCTCTGAGTGGAGTGCAAAAGACCGTACTGATCACGGTGGCGGCAATCGCCCTGGTCATCGGCGCGGTGGTCAACAAGGTAGTACGCCCGGCACCGCTGGACCGCGAGCAGCTATCGCAGAGTGGCGTCTTCCTGTTCGACAGTCCACGCCCGCTGCCCGAGGTGAACCTGCAATCGGCCGATGGTGGCGAGTGGACCCCGGCGGCGCTGCAAGGGCAATGGGATCTGTTGTTCTTCGGCTACACCTTCTGCCCCGACATCTGCCCCACTACCATGGCGGAGCTGCGGCAATTGACTGCCAGCCTGCCACCGGAGCAGGCGGACAACCTGCGCGTCACCATGGTCAGCGTCGATCCGCAGCGCGATACGCCGGAACAGATGCGCCAGTATCTGGATTTCTTCAAGGCCGGCTTCCATGGCGCCACTGGTGAGCCGGAGCAGTTGGCCAGGCTGGCCCAGGCGTTGTCCATCGCCTACATCGAGCCTGATACCAGCAAGCCCGATTATCTGGTCGACCACAGCGGCCAGGTGGTCATGGTCGATCCCGAGGGCCGCTACGTCGGGTTTCTACGTCCCCCGCTGAATCCGCAGCAGCTGAGCCAATCGCTGCCACGGATCATGAATCAATAGCTCCGGTCAGAGGCTATTGCTCAGATGGCCGCCATCGACGTTGATGGTGGTCCCGGTGATGAAGGAGCCGGCGTCGCTGGCCAGCAGCAACAGCGGGCCGTCCAGCTCGTCGAGCTGGCCAAGACGCCGCATCGGTACCTTGCTGCGAATATAATCCTGCCCCTGGTCCGTCGCGAAATAATCACTGTTCATCTCGGTACGGAAATAACCCGGCGCGATAGCGTTGACCCGGATGTCGTTGCGCGCCAGCTCCAGCGCCATGGCCTTGGTCAGCTGCACGATGCCCGCCTTGGCCACCGCGTAATGACTCAGCGCGGTGCCGACCCGCAGGCCGAGAATGGAGGCGATATTGATCACGCATCCGCCGCGCTGCGCCTTGGCCATGGCCAGGCTGGCGCGGTGGGCGACGCGCCAGGCGCCATCCAGATTGGTGTCCATCATGCTGCGCCAGTTACCCTCGGTCATGTTGAGGAACATCACCGGATCGGCGATGCCGGCGTTATTGACGACCACGTCCACCAGTTGCCAATGTTGCTCGGCCTGCTCGAAACCGCGATTGACGCTATCCGCATCGGTCACATCCATGGGTACCGCCAGCGCCTCGTGCCCCTGCGCCTGCAGCTCGGCCACCAGCGCCTGCAAGCGCTCGATGCGTCGTGCAGTGACCACCACCCGGGCACCTGCACCGGCCAGCACCCGCGCAAAATGCGCGCCCAGGCCACCCGAGGCGCCGGTTACCAGGGCCGTCTTGCCCGTCAGATCAAAGCGTTGCTGGTTCATGCCATTCTCCCCTGTTGGTTTTTATCACTGAAGTATCGAGTATCCGCCGGCGCGCCTCCAGCCCTCGGCCATGACTGAATAACGGATGATCAATATACCTGTTGCCACTGCGGCGGGCTGATCCCTACCGGTGCAGCGCCCGACCGCTGGCGCTACACTGTACGCCACGGTTGGCGTAACGGCGCTGATCCAGACGAGCGGGAGAAGTGGGCAGGTGATTGATTGATGCGTGACAATCCGCGATTGCAGCCGCCTGGCGGCGAGGAGCTGTTGGCGTGGCTGCGCCATTATCGCTTGCCCTGGCTCAGCGGCGATCTGGTTGCCGGCCTGGTCACGGCGATCATGATCATTCCCCAGAGCATGGCCTATGCCATGCTCGCCGGCCTGCCGGTGCAGATCGGGCTGTATGCCAGCCTGCTACCGCTGCTTGGCTACGCCCTGTTCGGCACCAGCATGAGCATGTCGGTCGGGCCAGTCGCGGTGACCGCGCTGATGACCGCCGCCCTGCTGGCCCCGCTGGCCACGGTCGGCAGCGAGCAGTATTACCAGTTGGCTATCTGGCTGGCGCTGATGTCCGGGGTGCTGCTGTTCGTGCTGGGTTTGTTGCGCATGGGGTTTCTTGCCAACTTTCTCAGTCATCCGGTGATCAGCGGTTTCATCAGCGGCGCCTCCATCCTCATCGTGCTCAGTCAGTTGCCCCACCTGCTCGGCTTGAGTGAGTTGCCAAGCTCGCCGGCGCAGCTGCTGGCCGCCTGGCAGCCGGTCAATACGCTGGTGCTGATTATGGGGCTGCTGGCCCTGGCCTGGCTGCTCTATGCCCGTAGCCGGCTGGCTGGCCATCTCCAGCGGCTGGGCATCAGTGCAGGAGCTGCCCGGCTATTGGCGCGGCTGGCGCCGATTCTGGTGGTGCTGATCGGACTACTGATCACCATCGCCTGGGATCTGGGCGCCCGTGGCGTGCCGGTGGTGGGCAGTCTGCCGGCCGGTCTGCCAGCACTGGTCTGGTCCACACCGGATGTCGCCACCCTGCAGGCGCTGCTGTTGCCCGCCGCGCTGATCAGCCTGGTCAGCTTCGTCGAGAGTGTCTCCATTGCCCAATCCCTGGCGCGGCGCAAACGCCAGAGCATCAATCCCGACCGCGAGTTGCTCGCATTGGGCGCGGCCAACGCAGGCTCGGCACTGACCGGCGGCTTCGCCGTGTGTGGCGGTTTCTCCCGCTCGGGCGTGAACGTCGAGGCCGGCGCCAATACTCCGCTGGCCGGCGTGATATCGGCGGTGGTGATCGGTCTGATTCTACTGACCATCGCTCCGCTGTTCGCCTGGCTGCCGCTGGTCATGCTGGCGGTAGTGATTCTGGTCGCGGTAGCACCGCTGATCGATCTGGCCAGCCTGCAACGCGCCTGGCGTTATGACCGGCGCGAGGGCCTGACGCTGATCTGCACCGCCGCCGGGGTTGTGCTGCTTGGAATCGAAGGCGGCATCGTGTTGGGCGTCGGGCTCTCCGTCGTCACTCAGCTGTGGCGCGGCAGCCGCCCCCATGTGGCGGTGGTGGGCCGGGTGCCCGGCACCCATTATTTCCGCAACACCCAGCGCCACCTGGTGGAAACCGAGCCGCAGCTGCTGGCCATGCGCATCGATGAAAATATCTTTTTCGCCAACACCAAGGCCATCGAGCGGGCCATCCTGCGGGCGTTGCGCGACTATCCCGACACCCGCGAGCTGCTGCTGATCCTCTCGGCGGTCAACCATATCGACAGCACCGGCCTGGACATGCTGTGCGAGCTGAGCCTGGGGTTGCGCGAGCGGGATATCCAGGTTCATCTGGCAGAGGTGAAGGGGCCGGTGATGGACCAGTTGGAGCAGACCGACTGGATTCAGGAGCAGGTCAGCGAGATATTCCCCAGCACCCACATCGCCTTCAATACCCTGAGCGGGCTAAAGCGGCCCACCGATGAGGCGACCGCTTCAGCTCAGGGCTGAAGCCAACCGCCATTGGCCAGCCAGACCGCGGCCAGGGCGACTATCAGCGCCACAGTGAAGGCACCCGCTCCGCCACCGCGCGGCTCGGTCGCCTCGGTGGTCTCCACCTTGCCATGCAGCATCGGCCCCAGCAGCTGCCGGCCGCGCAGGCGGTAGGCGATGATCGCCAACAAATGCAGCCCGATCAGTAGATACAGCCACAGCTCGGTCTGCCGGTGCCAACTGCTCAGGGTATTGACCGCGTTGTAGGAGACGGCCTGACTGAGCGGGCCACTGAAGGCGATCTCATCGCTGGCAAACAGACCGCTGAACGCCTGGAAGGCAAACAGCCCGAGCAAGGCATAGACCGACAGCGCGCCCAATGGATTATGGCCCACGCCTCGCCACTGCCCCCGGCAGTAGCGAGTGATCGCTGCCGGTGAGGGGAAGAAGCTGGCGAACCGCGAATGGGTCGAGCCCAGCACGCCCCAGGCCAGCCGGAAGACCATCAACCCGACCACCGCCAGACCAAAGCGGCCATGCCATTCCATCCAGCTATCGCCGAGATTGATGGTAACCAGCGCACCGGTCACCGCCAGTACCAACAACCAATGAAACAGCCGCAGGGGCAAATCCCAGACAGTAATCCGCACGGACATGACGCTCCTGATGGAAACAAGGCGATAAGGCTAAATGCTGGGCGCAAGGCCGGGCAAGGGCTCGAAGGTCGCAGTTACAAAGGTGTGGCCCGTCACTGCGGGGCATCAAGCACTGGCGCTCGGCGTTGCCATAGGCGAAACACCGGCTCGGCAAAGAACATCACCAGCAACAGCCGCGCCACCTGCAGCGCAGTAACCAGCGCTACGGACAGATGCAGCGCCTCGGCAGTGAGGCTGAGCTCGGTAATCCCACCCGGCATCAGCCCCAAGGTCAACCCGGCAACCTCCACCTCGGTAAAACGCCCGAGCAGCCAGGCGCCAGCGGCCGCAGCCAACATGGCTGTCACGGCGAACAGCAGCACACGTAGCAGGAACGCCGGCGCACTGCGGAAGAACTTTCGATCGAAATGGCAACCCAGCGCACTGCCGATCAGCCATTGGCCGATGGCGCTGCCTGCTGCCGGCAGGGCAATGTTGAGATCGAATATTGCACTGGCGGCGGCGCAACACAGCAGCGGACCGAGCATCCACGGGTTGGGTTGACCCAGCCGCCGCCAGATCAGTGCGGCCAGCAGCCCCAGGGGCATCAGGATCAACAGCCAACCCCAGTCGGGCTGAACCGGGGTCGGCGGCGCATTGGCCGGCAGCGTCCAGATGAAGATCGCCGGAATGGTCAGCACCACCAGCAGCAGGCGCAGACTGTGCGCAGCGGCCACCCGCGCCGGATCGGCGCCGTGACGCAGGGCAAAGACCACCATCTCGCTGGCGCCGCCGGGCATGCTGGAGAAGAAGGCTGTGGCCCGGTCCACGCCGTTGCGGCGCAGTATCGCAATACCCAGCACGCTGAGCAGGCAAGTGCCCAGCGAGCCGAGCAGGATCAGCCACAGATGACCCAGCACCTGCTCAAGCACCGGCGCCGTGAAGTGCAGACCGATGGCGCTGGCGACCAGCCACTGCCCCACCCGCCGACCGCCGGGCAGCTCGGTGATCAGCCAGCCGCTGCAGCGCACCAGAATCACCGCCAGCAGGGAGCCGGTCATCCATGGCAGTGGCAGGTGGATCAGGCTGGCGAGCCAACCGCCAAGCAGCCCCCCGAACGGGGCTGCCAGGTGTTTCAGTGGGTAGCGGTCAGACATCCGGCTGCAGCGCCGGGGCCCGTCTTTTTGCACGCCAGGCACGCCAGAACGGCAGCAGGGCGATAAGCACCACCAGCGCCCAGAGCGCCTGGCTGATCGGGCTGCTCCACAGCACGCTCAGATCACCGTTGGAAATCGACAGCGCCCGGCGCAGATTGCTTTCCATCAGCCCGCCGAGAATGAAGCCCAGCAGTACCCCGGAGAGCGGGAAGTCCAGCTTGCGCAGGATATAACCGAACACACCGATGCCGATCATCAGGAACAGATCGAAGGTGGTGGCATGCACCGCGTAAACGCCGATCGAGGTGATGATGGCAATGGCCGGGACCAGGGTCCAGTTCGGTACGGACAGAATGCGGGTAAATACCTTGATCATCGGTACGTTCATCACGATCAGGATGATGTTGGCGATGAACAACGACGCAATCAGACCCCAGACCAGATCCGGCTGGTTCTGGAACAGCAGCGGGCCGGGGGTGATGTTGTACAGCGTCAGCGCACCCATCATCACCGCGGTGGTACCGGAGCCGGGAATACCCAATGTCAGCATCGGTACCATGGAGCCGCACGCCGAGGCACTGTTGGCGGTTTCCGGCGCCGCCAGGCCGCGCAGATCGCCGTTGCCGAAGCGACCTTCCTTGCCGGCCAGACGTTTCTCGGTCATGTAGGACATGGCGCTGGCCAGGGTCGCCCCCGCCCCGGGCAGAATGCCGAAAACGAAGCCCATTACGCCGCTGCGGATGTTGGTGGCGAATACCGAGGCGCCTTCCTTCACATTGAACAGCATGCGGCCGCTGGCCTTGAGTGCCGTCTGGCCATGCTCGGTGCGTTCCAGCAGGGTGAGGATCTCACTGATGCTGAACAGGCCCAGCACCAGCACCACGAACTGGATGCCGTCAGACAATCCCAGCGCACCGAAGGTGAAACGGTAGACGCCACTGTTGGCGTCGATGCCCACGCAGGACAACAGCAGGCCAATCAGCACCGCGACCCCGGTCTTCACCGGTTTGTCACCGGCCATGCCAGCCAGACAGACCACGGCGAAGATCATCAGCATGAAGTATTCGGCTGGCCCGAAGGAAACCGCCCAGCTCGCCAGCAAGGGGGCAAAGATCACCACGCCGATGGTGGCGATGAAGCCACCGATAAACGAACTCCAGGCGGAAATCGACAGGGCGATACCCGCCTTGCCCTGCCGCGCCAGCGGATAACCATCCAAGGTGGTCATGACCGCCGAGGCTTCGCCGGGGATGTTCAGCAGAATCGAGGAAATCCGTCCGCCATACTCACAACCCAGGTAGACCGCAGCGAGCAGAATCAGCGCCGTATCCGGCGGCAGGCCGAGGGCGAAAGCGACCGGAATCAACAGCGCCACGCCATTGATCGGCCCCAGGCCCGGCAGCAGCCCGACGATGGTGCCAATGGTGGTACCGGCCAGGGCGGTAATCAGGTTATTCGGGCTGAGGGCAACACCAAAGCCCTGGCCGAGATATTGCAACGTATCCATATCAGTTCTCCAGGGCAGCCAGCACACCCAGCGGCAGCGGCACATCCAGAATGCGATCGAAAAGGAAGTACAGGCCCAGCCCCAGTACCAGTGCGACGGCGATGCTCGGCAGGTTGCGCCCACCGAACAGCCGGCTCATGCCATAGGCGAAGGCGACGCTGGTCAGGACAAAACCCAGACGCTCGAACAGGGCGGCCAGCGCCAGCAGCAACGCCAGGCACAGCAGCAGCTTCGGCACCATGACCGATGACAGCGGCGCCTCTTCATTGCTGCCACTTTCCAGGGCCGGCTTGATGACCAGCACCAGTGCGCCGGCGGCCAGCAGGCCCAGCAGCAACAGCGGGTAGGCGCGGGGACCAACCGGCTCGTAGGAGAAGGGCGCTTCCAGCCCCCAGGCCATCCAGCCGAGGACAGCACAGACCGCCAGCAGAAAGCCGGCAAACAGGCGTTGATACATGACAGGAGTCCTCAAGAAGCGGGCGGACAGGACGTCCGCCCGTACTAGCCAATCAGCGGGTCAGGCCGAATTCGGCAGCCAGCTCCTTGTAGCTGGCCACCTCTTTTTTCACATAGGCGTCCAGCTCATCGCCACTCATGGCGAAGGGGAACAGCTCGCGACTCTCGCGCAGCTTGGCGAAGTCCTCCGAAGCCATCATCTGATCGAAGGTATTCTTCCACCAGGCGAACTCTTCATCGCTCACGTCCGGTCCCATGTAGAAACCACGTACCACCGGCCAGCTGACGTCATAACCCTGCTCTTTGGCCGTAGGGATCTGCTCGGTGATCGTACCGGGCAGACGCTCATCGGCCATGATCGCCAGAATGCGCAGGTCACCACTTTCGATATGCGGCATGGAGTCGGAGATATCGGTACTGGCAACATGGATATGGCCGCCCAGCAGCGAAGTGGCCAGCTCGCCGCCGCCTTCCATCGCCACGTAGCGCAGTTTGCGCGGATCGACACCCGCAGCGCGGGCAATCAAGGCGGTCTGCATCCAGTCCTGGCTGCCAACCGTGCCACCGGAGCCGATCACCACTTTGCTCGGGTCGGTATTGAGCGCCTTGACCAGATCGTCCAGGGTCTGGAATTCCGAGTCGGCGCGCACCGCAATGGCGCCATAGCTGGTGCCGAAGGCGGCCAGCCATCTCACCGCGGTTTCGTCATAACGGCCGAACTTGCCCTGGGCCAGGTTCAGCAGCGAGCCGCTGGAGAAGGCAGTGATAGTGCCGCCCTCGTCCGCCCGCTGAGCGACCACGGCGTTGTAGGCCACCGCACCGATACCGCCGGGCATGTAGGTCACGCGCATGGGCTTGCTGATGTATTTGCCTTCCAGCAGGCCACTCTGGGCCAATTTGCAGGTCAGGTCGAAACCGCCACCCGGAGAGGCCGGGGCGATGCATTCGGGACGTCTTGGTTCATCGGCCAGAGTCGGCGCCGCCAGACCCAGGCAGGCCATGGCGAGCAGTACTGTGCGCAGAGAAGCTTTCATGTCGCAATTCCTCTTCAGAGGTTATGAGTGTTGTAATCAGGCAGTTTTCTAGCGGATCGGCAGCGTGTAGCTGACGATCAAACGGTTTTCATCCAGATCACGCGCATAACTCGAACGGTAGGTCGCATTGCGCCAGCGCAGGCCGACGTTCTTCAGCGCACCGCGCTGGACGATGTACTGCAGCTCGATATTGCGCTCCCAGTCCTTGCCGTGACCACCAGCGGCCAGTTCAGCCTTATCGCCGCTGGTATAGCGGGTCATGAAGGTCAATCCCGGAATATCCAGACTGGCGAAGTCGTAGTCGTAACGCACCTGCCAGGAGCGTTGCCCCGCTTCGGCAAAATCGTTGACCTGCACGAAGTTGACCAGGTTCGGATTGCTGCCGTTGATATACGGGAAGGCATTGTCGCCACGCATTTTCTGCAACGACAGCGCCAATCCGTGACCGGCCTGGCGGTAACCCAGCACGCCCTGCCAGGCCTGGTTGTCAATCGACCCGGCGCGCGCGGCACCCTGGTCATCGGACAACGCCACGCGCAGCTCGGCGCGCAGATTGCCGGCACCCAGAGTGCCGCGGTGGCTCAGGCTCATGACCTGTTGGCGGTAGATATCATCCAGTTGTGCCAGGTGATAACTGCCCGCCAGACCAGGCGTGAACTGATAATCCACCCCGGCCCAATCAAAGTGATCAGCAGTAACGCCGACATAACGGCCGTTCTTGCTGTTGAGTACGATATCCTCGGCGTCCGAGGAGTCGCGCAGCTTGGTCTTGGTCAGCCGACCCAGGGACATGGCCAGATCGTCGAATTCACCGATCTCCAGCATGCCGCCCTCGAAGGTCTGCGGCAGGATGCGACTGTTGTTCGGCTTCAAGGTAGGCAGCGTCGGCATCAATGTACCCAGACGCAATTCCGATTGGGATACCCGCGCCTTGGCCGTCAGCCCGAGCTTGCCGTACTCATCGGCGGCGCGGCCATCATCATGGCGTGGCAGCAGGCCGGTGCGGGTGCGGTCGGGGCTGGAGTCCAGCTTGACGCCGAGCAGCCCCTGGGCATCCAGACCGAAGCCGATCGGGCCCCGGGTATAGCCCGACTGCAGGTTCAGCAGAAAGCCCTGCGCCCATTCCTCGCGCTTGGATTGGCCGGCACCTTCACGGTAATCGCGGTTGTAGTAGATATTGCGCATTTCCAGGCTGGCTTTGCTGCCGTCCAGGAAGCCCTCATCTGCCGCCTGCGCCATGGGTAGGCTGACCAGCAAGGCCAGCGGGGCGGCACGCAGCAAACAGGTATTGATACTGACGGTCATCAGCTTCTCCATTTATTTTTTTTGTAGAAGCGCTGTGCGCTCGTTTTTAATCAGGGTGATATTCGACTAACGCCCAGAAGCCTAATGCCGCAACCTTTCATCAACCTGTCATCCCCACCTGATCAAGGGTGCAACCTTCGTCACCGCCGACGGGAGGTGTACACTCGTCAAAATGATCGAAGGAGGGAAAGTGGGTGCGCATTCTGCTGGTAGAAGATGATCCGGAACTGGCTGACAGCCTGACCCACGCGCTCAAGGCTGGCGGATTGACGGTGGACACCCTGCACGACGGCGTGGCCGCCGATCTGGCGCTGCGCAGTGAGGATTATGCCCTGGCCATTCTCGATGTCGGCCTGCCGCGCCTGGACGGCTTCGAGGTCTTGCGCCAGTTGCGCGAGCGGCGCCAGACCCTGGCGGTATTGATCCTGACTGCACGGGGCGAGGTGGGCGACCGGGTACGCGGATTGAACCTGGGCGCGGATGACTACCTGGCCAAGCCCTTCGAGCTCAGCGAACTGGAAGCCCGCGTCAATGCCCTGCTGCGGCGCAGCCTGATGGGCGGCGAGCGCCAGCAATGCTGCGGACCGCTGATCTATGACCTGACCGATCGGCGCTTCACTCTTGACGGTGCCCCGCTGCAGCTACCCTCGCGCGAACATGCGGTCCTGGAAAATCTGATCACCCGGCCGGGCCGGATGCTGAACAAGGAGCAGTTGGCCAGCAAGGTTTTCGGTCTGGATCAGGACGCCAGCCCCGAAGCCATTGAAATCTATATCTCGCGGCTGCGCCGCAAGCTCGACGGCAGTCATGTACGCATCGTCACCTTCCGCGGGCTGGGCTATCTGCTGGAAGCCACGGAATGAAGCGCAGCCACAGTACCGGCAGCCTTCGCCGCCGGCTGATGGTGCGGCTGGTGCTGATGCTCAGTGTGCTGCTGATCCTGGCCGCCTCCGCCTCTTACTGGAACGCGCGCAAGGCCGCTGATACCGCCTATGACCGCTCCCTGTTGTCGTCCGCCCGGGCCATTGCCGAGCGCCTGTTCGATATTGACGGGAAGCTGCAGGTGGATGTGCCCTACATTGCCCTGGACAATTTTGCCTACGACATCACCGGCCGCCTGTATTACGAGGTGCTGGATCTGAATGGCCAACCCATTTCCGGCTATGACGACCTGCCCGCGCCGCCCGCCGGCGTTGCCATGACCCAGAACTATCCCGCCCTGGCCCGCTTCTACGATGCGGAATATCACGGCGCCGGCGTGCGGGTGGTCAGCCTGCTGCAGCCGGTCAGCGGCGGCGAGCTGCAAGGCATGGCGGAAATCCGGGTCGCCGAAACGCTGAACGCCCGCGAGGGCATGGCGCGCCATCTGCTGCAGCGCTCGCTGATCAATCTGAGCGTACTGAGCGTGAGCGCGTTGCTGCTGGCCTACCTGACGGTCAATGCGGCCCTGGGTCCGTTGCGGCGCGTGAAAGAAGAAGTGGCCCAGCGCCGCAGCGATGATCTCAGTCCGATCAGTACCGAGGGGCTGCAACGGGAGATCACCCCGCTGGTGGATGCGATCAACCATTTTACCGGCCGACTCAGGGAAAACTTCGAACGCCAGCGCGACTTTATCGCCGAGGCCGCCCATGAATTGCGCACCCCGCTGGCGGCGCTCAAGGCACGCATCGAATTTGGTCTGCGCGCGACCGAGCCCGAGAGTTGGCGCCAGGCCTTGCAGGATGCGGAAGTCAGTACCGATCGCACCATCGCCTTGGCCAACCGCCTGTTATCCATGGCCCGCATTGAGCGCGGCGCCCGGGCGGTAGCCGATGGCAGCGCCGAACATGTGGATATGCCGCCGCTAGTGCAGGATGTGGCCATGGCCATGGTTCCGCTTGCCTACGGGCGCCAGGTCGAACTGGCGCTGGAAGTCGAGCAGCCCTTTACCGTATGGGGCGAGCCGACGCTGCTGCAGGAACTGCTGGGTAACCTGATCGATAATGCGCTGGTGCATACCCCGGCGGGTGGGCAGATCATTCTGCGGCTCACCGCTGGCGCCTGCCTGGAGGTCGAAGATACCGGGCCGGGTATTCCGGAAACCGAGCGCAACCGGGTTTTCGAACGTTTCTATCGGCAAGGCGGTACTGGTAGCGGCCTGGGGCTGTCCATCGTCGGCGAAATCTGCCGTGCACATCGGGCGCAGATCAGCCTGGAGCAGGGGGCACTGGGTGGTCTGTTGGTGCGCGTACGTTTTCCAGATGATGCCAACGCAAAACCGGCCACAAAGTGACCGGTTCGAGTTTGCGCTTCAGTTGTTGTGCCCTATAGCTTGGGTCGACGACCCATGATGAAGGACACGACGAAGAGCACCAGAAAGACCACGAATAGAATCTTGGCAATCCCGGTAGCAGTGCCTGCGATACCACCAAAACCCAAAACCGCAGCGATGATGGCGATGATCAGAAAAGTAATAGCCCAACTTAACATGGCAGTTCTCCTCAATTAGTTGATATGCCGGATTCAGCCTTCATTCCCGACTTGCAGTGAATCGGCATTGACGCCTTGCACGCCGCGGATGTCTTCCGCGATTTCAATGGCCAGATCCTTCTCTGCCGATGTGGCCACCCGACCGCCCAGGGTCACTTGGCCGCCTTTGGTATCCACGGAGATATCCAGCCCATCCAGACTGTTGTTGAACAGGAAACTGGATTTCACCTTGCTGCTGATCCAGGCATCGCTGATAGCTGCACCAGCCTGATCCGCCTTGTCCCGCGCCTTGTCGGCCGTGCCCGCTTCGGCATTGACCTCCAGCTGATTGTCGACCTGGCGAACACCTTCGGTATTGCGCGCCAGCCGCTCGGCCAGTTCCTTCGATTCCGCTGAGTCGGTGTTGCCTGCAGGGTCACCACCCCGTTACGAGTGCCAACATTGATGTCCAGCCCTTCGGTGTTGCGATTCCACAAGAGTTTCGACTTCACGGTTGCCGTGGTGGTGGCATCGTTGAAACGCGTGGAGAAGGCGGCCCCGCTATCATCGGCAGTGCTGCGATCGGCGGTCTCGCCTTCGACCTTGAGCTGGTTGTCCACTTCGCGGATGCCTTCCACACCCAGGGCTACCTGCTCGGCCAGATCGCGGTCAACCTCCGACTCGACCTCACCGGTAAGGATGGCAACGCCGTTGTCGATCTCAACATCAATGCTGAAGGGGCTGAGGTGGCGGTTCAGAGCGAAGGCGGTCCAGACCGAGCCTTCCTGACGCGCTTCGGTCAGCTGACGGCTCATATCGCCATCCTCTGCATACGCTGCCATCGGACTCAGGGCGATGACACCGACAGTGGCGGTGGCAATGGCGAGTTTTTTCAAGGCATGCATGATAGTGACTTCCTCTTTCAGCGGCCGTAAAGGCCTTTCCCTTATACCGTTGCAGCAGTCATGCCAGCTTTTGGCTTGACGCTAATTAATTGAAAATCAATAAGTTATCGAATTCACCCGATTTCGAAGCCGTGCAAATTGCAGGAAGGGCCAGAGAATATCGTGCAACTTGCATGGCGCAGCGGTGACTAACCAAGCAGGGGCAGCCTACGGAGCGGATCATGCAAACACCCGATAAAGAAGGCCGCATTCTGCTGGTCGATGACGAACCGGCGATCTTGCGCACCTTTCGCTATTGTCTTGAGGACGAGGGGTACGCCATTGCCACAGCCAGCTCCGGCGATCAGGCGCAGGCGCTGGTCCAGGGGCAGGTATTCGATCTCTGTTTTCTCGATCTGCGGCTGGGTGCCGATGACGGCCTGACGGTGCTGTCCCGGCTGCGAGTGCTGGCTCCCTGGATGCGGGTGGTGATAGTGACCGCCCACTCGGCAATCGATACCGCGGTCAATGCCATGCAGGCGGGTGCGGCGGATTATCTGGTCAAACCCTGCAGTCCCGAGCAGTTGCGCCTGGCCGCCGCACGGCAACTGGAAACCAGCCGCATGGCGGCCCGTTTACAGACGCTGGAGCAGGAAACCGCCGCTGCCGGGGCCGATCTCGACTCCCGCTGCCCAGGCATGCGCTCGGTACTGGATACCGCGCGCCAGGTGGCCGATACCGATGCCAATATCCTGATCCTCGGCGAATCCGGCACAGGCAAGGGCGAACTGGCGCGGGCCATTCATGGCTGGAGCAAACGCAGCAAGCATGACTGCGTCACGGTCAACTGCCCCTCACTGAACGCCGAGTTGATGGAAAGCGAACTGTTCGGCCATGCCCGTGGCGCCTTCACCGGCGCCACGGAAAATACCCTGGGCCGAGTCAGTCAGGCCGACGGTGGCACTCTGTTCCTGGACGAGATCGGCGACTTTCCCCTGGCCCTGCAGCCCAAATTGCTGCGCTTTATTCAGGACCGTGAGTATGAGCGCGTCGGTGATCCCCAGACCCGCCATGCAGACGTGCGCATTCTATCGGCGACCAATCGCAACCTCGCGGAGATGGCTGCTGCCGGCGCGTTCCGCGAGGACCTGATGTACCGTCTCAATGTCATCACCCTGACACTGCCGCCGCTGCGCGAACGCGTCGAGGATATTCCCGAGCTGGCCGAGCGCTTTCTCGCACGCTTCGTCAGTGATTATGGCCGCCCCGCCCGCGGTTTCAGCGACGCGGCCCTGACGGCACTGCAGCAGCATTCCTGGCCGGGCAATATCCGCGAGCTGCGCAATATGATCGAGCGCGCCAGCATCATCTGCACCGAAGAGCTGGTCGATCTCACGCACCTGGGCTTCGATGCTCCGCCACTCGACAGCGTGCCCCGGGCCGGCGCGGAACTCAGCCTGGAAGAACTGGAACGCGCTCACATCACTGCCGTGCTCGGCAATAGCGAGACGCTGGATCAGGCGGCACGCACACTGGGCATCGACGCGTCCACGCTCTATCGCAAACGTAAGCAACTCGGCCTGTGAAACTGCGCAGCCGGCTGTTTCTCAGTAATGGCGCACTGCTTACGGTGGCGCTGATCGGGCTGCTGCTGGGTATCTTCAGCGTGCTACATCTCACCCGCGCCCAGAGTCAGGCCATGACCAGCACTCTGGGCAGTATCGAGGCCGCCACCGGACTGAGCCAGGAACTGAACCGGCAACTGGCCTTGCTGTTGCTCGACGAACCGGATCTGACCGCCATCCGCACCGCCGACGCCCGCTTCGAAGAGTGGCTGGCCGAGGCCCGGAAGGAAGCCCGGCATGAGACCGAACACCAGACGCTGACAGAACTGACCGAGGCTTATGCGGTATTCGAGAACCTGCTCGCCGAGCCGCTGACAGTGCGCCAGCAGATTCTCGGCAGCGACGAGTTCAGCCGCCACTTCAGTACCATTCACAACCACATCGACCGGATGCTCATGCACTATCTGGTGGAACTGCGCGCCGGGGAGCAGAACGCCCGTGAACGCGCCTGGTTGATCGCCGGGTTGCTCGGTCTGGTTGGCGTGGCGGTACTGGTGCTGGGCCTGGTAACCGCCCACAGCATCGCGCAACGCTTTGGCCGGCCAATCGAGGCTCTGGCCGACGCGGCCAACCTGATTGGCAAGGGCGATTTCAGCGTCACCCTACCCGTCACCCCGGTCGCTGAGCTGGCCACCCTGAGCCGGCGCTTCGGTCTGATGGCGGCGGCGCTACAGCAGTTCCGTCACAGCGATGTGGAAGCGCTCCTGGCCGAACAGCGGCGGTTACAGGCAGTACTCGACAGCATCGACGATGGCTTGCTGATTTTCGATCGCAGCGGCCGCCTGGAGCATTTCAACCCAGTGGCCGGGCGCCAGCTCGGTTGCGATACCCGCCAGCTCGGCCTCAGCGCCAGCCAGGCCCTGCAGCGCCCGGAACTGGACGAGCAACTGTGGCAGGTAGCCCGCGGCTCCACCCAAAGCGGGGTGTTGGGCGATCTGCAGGTGCAGGTGCATGCCGAATCGCGGTTGCTGACCTACAGCATCACGCCGGTCAGCCATACCGGTGGGCGGCTGCTGGGTATGGTGATGGTGCTGCATGACGTCACCGAACAGCGCGCTTTCGAGCGTATCCGCAGCGAATTTGTGTTGCGCGCTTCTCATGAGCTGCGCACCCCGGTGGCCGGCATGCATATGGCCTTTGCCCTGTTGCTGGAACGCCTGCAGTTTCCGGCCGGGTCACGGGAAGGTGAACTGTTACGGACCGTGGATGAGGAGATGCACCGCCTGGTGCGGCTGATCAACGAGTTGCTGGACTTCTCTCGCTACCAGAACGGTCTGCAGAAACTCGAACGCAGCCCGTGCGCAATCGATGCGCTGCTGACCAGTGCCCGCGAGCGGTTCCAGGGGCAGGCCGAGGCGAAAGGGCTGACGCTGGAGGTGCAGGCCGCGGCCGATCTACCGGAGGTACAACTGGATCACTTGCAGATCGAGCGGGTGCTGGACAATCTGCTGGCCAACGCCATCCGCCACAGCCATCCGGGCGGCGCAGTGCGGTTGCACGCCGCGGTGCAGGATGAGCGCTTGCTACTGGCGGTCGAAGACGATGGCGAGGGTATCCCCTATGGCCAGCAGGCACGCATCTTCGAGCCTTTCGTGCAGATCGGCGCCAGCCGGGGCGGCGCCGGTCTGGGCCTGGCGTTGTGCCGGGAGATAGTGCAACTGCATGGCGGTCAGATTACTCTGCAATCGCATCCGGGACAGGGCGCACGCTTCCAATTGCTGCTGCCGCTGGTGTAGCTTGGGTACAGAACCATCACCTGCCCTGGCAGTCTGATTCCATATACCACTGACGCAGCCGAGGTTTCCCATGTTGCGCTTTATGATCCTGCTGTCGCTGCTGATGCTGGGGGCCTGCCAGGCCACCGGACCCCGTGCAGATTATGATCTGAGCCGGGATTTCAGCCAGTACCAGACCTGGAGCTGGGCCGATCCGCCGGTGACCTACGCACCAGCCAATGATCCGCGCCTGACCAGTGATCTCACCAGCCAGCGCGTCCTCGAAGCGGTCGCCGCCCAGCTGGATGTACGCGGCCTGCGACCAGCCCAGCCAGCGGATACCGCTGACCTGAAGGTCCGCGCCTCGGTGGTGCTGGAAACCCGTCGGGATAACGTCACCACGCACTATGGTGGCGGCTGGGGCTACTGGGGGCCTTACTGGGGCGGCCCCGGATACAGTCAAACCCGCACCGTGGACTATCAGGTCATGACGCTGCAGATTGACATGCTTGACGCCCGCGATGGGCGGATGGTCTGGCGTGGCAGCGACAGCCAGACGGTGCGCGAGCGCCAGACACCCCTGGAACGCAATCAGGAAATGCATGAGCGGGCCGCCAAGGTATTGAGCACCTTCCCGCCGAATTGAGTCTCAGAAATTCGCCGGGGTAGTGGCGCTGATCAATACGCAGGGTTCGTCGAAGGGGTTGTTGAAGCGGTGCGGCTGGCTGCTCTCGAAGTAGTAGCTATCCCCGGTGTCGAGAACATGAATCTCCGCGCCCACGGTCAGCTCCAACCGGCCCTGCACCACAATGCCTGCTTCCTCGCCCTGATGACTGAGCATATCCGGCCCGGTGTCGGCGGCGGGCGGGTAGGTTTCGCGCAGGAAAGACAGGCTGCGGTCGGGGTGGTCCTTGCCGACCAGCTGCATGATCACCTCGTTACTGCCGATGTCCAACAACTCACCGGTGCGATAGACCACCTTGCGCGGCTGATCGGCGGGTGCTTCGACGGCGAAGAATTCAACCAGCGACATGGGGATCCCCGCCAGTACCTTTTTCAAGGAACTGACCGAGGGGCTGACGCTGTTCTTCTCGATCATCGAAATGGTGCTGTTGGTGACACCGGCGCGCTTGGCCAGCTCGCGCTGGGACAGGCCCTTGAGTTTGCGGATGGTTTTCAGTCGGGCGCCAACATCCAAGGTCGGAATCCTCTGGGCAATACAGATGGGATCAGGTGGGCCGCATGATTGCACGGCTGTGCATTATTTTCAACGCAGCCCCCTGCCGGAATCAGACCTGATAGCGCCGCGGTACCCGGTTCAGATTGCAGAACAACTGGTAGGAAATGGTCCCGGCATGGCTGGCCACCTCGCCGGCATCCAGCCCATCGCCCCAAAGCCGTACGTGGCTGCCCAGCCCGCTACCCGGCAGCCCGGTCAGATCCACCGTCAGCATGTCCATGGAGACCCGCCCGCTGATGCAGGTGCGCTGGCCGTCCACCAGTACCGGTGTGCCGTCCGGCGCATGACGCGGATAACCATCGGCATACCCCATGGCGACCACCCCGATGCGGCTCGCCCGGCGGGTGACGAACCGCGAGCCGTAGCCGATGGGTTCGCCCGCCGCAATGTTGTGTACCGCGATCACCCTCGAATCCAGCTGCATCACCGGCCGCAGCTGCGCGGCCTGCTCCTGGGCAAAGTCGAAGGGGCTGGACCCGTACAGCATGATGCCGGGCCGGACCCAATCGCCATAGGCGCTGGGCCAGGCCAGCACGCCGGCGGAATTGCTCAGGCTGGCTGGGCCGTCGAGCCCTGCGGTCGCTTGCGCGAAGGTCTCCAGCTGCTCCTCGGTTCGGCCGGTTTCCGGTTCATCGGCCCGGGCAAAGTGGGTGATCTTGGTCAGGCTGGCGACCTTGTTGCTGGCCTGCAATTCACGCCAGATCTGCGGATACTCAACTGGAGAGAAGCCGGTACGATGCATACCGCTGTCGAGCTTCAACCAGACCTGCAGCGGCCGACTCAGGTTCGCTTCGCGCAGGTCAGCCAACTGTCCGTGGTGATGCACCACCGGCCATAGATCATGGCGGCAGATCAGCTCCAGCTCGGCGGCCTCGAACCAGCCTTCGAGCAGCACTATGGGTTGCCGGTGACCCGCTTCGCGCAGGGCCAGTGCCTCCTCGATCGCCGCGACCGCGAAACCATCAGCATCCTCGTTCAGGGCAGCGGCGCACTCCAGCGCCCCGTGGCCATAGGCGTTGGCCTTGACCACCGCCAGGGCGTTACAGCCGGTCAGGCGTTTGGCCAGACGGTAATTATGGCGCAGGGCCGATAAGTCGATCAGGGCATAGGCTGGGCGCATGGCAGGTCCACAGGCAAGTAAGTACTGAAACGATGGGTGCGGCGGGAGGTCGCTGGCGGCAAGAATAGCAAATTATCCCGACAAAAGCCGCGAGCAATGTCCGCTGCTCCGGCGCCACGGCATGCCAGGGCTTCTGTGGCAGGACAATTGCCGTTATCCTGCCGGTCTGTATTTCCGCTGTGCGACGGAGCTTCCATGTCACGCCACACCATCCATTCCGCCGATTACCCCAACTCCTGGTACCTTGCCTCACGCAACCGCGAGACGCTCTTGCCGATACTGGAAGGCGAGGAACAGGCCGATGTGTGCATCATCGGCGGCGGCTTTACCGGGCTGAATACCGCCATCGAACTGGCCCAACGCGGGCTCTCGGTGGTGCTGCTGGAAGCGCGGCGGATTGGCTGGGGTGCCAGCGGCCGCAACGGTGGCCAGTTGATCCGCGGCGTCGGCCATGACGTCGATCAGTTTGCCGGTGTCATCGGCGCGGAGGGCGTGCGCGATCTCAAGCTGATGGGTATCGAAGCGGTCGACATCGTCCGCGAGCGCGTGGCCGAGTTCGCCATCGATTGCGATCTCACCTGGGGCTATTGCGACCTGGCAAACAAGCCGCGCCATCTCGACGCCTTTCGCGCTGATCGGGACGAGTTGTTGTCGCTGGGCTATCAGCATGAACTGAAAATCGTCGAGCCCGACCAGATGCGCAGCGTGGTCGGCTCTGATCGGTATGTCGGTGGGCTGATCGACATGGGCTCGGGGCACCTGCATCCGCTGAACCTGGCCCTGGGCGAAGCAGCAGCGGCCCAGTCGCTGGGCGTGCGGTTGTTCGAGCGCTCGGCGGTGACCGCCATTGATCATGGCTCGACCATCACCGTGCACACCGACCGAGGACGGGTACGCGCCGCCCAGTTGGTGCTCGCCTGCAACGCTTACCACAGCGGCCTGCAGCGTCGCCTCGATAGCCAGGTCATTGCCGCCGGCAGCTACCTGATTGCCACCGAACCGCTGTCACCCGAACTGGCCGCCGAGCTGATTCCCCAGAACATGGCGCTCTGTGATCAGCGCGTGGCGCTGGATTACTATCGGCTGTCTGCCGATCGGCGCCTGCTGTTCGGCGGTGCCTGCCATTACTCGGGGCGTGACCCGGCGGACATTGCCGCCTACATGCGACCGAAGATGCTCAAGGTCTTCCCGCAGCTGGAGGCCACCCGTATCGATTACCAGTGGGGCGGCATGATCGGCATCGGCGCCAATCGCCTGCCACAGATCGGCCGCCTGCCCGATCAGCCCAATGTGTTCTACGCCCAGGCCTACTCCGGCCACGGCGTCAATGCGACCCACCTGGCCGCCCGCATCCTCGGCGAGGCCATGACCGGCCAGGCCAGCCGCGGGTTCGACCTGTTCAGCCAGGTGCCGCATATGGCCTTTCCCGGGGGCGAACTGTTCCGCTCGCCATTGCTGGCGTTGGGGATGTTGTGGCAGAAGATCAAGGAACAGAGTTTCTGAGGGGGGCGGGGGATCTACCGCTGCACCTCGATCAACCCCCACGGCACCTCAGCCACCCGACAAGGCTGACCACTCATGTCGATCAGATCGCCGTTACCTGGTACCAGCCCACCGATACCCAGACCGCGGGCAAACTCCATGTGGGCCTGCTGATGGTAAGGCTCGCCATGCACCGGCAGCAGATAGCGCGGCCGCAGCCAACCATATAGCTGGCGCAGGTCTTCTTGGGGCGGGTGACCGGACGCGTGGATGGGGGCCATGTCGTCATCGATGATCTGCACGTCCTGCCTGAGCAGGTTGTGCTTGATGCGCTCCAGCGCTTCCTCGTTACCGGGAATCAGCCGTGAGGAGAACACCACGGTATCGCCGGGCGCGAGGGTCAGGTGCGGATGACTGCCCGCCGCCAACCGGCCCAGCGCGGCAGCCGGCTCGCCCTGGCTGCCGGTACAGATCCATAACTGCTGATCGCGCGGCAGAAAACCCAACTCCCAGGGGCCGATAAACCCCGGACGGGCCCGCAGATAACCATGTGCCCTGCCAAAACTGTGCATGCTGACCAGGCTGCGGCCGAGCAGGCCGGCGTAACGGCCGGTATCGAAGGCGATTTCCGCCAGGCTATGCAGCCGTGCCAGGTTGCTGGCAAAACAGGTAACCACCACCCGCTGGGTACAGGGGCGAATCGCATCCGACAGGCCGTCCTGCACCGCCGCTTCGGATCGGCTGGCGCCACTGCCCGGCGCATTGGTCGAGTCGCCGATCACCACGTCCACGCCTTCACGGCCGATGGCACGCAGTCGTCCCTCGGCGGTCAGTTCACCCACCAGCGGCTGAGCATCGAGCTTCCAGTCGCCGCTGTGGTAGATGCGCTTGCCGGCTACCTGCAGGAGAATGCCGTGGGATTCGGGAATCGAGTGGGTGACGGGTATCCATTCAGCCTGGAAGGCACCGAGCCCGATAGGCTCCAGCGGCCGGATCTCATGCAATGGCGGCCATTCCAGATTCTGCGCCAGCTTGTTGCGGATCAGCCGGGCAGTAAAGGGACTGGCATACAGCGGACAGCCGAGCTCGCGCCACAGGTAGGGAATGGCGCCGATATGGTCCTCATGGCCATGGGTGATCAACAGCGCACTGAGCTTGATATCGTGCTTTTCCAGCGCCTCGATGAGCGGAACGGCCACCCGGCTGTCCCCGCTGGGCGTGGACTCCAGGGCGAAGCCACAATCGATGGCGATCCACTCGCCACCGGAGCCGTACAGATACAGGTTCGCCCCAAACATCCCCGCACCGCCCAAGGCCACGAAATACGGGCCGGGCTGGCGGTGCAACTGGTCAAAACGCGGTGCGGGCATGGGGCCTCCAATCAGGGTTCTGCTCTACAGCTTAGCAGGGCGCCTCAGCCGAAGAACCAGTAACACACCCCGATGGCGGTAAGCATACCGGCCAGATCGGCAGTCAGTGCGCAGCCCAGACCGTGGCGGATGCGGGTGATACCGACCGCGCCGAAATACACCGCGATTACGTAGAAAGTGGTTTCCGTGCTGCCCTGGAAGGTCGCCGACAATAGCGCCGGGAAGCTGTCGACGCCGAAGGTGTCCATGGTCTCGATCATCATTGCCCGCGCGCCACTGCCGGACAGCGGTTTCATGAAGGCGGTGGGCAGGGCATCGATGAAGCGGGTATCCCAGCCGAACCCTTCCGCCAGCCAGCGGATGCCTTCCAGTCCGGCGTCCAGCACGCCGCTGGCACGCAGTGCGCCGATGGCCACCAGCATGGCGATAAGAAACGGCAGCAGCGAGATGGTGAAGCTGAAGCCCTCCTTGGCGCCCTCGATGAAGGTGTCATAGACCTTGACCTTGCGCAGGGCCGCCACGCCCAGAAACAGGATGATGATGCCGAACAGGGTCAGGTTACCGACCAGCGACGAGGTGGCAGCCAGCGCCTGGGCGGACATACCGGCGAGGGTGGTGAGTAACAGGCCCAGCGCGGCTGCCCCGCCGAGCAGATAGGCCAGCACCACCGGATCGTGCAGGCGCAGGCGCTGCATGAAGGCCACGGTCAGCAGGCCGACCAGGCTGGAAACGGTGGTCGCCAGCAGAATCGGCAAGAACACCAGGGTCGGGTCGGTCGCTCCCTGCTGCGCGCGATACATGAAAATGGTCACCGGCAACAGGGTCAGCGATGAACTGTTGAGCACCAGGAACAGGATCTGCGCGTTGGTGGCGGTATCCTTCTGCGGATTGAGTTCCTGCAGCGAGTGCATGGCCTTGATGCCGATGGGCGTGGCGGCGTTGTCCAGACCGAGGATATTGGCGGCGAAGTTCATACTGATATGCCCCAGCGCCGGATGCCCACTGGGTACCTCCGGCATCAGCCGGCGGAACAGCGGGTCCAGCACGCGCGCCAGCAGACGGATCAGTCCAGCCTTCTCAGCGACCGCCAGAAAGCCCAGCCACAAGGTCATGGTGCCGACCAATACCAGCACGATCTCGACACTGAGCCGGGCCATATCGAACAGCGCCGCCACCAACCGGCTGAATACCTCGCTGTCACCCATCCCAAGCCATTGCCAGAGCGCGGCAGCGAAGGCAGCAAGGAAGAAGCTCAGCCAGATTCCATTGAGCATGGGTGGAGTGTTCCTTGGTCAGGGTAGGGTGATCGTGGGGGCGGGGGGTACAGTGAATTCGCTGACGCGGCTGATCTCGGCAAAACTGCCGGGAACCAGTGCCGCCAGTATGGCAGCGGTCTCTGCGTCCGGCAGACCATCATGGCGGGCCGGACGAAAACGCATCTGGAAGGCGGCGATCACATTGCGGGTCGCATTGGTCTGTCCGGGACGCGCCGCCAGGCTGTAACCAAAGCGCTCCAGGGCCATCTCGAACCAGGCCAGGGGCGGCGTCTGGCCGCCCAGCAGATGCTGATACTGCGTTACCCGCGCCGCATCAGGCCAGATGGCTACGCCCGCCTCGGCCAGTTGCTGCCAGGGGAACAGCGGCCCGGGATCAAGTTTGCGCTGCGGTGCTATATCGCTATGGCCAATAACCCGCTCCGGCGGCAGGCCGTGCCGCTGCAGAATGTCCTGCAACAGCGGAATCAGCCGGTCGATCTGCGCCTGATCCCAGGGCTGCCATTGACGCCCTTCGGAGGTGTCATGATAGCCGGGGTGCACGATCTCGATGCCGATGGAGCTGGCATTGAGCCAGGTGCGGCCCTGCCAGCTACTATCACCGGCGTGCCAGGCACGGCGGTTCTCGTCCACCAGGCGGTAGATGGTCGGCGGGTTGGCATCGATCAGGTAATGGCTGCTGACCTCACCCAGGGTCAGGGTATTCAGCGCCCGGGCCGAGTTCGAGGAGGTGTAGTGCAGGATCACATACTGCACGCGGCTATCCTGACCACGGGCGGTATGGCTGGTGTCGATCACCAGGCCACGACTGCAGCCGGCCAGTGCCAGACAGATCAGCAACAGCCCGGAGAGTGTATGAACCGGGCGCGACCAACGCCAGCGCATCAATCTACCGCTGGCGTCGGGAGGTGGCAGAGGCTGGGCGGCAGGCGGATGTGCATGGACACCGGCAGGTGATCGGAGATCGGCTGCGGCAACACGTCCACCTGCTCGATGTTGAGGCTGGGGCTGAGCAGGATGTGATCCAGTACGCGGGCCGGCTTCCAGCTCGGGTAGGTGCCAGGCAGGCTGGCAGTGTGCAGATTGCTGCCGCTCAGCGGTGAGCGCTCCAACAGGTCTTCGGCATGGGTATTCATGTCCCCCATCAATACCACATGGGCATGATCGGCGATGCGCTCGCGGATGTAAGCCAACTGATTGGCGCGGGTACGGGTGCTCAACGCCAAGTGCATCATCACTACCAACAGGCTGTCCGGGCCCTGGCCGAAGCTGGTGAGAATCGCACCACGACCGGGCAACATGCCGGGCAGCTTGTGGTCTTCCAGCAATTTCGGCTGGTAGCGGCTGAGAAACCCGTTGGAGTGCTGGGCGAAGCGCCCGAGATTGCGATTGAGCTGCTGATACCAGAAGGGGAACTGGCTTTCCTTCGCCAGATGCTCCACCTGATTGACGAAGCCCGAACGCAGGCTGCCACCATCGACCTCCTGCAGCGCAACGACGTCGAAGTCGTTGAGCAGCTGGGCGATCTGCCCGAGGGTGTGTTGGCGCCGCGCGTGGGGCAGCACATGCTGCCAGCCACGGGTCAGATAATGATGGTAGCGCTGGGTGTTGATACCCACCTGGATGTTGAAGCTGAGCAGCCGCAATACATCGGGCAGCGGCTGTTCAGTATCACCGCAGGCCCAGTTCGGATTGGTCTGCAGGCAGGCGGGCGCCATGGAACCCTGAGTAGCGCGTCGCCATGGAATATTGCCCGTTGCAATCATCAAAGCATCCTTGGTCAGGAACGTTCCTGATCCACCAGGTATTCTGCGATTTTCAGCATTTCCTCGAAGCTGCCGGCCATGCCGCCTTCGATTCGATATTTGCCGTTGACGATCAGCGTGGGTACGCCAGTGGCGCGATAGGCCTTGGCCAGTCGCTTGGCCTGGCTCATCTTGAGGTTCACGCCGGCGGACGCCCAGGTCTTGCGGAATTCATCTTCATCGACGCCGTATTGTGCCAGCAACTTGACCATGGCATCGGTGTCAGCCAGGCGGTTGCCCTGGTTGTGGATAGCCTGGAATACCGCTGCGTGGGCGTCACCCAGCTGGTTCATGCTTTCCAGAGTGTAGAACAGCTGGCCATGGGTGTCCCAGGCGCCGCCGAAGAAAGCGGGGACGGGACGGAAGTGTACGTCCTCGGGCAGGGTTTTCTTCCACTCGCCGATGATCGGCTCGAAGGTAAAGCAATGACCACAGCCGTACCAGAACAGTTCGGCCACTTCGATCTTGCCCGGCTCCTGGGTCGGCGCCACGGCGGGCAGCTCGACGTAATGCACGCCGGCCTTGTACTGGGTTTCCTGAGCCTGAACCATTGCCAGGCTGCCCAGCAGCCATACCAATCCAACAGTCAACAACTTGCGCATGTATCTCTCCAGACAATCTTTCTGTGACATTCAGGCCATCATGATGGCAAAAAGGTTCCCCGGTGCGCTATTCCGCAAGCCGGTTGGGTTTTCTACAGTCGCAAAAAAGGGCAGCCGCAGCCACCCTTTTTTTAACACCAGCTATTGCAGCGCAACTGGGATCAACGCAGACCCTGGATATAGTTCGAGACAGCCTCGATATCCTTGTTGCTCAAACGCGAAGCGATGGTCTGCATGATCATGGCATCACCATCGTTGACCCGGTCGCCTTCACGGAAGTCGGTCAGCTGCTTGGCAGTGTAGGTGGCATGCTGCCCAGCCAGCTGCGGGTAGGCCGCCGGGTCGTTGCCCTGGCCAGTCGGTGAATGGCAACCAGTGCAGGCCGGCAGACCTGTGGCAAGGTCGCCGCCACGGTAGATGGCTTCACCACGTGCCGCCAGCTCGGGATCGGCAACGCCGCGAGCCGGCGTTTGCGCTGCATAAAAAGCTGCGGCGTCAGCCAGGTCCTGATCACTCATGTTAGCCACGATGGCGGTCATTTCCGGCACCACTCGTACGCCTTCCTTGATCTCGACCAGCTGCTTGAGCAGATAGCGCTCGCCCTGACCGGCCAGGTTCGGCCAGTTCGGCATGATGCTGTTACCATCGTTACCGTGACAGGCTGCACAGACGGCCACCTTGCCCTGGCCGGCTTCGGCATCACCCTGCAGCGCATGGGCCGAACCGGCCACACCGAGGGATAACACCAGACTTACAAGTAATTTATTCATCGGCTAATCCAATTACGGCTAAAAGAAAAATCAGGCCTGGTCCGCGTCCGGTCTCGATGACCGCGTTATGTGCAGACAGCCTCGACGCCTGGCAACAGTAATACAGGCCGGCTCGAATAAGCGCCCATGCTAGCCGCCCCTCGGAAGCAGCGCAATGGCCATACTGTCGCAGTGCCTGCCACGATATTAAACCGCGGCATTATATACTAAGCTAGCCGCTGACGTGAATGCATCTAGGGTCTGTTCCCGTTCGACCCTACCACACAAACCGGATATTCCATGCCCCCAGCCACACCGCTCCCCATTCTCTGCCAACAAGCCAGCTTCATCAAAAGCGCCAGCCAGGTCGATCAATGCCCGCCGGACCAGGGTTACGAAGTCGCCTTTGCCGGGCGCTCCAACGCCGGCAAGTCCAGTGCACTGAATACCCTGACCCACGCACGCTTGGCACGGACCTCGAAAACCCCGGGGCGCACCCAGTTGATCAACTTCTTCGCCCTCGATGATACCCATCGCCTGGTCGATTTGCCCGGCTACGGCTACGCCAAGGTGCCGCTGGAGTTGAAGGAGCACTGGAAAAAACACCTGGACGCCTATCTTACCCAACGGGATTCGTTGGCCGGCGTGGTGCTGGTGATGGATATCCGCCATCCACTGTCGGCCTTCGACCGCATGATGCTGGATTGGGCGAATGTTGCCGGCCTGCCGGCGCATATCCTGCTGAGCAAGACCGACAAACTGTCCTTCGGCGCGGCCAAGGGCGTGTTGCTCAAGGTGCAGAGCACGGTACGCAAGGAATTCGGCAACCGCGCCAGCGTGCAGCTGTTCTCCTCGCCCAAACGCCAGGGTATCGACGAGGCCCATGCGGTGCTGGAGAGCTGGCTGTACCCCGCCGAAGATACCGAGCAGGACGAAGACCAGCCGGCAGCCACCGAATAACAGGCAAAAAAACCCCGAACTTCTATGGGGAGGGAAGGTTCGGGGTTTAACAACCGGGCTGTGCTAGGAAAGGGATGCCCGGTATTCTGCCAACACTAAATCACATCTAAGGAGCATGAAGGGCTTGACTGGCCATTCATAGTCTCTGACCGGGCGGTTTCCGGGGAAGTTCCCCGGCCGCTGAAAATTATTTCGTGCCGGTCAATGGGCCTCGTCCCAGTTGTCGCCGATGCCGGTTTCAACCAGCAGCGGCACGTCCAGCTCAGCCGCGGCGCTCATCCGTTCACACAGGCCGGCGCTGACCTGGTCGAGCAGATCCTCGCGGACCTCCAGCACCAGTTCGTCGTGCACCTGCATGACCACCCGGGCATCCAGCCCCGAGCTCTGCAACCAGCGGTCGACCTCGATCATCGCGCGTTTGATGATATCGGCGGCGGTGCCCTGCATCGGTGCGTTGATCGCGGTACGCTCAGCGCCCTTGCGCATGGCCTGGTTCTTCGAGTGGATCTCCGGCAGGTACAGGCGCCGACCGAACAGGGTTTCGACGAAGCCCTTCTCCGCCGCCTGGGCGCGGGTGTCTTCCATGTAGCGCAACACCCCGGGATAGCGGGTGAAGTAGCGGTCGATATAATCCTGGGACTGCTTGCGGTCGACACCGATCTGCTTGGCCAGGCCGAAGGCGCTCATGCCGTAGATCAATCCGAAGTTGATCGCCTTGGCGCTGCGCCGCTGGTCGTTGCTGACCTCATCCAGAGCCACGCCGAAGACTTCGGCCGCGGTGGCCCGGTGCACGTCCAGGCCCTTGCGAAAGGCATCCAGCAGGCCTTCGTCCTGGGCCAGATGCGCCATGATGCGCAACTCGATCTGCGAATAGTCCGCGGCCATGATCTTGTAGCCGGGCGGTGCGATGAAGGCCTGGCGGATGCGCCGGCCCTCGGCGCTGCGGATCGGAATGTTCTGCAGGTTCGGGTCGGAGGAGGACAGCCGGCCGGTCGCGGTGACCGCCTGGTGATAACTGGTATGGATGCGCCCGGTGCGCGGGTTGATCTGTTCCGGCAGGCGGTCGGTGTAGGTGCTCTTGAGCTTGCTCACCGTGCGGTATTGCATGATCACCTGGGGCAGCTCGTAGCCCTGGTCGGCCAGCTCGGCGAGTACCGATTCAGCAGTGGATGGCTGGCCTTTGGCGGTCTTGGAGATCACCGGCAGGCCTTGCTTCTCGTAAAGAATGGCACATAGCTGCTTCGGCGAGCCGAGGTTGAATTCCTCGCCGGCCAGTTCGAAGGCCTGGCGCTCCAGCGCGACCATCTTGTCGCCCAGCTCGCGGCTCTGGATACCCAGCAGCTTGGCATCGACCAATGCGCCGCTGCGCTCGATGCGGGCCAGCACCGGCACCAATGGCATCTCGATCTGTTCCAGCACCTTGGCCAGGGAGGTGATGCCCTGCAGCTTCTGCCACAGGGTCTGATGCAGGCGCAGGGTCAGGTCGGCGTCTTCGGCGGCGTAGGGGCCGGCCTGTTCCAGCGCGATCTGGTCGAAGGTCAGCTGTTTCGCGCCCTTGCCGGCAATATCCTCAAACCGCACGGTGCCGGTGCCCAGGTATTTCAGCGCCAGGCTGTCCAGATCGTGGCGGGTGGCCGTGGAGTCCAGCACGTAGGATTCGAGCATGGTATCGAAGGCCACGCCCTGCACCTGGATACCGTAATGCGCCAGCACGTTCATGTCGTACTTGGCATGTTGCGCGACCTTGCGCTTGCCCGGATCTTCCAGCACGGGCTTGAGCGCCGCCAGCACCTGGTCGCGGTCGAGTTGGTCAGGCACACCCATGTAATTGTGGGCCAGTGGCACATAAGCCGCTTCGTGAGGGCTGACCGCAAAGGAGATGCCGACCAGGTCCGCCTGCTGGGCATGGATGCTGGTGGTTTCGGTATCGAAGGCGATCAGCGTGGCGTTCTGCAGCCGGTTGAGCCAGATATCGAAGCGCGCCTGGTCGAGAATGGTCTCGTATTCCGGCTCGACCGCCTCCGCCTGGTTCGGCGCCTCCACCGCCTCGCCGGCAGCTTTCGCCTCGCGCAGCAGATCGTCGAGCCAGGTCTTGAATTCCAGCTTGCGATACAGCTCGATCAGCGCTTCGCGGTTGGGCTCGGTCGGATGCAGGGCGTCGACTCGCACGTCCAGCTCCACATCCACCTTGATGGTCGCCAACTGGTGGGACAGATAGGCCATGTCCTTGTGTTCCAGCAGCTTCTCGGGCAGCTTCTTGGCGCCACGGATCGGCAGCTCGGCAATTTTGTCCAGGTTGGCGTAGATCACATCCATGCCGCCGCCCAGGCCGGTCAGCAGACCCAACGCGGTTTTCTCGCCCACCCCCGGTACCCCGGGAATGTTGTCTACCTTGTCGCCCATCAGCGCCAGGTAATCGATGATCAGCTCGGGGCCGATACCGAACTTCTCACGCACGCCATCCGCATCCATCACCGTGCCGGTCATGGTATTGACCAGGGTGATGTGGTCGTCGACCAGCTGCGCCATGTCCTTGTCACCCGTGGAAATCACTACCGGACAGCCCAGCGCGGCGCTCTGCCGGGCCAGGGTACCGATCACATCGTCGGCCTCGACGCCATCGATACACAGCAGCGGCAGGCCGAGCGCCTTGACGCTGGCATGCAGCGGCTCGACCTGCAGGCGCAGATCGTCGGGCATGGGTGGGCGATGGGATTTGTAATTCTCGAACAAGGCATCACGGAAGGTCGGCCCCTTGGCATCGAAAACCACCGCAAAAGGGCTGTCCGGGTACTGTTTGCGCAGGCTCTTGAGCATATTGAGCACGCCCTTGACCGCGCCAGTGGGCTTGCCGGTGGAGGTGGTCAACGGCGGCAACGCGTGGAAGGCCCGATACAGATAGGAGGAGCCGTCAACGAGAATCAGCGGGGCAATGGAGTCAGTCATGCGTCAGGTCAGCGTTCCAGAAGAAAAAGGGGCTAGAATGACCTTAACGTCATTCCACTAAAGGACAAGGTTAACATGACACGCATGATTGGCCGCGGGTTGGCTGCACTGACATTGATCGCCAGTTTCGCCGTAATGGCACAAGAACCGCCGCTCACCGGCGAGCCGGATGTGACCATTCGTCAGGAGGGCGACAAGACCATCGAGGAGTACCGCATGAACGGCTTCCTCTATGCGATCAAGATCACGCCGAAGAACGGTGCGCCCTATTTTCTGGTCGCCGTGGACGATGATGGCAACTTCACCCGGGCCGACAACCCCAACGGCCTGCGCATTCCCTCATGGAAGATCTTCGAGTGGTAAGGCGCTGACATGTCGGTATTCACTCCGGTCGAGCGACCTGAGCTGGAAGACTTTCTGCAGCGCTTCGAGCTCGGCCGGCTGATCGATTACAGCGGCATCGCCGGCGGCACCGAGAACAGCAACTTCTTCGTCGCCACCGAGCGGGGCGAATACGTGTTGACCCTGGTCGAACGTGGCCCGATCGCCGAACTGCCGTTTTTCATCCAGTTGCTCGACCGCTTGCAGGAGGCCGGTTTGCCGGTGCCCTATGCCCTGCGCGACCGCAGCGCTATCGCCCTGCAACGTCTCAATGATCGACCGGCATTGTTGCAACCAAGGTTGCCGGGGCGGCATATCGATACCCCGGATGCCAGCCATTGCCACGCAGTCGGGCAGTTGCTGGCGCGACTGCATGATGCCACGGCGACCAGCGGTCTGCTGCGCCCAAGCGATCGGGGACTGGCGTGGATGGCCACCGAGACCCGGGCGCTGCTTGAGCGCTGCGAGCCGCGGGCCCGCGCCACGCTGCATGCCATGCTGCCGGTATTGGACCGGCTGCGTCAGCAACGACCGATACTGCCCGAGGCGGTACTGCATGGGGACCTGTTCCGCGATAACGTGCTGTTCGATGGCCATCACCTGACCGGCATCATCGATTTCTACAATGCCTTCAGCGGCTGGACGCTGTATGACGTCGCCATCTGCGTGAATGACTGGTGCCTGGCAGACGAGGGCGGCCTGGACGAACGGCGCACCGAAGCGCTACTGGCCGGTTATGCCAGCCACCGACGCTTTACCCCCTTGGAAGCGGAACACTGGCCTGACCTGCTACGCCTGGCGGCGCTGCGCTTCTGGCTATCACGGCAGCTGGCCGCCGACCACCATGCCGAACACAGCGGTGTGCTGATCAAGGAGCCGGCGCATTTCCAGCGGCTGCTGGAGGCGCATGGGACTATTGCGGTGGGGTTGCCATTGGCGCTGTAACCACGCCTTCTGAAACCATAGGGTGTCGAGTTCCATCTCGACACCGGTCAGCGGCTCAGTATCGCGCCAGCCAATGGGCATAGGGCGCGGGCAAGGTTGCCCAGGAGGCCTTTTCGATCTTCAATTCCCGGGCGGCGTAGTAGGCCCAGTGCGGGTTGGCCAGATGTGCCTTGCCGACCATGACCAGGTCCAGTTGGCCATCCTGTACCGCCTTTTCCGCAATATGCGGCTCACCGAAGCCCCAGGCCGAGGCAACCGGGATCCCCGCTTCGCGGCGTACCCGCTCGGCGATAGGGCCCATAAAGGCTGGCGCCCAGGGAATCCGTGCCTCGGGAATGTTGAAGCCGATGCTGACGCTCAGCAGATCCAGTCCACCTTCCTTGAAGCGGCGGGTCAGGTCGATGGACTCGGTCAGGGTCTGCTCGTCGTTGCCATCGAATTCCAGCACGCCAAAGCGCATGGTCAGTGGCAGATGCGCTGGCCATACCTCGCGCACCGCAGCGAAGGTTTCACGCAGGAAACGACTGCGGTTCTCGTAGTTGCCGCCATAGGCATCGGTGCGCTGATTGGAATGCTCGGAGAAGAAGCTCTGCGCCAGATAGCCATGGGCAAAGTGCAGCTCAAGCCACTCGAAACCGACTTCCAGCGCGCGCCGGGCAGCAGCGACGAAGTCATCACGTACCCGGGCGATATCGTCCAGGGTCATTTCCTGCGGCTGCTTGCTCAGGTTTGCGCCAAAGGCAATGGGGGAGGGCGCGATGGTCTGCCAGCCGCGCGGGTCGTCGTTGGCGATGTGGTCGTCCCCTTCCCAGGGATTGTTGGCACTGGCCTTGCGACCGGCGTGGGCGATCTGGATGCCCGGCACGCCTCCGTGCTGCTTGATTGCCCGGACGGTCGGAATGAACGCCTGGGCCAATTCATCGTTCCAGATGCCGGCGCAGTCGGGAGTGATGCGCCCTTCCGGCGCCACGGCAGTGGCTTCGACAATGACCAGGCCGGCGCCACCGCGGGCCATGCCGGCATAGTTCTGCAGATGCCAGTCGTTCACCAGTCCGTCGACGGCGCGGTACTGACACATGGGAGGTACGGCAATCCGATTGCGCAGGGTGATGTCCTTCAGGGTGAAGGGCTGGAATAACGCGGACATGAAGAATTCCTGTGATGGGGATGGGTTGTTCGATTTTATTCGAACAATGGATCAAAGACAAACCCCAAGGTAGAATTATTGTCATGAGACCTTTCAAACATCCTGCTCCCGATCAGTTCGTACTCGAGCGTGTGCTCTATGCGCTGAGTGATCCGGTGCGTCTGGAAGTCGTGCAACGTCTGGCCCAGGTAGCCGAGGCCAGTTGCGGCGAACTGGACGGTGGCCGGCCCAAATCGAGCATGTCCCACCACTTCCGGGTGCTTCGCGACGCGGGCCTGGTCTGCACCTATGGCGTAGGCACCAGCCATATGAATTCCCTGCGCCGGGAAGAGATGGACAGCCGCTTCCCCGGGTTGCTCACCGCCATTCTGGGTAACAAGGGGACCTGAAGCCGGGGCGGGCTTGCGCCGCCCGGCTTGCCTTTCGCCAGCCGCCGCTCAGGTCTGAAAGCGGGTCACCAGCTCGTTGAGTTCCACTGCCAGGCGTGACAGCTCGCGACTGGCAGCGCTGGTCTGCTCAGCGCCAGCGGCTGTCTGGGTCGACAGATCCCGGATATTCACCAGATTGCGATCGACCTCATTGGCCACCTGGGCCTGCTCTTCGGCAGCGCTGGCAATAACCAGGTTGCGCTCATTGATCTGGCTGACGGCAGCAGATACCAGCGCGAAGGCATCACCGGCCTGCTGCGACTGTTGCCGGGTACTGGCGGCCATGGTATCGCTGATCTGCATGGCCGCCACGGTGCGCTCGCTGCCCTGCTGGATATTGTCGATCATCGTCTCGATTTCTGCGGTCGACTGCTGAGTACGATGGGCCAGCGCACGCACCTCGTCGGCCACCACCGCAAATCCCCGCCCATGTTCACCTGCGCGAGCCGCCTCGATGGCGGCATTCAGCGCCAGCAGATTGGTCTGCTCGGCCACGGCGCGAATCACATCCAGCACGCCGCTGATATGCTGCGCATGGCTGGCCAGCGCCTCGACCTCCTTGGCCGTGGAGTGAATATTGTCCGACAGCTGCTGCATGCTGATCTGGGTCTGGGCGATCTGTTCACCACCCTGATTGGCGCTCGCCGCAGTGCTCTGGGATTGCTCGGAGGTCTGCACGGCGTTGCCGGCGACTTCTTCCACCGCTGCGCTCATTTCATTGACTGCGGTGGCTGCCTGCTGAATTTCATCATTTTGTCGCTGCAGGCTGCGGGTCGCATCTTCGGTGACCGCATTCAGTTCCTCGGCGGCCGAGGCCAGTTGCGAGGAAGAGTTGGCGATACCCTGGATGGTGTTGCGCAACTTGCCCTGCATATCTGCCAGCGCCCTTAGCAGTCGAGCCGCTTCGTCACGGCCGGTCACGTGAATCTGCTGGGTCAGGTTGCCGGTGGCTATCACCTCACTGACTTGCAGCGCCTGCCGGATCGGCGCAATGATGCTGCGGGTCAGCAGCCAGGCCAGCAGCAGCGTCAACGCCGTGGCTATCACAATGGCCAGGATGACCTGACGGATCGCGGACTGATAACTGTGCTCAGACTGCGCCGCGGCGGTATTGGCGCCGGCAATAATCAACGTCTCCAGCTGAATCAGTTGGGCGGTGGCGGCATCGGCAATGGGGTTGAGTTGCTGGTCGAGTATCTGCAATGCCCGCTCGCGATTGCCGGCATCCAACTCAACGGCCATCTCACCCGCCACGGTCATGTAGTTCAGCCGCTGTTGATGATAATCATCGAAAATGCGCTGCGGATGAGGTGAGGTGATGGCCTGATCGAGAGCAGCCTCCGCCTCCATCAGGTTCTGCTCCAGCGTGCTCATACGCTGGCGTTGTTGGCGGATGTCCTGCGGGTCGGTGGACAACAGCGAGCGCAGGGCATATATCCGATACCGCATGAAGTTCTGGTTGAGACTGTTCAGCTCCTGCAGGTTGGGCAGCCATACCTGCTCTATTTCTATCGTCTGGTCGTGAATACTGCTGGTCTCGCGAAGTGCCATGAAACCCAACAACAGAACGACGACAGCCATGGCAACGAAGCCGCCAGTCAACCGGGCGGCAATCGAGATATTGCGCAAATTAATCATGCACCTTTTCCTGTCAGCAGGTGTATACGGAAAAACACCCCATGCTTCGCTTTCAGCATGGGTGCTTTGGATACCTCTATATCGGCCCGGCTAGCCTGAAGCTTGAGCCGGGCGCAGAACGGAGCGACAGGAGGACCGGAACAGGATCAGAGTGCTTCGAGACAGTCGGCCAGGGCATTGCCCAGGGATTCAAGCAGTTGCTCGTAGCTGCCGGAGCTCGCAGAAATAGTGGTCCCCATCGGGTCCAGTTCAGCCTCATGTACCGGCATGCCGGCGCTCAGGGTGGCGAGACGCTCGGCGGGGAACTGCGGTTCCCGGAAGACACAGCTCGGACCGGCAGCGGCCAGCTGTTGGCGCAGCTCATGCAGATGCCGAGCACCGGGCTGCAGCTCCATCGACAGGGTGAATACGCCGAGCGGCCGCAGACCGACGCTGTCTTCCAGATAACCATAGGCATCATGAAAAACGAAATAGGGCTTGCCAGCCAGAGGCTGCAGGCGTTGTTGCAGCTGCGCCTGCAACTGATCGAGCCGCTGGCTGAACTCAGCTGCGTTACGCTGCATTCGATCGGCATGCTCAGGATACAATTGCGCCAGATCGACAGCCATCCAGCGGGCAATCTGGCTGGCGTTAGCGGCGGACAGCCAGATATGCGGGTCCAGGCTCCCCGGCGCGTGTTGGTGATCCCCATGGTCATGGTCATGATTGTTGTCGGCGTGCTGCGCTCCATCAAAGCTGCGCAGGGTCAGACCGGGAACCTGGTCCAGCCGGCGGGCGGCGGACTGAGTGTCGAGCAGATTCTGCAGAAAGCGCTCCAGTTCCGGGCCCACCCAGTAAAGGCGGTCGGCCGCGGCGATCTGCCGTCGGTCGGATGGACGCAGAGCATAATTGTGCGGCGAGGCCGTTGGCGGCAGCAGCACTTCAGGCTCGGCGATACCGTCCAGCACAGCGGCGGCTATCAGTTGTAACGGCTTGACGCTGGTAAGCACGCTGGGTGTAGCAGCCGTCACGGGAAAAGACAGGCTCAGCCCGCAGGCCAGGGCAAGCAGGAAACGCAGGATCATCGGACATACCTCGGACGTAGAATTGTTATATAATAACAGTCATCGTCAAATTCGCTATAGGGCCCGCATGAACAAATTCGTTTTGCCGGAACACCCCCACTGTCCCCATGACCACAGCCAGTGCGTCAGCGATGCGCTGAGCGCCGCCGAGCAGGTCTGCGAGCGGGCCGGGGCAAGACTGACCGCGCTGCGCAAGCGCGTACTGGAACTGGTCTGGCAAAGCCATCGACCGCTGGGCGCCTATGATCTGCTGGAAACCCTGGCGCGCGAGGACGACCGCCGCCCGGCACCGCCAACGGTTTACCGCGCCCTGGACTTCCTGCAGGAGCAGGGACTGGTGCACCGCATCGCGTCACTGAACGCCTTTATCGGCTGCGCCAGCCCGGAACACACCCACCAGGGCCACTTCCTCATTTGCCGCAATTGTCGGGTCGCCATCGAGCTGGACCAGTCGCTGATCCATCCGGCCATTGCCAAGGTCGCAGACCAGATGGATTTTTCTGTGGAAGCGGAAACCGTGGAAATCGCCGGCCTGTGCAGCCAGTGCCGGGAGGCGGCATGAGCGAGACGCTGCTCAGTCTCAGCCGAATCGGTCTGCAACGGCATGGCAATGCCATTCTCGAAGACATTTCCCTGCAGGTACGTCGTGGCGAGATCGTCACGCTGATTGGCCCCAATGGGGCCGGCAAGACCAGCCTGGTGCGTATCGTGCTCGGCCTGCTCAAGGCCGACAGTGGCAAGCTCCAGCGTCAGCCGCGTCTGCGTATCGGCTATATGCCGCAGAAATTGCAGATCGATGCCACCCTGCCGCTGACGGTGCTGCGCTTTCTATTGCTGGCGCCCGGCGTCAAGCGCGCCGCTGCGCTGACCGCGCTGGAAGAAGTCGGTGCAGCTCACCTGGCGCAACGCCCGCTGCAGCAGGTATCTGGCGGTGAGCAGCAACGCATTCTGCTGGCCCGTGCGCTGCTGCGCCAACCTGACCTGCTGGTACTGGATGAGCCGGTGCAGGGAGTGGATGTAAATGGCCAGATCGAGCTGTATCAGTTGATCACCCGACTGCGCGATCGTTACGGCTGCGGGGTGCTGATGGTCTCCCATGATCTACATCTGGTGATGGCGACAACCAATACGGTGGTGTGCCTGAACCGCCATGTCTGTTGTTCCGGCCGGCCGGAACAGGTCAGTACCGACCCGGCCTTCGTCGCCCTGTTCGGCGAACAGGCCAGCGCCCTGGCCGTCTACAACCATCACCACGACCACAGCCATGACATGCATGGCGAAGTCATCGACGCTCCCCATCATCATCCGGACGGATCTACCTGCAAACATGCCTGACTTTCTTTTCTATGCATTATTGGCGGGGCTCGGGCTGGCGCTGGTGGCGGGCCCGCTGGGCTCCTTCGTGGTGTGGCGGCGCATGGCCTATTTCGGCGACACCCTGGCCCATTCCGCCTTGCTTGGTGTGGCGCTGGGCATACTGCTGCAGCTCAACCTGACCCTGGCGGTAACGGCCGGATGCGTATTGCTGGCAGTATTGCTGGTGGCCATGCAGAACCGCAAATGGCTGGCCAGTGACACCCTGCTGGGGATCCTGGCCCACAGCACACTGTCACTGGGTATCGTGGTGCTGGCGCTAACCGACAATGTGCGAGTCGACCTGCTGGCCTACCTGTTTGGCGACCTGTTGGCGATTACCTCGGCGGATCTGAACTGGATGCTCGGCGGGCTGGTGGTCGTCATGGTGTTGCTGGCCTGGTTGTGGCGGCCATTGCTGTCGGTAACCGTGCACGAGGAGCTGGCGCGGGTCGAAGGCCTGCCGGTCAGCGGCATTCGCCTGGCATTGATGCTGCTGATCGCCATCGTCATTGCGGTGGCGATGAAGGTGGTGGGCGTACTGTTGATCACTTCGTTGTTGATCATCCCGCCGGCCGCCGCTCAGCGCCACGCACGCACGCCGGAACAGATGGCGGTTGGTGCCAGTTGCCTGGGCTGTGTTGCAGTGCTCGGCGGGCTGGCGTTGTCGTGGAACCTGGATACGCCGGCCGGGCCGTCGATCGTGGTAAGCGCAGCAGGGCTGTTCATGCTGTCACTGCTGATACCGCGCCGGGCGTAAGCAACTGTTTCTCTGACGCTCAGCCTCGCTGCCGCAGCGTGGCCAGCACCGGGGCGGTGTCAGGGCGCACACCGCGCCACAGGAAAAAGGCTTCCGCGGCCTGTTCCACCAGCATGCCCACGCCGTCGATGCAGCGCGCTGCACCCTGCTCGGCGGCCCAGCGATTGAAGACCGTCGCCTCACTGGCATACATCATGTCGTAGCACCACGTATGCCCCGGACGGATCAGGCTGGGGGGCAGCGGCGGTAGCTGGCCGTCCAGGCTGGCGGAGGTGGCGTTGATGATCAGGTCCACCGATTCCTCCAGCCAGTCGAAGCCGGCCGCGCTGATCGGACCCTGGTCCTTGAATAGCATGGCCAGCTGTTCGGCCTTCTCCACCGTACGGTTAACCACGCACAGCTGCGCCGGCCCGGCTTCGAGCAGCGGCTGGATGACGCCCCGCGCGGCACCACCGGCGCCAATCAGCAAGATCCGCTTGCCGGCCAGCGGCAACCCGGCGTTATGCTGAATATCCCGCACCAGACCCTTGCCATCGGTGTTGTCGCCCAACAGGCTGCCGTCGTCCAGACGCTGGATGGTATTCACCGCACCGGCCCGTTCGGCTGCCGGCGTGCGACTGTCGACCAACGCCCAGGCCTGTTCCTTGAAGGGGACGGTCACATTGACGCCACGACCCTCTTGCAGAAAATCCCGCAGAGTGCCGGCGAAATCATCCGGTGGCGCCAACAGCGCCTCGTACTGCAGCTGCTCGCCGGTCTGCCGGGCGAACAGGCCGTGGATCAATGGTGACTTACTGTGAGCGATCGGGTTGCCGATCACGGCATAGTGGTCCATCAGTTCGCCCCCTTCAGCCAGTCGCGCGGCGGCAGAAACTCGGTCAGCAGGCGCGCTTCGGCACTGCCCGGCTCAGGCTCCCAGTTATAGCCCCAGCGCACGGTCGGCGGCAGCGACATGAGAATCGACTCGGTGCGCCCACCCGACTGCAGGCCGAACAGCGTGCCCCGGTCCCAGACCAGGTTGAATTCGACGTAACGGCCGCGACGATATTCCTGGAAGGCCTTCTGCTGCTCGGTCCAGGCGGTATGACGACGACGCTCGATGATCGGCAGGTAGGCTTCGAGATAGGCATCGCCGATGGCGCGCATGAATTCGAAGCAGCGCTCGAACCCCCATTCGTTGAGGTCATCGAAGAATAACCCGCCGATGCCCCGGGCTTCGTTGCGGTGGCGCAGATAGAAGTAGTCATCGCACCACTTCTTGTAACGCGGATAGACCTCGTCACCGAAGGGCGCGCAGGCGTCGCGGGCGATGCGATGCCAATGGATGCAGTCTTCCTCGCTGGCGTAGTAGGGCGTCAGATCGAAGCCGCCACCGAACCACCAGACCGGCTCGGCGCCTTCCTTCTCGGCAATGAAAAAGCGCACGTTGGCGTGGGATGTGGGCACATGGGGGTTATCCGGGTGCATCACCAGGGATACGCCCATGGCCTGGAAGCTGCGCCCGGCCAGCTCCGGCCGGTGGGCCGTGGCCGACGGCGGCATGCCGTCGCCAAAAACATGGGAGAAACCGACGCCGCCCTTTTCCAGCAGCGCGCCGTTTTCCATAATCCGCGAACGGCCACCGCCGCCACCGGGGCGCTCCCAGCTGTCCTCGACGAACCGGCCACGGCTGTCAGCCTGCTCCAGTGCCGCGCAGATGCGATCCTGCAGGTTCATCAGATAATCTTTGACGGCAGCCACATCGGTAGCATCGGGAATCGTATTCATCAGTGACTCTCTCAGGCTGAGCGGATGACGGTATCGGTTTGCAGATCCCTGATGATACTGGGATTGCGCTGCGCACCCAAAGCACCGGGCACGATATCGTCCAGTCGATCATGGAAATACTGCTCTACGCGCAGGCGTGTGCGGGCCGCCGGCGGCCGGCGGGATTGGCTGAGGTGGAGACCAGCGGGCCGGCCGCGGCCGTCAGCTGGCGAATCAGCGGATGGTCGCTGACGCGCAGGGCGACGGTGGCATGGTTACCGGTAATCCATGGCGGCAGACGGCCCTGGTGCGGAACCAGCCAGGTATTCGGTCCGGGCCAGGACAATTGCAGTTTGGCCAACTGACTGTGCGGCAGATCCCACAGCAGGAATTCGAACTGCTCGGCACTGCCAGCGACCAGAATCAGGCCCTTTTCCACCGGCCGCTGCTTGAGCCACAGCAACCGCTCCACCGCCTCGGCTTTCCACGGATTGCAGCCCAACCCCCAGACCGCCTCGGTTGGATAGGCGATCACCCCTCCAGCCTGCAGCACCCTTCGTATCTGCCCCAACCGCCAACCCGCCAGCATAGTCCACCTCTTTGATTTGCGAGAGGCGACATTAGCCGAGCCAGCGGCCGGGCTCAAGGAAGTATTGCACTCAGCGAGTGCCGGTCAGCTGGCCACTGCGGGAATAACCGTGGGGCGTGTGTTGCACATGGCCGCTCAATTCAAGCTCCATCAGCCCCTGCAGCACCTGGTGAACCGGCAGGTTGCTTTGTCCGGCCAGCCAATCAGCCGTTACCGGATCATGGCCGATCCAGCGCCACAAGGGATGCCGGATGTGCTCGGTGACGGGCGGCTCGTCCGCTGCGGCAATGGCGTCGCGCAGCGGCAGGTGCAACACGCTGAGGATATCAGCGGTGGTTTCCACCAGGGTGGCACCATCGCGCAACAGGCGATGGCAACCGCGGGCCTGCGGATTGTGGATCGAGCCCGGCATGGCGAACACCTCGCGATTCTGCTCCATGGCCAGCCGGGCAGTGATCAGTGAGCCGCTGTTGAGGCTGGCCTCGACCACCAGAGTGCCCATACTCAGGCCACTGATAATGCGGTTGCGCAGAGGAAACAGACCGGCATGCGGGGCGGTGCGCGGGGGCTGTTCGGAAACCAGCGCGCCGCCGCCGGCGACAATCGCATCGGCCAGCCGGCGATGCCGCCGTGGATAGCAATTATCCAGCCCCGTGCCCCATACCGCGATAGTCTGCCCGCCGGCATCCAGCGCGCCCTGGTGAGCCGCGCCGTCGATGCCCAGCGCCATGCCGCTGGTGATGACCAGGCCGCTGTCGGCGAGGCTGTGGGCAAAGGCCCGGGCGGTGGCGGCACCCTGCGGGCCGGGATGGCGGGTGCCGACCATGGCCAGTTGCGGGTCCGCCAGCAGCGCCGGCTCGCCCTGCACGAACAGCACCAGCGGCGGATCGGTGATTTCCCGCAGTAGCGGCGGGTAAGCCGGATCGTCGAAGGTCAGCAGATGGCAGCCCGGTTGCTCTAGCCACTGCAGGCTCTGCTCGACACGCTCCAGTATCGGACTATCGCCCTGCTGGCATTGCAGGATGGCGTTCTGGGTGCGCCGATTCAGCCCCAGGCTGCCAAGAGTCAGCACATCAGCGCCGAATATCCGGATGGGGTCGGGATGCTGGTCGAGCAACTCGCGCTGCGCGGCAGGGCCCAGCCCGAGCATGCTCAGGGCCAGCCAGGCTTGCCGGCGGTCGGTCAGTTCGAGGGGCATGGAATCAGCCTTCTGCGGAACGAATGAAGGGCTGAGAACGGCACACACCCCCGCCCGCAAACGGGCGGGGGTGTGATCATCAGGGGTTGCGGATCTTGTCCATGATTGCCAGCTGGCGCTGGGCGTTGAGCACGATGCCGTAGCTCATGCGGTCATAGACGCGGAATACCATCAACAGGCCGGCGCGCTCGTCGGGCAGTTGCACCCGCTCGTTCTGCACCCGGTCGCGAACCACTTCGCCGGTCTTGTAGATCGCCAATACGTTGCCTTCCTGCAGATTGTCGCGGGCACCCTTGTTGAGAATGACCACGTCATACTGGCCAATCTGGGTCACACCGTTGGGCACGTCGAGAATCAGGCCATCGATTTCATCTTCCGGGTCGCTGGGGAAGAAGGTGGAGGCCACAGCCCGCTCTTCGGTCTCCAGCAGGCGGTCACCGATGCGCACTTCCTGGCGGCTGCGGGTAACCATCAGCGTGGTGATGTCGCGCTCGGTGGCAAGCACGTCGGCGTTACCGATTTCCTGGGCGTGGATGCCGAGGAAGTCGCCACTCTGCGGATCGGTATAGGCCTTGCCACGGCGATAAAGGCCGAAGGCGGGGATGGTTTCGTCTATATCACCACGGGCATAGACGCGATTGCCGGCACCGGCTACCACGCTTTCCGCTTCACCGCCGATGACATAGGGCGCGGCTTCCAGCTGCTCGGCGTCATCCATGATGCGTCCGGCATTCAGGAACGCGTTGATGGCTTCCAGCGGAATGGTTGGAATGGCTTCGGCCACAGCCGAGGACCGCACGGTAGGCGACAGCTTGATGGTACCACCCTGGCCGCGGTCAACCATCAGCCGTGGCTGGCCATCAATGTACACCAGCGATATGATGTCGCCGGGGTAGATGAGGTGGGGGTTGTTGATCTGCGGGTTGGCGTGCCAGATTTCCGGCCACTTCCAGGGCAGATTGAGAAACCGACCAGCAATATCCCACAGGGTATCGCCTCTGACTACCTGGTAACGCTCGGGGTGGTTTTCCCTGAACACCGACTCCTGGGCCTGCACCAGAATGCTCATCGAGAGCAGCAACAGGCCGAGTAATGTTTTCCTCATGACATGAATCCCTTTATTATAGAGGCCAGCACCCAAGGTCCCGCGCCTTCTCCGGCACGTGAACCAGCTATACTTCCAAGCTGCGTGCATATTAGCAGCACCTTACGAAACAGTTCTACAACGTGCATCACAAACCGACATGGCCATATTGAATATTTTAGAATTTCCCGATCCCCGGCTGCGTACCATCGCCAAGCCGGTCGACGTTGTTGATGAGCGCATCCGGCAACTGGTCGATGACATGTTTGAAACCATGTATGAAGCCCCAGGGATTGGACTGGCTGCGACACAGGTCAACGTGCATGAACGCGTCATCGTCATCGATCTCTCGGAAGACCGCAGCGAACCGCGGGTTTTCATCAATCCGGAGCTGGAGCCACTGACCGAGGATCTCGAAGAGATGCAGGAAGGTTGCCTCTCGGTACCCGGTTTCTACGAGACGGTCACCCGCCCCGAGCGCGTCCGGGTCAAGGCGCTGGACCGTGACGGCCAAGCCTTCGACATCGTTTGTGAAGGCCTGCTGGCGGTCTGCATCCAGCATGAGTGCGATCACCTGAATGGCAAGCTGTTCGTGGATTATCTGTCCAACCTCAAGCGTGACCGCATCCGCAAGAAACTGGAGAAGCTGCACAAGGCGCAGGCCAACGCCTGAGCCCTTCAGGTCAGAAGGCTTGCTCCGGCAAGCCTTTTCTTTACCCGGATGATCCCTCGGTAGCCGCTTGCCGAGCCAACAAGGCCATTTCATGAACAGCTCTGATCTTCGCATCGTTTTCGCCGGCACCCCGGAATTTGCCGCCGCCCATCTGCAGGCGCTGCTGCAAGCCGGCCTGAATATCGTCGCCGTCTACAGCCAGCCGGACCGGCCGGCCGGGCGCGGTCAGAAGCTGGCCATGAGCGCGGTCAAAACGCTGGCGCTCAAACATGAGCTGCCGGTGTACCAGCCGGTTTCCCTGCGTGCGCCCGAGGCCCAGGCCGAACTGGCCGCGCTGCAGCCGGATCTGCTGGTCGTCGTCGCCTACGGCTTGATCCTGCCCCAGGCGGTACTGGACATCCCGCGGCTGGGCTGCATCAACAGTCATGCTTCGCTGTTGCCACGCTGGCGCGGTGCTGCGCCCATTCAGCGGGCCATCGAAGCCGGTGACAGCACCAGCGGCGTGACCGTGATGCGCATGGAGGCGGGGCTGGATACCGGGCCGATGCTGCTCAAGGTGAACACACCGATCAGCGCCGCGGATACCGGCGGCAGTCTGCACGACCGCCTCGCCGAGCTGGGGCCACAGGCGGTATTGCAGGCCATCGATGGCCTGGCCGCCGGGACGCTGGAGGGCGAGGTGCAGGATGATGACCTGGCTACTTACGCACACAAACTCGGCAAGACCGATGCGCGCATCGACTGGGCCCGCCCGGCGACCGAACTGGATCGTCTGATCCGCGCCTTCAATCCCTGGCCGCTGGCCCATGCCCGCTGGCAGGATCAGCCGCTGAAAGTCTGGGCGGCCCAGCCGGAAGCCGGTACCGGCCAGCCCGGCGAAATTCTCGATTGCAGCAAGCAGGGCCTGTTGGTCGCCTGCGGTGACGGCGCCCTGCGCCTGACCCGGCTGCAACTGCCCGGTGGCAAGCCGCTGGCCTTTGCTGATCTGTACAACGCCCGGCGCGAGCAGTTCGCCCCAGGCCAGTTGCTGGCCAACGGTCAATGAGTCCGCGCCTGGCCGCGGCCAATGCGCTGGCTACCGTGATGGCCGGCAAGGCATCTTTGGGTAGCAGCCTGCCGGCACAGCTCAAGCAGGTAGTGCCGCGTGACCATGCCCTGGCCCGGGAGCTGGCGCTGGGTACCGCGCGCTGGTTTCAGCGCCTCGATGGCCTGGCCGGTCACCTGTTGCAAAAACCGCTGAAAGCCGCCGACCGCGACCTGCATGCCCTGCTGCTGATCGGCATGTACCAGTTGCTGTACACCCGGGTGCCGCCCCATGCAGCCATTGCCGAGACCGTGCAGCTGGCCGTCACCCTGAAGAAAACCTGGGCCAAGGGCATGCTCAATGCCGTACTGCGTCGTACCCAGCGCGAGGGTGTCGCCCTGCTGACAGAACTGGAGCACGACCCGGTGATTCGCGTCTCCCATCCACGGTGGCTGCAGAAGACCTTCAAGCAGGTCTGGCCACAGCACTGGGAAGCGCTCTGTGCGGCCAATAATCTGCACCCACCGATGACCCTACGGGTCAATCGGCGGCAGACCAGCCGCGATGCCTATTTGCAAGAGTTGCAGCAGGCCGCCATCGCTGCCACGCCCTGCCCATTCAGCGCCGACGGGGTAACCCTGGCTCAGGCCTGTGATGTGCAGCAGCTGCCCGGTTTTGCCACCGGCGCGGTCAGCGTGCAGGACGAGGCGGCCCAGCTGGCGGCGCCGCTGCTGGAACTGCAGCCCGGCCAGCGGGTGCTGGACGCCTGCTGCGCCCCCGGCGGCAAGACCTGCCATATTCTCGAATTGCAGCCCGGGCTGCAGGAAGTCGTAGCGCTGGATCTGGAGCCGGCCCGGCTCGAACGGGTGCGGGACAATCTGCAGCGCCTGGGCCTGAGTGCAACTCTCAAGGCGGCCGATGGGCGCGATCTGGACGCCTGGTGGGATGGGCAGCCCTTCGATCGCATTCTGCTGGATGCGCCCTGCTCGGCCACCGGCGTGATCCGTCGCCATCCCGATATCAAGCTGACCCGCCAGCCGGACGACATCGCCGCACTGGCCGCGCTGCAGGGCGAACTGCTCGATCAGGTATGGCGCACCCTGGCGGTCGGCGGCATCCTGGTCTATGCCACCTGCTCGGTATTGCCACAGGAGAATACCCAGGTGATCGACGCCTTTCTGGCCCGCCAATCAGGCGCCCGCCAACTTCCCATTGCGGGCCCTTACGGTCTCGAGCAGCCGTGCGGACGGCAGTTGCTGCCCCAGCCGGATGGCCATGATGGTTTCTATCTGGCCAAATTGTTGAAAATCGCTAATAACGCACCGGCCAGCAGCTACACTGGGCCTGACAGCAGGGACTAGCCATGAAGATCATCATTCTCGGTGCGGGTCAGGTCGGCAGCAGCCTGGCCGCCGAACTGGCCAGCGAAGCCAACGACATCACGGTGGTGGATACCGACACGGTACGTCTGCGCGCTCTGGGCGATCGCCTGGATATCCGCACGGTGCAGGGGCGCGGCTCGCTGCCGACCGTCATGCGCCAGGCGGGGGCTGATGATGCGGACATGCTGATCGCCGTCACCAGCAGTGACGAAACCAACATGATTGCCTGCCAGGTGGCCTACACCCTGTTTCGTACCCCGACCAAGATTGCCCGTATCCGCGAGTCGGCCTACCTCATCCGCGGTGAGCTGTTCCAGAACGAAGCCATTCCCATCGATGTGCTGATCAGTCCCGAGCAGGCCGTCACCACTTATATCAAGCGGCTGATTCAGAATCCCGGCGCGCTGCAGGTACTGGATTTTGCCGGCGGCAAGGTGCAGCTGGTGGCAGTGCGGGCCTATTACGGCGGCCCTTTGGTGGGCCAGGAGCTGCGCTATCTGCGCCAGCACATGCCCAATGTGGATACCCGGGTGGCGGCCATCTTTCGCCGCGACCGGCCAATCACCCCCCAGGGGGATACCGTCATCGAAGCCGATGACGAGGTGTTCTTCCTTGCCGCCTCGCAGGATATCCGCGCGGTGATGAGTGAACTGCGCCGAGTTGAAAAGAGCCACAAGACCATCATGATCGCAGGTGGCGGCAACATCGGCGAACGCCTGGCCGAGGCCATCGAAACCCGTTACCGGGTGAAAATCATCGAGAACAACCGGGCCCGTGCCGACTACCTGTCGCAAAACCTGGAAAAGGCTATCGTGCTGTATGGCAGCGCGTCGGACCAGGAGCTGCTGGTGGAAGAGAATATCGAGGAAGTCGATATCTTCTGTGCGGTGACCAACGACGATGAGGCCAACATCATGTCTTCGATGCTGGCCAAGCGGCTCGGGGCACGCAAGGTGATGGCGCTGATCAACAATCCGGCTTATGTGGATCTGGTGCAGGGCGGCCAGATCGATATCGCCATCTCACCTTCGCAGACCACCATCGGCACATTGCTGACGCACGTTCGTCGCGGCGATATCGTCAATGTCTACTCGCTGCGCCGCGGCGCAGCGGAAGCCATCGAAGTGGTCGCCCATGGTGACGCCCGCTCCTCCAAGGTGGTGGGCAAGGCAATCAGCGAGATCAGATTGCCGCCGGGCACCACCATCGGCGCGGTGGTGCGCAAGGAGGAGGTACTGATTGCCCACGACGCCACGGTGATCGAATCCGAGGATCATGTGATCCTGTTCGTTATCGACAAGAAGCACATCCGCGATGTCGAGCGGTTGTTCCAGGTCGGGCTGACCTTCCTCTGACTCGGCACAGGTAAGCGAGCGCATGCAGTATTCCCAGATCCAGCGCATCCTCGGCATCCTGCTGATGCTGTTTTCCACCAGCATGCTGCCGGCCGCCGCGGTCGGCTTCCATTATGGCGAGCATGCGCGGGAGGCGTTCCTGGTTGGCTTTGCCATCACTCTGGTCATCGGCCTGCTGGTGTGGTTGCCAGTGCGCCACCGGCGCAACGAATTGCGTACCCGCGATGGCTACCTGATCACCGTGCTGTTCTGGCTGGTACTGGGGTTGTTCGGGGCGGTGCCGCTGTACCTGCTGGAGTTGCCCGATCTGACGGTAGCCGATGCGGTGTTCGAATCCTTTTCCGGGCTGACCACCACCGGCGCCACGGTGATTACCGGGCTGGATACCCTGCCACGCTCCTTGCTGTTCTATCGACAGCAGCTGCAATGGTTCGGCGGCATGGGCATCATCGTGCTGGCGGTCGCCATCCTGCCGCTGCTGGGCGTCGGCGGCATGCAGCTGTATCGCGCCGAAATGCCTGGCCCGCTGAAGGAAAACAAGCTGACCCCGCGCATAGCCGAAACCGCCAAGGTGCTCTGGTTCATCTACACCGGTCTGACGCTGGCCTGTGCCGGCGCCTACTGGTTGGCTGGAATGTCGTTGTTCGATGCCATTGGCCACAGCTTTTCGACAGTGGCCATCGGCGGCTTCTCTACCCACGATGCCAGTATCGGTTATTACGATAGTCCGCTCATCGAGCTGATCTGCGTGCTGTTTATGGTCATCTCGGGGATCAATTTCGCCCTGCACTTCACCGCCTGGCGTTTTCGCTCGATCCGCAGCTACTGGCAGGATCCCGAGTGCCGGACCTATCTGCTGATCCTGCTGGGACTGTTCGTCATCAGCGCCGCGCTGCTGAGCTACTCCCAATACTACGATGTCGCTTCGTCACTGCGCTTTGCCGCTTTCCAGACGGTGTCCATTGCCACTACCACCGGTTTCACCGTTACCGACTTCGCCTCCTGGCCCTCGGTGCTGCCGTTCATGCTTCTGTATGCCAGCTTCGTCGGCGCCTGTGCCGGTTCCACCGGTGGCGGCATGAAGGTGATCCGCGTGGTTCTGGTATTCAAGCAGGGCGTGCGGGAGATCAAGCGGCTGCTGCATACCAACGGGGTATTTCCGGTCAAGCTGGGCAGCAAGCCGGTGGGCGATCGGGTAGTGGAAGCGGTATGGGGATTCTGCTCGGTGTATGTGTTCACCTTCGCCCTGCTGTTCCTGCTGCTGCTCGGCACCGGCCTGGATTTCGTTACCGCCTTCTCGGCGCTGACCGCCTGCATGAACAACCTGGGTCCGGGGCTGGGCGACGTGGCCGCGCACTACGGCGACATGACGGCGACGGTCAAATGGATTCTCAGCTTCGCCATGCTGCTGGGCCGTCTGGAAGTCTTCACCCTGCTGGTGTTGCTGACGCCGATGTTCTGGCGGCGCTGATCAGGCCTCGTCGAGAAAGGCCAGGCCTACACCTTGGCCTGGCACCACCCGCTGGATCACCATACGCAGGACCGGCGCCTCGATCGGCATGTCCTGCACCTGCCCGGTAACCTCATCGCCGACGGCCAGCGCGGCCAGGTCAGGATGTTCGACGAAGACGCCGCCGTCGGACAGGTCGCGGGTCTGGGCGGTCAGTGAGCCGATCGCCGGATGGGTGATCTTGATCCGGCACTTCATCATCGTCCGTGGATATTGCCGTTGGTTGCTCATGGAGTGCTGTCCTTGTCATTTGCTACCGGTTCAGTTCAATACCATTTCTTTTCGCCGGCGGGGCGTTTCTTGAAGCGTTTCATGCTCCACATGTACTGGCTGGGCCAGCGCCGCACGTAGCTCTCGATGCAGGCGCTCATCGCCGCCACCGCCTCGGTTTCATCCTCGCTGTAGAGTGCTGCGGGGGCACGCTCGACGATCACCTTGAAGCCGCTGTGATCAGGCAGGCGTACGCAATGCAGGAACACGCCGTTGGCCGCACCGCCCTTGAGCAGGCCAGGCACGAATTTGCTGGTCAGCGCCTGGATACCGAAGAAGGGCACGAACAGACCGCTCTTCAGCGCCGGCTCCGGGTCGGCGGGAATACCAACCGCGCCACCCCGCCGCACCTCGCGCATGACGCTGATGATGCCTTCGCGGGTGGACGCCGCCACCTTGTTACCCAACTGGGTGCGCTGTTTCTGCAGCAACTCATCCACCGCCTTCTGCTTGGGTGGGCGATAGAAGATGATCGGTGAGCATTTCAGGCAATACCAGTGGTTGAGCACTTCCCAGTTGCCCAGATGACTGGTGATGCCGACCAGCCCCTTGCCCTCGGCCAGCGCTTCATCGAGCAGCTGCTCGCCTTCCACTTCCTTGATCAGGGCCACGGTTTTCTGCGGACTCCACATCCAGGCACAGGCGCTTTCGGCGAAGCTGCGACCGATATTGACTAACGTCTCGCCGACCAGCCGTTCCCGCTCGGCGGGTGGCAGTTCCGGCAGGCAATGGGCGAAGTTGATGCGTACCACGTCACGCGACCGGTTCGGCAGCTTCCACATCAGCCAGCCCACCGCCGCTCCGAGGCGCTGCGCCACGCCGAAGGGCAGTAACGCGAACAGTTTGAGAAACCCCACCGTGATAGCGCCCTTGAGCCTTTTCACTCACCACTCTCCAACCTGAAAAAACGCCATTGTAGCCTGCGCACTGGCATCAGCCCACCGACGGCTGACAACTCCACAATTCCACCACCGGTCGCTGCGGGCTCGGCGGCCCCAGCCAATCGGCCAGCGGCCGACAGCCAGCTTCGCTGCATAACTGGTAATCGCCCGCCGCAGGGGCATCGCTGCGCCCCAGCCGCAGCGGCTGCAATGCCGGTAGCTGCGGCCGATAGTGCCAGCTGCCATCACGCAATATGGCGTCCTGCGGGATATCCATCCCGGCGCCACTGCCACGGATTCGCGCCTCGCGCAGTAGCAGGCCAGCCGGGTCGAGCTGATAGTCCTCCTCCCACCGGATCTTCTCCACACTGTGCTGCCAGGCCAGGGTGAACTCGGCCAGCGGCAGCTGTGCCCAGATCACCCCGGCCAAGCCGAGACACAGCGCATTCATACCGGACTGCGCACGCGCCGTGACCGCCACCAGTGCTGCGCAAGAAAGAGCAGACCCAGGGCGAAACCCAGTTCATCGGTAATCGGCAAAGCCAGGACCATCAACGCGCCAGCAGCGAAGCCCAGCAGTTTTTCCCACCAGACCAGCGGGCGCAGGCAATAGCCGGTGAAGACGATACCCCACAGGCCGATGGCGAAGCCCGCCTTGACCAGCATGTACAGCACCGCCGACCAGTCCCCGCCCTGCATCATCAGCGCCGGGCTGTAGACTGCCATGAACGGCACGACGAAGCCGGCGACGGCGATGCGCACCGCCCACAGGCTGATTTTCAAACCGTTCTCCCGGGCGATCGGCGCTGCGGCAAAGCAGGCCAGCGCCACCGGTGGGGTCAGGTCAGCCATGATGCCGAAATAGAACACGAACATGTGCGAGACGATCAGCGGCACGCCCAGATCCAGCAACGCCGGCGCGGCAATGGAACTGGTGATGATGTAATTGGGGATCGTCGGAATGCCCATGCCCAACACCAGACAGGTGAGCATGGTCAGCAGCAGCGACAGGAACAGACTGTCCTGACCCACGGCGAGAATGTAACCGGCAAAGGTCGAGGCCACCCCGGTCAGCGAGACGATGCCGATGATCACCCCCACCAGCACACAGGCAATGCCCACCGGCACCGCATGGCGCGCCCCTTCAACCAGCGCGTGCAAACAGATCAGCAGGGTGTCGCGCCCCCCCTTGATGAACCAGCAAGCCACTACCAGCGCACCAATGACCCCGAAGATGACACCGATCCCCAACTGGAAGAAACCGGCGCAGAGAATCCCCAGCACCATCCAGAACACCACCCGCAGTGCGGTGGATGACAATCGCAGAATCAATGCCGAGCCAAGAATCACGATAGCGGTCAGCGCCAGCCCCACGGTTCCGGCAAACATGGGCGTGCGCCCGGAGAACAGCAGCCAGATCAATATGATCAGCGGTATCAGGAGAAACCAGCGCTGACGGACCGCATCCCAGGCACTGGGGCATTCATCCTTCGGCAAGCCATTGAGTTTCGAGCGTCTGGCTTCCAGATGTACCATCCAGAATACCGAGCCGAAATACAGCAGGGCCGGTATCAACGCCGCCTTGGCTACCTCGACATAGGGCACGTTGATGGTCTCGGCCATGATGAAAGCCACCGCCCCCATGACCGGTGGCATGATCTGGCTGCCCATGCTGGACGTGGACTCGACACCGCCGGCAAAGGCCGCCCGATAACCGAAACGCTTCATCAGCGGAATGGTGAACTGGCCGGTGGTCACCACGTTGGCTACCCCGGAGCCAGTGATAGTGCCCATCAGCGCCGACGAGACCACCGATACCTTGGCCGGTCCACCGGCCCGGTGGCCGAACAGGCCCATGGCGAAATCGGTAAACAGGCGGATCATCCCGGCCTGCTCCAGGAACGAGCCGAACAGGATGAACAGGAAGATATAGGTGGCCGAGACGTAGGTGGGCGTGCCGTACAGCCCTTCGGTGCCGAAGGACAGCTGGTTGACCACCTGATCCAGCCCGTATCCCCGGTGCGCCAGATCGCCGGGCAGATGGTTGCCGAACAGTCCATAGGCCAGGAACAGCCCACAGATGATCGGCAGGGCAATCCCCATCACGCGCCGCGCCGCCTCGAAGACCAGCACGATCAGCACCAGGCCAACCACCATGTCCAGGCTGGTCAGGTCACCCGATCGCTGGATCAGATCCGCTTCGAAATACCACTGATAGAAAAAGGTCGCCATGCCCGCCAGCGCCAGCACCCAGGCGAGCGGCTGCCAGGGGCGCGCCTTGCCGCGCAGCGGATAGCTCAGATATACCAACATCAGCAGAAAGCCGACGTGCCCGGCCCGCAGCACCTGGGTGGACACGGGGTGAAAGGCGGCGGTGATGATCTGGTAGCAGGAAAACAACAGCGCCACATAGAACAGCGCCTTGGGCCACTCGGCGGGGCTCGCATGGAGCCCCTGGTATTCACTCATAGACTACTCCCTGCTACCTATTCCAGAACACCCGCTTCCCGGTAGAACCGCTCGGCGCCCGGATGCAGGGGAATCGGCAGGTTCTGCGCCGCACTCTCCAGCTTGATTGCCTTGGCGGCAGCATGGGCGTTGCCCAGAGCATCCAGGTTGTCGAAGATCAGCTTCGTCATCTGATAGGCGACTTCTTCGTCGACCTTTTCGTGGCTGACCAGGATATTGGTGATGCCCACAGTGGGTACGTCCTCGTCCTGACCATCATAGGTACCGGCCGGAATCATGCCCGGTTGATAGGCCGGGTTGTTGATCTTCTCCACTACATCGCCGGGAATGGCGACGAAATTCACCGACATGGTGCTGGCCAGGTCGCGAATGGCCGCCATGCCCAGACCGGAGGACTGGAGGGTGGCGTCCAGCTGGCGATTCTTGATCAGCTCGACGGATTCGGCATAGGGCAGGAATTCGACCCGACGCATATCTTCGTAGCTCAGCCCCGCGGCGGCGAAGATCGCCCGGGCATTGAGTTCGGTACCGGACTTGGGCGCACCGACCGAAATACGCTTGCCCTTGAGGTCTTCCAGGGTCTTGATGCCGGACTCTGCACTGGCGACCACCTGAATATAGTTATTGTAGGTTCCGGCAATCGCCCGCAGCCGCTTGAGTGGCGCCTTGAAGCCCGCATCCTCGACACCATTCCAGGCATCGGCGACCGAGTCGCCGAGGGCGAAGGCGAGTTCACCCCGGCCGGACTGCAGCAAGTTGAGGTTCTCCACCGAGGCTTTAGTGGCCTGCACCGAGGGCCGGGCGCCGTCGATCTGCCCGTACAGCTGGGAGATGGCTACACCGATCGGGTAATACACCCCGCTGGTGCCGCCCGTGAGAACGTTGATATAGGTGGGTGCAGCGAATACCGCGGTGGTGGCGGTCAGCGCCGCGGCAGCGGCCAGCAGACCCAGTCGTTTGGTCAATCGCATGGATGTTCTCCATCATTATTGTTGTTTGACAGCAGCAGCTCCGCCAGCCAGTTCGGCATGGCGGAAACATTCCAGAGTATGGTCCATAACCATGCCGGTCGCCTGCATGAATGCATAACAGATGGTCGGCCCGACAAAACTGAAGCCGGCCTGCTTCAATGCCTTGCTCATGGCCTGGGCCTCGGTGGTGATGGCTGGCACCTCGGCATGGACGGCAAAGTGGTTGATCAGCGGCCGGCCGCCGACGAACTGCCAGAGCCAGGCAGCGGGGTCCGTCTGCTCGGCCAGGGCCAGCCAGGACCGGGCATTCTGTCGCGCCGCATGCACCTTGAGGCGATTGCGGATGATACCGGGGTCCAACATCAACTCCTGCAGATCGGCATCGGTCTGCGCCGCCATGAACTGCGCATCGAACCCATGATAGACCTGCCGGTAACGCTTGCGCTTCTTCAGAATGGTGATCCAGGACAGGCCCGCCTGAAAGCCATCAAGCAGGAGCTTCTCGAACAGCCGCTGGGCATCGTATTCGGGCACGCCCCATTCCTGGTCGTGATAAGCCTGATAGATCGGGTCTGCGGAACACCAATGGCAGCGGGATAGGTCGTTGCGGGATGATTTCAAGGCGGTGCTCCTGATTACCGGTCGAAACAGTTTATACCAGCTCCCGTTGTATCGGCCGGGTAGCTGTAGCGTAAGATGGGGTATCCATTTTCAACGCGGAAGCGATAATGCCTAGACACGTCGTCAATGTTTCAGTTACTCCCCGGGGCAGTATGGAAATCCTGTCCCAGCGTGAAGTCCAGCAGTTGAGTGAAGCCGGTTCCGGCAGCACCTATCAGTTGTTCCGCCAGTGTGCGTTGGCCATCCTCAATACCGGTGCCCGGGTCGATAATGCCAAGACCATCCTCGAAGCCTACGCCGATTTCGAGGTGCATATCCACCAGCTCGATCGTGGCGTCAGCCTGGAGTTGCGCAACGCGCCAGCCGATGCCTTTGTCGATGGCCAGATGATTTCCAGTACCCGGGAAATGCTGTTCAGCGCCCTGCGCGATATCGTCTACACCGAGAGTGAGTTGCGCAACCAGCGGGTGGACCTGAGTACCTCCAATGGCATCACCGATTACGTCTTTCACCTGCTGCGCAACGCCCGCACCCTGACGCCCGGCGTGGAGCCCAGGATGGTGGTGTGCTGGGGCGGGCACTCGATCAATACCGAGGAATACAAATACACCAAGAAGGTAGGCCACGAGTTGGGCCTGCGCAATATGGATATCTGCACCGGTTGCGGCCCGGGCGTGATGAAGGGACCGATGAAGGGCGCAACCATTGCCCATGCCAAGCAGCGCGTCATCGATGGCCGTTACCTGGGCCTGACCGAACCGGGCATCATTGCCGCCGAGGCGCCCAACCCCATCGTCAACGAGCTGGTGATCCTGCCGGATATCGAAAAGCGCCTGGAAGCCTTCGTCCGGGTCGGCCACGGTATCATCATCTTCCCCGGCGGCGTCGGCACCGCCGAAGAGTTCCTCTATCTGCTGGGTATTCTGCTGCACCCGGACAACAGCGAACTGCCATTCCCGCTGATCCTGACCGGACCGCAGGAGTCGGCTGGCTACCTGCAGCAACTGCATGAATTTGTCGGTGCCACGCTCGGCTCGCAGGCCCAGGCGCGCTACGAGATCATCATCGAGGATCCGGTGCTGGTGGCACGCAAGATGAAGCAGGGCCTGGCGGAGGTGGAGCGCTTCCGCCGCGAACGCAGCGATGCCTTCCATTTCAACTGGTTGCTGAAGATTGAAGAAGGCTTCCAGCGGCCCTTCGACCCGACCCACGAGAACATGGCCAACCTGGAGCTGCGCCGCAATACCCCGCCCCATGAACTGGCGGCCAACCTGCGTCGGGCGTTTTCCGGCATCGTCGCCGGTAACGTCAAGGACAAGGGCATTCGCTTGATCGAGCAATACGGGCCCTACGAGATCCATGGTGATCCGGAGATCATGCAGCCACTGGAGGCACTGTTGACCGCCTTCGTCGAACAGCAGCGGATGAAGCTACCCAACGGTAGCGCCTATCAGCCGTCCTACCGGGTCGTCAGCTGAGTGGATCAGGAGAGCCCCCCTGGGAGGTTCGAGCACCAGCTCGTACCAGGACTGGCCGGCAGCCATGGTGTTGCCGGCTGACTCCGCTCATCGAGCTGGTGCTCGACGCCCCCCAGGGGCTCAGCATTGCAACGGGTGCTCGACATCTGCGCCGCCAACCAGGCGACAAATATCCCGCCATGCTGTATGCCGTCCCGCGGGGATTGTATACTTCGCCCTTTCTTCACAGTTGACCGGTGAAAAACGTGACTCAGACCAATCCCGCCGCCCAGACCTTCCAGGGCCTGATCCTCGCGCTGCAGAACTTCTGGGCGCAGCAGGGCTGTGTATTACTCCAGCCCTATGACATGGAAGTCGGTGCCGGTACCTTCCACACCGCGACCTTCCTGCGCTCCATCGGCCCGGAAAACTGGAACGCCGCCTATGTCCAGCCCAGCCGCCGCCCGGCGGATGGCCGCTATGGCGAGAACCCCAACCGTCTGCAGCATTACTACCAGTTCCAGGTAGTGCTCAAGCCGAACCCGGACAACATCCAGGAACTGTACCTGGATTCGCTGCGCCACATCGGCATCGACCCGCTGGTGCATGACATCCGCTTCGTCGAAGACAATTGGGAATCGCCAACCCTGGGCGCCTGGGGGCTGGGCTGGGAGGTCTGGCTGAACGGCATGGAAGTCACCCAGTTCACCTACTTCCAGCAGGTGGGTGGCGTTGAGTGCTATCCGGTCACCGGCGAAATCACCTACGGGCTGGAGCGCCTGGCCATGTACCTGCAGGGCGTCGACTCGGTCTACGACCTGGTCTATTCCGATGGCCCGTTCGGCAAGGTCACCTATGGCGACGTGTTCCACCAGAACGAGGTAGAGCAGTCCACCTACAACTTCGAACACGCCAACATCGACAAACTGTTCGATCTGTTCGACTTCTACGAAGGCGAAGCCAACCGCCTGACCGCAGCCGAACTGCCGCTGCCAGCCTATGAAATGGTGATGAAGGCCTCCCATACCTTCAACCTGCTGGATGCGCGCCGGGCGATATCGGTGACCGAACGCCAGCGTTACATCCTGCGCGTGCGCTCCCTGGCCCGGTCGATTGCCCAGAGCTATCTGCATGCCCGCGCCAAGCTCGGCTTCCCCATGGCCAACCCCGAACTGCGTGATGAAGTACTGGCCAAACTGAAGGAGGCCGAATGATGCTGGCACTCGATTTTCTGGTTGAACTGGGCACCGAAGAGCTGCCACCCAAGGCGCTGAAGCGCCTGGCCGAAGCTTTCCTCGAGGGTGTGGAAAAAGGTTTGAACGAAGCCGGTCTGGCCTATGAGTCCACCCGCTACTATGCCGCCCCGCGGCGCCTGGCAGTGTTCGTCGAGCAACTGGCGACCCAGCAGCCCGACCGCACCAGTCAGATGGACGGCCCGCCAGTCAAGGCGGCCTTCGATGCCGAGGGCCAGCCGACCCAGGCCGCTTTGGGCTTCGCCCGCAAATGCGGCGTGGAGTTGAGCGAACTGGATCAGAGCGGCCCGCGCCTGCGCCATGTGCAGACCATCGCCGGTCAGCCCGCTGCTGAACTGCTGCCACAGATTGTGGATAACGCCTTGGCGGCGCTGCCGATTCCCAAGCGCATGCGCTGGGGTGCCGGCAAGACCGAGTTCGTGCGTCCCACCCAGTGGCTGGTGATGTTGCAGGGCGACAGCATGATTCCCGGCGAGATCCTGTCCCAGCAGGCCGGCCGTACCTCCCTCGGTCACCGCTTCCACCATCCTGGCGAGGTGCGCATCAGCACACCGGCCAGCTATGCCGATGACCTGCGCCAGGCCCACGTCATTGCCGACTTCGCCGAACGCCGCGAACTGATCCGCCAGCGCGTGGAACAACTGGCCGCCGAACAGCAGGGCACCGCGATCATCCCCGACGACCTGCTGGACGAAGTTACCGCCCTGGTCGAGTGGCCGGTGCCGCTGGTGTGCAGCTTCGAAGAACGGTTCCTCGACGTGCCCCAGGAAGCGCTGATTTCCACCATGCAGGACAACCAGAAGTACTTCTGCCTGCTGGATGCCAACGGCCGCCTGCTGCCGCGCTTCATCACCGTGGCCAACATCGAAAGCACCGATCCGGCGCAGATCATTGCCGGCAACGAGAAGGTCGTGCGCCCGCGGCTGACCGATGCCGAGTTCTTCTTCCAGCAGGACAAGAAACATCCGCTGGAACACAACAACCAGCGGCTGGCCAGCGTCGTATTCCAGGCCCAACTGGGCAGCGTCTACGACAAGGCCGTACGGGTGTCCAACCTGGCTGCCTTCATCGCCGAGCGCATCGGCGGCGACCCGGCCAACGCCACCCGCGCCGGGTTGCTGAGCAAATGCGATCTGGCCAGCGAAATGGTTGGCGAGTTCCCCGAGCTGCAGGGCATTGCCGGGTATTACTATGCCCAGCATGATGGCGAAGCTGAAGACGTGGCCCTGGCACTGAACGAGCAGTACATGCCACGCGGCGCCGGCGCCGAATTGCCGAGTACCCTGACCGGCGCCGCGGTAGCGCTGGCCGACAAGCTCGATACCCTGGTCGGCATCTTCGGTATCGGCATGCTGCCCACCGGCAGCAAGGACCCCTATGCCCTGCGCCGCGCCGCCCTGGGTGTGTTGCGGATCCTGATCGAGAAGCGACTGGAGCTGGATTTGCATGCCGCCTTGCAGACCGCCGTCAATCAATACGGCGCCGCCGTGAAGGGCGAAGGCTTGGTCGATCAGGTGCAGGAGTTCATCTTCGATCGCCTGCGCGCCCGCTATGAGGACGAAGGCATCGACGTGGCCGTGTACCAGTCGGTGCGGGCCGTGCACCCCCATTCGCCGCTTGATTTCGATCAGCGGGTACAGGCCGTGCAGGCTTTCCGCCGGTTGCCTGAAGCCGAAGCGTTGGCCGCAGCTAACAAGCGGGTATCCAATATCCTGGCCAAATCTGAAGACCCGGTACCTGAGGTTATCGACCCGGCACTGCTGAACGAAGCTGCCGAGCAGACGCTGGCACGGGCGGTACAAGCCGCTGAGAGCGATGTCGGGCCGCTGGCAGCCGATCGGCAGTACCAGGCCAGCCTGGAGCGCCTGGCGTCGCTGCGCGAGCCGGTGGACAGCTTCTTCGACCAGGTGCTGGTCAACGCCGAGGATCCGCAGATCAAAGCCAACCGGTACGCGCTGCTGGCTCGCCTGCGCGGCCTGTTCCTGGGTGTTGCCGATATCTCGCTGCTCGGATGAAGCTGATTATTCTCGACCGCGACGGAGTCATCAATGAAGACTCCGACGCCTTCGTCAAATCCGTAGCTGAGTGGCATCCGTTACCGGGGTCCATCAAGGCGATCGCACGGCTGAGCAAGGCGGGCTGGACAGTAGCCGTGGCTACCAACCAGTCCGGCCTGGCCCGCGGCTATTTCACTGCCCAGACGCTGGAAGCCATGCATCAGCGCTTGCGTGAGCTGGTCGCGGCACAGGGCGGGCACGTGGACCTGATCCGGCATTGCCCACATGGTCCGGATGATGGCTGCGACTGCCGCAAGCCGCTGTCAGGGCTGTTCCGGCAGATCGCCGAGCATTACGCCGTCACGCTCGATGGTGTGCCCACGGTCGGCGATAGCCTGCGGGATCTGCAAGCGGGTGCCGCAGTAGGGTGTCAGCCCTATCTGGTGCGTACCGGTAAAGGTCGGGCTACTGAAGGCAAGTCACTGCCTGCCGGTACCCGTGTGTTCGATGATCTGGCCGCAGTGGCCAGTTACCTGCTGGAAACCTGACTCCATGTCCGTACTCATGGCCTTGCGCGTCACCCTGTTCTATCTGCTGTTGTCCGCCAGTGCAATCTTGTGGGCGGTTCCGATGCTGATCATCGGTCCCTTGCTGCCTTACCGCACCCGCTTCAAGTTGATTCTGGAGTGCTGGTGCCGGTTTGCCATCTGGCTGACCAAATGGCTGGTCGGTATTCGCTATGAAGTGGTCGGCCAGGAAAATATTCCCGATCAGCCCGGCGTGATTCTCTCCAATCACCAAAGCACCTGGGAAACCTTCTTTCTGCAGCAGATCTTTCGTCCACAGACCCAGCTGATCAAGAAGGAACTGCTCTACGTGCCTTTCTTCGGCTGGGCCTTCGCTCTGCTCAAGCCCATCGCCATCGACCGCAGCAAGGCGCGCAATTCCCTGCAGCAGCTCAGCCGCATCGGCGGCCAGCGCCTGCGAGCGGGCGTCTGGGTACTGGTATTCCCCGAAGGCACCCGCGTGCTGCCCGGCAACCCGATCAAGTTCACCCGCGGCGGCAGCGCCCTGGCCTGCGCCAACAACGCTCCGGTGATACCGGTAGCCCATAACGCCGGTGAGTTCTGGCCGCGTAACGGCTGGGGCAAGCGCCCCGGTACTGTGCAGGTGAGAATCGGGCCGGCTATCTATCCCAAAGGCCAGGACCCGCGCTCCATCGTAGAGGTCAACAAGCAGGCCGAGGCGTGGGTGAATCAGGCTATGCGGGAAATGCGGGCTGGCTGAGTTGGCTGCCACTTCTTGGCGGGTTCGGTGATCAATGTTCGGAAAGATCGATTTGCCTGACCGGTTTGGACAGTGGCGGCTCTACTCCAGGCTCAGAACCGCGCCAGACACCTGATCGCAGCGGCAGCCGCCGCCGTGCGGTTCTCCACTCCAAGCTTGCGAAATACCTGCTCCAGATGCTTGTTCACCGTGCGCGGGCTCATGTCGAGGATCTGGCCGATCTCGCGGTTGGTCTTGCCGTTGGCGATCCACAGCATCACATCCGCTTCGCGGCCGGTCAGGCCAAGGGCATCACGCAGACGAACACTGGCATCCGAACTGCGCGGGTCGTCTATCAAACGCAGCAGGTTCTCCTGGGCGGATACGCGGGCCAGAAACTTGATCGATGGCCCGTCGGCACCGGCGCGTTGCGGCGCCAGATGATGCCCCGGCTGCGGCTGATGGCTCAGCCAGATGCCCAGCTCGTCAGCCAGCACCGCCAGATCCCCAGCCTGGCCATAACCGGACTGAGACAGTCGCTGATGCACCTGCGGCGTGGCCCACAGCATCTGCCCACCCTGATCCACTGCAAACAGGTACTGGCCGGTCTGGTCCAACGCCTGGCGGGTGCTCTGGACAATGCGGGCATTGGCCAGATGAACCTGCATGCGGGCAATCAGCTCGTCCGGATTGATCGGTTTGGTGACGTAGTCGACGCCGCCGGCGTTGAGCCCCATGACCACATGCTCGGTGTCACTCAGCCCGGTCATGAAGATAATCGGCACGTCCGCCAGCGCGGGATTGCGCTTGAGCTGGCGGCAGGTTTCGAAACCGTCCATGTTCGGCATCAGGGCGTCGAGCAGCACGATATCCGGAGTGATGTTGCGGCTGATATTGAGCGCCTGAGCGCCTTCCAGCGCCACCAGCACGGTCATGCCTGCATTTTCCAGCACGTCGTTGAGCATGCGGATGCTGTCGAGCGCGTCATCGACGATCAGTACGGTATCGCTGGTAGGGTTACGGGTACTCATGGTCATTTACCTGCAGGCGCTGGCCTATGGCTTCGAACTGGAAGGCGTCGGCCAGGCGGATCAACTCGCTGTAGAAGGCGGCATGCGCGACGTCCTGCTCACGCAACTGGTACAGCGCCTCAAGCAGACCCTTGCGGTGACCAATTTCGGCGAGCCCGCGCAACTGCTGCGGGGTGACCGGCGGCGCTGCGGTGGAGGCGATAAGCTCCGGCTGGGGCGGAACGCTTGCATAATACCAGTGCAATTCGAGCAGTTGGCCGATCTGTTCCAGCAACGGGTTGAGGGGCACCGGCTTGATGAAATAGCCATCGTGCAATCCTGAATGCTGCAATTGGCCACCATCGGCGGCATCGGCAGAGAGGATGATGACTGGCGCCTTGCAACCCTGCCCTCGCAACCGCTGCAGCAGACTCCAGCCATCCATACCGGGCATGTTGAGATCGAGCAGGATCAGGTCGACGTACTGATTGTGCACCAGTTCGAGCGCCAGCAGCGGGTTGGCCAGGGTGGAGACCTGAAAGCCAAGCGGCGTGAGCAGGCTGTTCATCAACTGGCGGTGCGAATCCTCGTCGTCGATCACCAGGATGCGCCTGGGCTCACCGGCATAGCCGCGTGGCGGCTGGCTGGCGGGCAGCTCACCGCGGCCTTCGCCGCGGATGCTGGACAACAACAGAGCGATCTTGAATTGGCTGCCTTGCCCCGGCGTGCTCTGGACGCTGATATCGCCTCCCATGATATCGCACAGCAACTTGGTGATGGTCAGCCCCAGACCGGTGCCAAAGGCGGTGGAGCCGGGATTGCGCACCCGTTCGAAGGGCTGGAAGATGCGTTCGAAATCCTCGCTGTGGATGCCTTCGCCGGTATCCTTGACTGTGAACTCGGTAACCCCGCTGCGGTAGCCCACGGTCAGGCTGAGCCCGCCACGCTCGGTGTACTTGATGGCATTGGACAGCAGGTTGATGAGGATCTGACGCAGGCGCTTTTCATCGGTTCGTACCCAGCGGGGCAAGCGGTCCGGGCAATGGAAGTGGAAGGCCAGGCCCTTGTCCTCGGCCTGCAGGCGGAACATATTGACCAGTTGATCAAGCAACAGGTCGATGCGCACCTCGCTCAGATTCAATTCAAGCCGGCCGGCCTCGATCTTGGAGATGTCCAGCAGCCCTTCGATCAGGTCGGCCAGATACTCGCCGCTACGGCGAATCACCGTCAGCGCCGGCCGACGCTGTTCGGGAATCTGCGGGTCCTGTTCGAGCAACTGGGCATAGCCGAGCACCGCGTTGAGCGGCGAGCGCAATTCATGACTGATACCGGTCAGGTAGCGGCTCTTGGCCTGGTTGGCCGCTTCGGCCTGCTCCTTGGCCTCCTGCAGGGCACGGTCGGTTGCCTTGTGCGCGCCGATTTCCTCCAGCAGCAGACGGTTCTGCCGGTTCGATTCCTCCTGCGCCACCCGCCGGCTTTCATGGGCCAGCACGAACAGCCAGCTGATCACCCCGGTGATGATCAGCAGGATGAAGAACACTTTCCACAGAGTGGTGCCCAGCAGCGCCTGAGCCTGGGTGTCGGCATCGATAAAGGGCGTCTGGTAATAGACCAGTGACAGCATCAGAGCGGTCAGGCCGTTGATCATCAACAACAACCCGAGAAAGTGCCCGACCCGCGAGCCGACCCGTGGCATCAGTCGCTCCGGCAGCAGCAGGCGCAACAGACGGCGCAATTGGGTGGCATAGTCGGCGCCCGGCTTGCAGTAATCGCCGCAGCGCACATCCAGCGAGCAGCACAGCGAGCAGATATGCCCGCCATAGGCCGGGCAATGGGTAATGTCTTCGGTCTCGAAGCGGTTCTCGCAGATGCAGCAGGCCAGCCGGCCGTCGCTTTCCGGTTGGATGCGGACCACCTCGCGCGCCAGATAGTAGCGGCCCCTGGTCAGCCAGGCGATCAGCGGCGCGGTCAGCAGCGCGGTGCCCAGCGCGATGAAGTGCGCCAGTGCGTGCGGCAACTCGCCGAAGGCTCCGGTAAAGCAGAGCATGCCGATCAGGGTGGCCAGCAGCATGGAGCCCACGCCGACCGGGTTGATATCGTGCAGATGCGCGCGCCTGAATTCGATATGCGGCGGCGACAACCCCAGCGGCTTGTTGATCACCAGGTCAGCCACCAGCGCCCCGGCCCAGGCGGTGGCGATGATTCCGTAATAGCCGAGGGTTTCCTCCAGCGCCCGATAGATGCCCAGCTCCATCACCAGCAGGGCGATGCTGACGTTGAATACCAGCCACACCACCCGGCCGGGATGGCTGTGGGTCAGCCGCGAGAAGAAGTTGGACCAGGCAATCGAGCCGGCATAGGCATTGGTGACGTTGATCTTGACCTGGCAGATGATGACGAAGATGCCGGCCAGGGCCAGCGCCACCTGGGGTGAGCTGGTCAGGTAGCCGAAGGCGACCATGTACATGCGCGTGGGGTCGGCGGCCTCCTCCAGGGGGATGGCATGATTGAGCGCCAATACCGCGAGGAAAGAGCCGGCCAGCAGCTTGAACACACCAATCAGTACCCAGCCGGGGCCGCCCGCCATTACCGCCGCCCACCAGCGCAGACGCTGGCCTGCCTTGGGTTCGGGAACGAAACGCAGAAAATCGACCTGTTCGCCGATCTGCGCCACCAGCGCGAACATCACCGCCGCCGCCGCGCCGAACATCAGCAGGTTGACGCCGTTGTCCGGCCCACTGCCGGGCTCGGTGCCGGCAAAGCTGGTCCAGTCCTCCACCGTGCTGACGTTCAGGTAGATGATGAACACGAACGGCAGCAGTTGCAGCACCAGCCAGAACGGCTGGGTCCATAGCTGGAAGCGGCTGATCAGGGTGATGCCGTGGGTAACCAGCGGAATGATCACCACGGCGCAGAGAATATAGCCGAGCGCCAGCGGCATGCCGAACAGCAGTTCCAGGGCCATGGCCATGATCACCGCTTCCAGGGCAAAGAAGATGAAGGTGAAACTGGCGTAGATCAGCGAGGTGATGGTCGAGCCGATATAGCCGAAGCCGGCGCCGCGGGTCAGCAGATCGCTGTCAACACCGTAGCGGGCGGCGTAGTAGCTGATCGGGATGGCGGTGAGAAAGATCACCGTACACACCGCCAGGATCGCCGCTACCGCATTGTTGAAACCATAGTGCAGGGTAATGGCGCCGCCGATGGCCTCCAGCGCGAGGAACGAAATCGCCCCCAGGGCGGTACCCGCCACCCTCGCTCCCGACCAGCGGCGGGCACTTTTGGCGGTAAAGCGCAGGGCGTAATCCTCCAGCGTCTCGTTGGCCACCCACTGATTGTAACTGCGCCGCACCCGGAAGATGTGTTGTCTGGCGGTCATGCTGCTCCCCTCCTGCCAGATCGGGTGACACTGGCGTACTGGCCTGCACCTTCATGGTGCACTCTCGATCTGGACAAGCCCTGGAATCCGCCCTCGGCCGGAATCCAGGGCTCCTGCCAAACCTATGCCAGATATATGCCAGTGCGCTCTCCTAGCCCTGTTTGCTGATATCCGCCATGCGTCAAATGACGTAGGCAGCTGGGGTATTTGTCGAATGGGCAGCCTGGAGACGGCTGCGCAGAATGCGAGACGTGGGCGCTGTGGCTGTCTCCGGCTCTGCCTCCGGTGACAGTAATTCAGAAGGATCAACCGATAACGAGGAAGCATCTATGGATCACTCCAATGACTCCAGGCCGTTCAAGCAGACACGCCGCAAGTTTCTCTCCACCACTGTTACGGCGATCGCCGCCGCGGTGCTGATGGCGAGCATGCCAATGACCCTACAGGCTGCGGCACCCGCCACCGCCGAGGTCAATACCACGGGCCTGGCGGTTACCGACGACACCGTGAAGGTCGGCATCCTGCACTCGATCACCGGCACCATGGCAATCAGTGAGGAAGGCTCGGTACAGGCGGAAATTCTCGCCATCGAACAGATCAACGCCATGGGTGGTGTGCTGGGACGCAAGATCGAATACATCCAGGAAGACGGCGCCAGTGACTGGCCAACCTTCGCCGACCGTTCCAACAAACTGTTGCGCCAGGACAAGGTCGCCGCGGTGTTCGGCTGCTGGACCTCGGCCTCGCGCAAGGCGGTGCTGCCGATCTTCGAGCGCTACAACGGCATGCTCTACTATCCGACCTTCTATGAGGGCCTGGAGCAATCACCCAACGTCATCTACACCGGCCAGGAAGCGACCCAGCAGGTACTTGCCGGATTGGACTGGGTAGCCGAAGAAAAGGACGCCAAGACCTTCTATCTGATCGGTTCGGACTACATCTGGCCCCGCACTTCGAACAAGATCGCCCGTACCCACATTGAGCAGCATCTGGATGGCCAGGTGGTCGGGGAAGATTACTTTCCGCTCGGTCATACCAGCTTCAACTCGGTGATCAACCGTATCCGCCTGCGCAAGCCGGATGTGATCTTCGCCTCGGTGGTCGGTGGCTCCAACGTGGCCTTCTACCGCCAGCTCAAGGCCGCTGGCCTGGACATGACCAAGGAAGACTTCTCCCTGCTAACCATCTCGGTGACAGAGGATGAAATCCTCGGTATCGGTGGCGAGAACATCGAAGGTGCCTATGCCTCGATGAAGTACTTCCAGAGCCTGCCGAACGAGAACAACGAAGCCTTCGTCAAGGCCTTCAAGGAGCGCTGGGGTGCCGATGCCGTTATCGGTGACGTGACCCAGGCTGCCTACCTCGGGCCCTGGCTGTGGAAAGCCGCGGTCGAAGCCGCCGGTTCCTTCGATGTCGACAAGGTGCGTGCCGCCTCACCGGATATCGAGCTGAACACCGCGCCTGAAGGCTACGTGCGTATCCACGAGAACCATCACCTGTGGTCCAAGGGCCGCATCGGCCACGCCCAGCGTAATGGTCAGTTCAAGGTTGTCCACGAGACCGAAGAGTTGATGGAGCCCGATCCGTTCCCCGCCGGTTACCAGTAACCGCGCCCCGGCCCGCACCCTTCGGGGTGCGGGTCTGGCACCGCCGGTGCCGCCATCCCTGTTCATTCGCCGGAGGAAGGACCATGTTCTCTGATTTCTCTGCCGCCGAGCTGACCGCGATCTTTGCCATGCAGGGATTTGCCGGTCTGATCCTGTTTGCGGTATTCGTTCTCATGGCCCTGGGCCTGGCCATCATCTTCGGCCAGATGGGGGTCATCAATATGGCGCACGGCGAGTTCATGATTCTCGGTGCCTATGTCACCTACATGACCTCCAATCTGTTCGCCAGCCACTTTCCCCAGCTGTTCGGCTCGTATTTCCTGTTCGCCATTGTTTTCGCCTTCTTCGCCGCAGCGCTGCTCGGAGCGCTGGTGGAATGGAGCATGATCCGCTTCCTCTATCACCGCCCGCTGGACACCCTGCTGGCCACCTGGGGCCTGAGCCTGATCATGCAGCAGGCCTACCGCTCGATCTTCGGTGCCCGTGAGGTCGGCGTGGTGATACCCGACTGGCTAATGGGTTCCTACCAACTCACCGACATGATCGAGGTGCCGATCAACGGCCTGTTCGTCATGGCCCTGGCGATCCTCACCACCCTTTTCGTCGCCGCCCTGATGTACCGCTCGCGCTGGGGCAAGCAGGTGCGCGCAGTGGTGCAGAACCGCCCCATGGCCGGCGCCGTCGGCATCAATACCGCGCGGGTCGATCGCCTGACCTTCGCCCTCGGTTGCGGCATCGCCGGGGTCGCCGGCAGCGCCTTCACCATGATCGGTTCCACCGGGCCCAGCTCGGGCCAGCTGTATATCGTCGATACCTTCCTCGTCGTGGTATTCGGCGGCGCCGGCAGCCTGCTCGGCACTGTGGCCTCGGCCTTCAGCATCTCGCAGTCGCAGTCGATCCTCGAGTTCTTCATGGGCGGCTCGATGGCCAAGGTTCTCACCCTGCTGGTGGTGGTGATCATCCTGATGTTCAGACCGCAGGGTCTGTTCAGTCTGAAAGTACGGCGCTAGGAGGAACACGCCATGCCATTCTCATCATTCAAGGACTACATGCCGCGCCAGGATCTGCTTGCCTTCGTGGTGCTGGCGCTGCTACTGGTAGTGATACTGCCGCTGACGCTCGATGTGATGCGTCTGAACCAGACCGGCAAGTTCCTCAGCTTCGCCTTCGTCGCCGTCGGTCTGGTGCTGTGCTGGGGCTATGGCGGGATTCTCAGTCTCGGCCAAGGGGTGTTCTACGGTCTGGGCGGCTACGCCCTGGCCATGTACCTCAAGCTGGAGGCCTCGACCCCTGAGAACACCAGCATCCAGACCACACCAGGCATTCCCGACTTCATGGACTGGAACCGCATCACCGAGCTGCCGTGGTTCTGGGAGCCCTTCAACAGCCTTGCCTTCACCCTCCTCGCCGTTGTGGTGGTACCCACCATAGTGGCCTATCTGATCGGCACGGCGATGTTCAAGCGCCGGGTCGGCGGGGTGTACTTCGCCATCATCACCCAGTCGATCGCCGCCATCCTGACCATCCTCATCATCGGCCAGCAGGGCCTGACCGGTGGAGTCAACGGCATCACCGATCTGCGTACCCTCAAGGGCTGGAACATCCATACCGATTCAGCCAGCTACGTGCTGTACTTCGTCTGCGTAGCGCTGCTGTTCGCCTGCCTGCTTATTGCCCAGTACATTCGTCGCAGCAAGACCGGGCGAATCCTGGTGGCCATGCGCGGGCAAGAGGACAGGGTGCGGTTTTCCGGCTACGACATCGCCAACTTCAAGATCTTCGTGTTCTGCATCGGCGCCGCCTTCGCCGGTATCGGCGGGGCCATGTTCACCTTGCAGGAAGGCTTCATGTCACCGAGCTTCGTCGGTGTGGTGCCGTCGATCGAAATGGTCATCTTCTGCGCTGTCGGTGGCCGGCTGTCGATCATCGGCGCGGTCTATGGGGTGCTGCTGGTCAGTGTGGCAAAGACCGTGTTCGGCGAGAACTTCCCCGAGCTCTGGCTATTCGCCATGGGCCTGATCTTCATCGGCGTGGTACTCGGCCTGCCCAACGGCATCGCCGGCCTGTACGCCACTTACGTCGGGCCGCACATTGATCGGCTGCTGGACCGGATCTTTGGCAAGCAAACCCCGTCGCACCAGGCACAGCCTGTTCAGTCGTCCCTCGAACCCAGCAGCCAGGGAGCCACCCCATGAGCGGATCCAATACCGACTTCATCCTCGCCGTGGAAGGACTGACCGTGTCCTTCGATGGCTTCAAGGCGGTCAACGACCTGAGTTTCTATGTTGACCAGAACGAGATTCGCGTGATCATCGGCCCCAACGGCGCCGGCAAGACCACGGTACTCGACCTGATCTGCGGACGCACCAAAGCCACCGACGGCTCGATCCGCTTCCGCAACCGCGAGCTGTCCCGGCTCAAGGAGCACCAGATCGTCAAGGCCGGGGTCGGGCGTAAGTTCCAGAACCCCTCGATTTATACCGACTTGACTGTGTTCGAGAACCTGGAAATTTCCTACCCCAGCGGACGCAGCGTTTTCGGCAGCCTGGCCTTCAAGCGCGACGCCGAGGTGATCGCACGAATCGAGGAAGTCGCCGGGCGCATCTTCCTCTCCGAACATCTGAATACCCAGGCGGACCTGCTCAGCCACGGCCAGAAGCAGTGGCTGGAAATCGGCATGCTGCTGATCCAGAAACCGGACCTGTTGATGCTCGACGAACCGGTGGCCGGCATGTCGGTCACCGAACGCCAGCAGACAGCCATCCTGCTCAGGGAAATCGCCAGGGAGCACACCATGATCGTGATCGAGCATGACATGCAGTTCGTCGCGGAGATCGCCGACAAGGTCACCGTACTACATCAGGGCAAGATCCTCGCCGAGGGTTCGCCGGAGAAGGTCAAGGCCGACCCCAGGGTCATCGAAGTCTACCTGGGACATTGAGAGGGGCAGCATATGTTGAATGTATCCGACTATTCAGTGGCCTATGGGCAGAGCGAAATCCTGCGCAAGATGAATTTCAGTGTCGGCAGGAACGAAATCGTCGCCATCATGGGCCGTAACGGCATGGGCAAGACCACGCTGATGAAATCGCTGATGGGGGTGATCCCCAGCCAGGCCGGCAGCGTGAACCTGGACGGCAAGGAAGTCAGCGGGCTCAAGAGCCACGAGCGGGTCAAGGCCGGATTCGGCTTCGTGCCCCAGGGGCGGATGATCTTCTCGACCATGACCGTCAGGGAAAACATCGAGACCGGCCTCACCGTGACCGGCCGGCACAGTGTGCCGAGCGACCTCTACGACCTGTTCCCGGTACTGCTGGAGATGCGCTCTCGGCGCGGCGGCAACCTGTCCGGCGGGCAACAACAGCAGTTGGCCATTGCCAGGGCATTGGCCAGCGATCCCAAGCTGCTGCTGCTCGATGAGCCGACCGAGGGTATTCAGCCATCAATCATCAGCGACATGGCTCGCACCCTGAAGATGATCCGCGACCAGCGCGGCCTGTCGATCATCGTTTCCGAGCAGGTGCTCAAGTTCGCCCTCGACATCGCTGACCGCATTCTGGTGATCGAGAAGGGCGAGATCGTTCACGAAGAGCTGCGCGCCACGGTCGACGAGGCCAAGGTCGCATCTTACCTGGCCGTGTAGACCGCCCCCAAGACAACCCAACGAAAGGAGAACGCCATGCGTCATGGTGATATTTCAAGCAGTAACGATACCGTCGGTGTTGCCGTCGTCAATTACAAAATGCCGCGCCTGCATACCCGCGAGCAAGTACTGGAAAATGCGCACCGCATCGCCGACATGGTCCGCGGCATGAAGCTTGGTCTGCCGGGCATGGATCTGGTGGTGTTTCCGGAATACAGCACCATGGGCATCATGTACGACAACGACGAAATGATGGCCACCGCCGCCAGCATCCCAGGCGACGAAACCGCGATATTCGCCCAGGCGTGCCGCGACGCCAACACCTGGGGCGTGTTCTCGCTGACCGGTGAACGCCACGAGGAACACCCGCACAAGGCGCCCTACAACACCCTGGTGCTGATCAACAACGAAGGCGAAATCGTCCAGAAATACCGCAAGTGCATCCCCTGGTGCCCGATCGAGGGATGGTATCCCGGCGACACCACTTACGTCACCGAAGGACCCAAGGGCATGAAGATCAGCCTGATCATCTGCGACGACGGCAACTACCCGGAAATCTGGCGCGACTGCGCGATGAAGGGCGCCGAGCTGATCGTCCGCTGCCAGGGCTACATGTACCCGGCCAAGGACCAGCAGGTGATGATGGCCAAGAGTATGGCCTGGGCCAACAACTGCTATGTGGCGGTGGCCAACGCCAGCGGCTTCGACGGGGTCTACTCCTACTTCGGCCACTCGGCGATCATCGGCTTCGATGGCCGTACCCTGGGCGAGTGCGGCGAAGAGGACATGGGCATCCAGTACGCCCAGCTGTCGATCTCGCAGATCCGCGACGCGCGCGCCAACGACCAGTCGCAGAACCACCTGTTCAAGCTGCTGCACCGCGGCTACACCGGCATGTACAACTCCGGTGACGGCGACAGGGGCGTGGCCGACTGCCCGTTCGACTTCTACCGCACCTGGGTGATGGATGCCGAAAAAGCCCGCGAGCAGGTCGAAGCCATCACCCGCAGAACCGTGGGCGTGGCCGAGTGTCCGGTCGGCGAGTTGCCGGTGGAAGGCAAGGAGAAGGCCGCCGGCGGCTGAGCCGCCGGCATGGATCGCTACCACAGACCAGGACATGCCATGCCCTTCGCCAATGAACGCATCGCCGCCAACCATGAACTGCTGGCCCAGCGCCCATCAAAAACCGGCCTGCGCCAGACCCGCTTCCTGTTCGACCCCGATCAGATCATGCAGCGGCTGGCCGGGCGCATCATCGGCCAGGATGACGCCCTCGCCGCCCTTGGCGGCCTGCTGCGGGTAGTGCGCGCCGACATCTGCCCGCCGCAGCGCCCGCTTGGCGTCTGCCTGCTGATGGGTCCTACCGGCACCGGCAAGACCGAAACCGTCAGGGCGCTGGCCGAGGCCATCCACAGCAGCACCGATGCCCTGTGCCGGATCGACATGAACACCCTCAGCCAGGAACACTACGCCTCAGCCCTGACCGGTGCGCCGCCGGGCTATGTTGGCAGCAAGGAAGGCCACACCCTGTTCGATGCCGACAAGATCCGTGGCAGCTACAGCAAGCCCGGCATCGTGCTGTTCGACGAACTGGAAAAGGCTAGCCCGGAGGTCGTCCGCAGCCTGCTCAACGTGCTGGACGCCGGCCTGCTGACCCTGCCGGCGGGCAACCGCCAGATCGACTTTCGCAACAGCCTGATCTTCCTCACCAGCAACCTCGGTGCCGCCGAGCTGGACCGCTACCACGGGCGTTTCCGTCACGGCTGGCGGCGCCTGTTGCAACCCCATAGCGGCCGCGAACAGCAGATACTGGAACAGGCCCTGCACCAGCGTTTCGACCCGGAATTCATCAATCGCATCGACCATATCCTGCATTACCAGCGACTGCCGGCGGATCGGGCTGATGTGCTGCTGGACCTGGAACTGATGAAACTGCATCGGCGTCTGGAGCAACACCAGGCCAGCCTCGACGTTACGGCCGAAGCCCGCCGCTGGCTGTGCCGCGAGTACGACCCGCGTTTCGGCGCCCGCGACCTGGCGCGCCGGGTACGCCACGAACTGGCCCCCGCCCTCGCCTGCGCCCTGCTGAGCGAACCCGAGGCTCGACGCTTCAGCGCCGAGCAGGTGGCCGACGGCATCCAGGTCCAGGCGCTCGACGATACCTACGTCAAATGACGTAGGTGGGGGTGTCATTTCACGAATGGCCGCCACCCTGCCCTTGCCCGATAGTGACAACGTGCTTTCAACCCTGAACCCATCTGTCCCGAGGAGTTGTGACAATGGCTGACACCATTATCAAGATCGACCTGAGCAAGCCCCCCTACGAAAACGACATGGTTCACAACCGCTGGCACCCGGACATCCCGCTGGTGGCCACCGTCAAGCCCGGCGATGATTTCATCCTCGAATGCTATGACTGGACCGGCGGCCAGATCGCCAACAACGACAGCGCCGATGACGTGCGCGACGTCGACCTGACCCAGGTGCATTTTCTCTCCGGCCCGATCGGTGTCGAAGGCTGCGAACCGGGTGACCTGCTGGAAGTGGACATCCTCGACATCGGCGCCTTCGCCGAAAGCCAGTGGGGCTTCAACGGCTTCTTCGCCAAGACCAATGGCGGCGGCTTCCTGACCGAACATTTCCCGGATGCGCAAAAATCCATCTGGGACTTCAACGGCATGTTCACCAAATCCCGCCATGTCCCGAATGTCGAGTTCCCCGGCCTGATCCACCCCGGTCTGATCGGCTGCCTGCCTTCCAGGGAAATGCTCGAAGAATGGAACAAACGGGAAAAGGAACTGTTTGAAACCGATCCCGAACGTGTACCCGGCCTGGCCAACCTGCCCTACGCCGACACCGCGCACATGGGTCGCCTGACCGGCGAAGAAAAAGCCAAGGCCGCTGCCGAAGGCGCCCGTACCGTGCCACCACGCGAGCATGGAGGCAACTGCGACATCAAGGACCTGTCACGCGGCTCCAAGGTCTATTTCCCGGTGTACGTCAAGGGCGGCGGCTTGTCCGTCGGCGACCTGCACTTCAGCCAGGGCGACGGTGAAATCACCTTCTGCGGCGCCATCGAAATGGCCGGCTGGATTCACCTGCGGGTCAACCTGATCAAGGACGGCATGGCCAAGTACGGCGTCAAGAACCCGATCTTCAAACCCAGTCCGATCAAACCGCGTTACGACGACTACGTGATCTTCGAAGGTATCTCGGTCGACGAGCAAGGCAAGCAGCACTACCTGGACGTACACATCGCCTACCGCCAGGCCTGCCTCAACGCCATCGAATACCTGACCAAGTTCGGCTACACCCCGGCCCAGGGCTACGCCCTGCTCGGCTGCGCGCCGGTGGAGGGACATATCAGCGGCGTGGTCGACGTGCCCAACGCCTGCGCCACCCTGTGGCTGCCCACCGGTATCTTCGACTTCGACATCAACCCCAACGCCAACGGACCCGAGAAGAAGGTCACCGGAGGAATGGACGTACCGCTGTCGAAGGACAAGGAGTAACCGCACATGCCCCTGTACGACTACAAATGCCAGGACCACGGCCTGTTCCATGCCTTGGCGACCATGGACGAATTCGACAAACCGCAGCCCTGCCCGCAGTGCGGCGTGATGTCAGCCAAGGTGATCATGCTCCCAACCCACCTGTTCAAGGTCGACGACAGCGAACGCAAGGCCCGGGACAGAAACGAAAAGGCCATGCACAGCCCGATCCTGTCCACACCCGAGTACCGCGCCGAAGAACAGGCACGGCACGAGTACAGGCATGGCAAGGGTTGTGGATGCGCTCATCAGAAAATGGGTAAGTCCAAGCTGTTCTGGACGGCCAATGGGGAGAAGATGTTTCCTTCCGCTAGGCCGTGGATGATCAGTCATTGAGCACTTGTCCCAATTCTACTCCGCGAACGTACACCGTTTCCGCGACAGAATGGCCATGCACCAACAGAAAGGCCCGATAGAAGATCTATCGGGCCTTTCTGTTGGTGCATGGATTGGTCATTTAACCTTGACCGACCGCTTAACTTTGTGTGAGCCATCAATTTTGCGCAAGATGGCCAATAACCTTGACCACCTACAGGAATCACACATCCAGGTTGGATACCGCCAATGCGTTGCGCTCGATAAACTCGCGGCGTGGCTCCACATGGTCACCCATCAGGGTGTTGAAGATCTGGTCCGCGGCGATAGCATCGTCGATGGTGACCTGCAACATGCGCCGGTTGTCCGGATCCATAGTGGTTTCCCACAGCTGGTCAGCGTTCATTTCGCCCAGTCCCTTATAGCGCTGAATGGTGTGACGGCGAGCGGTTTCGTTCATCATCCATTCGATGGCTTCCTTGAAGTAGCGGATCGGCTTCTTCTTCTCACCACGCTGAATATAGGCGCCGTCTTCCAGCAGGCTCTGCAGCTTCTCGCCCAGATCCGCGATGGCACCGTAGTCGTTACTGGCAAACAGATCGCGGTTGAAGGTCACATAACTGGTATGGCCGTGGCTGATACTTTCAACCTCGGGCAACCAGAGCTGACGTTCCTTATCCTCGCGCAAGCTGACCCGGTATTCCTGTCCGGAGCTCTCTTCTTCTTTTACCAATTTTTCAAATGAAATCAACCAGTTATCCATGAACGCCTTGTCTGCCAGATTTTCTTTCGTCAGGCGCGGCACATAGATCAGCTGTTCCATCAATACCTGGGGATAGAGACGGCCCAGGCGATTGAGGGTTTTCATTACACCACGGTATTCATTGACCAGACGCTCGAGACCTTCGCCGGTAATGCCCGGGGCGTGCTCGTTAACGTACAGGTAGGAATCCTCAAGTGCCGACTGGGTCAGATAATCCTCCAGCGCCTCATCATCCTTGAGGTACTGTTCCTGCTTACCTTTCTTGATCTTGTACAGCGGCGGCTGGGCGATGTAGATGTAGCCTTTCTCGATCAGCTCGGGCATCTGACGGAAGAAGAAGGTCAGCAGCAGAGTGCGGATGTGCGCGCCGTCAACATCGGCATCGGTCATGATGATGATGTTGTGGTAACGCAGCTTCTCGATATTGAACTCGTCACGGCCAATACCGCAGCCCAGTGCGGTGATCAGTGTGCCGACTTCCTGGGATGACAGCATGCGATCGAAGCGGGCCTTCTCCACGTTGAGGATCTTGCCCTTGAGCGGCAGGATTGCCTGCGTCTTGCGGTTACGGCCCTGCTTCGCAGAACCGCCCGCGGAGTCTCCTTCCACAATATAGAGTTCGGATAGCGCGGGATCCTTTTCCTGGCAGTCGGCCAGTTTGCCGGGCAACCCGGCGATATCCAGCGCACCCTTGCGGCGGGTCATTTCCCGCGCCTTGCGCGCAGCTTCGCGGGCCCGGGCGGCATCAATCATCTTGCCAACCACGGACTTGGCTTCGTTGGGCTTTTCCAGCAGATAGTCACTGAAGAACTTGTTCATTTCCTGTTCAACCGCGGTTTTCACCTCGGAGGAAACCAGTTTGTCCTTGGTCTGGGAAGAGAACTTGGGATCTGGCACTTTCACCGAAATGATGGCGGTGAGGCCTTCACGGGCATCATCGCCGGAGGTGCTGACCTTCAGCTTCTTCAGGAGGCCTTCCTGCTCGATGTAGCTGTTCAGCGAGCGGGTCAAGGCGCTGCGGAAACCCGCCAGGTGAGTACCACCATCGCGCTGGGGAATATTGTTGGTGAAGCACAGCAGACTTTCGTTGAAACTGTCGTTCCACTGCATCGCCACTTCCACACCGATACCGTCGTCGCGCTGGATGTTGAAGTGGAATACCGAGTTGATGGTGGATTTATTGACGTTGAGATATTCAACGAACGCGCGCAGACCGCCTTCATAGCGGAACAGCTCGCGCTTGCCGGTACGCTCGTCAATCAGGTGGATACCCACACCCGAGTTGAGGAAGGACAGTTCCCGCAGACGCTTGGCCAGAATGTCCCAGCTGAAGCTGATGCTGGTGAAGGTTTCCGCCGAGGGTTTGAAGTGAATCTGGGTGCCGCTGCCCTCAGTGTCGCCTATGGCCTCCAGAGGGGCCTGAGGGACGCCGTGACGGTAAGTTTGCTCCCATACCTTACCCGACCGGCGAATGGTCATGATCAGCTCTTCAGAGAGCGCGTTGACCACGGAAACCCCTACGCCGTGCAGGCCGCCGGATACCTTGTAGCTGTTGTCATCGAATTTACCGCCGGCATGCAGTACGGTCATGATGACCTCGGCAGCCGATACGCCTTCTTCGTGGATATCAACCGGGATACCCCGGCCATCATCCTGGACGGTAATGGATTCATCGGTATGGATGGTGATGGTGATATCCGAACAGTGGCCGGCCAGCGCCTCGTCAATGGAGTTGTCCACCACCTCGAACACCATGTGATGCAGACCGGTTCCGTCGTCCGTGTCACCGATATACATGCCGGGGCGTTTACGCACCGCATCAAGGCCTTTGAGCACCTTGATACTTGATGAATCGTAAGCTCTTTCTTCGGTCATTTATAATCACTCCCAGACATTATTCAGTCTGCACAATGCGTCCATGTTCCACGTGGAACATCGACAATGGTGTATCGTTTTTCCAACAATCCTGCATTTGCTGGTCATCAACACAACTAATAAAGACCTGACACTGCAGGTCTTCCAGCAGGCTGCAGAGCGCCCGGCGATGTCGTTCGTCCAATTCGGACGGCAGGTCATCCACTAGAAATACTGATTCCTGGGATGCTCCCAACTCGCGTAAAAGATAGCCTTGTGCGATTTTCAACGCACAAACAACCAACTTCTGCTGCCCACGCGATAAAATATCCACCGCGTTCATACCTTTTACGCGTAGCCGTAAATCCGCTCGCTGGGGCCCGACTGGGTATATCCCAGCTGACTATCGCGTTCGAACTGGTCGTCGAGCACTTGAGCCAAGGCCCGCTCCTTATCCCAACCGCGGTAGTAGCTAAGGGTCAGATCATCGAGCGGCAGCAACCGAGCCAGGATTTCCTCAAACACCGGCTTCAACCGCAGCAAGTAGGATCGTCTGAACTCGTCTATCCGCTCCCCGGCAGAAACCAACTCCGTTTCCCAGGGGACCAGCATCGAACGTTGTATTCTACCACGTCGCAGCAGGCTATTACGCTGTTTCAGACTTTTTTGCAAACGCTGCCATACTGCGAGGAACTGATGTTCCACGTGGAACACTCCCCAATCCAGATACTGACGACGTTGTTTCGGCGCGCCTTCAAGCAAGCGGAAACTGTCGGGATTGATCAGCTGTAATGGTAGCGTTTCGGCCAGTTGCGCCGTGCTACGCACCGTCTGCCCGTCAATGCGTATCTGGTAGTCGGCCTGTTTGCCCCGGGTGATGCCTATGGAACAAGCCAGGCCATTGCTCAGGACGAGCTCGGCAAAAACGGTGCAGGCATCCTGACCATGCTGAATCACGGGCTGCAAGCGGGTGCTTCGAAAGGAGCGCGCCAGGCCAAGAATATGGATGGCTTCCAATAGGCTGGTCTTGCCACTACCGTTGGCGCCGGAAACGATGTTGATGCGGGGGGAAGGGTGAAGCGTCACCGGGTGCAGATTGCGCACCGCGGTGACGGTGAGTCGCTTGAGCGGCATGCAGCTCAGAGACGCATGGGCATGACGACGTAGAGGCTGTCGTCCGATTCGGACTCCTGAACCAGGGCACTGCTGTTGGCATCAGACAACGTCATCTTGATCTGCTCATTGCTCAGCACGTTCATTACATCGAGCAGGTAGCTGACGTTGAATCCGATCTCCAGCGGCGCGCCGGAATAATCAACTACAGTATCTTCCTCAGCCTCTTCCTGCTCCGGGTTGTTAGCCTGGATCTTGAGCATTGCATCGCTGAGCATCAGTCGAATGCCGCGGTACTTCTCGTTGGACAGAATGGCCGTGCGGCTGAAGGCATTACGCAGGGATTGCCGATCAGCTAGCACCACCTTGTCACCGCCACGCGGCAATACCCGTTCGTAATCAGGAAATTTGCCATCGACCAGCTTGGAAGTGAAGGTGAAGTCGCCAGTGGTCGCGCGGATATGATGGGTACCGAGCGTGATATTGATCAGATCATCCGCTTCACCCAGCAGGCGGGCAAGTTCGAGAATCCCTTTGCGCGGCACGATCAGCTGGTATTTTTCCTGATAGTCGATATTGGCATCGACAGTACACATCGCCATGCGGTGCCCGTCGGTGGCAACTGCGCGCAGCTGGCCAGCGTTGATTTCCAGCAGCATGCCGTTGAGGTAATAACGAACATCCTGCTGGGCCATCGCGAAACCGGTGCGCTCGATCAGGCGACGCAGCTTGTTCTGGCTGACCGCGAAATTCATCGCGCTCTCGCCGTCTTCCACGTTCGGGAAATCCGCAGCGGGCAGGGTGGTCAAGGTGAAGCGACTACGCCCAGCCTTGAGAATAGCCTTGCCTTCTTCAACACGAAAATTGATCGTCGAATCGTCTGGCAGGGATTTGCAGATATCCATCAGCTTGCGCGCAGGTACGGTAATCTCGCCGGGCTCGGCCTGTTCTTCCAGGGGGATTCGGCCGATCAGCTCGACTTCAAGATCGGTGCCGGTCAGCGACAGTGTATTCCCATCAACGACCACTAGAACGTTGGACAGCACTGGCAATGTCTGCCGACGTTCGACGACACCAGCCACCAGTTGCAGTGGTTTCAACAGGGCTTCGCGCTGGATGGTAAATTGCATTGTCTTCCTTCGACCTCGTGCAGGTTGGCTGTTTGCCTGGTACATACGCTCAGGTGGTCAGCGTCCGTAGCAGGTTTTTGTAATCTTCGCGGATATCCGCATCAATTTCACGTAATTCCGCGATCTTTCTTGTGGCGTGCAGCACAGTTGTGTGATCCCGTCCGCCAAAGGCATCGCCGATCTCCGGCAAGCTGTGGTTGGTCAGCTCCTTGGACAGTGCCATGGCGACCTGGCGGGGCCGGGCGACCGAGCGCGAACGGCGCTTGGACAGGATGTCTGCCACCTTGATCTTGTAGTACTCAGCGACGGTACGCTGGATATTATCGATACTGACCAGCTTGTCCTGCAGCGCGAGCAAGTCCTTGAGCGATTCGCGGATCAGCTCGATGGTGATATCCCGACCCATGAAATGCGCGCTGGCGATCACTCGCTTGAGGGCGCCTTCCAGCTCGCGAACGTTGGAACGAATGCGCTGGGCAATGAAGAACGCGGCATCATGGGGCAGGTCAATACGCGACTGCTCGGCCTTCTTCATCAGAATGGCCACCCGTGTTTCCAGTTCCGGCGGCTCCACGGCGACGGTCAGGCCCCAGCCAAAGCGGGATTTCAGGCGCTCTTCCAGACCGTCGATTTCTTTCGGATAGCGATCACTGGTCAGGATAACTTGCTGGTTACCCTCAAGTAAGGCATTGAAAGTATGGAAGAATTCTTCCTGGGAGCGCTCCTTCTTGGCGAAGAACTGAATATCGTCAATCAATAGCGCATCGACCGAACGGTAATACCGCTTGAAGTCATTGATCGCGTTCATCTGCAGCGCCTTGACCATGTCGGCGACAAAACGCTCGGAATGCAGATAGACAATCTTCGCCGCAGGATTCTTTTTCAACAGATGATTGCCAACGGCATGCATCAGGTGCGTCTTGCCCAGACCCACACCACCATAAAGGAACAGCGGGTTGTAACCATGGCGCGGGTTGTCCGCCACCTGCCAGGCAGCCGCCCGGGCCAGTTGGTTGGATTTACCTTCGACGAAGTTCTCGAAGGTGAAACTGCGGTTCAGATAGCTGGTGTGCTTGACCACCGCATTATTCGGCTGGTCGGCCCGTTGCGGCGGCCGCGGGTCTTCTTCGCTGCGCTTGTCATAGGGGCCAGGCTCGGGTTGAAAGCCCTGGGTAGTCGCTTGCGCCCGGGGCGTCGCTGGCGGCGGTGGCGGTTCGGCGACGGGCGTTGCCGTGATAGCCGCCGGGGCAACGGGTGCCTGGGGCGCCGCCGCACTCGCCGCGCTACTACGGCGGCTGCCAATCAACAGCGAAACCAGCGGCGCCTGCCCCTGGGACAAATCATCCAGCAGTTCCTGGATGCGATTCAGATACTTGTCATTGACCCAATCCAGTACAAAGCGATTGGGCGCATACAGGCGCAACTCTCCATGATCCCCTTCTACCTGAAGGGGACGAATCCAGGTGTTGAACTGCTGGGATGGAAGCTCATCACGCAAAAAATCAATGCATTGCTGCCAGAGTACAACAGACAC